>NZ_CP102798.1:0-2400000 GCF_028356935.1 Lysinibacillus sp. OF-1
TTGGAACATTTAGAAGAACTATGGAATAATGTCCTGGCTCAAGTTGAACAAAAAATTTCTAAACCAAGCTTCGAAACGTGGCTAAAGTCTACAAAACTACTATCTTATAATGGTAGTGGTTCCACTGTGACAATAGCTGCGCCTAATTCGTTTGCTCGAGACTGGCTTGAGAATCATTATATTCATTTGATTACAGGTATATTAACGGAGCTTACAGGCGAAGACTTGCTTATTAAATTTGTTGTTCAAAAAAACCAGGATTCGGACGATTTCGATTTGCCGGCGCCGATTATCCAAGCGAAAAATAACGATCACCATGATATTTCACCAGGTATGTTAAATCCGAAATATACTTTTGATACGTTTGTTATTGGCTCTGGTAACCGCTTTGCACACGCTGCCTCGTTAGCTGTCGCTGAAGCCCCTGCAAAGGCATATAATCCTTTCTTTATTTATGGGGGAGTTGGGCTAGGTAAAACACACTTAATGCATGCGATTGGCCATTATGTTTTAGAACATAATCCAAATGCAAAAGTAGTCTACTTATCATCCGAGAAATTTACAAATGAATTTATTAACTCTATTCGTGATAACAAAGCACTTGATTTTCGCAATAAGTACCGCAACGTGGATGTACTGCTAATTGATGATATTCAATTCCTTGCTGGAAAAGAATCAACTCAAGAAGAATTTTTCCACACTTTTAATACTTTACATGAAGAATCAAAACAAATTGTTATATCCAGTGACCGTCCTCCTAAGGAAATTCCAACATTGGAAGATCGGCTACGTTCACGCTTTGAGTGGGGGTTAATAACTGATATTGCGCCGCCTGATTTGGAAACTCGTATAGCTATCTTGCGCAAAAAAGCAAAAGCAGATGGTCTAGAGGTACCAAATGAAGTAATGCTTTATATTGCGAACCAGATTGACTCCAATATTAGGGAGCTTGAAGGTGCGCTTATTCGCGTCGTCGCCTATTCTTCACTGGTGAACAAAGATATTACGGCAACATTAGCAGCTGAGGCATTAAAAGATATAATCCCAAATTCAAAGCCGCGAGCAGTGACAATACTAGATATTCAAAATGCAGTAGGGGAACATTTTAATATACGTTTAGAAGATTTCTCTGCCAAAAAACGTACAAAATTAATTGCTTTCCCACGTCAAATCGCTATGTATTTATCACGCGAATTAACAGATTTTTCGCTGCCGAAAATCGGCGAAGAATTTGGTGGTCGCGACCATACGACTGTCATCCATGCACACGAAAAAATATCTTCTATGTTGAAAGATGACGTTCAACTACAACAAGATGTTAAACAAATTCGTAGTATGTTAGGTAAGTAATTACTGTGGACAAACCAACTATTTAAACACAAACTTATACACAGTCTATCTACATGTGGATAGACTGATTTTATTCATAAAAATACACTTATCCACAAATCCACAGGGCCTATTACTATATCTTTTTATTTTATATAAATAAATAATATAAATATGTGAGGGAAATAGAATGAAATTTGATATTTTACGTGACCGTTTATTAGAGGGTTTAAATGATGTCATGAAAGCAGTAAGTTCAAAAACAACTATTCCGATTTTAACGGGGATTAAAATTGATGTAACAGAGGAAGGTATCCGCTTAACAGGTAGTGATGCTGATATTACAATTCAAACATTTATTCCAGTAGAGGAAGATGGACAACAAATTATTCACATTACTGAAACAGGATCTATTGTTGTACAAGCACGTATGTTTAATGAAATTGTACGTAAATTACCAACAAACGATGTTGAAATCCAAGTAACACCAGGTTTCCAAACGCATATTCGTTCAGGTAAATCTGAGTTCCATCTAATTGGCTCTGATGCAGCAGAGTACCCATTATTACCAGAATTAACGGAAGATCAAAAATTTACTATTCCGGCAGATCTTTTAAAAACAATTATCCGTGAAACAGTATTTGCTGTTGCCACTTCTGAAAGTAGACCAGTGTTGACAGGTGTAAACTGGCAGATCAAAAACGAAACTTTAATCTGTGTTGCAACAGATAGTCATCGATTAGCAAGACGTAAAGTGCAATTGGAAAATTTACCAGAAGTTGAACATAGCGTAGTTATTCCAGGGAAAAGTTTAAATGAATTAAATAAAGTACTAGAAGATTCAACAAATCTAGTGCAAATTGTTATTACAAGCCAGCAAGTATTATTTAAAACTGGTGATGTATTATTCTTCTCTCGTTTACTGGAAGGCAATTACCCAGATACAACGCGTTTAATCCCTGAAGAATATCAAACAAATGTAACGATTAACGGTAAAGCTTTATTACAAGCTATCGATCGTGCGTCACTTGTTGCACGAGGAGATCGTAACAATGTTGTACGTTTTGAAATATTAGATAACCAAGCAGTTGAAGTTTCTTCTAATTCTCCTGAGATCGGTAAAGTGCAAGAAGAAATTCCTGTTGAATCATTAGAAGGAGAAAGCTTGAAAATTTCCTTCAGTGCAAAATATATGATGGAAGCTTTAAAAGCAATTGATGGCCAAGATGTAGTTATTCAATTTACAGGAGCGATGAGACCATTTATTTTACGCTCCGTTCACGATGATGCTATTTTACAATTGATTTTACCTGTACGAACTTATTAAAAATTTCATAACTGCTAAGATAGTCGCTATTGTGACTATCTTTTTTTACTTATGGCGTAATTTTAGGTATGATAGAGAGATAGACAGTCTGTATTCGGAGGGAAACACACTATGCAGGACATTAAAATTGATGAGGAGTTCATCACGTTAGGGCAGCTTTTAAAAATCACTGATGCCATTAGTTCAGGTGGCATGGCCAAGTGGTTTTTACAAGAAAATGCTGTATATGTAAATGGAGAAGTAGACGATCGTCGAGGTCGAAAATTACGTGACGGAGACGTTATAAATATTCCCGGATGTGGTCGCTTCCAAATCGTAGGACCAGCTGGACAATAAATTATGTATATTGAGCAAATAAAACTTACAAATTATCGTAACTATGATGCCTTAGCTTTAAACTTTTCTCCAAAAATTAATGTTTTTATTGGTGAAAATGCTCAAGGAAAAACAAATGTTATGGAGTCCATCTATGTTTTAGCAATGGCTAAATCCCATCGAACAACGAACGATAAAGAATTGATACGTTGGGATTCAGACTATGGTAAAATAGAAGGGGCCGTTAAAAAAAGGCATGGTATTTTACCAATCGAACTTACGATTACAAAGAAAGGTAAAAAGGGCAAGATAAATCATATAGAGCAAAGTCGCCTCAGTCATTATATTGGTCAAATGAACGTTGTTATGTTTGCGCCAGAAGACTTGAACGTTGTAAAGGGGAGTCCTCAAATACGCCGACGTTTTATTGATATGGAGATTGGGCAAATTTCGCCTGTCTATTTACATGATTTATTGACCTTTCAAAAAGTTTTAAAACAACGTAATCATTTCTTAAAGATGAATCAAGGCAAGTCCATGTCAAATGATGTGATGTATGAGGTCTACAATGAACAATATATTCATGCAGCTACCCAAATTATTCGTAAAAGATTTCAATTTATGGATTTATTGCAGGAGTGGGCAGAACCTATACACGCAGGCATATCACAAGGTAAGGAAACACTGGTTATAAAATATCGTACGGTAGCTGGTATTGAAAAAGAACACTCTACCAGTGAAATTGAAAATACTTTACATCAAAAATTGATTGAAGCGAGAGAACGTGAATTTGACAGGGGTGTGACACTTGTTGGCCCACACCGTGATGATTTGCAGTTTTTAGTAAATGGCTATGATGTTCAAACTTATGGCTCTCAAGGACAACAACGTACAACTGCATTGTCTTTAAAGCTTGCTGAAATTGAATTAATTAAACAAGAAACAAAAGAAACACCCATACTACTTTTAGATGATGTTTTGTCGGAACTCGATGATTATCGTCAATCGCATTTATTAAATACCATTCAAGGTGAAGTCCAAACCTTTGTAACAACTACAAGTGTGGATGGAATTCATCATGAAACGATGGAACAGGCTCAACTGTTCCACGTGAAACAAGGTGCGATTGAAAAAAGTTAGCCAGGGTAGTTTTTTAGATTACAAAAGAATGGTAATAGTCAGCTCGGTTGACTGTTCATTCATTTACACACAATGATGTTATGAAGGAGTAGATGAAAGCCGTGGCTATAGAGAACGAAGGTTTACAAAACCAAGCTTATGAAGCCGATCAGATACAGGTACTAGAAGGTTTAGAGGCAGTACGTAAAAGACCAGGGATGTATATCGGTTCAACAAGTTCTAAAGGGCTTCACCATTTAGTATGGGAAATTGTTGATAATAGTATCGATGAAGCTCTTGCAGGATTTTGTACAGATATACAAGTAACAATTGAAAAAGAGAACTGGATTCGCGTAGAAGATAACGGTCGAGGTATTCCAGTTAGCATTCAAGAAAAAATGGGTAAGCCAGCTGTTGAAGTTATTATGACAGTTTTACATGCTGGTGGTAAATTTGGCGGTGGAGGCTATAAAGTTTCTGGTGGTCTTCATGGAGTTGGGGCATCAGTGGTGAATGCACTTTCTGTTGAAACAATTGTTCAGGTTCATCGTGAAGGTCATATTCATGAAATTAAGTTTGAACGTGGGAAAACTGTTCAAGAATTAATGGTGATCGGTGAAACAAACCACAATGGTACAACAACGCGATTTAAAGCTGATCCAGAAATTTTTAAAGAAACGACTGTTTATGAATATGATATTTTAGCTCATCGTATTAGAGAATTGGCTTATTTAAATCGTGGTATTAAGATTACGATTGCTGATGAACGAGAAGAAGAGGTTCGTTCAACTACATATCACTATGAAGGTGGTATTCGATCTTATGTTGAGCATTTAAACCAATCTAAAGAGCCAATCCATGATCCAATTGATGTTCTTGGAGAGAAGGATGGCATCTCAGTGGAAATTGCTATGCAATACAATGCTGGATTCTCCTCTAATATTTTTTCATTTGCTAATAATATTAATACGTATGAAGGCGGTACACATGAGTCTGGTTTTAAAACAGCCCTTACACGTGTTATTAACGACTATGCTCGAAAAAATGGATTGCTTAAAGAATCTGATGCCAATCTTACAGGCGAGGATGTACGTGAAGGGTTAACAGCTATTGTTTCTGTTAAACATCCAGATCCACAATTTGAAGGACAAACGAAAACAAAGCTAGGGAATTCAGAAGTAAGTCAAATTACTAATTCATTATTCTCAGATGGCTTTGAACGTTTTATGTTAGAAAATCCAACTGTTGCTCGTAAGGTAGTAGAAAAAGGTTTAATGGCTGCCCGTGCACGTGTAGCAGCGAAAAAGGCACGTGAATTTACTCGTCGTAAAAATGCACTTGAAGTATCAAGCTTACCGGGTAAATTAGCTGACTGTTCTTCTACTATCCCCGCTGATTGTGAAATTTATATTGTTGAGGGTGATTCAGCCGGCGGTTCGGCTAAATCTGGACGTGACCGTCACTTCCAAGCGATTTTGCCTTTACGTGGTAAGATTCTTAACGTTGAGAAAGCTCGACTAGATAAAATTTTATCGAATGCGGAAATTCGTGCAATGATTACAGCATTCGGCACAGGTATTGGTGAAGAGTTTAATTTAGAAAAAGCTCGTTATCATAAAATCATTATCATGACAGATGCCGATGTCGATGGAGCACATATTCGTACATTACTTTTAACATTCTTCTTCCGTTTCCTTCGACCACTTATAGAAGCAGGCTATATTTATATTGCACAGCCACCACTTTATCAAGTGAAACAAGGTAAGCATATTGAGTACTGCTACGATGAAGAAACATTAAAAGAAATTATAGAACGACTACCAAAAATGCCAAAACCAAATGTGCAGCGTTATAAAGGTCTTGGTGAAATGAACGCTGAGCAACTTTGGGAAACAACAATGGATCCAGAGTACCGCACATTATTACAAGTAGAATTAGATGATGCAATTAAAGCTAACCAAGCATTTGAGCGTTTAATGGGCGATGAAGTTGAACCTCGTCGTCAATTTATCGAGGAAAATGCCGTATACGCTAATTTAGATATCTAATTTTTCTTGAGAGGAGGTCTACACTTTGTCAGAACAAGAACGCTCCGGTGTTAAAGGAGTTAATATCACAGAAGAAATTGAAACATCCTTTCTTGATTATGCAATGAGTGTAATTGTATCGCGTGCATTACCTGATGTACGTGATGGATTAAAACCAGTTCATCGTCGTATTTTATATGGGATGCAGGAATTAGGTAACACCGCAGATAAAGCTTACAAAAAATCAGCACGTATTGTTGGGGATGTAATGGGTAAGTACCATCCACATGGTGACTCATCCATTTATGATGCAATGGTACGTATGGCGCAAGATTTTAGTTATCGTTATATGCTTGTTGATGGTCACGGAAACTTTGGCTCTGTTGATGGTGATGGAGCAGCAGCCATGCGTTATACAGAATCACGTATGTCTAAAATAGCTATGGAAATGCTTCGTGATATCAATAAAGATACAATTGACTACACTGATAACTATGATGGATCAGAAAAAGAACCAATTGTTTTACCAAGTCGCTATCCAAACCTTTTAGTGAACGGTGCTGCGGGAATTGCCGTTGGTATGGCAACGAATATTCCTCCTCACCAGTTAGGAGAAACAATTGATGCTGTTATAGCACTTTCTGAAAATCCAGCCATTACTACTGAGGAGTTAATGGATATTATTCCAGGTCCTGATTTCCCTACTGGAGGATTGATTTTAGGGCGTAGTGGTATTCGCAGAGCTTATGAAACTGGACGTGGTTCCATCATTATTCGCGCGAAGGTGGAAATTGAGCAAAAGTCAAATGGTAAGGAGACCATTCTTATTCATGAATTACCTTACCAAGTGAATAAGGCTAAGCTTATTGAAAAAATCGCAGAGCTTGTACGTGATAAAAAAATAGATGGTATTACAAATTTACGTGATGAATCTGACCGTCGTGGTATGCGAGTAGTCATTGAAGTTCGTAAAGATGCCAACGCTAATGTAGTTTTAAATAATTTATATAAACAAACAGCTATGCAATCAAGCTTTGGTATCAATATGCTGTCATTAGTAAATGGTCAACCAAAAGTATTGGGCTTAAAAGAAATGCTTTACCATTATTTAGAGCATCAAAAGGTAATTATTCGTCGTCGTACAGAATTCGAACTTCGAAAGGCTGAAGATCGTGCTCATATTTTAGAAGGCTTACGAATTGCACTCGATCATATTGATGAAATAATTGCTATCATTCGTGGCTCACGTAGCGGCGAAGAAGCAAAGCCGCAATTAATGGAGCGTTTTAGCTTATCAGAGCGCCAGGCTCAAGCTATTTTAGATATGCGTTTAGTTCGCTTAAGTGGATTAGAACGTGAAAAAATTGAAGCAGAATATCAAGAGCTTCAAATTCTTATTGCGGATTTAAAAGCAATTTTAGCGGATGAAGAAAAAATTGTGGATATTATTCGTACTGAAATTTTAGAGGTGAAAGAACGTTTTAATGATATACGCCGTACTGAGATTACATCTGGTGGTCTAGAAATGATTGAGGATGAGGATTTAATTCCTGTTGAAAACTCAGTTATTACTTTAACACATAATGGCTATATCAAGCGTTTAGCTGCGAATACATATCGTAGTCAAAAGCGTGGTGGTCGTGGTGTACAAGGAATGGGTACAAACGAAGATGATTTTGTAGAGCATCTAATGAATACCTCTACCCATGATACAATTTTATTCTTTACGTCAAAAGGTAAAGTATTTAGAGCAAAAGGATATGAAATTCCAGAATTCGGTCGTACCGCTAAAGGATTACCAATTGTAAACCTACTCAACATAGATAAAGGTGAAAAAGTAACAGCCATGATTCGTGTTGGATCGTTTGATGAAGATGCTTACTTTATCTTTACGACGAAAACAGGTATTACGAAACGTACACCTGTCTCACAATTTGCTAACATTCGAACAAATGGTTTAATAGCTATTAGCTTACGAGAAGATGATGATCTTATTTCTGTACGTCTAACAGATGGAGATAAGCAAGTGATTATTGGTACACGCGATGGTATGCTCGTTCGTTTCCAAGAAGATGACATTCGTTCTATGGGTCGTACAGCTGGTGGAGTGCGAGGCATTAAGCTACGTGATGGTGACGAAGTAGTAGGCATGGAGATTGTTGAACCAGGGCAAGAAATTTTAGTAGTTACTGAAAAAGGTTACGGTAAACGTACTTCTGAAGATGAATATCGTTTACAAAGTCGCGGTGGTGTAGGTCTGAAAACCATCCAGATTACAGATAAAAATGGACCTATGGTAGCTGTGAAAACAGTTGATGGTTCTGAAGATCTCATGCTTATTACAATCAACGGTATGTTGATCCGTATGGATATCAATGATATTTCATTAATTGGACGTAGTACGCAAGGAGTTCGTTTAATTCGATTAGGAGACGACGAATTAGTTGCGACTGTAGCTAAAGTTGAAAAAGCTGAAGAGTCTCCAGAAGACGAAGAAGATGAAATAGAGGAATAATTTCAACCGATGACGACAGAATTCCATGTCGTTCATCGGTTTTTTTTACGTAAATAATGAAAAATAAGTAATTATTTAGAATTCCATGATAAAATGAAGATACCTTATTTGAAGCAAGAAACAGTGGAGAGGTGTTCATTTCGTGGAAACTATATATGTTCCGATTTCAGAGTTAGGCGTTGGTAAAGTAATTTCTGAAGATATTTTTGCTAATACACAGTATCCAATCATTTTTAAAGATACGATGATTTCCTACGTACATTTGCAAGTATTTCATGCGTTTAATATTTTCAACGTCCCCGTTTATAAAAATGAAAACGATACTCGAGTAGAGAAGAAAGAAAATGATGTTGAGGTTGTGATAGAAGAAATACCGACTTTTAGAAAAGTCTATAATAATTCTGTTGAACAATTCAAAAAAGAATTTAAAAATTGGGAAGCCGGAGCAAAAGTAGATATTGCCAAGGCAAGGACAATTATTTTACCTCTAGTAGAGATGGTCCTAGATGATCGTACAATTATATTTGATTTAAATGAGTATTCAAATGCGAAAGACTACTTGTATCACCATTGTGTTGCAACTGGTTTGATTTCCGCAGTGATTGCTCAAAAGCTTGGTTATGATAGAGGGATTACCATTCAAGTTGCAATAGGTGGTTTATTAGCTGATTGTGGTATGGCTAAAGTACACCCACGTATTAGAGATAAGAAGACACCTTTAACAGAGCAAGAGTATAATGAAATTTATAAACATCCAATTTATAGCTATAATATGGTAAAAGATTTAACGATTTTAAAGGAGACAATGAAAGAGGCAATTTTCCAACACCATGAACGTTTAAATGGAAGCGGATATCCGAAAGGTGAAAAGATCGCTAATATCTCAATTTTTGCTCAAATTATAGCTGTGGCAGATGTCTTTCATGCTATGACATGTGAACGAGTATATAGATCAAAACAATCTTCATTTAAAGTTATAGAAATGATTAATGAATCTGAGTTTGGGAAGTTCGATATTAAAGTAGTACGTGCTTTAATCGATATTGTTGCAGATCTTCCTATAGGTACAATTGTTGAACTGTCTAATTTGGAACGTGGTGAAGTAATGTTTGTAAATAAATTTGCACCAACACGTCCACTCATTAAATTAATCCATTCAGGAGAAATTTTTGATTTAGGAAAAAATCGTAGTTTTTATATTTCACGAATTATAACAAGTCTTTAAAAAATATTAGGGCAAACCATATATTATGGCTTGCCATTTTTTGACCCTTAATGCCATTAGTAAAGTATGTGTCCATGTTGAGTATAGTTTGCATCTTCTTTACTAAGTGTCTGGATAGTATATTTCTATAAAATAACAGACAATATTAATCCATTAGGTAGTAGTCTTATTTGCTATGATGGTGTTTAAACGCATTTAATTATATTGCATTTAAATATTTTCGGAGAAAGTGTTGACATAGTTTTAGAATCTTGATATTATAAATGAGTCGCCAAGAGGTGACAGTGAAATAATGAACATGAACCTTGAAAACTGAACAAGCAAAACGTAATCAATAAAGTTTTTAGTAACTAACCTTGGTTAGTGAACAAAACAAAATTTTGGACATCAAAATGATGCCAGCAAAACAATTTGAGCTATTCAAATTTCTTTTATGGAGAGTTTGATCCTGGCTCAGGACGAACGCTGGCGGCGTGCCTAATACATGCAAGTCGAGCGAACAGAGAAGGAGCTTGCTCCTTCGACGTTAGCGGCGGACGGGTGAGTAACACGTGGGCAACCTACCTTATAGTTTGGGATAACTCCGGGAAACCGGGGCTAATACCGAATAATCTGTTTCACCTCATGGTGAAACACTGAAAGACGGTTTCGGCTGTCGCTATAGGATGGGCCCGCGGCGCATTAGCTAGTTGGTGAGGTAACGGCTCACCAAGGCGACGATGCGTAGCCGACCTGAGAGGGTGATCGGCCACACTGGGACTGAGACACGGCCCAGACTCCTACGGGAGGCAGCAGTAGGGAATCTTCCACAATGGGCGAAAGCCTGATGGAGCAACGCCGCGTGAGTGAAGAAGGATTTCGGTTCGTAAAACTCTGTTGTAAGGGAAGAACAAGTACAGTAGTAACTGGCTGTACCTTGACGGTACCTTATTAGAAAGCCACGGCTAACTACGTGCCAGCAGCCGCGGTAATACGTAGGTGGCAAGCGTTGTCCGGAATTATTGGGCGTAAAGCGCGCGCAGGTGGTTTCTTAAGTCTGATGTGAAAGCCCACGGCTCAACCGTGGAGGGTCATTGGAAACTGGGAGACTTGAGTGCAGAAGAGGATAGTGGAATTCCAAGTGTAGCGGTGAAATGCGTAGAGATTTGGAGGAACACCAGTGGCGAAGGCGACTATCTGGTCTGTAACTGACACTGAGGCGCGAAAGCGTGGGGAGCAAACAGGATTAGATACCCTGGTAGTCCACGCCGTAAACGATGAGTGCTAAGTGTTAGGGGGTTTCCGCCCCTTAGTGCTGCAGCTAACGCATTAAGCACTCCGCCTGGGGAGTACGGTCGCAAGACTGAAACTCAAAGGAATTGACGGGGGCCCGCACAAGCGGTGGAGCATGTGGTTTAATTCGAAGCAACGCGAAGAACCTTACCAGGTCTTGACATCCCGTTGACCACTGTAGAGATATAGTTTCCCCTTCGGGGGCAACGGTGACAGGTGGTGCATGGTTGTCGTCAGCTCGTGTCGTGAGATGTTGGGTTAAGTCCCGCAACGAGCGCAACCCTTGATCTTAGTTGCCATCATTTAGTTGGGCACTCTAAGGTGACTGCCGGTGACAAACCGGAGGAAGGTGGGGATGACGTCAAATCATCATGCCCCTTATGACCTGGGCTACACACGTGCTACAATGGACGATACAAACGGTTGCCAACTCGCGAGAGGGAGCTAATCCGATAAAGTCGTTCTCAGTTCGGATTGTAGGCTGCAACTCGCCTACATGAAGCCGGAATCGCTAGTAATCGCGGATCAGCATGCCGCGGTGAATACGTTCCCGGGCCTTGTACACACCGCCCGTCACACCACGAGAGTTTGTAACACCCGAAGTCGGTGAGGTAACCTTTTGGAGCCAGCCGCCGAAGGTGGGATAGATGATTGGGGTGAAGTCGTAACAAGGTAGCCGTATCGGAAGGTGCGGCTGGATCACCTCCTTTCTAAGGATTATTTCGGAATACAAACCTAGGGTTTGTAAGATTACGTTTTGCGTTCAGTTTTGAAGGTTTATTAAATAATATAAAACTTCCAAGAGGGCCTATAGCTCAGCTGGTTAGAGCGCACGCCTGATAAGCGTGAGGTCGATGGTTCGAGTCCATTTAGGCCCACCATATATACCTCTTGGGGCCTTAGCTCAGCTGGGAGAGCGCCTGCCTTGCACGCAGGAGGTCAGCGGTTCGATCCCGCTAGGCTCCACCAATCTTTGTTCTTTGAAAACTGGATAAAACGACATTGAAATTGTAACAAACACATTTATTTTTTAAGTTTTTTTATAGGCTTAATAACATTAAAAGGGTTTCAAGACACGAGCAGTTCTAGGAAGCAATCGAGTGAATGAAGGAACGTACTTGAGTACGTGACTGATTGAACGAGTGAAGCTGACAACGAAATGTGATGTGTATTGAAAGCCGTTAGGTTAAGTTATTAAGGGCGCACGGCGAATGCCTTGGCACTAGGAGCCGAAGAAGGACGGCACTAACACCGATATGCTTCGGGGAGCTGTAAGTGAGCTTTGATCCGGAGATTTCCGAATGGGGGAACCCACTACGTTTAATCGCGTAGTATCTTGACGTGAATACATAGCGTCTTGAAGGCAGACCCAGGGAACTGAAACATCTAAGTACCTGGAGGAAGAGAAAGAAAAATCGATTCCCTGAGTAGCGGCGAGCGAAACGGGAAGAGCCCAAACCAAGAGGCTTGCCTCTTGGGGTTGTAGGACACTCAATACGGAGTTACAAAAGAGCGAGTTAGATGAAGCGACTTGGAAAGGTCCGCCAGAGCAGGTAAAAGCCCTGTAGTCGAAAGTTCGTTCTCTCCTGAGTGGATCCTGAGTACGGCGGAACACGTGAAATTCCGTCGGAATCCGGGAGGACCATCTCCCAAGGCTAAATACTACCTAGTGACCGATAGTGAACCAGTACCGTGAGGGAAAGGTGAAAAGCACCCCGGAAGGGGAGTGAAAGAGATCCTGAAACCGTGTGCCTACAAGTAGTTAGAGCCCGTTAATGGGTGATAGCGTGCCTTTTGTAGAATGAACCGGCGAGTTACGATTACGTGCGAGGTTAAGCTTTAGAAGGCGGAGCCGCAGCGAAAGCGAGTCTGAATAGGGCGAAATAGTACGTGGTCGTAGACCCGAAACCAGGTGATCTACCCATGTCCAGGGTGAAGGTAAGGTAACACTTACTGGAGGCCCGAACCCACGCACGTTGAAAAGTGCGGGGATGAGGTGTGGGTAGCGGAGAAATTCCAATCGAACTTGGAGATAGCTGGTTCTCTCCGAAATAGCTTTAGGGCTAGCCTCGTGATGAGAATACTGGAGGTAGAGCACTGTTTGGACTAGGGGGCCATCCCGGTTTACCGAATTCAGACAAACTCCGAATGCCAGATATTTATACACGGGAGTCAGACTGCGAGTGATAAGATCCGTAGTCAAAAGGGAAACAGCCCAGACCACCAGCTAAGGTCCCAAAGTAATCGTTAAGTGGAAAAGGATGTGGCGTTGCACAGACAACCAGGATGTTGGCTTAGAAGCAGCCATCATTTAAAGAGTGCGTAATAGCTCACTGGTCGAGTGACGCTGCGCCGAAAATGTATCGGGGCTAAACGATTCACCGAAGCTGTGGATTGACATCTACGATGTCAGTGGTAGGAGAGCGTTCTAAGTGCGTTGAAGTCAGACCGGAAGGACTGGTGGAGCGCTTAGAAGTGAGAATGCCGGTATGAGTAGCGAAAGACGGGTGAGAATCCCGTCCACCGTATGACTAAGGTTTCCTGAGGAAGGCTCGTCCGCTCAGGGTTAGTCGGGACCTAAGCCGAGGCCGATAGGCGTAGGCGATGGACAACAGGTTGATATTCCTGTACCACCTCCTCACCGTTTGAGAAATGGGGGGACGCAGTAGGATAGGGTAAGCGCGCTGTTGGTTATGCGCGTCCAAGCAGTAAGGCGTGTGTGTAGGCAAATCCGCACACTGTAACGTTGAGCTGTGATGGCGAGTCCGTATGGACGAAGTTCCTGATTTCACACTGCCAAGAAAAGCCTCTATCGAGGTGAGAGGTGCCCGTACCGCAAACCGACACAGGTAGTCGAGGAGAGAATCCTAAGGTGTGCGAGAGAACTCTCGTTAAGGAACTCGGCAAAATGACCCCGTAACTTCGGGAGAAGGGGTGCTCTTGAGCGTGCAAGCGCATGAGAGCCGCAGTGAATAGGCCCAGGCGACTGTTTAGCAAAAACACAGGTCTCTGCAAAACCGTAAGGTGACGTATAGGGGCTGACGCCTGCCCGGTGCTGGAAGGTTAAGAGGAGTGGTTAGCGCAAGCGAAGCTGCGAATTGAAGCCCCAGTAAACGGCGGCCGTAACTATAACGGTCCTAAGGTAGCGAAATTCCTTGTCGGGTAAGTTCCGACCCGCACGAAAGGCGTAACGATCTGGGCACTGTCTCAACGAGAGACTCGGTGAAATTATAGTACCTGTGAAGATGCAGGTTACCCGCGACAGGACGGAAAGACCCCGTGGAGCTTTACTGTAGCCTGATATTGAATTTTGGTACAACTTGTACAGGATAGGTAGGAGCCAGAGATCTCGGAGCGCCAGCTTCGAAGGAGGCGTCGGTGGGATACTACCCTGGTTGTATTGAAATTCTAACCCATGCCCCTTAGCGGGGCAGGAGACAGTGTCAGGCGGACAGTTTGACTGGGGCGGTCGCCTCCTAAAAGGTAACGGAGGCGCCCAAAGGTTCCCTCAGAATGGTTGGAAATCATTCGTAGAGTGTAAAGGCACAAGGGAGCTTGACTGCGAGACCTACAAGTCGAGCAGGGTCGAAAGACGGGCTTAGTGATCCGGTGGTTCCGCATGGAAGGGCCATCGCTCAACGGATAAAAGCTACCCCGGGGATAACAGGCTTATCTCCCCCAAGAGTCCACATCGACGGGGAGGTTTGGCACCTCGATGTCGGCTCATCGCATCCTGGGGCTGTAGTCGGTCCCAAGGGTTGGGCTGTTCGCCCATTAAAGCGGTACGCGAGCTGGGTTCAGAACGTCGTGAGACAGTTCGGTCCCTATCCGTCGTGGGCGTAGGAAATTTGAGAGGAGCTGTCCTTAGTACGAGAGGACCGGGATGGACACACCGCTGGTGTACCAGTTGTCTTGCCAAAGGCATCGCTGGGTAGCTATGTGTGGACGGGATAAGTGCTGAAAGCATCTAAGCATGAAGCCCCCCTCAAGATGAGATTTCCCATTACGCAAGTAAGTAAGATCCCTCAAAGACGATGAGGTAGATAGGTTCGAGGTGGAAGTGTGGTGACACATGGAGCTGACGAATACTAATCGATCGAGGACTTAACCAAAAACGTTTGAACCATTCAATGAACCGTTTATCCAGTTTTGAAAGAATAATTTCTTTTATGAAGGGTTTCAAAATACGAGTAGTTCGAGGAAGCAATGGAGAGAGGAAAGGAGCGTACTCAAGTACGTGACTGACTGAAGGACAGAAGCTGACGAAGAAATGCGATGTATATTGAAAGCCGACCATAGTCTAGTGATGATGGCAAAGAGGTCACACCCGTTCCCATACCGAACACGGAAGTTAAGCTCTTTAGCGCCGATGGTAGTTGGGGGCTTCCCCCTGTGAGAGTAGGACGTCGCTAGGCATAATAAAAACAGTCAGCTGTGTGCTGGCTGTTTTTTTATTTTTGTATCTTTTGAAAACCCCTTGCTATGCGAGGGGTTCTAAAGAGCTTCTAGCTATGGACAAGAAAAAATCCCCAATCGTATAATGAATTCTGGTCTGGTCAACCGACTTCGTACGAAAGGGGATCCAAATAGATAACAAGAGTTTAGCACACACAACATGGAATTGTAAGTATCACATTGTCTTTGCGCCAAAATATAGAAGGCAGATTATTTGTGTACAAATTAAAGTTAATATAGGAAGAATCCTTTGCTAGTTAGGTGAAAGAAAAGGAGCAGAAATTATCGAAGCAACAGCCTGCCCTGATTATATTCATATGTTGGTGAGTAATTCTCCAAAATTAAGTGTTTCATATGGGTTATTTGAAAGGGAAAGGTAGTTTAATGAAATTTGATTGACAGGCGAATCTGAAATACAAATATATTAACAGGGAGTTTTGATGTCGTGGATATTATGTAGATACAGTAGGAAGAAACAAAAAACATTCAGAAATATATAGTCAATGACAACAGTATTCTTGAGGATCAAATGATCATGAAGGGTTGTTCGTGCATAAAAATCTTGACTAATTTAAATTTATTTTCAGCTATATGTATGGAATGTCCTGTGCGCTTCCTTTCTCTACTATGACATAATAAGACCAATTATATTTTTGCATAAATCGTTACACTATTTTTTTGTTGGTAGATTTCTGAAAAATGTAGTGATTTCACCTTAACCATAACGAAATGTATGGCCTGCCCTTACCTTACCTGACTGTTTCGCCTCTTTCTCCTCTACGAATTGTTTCAATAGCATTTTAACTGTGTATGTTTTATATTCAGTTCCTCTAGTACTTGTTTTACTGGTATACAAGCAACTTCATTTCATTTGCCCTCATTTTACTTCAAATGGGTAACTTACTCTTAATAGCCATAGAAAAAACGTCTCTCTTAATTAATAGGTCA
Source organism: Lysinibacillus sp. OF-1 (assembly GCF_028356935.1). Lineage (NCBI taxonomy): Bacteria > Bacillati > Bacillota > Bacilli > Caryophanales > Bacillaceae > Lysinibacillus > Lysinibacillus sp. OF-1. The sequence continues at coordinate 16,533 of NZ_CP102798.1, forward strand.
GTATGTACTAATTACCTTCCTTTTGTGAAATCCCTTTTATTCCGTATATTAGAAAAAATCCAATTTGATCATAAACAAAAGTTGTTAACCATGTTTTAGGTTTCGACAATAAAGTATAAATTTTAGTTCTAATCATCATTACCCTCTCTTATACTGTAAAGATTACATCAAAAAGGAGAGGAAATTTTGTGGATTGATGGCGTTTTTTCTGGTGGTGGTTTGAAGGGATTTGCCCTGGTTGGGGCATATCAAGTACTAGAAGCTGAACATTTTCGTTTTAAACGTGTAGCTGGTACAAGTGCAGGTGCAATTTTAGCTGCGTTTATTGCTGCGGGATATAGCGGTAAAGAGATCGAAGCTATGCTAGAAGAATTGGATGTACCTTCATTACTGGATCCTAGAAGAACAATATTACCTTTCCCTTTTATGAAATGGATAAATGTTTATAATCATTTAGGTCTTTATAAAGGAAAGGCATTAGAAAAATGGTTTTTTCAAAAATTAGCTGCAAAAGGTGTATATACTTTTGGAGATTTGCCTAAAGATTCACTAAAATTAGTAGCTTCAGATTTGACCAATGGTAGAATGATTGTTTTACCAGATGATCTACACAAATATCAGATTGATGCGAAGAACTTTTCAGTTGCTTGTGCACTACGTATGAGTTGTGGTATACCATTTTTCTTTGAACCAGTTACCTTAAAAACTGGCAAAGGAGAATCAGTAATCGTGGATGGTGGGGTTTTAAGTAATTTCCCATTATGGATATTTGATGATAAAGAAGGTCGAAAAGTACGACCAATTTTGGGTTTGAAGCTAAGCAGAAGGAGAGAAGAACAATGTCCGCAAGAAATTAAAAATGGCCTAAACTTATTTGAAGCATTATTTTCAACTATGAAAGACGCACATGATGAGAGGTATATATCAAGGCGACATGAAAGAGATATTATCTTTATTCCTGTAGAAGATTATAGTGCAACTCAATTTGATTTAAATGAGGAGACAAAAGAAACTCTTTTAGAAATAGGAAGAAATCGTACAATTCAATTTTTACGGAATTGGCCAAGGTTGAAATTTTAGTTCGTTTAAAATTATTTATATAAAACTATTGACCAATAATAAATGAGGTGTTATTATATAAAAGTTGCTGTTGAGATAAGCAACTACTAAAATATAAAAATAAAATAACTGTTGACATTAAATATTAAACATGTTATTATATAAAAGTTAGCTCTTAACAAAGAGAAAACATAAAATGAACCTTGAAAACTGAACAAGCAAAACGTAATCAATAAAGTTTTTAGTAACTAACCTTGGTTAGTGAACAAAACAAAATTTTGGACATCAAAATGATGCCAGCAAAACAATTTGAGCTATTCAAATTTCTTTTATGGAGAGTTTGATCCTGGCTCAGGACGAACGCTGGCGGCGTGCCTAATACATGCAAGTCGAGCGAACAGAGAAGGAGCTTGCTCCTTCGACGTTAGCGGCGGACGGGTGAGTAACACGTGGGCAACCTACCTTATAGTTTGGGATAACTCCGGGAAACCGGGGCTAATACCGAATAATCTGTTTCACCTCATGGTGAAACACTGAAAGACGGTTTCGGCTGTCGCTATAGGATGGGCCCGCGGCGCATTAGCTAGTTGGTGAGGTAACGGCTCACCAAGGCGACGATGCGTAGCCGACCTGAGAGGGTGATCGGCCACACTGGGACTGAGACACGGCCCAGACTCCTACGGGAGGCAGCAGTAGGGAATCTTCCACAATGGGCGAAAGCCTGATGGAGCAACGCCGCGTGAGTGAAGAAGGATTTCGGTTCGTAAAACTCTGTTGTAAGGGAAGAACAAGTACAGTAGTAACTGGCTGTACCTTGACGGTACCTTATTAGAAAGCCACGGCTAACTACGTGCCAGCAGCCGCGGTAATACGTAGGTGGCAAGCGTTGTCCGGAATTATTGGGCGTAAAGCGCGCGCAGGTGGTTTCTTAAGTCTGATGTGAAAGCCCACGGCTCAACCGTGGAGGGTCATTGGAAACTGGGAGACTTGAGTGCAGAAGAGGATAGTGGAATTCCAAGTGTAGCGGTGAAATGCGTAGAGATTTGGAGGAACACCAGTGGCGAAGGCGACTATCTGGTCTGTAACTGACACTGAGGCGCGAAAGCGTGGGGAGCAAACAGGATTAGATACCCTGGTAGTCCACGCCGTAAACGATGAGTGCTAAGTGTTAGGGGGTTTCCGCCCCTTAGTGCTGCAGCTAACGCATTAAGCACTCCGCCTGGGGAGTACGGTCGCAAGACTGAAACTCAAAGGAATTGACGGGGGCCCGCACAAGCGGTGGAGCATGTGGTTTAATTCGAAGCAACGCGAAGAACCTTACCAGGTCTTGACATCCCGTTGACCACTGTAGAGATATAGTTTCCCCTTCGGGGGCAACGGTGACAGGTGGTGCATGGTTGTCGTCAGCTCGTGTCGTGAGATGTTGGGTTAAGTCCCGCAACGAGCGCAACCCTTGATCTTAGTTGCCATCATTTAGTTGGGCACTCTAAGGTGACTGCCGGTGACAAACCGGAGGAAGGTGGGGATGACGTCAAATCATCATGCCCCTTATGACCTGGGCTACACACGTGCTACAATGGACGATACAAACGGTTGCCAACTCGCGAGAGGGAGCTAATCCGATAAAGTCGTTCTCAGTTCGGATTGTAGGCTGCAACTCGCCTACATGAAGCCGGAATCGCTAGTAATCGCGGATCAGCATGCCGCGGTGAATACGTTCCCGGGCCTTGTACACACCGCCCGTCACACCACGAGAGTTTGTAACACCCGAAGTCGGTGAGGTAACCTTTTGGAGCCAGCCGCCGAAGGTGGGATAGATGATTGGGGTGAAGTCGTAACAAGGTAGCCGTATCGGAAGGTGCGGCTGGATCACCTCCTTTCTAAGGATTATTTCGGAATACAAACCTAGGGTTTGTAAGATTACGTTTTGCGTTCAGTTTTGAAGGTTCATTCTTCTGAATGAAAAGCTTCAAAACTTGTTCTTTGAAAACTGGATAAAACGACATTGAAATTGTAACAAACACATTTATTTTTTAAGTTTTTTTATAGGCTTAATAACATTAAGAGGGTTTCAAGACACGAGCAGTTCTAGGAAGCAATCGAGTGAATGAAGGAGCGTACTTGAGTACGTGACTGATTGAACGAGTGAAGCTGACAACGAAATGGGATGTGTATTGAAAGCCGTTAGGTTAAGTTATTAAGGGCGCACGGCGAATGCCTTGGCACTAGGAGCCGAAGAAGGACGGCACTAACACCGATATGCTTCGGGGAGCTGTAAGTGAGCTTTGATCCGGAGATTTCCGAATGGGGGAACCCACTACGTTTAATCGCGTAGTATCTTGACGTGAATACATAGCGTCTTGAAGGCAGACCCAGGGAACTGAAACATCTAAGTACCTGGAGGAAGAGAAAGAAAAATCGATTCCCTGAGTAGCGGCGAGCGAAACGGGAAGAGCCCAAACCAAGAGGCTTGCCTCTTGGGGTTGTAGGACACTCAATACGGAGTTACAAAAGAGCGAGTTAGATGAAGCGACTTGGAAAGGTCCGCCAGAGCAGGTAAAAGCCCTGTAGTCGAAAGTTCGTTCTCTCCTGAGTGGATCCTGAGTACGGCGGAACACGTGAAATTCCGTCGGAATCCGGGAGGACCATCTCCCAAGGCTAAATACTACCTAGTGACCGATAGTGAACCAGTACCGTGAGGGAAAGGTGAAAAGCACCCCGGAAGGGGAGTGAAAGAGATCCTGAAACCGTGTGCCTACAAGTAGTTAGAGCCCGTTAATGGGTGATAGCGTGCCTTTTGTAGAATGAACCGGCGAGTTACGATTACGTGCGAGGTTAAGCTTTAGAAGGCGGAGCCGCAGCGAAAGCGAGTCTGAATAGGGCGAAATAGTACGTGGTCGTAGACCCGAAACCAGGTGATCTACCCATGTCCAGGGTGAAGGTAAGGTAACACTTACTGGAGGCCCGAACCCACGCACGTTGAAAAGTGCGGGGATGAGGTGTGGGTAGCGGAGAAATTCCAATCGAACTTGGAGATAGCTGGTTCTCTCCGAAATAGCTTTAGGGCTAGCCTCGTGATGAGAATACTGGAGGTAGAGCACTGTTTGGACTAGGGGGCCATCCCGGTTTACCGAATTCAGACAAACTCCGAATGCCAGATATTTATACACGGGAGTCAGACTGCGAGTGATAAGATCCGTAGTCAAAAGGGAAACAGCCCAGACCACCAGCTAAGGTCCCAAAGTAATCGTTAAGTGGAAAAGGATGTGGCGTTGCACAGACAACCAGGATGTTGGCTTAGAAGCAGCCATCATTTAAAGAGTGCGTAATAGCTCACTGGTCGAGTGACGCTGCGCCGAAAATGTATCGGGGCTAAACGATTCACCGAAGCTGTGGATTGACATCTACGATGTCAGTGGTAGGAGAGCGTTCTAAGTGCGTTGAAGTCAGACCGGAAGGACTGGTGGAGCGCTTAGAAGTGAGAATGCCGGTATGAGTAGCGAAAGACGGGTGAGAATCCCGTCCACCGTATGACTAAGGTTTCCTGAGGAAGGCTCGTCCGCTCAGGGTTAGTCGGGACCTAAGCCGAGGCCGATAGGCGTAGGCGATGGACAACAGGTTGATATTCCTGTACCACCTCCTCACCGTTTGAGAAATGGGGGGACGCAGTAGGATAGGGTAAGCGCGCTGTTGGTTATGCGCGTCCAAGCAGTAAGGCGTGTGTGTAGGCAAATCCGCACACTGTAACGTTGAGCTGTGATGGCGAGTCCGTATGGACGAAGTTCCTGATTTCACACTGCCAAGAAAAGCCTCTATCGAGGTGAGAGGTGCCCGTACCGCAAACCGACACAGGTAGTCGAGGAGAGAATCCTAAGGTGTGCGAGAGAACTCTCGTTAAGGAACTCGGCAAAATGACCCCGTAACTTCGGGAGAAGGGGTGCTCTTGAGCGTGCAAGCGCATGAGAGCCGCAGTGAATAGGCCCAGGCGACTGTTTAGCAAAAACACAGGTCTCTGCAAAACCGTAAGGTGACGTATAGGGGCTGACGCCTGCCCGGTGCTGGAAGGTTAAGAGGAGTGGTTAGCGCAAGCGAAGCTGCGAATTGAAGCCCCAGTAAACGGCGGCCGTAACTATAACGGTCCTAAGGTAGCGAAATTCCTTGTCGGGTAAGTTCCGACCCGCACGAAAGGCGTAACGATCTGGGCACTGTCTCAACGAGAGACTCGGTGAAATTATAGTACCTGTGAAGATGCAGGTTACCCGCGACAGGACGGAAAGACCCCGTGGAGCTTTACTGTAGCCTGATATTGAATTTTGGTACAACTTGTACAGGATAGGTAGGAGCCAGAGATCTCGGAGCGCCAGCTTCGAAGGAGGCGTCGGTGGGATACTACCCTGGTTGTATTGAAATTCTAACCCATGCCCCTTAGCGGGGCAGGAGACAGTGTCAGGCGGACAGTTTGACTGGGGCGGTCGCCTCCTAAAAGGTAACGGAGGCGCCCAAAGGTTCCCTCAGAATGGTTGGAAATCATTCGTAGAGTGTAAAGGCACAAGGGAGCTTGACTGCGAGACCTACAAGTCGAGCAGGGTCGAAAGACGGGCTTAGTGATCCGGTGGTTCCGCATGGAAGGGCCATCGCTCAACGGATAAAAGCTACCCCGGGGATAACAGGCTTATCTCCCCCAAGAGTCCACATCGACGGGGAGGTTTGGCACCTCGATGTCGGCTCATCGCATCCTGGGGCTGTAGTCGGTCCCAAGGGTTGGGCTGTTCGCCCATTAAAGCGGTACGCGAGCTGGGTTCAGAACGTCGTGAGACAGTTCGGTCCCTATCCGTCGTGGGCGTAGGAAATTTGAGAGGAGCTGTCCTTAGTACGAGAGGACCGGGATGGACACACCGCTGGTGTACCAGTTGTCTTGCCAAAGGCATCGCTGGGTAGCTATGTGTGGACGGGATAAGTGCTGAAAGCATCTAAGCATGAAGCCCCCCTCAAGATGAGATTTCCCATTACGCAAGTAAGTAAGATCCCTCAAAGACGATGAGGTAGATAGGTTCGAGGTGGAAGTGTGGTGACACATGGAGCTGACGAATACTAATCGATCGAGGACTTAACCAAAAACGTTTGAACCATTCAATGAACCGTTTATCCAGTTTTGAAAGAATAATTTCTTTTATGAAGGGTTTCAAAATACGAGTAGTTCGAGGAAGCAATGGAGAGAGGAAAGGAGCGTACTCAAGTACGTGACTGACTGAAGGACAGAAGCTGACGAAGAAATGCGATGTATATTGAAAGCCGACCATAGTCTAGTGATGATGGCAAAGAGGTCACACCCGTTCCCATACCGAACACGGAAGTTAAGCTCTTTAGCGCCGATGGTAGTTGGGGGCTTCCCCCTGTGAGAGTAGGACATCGCTAGGCAAAAAAAACAGTCAGCTGTGTGCTGGCTGTTTTTTTATTTCCTAATGAAATTCTTTAATAATTTAAAGGATTTTCTACAAAAAACAATTACTTTCTAAGAAATATTATGAAAAAATTAAATATATCTAACTCATTCTATATTTTTACTGTAGCTATTTATTTGGATTTTTAATTAAAATTTGCTATCATTAAAAATCTGAATTGTCTTTCTTTTATAAGTTTCTTGACAGTAGCAGTCCACGTTGTTAATCTTACAATTAATATTCTTTTAACTATAGGAGGAAGTTACGAAAATGTGGGAGACTAAATTTGCCAAAGAAGGTTTAACTTTTGATGATGTATTATTAGTACCAGCTCATTCCGAAGTATTACCGAAAGATGTTGATCTATCTGTTCAATTAACACCAAAGATTAAATTAAACATTCCAATGGTCAGTGCAGGTATGGATACAGTTACAGAGTCTAAAATGGCGATTGCTATGGCACGTCAAGGCGGTATCGGTATTATTCATAAAAACATGGGGATCGATGAGCAAGCTGAACAAGTAGAAAAAGTAAAACGTTCTGAAAATGGTGTTATTACAAACCCATTCTTCTTAACTCCGACACATCAAGTTTTCGATGCTGAGCATCTAATGGGTAAATACCGAATCTCTGGTGTACCTATTGTTGATAGTATGGAAAATCAAAAGCTAGTAGGGATTATTACAAACCGTGACTTACGTTTTATCTCTGATTACTCTTTAAAAATTGAAGATGTAATGACAAAAGAAGATTTGATTACAGCACCTGTAGGAACGACTTTAGAGGATGCTGAAAAAATTCTTCAACAATATAAAATCGAAAAACTTCCAATTGTAGATGAAGAAGGTAGATTAACTGGTCTTATTACAATTAAAGATATCGAGAAAGTAATTGAGTTCCCGAATGCTGCTAAAGATACACATGGTCGTTTACTAGTAGGAGCAGCAGTCGGTGTATCAAAAGATACAATGGTGCGTATTGAGAAACTTGTAGAAGCACAAGTTGACATTGTAGTAATCGATACAGCCCATGGGCATTCAGAAGGCGTTTTACAAACAATCCGTTCAATCCGAGAAACCTACCCAGAGTTAGAGATCATTGCTGGTAACGTAGCAACAGGAGAAGGTGCACGTGCATTATTTGAAGCTGGTGCAGATGTTGTTAAAGTAGGTATTGGTCCAGGTTCTATTTGTACTACACGTGTTGTAGCTGGTGTGGGTGTACCACAAATTACAGCAGTATATGATTGTGCTACAGTAGCCCGTGAGCTTGGTAAAACAATTATTGCTGATGGTGGTATTAAATACTCTGGTGATATCGTAAAAGCTCTAGCAGCTGGAGGTAATGTTGTAATGCTTGGTTCACTTCTTGCAGGTACATCTGAATCTCCTGGAGAAACAGAAATCTTCCAAGGACGTCGTTTCAAAGTTTACCGTGGTATGGGTTCTATCGGAGCAATGGAAAAAGGTTCTAAAGATCGTTACTTCCAAGAGGATGCGAAAAAATTAGTACCTGAGGGTATTGAGGGTCGCCTTCCATATAAGGGACCATTAGCTGATACAATTTACCAACTGATTGGTGGTATTCGCGCTGGTATGGGTTATTGTGGAGCACCACATCTTGAGCACCTACGAGATAATGCACAATTTGTTAGAATGACAGGTGCTGGTCTACGTGAATCACATCCACATGATGTACAGATTACAAAAGAATCACCAAACTATTCCATGTAATAAATTACTTGCAACTTTTATGCTTTCGCATCGTCTACAAAGATGGCGCGAGAGCATTTTTTTATGGTAGAGAGTCAACACGGTTGTTGTTATCTATGATAAAATGTCGAGGACAAGATTATTTTTTTGGAGGGCTTTAAAGGTGAAAAAGAAAATGAACACCGTATTACGTTTACTCCTAATCCCTGTTTTATTATTTAGTATTTTTGCGGGTATTCCTGCAAAGGCAAATGCGGAAACAGATTTGGGATTAACAGTGGATGCTGCGATTTTAATTGACGCAGATTCAGGGAAAATTTTATATGAACAAAACGCAGATACTTCACTAGGTATTGCAAGTATGACGAAAATGATGACTGAATACCTGTTACTGGACGCGATTGATGCAGGGACAGTTAAGTGGGAACAGGAATATCAAGTAACAGATTATACGTATCGTATGTCTCAAAATCGTGCATTAAGTAATGTACCTTTACGTAGAGATGGCTCTTACACGATCCGTGAGTTATACGAAGCCATGGCCATTTATTCGGCAAATGCGGCAACCGTAGCTATTGCCGAAACGATTGCGGGTTCTGAGACTGAATTTTTAAAGTTAATGAATAAAAAAGCAGAGGAACTTGGCTTAGAGGGCTATAAATTTGTCAATTCTACGGGTCTTAATAACGCTGATTTATTTGGTATGCATCCATCAGGTACAGGTCCAGAAGACGAAAATGTAATGCCTGCTAAATCTGTAGCTAAATTGGCGTATCATCTATTAAAAGACCACCCGAAGGTTTTAGAAACATCTCAAATTACAAAGAAAACGTTCCGTGAAGGCACAGATGATGCCATTGAAATGTCTAACTGGAACTTTATGTTACCTGGATTAGTGTATGAATATCAAGGGGTAGATGGATTAAAAACAGGTACAACAAACTTTGCAGGTCACTGCTTCACAGGTACTGCAGAGCGCAATGGTACTCGTTTGATTGCGGTGGTTATGAAAGCTGTTGATGCAAATGGACAAGGATCATATGCAGCTCGCTTTGATGCCACAGCAAAATTATTTAATTATGGTTTTTCACAATTCTCTAAACAAGAAATTTTACCAGCGAACTATACATTCAAAGATCAAAAAACGGTAAAAGTGACAAAAGGTAAAGAAGACAAAGTAGCGATTGCAGTAAAAGAACCAATTTCATTTATGATTAAGTCTTCTGATAAAGATTTATATAAACCTACATTGGTTTTAGATAAAAAGAGTTTAGAGGCAGATGTTAAGAAAGACACTGTTGTAGGAAAGGTCGTTATTGAGCGCACAGAAGGCACTGATTACGGCTTTATCGATGGCAAGGATATTTCATCTGATGTTGTCACAACAGAGGCTGTAGAGCGTGCTAGCGGTATTTCATTGTTCTTCCAAGGTATAGGTAACTTCTTCGGCAATTTATGGGGAGGCATTACAGACTTTGTTGGGGGACTATTTTAATCTATAGTTAATAAGCACATGAATGTTATAAAGCATTCATGTGCTTTTTCACATTTTAGCATAGTCCTGCATAAGCTAATAGGCGAAAGGATGTGGCTAAATGTGTGGAATTACAGGATGGGCTAGTTTTCAAAGGGATTTAAGAACAAGTGACACAATTTTAAAATCGATGACACAAACATTAAATAAAAGAGGGCCGGATGATGAAAATATTTGGTGTAGTGAGCATATTGCATTTGGCCATCGACGATTGGCAGTTATCGATCTAATTGGCGGCAAACAGCCAATGAAAAAAATACATGATGGCGTAAACTATGTCATTACATACAATGGCGAACTTTATAATACGGAAGAGTTACGTAAAGAACTTTTAAAAAGAGGCCACAGCTTTACAACACATTCAGATACGGAAGTGTTATTAACTGCCTATATTGAATGGAAAGAAAAATGTGTAGATTTTTTAAATGGCATTTTTGCCTTCGGTGTTTGGGATGAGCAAACACAATCACTATTTTTATGCCGAGATCGATTAGGTGTGAAACCTTTGTATTATACAGAGCAACAAGGCGGTGTGCTTTTTGCATCTGAAGTGAAGGCCTTGTTGGCACATCCCATGGTTCAAGCAAGTGTAAATGTGGAAGGATTGGCAAGTATGATGGCTGTAGGGCCCTCTAGAGCACCAGGCAAGACACTTTTTCAAAATATCGAGGAATTAAGACCGGGATATGCTATGCGGTTTTCCAGAGAAGGCTTGAAAAAGTGGCCATATTGGCAGCTACAAAGCCAAAGGCATGAAGAAACATTAGAGGAAACTACTGAGCATGTTCGTTTTTTATTGACGGATGCGATTGAACGTCAGCTTATTTCAGATGTACCTATTTGTACATTTCTTTCAGGTGGACTTGATTCCAGTATCATTACCGGTATTGCAGCAAATAGATTTCAACAACAAAATCATAAATTGCATACATTTTCTATCGATTACGAAGATAATGAACGTTTCTTTAATCCACATGCTTTCCAAACATCAACGGATACGTATTGGATTCAAAAAATGACGGATACTTTCCAGACAACACATCATGCAGAGGAAATCACGCAACAGCAGTTAATTGATTTATTAGTAGAGTCAGTGATCGTCCGGGATTCTCCTGGAATGGCAGATGTCGACTCATCGTTATTATGGTTTTGTCGAGAAATAAAAAAAGATTTTACTGTAGCATTATCAGGAGAGTGTGCAGATGAAATTTTTGGTGGATACCCATGGTTTCAAGAAAAAACTTCAGGTTTTCCTTGGATTCGTTCATTGTCTGAAAGAGGTGGATTACTTCAAGAGAAGTGGGATAAAAAATTAAAAATTGAGTCCTATGCACATCAACTCTACACACAAACAATGGCTGAAGTACCGTTGTTAGATGGAGAAAGTCCGGCAGAAGCAAGACATCGAGAAATGTTTTATTTAAATATGCTCTGGTTCATGCAAACATTGTTAGAAAGAAAAGATCGTATGAGCATGGGGGCAAGTTTAGAGGTGCGTGTTCCTTTTGCAGATCATAGGCTTGTGGAATATGCTTGGAATATTCCGTGGGAAATGAAGAATTTGGATGGAATAGAAAAAGGATTACTTCGAAAATCGATGGCACACTTATTACCTGATGAAGTGTTGTATCGTAAAAAGAATCCTTATCCTAAAACGTACCACCCTGTTTATACAGCAGGTGTTCAAAAATGGTTGAGAGAAATCCTTCACGATAAAAATTCAATTTTACATGAACTATTTGAACGACAAAAGCTTGCAGAGTTAATTGAATCGGGAGGTAGCTCTTTTAAAATTCCATGGTATGGGCAATTAATGGCAGGGCCTCAGCTTTTAGCATATTTAGGGCAAATTCATACATGGTTTGAACACTATCAGATTCAATTGATTGAAACGTAAAAGAAAATGACCTATCTACTAACTAGTAGACGGGTCATTTTTTTCTATTTCCCAACAATCCATCAGCTGTTCAATGGATTGTTCAATTGTTTGAACAGGTATTCCACCAAAGCCAAGTAAAAATTGAGCATGTGAAGATTCATAATGGTCTAGTCTATAAGCAGATAACGGATAAATACCAATCTCCGCTTGAGAAGCAAGTTGCTGTAATTGTTTTTCTGATAAAATGTGCTGTACTTCTAATAAAATATGCATTCCAGCTTGTTCACCAGTTATTTTAATCGCTGAAGAATATTTTTCTAAAAAGGAGGTTAGCTTATCATGTTTTTTTCGATAAACTTTACGCATTCGATTAAGGTGCTTTGCAAAATGCCCGTCTCGCATAAAATTTGCCACGATATGCTGATCGAAGCGAGGTACAGTAGATGAATAATAATTAAAGACATCGTTATATGTGGCAAGTAGTTTAGGTGGAAGTACAAAATAAGCTACTCGCAAGGATGGCATTAATGACTTTGTAAAAGTACTCATGTAAATCACTGTATCATTTCGATCTAAGGCATGTAGTGCAGGAATTGGTTTTCCAGCATAACGAAATTCCGAATCATAATCATCTTCAATAATATAACGTGAGGAGCTCTGAGCAGCCCAGTTTAAAGCTTGTGCCCGTCTAGTGGCAGATAATACCGCACCGGTAGGAAATTGGTGTGAGGGTGTAATATAAACGACATTAGCGCTCGTTTTTTCAAGCTCATGAATAATAATTCCCTCTTCATCCACTGCAATCGGATAGACTTTTCGTTTATGCTGCGAAAACATACGATGCACGGCTGGGTACCCTGGGTTTTCTAGGGCAAAGCAGGTATCGTCGTTAAAAAGACGTAGGATCATAGGCAGAAGCTGTTCAGTACCAGAGCCAATTACGATTTGCTCTGGATGACAGACAACACCGCGTGATTGATATAGATAATTTGCAATCTCTGTACGTAAAGAAAGTTCACCTTGAGGTTCACCTGTTAATAATAATTCTTTTGAGGTATCGTCAAAAAGCTCTTTCGCATACTTTCTCCATGTTTGAAACGGAAAGGCATCGATATCAATAGAACCAGGATTAAAATCAATTTTGTATGTTTTTTTCTTAGGATGCTCATTGACGGAGGTTACATTGTCTTGCTGAATGTAGGGTAGTTCATCTATTTCTTCAACAAAGTAGCCAACCCGTGATTTAGACATAATATAACCTTCAGCTAATAGCTGTGCATAAGCAATTTCAATTGTTGTTTGAGAAATATTTAAAAAATCGGATAATTTTCTTTTTGACGGTAATTTTTCTCCTACCATTATTTTCTTGGAAATAATAGCATCCTTAATACCGTTATAAAGCTGATCATAAAGCGGTTTATTACTATCTCTTTCAAGCTGAAATAAAAGCATATCCATGTTGTATAACCTCCTGACCTTATGATTATTTTAAAAACTGGATATTTTTATATGGTCAATTTCTATTATACTAAACTTCATCATAAAGGTGGAGGTTAGAAAATGAAACAAACAGGTACAGAGTTAGTAAAACGTGGAATGGCAGAAATGCAAAAGGGCGGCGTTATTATGGACGTCATTAATGCAGAGCAAGCAAAAATAGCAGAAGCAGCAGGCGCTGTAGCCGTTATGGCATTAGAAAGGGTACCTTCAGATATTCGTAAGGCAGGTGGCGTTGCACGTATGGCTGATCCTCGTATTGTGGAGGAAGTAATGGCGGCTGTAACCATTCCTGTTATGGCAAAGGCACGTATAGGGCATATCGTTGAAGCACGCGTTTTAGAGGCAATGGGGGTTGATTATATTGATGAAAGTGAAGTTTTAACACCAGCAGATGAAGAATACCATTTATTAAAAAGTGATTACACAGTACCGTTTGTGTGCGGCTGTCGTGATTTAGGTGAAGCAGCCCGTCGTATCGGAGAAGGCGCGTCAATGCTACGAACAAAAGGTGAACCAGGAACAGGGAATATAGTGGAGGCAGTTCGACATATTCGCAAAGTAAATGCTCAGGTACGTAAAGTAGTGGGTATGACAGAAGATGAATTAATGACGGAGGCAAAATTACTGGGGGCTCCTTTCGAATTATTAAGAGAAATTAAACGTCTTGGTCGTTTACCAGTAGTAAATTTTGCGGCAGGTGGTGTTGCTACGCCAGCCGATGCTGCATTAATGATGGAGCTTGGAGCTGATGGCGTTTTCGTGGGCTCTGGTATTTTCAAATCCGAAAATCCAGAAAAATTTGCACGTGCTATTGTGGAGGCGACTACCCACTATAAAGACTATAAGCTAATTGCTGAAATATCTAAAGAGCTCGGTGTACCAATGAAGGGTATTGATATTGCACAGCTTGGGCAAAACGAGCGTATGCAAGAGCGAGGCTGGTAAAATGAAACGAATTGGTGTTTTAGCATTACAAGGAGCAGTCCGTGAGCATGTCCAAATGTTAGAAGGGCTTGATTGTGAAGCGATTTTAGTAAAACAGAAGAAGGATTTAGTGAATCTCGATGGACTTGTACTACCTGGTGGGGAAAGTACGACAATGCGAAAATTGCTGGACCGTTTTGACCTACTAGAGCCAATCCGTGAACTTGCACAGCAAGGTTTACCGGTATTTGGCACATGTGCAGGATTAATTTTATTAGCCAATCAATTAGTGGATGACGAACCGCATTTAGCAGTTATGGATGTGACGGTAGCAAGAAATTCATTTGGACGTCAGATAGATAGCTTCGAAGTTCAACTGGATATTCCTAAAATAGGTGCACGTATTCCAGCAGTTTTTATTCGTGCACCTCATATTGAAGCGGTAGGTAAAGATGTTGATGTTCTCGCTCAGCATGACGGAAAAATAATTTTGGCGCAAGATGGTCATTTATTAGGTTGTTCGTTTCATCCTGAATTAACAGCAGATAAGCGAATTCTTGAATATTTTGTCTCCTCTATGGTATGACTTGCAAAATTTGTTTTCATATAGTACAGTATGGTTAAAATTTAAATAATTGAACACGATGATGGGAAGTAGTAACAAGCACGTTTTTTTTAGAGAGTCAGCGGTTGGTGGAAGCTGATAAAAGCACTTGTGAATCCGTCCTGGAGTTGCACAGTCGAAGTGATTGAAGTAGACTGTAGCCGGCTGAAATGCCGTTATAAAATAAGTGGATTAGGCATACGCCTAGTCAATTAGGGTGGCAACGCGGGTAGCTCTCGTCCCTTTCCAGGGATGAGGGCTTTTTTGTGTTTATTTTGATGCAACAATTTCCCATCATTAAAGAAACTATTGGAGGTATGAATATGTTAGATATTAAACGTGTACGCGATAATTTCGCGGAAATTAAAGAAATGCTATTAACACGTAATGAAGATTTAGGTAACTTAGATGACTTTGAAGGCTTAGATGCAAAGCGTCGTGAATTAATTGCTAAAACAGAAGAATTAAAAGCAGAACGTAATAAAGTATCTGAACAAATTTCACTTATGAAGCGCAATAAGGAAAACGCAGATGAAGTCATTGCTCGTATGCGTCAGGTAGGCGATGAAATTAAAGAATTAGACAATCAATTAAATGATGTAGAAGAGCGCTTTAAAGATATGATGATGCGTTTACCAAACATTCCTCATGAATCTGTCCCAGTAGGTACAACAGAGGACGACAATGTTGAGGAATATACTTGGGGCGAAATTCCAGCATTTGATTTTGATATTAAAGCACACTGGGATCTAGCGACAGATTTGAAAATTGTGGATTTTGAACGTGGCGCAAAAGTAACAGGTAGCCGTTTCTTATTCTACCGTGGTCTTGGAGCTCGTTTAGAACGTGCATTAATGACGTTCATGATGGATTTACATGCAGAAGAGCATGGCTATGAGGAAATGCTACCACCTGTCATTGTAAATCGTGATAGCTTAACAGGTACTGGACAGCTTCCAAAATTCGAGGAAGATGTATTCAAATTAGAAGAAACTGATTATTTCATGATTCCAACAGCAGAGGTTCCAGTAACGAACTTCTATCGTGATGAAATATTACCAGCTGAGGCTTTACCACAAGGCTTTGCTGCATACAGTGCATGCTTCCGCTCAGAGGCAGGTTCTGCAGGACGTGATACACGTGGTTTAATCCGTCAACACCAATTCAATAAAGTAGAACTAGTTCGTTTTGTAAAACCAGAGGAATCATACGAACAGTTAGAGCTATTAACAGGTCATGCTGAAAAAGTACTGCAATTATTAGGATTACCATATCGTAAACTAAAAATGTGTACAGCCGATTTAGGCTTTACTGCAGCGAAGAAATATGATTTAGAAGTGTGGATTCCAGCACAAAACATGTACCGTGAAATTTCTTCTTGTTCTAACTTTGAGGATTTCCAAGCACGACGTGCAAATATCCGCTTCCGTCGTGAACCAAATGCAAAACCAGAGTATGTTCACACATTAAATGGTTCAGGTCTTGCCATTGGTCGTACAGTTGCGGCTATCCTGGAAAACTATCAACAAGCTGATGGAAGCGTAGTGATTCCTGAAGTTTTAAGACCTTATATGGGTGGTAAAGAGGTAATCGCACCAAAATAAAAAACAAATAAAAGCTATTTTAGACCATCCTTTAGGGGAGAATCTAAAATGGCTTTTTTGCTTTTCCAAAATTGAAATCTCCCATGAAAGGTTTTGTAATTTTTTATAATCTAGCAAATTTAAATATATTAATTAGAAATTGGCTTAACACCTGAAACAAGTACCGTTTTTGAAGTCATGCAATCAGGGAAATCCGTTTTAACCTATGGGCAATAGCTTACAACATTAGATGGTTTTAGTTATTTATCGCTAAACTTATCCCATTATGGAGCAATGGAAAGCTATGGAGGCAATTGAATTCTCAGAACATTTTTATGAAAGTAAGCATTAAAATGCTTAAATAATTTCCTGGGACATAATCTATCTCGAGATAATCATACGGCCAATCGTCTAGAGGATTTCATTACGATAAACACTGAAATGAAGTCTCAACTTGAAAAGGCCAGTCTGAGCGCAAAGAAAAATGCTCCGATTTTATTAACAGAGGAAACTAGAATAGAGAAAGATTTTATAGCACAAGTTCTTCATAATGAAAGTTGCCGCTATACTAATGAAGAAAGAAAAGGACAGTTACAGGAAGCTAATGGTGGAACGTTACTCATTGACCACCAGATGTATCTTTACAAGCAAAGTTATATCGAAGGTGAATGTGTTTTCAGACGATTAACTATTTAACCTTAATATTCATTACTGTTGCTGCTACGACACAGTTCATATATATTGCTATTACTCTGAGGATAAAAAAGAAGGTGTCTCATTAGGAGGCACCTTCTTTAATTGATAGTCTCATTTTTCGAAGCTATACGTGCTTTTTTCTCAGCTTTTTTACGCTCTCGTAAAGCTTTAAAAAAATTGGTTAAGATTTGTCCACATTCATCTGCTAAGATTCCTTCAGATACTTCACATTCATGGTTAAAGCGTGCATCGTTTAATAAACGATAGAGTGAATCTACACAGCCTGCTTTGATATCTCTTGCACCATAGACAACACGTGGTACACGAGATTGCAAAATTGCACCTGCGCACATTGGGCAAGGTTCAAGCGTAACATAGAGTGTTGTTTTTTCGAGACGCCAGCTGCCGATTTTTTTACAAGCCTCTTGAATAACCATTAGCTCAGCATGTGTTGTTGCATTTTGTGTTGTTTCTCGTAAATTATGAGCTTTTGCAATAATTTCCCCATTATAAACAAGTACAGCACCTATAGGCACTTCCCCAAGTATAGCTGCTTTTTTGGCTTCTTCTAATGCTTGTTTCATAAATTGACGATCTGTTTCAAAAATATCCACTAAAAATCTCTCCTTATAAAGTAGTTTATCCTGCTTAATTGGTAATTGCTACTTTTAACTTTCTTTCAGCGGGTGTCAAGGAATCAGAAAGGAACGCTTTGTGTAAGCACAAAGCTAAATCTGAATGCAACTAGGCTTCGGTATAGTTGATTATTGACATTCCTAAAATAACCCTATATATTTATACATGAATACATGCTCATATATGAATATTTAAGAATGGGGTAAACTTTTATGGATGAAACATTAAAAAGTTCAAAAACACAAAAAATTGCAATTCAGCATTTAGATGAAGAGACATTATTTGTAGTATCTCAAACCTTTAAGGCATTGAGTGATCCGACTCGAATTCGCATTTTAAACTTACTATGTACAGATGAACATTCAGTCAACGACATTGCTGAAATTTTAGATTTAGGCCAATCGACTGTTTCTCATCAATTACGTTTTTTAAAAAATTTACGCTTAGTGAAATTTCGAAGAGAGGGAACAACCTTGTATTATTCTAAGGATGACGATCACATTATGAATTTATTGAAGCAAGCTATTGAGCATGCGACACATAATTAAATGAAATGGAGGAATATAAATGGGACATCAACACGATCACGGTCATGATCATACACATGGTGCAAATAAAAAGGTGTTATTACTGTCGTTTATTATTATTACAGGCTATATGATAGTAGAGGCAATTGGTGGTTTTTTAACGAATAGCTTAGCTCTTTTATCAGACGCAGGTCATATGTTAAGTGACTCTATCTCTTTAGGTATTGCGATGTTAGCCTTTATGTTTGGAGAAAAGGCGGCTAGCTATAGTAAAACGTATGGTTATAAACGATTTGAAATTTTAGCTGCTGTATTAAATGGTATTACATTAATAGGGATAGCATTATTTATTTTCTATGAAGCGTTTAAACGCTTTGCTAATCCGCCTGAAGTAGCTACTTCAGGAATGCTTATTATTAGTACGATTGGTTTGTTCATTAATATTTTAGTGGCATGGATTATGATGCGTGGCAGTGACACAAAAGATAATTTAAATATGCGTGGCGCTTTTTTACATGTACTTAGCGATATGCTAGGGTCTGTAGGGGCAATTGTTGCGGCTTTATTAATTATGTTTTTTGGCTGGGGCTGGGCAGATCCACTTGCGAGCGTAATTGTTGCTTTATTAGTAGTAAGAAGTGGCTACTATGTCACAAAGGCTTCAATCCATGTCTTAATGGAAGGAACACCTTCAAATGTAGATGTTCAGGAAATTATTCAACTAATAGAACAGACGGATGGAATAAAAAGTATCCATGATCTACACATCTGGACAATTACTAGTGGAACGAATGCATTGTCCTGTCATGCGGTTGTCAATGAACAGTTAAAAATAGCTGATGGTGAGCATATTCTACGAAAAATTGAACATAATCTTGAGCATAAGGGTATTAAGCATGTAACCATTCAATTAGAAACGGCATCACATCAACATGAAAATACAATTTTATGCCAATTAAAAAATGATCATGAGCATCATCATGAATAAAAAAATTTTTATGGCTTGCATACCCTTCTCGGGTATAGTATTATGAAGTTGAGATAGGAGGGGTAGAATGGAAGACACAGTAAAAGATGATGTTTGTCATACAGAGGGAGCTACGTCTTGTCGAAAAAGTCATCACCCTGAGCGTGTGAAAAAGGATTTAACAACGCGCTTAAATCGTATTGAAGGCCAGATTCGCGGCATTAAAGGAATGATTGATAAAGACGTTTACTGTGATGATATTATTACGCAACTATCTGCTACACAGTCCGCATTAAATAGTGTGGCAAAAATATTATTAGAAGGTCACTTAAAGGGTTGTGTTGTAGATCGTTTATCAGAGGGCGATGAAGCGGTTTTAGATGAGTTAGTAGTAACGATTCAAAAGTTAATGAAAAAATAAATATAAACCATATTAAAAGGAGAGATTTTATTATGCAAAACGTAACGTTAAATGTACAAGGAATGTCATGTGGTCATTGTGTAAGTGCAGTTGAAAAAAATGTTGGTGCTTTAGCTGGTGTTGAACAAGTAAAAGTTAATTTAGCAGATGGTTTAGTTGATGTTGCATTTGATGATGCACAAGTATCCATTGATCAAATTAAAGAGACAATTGATGATCAAGGCTATGATGTAAAATAGTAGTTGCAGAGTGCTCCTGTAGCACTCTCTTATTTTCAAAAATATATACCCCCTGTTGGTATAAAGAGAGGTGAAAGGTAAATGAGTTCTGATATAAAAGAAGCGAATTTGCAAATTACAGGCATGACATGTGCAGCCTGTGCCACTCGTATAGAAAAAGGCTTAAATAAAATGGATGGGGTAGAACAAGCGACGGTTAATTTAGCGCTAGAAAAATCATCTATTAAGTATGACTCAAAAAAGCTAACTGAAGAAGATTTTGAAAAGAAAATAGAAGCACTAGGTTATGGTGTTGTTAAACAAAAGACTGAGCTTGATATTACGGGTATGACATGTGCAGCTTGTGCGACTCGCATTGAAAAAGGGTTAAATAAGCTAAGTGGTATTTCTTCTGCCAATGTTAACCTAGCACTGGAAAAAGCGGTGATTGAGTTTAATCCATCAGAAGTGTCCATGGCAGATATCATTGCAAAGGTAGAGAAGTTAGGCTATGGTGCTCATCAAAAGGCAGATGAGCAGGAAACAGTGGATTACCGTGAAAAAGCCATTAAACAGCAACAACGGAAATTTATTTTTTCGGCTATTCTTTCTTTACCATTGCTTTGGACGATGGTCGGCCATTTTTCCTTTACGTCATTTTTATATGTGCCAGAATTCCTTATGAATCCATGGGTCCAAATGCTATTGGCTACTCCTGTGCAATTTATTATCGGTAAGCAATTTTATGTAGGTGCCTATAAAGCATTACGCAATGGCAGTGCAAATATGGATGTACTTGTAGTCATGGGGACATCAGCAGCTTATTTCTATAGTGTCTATCAAGCAATTGTGACGATAGGATCACATCATGGTCCACATCTTTATTTTGAAACGAGTGCAGTTTTAATTACATTAATTTTATTAGGTAAATTATTTGAAGCAAAAGCAAAAGGACGCTCATCTGAAGCCATAAAAAAACTAATGGGACTTCAAGCCAAAACCGCTATTGTTGTACGTGATGGTGTAGAAAAAGAGATTCCTTTAGAAGAAGTGATCATTGGCGATGTAATGTTAGTGAAACCAGGGGAAAAGATTCCAGTTGATGGCGAGGTAATAGAGGGAATAACAGCCGTTGACGAATCAATGTTAACAGGGGAAAGTCTACCAGTTGATAAAAAACAAGGCGATCCATTATTTGGTTCTACGATTAATAAAAATGGTTTTATTAAAATGATAGCGACAAAGGTTGGTCGTGATACAGCATTAGCGCAAATCATAAAAGTGGTAGAAGATGCTCAAGGATCAAAAGCACCGATTCAACGTTTGGCAGATCGAATTTCAGGAATTTTTGTACCAATCGTTGTTGGCATTGCAATTGTCACATTTTTAATTTGGATTATATGGGTTCGACCTGGTGAATTTACACCTGCTTTAGAGGTTTTAATTGCAGTACTTGTCATTGCTTGTCCATGTGCTCTTGGATTAGCAACGCCAACGTCAATAATGGCAGGCTCAGGACGTGCAGCTGAATTTGGTATTTTATTTAAAGGTGGAGAACATTTAGAACAAACACAAAGTATTGATACAGTAGTTGTAGATAAAACTGGTACAGTGACACATGGTAAACCTGAGCTTACAGATGTTTTATTAGCATCAGAGCAGGATGAAGTACGCTTTTTATCTTTAATTGGGGCAGCTGAGAAACAATCAGAGCACCCTCTAGCAGAAGCCATTGTACACGGTATAGAAGATCGTGGTATCGCTTTAGGTGAAGTTCAATTCTTCGAAGCAATACCTGGTTATGGTGTGCAGGCAACTGTCTCAGGTCAAGGTATTGTCATTGGTACACGTAAATTAATGCAACAATATGGAATTTATATTGATGATATATTACCAACCATGGAGCAACTAGAACGCAACGGCAAAACAGCGATGCTTGCTGCCATTAATGGTCGATATGCAGGCTTAGTAGCGGTCGCTGATACAGTGAAAGATACATCAAAAGAGGCTATTCATCGTTTACAGGATATGGGCATTACGGTCATTATGATGACTGGTGATAATGAACGGACTGCTCAAGCCATAGGAACAGAGGTAGGCGTAAATCATGTAATTGCTGAAGTATTACCTGAAGGCAAAGCAGATGAAGTGAAAAAGCTTCAAGCTCAAGGGAAAAAAGTAGCGATGGTAGGTGACGGTATTAATGATGCACCTGCACTGGCAACCGCAAATATTGGTATGGCAATCGGTACAGGAACAGACGTTGCGATGGAAGCGGCAGACATTACGCTAATTCGTGGTGACTTAAATAGTATCGCAGATGCCATTCTAATGAGTCGAAAAACAATGCGTAATATTAAACAAAATCTATTTTGGGCATTTGCCTATAATACATTAGGTATTCCTATTGCTGCAATCGGTCTACTTGCTCCGTGGGTGGCAGGGGCGGCAATGGCTTTCAGTTCGGTATCGGTAGTATTGAATGCACTACGATTACAGCGAGTGAAATTATAAGAATTGTAAGGGCATTGGGAAGTATATTCTCGATGTCTTTTTTCTATGAATTAGAGAAAAATCGCGCAGAGAAATTTACTAGAACAATCAATAGGTTGATTCTGTTTTTCATTTTCCTACTATGATAGAATGAAAAGTACTGATTTATTTAATGAATGAGGTGCCAAAGTAGGGCACAACGTGATAATCCATCGAACAAAAAGGAGGAACTTCTGGTGACGGTTCCATTTGTTACGGTAGAAGGTCCGATTGGTGTTGGTAAAACCTCTTTATCAAAAGAGATAGCAGCGACATTTAATTACCATCTATTAAAAGAAATTGTAGACGAAAACCCTTTTTTAAATAAGTTTTATGAAAACATTGAGGAGTGGAGTTTCCAAACGGAAATGTTCTTCCTTTGTAATCGCTATAAGCAATTAACGGATATTAAAAAATTTCGATTAGCGCATGCCAAACCGGTTGTAGCAGACTATCATATTTTTAAAAATTTAATATTTGCGAAACGTACATTGGCGCCAACTGAGTACGACAAGTACGAGGAAATCTATAGAATTTTAACGAAGGATATGCCTGTTCCAAATGTAGTGGTTTATTTACATGCCAGCGTTGAAACATTAATGAAGCGTATCGCCATGCGTGGTCGAGAATTTGAAAAGATGATTTCACGAGATTACATGGAGCAGCTTGTGGCTGATTATCATTCCTTTATCCAGCATTTTGAGAACATGCATCCTGAAATTCCAGTTATTCGATTTAATGGAGATCAGCTTGATTTTGTAAAAAATCCAAATGATTTAGAACATGTTTTAAAAATAATTAAAGATACGTTACAACAAAGGAGTTTGCAATAATGAATTTAAGAGAGAAGTATGATATTCCACCACAAACAGTCATCACTATTGCAGGAACTGTTGGTGTAGGAAAATCAACGATGACAAAGGCATTGGCAGAGGCACTAAACTTTCGTACATCATTCGAGAAAGTAGATACGAATCCATACCTTGATAAATTTTATGATGACTTTGAAAAATGGAGCTTTCATTTACAGGTTTACTTTTTAGCAGAGCGATTTAAAGAACAGAAGCGTATTTTTGAATATGGCGGAGGATTTGTACAAGATCGATCCATTTACGAAGATACTGGGATTTTTGCTAAGATGCACTATGATAAAGGAACAATGAGTCCGACAGATTATGAAACATATACAAATTTGTTTGATGCGATGGTGATGACACCCTATTTCCCGCATCCAGATTTGCTTGTCTATCTTGAAGGACCAATTGATGCAGTTATTGGTCGTATTCAAGAGCGTGGACGTGCCATGGAGCAACAGACACCGAATGATTATTGGGTAGAAATGCATGAACGCTACGAAAACTGGATTAATAACTTTAATTCCTGTCCAGTTCTTCGTTTAGATATTAACGATTATGATTTATTAAAAAATCCTGATGCCATTGAATCAATTGTGAGCCGCATCAGTCATATGCTAAAACAAACAAGCCATTTACGAAAGTAAAAGTAAATGACCAAAAAACGTGGGACAATATATAGCTGATTGTTGCACGTTTTTTGAATAGGAGGGATTACTATAAGAATTGCAGTGTATTGCGGATCTGGTTTAGGTAAAAATCCTATTTATGCTGAGAAGGCGGCGGAGCTAGGTACAGCACTAGCTAACAGCGGTCATGGTGTGGTCTATGGTGGTTCTAAAACAGGGTTAATGGGGAAGGTAGCCGATGCTGTTTTAGCAGCGGGTGGAGAAGTAATTGGTGTGATGCCCACTCATTTACAGAAGAGAGAATTGGCACATGCCTCATTAACAGAGATTCATTTTGTAGACTCTATGCATATTCGTAAGGCTAAAATGGCAGAGTTAGCCGATGCCTTTATTGCTCTTCCTGGTGGCGCAGGAACTTTAGATGAATATTTTGAGGTATTTACTTGGGCTCAGATTGGACTGCATGAAAAACCTGTCATTTTATATAATGTAAATGGATTCTATAATGCAATTTTGAAGCATTTTAAAATAATGTTAGAGGAAGACTTTATACGTGCAGAACAAAAGGCGCTCTTTCATGTGGCAACGACTTCGAAAGGTGTTTTACGTTTATTAAAAAAACATGGGTGAGCATTCCCATGTTTTTTATGTAAGATAAAAGTTAAATAATTATATTTTAAGTAAAAAAATAGAAATAAATGAGGTGTTGTATATGCACAGTGTAGATGCTCAAGTAACCGATGATTTAGTAGTACAAGCCATTGAACGTAATATAGCAATTATCCGCTTTAATATGGACAGAAGAGTAGCATACGTCAATGAGCTATTTGCTCAAACATTAGGTTATACCGTACAGGAGATGTTAGGAAAGCACCATAAAGAACTTTGCTTGCCTGATTTTACGAATAGTAGCGAGTACGATAAATTTTGGCGTAATCTAACAGCTGGAAATAGCTATCAGGATAAAGTTGAGCGAATCGATGCTAACGGTCAAAGAATTTGGTTGGAAGCGACATATATGCCTGTTTTCGCAAATAATACAAGAAAAGTAATAGGTGTTTCTAAAATAGCTGCTAATATTACTGAACGTCAAAATGAGATAATGAGCGTAGCCGACAAATTAAAGAGTATGTCTAAAGAGCTTTATCAGCGTTCAGAGGCTGGTATTCAAAATAGCCAGGACCTACTGGAAACCATTCAAGTAGTGTCACAGGAATCAAATGAAAATGTAAGTAATCTTGCACAGCTTCAAAAACAAGCGGATTCTATAAAAGGCATTGTCAAAACGATTCAAGAGATTGCCTCACAAACTAATTTATTGGCTTTAAATGCGGCCATTGAAGCAGCTAGAGCTGGCGAATATGGTAGAGGTTTTGATGTAGTAGCCAAAGAGGTTCGAAAGCTTTCTGTAAGAGTTGAGCAATCCATTTCAGAAGTGAAAGATAATGTTGAAGGGATTGAACGAGAAATTAGTCAGGTGACAGACAGTATTACAAGGATAGCTGAAAAAGCGGATAAAACGAATGAACAAATTACCGTCACTACAAATGATTTTAGTGAAATTGCATCTGCTGCTGAAGCATTAGATGAACAATCCAAGCAGTTTATCGAAATCATTTAATCTTAAACAGGGCACTATCCTTTAAATGGATGATGCCATTTTAATATCAATACACATATTTCATAAAAAATAATGGTGAAATACTGTTGTCATTTTTTCCACTTGTTTTCGATATATATTGAAATAGTCTATATTTTTTATTTACAATAATAGTGTAAGGCTTTCATCAATCATAATAGGGGTGTTATGTATGACAAAAGTGGAAGTAAGCTTTCAGCATCTACCAACTACAGCTATATCAGATGCGACAGGTGGGCATACCAATTTGCGTAGTGATATCAAGCCGTTAGCAGATCATTTTAAAATTGCAGGGCGAGCTGTGACTGTACGTTTACCAGATGGTGAAAACGGGGCAGTATTGGAAGCAATTAGAGCAGCGAATGAAGGGGATATTTTAGTAATTGATGCAAAAGGAAATACGAATAGAGCGGTAGCTGGAGATTTTGTGATTTCCTTAGCAAAGGGCATTGGTGTACAAGGTTTTGTTGTAGATGGCGTAATCCGTGATATTGAAGCAATTCGGGAGCTAAATTTCCCTATATTCTCGTTAGGTACTACCGTAGCTGCAGGCAATAAAAATGGTGGTGGTCAAGTAAATGTGCCCATTGCCATAGGGGGAGTAACAGTTCTCCCTGGTGATTATATAATTGGGGATGTAGACGGTGTGATTGTCGTGCCACAGCAAGAGGCTGAAAAAATTGTAGCAGCAGCAGAAGCCAAACTCGAAAAAGATGAAAAGCGTGCACAGGAAGCACATGTCAATGGAAAAGAATCCATTATAGCTTATTTAGATAAAATATTAGCAAAATAAAAAAACCCTCACGATGCCATCCAACATCGTGAGGATTTTTTTAACTTACGCTAGATTTTCATTATCATTAAAGTAATTTTTCATCTTTTCGCGATCGAAACGACCTTCCCATTTTGCCATTACTAATGACGCTAATGAGTTACCAATTACGTTAACAACTGTACGTCCCATATCAAGAATACGGTCAATACCAGCGATAAATGCTAGTCCTTCAAGTGGAATACCGACAGTACCTAAAGTTGCTAGAAGTACTACGAATGATACTCCTGGAACACCTGCAATCCCTTTAGATGTAACCATTAGTACAAGCATTAACGTAATTTGTTCACCAATGCTTAGGTGAATACCGTACATTTGAGCAATAAATAATGCTGCAATGGCTTGGTAGAGTGTTGATCCATCTAAGTTAAAGGAGTAACCAGTTGGTATAACAAAGGAAACAATATCCTTTGGCGCACCTAATTTCTCCATTTTCATCATAACACGTGGTAATACAGCTTCAGAACTTGCTGTAGAGAACGCTAAAATTAGTTCATCTTTTAATACTTTAATTAAATAGAAGATGCTAATTCCTGCGAATTTTGCCACAAGGCCAAGAACGACAAAGATAAAGAATAGCATTGTTGCATATACAAGAATGGCCAATTTGGCAAGTGGAACCAGGGAGGCAAACCCATATTTGGAAACGGTTACACCAATTAAACCAAATACCCCAAGTGGAGCGAATTTCATTACGAGGTTTGTTACCCAGAACATAGCATCTGCTACCCCTTGGAAGAAGTCTAAGACTGGTTTTCCTCGATCACCAACTGCAGCAACCCCTAAACCAAAAAGAACTGAGAAGAAGATAATCGCAAGCATATCACCTTCAGCCATTGACTGAATGATATTTGTTGGGACAATGCCTACAATGATATCAAATGGCCCCTCATGCTGTACTTCTTCAGTTGTTGATACATACTTTGAAATATCACCTTGAGATAGTTCATTCATATTTATACCTGCACCAGGTTGGAAAATGTTCGCAGAAAGTAATCCAACTACGATGGCAACAGTTGTAATAATTTCAAAGTAAATAATAGATTTCCCGCCTAATCGTCCAAGTTGCTTCATATCTCCAGTACCAGCAACACCAACGATTAAAGTCGAAATTATAATCGGTACAACAATCATCTTAATTAGATGTAAAAATATATCCCCTAATGGTTGTAAATATGTCTCAATTTTGGGGTTTCCGTAAAAGATACCACCAATAATGATCCCTAAAATCAAACCGATTAAAATTTGAGCGGCTAAACTGATTTTAAATTTCTTTTTCAAATCCTTTGTACCTCCCCTAGTATTAAATTTTCAGGACACGCCTTACTTTAATAATACAGAGGACTTACGGAATCCGACAAAATCCGAGAAAATTAATTTACTTTTGTTAAAATGTCTGAATATAAAACTTGAATAAACTTCTTAATATTAACCTTTGCTTTACGATTATCGTGGTCTTCAATTTGTGTCATGAGCTGGCGAATCTCTTTAAAATCAAAGTAGCGTGGGGCATAGTACTCGAATTCAGAGTTTGTATAATCAACAACCCCTAAATTAGCAAGATTAATCATTGCAGCTAATATTGTTCGGCGCACACGCTGTTCAATGGCTTTACTTTCCTTTAATATGTCATCGGGTGTAGCCTTTGTCACAGCTGCAATTTCTTCATACAGCTCTTTTAATGGAGGAAGAGGTGCAATCTTATGCTGATGAGCAAGTAATGTTTCTATAATGGCAATTATATCCTCACTACCAATTTCACCGACAATGCCCATATCATTTAAAATAGATTGAATATGATCTCGTGATGTTGCTTTATGAGCCTTTTGTTCAGTTAATTCAATGTTTGTAAGTGATTGACGTATAACTAACAGTGAATTTTTAAGTCGAAATTGTTCAGTTGTTTTTTTCAAAACATTTTCTACTTCGATACGGTTGATTGGTTTATGAATGAAGAAATCAATTCCTTGTTCATAGGCCTCACCAACCATTTCCTTATTCACAACTTGTGAAATCATAATAAATTGTCCCTCAAAACGATTTTGCATAAGTTGCTCAACTGTTGCTATACCATCGAGCTTGGGCATCAGTAAATCAATTAACACAAATTCTGGCTGCGTCATTAAAATCTGTGGTATGGCATCCTCACCATTACGTGCCTCACCAATAACTGTACCTAGCCCGCTATCTTCAATAATTTGTTTTAACATAACACGACTTGCACGATCATCGTCTACAATAAAATACCTCATTTAAGTCTCTCCCGTTTGAATAGTTTGCGTAGGAATTATGATTTTAAACGTTGTATATTGATCGTCTGAATCAACGGTTATTGAGCCTTTTAATTTTTCTACTAATTCAGCAACGTGTGAAAGCCCAATGCCAGTTGCCGCTACACCATCAATATTGAACTTGGTTGTGTATCCAGGTTCAAAGATAACAGAAATATCTGCTTGTGAAATTCCTTGCCCATTATCACATACTGTTATTACAGTATTATCTTCTTGGCGCCCAATAGCAATAGAAATGATACCTTGTTCTTCAATAGCCTCAACAGCATTGGCAGATAAGTTATTTAAAAGAGCAAGGAGTGCAATATGTTCCTTTGTTTGAAAATCGAAGTCTATACATGTATTAAATTGTATATCCTTACCAAGTAATTCAGCGTATTTCCTATTGCCTTCTTCAATATAATGCAATAATTCAGATAATACGAAAGGGCCGAAGCTTCTTTCGCCCACAATCTTCGAAATACCAGCATATATACGTTGAGAATCTTTCTTCACTTCATGGATTTCCTGGGCAATATGAAGTGCCTGTAAACTTTCAGCTCGATAACCTAGCACTTTTAACTGTCGATATAATTCATAACCGCTGGCTGTAATAGTTTCAATATGGTTCATTGATTTTTTTAAGTATAGGGTCTCAACATAGAGGTCAGATCCGATATTGAGCATTTCTTGTACTCGTTTTTTTTGCTCAGCAATCAAAATGGAGCTATAAATACCTACTACAAAAAAACTGCGTAATATAGCTACGGCTAATAGGATCAGGAGGTCATGAAGAAATAAAAAAGTATAATTTTGGACAAAAAATCGAAAAATTTGTTCTGCTAAATTACTAATGACCTCACTAAAGGCGACGAGTAAACCAAGTTTTAAAGGTTTTTCTCTATATTGTTGAATATCTAAAATTTGTAGGCACACTGCAAACAATACATAAAATAACGCGGCTGGTAAATGGTTAAATAGACTCTCAGAAATTGGAACGTTGTGTAACGTGGAATTAATAACACGAAAAATTGTTGTCACTATACTTGTTGCAATACCGGCTAAAATAATCGGTGTAGGTTTAAGTAGTGTGCATAAAAAGAAGATGATTGTACCTAAACCAAAACGGAATGTTGTATTAGCAAATGGCATAATTTTAATTTCACTACCAATTGCGGTCAGGACAGCAATAATGAAAATCCAAGTAAGGGAAGCACGTGTCATAGATAATTTCGATTGCAATATTACAACCTCCCATCATTCATATAATAAAAAATACCACAACCGAGGCGGAAGTGGTATCTAACAAGTAATACATACAATTTTGGCAAAAAAAAAACGGCTACAATTGTAGTCGGAAATTTTAAAAATGGAGGAGGTAGAGGGATTCGAACCCCCGCGCGGTGTTACCCGCCTGTCGGTTTTCAAGACCGATCCCTTCAGCCAGACTTGGGTATACCTCCATGTTATATTGCTCTGCTGTCTTATCGACAAAAATAAATTTATCATAACTAGAAACACTCGTCAATATTTTTTTGAAAAAAATTTAAGTAGTTTATTCAGGGCTTGGAAATAAATAATTTGTGCATTAAGTTGCAATTTATACAAACTGTCAGTATACTAGTTATTGCCGTGCTAGGTGGGAAGGTAGCGGTGTCCTGTAACTCGCAATCCGCTCTAGCGAGACTGAATTCCTTTTTCGAGGCTGTCCGTATTGTTTGGTCTGCCTTTTGCACGTAGTGTTGACGATTGGGTCCTGCGCAATGGATACCCATGAACCATGTCAGGTCCGGAAGGAAGCAGCATTAAGTGGTCTTATCCATGTGCCGCGGGGTTGCCTAATCCGAGCTAACGACAAGAGTAACGCTTATGTGCGGCTGTCAAGGAAAGGTGCACGGCATTAACTTGCCAATTCAAAGCATCCGTCTACTATAAGGCGGGTGCTTTTTTATTTTTAAATTTAGTAACTTCATTTTCTATATAAGAAGGCAAATGCTATAATATAACTATTCAATTAAATGGAGAAGGAGAGAGGAAATCAGTGACGTATCAAGCATTTTATCGTGTGTATCGACCGCAATCTTTTCGAGAAATGTCTGGCCAAGCACATGTCAAAAGAACGCTACAAAATGCTCTCCTAGCAAATAAAACAACGCATGCTTACTTATTTTCTGGGCCGCGTGGTACAGGGAAAACAAGTACAGCCAAAATCTTTGCGAAGGCTTTAAATTGTGAACATGCACCATCGAAAGAACCGTGTAATGAATGCGCTACATGTATAAGTATTACGGATGGCTCCCATCCTGATGTCATTGAATTTGACGCGGCTTCGAATTCACGTGTTGAAGAGATTAGGGATATTATAGAAAAGGTTCGCTTTGCTCCTGCAAGCAGTAGATATAAGGTGTACATCATAGACGAAGTGCATATGCTTTCTACAAGTGCCTTTAACGCTCTTTTAAAAACTTTGGAAGAGCCACCTCCTCATGCTGTATTTATTTTAGCAACGACAGAGCCTCACAAATTGCCTGCAACGATTATTTCTCGTTGTCAGCGCTTTGATTTTAAGCGACTTTCTACCAATGATATTATTGAACGTATGAAGGTCGTCCTAGAAGATATTGATTTACCATATGAAGAACAAGGTTTAAAGGTGATCGCACAATCAGCCGCAGGAGGAATGCGTGATGCTTTAAGTTTGCTAGACCAAGTTGTGTCATTTAGTGGGGAAAAATTAAAGCTTGAGGACACATTATTAGTTACAGGTTCAATTAGTCAGGATGTTTTTTATGACTTAGCTGAAGCATTGAAAGTAAAAGATGTTGCTCAAATGCTAGCTCTTTTAGAGCAACTTATAGCTGATGGCAAGGATCCCTTGCGCCTTTCAGAAGATTTAATTACTTTTTTCCGCGATTTACTATTACTTCAAACAAGTGATAATTTAGCTGAACTTTTAGAGTTAGTGTCCCCTGAGGAGCGTGTATTTACTTTAGCACACGAATTTGCTCCAGATATGCTTTATGGCTATATTGATATACTCGCAAAAATACAGCAGGAGATGCGTTTCTCTCACCATACGAAAATTTACTTAGAAACAGCATTGCTTAAAATGGCACAATTTTCGGGAGGGTTAGCGCATCAAACAGTGGCTATGAACGAAACTGTACAAAGCTCAGAACTCACGCAAAAGGTGGTAGCGCTTGAGCAGATGGTTCAACAATTATCCTTGCAGCTGCAAACAGGAACTACTGTGCAAACGACGTCAGCGCAAAAAGAGCAAAGACCTCGTGCTAAAAACCCGAATGGCTATAAAGCACCCACTGGTCGTATTCAGGAAGTGTTGAAAGATGCTACAAAGCAAGATGTGCAACGTATCAAGTCGGTTTGGGCACAAGCATTAAATCAAATGCAAAAATCTCAATCGGCTCTTTTAGCAGAGGCTGAACCTGTTGCGGCATCTTCGAGTGCTTTTGTGTTAAAATTCAAGTATGATATTCATTGTCAGATGGTTGCCGATAACCAATCTTTAAAGGCTCACTTTACACAATTAATTGCTGGGCAAACTGGTACAATGTACGAGATGCTATGTATACCAGAAGAATCTTGGTTGAAAATGCGTGAAGAGTTTATCCGTGATCACAGTCTACAGCAAAAGAAATCACAGGCTGTCTCAGAGCATGGAGAAGAATTATTAGAGCCACCACCGGCAGAAATGCCAGATGAACCATTTATCGATGATGCCCAACCTCTTGCTTCACAAGATCCACTTGTGACAGAGGCTGAAAAGCTCTTTGGTAAAGATTTTGTTGAAATTATTGAAGATTAAATTTTTAGGAGGAAGACATTTATGCGTGGAATGGGAAATATGCAAGGTATGATGAAAAAGATGCAAAAAATGCAAAAGGAAATGATGGAGGCTCAAGAGGCTTTAAATGCTGAGCAATTTGAAGGTGTTGCAGGCGGCGGCATGGTAAAAGTAACAGTTTCTGGTCAGCGTGAAGTAGTGTCAGTAAATCTAGATGAAGCTGTAGTAGACCCAGAAGACATCGAAATGTTACAAGACCTAATTGTTATTGCAACAAATGAAGCGTTGAAAAAGGTAGAAGAAAAAACAAACTCAACGATGGGTAAATTCACTCAAGGCTTAAACCTTCCATTCTAGGAGGTAATCATATGTACTACCCAGAACCAATATCTAAATTGATCGATAGTTTTATGAAATTGCCAGGTATCGGGCCGAAAACCGCGGCTCGTCTGGCGTTTTTTGTGTTATCTATGAAAGAAGACGATGTATTATCTTTCTCTAAAGCATTGATTGATGCTAAACGAAACCTGAGTTACTGTTCTGTCTGTGGCAATATAACAGATGTAGACCCATGTCACATTTGTGCAGACAAGCAGCGAGATCATTCTATTATTTGTGTTGTGCAAGATACAAAGGATGTTATTGCAATGGAAAAAATGCGTGACTACAACGGCATGTATCATGTACTTCAAGGTGCAATTTCTCCAATGGATGGTATCGGTCCAGAGGATATTAATGTTGCTTCCTTGTTAGTGCGTTTGCAAGATGAAAGTGTACAAGAGCTTATTTTAGCTACGAATTCAACAATTGAAGGTGAGGCAACAGCTATGTACATATCTCGCCTTGTCAAACCTTCAGGGATTCGTACGACTCGTATTGCGCATGGATTGCCAGTAGGGGGAGATTTAGAATACGCAGATGAGGTTACGCTATCTAAGGCAATGGAAGGCCGACGCGAATTATGAGTGAGGGATTAATATGTTCTTCCGTAGTAAAGGAAAGTTAAAAAAAGAATTCGATGATAGGCTTGTGAATCTTATAAAAGAAACAAAAGAGGATTTACAGCAGGCGAAGATAATAGAAGAATTAATGGATGACTATGATCTCGGGGTAATTGCTCAACGCAAAACAGCAGAAAGTATTCATTTCTATTTATTTAAGGAAGCTAGAATTCGCAAGGTATTAATAAAATAGTTCTTATTTAAATATTCATAGAAGCGATACAGGAAACATAAACTTTCATAATTATTTAATTGAGGGGGCAACCATATTGTCTTGGTTAGTAATTATGAGTATTAGTATTCCTGTAGGGCTTCTTTTTCTTTATGTAATAATAAGACATGCTAAACTAGGTAAGATTTTAGAAGGGTTATCGGTGTTTTGGTTTAGATTTGCATTTGCTTTTCTATTATTATTTATAATCCATTTAGGTATTGGTTATATAGGATATAATGTACCCATCAATCTATTTTCAGTCTTAACTATTGCCGTCTTAGGTATTCCGGGTGTATTAGGAATAACAGCTTTAATATTTTTTTTATAAAAAGCTTGCAATATGAAAAGAATATGATATAGTTATAAAAGTCGCTAATATAACTGATTGAAACGAAAATAAATTAAAAATTTACGTTGACACATTATATACGACGTGGTATTATATAAGAGTTGCTGCTAAAACAGCAGTTAACGAAATGAACCTTGAAAACTGAACAAGCAAAACGTAATCAATAAAGTTTTCAGTAACTAACTTCTGTTAGTGAACGAAACAAAATTTTGGACATCAAAATTGATGCCAGCAAAACAATTTGAGCTATTCAAATTTCTTTTATGGAGAGTTTGATCCTGGCTCAGGACGAACGCTGGCGGCGTGCCTAATACATGCAAGTCGAGCGAACAGAGAAGGAGCTTGCTCCTTCGACGTTAGCGGCGGACGGGTGAGTAACACGTGGGCAACCTACCTTATAGTTTGGGATAACTCCGGGAAACCGGGGCTAATACCGAATAATCTGTTTCACCTCATGGTGAAACACTGAAAGACGGTTTCGGCTGTCGCTATAGGATGGGCCCGCGGCGCATTAGCTAGTTGGTGAGGTAACGGCTCACCAAGGCGACGATGCGTAGCCGACCTGAGAGGGTGATCGGCCACACTGGGACTGAGACACGGCCCAGACTCCTACGGGAGGCAGCAGTAGGGAATCTTCCACAATGGGCGAAAGCCTGATGGAGCAACGCCGCGTGAGTGAAGAAGGATTTCGGTTCGTAAAACTCTGTTGTAAGGGAAGAACAAGTACAGTAGTAACTGGCTGTACCTTGACGGTACCTTATTAGAAAGCCACGGCTAACTACGTGCCAGCAGCCGCGGTAATACGTAGGTGGCAAGCGTTGTCCGGAATTATTGGGCGTAAAGCGCGCGCAGGTGGTTTCTTAAGTCTGATGTGAAAGCCCACGGCTCAACCGTGGAGGGTCATTGGAAACTGGGAGACTTGAGTGCAGAAGAGGATAGTGGAATTCCAAGTGTAGCGGTGAAATGCGTAGAGATTTGGAGGAACACCAGTGGCGAAGGCGACTATCTGGTCTGTAACTGACACTGAGGCGCGAAAGCGTGGGGAGCAAACAGGATTAGATACCCTGGTAGTCCACGCCGTAAACGATGAGTGCTAAGTGTTAGGGGGTTTCCGCCCCTTAGTGCTGCAGCTAACGCATTAAGCACTCCGCCTGGGGAGTACGGTCGCAAGACTGAAACTCAAAGGAATTGACGGGGGCCCGCACAAGCGGTGGAGCATGTGGTTTAATTCGAAGCAACGCGAAGAACCTTACCAGGTCTTGACATCCCGTTGACCACTGTAGAGATATAGTTTCCCCTTCGGGGGCAACGGTGACAGGTGGTGCATGGTTGTCGTCAGCTCGTGTCGTGAGATGTTGGGTTAAGTCCCGCAACGAGCGCAACCCTTGATCTTAGTTGCCATCATTTAGTTGGGCACTCTAAGGTGACTGCCGGTGACAAACCGGAGGAAGGTGGGGATGACGTCAAATCATCATGCCCCTTATGACCTGGGCTACACACGTGCTACAATGGACGATACAAACGGTTGCCAACTCGCGAGAGGGAGCTAATCCGATAAAGTCGTTCTCAGTTCGGATTGTAGGCTGCAACTCGCCTACATGAAGCCGGAATCGCTAGTAATCGCGGATCAGCATGCCGCGGTGAATACGTTCCCGGGCCTTGTACACACCGCCCGTCACACCACGAGAGTTTGTAACACCCGAAGTCGGTGAGGTAACCTTTTGGAGCCAGCCGCCGAAGGTGGGATAGATGATTGGGGTGAAGTCGTAACAAGGTAGCCGTATCGGAAGGTGCGGCTGGATCACCTCCTTTCTAAGGATTATTTCGGAATACAAACCTAGGGTTTGTAAGATTACGTTTTGCGTTCAGTTTTGAAGGTTCATTCTTTCTTGAATGAAAATCTTCAAAACTTGTTCTTTGAAAACTGGATAAAACGACATTGAAATTGTAACAAACACATTTATTTTTTAAGTTTTTTATAGGCTTAATAACTTGGTTAAGTTATTAAGGGCGCACGGCGAATGCCTTGGCACTAGGAGCCGAAGAAGGACGGCACTAACACCGATATGCTTCGGGGAGCTGTAAGTGAGCTTTGATCCGGAGATTTCCGAATGGGGGAACCCACTACGTTTAATCGCGTAGTATCTTGACGTGAATACATAGCGTCTTGAAGGCAGACCCAGGGAACTGAAACATCTAAGTACCTGGAGGAAGAGAAAGAAAAATCGATTCCCTGAGTAGCGGCGAGCGAAACGGGAAGAGCCCAAACCAAGAGGCTTGCCTCTTGGGGTTGTAGGACACTCAATACGGAGTTACAAAAGAGCGAGTTAGATGAAGCGACTTGGAAAGGTCCGCCAGAGCAGGTAAAAGCCCTGTAGTCGAAAGTTCGTTCTCTCCTGAGTGGATCCTGAGTACGGCGGAACACGTGAAATTCCGTCGGAATCCGGGAGGACCATCTCCCAAGGCTAAATACTACCTAGTGACCGATAGTGAACCAGTACCGTGAGGGAAAGGTGAAAAGCACCCCGGAAGGGGAGTGAAAGAGATCCTGAAACCGTGTGCCTACAAGTAGTTAGAGCCCGTTAATGGGTGATAGCGTGCCTTTTGTAGAATGAACCGGCGAGTTACGATTACGTGCGAGGTTAAGCTTTAGAAGGCGGAGCCGCAGCGAAAGCGAGTCTGAATAGGGCGAAATAGTACGTGGTCGTAGACCCGAAACCAGGTGATCTACCCATGTCCAGGGTGAAGGTAAGGTAACACTTACTGGAGGCCCGAACCCACGCACGTTGAAAAGTGCGGGGATGAGGTGTGGGTAGCGGAGAAATTCCAATCGAACTTGGAGATAGCTGGTTCTCTCCGAAATAGCTTTAGGGCTAGCCTCGTGATGAGAATACTGGAGGTAGAGCACTGTTTGGACTAGGGGGCCATCCCGGTTTACCGAATTCAGACAAACTCCGAATGCCAGATATTTATACACGGGAGTCAGACTGCGAGTGATAAGATCCGTAGTCAAAAGGGAAACAGCCCAGACCACCAGCTAAGGTCCCAAAGTAATCGTTAAGTGGAAAAGGATGTGGCGTTGCACAGACAACCAGGATGTTGGCTTAGAAGCAGCCATCATTTAAAGAGTGCGTAATAGCTCACTGGTCGAGTGACGCTGCGCCGAAAATGTATCGGGGCTAAACGATTCACCGAAGCTGTGGATTGACATCTACGATGTCAGTGGTAGGAGAGCGTTCTAAGTGCGTTGAAGTCAGACCGGAAGGACTGGTGGAGCGCTTAGAAGTGAGAATGCCGGTATGAGTAGCGAAAGACGGGTGAGAATCCCGTCCACCGTATGACTAAGGTTTCCTGAGGAAGGCTCGTCCGCTCAGGGTTAGTCGGGACCTAAGCCGAGGCCGATAGGCGTAGGCGATGGACAACAGGTTGATATTCCTGTACCACCTCCTCACCGTTTGAGAAATGGGGGGACGCAGTAGGATAGGGTAAGCGCGCTGTTGGTTATGCGCGTCCAAGCAGTAAGGCGTGTGTGTAGGCAAATCCGCACACTGTAACGTTGAGCTGTGATGGCGAGTCCGTATGGACGAAGTTCCTGATTTCACACTGCCAAGAAAAGCCTCTATCGAGGTGAGAGGTGCCCGTACCGCAAACCGACACAGGTAGTCGAGGAGAGAATCCTAAGGTGTGCGAGAGAACTCTCGTTAAGGAACTCGGCAAAATGACCCCGTAACTTCGGGAGAAGGGGTGCTCTTGAGCGTGCAAGCGCATGAGAGCCGCAGTGAATAGGCCCAGGCGACTGTTTAGCAAAAACACAGGTCTCTGCAAAACCGTAAGGTGACGT
This sequence comes from Lysinibacillus sp. OF-1, assembly GCF_028356935.1. Classification (NCBI taxonomy): domain Bacteria; kingdom Bacillati; phylum Bacillota; class Bacilli; order Caryophanales; family Bacillaceae; genus Lysinibacillus; species Lysinibacillus sp. OF-1. The sequence goes on from NZ_CP102798.1 coordinate 54,201, forward strand.
ATAGGGGCTGACGCCTGCCCGGTGCTGGAAGGTTAAGAGGAGTGGTTAGCGCAAGCGAAGCTGCGAATTGAAGCCCCAGTAAACGGCGGCCGTAACTATAACGGTCCTAAGGTAGCGAAATTCCTTGTCGGGTAAGTTCCGACCCGCACGAAAGGCGTAACGATCTGGGCACTGTCTCAACGAGAGACTCGGTGAAATTATAGTACCTGTGAAGATGCAGGTTACCCGCGACAGGACGGAAAGACCCCGTGGAGCTTTACTGTAGCCTGATATTGAATTTTGGTACAACTTGTACAGGATAGGTAGGAGCCAGAGATCTCGGAGCGCCAGCTTCGAAGGAGGCGTCGGTGGGATACTACCCTGGTTGTATTGAAATTCTAACCCATGCCCCTTAGCGGGGCAGGAGACAGTGTCAGGCGGACAGTTTGACTGGGGCGGTCGCCTCCTAAAAGGTAACGGAGGCGCCCAAAGGTTCCCTCAGAATGGTTGGAAATCATTCGTAGAGTGTAAAGGCACAAGGGAGCTTGACTGCGAGACCTACAAGTCGAGCAGGGTCGAAAGACGGGCTTAGTGATCCGGTGGTTCCGCATGGAAGGGCCATCGCTCAACGGATAAAAGCTACCCCGGGGATAACAGGCTTATCTCCCCCAAGAGTCCACATCGACGGGGAGGTTTGGCACCTCGATGTCGGCTCATCGCATCCTGGGGCTGTAGTCGGTCCCAAGGGTTGGGCTGTTCGCCCATTAAAGCGGTACGCGAGCTGGGTTCAGAACGTCGTGAGACAGTTCGGTCCCTATCCGTCGTGGGCGTAGGAAATTTGAGAGGAGCTGTCCTTAGTACGAGAGGACCGGGATGGACACACCGCTGGTGTACCAGTTGTCTTGCCAAAGGCATCGCTGGGTAGCTATGTGTGGACGGGATAAGTGCTGAAAGCATCTAAGCATGAAGCCCCCCTCAAGATGAGATTTCCCATTACGCAAGTAAGTAAGATCCCTCAAAGACGATGAGGTAGATAGGTTCGAGGTGGAAGTGTGGTGACACATGGAGCTGACGAATACTAATCGATCGAGGACTTAACCAAAACGTTTGAACCATTCAATGAACCGTTTATCCAGTTTTGAAAGAACAAAACTTTCAATAAAAAAAGAGCTTCAAGACACAAGTAGAACAAGGAAGCAAACGAGTGATTGAAGGAGCGTACTTCTGTACGTGACTGATTGAACGAGAGCAGCTGACGCAGTAATACGCCGTGTATTGAAGGTCGACCATAGTCTAGTGATGATGGCAAAGAGGTCACACCCGTTCCCATACCGAACACGGAAGTTAAGCTCTTTAGCGCCGATGGTAGTTGGGGGCTTCCCCCTGTGAGAGTAGGACGTCGCTAGGCAACAAAGTAACCACTGAGAAATCAGTGGTTTTTTTTATTTATTTAGAGACCTATAAAATGTTAAAGTTTAATGGAGTGATTAAAACACACAAAGGGGTGCAATGTAATGGCAACTGGACAATATAGTAAGAATATCAGTATGCAGAAAGAAAGGTTAGAGGAATTTATTCAAAATAAAGAACAATGGGCTGTTTTAATACCAGGTTACTTACACCACGAATTACTGAATGAAAATGATATGATTTGGGTCTTTCAAGGAGATTTTGGCATTATTCAAAAAGCTGTTAAAGTGGAGCTGAAGGTGAAAAAATCAGATGCTCATCAGATACTTTTTGATTTGGAGGGCTTATCCGATCCGATAAATGGCGATGGTTCATTTGAAATAAAACAAAATCAAGATCAATCATTGCAACTTACTGGTAAGTTAACAATGAAGGCTAGCGGCTTTTTAGCAGGAATGATGAATCCAGTTTTAGATAATTTTGTCCCAAGACTAGTGGAGCAATTAGTAAAGGAAATGGCCGTTAAAGTGGTAAAAGAATAGTTTTGTGGAAAAGGGTGGGAGAACCGATTATTGCAGATAACGGCAATAATCGGTTTTTATATGGAATGAGCAAATGTTTTTTTACTAAATGTTCTCTCTTCGATAATGAGGTAAAGAATGTCTGCTTTTTAGTGGCTATTCAAATATCTATTCAAATAGAATGCCGGCGTGACTAAATTATGTTGTCACATAGCCTCTAAACGATGATTCCTTTGGAGTAAACTCAAAGTAATCTAGATGCAATGGAAACAGAGATAATAAGACGTTTTGTTGAAAAATTTTAGTTCAACAGATAAATATGGAGAACCTTGTTGAGGGATAGCTTTTTTATCTCGTTATAATTTCGTATAATTAAATAAGAATCTAACGAAAATGGGTGTTTGTTTTGCAAAAGAAAAAGCCAATTATAGAGGGATTAGAACGTTTTAGACAACAACAAAATATTTCTTTTCATGTCCCAGGTCATAAGCATGGCGAACTGTCCCATCTTCCGCAAGCATTTAAAGATGTTATGCGTTATGATGTAACTGAATTAACAGGTTTAGATGATTTGCATTACCCTGAGGAAATGATATTAGAAGCAGAAAATTTACTAGCAGATACATATGGAGCAATGAAGAGTTTCTTTCTAGTGGGCGGTTCTACTGTTGGGAATTTAGCGATGATTTATGCTACATGCGATAAAGGCGATACCATTATTGTCCAACGTAATGCCCATAAATCAATTTTCCACGCCATTGAACTTGTGGGGGCTAAGCCTATTTTTGTCTCACCAATCTGGGATGAGCGAACGTTAACGGCAACGCATGTCACTTATAAAGATCTTAAAGAAGCAGTGAAAAATTATCCAGAGGCGAAAGCGGTCGTTTTAACATATCCTACTTATTATGGGATGACATCGAATGAAATACAGCAACAAATTGCTTATTGTCATGAAAAAGAAATCCCTGTCTTAGTGGATGAGGCACATGGCGCTCATTTTAATGCGTGTACATTATTTCAACCATCCGCTTTGTCATTAGGAGCAGATGTCGTTGTACAATCAGCACATAAGACATTACCTGCAATGACGATGGCATCCTTTATGCATGTTAAGTCGAAATTAGTTGATGCTGACAAAATACATCACTATCTACGAATGCTGCAATCTAGTAGCCCATCCTATGTATTATTAGCCTCATTAGATGATGCTCGCTATTATGTACAGACATATATGGAGAGTGATGGGGCATATATAATAGAAAAAAAGAATCAATGGATTGAAGCATTACGATCAATTGGTTCCTTAGAGGTAATTGAAGTAGATGACCCACTTAAGGTATTGTTACGTGTCAATGGTTATAGTGGTTTTCAATTACAGGAGGTACTGGAGGCCAAGCATGTCTATGGAGAGCTAGCTGATGCGAATCAAGTATTATTTGTGTTACCTTTGCTGAAGCAAGGACATCCTTACCCATTTGCTGAAATAAGAGTCCGCATAAAAGAAGCTATAACAATGCTATTAAACACAGCTAAAACGGATAGCATAGCTGCTTCTCAAACGGCCTATCATTTTGTACCTATTACTGAACCTATTTATACCTTTAATGAAATTGCATCATTAAGTAAAGAATGGTTACCATATATGCGTACAATGGGAAGGGTTTCAGCAAGTATGATTATTCCTTATCCGCCTGGTATTCCATTACTTGTTCCAGGAGAAAGAATAACCGTAGCAAAATTAAGTCAACTGGAAGAGCTATTAGCAGCAGGAGCGACATTCCAAGGAAATCATCGATTAGCAGAAAAAATGATTCAGGTCATTAGATAGTTGGAGGCAATAACAGCATGAAAAGCAATATATTTATTACATTCGAAGGCCCAGAGGGAGCAGGGAAAACAACAATCATTCAAATGATAGCTGAGCGACTAGCAGAAAAAAATATTGACGTTCTAGCAACAAGAGAACCAGGCGGCATCGAAATTGCAGAAAAGATAAGAACCATTATTTTAAATCCTGCACATACAGCTATGGACGAGCGAACAGAAGCATTGTTATATGCTGCAGCAAGAAGTCAGCATTATTTTGAAAAAGTACAACCAGCTTTAGATGCTGGTCAGTTGGTAATATGTGATCGTTTTATCGACTCATCTTTAGCTTATCAAGGTTATGCAAGAGGAATAGGTGTTGATGAGGTACTTTCTATTAACGAATTTGCTATCGGTAAGAAATTACCTGACGTAACTATATTATTTGATCTTCCACCAGAGGTTGGATTAGCACGTATTCATGCAACTGACAAGAGAGAAGTAAATCGTTTAGATGTTGAAAGTTTGCCGTTTCATCAGAAGGTACGTGAAGGATATTTACAACTAGTCGATCGGTACCCAGAACGTATACGTGTAGTGAATGCAGACCAACATATTGAGCATGTTGTTGAAGATGTATGGTTATTATTATTGGAAGCAATGCACTAAAAGCATGAAGTTGTCCACAACATTGTGATATAATGATACTATCCATTATTTTATCTAATTCAGCAGATACCTACTGAATTACGAGCAAGCTTGATAAAATATGGACGTAATTATGCCGAGGTGTAATTAATTTCACATGGATAATAGTCGAAGTATTAATGTTTATAAATGCTTAGGAATAGTATGAAAACCTATTTAGGTGAATTTTATAAAAGGGGTGAGTGCGAATGAAGTTAGTCGTAGCTGTAGTGCAAGATCAGGATAGCAGTCGCTTATCAAATGCTTTAACGAAAAATCAGTTTCGCGCAACTAAATTAGCGAGCACAGGAGGATTTTTACGTTCAGGAAATACGACATTTCTTATAGGAACTGAAGACTCTCTCATACCCAAACTTTTAGATATTATTCGGGATAATTGTCGAGCACGGGAGCAAATGGTTGCGCCAGTTTCTCCATTAGGAGGAAATGCCGATTCCTATATACCTTACCCTGTGGAGGTAGAGGTAGGAGGAGCTACTGTATTTGTTTTACCAATTGAACAATTCCATCATTTTTAATAAGTAGCCTCCATTCGTAAGAGGTCACTGATATTAGGCTTATCATATGAGCCTGATATTTATCCCAATGCAGGGAGAAATTGATAAAGATAGTGGGGCGAAACCAGCTTGAAGATTAATCAAGATATACGTGTCGGGTTAAATACAAATCGCAATGAGCCACTACAAAATAATAATCAAAATAACCGATTTGGAGATATGGTCGTTAAGCAAGGTAACAAGCTGCAAACAGAGCAACTAACACGTTTATTAGGAGATATTTCGAGTGCTGGTGATCGTGTTGCAAGGTCACGTAATTTACGGGAACTTGCTAAGTTTAAAATGCTTGTAAAACGATTTCTACAAGAGACAGTAGAACATGGAATGGATTTAAAACAATCACATACATGGAATCGTTTTGGCGAAGGCAGACGATTAAAAATCATTGAAACTATTGATACACGTCTTGTCGAACTTGCCCAAGATCTCTTAGACGAGGAAAAAGAAGCGATAGACCTCCTTGATAAAATCGGTGAGATTAAAGGCTTACTAATTAATTTATATATGTAAAACCCGTGTCTCATTCTCATTTAGGCGCGGGCTTTTTTCAAATTTTGATTTGGCAGCTTGCCACTAAACTAGGAAGCACTGTAATGTTTCTTTTCAAAAAGTAAAAATTGGAGACAGTTACACTTTTTGTTGTAGATACAGGAAGGAATTAAAATGTATGGCCAAGAATGTTGAAGAGCTATTCACGCTACAGCCAGTCGTAATGAAGCAACTTCAAACGATTTTTGACAAAAATAGATTAGCACATGCATATATTTTTGATGGCGAAAAAGGGACAGGCAAGGCAGATATTATGACCTTTTTTGTCAAATTAATGCTATGTGAGCAACCAAATGGAAATGTTCCATGTGAAACATGTCGAAATTGCAGACGTGTGGATTCGGGAAATCACCCAAATATTCATCAAATTTATCCAGATGGTCAATTTATAAAAATTGATCAAATGCGAGAACTTATTGGCGAGATGAAAATGATGGGTGTAGAAGAAGGGCGTAAAATCTATGTGCTTCATCATGCAGACCGTCTGAATACAGCATCAGCCAATATGATACTTAAATTTTTAGAGGAGCCGGATGGAGAAGTAACTGCCATATTATTAACAGAGCAAATGCAGTCAATACTTCCAACAATCCGTTCTCGTTGCCAACATATCAAATTTCAAAAAATGCCACGTCATGTTTTGTTGAAGCACTTACAGGACAATAATATTTCGGATTCGATGGCTTCAACAGTAAGCATGATGACAAACGAGCTCGAAATGGCTATATTTTTGGCAAATGATGAGCAGTTTGCACTCGCTCGAAAAACAGTGTTAAAATTAGTGGAGGCCATTCGGCAAAATGTACACGAGGCAATGCTTATTGCACATGAAGAGTGGTTACCACATTTTAAAGAAAAAGGCGAGATGGAGCAAGCATTGGATTTACTACTATTTGCTTACCGTGATATAGTGTCAATAAAAGCTAATCCCGAGGCAGCTTGTACTTATCCAGACATGTTACCACTATTTAAAGAAGTTGCGTTACATTCCACTTATGAGCGACTATCAAGTCAAATGGAATCTATTTTACAAGCGCGAGCCTCTTTACAACGTAACATGAATAGGACGTTATTGATTGAGCAGTTAATGCTAAATCTGCAGGAGGGATATACATTTGTATAATGTAGTAGGAGTCCGCTTTAAAAAGGCGGGTAAAATATATTATTTTGATCCGGCATCATTTCTACTAGAAGATAGTCAATATGTTATTGTAGAGACAGCTCGCGGAGTAGAGTATGGAAAAGTAGTTGTCCCTCAAAAAGTAGTAGGTGATAATGATGTTGTATTACCACTAAAACAAGTACTTAGACCAGCAGATGATCGTGATCGTATACAAGTAGAGGAAAATGCAGCTGAGTCGAAACGTGCATTTGAACTCGCTAGTACTAAAATTATAGAGCATAATTTAGAAATGAAACTTGTAGATGTTGAATATACATTTGATCGTAATAAAATTATTTTTTATTTTACAGCTGAAGGACGTGTTGACTTCAGGGATCTTGTAAAAGATTTAGCTTCGGTTTTTAGAACACGTATCGAACTTCGCCAAATTGGTGTGCGTGATGAAGCAAAATTATTAGGTGGTATCGGCCCATGTGGAAGAATGCTTTGTTGCTCCACATTTTTAGGTGATTTTGAGCCAGTTTCTATTAAAATGGCTAAAGATCAAAACTTATCTTTAAATCCTTCAAAAATATCAGGTCTTTGCGGACGTTTAATGTGCTGCTTAAAGTATGAAAATGATGAATATGAAGAGGCAAAAGAGGGCATGCCAGATATAGGTGAGGTAGCGATGACACCAGATGGTCGCGGGAAAGTTGTAGGGTTAAATGTGCTGGAAAGACTTATTCAAGTATATTTACATGAGCAGGAACGCACAGTTGAGTATACACTAGAAGAACTGCTAGCATGCGAAAAAAATCTTATTTAAGATAGAGAATTTAACGAGGTGGCTTGGGTGAAGGACCGTAATTTCTTGGATACCGTTATGGAGTTCGAACAACAGCTCGAAGCAATGCAGGAGCAATTTGGTGCATTGAAACAATTTGTAGCGTTAATGATGGAAGAGCATAAGGCGCTTGAAACAGAAAATCATCATCTTCGTACACGTCTGGAAGAACTACTTTCTAATACAAACTCCGTACAAGCTGCTGAAGTAAAGAAAGAGAGTCCTCTAGATATAGGTGAAGGTTATGATAACCTAGCTCGCTTATACCAGGAAGGCTTCCACGTTTGTCATGTTCATTTTGGAAGTTCACGTAAAGGTGAAGATTGTCTGTTTTGTCTATCATTTTTAAATAAACAAAATGTGTAATAGAAGGCTGATTCCCACTACGGTGGTATCAGTCTTTTGTTTTGTAGCGTAGGAGGAATAAGCATGGAAAAATGGTTAAAGGATGATGAGCGATTAGACTATTTATTGGCGGAGAATTTGCGTATTATTCAAAGTCCCTCCGTCTTTTCGTTTTCGTTAGACGCAGTGTTGCTTTCAAAGTTTGTCAATATTCCCTATCATAAGGGAAAAATTGTTGATTTATGCTCAGGAAATGGCGTAATTCCTCTCTTTTTAAGTGCACGTACAAAAGGGGAAATTACGGGAGTTGAGATTCAGCCCCGTTTATTTGATATGGCAGAGAGAAGCATCCATTACAATCAACTGGAAAACCAAATTCAAATGATTCTTGGTGATGTAAAAGAAATACCAAAACACTTAGGCATAGAACAGTATGATGTTGTTACCTGCAATCCTCCCTATTTTTTAGCACATGAAGCAAGTGATAAAAATCTCAGTGAACATCATGCCATTGCACGACATGAATTATATTTAACATTAGAAGAAGCCATCCAATCTGCAAGTAAATTATTAAAGCAAGGTGGCAAGGCGGCATTTGTCCATCGTCCAGGTCGATTATTAGATATTGTTACAGCTATGCGAGCAAATCGCTTAGAGCCCAAACGGATGCAACTCATTTATCCGAAAGAAGGCAAAGAAGCCAATACATTATTAATAGAAGGAATAAAAGATGGAAAACCAGATTTAAAAATCTTGCCACCCTTGTATGTCTATGATGGCAATAACGAATATACAGCAGAAGTGAGAGACATTCTTTATGGAAAAGAGCAGTAATCACTACTTTTATGTGCTAGAGTGTGCGGATCAAACCCTTTATGCAGGGTATACAAATAATATAGAAAAGCGTGTTGCTGTACATAACGCTGGTAAAGGGGCAAAATATACAAGAGCTAGAGGCCCAGTGAAATGTATTTATAAAGAAATGTTTGAGACAAAGCAAGAAGCAATGCGTGCTGAATATGCTTTTAAGCAATTAACAAGAATGCAGAAAATAAACTATATAAGGAGGGGTGAATCGTGAAATCACAAAAAAGTACAATACACGATCTGACAGGTTGTTTATATCTGGTAGGAACGCCTATTGGAAATCTAGAGGATATGAGTGTACGTGCACTTCGCATTTTAAAAGAAGCCGATATTATTGCGGCAGAAGATACTAGAAATACAAAGAAGCTATGTAATTACTTTGATATCGAAACACCATTAATCAGTTACCATGAACATAATTTAGCAGTAGGTGGCGAAAAATTATTATCTATGCTTCACGAAGGGAAAACAATTGCATTAGTAAGTGATGCAGGTTTACCTTGTATTTCTGATCCAGGTGCGGACATAGTTGAAAAAGCAATTGCTCAAAACTTTCCAGTTGTACCAGTGCCAGGTCCCAATGCTGCGATTTCAGCATTAATTGCCTCTGGATTAACACCACAGCCATTTTTCTTTTATGGGTTTTTGAATCGTGGAAAAAAAGATCGACGCCAGCAGTTAGAGCAATTAAAAAGACGTCAAGAAACTATCTTATTATATGAGGCACCTCATCGCTTAAAAGATACATTAAAGGATATGGAAGCAATACTCGGAAACCGTCGCGTTGTCCTCGCGCGTGAGCTGACAAAGAAATTTGAAGAATTTTTACGCGGCACATTGGCTGAAGCTGTAGAATGGTCGCAAACCCAGGAGATTCGTGGAGAGTTTTGTATTGTTCTTGAAGGCAATAGCTCTGCCGAAGAGGAAGATGAACATGCAAAAGCCTATTGGGAGACAATGTCCATTATTGAACATGTTGATTTCATCATGGATCAATCGAATATAACATCAAAAGAAGCCATTAAGGAAGTAGCCAAGTTGAGACAAGTAGCTAAAAGAGATGTTTATAATGAATATCATAGTCAATAATAGTAAAGAGTTACCTTACTAAGGTAGCTCTTTATTTGATTTTAAATTGATAATAACTGTAAATAATAGTACCCTTAAATAGAAAGGTCTGACATGGACATTATAAGGGGTTTAGAAATTGGGTATAGTAAATTATATAAATAGAAACACCTAAATCATTGTATTTGATTTAGGTGAGCAATCAATTATTTTTTTAAATTAGATTGGATTTCTTTTACTAACATTTCAGCGCCTTCTGGACTTAAAATTAATTTGCCTCCAACTAGACGGAAGTTATCATCGGAAACTTCACCAGTAACAGCACATGTCATATTAGGCATATATTTTTTTAAGATGATTTTATCGTCATCCACATAGATTTCTAAAGCGTCCTTTTCAGCAATACCTAGCGTACGGCGTAACTCGATAGGAATTACTACACGACCTAACTCATCGACTTTACGAACAATCCCTGTTGATTTCATAATAGATTTCCTCCTAATTATTAAAAGTTATATTGGTATTTCGTCAAATTTCGACATAATTTCCTTGTCTGATAGTTATCATACCAAGTAATGCCATAAACGTCAATTAATTAATACACTAATATTATGCTTTCTAAAAAATTTTTTTGAGAAGAATGCAGTTATTTTATTCATTTTAAAAGGTTTTTAATAAATATTTTCAACAATAGTAAAAAAGATTCTTATTTAAGTCATTTAATGGATTCAATATATTATTCGACAATTTTCGCATATGATAAACTTTCATTGAAACGAATTTGGTACTTCGTTAGAATAGAAAGTATATTGTAAAACAATGGAGGCAGTTCTTGTGAGTGAAAAACAAAAAACATTCTATATAACAACACCCATTTACTATCCAAGTGGGAAATTTCATATTGGTACGGCATATACAACCGTTGCATCTGATACTATTGCACGCTATAAACGTTTACGTGGTTATGATGTTCGTTTTTTAACAGGAATGGACGAACATGGGCAAAAAATACAAGAAAAAGCAGCTGAAGCGGGGAAACACCCTCAAGATTATGTAAATGAAATTGCAGATGCTGCGAAAAAGCTTTGGTCTTTAATGGATATTTCTTATGATGATTTTATACAGACGACGCAAGAGCGACATACGAAAGCTGTCGAAAAGATTTTCCAAAAGTTTTTAGATAATGGTGATATTTATAAAGGCCAATATGAAGGCTGGTATTGTACACCATGTGAGTCATTCTTTACAGAAACTCAATTAGTTGATGGGAACTGTCCCGACTGTGGTCGACCAGTACACAAAGTAAAAGAAGAATCGTACTTCTTTAATATGAAGAAGTACGCAGATCGTTTATTAACTTATTATGAAGAAAACCTAGAATTCATTGAGCCAGAATCACGAAAAAATGAAATGATTAATAACTTCATTAAACCAGGGCTAGAAGATTTATCAGTATCAAGAACGTCCTTCGATTGGGGAATTAAAGTACCTGGGGATCCAAAGCATGTCATTTATGTATGGGTGGATGCATTAACGAATTATATTACAGCTCTAGGGTACCTGTCTGACGATGAAACACTATTCAACAAGTACTGGCCAGCAGACGTACATGTAGTAGGGAAAGATATTGTGCGCTTCCATACAATTTATTGGCCAATTTTCTTAATGGCGTTAGATTTACCATTACCGAAAAAAGTATTTGCACATGGTTTTATTATGATGAAAGACGGTAAAATGTCTAAATCAAAAGGCAATGTCATTTATCCAGAAATGTTAATCGAACGTTATGGCCTAGATGCAACACGTTACTTCCTTTTACGTGAATTACCATTCGGCTCTGATGGTGTATTTTCGCCAGAATCATTTATTGAACGTACAAACTTTGATTTGGCGAACGATTTAGGAAATTTACTAAATCGAACTATTTCAATGATTAATAAATATTTTGATGGTATTATTCCTACAGAAAATCTTCAATCGACAGAATTTGATGCAGCATTAAAAGAGCAAGCTGAGTCGGTGCGTATTAAATATGAAGAAAGTATGGAAAAAATGCAATTTAGTGTTGTTCTTGCTGACTTATGGACACTGGTGTCGCGTACTAATAAATATATAGATGAGACACAGCCTTGGGTGTTAGCAAAAGAAGAGTCAGATAAGCCAAAATTAGGAGCCGTTATGCGAAATTTGGCAGAGAGCTTACACCAAATTGCTGTCATGTTACAACCATTTATGACAACAACACCGAAACGTATGATCGATCAGTTAGGTTTAGATGACAAATTCTTAGCATGGGATACAATTGAAACATTCGGCAATACTATTCCAACAAACATTAAAGTGGTAGAAAAAGGGATACCAATTTTCCCACGCTTGGAAAATGAAGTTGAAATTGCTTATATTCGTGAGGAAATGCGTGGCTCTGTGAAAACAACACAAGAAGAAGAGACTAAAAAGACTCCAGAGACTGACGAAAACCCAGAAATTCCTGAAATTACCATTGATGATTTTATGAAAATTGATTTGCGTGTGGCGACTGTTACGGCATGTGAAACTGTTCCAAAAGCAGATAAATTATTAAAGCTTCAAGTGGATCTTGGATATGAGCAACGCCAAGTAGTTTCAGGTATTGCAAAATTCTATACACCTGATGAATTAATCGGTCAAAAAGTGATTGTCGTAGCAAACTTGAAGCCAGTTAAACTACGTGGTGAATTATCACAAGGAATGATTCTAGCTGGTGAAAAAGATGGAATTTTAAAATTAGCATCAGTTGATCCAAAACTAGAAAATGGTGCAAAAGTAAAGTAACAATCTAAGAAAGGCCTGCTGAATACATATTATTCAGCAGGCTTTTCAAATCTGTTAGAGAAATTAGGTTATTGTTATTTTGAAATAATTTATATGGTGTGAAAAATGTGATTTTATGGGTATATAGAATCATTGCAAGTATTGTCGATTAAGTGGAATGTCACAATACCGAATGGTTTGTAACAAAATTGTAATGCTTACGAAAAATATGAAATAATAAATTTTAATAAAATCGATGTTAGGAGAATGAAGATGTTTATTGATACACATGTACATTTGAATGCAGATCAGTATGAGGAAGACCTTCAAGAGGTAATTGATAGAGCCCTTGAAGCTAGAGTAGAGAAAATGGTTGTTATTGGTTTTGACCGTAAAACCATTAATAGAACAATGCAATTAATAGAGCAATATGATTTTGTTTATGGTGTCATTGGCTGGCATCCAGTAGACGCTATTGATTGTACGCAACAAGATTTAGATTGGATTGAGGAATTAGCTGCACATCCAAAAATAGTTGGCATTGGTGAAACAGGTTTGGACTATTATTGGGATAAGTCACCAAAAGAAGTTCAACAAGCACTTTTCCGCAAGCAAATTCAATTAGCGCAAAAGTTAGGTTTGCCAATCATTATTCATAACAGGGATGCAACAGGGGATGTTGTACAAATTTTGCGTGAAGAAAACGCAGCATCCGTAGGGGGTGTTATGCACTGCTTTAGTGGGAGTGTAGAAACAGCACGTGAATGTATAGCTATGAATTTTATGATTAGTCTTGGTGGACCAGTGACATTCAAAAATGCACGTCTGCCAAAGGAAGTGGCTACGGAAATACCTCTAGAGCACTTGATGATTGAAACAGATGCACCATATTTGGCGCCACATCCACATCGAGGTAAGCGTAATGAACCAAGCTTTGTGCCCTTAGTTGCGGAGGAAATTGCGCGATTGAAGGGGTTAACAATTGAGGAAATTGCACAAGCAACTACCGCTAATGCGAAAATTTTTTTTGGGATTGACAATTAACTAGCTTAGATGCCTCCAATACAGGGTTTGTGGTTGGCAAAAACATAGAAGTCAATTTTCAGAGAAATACTTTCGGGTTGACAGTGCCAAAACTAGTCCGTATAATCCAACCTTGTATTAAGGAGGCGTTTTTTCATGTCAAATAATTCCATGAAAAACTTGTTCTTAGGATCATTGAGGAGTAAGCAAGCAGTGATAAGAATTATTTCACTTGTCCTGTTTGTATCTGTAATCTCTTTCGTACTTTATCAAGGTACGAAAAAAGCCGTAACGCTTGAAGCAAACGGAGAAACAATCGAAGTTTCAACACATGCCAAAACTGTAGAACAATTATTACAAGATCGAAATATAGATGTAGCAGCGCATGATAAAATATCACCCTCTCTGAACACCAAAATTGTTAATGGATTAGCAATTCAATGGGAACAGGCAAAAGAAGTAACTATTTCAGTTGATGGAAATCAGTCAAAAGTTTGGACAACTGAAACACTAGTGAAAGACATTTTGAAGGAAGCAAATATTGAAGTATCTGAACACGACTCTTTAGCACAAGGTCTAGATACTGAACTAGGAGCAGAGAACAAAATCGATATTCAAAAAGCGTTTCAAGTAGCGCTTGTCGATGGCGTAAACAAAAGACAAGTATGGTCCACTTCGACTACGGTCGCTAACTTTTTAAAACAACAAGGAATTCAGTTAAATGAATTCGATCGTGTCGAAAATAACCTGGAGGACGTTATTACTCCACAGAGTAAAATCGCAGTAGTTCGCGTAGAAAAGGTTATCGATGTAGTGGAAGACTCTTTAGATTTCGCAGTTGAAAAGAAGCAGGATGCTTCATTGCAAAAGGGGAAACAAAAGGTAGTGGCAACGGGCGAGAAGGGCTCAATTTCTCGTACGTATGAAGTTGTCAAAGAAAATGGCAAGGTTGTAGCTAAAAACCTACAAGCAGAGGCAGTTTTAAAAGAGCCAAAAAAACAAGTCGTTGCAGTTGGCACAAAAACAGTCGTTGCAAGTGCAGCAACTGTGTCACGTGGTTCAGCAGAGCCAGCTAGTGGTAAAGAATTCTATGTAACGGCAACAGCTTATACACCATATTGCAACGGTTGTACTGGTACATCAGCAACTGGTATAAACTTGCGTTCAAATTCTGGTATGAAGGTAATCGCAGTTGACCCTTCTGTTATTAAATTAGGCTCAAAAGTATGGGTTGAAGGCTATGGTACAGCTATTGCTGGAGATACTGGTGGCTCAATTAAGGGTAATAAGATCGATATACTTGTACAAACAGATGCTCAGGCACGTAACTGGGGACGTAAGAAAGTGCGTATTAAAGTATTAAATTAAAAAAATTGTAAAATTAATCAAAATGTTATTTCACTAATGGAGCTTTCCTGTTTTGACTGGCAGGGAGGCTTTTTTTGTTTTAACAACTGTTTAAACAGTAAGTACAACAAACGCCCCTTGAAAGAAAGCGTTGGAATGCTAATTATTAGCAATGTTTGACGGTACGTTCGCTAGAAGGCTCGTTCAAACCCTGTATTTCTGTACAAACGGTATCTTGCAGTTGTAAAATGGTCAGAAGATAAGGTAGATAGAAAAGAGGAGTCTTTTTGCAAATAAAAGAAATCATTGTCGTTGAAGGAAAAGATGATACGACAGCTATTAAGCGTGCCGTACAAGCAGATACTATAGAAACAAATGGATCTGCTATCTCTGAAGAAACATTGAAGCGAATCCAACATGCTCAAGAAAAGCGTGGTGTTATTGTATTTACGGATCCTGACTACCCAGGACGTCGAATACGTGCCATTATTGAAGAGCGTGTTCAAGGAGTGAAACATGCCTTTTTACCAAAAGCCAAAACAATTGCGAAGAATGGTAAAGGCTTGGGGATTGAGCATGCAGCTGACGATGATATACGGGAAGCATTACGACATGTCTATACCCCTAAACAAGATGTGCCAAATGAAGATGATATTACACTGGAAGATTTAATGACAGCGCGTTTGATTGGCTATCCACAATCAAAACAGCGACGTGATCGACTGGGAGAAATTTTAAATATTGGTGCTACAAACGGTAAACAGCTTCATAAAAGGTTAAAAATGTTTCAGATTACAGAACAGCAATTTGGTGCGGCGGTCGCACAGTTAGATCAGGAGGAAAATGATGCATAAGGATATTGCAACACCAATTCGTACACAGGAAATTTTAAAAAAGTATGGATTTTCATTTAAAAAAAGCTTAGGACAAAACTTTTTAATTGATCCTAATATTTTACGAAATATTGTAAGTCACGCAAATTTAACGGAAAATAGTGGCGCAATTGAAGTTGGTCCTGGTATTGGTGCCCTAACAGAGCATTTGGCGAGAAGTGCCAAAAAGGTTGTTTCCTTTGAAATTGATCAACGTTTATTACCTGTGCTAGAAGACACACTTAGTCCATATAATAATGTGTCTATTATCCACTCTGACATTCTTAAAGCAGATGTTGCAAAGATTATTGCGGAGGAAATGCCAGGTATTGAAGATATTATGGTCGTTGCCAATCTACCGTATTATGTTACTACCCCAATCTTAATGAAATTGCTAAATGACCGATTACCAATCCGAGGTTTTGTTGTCATGATGCAAAAAGAGGTGGCTGATCGTATAACGGCTAAGCCTGGAACGAAGGAATATGGTTCATTATCTATTGCGATTCAGTATTATGTTAAGGCTGATATTGCTATGACTGTACCAAAAACAGTGTTTATGCCACAACCAAATGTCGATTCAGCGGTTATTCGGCTCATCAAGCATGACGAGCCACCAGTAAAAGTAATAGATGAGGATTTTTTATTTGTTGTGACTCGAGCATCTTTTGTTCAAAGAAGAAAAACAATCTACAATAATCTGCAAGCTGGTTTACCAAATGGGAAGGCACAAAAGGAACAAATTTTACAGGCATTAGAGGCAGCTACAATTGAGCCAACTCGTCGAGGAGAAACACTTACTATTCAAGAGTTTGGAAAATTAGCCGATGCACTATATCCTGTGTTTGCAAAGTAAGAATTTTTGTTAACATTTTTTCATGGATGTAAAAAAATATATACTTTTTATAAAAAATAAGTTGACAAGATTTATAATGGGCTGATAAAATATTATATTTTGTTGACATTTTTGGGCGATTCGCTTATACTAGTTAGTAGTGAGGTGTAAGCGAAAATGCCAAAAACTTTAGCGGACATTAAAAAGTCGTTGGATTGTCATTTGGGTAAACGTTTGCAATTAAAAGCAAATGGTGGTCGCAAGAAAACGGTTGAGTGTGCAGGGATATTACGTGAGACATATCGCGCTATCTTTGTAGTAGAGCTCGATCAAGAAGACAATACGTGCAAGCGCGTATCGTATAGCTACACAGATATTTTAACTGAAGCAGTAGAGATTACATTTTTAGACGAAGCAAAAGCTGCTGTCGCAAAATAGTTTCTAGTACTTATTTCTATATTTTAGAAACACTCATGTATGTTAAAAACTACATGAGTGTTTTGCGTTTTCACGGGCATACTAAATTCGTCAGTTGTTAAAGGAGGAGTTTATATGCCTAGAAAAGGTATCATGTCACCTCGATTAAAAGAAGAGATCGCAAAAGAGCTTGGATTTTATGATGTTGTGCAAAAGGAAGGCTGGGGCGGCATAAAAGCTCGAGATGCTGGTAATATGGTCAAACGTGCCATAGAAATGGCTGAACGGGCAAGTAATGAGCAAGAGCATAAGTAGGCTATTTTTATTAAAGTAGTCATCTTATAAAGTTTCATTCAGCAAGGATAAAAATCCTTACTGACACAACAAATACAACTGACGAGAGAGAGCCGTTACTCCGAACAGGGTAAACGGTTCTTTTTTTCCATTTTCGCATTCTCATTATGGTAAAATAAAATGAATAATCTTGCGCGAAAAAAAGAACTGTTTATACGTGTAGCTATAAGGGAGGAAGAAAGATGCTTTATGTAAAGGCGCCTGCAAAAATCAATTTAACATTAGATGTACTTTATAAAAGGCCAGATAATTTTCACGAAGTAGAGATGGTTATGACAACTGTCGATTTAGCTGATCGTATCAGTCTTGAATCTCGAGAAGACGGTGTTATTCAAATTATTTCAACAGATAATTTTGTACCAAATGATCATCGTAATTTTGCGTATCAGGCAGCGCGTCTCATTAAAGATACATACGGCATTAGGCAAGGTGTATCCATTACTATTGAAAAGGAAATACCCATTGCGGCTGGACTTGCAGGTGGCAGTAGTGATGCAGCAGCTACATTAAAGGGACTAAATGAGCTTTGGGATTTAGGGTTATCGATAGATGAATTAGCGGAGCTGGGTGCTAAAATTGGCTCGGATGTTTCGTTTTGTGTCTATGGTGGCACAGCACTCGCTACAGGCCGTGGAGAAAAAATAGCTGAATTACCAGCCCCTCCAAACTGTTGGGTTGTATTAGCAAAGCCTAAAATTGGCGTGTCAACGGCTGAGGTATATGGGGGTCTTAAGGTTGAAGGGTTGAAACATCCAAATACCAAGCAAATGATACAAGCGATAGAAACAAAAGATTATGAGCTATTATGTTCTTCATTAGGAAATGTTTTGGAAACTGTAACATTTAACTTACATCCAGAAGTTGTGATGTTAAAAGAACAAATGAAACGCTTTGGTGCAGATGCTACGTTAATGAGTGGAAGCGGCCCGACTGTGTTTGGACTAGTTGATAGTGAAGCTCGTGTTAGTCGCATTTATAATGGTTTACGTGGTTTTTGTGAGGAAGTTTATGCAGTGCGAATTTTAGGTGAGCGGAATACGCTTGCTTAGAAACGCAAATTTGTGTTAATTTTACCTATAAATATTCGTGTTTAGGAGAGGGTCGCATGAAATGGAAGCGTAGTGAACGACTAGTTGATATGACGTACTACTTACTAGAACATCCACATCAGCTGATCCCGCTAACTTATTTTTCAGAACTATATCAATCTGCGAAGTCATCCATTAGTGAGGATTTAACGATTGTAAAGGAAACATTCGAAGAAAAAGGAATCGGGTTATTGATGACAGTGCCAGGTGCTGCTGGAGGAGTAAAGTATATTCCGAAGATGTCCGAGGCAGAAGTACGTTTAGTCATTCAGGATTTAAAGGCAGAGCTTGAACATTCAGATCGATTGTTACCAGGCGGTTACTTATTTATGACAGATTTGCTAGGAAACCCAGATTTAATAAATCGTGTAGGGAAGGTCTTTGCTTCTGCCTTTGCAGATCAACAAATTGATGTCATAATGACTGTAGCAACTAAGGGGATATCCATTGCCCATGCCATTGCAAGACATTTAAATGTACCAGTAGTAGTTGTGAGAAGAGACAGTAAAGTAACTGAGGGCTCTACAGTTAGCATTAACTATGTGTCTGGTTCTTCCAGAAGAATTCAGACAATGGTATTATCAAAAAGAAGCATGAAGAGTGGACAACGTGTGTTAATTACTGACGACTTTATGAAGGTCGGTGGTACTATGAACGGCATGAAAAATCTATTAGAGGAATTTGACTGTCAGCTAGCAGGCATCGCGGTGCTTGTGGAGGCTGAGCATGCCGACGAAACTTTAGTAGATGATTATTATTCACTTGTAAAGCTTCATGAAGTGAACGAAAAAGATCGTACAATTGCATTAAGTGAAGGTAACTATTTTTCTAAAAGGGGACATGACAAATGAAAGTAGTAGCAACAACAAATGCGCCAGCAGCCATCGGACCATATTCACAGGGGATTATTGTTAACGGTATGTTTTATAGCTCTGGTCAAATTCCATTAACAGCTACAGGTGAATTAGTGGAAGGCGATATTACTGCTCAAACAAATCAAGTGTTCGCTAATTTAAAAGCAGTTTTAGCGGAAGCTGGAACTTCTTTAGATCATGTTGTGAAAACAACGGTCTTTATGAAAGATATGAACGACTTTGTCGCAATGAATGAGGTTTATGCAGGCCATTTTGATGACCATAAACCAGCACGTTCAGCTGTAGAGGTAGCTCGTCTTCCGAAAGATGTAAAAGTAGAAATCGAAGTTATCGCAATGGTAAAATAAAATAATTCGTTAAGTTCCCTAAAGAGAAACGCTCTTCTTTTTAGGGAATTTTTTTAAGCTGACAAACAATTGTCAAAAATTCCGTATATAAGAAAAAATATTATTCTAATAAGTATTCAAATTTTTTAGAAAATTTGATAGACTATTAAAAGGAAAATATTCGGTAATTGAGGATATGATATTTTCATGAAGGCATCTAAGAAGAGAGGTGGTGAGAAAATGGAAGTTACTGATGTGAGATTACGTCGAGTACAGACGGATGGTCGCATGCGTGCGATTGCTTCCATTACACTTGACAATGAGTTTGTTGTTCATGATATTCGTGTAATTGATGGAAATACTGGTTTATTCGTAGCTATGCCAAGTAAACGAACACCGGATGGGGAGTTTAGAGATATTGCCCATCCAATTAATTCTGACACTCGAAATAAAATTCAAGAGATCATTTTAAACGCCTATCATAACTCTAGCGAAATAGAGGAAACGGGCAAAGAGGAAGAATTAGAGGGTATTGGTGTGTAATAAAAAGGGAATAAATACCTATTAAAGGATTTGCTACAAATTAATGTGTAGAAAATGAGGAAGAACTCTTCTAGTAGGAAGGGTTCTTTTTATTTTGATAAAAAGAGAATATGAGTAATTTTAGGATATACTTCATGACAATCGAGCATAAGGTGCAATGGATTTTGTAATTCATCTTTTTGTCAACTCTACATGCCTTGAAAATAGATGAATTTTGCTATATAGTCATAAGAGAAAATGAGCGTATTGGAGGACTTACAGATGAGCAATATTTTTGCTGTCATTTTGGCTGCAGGTCAAGGTACACGTATGAAGTCCAAATTATATAAAGTGCTCCATCCAGTATGTGGGAAACCAATGGTGCAACATGTGGTGGATCATATTCAAACGTTAGATGTAAATCGCATTGTAACGGTTGTTGGACATGGTGCAGAGAAAGTGCAACAACAGCTTGGAGATAAAAGCGAGTATGTTCTGCAGGCCGAACAGCTAGGTACAGCTCATGCTGTTCAACAAGCTGAGGCTATTTTAGGTAACGAAGAAGGAACTACATTAGTTGTATGTGGGGATACACCACTAATTCGTCCTGAAACAATGCAGGCTTTATTCGAACATCACCAAGCAAAGAATGCTAAAGCAACTATTTTAACAGCGATTGCGGAAAATCCAACTGGCTATGGTCGTATTTTACGTGGCGATAACGGACAGGTTGAGCAAATTGTTGAGCAAAAGGACGCTTCAGCAGAACAGCAATTAGTAAAAGAAATAAACACGGGCACATACTGCTTTGATAACAAATTGTTATTTGAAACATTGAAGCTTGTGAAAAATGACAATGCACAAGGTGAATATTATTTACCGGATGTCATTGAAATTTTACAAAAGCAAGGTGATATTGTTGAAGCTTATGTCACTGATGATTTTGAAGAAACATTAGGTGTCAATGATCGTGTAGCTTTGTCACAAGCTGAGACATTAATGCGTACGAGAATCAATGAAAAACATATGCGTAATGGTGTCACAATTATACATCCTGAAACAACGCATATTAGCGCAGACGCAGTTATTGGGCGCGATACGGTTATTCAACCAGGCTCAATGATTGAAGGTGCCACTGTTATCGGTGAAGATTGCATAATTGGACCAAATACTCAAATTGTAGATAGTCGTATTGGTGACCGCACAACTGTACATTCTTCTGTTGTACGTGAAAGCGCTATTGCGGATGATACAGCTATTGGGCCATTTGCTCATATTCGACCACTTTCAGACATCGGTAGCCATGTGAAAATTGGTAACTTTGTAGAAGTGAAGAAAAGCAAGCTAGATAATGACACGAAAGTATCACATTTAAGCTATATTGGTGATGCAGAAATAGGCAGTAACGTCAATATTGGCTGTGGTTCCATTACAGTAAATTATGATGGAAAAAACAAGTTCAAAACAATTATTGAAGATGATGTATTTGTAGGATGTAATACTAACTTAGTAGCACCAGTGAAAGTTGGAAAAGGTTCATTTATTGCAGCAGGTTCTACAATTACTAAAGAAGTTCCTGAAGACGCACTAGCAATAGCTCGTGCACGACAAGAAAACAAACCGAATTATGTAAGCAAATTAAATTCAAAATAATTATCAACTAAACAGGAGGCCATCATGCCGTATCATTATGCAAACTCACAATTAAAAATATTTTCACTTAATTCCAATAATCCATTAGCTCAAGAAATTGCGCAGGAAATGGGCGTTGAATTAGGTAAATCTTCTGTTAAGCACTTCAGCGATGGAGAAGTTCAAATTAGCATTGAAGAAAGTATTCGTGGTTGTGATGTGTTTATCGTGCAGTCTACTTCTGCACCAGTAAACGAACATTTAATGGAGCTTTTAATTATGGTAGATGCAGTTAAACGTGCGTCTGCTCGTACAGTAAACGTTGTAATGCCTTATTATGGTTATGCACGCCAAGACCGTAAAGCAAAGGCGCGTGAGCCAATTACAGCTAAATTAGTGGCTAACCTACTTGAGACTGCTGGTGCAACACGTGTTATCGTATTAGATTTACACGCACCTCAAATCCAAGGTTTCTTCGATATCTTAATTGACCACTTAATGGCGGTACCATTACTATCTGATTACTTCAAATCTAAAGGTATTCCAGATGATGAAATCGTGATTGTTTCACCAGACCATGGTGGGGTAACACGTGCTCGTAAAATGGCTGAACGATTAAAAGCACCGATTGCAATTATTGACAAACGTCGTCCGAAACCAAATGTTGCGGAAGTTATGAACATTGTTGGTAATGTTGATGGTAAAGTGGCAATCTTGATTGATGATATTATTGATACAGCAGGTACAATTACAATTGGTGCCGATGCTTTACGTGCTGCTGGCGCTAAAGAAGTTTATGCTTGCTGCTCACACCCTGTATTATCTGGCCCAGCGATTGAACGTATTGAAAACTCTTCTATTAAAGAATTAGTTGTGACAAATACAATTCAGTTGCCAGCAGAGAAAAAATCGCCTAAAATTACGGAGCTTTCTGTAGCTAAATTAATGGCTGATGCTATTTCTCGTGTTTATGAAAACAAATCTGTAAGTACTCTATTTGATTAATAAATATGGCGAGTTAAAGACAAATCTACCTTTTTGGGTGGATTTGTCTTTTTTATATTCATTTTTGTGAAGGTGACGTAATAGATGAGTGCTTTTGGTGTGAATCATCTCACAAAGGGGTATAATAGATAATGTGTCTTAATAATATTTACTCTAAGTTAAAAAATAGAGCTAAATATTATCATAGCCTTCAACAAATACATTGTTGATAAGGCGTAAATAATTTTCTTGGAAGGGGAATAAAGAGGTATGAGTACAGTATTAAGTGTTACAAGGCGCGAAACTGGGCATCGTTCGACATTAACCCAACTTAGAAAAGGGGGAGCCATTCCTGCAGTTATTTACGGCTATAAGTTAGATTCAACCCCAATTTCTATTGCTGCGAAAGATTTTAAAAAATCCATTCAAAAAAATGGGCAAAATAGTGTGTTTTCACTAGAGTTAGAGGGGAAAAAAGTGAATGCTGTTGTGTCAGAGGTACAGCAATGTTCATTGAAAGATGAAGTAAATCATGTCGACTTTTTAGCTATTAATATGGCTGAAGAGTTAGAAGCTGATGTTCCGATTAAATTACTTGGTCAGTCAGTTGGAGTAAGTGAGGGCGGTATTTTAATGCAGCCTAACTTAGAATTGAAAGTGAAAGTAAAACCTGCGGCGTTACCTGAATCAATTGATGTTGATATTTCAGCATTGAAAATCGGGGAAACCCTAACGGTAGCAGATATTCGTGAAAAAATACCTGTTGAAATCATCAGTGAAGATGACTATATATTAGTAACCGTTGTGGCGCCTCCTTCTGTAGGGGAAGAGACTACAGAAAGTGTGGAAGAGCAAGTATAAAAGTAAATAATAGGTAAGGCTAATAAGGAGGCTACGGCTTTCTTATTAGCCTTTTTTTATGTCAGTAGGATTGTACAAAATGCTTTCTAGGTGTGCTATATGGTAAAATAATGACTATTAGATTGGAAAGAAGAGAGAGGTACTTATGAAAATTATCGTTGGATTAGGAAATCCAGGTAAACCTTATGAACATACAAGACATAATATTGGCTTTGATGTTATTGATGCATTAGCAGAAAAATGGGGGACACCTTTAACAAACTCGAAATTTAATGGGATGTATACAACTGTACATCGACCTGAGGGAAAGGTTCTACTTGTTAAACCTTTAACATATATGAATTTATCAGGGGAATGTGTCGGTCCCCTTATGGATTATTTTGATATTGATGTAGAAGATTTGATTGTTATTTATGATGACTTAGATTTAGAAACAGGTAAATTACGTCTGCGACAAAAAGGAAGTGCAGGTGGTCATAACGGCATTAAATCCTTAATTCAGCATCTTGGTACTCAGGAATTTAATCGTATCCGAGTAGGGATTAGCCGCCCACCAGCTGGTATGAAGGTAGCAGACTATGTATTAGCAAGATTTTCAAAGGACGATCAAGGTCTTATTGAAGAAGCCATTGAAAATTCTGTAAATGCTGTTGAAGCATCTCTTTCAAAGCCATTTCTTGATGTGATGAATCACTTTAACGCTAGCAAATAGATGGAATGCCACTAATAAATTTCCGTTAAAGTCTTTGGATAATTGGACTGGTTTAAGGTGAATGACTACAGACCTTTTACTATCATGACAGCTGATGTTTGTAGTGATTAGTCTTCACTACAAGCAAAAATCAATTCTCTAATTTTCAAGTTATTGCAATGCGGATGACATTGGAAAGTGCATAATCCGTTTTATAAATGTCTATACTTTAAGTAGAAAGCTGCTTAAAGGAGGATGATTTGGAGATGTCAGTTCGCTACCGATGTCGGCATTGTGAAGTAGAAATAGGGACACTACCATTTGATGCAGATGATACAATTCGAAAATTGCATATTTTTGAATTGGGAGAAGCAGATGATTATGTTGAGAAAGATCAACATGGACAAACGACTGTGCACTGCATTTGTGAGCAATGTGAGGATTCGCTGAAACAATATCCAGATTATCACGCACTCAATAAATGGATTCAATAATTGGAAGGATGCTTTGACGCACTTCATGTGTGTTCAAGGCTTTTTCCATTTTATAAAATAGCTGATAAGAAAGATAAATAAAATAGTACTAGAATAATAGCATTGAAAATTTAGAATTTTATGCTGAAAGGAGCTTTTGACTGTGGAGGTTTTACGACAGCTTGTGTCGCAGGATAAACATATTACATCATTTTTACAGGAGATTCAGAGCGGTCAAACTGCATCACAGCTTATTACTGGTTTAACAGGAAGCGCACGCCCCGTAATGGTCGATGCGTTATTTGAGCATGTGAAGAAGCCAATCTACATTGTTTCTCCTAATCTACTGCAGGCACAAAAGATGGTTGATGAGCTTGCTGGATTATTAGGTGAAGAGCATGTTCATTATTATCCAGCGGATGAATTCATTGCAGCAGACCTTTCTGTTGCTTCACCAGAACTACGTGCGGAGCGAATTGCAACACTCGATTGCTTAGCTAGAGGTGAGAAGGCTGTCTACGTCATACCAGTGGCAGGTTTACGGAAAATAATGCAGCCTAAGGAACATTGGCTACAATATTTTTTACAAACAGCTGTAGGCGATGAGATTGAAATAGATACTTGGTTACAAACATTAGTTGAAATGGGCTATGTGCGTAATTCAATGGTAACGACACCTGGAGAATTTGCGTTGCGCGGAGGCATACTAGATATTTATCCACCTTATTTGGAAGCACCTATTCGAATTGAATTATTTGATACTGAGGTTGATTCCATACGAACATTTTCAGCAGATGATCAACGTTCGATTGATAAATTACAAAAGATTCGTATTCTTCCTGCTTCAGAGGTCATTCTAACTAAGTTAGAAAGGCAGGCATTAGCAGGCCGTTTAGAAGCGGCATTGGCTGCAAGCCTAAAGAAGGTAAAAAAGCAGGAGACAAAAGAACTTCTGTATCAATATATTCAATATGATATTGAATTGTTACAGCAAGGGAATTTACCCGACTACGTAAATAAATACGGCTCATTATTATACGATAAAACAGCTTATTTAGGAGATTATTTTGCACAAGATGGTATTGTGCTCTTTGACGAGCTTGGACGCATTCAGGAAGTGATGGATGCATGGGAACGTGAAGAGGATGAATGGTTTTTATCTTTAATTGAAGAAGGAAAAATGGTTCATGATGTCAAACCTGCCTTTACATTAAAAGAAATACAAGCAATGTTGTCACAACAGAAGCTATCATTTTCATTATTTTCAAGAACATTTGCTGGAATAACGTTTAATAAGACAACTAATTTCTCTTGTAAGCCAATGCAGCAATTTCACGGACAAATGTCATTGCTTCAAACTGAAGTCGAACGCTGGTTACTTGGTAAATTTACCGTACTGATTGTTGCAAGAGATAAAGAACGTGTTAAACGAGTTCAGCACATGCTTGGAGAATACGATATTCATACGGCTATTGGTGAACCAACAGAACCTGGTATTTATATAGTAGATGGTGGCTTGTCGAGTGGCTTTGAATTGCCACTGCAACGTCTAGCAATTGTGACAGAAGACGAGCTTTTTAAACAGCAGGCAAAGAAAAAAGCACGTACACAAAAAATGACTAATGCTGAACGTATTAAAAGCTATACGGAAATTAAACCAGGTGATTATGTTGTACATGTTCATCATGGGATTGGTAAATATATTGGTGTAGAAACATTAGAGGTCAATGGTACACATAAGGATTATTTGCATATTCGCTATCGTGCAGACGATAAACTATACGTACCTGTAGAACAAATAGACTTAATCCAAAAATATGTGGCGTCAGAGGATCGTGAACCGAAGCTACATAAATTAGGTGGCGCTGAATGGAAAAAGGCTAAAGCGAAGGTATC
The DNA here is from genome assembly GCF_028356935.1 of Lysinibacillus sp. OF-1. NCBI lineage: Bacteria > Bacillati > Bacillota > Bacilli > Caryophanales > Bacillaceae > Lysinibacillus > Lysinibacillus sp. OF-1. The sequence continues at coordinate 80,949 of NZ_CP102798.1, forward strand.
TTCTGCTGTACAGGATATTGCCGACGATTTAATTAAGCTATATGCGAAGCGTGAAGCTGAGAAGGGGCATGCTTTTACACCTGATAATGATGACCAGCGTAATTTCGAGTCATTGTTCCCTTATGAGGAAACAGAGGATCAGCTACGTTCTATTGTAGAAGTGAAACGAGATATGGAGCGAGAACGCCCTATGGACCGTTTAGTGTGCGGTGATGTAGGCTATGGTAAAACCGAGGTAGCCATTCGTGCAGCATTTAAAGCTATTCAAGATGGTAAACAGGTTGCATTCCTCGTTCCTACAACGATTTTAGCCCAGCAGCATTATGAAACCATCCGTGAGCGCTTTCAGGATTTTGCCATTAATGTTGGCCTGTTATCTCGTTTCCGAACGAAAAAGGAGCAGTCTGCCACATTAAAAGGCTTAAAAGAGGGGCGCGTTGATATAGTTATAGGAACACATCGAATTTTATCTAAAGATTTAATTTTCCAAGATCTTGGTTTGTTAATTGTTGACGAAGAACAACGCTTTGGTGTGACACATAAGGAAAAAATTAAACAGCTAAAGACAAATGTTGATGTTTTAACTTTAACGGCAACTCCAATCCCGAGGACACTTCACATGTCAATGGTAGGAGTCCGAGATTTATCTGTTATTGAAACGCCTCCTGCTAACCGATTCCCGGTTCAAACATATGTGATGGAGCACAGTGGTGCATTAGTGCGAGAAGCTATCGAGCGGGAAATGGCGCGTGGCGGACAAGTGTTTTATTTATATAACCGAGTAGAAGATATGGCTCGGAAGGTTGAGGAGATTCAAGTGCTTGTCCCTGAAGCACGTATAGGCTTTGCGCATGGAAAAATGACAGAGTCAGAGCTGGAATCTGTGATTTTAGCCTTTTTAGAGGGTGACTATGATGTGCTTGTTACAACAACCATTATTGAGACAGGCGTCGATATACCAAATGTGAATACATTAATTGTTCATGATGCTGATCGCATGGGCTTAGCGCAGCTCTATCAATTACGTGGACGTGTTGGTCGCTCTAACAGGGTAGCCTATGCGTACTTTATGTACCAGCGTGACAAAGTATTGACAGATGTAGCGGAACAACGATTGCAGGCAATTAAAGAATTTACTGAGCTAGGCTCCGGCTTTAAAATTGCTATGCGTGATTTATCTATTCGGGGAGCAGGTAACTTACTTGGTGCGCAGCAGCATGGCTTTATCGATTCAGTCGGCTTTGATTTATACTCACAAATGCTTCAGGATGCCATTGCTGAACGTCAAACAGGCGTGAAAAAAGAAGAAAAGCCAGATATAGAAATATTGCTAAGTGTTGATGCTTATATCCCCGATGCCTATATTCCAGATGGGTATCAAAAAATCCAAATGTATAAACGTATTAAGGCAATGGATCAGGTGGAGGAGTACGAAGAAATCATGGAGGAATTGGAGGATCGATTTGGCGATCTTCCAATAGAAACAGAGCGTTTACTACGAATAGCAAGAATGAAGGTTTGGGGCTTAGGTGCTGGAGTAGTATCTGTAAAGGAAAAGCAAAAAATTATTACTATCCTATTATCCGAACAGGGGACAGCCAATGTCGATGGCAGTAAGATTATTGAAGCGTCAATGAAGTTTGAGCGTGCTGTTGGCTTTGGTATGGATGGCATGCAGTTGAAATTAACAATCGATGAGCGTAAGAGCGGAAAATATCAACCCTTTGATATTTTGGAAGAGCTAATGCAAATTATCGATAAGGCAAAAAAATAGCAAAAGGCTAATCTTATCTTTTTATGGAAGAGATAAGATAGCCTTTTTATTTTTCCAGTTTTTTTTATGAATTGATTATAGAAATTTGTTCCTTGGGTAATCTAATAAGGAGTTGATTGATGTAAGTAATACAGTTTTTTGAAAAAATTTGATGGTTGTGAAATCCTTTTTCTTCAGTTTTTGCATAGATTGTTTAAAAAAAAACCATACTATAGTTGAATAAAAATTTCATTGTAGCGAAAGCGAGGCATTAGAATGAAGGCAACAGGAATTGTTCGTCGTATTGATGATTTAGGGCGTGTGGTTATTCCGAAAGAAATTCGTAGGACGCTACGTATTCGTGAAGGCGACCCGCTTGAAATTTATACGGACCGTGAAGGTGAAGTCATATTAAAAAAATATTCGCCCATCAATGATTTGGGTGAATTTGCAAGAGAATATGTTGAAACACTTTATGAAACATTAGGAACACCAGCATTTGTCACTGACCGCGATGAGGTAATCGCAGTTGCAGGGATTGGTAAAAAGGAATATATTAACCGTCGCATTACATCCTTTGCGGAGAGCTTCATGGAAGAGCGCTCAACAAAAATAGAAAAAATGGAGACAACGATTGAAATTGTCCCTGGGCAATATGAGCAAGTGAAATCGTATTGTGCGACACCTATTATGGTGAACGGTGATCCGATAGGTTGCATTATTGCCTTATCTAAAGTACATTTTGTCGGTGAAGTAGAGGTAAAAGTAGTGGAAACAGCTGCAAACTTCTTAGCTAAACAAATGAATAGTTGATGCATGGAAAAGTTATTGCGATGACCTTTAAGGCTGAACAATAACTTTTTTTGCGTACATAAAGATTGGTCAATATAGGAACAGTATAGCTCCTTAGCGCGTCAAACTTTTGAGATATGCTATACTATTGGCATTGTTAAGAAGGAAAGAGGGCAATTTATGTCGCAACGTTTTGGCATGAAAAGCTACATGAAGGGTGCCGCCTTATTGACAATAGCGGCTCTTATTGTAAAGGTTCTTAGTGCAATTTATCGTGTACCTTTTCAAAATCTAGTTGGAGATGAAGGCTTTTATATCTATCAACAGGTATATCCAGTTATATCGATTTTCGTTGTTTGGACATCTAGTGGCTTTGCTATAGCCATTTCTAAAATGCTTGCAGATAATGATTGCATTGTTGATACAATAGAACGTAATGAAAGACGAAGCACTATTATGCGTGTGGTTTTCCGGTATTTGACGGTGTTATCGCTACTGTTTTTTGCTGTTTTATTTGGAGGAGCTGAAAAAATTGCCCAATTGATGGGAGATGCTCAATTAGCACCATTGATTCGCTCAGGCTCATTTGTAGTATTGGTTATGCCAGCATTGGCTATTTTAAAAGGTGGCTTCCAATCTAGAGGCATTATGGAGCCGATTGCTTATGCCCAAGTCCTCGAACAAGCGGTAAGAGTTACTGTTATTTTAGCAGGAACATTTATCATTATGACGACTACTAAATCCCTTTATGGTGCAGGTGAAATGGCTGTTATTGGTACTGTAATTGGTGAAATTACGGCCTTGTTATTACTTGCCTATATCTCATATAAACGTTTTGGGCTAAAGCTAACTAAACTACAACTACATCCTATTTCAAGTTTGCCCATTGTTAAAGAGGTGACATGGCTAAGCTTAAGTGTCAGTATGAGCGGTCTTCTACTACTTGGATATCAGCTTGTCGATTCGTTTACGATATATTCAGCATTAATTGATAATGGCATGAATCCTACAATGGCGAAGGAAACAAAAGGTATTTATGATCGTGGACAACCTTTAGTTCAACTAGGTGTTGTCATTGCATCCTCATTGTCGCTTGCTATTGTTCCGCTTGTTGCTCATTTATCTAAAAAACAAGAGGGGCGCAGTGCAGTTCCATTTATACAATTAACGTACAAAGCGTCCATACTATTCGGCTGGTCTGCAGCCTTGGGTTTAATGCTAGTTATGCCGTATTTAAATGAAATGCTTTTCAAAACGAATACTTTATCCGAAGTATTAATCGTCTATGTATTCCAAATTGTACCATTATCGATTATTCTTACATTTACAGCGATCTTACAAGGCTATGGAAAATTAAAAAAGCCAGCTCTATTTTTAATGCTAGGTTTTCTGCTAAAAATGATACTGAATGTACGATTAATCGGTTGGTTAGGTGTATTAGGAGCGGCTATCGTAAATGATATAGGATTATTATTAACAGCGATTTTACTAATTATTTATTTAAAAACATTGACTGGCATTCAGCTAGCATCTGTCGATTTTTATAAAAAAGTTGGGACAGCATCTTTCAGTATGGCAGTCGTTGTACTTGTCTGGTTACAGTTTGTATCGGCAATCTTAAGCCATTCACTGTCTTCACGTATGGTAGCTATGGTGACGGGTTTAACAGCTGTATCCATAGGGGCATTTGTTATGCTGACTGTCATTGCGAAGAAACGAGTATTAATGGAGAAAGAGTGGTATTTATTGCCGTTTGGACGTAGAATGGCTGTTTACCAACTTTGGCTCAATTCAAAGAAGTAGGTGTGAATATTGAAAACTTTAACAATTATTGGCTTAGGTGCAGGGGATTTTGATCAGCTGCAAATGGGTGTTTATAGAAAATTAAAGGCTGCTAAAAAATTATATGTACGTACGATAGATCACCCAGTATTAGAGGAATTAGCAGCAGAGGGTGTGAAATTCGAAAGCTTTGATAAAGTATATGAAAAACATGATGCATTCCAGCCTGTCTATGCGGAAATAGCAAATGCACTTATTGAAGCTGCTGCTGTTGAGGATATTATGTATGCTGTGCCAGGCCATCCATTAGTTGCAGAACAGACAGTGCAACTGCTTATTGCAGCAGCGGATGAAGGCAAAATTAAGTTAGTTATTGAGGGTGGTCAGAGTTTCTTAGATCCTATTTTTGGTGCATTAAAAATTGATCCAATAGAAGGTTTTCAATTGCTTGATGGTACCGGCTTTTCAATGCATGACATCAACATGCGTCAACATATTTTGATCGCGCAAGTATACGATACATTTAGTGCCTCGGAAGTAAAGCTAACGTTGATGGAGAAATATGATGACGAGTACCCTGTGACGGTTGTGACGGCTGCAGGGTCTGCACAAGAACAGATTGTTACGGTACCTCTCTATGAACTCGATCAAAGTGTAGAAGTTAATAATTTAACAACAGTCTATGTACCACCTGTCAAATCGCAAGAAGAGGCATTAAAAGATTGGACAACATTCCGTCAGATTATTGCAACGCTAAGAGGTCCGAATGGCTGTCCTTGGGATCAAAAACAAACACATGAGTCGTTAAAAAAATATTTACTCGAAGAAGCACATGAATATTTGGCTGCTATAGATGCTGAGGACGATTTTGCAATGATCGAGGAACTTGGTGATGTGCTATTACAAGTATTTTTACATGCACAAATTGGAGAAGATGAAGGTTACTTTACACTTGAAGATGTGTTAGCTTCCATTAGTGAAAAAATGATTCGCCGCCACCCACATGTTTTTGGTGATGTTGCAGTGGAAGATGCGGACGATGTTGTGGCCAATTGGGAGGCTATTAAGGCTGAAGAAAAGGGTACTAGCGATAAACCACTATTAGACGAGGAGTATAGAGCCTCTTCTGCATTACAAACAGCATTTAATTACCAAAAAAGAGCTGCAAAAGTGGGCTTTGACTGGCCAGATGTGGATGGGGCATGGGATAAATTTGATGAGGAGTGGCAGGAATTTCGCCAGGAAGTAACGAAAGGCTCTAATGCATCCCGTTTGGATGAATTTGGTGACGTGTTGTTTACACTAGTAAATTTAGCGCGTTTCTACAAACTGTCACCAGAAGAGGCTATGCTACATGCAAATGAAAAATTTGCACGACGTTTCGGTTATGTAGAGGAACAGGTAAAGATCAGTGGAAAGTCTTTTTCCGATTTTACATTAGAGCAATTAGATGCATTTTGGAATGAAGCAAAGCGACTAGAAAAGGAGTAAAAAGATGAGACTAGATAAATTTTTAAAAGTATCCCGTTTAATAAAACGCCGCACTTTAGCGAAAGAGGTGGCAGATCAAGGTCGTATCACAATCAATGATAAGGTAGCGAAAGCTAGTAGTACAGTAAAAGCAGGAGATGAGCTAGCTATTCGTTTTGGTCAAAAAATAGTGACTGCACGTGTAGAAGAATTACGTGATACGGTGAAAAAAGAAGATGCCGCAAAAATGTTTACCATTTTGAAGGAAGAAAGACTAGAAAAGGTTGAACCTGAATTTATTGATGATGAGGATTAAAGTTAAATTTATTTTTTAAACCTCCTAATGTTGTCCCACCTTTCTTTTGTGGATGAAAGTATTACACAACTTAAATAAAGTTGTCATGCTTTGAAGGTTGTCCGCATAAAGTGAACAGAAGCTAGGACGACTAAAGGAGGAAAAAAATGACGCTACATCAAGAAAGTAATCGTTACACAATTCCATCTGGAGAGCATATTTTAACGATTCGTAATCGTAAAAGAATGGACATGACTTCTGTAAAATCAATTGAACGCTTTGATCAGGAAGAGTTTTTCATTAAGACGTCCCAAGGGCACTTGTTAATTCGCGGAGAAGAACTGCATATCGTTCATTTAGATGTTGATAAAGGATTATTGACGCTTGAAGGAACTGTAAAAACCTTACAGTACGACGAGGAGGAAAGTGGCTTCTCGAAAGGTTTCCTTCATAAGTTATTTGGATGATTGTTAGTGAACAATTATATCAATTAATTGTCATGGTTTTGAGCGGTATAGCAGTTGGTTTCATTATTGATAGTGTAAGGCTCGTAGTTTTTTCAACTCCAAAAAGGTCAAGCCTTCGAAAGTGGATGATGATTGTTGAATTAATAACATGGATTCTACTTGGGGGAGCGACATACTATTTATTATTTTGGCTAAAAGACGGCGCTTGGCGGGCTTATGACCCGCTAGCGCAAATAGCCGGAATTTTTTTGTATCAATCGTTATTTCAAAATTTTTTACGTTTCATTGCTAGAATTGTGGTGAATATAACTTGGAGACCCTTCTGGTTCATTGTACGCTTCATAGTCGCTGTTATTCGACAAATTTTGCAGCTATTCATAAATATAGTAATGTTTGTTATAAGACCTTTTGTCAAAATTTATTCCTATTTGTCCTACACTTTTTTTAAAAAATTACGATATTTGAAGTATAATAGAAAGCAACAATAATTTTCGGAGGTGCGGGCATGACTAGACGTCATTCATCAGATGATGAACAACAAAATTTCACGAAGCTTGATAATGACTATGTCCGTAACACGGATAGAGCTATAAATCGCAAACAGCAGGCTCGTAAACGTAAATTGCGTCGTATTGTCTTTTTTGCGATTGTACCAGTCATTATTATCGCTCTTCTCTTAAATGTGCTATCACATCAAAATGAAACTTTAGCAGCAAAAGAGAAATTAAAGAAAGAAGCGAATCAGCATCTCACTGAATTGAAAGAAGAACAAGATACATTAAATCTTAAAATCAAACAATTACAGGATGATGAATATATCGCAAAGCTATTAAGAAAAGAGTATTACTTATCTGATGAAGGTGAGATTATTTTTATCATTCCAGATAAGGAAGATAAAAAAGACGACTGAAAAGCTGTGTATTGTTGACACTCTTTTATTGTTATATATAATGAAAAGAGAAGCTTAATGCAATAAAAGGTTTGATTAAATTGATTACATGGCTCAAATGAGTCGCTTAATTTTTAAGGAGGAGCATTTTTTTTATGTCAATTGAAGTAGGCAGCAAGGTACAAGGTAAAGTAACAGGAATCACAAATTTTGGAGCATTCGTTGAGCTGCCAGATGGCAAAACAGGCTTAGTTCACATTAGTGAAGTTGCTGACAATTATGTAAAAGATATCAATGAGCATCTAAAAGTTGGAGATGAAGTTGAAGTAAAAGTGATGAATGTTGAAGCGGACGGGAAGATCGGTCTTTCAATCCGTAAAGCAAAGCCTCAAGCTGAGAGACCAGAACGTCCAGCACGTCCACGTCGTGATAATCGTTCTAATGATCGTAACGAACGCCACCAGCCAAAAGAAAATTTTGAGCAAAAAATGGCACGCTTCTTAAAAGATAGTGATGAACGTCTAGCAACACTTAAACGTGCTACAGAATCAAAACGCGGAGGTCGCGGAGCTAGAAGAGGGTAGTTTGCTGACTGTTTTAATCGTAGAAAAAGTGTATGAAATAGAGTTGGGATTAGCTTTTTAATAAAGCTAATCCCTTTTTTTCATTTACCTACAAAGTAGAAGAAGGTCTCTTTTTCTTTTTTGTGGGGTTTATTGTTTTTTCATCGGCAGAAGCTATGGATGTTTTCTCCACTGGATGAGTAACCATTTTGACAAGTAAGAAAACACCATATACACTCACGGCAAGTCCACAAAGTAATAGGATTATTTGAACAAAAAAAGGTAAATTAATAAGAATTGAAATAAGAATAATCATCGAGCCACTTCCGCAAATTAACGCGGCTTTTGTTAATGCACTCAAGGGAATTTAACCTCCTAAAAAACACTCTTTTCTTTAGTATGCCATATTTTTATACGCAGTCACATAGCTATAAATGAACAGACGGATAGATGGGAATAGTGACAAAATAGATTACAATAAAAATAGGCGCCTCAGAATTTAGTTCTGAGGCGCCTATTTGAGATGACCCGTACGGGATTCGAACCCGTGTTACCGCCGTGAAAGGGCGGTGTCTTAACCACTTGACCAACGGGCCTACTATGGTGGCGGCCGAGGGGATCGAACCCCCGACCTTACGGGTATGAACCGTACGCTCTAGCCAGCTGAGCTAGGCCGCCAATTACTATATGGAGCGGAAGACGAGGTTCGAACTCGCGACCCCCACCTTGGCAAGGTGGTGTTCTACCACTGAACTACTTCCGCACAGTCGTTTAAGCAACAAGTTAAATAATACAAGCCAAACGTGCTAGTGTCAAGTAGGTTTTTTAAAAAAATATATTTCGTAAAAACTAGCATAGAAGAGTATTTTAGCGGATTTTTTGTTCTTACGTAGAAATGTATCGTGGTAACAGTTGAATAAAGTGATTGATAGCTCATAGAATGCCCTCGCACTAAGCTTTATGATGAATAGCAAGTCATTACAATTTTGTTTTTATAAGTGGATTTTTCAACGTTTTTCATAAATGTTAGGCTGTTGCGAAAGAAATTGTTGCCAATTCTCGTATTTATGAATAGCTATTAGTCGAAATATTTATATTTTTTTCTGTCAATGTCAGACAATCTTTCCGCACATAATTTTTTATAATAACCAAAAGTGCGGAAAGGGGATAATCAAATGACAAGTATTGAATGGTATAATACAACGAATGTAGATGACCAAAAGATCGGTATGAAAAAGAAGCAGATCCTAATAGGTTCTCTCTTTTTTTTAACCGCCTTTTTCTTAGCTCAATCTGTTGTATTTGAAGCAGCTGTACCGTTCTCAGTTCCTTTTTGGGCCATTATTCGAACAAAGTATAGGGAGTATGCCAAATTCGTTTTATTCGGTAGTTTAGCAGGTTGTTTTTTCCTTGGTTTTGGACAAGTCTTCATTCTAGCGTTACAAATTGTTATGTATGAATGTATCATGCGTTTCCGTTACTGGCAGTTGCCCCAAAGTATTGCGGTGTCTTTAGCTGTATTACTGGTACAAATAATGTGGCAAGGGGTGATGTATCAAGGCTTACCACCAGTGCTTGTACAATTTTATGTAGGCTGTGAGGCAGCTCTAGCTCTTATTATGACGCTGTTTATGCAAGTGCTATTTGTTAACTCGTATGAATGGTTTACGAGTCATTGGACATATGAGAAGCTAGGCTCTGGATTAGTCGTGTTTGCTGCCATGCTTACTGGGATGCAAGCAGTTGTGATTAGCTATTTCTCACTCCCCATTTTTTTATTGCAGCTTTTTATCTGTTTTGGTGCATTGGTTGGCAGTGTCCCATTAGCAACAGTAATCGGAGCAGTGCTGGGAACTCTTATCGGTATTGCTAAGCTTTCATTTACCGGGATGCTTTCAGTTGCGACCTTAACGGGGCTGTGTGCAGGAATGGGAGCTAAAGGTGGTAGATTTGGTGTTGCGATCGGTAGTATTTTGCCAAGTGTCTTTTTTTTATTTTATGACGCCACACTGCCTTTAGATAGCGTGTATTTTACCTCCATTGCCATCGGGAGCATTCTTTTTCTAACGATCCCAAAGAAATATTCAGATAGGGTGAGGGACAAGCTTTTCCCACAACGTGAGGAGATTTTACTGGCACGACAGAATTGGTTAACCGAACATGTAACGTATAAATTAGAGCATTTTCAGCATTTTGTACAATTCATGAAGGAGCTTGTATTTGATCGCTTTATGACGGCTCCAGTTGAAGCTGCGAAGGAAGTATCTCCAATGAACACTTGTTTAAGCTGTTTCCGCTATGAACATTGCTGGGGTGCTAAAAATAATGGTATGGACAAGCTTGTGACAGACTGGTTTCATATGAAAGGGGTAGGCAAGGAATCAGCTATTCATCGTGTAGAAGAACAAATACGCTATAAATGCGTAAAATCGACGAAGATTTTCGAGGAATTAGATACAGAGCTTTATAGGGAGCGCATTAATGGGCAGTACTTTCATGGTAAAAAAATGATTGCCCTGCAACTTCGTGATATGAGTAACCATTTAAACCAGTTAATCGCTGAGATGAAGGAGGATACAATTTCATTTGTTAGTGTAGAAAAGGAAATTGCTGAACGCTTAAAGGATGCCAATATTGAATGTTTTCAACTAGATGTGCTTAGCAATAAGCCAGGTGCAAGAAAGATTGTTTGTGCTTTAGCACCAGCACGTGTCAACTGGGAGGAAGATACAACATTAGCTGAACGCATGATTCTGCCAATTCTTTATGAGATTTTCGATGAACCTTTTGAAATAGAAAAAGTAATAGCCTGTGAAATACCGTTTCGTCATGTTCAAATATGCTTTAGATCAGCTATTAGCTTTGAAGTAGAGTATGATATATATAGCATGTCGAAAGATGCAACACTATATTCTGGAGACTCTCATGCCCTCTTCCAATTGCATCCGGGACTATTTGCCATTTTGCTGTCTGATGGTATGGGGCAAAATAAAGAAGCACAACATGAAAGTAGAAAATTGATCCACTTGATGCGAGAGTGTCTTAATTACAATATGAATCCGGAAACGGCGATGCATACATTGCATTATGTTATGTCATTAAAGCAACAGGATGATATGTATGCAACACTTGATTTTGCACTTGTTGATTTACAGCATGGTGATTTGTGGTCGTGGAAGGCTGGAGGTATGTCGACCTATATTTTACGTGGAAAAGAGGTGCTGAAAGTTGAAAGTAATGCAGCACCTGTAGGATTTTTATCTATTTCAACAGTAGAAGCTGAAAAAAGAAAACTGAAGGCAGGAGACGTTATTTTAATGCACTCAGATGGCCTGTTTTCAAGTGTAGATGATTGGGATGAGCAAGAGGAAACATTTTTAGCTTTTGCACAGCAGGTTGCCAGTACAAATAAAACCATTCAAGAAAAGCTAACAACGATCATGCAATCATTCCAAGGGTATTTCGAAATAGAAGATGACTGTACAGTATTAATGTTAGAGGTGACGCATGTTGTACCGACATGGGCTGTCTTTAGACCAGCTCAGTATTCTATGAGTAATTCATCTTAAAATAACAACGAAAAGGGGAGGAGAAGCGTTTGTCATTTGAATTAAAGGTCAAAACATTTATTGAAGAAGAGCAATTATTACAGCAAGGCGATCATCTTCTCATCGCCGTTTCGGGTGGGGTAGACTCTATGGCGTTACTCCATTACTTTATCCAAACACAGGCGCAGTGGAACATTCAGGTGGAAGCAGTACATGTCGATCATATGTTGAGAGGGCAAAACTCTGCTGCAGATAGAGCATTTGTCCAAAAGTATTGTGATGACAATGGTGTTTACTTACATGCTACAGATATTCCAATACCTGCAATTATGGCACAGGAAAATGGTAATACACAGTTAATTTGTCGTAGGGAGAGGTATCGATATTTCAAAGAAATCTTGAGAAAAACAAATGCCAATAAGCTTGTAACTGCACATCATGCGGATGACCAACTGGAGTCAGTATTAATGGCCCTTACAAAAAATGCAACAATGAACAGTATGCAAGGCATACGTCCTCAACGATGTTTTGAAGGCAAATCATTAATTCGTCCGTTTTTAACGGTTACAAAGTCTGAAATAAGGGAATATTTACTTAGAAAAGGTTTGGATTATCGAGAAGATGCTAGCAATTCCAAAGACACCTATGTACGCAATCGCTTTAGACATCATGTGGTGCCTTTACTGGAGGCAGAAAATCCGAGAGTGACTGAGCAGGTGGCCCATTTCACAAAGCAATTGCAAGAAGACGATACCTTTTTAATGACATTAGCCCAAGATGTATTTTCTCAAACCATCATAAGAAGTAACGAAAATACATATAGCATGGAAATTGAGGCTTTTCAATTGGTACCACTTGCTTTACAAAGGAGGCTCATTTTAATACTATTAAACTATCTTTACAAAGATTCAAATACGATACAAAGTTATGCTTTATTGACTTCAATTTTAAAGCTTTGTGATACAACAGCAGGGTATGCTGAAATTCACTTGCCTGAAGATTTTCTAGCAGTTCGCCTTTACGGGAAATTAACGATTCAGAAGAATAAGCCATTAGAAGGCCAAACATCTCCTGAGAAACAAATGATTACGGCTGCTGATGGATGGACAACACTGACAAATGGTGAACGCTTATGCGTAGTCAATTTGCATGATTTATCGTCTGAATTGCTGACGGATACTGCACAGCTTTTTTATTTTAACGCTAGCAAACTCCAACTACCGCTCTATATTCGAGCACGCAAGGACGGAGACAGAATGCTGTTAAAAGGAATGGATCAGCCAAAACGCTTATCTCGCCTTTTTATAGATGAAAAGATTCCTTTAAATGAGCGAAATAGCTGGCCGTTACTGATTTCTCAATCTGATGAGGTGGTAGCGGTAATTGGTGTGCGTATGGGAATATTTTTTTCAACCACTCCGCAACCAAACGATGATACAGTGCTCATCGTAGACTAAGGTCTTTGTAAAATATTTCACCATAATTGGTTGAAAATTTTTTGATACATCACGAGGAGGAATCGATATGTTACAAAACGACATCGAAAAAATTATGATTACAGAAGAACAACTGCAAGAAAGAATTGCACATTTAGGTGCACAATTAACAGAGGAATACAAAGATGCATTCCCATTAGCTGTTGGTGTGCTTAAAGGAGCAATGCCATTTATGACAGACCTAATGAAACGCTTCGATTCTTTCATCGAATTGGATTTTATGGATGTTTCTAGTTATGGTAATGCTACTGTGTCATCGGGTGAAGTGAAAATTTTAAAAGATTTAAACACAAGCGTTGAGGGACGTGACGTATTAATTATCGAGGATATTATCGATAGTGGTTTAACGTTAAGCTATTTAGTAGATTTATTTAAATACCGCAAAGCAAAGTCCATCAAAATTGTTACATTATTAGATAAACCATCAGGCCGTAAAGTGGACTTATCTGCTGACTATGTTGGTTTTGAAGTGCCGGATGGCTTTGTTGTAGGGTATGGCTTAGATTACGCAGAAAAATATCGTAATTTACCTTATATTGGTATACTGAAGCCTGAAGTTTATTCTTTCTAAGTTACAAAAACCAGCTATAAATGCAAAGGCCTCCAGCGCAAGTCATGTATTTTTCGTTATGTTTAACATAATTCAAAATCTTGACACAATGTTCAGCTATATCGAGTCCAAGGAACAGGTACAATTACGCTGGGACATATAAAGATGGCCTAAAACTGTTTTGATAACGGCAAAAGTGAACGAAACATTTTTTAAGTAGGGCTTTTCGTTGTATGATGAAATCATGATATGTTAAGATTTTACTTATAATTTTTCTGTTTGTAATGAGGAGGCTGGAGATGAATCGAATATTTCGATATACCATATTTTATTTACTGATTTTCCTAGTGATTATCGGTATTTTTGGTACTTTCAATAGTGGAAATTCACCAACGAAAGAGTTATCTTATCATGAGTTTCAACAAGCTCTAGATAAGAAAGAAATAACAAGTGCTACAATTCAACCTGATAAATCAGTTTACATCGTTGAAGGTACACTGAAAGGTTATGAGAAGGGTCAAAGCTTTACAGTGAATATCCCTCGTGAAAACCAATCTTTAATGGACCGTATCGATGAGGCTGCTAAGGATAAAGATAGTAATATTAGTTTTTTAGCAGCACCAGAAACAAGTGGATGGATTCAATTCTTTACAGGAATTATTCCTTTCATCATCATCATTTTCTTATTCTTCTTCCTAATGAGCCAATCTCAGGGTGGCGGTAATAAAGTGATGAGCTTTGGTAAAAGTAAAGCTAAACTTTATGATGACCAAAAGAAAAAAGTTCGTTTTACAGATGTAGCAGGTGCTGATGAAGAGAAAGCAGAGCTTGTAGAGGTTGTAGATTTTTTAAAAGACCATCGCAAGTTCACTGAAATCGGTGCACGCATTCCAAAAGGTATCTTACTTGTCGGTCCTCCAGGTACAGGTAAAACATTACTTGCACGTGCAGTGGCAGGCGAAGCAGGCGTTCCTTTCTTCTCAATTTCAGGTTCTGACTTCGTAGAAATGTTTGTCGGCGTCGGTGCATCACGTGTTCGAGATTTATTTGAAAACGCGAAGAAAAACGCACCATGTATCATCTTTATCGATGAGATTGATGCGGTTGGTCGTCAACGTGGCGCTGGTCTTGGCGGTGGTCATGACGAACGTGAACAAACACTGAACCAATTATTGGTTGAAATGGATGGTTTCGGAGCAAATGAAGGTATTATTATCATTGCTGCAACAAACCGCCCAGATATTTTAGATAAAGCGTTATTACGTCCAGGTCGATTTGACCGCCAAATTACTGTAGGTCATCCTGATGTAAAAGGGCGCGAAGCAATTCTTAAAGTACATGCACGTAATAAACCTTTAGCAGATACAGTTGATTTAGCTGCAGTTGCTCAACGTACTCCAGGTTTCTCCGGTGCAGATTTAGAAAACTTACTAAACGAAGCAGCACTTGTAGCAGCTCGTAAAAGTAAACGTACGATTAGTATGGCGGATATCGATGAAGCCTCTGACCGAGTAATTGCGGGTCCAGCTAAAGCAAGTCGAGTATATTCAGCCAAAGAGAAAAAACTGGTATCCTTCCATGAGGCTGGTCACGTAGTAGTAGGTCTTGAGCTTGATGAAGCGGATACAGTGCACAAAGTAACAATTGTTCCTCGTGGTCAAGCGGGTGGATATGCGATTATGTTACCGAAGGAAGAACGTTTCTTTACAACAAAGCAAGAGCTCTTAGATCGTATTGCAGGCCTTCTTGGTGGTCGTGTAGCTGAAGAAATTGTTCTTGGTGAAGTTTCTACTGGGGCACATAACGATTTCCAAAAAGTTACAAGCATTGCTCGTGCTATGGTTACCGAATACGGAATGAGTGAAAACCTTGGTGCTATGCAATTTGGTTCAAGTCAGGGTGGCAATGTATTCCTTGGTCGCGACTTTAATTCAGATCAAAATTATTCTGACTCAGTAGCCTATGAAATTGATAAAGAAATGCAAAAAATTATTGATACACAATATGAGCGTACAAAACGCATCCTAACGGAGAAACGTGATTTGCTTGATTTAATTGCCAATACTTTAATGGAGAAAGAAACATTAAATGCACAGGAAATCGAACATTTACGTGATCATGGTATTTTACCAGAGCCAGAGGTCGTAGAAAATATTGAAGAGAGCACTCCGAAAATTGAAGCGAAGCCAACATTAGATACTATTGGTGAACCAACTGTTGAAAAAGAGCTACTTAGCAAAGAGCCTAACCCAACAACTTTAAATCTGGCAAAAGAAAGTAAAGAACCAAATGATGCTCCTAAAGGTATCGATGAGAAACGTGATTAAAGTAGAAAAGACTGTTTACTAAAATTAGGTAAACAGTCTTTTTCTTTGCCTTTTCTTGCTAATAAGCATTAGGATATATTTATGTAAGACAGTTACATATAACTCTGCTCTTAGGGTGGAGAGAAGATGTAATGTTAGTGAAAACAGATTGGAGTGTTTAACGTGGGAAATGTAACATTGAATAATGGACTTAAGATGCCTTTGGTTGGTTATGGTGTTTTTCGAGTACCTGAAGGAGATGACCTAGCAGAAGCCGTAAAAACAGCTATTGCTAAAGGTTATCGTAGCATTGATACAGCACAAGTATATCGCAATGAAGAAAGTGTTGGTCGTGGAATACAAGCCGCAATTGAAGAAGGTTTAGTAACTCGTGAAGAACTATTTATCACATCTAAAGTTTGGAACGATGGTCTTTCCTATGAAAAAACACTTGCCGCATATGATAGCAGTTTAGAGAAAATGGGATTAGACTATTTAGATTTGTATTTAGTGCACTGGCCAGGAATTGATCAAAATTATATTGAGGTTTACAAAGCACTAGAAAAAATTTATCAAGATGGTCGAGTACGCTCAATTGGTGTTAGTAATTTCCATGTGCATCATTTAGAAAGCCTTTTGAAGGAAACGACTGTTATTCCTGTTATTAATCAAATTGAATTTCACCCACATTTAACACAAGAGGAAGTACGTGCCTATTGTGAGGATAAGGGTATACAGGTGGAGGCGTGGTCTCCATTGATGAATGGCTCTCTACTTGAAGAAGCGTTGATTCAAGAATTAGCCTCTAAATACAGCAAGACACCTGCACAGATTGTGTTACGCTATGATGTACAGCATCATGTTGTCACAATTCCAAAGACGATGACACCGGCACGTATGTCTGAAAACCTTGATGTTTTTGACTTTGCGTTATCTGAGCAAGAAATGACACAGTTGGATGCATTGAATGATGGTCTACGTTGTGGTCCAGATCCAGAAAAATTTAATTTTAAATGATTTTCAAAGGGGCTGCCTAGTTTAGGGAGCTCCTTTTTAAAGAAGCTTTCATCGTTATAGATGAACATCCACTGAAAAAATAAAGTAAGCATTCCGCTCACGCCTTTAGAGGAAGGAGATGAATGCTGAATCAAGGTAAAAAGTATGGTATCATTTTCTAAAGTATTTTATCTTCATTTCAATTAGATTGTAGCTGTCATGTTAGGTTTATGAAAGGTGCAATGATGATAGGGGAGGTGTCAGCCTTGATTTTAGTTTTAGATGCAGGGAATTCTAATATTGTATTAGGTGTCTATGATGACAACGAACAATTAGCTTTCCATTGGCGTATGGTGACGGACCTTCATAAAACAGAGGATGAATATGCTATGCAAGTTCTTTCATTTTTTAATCATGCAGGCATTTCATTTGAACAAATTACAGGTATTATTATATCCTCAGTTGTGCCACCAATTATGTTTTCATTAGACGCGATGTGTCAGAAATATTTTCGAAGAAAGCCTTTGGTAGTTGGCCCGGGTGTGAAAACGGGTTTAAATATTAAATACGAAAATCCGCGTGAGGTTGGGTCAGATCGCATTGTGAATGCCATAGCAGCTCTAGATTTATATAAAGCCCCTTGTATCATAGTTGATTTTGGTACAGCGACAACCTATTGTTATTTGAATGAGAAGGGCGATTACATGGGTGGTGCTATCGCGCCGGGTATAACGATTTCTACAGAGGCTCTTTATACACAGGCTGCAAGATTGCCGCGTATTGAAATAGTACGGCCTTCACATATTGTCGGGAAAACGACCGTTTCTGCCATGCAGGCAGGTATTTTTTATGGCTTTGTAGGACAAGTAGAGGGCATTGTTAACCGGATGAAAGCACAAAGTAAAGAGGAGCCATTAGTTATTGCTACAGGTGGGCTAGCAAATTTAATCGCAGGGGAGACACAAATCATTGATGTTGTGGATCCGTTTTTAACTTTGAAGGGTTTATATAAGCTATATAAACGTAACCAATAGGAAATGAGGGACATTCCATTTATGAATGATTATTTAGTAAGAGGGTTAGGATTTAATGGGCAAGTTCGTGTGTTTGCAGCTCGTACAACTGCTACAGTAGGTGAAGCGCAACGTCGTCATGATACTTGGCCAGTTGTGTCAGCAGCTTTAGGTCGTTCAATGACAGCAGCTGTCATGATGGGAGCTATGTTAAAAGGTGAAGAGAAAATCACGATTAAAATTGAGGGTGACGGTCCAATTGGCCCTATGGTAATTGATAGTAATGCACATGGGGAAGTACGCGGATTTGTTACAAACCCCCATGTTCACTTTGATTTAAATGAGCAAGGGAAGTTAGATGTTCGAGCAGGCGTTGGTACAGAAGGATTTCTTACAATTGTTAAAGATCTTGGATTGAGAGATATGTTCTCTGGACAAACACCAATTGTTTCGGGTGAAATCGCTGAAGACTTTACTTATTATTTCGCAACATCTGAGCAAGTACCATCATCAGTTGGATTAGGTGTATTAGTCAATCCAGACAACACTATTCTTGCAGCAGGCGGATTTATTCTTCAATTAATGCCGGGCTGTGAGGAAGAAACAATCAATGAAATTGAACAACATCTTGCTACAATAGAGCCTGTTTCAAAAATGATTGAAAAAGGCTTTACACCAGAGCAAATTTTAGAAGCTGTTTTAGGAAATGGACATCTACAAATTTTAGATTCCATGCCAGTTGAATTTAAATGTCAATGTACAAAAGAGCGGTTTGGTGCAGCAATTTTAGGTTTAGGAGCAGCGGAAATTAGAGAAATGATTGAAGAGGATGGCGGAGCGGAAGCAGAGTGTCACTTCTGCCTAGAGACATACAGTTTTTCTAAGGATGAGCTAGAAGGGTTTATTGATGAGCTCAACGCGTAATCGACGACCTTCAACCACTGTAACACCAAACCAAACGCCTTTACTGCAACGTCGTTTAAAGACAAAGCCTGCTTTAGCTGTCATAGCGATTCTGTTATTAGGAAATATTTTATGGTTCATCAGCTGGTTAATCCCAAACAAAGGTCAGGAAATTGGTAGCGACGAACAAGTCGCTGCCATTGATGGGGATGTGATCACGCGCCAAGAGTGGATGATTGCCATGGAAGAACGATATGGTAAAGAAACACTACAAAATTTAGTAAATGAATCGGTAATGGAAAAGGCAGCAAAAACATATAAAATTAAAGTTACCGATAAAGAAATAGATCTTGAACTTGCGTTAATGCGTTCTGCTCAAGATAAGTTTGATACAGCCATGCAAAATCTATCAGTAGAGCAACTACGCCAAAAAATTCGTTCACAGCTTATATTGGATAAAGTACTCACGAAGGACGTAGTGATAGAGGAAGAAAGTGTTGAAAAGTATTATGAGGAAAATCAGGGGTTATATAATACAAAAACAAGCTATCGTACGAATTTTATTGAAGTCGATTCAAAAAAAGCTGCTGATGAGGCACTAGGTGAATTGAAAAATGGTTCTGATTTTACAGTGCTGGCACGAGAAATATCTGTTGATAGTGCTTCAGCCAGTCTAGGAGGAGATATTGGTTTCCTCACAGAGAATCAGGAGAATGTGGACCCTACCATTATTAATACTGTGAAATCTCTTAAGGCAAATGAGGTAAGTAAAGCCTTTAAGTTAGATAATGGTCATTATGGAATTGTTCAAGTGCAAGAGGTATTAGAAGGACAATCCTTTACATATGACGATGTGAAAGAACATATTGAGCGTGAATTGGCTTTAGAGCAATTGACGCAATCTGTTACACCGGAAGCATTTTGGTCTGAATTTAATGCTACTTGGTATTATGGAGAGTCTAAAAAAGAAAAATAATACATGAAAAGAGTCTGCAAGTTTTGCGGGGTAAAATGAGTCTGATCAAACTTGCAGGCATTCGTAGTGACATACCCAATGGATGCAGATTCTTTTTTTGTAGACAGATGATAAGGCTTTTCCGTTTTAAGTAATGATAAATATTCTGAAAATATAAGTTTTATTTATTGACAATCGAATGGAAAAATTGATAAAATACAAAATAAGTAAAACCTATAAAAATAGTAGGGATTGGGAGTGGATTAGTAAATGAGTAGATTAGCGAATTCAGTGGCTGAATTAGTTGGTAAAACACCAATTGTAAAATTAAATCATGCAACAAATGAAAATGAAGGCACTGTGTATGTAAAATTAGAATATTTTAATCCAGGAAGCTCAGTAAAAGACCGTCTAGCTCTAGCAATGATTGAAGCTGCAGAAAAAGACGGGACATTAAAGCCGGGTGGTACAATCATTGAGCCGACTTCTGGTAATACAGGTATCGGTCTTGCGATGATTGCTGCTGCTAAAGGATACAAAGCGATTTTAGTTATGCCAGAAACAATGAGTTTAGAGCGTCGTAACTTATTACGAGCTTATGGTGCAGAGCTTGTGTTAACACCTGGTCCAGCAGGTATGAAGGGTGCAATTGCTAAAGCAGAAGAACTATCTGCTGAGCATGGCTACTTCCTCCCACAACAATTTACAAATCCAGCGAACGCTGTTATTCACCGTCTGACAACAGGTCCTGAAATTGTAGAAGCATTTGATGGCCTAACACTTGATGCATTTGTAGCTGGCGTTGGTACAGGTGGTACCATTACAGGTGCAGGTGCTGTATTAAAAGAAAAGTATCCAAACATTGAAATCATTGCTGTTGAACCAAAAGATTCACCGGTTCTTTCTGGTGGTCAACCAGGGCCACATAAAATTCAAGGTATTGGAGCTGGATTTGTACCAGAAGTACTAGATACAGATGTTTATTCTGCTGTATTCCCTGTTGAAAATGAGGTTGCTTTTGAAGTAGCACGTAAAGTAGCACGTGAAGAAGGTATCCTATGTGGTATTTCATCTGGTGCTGCCATCTATGCTGCGATTGAAGCGGCAAAACGTTTAGGTAAAGGTTCGAATGTTCTTGCCATTGTACCTTCTAACGGAGAGCGTTACCTTTCAACACCTTTATACCAATTTGAAGACTAAATAAAGATTTTTATGTAAGGGCTCCTTTTTAAAAGGAGTCCTTTTTAGTGCATAAAAACGGACACTATTAAAATTATAAAAATATTCGCTTCTATGTAATATTCAAGTTAAGATGGAATCACACCACATGTTTAAAGGGGAAAATAACTTGAAAACAATACTTACAAAAACATTAACAATGGATGCAGATTCATTTTTTTATAGCTATAAGAAGCAAACAGAGACACAGCAAGCGCATGTGTTTTTAGAGAGTGGACGCGGAGGGCATTTTACGATAGCTGCTTGGAATCCGTTAGCTACTGCACAATCAGTAGAGGAGGGGCTTTTAGTAAACTGGAGAAATGATAGACAAGAAATTTTACAAGGTGAATCTCTAGCTTTACTGGAAGAGCTTGTAGCGGAATATCGAATTTCTTATAATGTGGACCTTCCTGTTTTTCAAGGAGGGGCTATTGGATTTGTTGCATATGATTATGCACGTAAAATTGAAGTACTTCCTAATATGGCAAAGGATGACTTGCAAATACCAGATATCTATTTTTATATTTTTGATAGTTGGGCAGTACATGATGTGAAAACGAATACAGTTACTCTTATGAAGCTAGAAGATAGTGACGTTAACTTGGAAGAATGGGCTAACAACTGGCAGGTTGCAGCACAGTCTGGTTTAGAGGCGCGTAAATTTGAAAAAACAAATGCTGTAGAAGTTGCTAATGATGAGCATGAATTGCTTGTCTCATTTGCAGGAACTGATTTTGAAGCAGCTGTAAAGAAAATTCAAACCTATATAGCACAGGGTGATGTGTTTCAGGTAAACTTATCTGTTCGTCAGTCCAAGAACTTAAATGCGACTGCGATGGATGTCTACGAGGCTTTACGAGCGTTTAATCCGTCGCCATACATGGCTTATATTGAAGCACCTGATTTTGCTGTAGTTTCTGGGTCACCCGAGTTATTAGTAAAACGTCATGGCAATGAATTATCGACAAGACCCATTGCAGGTACTCGACCAAGAGGGAAATCCGAAGCGGAAGATTTAGCATTGGCACAAGAGTTGATTGATAATGAGAAAGAACGTGCTGAGCATGTGATGTTAGTGGATTTAGAGCGCAATGATTTAGGACGAGTATCAGCCTATGGAACAGTGGAAGTGGACGAATTTATGGTCATTGAGCGCTATTCACATGTCATGCACATTGTTTCAAATGTACGAGGAGAAATAGCGGAAGATAAAACGAATGCAGATGTTATCCGTGCAATGTTCCCAGGTGGGACGATTACAGGTGCGCCAAAGATCCGCACCATGGAAATTATTGAAGAACTGGAGCCTGTACGACGAGGTTTATACACTGGTTCTATCGGTTGGCTCGGCTATACAGGTGATATGGAGTTTAATATTGTGATCCGTACAGCATTTATAAAAGATGGGGTTGCACATATTCAAGCTGGAGCAGGTATTGTCATTGACTCTGTGCCAGAAAGGGAGTATCAGGAATCCTTAAATAAGGCGAAGGCAATGTGGCAGGCAAAGGCAATGGCAGAGGAGCGAGCAAAATGATTTTAATGATTGATAATTATGATTCATTTATCTACAACATCGTACAATATTTAGGTGAATTTGGTCATGAGATAGTAGTGAAACGAAATGATGATATAACAGTAAAGGAGATTGAGCAACTTGCACCTGATATGATTGTTATTTCTCCAGGACCATGTAGTCCAAATGAGGCAGGTGAAAGCCTGAACATTATTAAATATTTCGCGGGAAATATTCCGATTTTAGGGGTCTGCCTGGGTCATCAGGCACTTGCACAGGTGTTTGGCGGCAATGTCATACGAGCTGAGCATCTTATGCATGGTAAGACATCACCTGTGCTACATGCTGAAGTGGGTTTGCATAAAGGTATGCCAAATCCCTTCCAGGCCACACGTTACCACTCTCTTATTGTAGAAAAAGAGACGTTACCGGCATGTCTAGAAGTAACCGCTTGGACAGAAGAGGGAGAAATTATGGGGCTTCGTCACACGGAATATTCGATAGAGGGTGTACAATATCATCCAGAATCTATTATGACAGAGCAAGGCAAAAAACTATTGCGTCAATTTATAGAGAAGTATGTAGAAGGAGTGGAATAGATGCAGTGCTGGATGAATGGAAACTATATGGACGCACAGGATTTGCAGATTTCTCCATTTGATCATGGCTTTTTATATGGATTGGGCTTTTTTGAAACATTCCGCACATATAGAGGTCAGATATTTCGCTGGGAAGAGCATATGGATAGATTACAGCTTGCTTTATCTCAGTATCACATTCATTTAACCTATCCTGAAAAATTTTTACTTGAAGTTGTGCAACAGTTAAACAAGCTGGCTGGCGGTCAGGATGGCTACTTCCGTTTAAATGTATCAGCTGGAGAACATCATATTGGATTACAGCCAACAGAATATAAACAACCCAATGTCATTATCTTTCGAAAAGAACTTCAGAATACAAAACGTGGGACGGAGAAAATTGCGCAATGGCTTTCAACGCCACGCAATACACCTGAACAAGGATTGCGAGTTAAATCACACCATTATGGTAACAACGTGCTTGGCCGCTTTGAAATGCTATCATTGGCACAACGAGAAGGGTTCTTTTTAACAGAACAGGGCTATGTGGCTGAAGGTGTGACATCAAACGTTTTTTGGGTAAATAATGATATACTATATACGCCTTCCTTAGAGACAGGTATTTTACCGGGTATTATTCGAGCGTGGGTTATAGAGAAGGCCTCTGCACTCGATTTAGAAGTTAAAGAAGGTTTTTATACAAAAGAAGACTTACTACAAAGTACGGAATGCTTCATTACCAATTCAGTACAAGAGCTTGTGCCGATTAGTAGCTTAGAGAATGTGCAATTTTTAGGTAATAATGGGCCGATTTATTCGTGTTTACATGAGGCATTTGTTCAAGAAGTGGAGCAAGGATAGAGGGAGCGTTTACATGCTAGAAAAATATAAGAAACCATTAACGCTTAATGGTATTACATTAGACTATACAAAAGAAACGTTTGTTATGGGGATTCTCAATGTTACACCAGATTCCTTCTCAGATGGTGGAAAATACAACAATGTAGAAGCTGCTGTTGCTCAAGCGAAAAAAATGGTGGCTGAAGGGGCTAAAATAATTGATGTAGGTGGGGAATCTACACGCCCTGGGTATGAACGAATTTCAGATGAAGATGAAATTGCCCGCATTGTGCCCGTTATTCAAGCATTAGCGAAAGAAGTAAGGGCCGTTATTTCCGTTGATACGTATAAAGCAAATGTAGCCCGTGCTGCTATTGAAGCAGGGGCACATATGATTAATGATATTTGGGGTGCGAAGGCTGAGCCAGAAATTGCTCAGGTTGCTGCGGATTTACATGTGCCTATTATTTTAATGCATAATCGCGAAAATATGGATTATGGTGTTGATTTTTGGGCGACAGCAAAAATGGACTTAGAGAAAAGTATTGCCATCGCTCAGCAAGCAGGAGTTCCTGAACATCATATCATCTTAGATCCAGGTATCGGCTTTGCTAAAAATACTGGCCAAAATATAGTTATGATGCAACACTTAAAGGATTTAGTAGCTATGGGTTACCCTGTATTATTAGCAACGTCACGTAAATCAATGATTGGCAATGTCTTAAAACTACCTGTTGAAGAGCGTCTTGAAGGGACAAGTGCGACAGTGGTTTATGGAATTGAAAAGGGCTGTCATATGATACGTGTTCATGATGTAAAGGAAATGACGCGTGCTACGTATATGGCTGATGTCTTAGTGGGAAAACGTTTGTTTAAGGAGGAAGCGTGATGGATTACATTCATTTAAAGGACATGCAGTTTTATGGCTACCATGGTGTATTAGCAGCAGAAACAACTCTAGGTCAACGCTTTCGAGCAAATGTTTCCCTTGCTGTAGATATGACAAAGGCTGGAGAAACAGATGATCTCTCTTATACAGTGAACTATGCAGAGGTCTATGCATTATGCCGTGATATTGTGGAGGGGGAACCGTTTAAGCTAATTGAGGCTCTGGTCGTGAGAGTAGCGGATGCAATATTAACAACCTACCCTGATAAAGTAAAAGGAGTTCGTGTAGAACTAATTAAACCAGACCCACCAATTCATGGCTATTACAAAGAGGTGTCTGTTGAGGTAACGAGAGGTGATTTCTGATGAAGGATGTCTATTTATCTATCGGAACGAATATGGGAGAGAGATATGAAAATCTTCAGCATGCAGTTGCCCTTTTAAAGGAAACGGAAGGTATTAAACTTGTTCGTGTATCGTCCGTTTATGAAACTGCTGCAGTGGGTTATACAGATCAGGCAGATTTTTTAAATATTGCTGTTCATCTAAAAACAGATGTTTCTTCTGCTGATATGTTGAAGATATGCCAATCCATAGAACAGGAATTAGGGCGTGTTCGAGAATTTCGCTGGGGTCCACGAATCATTGACCTTGACATTTTACTTTACAATCAAGAGAATATTGAAACGGAGAGTTTAACAGTTCCCCATCCAAGAATGTACGAAAGAGCATTCGTCTTAGTACCATTAGTAGAGATTGCAGCATCACCCTTTGATGTACAGCTACAACAAGCGCACGATCTGTTGCAGCAAATGGATTGCGAAAATGAAGGTATCACCCTATGGAGTCCGTTTGAAGAGTTTTCAACGGTGCATTAAGTAATAGTATGTGGATGAAAGATTAATGCATAGCATTAACAATAGATAGCAAATAATAGGTAAAAGCTTTTAGAGGAGGAAGACAACGTTGAGTCTTACAACAGAGAAGCCGTTTCAAATTGGCGATATCGTCATGGACAATCGAGTGGTTTTAGCGCCAATGGCTGGGATCTGTAACTCTGCTTTCCGATTAACGGTTAAAGAGTTCGGAGCAGGTCTCGTGTATGCTGAAATGATTAGTGATAAGGGTATTGTCCAAAAAAACGAAAAAACATTAGGGATGCTTTATATCGATGAACGTGAAAATCCTCTGTCATTGCAAATTTTTGGTGGAGATAAAGCAACTTTAGTGGAAGCGGCGAAATATGTGGATGAAAATACAACTGCTGATATTATTGATATCAACATGGGGTGCCCTGTTAATAAAATCATTAAATGTGAAGCAGGAGCCCGCTTGTTACTTGATCCAAATAAAGTATATGAAATGGTAGCGGCTGTTGTGGATGCTGTCAAAAAACCAGTCAGCGTAAAAATGCGTATTGGCTGGGATGACGAGCATATTTTTGCAGTGGAAAATGCACAAGCTGTTGAGCGTGCAGGTGCAGCAGCGGTGGCGGTTCATGGTCGTACACGTGTACAAATGTATGAAGGTAAAGCGAATTGGGATTTCATTCGTCAAGTGAAGGAGAATGTAAACATTCCTGTGCTTGGTAATGGTGACGTGGAAACACCACAAGATGCTAAACGTATGCTTGAAACTACAGGAGTAGATGCAGTCATGATTGGACGTGCTGCATTAGGTAATCCATGGATGATTTACCGCACGGTTCAATACCTAGAAACAGGTGAGTTAAAGGAAGAACCAAGTGTTCGAGAAAAAATGGATGTATGTCTCCTACACTTTGAACGTCTTCTCCAATTAAAAGGAGAAGGAATCGCGGTGCGTGAAATGCGTAAACATGCGTCATGGTATTTAAAAGGAATTCGTGGTAATGGGAAAGCACGTAATGCTATTAACCAAACAGAAACGGCGGCAGACCTTCGTGCGCTATTAAATGGCCTTGTGCAGGAATATGAAGAGAGCGAATTTAATTTAGTCGGTCCAGAAGCTAAGGAATTAATTGTATAGTGATATGTATAGGGCGTCTCGGTATTTTTAAAAGAGGCGCCTTTGTGTTGCTAACTTTAATTTTTAGAATTATTAATCATCTTTTGTTGGATTGAAAATAAATTGAAACAGATGATTACAGCACTAAAATTGTGTACAATAGAAATATTATGGACGTAAACGCGGACAATTTACTTAAGGAGTGAAACAAGTGTCAAATAATATAGAAGAATTAAATGATCAACTTTTGGTGAGACGCCAAAAAATGACGACAATACTAGAAAACGGACAAGACCCTTTCGGAAGTCGTTTTGAGCGTACACATTTATCAACAGAAGTGCGTGAGCAATTTGCAGACCAAACAAAAGAGCAGCTAGAAGAAAACCTTCAAGAGGTTGTTATTGCGGGTCGTATTATGACGAAACGTGGTAAAGGAAAAGCTGGCTTTGCCCATATTCAAGATTTAGGTGGCCAAATTCAAATTTATGTTCGTCAAGATCATGTAGGCGAGGAAGCATATGAATTATTTAAGCAAGCAGACTTAGGAGATATTGTTGGAGTGCGTGGAAACGTATTCCGTACACAAGTTGGAGAGCTTTCAGTAAAAGCGGAGGGCTTCACGTTCCTTACAAAAGCACTTCGTCCTATGCCAGAGAAATTCCACGGCCTACAGGATGTTGAGCAACGTTATCGCCAACGTTACTTAGATTTAATGACAAATGAAGATAGTAAAAAAACATTTATAACTCGTTCTAAAATCATCCGTGCAATCCGTAATTATCTAGATAACTCTGGATATTTAGAAGTAGAAACACCAATGCTTCATACGATTGCTGGTGGTGCAGCTGCTCGTCCATTTATTACGCACCACAATGCACTAGATATGGAACTATATATGCGAATCGCAATCGAATTGCATTTAAAACGTTTAATAGTTGGTGGTTTAGAGAAAGTTTATGAAATCGGTCGTGTATTCCGTAACGAAGGAATCTCTACACGTCATAACCCTGAATTTACAATGATTGAGCTATATGAAGCATATGCTGATTATCAAGATATCATGTCACTAACTGAAAACCTTATTGCACATGTTGCGCAAGAAGTTCTTGGTACAACGACAGTTCAATATGGAGAAGATGAAATCAACCTTGCAGTAGGTTGGAAACGAGTACACATGGTAGACGCTGTAAAAGAGGCAACAGGTGTAGACTTCTGGCAGCCAATGACAAAAGAACAAGCGCAAGCACTTGCAAAAGAGCACGGAGTAGAAGTGAAAGATGTTCATGAAGTGGGTCATATCATTAATGAATTCTTTGAACAAAAAGTAGAAGAGACTCTTGTACAGCCAACATTTGTATATGGTCATCCAGTAGAAATTTCACCTCTTGCGAAGAAGAATCCAGAGGACGAGCGTTTCACAGATCGTTTTGAGCTATTTATTGTTCGTCGTGAGCATGCAAATGCCTTCACAGAATTAAATGATCCAATCGACCAACGCCAACGCTTTGAAGCGCAATTAGCAGAAAAAGCAGCTGGTAACGATGAAGCACATGAAATGGACAACGATTTCATTGAAGCGTTGGAATACGGTATGCCTCCAACAGGTGGACTAGGTATTGGTATTGACCGTTTAATCATGCTTCTTACAAATTCACCATCAATTCGTGATGTATTATTATTCCCAACAATGCGTCATATTACAAAATAGTTAAATTGTAATGAAGTCTTTTCGTGAAGCAATAAAAGAATAGTAATGAATGAAGAGGAGAATTCACAATATAGGTGAGTTCTCCTCTTTTTAAGCTATAAAAAAATTAAGTTGTTTAAACGAGGATTAAATTTAGGTTATACTTTTATAGTTCTATGTTTTTCAAATTCAAAAAGTATAAAAAGAAGTATTTTTATTGGGGGCTTATAATGAATTACAAAATTATTAACAAACAAGTATTTGAACAGGCACAACTACGTTCGGTTTCTGATGTGCCATTTACTGAAGAAGAACTTGAGAATGGTATGAAATTAGTGGTTGCTAAAAAAGATGAGAACCTTACTTTATATTTAGTAGAAATAGATGGCCACAAGAAATTCGACGTTCGTTGGGATGATTCTTCTGAAGTTTTCAGTGGCTGGTATTCTGCGTGGGACAATTTCTTATGGTGCTTAAATATTGTGGATCCTCAAGCGGATGACCTTAAATAGGGACATAAATAGCAGTAAGCAGGCGCTAAAGTGCAGTAGAAGCACTTTAGCGCCTGCTTATTTGTTAGGAAATGAAAAACTAAATAGAGCTTTATAGTGACTTATATAGGAAACGTTGTTATGGCGGTTATAAAATTAAAAGTAGGTTTGTGCGAAAGGTTGCTTAGATTCAAACTATCCAGAAGGCAACGGGATTTATTCATAGTAGCGTTATAGCATGAAATTATATTGCTATGTTGATTACAATTTACAAGACTTTGATTTATAAATCTGAAGGAGTAATGTTTACAAACAAATACCACTGAGATTTCCTTTCCTAAACAAATGGTATCTTGAGAATAAATAAGTATTTTTATTTTAAAACATTGAGATTTAAAAGAAAGAGATGTATAGTAAAACAAATAATTAAGTAAGCAAAGAGAATATCTCAATTTGGTATTCTCGTAAATGCACAAAAATGCTTATAAATTTGTGTTTTTTTAATTCAATAGATTTTATTTAAAAAACACTTGCCAAGTCTATCATAACGTGATAAATTATTACTTGTCGTTAAGACGACGTAAGAACTAACATCAAACTTCAAAAACAATTTGAATAAAAAGATGTTGACTTGGTAAAGTGGTTATGATAAGATTTAAAAGTTGTCTCTTCTGGGAATGAAAGTTTTCTTGAAAAAGATGTTGACAAAGAGAAATGATTTTGTTATAATATAAAAGTTGCTGTCGAAAGATGGTTGACGAAATGAACCTTGAAAACTGAACAAGCAAAACGTAATCAATAAAGTTTTCAGTAACTAACTTCGGTTAGTGAACAAAACAAAATTTTGGACATCAAAATGATGCCAGCAAAACAATTTGAGCTATTCAAATTTCTTTTATGGAGAGTTTGATCCTGGCTCAGGACGAACGCTGGCGGCGTGCCTAATACATGCAAGTCGAGCGAACAGAGAAGGAGCTTGCTCCTTCGACGTTAGCGGCGGACGGGTGAGTAACACGTGGGCAACCTACCTTATAGTTTGGGATAACTCCGGGAAACCGGGGCTAATACCGAATAATCTGTTTCACCTCATGGTGAAACACTGAAAGACGGTTTCGGCTGTCGCTATAGGATGGGCCCGCGGCGCATTAGCTAGTTGGTGAGGTAACGGCTCACCAAGGCGACGATGCGTAGCCGACCTGAGAGGGTGATCGGCCACACTGGGACTGAGACACGGCCCAGACTCCTACGGGAGGCAGCAGTAGGGAATCTTCCACAATGGGCGAAAGCCTGATGGAGCAACGCCGCGTGAGTGAAGAAGGATTTCGGTTCGTAAAACTCTGTTGTAAGGGAAGAACAAGTACAGTAGTAACTGGCTGTACCTTGACGGTACCTTATTAGAAAGCCACGGCTAACTACGTGCCAGCAGCCGCGGTAATACGTAGGTGGCAAGCGTTGTCCGGAATTATTGGGCGTAAAGCGCGCGCAGGTGGTTTCTTAAGTCTGATGTGAAAGCCCACGGCTCAACCGTGGAGGGTCATTGGAAACTGGGAGACTTGAGTGCAGAAGAGGATAGTGGAATTCCAAGTGTAGCGGTGAAATGCGTAGAGATTTGGAGGAACACCAGTGGCGAAGGCGACTATCTGGTCTGTAACTGACACTGAGGCGCGAAAGCGTGGGGAGCAAACAGGATTAGATACCCTGGTAGTCCACGCCGTAAACGATGAGTGCTAAGTGTTAGGGGGTTTCCGCCCCTTAGTGCTGCAGCTAACGCATTAAGCACTCCGCCTGGGGAGTACGGTCGCAAGACTGAAACTCAAAGGAATTGACGGGGGCCCGCACAAGCGGTGGAGCATGTGGTTTAATTCGAAGCAACGCGAAGAACCTTACCAGGTCTTGACATCCCGTTGACCACTGTAGAGATATAGTTTCCCCTTCGGGGGCAACGGTGACAGGTGGTGCATGGTTGTCGTCAGCTCGTGTCGTGAGATGTTGGGTTAAGTCCCGCAACGAGCGCAACCCTTGATCTTAGTTGCCATCATTTAGTTGGGCACTCTAAGGTGACTGCCGGTGACAAACCGGAGGAAGGTGGGGATGACGTCAAATCATCATGCCCCTTATGACCTGGGCTACACACGTGCTACAATGGACGATACAAACGGTTGCCAACTCGCGAGAGGGAGCTAATCCGATAAAGTCGTTCTCAGTTCGGATTGTAGGCTGCAACTCGCCTACATGAAGCCGGAATCGCTAGTAATCGCGGATCAGCATGCCGCGGTGAATACGTTCCCGGGCCTTGTACACACCGCCCGTCACACCACGAGAGTTTGTAACACCCGAAGTCGGTGAGGTAACCTTTTGGAGCCAGCCGCCGAAGGTGGGATAGATGATTGGGGTGAAGTCGTAACAAGGTAGCCGTATCGGAAGGTGCGGCTGGATCACCTCCTTTCTAAGGATTATTTCGGAATACAAACCTAGGGTTTGTAAGATTACGTTTTGCGTTCAGTTTTGAAGGTTCATTCTTTCTTGAATGAAAAGCTTCAAAACTTGTTCTTTGAAAACTGGATAAAACGACATTGAAATTGTAACAAACACATTTATTTTTTAAGTTTTTTTATAGGCTTAATAACTTGGTTAAGTTATTAAGGGCGCACGGCGAATGCCTTGGCACTAGGAGCCGAAGAAGGACGGCACTAACACCGATATGCTTCGGGGAGCTGTAAGTGAGCTTTGATCCGGAGATTTCCGAATGGGGGAACCCACTACGTTTAATCGCGTAGTATCTTGACGTGAATACATAGCGTCTTGAAGGCAGACCCAGGGAACTGAAACATCTAAGTACCTGGAGGAAGAGAAAGAAAAATCGATTCCCTGAGTAGCGGCGAGCGAAACGGGAAGAGCCCAAACCAAGAGGCTTGCCTCTTGGGGTTGTAGGACACTCAATACGGAGTTACAAAAGAGCGAGTTAGATGAAGCGACTTGGAAAGGTCCGCCAGAGCAGGTAAAAGCCCTGTAGTCGAAAGTTCGTTCTCTCCTGAGTGGATCCTGAGTACGGCGGAACACGTGAAATTCCGTCGGAATCCGGGAGGACCATCTCCCAAGGCTAAATACTACCTAGTGACCGATAGTGAACCAGTACCGTGAGGGAAAGGTGAAAAGCACCCCGGAAGGGGAGTGAAAGAGATCCTGAAACCGTGTGCCTACAAGTAGTTAGAGCCCGTTAATGGGTGATAGCGTGCCTTTTGTAGAATGAACCGGCGAGTTACGATTACGTGCGAGGTTAAGCTTTAGAAGGCGGAGCCGCAGCGAAAGCGAGTCTGAATAGGGCGAAATAGTACGTGGTCGTAGACCCGAAACCAGGTGATCTACCCATGTCCAGGGTGAAGGTAAGGTAACACTTACTGGAGGCCCGAACCCACGCACGTTGAAAAGTGCGGGGATGAGGTGTGGGTAGCGGAGAAATTCCAATCGAACTTGGAGATAGCTGGTTCTCTCCGAAATAGCTTTAGGGCTAGCCTCGTGATGAGAATACTGGAGGTAGAGCACTGTTTGGACTAGGGGGCCATCCCGGTTTACCGAATTCAGACAAACTCCGAATGCCAGATATTTATACACGGGAGTCAGACTGCGAGTGATAAGATCCGTAGTCAAAAGGGAAACAGCCCAGACCACCAGCTAAGGTCCCAAAGTAATCGTTAAGTGGAAAAGGATGTGGCGTTGCACAGACAACCAGGATGTTGGCTTAGAAGCAGCCATCATTTAAAGAGTGCGTAATAGCTCACTGGTCGAGTGACGCTGCGCCGAAAATGTATCGGGGCTAAACGATTCACCGAAGCTGTGGATTGACATCTACGATGTCAGTGGTAGGAGAGCGTTCTAAGTGCGTTGAAGTCAGACCGGAAGGACTGGTGGAGCGCTTAGAAGTGAGAATGCCGGTATGAGTAGCGAAAGACGGGTGAGAATCCCGTCCACCGTATGACTAAGGTTTCCTGAGGAAGGCTCGTCCGCTCAGGGTTAGTCGGGACCTAAGCCGAGGCCGATAGGCGTAGGCGATGGACAACAGGTTGATATTCCTGTACCACCTCCTCACCGTTTGAGAAATGGGGGGACGCAGTAGGATAGGGTAAGCGCGCTGTTGGTTATGCGCGTCCAAGCAGTAAGGCGTGTGTGTAGGCAAATCCGCACACTGTAACGTTGAGCTGTGATGGCGAGTCCGTATGGACGAAGTTCCTGATTTCACACTGCCAAGAAAAGCCTCTATCGAGGTGAGAGGTGCCCGTACCGCAAACCGACACAGGTAGTCGAGGAGAGAATCCTAAGGTGTGCGAGAGAACTCTCGTTAAGGAACTCGGCAAAATGACCCCGTAACTTCGGGAGAAGGGGTGCTCTTGAGCGTGCAAGCGCATGAGAGCCGCAGTGAATAGGCCCAGGCGACTGTTTAGCAAAAACACAGGTCTCTGCAAAACCGTAAGGTGACGTATAGGGGCTGACGCCTGCCCGGTGCTGGAAGGTTAAGAGGAGTGGTTAGCGCAAGCGAAGCTGCGAATTGAAGCCCCAGTAAACGGCGGCCGTAACTATAACGGTCCTAAGGTAGCGAAATTCCTTGTCGGGTAAGTTCCGACCCGCACGAAAGGCGTAACGATCTGGGCACTGTCTCAACGAGAGACTCGGTGAAATTATAGTACCTGTGAAGATGCAGGTTACCCGCGACAGGACGGAAAGACCCCGTGGAGCTTTACTGTAGCCTGATATTGAATTTTGGTACAACTTGTACAGGATAGGTAGGAGCCAGAGATCTCGGAGCGCCAGCTTCGAAGGAGGCGTCGGTGGGATACTACCCTGGTTGTATTGAAATTCTAACCCATGCCCCTTAGCGGGGCAGGAGACAGTGTCAGGCGGACAGTTTGACTGGGGCGGTCGCCTCCTAAAAGGTAACGGAGGCGCCCAAAGGTTCCCTCAGAATGGTTGGAAATCATTCGTAGAGTGTAAAGGCACAAGGGAGCTTGACTGCGAGACCTACAAGTCGAGCAGGGTCGAAAGACGGGCTTAGTGATCCGGTGGTTCCGCATGGAAGGGCCATCGCTCAACGGATAAAAGCTACCCCGGGGATAACAGGCTTATCTCCCCCAAGAGTCCACATCGACGGGGAGGTTTGGCACCTCGATGTCGGCTCATCGCATCCTGGGGCTGTAGTCGGTCCCAAGGGTTGGGCTGTTCGCCCATTAAAGCGGTACGCGAGCTGGGTTCAGAACGTCGTGAGACAGTTCGGTCCCTATCCGTCGTGGGCGTAGGAAATTTGAGAGGAGCTGTCCTTAGTACGAGAGGACCGGGATGGACACACCGCTGGTGTACCAGTTGTCTTGCCAAAGGCATCGCTGGGTAGCTATGTGTGGACGGGATAAGTGCTGAAAGCATCTAAGCATGAAGCCCCCCTCAAGATGAGATTTCCCA
The DNA here is from genome assembly GCF_028356935.1 of Lysinibacillus sp. OF-1. Taxonomy (NCBI): domain Bacteria; kingdom Bacillati; phylum Bacillota; class Bacilli; order Caryophanales; family Bacillaceae; genus Lysinibacillus; species Lysinibacillus sp. OF-1. The sequence continues at coordinate 115,382 of NZ_CP102798.1, forward strand.
TTACGCAAGTAAGTAAGATCCCTCAAAGACGATGAGGTAGATAGGTTCGAGGTGGAAGTGTGGTGACACATGGAGCTGACGAATACTAATCGATCGAGGACTTAACCAAAATGTTTGAACCATTCAATGAACCGTTTATCCAGTTTTGAAAGAACAATTCTTTCAAAAAAGAGAGCTTCTAGACACAGTAGTATGCCGTGTATGGAAGGTCGACCATAGTCTAGTGATGATGGCAAAGAGGTCACACCCGTTCCCATACCGAACACGGAAGTTAAGCTCTTTAGCGCCGATGGTAGTTGGGGGCTTCCCCCTGTGAGAGTAGGACGTCGCTAGGCATAATACCCAGGAGGATTAGCTCAGCTGGGAGAGCATCTGCCTTACAAGCAGAGGGTCGGCGGTTCGAGCCCGTCATCCTCCACCATATGCCGGTTTAGCTCAGCAGGTAGAGCAACTGACTTGTAATCAGTAGGTCGTGGGTTCGATTCCTATAGCCGGCACCATTTTTTTAGAGCCATTAGCTCAGTTGGTAGAGCATCTGACTTTTAATCAGAGGGTCGAAGGTTCGAGTCCTTCATGGCTCACCATTTTTAAATAATAATAAGCGGGTGTGGCGGAATTGGCAGACGCACTAGACTTAGGATCTAGCGCCGCAAGGCGTGGGGGTTCGACTCCCTTCACCCGCACCATTATTTCATTGCCAGATAAAAAAACTTATGCACATGCGGAAGTAGTTCAGTGGTAGAACACCACCTTGCCAAGGTGGGGGTCGCGAGTTCGAACCTCGTCTTCCGCTCCAAATGTGCCGGGGTGGCGGAACTGGCAGACGCACAGGACTTAAAATCCTGCGGTAGGTGACTACCGTACCGGTTCGATTCCGGTCCTCGGCACCATTTTTAATGCGCCCGTAGCTCAATTGGATAGAGCGTCTGACTACGGATCAGAAGGTTATGGGTTCGACTCCTGTCGGGCGCGCCAAAAAAGAACGGGAAGTAGCTCAGCTTGGTAGAGCACTTGGTTTGGGACCAAGGGGTCGCAGGTTCGAATCCTGTCTTCCCGACCATTTCCTAAAAATATATGGGGCCTTAGCTCAGCTGGGAGAGCGCCTGCCTTGCACGCAGGAGGTCAGCGGTTCGATCCCGCTAGGCTCCACCAATTCGATTTATTAAATGAACCTTGAAAACTGAACAAGCAAAACGTAATCAATAAAGTTTTCAGTAACTAACTTCGGTTAGTGAACAAAACAAAATTTTGGACATCAAAATTGATGCCAGCAAAACAATTTGAGCTATTCAAATTTCTTTTATGGAGAGTTTGATCCTGGCTCAGGACGAACGCTGGCGGCGTGCCTAATACATGCAAGTCGAGCGAACAGAGAAGGAGCTTGCTCCTTCGACGTTAGCGGCGGACGGGTGAGTAACACGTGGGCAACCTACCTTATAGTTTGGGATAACTCCGGGAAACCGGGGCTAATACCGAATAATCTGTTTCACCTCATGGTGAAACACTGAAAGACGGTTTCGGCTGTCGCTATAGGATGGGCCCGCGGCGCATTAGCTAGTTGGTGAGGTAACGGCTCACCAAGGCGACGATGCGTAGCCGACCTGAGAGGGTGATCGGCCACACTGGGACTGAGACACGGCCCAGACTCCTACGGGAGGCAGCAGTAGGGAATCTTCCACAATGGGCGAAAGCCTGATGGAGCAACGCCGCGTGAGTGAAGAAGGATTTCGGTTCGTAAAACTCTGTTGTAAGGGAAGAACAAGTACAGTAGTAACTGGCTGTACCTTGACGGTACCTTATTAGAAAGCCACGGCTAACTACGTGCCAGCAGCCGCGGTAATACGTAGGTGGCAAGCGTTGTCCGGAATTATTGGGCGTAAAGCGCGCGCAGGTGGTTTCTTAAGTCTGATGTGAAAGCCCACGGCTCAACCGTGGAGGGTCATTGGAAACTGGGAGACTTGAGTGCAGAAGAGGATAGTGGAATTCCAAGTGTAGCGGTGAAATGCGTAGAGATTTGGAGGAACACCAGTGGCGAAGGCGACTATCTGGTCTGTAACTGACACTGAGGCGCGAAAGCGTGGGGAGCAAACAGGATTAGATACCCTGGTAGTCCACGCCGTAAACGATGAGTGCTAAGTGTTAGGGGGTTTCCGCCCCTTAGTGCTGCAGCTAACGCATTAAGCACTCCGCCTGGGGAGTACGGTCGCAAGACTGAAACTCAAAGGAATTGACGGGGGCCCGCACAAGCGGTGGAGCATGTGGTTTAATTCGAAGCAACGCGAAGAACCTTACCAGGTCTTGACATCCCGTTGACCACTGTAGAGATATAGTTTCCCCTTCGGGGGCAACGGTGACAGGTGGTGCATGGTTGTCGTCAGCTCGTGTCGTGAGATGTTGGGTTAAGTCCCGCAACGAGCGCAACCCTTGATCTTAGTTGCCATCATTTAGTTGGGCACTCTAAGGTGACTGCCGGTGACAAACCGGAGGAAGGTGGGGATGACGTCAAATCATCATGCCCCTTATGACCTGGGCTACACACGTGCTACAATGGACGATACAAACGGTTGCCAACTCGCGAGAGGGAGCTAATCCGATAAAGTCGTTCTCAGTTCGGATTGTAGGCTGCAACTCGCCTACATGAAGCCGGAATCGCTAGTAATCGCGGATCAGCATGCCGCGGTGAATACGTTCCCGGGCCTTGTACACACCGCCCGTCACACCACGAGAGTTTGTAACACCCGAAGTCGGTGAGGTAACCTTTTGGAGCCAGCCGCCGAAGGTGGGATAGATGATTGGGGTGAAGTCGTAACAAGGTAGCCGTATCGGAAGGTGCGGCTGGATCACCTCCTTTCTAAGGATTATTTCGGAATACAAACCTAGGGTTTGTAAGATTACGTTTTGCGTTCAGTTTTGAAGGTTTATTAAATAATATAAAACTTCCAAGAGGGCCTATAGCTCAGCTGGTTAGAGCGCACGCCTGATAAGCGTGAGGTCGATGGTTCGAGTCCATTTAGGCCCACCATATATACCTCTTGGGGCCTTAGCTCAGCTGGGAGAGCGCCTGCCTTGCACGCAGGAGGTCAGCGGTTCGATCCCGCTAGGCTCCACCAATCTTTGTTCTTTGAAAACTGGATAAAACGACATTGAAATTGTAACAAACACATTTATTTTTTAAGTTTTTTTATAGGCTTAATAACTTGGTTAAGTTATTAAGGGCGCACGGCGAATGCCTTGGCACTAGGAGCCGAAGAAGGACGGCACTAACACCGATATGCTTCGGGGAGCTGTAAGTGAGCTTTGATCCGGAGATTTCCGAATGGGGGAACCCACTACGTTTAATCGCGTAGTATCTTGACGTGAATACATAGCGTCTTGAAGGCAGACCCAGGGAACTGAAACATCTAAGTACCTGGAGGAAGAGAAAGAAAAATCGATTCCCTGAGTAGCGGCGAGCGAAACGGGAAGAGCCCAAACCAAGAGGCTTGCCTCTTGGGGTTGTAGGACACTCAATACGGAGTTACAAAAGAGCGAGTTAGATGAAGCGACTTGGAAAGGTCCGCCAGAGCAGGTAAAAGCCCTGTAGTCGAAAGTTCGTTCTCTCCTGAGTGGATCCTGAGTACGGCGGAACACGTGAAATTCCGTCGGAATCCGGGAGGACCATCTCCCAAGGCTAAATACTACCTAGTGACCGATAGTGAACCAGTACCGTGAGGGAAAGGTGAAAAGCACCCCGGAAGGGGAGTGAAAGAGATCCTGAAACCGTGTGCCTACAAGTAGTTAGAGCCCGTTAATGGGTGATAGCGTGCCTTTTGTAGAATGAACCGGCGAGTTACGATTACGTGCGAGGTTAAGCTTTAGAAGGCGGAGCCGCAGCGAAAGCGAGTCTGAATAGGGCGAAATAGTACGTGGTCGTAGACCCGAAACCAGGTGATCTACCCATGTCCAGGGTGAAGGTAAGGTAACACTTACTGGAGGCCCGAACCCACGCACGTTGAAAAGTGCGGGGATGAGGTGTGGGTAGCGGAGAAATTCCAATCGAACTTGGAGATAGCTGGTTCTCTCCGAAATAGCTTTAGGGCTAGCCTCGTGATGAGAATACTGGAGGTAGAGCACTGTTTGGACTAGGGGGCCATCCCGGTTTACCGAATTCAGACAAACTCCGAATGCCAGATATTTATACACGGGAGTCAGACTGCGAGTGATAAGATCCGTAGTCAAAAGGGAAACAGCCCAGACCACCAGCTAAGGTCCCAAAGTAATCGTTAAGTGGAAAAGGATGTGGCGTTGCACAGACAACCAGGATGTTGGCTTAGAAGCAGCCATCATTTAAAGAGTGCGTAATAGCTCACTGGTCGAGTGACGCTGCGCCGAAAATGTATCGGGGCTAAACGATTCACCGAAGCTGTGGATTGACATCTACGATGTCAGTGGTAGGAGAGCGTTCTAAGTGCGTTGAAGTCAGACCGGAAGGACTGGTGGAGCGCTTAGAAGTGAGAATGCCGGTATGAGTAGCGAAAGACGGGTGAGAATCCCGTCCACCGTATGACTAAGGTTTCCTGAGGAAGGCTCGTCCGCTCAGGGTTAGTCGGGACCTAAGCCGAGGCCGATAGGCGTAGGCGATGGACAACAGGTTGATATTCCTGTACCACCTCCTCACCGTTTGAGAAATGGGGGGACGCAGTAGGATAGGGTAAGCGCGCTGTTGGTTATGCGCGTCCAAGCAGTAAGGCGTGTGTGTAGGCAAATCCGCACACTGTAACGTTGAGCTGTGATGGCGAGTCCGTATGGACGAAGTTCCTGATTTCACACTGCCAAGAAAAGCCTCTATCGAGGTGAGAGGTGCCCGTACCGCAAACCGACACAGGTAGTCGAGGAGAGAATCCTAAGGTGTGCGAGAGAACTCTCGTTAAGGAACTCGGCAAAATGACCCCGTAACTTCGGGAGAAGGGGTGCTCTTGAGCGTGCAAGCGCATGAGAGCCGCAGTGAATAGGCCCAGGCGACTGTTTAGCAAAAACACAGGTCTCTGCAAAACCGTAAGGTGACGTATAGGGGCTGACGCCTGCCCGGTGCTGGAAGGTTAAGAGGAGTGGTTAGCGCAAGCGAAGCTGCGAATTGAAGCCCCAGTAAACGGCGGCCGTAACTATAACGGTCCTAAGGTAGCGAAATTCCTTGTCGGGTAAGTTCCGACCCGCACGAAAGGCGTAACGATCTGGGCACTGTCTCAACGAGAGACTCGGTGAAATTATAGTACCTGTGAAGATGCAGGTTACCCGCGACAGGACGGAAAGACCCCGTGGAGCTTTACTGTAGCCTGATATTGAATTTTGGTACAACTTGTACAGGATAGGTAGGAGCCAGAGATCTCGGAGCGCCAGCTTCGAAGGAGGCGTCGGTGGGATACTACCCTGGTTGTATTGAAATTCTAACCCATGCCCCTTAGCGGGGCAGGAGACAGTGTCAGGCGGACAGTTTGACTGGGGCGGTCGCCTCCTAAAAGGTAACGGAGGCGCCCAAAGGTTCCCTCAGAATGGTTGGAAATCATTCGTAGAGTGTAAAGGCACAAGGGAGCTTGACTGCGAGACCTACAAGTCGAGCAGGGTCGAAAGACGGGCTTAGTGATCCGGTGGTTCCGCATGGAAGGGCCATCGCTCAACGGATAAAAGCTACCCCGGGGATAACAGGCTTATCTCCCCCAAGAGTCCACATCGACGGGGAGGTTTGGCACCTCGATGTCGGCTCATCGCATCCTGGGGCTGTAGTCGGTCCCAAGGGTTGGGCTGTTCGCCCATTAAAGCGGTACGCGAGCTGGGTTCAGAACGTCGTGAGACAGTTCGGTCCCTATCCGTCGTGGGCGTAGGAAATTTGAGAGGAGCTGTCCTTAGTACGAGAGGACCGGGATGGACACACCGCTGGTGTACCAGTTGTCTTGCCAAAGGCATCGCTGGGTAGCTATGTGTGGACGGGATAAGTGCTGAAAGCATCTAAGCATGAAGCCCCCCTCAAGATGAGATTTCCCATTACGCAAGTAAGTAAGATCCCTCAAAGACGATGAGGTAGATAGGTTCGAGGTGGAAGTGTGGTGACACATGGAGCTGACGAATACTAATCGATCGAGGACTTAACCAAAATGTTTGAACCATTCAATGAACCGTTTATCCAGTTTTGAAAGAACAATTCTTTCAAAAAAGAGAGCTTCTAGACACAGTAGTATGCCGTGTATGGAAGGTCGACCATAGTCTAGTGATGATGGCAAAGAGGTCACACCCGTTCCCATACCGAACACGGAAGTTAAGCTCTTTAGCGCCGATGGTAGTTGGGGGCTTCCCCCTGTGAGAGTAGGACGTCGCTAGGCAATTGTGAAAGACCAGAGAATAATTTCTCTGGTCTTTTTTGGTTCTTCTAGTTAGATTTTTCAAGCTCAAATCTGTGACATCCGCTTGATGATTTAGCTTGATTCATCACATGTGAACATCTGCTGAAAATAGCAACAAAGTAAGCAATGATTATCCCCTAGAGAGGAGTGATTCTTTGCTTTCGGTACAAAAATAATTGTTAAATCCAGATAAAAGACAGTCTTCGCACTTAAAATTCAAGAGCACTTCGAAGATTATTGATATAGGATTGACTCACTGGCAATTCACTTCCATCGGTTAATGTAATAATAAAATTTGATGTTAGATCTCGGGCCATTTTTTTTATGAAATGTATATTTACAATATAGGATCTATGAATACGAATAAAGTATGGTGGCAACCTTAATTGCAGCTCTTTTAGTGTAATCCCCGTTTTAAACTGTTCTTTATCTACATAAAACCAAGTTTTTTTCTGCAGACTTTCTATATGAGATATTTTACTTATTGCTACTGGATTCCACTCCTCCTCTTGTTTCCCCGTTAAAAATTGGAATGGCTCTGCTTTTTTCATAGTGAATGTGGATGGTAAGATAACAACTAATGCAGCTGGCTTATCTTGAATGGATATGGGATAGCCAATGCCATAATAGGGCGTATTGAATAAAGAATTATCTAATATGGCATCTGTTTTTTTGTGAGTGCGTAACACTTGCTCTGCAATACTCCCAGGCATTACTTGTTGACCTATCTTTAACTGAATATCTTGATGACCTGAGTGAAAATAAATATAAGAATGTTCAACAGCAATTGCAATGGATGAATTCGCTGGAACCCAGTCCTGCAACATTAAAATATACTGTTGTGAAATATCATTTCCAAAAGATTTTAACTCATTGTTCATTGTGAATATCCCCCTTGTTTGTAAACAGTCTTCCAAATTTTATCGCTCAAAAAAGTAGTTTCATCCCGAAAAAATGGTCTTTTATCCAAAAATAATGAAAATTCAAACACTCTGTTATATATTAATTTACAACAAATAAACCTGTTATGGAACAGTTAATTTAAAAGTTTTTTAACAGAGTATATTGTACACAAAGGGGAAGGTGGAATTTCAATATGTCAACTCGTCAAGAAAGAATCGAAGCTTTAGAAAAACAATGGGCTGAAAACCCACGCTGGGCTGGTATTGAACGCACATATTCAGCTGAAGAGGTTGTTAAATTACAGGGCACTGTGATAATTGAACAAACATTGGCGCAAAAAGGTGCTACTCGACTTTGGAATTCGTTACGTGAAGAACCATTTATTAATGCATTGGGGGCATTAACAGGTAATCAGGCGGTACAACAAGTAAAGGCTGGATTAAAGGCTATCTATCTATCAGGCTGGCAAGTGGCTGCGGATGCAAATCTTTCTGGTCAAATGTATCCTGACCAATCGTTATATCCTGCTAACTCTGTACCAGCAGTAGTAAAAAGAATCAACCAAGCACTTCAACGTGCCGATCAAATTGATCATGCTGAAGGACGTGTCGATCAATTTGACTGGTTTGCACCAATCGTAGCAGATGCTGAAGCAGGTTTTGGTGGTCCTCTAAACGTATTTGAGCTTGTAAAAGGCATGATTGAAGCTGGTGCAGCTGGTGTGCACTTAGAAGATCAATTAGCTTCAGAAAAGAAATGTGGACATCTAGGCGGTAAAGTTTTACTGCCAACGCAAAACGCTGTTCGTAACTTAGTGGCTGCTCGTTTAGCAACAGACGTTATGGGCGTAGATACAATTTTAATTGCGCGTACAGATGCCGATGCTGCGGATATGGTTACTTCAGATATTGATCCACGTGATGCGGAGTTCATAACTGGTGAACGTACACCTGAAGGTTTCTTCCGTACAAAAGCAGGTATTAAACAAGCAATTGCTCGTGGTTTAGCTTACGCACCATATGCAGACTTAATTTGGTGTGAAACTTCTAAACCATCACTAGAAGAAGCTCGTGAATTTGCTGAGGCCATTCATGCAGAGTTCCCTGGTAAAATGCTTGCATACAACTGTTCACCATCATTCAACTGGAAAGCAAACCTTTCAGAAGAGGAAATTGCAGAGTATCAACGTGAGCTTGGTAAGCTAGGTTATAAATTCCAGTTTGTAACATTAGCAGGTTTCCATGCACTAAACCACTCTATGTTTGAGCTTGCACACGATTATAAAGATAATGGTATGGCTGCATATTCTAAGCTGCAACAAGCTGAGTTTGCTTCAGAATCAAAAGGCTATACAGCTACACGCCACCAACGTGAGGTAGGTACTGGATACTTTGATGAAATTTCTCAAGTTATCTCTGGAGGTACTTCTTCTACAACGGCAATGGCAGGTTCAACTGAAACTGAACAGTTTGTATAAGTCTTGATTGAATTACGTGTTTTCCTAAATTCATAATCATAGAGTAGTCTCCTCCGCTCCTCCTAAGGCGGAGGATGACGAAACTAAAATAGCAAAGGTGGGTAAACAACTAATGGAACAGGCAACGACAGGTAAGCTTAAAATTGTTGGAGAACAAAACGAGCAAACGAAGGAAGTTTTAACACCTGAAGCTCTTGAGTTTGTTCTTGCCTTGCATAAAAATTTTGATGCTCGTCGTAAGGAGCTGTTGAACGCTCGCCAGGAAAGACAAAATCGTCTTGATACAGGAGAGAAACTGGATTTCTTACCAGAGACTAAAGGTATTCGTGAAGGTGATTGGACAATTGCACCACTTCCAAAGGACTTGCAAGATCGCCGTGTCGAGATTACAGGTCCTGTTGATCGAAAAATGGTGATTAATGCTTTAAACTCTGGTGCAAAAATGTTTATGGCTTGCTTTGAGGATGCATCCTCTCCAACGTGGGAAAATATGATTGGTGGTCAAATTAATATGCGTGATGCTATTAATAAGACGATTGAGTTTACGCAAGCCTCCAATGGTAAAACGTATACATTAAATACTGAAACAGCAGTGCTGTTAGTTCGACCGCGAGGCTTACATCTGCTTGAGAAGCATGTGCTTGTTGATGGAGAGCCGATCTCAGGGAGTTTCTTTGATTTTGGGTTATATCTATTCCATAATGCGAAAAATGCACTAGCACAAGGTACTGGGCCATACTTCTATTTACCGAAGCTTGAAAGTCATTTAGAGGCTCGTCTATGGAATGATATCTTTGTGTTTGCCCAAGATTATATTGGCATCCCACAAGGGACTATAAAAGCTACTGTTTTGATTGAAACGATTTTAGCAGCGTTTGAGATGGATGAAATTTTATATGAGCTACGTGAACATTCAGCTGGTCTGAATTGTGGCCGTTGGGATTATATTTTCAGTTATATTAAACGTCTTCGCAATCAAGCTGACGTTATTTTACCAGATCGTGGCCAAGTAACGATGACTGTACCTTTCATGAAGGCTTATACGTCTTTATGTATACAGACATGTCATAAGCGAAATGCACCAGCAATGGGCGGTATGGCCGCACAAATTCCTGTTAAAAATGATGATGAGGCGAATGCGGTGGCATTTGCAAAGGTTGCAGAAGATAAACGTCGTGAGGCAACAGAGGGACATGATGGTACTTGGGTAGCACATCCAGGTATGGTGGCAACTGCAATGGAGCAATTTGATGCTATTATGACAACTCCTAACCAAATTCATAAAAAACGCGAAGATGTACATGTAAAGGCAGAAGATTTAGTAGCTGTACCAGAAGGGACAATTACGCTTGAAGGTCTTCGTATTAACTGCAGTGTTGGTGTACAGTATATTGCTTCATGGCTTCGTGGTAACGGTGCTGCACCTATAAATAACTTGATGGAGGATGCTGCAACAGCAGAAATCTCTCGAACACAAGTATGGCAATGGATTCGTCATCCTAAAGGTATTTTAGATGATGGACGTGGCATTACGTTAGCGTTTGTCTTAGAGATATTGGAAGAAGAGCTTGTGAAAATTAAAGAGGCTGTTGGGGAACAAGCCTATAACAGTGGTCGCTATGAAGAAGCTGCTGAACTGTTTAAATCTTTAATTGAGCAAGATGAGTTCGCGGAATTCTTGACACTTCCAGGGTATGAAAAATTAGCATAAGATAAAATCTACTATTAACATATTCAACTTTCCTAATTCTACTAACATAACGTGACGGGGTCTGTTCCCCCGTTAAATGAAAGAGATAAGCATGATCGAATTAAAAGGGGTCTAAATAAAAGTTAAGAGGTTTTAAGGGGGAAAAGATGTCTTATTAGCTTAGATGGGGAGCTGTAGGGCATCTTTTTTGAAATAAATCCGCGTAGCTGCTGCAGCAGTTTACGCGGATTTTTTTCCGTCTTAGTTTACAATGGCTAGTACGAAGCCGTCATACCCCTTCACACCAACTGTTTGTATAGCTGTTGCTTCAATTCTAGGTTCCTCTTTTAGTAAATCTATAAATTGCTGTACGCCTCTGACACGTTCATCTTCACTAATTTCATCAGTTACCGCACCATTACGAACTACATTATCCGCGATGATGATGGCGCCTGGATGAGCTAGTTTTAACGCCCACTTCAAGTAAGCGGGGTTATTAGGCTTATCGGCATCAATAAAAATAAAGTCAAATAAATGGCCTGCTTTTTTCAAGTTTGGTAATGAATCTAAGGCGTTTCCTAAAATGATCTCAACCTGTTCCTTATAGCCAGCCCTCTCTATATTTTGTTGAGCGACTAAGGCATACTCTTCATTAATTTCTAAAGTCACTACTTTCCCTTCTTTAGGAAGAGCCTGCGCTAAGCAAATACTGCTATAGCCACCAAGTGTGCCAATTTCTAAAATAGTTGCTGCTCCTTTTATTTTAGCTAGTAAATATAATAGTTTCCCTTGAGTAGGGGATACATCTATCTCTGGAATACCTGCTTCTTTATTAGCCTGTAGTACAGCATCAAGGTGTTCGTTTTCTGGTAGAAGCTTATCCATAAAATAGTCATCTACATTTTTCCAAACATTTAACTCTGTCATGATACAGTCCTCATTTCCCTATATTTTAAAGTGCAAGCTTGCCAATAAAGTGTATGATAGAATAAATCATAATAAAAATATATTATTATTATTTATACATAACTTTATATTATGAATAGGGGTGAAATCATCAACAGTCATAGCTTAAAATTATTTTATCAGGTTGCTACTACAGGTAGCTTCACTAAAGCTGCAGAGATCTTGTGTATTAGCCAACCTGCCGTTTCAAGTCAAATGAAGCGATTTGAACATGAACTAGGAGTCCAATTATTTAAGCAACAAGGGCGTGGTGTAGTACTAACAGAAGTTGGTGAAGCTCTAGCAGAGAAAGCTCAAAATTTTATTGCTCTTGAACAGCATATTGAAACATTTATCGAAAATTACCGTTTGGCGAAAGCAGGGAATTTACATATTGTGGCTACCTATCTGCCTGCCAATTTTTTAATTCCAAAATGGGCAGCTACTTTCAAGGCTGCAAATGAACAGGTGGATTTAATGATTACAACAACCAATACGAAGGACGCTTTTGAACAACTAATAAACTATAAGGCGGATATTGCGATATATGGTGGAGGAATGTCTGAAAGGCCGAAAGAAATCGAGTGGGATGAATTATATGAGGATGAGTTATGGTTTGTTGTGTCTCCAAATCATCGCTTTGCATATCAATCCATTACATTGGTTGAAATGTTTCAGGAGCCTTTTATTATGAGGGAAGAAGGGAGCTCGATGAGAGAGCATCTGTTTTCGTTATGTCAAACATACCAAGTGAAACCACCGAAAATTGCCCTCCAATTTAATGGCATCAATGAAACAATTCGCTCGGTCATGGCAGGCTATGGTGCAAACTTTATTTCTTCCCTTGCAGTTCGAGAGTATGTAGAGAGTGGCCAATTGGCAAGGGTTTATGTAAAGGATATACATGCTATTAAACATAAAATCGCTATTTGTACGAGAAATAACGAGAAACAAAATATGCTTGTGCAAAAATTTATTGAAACAATTAGAAATTCCCCAATTTAATAAGCTTGTATCTCATGCATTATTGCAGTAAATTTGTTATACTAGTTATATAACAAATTTGGAGCTGATAAACATGTTTATTCAAATAGAGCCACAATCAGACGTACCGATCTATGAGCAGGTGACACGTCAAATTATTGAAGGTATTGCAAGAGGCGAAATGAAACCAGGCGATACCCTACCATCTGTGCGAGGGTTAGCTGCTGATTTAGGTGTGAATATGCATACTGTTAATAAGAGCTATCATGAATTAGAAGCGAAAGGAATTATTGTTATTCGACCGAAATCAGGAGCTATTATTAGTTCAACTGAGGAGAGAGCTTTGTCACCTGAGCAGCTACGACAAATCGAAAAGAATTTAAAGCCTGTTGTAGCAGAAGGAATGGTGCTCGGCGCAACAGTAGAACAAATTGAGCACATGATGAAAAAGGTATTCGCTGATTTGCAAATTCCAGCAGAGGGAGTGTAGCAAGATGCTACTGGGTGTTTTTACAACAATCTACATCATGACATTAGCTATGCAAATGATGGTTCCTTATATTGTAAGGGAGACTATTGTTTTTGGGGTTACTGTACCTGATCAGCATATTAAGCATCTCGCATTAGCTAAGCTGAAAAAACAGTATGTTCAATTGGTAGGAGGCTCAGGCATAGTATTTCTAATCATTATGTTGATGTGCTACAATCGTCTAGCTTCTTCTGAATCCACTCAAAGTATCGTTTTACTAAGCTGTTTGTTTAGTATGCTTACCGTAAGTATGGTGCTGTACTGGATAAATCATCACAAGGTATCAACGTTGAAAAGGCAGGAGCAGTGGGGCGTAAATATTAAACAAGTACGAGCGGTTGATTTAACTGCTCGAAGCCGTGATGCAATGATTCCTTGGACATTTTTTGCTGTGCCTATAGGGATAGCGGTGTTTTTAATCATTTACACATTGCTCCATTACGACCTAATGCCAAATGATATAGCTGTACATTGGGGACCAAGTGGAGAAGCAGATGCTTGGAGAAACAAGACTTATTTTACGGCTATTTCGCTGCCGCTTGTTATGCTAATGATGCAATGTATGATGTGGGGAATTACTGATTCTATTAAACGTTCTGCTATTAAATTAGCTGTAAACCGCAAAGCTGAATCGTTGGAAGATCAGCTAAAGACTCGAAAATACATGAGTTGGAAAATATTGCTGATGAGCTATGCCTTAACCATTCTATTAACGGTTTTACAACTAAGCAATATTTATCCTTCCATGATTGTTGGCTATAAGCTATTACCAGTATTTATTTTATTTCTAGCTGTTGTGTTAGGTTCACTATTTATTTATATTTTGAAAAAGCGTAAACATAGAGTGCGTTATGAAGATAATGTTGATTCACAGGTAATGGATGTAGATGAAGATCGTTATTGGAAAGGCGGCTTAATTTATATGAATCGACAGGACCCTTCCGTTTTTGTAGAGAAACGTTTTGGAGTAGGTTGGACCATGAACCTTGCAAATCCAAGAGGTTATATTGTTATTGGTTTGCCTTTTCTTTTATTACTGTTGATTTCCATATTCTCGTTATAAAATAATAGTAATTTGTGATGAAAAATTCGTTCCATATGAGCGAGTTTTTTTCTTATTGATTGGAGGTAGGCAGATGCAAATTCTTGTTGTCGATGACGATGCTCATATTTTACAGCTAGTTACTATTTATCTCACAAGGGAAGGCTATCAGGTACTATGTGCAGAAAATGCACAGCAGGCATTAGCCTTACTAGAAGGGAATCTGCCTGATTTAGCTGTTGTCGATGTGATGATGCCGGGGATGGATGGTTTTACATTAACCGAGACTTTAACGCAAGATTATGACATTCCTGTTTTATTATTAACAGCGAAAGGCGAGCTTGAGGATAAAGAGCGTGGCTTTTTAGCAGGATCAGATGATTATGTTGTAAAGCCTTTTGAGCCAAAGGAATTATTGTTTCGTATAGCAGCTATTTTACGGAGATTGGATAAGAAAAATCAAGTAACTTTCCAAGTAGGCAAATTAGTGATTGATCGTCGAAGCTTTGAAGTTGTCATAGGAGAGGATACACTTATATTACCTTTAAAGGAATTTGAACTACTTGCTTTATTGGCATCACGCCCTCACCAAGTATTTACGCGAAGCTATATTATGGAGCAAGTATGGGGCTATGACTATGAAGGAGACGAACAGACGTTGAATACTCATGTGAAGCGAATTCGTGAAAGATTAAATCGCTATGACACGGCTGTTGAAATCACAACCGTAAGAGGTGTTGGCTATAAGCTAGAGGAGACAACATGAAAACTTTATACAGTAAATTTGTTGTGACGACGATGCTAGTGATGATTGGTAGCCTATGTATTGGTTTTTTAGCAACGAATACGTATTATCATCAAGTGGTAAAAGAAAAGAATGATGCAAAAAACGTAAACATAGCAAAGGATATCGTTCATTATATTGAAACAGCGAAGCCAGAGGATTTAAATAATTATTTGAAGACACTGGGTGAAATTGGCTATCAAATATATGTAACATCAGGCGAGGAAGGGTATTTTTTTGGTGGAGACTATCGTGATAAAACATTGTCAGCATCTGTTGTTGACCACGTTTTACAAGGAGAAACCTATCATGGTATGCGAGACTTCCCTAAAGAAACCTTTGTGACAGGATTTTTCGCTAATGAATTGATTAATACAGTTGGTGTGCCATTTACGTATGAAAACAAGCCATATGCATTATTTATAAGACCTGATATTCGCTTATTATTTTCGGAAGTGCATACGATACTTGCAGGGTTAATGTTGGTTATGACAGTACTGAGTTTACTAGCAATGCTATTGTTTGCTAAAGCATTAATTCGTCCGATTACAAAGCTAACGGCGGCAACTCAACAGCTTGCGCATGAAAAGTTTGATACGGTGTTAGATATTGATAGTGCAGATGAAATTGGTCAATTAGCTGTAAGCTTTAATAGGATGACCGAGAAATTACAAGAAAATGATCGTATACGAAAGGAATTTATTAGTAATGTATCGCATGATTTTCAGTCGCCTTTGTTAAATATTCAAGGCTATGTTGACCTCCTGAAAAATCCGCTGCTGACTGAGCAGGAAAGACAGGAGTATGCAGCGATCATCGAGTTGGAAACAAAGCGCTTATCTACATTAACCAAGCAATTATTATTACTAACATCTCTCGACCAATCGACAAGAATCGTAAAACGTGAGCCGTACCGATTAGACGAACAATTGAGGGAGACTGTGCGAAAATATCGCTGGCAAATAGAAGAGGCACAGCTTCAAATAGCCTACAAGCTAGAGCCAATTAGTTATGCTGGTGATGCAGGACTTTTACAAAATGTGTGGGATAATTTGCTGACGAATGCTATTAAATATAATGTAGAGGGTGGACAAATACATCTACAATTACAGAAAAAATCTACTTCACTTGAAATCCTTGTGGAGGACAATGGGATGGGGATGACGACAGATCAATTAGCCAAAGTATATGACCGCTTTTATCGCGCAGATGCTTCCAGGACAAAGCAAGGAACAGGTCTAGGACTAGCAATTGTCAAACAGATTGTAGAGCTACACGGAGGTACTATTCAGATGGAAAGTACGATGCATGTCGGTACAAAGGTTTATATTCATTTACCAGTCTTGTCATAAGGAGTTCATGTAAAGTTCATGTTCACACGTTAAACTGCTACTTAGTTGAAACAAGCTTAGGGGGAGTTTTCGTATGGAACAGAAGTGGAGTATACGTCTTATTCGATTAGCGGCTATTTTTGCTTTCATCGGTACGTATTTAGGTTCACATATGTCAGGATCAGGTAGTTATGAATATAGACCAATCCATGCACATATTTTACTTGTCGGCTGGCTAAGTATGTTTGCATGGGGCATTTTTTATCGAGCCTTCAAAGTGAAATCACAAAAATTAGTAGCCATTCACGGTTGGACAGCTATTCTTGGTGTTTTGGGTTTAACAGTTGGCATGTGGTTTTACAATATAAATCCATTTAATTTTGGTAGTACATTTACATTAATCTTCTTTATTGTAGGTGGAACTACGCTATTAATCAGCTTTGCCTTATTTATTATAGTAACATTCATGATTCATCAACAAGACTATATAAAAAGTTAATCCATTACGCATTTCTAGCGCGCAGATAAACAATGTATCCAAAATTTTTCGATTTTGCCTGTAAAAATCTGTTGAGAAAAAATATTCATCTCCCACTATAGAAAAAGGAGATGAATGCCGAAACAAGAGAAAAACCTACCGTATCACAATTCATGATACGGTAGGTTTTAAACTGTCTATTTAATATTTTCAAGCGATTTTTTCAGCCATTTTTCAGCCTCTTGATAATCTTGTGCAACCCCATGCCCTTTTTTGTAGAGCATACCAAGCTGAAATTGAGCCTTTTGATGCCCTTGATTAGCAGCCAATCGATAAAGCTGGGCTGCCTTTGCAAAATCTTTCGGTACACCCTGTCCATGAATGTGCATTTGAGCTAGTTGATATTGTGCCTTTATATGCCCTTGTGACGTTGCTTGTTCAATCCATTTAGCTGCCTCCGTGTAATCCTGTTTAACACCTTTCCCTTTATCAAATAAATTACCAAGTTGATATTGAGCACCTGCATGGCCCTGAATAGCAGCTAGTCGATAACATCTTCGTGCTTCTTCAAGATCCATAGCAACTCCTAATCCCTGCTCATACAGTAAGCCTAATTGATACTCCGCTTGAATATGTGACTGATCTGTTGCGGCTCGCCACCATTTTACAGCCTCTGTATAGTTTATAGGTACATCAACTCCTGATGTCAGTAATAGACCAAGCTCATACTGAGCATCAGCATAGCCTTTGTTAGCAGCAACTTTAAAGTATGACATAGCTTTAGCAGGCTGTTTTTGCTGATAGACATAAAGCCGACCTAGCTCGAAGCCGGCGCTAATATGCCCATTGTCAGCTGCTCGTAGAAGCCATTTTTCTGCTGAAACAAGATCCTGTTCTTTTTCATACAGTAAGCCGAGACAGTACTGTGCATTTAAATGTCCTTTATATGCTGCTAGCTTGAACCATTTTAAGGCTTCTAGATGATCCTTCGTCATTCCTTGTCCCGTATTGTAGAGCATAGCCAATTGAAACTCTGCGTTCACATGGTCTTGTAAAGCAGCCATATGAAACCATCTCGCCGCTTCTTCAAGGTTTTGAACAATACCACGACCTTTAAGGTACATATAGCCGAGATTATACTGTGCACTGGCATCGCCCGCTAAGGCAGCCATTTCGAAATAAGCGATGGCCTCTGCGTAGCTTTGCTCGACACCTGTGCCATTATGATAAAGGAAGCCTAAATTGTTTTGAGCACTTGTATTGCCTTGGTTGGCTGCTAAAGTATACCATTTAGCCGCTTCATGAAAGTTTTGCGAAAGGCCTAGACCTTGATTATAAAGGACACCTAAATTATATTGCGCATCTGCATTTCCGAGATCTGCCGCAATTTGATAATGGTGCGCGGCTTCCTTATAATCTTGTCCAACCCCATGCCCTAAATGAAAGAGTACGCCTAGACTATAGTGGGCATTTGCGTCATTTTGTGCGGCAGCTCGTTCATACCATACTTTCGCAAGTTTATAGTCCCTTTTCACCCCTCGCCCGTGATTGTAAAGAGTTCCTAAATTATATTGTGCACTGGCATCACCGTTTTGCGCTGCCCTTTCAAACCATTTGGCTGCATGTGTATAAGCCTCTGGCGATTGATTGTGCTGGAGTATGTTCTTATCCAATATGGTTGGAAGCTCTGTAGTGTGAGGAGTTAGACTTGCTGACTTGAAACTACGATCATAGCGTTTCATAAACCATTCCACAATATCGCTAAGATAATCCAAAACAATTTTTGCCGCTTTGGCTTCCACAATGTCGTTACTATTATGACTTGTCATTTTATGAACTAAATTCATTAATAAATAAATCCGACGAGGGTGAATTTGCGCTACAAAACTTCGATTATTTAATAGTGTACGGATATTTTTCGTTTTAGGTTCAGTATGCATTTCCAGCCGATAAATCTCATAAAGAATTTCTTCCAATACAAAAAGAGATTTTTGTAAAGATGTAGCTGGGTTTGAAATAGCGAGCAAACTTGCATCCTGTAGGTTTTTTGCTAATTTTGTGAAGGACAGCTGCGTTAATTTCTGACATTGTTCTTCAAGAATTTCGTAATGCATAACAATCACCCTCACCTCTTTCATCAATGATGCCTCGGCATCATTGCGTCTAATTTTCTTCGAGCCAGTTGAAAGCCCCTCTTCTAAATCTCTTTGTACATATATCGGAGAAAAATCTATATTATTGATAAGTTTTAATGGGATTCATCAGTTGAATTGTTGCTGTGACATGATACTATTTGATATAAGGGAAATTCGTAGCTACGGAGAGCCCGTCAGCCTATAGGTGGGGGATCGAAATGAAAAATATTGCAGCTATTATTCCAGCATATAATCCACAACAATCACTCATTACCTATGTACATCAATTATTAGCAACGACCATTACACAAATTGTCATTGTCAATGATGGGAGTGATCAAAGATATAAAGATATTTTTGAAGATTTAAATAAAATTGATCGTTGTCAAGTATTGCAGCATGATCGCAATATTGGAAAAGGTGGTGCATTGAAGACAGCCTTTGCATTTATCCGAGAGCAAAAAGGAAAGTGTCATGGTGTCCTTACAGTGGGGGCACATGGGCAGCATGCACTGCAAGATGTTAAGCTTGTCTTAACGATGACAAAGGTGTTTTCAGAAGGTATTGTGCTAGGGGTACGTAATTTCCATTCTGCCGATAGTTCATTTCTTTCTTATTGGGGAAATCGTGCAACAAGCCTATTTTTTGAGTTACTGTATCATCGAAAATTAATGGATACACAAACGGGTTTGCGATATATATCGATAAATGAGTTGCCTTGGCTGATGAAGGTGAAAGGCGAACGCTATGATTATGATACAAATATGCTAGTTGCGGCACTGAAAAGAAAGTGTCCAATTTTTGAGGTAGAGATTGGGCAATTACGTTTAAAGAAAAATACAATTATCCAGTACGATGAAATAACCAATGCAAGCACTATAATCACAAGAATGCTGATGAATTATTTAAAACCAAGGAATGGCTAGGTTTAAATTTGAAATAATGAGCTAGGATAAAGAATAACGATTACTCATGAGGACGTAGCGAGTATAGAAAGAAGGAGCAATGTTTATGGAATATTCAGATCAAGTGAAAAATCGTGTGAAACGGATGGAAGGCCAGCTACGTGGTATTTTGAAGATGATGGAGGAAGGTAAGGACTGTAAGGCAGTCATTACACAGCTATCGGCTGTACGCTCTGCTGTAGATCGTACAGTTGGTGTTATTGTCAGTACAAACTTATTAGAATGTGTCCAAAATGCTGAAGGTGATGACGAAAAAATGAATGAAGCCATTCAGGAAGCCGTTAATTTGGTTGTGAAAAGTAGATAATTACCTCGATTTTCGGAACAAAAAATAGTAGCTGAATCCAAATAAAACTCACTATAAATGGGGTGAGTTTTATTTTTTTGCAAAAAAATAGTTATATTCGAGAATTATATTTAGTTTTTAGGTATTTTATATCATGTAAGTGTTGATATATTTTTAGATGAAAGTCTTAGTTAGTGAACTTGTATGATAGCTTAGTAGGTACTTTCTTTGTTATGCTAAATAGTAACAAAAGATTCAAAGGGAAGGTGATTAGTGATGAAAAAATGGTTGTTATGTGGAGCAACTTTATTGATGTTAAGCCCAACTGCTGCCTATGCAAAACAAACAGAAATTACTTCCCCAATTTATCCTGTGGTAGCTAACTCAACAGTAGTTACTTGGGATCAATTGACAAAAGAGCTTGCTAAGCAAATGCGAAATTTCGAGACGGAAATAAAATTTACGTATACAGGCCCGATGGGTGATTTCAAAAAAGAAATGATGGATGCATTTGAAAAGGCTAAACAACAAGCTGTTTATGCAAGTGGACATTTCGAAAGTATGACGGTTTCTGCAGATTCTCTCGGAAATGTAACGTATAAAGTGAAGTATCTGACGAATCAAACACAAGAAGTAGCTGTACAAAAAAAGATTAATCAAATACTGAAAAATATTATCAAACCTTCTATGACAGAGTTCCAAAAAGTAAAGGCTATTAACGATTATATTGTATCGAATACGATGTATGGAACAAAAACAAAGGCAAGCCCACATAGTGCCTATGCTTTATTTTTTGAAGGACAAGCTGTGTGTCAAGGTTATGCATTAGCTGCACAAGCCTTGTTAGAGCAATCTGGGATAGAGACAAAATATGTTATAGGTTTTGTGAATGGGAACGAGGCACATGCTTGGAATTTAGTAAAGGTAGATGGAAAATGGTATCATTTAGATACAACATGGAATGATCCTTTGCCAAATCGTGTTGGTGCTGCTTCATATGACTATTTTTTAGTGACGGACAGTCAGCTTAACAAAGATCACACTTGGGTTAAAGCCGATTATCCTACTGCTACAAGCACAAAATACAGTTATATGCACAATGTTCATTTTGCGTATCAGTTAAATAATGCTGTTTATTTTAGCAATACGGCAGATAACGATAAACTGTATAAGCTGGATATGACTAGTGGGAAAAAGACAAAAGTATTAGATAAACGAGCATTGTATATTACTGGAACTAATGATTATCTATACTATAGTGATTACAGTAACGGTGGGTATTTGACAAAGCTGAATTTGAAAACATTAAAAGCTGAAGTGCTAGTTAAGCAGCCAGTAACGAATTTAAAGATCAATGACAATGATTTGCTGTATACTATGAATACTAAAGAATATAAACTTAAAATTAATTAAGTCAACAAACAAATATTAACAAGCACAATTGGACCCTTAAGTGAGTTCTTTGTGCTTTTTTTGTATATAATGAAAAGAAGACGGTTGGAGGTGAGGAATTTGTGGAAGAAATTAGCTATTATTGCCATTATTATTATTTTTATTGATCCCATTTATATGGCTGGTAAGGCAGTCGTTCAGCAGGTGCTGGATTGGACAAATAATGACGAAATAGAAACAATGCTTCTTTCAACAAAGGAGAAAATCGTAGATGTTACTGCTAGACTTTCAGACGATGCCTCCATAGAAACAGCCATACCTATAGAAGATATACATGAAGCGGAGGTAGCACCTAAAGCGCCGCCAATTCAGAAACCAGAAACGAAGCTAGTCGTGACAAATGCCAAAGAGATGGCTGATGCCATGTATGCATATTATAGTAGTTTTTCACCGAAGTTTGAAATTCAATATAAAGGTAATACACAACGAATTGAACAAATTGTGGAAGAGGCCTACAACAATGCTATTGAACGAGATGATTATGTTTATGGTCATGTTAGTAAGCATTCAATTCGTTATGAATATGGGCGAAATAAGGCAACTATTTTTGGAGAGCAGAGCTATTTAATGACGCCAGAACAGGCTGCCTTTGTCGAGATGAATGTCCAAGAAATCATCAACAAAATCAGTAAAGACTCTATGACAGAAGTAGAAAAGGTACGAGCAGTCAATGACTATATTGTCGCTAATACTGCCTATACAGATCAAACAAATTCTAGTCCACATAGTGCCTATACCGTACTTGCCGAGCATGGGGGAGTATGTCAGGGCTATGCTTTACTAGCTCACTCGATGCTTCAAAAACTGGGAATTGAAACAAAATATATCGTGGGCTATGTCGGCAAAGAGGGACATGCGTGGAATTTGGTCAAGCTGGATGGACAGTGGTATCACCTTGATACGACATGGAATGATCCAGTACCAGATCGCAAAGGTGCCATTCGTTACCAATACTTTTTAGTAGACGATCGTACAATGGCGAAAGATCACACGTGGATTGCTGAGGATTATCCAAAGGCAACAAGCACAATGTATAGTTATTATCATGATATAGACTTCCCAGCACAGGCTGGCGATCAATTATATTTTAGTAATATCTCTGATGACAATAAGTTGTATGTGCTTGATATAAAGACAGGTAAAATAAAGCGTGTCACAAATACTCGTGCACAATACATCGTTTACTCGGATGGGTGGCTATACTTTAGTAATTACTCTCGGGGGGCGTATTTAACAAAAATTCGTCCAGACGGTAGTGGAGAACAGGTACTAAATAGGGAAGATACAAAGGATATATTTGTTAAGGATGGCTTCCTCTATTTCACAACGAATGAATTGAAGAGAATGGCTCTCTAATTTAACATAAAAAAGGTGATGTCAACGGCACAAACAGCCATGTTGAAAGGCGGGGGGGAATTTCCGTTCTGCCAGCGTCCTTCCCAGGGGGCAGTTCACTAAATCCATGTGGCAAAGGTGTCTTTTCCTTCTCTTTTATACTAGCCGTAGCGATCAAAATATTTGTATAATTAGAGAAAGGATAGGCTCTTATTTTCAATGTGGAGAAGTGATTAGTTACACACCTCTCAATAAATAAGTAGTGAACACCTTCACTTTACTTAGGAATTTTTTCTAAAAAGATAATCTTTTGTGAGGTGGAGCGGAAGGCTACTCGATTCCCGCGAGACTGGCGAGCCTCTAAACACGAAGCGGCTCGGCGCTAGCCTACGGGAAAGCAAGTAGCCTGCAACGGAAATCCATCTTCAGCTTTCACAAAATAGATGGTTTTGTTTTTTTACACTATGAAAAGGGCAATGACTTATAAATAGTCATATGCCCTTTTTGTACGTTCAATCAAATAAGTAATAGGCTGATGCTGACAAAGTTTAATATCAATTTGTGGATATAGTAAGGTGATTTCCTCCGTAAAAGTCTTTAAAATGAGTGGATTATGCTTGATGGCACCACCATTACAATAAAGTGTAAATGGTCCATTCTGATAGCCCATTTTTTTCAATACAGCGCTTGCTAGAAGAACTAATTCGTAGGCAGCCTGTAGTGATATTTGCATGGCGCAAGCATCTTCTTGCTCGACTGCCTTTGCTACAAATGAGCTCATCTTGGCCAGCTGTGCATTCGTATAGGATGGATGGAATAACCATTCCGCAAGCTCTGTTACATCCTGTATATTTAAAAAATGATAGACGGCTTCTTTTAAGATTGTTGGTTCACCACGACCATCCTCCATTTTAAATACAGCTCTTACTACTTCCTGCCCTAGCCAATATCCACTTCCCTCATCACCAGCTCGATGTCCCCAACCTCCTGCACGTACAATTCGTTGCCCGTCATAGGCATAGGCGATGGCTCCTGTTCCGGCAATGAGTAATGCACCAGCCTGTCCAGCAGTCACACCAAGTAGTGTAGCTTCTGCATCATTTTCAATAATTAGCGTCTTGATTTGTAGCTGTGTGGCCTTTAGGGCATTTTGAACAATGGCCGTTACTGTGGCATGATCCTTAGGAGAATCAATGCCAGCTAACGCAAAGGTAGCTACAGCAATTTGAGAATGGGGGTACTTTTGCAAAAATGTTTGTACATTTGCTAAAAGTCCTTGTAATCTTGCTGTAGCTGATTCGACACCAATGGCTTGATAATTCGAGCCTTGCATTGTTGTAGAATAGTGAATGTCACCAGATTCAGCATGAACGACCGCACATGCTGTTTTTGTTGCTCCACCGTCAATAATCAATAACCAATCCTTCATTGATTCCATTCCTCAAGAAAGGCTGTTAATTCCTTTTCCGCTTGTATAATAGAATTTTCCTTTAAGCGGACCCATTCATAAAGGTTTTGAGCATTCATTTTTGAACGTTCGAGCGCTGCTTTCATTGTGGCTGGAGCTGGGCCACCTAGCAATGTTCGCACACCAACAAAAGATTCTGGCTTTAATGTTTTATAAAAGTCTTCTTCTGAAATAGCTAATTCCTTTCCCGTAATCAATTTAGATTGTGTATTGGCAAGGCCCCATGTAAGGCTTGCTAGTGATTCTTCGCCATGGGCAAGTAGAACTTTAATACATTTGCTAACAATACTATGTGCTTGGCGGAATGAAATCCCCTCTGAACGCACTAATGTATCTGCAAGCTCTGTAACATTGGCAAAGCTATTCTCTGCACGGTTTCTTAATTTCTTTTTATTAACATCCATTGTGACAACAAGAGAACCAAATAACTTGTAAATCCCATTTAAACGGTCAATGGCACGCCATAAATAGGGCTGCATATCATCTTCAGTGTCGACGATATCTCCGAACGGTGTATTATGTACCATTTGTAATACTGTACTTGCATCTCCAACAACCGCAGATAGTAATGAACGTGTATGCTCTACGGAAACAGGGTTACGTTTTTGAGGCATTATGGAACTTATCTGGACATATGGACTTGCGAGTGTGAATGCATTAAATTCCTGGGTAGCCCATAATAAAAAATCTTGAGATGTACGGCCGAGATTGAGTGCAGCCAGCTGTACAATACTTGCCGCTTCAGCAATATAATCTGCGCCTGCAACAGCATCCCACGCATTTTCGATAATATCATCAAATGCCAGTAGATCACGCATCCGTTCTCTACTAATATTAAAGCCTGTCGTTGTTAAGGCAGCCGCCCCCATACTACTGCGATTGACAGTTTTATAGACATGCTGCATCCGCTCAAAATCACGCTCAAGCTGGTCAATAACAGCTTTTAAATAATGGGCAAAGGTTGTGGGCTGAGCCTGCTGTGTATGCGTGTAGCCAATCATGATGGTATCTATATGTTCCTCTGCAGCCGCGATTAAGTCATCACGTAATGTTAGTAACTCGTTCATTAATAATAATAGTTTTTTCCTTAAGGTCATACGATAGATGGCGATCCCCATATCATTCCTACTTCTGCCAATGTGAAGATTTCCTGCAACATCACCAGCAAGCTCGATTAGTTTATTTTCAATGCGGAAAAATAAATCCTCATATTGGGGACTGTAATCCTCTAAACGATAATAATTTAAATCTATTTTTTTTAGAGCTATCCCAATTTGTTTCGCTTCATCTTTTTTTACGAGTCCTTGTTCTTCTAACATTTTTAAATGAGCAATATTAATTTGTAGCATGATTGTTAAAAAATTTTTCTTCGCCTCATCATAAGCTGGCTGTAAGACAATTTTCCGATAGATGTTAGAAGGGAATATCATCCCATCTTCCCGCTGCGTTTTGTTGCGAAAATCTTCAAACATTGTAATGGCCCCCTAATAGATTGGCAGCTAGATGGCTGTACCAGCACTGCCTTTTGATAGTTTTTCAGAAATAATAAGAACAACTAAAATTAAGCAAATTTGTAAGACACCATAAGCACAGGCGGTCCCAAATTTAAATGCATATAATTTTTGGAATATCGCTACAGACAATGGAATAGTGGATGTACTGTATATTAGAATGGATGCAACAAACTCACCAAAGCTTTGCACGAGAGCTAAGAGTGTCCCTGCTAAAATTCCGGTGAATGTTAACGGTACGACAATCCGTCTAAATGTATACCACCAATTGGCGCCTAAGCCACGTGAAGCCTCTTCAATCGATTGATCTAGTTGTACAAGAGAGGCGGAAGTAGATCGAAAAACAAGTGGTAAATGTCGAATAAAATACGCTAATGGCAAAATCCAAAATGTACCGATCAATACTTGATTGAAACTAAAAATACTTTCTGTACTAAAGGCAGCGATTAAATTAACCGCTACAACAGTACCAGGTAAAGCCCAAGGTACCATAATCAAAATATCGAGCAATGTTTTCCCTTTAAAGTTTAACCGAACCATAGCATAAGCAGCAGCGACACCAAAAATGATATTGCCGATTGTTGCTATGACACCCATTTGAATGGAATTCCAAATAGGCCGCCATGTACGCTCATCAGTAAAAAGAGCAATATAATGATCGATCGTATAGTCGGTCGGGAGAATTTGCGTTTTCCAAGCACCATCAACAGAAAAAGATATCAATATCAAAACTAATATCGGCAATATTAATATGAATGTCCCAACAAAGGATGCGATTGTTGCCATAACTTTAATTTTTTTAGAGGATACCTCGGAACGATGAACACTGATACCCTTACTGAGATTTTGATAATTTCGCTGATTCTGATACCAACGCATGATGATTAAAAAGGTAATAGATACAAAGGATAAAATCATCGACTGTGTTGCAGCCATCTCAAGATTGCCATTTGTACGTGATAAATATATTTGCATCGTCATGGTGCGCTCTACACCAAACATTAAAGGTGCTGTATAGGAAGCCATTGAGATCATAAACACTAATAAGGACGAGGCGACAATGGAAGGTGTCAGCATTGGTAGAATAACCTTTGTCCATACGCGAATACGCCCTGCACCTAGACTGGTTGCAGCCTCTTCTAAAGCAGGATCGAGCCCCTTAATAGCAGCTGAAGCTGTTAAGTAGAAGTACGTATACATCGTGAAGGTATGAACGACGATAACTCCCCAAATGCCTTTCAATGCAAACGGTACATGGTCTAATCCGAATAGATGCTGAAAGATTCGAGGGAAAATACCGCTATCGCCATATAAAAATGAAAAAGAAAGTACACCCACTAGAGGAGGAAGTGCCATAGGAACTAATACTAAAATAGACAGTGTACGCCTTCCTGGGAAATTATAGCGCTCCAGTAAAAAGGCCATCGTAACCCCAACGACTGCACAGCAAATAACACTGATGATCGAAATATAAATACTGGTCCATAAAGCCTCTAAGTTTGCTGGGCTCGCCAGATCAAAAAATTTTTTATAGTGAAAGAAAGCCTCATCACCAGCAAAGCTTTGGATAAATGTTTGATAGAAGGGGTAAACCACATAGGCGAACAATACTAAAAATAATGGCGATATTAAAATATAAACAAACCAATTGGATTGAAAAATTCGTGTCCACGCGCTTTCCTGAGAGGCATTGACAGACTGTTTTCCCATATTGGCTTCCTCCTATTCCCCTAATAAGTACAGTGAATCATGAGCCATATTGATTGTAATGTCTTCACCGATTTTCTTTATTTGGTCATAAGAATTAATAATCATTACTTTAAGTGAAAATGCCGTAAAATCTACAATGTAATTGACGCTAATACCTGTAAATTCAACAAATGTAATTTTTCCTGTTAACGTATTATCACCAGTACCTAGTTGAATAGACTCCGGTCGAATAGAAATAAACACTTTGTCTCCAATCATATGCGTTAAAGAGGGGGAGCTTTGTTGCTTTCGCCCAGTCAAAAGATGTCCATTTAAGGTTCTCACTTGTACATTTTCACCATTAATGGCTTGTATAGTGCCTTCGATTAAATTGGTTTCACCAATAAAGTTAGCTACAAAACGATCTTCAGGCTGATGATAAATTTCTTGAGGAGTCCCAATTTGCTTGATCAAACCATTCTCCATGACCATGATTCGATCCGACATAGCCATTGCCTCCATCTGATCATGGGTAACGTAAATTGTTGTAACGCCAAGCTCAGATTGAATTCGTTTGATTTCAATACGTGTTTCCTCACGCAATTTAGCATCTAGATTGGATAGAGGTTCATCCAGTAATAAAATATCTGGCTCAATTACAAGCGCTCTAGCTAAAGCAACCCGTTGTTGTTGTCCACCAGATAGTTCATTTATTTTTCTGTTACCATAAGCTGCTAGATGTACTTGTCCTCTAATGCGGTCAACCTTGTATTGAATTTCGGTCTTTGAAAATTTCCGCACTTGTAAACCAAAGGCAATATTTTCATCAACCGTCATATGAGGAAAAAGAGCATAATTTTGAAATACCATACCGATATTGCGTTTATTGGGCTGAAGTCGAGTGACATCTCGATTGTCAAAAAGAATTTTACCTTTAGAAGGGTAATAAAAGCCTGCAATCATCCTTAAAGTGGTTGTTTTGCCACAGCCGCTAGGACCGAGAAAAGTAAAAAATTCCCCTGCTTTTATTTCAAGATTTATATCATTCACGCCATACACTTGACCAAATTGCTTTGAGACATTTTCAATTTTGACACTTCTCAATCATAAACTCCTCTCTAACAAAGAATGCAGATGATACAGGAAGGTAAAAATTCGCAGTATAAGTCGAATTTTTACCTATTTTATTATTTGCCGCGCCCTTTTACATTGTTATCCCAATATTCCATCCATTCAGCTTCTTTGTCAGACATTAGCTGCCAATCAATATCGAACGTTTTTAAATCTAATTCCTGATACCATTCTGGCATGGAAGCCTTATCGATATCAGAACGTGTAGGAATTTGATAATAATCGTTCGCCAATTGTGTCACCATTTCTTTTTCAAATAAGAACTCTACAAATAGTTTTGCATTGTCTAAGTTTTTCGCATTGTTTACAACAGCTACACCATCTACTAAAATAGGTGCACCACTTTTTGGATAAATATAATCAAAAGGATAATCAGTCGTATATTTCTTTAATAAAATATCTTGCAAATTCCATAAAGAAACACTACCTTCTTGTCGTGTTAGCTTTAAATATAAGGCATTAGGATCTTGTGTATACTCCTTTGTATTAGCATCTAATTGTAATAACCATTCATAGCCTTTATCAGGTGAATCGTCTCCCTGTCGTACAATCATAGAGGAATAAATTGTGCGCATTGTACCTGACGCAAGCACACCTCTAATTAGAATTTGATCCTTCCATTTAGGATCTAATAGGTCATCCCAGTCCTGAGGCCCTGTTTCTTTTGTCAGTAAATCACTATTAATCATAATGACCTCTGGTAGCAACATCTCACCAAACCAACGTCCATCTGCATCTTTGTGTGAGGCATCAATGGCACCGATAAAGCTAGGCTGCCAAGCATGCAATAAGTCTTCATTTGCTCCAACAATGAGAGCGGATTGCGTTCCACCCCACCAAAAATCTGCTTGAGGATTGGCCTTTTCACCGCGGAGGCGCTCTAAAATTTGCTGTGCCCCCATCGTTAAAAACTCGACCTCAATGTCTGGGTATTTTTCATTAAACTGATCGATCACATTTTGCACCATTTCTTCATCACGACCTGTGTAAATGACAAGCTTTCCTGAAGGTGTCGTTGCTGCCACTTCTGTTTTATCACCATCAGATGTTTTGTCTTTATTTGCTGCACCATCTGTAGAATTTTGCTGATTATTGCCGTTACAAGCAGTTAAAGCTAAAAACATCAACACAAGGAAAAAACCAAGAATGCGGGTTTTTTTCATCATCTTCTCCTTTCATAAAGTAAGGTACTTGCATATTGCAGTATAATACGAAAGGATAAGATTAATGTTAGAATTATTAAAAAATTACATTTGCCTTCATCATAGCTAAGTACTTAACAGTAAGCAATGCGATTTCAGCAAAATTCAAAAAAACTCCTTAAAAAGGAATCATTCCATTTTTAAGGAGTTTTTTGTCGATTTATGAATGGGCTTCTAATAAGCTGTCTTTTTGTTGCCGTTGTGCAATAATGGTTGGCAGCATCATACCAGCAATAACGAGAATAATCCCTACGATTTGTACAGCGGTTAAAGGTTCATGCAGAACAATAACCGAAACTGTAACGGCAACTGGTAATTCGATGGCACTTAAAATGGAAGCTAGCGCGCCACCGACTTTAGGAATAGCGATTGAAAATAAGTAAATTGGTAAAATGATACCGAAAAGACCTAGTGCTAGTCCAAATTTCCATAAGCCTTGCATGAATAATTGGCCATTCCAAATAACCTCAGGGCTAAGGAAAATACTAATCATAATAAGGGCTACGAAGGAAACGATTAATACCCGAGAAGTCGTAGTAACTCCCTCGACAGGCCGCGAATTGAATTGAATGAAGCAAGCAAAGGTAAAGGCTGCTGCAAAGCCAAATAGCCACCCTTGGATAGGGATGCCACTTAAATCTACATTTAATACACCAGCAGCTAAAATAGTTCCTGCAAATAAGATAATGATCGAAATTACTTCAGGTCGACTGGGTAATCTTTTGTGTAGGGCACAATCAATTAGCAGACCAATCCATGTAAATTGGAATAGCATGACTACCGCAAGAGAAGCGGGTAGATATTTTAAAGATTCTCCATACACTATTCCTGTCGTCCCAGTAAAAATTCCAGCACAAATTAAAATAAGTAAGCCCTTTTTGGATGGACTCGGTAATTTTCTGTCTGTAAAAATAAAAATGGCTACAACGAGTAAAAAGCCAATTATATACTGACTTGATACTGCCTCTGATGTTGTAAAGCCATGCTGCATAGCTACTTTGACAATCGTTGACAATATACCGTAGCTACTAGAAGCAATGACAATCAAAAGAGGGTAAATAAAATTTGTTTTCATATATAAATATTTCACTTCCTAAAACTGTTTCACCATGTGATGGAATGGCTCATCGATTATGGACCATGGCTCTGTAATAACAAAGCCCAAACGCTCATAAAGTCGGCGAGCATCTTCTTTTTGGGTTTCAACATTTAATGATAATTTTGTATAGCCGCGCTGCTTTGTTAGCTCTTCGGCAAATTGTAATAGCAATGTTCCAATTCCTTTACCTCGTGCTTCTGGTGCTACGCAAACAGTATCGATATATGCCTCATCTTCATGTGCTTCTTGATCAATGACAATGGATGTAGCGTTTTTTGCTTCTAGCCATTTAACAAGGTTAGCATCCATGTGAACGGCTTGTGCACCGTGATAATAAACGAGAATCCCTAATATTTGCTCTCCTTCAGTAGCGACAAAGGTATTTAAATAAGAATGTCGATTGTCGTCACGTTGAAAAAGAATTGTCAGTTCTTGTATAACAGCTTCAGCTGATTTCTCGCCAGTTAAGCGATTAGCAATTTCACCAATTGCATCGATAATAAGAGGCACAACGGCATGGGCATCATGTGGTTGCGCTTGTCGAATTATAATACTCATCTTGATAATCCCTACCTTTCTATAGGCAAGTATAACAAAGATAGAGATTGACTCAAATTTTATAGCCCACTAACAAAAGTAAAACCCATTAGCTTAATCCAGCAGGTGTTCAACAAAACACTAAATTAAAACAATGGCTCTAGCTGATATCAAAGATTTTGAAAAGAGGCTTGTATGATGCAGATCAGTTAACCGTTGTCACAGGACAGGACGGACAGACAGTTATAGATTCACTTCTACTCGTCAGCTCGAAAATATTTGGACGCAATGACGCCCCGGCGTCATTGATAGAATGACAATTTTCGTGTTAATCTATAATGACTAGACATTTTGGAGGACAATCATGACAAAGCAAGAGAAGGATTTTATATTAGTCTATGGAGATGCTTTTATTGACTATATTGCTGATGATGTAACAAACACATCATTTACTAAATATATGGGTGGTGCAACGGTAAATGTTGCAGCTGGTATTAGCCGAATTGGGGCACCGTCGGCATTAATTACTATTACAGGGGATGATGAAGGCTCTCAATTTGTGCGAGATGGGCTTGCCCAAGAGGGTGTACAACTGGATTATGCCGTATTTAATCCAGCAAAGCGAGTAAGTGGCGTATATGTGCATCTTACAGAAGCGTGTGAGCGGATTTTTAAAGATTATGTTGATGAAACACCCGATTTACAAGTGGAACCATCACAGCTAAATGAAGCAGCTTTTAAACATGCTTCGGCTTTAACAGTATGTTCAGGTACTATGTTCCATCCAACAGCACTTGCCACAACGCGAGCAGCTGTAGAAATGGCAAAGGATAAGGGTGCAATTATTGCAATGGATGCCAATATTCGACCGCTACGTTGGAGCAGTGAGGAAATTTGTCGAGAGACGATTACATCATTTTTTGAGGATGTTGATATTTTAAAGGTTACGGATGATGAATTATTCTTCCTGACAGAGACAACTACCTTAGAAGAGGGCATTGCACATCTCAATAGCTATTTAGTGCCTATTATCTTAATCACAGTAGGAGAAAATGGTACTTATGCTGTACTTAATGGTGAGGTTCTCCATGTGCCGACGGAGAAGGTAGTACCTGTAGATACGACAGGTGCGGGCGATGCATTTATGGCAGGCGTACTACGTGATGTCCATTATAATGGCTTACCTACAACGCAAGAAGAACTCGTGCGCTGTACAAGCTTCGGCAATAAATTAGGAGCTTTTGCTGCCACAAAAGCAGGTGCATTAACTGCCCTACCATATTATGAGGACATTAAGCATTTACTAAAATAAACATGTGGGATGTGGAGAATATGGAAAAGAACTACGATGCTTTAGTAGAAGATCGACTATTCTTTGGTGGCGCAAAAGACGCTGAGACTGCATTTGCACAAGAATCCGTAAATATTGTGATAGATGTTCGTGTTCAAGGGCTTTCCACACAAGAGCAGCAAACAGTTCCTTATTCTTATAAACATTTGCCAATTGCAGATGAAGAGATTGAGGTAGCATCATCTATTCAACAAGTAGCGAAAGAAATTGCATCAGCCTTCGAGGACGGGCAAAAAGTATATATTCACTGTGGAAGTGGTGGCGGACGTGCAGGTGTTGCCGCCGCAGCCGCATTAATGGAGCTGGGAATGGTTAATTCATTAGAGGAAGCAGAAGCAGCAGTTAAAAAAGCTCGTCCACAAGTATCCATTCGCCCAAAAATGGAAGATGCATTGCAACAACTATATAAATAAAAAAGATGTACCTATTAGGGTGCATCTTTTTTATTAAATTTTATTTTGTTCTATACATATTAGAACAAAGTTGTTATAGTTAATATATAACAAATGATGAGGTGATCTGTATGATGGAGGAATTAGCAAAGGTTCCATGGGCGGTTATCGCACCGCTCATCATCGTTCAAATTATATTAATGATCGTAGCGCTTATTGATCTGCGTAAAATCCATGCCACAAATGGTCCTAAAATTTTATGGGTATTTATCATTCTATTTGCCAATCTATTAGGGTCCATTGCGTACTTTATAGTAGGGAGAAAGCAGTCATGACAACATTACTTCAAGTTACAGGCTTGACCAAGCAATTTGCAGAGCACACAGTTGTAGATAATATTCATTTCGTGTTAGAAGAAAAGACTTCAACGGCTTTAATTGGACCAAATGGAGCTGGCAAGACAACAACTTTATCTATGTTAACAGGGCTCTTAAAACCGACTGCTGGAAGTGTAAGGATGTTAAATGGAGATTTACGTGCGAATATAGGGTTTTTACCTCAATATCCGCAGTTTCATCCTTGGCTAAGTGCATTAGAGTTTACAGAAATGGCTGCTAGGTTGAATGGTGTAGCAGCCAAAAAAGCTAAATTAGAAGCACAAAAAACATTAGAGTTCGTAGGGTTGGGGGATGCGCTACATAAAAAAATAGCCACTTTTTCTGGGGGAATGAAGCAACGTCTTGGTATTTCCCAGGCAATTGTGCATAAGCCTAAATTACTGCTATTAGATGAACCAGTTTCAGCGTTAGATCCCGTTGGACGCAGAGAAGTGCTCGATTTATTAAAAGGTTTACAACAAGAGACAACCATTTTATATTCAACGCATATTTTAAATGATGCGGAAGAAATGACAGACCAGCTATTATTTTTGCAAAATGGAAAACTAGTAGAACAGGGTACATTACGTGAGGTACGGCAACGTTTTGATGAGCAAAACTATGTAATTGAATTTGGCAGTGAAGAAGAGGCGAAGCTTTTTGCGGATCCATCCTATACTATAATCGGTTGTTATGTGTATATCGAGGTTGTGAATGAGGAGCCAACGATGAAGGAGCTGCTACAACGTTTAAGTGCATGTCCTTATACCATCCGAAAAGTGGAGCGACAAACAGCATCTCTGGAAGAAATTTTCATGAAGGTGGCGAAAAAAGCATGAGTGGATTCAAAGTACTTCTGCAAAAGGAATATAGAGAAGCATGGCGAAGCTGGAAATTTTTATGGATACCTCTCGTGTTTGCTTTGCTTGGAATGAGTGATCCACTAACAAACTATTATATGATGGATATATTAAATGCTGTTGGGAATGTACCTGAGGGCTTTGAAATGCTAATGCCAGAATTA
This sequence comes from Lysinibacillus sp. OF-1, assembly GCF_028356935.1. Taxonomy (NCBI): domain Bacteria; kingdom Bacillati; phylum Bacillota; class Bacilli; order Caryophanales; family Bacillaceae; genus Lysinibacillus; species Lysinibacillus sp. OF-1. The sequence continues at coordinate 149,873 of NZ_CP102798.1, forward strand.
GTGCCAGTTGATTTACTCCAAGCTTCTATTGGACAGTTTCAAACAATAGGCTTACTGGTGATGATGGCTTCATTTGTAGGGGCTATTAGTAAAGAACGAGCAAGTGGCATGGCTACCCTCTTATATGCACGGCCCATTTCATATGGCGCCTACTTTATGAGTAAGTTTATTGTTATAGGCACAGTTTGTTTCGTAAGTATTTTAGCTGGCTTTGCTGCAAGTGTATATTACACAAGCATATTATATGGAACTTTGGACATTGGAGCACTACTAATTAGTTTTTGTACGTACTATATTTGGCTGTTATTTGTAATAGCTGTTTCATTACTGATGAGTGCTAGTTTTAAAACGGTTATAGCTACTACATGTGCATTTACGGTGATCTTTGTAGGGCAAATCGTAGATATGATAGTGGGAATCTTTTGGACAATATCTCCTTGGAAACTAGCGAGCTATGGAATTTTGCTAGTACGAGGAGCAATGGACATGTCAGACTATTGGTGGAGCCTAATAATCACTGTGGCATTAACAATTATCTGTATTAGCATTGGGATTGCGATGATGAAAAGAAATGCGTCTATGGCAAAAATCTAAAAAAGATAAAACGGTAAAAAACAGTTTACGATGAGTTTTTACCGTTTTTTATTTTTAAATCATCCCACCATTTATAAGCAGTATCAGCCCGATAAAGAACATAATCCAAGAAAGAGCAGAACTTGTACTTTGATCAAAAAGTGTTTGAATTTTTCTTAACGGTTGATTCATAAATCCACAGAATAAAAGATGTAAAACAAGTAGAATGATCCCTGGTGTAATCATCACCAAGTTAATGAGATCTATTTCGGCAGCTACAAAAATTTGCTGTCGGAAAGCTTGCTTTTTATCTCGTTATTGATTCGAAAGCTGGATGAATTTCTGGATAAGGGACTCTGTTAGCCTTCTCTCAATAGCCGCAGCGTTCTTTAATCCAAGTATGGCACTCTCCATCTGTTGTCATTTCTTTTGTTCCTCTGCTATAAAAGTTAACTTGTTTGCCACGCCCATGGATTATTTAGTAGAGTTTGAATTTCTTTTAATTTGAATCCTCATGCCTTTAAAAATACGATTTGTAGGGGCATTTTCACCGTAAATCCTCTGTCCACCCTCCGCCTTTACTGTTGGAAGTAACAGTTCAATCTCCTCATAATGTGCGAACAGTAAGCCAGTTTGCTTGGAAACATGGTGAATCGTCAGCAAAATAACTAATACCCCTCTCTGTTACAGCTAGTATATAAAATAACATTACGTCACTTTCAAGGGGGAATTGTTAATTCATTTCTATATTTAAAAACTACATTCTTGGAATCTCTATAACTTAGGAATATAATGGGTGTGTAACTCGAAATTTGTCAAATAACTCGGAAAATATATAGATGAATAGAGAAAGAAGGTACAAGAAAAGTGGGGACTGAAAACTCCGATCGTTTCCTGACAGCGTTTAATCGAATAGATCATAGATTACGAGATATTGTAGGAGCCAAGGATTTTATGGCTTTTTATCGACTGATTGATCAAGCAAAGAAAAAGGATGTCTTGGTGAAGAAATATGAGGATGATTTACGCTCATATGCCGACTTACGTAATGCTATTGTGCATCACCGTACTTCCTTACATTATGTCATTGCAGAACCACATACCGATGTTGTAGAAAGAATTGAATACATAGATGCTACCCTTGCTAAGCCAACGCTTGTGGGACAAATGTTCCGTAAAAGAGTACTGGTTTTTCAGGAAAACGATTCATTGAAACATGTACTAAAAGTGATACGCCAACGCAAATTTACGCAGTTCCCAGTTTATTATAATAAGCAATTTAAAGGGCTTATCACGACAGTAGGAATTACGAATTGGCTTGCTTCAAAAATGGGTGGTGACCATCTACCAAAAAGGATTCCTACGTTGCATGATATTTTAATGCATGAGAAAAATAGAGTAAATTACAAATTTGTCAGCAGATCTTTAACGATCTATGAGGCTGAGGAGATTTTTAAACAAGGGGTCGAAAGGGGAAGGCGCTTCGAGGCCTTACTAATAACAGAGCATGGCGAACCACATCAAAAATTACTAGGTATCATTACACCATTAGATATAGTAAAGATCGACTAACAAAGAGACGAGACAAACAATTACGGGCTTGAATGTCTCGATTTGTCTTTTAGGCTAATGTATAAGGATCCATTTGTTTGGACTTGAGCAAAATAAACTTCTTCTACTGATTGCACATTTTGTTTTTTCAATTTTTTCAATACCCAATCTTCTGTTAGCTCAAGCTCAACTATATTTTCTGTAATAAGTTGACCATCCGAAATGACTTCCGTAGGCAGATAAGTAGGTGGTGATACATCCGCTTTCACATCTTGCTTCGTAGCCACTTGCTCAGAAGTTTTTTGTAAAACACTGAGTTTACCATTTGTTTCTAACATAGCATATTCAACATCCTGTACAGAGAAAATGGCTTGTTCACGTAGCATCATTGTTAGCTCATCTAAATGAAGACGATTTTTTTGTAGAGCTGATTCTAATATAAGCCCCTTTTGAATAACGATGGTAGGTTTATCATCGATGAGAACACGAGCCTTTTTAGATTTAATGGTAATGACGGTCATCAAATAGGTTAAAGCACTCCACCAAACGAGGGATATCATACCATCTAAAAAAGGTGTTTCTTCCTGTGAGGCTATTTCTGAAGCAATCGAACCAAATGTAATACCTGTAATATAGTGGAAGAATGTTAACTGGCCCAATTGTTTTTTCCCAAGTATACGTGCCAGAATGAGTAATGCAAAAAACGAAAGTGTTGTTCGAAGAATCATTTCCCAAAAGTGAGCATGAATAAAGCTTTCCATGCATATATCAACTCCTTTTACAGCTGTCGAACTATAGCTTGTGCAAAATGGTCGATAGTATGCGACAATCCTGTATAAACAAAATATGAGCGAGGTGGCAACATGAATAAACAATTAAATTTAACAAATCCAATCTATCCAATTATGGTTGCAATCGGTGTTGCTCACCTTATCAATGATACGATGCAAGCTGTTATCCCAGCGATGTTTCCGATATTTAAGAGTGAATTAGGTTTGACCTTTACACAAATTGGTATGATTTCTTTTGTTTTAAACATATTTGCTTCTGCATTACAGCCTGCTGTAGGCTTTATCAGTGATAAAAAACCAATGCCCTATGCTTTACCAATAGGTATGATTAGTTCTTTTATAGGTATCGCCATTATCGCGTTTACAACACAGTATTGGATTATTATTATTGCGGTATTATTTATCGGCTTTGGTTCAGCTATATTTCACCCTGAGGGATCGCGAGTTTCATTTATGGCAGCTGGTTCTAAAAGAGGACTTGCTCAGTCTATCTATCAAGTAGGGGGAAATTCAGGACAAGCTCTTGCACCGTTAATTAGTGCGTACATCTTTGATATTTTCGGGCAGCGTGGTGCTGCAATCGTATTAGTCGTTGCAACGTTTGGTATCATTTTATTGAGTAAAATAGCTACATGGTATAAAAAACAATTGGAGCAAGAGCGTATAGCGAAGAAAAAACGTGTACTAATCTCAACATTGCCTCCTTTAACAAAGAAACAAGTAGGAATTGCGTTAACATTATTATTTACAATTATTTTTGCACGATCATTTTATACAACAAATATAACAAGCTTTTATGTGTTTTATTTGATGGATCACTATGATGTCAGCCTGCGACTAGGACAAATATTAATATTCACCTTCATGGCATTCGGGGTAGTAGGTACATTTTTCGGAGGCTCTTTATCAGATCGTATTGGTAGAAAGAATGTCATTATTCTTTCTGTGGTAGTGCCAATGCCATTTTGTTTAGCATTGCCCTATGTACCATTATGGGCCGCTATGATATTTTTAGTCATTATCGGTACATTGATTATGATTAGCTTCTCCGTAACGGTAGTCTATGCTCAAGAGCTAGTACCAACAAAAATTGGTACAATGGCTGGCTTAACAACGGGCTTTGCCTTTGGTATGGGAGCAATAGGTGCGATGGTTATCGGCATTTTAATGGATCATAAAGGGATTGATTTTACTATGATGGTCGTTTCCTTATTACCGTTATTATTGTTGATTGCCTTCTTTTTACCGAAGGATAAACCAGCATCCACTGCAGTTTAAAAAACGCGTCCTCTTTAAGAGGTACGCGTCTTTTTATTGTCTTAATGGAGCTAAAAATTCTGCTGGCAACTTCTCTTGATCGATCACGTAGCCCTCTGAAATATGAACTTCATGCATTTTATCATTGTAAGTAAATTTAAAGATGCCATTGTCAAAGTCCGTGCCAATTTCCTTGAAAAATATACCTTCGATGGATACATATTTAGGGCAAGTAAATGCTACTTTAAAGTGATCCTGCTCTTTAATTAAGTAAGCACGTACTCCTTTTTCATATGTTTCATTTGCATCATCGTCTGTTGGACGTTGAACAGCCACAATATGAAAGTCTACAAAAGGAACTTCTTTTAACAGTACGTTTAGGAAAGAACCTTTAGTGATTTCCTCCCAACGACTTTGTGCGCTTTGCCCTACGATAATTTGTGAAATACCATAACTCTTTGCGACTTCTGCAATAACTTTTTGAATGGGGCGTTTTTCATTATCTTGCAAAATGAATTTTTCAACCTCAAGTTCATCTGATAGCTTCTTCCATTGCTCTATATAACTAGATTTTTCTGCGTCAAATGCATCAAGGGGTTGCGAATCGACTGAAAGAATATAGAGTGGACAATCTAGCATTGTGGCCATCTTATGACCACGACGTATTAAACGTTCGCCATTTAAGCCGTAGTAAACACAAACTAATATACTTTCATCCAAACGCCCTTTTACATGCTTCATAAAAAATGTACACCTCTTATCTGTTGGTATTTTGTTAATTTCACTGTTGTATCGAAAAAATTATCCTAAAACAGCTAAAATTGATGCTGTTACAGTGCATTATGCTCATTTATATTGTATACTTAAAAACGTATAAAAGTTAACGGAAATATATTGGAAAACCCTTGAAGGATTAAGCTTAAATCAATAATTTAAAATTATTTAATTTATGCATTATGTGCATCTGAGCAAAATTGCTTTCATATGCCACACTATTATGCAGTGTGTTAAATAGATAGTCAAGTGTCTTCATTGTACTGATATAACCTAAGTTACAACTGTATAAATTATCTGATTTTCCACAAGTTATTTAGGCTTGCATCGGGTTAGAAGTGACTAAATAACTAACATAACCATTTTTGATAAACGACAAGGCACTTTTTCACACCCCACCACATTCCATTTAAAAAATTTCAAGAATAGATCTGATATGTTACTTAGCTTGAACAAATTTCTAGAGTCTTAGCACTTACCATTCCAATCACCACAAAAATTTGCTAGATGATTTTGATAGTAGGAGGTTTTCATTTGGTTACTGTTCTCATCGCAATACTTTTGCCAATTGTTTGTGCTGCACTAATCCCATTGCTTTATAGGCGACTAAGGCGTGTCACACATCTTGGCTGGTTTGTTTTATCTGTTCCACTTATCTTGTTTCTTTTACTCGCGCGCTATATTCCTCAACTTGCCGAGGGTAAAACATTTATCCATACATATGAGTGGATTCCCTCTTTTAATATAAATTTCACAACTTACCTTGATGGACTCAGTATGATTTTTGGTTTACTGATTACAGGAGTAGGTAGTTTAGTCATTTTATATTCTATTTTTTATTTATCAACGAAAGAATCTCTTCATCATTTTTACTGCTATTTATTACTATTCATGGGCGCTATGCTTGGCGTTGTTTTTTCAGATAACCTAATGGTATTATACACATTTTGGGAACTAACAAGTGTGTCATCATTCCTATTAATTGCTTTTTGGCACCATAGAAAAGCATCTCGCGCAGGAGCTAAAAAGGCGATGATGATTACAGTCTTTGGTGGTCTATCGATGCTTGCAGGCTTCTTAATGCTTTACGTGGCCTCTCAAACATTTAGTATTCGTGAAATTGTAGCTAATGTAGAAGTAATACGTGATCATTCTCTGTTTACGCCAGCGCTAATTTTAATTTTACTAGGAGCTTTTACAAAGTCTGCTCAATTTCCATTCCATATTTGGTTACCGGATGCTATGGAAGCACCAACACCTGTTAGTGCTTACTTACACTCAGCGACAATGGTTAAGGCAGGAATTTATTTAGTTGCCCGTTTTTCACCAGTCTTTGGAGGAGAAGCCATTTGGTTCTGGCTAGTCAGTGTCGTTGGTCTAATTACACTATTCTGGGGTTCCTTTAATGCTGTTCGTCAAACGGATTTAAAAGCTTTATTAGCTTTTTCAACAGTGAGTCAGCTGGGCTTAATTATGAGTCTATTTGGTCTTGGATCTGTTGGTCATTATTATGGCTATGCAGAGAATTCTATTCTCTATACACAAGCAAGCTTTGCGGCGTTATTTCACCTTGTGAATCACTCGACATTTAAGGGAGCCTTATTCATGATGGTTGGAATTGTCGATCATGAAGTAGGTACTCGTGATATTCGCCGTTTAGGTGGCCTAATGTCTTTAATGCCTATAACATTTACAATCGCAGTTATCGGTAGCTTCTCGATGGCAGGATTACCGCCATTTAATGGTTTCTTAAGTAAGGAAATGTTTTTTGCTGCGGTATTGGCTATTCGAGATGTAGAGGCATTCTCAATTGCTGATGTAGGGCTGTTTTTCCCATTAGTAGCATGGGTGGCAAGTATCTTTACATTTGTTTACAGTTTGATATTAATTAGCCGTACATTTTTGGGTAAACTACAGCCAGAGAAGATGGATAGAAAACCACATGAAGCTCCGTTTGGCATGTTAATTTCACCAATAATCTTATGCTTGTTGGTAATAGGTATCTTTTTCTTCCCAAATGTGCTAGGTCACTATATTTTAGAGCCTGCTATGGCAAGTATTTATCCTACATTCCCAACAACAAGTGAATTAACACCACATGTCCATGCGTGGCATGGCATCAATGCGGAATTAATAATGACGCTAGGTGTCATTATTATTGGGATAATCTTATTCAAAACATTAAAAAGCTGGAAGCCACTTTATCGCCTATTTTCACAAAAGTATACGTTTAATACGTATTACAATCGAATAATTGAGATGAGTGAAAGCGGCTCTAAGAAGCTCACTAGTAAATATATGACAGGTAATTTAACACATTATTTTGTCTATATATATGTATTTTTCGTTGCACTTATTGCTGGTTATTTTATTTGGTCAGACGCAATGACCTTTCATTTTGACATGGACTCTGCTGTTGAATACTATGAGCTAATTCTTGTATTTGTCATGATTTTTGCAGCAATTTGGATGATTTTTGCAAAAGGTCGTGTGACAGCTATGTTGTTAAATGGTGTATTAGGTTATTCCATTGCCTTCTTCTTTGTCATTTTCCGTGCACCAGATCTAGCTTTAACACAATTGGTTGTTGAATCGGTAACAACGGCTTTATTCCTGTTGTGCTTTAAATATTTACCAGATCTAATGCCGGAAGCTCCTCGCAAAAGGATTCAATGGTCAAAAGCGATGATCTCCATTTTTGTTGGGGCAACCGTAACAATGGTTGGATTGGCAGTCGTACACTACGATCGCTTTGAACCAGTGTCCACTTACTTCAATGATTCCTATGAATTGGCTGGGGGTTCCAATATTGTCAATACAATTCTAGGGGATTTCCGTGCCTTTGATACGATGTTAGAGGTTGTTGTTCTTCTGATTGCTGGCTTAGGGGTCTATATGTTGACAAAGCTTAAGCCACGAAAGGAGGAAGCAGATCGTGAAAATTAATGATGTGATATTAAGGACGGTCACAAAGACAGTCGTATTCATTATTTTAACACTTGGTGTGTATTTGTTCTTTGCTGGACATCACGCGCCAGGTGGTGGCTTTATAGGTGGCCTCGTGTTAGCTTCTGGCATTGTTTTATTATACCTAGCCTATGATATTGAGACTGTGCATAAAGGAATGCCATTTGACTTTAAAAAGGTTGCAGCATTAGGCGTATTGCTTGCAACTGGAACTGCAATAGGTTCGTTGTTTTTCGATGTGCCGTTTTTAACACAGGCCTATACGTATATTGATGTGCCGATATTTGGGAAAATGGGTTTTTCAACCGTAACCATTTTTGAAGCGGGTGTAGCTTTAACGGTGGTGGGTGTTGTCGTGACAATTATTTTAAGTATAAGTGAGGATGAGTAGCCAATGGAGTCTTTAATACTTGTTTTAGTAGGTATATTAGTAGCTGTTGCAACGTACTTAATCCTCTCGAAACAGTTATTGCGTGTTATATTAGGCACTGCTGTTTTATCACATGCTGCCCACTTACTGATTCTGACAATGGGAGGTCTTAAAAAAGGAGCTGTACCATTATTAGGGGAATCAGAGGGCCCTTATACAGATGCGTTACCACAAGCGTTAATTTTAACAGCTATTGTGATTAGCTTTGCTGTTACTGCATTTGTTTTAGTTTTAGGCTATCGTGCGTACAAGACAAATGGTTCAGGGAATTTTGATGAATTGAGAGGTACGCCGGATGAGTAATATAATTGTCTTACCATTAATTGTACCGGTAATTACAGCTATTTTACTGGTTTTTTTAAAAGAGCATGTGATGTTACAACGTATCATCAGCTTATTGACATTAAGCTTTATTGTTATTATTAGCATTATTTTATTGTTAGAGATTCAACATCAAGGTATATTGCGAATTGATTTTAGTGGCTGGGCTCCGCCATTTGGTATTTCATTTGTGGCAGATTCATTTGCAACATTATTAGTGTTAGTTGCTAATCTTGTGGCCGTTATCTGTATACTATATGCAATTTTTACGATGGAGTTAAGGTATGAAAAAATGTATTTTTATCCATTTACCTTACTCATGGTAGCGGGCGTTAACGGCTCATTTTTGACGGGCGATATTTTTAACTTATTTGTATGTTTTGAAGTAATGCTGCTTGCTTCCTATGCACTTATTAGCTTAGGTGGCGAGAAAATTCAACTGCGTGAAGCATTGAAATACGTGCTCATCAATATTGTGGCCTCTTGGATTTTCTTAGTGGCGTTAGCTTTCCTATATGGCACAGTTGGTACATTAAACATGGCCCATATATCTGTTCGTGTGATGGAGGCAGGGACTAATCCCCTTATTACAACAGTGGCGCTTATTTTCTTAATTGTCTTCAGCTTGAAGGCTGGACTTTTATTATTCTTCTGGTTGCCAGGCTCCTATAGTGTACCACCAACTGCTATTGCTGCTTTATTCGCTGCTTTATTAACAAAGGTAGGGATTTATGCACTTGTACGTACTTTTACATTGCTTTTCCCTAACAATACGGAAGTCACACACATGGCACTCGGCATAATGGCTGGAGTCACGATTATAGCAGGCTGTATCGGCGCTCTTTCAGGACGAGATGTCAGAACGATTGCCTCCTACAATGTGCTGATTGGTGTTGGCTTTATAGTAGCTGGTCTAGCGATTGGTACAGAATCAGCCTTGCAAGGCGTTGTCTACTATTTAATGCATGATATGGTAGCCAAGGCTATGCTGTTTTTAGCAATTGGTATGATGATTTATGTCACTGGGGAAACGGTAATAGATAAAATGAGTGGACTTATACGAAATTATCCTTTTTTTGGATGGTTATTCTTTGTAGCTATGTGTTCTTTAGCTGGTATACCGCCATTAAGCGGTTTTCTAGGAAAAGTTTTAATTGGACAAGGTGCGATAGAAGGTGGCAATTTTGTTCTATTAGGTCTAGGATTTTTCTCTAGTTTAATTGTTTTGTATTCACTGCTACGAATATTTCTTTCTTCCTTTTTTGGAGAAACCATCATTAGTATAGAGGATGAAAAACCTTTACCAAAACGTATTCTGCTACCATTAACACTATTGGCTGCATGTACACTCGGTTTAGGTATTGGGGCTGAAAAATTGGCACCTTTTGTAACAGATGCAGCGGAAACACTTTATACACCATCTATTTATATTGATGCTGTTTTAGATGGTGATTTATGGCAAGGTGAGGTGAATAAATAATGGCGATGCAGTTTATCTTAAATTTATTTATCGCAACACTTTGGTTACTTTTACAGGATGAAGTGACACCACATTTTTCGACATTTTTAATGGGCTTTATTGTAGGTATGGGTATTTTATATGCGATGCATCGCTTTTATGGCACCCAATTTTATTTGCGACGTGTCTTTTCAATCTTAAAATTATTATGGCTGTTTAACTGGGAGCTATTTTTATCAAGTTATAGCGTTATAAGACAAATAACTACTCCAAGGCTTAACATTACGCCTGGTATTTTCACGTATAAAACGGTACTTAAGGGCGATTGGGAGATTACAGCTCTTGCCTTACTGCTAACGCTAACACCTGGCTCTGTAGTGATGGAAGTATCAGAAGAGGGCGATGTCTTTTATATCCATGCCATGGACATTGAGCAGTCTAAGGATGCTGTCATACGCTCAATTGGGAAATTTGAACAAGCAATAATGGAGGTGACACGCTAATGATTACCAATATTCTACTGCTAGCGCTTGCTTTTTTTAGTATTTCCATTGCGCTGTCGCTGTATAGAGTCATCCGTGGTCCATCAATGCCTGATCGAGCCATAGCTCTCGATACAATTGGTGTAAATCTATTATCGGCCATTGCGATTGTTTCGATTATTTTAAAGACGAAGGCATATTTGGAGGCCATTCTTATTTTAGGTATTTTAGCGTTTATTGGTACAATTGCCTTTACCAAATATATTGAAAGAGGTGTGATTGTTGAACGTAAATCAAATGATTGAATGGGCGGCCGTCATCCTTATTTTGATAGGTTCAATTGTGAGCGTTATTAGCGCATTTGGCATGATTCGCTTACCAGATGTGTATACACGATCACATGCTGCTACGAAAAGCTCTACATTATCAGTGTTAACTTGTTTACTAGGTACGTTTATCTATTTTTGGGTGCATGATGGTTTTGTCAGTGTACGCCTCATTTTAGGTATTCTTTTCGTCTTTGTAACAGCACCAGTTGCTGGACATTTAATCTGCCGCGCAGCTTATCGTTCGCATGTTCCATTAGCAGAAGGCTCTGGAGAGGACGAGCTAAAGACAAAGTTGTTTCCTGAGGAAAAATAAATTGGAGGACCTCCATTACATTGGGGGTCTTTTTTTATTTATTTTTAATTCAATATTTATGGGATAATTGTTGTGCTTTCGGAAAATAGTATAGTAAAGAGCAATTGAAATATAAATAAATTGACTTATCTGAAAATTATGTATATAATAATTCGCTAAAATATTTTTAGTTTATCTTGATTATTATTTCAAAAGAGTATATCTTAATTAGCAGATAGATTTTTTATTCTTAAGTATGAATAAATATCCAATCAACTATTTTCGAGAAATGAATTCTCATACACAATAAATTATAAATAAAAGGAGATCAATGATTATGAAGAACAAGTTATTCATGGTAATGCTTGTACTTGTTATAGGTGTACTTGCAGCATGCGGCACTAAAGATAATAATGCAAGCGATACAGGATCTAATACTGATACAGGGAACAAGCAAGTATTAAAGGTTGGTACTTCAGCTGACTATGCTCCATTTGAATATGTTGATGCAGCTAAAGGTGAAGAAATTATTGGATTTGATATAGATTTAATCAAATTAGTTGGAGAAAAAATAGGCGTTGACATGCAAGTGCAAGATATGGACTTCAACAGTTTAGTACCAGCATTACAAGCAGGGAAAATTGATGTAGTTATTTCGGGTATGACACCAAACCCAGATCGTGAAAAAGTGGTTGATTTCTCTGATCAATACAATGAAACAGAGCAAGTAATCATTGTTAAAAAGGATAGCGGCATTAAAAAAGAAGCTGACTTGGCTGGAAAAAAGATTGGTGTACAAACAGCATCTATTCAAGAAAATTTAGGTAATGATATTGCAAAAAAAGTAGATGTAGCAGTAGAAGGACGTACACGTATCCCTGAGATTATTCAAGATATGATGTCTAAACGCTTAGACGCAGGTATTTTAGAGGGTGGCGTTGCGAAAGGTTATTTAAAAACAAATGACCAATTAGAAGCCTTTCCTGTAGAAGAACAACCGGAAGATTTCAAAGCGATCGCAGTTCCAAAGGGCAGCGATTTGAAAGATAAAATTAACAAAGCACTAAAAGAATTAGCAGAAGAAGGAAAAATTCAAGAGTTAGAAGAAAAATGGTTAGAAAAAGTTGAATAATTAAAGCGTGCGATAGCTCTTATTTGGGCTATCGCTTGTGCTTTTCTCCCTATAGAGGGGAGAGTTTTCTATGCTCGACGTTTCACCTTCTGTACAAAAAACAATAGCTGTATCAAGATGAAAAAGAAAGGAGGGAGCGCTGTGAATTTAGATTTTACGGCGATTGTTCCCTCTATTCCTTATATTTTAAAAGGGATAGGTGTTACACTTCAAATTGCAATCGGTGCATCCATCATCGGTTTTATCGTAGGTATACTACTGGCATTATGTAAAATTGGTAAGGTCAATGTTTTACGTTGGTTTGCTGATTTCTATACGTCGATTTTCCGTGGTACACCACTTGTATTACAATTATTGATTATTTATTATGCAGTACCACAATTACTGGATATTCAAATTGAACCAATTCCTACAGCGATTATTGCATTTGGTTTAAACTCTGGTGCTTATATTTCAGAAATTATCCGTGCTGGTATTAATGCAGTGGATAAAGGGCAAATGGAAGCGGCACAAGCACTTGGTATTCCATATGCAAAAATGATGAAGGATATTATTATTCCACAAGCAGTAAAAAATATTTTACCATCTTTAGTTAATGAATTTATTACATTAAATAAAGAAACAGCCGTTGTGACGGTAATCAGTGCATTAGATATTATGCGTCGTGCCTATATTGTAGGAGGTTCAACATACCGTTATCTTGAGCCATTACTTTTTGCGGGAGTAATTTATTACCTTATGACGCTTGTTTTAACGTTCCTTGGTAAACGAATCGAGAAAGGAATGAGAAAAAGTGATTAAAATTGAAGATTTACACAAATCATATGGGCAAAATGAAGTACTAAAGGGTATTTCTACAGAAATCAAAGAACAAGAAGTAATAGCCATTATTGGACCATCAGGATCTGGTAAATCGACATTCCTTCGTTGCTTAAACTTATTAGAAATCCCCACGAGTGGAAAGGTAACAATCGCAGGGGATGTCCTTACGGATAAAGGGACAAATATTATGAAAATACGTGCAGAAGTAGGAATGGTATTTCAGCATTTCCATCTCTTCCCTCATAAAACAGTACTAGAAAATTTAACATATGCCCCAATCAATGTGAAGGGGTTAGATAAAACAGCTGCTATCAACAAAGCAGAAGAACTACTGAAGAAAGTAGGACTGTTTGAGAAGCGCCAGGAATATCCAAACCGATTATCTGGGGGACAAAAGCAACGTGTTGCCATTGCGCGAGCACTTGCGATGGACCCTAAAGTTATATTATTCGATGAGCCTACATCAGCACTTGATCCTGAAATGGTAAAAGAGGTATTAGCAGTTATGAAAAGCCTCGCAGATTCAGGTATGACCATGTTGATTGTGACACATGAGATGGGCTTTGCTCGTGAGGTTGCTGATCGTATTCTTTTCCTTGATGGTGGTAAGCTCATTGAGGATGCTCCACCAGAATTGTTTTTTACAGCACCATCAACACAGCGTGCAAAGGATTTTTTGGAAAAAGTTTTATAAATAATCAGAGGCATTTAGCTCTCCCGTATAGGCGAGTGCTAAATGCTTTTTTTATTGGGAAGAAAATGTGAATTGAGCTTGTAATGTTTCTAGTGTAAACAGTTCCTCAATATGATAAGTTCCAAAAGGATGCTTGTTGTTCAGGAGTTCTTTAGCAATCGCCGTTGCAACTTTTGCTGTCACGAGAGATTCATCACGGTCAAGAAAGTCTAATGTAAAGACTGCTTCTTTGTGATGTTTTTTCCCAATGGCTTCTACGTGAATGCCACATACCTCTGAGCCAATTTTTATTTTTTGAATGAGAGAAGCGAGTGTTGTTTGTATTTTGTTGAATTTTAACAATTTTGCAATTCGGCTTTTTTGCAAAAAGGATACGAACCAATTGAGTGACTCTACATCAAAGCCCAATCTTGTCATGATTGGAATAGTAGGGAAATGCTTTGCTAATGTATGTTGGTCTGAGAAGTTGAATTGGTACACACTACGTTTTCCAAGCTCTTTAAACGGAACTTTTCTCCTATTAGTAAAATTAGTGGTTTTTTTATTTTTATAACTATAAAACGGAATGTTTAGTTGGTGTAATATCCAGAGAATAGCCGCGTTTCCATGTGTATCGCCTGCTCCTAGTAGGATAGAAATATGGAGTTTCTCGATGGAGGCTAATTGCTGTGCAGCATGCATAGCCATTAAATTAGTCAATCCAGGTGCCATACCAACACTAAAAACGGCTGTTGCATTATTCTGTTTAGCTATTGGATGGAGTTCCTCTAATTTTTTTAGGAAGGCATAGCTTGCCGTAATATCGATATACATAATCCCTTCCTTCAAGCAGAGATGTGCAAATGCAGTATCTTTTTGCTCTAGACACATAATGACAAGTGCTACATTGGCTAATTGCTGAGCGTTTACGGTCTTGGACACATCCATTTGGATAGGCTTAGCAAGATGATGGTGTTGTGCGCAAAATTGTTTTGCCTTTTCAAAGCTTCGACCTGCAATCCATATTTTGTTTGGATAGCTTGTGAGTAGCATAGTTGCCATTTTACTACCGACTTCACCATAGCCTCCGACAATTAAAATATTTTCTCTGCTCATTTATTTACCTCTTCCTTCGTGGCTACTAATGCATCGACTAAATATGATTTAAAATAGGGAACAATCTTTGTGAAGCCGACCTCATGTAGTAAGTCAATCAATAATTCAAGTTTAATTGGATAAATAGTTGAGCCAAAGGACTGCTCAAAACGTAACCAATCTTCTTCGGAAATATCATTTTGGTACATGGAATTTCGCCAATACTTGAGCTGCTGTTGGCATATTGTGTCTGTCATATCAGCATTAATAGAAGAAATGAAT
The DNA here is from genome assembly GCF_028356935.1 of Lysinibacillus sp. OF-1. Lineage (NCBI taxonomy): Bacteria > Bacillati > Bacillota > Bacilli > Caryophanales > Bacillaceae > Lysinibacillus > Lysinibacillus sp. OF-1. The sequence goes on from NZ_CP102798.1 coordinate 165,103, forward strand.
AAGACGCCCCCATTCTGTAGGCTTGTTGCCAATTTTTGCAGTAGTGCCCTTTTTTGTTCGAGATCCTTTATAAAATGTAAAACCAAATGGCAGGTAGTAACATCATATGGATGGTGGAATCTGAGGGAAAGTACATCATCCTCATACCAATCAATATGAAGGTCTTGATCAAGCTGCTGTATGCGCTGATCAGCAGCCTGTCGCATGATTGTTGAAGTATCAACGGCTGTAAAATGTGAGGAAGGGAAGGCTTCTCCTAGAGTAAGAAGTTCCTGACCTCCGCCAGCACCTACTACTAAAGTGTTATCAATGACAGGGTGACCACGAAGTATATCTGTCATCATGTTATAGATGAGGTCATAGCCTATAATTTTTTGTCGAATGGTATTTTGATAAGTAGATACAATGGGACTGTGCCAATCATGTAGTGGATTTTTCATTTTTATACCTCCGTGTTGTACAATATAATTAAGAATTATTCTCAATTATAAATACTTATGGGGAATGTGCTATCCCATAATTCTGGGGGGAGGAGTTTTATGAGAAATTGTCATGATTGGCAAAGGATATCAGAGAGATGTATAAAAAATAGTCAAAATTCATTTCAATATCGACAAATGATGGTAGAAGAATTACGGAAATTCATTGATTTTGATGCCTATTGCTGTTCAGTGACAGATACGCAAACCCTTTTTTCGATCGGTGCTGTAACAGAGCAATCGATTGAGGATGTTCATCAAAAAATAATGACTTTTGAATATGCATTTGAAGATGTGAATAACTATAGAAAGCTAGTGGAAAGTGGCCAATGTATAGGACGATTAAGTGATGCAAGTAGTCAGAGCTTGCGTTATAGGGAGATATTAGTGCCCAATGGCTTTAGCGACGAAATTCGAGCTGCATTAATGTTTCAGGGGCAATGTTATGGCTTTTTAACTCTTTTTAAAAAGATGAAAAATGCACAGCCCATCTTTCAAGATGATGAGCTAGAACAAATAAAAATACTCATGCCAGTGATGGGAGAGGCATTAAAGGCGTTCTACCATTCAATTATTGAAGAGCGGCTGTCAACAGAAGCAGGAGAGAGTGGCATCGTTATTTTAGATAAGGATTATCATATTTTATCTATGAGTACGAAGGCTTCTCAAATACTAGCACTTTTAAGAAGTAATGAGGGCTTGTCGGATGGGCAATTACCCAAGCCCATACAGGCATCCTGCGCTAAGTTACAGGCTGAAGACAATACACCTATTTCCTTACTAGTGCCTATCCATGACAAAGGATATATTACAATCCAAGCTTCTTTTCTTATGACAACCGATTTACAGCAGCAAATAGCCATTTTATTAAATGAAGCGTCTCCTAAAGAGATGTTGGCTTTTTTACTAACTGCTTATCAACTCACACCTAGAGAAAAAGAGGTAGTAGTGGAAATGATGAGGGGCATACCAACAAAGGTGATTGCATATAATCTTGGCATTTCTAGCTACACTGTACAAGATCATTTAAAGCTAATCTTTCAAAAAGTAGGTGTGGGAGACCGTAATGAATTAGTCTGGAAGATATTCTCTCGTTTTCAAATAAATAAATAGGAAACAATAAAAATCTGCACCTTTTGCAGATTTTTGTTGTTTTGATAAGGTGAAAAGTTTCAATCTGATTGAATTGAACTAAATAATGAAGTGAAGGTTAAGAAAAATTAACCTGAAAAATGGAATTATTTTATAGAGAATAGATGGAACCTATACTATAATTAAAGCTGTAAGAAAGTCTCATAAAAATACAATAATCGACATCATGGGATACAGATAGTAAAAAATTACATGTAAATTATTCTGAAAATTCAATTAACAGGAGGATCAAACAATGACATGGACTTTCTATCTAAATGTCACGAATGACACAGATCGAGATTTAGAGCTGGTAGAATCACAGTTGCATTGGGGTTATTGGAATACAGGTGGTGAAGAGGATAAAGAACCTCAATCTATTAAAGCGGGGGAAACGATTCAAGCTGTTGGCGCCAAATCAGCTTTTGGACCAAATGGTTATGAATTTTCTTGTTCCTGGAAAGATAAAAATAATGAATATCAAGCACCGTATGGAGTAATAAGCCTTTATGTAAATGTTCCCTATAATGATCCTAATGAAGCTAGATGTCGAGCAAATGGATATTTTGAAGTAGCGGAGTGGAAAGATATTACACATGATGGTCATAACTTTGTTCGAAATATACGAATTTCTAACAAATTGGATAAATGGAGACAAAAAGAAATAAGTAACAATTTGTTTACGGACTGGTCCAAAATCAAAACATTGAAAGAAATTGAGGATGTTAGAGATATAGATCTGAATCAATATATTCCGAGTGGTGTTCATTTTGAAAAAATGTCATTATTCCGAACGTCTCTCTTCAATATTTCTAAAATATTATGGGACGGGGTAAATGATTTAGAATTTGATAGTCTTTATTTAAAGCAGCGTGAAGTGCAACAGTATTTTTCTGTAGAGGTGACTTGTTTAAGAGCGGATGCTACTAAGATTGAAACTGTTACTAAAAAGGGGAAAATTACAGTTAAAGATGAGTATGGATTATCTACTGCTAGTAAGGTGGTAGAGGAGAAGGTTAGCACTATTGAAACAGCCTTTAAATTTACTGAAAAGATCTCCGTATCTGAAGAAAAAGTAGTGAAGGCGAGCGTAACGCAGGAACTACAGGCGGAATTAAAGGCAAAATTTAATATATTAAACGCTGTTACAAAAGAGCAACAGCAAACTGAAAAAAAATCAAAGGAAAGAGTTTTTGAAGCCCCAAGCGATAAGGATATGGACGTTGTGCCATGGATTTTTAGTAAAATGATTCTTCTTTATCGAACGGACAATAATAATGTCACAACGCTCATTGGCGCATCTGAATGGGATTATGCAGTATTACATCGTACACATGTATATGATGTGATGGATAACGCGAAGAAAAAAGTGACGACAGGAGGAGAGTACTAAAATGGCGACTTGGACATTTTCATTAATGATTACAAATGCAACAGACCGTGAGCTTGAAGTTTTTCAATCACAGTTGGAATGGGGAATCTGGAATACCAATGATGAGGAGGACAAGCAGCCAGTTAGTATTCCACCAAATACAACATTGCAGGCATTAGGAGTAAAAGCTTCAACGGGTCCGAATGGTTATGAATGCTCTTGTTCATGGCGAGATAAAGTCCCATCAGGCGAAAAATCCTATGGCACAATTTCGCTAGTCCTAGACGTACCTCAAAAAAGTAAAAATCGAGCTGAATGCTTAACTGAACATCAATTGCATGTAGATAGCTGGGAAGACTTACCTGAAAAAGGACATAACTTTGTAAGATCTATCATTGTGACTAATAAGTATGTTTAAAAGAAAGTGGAACAAATGTGATGAAAATCGAGCTTAAATCTATTACAAAGGAAGATGAAGCATTTCTTTTCGAAATCTATGCATCTACAAGAAATCAAGAAATAGATTCATGGGGATGGTCAGCTGAACAAAAGAAGCTTTTTTTAGAAATGCAATGGCGCGCACAGCAAGCTTCCTATCATCAGCAATTTCCAGGGGCAAGTCATTCTATCATTGCTGTAGGTGAACAATACGTAGGGAGATTACTAACGGAAGAATTATCAGATTATCATCATCTTATTGATATTTCAATTTTACCAAGTTACCAAGGTAAAGGGATAGGTACATTTTTAATTACTCAACTTCAACAGAAGGCAAGAGAAGGGAATAAGCCAGTTATATTGCAAGTTTTTCATACAAATCCTGCGAGAAATCTTTATGAGAGATTAGGATTTCAAATATCGTCAGCAGATGAAATATATTTGAAAATGAGATGGCAGTGAGAAAGAATATTTCGCATCAAAGTAGATATGAAAGTCGTGTTTATTCAAGAAGCACATAAAGATGTGTTAGCCAGTATTGCTTAATGCGTTTGTATAGCGCTCATTGAAATTACAATAAGGGAGGGTTTGCATAATGTCAGATCAATATATAGGAGAAATTCGCATGTTTAGCGGTAAATATGCCCCAGTAGGGTGGGAACTATGCAATGGTCAATTATTAACTATTACAGGTAATGAGGCACTTTTTTCATTAATAGGTGTCAAATACGGGGGAGACGGTGCAACGAATTTTGCTTTACCTGATTTACGTGGAAGATTACCGATTCATAATTGTTCTCAGTATCCATGGGCAAGTAAAGGTGGAGTGGAGACAGTTATGTTAACCGAGGAACATCTACCTGCACATACTCATGGCGTTTATGCCAATAATATAGCAAATGAAGCAACAGAAAATTCACCAGCTAATAATACATGGGGTGTATCAAACCTCACCAACTATCAAACAAATGTTTCCAGTAATATTGTACAAATGAATAACAAGTTAGTTTCTAATGTAGGTGGAACTCAATCTCATAGTAACATTATGCCATCATTTGTTATTAATTTTATTATTGCAACGAATGGTCTTTATCCCGATTTTCAATAAAAAGGAGTGAGTATAATGGCAGAGCCATTTTTAGGAGAAATACGTCTTTTTAGTTTCAATAAAATACCGAATGGGTGGCTTCCTTGTAATGGTCAACTTTTACCAGTAGCTACAAATACTGCACTTTTTTCATTGTTAGGATTTACATATGGAGGGGATGGTAAGACAATTTTTGCGATTCCCAATTTACAGGGGAAGGTACCATTACATTCAGGTAATCAGATTGCCTATGGATCAATAGGAGGAGAAGCAACACATACATTGACAGTTAACGAGATACCTGCTCATACACATCAAATAACAGCAGATTCATCAACAACAGATAAGCCCTCCCCCAAAGATAATACATGGGGTGCAGTTAATGGAAAGAATATTTATGCTAAAAAAGATAATACAGCCATGAATGAAGCTGCTTTGTCAATGACAGGGCAGAATAAAGGACATAATAATATGCAACCCTATTTAAGCGTATCTTTTTGTATCGCAACAATGGGCATCTTTCCAAGTAGAGTATAAGGAGGAATTAGAGAATGGATCCGTATTTAGGTGAAATTAGAATTTTCGCAGGAAACTATGCTCCGAGGGACTGGGCATTATGTGATGGCAGTCTATTATCTATTGCTCAATATAATGCTCTATATTCCATTATCGGCATAACTTATGGTGGAGATGGCAAGACAACATTTAAATTACCTGATTTAAGGGGACATGCCCCTATGCATTATGGCGATGGTCCTAATTTAACGCCAAGGACATTTGCACAATCAATAGGATCGAGCACAGTAACACTTAATGAAATGCAAATGCCTATTCATACACATAGCGCACAGGGTTCCTCTGTAGTAGCAGGTGGAATTGACAACCCCACTAATGCCATTTGGGGAAGTGAGTCAGCACTTTCGGCAAAGCCATATGTTAATGTGAAAAATCCAGTTGCAATGAAAGTGGACATAGTAAAGCCACAAGGAGGAAATCAGCCACATAATAATATGCAGCCTTTTGTAGCAATGAATTTTATTATTTGTTTAGAAGGAATATATCCTCAGAAGCCCTAACAAGGAGGAGTGAGAATGGATTTAGTATCTTTTATAAAAACAGCAGTATATAAAATATTAATAACTTTAACCATTTTGGCAATGGTTTTCTCAACCTTAGGAATACAACCTGCAAGTGCTAGTTCTACAGTACCGCCGTTACTTCCAGTAGCACAGTTGAATGCACTAAACGATAGTAATGGCAACTTCGAAAAATATATTAACGAAGGGATTTATTTAGATGTTTCAAAGACTACTGATAATAAAACACGTGTAGCTGCTGTGAAATTTAATAATATTAATACAACTAAAAGCATTATTTCGGCTAACCTTATTTTAAATGTTACAAATGATAATGATAATATTAATGATATGCCAGTTTCCGATTTAGTAATAAGAGTTGGATCAAGTAACTGGAACGATGGTAGTTTTCCAAATAATTTAGATATACCTTCTGAAAAAGTATCGGTTTTGAAGGATACGTCAGGCGAGCCAATTAATGTATCAATTGATGTAAAAGAGTTATTGAAAAATCCCTCTGCAATTGATACACAACAGATTACATTTTTACTGAGCAGCGACGCTAAAAATATGGTAATTGTAAAATCAGAAAATCCAATTGCACCCGAATTGGGCCCATACTTAGAGATTACGTATGGTGATGTGCAAAATAGTGCACCTACCGACATAACATTAAGTTCGACTTCAGTAATAGAAAGTCAACCATCAGGAACCAAAGTAGGGACATTAAGTGCCGCTGACCCTGATGCAGTTTCCTCTTTTACGTATAGTCTAGTAGGAGGATCCGGGTCAACAGATAATAGTAGTTTTAGCATAGTAGGAAATGAACTACGAACGAATAGTTCATTTGATTATCAAGCAAAGAACAGCTATAGTGTTCGAATTCAGGTAACGGATAATGGAGGATTAACCTTTGAAAAAATATTCACCATTTCGGTGACAAAATTAAATGAGCGTCCAACTGATATTGTGCTGAGCTCGCTGACAGTAGCAGAAAATCAGCCAGTAGGAACGGTTGTTGGTACATTTAGCGCAACTGATCCAAATGTTGGAGAAACGTTTACTTACAGTTTAGTGGCTGGCACAGGAGCTACAGATAACAGTAGCTTTACCGTCGATGGGAATCAGCTAAAAACAGCAGGAATATTTGATTATGAAGCAAAGAATAATTACAGTGTGCGGATTCAAGTATCCGATAGTGCCAATAATTTATATGAAAAAGCATTCACTATAAATATTTCAGATGTCAATGAAGCTCCAACAGATATTTCATTAAGCCCAACATCAGTAGAAGAAAATCAACCATCAGGAACCAAAGTGGGTACATTAAGTGCCACTGATCCTGATGCAGGTTCCTCTTTTACGTATAGTTTAGTAGGTGGTGCTGGGTCAACAGATAATAGTGGCTTTAGTATAGCTGGGGATAAACTACAAACGAATAGTCCATTTGATTATGAAACAAAAAATAGCTACAGTGTACGGATTAGGGTGACAGATCAAGGCGACTTATCTTTTGAAAAAGTGTTTACTATTTCGGTGACAGATGTCAATGAAGTTCCGATTCCCACACTGGTATCAACCGTACCAGTTAACAAGATGACAAATGCTTCTATTAATCCTACGCTAACGCTAAATTTTAGCAAGAGTGTGAGTGGTATTGCAGGAAAACATCTTCGTATCTATGATCAAGATAATAATTTAATAGAAACAATAGAAGCCACTGCAACAAATGTGACAGTGAATGGCAGTAACGTGTCAATTCAATTAACAAATAATTTAATAAAAGCAACAACTTATTATGTATTGATGGATGATGGAACTTTCGTTGATACATCCAATCAAGGTGTAGCTGGCATAACAGCAAAAAATATATGGAGTTTTACCACTTTACCTCCTAGTAATAATGCCTATTTAAGTAATTTAGTTATTTCACCAGGCAGTTTAAGTCCAAATTTTACAGATAGTATATTGGATTATCAGATCAACGTGGCTCATAATGTTGAAAATATTGGTATAATGCCAACAACTGCAAATAGTAGTGCAACTCTTACAGTAAATGGTTCCTCCATTGCAAGTGGGCTATTGAACACAATACCTCTAAATGTAGGCAGTAACACAATTACCATTGTTGTGACTGCTGAAAACGGAGTAGCAACCAAAACATATACCCTTACGGTGATAAGAGCATTACCTACTCTCGAACAAGTAGACAATGTTGCTTTAAGCCCTAGTGGTATTGCAACATGGACAGATTTAACAGGCGAATCTTGCTATGCTGTGCAGCTCTTAAAAGATGGCTCTCCGATTGGTAGTATCGTTGACATATCAGCAGATACAACAACGCATAATTTCTTACCAGCAATGCGTGCAGCTGGAGTGGGGACATATACAGTAACCGTAACTGCCAAGGGAGACGGGCTAGTATATTTAGATGGAGTTCCGTCAAGCCATTCCAATACACAAACGGTTATTAAGCTAGCAAGCATTACAAATGGCTTGAGCTGGGATGGAAATATTGCAAAATGGCAGACTATTCCTAATGCGTTGAGCTATGATGTGCTTCTGTATAAGGAAGGAACGGCAGTTGGAACAGCAGCGAATGTATTAGCTGGAAATATCAATGAAGGTGTTGATTTTACTACCGCGTTCCAAACAAATAGCATAGGAAGCTATACTTTTACTGTTCAGCCAAAAGGTGATGAATTACTAATTTTAGATGGGGATCAAGGGGTATCATCATCAGCAAAAATTATAACACCTTTAACTTATACGGTTTTATACAATGGTAATGGTAGTACGGGTGGAACTGCACCCCAAGATAATGCAACATATAGTCAAAATGACAATATTATTGTAGCTGCAAATGGTGGGTACCTCGTTAAAATAGGGCACTCTTTTATAGGCTGGAATACAAAGGCGGATGGGACAGGGACTTCTTATTTGCCGAATGAGACGTTTAAAATGGCTAAAGAGAATGTCACACTTTTTGCACAATGGACAATTAATCATTATACTGTGAGCTTTGATGTAGCGGGAGGAAGTGTCGTTTCAAATCAGGTGGTGGCACATAGAGGAAAAGCAAGTCAGCCGACGCAAGTGCCAACGAAAGCTGGCTATACATTTGGTGGCTGGTATACGAGTAGTGCCTACACAACACCATATACTTTTGATAATGTAATTACAGCGAACACAGTGATCTATGCTAAATGGATTAGTAATAATACAGGTGGTGGCAATACTGATCCATCACCAAATCTTGAGCCAGGTTCAGCAATACCTTCAACCAAAGTAGAGGAAATTGTAATAGATGTTGAGTCTGGTGATGGAAACCTAGTTTCTAAAACAACAATAAAACGAACAAAAAATGTAGACAACACTATGAAGGATGAAGTGACATTAACAGCAGAGAGCGCAACAGAGACGATTAAAAAATTAAAGGAACAAGGAAATGATACAGCAAGGGTCATCATTCCAGACCAGAAGGATCAAGTAAATCAAGTTCATGTTTCCATACCAAATAATGTAGTGACACTTCTAAAAACTGGTGCAGTTCATCTTGAAATTGTCACAGATAACGTTAGAATTGAAGTGCCTAAAACTTCATTGGAAATATTTAATGATGACCTCTATTTCCGACTTGTTCCTATAAAAGAGCTAGATAAACAACTAGAAATCAAAGAACGAGCCAAAAGGGAAATCGTTGTTCAGCAATTGGTCGAAAGTGCAGTTGTTGAGTTGCTTGGTCGCCCGATGACAATTGAAACAAATATGCAAAACCGTCTTGTTATTTTAACATTGCCGTTGCCTACAGATTTAACAGATGAACAACTAGCTCATTTGGCAATCTTTATCGAGCATAGTGATGGCTCAAAAGAGGTTGTACGTGGGAAGGTTGTAGAATATCAAAAAGGAATAGCAGGCTTACAGTTTGAGGTAAATAAGTTCTCTACTTTCTCTATTCTCTATGTACCAGAAAAGGAAGATGTAAAGGAACCAACTACTGACGCTGTTACACATACACCTTATATTCAAGGCTATCCGGATGGTACCTTCCGTCCGAATGCCCCTGTTACAAGAGCACAAATGGCAAGTATGTTTGCTCGTCAATTAACAGGTAATGCAATTCCCCAAGCGAGGGCGACATATACAGATACAATACAACATGATGCAAAAGATGCAATAGAATTTGCGAAGGATGCAGGTTTATTTAAAGGCATTACTGAGACAAACTTCCATCCAGACGGCTTTATTACACGAGCACAAATGGCGACAGTAGCAGTTCGGTGGATGGAAAGGCATTGCGCAGACAGTCCAAATGTAGAATTTTGTAAATCTACCTCACAAGGTATGATTTTCAAAGATGTGAGCGTCAATCATTGGGCTGTTAAAGCAATTAATGCTGTCAATGGATTGGGCATTATGAACGGTATGACGGTGGATATATTTAATCCAGATGGTTATTTATCACGTGCTGAAGCGGTCAAAGTATTAAATGACTTGTTTGAGCGTCAAGTAACAACAGAGCTTCAAACGCCAATATTTAAAGATGTTCTGAGTAATCATTGGGCATTTAATGAGATTCAAGAAGCGGCAAAAAAATGAATGAAAAACACGACGAGTTTATTCCAATCGTCGTGTTTTTTGACTTTATTCAAAAAGGAACTGATAACCAGATCCTCTCACAGTAACAATTTTTGCTCGATGACCCGAGGCGAACTCCAGCTTTTTTCGTAAATTACTAATATGCACTTTCAATGCCTGTGTTTGTCCAATACTTTCCTCAGCCCAAATCAGCTTGTACAATTCAGTTGGATGGAAAATTTGCGCGGGGCGTTGTGCTAGAAAAAATAAAATTTGAAATTCCTTTGTTGATAATGTTAATGCTATATCTTCAATATAGACTCTTCTTGAATGAACATGAAAGTGAAAATTATCGATGATGCTAATATCCTCATCTTTCCTATCTAGTAATTGTATTTGCTTCCTTCGTAAAGCGATTCTTTCAATGGTTTTCAGTAAACGCATTTTTTCAATCGGTTTTAAAATATAGTCTACTGCTTGAACTGCAAACGCCTCAATAGCATAATGCTCGTAGGCAGTTATAAAGATAATATCCATTGATTGCGCTAATTCTTCTACTTTACTGGCAACCTCAATGCCATTCATATCAGCCATTTCAATATCTAAAAAAAGAATATCTGGCTTCAACCTAGGAATATGGTCTATAGCCTCTAGAGGACTTGTAAACTTGCCAATAATCTCAACTGTCTCATTGTCCTTTAACATAGCCTCTAATAAGTGGATTGCTAAGATTTCATCGTCTACAATAATCGATTTTAACATTCTTTCATCTCTTTTCATCCGGGATTAGTGGGAAATTTATTTGTACAGTTGTTCCTTCATCGACAACACTATCGATACGGAAGGTGGCATTCTCATATTTTTTTATACGTTTGGCAATATTTCGAATCCCAACGCTCTGATGAACTGAAGGTTCTTCTGATAAAATTTTGTCTAACATTTCTTGTGTCATGCCAATACCATTATCTCTAATCTGGATATTTATCATTTGCTGTTCTTTTGCTATTTTCATTGTCACTCGACCATTGTTTCGTTTGTTTTTTAAACCGTGAAAAAGAGCATTTTCAACTAAAGGCTGTAGTAGTAGAGGAGGAATCAATATATTGAATGGTTCCTCCATCTGAATTTCCCAATCGAGCTGCTCTGGATATCTCATTCGATGAATATTGACATAGGCCTGTATAAGCTGGAGTTCCTGATCTAAGGCAATTAAGCTATTAGTATTTTCGAATGAGAAGCTGCTTCTTAAAAATGCTGCAAAATCGGTAATCATTGTCCGTGCTTTATCTAAATCTAAATAACTGAGCGATAAAATCGAATTTAACACATTGTAAATAAAGTGAGGTTTAATCTGTGCTTGTAAAAAAGCTGTCTCCATTTTAATAGCTGTTTCAGCAGATTCTTTTAACAAAATAAGATTTCGAACTCTTGTCTTTAGTTCAGCCGTATCTAGTGGTTTATGTAGAAAATCATTCGCTCCGGATTGGAAAGCAGCAATCAAATCCTCGGGACGAATGGCGGCTGTAAGCATTAGTATTGGTAGCTCCGCAGAAGAATAGCTTTTTCTAATTTGCTGGCAAACCTCATAGCCAGACAACTTAGGCATCATAATATCTAAAATTAATAAATCGATAGCTGGATGCAGTGTTAATTGTTCAAAGACTTGCTGGCTATCGTCTACAGCAATGATAGAGTAATTTTCCTTTTCTAGAATATCGATTAATACTTTTAGGTTAATATGGTCATCATCAGCAATTAGAATTTTTTTCCCTACTTTATTTCCCGCAAAATGAGGAAAGGTTACTGGAGAATATTCTTTAGTTAGTATAATTTTATTCCTATGTTCCTTGTCTTGCTGCTCTTTCTTTATTGCTTCAATAGGTAGCTTAACGTAGAAAGTTGTTCCTTGACCTACAACTGAATGAACAGTAATTTCTCCACCATGCAACTGCACAAGTTCTTTTGTCACATTTAGGCCTAGACCTGCACCTCTACTTGCATCCTCTAACTGCCGAAATGGTTCAAAGATTGACTCTAAATGTTCTGGCGCAATACCCCGCCCGGTGTCACTTACTTCAATAACAAGGAATCTATGTTCTTCGTAGCATGAAATTTCAACTTTTCCTTGCTTGGTGTATTTAACAGCATTTTCAATTAGATTATAAAGAATTTGACGTAGCCTATCTTCGTCAGCTAATAGAAACTTACCTCGTTCAATATAATTATAAATTTTTACGTCTTTATTGCCGATGTACGACAATATTTCAACGATGACATGGGTTACAGAATATAGATCAACATTAGTAAGACGTAGTTTTAGTTCACCTTCTTTTATCTTTGAAAAATCTAATATATCATTAACAAGATGTGATAACTTTTCTGTGATATTAAAGATGAGCGAGATTTTTTCTTTTTGTTCCATCGTTAATGTGGTGCTTTCCTGAGGCTCTAGCATGGACTGAGAAATAGCAATTACACCATGTAAGGGCGTACGAAATTCATGAGAAGTTTTTGCGAGAAACTCATCTTTTAATTTATCTACTCGCATTAAAGCACTTGTTATTCGTCCTTTCTCTAAATAAGAGTCAGTAAAACGATGGGAAATATAAAGAGAAAGCATCGTTAAACAAATAAAAGGAAGTAAAGGTGGTAATGAATAGATTTCTAGATTAATATTCAGATTTAAAGTAGCTACGACCATATAGATGAGAATAGCCATCGAACTAAGCGATAAATATATAGCTCCTACTGATCGTTTAAAGATAGCAATGATTTGAATATAAAGGATATAAAAGATATTCATAAAAATATAAATAGAGTACACAAATTGTAAGTATGAGCTAATGGATATGGGGAGCATAACCGTAGCTAATAATAAAACGCCAATTATACAAAGTATTTTTACAATTTTTTCATAAGCAAATTGTTGAAGGGCATAGTAAAAATACAACAGCATGAAGATACCTGTACCGATACTCGAAATAATTTGAATTCTTATCAGGAACTCATAGGTAACAGGGAGTAACGACATTAAAATTTTTTCACCATGGGAGACGCTATATAAACCGACCATGAAACAAAATAAGGAAAAATAAAGCTGTTCGATATCGAGTCTCGCATAGAGATAAGAACCAGCAAAATAAATAAACATTGTAAAAAAAGCAGCAATCGTTATCAAATCGTAAAAAAGAGAGCTTTCTCTTAATTTTCCAATACTTTCTTGATCTCCAATGAAAATTGAACCAATAATTCCTCCACCTGATGCATAATCAAAATTAGCCACATGTATAAGCAGCTCTAACTCGTTTTTATTAGGTTGAAAGTAAGCAACATAGGGTACATTCTTTTGTACATATATTGACTCTTCAGCAGGTACACCGCTTTGTCCAATACGCTTTTCATCAATATAAATGGCATTGGACATACGAATATTCCCTGTTTTGATACCTAAAATATCATCGGGATTATTGATTAAAATTTTTAATCGATAAGTACCACTGCCGAAAGTGGTGAAATTTTCTTTATTGAGCGTATACTTTGACCATTGTGACGGGACTTCTACTAAATAGGAATGATGGTTATCGAAATCGGAATAATTCAACAATTTATCGGGGACGAAATCCCATTCTCCATCTAAACTTACTGTATTGTGGTGCAAATCGTATTGTTTTAGGTCTATTACGCCAGCAACAGCTTTAGGAGCGTCGGTTCTTTCATGTTTGAGTAACTGTGACGCCACACCAATAATCACTACACTAATAATGACCATAGAAATAAGTATTAGCTTTCTCATTATGGTTCTCTCAATCTTGTTATATTTAAAGGAAATAATATGTAATTATACCTACAGTATAGCATGTGAAAGTAAACTAAGAATAGTTAAAATGTGAGTGAATGCCTATTGTGACGAGTCCATTTTAGATGGATTTTGTGCATTTTATTTATTTATAGTGCATATGCTTACAATCACTCTGTTTTTTGCTTATAATAAGGAAGTCAGAGTTTTCTCTGAACAAAGTAGCCGCAAAGTGAGCGATTGCGATTGAAAAAATTATTATATAGTGTATGCTTTGTTGTGTTTATAGTCATTTTTTTGTACGTAAACAATCACTGGCTAGTCGTAAGTAAGCATGTGTTCGAATCAGAAAAAGTGCCTGCCAGCTTTGAAGGGCTACGCATTGTACAGGTATCGGATTTACATGACGCCCTCTTTGGTGACAATCAGCAAAGACTGATTGCAAAGGTTAAGGATACAAATCCTGACTATATCTTTATCACAGGTGATGTGATAGATAGCAATCGCTACGATTTAAAGCAAAGTCTACAGGCAGTAAAAGGACTAGTTGAAATAGCGGATGTTTATTATGTACTGGGCAACCATGAAGTAGCGACGAATAAGGTTGATGAAATTTATGAGGCGCTGTCATCGTTAGGGGTACATATACTGGCCAATGAATCGACCGTACTAGAGCGCGACGGGGAGCGCTTGGCGATTGTTGGAATTGAGGATCCGTTAATGGGTAGATCCACGGCAGACATGCTAGACATAGCAACAGCTTATTTACCAAACGATATGTTTAAGCTGTTACTGGCACATCGACCTGAGGTGTTTAATACGTATGTAAAGTATCACATGGATTTAGTATTTTCGGGACATGCGCATGGTGGGCAAGTTCGTATTCCTGGACTTGGTGGACTTGTTGCGCCAGGACAGGGGCTGTTTCCAAAATATACAGCTGGTGTCTACGAAGCAGGATCGACTGAAATGGTGGTTAGTCGTGGGCTAGGAAATAGCTCAGTACCATATCGCATTTTTAATCTTCCGGAAATTATTGTGATGGAATTAAAGAAAAAATAAGCACTGCGTTAAATTTTACGCAGTGCTTTCAATTTGTTTACGTTCTGTACGTCTGACAAGATAGATACTAATTTCATACAAAATAATCATAGGTATTAATACGAGTAGCTGACTGATAAAATCGGGTGGCGTGATAACAGCAGAACCTACGCCCATTGCGATATAAGACCAGCCTCGTATTTTTTTCATGGATTCAGCAGTCAGTACACCAATGGCTGATAAAAAGAGAGCAACAATGGGTAACTCGAATAATAAACCGAGCGGTACGGTGGTCATGATTAAAAAATGCATATATTCACTAGCTGATACCATAACATCGAAATTGGTAGCTCCGATACTTACTAAGAAGGTATAGCTAAGTGGATTGACAACAAAGTAGCCAAAAGCTATTCCTATTAAAAAAAGAACTAGCATAATCGGTGCATAGAGACCTAAAAATCGACTTTCCTCTTCCTTTAAGCCAGGCTTTACAAAGCTCCACAGAAAATGAACGAGAAAAGGCATTGCAAGACCAAATGCTAAAGTAGTAGAAATAGTCATATAAAATTTAACAACCTCAAGCGGCCCTAAAATAATGAGAGAATGACCTCGAGTTATGAATGGAAACCAAATATTTATAGTCGAAAAGACTACAATAAAAAATAAAATGAAAATTGTTAGCCCTTTTATAATTTGCTTACGCAGCTCAGAAAGATGTTCCAATAATGAGGTAACAGGTATCAGAGGTTCATCTGCTACATGATCTTCTTCACTTGCTACTACAGGTATTTCAGCTAAAGCCTCCACGGGTGATGGAAGCTCAACTTGTGGTTTATCAAGGGGGCTTAAATATTTTCTTTTTCCGTCTTCATATGGATCCATAGGAACCCCTCCTACGAAGCATCAGATTTTTTTTCGACCTTTTTCTCGGAATCGTCCTCATCATCCATAAGCCCTTTAGTGGACTTTTTAAATTCTGCAAACGTTTTGCCAACTGCTCCGCCGATTTCTGGCAATTTCTTCGGACCAAATACAATTAATACAATGACCAAAATAATGATTAAGCCAGGTACTCCAATTGCTCCAAGACCTCCCATAAGCCTTGCCTCCTTTAAATTTAAGTTTTTTACACTAAAGAACCGCCTGATTGACTATATTTAATAACTCCCTCTGCACAGCGATAAGCAAGTGCTCCTAATGTACCTGTTGGATTGTAGCCGCTATTGTGTGCAAAATTGCCTGCACTTACCGCGAACAGATTATCAACATCCCAATGCTGTAGGTAATTATTCACGACACCTTGCTCTGGCGTTGAACTCATGACTGTCCCACCTGTGTTATGCGTTGTTTGGTAAGGTACGATATTGTAGTCGGTAATTTCAGCGTTAGGAACAATTGTTTTTGCACCCATCTCTTTCATAATGTCAGCTGCTCTTGCGGAAATATATTTATGAAGTGCACGATCCTGCTCAGTAAAATTGTACGTTAATTGTATTAATGGCAAGCCATAAGCATCTTTATAGGTAGGGTCCAGTGATAAATAGTTTTGCTTATGTGGCATAGATGCTCCTTGCGCACCAATACCGAATGAGCGTGTATAGTAATAAATAGACTGCTTTTTAAATTCAGGTCCCCAAGTAGGCGTATCTGGTGGTGTTGGATTGGAACCGATTGGTCGAGTACCTGTCTGTGTAAGAGCAATATTTCCTCCGTGAATAAAATCTAAATCACTATGGTCAAAATTATCCCCATTGAAGTCGTCTATACACATGCCTAATGAACCTGCGCCCATAAATGTATTGTATTGTTCATCGAAGAACCCCGCAGCACCAGGTAAGATTTGATAGCAATAGTTTCTGCCAAGTGTGCCTTTACCAGTAGTAGGATCATATCGTTCACCGATGTCTGAGACCATTAACAGCTTGGCATTATTAAAGACATAGCTAGTCAATACAACCGCATTAGCAGGCTGAATAAATTCTTCTCCCGACACAGTATCGATATATCTTACACCAGTAGCCTTATTGCCCTGCTTTAAAATTTCGACAACATTGGAATTGAAGCGTAAATCAAAGTTTCCTGTCTTTAAAGCGGTAGGGACGACTGTAATTTCTGCAGAAGATTTTGCGCCATATTCACAGCCAAACCGTTCACAGAAACCACAATATTGACAAGCATTGATCGTTTCACCATCAGGATTTTTATAAACCTCGGATACGTTGGCAGATGGCACCATATAGGGTGTTAGCTTTAAGCTTTGTGCCGCTTTTTCAAATTGCGTAAGCATAGGTGTTTTTTTCATAGGTGGTGTAGGATAGGGATTTGAACGCTTGCCGCTAAATGGATTTTTATCATCACCTGAAATACCTGCTGTTTTTTCAAATTTATCGAAATAGGGCTCCAGTTGATCGTATGTTAAACCCCAATCCTGTATTAGATAATCTGGTCCAAGCTTGTTTGGTCCATAACGTTTATCTGTTAATGTTTTTATTTGAAAATCATAGGGTAAAAATCGATAGGTCATACCATTCCAGTGCGTTCCTGATCCTCCAAGACCCTCTCCAAGTAGGAAGGAGCCAAGCTGTCGCATTGGCAATGCCTTCATATTGCGATCATTTCGAAAGCTTACCGTTTCTTTAGATAGATTTTGCATCAAATCATATCGAATGGCATAACGGTATTCATCGTGAACATTTAAATAATCTTCGGTACCGCGCTTTTGACCACGCTCTAAACCGACCACCTTTAAGCCGGCTTTTGCACATTCAGCAGCAACGATACCGCCTGTCCAACCTACGCCAACTGTTACAACGTCTACACTAGGTAATGTTTTAGCCATTTTCTAACCCCCCTTAATGATTGCCTAATGGATTAGGCTCAATTTTTTGGAATTTCGCATCTTCTATTTGTGTAATATAAGCCATTTGGTGGCCAGGGAAGCCTTTCATGCGCCAGCCATCCATATTACGATTTCCGCCATACATAGGGTCAGAATAGGCACCCTCTAATGTAGCCGCACGCAGCAGTGTAAAGAAGAATGCGGATGTCACCCCAACCATTTCTATGTCACCCTTTTGAAAGGCTGTTAAAATTTCATCCATCTGTTTACCTTCTAAATCATTAAAGCTCTTTTGATAACGCTTTTGAGCTTCGTCCTCTAATTTTTGAATGCCCTGCCTGAAAATTTCTGCTCGTGTTAAACGACTTTGATAGCCTTGTGTAGGGGCACCTACGTCAAATGGAGCTTGCATATATTCTTTAGAGTTACTCCCATAATTTCCTGCCAGTTGATGATCGATAAAATAGGGAACATCTAAGCCTATAGCGCCGGGCCCTAAATCATCTTCTGGGAAGATACGCTCTGTAGCCTTTGATAAGATACTAAAATCTTTTTCATTTCTAAAAAACATCTTAGCCTTAGGCGAACCAGTAGCCTCATTCGTTTCATGCCCATCATGCTCCAGAGTGGAAGTCCCTTTACCTTGGATGTTGTAGCCTACTAGCCCTCCTATTAATCCACCACCGACTAATGTACCAGCAGCAATACCTGTTGTTTTCAAAAAGTCTCGACGAGAAACATTGTTTTTGTCTGAACTCATAGAAATCCTCCCCTCAAAATGTTTTAAACCGATCCTATTGTTAATAATCAGCAAAAATTGTGAATTATAATCAATTTTTATTGGAAAATGTTTTAATTTCATCCAATGTAGCGAGTATTCTGTCTTTCTATAGCAAACTATATCTATGAATTAAAAAATTTGTAGAAAATTGTTAGCACTATATATATAGTGAAAATGGTATTATTATACATTTATTAATCATATTGGAAAACTTTTGTTGACTTCTACTTTTTGTGACTTTACTCTGAAGTTATGCATAAATATTCGAATAATATAGCTAAAAACGGAAGAAGTGAGAAAAAGGGATATGTGGATAAAAGGTATTGGTGGTAAATTAATTATTGCAATTATTGCTCTTGTTTTTGTAACTTGCGGCACACTTGGACTATCTACTTGGATCAATAGTACGAATGCAATGAATGAGCAAGTGGAATCCAATTTAGTATCTAGAGCAGAGGATGTTTCACAATACATAGAAGAACACTTCCAACTAACACTGGTAGAGGTAGAAGCAATCGCAGAGCAAGAGGCAGTTCGTAGTATGGACTTTGAAAAACAAAAACAATATTTGTCAAAACGCCTTGCTAATAATAAGAACTACTTAGGTTTTGGCATTATAAAAGCTGATGGGGTAGCCCATTATCTAGATGATACAACTGCTGAATTAGGCGATCGTGATTATGTAAAAGAAGGTTTTACTGGCAAGTCTGTCATGTCTGAAATAACGATTAGCCGTGTAACTGGCGAGCCGGTTATTTTAATTGTTTCACCAATTACTACAGCTACAGGTGAAAAAGCACTATTATTGGCTCGTATTGATGGTTATTATTTATCTAATATTGTCGAGGACATTAAGGTTGGAGACAGTGGCTATGCATTTATGCTGGATGCTCAAGGAACGATTATTGGACATAATAATCATTCCTATGTGAGGGAGCAAAATAATCCAATCGAAGAAGCGGAAGAAACAGGTGTTATGACGGGCAGGGCATTAGCTGCAAAAGAAATGATTACCAATGAAAGTGGCTATTTTTCGTTCGAAACAGAGGATGCTGGTACGAACTTAATGGGCTACCATACCCTTGATAATGGTTGGAAAATGGGGGTTATTGCATTAGAAAATGAGATGTTCTCAGGACTTTCTAAGCTTAAGACGAACTTTAT
The DNA here is from genome assembly GCF_028356935.1 of Lysinibacillus sp. OF-1. Taxonomy (NCBI): domain Bacteria; kingdom Bacillati; phylum Bacillota; class Bacilli; order Caryophanales; family Bacillaceae; genus Lysinibacillus; species Lysinibacillus sp. OF-1. The sequence goes on from NZ_CP102798.1 coordinate 184,888, forward strand.
TGTCACGACCATCATTGTTTCGATACTAGGACTATTCATCTCATTTGCTATTTCACGTTCGGTCAGTAGACCACTTCGTCATGTGCTTCGTATTAGTGAAGGCTTATCAGAAGGTGACTTTACACAGGAGATCCCTGAGAAGTATTTAAAGCGTATTGATGAGATGGGGACAATGGCGCGTGCATTAGATCGCATGATTGATAATATGCGAGAAATGGTAGCGAAAGTGAGTCAGGAAGCAACTGCAGTGAATGAAGCCTCGTGTGATTTAATGGGAGATGTCACTGCTGTGACAAAGCATTCTAAGCAAATAGCTAGTGCAATCAGTGAAGTAGACAGGGGGGCACAGAGTCAAACCGTGATGGCAGAAGAAAGTGCCTCTGCAATGGAACAAATGGCTATGGGTATACAAAATGTTGCCGAAGTAGCCTCAGCTATTGCCTGCAATACAGATTTTATTTCCCAGAAAATTAGTGAGAGCAATGAAGCTGTCCAGCAATCTATGCGCCGTATGAATGAAATTCAGGAGGGGACAACAGCTGAGCTAACAATTATTCACAAGCTAGAAAGAGAGTCAGAGGAAATTAGTTTAATTTCTAAAATGATTACAGATATTTCTGATCAAACAAATTTATTAGCATTGAATGCCTCCATCGAAGCAGCTCGTGCAGGAGAGGCAGGTAAAGGATTTGCTGTTGTAGCGGATGAAGTTCGCAAGCTTTCGGAGCAGACAGCAGAGTCAGCTACCAAAATTAATGTATTAATTGAAAGCGTTCAATCCTACACATTAGAGGTAGTAAAGGCGGCAGAATCGGGCGAAGTTCATGTTGAACGCGGATTAGCTTCTATTGAGGCAGTTGGTGAACGTTTTGAGGAAATGGTTCGAGCGGTAGGTGAGATAGCAGGTCAAATTGAAGAAATGAACGCTTCAGCTGAACAAATGTCTGCAAATACAGAGGAAGTTTCAGCATCTATGGAAGAAATGGCAGCAACCGCACATGCAGCAAGTGATTATGTGCATGAGGTAACAGATGCAACAACAGAACAGTTGAATACAGTAGAAACGATGAACGGTCAAACTGAAAAACTATCAGAAATGGCGAAACGGTTATATGGAGCCATTCAAAAATTTAAGTATTAAAAAGGAGGAGCTGTCTCATAATGACGGCTCCTTTTTCATAGTAGAATTAAGCTTTTTCCATAGCTAGCAGTAGTTCTTCTTTGGAAATCATACAATCGCCACCGCCTTGGACCATTTGGTCACTTCCGCCGCCCTTACCATTAATAAGAGGTAATGCCTTCGCGGCAATATCTTTCATGCTTTTGGTAACATTTTTACCTTTTGCTGCAACAAATTGTAGTTTGCCTTCATTTTCAGAAACTAGTAAGGTCATAGCATCTGACTGGTCAGAGACAATCAGACGAGCGATTTTTTGTAGCTCCTGCATTGTTCGTTGATGAAAAGCAGCCGTTACTACACCTTCACTATTAGCCACCAGTGCCTTTGCTTCGTAAGTTAGTAACTCCTCTTTCGCAGTAGCAAGTGCTTTCTCCGTAGTTTTTTGGACAGATAGAACTTTTGTAAGTGCTGTAGCAGCCTCAATCTCTGGAACACTTAATTGTCGAGCAACATCTGCTAATACTTTTTTCCGCATGGCAAGCTCGGCTAAAACACGTTGTCCACAGACAAAAGAAACGCGCACATTGCCTTTCATTTTTTCAGTGCTTAGTATTTTAATAGCACTGACCTGCCCTGTGGATGTTGGATGAGTGCCACCACAGCCGTTATAATCAAAATCAGGGATAATGACCAGTCGAATGTCCCCCGTCACAGCAACTTCTTTCCGAAGATTATAGTTAACAAGCTCATTTTCTGTAATCCATGTTGTTTGAATTGGACGATTTTCTAAAATGATGTCATTGGCTCTTGCTTCCGCCGCTGCAAGCTGCTGTTCAGTCAGCGTATCTATAGCAATATCAATTGTGACCTGCTCACTACCTAGGTGAAAGCTTACAGTCTGTGCATTAAAAAGCTCTATAAATGCCGCTGTTAAAATATGTTGTCCAGCATGCTGCTGCATATGATCGAATCGTCTTGACCAATTGATTTTGCCACGTACTACACCGTCTAAAGTTGATGGATCTCCTTGAATATAGTGACGAATTTCATCATCCACTTTTTCAACATCTATGACATCTACATTATTCAAAGTGCCTGTATCGTGAGGCTGTCCGCCACCAGTTGGATAGAATGCGGTATTGGATAGGACAACATAATGACGACCAGCTTCATCCATTCCTTTGCTTACAAAATTAGCATTAAACTCGTGTAACATAACGTCTTGATAATATAATAGCTCTTTCATGAAAAAGCCTCCTTTTTATGTAGGGATTCTTAATTCTAAAACAATTCCATTTTATTCTGGCATAATTACTTACACGTGTATACGGCTTTTCTAGTTGACCCATGCTGAAATTGATTTAATATAAAAAGGAACAGCTAAAGAAAAAGGAGCTAGAACAATGGAAATTACACAATTCACAATGGAAGAAATTTTAGACCCTACAAATATTATTGAGGGTAAGCGCTATGAATTTATTTTGGATGTAGAAATTGATGAAGAGGACGAATTATATCACGAAGCTGGCATTGAAATTCGTGTCCTCATCGGTGAAAAGGGCGAATCGCCATTTATTTTAAATTACTTCATTCTGGAAAAGGCTGAAGGTGAATACTTAGATTTTGCTTTAGAGGATGATGAACTAGAGGAAATTCTGACATTCTGTAAAGAAGAAATTGCTAAATTATAATAAATGGGAGCAGGTAGAGAGTATATTCTTTACCTGTTTTTTATTTTGTTGTAGTAGCTGCCACAGGACATGATTTCTTTAGATTAACTACTCCTCGTACGTATCAGCCATATTTGATTGAATTAAGGATTATGTAAGCTTACTGAAATAAATATGTTGTATTGGAGAACTAAACTTAGTTTTAGTGTTCATAAAAACGGGCATTTTAAAGAGAGAGGTGCTTATATGTCAACTTACACAGATTCCATTTTAATAGCGTTTTTTATAACGATTATTTTATCATTTGTACTTTTTATTCCATGGCTTATTTATACGTATCGTAAATATGGATATTTATCTATGTCCAAAACCATTATTATGTTCTCATTTATTTTTTATTTTTTATCCGCACTATGTTTAGTATTACTGCCATTTCCATCTACAAGAGATACATGCTCACTCCAATCCGCAGACACTGTTCATACTAATTTGCGACTTTTTCAATTTGTTGAGGATATTTTAAAGGACAGCGGGGTTGTAGTAACAAATCCCTCTACATGGCTTGCTATAACGAAACAGCAGGCATTTTTCCAAGCATTCTTTAATTTCTTGCTACTGATGCCGTTTGGCGTTTACTTGCGATATTTTCTTAAAGAAAGAAGGTACTGGAAACGTGCATTTTTAATTAGCTTTTTGCTAACATTGTTTTATGAGGTCACACAAAGAACAGGTATTTACGGCATCTTTAATTGTGCCTACCGCATCTTTGATGTGGATGATTTATTACTGAACAGTGTAGGCGCGTTACTAGGATTCTTTTTAGCACCAATCATATGGGCACTATTTCCTTCGCATGAAGAGGTTGAGGCAAAAGCTGCTGAAATGGAAAAAATGGATATTGTTAAGCCCATCTCTATTTTGCTGGCACTCGTCATTGATTTATGTATCGCACAAATGATATGGATTATGGTTGGCGGTCTGACAGGGTATAGTGGTACATTCGAGTTCTTGGTGAACATGGTCTTGTACATGATCCTCTTTGGCGTGATCCCAAGTATGATGAATGGTGCAACGCTAGGTATGAAGATTATGCGTTTTACAATGGCCAACAAGAATGGCAAAAGTATTGTAAAGCAATCGTGGCGTCGCTGTATCGCTATTGTCGCTACGGCTAGTCTATTCGAAGCCATTTCAACGTTTGGTAGTATTCAATTAAATATGGATTCATCATTTTATGTTCTGCAAATTGTCATTTCTCTACTAGCCGCAACAGCAGGTTTTGCACTTACAATGATTATAGCCATCCATATAATACGTGTCATCGTAAGTGGAGGAAAACGACGTTTGTATATCGATCAATATGCAGATTTAATGGCAACAAGGAAAAAATAAGGGGGCTTGTAGAATGAAATACGTCATCATTGGGGGAGATGCTGCAGGTATGTCTGCAGCAATGGAAATCTATCGTAATGTGCCAGGGGCAGAAATAACTACTTTAGAACGTGGTTTTATTTATTCATATGGGCAATGTGGATTGCCTTATGTTGTAGATGGACGTATTTCATCAACCAAACGTTTAATTGCACGAGATGTCGAGACTTTTAGAGATAAGTATGGCATTGATGCAAGAGTTGGCTATGAGGTAGAAAATGTAGATATAGAGAAGAAATTTATTACGGGGACACAGGCGAGTGGTGAAGCATTTGAGATTCCCTATGATAAGCTTCTTATTGCTACGGGAGCTAGTCCAGTAGTGCCTGTGCAAGAGGGGATTGAATTAGAAGGTATCCACACGGTAAAAACGATTCCTCAGTTGGAGGATTTACTGGCTGATTTAACGCCAGATATTGAACAGGTAACCATCATAGGTGGTGGCTATATTGGATTAGAAATGGCTGAAACGCTACACGCCTGCGGGAAAAAAGTAAGGCTAGTTCAACGAGGAAGCCATGTAGCACGAATTTTAGATGAAGAGCTTGCCCAACATGTTCATGAGGAAGCAAAAAAGAACGATGTGGAACTCTTATTAAATACAAGTGTGGAAGCATTTGAAGGGAGTAAACGGGTCGAGCGTGTCGTCACAGATAACAGTGTTTTAGAAACAGATTTAGTGATTGTCGCTTCAGGCATTCAACCAAATACGCAGTTTTTAAAGAATACTGGAATAGCACTTGCGAAAAATGGAGCAATTATTGTGAATCGCCATTTAGAGACTTCTATTGAAAATGTTTATGCAGCAGGAGATTGTGCAACCCATTTTAATATTGTGAAGGAGCGTTTAGATTACGTACCTTTAGGAACGACTGCTAATAAGCAAGGTCGTTTAGCAGGCCTTAATATGTCAGGCAAGTTTGCACCGTTTAGAGGAATCGTGGGAACTTCTATCTTAAAGTTTTTCAATTTAACCATTGCTACGACAGGCATCAATGAGCGTAAGGCGAAAGAGCTTGGCTTTGACTATGAGGCATTTAAACTATCTGCACGTCATATTGCTGGCTATTATCCAGGTGCACAACGTATGTATATTAAGGTGGTTGTTCGCAAGCGGGACCAGCTGCTATTAGGCGCACAAATCGTAGGTCCAGCAGGAGTTGATAAGCGTATCGATGTATTTGCTACGGCATTGTATAGTAAAATGACATTACCTGATTTACTAGATTTAGATTTAGCCTATGCACCACCGTTCAATGGTGTTTGGGACCCATTACAGCAGGTGGCACGAATGAATGGACGTTTATAATAGGAGGTAGAAAGATGAGCATTTATGATATTAACGTAACTTTAGAAGATGGTACTGTCTATAGCCTCGAACGTTATAAGGGAAAGCCTTTGCTAATTGTCAATACAGCCTCCAAATGTGGGTTTACACCGCAATTTGAAGAATTAGAAGGTCTTTATGAAAAATATCAGGAGGAAGGTCTTGTGGTACTTGGTTTCCCTTCAAATCAATTTAAACAAGAGCTAGCGACTGCTGAAGAAGCTGCATCACAGTGTCGTCTGACATATGGAGTGACTTTCCCGATGCATGAGATAGTTAAGGTAAATGGAAAAGAAGCACATCCTATTTTCGATTATCTAACTTCTCACTCCAAAGGATTTTTAGGCAGTAGCGTGAAGTGGAATTTTACAAAATTCCTTGTAAATCGCAATGGTGAGGTTGTAGGGCGCTACGCCTCAGCAGATAAGCCAAGTAGCTTTGAGGACGATATTCAAAAGGTTTTAGAACAATAGATTAAAATGGTTCATGCACAGTTATTTGTGTATGAATCTTTTTTTATGTCAATCAATTTTAAAAGTTGGGGAATACAAAAGGGAATGGCTTCGATAAAACGTATGAATTAATCGAAAACTAGCGATTGATTTAAGGTTGCTGTAAGCTTGCGACAAATTTGTTGTAAGTTTGAGGTCGTATACTAAAGTCAGAAAGAAGAGGTGAGCGTATATGACGCCATTATTAAAGGTACAAAACGTTGGAAAAACTTACGGCAAAGGCGCAAATACTTTTACAGCGCTATCGAATATATCATTTGAAGTAGAAAAAGGAGAGTTTGTTGGTGTAATGGGTCCTTCTGGAGCCGGGAAATCTACCCTTTTAAATGTATTAGCAACGATTGATACGCCAACGACTGGTGAAATAATTATTGGGAATACTAATTTAGCACGTATGAAAGATGCCGAATTAGCGGATTTTCGTCGCGATAATTTAGGATTTATTTTTCAAGATTATAATTTACTCGATTCTTTGACAGTGCGAGAAAATATTGTTTTACCACTAGCTATTGCGAAGATGCCAACAAAGGCTATCAACGCAAGGGTTGAGCGGATTGCTGCATTATTTGGTATAAGTGACTTGCTTGATAAATATCCTTATCAAATTTCAGGAGGACAAAAGCAGCGTACTGCGTCGTCACGAGCATTAGTGACAGAGCCAAAGCTAATCTTTGCGGATGAGCCTACAGGTGCACTTGATTCAAAATCTGCAACAGATTTACTAGAAAGCTTAAGCGATCTAAACCAATCTCAAGCCGCAACGATTATGATGGTTACCCATGATGCTTTTGCAGCTAGCTTCTGCCAGCGGATACTATTTATTCAAGATGGACAGCTTTCTAAGGAAATTCAACGTGGGACTCTAACAAGGAAGCAATTTTTCCAAGAGATCTTGCAGGTGCTGTCTAGCATCGGGGGTGGAGTAAATGACGTTATTTAGTTTAGCGCGCAAAAATATTCAACGCAATTTGTCGAATTACTTTTTATATATTGCCTCGATGGTATTTAGTATCGTTATTTACTTTACATTTGTGACGCTCAAATATAATGATGATCTTTCGGCCTTAAAACAATCATCACAACAAATAAAGGGATTGATGAGTGCATCGTCAGTAGTGCTATTATTCTTTATTGTCATCTTTATGGCCTATTCCAATTCATTTTTTATGAAGAAGCGGAAAAAGGAAGTAGCCCTCTATTCATTGCTAGGTGTGCGTAAGCAAAAAATTGGCTTAATGCTCTTTTTTGAGAATTTAGTTATAGGACTTGTTTCTCTAATACTTGGTATCATTCTAGGGTTCTTTATGTCACAAGGGCTGTTAATGATCTTAGTACGCTTAATGGGCTATGAAGTGGTTGGTAGTCTGACATTTTCGATGGAGGCATTAATTAATACGACTGGCATATTTACACTACTGTTTTTATTCACATCATTGCAAGGCTATCGTGTTATTTATCAATTTAAGCTAATTGATTTATTTCACGCTGACAAACAGGGTGAGCAAATTCCACGTGCCTCTTTAGTAGCTGCTTTACTCGGTACTGCGCTAATTGCATTTGGATATTATACAGCTGCCTCTGATATGTTTACGAGTGAAATATGGAAATTCTTCACTATGTTAGGTACGCCATTAATGGTCATAGGTGTAACGATTGCAGGAACATATCTTTTATTCCATAGTGTGAGTGTTTTTGTGTTAACAGCATTAAAAAAAGCCACATCATGGTCATGGAAAGGCTTAAATTTAATCGGTGTTTCTCAGTTATTATATCGTATTCGAGCTAATGCTAAATCGCTGTCGATCATTGCAATTTTAAGTGCAACAACGATTACAGCAGGTGGCGGTGTCTTCGGCATGTATTACAATGCAGAAGCAAGTGTGCGTCAGATGCTGCCAAATACATTTATGTGGAAAGGCGAGACGGTAGAATTTTCTCAAGAAGATGTCTTATATAATGAAGCAGTGGCTGTGAAAAATTTACGTGTTGATAATGAATTCTCGTTTTTCGAATATACATTATTGAAGGAATCTGATTATAATCGTTTAGCGAAATTACAAGGTAAGGATGAAGAACTGCACATTGCAGATGGCTCTACAGTTTTACTTGATGCAGCCTATGATGAACGATTTTCACATGATTTTACGGGTGAGGACTTTAAGCTACAAAACGGAGATTCCTTCCATGTAGAGAAAATGTACAAGGAAAGCGTGCTAAACTTTATAGCAGCGGGAACAGTACTCGTTGTGAATGATCAGGAATTTGCGACTACAAATGCCGAAGAGCTCATCATGCAGGTTGTTGGATTGGACAATGATTTGAAACAACAGAACGTTTCACAAGATATTTATAAACAATTACCTACTGAACAACAAGAAACTTTCTCTAGTGTTCCACAAAGCTATGAGGATGGTTTAGCAACAGTTGGTGCACTATTGTTTGTGGGAAGCTTCTTAGGTCTCGTTTTCCTAGCGGCAACAGGCAGTATTATCTATTTCAAAATTTTAACGGAAGCTGAGGAAGATCAGGCGAAATACGCTATATTAAATAAAATTGGTGTGAATAGTAAGCAAATTTTAAAGACAGTTGCAGGACAGGTGGCTGTGATCTTTAGTGCTCCACTTATCGTCGGCATTGTGCATAGTGCTTTTGCGTTACTAGCATTTTCACAGCTATTTGGTATGAATATTACAAAGCCAGTTATGTTGTGGATTGTTGCATATTCAGCTATTTACTTTATTTATTATATCTTTACCGTGCGTTCGTTCTATAAAATAGTGAGACAGGGGAATTAAATATGAAAAAAGTATTTTTCGGAATAGGTGCATTGTTCATCTTATTCGTGGCAGGATTGGTTGTATTGATGACTGTAGACTTTAATCGGTTAAATAAAGACACATACTATGTCCATATTACAGCTGAGGGAGAAGTAGAGGAGTATAAGGTTGATAGCGGTGAAATCTTTAAAATGTACTGGTACGAGCTACCTGCTTACAATAAAAATGGCGAAGAAAAAACATTAAAGTTTTCAGCACACAAAAATTTACGCCAGGATGCTTATTTAAAGCTTTACGTGAAAAAGGAAACGGAAGTCTCTTCATTTGATGAAGTAAAATTCCACGAGTTACCTGCAAAAGTGCAAGATCAAGTGAAATAGCAAAAAGGTGATGTCAATAGCAGAAAAAGAACCTTTAGCAAGGTGAGAGGTTGATTTCCGTTCCGCCAGCGCCCTTTCTAGGGGGCGTCCGATGAGCCGCTCTTCATTCACTTACGCTCGCTCCAGGGTCTCATCTGTGACGCTAAATCCCCTAGGAGTGACGCTGGCTCCACTCCAATCAACCATTCTGCAAAGTGTCTTTACTTTTTTCATAGTAGTATAGCGATCAAATAGCCCATTATCTGTATTCTTAGAGGGGATAAACTCTTATTTTCAATATGGAGAAGTGATGCGTGACAACACCTCTTCATAAAAAGTAGTGAGCACCTTCACTTTATTTGAAAACTTTGCTAAAAAGGTAACACTTTTGTGGGTTGGAGTGGAAGGCTACTTGACTCCCGTGGGATAGCGAGACAGGCGAGCCTCTAAACGGAGCGGTAGCGGAGGAAGCGGCTCGGCGCTCGCCCACAGGAAAGCAAGTAGCCTGCAGCGGAAATCCATTTTCACCTTTCACAAAAATGCTATGGATAGTTTTGTTTTTCAACACTCTGAGGGGTGTCTCAAAAGTTATTTGAGACACCCCTTTTCTGCACGAAAGCGAAGTGCTAGTGCCAAAAGTGTGTTTAAAATTTATCGTATTTCCAAGAATGCTACTAGTTAAATTTTGGGTTTTGATTTATTGCGTATTCCTTTTTAAATAAATGTTAACGCTTGTACCTTTCCCTTCTTCAGAGCTGATACTTACGGTTCCTCCATGGGCCTCGATAATATCTCTAGCAATAGCTGTACCTAAACCAGTGCCAGTTGTTTTTTCCGTATTTGTACCTCGGTAATAGCGTTCAAAAATATGTTCCAGATCCTCTGCTGCGATGCCTCTACCATTATCGGAAATCGTAATAGAATCTTCATCAACTGATACAAGTACGGAAACATCAGGAGTATTATGGAGGATGGCATTGTGTAAAAAGTTCATAATAGCTCTGCGCATAAAGTGCTCGTCAATTTGATGCAGACTGTCCTCGGTGGCTGTCTCAAACTCAAGATTAGCAAGCTCATATTGTGGTGTATTCAATGTATCGATTACAATTTCACGAATAAATGGCACCATATTCACTTTTTTTAATGTGAGAGGAAGCCGTTGATGTCTTAAACGCATCGTTAAATTTAAATCATCTAATAGATCTTGCATATGCAATGATTGTTTTTCTATAATTTTTGCGTACTCAGTTTGCTCACTAAGTGGCAATTTTTCATCATTCAATAGCTCTGCATAGCCACGAATAGAGGCAAGTGGTGTTTTCATATCGTGTGAAACATTACTAATCCATTCCTCACGCATAACTTCTAGTCTCTTTCTCTCTTGTTCATGGGCAGCTAGTTCTAGTGATACTTCATTTAGATTTTCAAAAACAGGCTTGTAAACTCCTCCAGGCGCTTTGTCGGACGAATGCTTATGATCTTTTAAATGGTGAATTCGTTCAATCATCGCATAAAGAGGCTTCGTTAATGTGCGCCCAAAAAGCCAGCCTACCAATGTTGCTACTAACAAGTCCGCAATAACGATGAACAAGCCGAATTTCCCGATAAACTGTAAGATTGATGTGCCAGAAAAATGCATAACATATCTTGTAACACCACTACCTTGAATGCCAATTAAATAACTAAAATCATCCTTATTGCCAATATAAACCGTAGTATTAGAATCAAATTCTTTATATTTATATACCTGAATTAAGTCGATGGGTGTATAGTGCGAGAGTGCTTTTTCTGGTACAAAATGGGCGTCAATAACTTGACCATTTACATCAAGTAATTGAATCCAAGCATTTCGCAGATGCAAATGTTCAAGCCCATCTGCACTTATTGAGGGAACCCCATTTTTAATTTCGATATATTTTTGGAATTCGCGTACAAAGTTTTCTTCTTTAGTTGCAGAAGCACCATCAGAATCAGTAGCTAACCGATAAGTGAGCAGACCTACTAGAATGGCAGTATTGACGAAAATAACGATGATGACAATAGAAAGTACAGAAAGGAGGAAGCGCGCTGTTAATTTCCACTTCATCCTTGTGCCTCTTTTGGTACGACGAATTTATAACCAAGCCCTTTAACAGTGGTGATATACAGAGGTTTTGAGGCATCCTGTTCGATTTTTTCACGCAAACGGCGGATATGCACCATGACGGTATTATCTGAACCGAAAAAGTCCTCTCCCCAGACACGTTCGAACAGCGTTTCTTTACTTAAAATTCGATTAGGATTGTGCATAAAGCACGCCATTAAACCAATTTCCTTTGCCGTTAACTCCAATAAAACGCCATCTTTATGAACTTCAGTTTCATCGGTATTCAGCTGGAATGGTCCATGCTGTAGTGCTTTCTTGGTAAGGCTCGGAGCAGTATCTTGAGTTTGGTAGCCAGCTCTTCGTAATTGGGCCTTTACACGATAGGCAACCTCTTTAGGGCTAAAAGGCTTAGTAATGTAATCGTCTCCACCAATGGCTAGCCCTAAAATTTTATCAATTTCCTCGTTTTTAGCAGACATGAAAAGTACAGGCACATGTGAGACTTCACGGATACGTCTACATAAATCGTAGCCCTCACCATCTGGAAGCATGACATCTAGCAGTACAATATCTGGTTTTGTTAGTTGAAAGCTTGTCCAAGCATCATGAATGGAGCCAGCTGTATAAATTTGTTTGTAGCCCTCTTTTTGTAAGCTTACTTTTAACAGATTAGCTAAATCAGCCTCATCATCCACTACTAATATAGTTGGTTCTTGCACTTATTCACACGACCTTTCGATTTGGAAGAATCCTTTTCTGACAATCATTATAAATGAAATATACATGAAAGAGGAAATGAAGTATTGATTATATGAAAATTTGTATATAGTAGGGAAATGTATTATGAAACTTTTACAGTTTCTAAAGCGTAAAAGGAGTATGACGATTTAGGAGGAATGACGGTGTTCAAAAAAATAGCAGCAGATGCACTTGGACTTTCAGATATTGGAGTAGTTGTGCCACAAGTGGATTATGATAAAACAGATGCAGATGATTTTATCCTACATGAAATTGACGAAAAAATATATTTTTTAATTAAAACGAAGGCAGACGAGTACTGCTTTACGAATCGTGCCATTATTCATGTAGATGGCGAGAGTGCTATGAGTAAAAAGAGATTATTGCGACGCTATGACTATTCTATGTATGCCATTACAGATGTTTTTCTAGAAACAGCAGGAACAATTGACCTTGATGTCGAAATTAAGTTTACAATTGGTAATTCTCCACTATCCATCGACATCCATAAACGCTTTATTGATGATATTAAAGACCTCTATAAAGCACTGCATGCTATTAGCTATGAGCAAAAACACAATGCCTATAAGCTAGAGGTAGCAGAAAAAAGCTTAAACATTGCTTCTTCATCACTTGGACGGATGGGCAATGATAACATCTCTCCATCTACGTCATTCGAGGAAATCACACGCTTTGCGAGTACTTGGATGATCGACCATAAAGAAAAGTACAAAAAAGAAGACTTCTCACATATTTTTGATTTATACATGAACAATTGATAAAAATAGCTCTCTGCAAATGTGGAGAGCGTTTTTAACATATAACACTTACATAAAAATCAGAACCAGGAGCGTGACAAAAAATGACAAACGAATTGCATGTGCTTGAAAAGGAAGGCTTAGAAAATGATGACTTTATACAGCAATCGCAAGCCGCTGAGACATTGTTCGTAAATGAGTTCATTGATGGAATTTTAGATCCCTCAAAGAAGATGTTAGGGCCCGTTAAAGACGGTGGAACGATCATTGCCAATACAGCACCTGGATGCTGGGGACCAATGCTTACACCTACTATTCGTGGAGGACACGAAGTAACGAAGCCTGTTTTTGTAGAAGGCGCTGAGGTGGGCGACGCCATCGCCATTAAAATTAAATCTATTCAGGTCACATCTCTGGCAACCTCGTCAGGTTACGATGAGGCGATTATAGATCGATTCATTGGCGACCCGTTCGTTTCTGTCAAATGCCCAGGTTGTGGCAAGTTACATCCAAGCACAATTGTCAAAGGGATAGGTCCACAAGCGATTCGCTGTTCAACCTGTGATACAGAAACGGCACCATTTAAAATGATAAACGGCTATACAATGGCCCTTGATCAAAAAGGCCAAATGGGTGTCACTGTTGGAAGAGAGGGTGCTCGCCGTATCGCAGTTGATGCTAAAAATTACATGAGAACACCTGAAAATTCTGTACAAAATCCAGTTGTTGCATTAGCACCAAGCGACCTAGTAGGTGTAATGGCGAGAATGCGACCTTTTTTAGGACAGCTTGGCACAACCCCTTCAAAAGCAATGCCGGATTCTCATAATGCTGGTGATTTTGGTTCGTTCTTAATTGGAGCACCGCATGAATATGCCTTTACACAAGATGAATTGGATTTACATCGTACCGATGGTCATATGGATATAAGTAGAGTACGCGAAGGGGCAACGATTATTTGTCCTGTAAAGGTTCCAGGTGGCGGTGTCTATATTGGGGATATGCATGCTATGCAGGGAGATGGGGAGATTGCAGGGCATACAACAGATGTAGCTGGTATTGTACAGCTACAAGTTAGTGTCTTGAAAAAAGTAGCATTGGAAGGCCCAGTGTTATTACCAAACGAAGAAGATTTACCTTATACAGCAAAGCCCTTTACGAAGGAAGAAAAGCGCCGTGCACGAGAGCTAGCAGAGGAGTTCGGTGTGAAACAGGTAGAGGAAGCATTCCCTGTATCTATGATTGGTTCTGGAAAAACGCTAAATGAGGCTACGGATAATGCAGTCCAGAGAGCTGCAAAGTTATTTGAGATGAGTGAGCCAGAAGTATTAAATAGAGCGACGATAACAGGTTCCATTGAAATTGGACGTCATCCAGGAGTTGTCACAGCAACCTTCCAAGTACCTAAAACGATATTGAAAAAGGTACGAATTTATAAGACAGTGAAAAAGCAATATGATTAATAGATGAATTCATTCTAAAGCAAACTGTTAAAGGTTTGCTTTTTTGTATGGGTTATGGGGTGGCAAAGTAAGAATTTGTCTGAAATATGAAGTTTAGATTGAATTCTAATGTTGTGTTGATATAATAGGTAAAGTTTAAAAATGATTAGCCTAACCGAATTTAAATAGAACGTAGCATAGAAAAGTTGGTGTCGAATGACAGAGTTTTTTGGTGTGGAAAATAAAATAGAGAAAAAGAATAGTATAAAACCTTTTATATTAAAAATGAGAGGAGGGGGACATGCCCCCTCTCGAACAAATTTTGCTGATGCCATCACGGGAGCAATAGGCGGCTTAATATGTATTTTTGTTTTGCTATGGCTAACAAATTTTACAGAGGCACCTTGGCTAATGGCTTCACTTGGTGGTAGCTGTGTACTTGTATTTGTCGTCTGGAATGCACCGTTATCTCAGCCTCGAAATATTATTGGCGGCCATTTCATTTCCGCCTTTATTGGTTTGGCTATGTATGCACTATTAGGCTCGAGTATGCTGTCTATTAGTTTAGGCGTAGGGCTAACAATATTTTTTATGGCCTTCCTGGGCATTATCCATCCGCCGGCAGGTGCCAATCCTATAATTATTATTTTAGGAGGCTATGGTTGGAGTTATTTAGTAACACCTGTGTTAATTGGAGCTGTCATTATTGTATTTTTCGGATTGTTGATAAATAATTTACGTGAAAAAAGAAAATATCCACTATTTTGGTGATGGAGATTTCCATCTATGAAGTGTATTCACTTGATAGGTGGTTCTTTTTTGTTTGAGAACATTTTAGCTAGGCATATCACTAATTTTTTAGCATATTTTACTTAAGATTTGTTATATTGAAGAAAGAGTGTTAAAAACATGTATTTGAATGATAGGGGAAGATCTTTGTTGGTCGAATTTGATGGGAGGCTCCAATTTTATGCTGTTGGACTGTGATGAGCAATTATTCATGGCTTATAAACAAAAAAGTGAAAAGGGTGCTGAAAATTTACTAGCAACATGGCTGGAGGCAGAGTCAAATCTGCAGGAAGATCCAAAAATACTTGGTACTTCGCTTTCACCAAAGCTATTTTTAGTAAATGAAGAAACGGCTAAGAATATTGCCTTTTCCACAGCTCGTAAATATTGGGGTCGTGTATCAACAGAAATGCAAATGTATTTTGACAAATATGGCTTAGATGCAAAATTTGTGAATGAACGGCTCAATGCTTTTTTTTATACACAAAAAGGAAAAGAAACTTTTTTTGAGCAACTCTTTGCGCAACACACAATAGACTTAGAACGACTAATTTGGCTAGTTTTTGGGAAACGAATGCAAATAGTAATGCCAGTTAATGAACTACAAACAATTATTTTATATAAATTTCAAGATGAATATTTAGTGCATATGATGTATAAAGAGCATGCATCTTTTTGGCATTGGCTTTTTACAAAAAAGGTTTATTCACTACTTATCCACAGACCCTTAGAGCAATTCACATTTCTTTATGAAATAATGGGACATTTTGAGCAATCTATGAAAGAAAATTGTGAACATGTGGATAACTTTGTGAATAACTATAAAACGATACTGGATAAGTGTATAACTCATGTGGATAAACACAATGCTAGCTGTTTGGCAAAAAAACAGTTACGTCTTTATCAAATTGTTGTACACTACCGATTGGCTGAGGGAGATAATAACTGTGTGAAGACACTTATTACGTCCTTTGAGGCGGATTGGCGCTATTCAATGTATGCATTAACGGAGAAGGAAAAAGTGTTAATAGCCTATCTACTATTTCATATAGCACATCAGGAGAAGGATAATGAATTAGTTATTCAATATGGGGAATATTTATTAGAGGATGAGCGACTTAATAATTATGCAATCGAGATAATGCTTGAATATAAAGAGTTACTACCAAATCGTAAGCCGACTCCTCCTGCAATTATTAAAAACTATGAACTAAATTTTTTAGAGAATTTGTATGCTATATTGCTGGATCATTACGTAAGAATGGGACGTTATCAAGAGGGGTTAGTCCTTTTAAAAGAGCATGTACTAGCATCCAATAAAAAAATACATGCAGCATTAGTGGAGGGGAGTTGTAGCAATGAACAATTGATTGCAATTGAGGCATATGTTCAGCAGGATATTGCATTACACGTTAATAATTCATTACAGCATATTGGGTTATCTGTGGAAGAATGGCGTCAACATTATCGCCAATCAGAGGCTCCTTATTATTTTGTAGCTCAAAGTGCCTCTCTCCATCTATTAAATATTTTAAAGATTTTATTTGTAACAGAGCACTATGAGCTTTTTGAGAAATTAATGGAAATCTACAAAAAGTATTTATTGATTGACGATCATTTTGAAAAGCTACGAGTATTTATAAGTGCATATGTATAAAAGTAGGGCTGTCCAAAAAGTTGATCTTCGGCAACTTTCTGGTACAGCCCTGTTCCATATGCAAATAATGTTAGAATGAGTTTTAGAAGTTTTCTTTCTGTGCCTTCGCTGTCTCAAAAGAAGCTTTTATTTCACTTAAAAGATCACTATCTTTTAATAAGCGATAGCCAGCTGAAGCAAGTGCTTTTGCTCCTTTTATTAAAGCTGCATCACCTTCAGGGGATTTAGCAGCTTCTCTAAATTCATTTGTATGCCCAATTAGATCGTCTGGGCCAATTTTTATATATGGATGTGCTGTTGGAACCTCGTAGCTAATATTCCCAGCATCTGTTGAACCTTTGCCTTGTCCTCGAATTGTCCAAACCTTTTCTCCTAAAGCCTCTAACTCCTCTTGTAAAATATTATCTAGTACAGGATTTAGCACAAAATCCTTTACTTCATTTTGGAATCGTTCAATTTTTACCGTTGCCCCGGTTGCTAGTGCAGCACCTTCAGCAATTGCACGTACCTTTACTGATACCTCCTCTGTTTTTTTCCATGAATCCGCACGAATGAAGAATCTTGCTGCTGCATATTCAGGAATAATGTTTGGTGCATCCCCACCATGTGTAATAATTCCATGAATTCGAACATCTGTAGGAAGCTGCTGGCGTAGAGCATTAATCCCAACAAAAAGCTGGATCACTGCATCTAATGCATTAATTCCTTCCTCAGGAGCCCCTGATGCATGTGCGGCTTTCCCGTAAAAATGAAAATCAAGTGGATCAACGGCAAGTGTTTCGCTTGTTAGAGATGTTTTTCCTGCTGGATGAATCATTAAAGCGACATCTACTTCCTTTAAATAGCCATGTGCTACAAAGCTTCCCTTTGCACTGCCGTTTGGACCACCCTCTTCAGCAGGTGTTCCTAAGACGACGACACTTCCACCGGTTTCATCTAATGTTTTAGAAAGAGCAATTCCGGCTGCGACACTCGTTGTTCCGATAATATTATGACCACAGGCATGCCCTAAACCTGGAAGAGCGTCATATTCAGCAAGAAAGGCAATTGTTGAACCAGGTTTTCCACTGTCTTTCACTGCATAAAAGGAGGTTTCATGTCCAGCAACGGCTGTGTCTACTTTAAATCCTGCATTCGTCAAGATTTCTACATGCTTTTGACTTGCGAAAAACTCCTGATTCCCTATTTCTGGATTGGCATGGATTGCCTGGCTAGTTTCAATATACAATGCTTGATTTGTTTCAATGGATTCCTGGATTAGTTCAATTCCCGATAAAGTTTTGCTCATATTTATCTCCCCCTATAGTCCTTTGCTTTGTTTTATTAACTCATCTTTTGATAAATCAACAACAATAGATCCTCCATTTGTTTCTGCCTCGACTGCCTTCATTACGTCTTCCTCATGATACAGCTCGACAATTCTCTGATATGTTTTATTATCTTGATCATCTGCTCGTGCAGCAAAAATGTTCACATAAGGTAAGGCGTTTGGATCGTTGGCATCTTCAAGATAAATGGGGTCCTTTACGGGATCAAACCCAGCTTGTCCAGCAACTCCATTATTAATAACGGATGCAACTACATCTGGTAATACACGTGGTGTTTGTTGAGCTACAATCGGTAAAATGTCTAAATCTTTCGGGTTGTCGACGATTTTACTTGGGTCACCGAAGAGACCAAAATCATCTGCCAATTTAATTAAGCCAGCTGATTCTAATAATCTTAATGCACGAGCCTGGTTGGAAGGGTCATCAGGGATAGCAATTTTGTCACCTTTTTTAATTTCGTTAACATCCTTCACTTTCTCTGAATATATTCCCATTGGAGCAATAACAGTAGCACCAATTGGAACTAAATCGACATTATTTTCTTTAGTAAATTGTGTTAGAAACGCGATATGCTGAAAGGAATTAATATCAATTTCTTTATTTGCTAATGCCTGATTCGGCAATGTATAGTCAGAGAACTCAACAAGCTCAATTTCAATCCCTTCCTTTTTAGCTTTCTCTTTTAAAATCGGCCATACTTCACCATCTGTTCCAGTTACACCAATCTTTACCTTTTCTTCTTTTTTAGCATTATCTGTAGCTGAATCAGACCCACAGGCAGCCAATGCTAATACGGCTGTTAAAACTAATAAAATACTAAACCACTTTTTCATTATTAATCTCCTCTTTCGTTGTTTTATTCAAATGAAAAATGTCCTTCTTACCGTCGCATAATTTTTCTTGATAGCTTATTCCCAATCCACTGCGCAATTTGTACAAGAATAATAAGAATAATAACGGTCACAAGCATGACACTTCCATCAAAGCGTTGATAACCATATGTCATAGCAATATGACCTAAACCGCCTCCGCCAACTGTACCAGCCATTGCAGAGAAATCTATTAAACCGACTGTCACAAACGTTAAGCCTAAAATTAACGGTCCAAGTGCCTCTGGAATTAATACAGTAAAAATAATTTGTAGAGGACTTGCTCCCATTGCCTTTGCGGCTTCAATTACCCCAGGGTCAATGCTAACTAAGTTATTCTCTACTACTCTCGCAATACCAAATGATGAGGCAATCGTCATCGGAAAGATTGCTGCCCACGTACCAATCGTTGTTCCAACAACCATTCTTGTTAATGGGCTAATGGCCACTAGAAAAATAATAAATGGAACTGGGCGAATAATATTAATTAAAAAATTTAACAATTGAAACACGAATTTGTTCTCTAAAATATTTCCTTTTCGTGTCACATATAGTAGTAAACCTATTGTTATACCAAGAATAGAACCGAAGATAAGGGTTATAATAACCATTAAAATCGTTTCACCCGTAGATTCAAAAATACGGGGCCAAAAAGTCGTCCAATCAACCTTCATTGAATTTTACCTCCTCAACAGTTACAATGTCTTGTAATTCAGTAAGAACACTAGGTATTTTATCGCTATGTCCCTCAAATGAGACGAGCAAGTTCCCATAGAACTTCTCCTGAATTTCTCGGACAGAGCCATAGACGATATTAACGTCCACATCAAATTTTCTTGTTACGCGAGAAAGGATAGGATCGCTAGCAATATCACCTTTAAAAATAACACGGTATAAATTTTTGCCGCCTTTTTTTCTCCATTCCTCTAATAGAGATGCAGATGGTCGATCTTGCTGAACCGATTGAATAAACCGTTGAGTCGTTAAATGCTGTGGATTTGTAAAAATATCAAAAACTGAATTAGATTCAATTACTGCTCCATTTTCCATGACTGCTACTCTGTCACATATTTGTTGGATGACATTCATCTCATGTGTGATTAGCAAAATAGTGATTCCTAAATCCTTGTTTACTTTTTTGAGAAGGCGGAGAATTTCCCCAGTTGTATCTGGATCGAGCGCTGAGGTTGCTTCATCACAAATTAATATATCAGGGGAGGTAGCAAGCGCCCTCGCAATGCCAACCCGCTGTTTTTGGCCTCCAGATAATTGCTCAGGGTAATCGTTCGCTTTTTCTGTAAGACCAACAAAACTAAGAAGTTCTGCAACTCTTTCATTAATTTCTTTTTTAGGCACTCCCGCCAGCTTAAGTGGATAGGCTACATTTCCAGCTACCGTTCTTGAGGAGAATAAGTTGAAATTTTGAAAAATCATGCCGATTCTTCTTCTCAGCTTTCTTACCTCTTTTGGTGTGAGCGAATTAATATCAACACCTTGTACTTGAACAGTGCCATGGGTTGGACTTTCTAATAGATTCACAAGTCGCAATAATGTGCTCTTTCCTGCACCACTAAATCCAATAATTCCAAAAATCTCTCCCTGCTGAATTGAAAGAGATACATCTTTCACTGCATTCACTTCACGATCACCAAATTTAAAGGTTTTCGCTACATTCTGAAATTCAATCATTTACTTGCTCAACTCCCTATTTAAAAATAAAGAACAAAAAGGACCTTCCTTTTGTTCTTATCGATTAAGAAAAAAGGAAGGTCCCCACTATTGAAGAAACTACTTCCTTCTCATCTTTCAAATGTAAGTACATTTGCAGGAATTGGCACGGTATTATGTTAATAACCCGCTGCCGAGACTTCATTGGGCCTGTCCCTCAGTCTCTCTGGATAAGAAGAAATTATCGTATTTAATTGTCTGTTAAGATTTAAACAATACTATAATGCTTGATGAATTATATGTCAACATTTCTTTTAAAAAGTTTTATTAGAAAAATAAATCCATTTACTGTTATAACAGCAGGAGTACATTGGTAGCCGCGTTTTTTCTAGTGAAATAATTTATGCTTATGTTACTGAGGATGTCAATGAGCAGGCAGCCATAAAAAGGTTCAATTTGAAAATTGCCTACTTCCAAATTGAACCTTTCCGTTATTCTAAAACGCCCTTTTCTCGTAAACTAGCAATTTGTTCATCATTATAGCCAAGTGCAGTTAATACTTCTTCATTATGCTCTCCAAGCTTGGCACCGACATACTTGTACTCAGGCTCAGTGCCATCAAATTTAAAGGCAGAAGCAATTTGCTGTTGCATGGTGCCATCGCTTTTTGGAATATCGACGATCATGCCGCGAGCCTTCAACTGTGGATGCTCACATGCTTCTGGAAAAGTGAGTACAGGCTCTACACAACCTTCAAAATCCTCGTTAAATACCTCAAGCCATTCCTCATATGTCTTTGATAGAAAGGCATCATGAACAGCCTCTTTAAAGCGTATTTGCGTATAGTAAGAATCATTAAAGGTATTATCAATCAACTCAGGAATGTCGAGTGCTTCACAGAGCAGTTTACGAAATTGAGGTTCTAAGCTACCGACAGAGAAGAAGCGTCCATCTTTTGTTTTGTAAAAATCATAGTAACTGCCTCCGTTTAAAATTTCTTGCTCTGGCTGTGGTACACGACCACCCCCAATAAACGCAGCACCATACATAGCATTCAGCGAAAAGACAGCATCTGTCATACTAATATCTATGAATTGTCCTTCGCCTGTTTTTTCACGATGAAGGGCAGCAGCCAGTACCCCAATTGCGGCATGCATTGTCCCTCCAGCTATATCAGCTAGTTGAACCCCCATGGAGACAGGCTTTTTATCCTTATGGCGTGAATAATCGAGTAAGCCTGCTAAAGATAAATAGTTATTATCGTGTCCAGGTCGATTGCTATAAGGTCCAGTTTGTCCGTAACCAGTAATCGCACAATAGATAACCTTTGGATTTATTTCCTTTAGAGCTTCATAGCCAATGCCAAGGCGTTGCATGACACCAGGCCGAAAACCTTCGATAATAACGTCATACTCTTGCACCAGTGATTTTACAATGTCTATAGCCTCTGGTGATTTAAGATTTAATGTAATTGATTTTTTAGATCGATTTAAATGTTGATGAATGTAAGCCTCATGATCTTCATCATAGGGAGGCATAATTCGTGTTAAATCAACGCGCTTTGAAGATTCAACATGGATGACATCTGCTCCTAAATCAGCAAAAATCATTGTCGCCATTGGCCCTGGTAGTAATGCAGAAAAATCGAGAATTTTTAACCCTTGTAAAATGCCCAAATCTTCCAACCCCTTTTTGTGTAGGCTACACGACCATCCCATTGATGGAAGCGTAGCGCTTTTCTCATAATCCCCATTGTGTGAAAAGCGTAACGTTCGATTCTGTATTAATACAGTTTATTTTATTTTAAGTAGTATTATAACAGAATAGACCTTAACTTGCCTATGCTATTTTTCATTATAAAATAAACATTTCAACTTTCATATGTCAGAATAACAATAAAAGTAAAAAAATTTAGAATTTAGATTTTTTATCAAATTTCAGACAATAGTTGTCAGTTGTTAGAATATTTAATTTAAGAAAATAAATTGTAGAATTTTGTTTACTAGCTAGCTATATGATACGACCCTTTTTATTGATACAATCCTAGTGGTGTATTGGATTCTTCTTACGCAATTTGGAAATGATACTATTACCCCATTTATTAATAAAGTATCTCTCAAAAAATACATATAAAATTAACGTAAATAGGAGAGAAGAAATGAAATCACATCAATTAAAACTAAAGCATTTAATTATGGGAGTTGCGATGGCAGCATTCTTTTTCACGAGCCTTGGTAGTGTTTGGGGCGGATACAGAATGAATATTGACTCGATAAAGGAAAATACACTAGAAACGAATAGGGTTTATGCTCAAAAATTGGCATCTACTGCGGATTCTTATCTACATGAATCTTTCCAAATATTAGGTTATAGTGCAACTCAGATACAAGCAAAGATGGACGATGCGCAAGCATTGAATCAGGAAACAGAACGTTTGAGATTGCAAAATCAAATGTTTAATTCTGTAGTAATAACAAATGCAGAAGGATTGGTTTTATCCGTCTCTCCACCATCTATTGAAATAAAGGGAGAAATTTTAACATCAATCGGTGCTAAAGAGGCGTTATCCAAAAGGACACCACTTATCTCTAAACCATATGAGGCGATGACAGGACGTCTCATCATTTTTATTTCTCATCCTATTTTTTCCGACTCCAATGAGTATTTAGGAATGATAGCAGGGACTATTTATTTAAAGGAACCAAATGCCTTTAAAACTTTACTGGGAGAGCATTATAGTAAGGACGGCTCTTACGTATATGTAGTTGATTCAGATGGACGTGTTATCTATCATCAAGACCCAAGTCGGATTAATGATGTGGTAACGAAAAATAAAGTCGTTCAATCGGTGATATCAGGAAAGAGTGGTGCTCAACTTGTTGAGAACACAGAAAGAGTGAAAATGCTTGCTGGCTATAGTACAGTCCCATCAACAGGATGGGGCGTTGTCGCCCAGAAACCTTTAGACGTAGCACTAGCCCCTTCCTTTGATCGTGTGCAGGAAGTCATTATTAAATCTGTACCCCTTATGATTCTATCTATTATCATTGTACTTTGGGCGGCAGCACGCATTGCCAACCCTTTGCAGCAACTAGCAAATTTAACGGAGGAAAGTTTAGATAAGAAAAATGTAGAAGGTTTAAAATCTGTAAGTGGATGGTACTTTGAAGCTTATTCTTTGAAGAATGCCTTGGTTCGGAGTTTATCATTTTTACATGGACAGGTCTCGTTTTTCAAGGATCAATCTACTGTTGATCCACTGACGGGAGTTACGAATCGACGTACAATGGATTCGATGCTTGCCGAATGGTTAACGAACAATGTACCACATGCAATTATTTTACTAGATTTAGATCACTTTAAAAGTGTGAACGACACATATGGTCATGCAGTAGGCGATAAAGTTTTGCAATTTTTAGCCAGTCATATGGAAGCTGTGGCTCGTGAAGGAGATGTATGCTGTCGATATGGTGGCGAGGAATTTGTCATACTGCTACCAAATACGGCAGCAGAAGAGGCAGCACAAGTGGCTGAACAACTACGAGAAATTTTGGCAACAACAGAAAGTCCATGTGGCAGACCCATAACATTATCTGCAGGAATAGCTGCCTATCCAGCAATGGCAGATTCAACAGAGGAACTAATTAAAGCAGCTGACGATGCACTATACCTTGCGAAACAAGAGGGACGCAATCAAGTAAAGGTTGCGGAAATATAAATGCAGTAAAAAATGAAACAAAGGGGCTTACAATTTTGAATTTCGGGGTAATTGATTAATGCAAACATCATTTGGGCAAGCTACTTGTAAGTCATCCGCCATATGACTTCCTAAACCATGTTCAAATGATATGTAACTCGGGTCACATCTCTTGATCGACTTGACAAGACGTAAGGTTATCCCCCTTTCCCTTATGACACCCCAAGGACGACTAGATGTATGCCTATATATCGTGAAAAGCCAAGCGAGCACCGATGCTCCTTGGCTTTTTTGTTGTGTGGATGAAGGGAATTTATTTTGTTATTAGTGAGGGTCAAACGTGGCCACAATGGTTTGAAGAGGAGAGAAGTGGTGATATCACATGGAAGAGCTCGTCAAAGTGTAGAGCCCGTTCTAAAAGTGGGAAAAGATGCTCATTAAGAAGGGCTATCATTCCAAAAGAAATAGAAAGGTGAGTCAAAATGGCGAATCACTCAGTTAGCAAACTGAAAAATTAATCACCATTTCAGAAATAGAAAGGTCATTTGATTAATCAAGAAATTTACCTGACTAATTTAGATTTATCTATGAAGGTTCGTTAGCTACGAGCCGATATAAAGAGTATGAGGAAATGATATTTGTACGTATCAAAATACATAAGCGAAAGGAAGAGTGGGATGGATAAATCTAAAATCCAAAAAGTAAATAAAGCCTTGATAGCAACAGTATTTGCTACAAGTGGGATTGCTGTTGTAGTACCTCCACCACAAAAAGCGGCAGCGGCTACTTCTCCCTTTACAGACATCGACCAATACTCAGTTCATTATAACGATATATTAAAATTATATTCTCAGGGTGTGATTAACGGGTTTGCCGATAAAACCTTCCGTCCGGATGTCAATGTAACACGTGGACAAGCAGCAAAAATGATTGCAACGGCATTAAAATTGGATATGAGAAATGTCCAAAATCCTTATTATAAAGATGTACCGAAGGGTAGCGAATTTTATAAATTTGTCGCAGCATTGCAAAACGCGGGCATTATGTCTGGGTATTCTAATGGCACATTTATGCCAAACGAAGTGATGACTCGTGGCGAATTAGCAAAAATATTAGTATTAGCATTCCATTTGGAGGTATCTCCTAGTTACAACAATATTTTTAAAGATGTAGATAGCCAATCAAGCAATGCTATCTATATTCAAACACTTATCGATTTAAATATTACTGAAGGCACAACACCTGTGACATTCTCTCCGTTTGATGCTGTAAATCGCGGACAGTTTGCTTCTTTTGTGGTTCGTTCACAAGAGAAAAAGAACAATGAAACATCTTTCAAAATCATAGATGTAGATGATGATGCCGTTTATATAAATGGTGAAGCCTATGCAGTTCCAGAAAGTCTTTCACATATTTTTAATGACGATAATGCACCTGTCTTAAAGGGTGCTTATATTGAGGGTGATCTTTCTGGTAAGAAGGTTCGATCCATCTCTAAACTAACATTAAATGCAAGCGGAACAAGCTCAAGATTCCTTGATTTTGATGGTGATTATGGTTCATTAGGTGCAACCATTGTAGTTAATGGCAACTATATTGAATTTTCGAATCTGAAGATGACAGGTACTATGTTCGTCAATGAAACAGTTCGACCACCATTGCATTTAGGTGCTACTAACAATCAACCATTATCCATTGGGCGTGTGGCGAGCAATAATATTTCTTTTATCAACTGGTCGAATCCAGATAATACTAAAGGCGATGGTCCATCTAATAACAATTCAACAAACGATCTTCAAAATTGGACGAACCAAAATCCTGATAAAGATAAGCCATTTGTCAACTGGTCAAAAGAAAAACAAGAAATGAAAAATGTTGAAAAGCATCTTGAATTTTATAACAGCACTGTTTCGAGACTAGTAGTATCACAAACAGGGACAAAAATCGAATCCAATATGAAACTACCACGTGTAGACATCATCGGAAGTGTTCGCGAATTTGAAATTCAAGGCTATATTGGAACATTAAATCTGGATACCGAAACAAAGTTAACGATCTATGGAGATGGCAATATTGATTGGATAAACTACAACAGTTATACAGATTTAGAGCTGTATATAGATGGCCGTATCGGTACTCTATATGTTGATAATTCATACGGCAAGGTTGACATCGGGGACTATACGTATATCGACAAAGTCATTTTACCTAAAGATGAATCTCCAAATAATATCTTTGATGATTTCCTAGATGATAAAGACAATATCGGAAATATCACAGATCCAGATGGCAAACCAATCGATAAAGACGAAAACGAGAATCAGAATCCAGATGATAAAACAAAGCCTATTGTAAGTATTACAAATGTCAAAGTGCTCAATGGCAGTGAGATTCAAGCAGATTTCACATCTGATGAGGTAGGTACGTACTACTATATTGTGCGTGAAAAGGGAGCAGAGGCACCTAATAAACGTGAAATGGTAAACCATCTTTCAATTGAAAACGTTGCATACGGAAGTAGTGCGGCAATCAAAGGCACAAACTCAATAAAAGTTTCAAATCTAGGTGAGAAAAAAGAATATGTCATCTACATCATGGTTGTAGACGGCTCGAAAAATGCATCTGATATTGTCTCTCAAGCATTCCAAATGAAAGATGCAACTCCACCAGTAGTTAAATCTCTACAAGTTACGCCTTTACATGGAGGAACACGTGCTGAATTCAAGTTTGCAGCAAGTGAACCTGGAGATTATTACTATTATGTACGTAAGAAAACAACAGCAGCTGACCCGACGACGGCAGATATCGTCGCAAACCCAACAGGTAAAGGGAAAGCAAAAGCTGGAGAACTTGGAATAACAGGAATTTTAACAGAATTAGATGCTGAAACCGAATATCAACTTTATGTTGTCATGAAGGATGATTCAGGCAACTTCTCGGTAGATCCTATACCTAAAGAGGCGGTTAAAGAGTTTAAAACTGGTGAGCTTGATAATATCCCACCATATGTTGTAGGTGGACAACTTGTATTACTAGATGAGATTAAAAATGAATTTTATCTAACCGTGAGTGAGGATTTAGATCCTATTTCTGCTGAAAAAATAGAGAACTATGATCTTTCAGGTACAGGGATAGTCAATCAAGGTGCACAGCAACCGATACATCCTACAAAGGTTGTCTATAATAAAGCTCAGAAAAGATTAATTTTCACCATTCCATCACTAACAGGCTTTGTAAACGGGGATAATCTAGTTGTTACAATATCACCGAATGTTAAAGATTTGGCTGATATCGAATTTGAAAATATCAATAACATTCCAAATAATACTGTTCCGCGAAACACAGCCGAATACATTCATAACGATATTGAATTACCAGTCCTCACAATTATAGGAGAACCAGTAATTAATAATACAAAGGACCAAACACTTCTTGAGTTTAATGCTTCAAAAGCAGGAACGTATCATTATCTAATTATGGAGTCAGATATAACTCTTACACGTGATGACCGCTTACGTTTAATTGAAGCTGTCCAATTAAATGAAACAAAATTTAAGGTTGGAACAGAAGAAATCGATATTGTTGGGAGCGGAGGTAATAAACCTGCTCAACTAGGAAAACAAAAGGTAGTAATCCCATTACCAACAGCAAATTTAAATCCGTTTAAGAGCTACTCTATCTATATGGTATTGCGCGATCGTTCAGGAAATGTTTCAGATATTGAGACTAGACATGTAATCGATGACCAAACACCACCGAAAATTGAAAATACATCGATAAAGATAGCTCAAGGAGATAAGAATGCTACCTTCAAATTTATGTCAGATGAAGATGGTACGTATCACTATATTCTTAGAAAAGCTGGCGATGCAACAGTTCCAGTACCTTCAAGTGCTGAGGAGGTTATTGAAAGAGGAAGAGCTAGCAATATGCGAAAGGGTACTAATGAAATTAATTTTACCTCTTTAGAACCCCATCAAAATTATGAGCTTTATGTTGCGGTAAAAGATAGATATAAAAATGCAACAATGCTTCAAGTAGGTACTGAGTCAAAAGTATATACTTTTGATGAACAGCAAAATAAAACAATTACTTTGACACCAGGCGAAACTGACAAAGGTGTAATGGCATATAAATTCTTCTCAGATGGTACACCACCAAAGGTAGAGGATCCGATCGTTAAACAGCTTGATGGAAAAACATTAGAAGTGACTTTTTCTGAGGCTATTGAATTAAAAGACTCAGATTTCCAATTAGTGAATCCTGAAACAGGCACTGCAATTACTCCTACTTATGCTTCATGGAAGTGGCAGGATAAGGTAGATGAAATTGATGAATGGAAGCCACGTAAAATGATACTAACATTTGCAAATGAAGTTACACAAAGCTTTGATATGACAATCAATGCTACCGCGAAGGATAAAGGCGGATGGGCATTCAGTAAATTAAAAGCAGAATACAAATATCCAACAAAAGTGAATACAATTACTTCAGCAACGTTAGTACCTGATATACAGTACCCAGGTGACTTAACAATAGCTAATATTAAAGATATTATCGAAAGAGCTGATAGCAGTAATTACACAGACATTCCTGGCGGAGGAATAATATCTTATGGTAAGGGACAAATAACAAAACCTTCAGATGCAAGTTCTGAAAAAACATTTACGGCTATTCAAACAAGCACTGATCCAAATTCTACAAACATATTCCAAAAGGATCAAAAAATATATTTATTTACGAAGGATAAATACGGAAATATAGTTTATGCGAAGGAATCTACATCTCCAACAGCTCCAAACTATGTCTTAATCCAACCTAGAACTCAATAGAATATAAATACACTAGCTATCAATTCTAATAGCTAGTGTTTTTTATTTACTTAAACACGTTATTTTAAAAGTGGATGATAATCAATATCATTTATAATACATAGTGGAGGAGGGTGAAAGTCGACATGAATATAGAAGAACATCTACTACTCTGGAATTACGCTTCTATCAAGGTATTAGACGTTCGTCATAGAGTAATGAGGATAGGGGATACATTACAGCCTTATAAATTGCCAACAAGTGTACTTATAGTAATCACGCGTGGAACAGCGCAAGTGCATTTGGATCAAACTAATTATCACGTGATTCAGTTTCAAATGATACATAGCGGTAAAGGGGCAGCTTTAGAAATTAATCAAATAACTAATGAACTAGAGTGCTACCTTATTTTTTATAAAGGTTCTGTTCCTTATCCTGTTGGTCAAAGGATTCTTCAGCTGTTTGAGAAAAGAAATGCATTTCAAATCCAGTTTAGCTTGGTACCGAAATATCCGGTAACTATTTATGAAAAAGTGCAGCTTATGCACGAAAGCTGGCAACAATCATGGTGGCTGGAACGTTTGCAAGTTAAAACATTATTCTATCAAATTATATTAAGTATATATCAAGAGTTATGTAGCCAAGAGAGCTATGTAAAAGAAACAGATTTAGTAAGTCAAATAAAGAGGTATGTGGATGAGCATTATGCAGATTCGATAAGGCTAGAGTCTCTTGCAGAGCATTTAAATTACAGTGTATCACATATATCGGCAGTATTTAAAAGAGAGACCAACTATAGCTTTATCGAATATGTCATGCATACAAGAATGAAAAAGGCTGTAGCTCTATTAAAATCAACAAACGTGTCTTTAAAGGATATTGCGACAAGTGTTGGCTATACAGATGTTCATTATTTTAATCGTATTTTTAAAAGACATCTAGGAATATCACCAGGGAAATATAGAAAACGAGTAATGGAACAAGGCATACTAGAAGATACTCCACAAATCATCATGGAATCCTCTATTGAAGGGGAAATGTTTCAACGATATATTGTTAATGATAATCATTATCAATATAAAAAAGGAGAAAATATTCCAATGTCTCAGAAACATAAAACAAACTTTGCAGCGATAGTATTGCTTTGTCTAACACTACTATTGGGTGCTTGTTCGAATGGCACAAACCCACAGTCCAAGACACAAGGACAGACTACCGAAGTAACACAAGAAACCATCGTTTATAAGGCGGCGAATAGAGAAGTGGAGATTCCCAAAAATCCGAAACGTATTGTAGTTGTAGCAGACAGTTATGCGGGTTATTTATTGGCATTGGGCATTAAACCTATTGGTATGTCTGATTTTGCGTTAAGTAATCCTTATTTTGAAGGTAAAATAGATGGCATTGAAAGTATTGGTGACAATAAATCGGTTGAAAAAATCTTGGAATTGAAACCAGATTTAATTATTGCTTTTGATGGCATGGAAGGCTTTGAAAACTTTGAAAAGATTGCGCCAACTGTTGGCATTAAGTATGGCGTCATGAGTTACCGTGAACAATTAGTAGAGTTTGGTAAGATGCTTAATAGAGAAAAAGAAGCCGCTCAATGGATAAGTAATTGGGATGAAAAAATTGCCGACAACAAGTCAACTATCCAAGAGGTTGTTGGAGATCAGACCGTTTCTCTAATGGGTGGTACTGACAAAGAGGTTTACATATATGGTGATCATTATTCTAGAGGTGGAGAAATTATTTATGGGGAGTTCCAGCTAAATGCGCCAGCCCTGGTTCAAAAAGAAGCACTTGAGTCGAAAGAATGGGGAGTTGCATTTTCCATTGAACGTTTGCTGGATTATGCAGGAGATTTTATTTTTGTAGAAGATACAGCACTTGCATTTCTAAAGGAAAGTATTTTATGGAATGAGCTACCTGCGGTGAAAAATAACAAGGTCACTATATTAGATAGCGATGCTTCCTACTTTAATGATCCCGTTTCATTAGAGAAGCAGCTTGATATTGTAGTAGAAGCCTTTAACAAAATGCATAAAAATGAATAACATGAATATTTTCGGAAGCCAAACTACCATCAATGTAGTTTGGCTTTCATTTGAGAATCATTTTCAATTATAATGATAGTAGTAAAAAAGATAGGTAGGAGGAATTATGTGCATTATGAATGTTGATGACCATATATACCTGTGGGATCATGCTGCTATCAAAGTGCTGGATGTTCGGCATCAGATTATGAGGATGGGAGAAACATTACAGTCTTATAGAATGCCAGCTAATGGCTTTATTTTTGTTTCTCGAGGAAGGGCGCAAGTTCAGCTCAATCAAATCGAGTATATTATTCAGCAGTTTCAAGTCATACATGGTAGCAAAGGGACTATTTTAGATATTTTTCTAACGGAGGATGAGTTGGCGTATTATTTGATTTTTTATAAAGCGACCATGCCTAATCCTATGCGCCCGGAAGTATTACGCCTAATGGATAAAAGTAATCCATTTCAACTGCAATATAGCTATATACCCAGTTACCCGATTACTATTTTTCACAAAGTTAAATTGATGGAGCAGGAGTGGAGGAAGTCTGGTGGAATAGATCGCTTTCATGTGAAATCATTATTTTATCAATTTGTTCATAATCTGCTACAGCAACTACATAGCCAAGGTATAGATATGATGAAGCCAGACCTTGTAGGACAGGTAATGAAATATTTACAAGAGCATTATGCACAGGCTTTGACACTAGAATCTATTGCAGCCAATTTGAATTATAGCGTTCCTTATTTAGCGTCCATTTTTAAAAAGAAAACGGGTTATAGTGTAATTTACTATTTGATTCAGATTCGCCTTGATATAGCGGCAAATTTATTAGTAGAAACGGATGCCACATTGAAGGAAATTGCCGAATATGTGGGCTATAAGGACCCTTATTATTTGAGCCGTCTTTTTAAAAAGCATAGGGGTGTTACGCCATTACGCTTTAGAAAACAAGAAAGAAAAAATGCTATACATCGTCCTCAAAATAGCATTGAATCGTCCATTGTTTGGAGACCAATATGGCGATATATTGATAGTGATAATCATTATCAATATAAGCGAGAGGAAGTTATACATATGCATAGAGGTTCAAGAGCTTCATTCACAGCAATGGCACTACTTTGTATTACGTTACTATTATCAGCATGTACGGGAGGTACTGTTAATCTAAACAATGAAACTACTGGACAAAATCAGACTGTAGTAGAAAGTCAGTCAGCAAGCTCTTCTGAGACAAGGGTTTACAAAGACCTTCAAGGGACAGAAGTAGACATTCCTACAAATCCAGAACGAATTGTCCTTCAGGGTAATGCAATTGGTGATTTAATAGCATTAGGTATAGAGCCTGTTGGGGTAGATCGTCGTTTCATCGAGAGCGGTGTTTTAGAAGATAACGGGAAAATTAGTTCAACAGATATAGGCTTTCCAACAAATTTAGAGAAGGTACTGACGTTAAAGCCCGATTTGATTATGCTGTCATATATTATGGATAATGAGGTCGAAGAAGCTTCTAAAATTGCACCAACCGTTGTTTTCGATGGTATGCAGCCATTAAAGGATCGATTCCCAGTCGTTGCTGATATTGTTGGTAAAAAGGAAGAGGGAGAGCAGCTACTGAGGAAATATAATGAAGATGCCGATGCAATGTGGGAACAGCTTCGCGCAAATGGTAAGGTGACTGAAGGAGAAACGGCTGTCGTATTCCAATTTTTTTGGAATAAAAAAATGTTCGTGATGAAAACAGGCGGGGTAGCAGGCTTGCTGTATCAAGACAAAGGATATACTATGGACGAAAAGGTACAGGCATTACAGCCAAATAGTGGGCCATATATTGAAATTACTAAAGAAACACTGCATGAGACACTTGTGGGTGATCAATTATTTGTATTAATTTCTGGAGATAAAGAGGCACAAAAGGCATTTGATGAATTAACACAAGAGCCATTATGGAACTCCTTACCTGCCGTGAAGAATAAAGTTCACTTTATTGAGGATAAATGGAATTATGATGATATGACAACAAGTAACATGCTGTTAGAGGAATTTCCAAATATACTGAAAAAATAAGTAAACTAGAAAGGCTCGGGGAAATCCTTAGCCTTTTTTTGTGTTTGCTAAATAAAGGCAGACGTTATCAAATCATCCAGCAGAGGCAATCGATAGTAAAGAGGACTATCAAAACTGTTAGAGAAATAGCTGGCTTTTCTAAAGAATTAAATACGATAAACTATAAAAGTCAAGCAATTATAGTTATCTATATTTGCTTGACTTGTTGTTGAAAAAAGGTAATGTCAACGGCATAATAAGCAATTTGGTAAGGCGAGGGGTTGATTTCCGTTCTGCCAGCGTCCTTTCCAGGGGGCGTCCGATGAGCCGCTTCACTCACTGCGTTCGCTCCAGGGTCTCCTTTGTGACGCTAAATCCCCTAGGAGTGACGCTGGCTCCACTCCAATCAACCATTCTGCAAAAGTGTCTTTTCCTGAACAAAATAGCCATTAAAAGTGATGTGTGACAACACCCCTCCATAAAAGAGTAATGAATACCTTCCCTTTTTTGCTAAAAAGTTAACATTTTTATTTTATGGATTGGAGTGGAAGGCTACTTGACTCCCGTGGGATAGCGAGACAGGCGAGCCCCTGCACGGAGCGGTAGCGGAGGAAGCGGCTCGGCGCTCGCCCACAGGAAAGCAAGTAGCCTGCAACGGAAATCCTTTTTCACCTTTCACATAAATTCTATGGATGGTTTTGTTTTTCAACACTAAGTCAAGCAATTATAGTTATCTATATTTGCTTGACTTTTAATGATAACTATTATCAATTATAATGACTCTATAATGATTGTTTCAATTATATTAAGGTGGATGCAAAATGTATAGATTAATGGACACAGCAATAATTGAATGGAAAGAAAAGGTTAATACATATTCACTTCATACAAAATTTCCAACCTTATTAGCTTGCGACGTTGCTACCAAAATTTCCTTAGATGGAAAATGGTTATGTTTAGATAAAAATGAAATGATATATCTTAGTGCGGGAAAAATAGCAAAGTTAGAAAAAGCAAATCACCAAGTTGTTCATTTATACATTGTATCTTTTCAAATGTACAGTCTTACTGAAGAAAATGCTGATTTATTGCTTTATCGTGTCGATCATAAACAATTGCCTGCCCATGGCTCAATTGCTAGTGTAGAAACATTATCGTATCGTGCTGTTACTCTTCTTCAAGAGCTTGTAGGTGAGATAGACGTAGGTGAACAGCATTTTCATAGTAGACAAAATTTTTTGTTGGAGGAAATATTACATTTATTTATCCAAGCTTTAAAGCCGTATAAAGAGAAAGTAGATTTGATTATGCGAGAAGCTCTAGCATATATCAATCGCCATTATGATCAAAATCTAAATCGTTCACAATTAGCAGAGCTTATGGGTTTTAATCCAAGTTATTTTTCAAGATTGTTTCAACAACAAATAGGGCGTAGTTTCTCGAACCATTTGATGAGAGTGAGAATAGACAAAGCCAAAATGTATCTTCTTTCGACGGATGCCACATTGAACGAGATTGCGAGAAAAGTTGGCTATACAGATGGACTCTATTTAAGCCGAAAGTTTAAACAAATTGTTGGTGTATCGCCAAGTGAGTATCGGTATAGACCAAAGCCGAGACGTATTGTAGCATTCCAATATAGTGGTGATTTACTTGCTTTAGGCATACAGCCAATTGCTGCTCCTTTTACACCATGGGAAGTATCACCGCTTATACATCGTGAGCTTAGTGGTACGATTGATCTGGAGCAAGATAGAACTCATCAACTGGAGAAAATGGACATCGACCTAATCATTGTGCCTGAATATTTATATTATTGTCCAGGCAAGTTAGAAAAATTGGAGCAACTTGCACCCATTTTGGTTTTGCCATGGAATCAATTAGATCGACTTGAAGAAGTTAAGCTTATAGGGAAAATTCTTGGATGTGAGGCAGAGGCAACGATGTGGGTTGAGCATTATCAATCCATTACACATACAGCAGCTGCTAAGCTCGAATTCATTATACAACCTCACGAAACAGTAGGTTTATATGAGGTATGGGAGGATCATACAATATGTATTTGGAATACCACTGCAAGAGCTACCTATAATTTATATAATGGCTTAAAGTTAACTCCTCCTCCACGTATTCAGCAAGAGGTGCTCGAAGTAAATAGTCATCTTTTTATAGAGGAAAATATATTATCTAACTACGCTGCTAACCACATGTTTGTTGTCCTCACAGAAGATTATTATCAAGATTTTCCAAATAAGTTATTAAAGCATAAAGCTTGGAAGCAGCTATTAGAAGATCCAACAAGGAACATTTATCCGATTAAGCTGAATGATTTTTGGTGCAATGATGGATTAACGCTAGAAAAACAACTTAGTATTATGCTAGAAAAGCTATATAATCATTAATAATGAAGCCAATGTCACTTTTGTCCATATGCAAGTTCTCACATTTTGAAATAGACGATTGAAGAAGAGACCATTACGATAAGGATATTGATTGAGAAAGATTATCATTATCGATAGGAGTGGAAAAAATGGTCAAGGCTAGGCAAAGAATTTGGATAGGGTTAATGATGCTACTGTTGATTTTAATTGTTTTAGGTGGCTGTAGCAAAGCGACAGAAAGCCCTCAGTCAGAGTCAAAAAGTAATTCAGAAACAGATACAAAAATTATTAAAACAGTTGATGGTGATGTTGAAATACCTGCCAATCCTCAACGAATCGTTACGCAAGGGTATTTAGCAAATTTTTTAGTTTTTGATGTTAAACCAGTCGGTGCACCATATTGGGAAATGGAAAGCCCTTATACTATGGAATTAAGTGAAGGGATCACAGATATTGGTCAAATTGATGGAGGCTCGGTTGAAAAAATTTTATCACTTAAACCTGATTTAATAGTCACGGTTGGAGGAGATGAAAAATTAAATGAGCAATACCGCAAGATTGCCCCTACATTGGTCATCCCTTATGGTACATATCATGAAGTTCATGACGAAATGAGAGCTTTTGGGGAGATTTTAGGAAAAGAGAAGGAAGCGGAAAAATGGCTAAAAGAATTTGATAAAAAAGTAGCGAAGGCAAAGGACTCTATTAAAGGGTTAATTAGAGAAGGAACGACTTTTTCTCTTATGGGTCCGTTTGGAAAGGATTTTTATGTCTATGGTGATGGTGTAAATCGTGGTGGACAAGCAATTTATCAGCAGCTAGGTTTAACACCACCGAAATTAGTACGCAAGGATTTAATTGAGCCAAAAATTAATGCACTGAGTATTTCACAGGAAAAGATTGCAGATTATGCAGGTGACTATATCTTTTTAGACATTTCAGGAGAAGCGGAATTTGATGAGAATGACCCTGTATGGTCAACGATTGATGCAGTTAAAAATAATAAAGTATTCTACTTAAATCCCGAACGTTTCTGGCCATATGATCCAATTGCAGTGGAATCACAGGTTGAAGAAATTGCTAAAATGTTAAAGAACCATTTAGAGCAAGAGAAGTAAATGCTACAAAAAAGCCCAAGTGGATAAATTACCACTTGGGTCTTCTACTAGGAATCCAAAAAACGGGGAAGACGACTAAGCATACAAGGGAGGACGCTCACATGGTCCTCCTCATCAAATTTTACATAATCAGTAAGAATGTTTTTGTCGCTTAAACGTTTCATTTGTTCAGCTGCTTGATCAGCTCCTTCAAGCATATCTGGCAGCTCGTTAGCGCCGATTGTAAGTAAGAGATTAATAGTATGCTGACTGTTCCAAGTTTCAGCAAATTTGTCTATTTCTTTTAGTACGGCATTGTTAGCCCACCAAACAGAGGGGCTTCCGACTACTACATGACTAAATAAATTTGGTCTCGCACATAGAGCATACAGTGTGAAAAGACCGCCTAATGAATGACCAACAACCGCTTGTTTCTTCTTATTGACTGGCCACTCCTTTGCGATAGCAGGCATTAGCTCATGCTCAATAAAGTCTAGGAATTCATTGGCTTTGCCATTAGGAGGCCAAGGCGATCCATCTGGACGTGGTGGTAGCTGAGCTTCACTAACAGGTAGTGTAAAATCATTGCAACGTCGTTCCATATCAAAGGGTTCCTTTGAGGGATAGCCAATCCCAATAACAAGAATTGGCTCATAGCCTTTTGGTTTACGTGTTTGTAATTTTACTGCCTCAGCGAGCGTTGGAAAAAGAGCGTCCCCATCTAAGGCATATATAACAGTATAGCCATCTGCTGGTGGTGCTTCTGTTGGGGCAGCAATTAAAATTCGATAGTCAAGCTGTTGACGAGATGTCATGGCAACTTCAAAGTAGTTATCTGATGTATAAGGTTTCTTTGTCATTGTTGTCATGGCGCTAAAAACTCCAATACATCCTCTATCACTTTTCCTTGTGCATGAATACCACCATTTAGCCAATAATCCTCGGATGTTTCAAATACTTGATTATGTTTGAAGGCAGCTGTACTTTGCCAAATTTTACTGTCCTTCAACTCATTTATAAATTCATCTCCAAGATTGCCATCATTGATTAGGAAAATATAATCGGCATCAAGTTCAGGTAGAATTTCTAATGATACTTCAAAGGCACCATTTTTCACGTAGCTGCTTTGTTCAAATCCTAATTCATGTGTTAAGACATACCCACTGAAATACTCATCAGTCATGAAAAACATTCCTTTTGCATTAAAGCGAATTAACGCAACCTTTTTACCTTCTGTGATGGAGGCTAGCTTTGTTTTTGCTGCATCCACCTTTTCTTGATAGCCTTGTAAAGCTTGCTCAGCCTTGTCTGGTTCATCAAGTAATTGCCCTAAAATTTTAATAGAGCCTTCTAAATCGCTTGCAGCATTATTAAATACATAGGTTGGAGCAATTTTGGCATATTTTTCGTATGTGCCATTTTCCACATAAAATGAATTGTGCAAAATAATTAAATCTGGTTTATTAGCCATAATTGATTCGGCTGAAGGGGGACCACTTGCAAAGCTAATTTCAGGTACGCCTTGTAGCTGATCTTGTAAATAGAGCTGTGGTTTAACACCATTCGACCATTGCATAATAGGCTTGATGCCAAAAGCTAATAACGAATCCTCCATAACAGGTGCAAATATTTTTGTAGGCTTATCAGGTAGTGTCACATCATTGCCAACCTCATCTTTTATTGTTAATGGATAAACACTTTGCTCCTTCGTATTTTCTGAGTCAGCCTGTTCTTCTTTATTACTTGATTGGTCATTGCATGCCGAAAGTATGCCAATAGCAAGCAATAACATCGCTAATATATAGGCAGATTTTAAAATCGTTTGACAGTGATTACGACAATTTTGTTTCATTGTTCATCAAAGTCTCCTTCCATTGATAATCATTCTCAAATGGGATTATAAATCACTGTCTGATAGGATACCATGGACGGAAACAGGAAAAGGGTTTGGATTTTTTCCGGTTAACATCAGCAACATTTCATCTAGCATTCGGTTTATAGCAATAGCAGAGTATTCGAACCAAGGATTTGATGGCAAAACATATACATGTCCATTTTTTACGGCTTGGAGCTCTTTCCAATGATCGAGGTATTGTAAAGTGAGCCAATAATTCCGAGTGGGCGAATCTGGGCAAATGATAAATAGTAGACGGTCTGGATTTATATCTACTAGCTGTTCAAGTGTAATAGGTTCGTTACATGTTTGTTGTTGCGCATCAACAAGACGAAGCTGCAAATCCGTAAAGAGCACATCCTGAATGCCTTTATTACAATATAAAAATAATTGGTCGCCACATAAACGGAGAACAGCAAAAGTATCCTCCCCAGTCACTCCTTTGATATCTTGTTTAGCCTGTAATACCTTTTGTTCATATGTTTGAATGAAATGCTCACCCACGCTTTGTTTTTTGACAGCAACAGCTATCTCTCTTAACTGTGTTCGCCAGTCCTTAGCTTGTATATAGACATTTTTAATACCCATTGTTTGAAGCCAATCAAGCATGGAGAGGGAGGGCTCCTCTTGGAAAATGTGAATGTCTGGCTTAGCAGAGGCTAATTTTCTAAAGTTGTCTTCGGACTCTGCATCAAAAATATTGACATGCACTTGAATTTTGTCTTGGTAATGGTTGTAATAATAAGGACTCCATTTAGCATTCAATGGAGCTGCAACAGGTATGATGCCAAGTGCTAATAAATTCCCGGTAGCTGAAACAGAAAAAGTAGAGATTCGCTGACGAGCTATTTTATTAAAAGCAGAAGGTGAAACCCCCACTTCCTTTTTAAACTTCCGACTAAAATAAAATTCATCACTGTATCCAACTTTTCTAGCGATTTCACGAAGCAATAGATCTGTATCACGCAATAGCTGCTTAGCATGTCCAATACGCAGCTCCGTTAAATAATCAGTGGCACTTTGACCGAATGCCTTTTTAAATGCCTCACCAAAGTAGCTAGAACTTAGACCAGAAATGAGTGCCAGATGCTCCATCGTGAGTGGTTGATGATGGTTTTTAGCAATATAATCTCGAATATCCTTTAATGAAATTTGAGTTGTCATTCTATCTGTTATGCTTTCCGTTTTCATGTAACATGTCACCCCTTGTATATAATTATGGGAATTACTTTGCAGTAACCAATAACTTTGGTAATGCACCGAGTAACTTCTCCCTTGTAAAGGCATCACTATAATTCCACTTTGTTGCATCCACTAAATAAACGTGGTTATTTTGTACGGCAGTGAGGCTTTTCCAAATATCACTTTGCATCAATTCCATCGTTGCCTTTTGCGATTCTGGTTTATCAGATAAAAGCATAAAGATTCGATCACCAGCGTATTGAGGCAAGTGGTTTATCGGAATTTCCTTATACCCCATGCTTGCTTGAAGTAATTTTTTTACTTGCGGGTGAGGTTGAAATCCATCTGGATGAAAAAGGGCAGGGGATAGACCTGTACAGCCCATGACATAAAGGCGTTTACCATGATCAAAGGTCAAAACTGATGCCGTTTCACCAGACT
Source organism: Lysinibacillus sp. OF-1 (assembly GCF_028356935.1). Taxonomy (NCBI): domain Bacteria; kingdom Bacillati; phylum Bacillota; class Bacilli; order Caryophanales; family Bacillaceae; genus Lysinibacillus; species Lysinibacillus sp. OF-1. Next base: position 225,011 of record NZ_CP102798.1, read on the forward strand.
CTACAACGGTTTGTAGCTGCTGCCACATAGTTTGTTCTTGGATTTTAAAACGTGTTAGCCAATTTTCTGCACATTGTTGTTGGCTTAGCCATTGTCCTAATAGACGGATGCGTTCTTCTAATGAATCCCAAGAATTTAGGGTAATAGTTGGAGCAATCGACGATAATGCCTGATATTGCCGTTCGTCGTTATTTGTAAAAATGATTAAATCTGGATTAAGCTTTGAAGATTTTTCTAGATTGATTGGAAATGCTACATCTTGAATGTACGGAACATGGTTTTTATAAAAAGATTTACTAATAGAGTTTTTGTCACCACCTATTGGCTGTACATCAAAAATCAACATATCGCCAAATGTCTCTCCATGATAAATAATACGATGAGGAGAGGAAGGGATGACTACCTCATGTCCAGTCCAATCTTTTACAATTGTTCTTTGCTTATACTGCCGTGCAAACTGCTTTGGGGGAATCCCAATCACTTGTCGGAAGCGGCGATTAAAATAATATTCATCATCAAATCCAACTTGCTGTGCAATATCCTTTAATGGCTCATTTGTTTGTAGCAATAATTCCTTTGCATTGGTAAGACGTAAATCTGTAATATAATCTAACGGTTTTTTCCCTGTTAAAGTTTGAAAGATTGCGCTATATTGCCATTGAGCGATATGAGCTAGCTCTGACAGCTTTTTCACGGTTAAAGGCTGTTGATAGTAGCTATGTATATAGTTAATCGTTTCTTCAACCGACTTTGTCATTGTTAATTGGTAATTCACATGAAGCTGATGTTCAAATAATAAATTTAATAGTTCATACAAGATTCCGTGTTGTTTAAGATAATCTGATTTAGGCTTTAAATGATATAGATCTTCGGTAAGACGAATAAAGCGCGTATTTGGGTAAACGGTATACTCCACTTCATCAGAAAAAAGGGCTCCTAAATATGGAGAAGGGTACTCATGTTTTAGCTGAAAAGCTGTAAAAGTTATTTTATAGAAATGGAATTGCTTCGTTAGATCCGATAAATCTATCATAGAATGAGGTTGTATAAGAAAAATCTTCCCTTTCGTCACCAAATAGGGAATATCATCAATCGTTAATGTGCCACAGCCATCCATAAAAAGTATCATCGTATGGTGAGAAGTTGAGATAAACGGATAGCTCTGTGAAATATAGTCGATATCTTCTAAATGAAATAGTAAATTATTGTTAAAAGAAGATGAAATATTGTCTTCCATCTGTTCACTTCCTTGCTAAATGAAAATGATTATCAATTAACTATATTGTATAAAAAGTAAAGAGACATTTCAACAAAGATGAAATGTCTCTTGCTATTTATTTTTTTAGCATAGTAGGTATTTGTGTTAACAGCCATTCTCTAGTTGAGGCATCGCTATCACTTTTTTGAATATCAATTGTGTAAACATGTCCATTTTTCACAGCAGGTAGGTTCTTCCAGATCGGGCTTTCCATCATTTCTTTTGTCGATTGTTTCGCCTCATCATCTACTGGTGTTAGGATGAAAATTCGATCACCAGCATATTCAGGGAGAAGTTCTGTGGAGATTTCAGCAAAGCCTGTTCCATCATCAAGTATTTTTTGTATTTTGTCACTAGGCTTAAGAACGTTTGAATCGTATAAAACTTGAGAAAGTCCAGCACGTGCCATTACAAATAATCGGTCTCCTGGATAATAGGTTAAAACCGATGCCGTTTCATCTGGTTTAACGCTACCATCAGCTACAAGTGAGTTCCACATTTTATCTGCTTTTTCTGTATAGTCATCTATCCATTGTGCTGCTTCATCTTTTTTATTAAGTATATCGCCTAGCTCTGTCAAACGTTGGTCCAAAGGCGCGAAAGTATCAAGCACTATGGTTGGAGCGATTTTAGAAAGCTGTGAATATGTCTTATCATCAGAAGTACCAATAATGATAAGGTCTGGTTTTAATGACAATGTTTTCTCAACATTTATAGGAAAACCAACGTCCTCTACATCTTTTACACGATCTTCCCAAGCATAATTTGTAATCCAGGAGAAGCCTGCACCAACTGTGTTGATATTCAATGCAAGCAAATCACCGTATCCTTCTCCATGATAAACCACTCTCTGTGGATTTACTGGGATTTCAACCTCATGATCTAAATAATCCTTATACATACGAGTTGTTGCTTCAGTTGTTGTTGTCCCTTTTTTATTTGTCTCTTCATTGCTTGAACCACAAGCAGCCATAAATATCCCCATCAGTAGTAATAGGCTACAAATGAGTATATGTCGATTTAATTTTTTCATGTCTATTCCTCCATAAATGATAATCATTATCGATATTGATTAGCATAATTTAGTCATTGTCCAAGGACAATGGACAAACAAAAAATGGGTCATTGAGGTTTATCCAAAAAGCGAATGTCTTCTCTTTTAAATGGCAGAAAATAAAATCCGTTTAACCGTATAAGCATCCTTCCATAGGTGGAAAATGGGCCTTTCATTGAACTAAGATGCATGTAATGAAAGGAGTATACAAATGAAAAAATTTTGGGTGTTTGTCTTAACAGGTATGCTATTAATTGTTACAACGACAGGATTTGCACGTATGGCCTATGGCATTATTTTACCGTTTATGCAGGAGGGGTTAAGCCTTACGACCTCTCAGTCTGGTTACTTAGGTACAATGCTGTTTTTAGGCTATTTACTAACTGTTGGACTTTCAGGAGTACTCACAATACGCATTGGTGCAAAAAATGTTCTGTTAGTTGGAGGAGTCTGTGTTGTTTTAGGATTGATGGGTCTAGTTTTCGTCACTAGCTTCTGGGAGGCTGCTATCACACTGTTTTTTGCAGGCGCTGGTAGTGCACTTGTGTATACACCACTACTATCTATAGCCATTAGCCTATACCCTAAGAAACGAGGGACTGTCATGGGACTGTTAATGAGTGGAGCTGGAATTGGGATGCTTTTATCAGGCTTACTCGTCCCTTTTATGCTGCAACAATTTCCTACGTTAGGATGGCGAGGGGCGTGGTTAGTATTTGCGATTTTGACACTGATCGTCATGTTGTTAGCGTTCTGGACGATAAAGCAACCAAATCCTGTTAAGAAGGATACAATACAGGAAAAAACAACAGCATGGCGCAATAAGCAGCTATATATCATTGCAGGTATTTATTTTGCTGTTGGTCTAGTCTATCTTATTCCTAATCTATACCAAACAAGCTATATGAAAAGCCTTGGGCTATCCAATGGACTAGCAGGTTCCATTTATGCCATTGCGGGAATCGTGTCGATTGGAGGCGCTCCATTCTGGGGAATGTTAGCAGATAAAATGGGTGTTAAAAAGGCATTAACAGCGGCTTTACTACTATCGGTTGTCGGCGATTTACTACCAATAGTGTTTGAAAATATTGGAGGGTTTATATTATCCTCTATTATTTGGGGTTCATCACTCGGTGGTGTTCTTGTCTTGATTCAGATGAAGGCAAGCCAGCAAGTGCCACCTCCATATATTGCATCTGCCATCGGATTTATTTCCATTTTTTATGCAGTTGGTCAAATGATGGGGCCTGGTTTAGCAGGTTGGTTAATTGAGCATGTTGGAGGATTTCCAGTTGCTTATGGCTTTGGAGCGATAGTTTTCTTTATATGTATCCTGCTAGCATTTACAATGACTACTGCAACAACAGAAGAATTCTGAATTTCATAGCGGAAAAGATGTATCTTTGCTATACTTTGGTTAATTATTGATAATCATTCTCAATAAAATACTGAGGGATGGTGAACGCTATGAATATCGACTTTCATCAAAATTTTACTCAATTTTTTCATGCATTAGAGATACTAAAACCACAGGAAAATGCAACACAATATATGACATTCCAATCATCGATAAAGGAAGGGGCAATACATCGTTTTATGCCTCGTGCAGATTTAGAGGTGGTTGTATCGGATTATTCATTTCATCAAGAACATCGAATGTATATCTCTACAGCGAAGCCAATGGTGGAAGTTAGCTACTGCTTGCAAGGGACACGTGGCGTTCATATTTCTAATTGTGAATATGAAGTAACGCCAGGAACATGTACTTTGCAATTAATGGAGCAAGTAGAGGCAAATTTTTTATTTAATAAAGATGAGTCTTATCAGATGGTTGGCATCGGTATTCCCGTAACAACTTTTAATCATTACATGGAAAAAATCAATGGCAATGGCGGTGCTACCAAGTTTTCTAAGGTTCTTCAAGGATATCCCTATCGTTTGTTTCAAGAGAAGATAGATTCGCTTGATTTGTTTATGGTAAAACAGCTGCTAGAAGGGATAGCAGCTAATCGGATGACTAATTTGGAGTTAGAAAGCATGGCTTTACAGCTTTTAACGAGAACATTTCAAACCTTTTTCTCTCATCCTACTAATTCAATGGAATTTTCACAGGACGATAGAGCTAAACTATCTCAAGCAAAAGCCATCATGGCAGGAAATATAGTGAATCCTCCTTCACTCATGGAGCTGTCTCGTTTAATTGGCTTAAATGATTATAAGTTGAAAAAAGGATTTAAAGAAATGTATGGCACAACAGTATTTGGCTACTTACGTGAGCAACGATTAGAAAAGGCTTGTTATTTACTACAAAATGGAACAATGAATGTCATGGAAGTGGCAAATGCTGTCGGGTATTCGAATCCAAGTCATTTTGCTGAGGTTTTTAAGGAGAGGTATGGGCTGAGTCCTCGAGAATTTGTAAAATATAGTTCACACTAAAACCCCTCCAGCGTTATGTTGACGCTGGAGGGGTTTTCTTACTTAGCAATGCTATCTACGACATTTTGAATGATTTGTCGATTAGCAATAGCCCCTGAATATAACCAACTTGAATTTTGGTCAAATTCATAAACATGGCCATTTTTAATAGCAGGTATATTTGCTAAGAGTGGATCACTTAATAATTCAGTGCTGCCTGTATGATCACTGTTAATAACAAAAAGATAGTCAGCATCTATTTGTATAAATTTTTCTAAAGAAACCTGTGACCAATCACCAGCAGCAGAGGCTGATACCTCTTTTACTAAGGTTGGTGTTTGTAGTCCGAGATCCTCATAAAGAACAACACCGCTAGAAGCTGTGTCACTTACCATATAAATTGTATTTTTAATATTCCAGATGACAGTGGCAGAAGGGCTTCCAACTTTGTTGTGAATATCTTCTTTAGCTTCTTTAGCAAATTGATCATAATCTGCAAGGACTTTTTTTGCTGTATCTGTTTGACCAAAAATTTCGCCCATTGTTAAGAGCTTATTGCGCCAATTATTATCCTCTGCTCCCATGACATAAGTAGGCGCAATTTTGCTATATTGCTCGTATTTTTCACCTTCAGCAATTTCAGGTGAACCAATTACAATTAAATCCGGATTAAAGCTTGTAACAGCTTCGTAAGGAAGATCAAATTCAATTGTTGGGATGTCTTTTAATGAATCTTGAAGGTAGCCTTGGATAGAGGTACCTCCTTTGACTGACCATTGTGCAACTGGCTTTATGCCCAATGCTACAAGGTGATCTTCTAAATAGGGTGCAATGACATGCTGAGGATTTTTGGGAATGGTCACTGCATGACCGATGGCATCTGTTAAAACCCGATTAGTGCTCTTTTCATTTGTTGTATCGGATGAGGAAGATGGTTGATTTCCACATGCAGCTAATAGGATGGAAATAATAAAAATGCCTATTAACAAGACATTTTGTTTTATATATTTTGTCAAAACGATAAGCCTCCTAATTCAATTGATTTCTATCATGCTATTTCATTATAATGAAAATGATAATCAATATCAATTTGATGTTTAGGAGATAAAACGAAATGAACAAAGATCGTCAGTTACTGTCCCATATTTTTTATCAACCTATTCAAATAGTGACATTACAAGAAATGTTAAATGACAAAGCAGCACATTTCACACATCCTATTATTGTCATCATTTATGAGGGACAAGTAGAGTGCACCCACCAAGGTAAGAAGATTCAGCTTAGTTCAAATTCTGTTATGCTGTTGAACGATACTGACGATTTTCATCTACTTGAAACAGGTGAAAGTAGCGGAATCGTCATTCAGTACTGTGCATATGGCTCTAAAACGGATCATTTATTACAAGATGCTATTTTAATTGAACATGGCTCCTATCGGCTCATGAATCTAGCTAAAGAAATAGAAAAGGAAGCGGACGCCCAAGGTAACAATCCGTTTCACTTACAAAAATTATTTGGTGAAATGCTTGAAGTGTTATACAACCATTTACGTGATAATACACAACAACAACTATGGATTGATAAGGTACTTCATTATATCAACCTACATTTTCGTGAAGAATTAACAAGGGAGCAGCTGGCTGAAAATGCACAAGTAAGTCCTGAGCATTTTTCACGTACCTTCCACAAGCATACTGGTCATACATATAGTGAATATTTAACGTTGCTAAGAATACGAGAATCCCAGAAAAAGCTGTTGTTAGCGATGCCGAAATTAGATGATCTTGCCCAGGAGGTTGGCTACCGTGAGGGTACTTATTTAAGTCGGAAATTTAAAGAATTAGTGGGTATGTCACCGACAGTTTATTATCAAAAATCGAAGCGTGTCATTGCGCTTAATACCAATCATACAGCCTGCTTACTTGCTCTGGGCATTACGCCAGTGTTGGGGGTGTATTCTCCATTTCTGGAGGGCATCGAGCCAGTACCCTCTTTGCAGAGGCTTAAAGGCTATGAGTATGCTATTACGTCAAATTATCAGGAGATAACCGCAGCATGTTCAGATGTCATTGTTAACTACAGTGGTGGCAAGGAGAAACAAGCATTACTGTCAGTAGCCCCTGTATTCGAGCTACCATGTAGACAATTGAGTTGGCGAGAGCAATTTGGGCTGATTGCCGATATTGTTGATAGGCGAGAAGTGTGTAAGAGCTGGCTTCAGCAATATGATGAACAAATAGCGCATTGTAACTATATTCTTGATCAACAACTTGGGTCAAGAAGGGGTACCGCTATTGTTTGGGAAATAGGTAGTCATCAAGCATATTGTTTAAATAGTAGTCATGGGAGAGGAAGTCATATATTATATGAGGATTTAGGCTTTAGTCGACCAGATGCGATAGTCACGAAAAACATTGAACAAACAGGCTACTTAACAGTAGATATTGAAGATATTGTGTACTTTCCAGCTGATTATATATTCGTTACGGCTCTTCCTACAACAGATTTTGGAAAGGAGTGTCTCTTAACAGTATTGCAGTCAGAAAAATGGCGGTCACTTACGGCAGTGCAAAAGAAGCAGATGTACTTTATGAATCAATATGAATTATTTTATGGCTATGACCCATTATCTACAGTGGCTCAATTACAAAAATTAATGGAAGTACTAACATCATAAAAGTACAAGGGAACAAATCACTTCCATGCATAGACAGTTATTTTACTTTCTTCTACAATTATTGAGAATGATTATCAACTAATGTGTATGGAGGGAAAAAATGCTTAGACAAAATAGAAAATTCATAGCACCACTGTTTCTTCTATTACTTCTTTTGTTAACGGCTTGTGGGGAAAATGAAAAAAACACTAGTTCAACTACAGAACAAGATACAAAAGAAGCAGAGACAAAAACGGTCCAGACGACAAATGGCGAAATTGTTATTCCGACTAATCCACAGCGTATCGTAGCAGAGGAATATATTGCTAGTTTGCTTGTATTGGACGTGAAACCAGTGGGAGCTCCTGGGTTGGCTCTTGAAAACTATTATTTAAAGGATGGATTAAAGGATGTAGAAGAAATCGGTGATTATGGAAAACCATCGATTGAAAAAGTTATATCACTCAAACCAGATTTAATTATTACGGGCAATGGGGAAAATTACGATGCTTTAAGTAAAATTGCACCGACAGTTGTCATCCCTTATGGTGAATTAAAGAATGCACATGAAGAGCTTACATATTTTGGTGAATTGCTTGACAAAGAGCAGGAAGCGAAGGATTGGCTCGCACAATACGATCAAAAGATTGCCGATGCAAAAGCACTGGTAGATGCGATTATTCCAGAGGATGCAAGCTTTTCTATTATTGAAGATGCAGGCAAATCTTATTATGCTTATGGCGATAACTTTGGACGTGGTGGACAGCCAGTTTATCAGTCGCTTGGTCGTAAGCCACCCGCTAAAGTAGCAGACGAAATTATGGAAAAGCAGTGGGTTGAAATTTCAAAAGAGGTGCTAGCAGATTATACAGGAGACTACATCATTTTAACTGCAGATGGTCGCACAGTTGAAGATTTTAAAAATGATCCAATATGGGGTAGCCTACCAGCTGTAAAAAACGATCATCTTTATGTTTGGCCTGAGGAACGTTCGTGGTACTATGACCCTACAGCAGTGTTGGCTCAGGTTGAGGAATTAACCAAATGGCTAACGACTAAAAAATAACAGGGTGAGTTGTGCAGATAATTTATTAGTACGATGGTTTATAGCAAGTAAAAAAAGGAAGCAACTTTAGCAATAAAGGTGCTTCTTTTTTGTTGTTTCATTTTAATATATTATTGAGAATGTTTATCATTTATAATATTCACATGAGGTACCATTCTATGCTTTGATTAGAAAGGTGTGAAAACAAACAGTGAACATAGATGATCATATCCTTTTGTGGAAAGCGGCTTCCATTCAATTGTTTGATATTCGTTATACAAGGATGCAAAGTGATGAACAGCTTAGCTCCTATCGTGTACCAGCTAGCGGTTTTTTGTACGCAATAAAGGGAAAGGCTAAAGTATTATTAGACAGTAAAGCCTATAAGATAGAAAATTTTTATATAGTGCATGTTGGTAAAGGGAGCTGCCTGCATATTAGTGCTGTAGAAGATAGTTTGGAGTACTATTTAATTCTCTACAAAGCGACGTTACCTCTTCCTCATAGAAAAAATTTGCTAGCATTGTGGGAACGTGAAAAACCTTTTCAGCTTCAATATGTTTTTCAAATTTCGAATGCGCTCACATTACAGGAAAAAATCGAAACTATGCACCGAGAGTGGCTCAAACAGGGCAATCTAGCCCATTTTCATGTCAAAGTCCTTTTTTATCAATTCATTTATGAACTTTTGCAGCAATTACATCAACAGCAGGTCATTGTTCAACAGCCGGACCTTGTGGAGCAAATTCAAAATTATATAGAAGAATATTACAATCAACCGATTACACGAGAATCGCTTGCTCAAATGTTGAATTATAGTGTGCCCTATATAGCTAAGCAATTTAAGCAGAAGACGGGTAGAAGTATTATTGATTATCTTATCCAGATAAGAATACAAAAAGCACAGCAGTTATTATTACATACCACTTCGAGCTTGCAGGAGATTGCGTCGAGTGTTGGCTATGAAGATGTCTCTTATTTTATCCGTATCTTTAAAAAGTACAGTGGGCAAACCCCAATGCAATTTAAACAACAGCCAGATAAGCATAAATCGTATCGTCCTATGTATCGGCTTTCTTTGTCTAATGATAAAAAGTGGATACGACATTATATTGATAATGATAATTATTATCAATATAAAGCAAAAGGAGATTTATCGATGAATAAAAAAGCAAAGTCCTCTATGATGGCGACTTTATTGCTATGCTTCACTTTATTGCTTAGTGCATGCTCTGGTACTGCTATCACAGCTTCTAATAATGGAGAAACAAAAGCACCAGCTAATGAGTCAACGGAAGTACAGTCGACAACCAAAATTGTATCCACTGTGAAGGGGGATGTCGAGATTCCTGTTGACCCAGAACGTATCGTAACCGATTATTACCCAGGTTTTTTATTAACTATGGGCATTAAACCAGTTGGAACACAGGAGCTTTATATGAAAAGCCCTTACCTGAAGGAGCATAATGAAGGAATTACTTATTTTGAAGAATCCCTTGAAGCAGTAGTTGATTTGAAGCCCGACCTTATCATTACTGGGGATGATAAGAAATACGAAGCATATGCTAAAATAGCGCCTACAGTTTTAATACCCTTTAATTTAGAAATGGATGCAACATTGGAGGAGTTTAGTAAAATTTTAGATAAAGAAGAAGAAGTGAAGGCTTGGTTAGATGACTATAGTCAAAGGGTAGCAAAAGCGAGACAAACGGTTCAAGATATCATTGGTAAGGATCAAACCGTGACGATTTTTGCTGGTGGAGCAAAAAATAACATAACATTATATGGTAATGGTTATACAGGGCGATCATTTTATGATGGGCTTGGGCTAACTCCACCCGCAAAAGTAGTAGAGGAAATTGATCCTGAAAAGCCGTGGCTGGAATTATCACCTGAATTACTTCCAGATTATGCGGGTGATTATATTTTTGTGGCTGTTGATAAAGCGACAGAAACATATGATTATAAAAACGAACCAGTTTGGAAAACGCTAGATGCTGTGCAAGATGATCAAATTTTTGAAATTGATGGCTGGAGTTTCTGGTTTTCAGATCCTATTTCAATCCTAGGACAAATTGAAGAAGTGACAGAAATGCTAGTACAGCATGCAAAAGCAAAATAAATGGGATTCCATAAAATCACTCAAGCATTGGATGTTTGAGTGATTTTTCTATGTTTCATGCATGATTGTAGAAAAATATATTGAGAACGATTATCAATTATAATAAACTGGGAGATAGTGATAATTGGAAGGAATGATGTAGGATGCTGCCAAAAGAGGAGTTTTTTTTTCTTTGGAATCATGCAACGATTAAAGTACTCGATATACGATATGAACTATTTAAACCTGAAGAGATTGGGAAATTATATAAATTGCCTGCTAATATGTTTCTTTTTGCCACAGGTGGAGGTGCAGAAATCCAGATCGATTTAACAAACTATACACTAGAGGGCTTTCATCTTATTCACGGTGGAAAAGGCTCCACTTTGCAAATCGTGGCAACAGACAAAGGGTTTGAATACTACATGGTATTTTATCGAGCTTCCATTCCTTTAACCCTTAATAAAATGATAGCAAGAGCCATGCAAAGCAATAATCCTTTCAACTATCAATACAGTCTTATACCTAACTCACCTATTACTATGTTTAAAAAAATACATTATATGTATATAGAATGGGGAAATGCTAATAATCTCAGCAAATTTACCATTAAATCGCTATTCTATCAATTATTAAATGAGATTTTCAAGCAGTTAGAACAAGACAGTATCGACATTCAAAAGCTGAATGTCTCTAGTCAAATTAAAGCCTATCTAGAAGAAAATTATGCACAGCCATTGACTTTAGAATCAATTGCGAAGGCATTACGCTATAGTCCATCCCATTTATCCATTCAATTCAAGCAACAAATAGGTTGTAGTCCGATTGAGTATTTAATTCAGCTCCGTATTGAAAAAGCTTCTATTTTGCTTGAGCAGACAAATGCTAGCTTGCGCGATATCGCAATGGGTGTCGGCTATAACGATGTTTATTATTTTAGTAGACTATTCAAAAAGAGAGTAGGCGTTTCCCCCACAAAATTTCGTCAAAGGGAACAGTTGAATCGTCTAGTAAAAGATAGTCCTTCAATGTCTGAAAGATACTCTATTGTCGATTGGAGCTTCCAAGATTATATTGAGAATGGTTATCAATATAATGAAAGGAAGTATGAACCAATGAATAAAAGAGGATTATCAGCTATTGCAACACTCTTTCTATGTCTGACACTTTTATTAAATGCTTGCAGTAGTGGAGCAACAACAAATACTGGAAGCGGGGAAAAACAGGCCTCTACGGCACAAGCAGTCAGCGAATCACAAACAAAAATTGTATCCACTATGAAAGGAGATGTAGAAATACCTGTAAATCCTGAGCGAGTAGTGGTGATGTATTATACAGGTGATGTACTAGCTTTTGATGTGACACCAGTGGGCTCCTCTAAAATACAAGAGGGAGCAGCATTTGAGGAAGAATTAAAAACAGTTGAAAGTTTAGGTGAGTGGTTCGAACCAAATGTGGAGGCAGTAATCCAATTAAAACCTGACGTCATCATTATCCCAAGTAAGGATGAGCTGTATGAGCAAATGCAAAAAATTGCACCTACTGTCATGATCGATTTCTCTACATCACTGGATGACCGTTTAACGAAGATTGGTGAAGTATTAGGGAAAGAGAAAGAAGCAAAAGAGCTTTTAGCTAATTTCTATACAAAAGTAGAGAACAGTCAAGAGAAGCTGAAAGAGGCAGGTATTTTAGATAAAACAGTTAGTATTATGGAAGGCGGCAAAGGACAAATGTCCGTAGTGACAAGCTATACCTATGGACGTGGTTCCCAAGCTATTTATGAGTATTTAGGTTTGAAAGCACCTGATATTATTCAAAAGAAAATTGATGACAAAAACAACACGGATGAGGCAATCAATGTTTCTTTAGAAGTACTAACAGATTATGCAGGTGATTTTGTGTTCCGTTCATCCTACGAAGGAATGGTGGATTTAACAGATCACCCAGTTTGGTCTAATATCCCAGCCGTTAAAGAAGGAAGACTGATTGAAATGGATTTTGGTTTTTGTTACTATAACGACATTTATTCATTAACAAAGCAGCTAGATTTCATCGTGGACAACCTAGTAGCTACGACAAAATAGTATAAACATTAGAGAGTGCCCCATAAATATCGTTTATGGGGCTTTTGTCTACAGTCTGGAACAACTAACTTGAATTTAGTTGTTTCTTCTTTCAGAAGCGTCATGCTTATTTTCTTATAATTTGGAATGTGCCAGACGTAGTTGCTTGAACAATATGACGATTTCCATCAACATAGAAGTTAGTATGCAACTTCTCACCTAAATCGTTCCTTTGAATAATGGAAGCATTTTTAGGCAAATTGTTAATAATTAATTCGATGTTTTCCTCGAATTCTATAGGTTTATTATTGAGTGTCATTTTGAATGTAATGTTATTTAATTTTCTTTTAAGCTGAATTTCTATGACACCAGTAGTATCCTTATCCACTAAAGTTGAGAGAGAAGGAATAATTAATGTCATATTAGATTTGGTAGTTAAGATAAATCTTTCTGTGTGAACTCCTGGGTCAGTGACATTTATTTTTGCACTATAATCATTTCTATTTCTAGACATAGCCGTTGTTTTACCAGGCAATGCGGCAGTATTGGAAAAATTAGGCTTTGTATTTTCAACTGATTGTGTTGGAAGTTTATATTTACCATTCACAAAATCAATTAAAATAGACACATTTGGAACTATTTGTTGCTGCACGGGTGTTAGCGCCTCAAACGCAGTTTTAACCTTTTGTACATCCTTAATTGTAGATGTTTTAGGTGATAGAGCAGCAATGGCATTTTCTACATCTTTGGCAGCAGCTTTATCCTTTACGACAAGTCGTTCAGCCTCTAATAATAGTTGCTCTGTACCATACGGTAAATAAGCATTTGTAAATTTTCGTAATGCATTATATTCAGCACGTGCTGCCTCAACTTCTTGATGGAAGCTTAAGCGTGAAGAATTTAATAATTGTATTTTCGTTACTACTTTGTCAATTGTCGTATTTGGACTTATATATGATGATAGTATTCTCTGTGTTTCAGCATTAACAAATGTTTTCTGTGCAGCGTTTAAAGAATTGAACCACTCCCTTGTAGCCAAAACATTTTCATAATAATTTACTGCGGTAGGTTCTACAGAAGCTAGTTTTTCTTCAATTTGTGAAGCGAGTTTACGATATAAAATTCTAGTATGTTGATGATTGGAAAGTACGTCATAATTAGTAACATACTGTTTTTCTGTTTCAGTCAAGTTGTTATAAGCTTTGAGAGCCGATTCCAATCTTGTTTGGAATGAGGAATATCGATCATCAATGATTGATATGAGCTGAATAACATTCCAGACATTAGAATTGTAGTAGTAGTTATTATTGTATGTGTAGGCTATTTTTGATGGCTCTGTAACTTCAGCTGCTGATGCTGGTGCACTGTAAAGAAGTGAAGGGATAGCAACTAAAGACAGCAAAGCCAATCTTTTTTTGTTTTTCATACTAAGAGAAGCCTCCTATTTTATTTTTCATGGTAGATGCAGTGGGAATCTATCCAAGATTTGGTGTTAAATCAATTTTATCATAGCCTAGGATCTTTTTATGCATTTTTTAGATGATTAGGTAGATTGGTTATAAAATTTATGTGAGCATCATATAACTTCAGTACCTATAGAGGAAGTTATATTTGTAAAGATAATAGAAATTTAATGGGAAAAACAGGAGATGTTGAGTAGAGAGCATGGTGAGTCAATTGGTTACAATTGATCCCGAAGGTTAAAAATGCATCACTAGGTACTGTTCAAAAGAAGAAAATGAACAATTCATCAAAGTATTATGTTGTAACAGGTACATAAGAAAATCGACAAATCGCTGAAAATATTCATGATGTGATGAAGTATTAATTTGGGTGGTATGTAGACATTGAACAGATTAACAGTAGATAGAGAGCCAAGAAGGGAACGGTTACAAGCAAACTAAGCAGAAAAGAAAATTAAGCAGCTGAACAGTCAAAAGTTACGAATGTGATACATGAAAAATACAAGGATGTTCAGGATTTGTTCAGTACCATGTAGTAAGCTATTTTATGTAATCTTGTCAATGTCTTAAACTGTAAGCAAACCAAGAAAGACTAGGCTTCTTTTGTAAGCCTAGTCTTTTTTGTTCGTGCAATGGATAGGATTTCTGGAAGAGATGAATAGAGCTCATAAAGTGACGGATTCAGCTTCCAAACTGGCGGTTAGAACGACATCATTCGCCTTTAAGTTTTTGGAATGGAGAAGGAGATGGTTGTGCCTTGATCAATGACACTGTTTATCGTTAATTCCACGCCAAATAATTGCTTTAGACGTTGTTCCGTATTGACAAGACCTACGCTTGTTTTCTTTTCAGGTATCCTATGTTCAAAGCCAACACCGTTATCAGAAATGGCTATTGTAAAAAGCTTCTCCATCTCTTTGATGCAGATGGTCACAGTACCCCCCTCTCGACGAGGTAAAATACCATGCTGGATAGCATTTTCGACCAAGGTTTGTAACGACAGTGGAGGAACAAACAGACTCATCTGATTAGGAATATTCCACACAACTCGTATCCTGTCACCAAAGCGAATTTGTTCAATTGCAATATAGGCGCGTACAAGCTTTAATTCATAGTCGATAGGCACGACTAAATCGACATTTTGGAAATCGAAACTCATTTGTAGGTAATCACTAAAGGCCAGTAGTAATTCCTCCATTTTTTCATCATCTACTCCATTTAAAGAAATAATAGAATTCAGTGTATTGAAGAAAAAGTGAGGTTGAATTTGTGCTTGGAGCCATGCAGCTTCAATGCGAAGACGTTCCTCACTAGATTGCTTCATCTGAATGAGTGCTTGAACACGTGATTTAAGCTCCATGTATTCCATTGGTTTCCTAATGTAGTCATTTGCTCCACTTAAAAAGGCGAGTCGAATATCTTCACTTTGCTGTCGAGCTGTTAAAAATAATATGGGCAGCTCTGAAATTGAGAATTTTTCACGAATGTACTTTGCCAATTCATAGCCAGACATATGCGGCATCATAATGTCGGAAATAACTAAATCAAAGCTACTCTCTTGTAGTTTTCTAAGAGCTTCGGTCCCACTTAAAGCTGTTTCAATTTCAAAGGGTTCAGTCGAAAATGCATTCACGAGAACTTGTAAGTTTACAGCATCATCATCCACGACAAGAATTCTTGCCTGACTGGTCACCAAAGTAGTTTCTTCAGTGGAAGCGGCAAAGCTTTCTTTCATTTGCGATAAATCATTTAACAATGACGTAAATTTTAATAATGTTGTATCCATTTCAGTAGTGGAGTCACTGTATTCCACTGTTTGTGTCTTTGCTATGGGTAAGGAGAACGTAAAGGATGAGCCTTCCCCAAGAGTGGAAGTCAACGATATTGTCCCACCGTGCAAAGATATAAGCTCTTGGCAAATACTTAAGCCTAATCCGAGGCCCCCACTTACCGACGTCATTGTTGAATCAACTTGCTCATAAGGGTCGAATATTCTTTCTTGCATATCCTTTTCAATGCCAATTCCTGTATCTGTAACGGAAATATATAATTTTTTACCAACCACTTCGGCATCAATCGTAATGGAGCCCTGCTCTGTAAATTTAATGGCATTATGAATTAGGTTGGAAAAAATTTGAATTAATCGTGTCTCATCTGCTAACACAAAAGGTGAATTAGTAGGTATCCGTATGATAAGCTCAATTGGTTTTCCTTTCAGCATAAAACGAAACATATTGCTAACCCCACTTGCGAGATTATAAGCATTCAAAGGTTTGGGCTGCAGTCGAAGCGTTTTTTCTTTTAGCTTTACTAGATCTAATAAATCATCTAGCATATGGGTCATGTGATTACCGATTCTTACCAATAGTTTTAAATCACTTTGATCTTCTTTAGTTTCCTGTTTTGCTAACAAAGTTTGGGCGATGCTCATCATGCCGTGCAAAGGGTTTCGCAGCTCATGAGAGGTATTTGCTAGAAAATCATCCTTTGTACTTATTTCTTTTTGTAATTTCACAGAAAGCTTTTCAGTTTGTAAGGTTGATTGAAAATAGCGTGTAAACCAAAATGCGGATAATGCCGTTATACCAATTAATAAATCAAAAGGATAATGACTATAAGGTAGTGTAGCATTTTGTCTTATAGAGAAAAATAATGAATTAGTGACTACTGCTGTCCCTGTTAATAATAAAAATATTACGCCTTTTTGACCTTTTATCACGATAGACAATGTGAAAATCGTTATAATAATAGGCGAGACGATGAAAAGTATTATGAATATCATTTTTGTTTTAAAAATGTATTCTATCGGGGTTACTACAATAAATAATAAATAGGTAGCACATAGCAAAGGAACAATCGTTAATATTTTAGGCTTAGCGTATTCCTTCATCAATTCACGTAGGAACAAAACGAAAAACATCATATTGTTAATATAAGAAAAATAAAATAATTTGTTTGCCCAAATCCAATTGATAGGTAGGTAGCTAAATAAAATTTTATTGCTAGAAACGAGTACGGTTACACAGGTTGAAACAATAATCAAGGCAAAATAAAGAAGAGATTTATCCCGAATACCGATAATCCAAAGTAGAATCGTAAATAATAGATAAAAAATAAAGACAAAGCAAACCGCCATTTGAGTTGTAATGGAAAAGGTTTTTGATTGTTCCATAGAGTGCAAATCGCCAAAAATAATTTCTTTTTGAAACCCGCCTTGTACATATGGGTTTGTTTGAACACCTTGGATAATAATTTCGCTTTCATTAGTATTAAGCGTAAAATAATGGGTTACAGGTCTGCCAATAGGAGCCGTTTGAGTATAATCCGCTGTAAGATTCCCTAGTCCACCAATGAATTGACCATCTATGTAAAGCTCATAGGGAGCTAAACCTTCAGGAATCGTAATGCCATACATCTGAGGTGCAGTGTGTTCTTTGAGAATTTTTAAACGATAAGAACCATAATGAACCTCATCATTATGTTGAAAATACTGATCCCAAGATTCTGGTTGATTTGTATAAACTTTATGTTGTTCCACTGATTGGGTATTTTCTGAAGCGAGAAGGACATTAGGGTAGAATTCCCATTCCTTTTGTAGCTTAATTATAAAATTATGGCTTGTATCAATATTTCTTAAATTAACAGTCCCTTGGATAGCATCGATCCCTGTTGAAATATTTGTGAAATTCATCCAAGTGAAGCGTATCAAAGTTAGAAAACAAAAGAATAACCCGGCAATTAGAAAAATAGTAAAATTTTTGGAAAGTATTTTCTTTTTCATCATAAATAATAGATTTCAACAAATAGAGTTATTTCTCCTTCAAAAGTAATGGTTATTCTATCAATTCTTTTAATAATTATACGATAATAAGTAAAGGAATAGTTTTTTAGGAGGGGTCAATGTGAGAATCGTGCTAGTAGATGATGAAATTTTACCATTAACGAGACTGAAAACCTTACTTGAAAAAAGTAATGTCCCGGAAATTGAAATAGTAGGAGAATACACCGATTCTCTAAAAGCAATTGAAGAGATCCAAACGCTACAGCCAAATGCTGTATTTTTAGATATCGTGATGCCTGATTTGGATGGTTTAGCATTAGGGGAAAAAATTCAAGAGTTATTGCCCGATGTAGAAATCGTTTTTACAACAGGGTTTGATCAATACGCAATAGATGCATTTAATCTACATGCTATTGATTATTTATTAAAGCCTGTACAAAATGTTCGTTTAGAAAAGACCTTAGAACGTCTAGAACACATAAATAATAAACATAAAAAAGTTCCGCCTAAACATACAATTATTAAGCTTTTTGGCGGTCTTAATGTTGTTACACCAGATGGTCATACACAGCTCATGAAATGGCGTACATCTAAAGCCAAAGAGCTATTTGCCTTCATGCTAAATCACCGTGATGAAATGATTTATCGTGATACGATTTTAGAATTATTTTGGCCGGAGTCTGATATCGATAAAGCATCTAAACAGCTTTATACAGCTATCTATACAATCCGTCAAACATTAAAAAATTATGGAATGGATGGTGTGCAAATTTCAAGCCCTTTGCTGAATTCTGGCTATAAGCTCTTAGTTGAAAATGTTGTAGTGGATGTAGAACAGTGGCTGTCCTGTTTAAAATCATTACCCCCATTACAAGAGACATCAGTTGATGAACATGAAAAAGTATTCCAAATGTATACAGGTGATTATTTAGGAGATTGCGATTATCTATGGGCGGAAAGTGAGCGAGAGCGCTTAA
The DNA here is from genome assembly GCF_028356935.1 of Lysinibacillus sp. OF-1. NCBI lineage: Bacteria > Bacillati > Bacillota > Bacilli > Caryophanales > Bacillaceae > Lysinibacillus > Lysinibacillus sp. OF-1. Next base: position 243,830 of record NZ_CP102798.1, read on the forward strand.
GGAGATTGTGGTTACACCATGCTCATCAGCTAAGCGAGTTTTACATAAAAAATGAGAACTACATGGCTGCAGTAAAGGTACAGGAAAAAGTCCAGGCACTTTTTTCTGATGCAGAGGAAAACTACTTCACTTTAATGAAGCTATACGATCTTCTAAATAATACAGCTGCTGTTGAGGAGCAATACTGGTTATTAAAAAAAATGCTTCAGGAGCATTTGGCAGTGGAACCAAGCGAGGAAATTGAGAGTTGGTATGAAAGCTGGAAACAAGCAAATGCTATGCCTCATGCTCAAACCTTTAGTTAAACTACATGATTTTGTTATGAAAGGCTCTGTCATAGACAGAGCTTTTTGTTTTTAATAGTTCATAAGACCCTTATTAAAAAATGTATATTGGTTGTAGATTTGTCCATATTTCTCTCTATAACTCTGTAAAATTCTACTTTATTCGCTAAATATTTTATTGTGATACAACCTTTCATCCTTTATCATTATTATAAAAGTGGGGTGTTAGTTATGAAAAAATCTAAAGGTATTGCATTAAAACTATCTTCCCTAATTATAGGATTATTTCTAGTTTTATTTTTATCCTATACAGTGACAACGGGAATTATTATAAAAAATCAAAGTGTGGAAGACTCAGAATATGCAACGGTGCAGGCTGCTGAATCTTCGGCTGCTATTATGAGTGAACGTTTCAAGAAAGCAAATACGGCATTGCAAACAACAAAGCAAATCATTGAAAGCATGCAGAAGAATAATGCTTTATCTTCCAAGGGTGTCTTAGACATTATGGAAAATAATCTAGCTAACAATGATGATTTACTTGGTGTTGGAGCAATCTTTGAGCAGGGTTCTATTATGTTAGATGCAAATGCAGAGGCTACTTTAGTCGATTCCAAAAAACGTTTTGGACCATACCTAAGCAAAGATGATAATAAGATCAGCACCACTTTAATTGAAGGGGTCGATGATAAAAGTGTTTCTGAATGGTACTGGGTGCCAAAAGAAGACGGACGCGCAGTTTTAACGGAGCCGTATGATTACAATGTAAATGGAAAGAACGTATTAATGACAACCATTTCAGTGCCGTTAGTCAATGCTTCTGGATCGTTTTTTGGTGTATTGACGGCGGATGTATCGATAGATTTTTTAAATGGATTAACAGAATCTGTTGCACCAGAGGGTGGTTATGCGGGCATTATTACGAATAAGGGTGTACTGACAGCCAACAGTTTTGGTGAAGAGCTAGATGGGCGCAATATGCAAGAGGACCCAGCTTGGACAAGTATTAGTAAGACCATGGAAAATGATGAGCTTACAAGTATGTACGTTGATTCTAAACAGTTTAAGGAAAAGGCATTTAATGTATTTGCCCCAATGATTTTAGAGGATATTGACGAGACGTGGACTGTTCAAATTGTATTGCCTGAATCAAAAATTCTAGAGACATACAACCACGTCTTTGTATTTACAATTATTTCTTCTATTATTATGGTTGTTTTGATGACAGTTGCAAGTGTGCTATTCATTTACAAACAGTTAAAGCCACTCCAATTTTTGCGTGCATCCATTGAAACAGCTGCAGAAGGGGATTTAACACAAAGAGTAGAGGAGAAATATATTAAGTCTGATGAGATTGGTGCAGTTGCACTGGCTTATAATAATATGCTGGATAAAACCAATAGTGCAATACAAACAGTGCTAAATTCTACGACATTATTGAACCAATCTTCTAATCAAGTGCATGAGGTCTTTAATGAAATAGTAGCTTCAAGTCAAGAGGTTTCAGTAGCAATCAATGAAATTGCACAAGGTGCATCGAAGCAATCAGAGGATACTGAAGAAACCAATTATCGAATGATGGATCTATCTGATCAGATTGATGCCATTACGTCACTATCCAATGAGATGGATGAGCTATCTCATAAAACAAGTGCAACGACAGAAAAGGGATTGCATGAGGTTAATAGTTTACGTGAACATAATATAGAAACAAATGAGATGAATGGGCGTATTCAACAGCAAATGGAATCATTAGCTTCTAACATTGCCAATATTAATCAAATCATCGCTTCTATTCAAAGCATTACAGAGCAAACGAATTTGTTAGCTTTAAATGCAAGTATCGAGGCAGCTCGTGCTGGCGAACATGGAAAAGGGTTTGCAGTAGTAGCAGAGGAAGTAAGAAAGCTAGCAGAGCAATCTAAAAATGAAACAGAAATTATTAAGAGTACGGTAGAAAGTATTCTCGAAAATTCCCAACAAACAGTAGCTGTTATTGCTTCGAATGCAGATTTAATGCATTCTCAAAATGAGTCCGTACAAAGCACACAAATGGCCTTTAAAGATAGCAGTGACTTGTCACGTTCAATTGCAGCTTCCATTAGTGAACTAATGAGTAAGCTATCTAGTATGTTAGAGCATAAAAATCAAGCAATTATGGCCATTCAAAGTATATCTGCTATTTCAGAGGAAACAGCTGCCTCTGCTGAACAAGTAAGTGCTTCTGCAATGGATCAACAAGCAGAGTTACAAAAAGTAGCAGAGTCTATTCAAAATATGAATGATATATCAAATGAACTGCAAGAAGTCGTAAATCGATTTAAGCTAGCGTAAAGAAAAAGGCTGCCTAAAATATATAGGCAGTCTTTCTTAATGGTGAAGGGAAGAGACATTGACCTGTTAGCCATTCAGCACTACTATAATGAAGGGAAGGGGGTCATCAATATGATGTATCTCGGAATGATTTTCTTTCAAATTGTTGCACCTATTTTAGTGTTGCTTGTACTTGGCGCTATACTACAAAAGAAATTTCGTTTTAACTTAAAAGCATTGTCTCAGCTTATTACATATTGCTTTATGCCAGCCGCTGTTTTTGTGAATTTATATGAAACACGTGTAGAGCTGTCTGTTCTGGGAGAAGTCGGGTTATTTATTGTGCTTTTTATTGGGAGTCAAATGATACTCAGTCATTTTTTAGCGAAAGGGCTTGGTTTGGCCAAAACGGAGGCAGCCGTCTTTAAAAATAGTGTTGTGCTCATTAACTCTGGAAATTATGGTATTCCAGTGGCCCAAATGATTTTTGTAACACAACCTATTGGTGTAGCCATTCAGGTCATGCTCGTTATATTTCAAAATATGACAACTTATACATATGGTTTGTACAATTTAATTTCCTCTACGAAATCGGGTATGACAATCATCAAAGATTTCTTTAAAATGCCCATTATTCATGCGCTAATTATTGGTGTCGCTATGAACTATTTTAATATTGGTATACCGGAGTTTATCAAAATACCTGTAGAGCATGTCGCAGATGGATTTATTGCTGTAGCCTTAATTACATTAGGCGCACAATTATCACAGCTTGAAATCAAATCTATGTTTAATAAAACTGTTTTTGTTAGCTGTTTTACAAGATTAGTTATCGGACCAGCTGTAGCATTGGTCATTATTTATGTATTGGGGTTAGATGGAGTTGTCGCACAATCTCTGTTTATAGCCAGTGCCTTCCCAACATCTCGCAATAGCTCTAGTCTAGCATTAGAATACGATGTGGAATCAGCTACAGCTGCGCAAACTGTTTTATTTTCAACCATTGTGAGCTGTCTAACAGTAACGATCGTGATTTATCTTGCGGAAGTATTATTTACTTAGTTGGATGAAAATTTTAAAATATTGAATGGAAAACTTCCATCTCTTAGAAATATCTGCTACACTAGCATCAAACTAAATAGTATTAACTAGGGGAGTCTGATGAGTCAGGCTGAGAGGGAAACGCTTAGAAGTTTCTTGACCCTTTGGACCTGATCTGGCTCATACCAGCGTGGGAAAGTTAAGAAGCTATTGCATCGTATGTCGTGTGCAATTACTAGACCTTTACATTCATGGCCGGATCCAAAAAAATATTTTGGATTCGGCCTTTCTTTATTTGTTGGAGTGAGCTAGATTTTCGGTCCTTGTATCAAATTACATTTAAGGGAGAGAAGTAGCTCATGTCAGTAGTTAGTGAAAAGAACATTACGATTATGTCTAGCTTTGAAGGAAGCAAAAAAGTGTATGTGGAAGGATCACGTCCAGATATTTTAGTACCTATGCGTGAAATCGCATTAAGCCCAACGACTGGTAGCTTTGGGGATGAAAAAAATGCCCCTATTCGAGTATATGATACGAGTGGTCCATACACAGATCCGAATTATCACGTTGATATTACAAAGGGTCTGCCTGCTTTGCGACGTGCATGGATAGAAGAAAGAGGAGATGTTGAGGAATATGAGGGGCGTACGATTAAACCTGAGGATAACGGTTTTCGTCGTGTTGATGATCCGCGCATTCAAGAAAATGTTTTCCCTGAATTGGAGCGGAAGCCTTTACGTGCAAAAAGGGGTAAAAATGTAACACAGCTTCACTATGCACGAAATGGAATGATAACGCCGGAAATGGAGTTTGTGGCGATACGTGAAAACATGGATCCTGAATTTGTTCGTTCAGAAATTGCAGCAGGTCGGGCTATTATGCCTTCTAATATTAATCACCCTGAGGCAGAGCCGATGATTATTGGTCGCAACTTCCATGTGAAAATCAATGCAAACATTGGAAATTCCGCGGTGTCGTCGTCAATAGCAGAAGAAGTTGAGAAAATGACATGGGCTACACGCTGGGGTGCCGATAATATTATGGATCTCTCGACTGGTAAACATATTCATACAACGAGAGAATGGATTATTCGAAATGCTGCAGTGCCAGTGGGAACGGTGCCCATTTATCAGGCTTTAGAAAAAGTAAATGGCATAGCCGAGGATTTAACGTGGGAAGTTTATCGTGATACGCTCATTGAGCAAGCAGAGCAGGGGGTTGATTATTTCACGATACATGCGGGTGTTCTTTTACGCTATGTACCTCTTACAGCAAATCGTGTAACAGGCATTGTGTCACGTGGTGGTTCAATTATGGCACAGTGGTGTTTATTTCATCATCAAGAGAATTTCCTTTATACACATTTTGAGGAAATCTGTGAAATTATGAAGACATATGATGTTGCTTTTTCTTTAGGAGATGGCTTACGCCCAGGTTCCATTGCAGATGCCAATGATGAGGCCCAATTTGCAGAGCTTGAAACGCTGGGTGAATTAACACAAATCGCTTGGAAGCATGATGTTCAGGTGATGGTAGAGGGGCCAGGTCATGTACCGATGCATTTGATAAAGGAGAATATGGACAAGCAATTAGAAGTTTGTAAGGAAGCGCCTTTCTATACATTGGGCCCATTAACAACAGATATTGCGCCAGGATATGACCATATTACCTCAGCTATTGGTGCAGCGATGATTGGCTGGTTTGGTACAGCGATGCTCTGCTATGTGACACCGAAGGAGCATCTTGGCTTACCTAATCGTGAGGATGTTCGAGTAGGAGTTATTACTTATAAGATTGCTGCCCATGCAGCTGATTTAGCGAAAGGACACCCAGGTGCACAACAACGGGATGATGCATTGTCAAAAGCACGCTTTGAATTCCGCTGGCGTGATCAATTCAATCTATCATTAGATCCAGAACGTGCGGTTGAATATCATGACGAAACGCTTCCAGCAGAGGGGGCGAAAACAGCGCACTTTTGCTCAATGTGTGGCCCTAAATTCTGTAGTATGAGAATCTCACAGGATATTCGTAATTATGCTAAAGAAAAAGATTTAAATACGACTGAAGCTATTCATCAAGGTATGCAGGAAAAGGCAGAGGAGTTTAAAAAAGCGGGGAGTCAGATTTATCAATAATGAAGGAAGGCTTATATCAAAGTATAGACATAAGCCTTTCATGTTGTTGAAAAAAGATGATGTCAACGGCAGAAAAAGCAAATTTGCAAGGTGAGAGGTTGATTTCCGTTCCGCCAGCGCCCTTTCCAGGGGCGTCCGATGAGCCACTTCACTCACTTACGCTCGCTCCACTCCAATCAACCATTCTGCAAAGTGTCTTTACTTTTTTTCATAGTAGTATAGCGATCAAATAGCCCATTATCTGTATTCTTAGAGGGGATAGGCTCTTATTTTCAATATGGAGAAGTGATGAATGACAATCATCCTCCATAAAATAAGTAGCAAAAACCTTCACTTTATTTGAAAACCTTTGCTAAAAAGGTACCATTTTTGTGGGTTGGAGTGGAAGACTACTTGACTCCCGTGGGAGAGCGAGACAGGCGAGCCCCTGCACGGAGCGGTAGCGGAGGAAGCGGCTCGGCGCTCGCCCACAGGAAAGCAAGTAGCCTGCAACGGAAATCCATTTCTCCCTTTCAATTGACTGTTTTGTTTTTCAACACTAAGGAAGGCTTATGTCAAAGTATAGACATAAGCCTTTTCTAATCATAAAAAAGCTCCATGTGAATGACAGATTCACATGGAGTAAAAGTTGAATTTGGATATCAATAATAAGTGGACTATTAAACGTTAGTTGGTTGTTTTACATATGGGTTTGTAAGGTCCATACCTTCTAACGAAAGACCCATCGCTTTTGCGACACCCTCACCATATGCTGGGTCAGCTAAATAGCAGTGAAGGATGTGACGGCGTTTGATGAATTCTTCAACAGAAGCCATATCATTCGCTGTATTTTCAAATAGACGTTGTTGCTCTTCTGTAGTCATTAAACGGAACAGTTTACCTGGTTGCTCAAAGTAATTGTTATCATCTTCACGGAAGTCGTGAATACCTGCATGACCATCAATGCGTAATTCAGGCTCTTTATGGTCTAGGTTATGCTCCCATTCACCATAGCTATTTGGTTCATAGCCTAATGTAGAACCGAGGTTGCCGTCAAAGCGCATTGCACCATCACGATGGAAGGTACGGAATGGACATTTCGGTGCGTTAACTGGCAGCATATAGTGGTTTACACCTAGGCGATAGCGTTGTGCATCTGCGTATGCAAAGATACGACCTTGTAACATTTTATCTGGTGAGAAGCTAATACCAGGAATAATGTTAGATGGTGCGAATGCAGCTTGTTCAACTTCTGCAAAGTAGTTATCCGGATTTTTATTTAACTCGAACTCACCGACAGGAATTAATGGGAAGTCTTTTTTATACCATACTTTTGTTAAGTCAAATGGGTTGTATGGAAGCTCACGAGCTTGCTCCTCTGTCATAACCTGAATATACATTTTCCATTTAGGGAAATCGCCTTTTTCAATAGCTTCATATAGATCACGTTGTGAAGATTCACGATCTTGACCGATAACTTCAGTAGCTTCAGCACCTGTTAAGTTTTTAATACCTTGCTCTGTACGGAAATGGAATTTAACCCATACACGCTCATTTTCAGCATTGATAAAGCTATACGTATGAGAACCAAATCCATGCATATTGCGGTAACCAGCTGGAATACCACGGTCAGACATTACAATTGTCACTTGGTGAAGCGCTTCAGGTAATAGAGTCCAGAAATCCCAGTTGGAGTTAGCGTTTTTCATATTTGTACGTGGATCACGTTTAACGACATGGTTTAAATCTGTAAAGTGTAATGGGTCGCGGAAGAAGAATACAGGTGTATTGTTCCCTACTAGATCCCAGTTTCCTTCTTCTGTATAGAATTTAAGGGCAAAGCCACGAATATCGCGCTCAGCATCTGCAGCACCACGCTCACCAGCAACTGTTGAGAAACGTGCGAACATTTCTGTTTTCTTGCCAATCTCTGAGAAAATTTTCGCTTTTGTATATTGAGTAATATCATGCGTTACAGTAAAAGTACCAAATGCACCTGAGCCTTTAGCGTGCATACGACGTTCAGGAATTACTTCACGGTTAAAATTTGCTAATTTTTCAACTAACCATACATCTTGAAGTAAAAGAGGACCACGTGGACCTGCTGACATAGAGTCATGGTTACTTACTACTGGAGCGCCACCTGCTGTTGTAAAACGACGGCTACGATCATTTGCGTTTGTCATATTAGTTTACCTCCTGAAAAAAATATAAGTCAAACTCTTCATCTATAACTATAACAAATATAAAATAGAATTGCTAGTACATTATAATTATTATCGTTAAAGAATTTTTATATTTAAAGATAAACTATAAATATATGCGAAGGAAAGGCGTTTTATACATAGTTTTCACCAGAAATTTCACTTTTCTAATCTCGTTTTTAAAAAATATTAGGTATGAAAATGACATGAATTTTAAGATAATGACTACATTGTAAAAACCTTTATTGAAAATAAAATGGACTAATTGAAAATTATTTCAATCAATTATCTTTTAGTTTTTTCGATATCGATTAGGCGTTATGCCGATTTGTTGTTTAAATATTTTAATGAAATAATTAGGATCATCAAAACCGTTTAAATGGGCAATTTCACTAATGGAAAAATCCGTTTCTAGCAGCATGTTAGTAGCATGATGAATTCTTATTTGCTGTAAATAGCGTTTAAATGGTAAGCCTTGCTTCTTTGAGAAAATGGTACTTAAATAATTTGGGCTGATTCCGAGCTTATGGGCGACGAAGGGCAGGGACAAGGAGCTATCATTAAATTGTTGATCAATTATTTCTAAAGCTAGTTCAACATAATCGGCTCGTTTCTCCATTCGAGCTTCCCGCGCTAATTCAATTAATGTTTGTGTGAAAGAAATAATGCCATTGAGAATTGTATAAAATATAGGATGTTCAATGATTAAGTGAAATAGCTGACGATAGCTTTGCTCGATAACTGCTTTTTCGTGTAATTTATATTTCAACATAAAGCGTCGAATTTGTGCTAGAACACTTGTTAAATGAATACGTAGATCATCTTGCTCATAATATATTCCCTCATTAGATAGCTGGTATAAAAATGTTTTAACGGCTTCAAGGTTTCCGTCTTCCAAACTACTGATTAACAATTGTTGCTCTTCTGGTGTTAATAAGGGATCAAAGGGCTGTGTTTCAATTTGTTTGCTTGCATAAAAAATATGACCAAAGCCTTCGTAAAAGCTTTGATGTAGTGCGCGCTTTGTTAATGTATACATGTTTTTGATGGTTGTCGGTGGCCCATCATAAATGCCAATATTTAAAGAACTATTACTAATTAACCGCCATTCCATCATAAGTGCACGGACATCCTTTTCTACCATCTTTATGTCACTTGTTTGAAAAAGGCATACAATTGTATTGGACAGAGGGTAGGTTTTCATATGGAAGTGGATAGGTGTTTGTTGTAGCCAATTGTAAAGCTTATTAAAAGTTTCGATATGTTCTGGCTCCATCATTGTGAAATGTATGGTCGTCTCAATTGAACTAGATTTGTTATCTAAAAATAATTGATAATAAAAGGAATCATTTGTAGTCTCCTGTGCATATTCCGTGACCTGTGGTGTGCGAAGAGAAATGGTTGTGAGCTTTTGTTTTAATAATTCTAAATCAATGGGTTTTACAAAGAGATGGGCCACTTGTAAATCTATTGCCTTCAATGCATTTTTAAATAAAGGTTCTGTCGTCATTGCAAGAATGGCACCAGATAGCTTTTGTAAATCCCGATAAAGAGCCGTTAAGCGATTATTAGGAAATAGATCGATATTTAACAGAATGGCGTCCGGTTCAAATAATCGAATTCTTTGGGGCACCTCTGAAATACTTGTGCACATTTCAATGAAGACGTCTCCAGGGAAATAGGTATGTAAAAACCACTTTATGCCTGCCAAGTCGGTAGGATCACGATCAATTAATAATAGCTTCATTACATCAACTCCTATAAAATATTCCAGTTTCATATAAAAATACGATTATATTATTAAAAATAACATAGGAATCTGAAAAAAATCTTCTTTTCTCTTTTAAAATTCTCTATATTCTGAAAAAAGTAGTGAGTACAATGTAAATAGAGTAATAAATCATCAGCAGAAACCACTTGTACAATGAAAACGCTTAAATGGAATTTAATGCTGAAGTTTTTAATATTACGACCAATAAATGAGGAGTTTTTATTTACATAGTTAGATAGGGAATAGGAGGATGTCATGTGAAATCGATCATCGAGCTTGATGGCAATACATTAACAAGACAACAAATTGAGGAAATCGTTAAGGGGCAAGCAACAGTTGCACTTTCTGTCGATAGTTTACAACGTATTCGTTTAAGTAGAGAGCGTATCGAGAAACGTTTAGCTGAAGGACAAACGATTTATGGAGTGAATACAGGCTTTGGGCAACTCAGCAATATAAAAATTGAGCAAGAGGATATTGAGCTATTGCAGCTGAATTTATTAAGATCTGATGCAACGGGTGTTGGTGAACCGTTCCCTACTGATGTTGTACGTGCAATGATGGTGTTACGTGCCAATGCTTTAGCTAGAGGATTTTCTGGCATTCGTGAGGAAACCGTACAGCTGTTATTGGAGTTTATTAATAAAGGGGTGCATCCGATTGTTCCGTCACAAGGTTCGGTGGGAGCAAGCGGCGATTTAGCGCCATTATCGCATTTGGCATTAGTGCTAGTGGGAGAAGGTAAGGCGGAGTTTAACGGAGAAGTTATGAGTGGAAGCGAGGCGCTACAACGAGCGGAGTTAACACCAGTTCGACTTCAAGCTAAAGAGGGGCTGGCACTTGTTAATGGTACGCAAGCTATGACAGGAATTGGTGTATTAACAGTCAATGAAGCTGAACGAATTGGACTTGCGGCGGATATGGCGGCAAGCTTGACGCTAGAAGCTTTAAAGGGCATTACGTCAGCATTTGATCCAGCGCTATTAGCAGTAAGGCCACATCCAGAATTAGAACTGGTGGGGGGACGTATTCGTAAGTGGCTTGATGGTAGTAAACGTGTCACAAAGCAAGGCGAAATTCGCATGCAGGATGCTTACTCGCTACGCTGTATTCCGCAAGTACACGGTGCTTCTTGGCAGTCCTTTTTCTACGCGGAGAATCGTGTTCAAACTGAAATGAACGCGACTACAGATAATCCGATTGTTTTAGAAAGTGGTGAGGTACTATCGGGTGGTCATTTCCATGGTCAGCCAATTGCCTTGGCAATGGACTTTTTGAAGATTGGTGTAAGTGAATGGGCTAATATTTCAGAACGTCGTACAGAACGTATGGTAAATCCACATCTTAACGAAGGATTGCCGCCGTTCTTGGCAACAAACCCTGGGATTGAATGTGGACTAATGATTGCACAATATACAGCAGCTTCTATTGTCTCAGAAAATAAAGTATTAGCTCATCCTTCTAGTGTGGATTCTATTCCTACATCAGGTAACCAAGAGGACCATGTAAGTATGGGAACAACATCGGCCCGTCAAGTACGTCAGATTGTTCACAATGCGGCTCGCGTTATCGCAATAGAATTAATTTGTGCTTCTCAGGCAATCCATTTAGATAAGGCGGAAGAGCAATTATCTCCAACAACACGTAAATTCTTAGAGAAAGTGCGTGAATTCTGTCCACCTTTATTAGCGGATCAACCAATTGGTGACGAAATTGAAGCATTGGCGAAATACTTACTAGCAAGTAATGATCTAGTAAATGAGTATGTGTAAATAGGGTTGAATGAAATAGCAAAGGCTGAGGCAAGACTCGTTAATCCGAGTCACCTCTGCTTTGGATATAATTATATGCTTTTGAGTCTGAATATTCAGTCTTTATTTTAGTGTCTACACTTTCAAACTAATAGTATTTTTATGAAAAGGAGCGTGTTTTTATGGTATTCAAAACAGATATTCGTGCACCACGTGGAAGTGAACTAACATGTAAGGGATGGACACAGGAAGCGGCAATGCGTATGTTAATGAACAATCTAGACCCAGAGGTGGCTGAGAACCCAGATGAGCTGATTGTGTACGGTGGTATTGGAAAGGCTGCTCGTAACTGGGAAAGCTATGAACAAATTATTGCTTCTTTAAAAGAATTAGAGAATGATGAAACACTGCTGATTCAATCAGGGAAGCCAGTAGCTGTATTCCGTACGCATGAGCATTCTCCCCGTGTATTAATTGCCAATTCAAACCTAGTACCTGCATGGGCAAATTGGGATCATTTCTATGAATTAGAGGACAGAGATTTAATGATGTATGGGCAAATGACTGCGGGTAGCTGGATTTATATTGGTGCTCAGGGCATTTTACAGGGAACTTATTTATCATTCGTAGAAGCAGGGAAGAAGGTATTTGGCACTGCGGATTTACGTGGTAAATTCATCCTAACAGGTGGTATGGGCGGTATGAGTGGTGCACAGCCGTTAGCTGGGAAAATGGCAGGCGCTGTAATCTTAGTCGTTGAAGTGGATCGTGCCCGCATTGAACGTAAAATAAAAGAAGGATACTGTGATTACATCGTGGAGACTGTGGATGAAGCCATTGCATTAGTCGATAAATTACGTAATCAGAAAGAGCCAGCTTCTATTGGTCTTGTAGGGAATTGTGCAGATGTCAATCGTGAGCTGTTAAATCGAGGGATTATTCCGGATTTTGTGACGGATCAAACATCTGCACATGACCCGATTAATGGCTATGTACCAAATGGCATGACATTTGAAGAAGCATTAGCACTTCGGAAATCGGACGTTAAAACGTATGAGCACAAAGCGAAAGAAACAATGGCAGAGCATGTTCGTACAATGCTAGCGTTTCAAGATGCAGGTGCAGAAGTATTTGATTATGGAAATAATATTCGTGCCTATGCCAAAGAGATGGGTGTAACGAATGCCTTCGATTTCCCGGGCTTTGTACCAGCCTATATTCGTCCACTATTCTGTGAAGGAAAGGGACCATTCCGTTGGGCGGCTCTTTCAGGAAACCCTGAGGATATTTATAAAACAGATGCACTTGCGAAAGAGATGTTCGCTGAAGACGAAGGTCTAGTCAATTGGATTGATATGGCGCAAAAAATGGTTAAATGGCAGGGGTTACCAGCTCGTATTTGCTGGTTAGGCTATGGTGATCGTCATCGCTTTGCATTAAAGGTAAACGAAATGGTTGCGAATGGTGAAGTGTCAGCACCGATTGTCTTTGGGCGTGATCATTTAGATTCAGGTTCAGTCGCATCACCAAATCGTGAAACAGAAGGGATGATGGATGGTTCGGATGCAGTATCGGATTGGCCAATTTTAAATGCGCTTGTAAATACTGCTAGTGGTGCGAGCTGGGTGAGTGTGCATCATGGCGGTGGTGTAGGAATGGGATATTCACAGCATGCAGGTCAAGTACTAGTTGCGGATGGATCGGCGCTTGCTGCTGAAAAAATCGCACGAGTATTGATTTCGGACCCTGGCATGGGTGTTGCCCGTCATGCTGATGCAGGCTATGAGATTGCGATTAATACGGCAAAAAACAAAGGTGTCCATATACCAATGTTAAAGGGTGATGTGAAGTGACCATTCTAATTAGAAATGCCAATGAAGTAATTACTTTGAGAAGTAATGCACAAGGACCGCGTACGAAAGAACAAATGCAGGAAATTGCGGTAGTAGAAAATGGCTGTGTACTAATTGAAGAAGATCGTATTGTAGCTGTTGGAGCTTTTGAACAACTGGAAGTAGATTTCCCTGATTTAGTAAGGAAAGCAGACATTATTGATGCTACTGGTAAGATTGTGATGCCAGGTTTAGTGGATTGTCATACCCATTTAGTGCATGGTGGAACACGTGAACAAGAATTTAATATGAGACTTAATGGTTCTACCTATATGGAAATTATGAACGCAGGTGGCGGTATTCATGCTACAACAAAGCGTACACGAGAAACCAGCTTTGAAGAATTATATGAAAAGACGATGCAGCATTTAGATGTATTTTTAAAGCATGGTGTGACAACTGTTGAAGCAAAATCAGGTTATGGATTGGATTGGGATACGGAAAAGAAGCAGCTAGAGGTAGCGAAACAATTACAAGCTACACATGACGTTGATATTGTTAGTACGTTTATGGGTGCGCATGCAGTACCACGCGACTATAAGGAACGTGAGGATGAATTTGTTGATGTTGTAATCCATGACATGTTGCCCAAGGTGGCAGAGCTAAAACTGGCAGAATTTAATGATGTATTTTGTGAAAAGGGTGTCTTTACACCAGAGCAATCTCAGCGCATTTTAGAGGCTGGCAAAGCTCTTGGCTTAACACCGAAAATACATGCTGATGAAATCGAGCCTTATCAAGGAGCGGAGCTTGCTGCCGAGGTGGGAGCTATTTCGGCAGAGCATTTGCTGGTTGCTTCTGATAAAGGAATTCTAAAAATGGCTGAAGCGGGCACAATTGCTGTATTACTGCCAGGAACTGCATTCTTTTTACGTGCACCATATGCAAGAGGACGTCTAATGATTGATGAAGGGGTGCCTGTAGCAATATCAACAGATTTTAACCCGGGATCATCACCGACAATGAGTTTACCATTTATTATGAATTTAGCCTGTATGCATATGGGAATGACATTGGAGGAAGTGTTAACTGCGACAACGATTAATGCAGCTTATGCATTAAATCGAGGCAAACAAATAGGTTCCTTGGAAGCGAATAAAAAAGCGGATGTACTTATTTTAGATGTTGCCAACTATAAGCAGTTACAATATTTCTATGGTATGAACCATACACATACAGTTATCAAAAATGGGCAAGTTGTTGTACAAAACGGCATTCTGTTGAATAATCGATAAAAAATGGGCATAAATAAGGCTGAGGAAGCTTTATTTATGCTTTTTTAAAATTGAGTTGCAATTACCTTGAAGGAAGATTATAATACAATTAAATAGTAATTATTGAATTACAAATTACTTAACCTTGTAATCAATTAAAGGGGTTATACAATGACAAAATTCCGTACTGAGGAAGAAGTGCTTGAGCATTATGATTCTTCAAAATATCAAACACCTGATGGATATACCGCAGATATTGCCATTTTTACAATTACGTCAGAGAAAACAGAAGAAAAGGCGCCGCCCAACATGACGCTTAAGATTATGCTAATTAAGCGTGCGGCTAAGGATGCTGATGGAAATCCGAATATTGAAGGAGGGAAATGGGCACTCCCAGGAGGATTTGTAGATGCCGATCAAAAAGAAACAGCCTATATCGCAGCTAAACGAGAATTAAAAGAAGAAACCAATGTTGAAGGTTTGCATGTTCAACACTTTGGTGTTTATGATCAAATCGATCGAGATCCTCGTGGTTGGATGATCTCAAATGCATTTTACGCAATTGTTCCTGAGACATATATTGAACAACGTCAAGCAAATGATGATGCGGCTGAGGTAGAACTGTTTGATATAGAAAGTGTATTTACACTTCAACTAGCCTTCGATCATAGAAAAATTATTACAGATGCGTTGAATTTTATTAAAAGAGATATGATTCAAACAACCGTTGCTAAAAATTTTTTACCACAAGCATTCACTTTGTCAGAATTACAGCGAGTACTTTTAACAGTTGGGGAAGATCCTCGAATTTCTAATGATTCGGTGTTCTTTACAAAAGCACCCAAATTACCTTTTATCGAAAAAATATTAGATGAGGAAGGCAAACCGAAGAAAACCAAACGAAATTCATTCAGACCTTCGCAACTATATAGATTTAATAATTTTGAAATGGTGGAGTCCATTTATCATTAGGAAAGATCCGTCTTTCCTGATTGTTTTAAATGTAGTAATTTGTAATTTAGCTATTACTAATTAAAAACGGAGTGATGAGATGATGAAAAAGCGAGCATTAATTAATATTGATTATACAGTTGATTTTGTTGCATCTGATGGAGCCTTAACTTGTGGAGAGCCTGGCCAGCTGCTTGAGCAAGCAAATGTAGGCTTAACGAAGGAATTTATATTGAATGGTGAGTTTACGGTGTTTGCCATCGATGTTCATGAACGAGGAGATGTTTATCATCCAGAAACAAAGCTATTTCCACCACATAATATTCGAAATACAAAAGGCAGAGATTTATTTGGCGCTTTAAAACCGTTGTACGAAGCACATAAAGAGCAGGATCATGTCTATTACATTGATAAAACGCGCTACTCAGCTTTTGCAGGGACAGATTTAGAGCTGAAACTACGTGAAAGAGGCATTACTAAGCTTCACTTAATCGGCGTTTGTACAGATATCTGTGTTCTTCATACAGCAGTCGATGCTTATAATAAAGGGTTCGAAGTCGTCGTTCATAAGAATGCTGTCGCCTCCTTTAATCAAACAGGCCATGAGTGGGCGTTAGGACATTTCGAGCATACACTTGGCGCCACTGTGATTTGACATGAATGGAGGGAAAAACATGAAATATGCTGACGATAGTTTTATGTTACACACAGATCTATATCAAATTAATATGGTTCAAACTTACTGGCAAGATGGGGCTCATCAACGCAAAGCTGTTTTTGAGCTATATTTTAGAAACCTTCCATTTGGCAATGGGTATGCGGTATTTGCAGGCTTAAAAAAAGCTATCGAGTTTATTAATAACTTCGGTTTCTCTCAAAGTGATATTCAATATTTACGAGAAGAAGGAAAATATCCAGAGGAATTTCTTCAATATTTACAGGAGCTTAAGTTTACTGGATCGATTAAGGCGATGAGGGAAGGAGAACTAGTCTTTGCGAATGAGCCTATCCTACGAATTGAAGCCCCATTGGCAGAAGCCCAATTAATTGAAACCCCTTTGTTAAATATTGTGAACTATCAAACGTTGATTGCGACAAAGGCTTCACGCATTAAACAAGTGACAGGTGAGGATGTCGTGATGGAGTTTGGTACTCGACGTGCACATGAATTTGATGCAGCTATTTGGGGAACTCGTGCTGCCTATATAGGTGGATTCTCTTCAACAAGTAATGTAAGAGCAGGAAAATTATTCGGTATCCCCGTGTCAGGAACGCATGCCCATGCAATGATTCAAACCTATCGGGATGAGTACACTGCATTTAAAAAATATGCAGCGGCACATAAAGATTGTGTATTTTTAGTAGATACCTATGATACGTTACGTTCGGGCGTTCCTAATGCGATTCGTGTAGCAAAGGAGCTAGGAGATCACATTAATTTTATTGGTATTCGTTTAGACAGTGGTGATCTAGCATATCTTTCAAAACAGGCAAGAAAAATGCTAGATGCTGCAGGATTTACAGAAGCAAAAATTATGGCTTCGAATGATTTGGACGAATATACAATTATGCATTTAAAGTCGCAAGGTGCACAAATTGACGCTTGGGGAATCGGAACGAAGCTTATTACAGCCTATGATCAGGCAGCTCTTGGCGGGGTATATAAATTAGTTTCAATTGAAAACGAAAGTGGAGATATGGTAGATACCATTAAAATTTCAGCAAATCCTGAAAAAGTGACTACACCAGGGCGTAAACGTGTTTACCGTATTATTAATATGGATAATGGTCATGCTGAAGGAGACTATATTGCATTAGAGGGAGAAAACATAGAGCAAGAAGAAAGATTGAAAATGTTCCACCCTGTTCATACGTATATTAGTAAATTTGTAACGAATTTTTTTGCAAAAGATTTACATGAAAGCATCGTAGAAAACGGAAAAGTAGTTTATGAGGAACCTACAATTCAAGAAACACAAGCATATGTGAAAGAAAATTTACATTTACTGTGGTGTGAATATAAACGAACAATGAATCCCGAAGAGTATCCTGTCGATTTAAGTCAAGCATGTTGGGACAATAAAATGGCAAGCATACAGGACATAAAAGAAAAAATTTCACAAGATAGGAGGTAGCTACAATGGCGAGAATAGGTATTTATGGTTCATCCTTTGATCCTATTACCAATGTTCATCTTTGGACAGCAAGCACAGTCGCGCACCGTTGTAAATTAGATAGAGTCATTTTTTTACCTTGTTCAAACAAACGTAAAGATAAAACGATAAAAACAGCAGATACTCATCGTTGGAATATGCTACAGCTGGCCATTGCTAAGGATGATCGTTTTATTGCAGATTCCTATGAGATGGACCAAGAAGGCTGGAACATCTATACTTATGACACGATGAAATACTTTAGAGAAAAACATCCAGAGGATGAATTGCATTTTATCATGGGCGCTGATTTATTAGTGGATATCGGCGCGGGATTGTGGAAAAAAGGTGACGCATTAGTTGCGGAGAATAAATTTATTGTAATGGCTAGACATGGCATCGATATGCTATCAACGATTAGTCGTTCTCCCATTTTAAGAAATAATGATGATGGTAGATTCCATCTGATAGATAAAGGGCTAGCGATGGAAATTAGCTCTACTTATATTCGTGAGGAATTTGCGATGGGGGGAGAGCCGAGATACCTCTTGCCTACTGCTTGTTACGACTATATTAAAGAGCATCATCTTTATCAAAAATAGTGGAATTATTTTTTTAAGTGTGGTTGGATGCCGCACTTTTTTTAATTTTGAAAAGATGGTGAATTTCATCATATGTAGCTCTAGGTAAGCTATAATAAAAATAGCAATGGAATACACCCTTTTTGCTGACGATAATTACAATGATTAATGTTAGAAAGGAATTCATGGATGTGCAGCTTACATTAACATTTCTTATTTTAGGAGCAACAATTTTTGCATTTGTGACCAATAAAATACGAGCAGATCTTGTAGCGATTGTGTCACTTCTAGCATTTGTCATTGCGGATATTCTAACGCCAACGGAGGCATTAGCTGGTTTTTCAAACTCTGTCGTTTTAATGATTGCAGGGCTATTTGTCGTGGGCGCTGGAATATTACGCACAGGTCTAGCAGGAATGGCAGGGCAACTCTTACTTAAATGGTCGGGCAATAGTGAGCTGAAATTATTTGTGCTACTGCTTATTATTGTAGGATCTGTTGGTGCCTTTATGAGCAATACTGGTACCGTAGCATTAATGATGCCAATCGTTGTAAGTATAGCGATTAGTATGAAAGTTAGTCCGTCTAAGTTTCTACTCCCACTCTCATATGTAGCAAGTCTTTCTGGTCTGATGACACTGATTGCGTCACCAACCAATTTAATTGTCAGTCAGTTATTGGTTGATCGAGGCTATAATAAACTGGGCTTTTTTGAAGTGACCCCTATTGGTATTGTTGGGATGATTGCTGGAATTACTTATTTAGTGCTTGTACGTAATATTCTATTACCAAAGGATCAAAACCGTACACAAACAAATGAAGGCTATAAACTTTCACCAAAAAAAATTATTAAGCAATATGATTTAAATAATCGTCTATTTAAAATCGCTGTTCCTGAAGACTCACCAATTATTGAGACATCTTTAGCAGAGCTAAAACTGCCAGCTAAGTACACGCTCTGTATGATGAAAATTCATCGTAAATCACAGGAGGGTATCAATTTACTGCCGATGACATATCAGGAAATGGCAGGTCCAACTAGTGTCATTCATGCCAAGGACGAGCTGTATGTTCAAGGAGAAGTAGAGGATATTCGTCGTTTTGTTGAGGATTATCATCTTGAGATGCAAGGGTTAGTGGAAGGAGAAGCTGATGAATTGGTATCGAAACATCTCGGTATTGCAGAGGTGTTGCTGACACCTAATTCGAGCTTTATTAATGAAACCGTTAGCTCTCTTGGATTCAGGGAAAAATATAATTTAAATATCATTGGCATTAATCGCAGAGGTGGTTATAAGCTTCAGGATATGGTTTCTCATAAATTGAAATTTGGAGATGCCATATTAGTACAGGGAGCATGGGATGAAATTCTCTTGTTAGCAAGAGAGACCCAGGATGTCGTGGTTGTCGGTCAGCCTAAAGAACACGCGAGTGTGGCAGCCGCTACAGGTAAAGCTGGTATTGCCGGTTTAATTATGCTGTTGATGATTATTTTAATGGCATTCGAAGTTTTCCCAGCTGTAATCTCAGTAATGATTGGTGCTGTGTTGATGATTTTAACAGGCTGTTTACGAAACATGGAAGATGCCTATAGCAATATGAATTTTGAAAGTATTGTGCTAGTGGCTGCAATGTTGCCAATGGCAACGGCGTTAGAAAAAACTGGAGGCATGACCATTTTATCGGATGGTATTATTAATGCCTTGGGTGATTTTGGACCATATGGCGTGCTCATTGGTGTTTATATTTTAACAGCTATATTTGGTCAATTTATAAGTAATACGGCAACTGCTGTATTGTTCGCGCCCATTGCAATGAGTGCAGCCATTGCTATGGAAGTTAGTCCTACAACATTTATGATTGCAGTAGCAGTTGCGGCAAGTATGGCATTTGCTACGCCGATTGCTTCCCCTACGAATGCGCTAGTAATGACGGCGGGGGGCTATAAATTTATGGATTTTGTAAGAATAGGGGTACCATTACAAATTGTTATGTTTATCGTTATGATGATTGCCATCCCATTCTTTTTCCCGTTTTAAAAACTCGGTTTCTATACCGAGTTTTTTATTTTATATAAAGATCTATTATTTTTTATCGAAAAGTATGATAAAATTCTTTTTTAGATAGCGGTATAACATGGCACTCACTTGTGAAAATTGAATTTTAGGTTGTCATTATTTTTACGAGTATATATAGGAAGTTTTTCATTACCAAGAAAAAAGTTAAATTTTTTTCATGAAAAGTGTTGACCTTTTAAAAATAAGAGTGTAGTATTATACAAGTCGCCACGGTGACACGCTAAAACAAAGCAAAACATGAACCTTGAAAACTGAACAAGCAAAACGTAATCAATAAAGTTTTCAGTAACTAACTTCGGTTAGTGAACGAAACAAAATTTTGGACATCAAAATGATGCCAGCAAAACAATTTGAGCTATTCAAATTTCTTTTATGGAGAGTTTGATCCTGGCTCAGGACGAACGCTGGCGGCGTGCCTAATACATGCAAGTCGAGCGAACAGAGAAGGAGCTTGCTCCTTCGACGTTAGCGGCGGACGGGTGAGTAACACGTGGGCAACCTACCTTATAGTTTGGGATAACTCCGGGAAACCGGGGCTAATACCGAATAATCTGTTTCACCTCATGGTGAAACACTGAAAGACGGTTTCGGCTGTCGCTATAGGATGGGCCCGCGGCGCATTAGCTAGTTGGTGAGGTAACGGCTCACCAAGGCGACGATGCGTAGCCGACCTGAGAGGGTGATCGGCCACACTGGGACTGAGACACGGCCCAGACTCCTACGGGAGGCAGCAGTAGGGAATCTTCCACAATGGGCGAAAGCCTGATGGAGCAACGCCGCGTGAGTGAAGAAGGATTTCGGTTCGTAAAACTCTGTTGTAAGGGAAGAACAAGTACAGTAGTAACTGGCTGTACCTTGACGGTACCTTATTAGAAAGCCACGGCTAACTACGTGCCAGCAGCCGCGGTAATACGTAGGTGGCAAGCGTTGTCCGGAATTATTGGGCGTAAAGCGCGCGCAGGTGGTTTCTTAAGTCTGATGTGAAAGCCCACGGCTCAACCGTGGAGGGTCATTGGAAACTGGGAGACTTGAGTGCAGAAGAGGATAGTGGAATTCCAAGTGTAGCGGTGAAATGCGTAGAGATTTGGAGGAACACCAGTGGCGAAGGCGACTATCTGGTCTGTAACTGACACTGAGGCGCGAAAGCGTGGGGAGCAAACAGGATTAGATACCCTGGTAGTCCACGCCGTAAACGATGAGTGCTAAGTGTTAGGGGGTTTCCGCCCCTTAGTGCTGCAGCTAACGCATTAAGCACTCCGCCTGGGGAGTACGGTCGCAAGACTGAAACTCAAAGGAATTGACGGGGGCCCGCACAAGCGGTGGAGCATGTGGTTTAATTCGAAGCAACGCGAAGAACCTTACCAGGTCTTGACATCCCGTTGACCACTGTAGAGATATAGTTTCCCCTTCGGGGGCAACGGTGACAGGTGGTGCATGGTTGTCGTCAGCTCGTGTCGTGAGATGTTGGGTTAAGTCCCGCAACGAGCGCAACCCTTGATCTTAGTTGCCATCATTTAGTTGGGCACTCTAAGGTGACTGCCGGTGACAAACCGGAGGAAGGTGGGGATGACGTCAAATCATCATGCCCCTTATGACCTGGGCTACACACGTGCTACAATGGACGATACAAACGGTTGCCAACTCGCGAGAGGGAGCTAATCCGATAAAGTCGTTCTCAGTTCGGATTGTAGGCTGCAACTCGCCTACATGAAGCCGGAATCGCTAGTAATCGCGGATCAGCATGCCGCGGTGAATACGTTCCCGGGCCTTGTACACACCGCCCGTCACACCACGAGAGTTTGTAACACCCGAAGTCGGTGAGGTAACCTTTTGGAGCCAGCCGCCGAAGGTGGGATAGATGATTGGGGTGAAGTCGTAACAAGGTAGCCGTATCGGAAGGTGCGGCTGGATCACCTCCTTTCTAAGGATTATTTCGGAATACAAACCTAGGGTTTGTAAGATTACGTTTTGCGTTCAGTTTTGAAGGTTCATTCTTTCTTGAATGAAAAGCTTCAAAACTTGTTCTTTGAAAACTGGATAAAACGACATTGAAATTGTAACAAACACATTTATTTTTTTAAGTTTTTTTATAGGCTTAATAACATTAGAAGGTTTCAAGACACGAGCAGTTCTAGGAAGCAATCGAGTGAATGAAGGAGCGTACTTGAGTACGTGACTGATTGAACGAGTGAAGCTGACAACGAAATGTGATGTGTATTGAAAGCCGTTAGGTTAAGTTATTAAGGGCGCACGGCGAATGCCTTGGCACTAGGAGCCGAAGAAGGACGGCACTAACACCGATATGCTTCGGGGAGCTGTAAGTGAGCTTTGATCCGGAGATTTCCGAATGGGGGAACCCACTACGTTTAATCGCGTAGTATCTTGACGTGAATACATAGCGTCTTGAAGGCAGACCCAGGGAACTGAAACATCTAAGTACCTGGAGGAAGAGAAAGAAAAATCGATTCCCTGAGTAGCGGCGAGCGAAACGGGAAGAGCCCAAACCAAGAGGCTTGCCTCTTGGGGTTGTAGGACACTCAATACGGAGTTACAAAAGAGCGAGTTAGATGAAGCGACTTGGAAAGGTCCGCCAGAGCAGGTAAAAGCCCTGTAGTCGAAAGTTCGTTCTCTCCTGAGTGGATCCTGAGTACGGCGGAACACGTGAAATTCCGTCGGAATCCGGGAGGACCATCTCCCAAGGCTAAATACTACCTAGTGACCGATAGTGAACCAGTACCGTGAGGGAAAGGTGAAAAGCACCCCGGAAGGGGAGTGAAAGAGATCCTGAAACCGTGTGCCTACAAGTAGTTAGAGCCCGTTAATGGGTGATAGCGTGCCTTTTGTAGAATGAACCGGCGAGTTACGATTACGTGCGAGGTTAAGCTTTAGAAGGCGGAGCCGCAGCGAAAGCGAGTCTGAATAGGGCGAAATAGTACGTGGTCGTAGACCCGAAACCAGGTGATCTACCCATGTCCAGGGTGAAGGTAAGGTAACACTTACTGGAGGCCCGAACCCACGCACGTTGAAAAGTGCGGGGATGAGGTGTGGGTAGCGGAGAAATTCCAATCGAACTTGGAGATAGCTGGTTCTCTCCGAAATAGCTTTAGGGCTAGCCTCGTGATGAGAATACTGGAGGTAGAGCACTGTTTGGACTAGGGGGCCATCCCGGTTTACCGAATTCAGACAAACTCCGAATGCCAGATATTTATACACGGGAGTCAGACTGCGAGTGATAAGATCCGTAGTCAAAAGGGAAACAGCCCAGACCACCAGCTAAGGTCCCAAAGTAATCGTTAAGTGGAAAAGGATGTGGCGTTGCACAGACAACCAGGATGTTGGCTTAGAAGCAGCCATCATTTAAAGAGTGCGTAATAGCTCACTGGTCGAGTGACGCTGCGCCGAAAATGTATCGGGGCTAAACGATTCACCGAAGCTGTGGATTGACATCTACGATGTCAGTGGTAGGAGAGCGTTCTAAGTGCGTTGAAGTCAGACCGGAAGGACTGGTGGAGCGCTTAGAAGTGAGAATGCCGGTATGAGTAGCGAAAGACGGGTGAGAATCCCGTCCACCGTATGACTAAGGTTTCCTGAGGAAGGCTCGTCCGCTCAGGGTTAGTCGGGACCTAAGCCGAGGCCGATAGGCGTAGGCGATGGACAACAGGTTGATATTCCTGTACCACCTCCTCACCGTTTGAGAAATGGGGGGACGCAGTAGGATAGGGTAAGCGCGCTGTTGGTTATGCGCGTCCAAGCAGTAAGGCGTGTGTGTAGGCAAATCCGCACACTGTAACGTTGAGCTGTGATGGCGAGTCCGTATGGACGAAGTTCCTGATTTCACACTGCCAAGAAAAGCCTCTATCGAGGTGAGAGGTGCCCGTACCGCAAACCGACACAGGTAGTCGAGGAGAGAATCCTAAGGTGTGCGAGAGAACTCTCGTTAAGGAACTCGGCAAAATGACCCCGTAACTTCGGGAGAAGGGGTGCTCTTGAGCGTGCAAGCGCATGAGAGCCGCAGTGAATAGGCCCAGGCGACTGTTTAGCAAAAACACAGGTCTCTGCAAAACCGTAAGGTGACGTATAGGGGCTGACGCCTGCCCGGTGCTGGAAGGTTAAGAGGAGTGGTTAGCGCAAGCGAAGCTGCGAATTGAAGCCCCAGTAAACGGCGGCCGTAACTATAACGGTCCTAAGGTAGCGAAATTCCTTGTCGGGTAAGTTCCGACCCGCACGAAAGGCGTAACGATCTGGGCACTGTCTCAACGAGAGACTCGGTGAAATTATAGTACCTGTGAAGATGCAGGTTACCCGCGACAGGACGGAAAGACCCCGTGGAGCTTTACTGTAGCCTGATATTGAATTTTGGTACAACTTGTACAGGATAGGTAGGAGCCAGAGATCTCGGAGCGCCAGCTTCGAAGGAGGCGTCGGTGGGATACTACCCTGGTTGTATTGAAATTCTAACCCATGCCCCTTAGCGGGGCAGGAGACAGTGTCAGGCGGACAGTTTGACTGGGGCGGTCGCCTCCTAAAAGGTAACGGAGGCGCCCAAAGGTTCCCTCAGAATGGTTGGAAATCATTCGTAGAGTGTAAAGGCACAAGGGAGCTTGACTGCGAGACCTACAAGTCGAGCAGGGTCGAAAGACGGGCTTAGTGATCCGGTGGTTCCGCATGGAAGGGCCATCGCTCAACGGATAAAAGCTACCCCGGGGATAACAGGCTTATCTCCCCCAAGAGTCCACATCGACGGGGAGGTTTGGCACCTCGATGTCGGCTCATCGCATCCTGGGGCTGTAGTCGGTCCCAAGGGTTGGGCTGTTCGCCCATTAAAGCGGTACGCGAGCTGGGTTCAGAACGTCGTGAGACAGTTCGGTCCCTATCCGTCGTGGGCGTAGGAAATTTGAGAGGAGCTGTCCTTAGTACGAGAGGACCGGGATGGACACACCGCTGGTGTACCAGTTGTCTTGCCAAAGGCATCGCTGGGTAGCTATGTGTGGACGGGATAAGTGCTGAAAGCATCTAAGCATGAAGCCCCCCTCAAGATGAGATTTCCCATTACGCAAGTAAGTAAGATCCCTCAAAGACGATGAGGTAGATAGGTTCGAGGTGGAAGTGTGGTGACACATGGAGCTGACGAATACTAATCGATCGAGGACTTAACCAAAACGTTTGAAACATTCAATGAACCGTTTATCCAGTTTTGAAAGAACAACTCTTTCAACTGAATAAGTGAAGTGATGATGGCAAAGAGGCCACACCCGTTCCCATACCGAACACGGAAGTTAAGCTCTTTAGCGCCGATGGTAGTTGGGGGCTTCCCCCTGTGAGAGTAGGACATCGCTTCGCTTATTTTTCGTGGAGGATTAGCTCAGCTGGGAGAGCATCTGCCTTACAAGCAGAGGGTCGGCGGTTCGAGCCCGTCATCCTCCACCATTATTTTTAAAACAGTATAGTATTATCGCGGGGTGGAGCAGTGGTAGCTCGTCGGGCTCATAACCCGAAGGTCGTTGGTTCAAATCCAGCCCCCGCAACCAAATGGTCCCGTGGTGTAGCGGTTAACATGCCTGCCTGTCACGCAGGAGATCGCCGGTTCGATCCCGGTCGGGACCGCCATTTTTTTTTGCCGGTGTAGCTCAGTTGGTAGAGCAACTGACTTGTAATCAGTAGGTCGTGGGTTCGACTCCTATCGCCGGCACCATTCCCTTGGAGGGGTAGCGAAGTGGCTAAACGCGGCGGACTGTAAATCCGCTCCTTAGGGTTCGGCGGTTCGAATCCGTCCCCCTCCACCATTTTAGGGGCATAGTTCAACGGTAGAATAGAGGTCTCCAAAACCTTTGGTGTGGGTTCGATTCCTACTGCCCCTGCCAGGTATTGAGGTACTCGTTCATATACAGCTGTTATAATTTATATAGTGGCGATTGTGGCGAAGTGGTTAACGCATCGGATTGTGGTTCCGACATTCGTGGGTTCGATTCCCATCAGTCGCCCCATTTTCAAATTGGGGTATAGCCAAGCGGTAAGGCAACGGATTTTGATTCCGTCATGCCTAGGTTCGAATCCTAGTACCCCAGCCATTTTTCTTTTTTACGAGCCATTAGCTCAGTTGGTAGAGCATCTGACTTTTAATCAGAGGGTCGAAGGTTCGAGTCCTTCATGGCTCATCGTTTTTTAATGAATATTGCGCCCGTAGCTCAATTGGATAGAGCGTCTGACTACGGATCAGAAGGTTATGGGTTCGACTCCTGTCGGGCGCGCCAATAAATTTATGTTTTCGGAATGTAGCTCAGCTTGGTAGAGCACTTGGTTTGGGACCAAGGGGTCGTAGGTTCGAATCCTGTCATTCCGACCATTTTTTATGATAAATGGGGCCTTAGCTCAGCTGGGAGAGCGCCTGCCTTGCACGCAGGAGGTCAGCGGTTCGATCCCGCTAGGCTCCACCAGTTCAATATTTTTGGAGGTATACCCAAGTCTGGCTGAAGGGATCGGTCTTGAAAACCGACAGGCGGGTAACACCGCGCGGGGGTTCGAATCCCTCTACCTCCTCCATTTTGGGTCAGTAGCTCAGTTGGTAGAGCATTAGATTGAAGCTCTAAGTGTCGGCGGTTCGATTCCGTCCTGACCCACCATTATTTGCGGGTGTAGTTTAATGGTAAAACCTCAGCCTTCCAAGCTGATGTCGTGAGTTCGATTCTCATCACCCGCTCCAAAATGGGCCTATAGCTCAGCTGGTTAGAGCGCACGCCTGATAAGCGTGAGGTCGATGGTTCGAGTCCATTTAGGCCCATCATTATTCCGAAGTAGCTCAGTTGGTAGTAGCACCTGACTGTTAATCAGGTTGTCGCAGGTTCGAGTCCTGCCTTCGGAGCCACGGCCCGTTGGTCAAGTGGTTAAGACACCGCCCTTTCACGGCGGTAACACGGGTTCGAATCCCGTACGGGTCATCAAGCATGTAGCACAAATATTGTGTTACATGCTTTTTCTTTTATCAATAAATGATACATTAGTAAAGAGTGAAAGCTACGAATCCGCTATCAATGGTTCAGTAGCTTTTTTACATGACTAATATTTTGTTTCTCCTTTCTATAAGATGTCGCCCACCTCTTTTCCTTCTTCATTCACAATATCTTCTAATCATGATTCGATTCATTATAAATTTGAACAAACTATTTCATATATGCAATATGTATGTTTTTTTATAGCTATTTTCGTGGTGCTTGTCGTTTTGTTCCTCTAATATGAGGATAAGTGGAGGAATCGAAATGAATATACAGGAGATCCAGCAATTTTTAAGTTTATATCAGACAGAACAAGATGAATCAGAACGTTGGTTAGCGAATAGATTACAACAGATTAAGAATGCAGGTGAGTACGACCCAACAACAGAGGAGCTAGCTTTTGGTGCACGGGTGGCGTGGCGTAATAGTAACAAATGTATTGGTCGTCTGTTTTGGCAATCATTGCATGTAGTAGATGCACGTGCCGTTTTAGATGAACAGGATATTTTTCAAAAACTACTGGAGCATATCGATTATGCAACAAATAGTGGAAAAATCCGTCCAACAATAACAGTATTTGCTTCGAACAGAGTGCGTATATGGAATCATCAGCTAATTCGTTATGCAGGCTATGAAACGGAAGCTGGCGTTATTGGTGATGCACATTCTATTGTTTTTACTAAAGTATGTGAATCGTTAGGTTGGAAAAGTGAGAGGACACCATTCGATGTGTTACCTCTTGTTATACAAGTAGATGAGCGAGCTCCGCAGCTGTTTACAATTCCTGTAGAATATATTTTAGAGGTGCCAATTCGTCATCCAGAGTCAGTGGATGTAGAGAAATTAGGAATGAAATGGTATGCTGTACCCATAATTTCAAGTATGCGTTTTCAAATGGCAGGCATTGATTTCCAAGCCGCACCCTTTAATGGCTGGTATATGGGGACAGAAATCGGTGCACGTAATTTAGCAGATCATGACCGTTATAATATGCTACCAGCTATTGCGGAGGTTTTTAATCTTGATACAACCAAGCAAGCTTCACTTTGGCGTGATCGTGCATTAGTGGAGCTTAATATTGCTGTCCTTCATTCTTTTAAAGAACAAGGCGTGAGCATTGTCGATCATCATACAGCTGCTCAGCAGTTTAAATTGTTTGAAGAAGCAGAGGAATCAGCAGGACGAGACGTTACAGGCAACTGGACATGGCTAATCCCACCACTTTCGCCCGCAACGACTCATATTTTCCATAAACCTTATGTCAATATTTATCATACACCCAATTATTTTTATCAAAAACCATGCTATTAACTGATTGTGGAGAGGACGAAACGCTATGTTGAATGAGCAAATTCCGAGTATCCCGTGGTTACAATTGACGACACCTTATGGAAGAGGAACGGCTATCCCTCAGCTGATTGAACAGGAGCAATATACAGAGCTAGCTGAGTTAGTGGAGCATCAAGGTACACTATGGCAGGTCACACCATGGGCTTTGCTTGTCCTTCTAAAAAAGCTTGCTAGCAAAAATACGGGGGATGTCTCTGTACAAGAAGTAGAGCTTTATTTAGCTGTGGCACATGCAATTTCTGAAGATTATCTAGACCCATCCTATTCAGTTCAAACTATGCAGGAGCTGTTAGATGTCAAATATTTATGGATGGATCACGAAGAGAATGATGAGCTGGAATGGGAGGAGGAAACGCCAAAGGGTTATGAGCAGAAAGCTTTTGTAAGCTATTATTATTTTAGTTATATACTCTTACAAGAGGCTGTTCCTATTTTTGCAGCAGTTATAGCTCACAACAAAGAAACAGCAGACCGTCTTACTGAACTGCTAACCTTACTACAGCAATTGGACAAATAAAACGTCTATACCTATATAGAAGTAAAGCAGATGGGAAATATGAGCAGTTATCCCATCTGCTTTATTTTAATGGACATATTCGTCTTTAGAAGCTCTCATTGAGCAAAAGAAAAGAATGGTCGCCACAGCTACAAAGAGCCAACCAGCAATATTCCAGCCACCAAATAAATCATGTAAGTAGCCAAAAAGAATAGGGCCAATGGCGGCAAATAAATAACCTAATGATTGTGCAAAGCCTGATAAATCTGCTGCCTCAAATGCCGTGCGTGTACGAAGTGTAAAGAACATCATCGCTAAGGCAAATGAAGAACCTCCTGCTAAACCTAAAAGAATCATCCACAGTACCCCAAGACTTGTCCACTCCATGACAACTCCAGTAAAGCCTATTAAATAGAAGAATGTAAACATCACTACAAGAGGTCTTTGAGAAGCCATTTTACTTGCAATGATAGGCACAGCCAATGCCATTGGTACTTGTGAAAATTGCATGATAGAAAACATCCAACCAGCTTTGTCAGGAGCCAATCCCTGGGCGATGTAGATTTCGGGAATCCAAGCAGCAGTCGTATAAAATAATAAAGACTGTAATCCCATTGCACCTGTGACAGCCCAAGTAACAGGTGACTTCCATAAGGGTGTACTCGTCATTTTAGAGGTAGTGGCTGGCTCAGGTTTATTTGATTTCAATTGAGGTATCCAAATTAAAATCGTTACGACCACTAGTACAAGTGCAATGGACAGCGCTCCTTGCCAGCCAAATGATGAATTGGCTATAGGATAGCTAATACCTGCGCCAAGCCCAGCCGTTAAGTTCATCGACATAGTGAAAAATGCCATTAATAAACCAACATGGTATGG
This sequence comes from Lysinibacillus sp. OF-1, assembly GCF_028356935.1. NCBI lineage: Bacteria > Bacillati > Bacillota > Bacilli > Caryophanales > Bacillaceae > Lysinibacillus > Lysinibacillus sp. OF-1. The sequence continues at coordinate 273,894 of NZ_CP102798.1, forward strand.
AAATTTTAATTTTAATAATCCTGGAATCAGCACATTTCCAAATGATATCGCTATGCCGATTAGTACAGTACCAAATACAAGTAACCCCGTTGTACCAAGGGAACGTAGAACAATCCCCAAGGCTAATAAAATAGTGGATAAAAATAGTGTTAGCTCAAGCCCTAGTTTGCGTGCTACAACGGGCGCAAATGGTGAGATGGTAGCAAAAGCGAGCAATGGAATCGTTGTTAGAAAGCCTGCAAGTACATTAGAAATACCAAGATCGTCACGGATAAATGATATAATAGGGCCAACAACAGTTAGTGGCATTCTTAATGTAGAGGCTATAAAGATAACTCCGAAGACTAAAAGTAAGGTTGTTCCCCTCCAGCTAATTTTTTTACTCGGAAAACTAGCGGAATGATCATTTGTAGTCAAAATAAATCCCCCTGTTCGTAACCGCTCTAATTGAACTACTATAACACTTTAACAAACTAATAAAAATAGTAGAAGATTCACAAAATACAGAACATTTATTGTTATATTGAAATGTCAAAGGTCTTATGCTAATATAATAAGCATCATAAATTTAATAATTATATGCCTCATGTTTGTATTGAGGTAGAGGTCGCGATATTTATAAGTATGCTAATGGAAATGACAAGCATTGATGAGATTAGCTGAAAGGGAATATTGCCGAAGTGTGAGGGGACTTGAAAACCTCATGCTGGGGCTGTCTCCGAAAGGAACAGAACTGTCACGTTTGCACAACGTGTTGAGCTATCATTTAGGAAAAACTGAGGATTAACTTAGCCATCACAGTGTATATGTGATGGCATTTTTTTGCCTCGTAAATAGGAAGGAAGCTATATCGTGAGTGAAATAAAAGTAAATCAGCTCGGACATAAAGCGCCAAAGCTGAAAAAAGAATTGAAAAGCCGTCATATCACAATGATTTCTTTAGGCGGTACAATTGGTACGGGACTATTTTTAGCCAGTGGTGGTGCCATTGCACAAGCTGGACCTGGTGGTGCATTGCTTGCCTACGCCCTAATCGGTATTATGGTGTACTTTTTAATGACAAGCTTAGGGGAAATGGCTGCCTATATGCCATCATCCGGTTCATTTAGTACGTATGCAACAAAATTTGTAGATCCAGCACTAGGCTTTGCATTAGGCTGGAACTATTGGTATAACTGGGCAATCACTATTGCAGCAGAAATTGCGGCAGTATCCTTAATTATGAAATATTGGTTCCCTGATAGTTCATCAGCCCTTTGGACAGTATTATTTATTGCTGTTGTACTGTCATTTAATTTACTTTCTGTAAAGAGCTATGGAGAAAGTGAATATTGGTTTGCGATGATTAAAGTAGTGACAGTCATTGTTTTTATTATTATCAGTTTATTAATGATTTTTGGTATTTTAGGTGGACAGGCACCTGTAGGCTTTACTAATTTCTTTATTAGTGATGGACCATTTCACGGTGGCTTCCTAGCTACATTTGGAATTTTCCTAGCAGCCGGATTTTCATTCCAAGGAACAGAGTTACTTGGGATTACAGCAGGTGAAACAGACGATCCAGGAAAAAATATTCCAAAGGCTGTTAAATCCGTATTCTGGCGTATTCTTTTGTTTTATATTTTAGCAATTGGTGCAATCGGAATGTTGATTCCATTTACAGATGAACGCTTATTATCAGAAGATATCGCAGTATCACCGTTTACATTAGTGTTTGACCGCTTAGGTATTGCCTTTGCAGCTTCGTTAATGAATGCCATTATTTTAACGGCTATGCTGTCAGCTGGAAATTCAGGGCTTTATGCATCATCACGTATGCTATGGCAATTAGCAGTGGATGGACATGCGCCTAAGTTCTTCACAAAGCTAAGTCGTCGAGGAATACCAATTTATGCATTGATGGCAACATTAGCTGTAGGTTGCTTAGCTTTTTTAGCGTCTTTCTTTGGTGATGGCGTTGTTTATATTTGGCTGTTAAACGCCTCTGGTATGTCTGGTTTTATTGCATGGCTCGGCATTGCCTTTAGTCATTATCGCTTCCGTCGTGCATTTGAGGCACAGGGCCTAGATCCAAAGCTATTACCTTATAGAGCAAAATTGTACCCGTTTGGACCACTATTTGCCTTTACTGTTTGTATGATTGTGGTCATTGGGCAAAATTACACGGCCTTTACGGGAGACCAAATTGATTGGTATGGGATATTAGTTTCTTATGTTGGAATCCCACTATTTTTACTGTTATGGTTTGGCTACAAAATCAAGCACAAAACAAAAATGCTTTCACTTCAAGAATGTGATTTAAAAGTGGAAGATTAAATAGTAGGGCTGTTCTGTAAACTAATGAATGATTGGTTTATGGGACAGCTTTTTATGTCTTAATCGTCGTTAAAAATATCAAAAAATAATATCATATATAGAGTAATATTAGTATTTACTAACTAGCCATTCGAAAGTCGATGTCTAATCAAATAAAAAACAGGTACCCATTCTTGAACTGCCCCGTAATAGTTAGAAATCAAACTTTTACGGGGCAGTTCATCTCGAGTACCTGATTTTTATTATCCAAATATTGTTTCCCACAGTAAGTAAATATTCAATGTCACAACGATAATAACAACAAACCAACCTAAAAACGTTGTAATACGGTGATTGACTAAACTGCCCATGATGTTTCGTTTGCTTGTAAACATAACAAGAGGGACAAGAGCAAATGCAATACCGAAAGATAAAACAACCTGACTTAGAACGAGCGCATAGGTTGCATTCACGCCTGAAGCAATAATGACTAGAGGCGGCACCATAGTAATCGCTCTACGTAAATAAAGTGGTATTTTTCTTTGAATGAATCCTTGCATGACTACATCACCTGCTAACGTCCCGACAGAGGAGCTAGCTAGCCCGGCAATAAGTAAACCAAGACCAAATGAAATAGCAGCCATGGGGCCGAGCGCATCTTTTAAGCCATTGTAGGCAACATCTAAATCTTCTACAACCACGCCTTGTGTGTGGAAGACTGCTGCAGCAATGATCAGCATGCTCATATTAATCGCTCCGGCAATAATCATAGCGATGATAATATCGATAAATTCAAAACGGAAAATACGTTTTTTTTCATTTTCATTCCGACCAACAATACGATTTTGCGTTAACGATGAATGTAAGTAAATAGCATGAGGCATGACAGTTGCTCCTAAAATACCTGTTGCTAATAATAGTGAATCTACACCTTCAAACTGTGGCGTGAACATGCCAATCGCTACATCGCCCCATTCTGGCTGTGCTAAAAATGTTTGGAAGGCAAATGCTAAGACAACAATTAACACCATGCCCGAAATACCGGCTTCAAAGGCTCTAAATCCTCTTCTTTGAAGTTCTAAAATAGCAAATGAACCAACTGCCGTAATTAATGCTGCGGGCAGCATAGGGATATTGAAGAGCAAGTAAAGCCCTAATGCTGCACCAATAAATTCAGCGAGATCTGTAGCAATGATGACCAATTCAGCCTGTATCCATAAAAAGATGGATGTTTTTTTAGAAAAATGCTCGCGTGCTACTTCAGGCAAGTTTTTACCTGTCGCAATTCCAAGCTTGGCAGATAAGGATTGAATTAACACGGCCATTAAATTAGAAAAGGCTATAACCCAAAGTAGCAGGTAGCCATATTGAGAGCCTGCTGTAATATTTGTAGCAAAATTACCAGGATCGATATAGGCGACGGCTGCAATAAATGCAGGTCCTAAAAATGGTAAAAAGCGTCGCCAACCTTTTATATCTCCATCTAAAACCGCCTCGGCAGACGATTTTGTGACTCGTTTGTAAACCATATTGTTCCCTCGTTTCAAAAAGTATCATTAACGAAATAAAGTTTCCTATAGGAAAATAAGATATTAGTATTCTAACGCTAGGAATCAAAAAAGTGAAGTGGTTTGCTTTAAGTTTCTATAAGTATGTGCCATTCTCATCATTTTCTAATTAGACTTTCACCACCAGCATCGTTTACGATGAAAAGAAAAGATGAAGGACGGATTCGACATGACCAATCGAATTTTAATTATAGAAGATGAAGAAAATATTGCGAGAGTGCTACAGCTTGAGCTTCAATTTGAAGGCTTTGAGGCGGAAATGGCTCATACAGGGACAGATGGTTTGCTTCGTTACCGTGAACAGCCATGGGATTTGATCCTACTTGATGTCATGCTGCCTGAGATGAGTGGCATTGATGTGCTAAAGCGGATTCGTGCAACGGAATCCCAGACACCTGTTATTATGCTTACTGCCAAAAGTGAGGTGGAGGATAAAGTAAAAGGATTGGATTTAGGAGCCAATGATTATGTGACAAAGCCGTTTGAAATTGAAGAATTGCTGGCGCGTATTCGCAATGCTTTACGATTTTCACAAAAGGCTAGTCCAAAACAAGTTGCCCTTGCATTTGGACACTTATCGATAAACGAGCAAACAAGAGAGGTCGTATATTTTAATAAAGATATTCAACTGACACCTCGTGAATATGATTTATTGTTCTATTTACTAAAGCATCCTAAACAAGTACTGACTAGGGAACAGCTACTAGAGGCTGTATGGGGCTATGACTATTATGGGGATACAAATGTTGTGGATGTCTATATTCGCTATGTACGACAAAAGCTTGAAGCTGCTAATGCAACGCCTATTATCCAAACAGTTCGTGGAGTTGGCTATGTGTTGAAGGAACATCGTGATGAGACTTAAAACAAAAATTCATCTACTTACAACATTGCTGATGCTAGTAATATTAGTGGCCACAAACAGTGGAATTTATTTATTGTATGAGAAATCTGCCTATGATACGGAATATCATCAGCTTCAAACACGTGCCAATGATTTAAGCTCCACATTCAGTCAGTTAAATGCTCAAACTAACCTACAGCAAGTATTAAGAGCCTATATGCCGACAGATGGTGCCGTCTACATTTATGATGGAGAGCGTTTAAAAACAAAGGTTCAGGCTACCCTTGACATGCCAGAAGGCCCTTCCATTACCTATACAATGCCTGCTATTTGGATAGACGGAACGGTTGTGGATATCACATTACAGCAATCCATGGAAGAAGTAGAACGGACATTAAGTTTGCTAAAGGTTATATTGATTATTGTATCTGTTATTGCAACGATTCCTATTTTCTTAGCAAGCCTAGTACTTGGGCGACTTATTTTATTACCGCTAGAACGTTTAAATGAGACTATGCGAAAAAGTGCATCGACAGGAAAATATGAAAAAATGGATATACCAGTAAAAGGTGGGGATGAGTTAACAAACATTAACCGTACTTTTAATATGATGATGGAAAAGCTTGAACAGCATTATCGAAAGCAAGAAGAATTTGTATCGAATGCTTCCCATGAATTGAAGACACCCATTACGGTTATTGAAAGCTATGCAAAATTACTGCTCAGAAGAGGTTTTGACAATCGGGAAGTTGCACAGGAATCATTACTAGCTATTGCCAATGAATCATCACGCATGCATGAAATGGTGCTGCAATTGCTAGAACTAGCTAAAAATAATGAGCATCTGGACATTCATTTTGAACAGCTAGAGCTCGCGCCGTTCTTGAATAAAGTGGCTTCCCAAATGCAGCATGCGTATCATCGAGCATTTATAGTTGATGTGAAGAAGCCAAGTTTTGTTTATAGTGATGAAAAAATATTAAAGCAACTACTCTTTATTTTGCTGGATAACGCTAGGAAATATAGTGAGGAGGAAGTGCATATTCTCGCAACAGAAACAGCTAATCATGTATGCATTACCATCCAAGATTTTGGTATTGGTATTCCAGCGGAGCATATTCCACATTTGTTTGAGCGATTTTATCGTGTAACAGGAGATCGTAACCGTAAGACAGGTGGTTCTGGGCTAGGACTTGCCATAGCGCATGGGCTTGCAGAACAATTGGGGATAATGATGGATGTAAAAAGTACAATTGGAGAAGGGTCAAGCTTTACCTTATGTATACCAAAGGAGGGACAACAATGAGAAAGTGGCTGTTGATAATTGTTGTGATTGTCCTTCTCGGTAGCGGAACGTTTTGGTTTATTCAAACGCGTTATTTTCAAGTCGAGCCTCTTAGCGAAGCGGAGGCCATTCGCCATGTTGAAACAATCTATAAAGGTCATGTTACTCAGGTGAAGAAACAAGGAAAAACCTATGAAATGCTCTTTACGCGAGATCATATCAAGTATGGAGCTGTGCTCGATGCTACGACACAACAGGTGACTGATTTAAAAATAAAAGAAGGACAAAGTAAATTACTGTTAACAGAAAAGCAAATCAGGCAGATGGTTAAACAGGAATATGGAGATGTAGAAAGTGTTATGTTAACAGATTCCATTTATACAGTGCGAGTTGAAAAAGATAGCAAGCAAAAAGATATCACACTTGATGGCTATTCCGGTGAAGTATTATCGGAGAAAATGGTGGAGCCACAAGAACAATCTGTAGAAGGGCCTATTATTACTGAGCAGCAAGCCGTTCAAATAGCACTGGAGCAATTGAAGGGAGAGGTGGATTCAGTCGATTTTGAAGAAACCTCAGAGGGTGGTTACTATTTAGTTGAAATTGAAACACAGGATGACGAAGCCACTTTTCAAATTCATGCCGTTTCAGGAAAAGTTCTGTCTGTTACATGGGATGACGAACAATAAATCATTTCTCATGAAATTCTAATGTTCCTCTTATAGTTCTATCATCTTCGCTTGCTAAGCTAAGAATAGATAAAACAAAGGAGAGATGAATATGAAAAAAATAATTATGATTCCAGCATTGGTAGTTACTCTTGGGGTTGGAGCAGCAATTGGCTCGACAACTTTATTATCAGGAAATGCGCAAGAAAATAAGGTATTAACAATGCAGCAGATTGAGAAGAAAGCATTAGCAATAGTTGATGGGACTGTTGCGGATATCGAATTTGATCAAAATCAATTCCGCTCTATTTACGAAGTAGAGGTGCATACCGAGACAGCGGAATATGATTTAAAATTTGATGCTTATACGGGAAAATTACTGAAGCAGAAAAAAGAGCGTCGAGATGACGATGATTGGGATAATCACGTTTCTGCTAACACGCCAACAGAGAAAATTATTACAAAAGAACAGGCTATCGAAACAGCCTTAACGAAAGCAAAAGGTACCGTGACAAAAATTAAGCTGGATGATGGCTTATATGAAATAGAATTGAAAGATGGTCAGTATGAATATGAAGTAGATGTGGATGCAATGACAGGGAACATTGTTGATTTTGAACAAGATATAGAAGACTAAAAGAGCGAGCTGTCTTAAAAGTAGAGCATACTTTTAAGACAGTTTTTTGTTGTAGCGAGAGTATTGGCAGCAATGACGAGTATTAACATATGCTCGAGAAAAGTCTATGTTTTTCACTCGTGAAAATGAAAAATTTTCTTCTTTACTTTTTCAATCAGCAGGCGTAATATGACATCATTATAAAAGTTTCAAATTTCTAAATCGCTGAAGCAACTAAACGCGGGGGAACCAATTTTGATGGATGGCATAAGCCATTCTTGGGGTGAATCTCTTCCATTTGGAGGGGTAGGGCTACTCAGGCCCGAATCCGACAGCTAACCTCGTAAGCGTTAAGAGCAGAAAAGTGGAGCTTGGCAGACGGATGAACGTCTACGAGTCTTATTTAGTGATGACTTGTAGACGTTTTTTGATGTTATTTAGAGAAGCGAAACACATTCTATGAAACTAGAAGGTGTTTATCAATGAAATCCTCATTCAAACGTTATGTAATCGGCAAACCATTAAGATCCGATGAGTTAGGGGAACAAAAGCTTAGTAAAGCAAAGGCATTGGCAATCTTATCGTCCGATGCTTTATCTTCAGTAGCCTATGGACCAGAACAAATTTTAATTGTTCTTATGACAGTGGGCACACTTGCCCTTTGGTATTCTTTACCGATTGCCGCTGGAGTGGTCGTTCTGCTTGTGGCACTGATTTTATCTTATCGTCAGGTTATTTTTGCTTATCCACATGGTGGTGGCGCTTATGTAGTATCGCGAGAAAATTTAGGAGTGAATGCAGGTCTTGTAGCTGGAGGCTCTTTGCTTGTTGATTATATTTTAACAGTAGCAGTTAGTGTTTCAGCAGGTACAGATGCTATTACATCGGCATTTCCAAGCCTTCATCCATACAATGTACCCATTGCTATTGTTTTTGTGATTTTCTTAACAATTTTAAACCTACGAGGTGTAACAGAGTCAGCCTCTATCTTGGCATACCCAGTCTATCTATTTGTAGGCGTTATGCTCTTGTTAATTGGGATTGGGCTCTATCAGGTTGTAACTGGTCAGGTGCCAGCAGAGCTGCATCCAAAGGTTGGTACACCAGTGGCAGGGATTAGCTTATTTATTTTATTAAAGGCATTTGCCTCAGGTAGCTCAGCGTTAACCGGGGTAGAAGCTATTTCTAACGCCATACCTAATTTTAGAAATCCTGCTCCTAATAATGCAGCAAAAACACTTTTAGCGATGGGCGCCATTTTAGCTGTTTTATTTATTGGTATTGTAAGTTTAGCTTATTTTTATGGGATTGCCCCAACAGCAGAAGCAACAGTAGTTTCCCAACTAGCAGAAGCTAGTGTTGGTCGGAATTTCCTTTATTATATTGTACAGGGGACTACGGCAATGATTTTAGTACTTGCCGCAAACACAGGGTATTCAGCCTTTCCATTGCTTGCTGTGAATTTATCGAAGGATGGTTTTATCCCAAGAATATTCCAAATTCGTGGAGATCGTCTTGGTTATTCAAATGGCATCATGATGCTAGGTGTTGCGGCCATTGTCTTAATTATTCTTTTTGATGGAGCCACAGAGCATTTAATTCCGCTATATGCAGTTGGGGTATTTATTCCGTTTACATTAGCGCAAACGGGAATGATGCGAAAATGGTGGCGCGAAAAACCTAAAGGTTGGGTAGCAAAATTTTCTATCAATACAATTGGAGCAGCGATCTCTTTCATTGTAGCTATGATGTTCTTTGTGACAAAAATGCCCCAAGTATGGCCAGTGTTCGTCTTTTTACCAATCATTATTTTTGTATTTCATCGGATTAAGCACCATTATCAAGCCGTTGGAGAACAATTGAGATTGAATCAGGAGGAGCTGACTACTATTGAGGGAAATGTGTTCATTGTGCCAGTCGCTGGTATAACAAAGGTAGTTGAAAACTCTCTTCATTATGCTAAATCACTTAAGGTGGATAAAGTGATCGCCTTTTATGTAGCTTTCGATCAAGCAGAAGCAAAAGCTTTTGAAGAGAAGTGGAACGCATGGCAACCTGATGTACGGTTAGTGACTTACTATTCACCATATCGTAGCATTACACAGCCATTGATGAAATTTATTGATAAAGTAGAGCACCATTGTACTAAAACAAATCATAAAGTGACGGTTGTGATTCCTCAATTTCTACCGAAAAAAGGGTGGCATCATATGCTACACAACCAATCGAGTCTACTCATTCGTACGACACTGTTATTTCACAGAAATGTCGTCATTATGACAGTCCCTTTTCATTTATCAAAATAATGCTAGCAAGCTAGAAAATAGTCTGTTATAATCAGTACGTTGATTGAAAACACGAACGTTTGCAATTGAAAAGTTGCGAAATACCATTAAATTCCGAAAAATCAAACTTTATTTCGTAAAAGTTATAGGTTCTTGCCGAATAAAGTGATAAATTGGATATTCTGATAGTTTCATACAAATCCACTCATATAATAGCGAGAATAGGGCTCGCAAGTTTCTACCGATTTACCGTAAATAAATCGACTATGGGTAGCAATGCTTTTAGAGAACTTCAATTATAATGATGTTTTCTATTCGTTTCGACGTTTTTACGCTGAATGCTTTGCTCCACTCGTAGCTGAATGGAAACAAGGTATTTAGCGTTTTTTATTACTCTGAAAGAAAGAAGGATATAAAAGAAATGAAGTTATTACAAGACAAAATTATGCAAGAGGGTAAAGTATTATCTTCATCCGTATTAAAAGTTGATTCATTTTTAAACCATCAAATTGATCCAATATTAATGAAGGAAATTGGGCATGAATTCGCAAACCGTTTCTCTGATCAAGTGATTACAAAGATTTTAACAATAGAATCTTCAGGTATTGCACCATCTGTTATGTTAGGGTTAGAAATTGGCGCGCCTGTCGTGTTTGCTCGTAAACGCAAATCGTTAACACTTTCAGATAACCTTTATTCATCAAAGGTACATTCGTTTACAAAAAATGAAACAAATGAGATCTCTGTATCACGTAATTTCTTAAATGAGGACGATAATATTTTAATTGTTGATGATTTCTTAGCAAATGGTGAAGCTGTCAAAGGCTTACTAGATATTGCTGCACAAGCTGGTGCGCATGTTGTGGGTGTGGGCATCGTTATTGAAAAGGGCTTCCAAGATGGTGGAAAATTATTGCGTGAGCAGGGAGTTCGCGTTGAGTCATTAGCGATTGTAGACTCTCTTGAAGATGGCAATGTAACATTTGCTACGGAGGCTCGCTCGTAATGAATACCTTTAAATCAACTGCGCTAGCGATTCAACATTTACTTGCGATGTATGCTGGAGCCATTTTAGTGCCACTGATTATTGGTGGAGCAATTGGCTTTGATTCAACACAAATGACGTATTTAGTAGCAATTGATATTATGATGTGCGGGATTGCAACACTTTTACAGGTATATTCAGGTAAATTCATCGGGATTGGCTTACCTGTAGTACTTGGCTGTACATTCACAGCAGTAAGTCCAATTATTGCGATCGGCACCAATCCAGAGCAAGGTATTACAGATATTTATGGTTCTATTATTGCCTCTGGTGTAATTGTAATGATTATTGCGGGCTTCTTCGGCAAGCTTGTGAAATTCTTCCCTCCAGTAGTAACTGGATCCGTTGTTTCGATTATCGGTATTTCCTTATTACCAGTAGCTTTAAACAATATGGCAGGTGGACAAGGTGCTGAGGATTTTGCTTCTGCTTCTAATGTGGCATTAGCGTTTATTACATTAATCATTATTTTAATCGTGTATCGTTTTTCTACAGGTTTTGTTCGTGCGATTTCTATTCTGATTGGATTAGTAGTAGGTACCGTTTTAGGTGCATTCATGGACAAAGTGGATTTCACGCCAGTAGCGGATGCTAATGTATTTCACATGGTACAACCTTTCTACTTTGGCATGCCAACATTTGATGTAACGGCAATTATCACCATGACACTTGTAGCAATGGTATCTTTAGTAGAGTCATCTGGTGTCTATTTTGCACTAAGTGATATTTGTAATAAAAAATTAGATTCAAAGGATTTAGCTCGCGGCTATCGTTCAGAAGGTCTAGCTTCAGTAATCGGTGGTATTTTCAATGCCTTTCCTTACACAACATTCTCACAAAACGTGGGACTTACGCGTATGTCAGGCGTTAAGGACCGTAAAGTCATTTACATCACTGGTGGATTATTAGTAGCACTTGGCTTCCTACCGAAAATCGCAGCGTTAACAACGATTATTCCAACATCCGTACTAGGTGCAGCGATGCTTGCGATGTTCGGAATGGTGATTACACAAGGTATGGGGATGCTTGTACCAGTTATGAATGAGTCAGCTGAGAATGCGATGATTGCTGCGATTGCAGTAAGTTTAGGGGTCGGTGTATCAGTCGTTCCTGGCATTTTTGATGCACTACCAGAAAAAGTGTCTATTTTAACATCCAACGGTATCGTCTGTGGTTCTGTCACAGCGATTATCCTTAATATTTTATTCAATATGATTGGGCCTAAGCATAAGCAAGACCCGATGCATGGTGAAGTATAAAGGGAAAATTAAATAACTTTCATCTAAATACCCCACATGTTTTGATGAAAAGAACGTTGTAAAGTCGCCTATCTTTTGGCTATTAATTTAGTTGAAAGTAGGTGGCTTTTTTGTATGCGTAAAAGATTATTCTTTAGAAGAACAAGCTAAATTGAAATTCAGGTTATTAAGTTTTTTCTTATTTTTATTCTGCCAAAAAGGGGAAAGAAGTTAGAAAAGTATACTTCATAACTTATGATGAGCACTATATATTTTTTGTTCAATGGTTAGAGCTCTTGAATATAAAATAACTAAAGAAATGAAATAGTAGTCGCAAAATTGACATCAGACGTATTCGGAAGAAATTTAACTTTTTGTAATTGGATTAATTTGATATATGAATTAATTGTGAAAATTGGGAAAAAAGTAATATTTACCATTTATGTAAAATGTATTATAATAATATTTGTGATACATATTATGAAAATGGAGGTATTAATTTACATGTTAAAAAAACTTATATTAGGTGCAACAACAGTAGGATTGTCTTTAGGGATTGCTGCCAATGCAAATGCAGAAGAACCTATTGAAACTAATTTACCACATCAAGGGAATACAGTGATTAGCATAGATCTTCCTATTACTACTTTTAGTAATCAAATATATGAAAGAGTTTTTGAGCTGTATCCTAAAAGCCAGTATCAGATGGCAGCAGATACTCCTAAAACAAAATTTGTGTATAAACAACTAAATAATGGAAATAAATACGGAGGAACACTAAGCAAAGAAACCACAACCATTGAACACGGTGGCGTAAATGGTGACTATTGGAAAGTCTGGTATTCTGGTATGCTATCAAGATATCTTGATTAGTTTTTAGTAAGAGGCTGGGACAAAACTAGCTGATATTCAAGATAAAAGGGAAATCGATGTTGTTCGATTTCCCTTTTTACTTATTTGACTAAGTTTTTTGATTTTCTTTACCTCATTTCTTGATTAATGGCAATATATTTCCGAACTGCCATTAATGCTAAACGTATTTCGTTTTCAACCTTCGATTTTCCTCGTATTAAAAACCGAATGGAACTCAAATTAGCCTTTAAGAATCCAAAAACTGGGTCCGCATCGACTTTGCGTTTTCGATAGATGGCACTCGTTTTCTCTTCCGAAAGCTTGACTCTAACATATTCTTTTTGCTGTTTCCATTTTTCATTCACCATGATTTTCTAATTGGTGCCTTCCTTTGCTTTTGTACAAGATGAACGGAATGAACATCCTAAACAGTCTTCTCATGAACGTACGTTGAAAGCATGTACAATATTCCGTACAGATGGATATTCCAATTCTAGACGTTTCTGATGTTGGGTTATGTCCCAGTCTCTTTTTGATCGTATTCATAATATTGTGAGTGACCTGAAGTAATAACATCCTATTTTCGAAAATTAAGCTATAAAAATGTGACATTTCATGCTAATGGATTATGGAGCTGGCGAGAGTCGAGATTTTCACCCTCCATTTCCTATCATTTCTGAACATTGTTTTTTACAATTAAATAAAAAATCCTTTTAGCAGTCTAGTACTTACTTCAAGATAATATGGAAATACGCTAAATTTATTTTTATTGATACTTGTATCAATAGCACTACTTTCCCTTGTTTACATATAATCATCATTATTAATTATTTTACTCACTTTAAAATGATTTTTTCTTTCGAATCTGTTTCATACCATTGGTCAAACAAGAACCACTTTCCAAAAATATATAAATTTGTGTCTAAGTGCGATTAACATATCTCATAAGCAATACTTAGGTAGTATTATATCGCGCAATTAGTTTAGAAGAGCACTTTTAAAGCAATGCCATCTGCAATGTTTAAAATTAGGTTATAAGGGGAATTTAAAAATGAGGATGGTTTTTAATAGAATGTAATTCTCTCTTTCAACATACACTTATATATAACTACTCTGAGAAAGGTCTAGTACAAATGCAAAGTATCGTTTTAATATTAATTCTTCAATTAGTTTATGTACCTTTTTTAACATTGCGAACAATATTTTTGGTAAAGAATATCACGTTCCTTGCTGCGATATTTGGTATGCTGGAGATGTTAGTGTATGTATTTGGCCTTTCACTCGTTTTTAGTGGGAAGCAAAGCATGTTATCTATGGTTGTCTATGCAGTTGGATTTGGATTAGGTATATTTTTAGGAGCAAAAATAGAACGTAAGCTAGCGATAGGCTATGTTTATACAACCATTAATACGCAAAATAAGAATGAAGAGCTTGTGAAATTTCTTCGTAACGAAGGGTTTGCAGTCACGATTTATATCGGAGAAGGGCGAGATAGTAATCGCTATAAATATGAAATTTTAACGAAGAGAAATCGTGAAGGGGAGCTCTTTCAAATAGTAGAGCAATTTGAGCCGAATGCCTTTATTATCTCGTATGAGCCTAAATCATTTAAGGGCGGCTTTTTGCTTGCTCGTATGAAGGCTAAGCAAAAATAATTTAATAAGGAAGGACCTCTGCTAAATGCCGAGGTCCCTTTTTTAGGATGTTAATTAAATTTTGTTTCTACCCAGTCTTTAAATAAACTAAAGTCTGTGTAGACAATTTCCTTGTAGCTCATGGCTTGTAAAATTGTATGCTCTATAAATACATCACGCTCTTTGCCGATCGCTTTTAAAATCTCCTCCTCACTGTGATAGGTAAAAACATGAGAATAATCGATATCAGCTCGCGCATGTATTTTAGCAGCAATTTTCCCCATAAGTGATGTTGTAGTAAAGTAATCCTCTACATCCTTATAGTTTTTAGGCTTAATCTTCTTTTTATAAGGAGAACGTTCACGAATATAAAATTCCTGTCCATTCATCGTGATAAAGGCTAAATGTGGGTCCTCTAAATGGTGCATAGCTTTTTGAGTTCCGACTACACGTGCTCCCTGATGCTCATAATGAGCCCAAAATAGTTCCTGATAAGGGAGGAAGTAGGCAGGAATTGCTGTACGTACCTCTTTCATTTCTAACACTAAATCCTCGACTCCTGACGCACCTTTTTCGTCTTCCACTAAAATATAGTAACGTTTTAAACCGATAGAAGCTGTACCAGAGCCATACTTATAAGCTATGTCCCTAATTTTATATGTAGATAGTGCGTTTGAAATGGCGCTGTATTCTTCACTAGTAACAGGTTGAATTTCTTCATTCCATAAGAAGGCACGCTGACCATCCTCATTTACATACGAAATATCCTGTAAAAAATGAGATCGCTGGCGTTTATCAAGCTTTTTCAATAATCTCTTTGCTGGTCCCTTTGTATTGTCCTTTGTGAACATCAAGGTTAAAGGATTATCCTGCTTACGCTGGAATCGTTTTAGCTGATCTATGTAGCTACGGAGAAAATACTGAATAGCCGTTTCCTGAGTTGTCTTATGTAAGCCTTGTTCTTCTAAATAGAGCGCAATACTGACGCTCATGCGAATAATATCGTATAAATAAGAGCCGACATAGCCCTCATCGAAATCATTAACATCAAAAACAATCTCGCCTGCCTCATTTTGAAAAGCACCGAAGTTATCCATATGCATATCACCTTGAATCCAAGTTGGTTTTCTATCAGGAGTATGGAAGATTGAGGCGGATTTTGTCATATCAAAATAAAATAGATAGGCACTTCCACGGAAAAAGCGAAATGGGCTTTCAAGCATTTTACGGTATTTTTCCAAGCGCTGTCCCTCTGTTAAACTCATTCGTTGAACATCAAATTCTTCAAAGATTGTTTCTAATTGTTCTTGTCTTAAAAAAGTTCTAGTATGTTTAACTTGTTCCAATAAAGCATGCTCCATACAATAATCCCCTTTGTTAAATCAAAATTTACCTGTATATACGAAAAATAATTGAATAGGTTTCGAAGAAATTTAGCAAATGTTCTCGATAAAAATGGTTATACATCTAAGGGTATTTCATAACATGTTCGATAACCTATTTTCATACTATAAGACATGCTTAATCACGGAGGGGGGTTATATGTATTTCTTTACAAAAGGTCTTGTCATTATAGTAGGAAGTATTTCATTGTCGTTAGGAATTAATTTATTTTTAACGCCATATGAAATTTTAGATGGGGGAGTAGTAGGGTTAGCGCTTATATTACATTATCTATATAAGCTCAAAATCGGTTTAATGATCATTATTATTAGTATTCCTATTTTTATTATTGCTTGGTTTAAATATAGAGCCTATTTTTACAATAGTATACATGGCTTAATAGCATCTTCCGTAATTATTGATTTGTTAAAGCCTGTGCGAAATCTTGTCCAAATGGATGCGCTTTACAGTGCAATTTTGGGAGGTATACTTGTTGGCTTCGGCATTGGTCTGATGCTGCGTTTTCAGACAAGCACAGGGGGGACAGACTTAATCGCTCAATTTATCTGTGACAAGACAGGTATTAATGTTGGAATATTAATATTTTTTATTGACTCCATTGTTATTGTTATAGGAGGCTTCCTACTATCCACATCGACCTTCCTATTATCCATTATTACCGTATTGGTAGTAGGCATTACGACAAGCGTTATTACTAGTCGAAGTCGAGTATCAGGAACGTAAAAATAGTCCCAGTATAAAACTGAAACTATTTTGGCGTCTGATTATCAAGTGTTTTCATTAGCTTCTTTTTAGGATGTGCTGGTTTGATCTCTGCAATGAGTATAGCTAGTAAAATAAGTACTGCACCTACGACCATGCGACTTGTTAAGATTTCATGCAAAAAGATGACGGATAACACCATACCGAAAAAGGATTCAGTCGATAGGATAATCGCAGCTTTAGTAGCAGTTGTATATTGATTGGCTACATTTTGGAAGAGGTAAGCAATTGTCGTAGAAAAAATACCTAGGTAAATAATCGAATAGATTGCTTCTTTTTCGAGTGATGTCGGGATATCCCCTTGGCTAATGACGACTAGAACACCTATAAAGGATGCCGTCAGAAATTGAATAATGGTAAGAGCAATGGCATCTTCTTTTTGAACAAAAAGATTAGTATAAAAGATATCAAAGGCAAAAGCAACGGCACATGCTAGAGAAAGTGCATCCCCAACATTCATTGTTAATGAGCCTTGTAGTGATAAAAAGCCGATTCCTGCAATCGCAATTAGAGAACCAATGATTTCATAGCCGTCAATGCGGCGTTTATAAACCGCATAGGCTATTAAAGGAACAATAATAACATTCACTGCGGTTAAAAAGGCATTTTTAGACGGTGTTGTATATTGGAGTCCAACGGTTTGAAGGGCGAATGCTATATACAGAATTGTACCTAATAAAGCTCCCTTCCAAATAACAGATTTCGAAGCTTTTTTTAATCGAGAACCAAATAAAACCAATAATATAATGGAAGCTAATAAAAATCTACCAGCCATCACTTGATAAGCTGTTAAATATTCTAAGGCAATAGCCGTTATAACAAATCCACTACCCCACACGATTGCAGTAATCAATAGCATGCCATCAGCTATGTAAGTTTTCATGTTTTCTTCCTCCTGACTTCAATAGAATAGCATAGGAGTGAGGAAAAGAATTTGATTTTATTTCTAAATATTCAGGCGTTTTTTTGTACTTATTCCAAAGCGATTACTCAAAACCTATCTTGCTATGTAATAAGTACAATTTAACGGCTGCAGCTAAGTGTTCATAAAAAACATAATCATTATCTGTCGGTGCTACTAAATGACGTATTTTAGCCATACGATAGCGAATTGTATTTGGATGACAAAATTGTGCTACGGCAACTTCCTTAATATTTCCTTTTTTTACGATATAGGTTATGGCAGTTTCCATTAAATCGGGATCAGCCTTATCATCAAGTAAAGGAGCTAAAAAAGAAGTAACATAATCCATTGCAAATATTGGATCTTTACGATACAACTCAATTAATAAACGATCCGATGCCAGATGCTTATAATGAAGGCTAGGCAGCATGTCAATCTCAGCTAATATACTAGCAAAGAAGGCTTCGCGTAAAGCAATAGGGAAGCCAGTTTGAGTATCGTAGCTACTACTATAGCCAAAAGTGATCTTTTCCGTTGGGATGGCATATAATGCTAACCATTCATGTAACACCTTGTCAAATTGAAACAGCTGGGATGGATGTGTCATGATGATAAAAAGGCTCTGCTTATAAGAACAAATCAGACCTGATTTAAGTAGTGGCTCTAACGAAAAAATAGCTTGCATCCAGTTATGGTGAGATGTGTCACTTGCTCGTAAAGTTGCTACAAATACATATTTTTCAAAGGGTCTATTGAGCTGCTGTAAAATGGATTTGATTTGCTCTTGTGTAATATCTTCCTCCATTAATCTCCGTAAGATCGTTTCTAAAAAGAATGAATAATCCTGTGTTTTAGCGTAGGCCATTGTTTCTAAAATAATCTTCTCAAAAAACTCATCTCCACCAAATCTTAAAATAGGAAAATCTTGTTCCTCTGCATAAGTCAAAACCTCTTCAGGTAAATCTCTGAAAATAACAGGCTTATAAGCTAAGGCACTCGCCCCGAGCTCCACTAGATTTTTTACTGCATTTAATAAATACTCAGGCTTTTGTTTGGCAAATAATAAACTACTTAATACAACGCTGTTGGGCGTGAAAATTGTATCTCGCACATGGTGTATGTCTGGTGAAAATTCAAAGTCTAAAATCTCTACATTTTGAACAGCTTTATGCAAACCGTTGTGGCCAGCGACAACAGTGAAATTCTTTGTAATGGGTAATTGTAAAAAATTTTCTACATTCATAAACGGACCATTGCCTTTCTTGTAGTAAGGTACTAACTTCTATTATAAATTTACTTGTTCATAAAAAACCATTTGTATTCATGCAAATGGATATCCACCACAAAAAAATCTGCTCATTCAGCGGTAAACCGTGAAGTGAGCAGATTTCAGTACTTATCGTTTAAATGTTAGCAAAAATATTAGGCTTTCTATTTCTCAGTGGATTCGTTTGCTCAACGGCATACCCTACATTTAAAATGCGTCCTTCTTTAAAGGCAGGGCCAATAATTTGTAGCCCTATTGGTAAATTCCCTTTAAAGCCACAAGGAACGGAAAGGGCAGGTAAGCCAGTTAAGTTGCTAGGGCCTGTAAAGCGAATAATATTCTCAATTAAATCCACTTTTTGACCATTTAACTCTGCGAAATCATCACCAATTGTATTAGCCACAACAGGTAGAGTAGGGGTAATAAGCACATCTACCTTATTAAAAATCTCTGTAAACTCCTGTTTGATTTGACGACGTACCTGTTGTGCCTGTAAGTAATCGACAGCAGAAGGCAATTCACCGAGCTCAAAGAGTAGGCGTATATCGTCACCAAAATCTTGTGGTCTCTCTTGTAAATCGGAATGGTGTATAGCTGCCGCCTCCGAAAGGGACGTCACAAGCTCTGCCCATTCTGCATATTGTAATGAAGGAATTCGCACTACTTCCACTTTCGCACCTTGATCTACTAAGTTTTGAATACTTGCTCGAACAGCTTTTTCTATATCAGCATCCACATTTTTAAAGAAGTATTCTTCATTGATACCAATCACTAAATCCTTGATATTGCCAGAAAGCTGCTGCACGTAGTTGTCTGTTGGAACGTCAATGCAAGTAGGGTCTCGATGATCAAAGCCAGAAATGACTTCAAGCAAGCCTGCTGCATCCTTTACTGTCTTTGTCATTGGGCCAATATGGTCTAAACTCCAAGCGAGTGGGTAACAGCCATATTTACTTACACGACCGTGTGTAGGTTTTAAACCAACAATGCCACAAGCAGAGGATGGAATTCGAATGGAACCAGCTGTATCCGTTCCTAATGAAGCAACACTGGCCCCTGCTGCAACAGCCGCCCCAGAGCCGCCGCTAGAACCGCCAGGGATTTTATCTAAATCCCATGGGTTGCGAACAGGTCCGTAATGAGGATTGTTATTGGTAATTCCCCAAGCATATTCATGCATGCTTAGTTTTCCAGTGAAAATTACACCAGCGTCACGAAGTTTTTCAACCACTGTCGCATCATAATCAGAAACGAAGTCCTTATGAATTTTTGAGGACATCGTTGTTATCTTATCTTTGAAATACAAGTTATCTTTTAAGGCCATCGGAATCCCGTGATACATGCCTTTATAGTGGCCTTGGAGAATTTCCTGTTCCACTTCTTTTGCCTTTGCTAAAGCTTCTTCCCTGTAAAAGGCCATATAGGAATTAATTTTAGGCTGACTTTCCTCAGCAAAATCTAAAATCGCCTTCGTTAATTCCACGGGAGATAGTGTCTTCGATGCAAGTAAGGGTGCCAACTCTTCAACGGATTTTAAATGTAAATCAGTTGTCAATATGATCACCTCCAGGAATACTACGTACCGCGATATCTGCATCATCAATCGCAATACCTTCTAAATTGCTACGAAGTGACTGCATGCCCTCCCAGCGTGTTTTTAATAGTTCAAGGTGTTCAGGTTTCGGTGTAATTCCTTTGTTCTCCAATAATTGTTGAATAGACAAGCTCATTAACAGGATCCTCCCTTGAATAATTTTTATATCTAAATAGGTTTCCCTATTAAGATCGATAGGGTAAAAACGCAAAATATTATAATAGGTAATATAAACCTATTATTACAATCATACACTAACAATAATTTATATCAAATAAATTATTTGTAATATATTTAATATTATGAAATATTTACTACGCTAATAAACGGTCAAAGTCTAGTGTGTGTGCTTGCTCTTTTTACATACGATTCACAGTCTATTTACAATCAAAGCGTACAATGAACCATAATAACCAATTGAAGAGGTGCAAGAATGGAGTCTGCTGTGGGGCAAAATATAAAAACTAGTAATATATTTTCTTTTGTTAAATATTTATATGGGCAACATCAAAGCAATACGTTATATATGAAACGTTTAAAAGCATTGAAACAAATTATTCAGCATAACGATTTACATACATATTTTCAACCTATTGTAGATTTACAGTCAAAACAAACGATGGGATTTGAAGCATTAAACCGTCCAGTTTCCTCAGCATTATTTAATAGTGTCGACCAGTTTTATGAGTTTGTTGGACAAACAGATTGTGTATTTTTATTTGAATGTTTTTGTCGAAATCTTTCCTTACAACGATTTAAGGAACGTATGCCTAACGATTTGGCGAATAAAAGCTTCTTAGTCTTTCTTAATATACATCCAAATGTATTAGTAGATAAAAATTATCATTGTGGAGAAACACTGCAATTGCTAAAGGAACTTGGCATTAAACCGCAGCAAGTCGTGTTTGAATTAACTGAGCGTAGTGTCGTGATAGATTTTGTAGAGTTTGAGCGTGTATTATCACATTATCGATCACAGGGCTATCGCATAGCAGTGGACGATGTAGGCTCAGGCTATAATAGTTTAAAAACGCTCATTTATTTAAAGCCAGAATTCATTAAATTAGACCGTTCCTTAATTCAATTTATCGATCAAAACAGCGAACAGCAACAACTCGTTACCTTATTAATGAAGTATGCCGAGCAAGCTAACACTAAAATGATTGCTGAAGGGATTGAGCGACAAGAAGAGCTGGCGTATCTGCATCATATTGGCATTCACTATGCACAAGGTTATGCAATAGGAAAGCCCGCAAAGGAAATACAATTGGGGAAAATAAGGGTGGGTGACAATGAAGATAGGGGAAGTCATTGAAAAGGTTCCATGTATTGATGAATTTGTGAAAAATAAAGAAGTAGATGTACTTTTTACAAGTAATCCTTCATTGCGTAGTATTGTTGTCGTTCGGGATGAAAAACCAATTGGACATATTACACGCACACATTTCTATCAAAAAATAGGTACTCAATATGGCTATCATTTATTTATGGGACGGCAAAATCAACTTATCATTAAAGAAAATCCTTTAATAGTAGATCGCTATACTCCAATCACTGAGGTTAGTACACTAGCGATGTCTAGACCTCCTGAAGACTTATATGATGATATCATTGTGACGAAAAATGACTTATATGACGGAATGGTTAGCATTCGTGAGTTACTGTTAAAGCTTGTTGATACACAAGTAGCTATCGCCAGTTTTTTAAATCCGTTAAGTAGTCTTCCAGGAAATACATTAATCGATGAAAAGCTAGAGGAAGCATTACAGCTAGCACACTATAGTTTGATCTATTTTGATTTAGATCATTTTAAATCCTACAATGACACATATGGCTTTAATAAAGGAGATAAAATTTTACGTTATTTAACAGATATACTAAAAAGATATATCTGTGGGGCGGAAGATTTTTTAGGACATATTGGTGGCGACGATTTTGTTGCCATCCTTCCGCATTATGAAATAGAAAAGATTTGTCAGAAGATCATAGATGACTTTGATGCCAATATTTTAAGCTTTTATGAGCTAGAGGATTTAGTGTATGTGCAGGTAGCTAATAGAGCGGGTGAGCTAGGTACTCTAACATGTACATCCTTATCCATTGCCGTTATTACGAATGAATATCAGTATTTTAACTCCGTCGAACAATTATCCAATGCGGTCACACACGTGAAAAAGCAGTGTAAAAAAATTGCAGGCAGCTGTTACCTTATCAACGAACAAAAAACCTACTTCGTTCATTAAACGATGTAGGTTTTTCATGTTGTTGAAAAAAGATCATGTCAACGGCAGAAAAAGCAAATTTGCAAGGTGAGAGGTTGATTTCCGTTCCTCCAGCGCCCTTTCCAGGGGGCGTCCGATGAGCCGCTTCACTCACTTACGCTCGCTCCAGGGTCTCATCTGTGACGCTAAATCCCCTAGGAGTGACGCTGGCTCCACTACAATCAACCATTCTGCAAAGTGCCTTTACTTTTTTCATAGTAATATAGCGATTAAATAGCCCATTATTTTTAGAGGGAATAAGCTCTTATTTTCAATGTGGGGAAGTGATGTGTGACAACACCTCTCCATAAAGAGTAGTGAAGACCTTCGCCTTATTTGAAAACCTTTGCTAAAAAGGTAATACTTTTGTAGGTTGGAGTCAAGTAGCCTGCAACGGAAATCCATTTCTACCTTTCAATTGACTGTTTTGTTTTTCAACACTAAGAAAAACCTACTTCGTTCATTAAACGATGTAGGTTTTTTGTTCGTCAGTAAGGCATTTTGGGTATAGATTTTGTAGTTAATATGAACAATTTTAAAATTCCGGTAACCATTTTGTCACCAACTTCTATGTTTTTGACTAGAATATTAATACAACTGAAATGAGCAATTCTATCAAGCCTTATAGTTTAGCTGTCTATACGTTAAAAGTTAGCCTCATGAACGTTTTCGATAACTATCTACTATTCCCTTTTATAATGGCTCCTTTTACTTATGGCTAATAAATATTATTGATTTTAATTTTAAGGGCATAATCAAAGGAAGAAATCGTTTTTATTTTAGGAATTTATTAATCTTAATAAAACATACTTGAATTATAGGGATTATGGGTATATAATTCGATTACATTATTATAAAACATCTTAGGAGGCATTCCATTGTCGAATTTACAAATCATTCTTAACGTAGCAGTGTTACTTGTGTTCGTTGGAATTTTATATGTTATGAATAAAAAACACGTCAAGTTTTCAAATCGTGTTTTTGCAGGTTTAGGTTTAGGGATTGTACTTGGTCTTGGACTTCATTTTATCTATGGTATAGATTCTGAAGTGTTAGCCAAAACAACATCTTGGTACAACATTATAGGTACAGGATATGTAAAATTGCTACAAATGGTAGCAATGCCATTAGTCTTTATTTCTATTTTAATTGCCTTTACGAAGATGAAGATTGGCAAAAACTTTGGGAAAATGGCAGCTCTTATTTTAGCCATTTTAATTGGTACAACAGCGGTTTCAGCGGCTGTCGGTATTTTTTCTGCAACCGTATTTGATTTAGATGCAACACAAATTTTACAAGGTGATGCAGAAACGGCACGCGGTCAATATCTTGAAGAAAAAACAACGGGCTTAGCAGCTCCAGATCTACCAACACAAATTATCGAGCTATTCCCTGCAAATCCATTCCTTGATTTAACAGGTGCTCGTTCTACTTCAACAATTGCGGTTGTTATTTTCTCAGCATTCCTTGGTTTTGCTTATTTACGTGTGGCACGTAAGGATGAGGGGACAGCAGCTACAATTAAAAAAGGCTTAGATGCAATCTATGCCCTTGTAATGGGTGTCGTAACGATTGTCTTACGATTAACACCATACGGCATTTTGGCTATTATGGCTCGTACTGTTGCAACATCAGATTTCGGTGCGATTTACAATTTAGGTAAGTTTGTTATTGCTTCTTATGTGGCGTTATTTATTGTTTTACTAGTACACTTATTAATTCTGACATTAAGCGGATTAAATCCATTCACGTATTTGAAAAAATCTGCAGAGACATTATTATTCGCCTTTACATCTCGTTCTAGTGCGGGTACTTTACCGATGAATATTAAAACGCAAACAGGTCGTCTTGGGGTATCTGAGGGTATTGCAAACTTCTCAGGCTCATTCGGATTATCAATCGGTCAAAATGGCTGTGCTGGTGTATATCCTGCTATGTTAGCAATTATGATCGCACCAACAGTTGGCATTAATCCACTCGATCCGATCTTCATTATTACAGTTATCGCGGTAGTAGCGGTTAGCTCATTTGGTGTAGCAGGTGTTGGTGGTGGTGCAACATTTGCAGCTATTCTTGTGTTATCAGCACTTGATTTACCAATTGCACTTGCAGGTGTATTAATTTCTGTAGAGCCTTTAATTGATATGGGACGTACAGCATTAAATGTAAGTGGGTCAATGACAGCGGGTGTTACAACAGCACGTATTACAAAAGAATTGGATACAGAAATGTACAATGATAAAGAATTAGGTGCTCAAGTAGCAGATCTATAAAATCAAAGAGGCCCCTTTAAAGGTAAAACTTTAAAGGGGCTTACATTTTATATTATTTTTACATAAAAATCTTTACCATTAATTAATTCGGAAACTTCAATTTTATAATTTTGTTTATAGTAATCATAAATATTGTAGGCTAGACCAGAGTGTCCATTTAAATAGGTTCCCTTTTTAATCTCTTTCCGAGGATTATGGAAATCGAAATAGAGGCGTGCATCATTGCTCATTGTATTTAAAATAGCTAGAAATTCTTGTTCTTCAATATGAATTCCTCGTGTATAGCGGCATTCTCTGCGGTAGGTATCGTGAGCAACATTTACGGGAGAAGCTTCAAGAATCATTTCAATCTGTTTATTCAAATGATGATAGCTCCTTTCAAATTATTAGTAACGTCCGTATGTGAACTAGTTACAAATAAGGGTTTTATTAATTTTAGTATATAATTATCAGAAAATTATATCAATATTTTTCTACCAATCTTGTTGCTGTATGTCCTCTGCTATTACTTGTAAATCATAGGCATTTACGATTAAAAGAGTGTAGTCATGAGATTCCATATATTTTTCAGCAAGTCGCTTAATATATTTCGGAGAACCTTCATTTTCTTCATCGTAAATTAATAAAAGCCCATCTGTATTTTGAATAATAAATTTATCCTTCTCAACAAATTGCCAGGGTGCTTCGTATGGTTTTTTGGTCACGCTTGTAACAAAATCGGCTTGGGCAATTAATGTTTGATACTTTTCCCTTTTATGGTCCTGCCAATTTTTTTCTTGCTCTAAAAATGGTGTAATAACGGCATATTTTAAATGTGGAAATTCTTTTTTAAGCATTAAAACAACTTCAGCACTCCAAGATTCTACACCCTGCTGACCACTGATAATAACCCATTCCAGTCCTTCATCAAGTAGTGTGCGTAGACGGGCTTCCAGTGCTTTTTTTATGATGGCAATGCCAGGATGTTTATCATTAAAAATACCAAGTTCATGTGGCTTATAGCCAGTAATCATAATACGCTGTAACAACAAAATGCCCCCTAAGCTGTATAGTTGTAGTTCTAGTATACAGTAGGGGGCAAATGAAAACGAATTCCATGCAATTGTCTATGAAAATGCAAGTAGTGTTAGAATCACTGCTACAGCCGCACAAATACCTAAAAACCACCATGAGTCTGTAAAGTCTTCTTTAGTGTCACTATTCATATAAAATAATTCCTTTCTTATTTGCCTACCTGTTGAGTTTTATTTTACCTGCCCAGTCCAAGACCAATTCGTCCATATCCGTAAGATTGTCTCAAATGGGCCACGTTTAAATTTCTTTAAATAGGCAAGGCTGAAAACACATTGCAAGCCATATACAACGATTCCGAATAGGATACCACCAAAGACGCCCAGTTTACCGTATAATCCGAGACCATAGCCATAAAAAACAGTTGTACAAATAATGGTTTGTAGTAAATAATTGGTTAATGACAGTTTTCCAACGCTCTCAAATGCTGGTGCAAGTAGTTGTACAGGACGTGTTTTATAAATGAGTGCTGCAAGGCAAACATAGCCAACCGCTAGTAACTGAGCGCCACCCATTAATAAGATGGAAGAAAAGGCACTTTCTATAAAACTTAGACTTTTACATACGAGCCCAATAGGAACGAGGAGAGTACCTAGCTTATACCATTTCATTTCCTTATCCATCTCCATGAAGGCTTGCTTTTTAGCAAGTGCCATACCGAAAAGGAATAGAGGCGCGTAGAACAACGGTGTAATAATTAATAAAATGAAGAGGAAGGCTGGCTCTTCCATTCCCGGTACTTCAGCATTAGCTCGAAAATCAAAAATTTCTGAGTAGCTTCCGTTAGCGTAAACGTTATCTGCTTTTTCAATATAGGTATCTAGCTCTTTTTGTTCCTTTTTTGAAGCTTCCATAGAGCCGTATGTTAATGCCGTTGTTAGGACGAAAAGGATACTGGCCCATATAAATAGCGTTTTCGGCTTCCGATTAATAAAGGGAATCAAAAATAAAGTCATACAGCCATAAGAAAATAGAATATCGCCTTCCCATAATAAAGTGGAATGAAGTAAGCCGAGAGCAATCAAGCCAGTAGCACGGCGTAAAATAGACCAGCGACTTTTATTCTTTTTTCTGCGAATGGATTCAATTAATTTAATAAGTGAGAAGCCGAATAATATAGTGAAGATAGGCATAAACGAGCCTTCAATCACAATTTTCACAAAATATAAAGCTCCATTATCTAAGGTAGAAAGATTTTTTAATTCATCTTTGCCATACATCCCGTACTGGAAAATCAGTAAATTCGCCATTAAGATGCCAAATAAACTAAATCCACGCATCGTATCAATGAAAGTAACACGTTTAGTTGTCATTGCGTTTTATCTCCTTAATTGGTTATCTTATACATAGAATAGTGAAGGAAGCTTATGGTGAAATAATGACTACCTTAAATTAATCTTAAAAGTAGGTGAGGAAATGCAGGACGCATCAATTTTAGTGTTAGAGGATGAACGTGCCATTGCTGAAATGATTGAAATCATTTTAAGAAAAGAAGGAATTACCAATATTACATTATGTAACACAATTGAAGAAGCAAAAGATGAAATGAATACTAAAACATTTGACTTTTATCTATTAGATATCATGCTGCCAGATGGAAGTGGGCTGGATATCGCGAATAGGATTCGGGAAAAAAGTGATGCCCCTATTTTTTATTTAACTGCAAAAAGCAGTGATGCAGATAAACTTCGCGGTTTTATGAATGGCGCAGATGATTATATTACAAAACCATTTAACCCATTAGAGCTTGTAGCACGAGTAAAGGTACAGTTAGTCCGTTACATGAAGAAAAAGAGTGTACCAGAAAATCATGTATTTACTTGCAGCCGTTTTACATTTGACATTGACGCAGCAGAAATCGAGGTAGACGGGGTGAAGGAAATAATCAGTGGTCGCTTGTTTCATTTATTAAAATATTTATGTGACAATGTAGGGCAAGTGTTATCAAAAGAGCAAATATACGAGCGCGTATGGGGTGATTGCTTATTTGATGATAATACAGTGATGGTACATATAAGAAAGCTGCGAGAAAAAATAGAAAAAAATCCTGGAAAGCCGACCTGCATTATCACTGTCAGAGGTATTGGCTATAAGCTTGTTGGAGACATCTCTTCATGAAGTCTGCTGGAAAATTAACACTCCGTTTTGTGTCGTATTTCATCATATTCTATCTATTGATCATTTCAGGTTTTATTATAAGTCTGGTGTTTTTCGCTATCTTTATCAATGAACGTGTTGGTGACAATATTCATGTAATGAGCTCCTTTGAAATTGAAGATGATGCAGTTGTAGAGAAAGGGAAGACGGTTAAAATTGCTGATTATTTAGTGAAGAGAGCTGAGGAAAATGTAGGACAGCTCTATTTATTTGATTCATCCATGACAATTGTTGATTATACGGGAGATACATGTGGATTATGTGGAAAGTCAGATAATGAACTATTGGCATTGAAACAACCGGGTATGCATACGTGGGAACTGCCAAATTACTATTTATTATTTCTTCCGACTACTCCTGTCCAACCACTTTTTGAGGAGGCACTTGAAAACTGGACAGCAACAGGGAATATTTCTGCTGTAACACGGCAACGTCTAAAAGAAAATAAAGCCAGTGTTGAAATCTATGACGAGCAATGGAATCGGATTGAAGTCATTGGCGAACGCTATGAGAAGCTAAATAAGCCACAATTACTAGAGGAAAAATACGATATTTTCGAGCATGCGGAGCTGAAGCAAAGCACAGCCTTAGCCAACGATATGACATTTGTTGTGCGAATGCCTAACCCATCTTATAAGCCTTTTGAAGAGCCTTTTAATAAGGCGATGGTATTGTTCGTTTCTATCTTCTTTGGAGGGCATATTATATTGCTGTTGGGCGTTATCTTTTTATCCATCAGTATTTCACGACAATTTGTACGACCATTAGTCTATGTTATATCACGCATTGAACGACTAACTCAATTTGATTACAGTGAAATTAGTGATAAAAAAATCCATCATCAAAAAACAGGGAAGTTAAAACGGAAATTTAAACTGTTTCAACCTGTAGAGGAGTCACTCAATCATCTATCTGAACGACTTGATTCAAATGAAAGACAAATCAAGCATGCAGAGCATTTACGTGAGGAGTGGATAACAGGCTTATCGCACGATCTAAAGACCCCGTTAAGCTCCATTTATGGCTATTCCACTATGCTTGCATCTGAGGAATATGAGTGGACAAAGGATGAGATGCGTATTTTTGCACAAACCATGCAAGAAAAGGCGACATACATGGATGCACTCATTCAGGATTTAACCTATACGTACCAATTAAAAAATAAAGCGATACAGCTGGATAAAGTGTTATTACCGCTAGCCATATGGTTACCACAATTTGCAGATGAACAGGTATGTGTAAAGGTATATGGTGATGTGTTGCTGCAAGCAGATGAGCTTTTACTTAAGCGGATTATGGATAATTTAATAACTAATGCGAAAAAGTATACGCCTGAAGGCACGAAGGTCGTTGTGGAGGCACAACATACTGGTAAAGAAGTAATGCTAACCATTGCTGACCAAGGCCCTGGTATTCCGCAGGAGGAGCTCGATAATCTATTCGAACGCTATTATCGAGGAACGAATACGACAGATGATACAACAGGAACAGGGCTAGGACTAGCCATTACGAAACAGCTCATTGATTTACACAATGGCACAATTAGTGTTCGTTCAGGCCAAGATGGAACCATCTTCGTTCTAAAATTCCAATGTCACTAGTGTTAGATTCGATTTCTAGAGAGGAATGCTCTTGAAGGACGAGGCTTATTAAACAGAGTAAAGAGGTATCAAAGTGTTTTATTTGATACCTCTTTTTGTTTTATTTATTTTTCGTACAACGCTCGGCTGGCTGTTCAATTTTAACATAGCGCCATAAGTTATTAGCGATATCGCGCGCTTCTGCGATATGTTCTGTGCCAACGAATGCCTTACGGAAAGGAGTAAGAAGTGATTCGATGATAAAAAGCTTTGGTTTTTCGCGCTGTAGCTCTTCTAATAAGAATTGAGCATATTCCAAACCTTCCATTGTTTCGTTGTTCGACAAACCCCTTGTAAAGCCTTGTAATTGTTCGATAACCATTTCTTTTGTAACGGTTTTATAGTTCACCACATTTTGAATGGTATTGATCATTTCAACACTCACGATGATTTCTTTCGACTCAAGCATCGTGGGTATAATTACGCTAATATTACGCAATGCTACACGTACAATAGCTTCTCGATTGATATATTTATAATCGGCAATAAAGACAGCACGTAGAGTGAGGTTAATCATCCCAAGTGTTTGGACAGCACATTCATAGCTAATTGGGCTAATCTCTTCGCCAAAAACTTGTACTAGTCGGCTGGCTAGCCATTCTAATTCTTGTAAATGGTAGTTAATAATGATTTTCTTTAGTTCTTTATCTCTTGATTGGAAGACGGATTCGAAAATCTGTATTAAATTATGTTCACGATTGACATACATGAGAACAGCGACTTGCTGTGTCAATACTTCTAAATCTGTAGGGTCTTTACCATAGATAAGCTCATGACGACGATTACTAGCTTCTTCACGCCCTTCATCCAAAATGGCGATTAAGCATTCGTTTTTCGAAGTAAAGTGATTATAAAATGTACCTTTTGAGATTTTAGCTGCATTGATGATGTCATTAATCGATGTATCTAGAAAACCCTTTTCAATAAAAAGTTCACGTGCTGCTGTAATAATCTGTCTTTTTCTTTTGTTCATAACCTCACCTTTTTTATATTATTATACTCTTATTCTACACTTAAAATCCTTTCATATCAACGTTTATAAAAAATATAAACTTATTTGTTGAAAAAAGTAGACTACGAGTATAAAATAAGTTTTATCGCAAAACACAAGAAAGAATTGAGGGATATAAATGAATAGTGAGCAAACAATGAAAAAGCCCCCTTACGGCATGATAGCTATTCTATTTGTGGGTGCTTTTGTTGCTTTTCTAAACAACACATTGTTGAATGTGGCATTACCAACAATCATGAAGGATTTTGGGATTACCTATTCAAAGGTACAATGGTTAGCAACAGGGTATATGCTCGTGAGCGGTATTTTAGTGCCCGCTTCAGCATTCTTTGTGACACGCTTTAAAAATAGACATCTATTTATAACAGCGATGTCCATCTTTACAATCGGTACAATTATGGCAGGCTTTGCGCCAAACTTTGGTGTGCTGCTAGCAGGTCGTATGGTGCAAGCAGCTGGGGCTTCTAGTATGTCACCACTTTTAATGAATGTTATGCTAACAAGCTTCCCGAAAGAGAAGCGTGGAGCAGCGATGGGGATCTTTGGTTTAGTAATGATCATGGCGCCAGCAATTGGTCCTACATTATCAGGCTACATTGTGGAGCATCATGATTGGCGTATGCTCTTCCAAATGATTATTCCATTTGCAATAATTAGTTTATTATTTGGTGTGTGGAAACTAAGAAACGTGATGGAGACACGTGAAGTTCACTTAGATTTCCCTTCAGTCCTTTTATCAACAGTTGCATTCGGTGGTATTTTATACGGCTTTAGTACAGCGGGGGATAAAGGCTGGTCAAGTCCATGGGTATATGGAACAATTACAGTTGGCTTCATCGCTTTAATAATTTTTATCATTAAGCAGTTGAAAATGGATGAGCCACTTCTGGAATTACGTATTTATAAATACCCAATGTTTGCTTTAGGGTCTGTCATCTCAGTTATTATCTCTATGGCGATGTTCTCAGGGATGATTTTAACACCAGCATACGTACAATCTATTCGTGGTATTGAACCATTTGAGGCGGGCTTAATGATGCTTCCAGGGGCACTTGTTATGGGGATTATGTCACCAATCACTGGTAAGCTTTTCGATAAATTTGGTCCTCGTGTGTTGGCCATTATTGGCTTAACAATCACAACAATCGCAACATTTGGTTTAACAAAATTAGAAATTGATTCAAGCTACACATATATCGTATCAATGTATACAATTCGTATGTTTGGTATGTCGATGGTCATGATGCCAATTATGACAAACGGTTTAAATCAACTACCACAAATTATGAATCCTCATGGTACAGCTATTAACAATACATTACAGCAGGTATCAGGAGCAATCGGTAGTGCGATTTTAGTTACATTTATGAATAACCGTACAAAAGCAAAAGCAGAAGAATTAATTGTAGAAGCCAAAGCGAATGCTGCACAATCAGGAGCGGCACCTACAGCAGAGCAAATGCAACAAATGCAAGATCAGATTATGCAAACTGCCTTATTAGATGGTATTACACACTCCTTCTTAATTGCAGCGGGTATAACAGTGATTGCAGTAGTACTTGCCTTCTTCTTAAAACGTGTAAAAGTTGAAAGCACAGCAGCTTCAATGGATTTAAAAAAACCAACTAAATAATGAACAGAACCCCCTTTATAGGTAAAACATTTACCAACGAAGGGGGTTTTTTATATGTTTATTTGAAAAAAAATTTTAGGATTGTTGTTATTTTTCATCATTTTATTTTATATGATAATAATAATTTACAGAAAATTTAGATTTTTATATAATGAGGTGCTTTCGTGGTAGATGCATATATCAATGACTTAGTGAACGAAAAGGAACTGCCAGGAGCTGTATTAATTGTTCAACAGCAACAAAACAGGCTATTAACAGGCAGTTATGGAGCCTATACAGCTGAGGATGGTAGCAAGCAAGCTATTGTAAATCATACGCTGTTTGATTTAGCTTCCTTAACGAAGGTTGTAGCTACAGTACCAGCTATTTTACTGTTGATAAGTCGAAATCAATTAACATTAAGAGAGCCTGTTCAAACATTTTTGCCTACATTTCATTACCCAGATATAACGATTCAACAGTTATTACAGCATTGCTCAGGGCTACCGGCAGATTTAACACCAGTGGTAGAGAGGAATCACAGACGTGACATCATGCAGGAGATAATGGCAAGTGAAGTAGTGTGTCAGCCAAATAAACAGGTGGTATATAGTGATTTAGGCATGATTCTACTAGGAAAGGTGATTGAACAGGTTACTGGGTGTTCATTCAACAGTTTTGTAGAGCAAGAGATTTTTAAGCCATGGGGCATGCACCATACTCGTTTTCGATTGCAGGAGCAACAAAGAAGGCTTGCGGCATCAACTGAAATGTTTGCAGGGAAATTTGTTCAGGGGATTGTTCATGATGAAAAAGCTCTATTACTCGATGGGGTTGCTGGGAGTGCAGGCTTGTTTTCGTGCGCAGAGGATTTAGCAAAGTATGCGGAAATTTTTTTAGGGATCAGGCAACAAACGGTTATTCCATATGAATGGATGGAGCTTACCTATACAAAAACATTCAAAAATAGGGGACTTGGTTTTGAAGTATGGAGAGGGGACGATACATCATTTTGTTTTGGTAGGAGGTGGAGCAAGAACTCATTTGGTCATACAGGATTTACAGGCACGAGTATTTGGATGGACCCTATTCAAAAAGCATTTGTTATTTTCTTAACGAATGCGGTGCATTATGGGAGAAATACAAAGCTGCGAAGGATTCGGGAGAAGCTTCATACGATGATTTATGAAAAATTACTGATATGAAGGGTGGATCTGTTGGTATGAGACAAAAGAGTAAATGGTTATTGCCGTTTCTTTTATTACTCGTTGTAGCTTTAGTAGGCTGTAACACCGATAAGAAATCAACGAACGCAACAACACCTGGTAAAGAAGACGGGCCGAAAACAGAAGAGGTTTCCCTAACAATAGGGAGTTGGCGGACAGAAGATGTTGCCAAATATGAAAAAGTAATTGCTTTATTTAATGAACAACATCCTGATATACACATTTCCTTTAACCCAACTAAAAATACAGAATATAACACAGTCCTCAATACAGCATTACAAGCGGGGGAAGGACCAGATATTTTCCACTTGCGTCCATATGCAGCTGGGTTGAAGCTTGCAGAGGCGGGTTATGTTGAGAAAATAAATGACTTAAGCGGTTTGCGTGCATATCCTGAAGAGGCATTAATGGCTTCACGTGATGAACAAGGGAATCAGTATGGTGTACCAATTAATTTAAGCTCAACGCAATTTTTCTATAATAAAAAGATTTTTAAAGATAATAATCTCGAAGTTCCTACTACATGGGATGAATTTATAGCCTTAAATGATCAATTATTAGAAAAGGGCATTACACCCATTGCAATGGGTACAAAAGAAGGCTGGTTATTATCGTTGCTACACGGTATTGTGGGCCCCGCTATTTATGAAGGAAATGATTTCTATCAAGCAGTGCTTACGGGAGAAAAGGATTTCTCAGACGCTCAGTTTATCGAATCTATACAAGTGATGAACGACTTGAAAAAGTATTTTCCAGCTAATTCAGAAGGCTTGGGAATGGATGATATTCGTACATTGTTCGCTTTAGAGGATGCAGCGATGTTCCCGCTCGGTAGCTGGGAAATTCCTGTTGTCTTAGAAATGAATCCAGATTTAGATTTAGGGTATTTCCCGATTCCTTCAAAAGAAGGTCATAAAACAGTGACAACTTGGGTAGATGGTTCATTTGCGATCAATGCAAATTCAAAAAATAAAGAAGCAGCTAAAGAATTTTTAGCGTTTTTAACAACAAAGGAATTTGGTGAACTGTTTGTGAGGGAATTTTCTATGATCAGTGCTATTCCTGGCATTACTTCTGATGACGCCTTGCTAAATGACATTAGTAACTCGACTGCTAATGAAGCAACACCATATATGTGGGTGACTAATTTTACTGGTGGGGACCCGACAACAAAGAGCTTGCTTGAGAGTGAGCTACAGGGCATGTACTTAGATCAGGTAACGCCTGAAGAGGTAGCCAAAAAAGTACAGGAAAACGCTAAAGCTTGGTTTACGCCCTTTCAGCAATAAGTAATGTATTAAGATAGACCCCTGAAACTCCACTAAGGTGTATAGGGGTCTTGTTGTCTCATTATGATTAAAGGGGGCTGTTCAGCATGAAAGAATCTACAGCTTCATCGTCAAGAAAGAGGAAATCATGGGCAAAATGGACAATACATCTTTTCCCAATTCCTGCACTAATAGTATACGGAATGTTTGTACTTTATCCGATAGTAGCAGCTTTATCCTATAGTTTTTTTGAATGGAAAGGGATGGCTCGTGGCGGTTTCATTGGCTTCCAAAATTTTGTGACGCTTTTTACGACAGAACCTTATAGCTCCATGTTTTGGAACGCCTTCAAACATAATGTCCTGTATTTTGTTTTGCAAATGGTAGTGATGAATGGATTAGCATTCTTTCTTGCATTTATTATCTACCAAAAAGTTAAGGGAGCGGAGTTTTTTAAGGCGGCTTTCTTTCTACCACGATTATTATCAGTAATCGTAGTAGGTTTCTTATGGAAGCTCATCTTAAATCCTAATTTTGGTACCTTAAATGTTATTTTAGAGAAATTGGGTCTTGAAACCTTACAAAAGGCTTGGCTTGGAGATCCTGGAACAGCTTTAATAGCGATAATTTTAGTGAATTGTTGGTTTGGGCTTGGTTTTGGCGTTTTAATATTTTTAGCTGGCTTTCAAGGAATTCCAAGTGAGTTAGTTGAAGCAGCAAAATTGGATGGTGCCAAAGGCTTTACATTATTACGCACTATTTATTTGCCATTAATGGTGCCATCTATTATGATCATGGGAATTTTAACGTTTATCCAGTCCTTTGAGGCATTTGAGCTTGTATATGCGATGCAGGGCTCCATGGGAGAGCCATATTATTCTACAGATACTTTAGCTGTATTTTTCTATCGCTTGGCATTTGGTAGCTCTACAGCTTCTGGAGCGACAGCTATTGGGCTAGGTTCTGCGCTAGCAACGGTACTATTCCTATTTATTTTAGTTTGTACCACGGTATTTTTACGCCTGGCCAATAAAAGGGATGTCCAAATGTAGGGGGTGAATATAGTGAAGCAAGGTGCAATATGGGTTCGACCTTTTTATTATCTTGTGGTATTTACGGTGGCGACCATTAGTTTATATCCCATTTTGTTAATGATTTTATCTTCATTTAAAAAAAGCGTGGACATTTACAAAAATCCATTAGGCTTACCAACTAGCTTTAGCTTAGAGACTTACCGTACATTATTATCTAAAATCCCATTTACAACGTATTTTTTAAACAGCCTGTTTGTTAGCGTTGTATCTGTTGTATTGATTGTTGTTGTTTGTTCATTGGCTTCATTTTATATTGCTCGCTTTCAATTTTCTTGGAATCATGCATTGTTTTTTATTTTTTTATTAGGCATGATGATCCCTATAAAGCTAGGTATTGTACCGCTCTTTATTTTAATGCGTGATTTAGGATTAATTAATTCCTTATGGTCTTTAATTTTGATGAATATGGCGACAGGCATACCATTATCCATGCTGATCTTAACAGGCTTTTTTAAAACGATGCCTTATGAGCTGGAGGAGGCTGCCCGTATAGATGGGGCAGGAAACTTAAGAGTCCTTTGGCATGTGGTATTACCGTTAATGAGACCAGCACTTGGAACAGTCGTCATTATTAACTTTATCGCTGCATGGAATGATTTTTTCTTCCCGCTTATTTTTATTACAGAGAAAATGAAACGGACGATACCAGTTGGGATGATGTCACTCTTTGGGGAACATTCCGCAGATTGGGGCTCGCTGTTTGCAGGCCTAACATTAGCATCATTACCAATGATCCTATTATTCTTTATTGCTTCAAAGCAATTTATGGAAGGGCTGACGGCTGGTGCTATTAAATAGACAATACATTATTGCGGTAGATGGAGGCGGGACGAGAACTCGCGCAGTAATTGGAACGAAAGAAGGAGAAGTGCTGGCGGTTGTTGAAGGAGTCGGAACGAATATGAAGGCGACACCACCAAACGTGGTAAGGATACAGATTGAGCATCTACTAGCCCAGTTATTACAAAAGATAGCTGCGACAAAGAGTGATGTTTCGACTGTGTTCTTATGTGTGGCAGGAGGAGATCGACAAGTAGATAAAGTCCGCTGGGAGCAATGGATTGGTTTCATTTTCCCTGCTAGCTCTTGTAAGGTAACGATCACCAATGATGCAGTAGCGGCTCTTACTAGCGGTACATTTACCCAGCAAGGGCTCGTTGTAATAGCAGGCACAGGCTCCATTGTATACGCTGTCAGGAAAGATCATCAAGTTAGTCGTGTTGGAGGATGGGGTTATTTATTTGGAGATGAAGGCAGTGGCTACTATATTGGGCAAGAGGCATTGCGTGTAATTGCTCAGCATTATGATGTTTTTGGCATGAATGGAGATGTCTTTACTGCGGCCATTTTAGAGCAGTTAACATTAACAAATCCTACTGACATCATTACCCATGTTTATGAGCATCCACAACCACGTGTCCTCATAGCCTCTATAGCTCGGACGGTGTTAAGTTTAGCTGAACAACAGAATGATAAAGCAAAGAATATTATCGAACAGGCTGTTCATCATTTAGTGCAATTCCTCCAAACGATGCTGAAAAAAGAACCACAAGTGAAAAATTGGCCTATTGTCATATGTGGAGGTTTATTTGAAAATCTTTATTTTAAGCAATGTTTTCAAGAGACATTACGGCTAGCAACTAGGCATAATCGGCTCATACAACCTGAAGTGCCACCTGTTATTGGGGCTTTCATTAATGGGCTTTTGAGTGAGGGGATTCAAATGACAGAAGCTTTACAGCAAACGGTAAAGGGAACTTGGATGAGCATCCATGAAAAGAGCGCGGGAGGGATTTAAATTCAATGGAACGCATGACAAAACTGACGACTGAAGGCTACCATCCAGATACGACAAATCTAGATTTAATGTCCACTGCTGAAATTGTAAAGCTGATGAATGAAGAGGATAAAAAAATACCGTTAGCCATAGCCAAAGTTTTACCTGAGATTGAACAAGCTATTACAGCTACTGTTCATGCACTGAAGAATGGTGGCCGTTTATTTTATATAGGTGCAGGGACGAGTGGGCGAATTGGTTTGCTTGATGCAGTGGAATGTCCGCCCACATTTAGTACCTTACCAGCGCTTGTACAGGCAATATTGGCTGGTGGGGAAGAGGCAGTCATGATTGCCGTAGAAGGAGCGGAGGATGATCTGTCATTAGGCGAAGCAGAATTAAAGAAACGACAGCTAACAAACCGCGATGTAGTGATTGGAATAGCGGCAAGTGGTAGAACACCTTTTGTGAAGGGGGCATTAATATACGCGCAGCAAATAGGAGCGAAAACCATCAGCTTAGTTAGTAATTCTCATTCTGCCATTAGTCAGTATACGGACATTGCGATAGAGGTGATTACTGGTCCTGAAATTTTGACAGGGTCTACAAGATTAAAGGCTGCCACTGCCCATAAACAAATACTGAATATGATTACAACAGCCACAATGATCAAGCTTGGCAAAGTCTATAAAAATTTAATGGTGGATGTCCATGCTAGTAACTTTAAATTGCGAGAGCGAGCCAAACAAATAGTTTGTGATGTGACAGGTGTTGCTTATAGTCAGGCTGAAAGTGTTTTGGAGCAAACTAATTTTCAAGTGAAGCTATCGATTGTGATGCTACTGACGAATACAACAATAGAAGAAGCAACGGAATTACTAGCCCAATCCGAAGGGCATGTACGTAGAGCAGTGGAATGAAGAAAGTTTTGATGCGAGATGTGAATGGAAACCTCCATTCAACAAGAGATGAGGATGGAAGAATGGACAAAATAAATGCTGGCTTAATTATGCTTGCAGAAATGCGAGAGAAGCTACCTCCTTCAGAAAAAAAGGTAGCGAGCTTTATTTTAGACTACCCAACACAGGCAATTAAAATGACTGCGGTTGAATTGGGAGAAGCAAGTCATACAAGTAGTGCGGCTGTCATTCGTCTGTGTAAATCGTTAAATATAAGTGGTGTTCAAGAGCTGAAATTACGTATCGCTGGTGATTTACAACATACGAAAACAGTAGATCGGGATATTGAGGCAAATGAAGCATTGCCATCGATTGTAGAAAAGGTGACGATGCAAAGTAGTGAAATTTTGGCACAAACAGCTAATTTAATAGATATAGTTGAATTAGAGCGTGCCGTCACTGCTTTATCACAAGCTCGTAAAATTATATTTTTTGGAGTGGGTGCTTCAGGTATAGCAGCAATGGATGCAGATCAAAAATTTTTAAGAATCAATAAAAATAGTAGAGCTTTTATGGACCTACATTTAGGAGCTACAGCGGTAGTCAATGCACAGGAGGGAGATGTCGTAGTGGGCATTTCCTTTTCTGGAGAAACACATGAAGTGGCTAAAATTCTTGAGATAGCTAGGGAAACACCGGCAACTACAATTAGTTTAACGCGCTATGGTAGTTCTTTAGCAGCTAGTTTAGCGGACATTTGCTTATATGTATCTCCAAATGTTGAAGCTACTTTTAGAAGTGGTGCAACCTCCTCACGCCTTGCCCAACTACTCGTCATTGATATTTTATTTATGGGAGTCGTGACGAGTGCCTATGAGCAGACAGTTGACTATTTAGACGAAACACGTTCAGTCATTCAAGGGCTGCATAAAAAAGTGGCGAAACGAAAAAATAAAATAAAGTAAACGAAGGCGATCTATTATCCCATAGTATCGTCTTCGTTTTTGGTTTCGATTCAGCTGTAGTCGCTAGAGTGTATGCTTAAAGGCGCTCTTCTGTTTCAGGGTCAAAGAAGTGGATTTTTTCCTCCCTCATGACAAAGGAAACCCTATCGGATGGGTGTAAATTATTGTCAGCCTGTACGCGTGCAATGAAATTTTGATTGTTTAAAGAACAATAAAGATAAGTTTCTGCACCTAGTAATTCAGTAACATCAATAGTTGCCTTAAAAGCAAAAGGAGAAACGACATCCGTAATTTGTAAATCCTCAGGACGTATACCCATAACAATCTCTTTCCCTAAATAATTTTTTTCCTTTAACAATGGTACGTACATGGATGGGATAGGGAAGCTCTGCTCTCCTAAAAGGATCTCTGTTTCTGTAAGGTGG
The DNA here is from genome assembly GCF_028356935.1 of Lysinibacillus sp. OF-1. Taxonomy (NCBI): domain Bacteria; kingdom Bacillati; phylum Bacillota; class Bacilli; order Caryophanales; family Bacillaceae; genus Lysinibacillus; species Lysinibacillus sp. OF-1. The sequence goes on from NZ_CP102798.1 coordinate 313,835, forward strand.
CAATGGAATAAGTTCATGGATGGTGAACCAATAAAGCCTGCCACAAACATGTTATGAGGTGTATTATATACTTCCTTTGGCGTCCCGATTTGTTGAATAAGACCATCCTTCATCACGACGAGGCGAGTAGCCATTGTCATAGCCTCTGTTTGGTCATGCGTAACATAGATTGTAGTTGTTTGAATTCGTTGATGGAGTTTCTGGATTTCAGCACGCATTTGCACACGTAATTTGGCATCCAAATTAGAAAGAGGTTCATCCATTAAAAATACTTTAGCGTCTCTAACAATAGCTCGACCAAGAGCCACACGCTGACGTTGTCCACCTGATAAAGCTTTTGGCTTTCTTTTTAAATAATCCTCTAAACCTAATATTTTAGCAGCCTCTTTGACGCGGTGATCTATTTCCTTTTTATCGACCTTTCGGAGCTTTAAGCTAAACGCCATATTATCATAGACTGTCATATGTGGATATAAAGCATAGCTTTGAAATACCATGGCAATACTACGATCTTTTGACTCCACATCATTCATTAGGACATCATCAATATAGAGTTCTCCTTTTGATATGTCCTCTAAGCCAGCAATCATACGCAAAGTTGTGGTTTTTCCACAGCCAGATGGACCTACAAACACAATGAATTCTTTATTATGAATATGCAGATTGAAATCAGTTACAGCCTGAATATTTTTATCGTAAATTTTATAGATATGCTCTAACCGTAATTCCGCCATAATATACACCCCTTTGTAAGACATAATTTTATTGTAAATAACTTCAGCACAGAGTGATAGAGAAACAGTGCACAGTGTTGAGGCCATTAATTGTGCAGTTAACCTAAAGTGATTCTAAGAAAATAATTGCGAAATAAACATCTAGTCGATGAGAAAAATGCCGAATGTCCTTTTGCGTCAATAGCTGAAATTTTTCTAAGCGATTTTGTAGTGTATTGCGATGCATATACATTTTTTTAGAAGCTAATGTGATATTCCCTTCATATTCAATCAATTGCTTTATCGTATGGAGTAATTCAGGCTGAGAGGTGGCACTTTTTAAGACAGAGGAAATAAAAATCTCCTTTTCATGTGACTCTATATGCTGCATGACATATGGCACTAAAATCTCCTGCTGTGTGAGTACATGCTTTGGTGTATAGGTCCAAATAAATTGTTGAAGGTGGACATACCAGCTAAATCGCTCCTTAGTCGTCGTTACGTCTGGTATAACATCAGATACGAAAATCTTAAAATGAGCCTGTAAATCCTCGATTAATGGATCAAGATAATGAGCAAAATTTAATATTTCATCACCCTTAATACATTCGATTATGACAAATAATTGTGGATGTATGGATAGCATGAAAATATCTTTTCCTAGTAAAGCTTCAAAGATTGTGCGGAGTAATGCAGGTGCTGTAAAATCTTTGTCGAAGTGAAGAAATAACAAACGATGTAGAGGAAGGATAGATGGAGCAATATCCGTTAGGTCTGTTAAATAATCTAGCCAAATCCTATCGTAGTCATGTGGCAAGGCAATGGGATCTGAGAAAATTTGCAACAGCTCAAATTCACTTTGTGTCACGGTATGTGCTGGAATTTCATAAAGATGGTTGTCAAAATTAAATACATAGTTTCCGTCTGTTTTACCTGAAAAGGGGGTTAATAATGGGAAGCGTTGCTGTAGTTTTTGAAGGTTCATTTATGCCACTCCTTTATTTGAATGGAGAGTAATAAAGTTAAATTAGTATAATTATATGATGAAATGTTTATAGTATTAATAGAAAAAACACGGATGTTAGCAAGTATGATAGTCATACTTATCTAATGTCCGTGTTATCTGTTTATGCCTCTTTTTTAAATAACTTCCCTGGCCAAAATGCATATTTACCTAGTACTGTTGTGATTGCTGGTACAAGCAATGGACGTACAATAAATGTATCGAGAAGCACACCGATGGCTGTAACGACACCAAATTGAACAAGCACCTGAATCGGTAAAGTTGCCAACACAGCAAACGTACCTGCCAAGATGAGTCCAGCGGATGTAATAACACTTCCTGTTCGGACGACACCTTCTTCTACAGCTGTTAAATGATCAGCAGTTTTACGCTTTTTCCAAATTTCTGAGATCATAAAGATATTATAATCTTCTCCGAGTGCTACTAGGAACACGAAGGAATACAGTGGTATAGCTCCAGAAATGGCTTCTGCACCCATGATATGATGCAAAATTAGCCATCCAGCACCTAATGCTCCAAAGTAGGAAATAATAACGGTTGCTAATAAATAAACCGTAGCAGTAATAGAGCGTAAATAAACAAACAATAATAATGCGATTAAAGCAATCATGGTTGGCATGATCACGGTCTCATCACGCTTAGTTATTTGTTGTGTATCGTATTGGCTGGCTGTTTCTCCACCAATCCAAACATGCTTCTCAGCACTAGTGAGCCCCTGTACCTCCAACATTTTAATTACCTCAGCTTGAAGCTCAGGAATATGGGCTAATGATTCCTTTGCATAGGGGTTGACATTGAAAGTTAATTCGTACAATTGAATAGCCTTATTTTTATCGCCAGTTTGTACATCTGCAACACTATCAATATAAGAGATGTCAGCAAGTTGTTGCTGTAAATTAATATCGGTACCTTCAGTATCAATAACCAATTGAACAGGAGCTAGCTCTCCAGGAGAAAAATTCTCTTCTATTAAAGTAAAGCCTTCTCGGGACGGCATATCTTTTGGGAAGGATGAAAGCAGATCAAACGTGTATTGAATACGTGGAACGAATGCTGCCAATCCCCCGAGTAAAATGACTGTTACAGCAATAACAATCCATGGTTTATGTGTAACAAAACGTCCGATTTTATGACTAACCTTATGTGAAGGTTTATGCTGCTTTTTACCTTTTTTATTTGCCATTTCCTCAGTACGAGGGATGAAGGGAAAGAAAGCTACACGTCCTATTATGACAAGAATAGCTGGTAGGACAACAAGTGCTGCAATTCCCATTACAAGCACGCCAAAGCTAAATGGCACAGCAAAGCGTTGGAATGCACCATAATGAGCAAGACTAAGAGTAGCTAGACCAATGACAACCGTCAAAGCACTCATTAAAATGGCACCACCTGATTCTTTGACAGTCAGCTTCATAGCAGCAGTCTTATCCTCAACATCTAAGAGAATTTCTCTATATTTAGAAATTAAAAATAAACAATAGTCAGTACCTGCACCAAAGAGTAAAACAGTCATAATGGATACTGCTTGCGAATCCTTATCTATCCATCCTTGGTCAGCAAAGAAACCAAGTGTCGGACTAATAACACCATAGGCAAGACCTACAACAATTAAAGGAATAATAGCCAGTAATGGTGAACGATAAATGATAATAAGTAATACTAAAACGAGCAATACGGTTGCTATTAATAATTTCACGTCTGCCTGTGAAAATAAACTGACAGCATCAGTGGCAATCCCAACTGGTCCAGAATAGCGGACATGGAGTGCATCACTGGATAATTTCTCATCTAATTGAACTTGATAGCGTTCCATTACCTTTGTCAGATGATCTAAACTATCCTGTAGCATATCTGTAGCGACATCTTTTTCAAAAAACACTGGTGTCACAATCGTTGTGCCATTTTCGGAAGCGGAAGTCATTAAAGCCTGTGGTGGCATTTGATCAAATGGTGGGATCATTGTTTGATGGGCTAAGGGCTTTGCCTGAAGCTCGCTATAAACACCTTGGATAGCCGTAAAATCATCAATGCTAAGACCACTGTCACGATGCCAAACTAGTAATAAAGGTGTTCCAGCATCGTTAGGGAATTGCTCAGCAATAATCGCCGCTGCTTGCTCAGACATTTCAGTATCAGGTAAATTTTTACCGGATTCACTTTCTATACTATTGATTTGTGGCCATGCAAACGACAGCACCACTACTAATAACACCCAAAAAGCTAATGCTAATAAGCGACCCTTTTTACTTGCAACCATTGAGCCCCATTGCTCAAGTGGATGTTTTTTCATGAGAAGACCTCCATTTCATGTAAGTGATTTAATTATATATACTAGAAGGTTAATTAATCAACCTAGAAATATTCATATGTTATACTATGTGTAAAAAGTATGCTTAATTTAAGGAGGCGAACTTGTTGAAACAATCACCGCGTGTTCTCGGGAGACCTCGCCATGATGGAAATGCGAAACCAACAAAAGATCTTGTCCTTGAAACGGCCACAAGACTTTTTATTAAAGAAGGCTACAAAAATATTTCGATGGATGATGTAGCTAAAGCTTGTAACGTAACAAAGGCGACTATCTATTACTACTACCCAACTAAAGGTGAATTATATACATCTGCATTAATTGCTATGATGGATCGAATCAAGCTATCTATCCTAGAAATTTTAGAGCAGCCTATACCATTTAAAGAGCGATTAGAGCAGCTTGTGGCAGTTCATTTATCAGCGACTATCGATATTGATATGAAAAATTTTATGAAAGAGGCAACCATCAATTTATCGGAACCACAGCTGAAACAAGTACAGGCATCTGAAAATGATATGTATCAAACAATAGAGCAGACCATGCAAGTGGAGATGGATAATGGCACGATTCGAAAAGGAAATGCTAAATTTTTCGCTCATAACTTTATGGCATTAATGACAGTAGGATATTTTAAAGATGGCGACGGTAAAACTTTGCTAGGCTCAGTAGATGTGACGGCAAAGGAAGTAACAAATTTCTTTTGGCTGTCTGTTGAAAATAAATAAAACTTAATGATTATGTAATTTTTTATAAAAGGAGTTATCTCATTATTTGAGGTAACTCCTTTTATGTTGTTGAAAAAAGATCATGTCACTAGCAGAAAACGACCTTTTAGCAAGGTGGGGGTTGATTTCCGTTCCGCCAGCGTCCTTTCCAGGGGGCGTCCGATGAGCCGCTTCACTCACTTCCGTTCGCTCCAGGGTCTCCTCTGTGACGCTAAATCCCCTAGGAGTGACGCTGGCTCCACTCCAATCAACCATTCTGCAAAATGTCTTAACTTTTTTCATAGTAGCATAGCGATCAAATCGCCCATTATCTGTATTCTTAATGAGTGACAACACCTCTTCATAAAGAGTAGTAAACACCTTCATTTATTTGAAAACCTCTGCTAAAAAGGTAACATTTTGTAGGTTGGAGTGGAAGGCTACTTGACTCCCGTGGGATAGTGAGACAGGCAAGCCTCTAAACGGAGCGGCTATGCGCTCGCCCACAGGAAAGCAAGTAGCCTGCAACGGAAATCCATTTTCACCTGTCACCAAAACTCTATGGATTGTTTTATTTTTCAACACAATTAAAGGAGTTATCTCATTATTTGAGGTAACTCCTTTAATTGTGATATGGGTCACATACATTGATAATGATTCTCATTTATAGTGTAGCTATAGATGACAGAGGAGGAGAAAAAATGAATTCGACAGAACAGCGTTTACCTACACATCTCTTTTTAGCGAAGTTAGGAAAGACAATTTTACGTCCAGGTGGAAAGGAGGCTACGAACCGAATATTAGAGGCTTGTCAGCTACATGAAGATAGCCATGTCCTAGAGGTGGCTACGAATACAGGAGCGACAGCAATACATATTGCTAAAGCATACAATGCTAAAGTAAGTGGAATTGATATTAATAAAGAGGCAGTTCAAAAAGCAAAAGAAATTATTATTCGTGAAAATGTACAGCATCTCGTTCAAATTCAACAAGGAAATGCTACACAATTACCATTTGATGATGCAACCTTCGATGTGGTTATAAATGAAGCGATGCTCACAATGCTACCACAGGAATTAAAAGAACAGGCTTTAGCTGAATATAGGAGGGTTTTGAAGCCAGGCGGTATTTTAGCAACACATGATTTAGTTGTTAAAGCATCAAGTGAAGAAAGTGTTACTGATGAAATTGAGGCACTGCGTAATGTCATTGTTGTGAAGGCACAGCCACTATCAAAGCAGCATTGGCAAACTTTAGTTGAAAATACAGGATTCAAACCTGTAGATGTGCATACTGGAGAACTCCACTTAGTATCTTTGGTAGGGCTTATACGAGATGAGGGCTTAGATGGTTTAATACGTATCATTGAAAATGCACGGAAAAATTCGGATGATGAGCAATATTTCCTTGAAATAATTGAGCATTTTGATCATGCTCGCCATCATTTTGGTCACATTACCATCATTGCAAAAAAGCAAGGATAGCCAATGAAAACAGCAATTCAATTTGAACACGTATCTAAATTTTTTGGAACGAAGCAAATTATTAAAGATTGTCATTTAAGTTTGCAAGAAGGCGAAGTGGTGGCTATTGTTGGACCTTCAGGATGTGGAAAAACTACCTTTTTACATCTTGCAACGAATGTACTACAGCCAACATCTGGTCATATTACATGCATCACAGATAAATTGGGTTATGTATTTCAAGAACCAAGGTTATTACCATGGTGTACATTATATGAAAATGTCACATTTAGCTGTAATGGTGTAGTAGATAGATCTCAAATTATGAATCTATTAGCTCGCGTTAAGCTTGACAATGAAATGGATGCGTTTCCTAAGCAATTATCTGGTGGCATGAAGCAGCGAGTTTCAATTGTTAGAGCATTTGCATGCAAGCCTAAGCTTATTATGATGGATGAACCTTTTTCAGCATTAGATTATTGGATAAAAAAAGAACTTGTGCAGGACCTTATTGATTTAATAGAAAATGAGCAAGTAGGTATGTTTTATGTAACTCATGACTATGAAGAAGCTGCAACGGTAGCAGACCGCATTATTAATATTGCGTATGCAAATGAAGGAATCTACAAGGAAATAGTTTTAGATACACCAAGAAAACATCGTAACTTTGATTATATAAAAAATATTGAATATCAATTATTACAACTTTAAATAAGGGAGAAAGTATGCTATGAAAAAATGGCCTATAGTAAGTCTTTTAATAGTATGTCTTACAGTTGTCTTAACGGCTTGTGGCAATACAGAAAAAGCAAAGCAAGATCAAGAACCAGAGAAAAGTGTACAAGCTACTACTGAACAACCAAGTGTATCAAAGGTTGAAAAAATGACTATTCAGGCACCGGCAGGTATTTCGATTGCTGCACCACTCTATAAAATGATTGATGATAAATCGTTACTAGAAGGTGCAGAGGATGTTGAGTTTCTAACTTGGAATACTCCTGACGAATTACGTGCACGTATCAGTGGAGGTCAGGTGCAAGTGTCTGCTGTGCCAACATATGTAGGTGCTAACCTTTACAATAAAGGTGTAGACATTCAATTGGTAAATACATTAATTTGGGGTATTTTATATTTTATTGGACCAGAGGGTGAAGCAATATCATGGGAGGATTTAAAAGGTAAAACGGTCCATGTACCATTTAAGGGAGATATGCCAGCATTAGTATTTCAGTATTTATTACAGAAAAACGGGCTAGATATAGAGAAAGATTTAACGGTGGAATATACAGCAACTCCTCAGGAGGTTGTCCAATTATTAGCGGCTGGCAAAGCACAATATGCTGTATTACCAGAGCATACTGCTTCCCTTGTTATTGCGAAGGCGAAAAAAGAGGGAATTGCCCTACAAAAATCAATGAGTCTACAAGAGGAATGGGCAGCAGCAACAGGAAAGGCACCGCGTATTCCTCAAGCTGGCCTTGTTGTGGATAAGGCATTAATTCAAGAGCACCCAGAAACTGTAGCATTGCTACAAGCAAAAATAGAGGAATCTATTCAATTTTTAAAAGATAATCCTGAAGCTGCTGGCGAGCTATTGGCATCATATCAAGAAGGGCTTGATCCAACCTTTATTGCAGGGTTATTACCTTATTTAAATATCGAATTTGTCACGGCGCAAGAAGCCAAGGAAGAGCTTGAGTTTTTCTTTGAACAACTAGCTTCACTATCGCCAGATATTATTGGTGGGCAATTACCGGATGATGATTTCTATTATGAACCGTAAAAAAAGCTTGATTATTCAAATGAGCACTTGCAGTGGCATCGTGCTCATTTGGACACTATTATCTTTAAATTTCCCGAGCATTTTAATACCTTCTCCATATGAAACACTAACAGCACTATGGCACCTTATAGTAAGTGGTGAGTTGCTTCATCAACTTTATTTAACAATGGTTCGTATGGTAGTAGGTTTATCAATCGGTATGTTTTTGGCAATTTTATCGGGTTTATTGGCGGGTAGATTTGCAGTTATTTATGAAATGTTCCGCCCAGTTATTGCATTTTTATTAGGTATCCCACCTATTATTTTAGTCGTAGTTGCAATGGTATGGTTTGGTACTAATTCAATCATACCAATATTTGTCGTAAGTATTTTAGTGTTTCCAACATTTTATATTAATATTGCTAATGGTTATCGACAAATAGATATACAACTCTTACAAATGGCGACCGTCTATCAAAAATCAACATGGCAAAAGTTACGTTTCATCATATTACCAAGTCTGATGGTGCCATTTTTTACAGCCTGTTCGTTGGCGGCAGGAGGTGCAGTAAGAATGACCATTATGGCTGAACTATTAGGAACGAATAGTGGTATTGGAGCGGCTTTAACGATGGCACGCATCAATATTAATACGGATAAAGTATTCGCTTGGACGTTGATAAGTGTACTAATAATTTTAGCAATCGATAGTTTTATTTTAAACCCATTAAAAGCAAAAATGATGACATGGAATAGGGAGGAATGACAATGACAATTATACAAGTTCAAGCAATGCTAAAAGAGAAGAAAAAGCATATTGGTAAATTGGGTAGTATTGAGGGTGCAGATGTCTTAAACATTCAATTGCGAGCAGGTGAAAAAATTCCTGAGCATCATACAGACAATGAAGTTTTAATTATTGTTCAATTTGGGGAAGTTCGCTTTATTATTGAAGGGATGGAAGAAATTTTAACACAGGATACCATCTTAGCCTTAAACCCATCTGAGAAGCACAGCTTAGAAGCTATTACAGATGTTCGCTTGATTGTGATTAAATTGAAATAAAAAAGCTCCTAGCGTATGGAGCTTTTTCTATGCTTCATTTTTAGCTGAACTTTAAGTGATGTTATTGAGCCAGACGCGCAATGATAGAGATGCCTTGTAGGTTTTGATTATGCTTCATAAACGTTTTACGCATAAAAAGTACGCGCTTACGAGCTTTCGAATTTATTATTACATTTTTGATGATTTTTAGAACGCCGAATAAGCCTTCATCTTCAATTAAGCGTTTCGGGTAAAGGAGATGCATAGGTGCCGTTTCTACATGTTCTATAGTAAAACCATGTTGCTTTAAAGCATCTTCCCATTCCTCTACTGTTAATGGTAGAGCATTGACCTTTATAGCTTGGACTAAATCTTTACGAATCTCTTCACGTTGAGTGCTAGTAATAGTAGATGGTGTTAAGCACATCTCATGTATGGCATAGATACCACCAGGCTTTAATAGTCTTTTTGCCTCTCTAATAATGGCATTTTTCTGTTTAGTTGATTGCATGGTCAACATGGCTTCACCGTAGACAACAGTAGCCCATGCATCTGGTAAACCAGTGTGCTCTGCACTACCAATGATACAGCGTTGATTATCCCCATTTAAATATTCTCTTACCTTTTTTGCAGCTTCCTCATCACGTTCAACGGCTATGTAGGTTGGATTTTTTGCTAATGTCATTTTTGCAGTAGTGCCAAGTCCAGGTGCAAATTCTACTACATAGTCCTGTTCTTTAATGGCTAAATGTTGAAGCATTTGACATGTCATTTGAATGCCACCAGGGCGAAGTACCGTTTTTCCTAAGCTCGCTAAGAGCCAATGACCAGGCATTTTTTCGTAGTTTAAGGTTTGTTTAGTCATTTATGTATCCTCCTTTTATTGAAAATGATTATTATTCTCACTATTATAAAGGTAATATAACATTAATTACTGTGATATATGTCAAATTTGGAGGTAGATAAATGAACTGTCAAAAACAATACTGTTTTTCAAAGGTACCAATATTTCAACATCTAAAAGCACATGAAATGGAAGAAATCTCACACATTATTACACATCATCATTTTGATAAGGGAGACATTATTTTACTCGCAGGTGACCGGAAGAAAAAATTATTTATCGTAAGGTATGGCCGTGCAAAAGTATCTCATATTTCTACAGACGGTCGGGAGTACGTTATGAGAGTTTTGGAAGCAGGAGAATTTTTTGGGGATGTTACATTGTTTAATAATGAGCCGCAAAAATCGACAGTAGAGGCACTAGAAAAAACTGAAATTTGCTCACTTGATGGTGAGGAACTGATGAAGATCTTAGCAGGTACGCCTGTTACGCTGTTTCATATGCTTGCCCAGCTTTCCTCACGATTAGAGGAGACAGAAAATCAATTGAGTGAAGCTGTTTCTAAAGAGGTAAGTGAAAGACTGGCTGCCTTTGTTTTAAAATCTGCTGCTACAGCAGGAAGCGATACATTTTTATTGACACTTACAAAAAAAGATTTAGCCTCTTTATTGAATACTACAAGAGAGACATTAAGCCGTCGTTTATCTGCATTTCAAAAGGAAGGTTATATAGAGATGACAGGAAAAAGAATTATCATAAAAAATTATGATGCTTTGGAAAATTTATTATAGTAAGACAGTTAATAGTTGATAAAATCAATGAGTTTTGAAAATATTGTCGAAATTGTGATATAGCTCATTGAAATAATGTACAAACAGTCTTATAATGAAGGTTGTAATGTCACCAAGACAAGATAAGGATGGTATTATGATGCGCTTTTTGCGATTTAAAGTAAACATTGTAATAACAAGTCATACGAATCGCTATCCAGCCCTTGTGACTGGTGATTGTGTAAGATATACGCTGTAACGACTGTTAAGTTTTACCTTAATGGTCTTTTTTACATGTAAGCAATAAAAAATAGTACTAGTGATGGCAAAGGAGAGTTCAAAATGTCAGAAACGAATAACCAAACACAGGCTGAACAAGTAACTGTGAGTAAAGAGCAATTAGATGTACTAGATCAATTATTAAAGCCTGAAGTTCAAGAATCACTTACAACTTTAGTTGAGCAATTACCAAAGTTAACTGAAATGATGACATTATTAACGAAATCATACGAGTTTGCTCAAGCTGTTGCAACAGACGAAGTGCTTAAAAATGATACTGTTGGAGCAGTAACAGAAATGGCTGGTCCTGTAGTAGGCTCTGCGAAAAACCTTGCAGCAACTGCAATTGAAGCGAAAGACCGTGCATCTGAAAGCCAAGAAGTAATTGGTTTATTCGGTCTTGTGAAAATGTTAAAAGACCCTCAAGTTCAAAATGTTTTCCGTTTTGTTAATGCTTTCTTACAAGTAAGCTCAGAACGCAAAGCTAAATAAGACTCAAGGTAAATTCAATTCGTAAGGACGGAGGATTAATTAATCATGTCAAAAGAAATCGTCATCTTAGGTGCAGGTTACGCTGGCGTTTTAACTGCATTAACAGCACGTAAGTATCTATCAGCTGATGAAGCTAAAATTACTGTAGTAAACCAATTCCCAACACACCAAATTATCACTGAGCTTCACCGTTTAGCAGGTGGTACAATTGCAGAAGGTGCTGTTGCATTACCACTTAAAAAAATCTTTAAAGGTTTAGATATCGACTTACACATTGCAAAAGTATCAAAATTCAATGTAGATAATAAAAAAGTTGATTTAGATAATGGCTATACATTAACTTACGATACGCTTGTAGTATCTTTAGGTAGCCAAACTGGATTCTTCGGTATCCCAGGATTAGAAGAAAACTCTATGGTCCTTAAATCAGTAAATGATGCTAACAAAATTAACAAGCATATCGAAGACCGCATTAAAGCATACGCACAATCTAAAGATGAAGCAGATGCAACAATCGTTATTGGCGGTGGCGGTTTAACAGGCGTTGAGCTTGTTGGTGAAATTGTGGACAACTTCCCGAAAATCGCTGCAAAACACGGTGTTAACTTTGCTGACCTTAAAATTAAACTTGTTGAAGCTGGTCCAAAAATCTTACCAGTACTTCCAGATACACTGATCCAACGCGCTACAGAAAGCTTAACAAAACGCGGTGTAGAATTTATTACAGGTACGCCTGTAACGGGTGTTGACGGCAATGTTATTTCATTAAAAGATCGTGAACCAATCGTTGCAAACACACTTGTATGGACAGGTGGGGTAGCTCCACTACCAATCGTAGGTGAATCAGGTTTAGCAGCTGATCGTGGTAAAGCAACAATTAATGAATTCTTACAATCTACTTCTCACGAAGATGTATTTGTTATTGGTGATGCATCAGTAGCTCTACCTGCTGATGGAGGTCGTCCATTATACGCTCCAACTGCACAAGTTGCATGGCAAATGGGTGAATGCGCTGGTTATAATGTATTTGCACAATACAGAAACCAAGAGATGAAATCATTCTCAGCAGTAAACTCAGGTACACTTGCAAGCTTAGGTCGTAAAGATGCTGTCGCTACAATTGGCGCAAGCAACACAGAGCTTAAAGGTCTTCCTGCAACATTAATGAAAGAAGCTTCAAATATTCGTTATTTAACACATATTAAAGCTTTATTCGGTTTAGCTTATTAATAAATAAAACACTCACTTTTATCGGGATTACGCTGATAGGAGTGAGTGTTTTTTTCTAAAAATGTATATTAATCACTTTAAATCCAGTAAACTAAATACATATTCAATAATCTACTTTCTGGGGTGATAGGCTATGTTAACAATGTTTCAATCAAAAAAAGAAGATATAGAGCAATTTAAGGCTAAAATTGATGAACTGAATGCAAAGCTAGATAAGAAGGATCATGAATTTCAGATTTTCCTCAATGAACTACATAAAGAACTAATTTCAACGATTGGACAACATGATATAGTCAATAACCAGCATATCATTTTAGGAGAGATGGTTACTGAAATATTAAAAGAATTTAATAGAGTAGAAGATAGTACAATACAATCAAATACCATATCTGGACATGCACTTGAAAAAGGTAGTTCTTTAATTGTCTCATCAGATAAAATGGTTTCTTTATCGATTGATAGCAAACAAGCGGTTAAGGAAGTACAGCATGTTATTGATGAGCTAGGTGAACAATCAAGAAAAACAACAAATAGCATGAATCATTTAAGTGAACGATCAAAGCAAATAACGGATATTGTCAAAGTGATTAGTGAGATTTCCAACCAAACTAATTTACTTGCTTTGAATGCCTCAATTGAAGCAGCACGAGCTGGCGAACATGGCAAAGGGTTTTCAGTTGTTGCAGAAGAAGTACGTAAATTAGCAGAAAATACAAAGTCAAGCACAGAAGATATTGTAAACCTTACGAAAAAAATAGAGGAACAAATCTCTGAAGCCTATGAAGATAATAAAAATAATATGCAGCTAGTAACAGAGGGCCTACAAAAAAGTACAGATACTTCTGAGCAAATCAATGCTTTACTCCAAATCATTATGAATGTGCAGGGTGAAGTGAAGGAATTGCTACAATATATTGATAGTCAAAAAATATCGACTGAGGATGTTATGAGTAAATTCCAAACAACAACAGCGCTATTTGATGAAACGAATAAAGTTTTAACAGAACATATTGATGAATCGGAAATAGTAACCAAAAAATTACTAGAAGCTGTAGATAAAGTGAAATGCTTCCCGAATAAAATGTAGATACATAAAAAAACACCATTCGATTCTTAATGAATCGAATGGTGTTTTGATTAGATTAATGGTTTGATTGGAATATTGCTTTAGTTGTTTTCTGTATGAGTTTTGGTAAAACGCCAAAGGAGTAAGGTTTGTAAACTCTCTCAGTCCATTTGTGGCCGTCTTTCCCATATACACCCATTGTAACGGAAGGGATATTTAGTGCTTTTATTTTGTCAAAGGGTAGGGGATAAAGGGTATTCCATTCTGGAAAATTATGAAGCAATTCTTGTAGTTCTTCCTCTGTCGCATGAATAGATAAGAAACTACCATCAGCTAAGTAAGGGAAGAAGCGTTTAACTTGGAATAGCTCACCTGTTTCCATAGCAACCTCTTTGACAATATGCTCAATAGTTTGTTTCAATGCTTGATCTCTTACCACATTTTCCTTTAAATAATTATGTGGTAAGAATGGTGGTGCAAAAAATAAGACAACACGAGGTTGATGTTCTGGATCGGCCTTTTGTAGGGCATCCACAAGAGCAAATGACTGTTGGCGTAATTCCTTTCCTTCATTCTTTTTCATTACCTCTGCAAGAATAGCCTCAGTTTGAACACCTTTTTCATTCAAGTATGAAATCAGTTCATCATACGTCACCACCTCAATATGCCAGGACAAAGAGCGTTTTGGGACATTGGACCATTCACTATATTTTTCATATTGAAGTTGTAAGTATTGTTCTGCTTCAGTACATGCCTGCTGTGTAACAGCTTTTAGTTTACTGACGACATGGGCTGGAGATTCTTCATATAAAAAATAGTTAAAATAAATTTGGCTTGTAGATGCTGTTTGAACTGTGTAGGATTCCTTTGTGTCACGCTGATATAAGCAAGTAGGTGGGAGTATCGTTTCACCTGTAATTTGCTCAGTCAATGCTAAGTTATTATGAATGCGTTCAGTAATTTTAGCTGCTATATAATTCGGGTCGATACCACTTAATGTATCACCCACATGTACCTCACGTCCGTAGATATAGAATGCGGGAAGAAGCTTACCAGCAACGCCTGTATAAATATAACGATGTGGATCATCCCCGTATAATGGTGTTGTAAAATCGGTATTGATTGCCATTAGAAAATCCAACCCATGTGCTATTTTTAAATGACTAAGTTCATCTAATGCATCAATAATCCCATTATGCTCTGACTCTTCACCACCATTTAAAATTAGAAGTAGGTTTCCATCTAATTCTTCAAGATGCTGTGTGAAATACTGAATATTCGCCACATGGACAGCGGCACCACTTTTCATATCTACAGCCCCACGTCCAAACATCCAATCGCCACTTTGAGCATCCTTTTGTACTTCAGCGTTTCCTTCATATTTTCCAAAGAACTCCTCAAGCTTGTAAGGGGAAAAAGCAAACTCCTTTAGATGACCATAATCCTCTATATCGACCGTATCCAAATGGGCATGATAAATAATTGTTTTCTTTGTTTCATTAGGACCTTTTACGAATGCAAAGAGATTTTTGCGTCCGATCGGATCATGCTTCACATCTGTCGTCCAAAGAAATGTAGGGTTTTCTTGGTAATAAGGGAATGCTTGCATTTTTTCATAGATGAACTCAATGATTTTCCCTTCACCATTTGTACCATTAATGCTATTAATATGGACTAATTCTTTTGTAAGCTCTTCGATATGTGTTGCAAGTGGTAATTGACTTAGTTGTTGACACATGTATATTGCTCCTTTTTTGTTCGACTACATATCATTCAAATTAGCAACCATTTCAGTTCAATTGTTTTCATTATATGAAAATTAATCCGTATAGTGGAATATGAAAATATCATATAAGAAAAACGTGTAATAGTCAATTTTAATTTTTATAAAATTCTGTTATTTATTATTAATTTATTCGCTAGGAAGTCTATTTAAATGAGTAAAAATTCGTTAAAATGAATAAAAGGAGGAGTAGTGATGATTCAATCTATTGAAAGAGCAATGTTGATTATTAATGTACTAGCTAAACAACCGAAGAAATTCTATTCTGTGCAAGATATCTACAATGAAACAGATTTACCGAGCAGTACGATTTATCGTCTATTGTATACATTAGAAACTTTCGATTTAGTAGAAAGAAATGAGGAAAAAAAGGAATTTCGTTTAGGGTATACTTGGTTACAACTAGGAATGAAAATGTACCATCATACAAATATTCGAGAAAAAGCACATCCATTATTAGAAGAGCTTGCAAATAATGTTCGTGAAACTACATATTTAAATATTCCCAAACAATTTAGCTCAATCATTATTGATAGAGTAGACAGCCCAAAAAACGTCCGAATCATAGATATGATTGGTGAAAAAATTCCTTATCCAATCGGGGCTGCCAATAAAGTGCTACTAGCCTTTTCAAGCAAAGAAATCCAAGCTACTTTTTCAGAGAATTATGAAGTGATGGAGCAACTTCAACAAATTAAAGAGATGGGCTACTCTATTAGCTACGGTGAAAAAACAAAGGGAACCGTTTCTGTTGCAGCGCCTGTTTTTGATTTGGATGAGAAACCAATTGCAGCTATCAGTGCAGAATGCTTTGAATATGATACAGATGATGAAAAATTAGAGGGTATTGTGAAAGAAGTAACCAAAACAGCCTACCTTCTCTCACAAGAACTCGGGCATATAAAATAGGTCTTTCCTATTTAAGGAAAAGACCTATTTTTATGTTCTTTAGTCATATTCATAGTAATGGGACTTAGAGGATTGTATATTTAAAAACAATAAAATAATAGCGACGATGATCATAACAAGGGAGGCACTCACGACGACAAATCGTATTGTGATTAGTTCAGCAGTAATGCCAAAAATGGCTGTTAAGAGAATGATGAAAAATGCGTCCAAGAATCCATAAATACTGCCTATTCGCCCCATGCTCTCAGATGGGATATTATTTTGATAAAAGGTATAGAATCCTGTATTTGCAAAGGCAGTCGCAAATGATAATAGAAAGCAGCCTAGAGCAGCAATAAGAAAAGTGAAGGATGAAGTAAACACCAAATAGCCTAATGCTGTTAGAAGAGATCCCATACCAATCAACCAGGCAGTGGACACTTTTTCAACAACCGCTGAATTGATGAATGAGCCAATTAATACACCTATTCCAGCAATACTAACTAAAATTCCATATTGTCCCTCTGATAAAGCAAGTATTTGAGTTGCAAAGGCAGCCTCTAAAGAATCAGTCGCTGTCATCAAGACGATGGTAGCACTAAACAATAAATAGACGCTCATTACATATATATTTTTTAAGCTAAAGCGTATGACCATTTGCCAATCATGAAATAGTACTTGGCAAAGGGATTTTTTTTCTATAGCATTATCAAACTTTAGTCGTTTAAAGGTTTCAACACTCGGCATGTTGAACGTTATACAGGCTGATAAAAATAAAGCAAAGGCATTTAAGTATATAGCCATATTGGGTGTTCCTAGTGTAAATAGAAAGCCGGCAATTGCTGGTCCAGTTAGAAAAGCCCCTGAGTCCAGCAAGCTACGTAATGAGTTAAAACGTTTCCTTTGTGCTATAGGAATTAATTTAGTGATGTAGGTCATCGAGGTTGGATGATACATAGAGCTAGCTACTGTAATGATAAAAACTAGCGTATACATCCACGCTAAGCTATAGAAGAGGGGAAGTATAACAATTAGTATAGATTGCACAAGATTTAAAGTAATCATTAAATGTTTCTTATTATAGCGATCGATAAGGCTTCCTGCCCAAAAATTAGTGAGCAAAGATGAGATTGCTCTTACAATATACAAGCCAGAGACAGCAAGAGCTGATTTTGTAAGATTTAATACAATAAGATTTAAGGCGATAAAATAAATCCATTCGCCAATACTGGAAACACCAATACTACATAATAGGATGGCAGGATAACGCCAGTTCTCTAAAGATTTCTTCATATCAATTCCTCCTTAAGCAAAGTCAAGATCTGCAAAATAAAAAATCCCACCCCCAAGACGATTAGTCTTAGGGACGAGATTGTGGAATTTATACTCACGTGGTGCCACCCTAGTTCACTACTATGTCACCATAATAGCCTTTTCAGTACGACATAATTACTTATGTTTATACTGTAACTCTATAACGGGAGTTCCCGTCGCACCATCATTCAAATAGAAGTCCAATGCGCTACTCCGAGACTTGTTTCAATAATTCGTTCTTGCTCGTTTTCAGCGACCCGAGCTCTCTGGGAAGAACAGCCTTATTTACTCTTCTCTTCAATGTATTTTTGCTAGTGTATCATATGTACATAATTTTGGTAAAGTGTGATCTGAAAATTTCGTCAATTCCTTTACTGATAATTTGTATGGTCAAGCAACAGTTGACGCAACTTTAAGTAAGTGATCGAGATTCTTCAAAATGGTAAGATCCAATGTCGTTAGTTGTACTATTTTTTCTGTGAATAGTGAGCCTTTGTTAATCGTCCTAATTGGCAAAACCACTTGTTGTTTTAGACTAGCATTATTGCTCCAGTCCATTGTCAGGAAGATTATCCATCCATTCTAAATTTAGTATATAATTTTTCTTAACAAGGAGGGAGAAATGAATGAAAGCTATTGTGATCCATGAGTTTGGTGAGGCAGAAGTTTTAAACTATATAGACTGTTCAGAGCCTACTTTGACTAAAGGCGAAGTCCTAATACGCACAACTTATACGAGTGTGAACTATGCAGATATTAAAAACCGCACAGGCAATAAAGCTAAAGCCAATTTCCCAATGATTCTTGGCTTAGATGTTGCAGGTGTTGTAGAAGAGGTCTTCGATGATAACAGTAACTTTCAAAAGGGCGACCAAGTCATCGCATTCCCTAAAAATGGAGCTTATGCAGAATTTGTTGTAGCTAAGGAACAGCTGGTTTTTAAAATTCCTAGTGATGTACCAATTGACAAGGTAGCAGATGTACCGACGGTTTCATTTTTGGCGTATATGCTAACACATCAAATAGCAGCTATTGGTCAGCATGATGCCGTCTTGATACATGCTGCTTCCGGTGGAGTAGGGACAATGCTCATCCAAATGGCAAAAAAGCTAGGGGCAAAGCAGATTATTGGGACTGTGAGTAATTTAGAGAAAGCTCCAATCGTGTATCAGCTTGGTGCAAATCATGTTCTCACATATGATCAATTCAGTACACAAGTGCATGAACTAACGGAGGGACATGGTGTTGATATTGTATTTGATTCGATAGCAGGTGCTATAACAGAGGAAAGTTTGAATTGTTTAGCGCCTTATGGCACTCTTGTACAATTCGGCAATAGTGGAGGTAGAGCTGGTAATATTAAAACATCAGATTTACATAGTAGCTGCCGTACTATAAAAGGCTTCAGCTTAGGCACGACTAGAGCTTCAAAGCCAGAAATGTTGCAACAGGTTGCACAGGCTATTTTTTCTTTAATAAAAGAAGATGGCTTTCAGGTCCCCATTGCTAAAATTTTTGCCTTAGAAGAAATGAAAAAGGCACATGAATTGATGGAAAGCCGCAAGCATCAAGGGAAAATTCTTATTAAAATATAAAAATACAAAAAGATGACACGTCAATAATAGTGCCATCTTTCCATTTCTATTAATGTTCTAATTCATTTAGTTTTTCATATATACGTCTTTTTCGGTAAAGCATCATGCCCGTTTCAGCGACATCCTGAATCATTCCTTTATTGGCATAGGCTCCAAAGACCATTCCAGCAATAGGAATCATTTGAAACAGCTTTTTCCAGCCAAGCTGATCTCGATAGGTGTAAAATACTTCCTGCCATCCTTGGAGCTGTGAAATCATATTATCAGAAGCCTTTTTCGAGCTATTCATAGTTGAAAGTTCCTGCAAAATGGCTTCTTTACCGACAATATCAGCAGAAGTAAATTGTAGACATTTCACTATGAAAACACGCTCCATCTTATCATTCGGATCATAGCCATGAATCATCGCTATTTCCTGTAATGTTTTTAAAGCAGTTCCTAAAATAACTGGAATATCAATAGCTAAAGTAAAAATGCCTCCGAAGCCAGTAGAGGCCCCTTGTACCGTAGCAAATTTTACACGTTCATTTTGTAATTTATCACTGAGAGCAATCATGTCCTCTAAAGGAATTTGCCCAATATCAGCAATCGTCAAAATATGCTGTGTAGAAGAATGGTTGCGGATTTTTTGAAGTATGGCTTGTTCATTAATTAAATATTTCCCGCCCGATTGAATATAATTGCCTAATTCATCAACTAATAAAGCAATTTTATTTTGAATAAAGGCAGGCGTCATTTTATCTAATATCTTAAAAGGTATTCTCCCTAATTTCTCCCAAAACCATAAATCCTTTTGATCCTTCTCCCACAATTGAATCTCTTGCAAATACTGTTCTAATTGCTCGCGTTTCTCCATTATTATCTAATCCCCTTATTTGTCCATATCATTTGAACTTGATTCAGCCAATGTTTATTTTCAGCGTGTCGTAATTGATATACGAAAAAATTTTTATAAGGTTTCGCTCTATTCAATGAAGATTTAGACAAACTAATGAATTCATCATGATTGCCAAACAGAAGCAAGGAGTGCAATGCCGTCATTAATTTGCTGAAGTGTCAGTCCACCATAGCCAATAATGACCTTCGCGTCAATCGTACCATTTTGATAGGAGGTAGAGCATGGATAGACTTGAATTCCTACCTCTTGAGCTAGCTGGATTGCTCTATTTTCGGCAAGATATGGAGGTAGCTTTATGACAAGATGGAGCCCAGATTTTTCACCGATCACTTGAAATTCATTTGAAAAATGTGTAGAGATGGCAGCCAGTAATGCCTGCTGTTTTTTACGATAAATCGTCCGCATTTTTGCCAAATGCTTATCGAATTGCCCTTGTGCAAGAAAATCTGCTAAAACAAGCTGGTCTACTTTGGAGACAACTGATTTTTGATCTTGATGAAAAGTCATAAACGGTATGACTAGGGATTTTGGTAGAATCATATAACTAATACGTAATGATGGAAGCAATGTTTTCGAGAATGTTCCGAAATAGATGACTCGTTGAAGCTGATCCATTTTTGCTAAAGAAGGGATTGGTAGCCCTTTATAACGATATTCAGAATCATAATCATCTTCTATAATAAGAGCCTCGTTCGAGTTAGCCCATTGTAACAATGCCGCTCTTCTTTCCATCGTCATAATCATGCCTAAAGGAAATTGATGAGCTGGTGTTGTGTATAACATGTGAATTGTTGTTGGAGGAAGTGTAACCCCTGAATTATCCACAGGAATCGCTTCTGTAGATAATCCACATTGCTGTAAAACGGCACGTACTCGTTTAAACCCTGGTTCCTCTAAGCCAACGCGAGTCGTGCCACCAAGAAAATGACAGAGAGCTTGAAGCTGGCTTTGTGTACCACTATAGACAAACACTTGTGATGCAGCACAAACAACCCCACGCGAACGTTCTACATAGCGAGCAATCTCTGTGCGTAAAGTTGCCTCTCCTTCCCAGGGGCTTGTTGATAAGTTGTTGCTATTAAAATGCTTTTTAATTAGCTTGTGCCAAACAGCATAAGGAAAAGCTTCGTTATCCACATGTCCATTCGTAAAGTCGAATTGAATGTCATTTGCGTTACTGATACTAGGAGTAAAAGCAGGTGGCTGTTCTTGCTGTAGCCAATCAAATTCAAAGGGAGCGATATAATAACCAGATCTTTCTTTGCTATAAATATAGCCTTCCGCAAGTAATTGTTCGTATGCTTCCTTGATGGTGTGCACGCTCACATCCAATGTTTGAGCAAGAGCTCGTTTAGAAGGCAGTTGCGTATGTGCGTGTATTTTTTTCGTTATAATAGCGTGTTTTATTTCTTCGTAGATGTGTATATATTTCGCTGAATCCCCTGTAAATGAAATGGAAAGCTCCACAAAAATGCCTCCTTTGGTATGGTCGGTTTTTTAGTAATTGGTTATATCTATCATATCAATTTTATCGTTAAATAAGTAAAAAAGGAGTGAGCTGTAATGGAATTTATTGCATTAGAAAATAATGTGGTTAAACTAAAGCCTTTAGAGTTAAACGATTTACCGGGAATAATAGAGGCTGGGCGTTATCCAGAAATTTGGTCACATATGTCCACAACGATCAAGAAAAAGGAGGATGTGAATAACTTTGTGGAAAACGCATTAATAACAAGAAGCGGAAAAACAGAATTCCCGTTTGTAATTGTGGATAAAAAATCAGGAGATATTATAGGTTCAACTAGGTTTATGGATATTGATGATAAGCATCAGCGACTAGAAATAGGCAATACATGGCTGACTCCTGCATACTGGCGTACAGCTATAAATACGAATTGTAAATATTTATTACTGCAATATTGTTTTGAACAGCTTCATTTAAAGCGAGTTCAAATAAAAACGGATCATGAAAATATTCGTTCTCAAAAGGCCATTGAGCGTATAGGTGCCACAAAGGAAGGAATATTGCGTAATCATATGATTCGCAAGGATGGAACAACGCGGCATACTGTGATGTATAGTATCACGATTGAAGAATGGTCAAAGGTAAAAAAACATTTAGAAGAGCTATTAGTGCAATTTGGTTATAATTAGGAATAAAATGGATTTTTTTTAATCTAGAAAACCACTTTTTCTTATAAAAAGTGTCAAAAAGTAATGGGAAGGGTAGAGTACTTAAAACTTGAAAGAGGGTAATCTACTTGAAACCAAAATATACTTTAAGACAAATTTATGGTGATAATGCTGTATATACGCCAAGAACGCCGTATAGTGATAATCCGTGGATGATGGACGAACCTCATAAGCTGGATGCTTTAACCTCTAGAGAAGTAGCTATTGCTGATATCCCCGTATTAGTACACCGAGCCACACAAACAGAAAAAGCCCAGGAGCTTCATCAATTAGCAGGGTTACCTTGGATGGAACAGCCGTATAGCTATGACACACAGGAAGAATATCTGGCACAGATCCAATCTTGGTGTGAGGAAGGGAAGACAATTGTTTGTCAGTATATACATGACTTAGAGCATATGGATCGTCAATGCTATTGGATGGATGCCGAAAAGTTTAATGAGCTGAATACAAAAGCATATATCGATCATTTAATTGATAGTAAATTCATTCCAAGTCGTTTAAATGTAGAAACCTATAGACTCTCTGATGCCATAAAAAATTGGCAGCCACCTGTTGTACTAAAGCCTGGAGATGATTCCCCAACATCGGGAGGATATGGTGTCATCATTTGCCATAATAAAGAAGAGCTGACAGAAGGTATACGCCAATTTCGAATGACTGGCACTGACAGTATCATTATTGAAGAACTTTTACAAACAAAGCACAATTATAGCTGTCAATTTATTTACTGTGAGGAGCTAGGGATTCAATACTTAGGAGCTTCACAGCAAATAACAGATGACAACGGCATTTATGAAGGAAATATCATAGTAGATAAAGTACCTGAAAAAGTAATTGAGGCAGGAAAACATATAATGAAGCGTGGTGTGGAGGAAGGTTTTGTTGGTGTGGCAGGCTTTGATTTAATTGTGACAGAGGCTGGTGATGTTCAAGCCATTGACTTAAATTTCCGTCAGAATGGTTCTACCTCTATGCTGATGTTTCATGATGCTTTAGGAAAGCCCATTAATAAATTTGCTTCCTATGCTGCACAAGATCCGCAACAGAATGATCACTTCTTTCAAACAATTAAGCAATGTATAGAACAGGAAGCATTATTTCCGTTATCTTTCTATGATGGGGATTACTTTGATGAGCCCGTTGCCTCTAGATTTGTCGGCATATGGTACGCTGAAACGCTAGATGAGATTGAAAAGCTAGAGAAGGAATTATTATAGTTAAAAAGAATGGTCATTAATCGACCATTCTTTTTTTATAGATAACTGCTGCGAAAAACCAAGAAACAAGTGTCCATACAATGATTGTCAACAGAGGAATGACCACATCTGGCATGGAATACGAACCTTCTAATGCCTCTGCTAAAAGTAATAATTGTGAGCTAGGCAACCATTCTGCTATTTTTAAGATTGGGTTGACAGAAGATAAAGCTAGAGCAAAAGGACCGAAAGAGAATATTAACATTACAGGCAACACAATGATGGATGCCTCCATAATGGATTTAGCAAATAAACCACATATTGTACCTAATGCAATATAAAACAAAGCTGAAAGTAATAATGCTATTACTATGATGAAAAGATTAGCAGGCTCATAGCCAACTAGAAAAATAGTCACAGCTTCAGCTAGAATTGTAATTATTAAAACAAACAAGCTTTTACCAATTAAAATATCACCAAGTGATGCTGGGGATAGCATGAGACTGCGAAGAGTGTTTTTTTCTTTTTCCTCTGCAATTAAGCAACATTGGACATATGTTGTTACTACAGCAAAGGCCATGTTGATTGGTAGAAAATATATACTAATACTATTGGAGCCTGATTGATTATATAAATAAGCCATTATTAGCGGCAGAAGCACCATCGTCGATACAGCATAGTTACGTGAAAATTCCTTATAATCCTTCACCAATATAGCTTGAATACGTGTCATTGAAAAATTCATACTAAATCACTCCCTGTTATTTGCATAAAAATATCACCCAATGTCGGCTCATTTGTATTAATTCTTGTAACTTCGTTGGAATGCATCCATTGATAAAGCTTCTCTGCATCTTGTGCACCGTTTTGTATAATCTCTTGCATGCCATTTTTGAGTTCAACTGTAATAGAATCAGAGCCAAATTCCTGTTTTAAATCCTTTGGTGCACCTATTGCTCGAATTTTTCCCTTATGAAGGAAGGCTACACGGTCACAAAGTATCTCTGCTTCGCTCATATCATGAGTGGTTAAAAAAATAGTTGTCCCCATATCATTTAATTTTCGTAAGCCATTATAAATATGCTGTGTATTGACAGGGTCTAAAGCAGAAGTAGGCTCATCTAAAAATAATAATTCAGGCTTATGCATAATAGCACGAGCAAGGGTAACACGTTGAATCATTCCTTTTGAAAGCTGACTGATCTTCTTTTTACGTTCCGCATATAAGTTTACAAAATCTAAAGCCTCTTTTACGGCAGAGTGGGATAGCTGATATAAGTTACTATAAAATAATAAATTTTCTTCAATAGATAGTCTTGTATACAAACCACTATTATCTGTTAAAATACCAAAACGTTTACGATTTTGACTTTGCTTCATTTCAGATGCTGGTTGCCCAAATAATAGGACATTACCAGCCGACTTATCTGTTTGTGCGGTTAATATTTTAATAGTAGTTGTTTTACCAGAACCACTTGGACCAAGAAAGCCGAATATTTCCCCCTTCTGAATTGTAAAAGAAACATCTTGCAATGCTGTTTCTTTATTAAATGTTTTTTTCAAGTGCTGCACATCAATCACTGTGTTCATGTGTAAACCTCCTGTTTGTTGTTGATGTCTACACTATAAGCAACAAACATAAGGTACACAGTATAAATCGGGTGAAAGGCGGAAAAATGATCCTCAGTGAAACAATATTAAAGGTGACAGGAGTCGTTTATTTCCTGGGAAATCTACTATATTCCGAGTATTTCCTTTAAATCTGCTAATTTATTTTTCGACAGTGGGACAACAGCCTTTTCAGTGCTATTGAGTGCTAGACTATAGCTGTTACGTGTCCATGTAATGATTTCACGAACCTTTTGCAGATTCACAATATAAGAACGATGGCTTCTAAAAAAGCCGAATGGTGTCAATTTTTGCTCTAGCTCATTGAGCGATAAAGTACATGGATATGCTTCTCCAGCCACATAGATAGAAACATCACCTTCAACACTTTCAATATAATCAATTTCGGGTGGATTAAATAAAATAATCTTATCATTTTTCTTTGTTGGGATTTTATCAATGCGAATTGGTGCAGATTCAATTTGCTGAGGTGATTGTTCTATTTCATCCTCCTTTACATCTAACGCATGCAAACCAGCTCCGTCTAATCTATGTATAGCTGTACTCATAATCATTAAATCTTCTAGATTGGTCGATAATAAAATGATGGTTTTTTGCTGTTTTATTTGACTATTTAATAATTGTTGGATATTTTGTTTTGAAAATTCATCTATATTTTGAAAGGGCTCTTCTAAAATTTGAATAGGTGCTTGATGGAGATACGTATTCAATAACTTTAATCGCTGTTTTTCACTATGAGAAAGCCGACTAATTCTAGTGTTTTTTTGTTCAGTAAGGCTAAAGAGCTTTAATAGATTCTCCGTTTCGTTCGTTGGACGGTTAAAAAGTCTCAATAAAAACTGGATATATTCACGAGCAGTAAGTCGCTCATATAACGCACTTTCACGAAAATGAGTATATGTATCATGTCGGTTCATAAACCATCGCATTAATGTATGTATTTTTGAAATATCTGTATAGATGCCGATAATAGTGCCAGGTTGTAAAGAAAGCTGAAAGCTCGGATAAATAACATTGCCTGCTTCAATATAGGGTTCAACCTGAATATCAATATTTTGTTCCATGTTTATTCCTCCTGAAATTTTCTAGCTTGTAAAAAGCTTCGGATGTCATTGTGTGCCTGCAAGTAGCTCCTTTGGCAATAATTAGAGTTAGAGGCGTCCATAAAACCATGTAAACCCTGATATTGTTTGGTCTGAACATTCGGTATGCGACCAAGTGCATTCTTTAATATTTGCACATCAAAACTACTTTCATAGCTAGGTAAAACGACTAAAGTTGGACATGCAGGTAGGATATCGAAGTATTGGCGGATACGTGAACCATACACACAAATGACGCGGTGTAGGGGGAGTGTGGCTAATCGCCAAGCCAAAGTTGCACCTACGCTATAACCAATTAATACCACTTCATTATAATTTTGAGCTGCCGCCAGTATTTTTTGAGAAAGTAACTCTAGAGGGGCATCGAAGCCAACTGTCTGCATGTAAAATTCATATGCTTGCTTTTCTTGCTCATATGAAAAGGATAAACCATCTGAATAGAACGAAATACAGGAAACGGAAGTGTTTTCATCACTATATGTTTGGACTTGTTCTTTTATAAAATGATTAACTCCATATATTTCATGTAATATAAAAATTTTTCTCCTCATTATTGCCCTCTATTATCTTTTTTCCAATAGTGTATCAAAAAGTAAGTATAACGTATATTTAACGTTAAAATGAACAGTGATAACCTCGTTCAAAAAGTACAAAGCTGGACATTTTTACGTTTATGGATAAAAAAACACAAATTTGTTCATCGAGTATTATATGTACTCAAAAAATTGAATTTGCTATCATCTTTTTGATAATGATTCTCATTATTTTGCTAGAAAATTAAAGGAGGACATACAATGAAGAAGCCGTGGATAATGGTGCTGTTCACTTTGTTACTATCAGTCTTGCTAGTAGCATGTAATAATGCCGAAGAGAAGGTAGCGAATCAAACCCAAAAAGAAAAAGAGGAAATAAAGGAAGAACCGTCCATTTATCCTCTAACATATACAGACACTTTAGGGAAGGAAGTAATAATTGAGAAAGAGCCGAAACGTGTTATTTCTTTGATGCATGTATTATACCCAGATGTTCTATTAGCATTAGATACCAAGCCAATAGGTATAGCAAATGCTGATACTATGTTTAATTTATGGGAAGCCTATCAATCTTTTGTGGAAGAACAAACATTTACTGATATTGGGGATGTTAGAAGCCCAAGTCTTGAAAAAATACTAGAACTAAAACCAGATTTAATTTTGGCTGCTTCAGGTGTTCATGATCAGCTATATGACCAATTGTCAGCCATAGCACCTGTTGTGTATTTAAATCAAAGAGCGATGTCTACTGATCAAGAGTTAGCTGTAACGGAAATTTCAAAGGTATTGGGGAAAGAGCAACAAGGAAAGGCACTGCTAGAAGAAGTAAGCAAAAAAATCACAGATGGCCGAGAAGCTTTGAAGAATTTTACAGCCAAAGGAGAAACTGTAGTCTTTACATCCGTAAATACGAAAGAAGAGTTTTGGATATATGGGAAAAATATTGCGCCAACGAATCCTGAACATGGTTTAGGAATTAAAGTTCCACAAAATTACCCAGAAGATATGACAAAGGAAGTAAGTATGGAGGGGATGTCAGTCTTAAACCCAGATCATCTATTTATTTTCCTTGATAAAAGTGGAATTACCATGAGTGAAGAGGAATTTTTAAAATCCTATGAAGAAAGCGCGGTATGGAAGAACATCAATGCAGTTAAAAATAAAAATATTTATATAGTCGATCGTTCTTTATTTGCACAGGATGCACCAATTGCAACTATGTATGGAATTGATATAGTAGTAGATTTGTTAAAAGATAAATAAATATGATTAAAATGAAATAGTATGCCTAGTGCATACTATTTCTTTAAGAATATTAAAAAATGGTGACAGGATATGTATTATTATTATGTTTTGTAATAATTTTATTTGATAATGATTATCATTATCGTATAATGGAATTAAGGAGGAAGTTCAAAGTAGTTTAGACAATTAGAAATACACAGTAGGGCTGTCATGCAATGTTAGTCCAATTGTTGAGATAGGTAATGACAAATTGAAAGGTGTGTTAAGTATTGTTAGAACAAGAATTGTATGATGTAACAATCATTGGTGGTGGGCCCGCAGGTCTATATTCTAGTTTTTACTGTGGTTTACGAGAAATGAAAACGAAGCTAATTGAATCACAACCACAGCTAGGCGGTAAAATTCATGTTTACCCAGAGAAAATGATTTGGGATGTTGGGGGTGTAACGCCTATTTCAGGGGGACAACTAATTAAGCAATTAGTTGAGCAAGCCTTAACGTTTAACCCTTCTATTTATACAGATGAAAAAGTGCTGTCCATTGCCAAAAATGAAGATGGCATTTTTATGATCACTGCGGAGTCAGGAAACATTCATTATTCCAAAACGGTTATTGTCGCTATTGGCGGAGGTATCCTGAATCCTCAAAAAATTGAAATTGAAGGCGCTGAACGCTTTGAAGTTTCTAATTTAAATTACACAATTAAATCCTATGAAAAATTTAAGAATAAGGCAGTTATTATTTCCGGTGGTGGTAACACTGCTGTAGACTGGGCATTAGAGTTAATGGAAGTAGCTTCCAAAGTCTATTTAACATATCGAAAAGATACATTGTCTGCACATGAGGCTCAAATTACAGAGCTTACAAATAGTTCTATTGAATGCCATTTCAATTCTGAAATTACGAAACTGATTGCAGACGATCAAGCAGGAATGATTAAAGCGATTTCTTTAACTAATCATGAAACAGGCACTGTAACAGAGATTCCTATTGACGAAGTGGTCATCAGTCATGGATATGTACGTGATAAGGAGCTATTAGATAATAGTCCGTTAGCCATTGACCGTAAAAATGATTATTTTATAGCTGGTTCGATTAATAGTGAATCGTCCATTCCGGGCCTTTATGCAGCAGGTGATATTCTTCACCATGATGGTAAAATCCATTTAATTGCAGCTGCCTTCCACGATGCACTCCATGCAGTAAATAGTGCGAAGAAATATATTCAACCTGATGCTTCTGAGGGCGGTATCGTTTCCTCACATAATGATATTTTCAAACAACGTAATCGCAAGCTACTACAGGAAAGTTTAAAATAATCGATTTTAGGAGCACTGATGCATTGTTGGTGTTCCTTTCTTTTTGTCTTAATACTATGAAGTGAAGGAGAGCATTCAAAATGGATATACAAGAAATCATAGAATTCTACACAACTGCTCCATTAACATTTTTGGATGTGATTACGGAGAAGATTTCCTCCGAAACGGTCGTTACGAATTACAAGACGATGACGAATGCAGCTGGTTTAATATTTCCTATCAATGGAGTAGCAGATGTTAAAATTGAAGGCAAAAATTACCGATTAGAAAAAGGACAGATTATCCATGCGGGTCCAAACTTATCTATCCAACGAACAATTACAAGCGATACTAAATTCGAGTATGCTGTCATTCATTTTCAACTATCAGACGGAGAAAATTCAAAGTTTCCACTCTACAATCGTCATTTTGCCTTACAGGTAGGAGAGCAGCTAAAATTAATGAATTTGTTGCAGCAATTAATACAAAATTATGTCATGGGTAGTCATTTATCATTTCTTCAATCGAAAGCTCTTTTTTTTAATATTTTAGAAGAAATCATTTTAGTCATTAAAATGAGGGATTATCAATATAAAAAAGAAAATATAACGTTAATTACGGAGTATATGCAAGAAAACTATACAAAGAATATGACTGTTATGGATATCGCGAATCATTTTAAAATGGAAAGAAGGAAACTGTCCTATCTATTTGAGAAAAAAATGGGTGTTAGCCCGAATGTTTATCTTACTGTTTTGCGTATTCAAAAATCTAAAGTATTATTGAGAACTTCTCATTTATCTGTTAAAGATATTGCGGAAAAAGTGGGTTACACAGATTACTTTTATTTTAGCCGTGTATTTAAAAAAATAACAGGTTTATCGCCTAGCCAATTTCGTAAACATATAAACTAACAAACACCTAGTGAAAAATAACTTTCATTAGGTGTTTTTCATCTAAAAGGAACATATCTTTTCCTTTTTTGGACAACCTAAGCTAGAAAAAATAACATGAGGTGATGATCATGAAAATAGAAAGGTCGTCCGAGTGGGAAGAAGGCTTTAGCAATCGATTAAATCATCTTGAACAATGGCAGAGCTGGACATTATATAAGATGAACTATGATATTGTGAAAAGGAAATTAATCCCTGATTTTACGGGATTACAAGCAACTAAGTATTTACCGCACTTAAAACCATTAGTACACCAGTTAGAAGCGGCTGAAACAGTTATTGAGCGCATGAATGGAAAAGCGATTTTAGCCGATGAAGTAGGTCTTGGTAAAACGATTGAAGCGGGCTTAATTTTAAAGGAATACCTTATTCGAGGCCTTGTTAAAAGGGCATTAATTTTAGCACCTGCTTCTCTCATTAATCAGTGGATTGAAGAGTTAAATTTAAAATTTCATATACCGGCCATCGCCTATAAGAAAAATTGTCCAATAGAGCGCTACGATGTCCTCATTATGAGTATGGATACGGCTAAAAAAAGTCCCCATAAAGAGCGCATTTATGAGCAGGATTACGACATGATTATTATTGATGAGGCACATAAATTAAAGAATAATAAAACACAAATTTATGAGTTCGTACAAGGGTTAAAGAAAAAGTTTTGCTTATTATTAACAGCCACACCTATTCAGAACGATGTGTTCGAACTGTATTATTTAATTTCCTTATTAAAGCCAGGGCATTTAGGGAATTACGATACATTCCAGTCAGCCTTCTCTGCTAGTAAGCATCATTTAGAACATGATGATTATTTAAAAGAATTGGTCAATCAGGTAATGGTGAGAAATCGGCGAGAAGATACAGGGATTGAATGGACAAATCGCTGTGTTCAAATTGTACCGATTACATTTACGGAGGCAGAGAGGGAAGTTTACGATTTGCTTGGAGCCCTTGAAAATACAGGTTCCTTTTCATTAATTACTTTACAAAAGGAAATGTGTAGTAGCAAGGAAGCCACAGCATTAACACTAACGAATATGCTAGATGATCATGTGCAGCCACAAGAACTTGAAGCGATTTTAGCAAAGCTTATGGCCTTAGAAGTAAATTCAAAGGCGGAGAAAACGCTAGAAATCGTAAAACAAGCAGATGACAAGGTTATTATTTTTACAGAGTATCGGGCTACTCAAGTTTATTTACAATGGTATTTGCATACTAATGGCATAACGAGTGTCCTGTTTAATGGGAAGTTCAATAAAAGCAAACGAGATTATATGAAGCATCTCTTTAAAGAGAGAGCACAGGTACTCATCGCAACTGAGGCAGGAGGCGAAGGAATCAACCTTCAATTTTGTCATCATGTCATCAACTATGATCTACCATGGAATCCAATGAAGCTAGAGCAACGTATTGGTCGTGTCCATCGTTTGGGACAGGAGCATGACGTCCATATTTATAATCTTGCGATTGAAAATACCATTGAAGAAAAAATATTGGAGTTACTTCATACAAAAATTGATGTGTTCGAGAAAGTGGTTGGCGATTTAGATGCGATTTTAACAAACTTTAAAGAATCTGTATGAGGTAAGGAGGGGCAACCATGTATCCGCAACAAGTCCATCACTATTTAAAAGAATTTTTTAACGAGAATGACTGCGCTATTTTAGGTGAAGAGGATCATTATTTAACAGTTCAACTAACGGTGGATATTGATAAAAGGATTATGAATAGGCCATTTTATTGGCAGTATATTGAAGCGACTAATAGTGAGCCAAACCCAGCTCAAGTAACCTTCATAACAAATCAAACGTCAATAGCTGGTAACTTATTTGGAGAGGCCATTCATTACGGCTCACCACGTTTAAATCAGCTATTTGTAGCAACAAAAGAATTAGGAGCCTATGTTCAACTGTTTGAAAAGGTGGATAGTGCAATGGGTCAGGTCATCCTAACACCTTGGTTAGGTGTTAACTTTAAAGTTTCTTATTGCTGTGATCGCACAAAAGAAATGCTTTATTCATTTGGTATCAATTTATTGACAGGTGTGGTAAAGGAAGATTTTCATGAAACGATTTGTACCTCAGAATTCGACATGGAGCCCGCAGATAATGTATTTCATGTGCAATATATTATTAAGCCACTTCGAGCACTGGAACGACTACATGCAGCAGTTGAAGCCATCATTGAACAAGATGATCATTCATGGGCAATTGAAGCACAGAAACGTTGGCAACGAGATCAACGAGTCTTAGATTATTTTTATGAGGATGTGGAGGATAAACCTGAATGCTATGAAATTGAACGCAAAGCATTAGAGGAGCAATACGAATCTAAAATTAAAATTGAAATCATTAATGGGGGGGTATTTTATCTCTTTTAAATGTGGAGCTGTCCAGTATAAAGACAGCTCCTTTTTTGCTTTAATCCTCTTCAACCATTCTTTGAAGCTGCACCAATTTATTGTCCCAAAATAAATGGAAGTACTGAAGCCAATCTTCAATTTCCTGCAAACGCTCACTATGCAAAGTATAGATTTTTTCTCGACCCTTTTTTTCAGCAGAAATGAGCTCAGCCTGCTCTAATATTTTTAAATGCTTTACGACAGCAGTTCGACTAATAGCAAAGTGCTCAGAAATATTGGAAATAGGTCTATCACTTGCGGCAAGTATCTGTAAAATATTCCTTCTTGTGGGATCAGCAATGGCTTGAAAAACATCATATTTTACGGCTGATTGAGTCATTAGGATTCGGCAATCTCTTTTAATTTATGCTGAATAAGTATTGTCCAGCCGTCATCCATTTTTGTCCGAATAGCTTCAGCAGCAGTATTCGCTTTAGGAATAATATGAGAAGCTTCCTTCCAGCCACCATGCGTTAACGTAAATTCTGTTTGATCGCCAACCTCTTTTAGCTCAAAAGTGACGAACCATCCATCTTGATCCCAGGCAAAACGTAAATAATATGGTGCTTCGACACGTTCTACTTTACAGGGTGAAGGACCAAACGGTGATTGAATAGTGAATTCATGTCCTTCGATTGGTTGAAAATCATTTGGCATAAACCATGAAGCAATTTTTTCAGCGGTTGCGACTGTCTCCCACACTTTTTCAATAGGGGCATTCAAAGTAATCGTTTTGACAATATCCTGTAATTTTTCAGTCATGTATAGTTACTCCTTTATTGTTTGATGAAATGACACTGATGGTACGAGCCTGCTCAAACCAAAAGCGTTTGCAGAGTTGAGTGACATATAACCATAAGGTGTTATGAATATATAACACCTTATGGTTATATGTCAATGGAAAAAGATGATATTATTTTCTATCTTTCAGTAGGTCATCGCTTATGTTAAAATTATTTATAATTTTCTGACATAGAAAGGAGATGTACTATGGTTAACATATCCGTGTTCTTAATTATGTGCATTTTGCTCATTATTTTACCTGGTCCTGATACAGCGATTGCAACTAAGAATACCTTGACTGTAAGTAGAAAGGGAGGATTACAGACAATCTTAGGATCTTGTTGTGGTTTATTAATTCACACATGTGCTGCTGTAATTGGTCTTTCTGCTATTATTGTGAAATCTGCCTATGTATTTGCTGCTTTAAAGTACATTGGTGCAGTTTATTTATGTTATTTAGGTATCAAAACATTATGGACACTACGGACAATTCGCACACAATCACCTGTAGTGCAAGATGCTGCAAATATGGATCACAAATATTCGCAGCAGTCCTGCTTTAAACAAGGGTTTCTTACAAATGTGACAAATCCAAAGGTCGCTGTATTTTTCCTAACGTTTCTACCTCAATTTGTAGACGGTACGAGCGGGACATTTTTTCCATTTTTAATAATGGGTCTTATTTATACAGCATTAACAATGTTATGGTTTGTCTTCTATGTGTATCTATTAGATCGAATTAGCGCCTTTATGAAAAAGCCATCGACGAAGGCAATAATTGAAGGCGTAACGGGTGCTGTATTAATTGGATTCGGTATTAAACTGGCATTAGAAAAAGCCCATTAAATGGGTAGTGACTCCTTAAAAATAGAGTTTTAGTTATGTAGCTAATCGGCTGGCATAAGTTCGGTATTTTACCAGGCTCATGTCTGCCTATTTTTGCTTAATTCGATCGTTATTATAGTAATCGATATATTCCTCTATTTTCTTCTTTAACGCTTCATAGGAAATTAATTCTTCTCCCTATTACATTTCTTGTTTGAGTAAGCCAAAAAAGTTCTTCATGTGATAGTGATACGTTGCTTCTGGAATATCGACTTGTTTAAAGATGTCTTTTAATCGGAACCCTTCTTCTTTGGGTTCTTTATCCAGTAAAGGATTAAACGAATTGAAGGAGAATTTATTACTAAAAGGAATTCTATATATCATTTCATAATAAATATGAATAAATGAGGAAGATGTTTATGGAATTACGGGATTTAAAAGCATTTATGGCTGTGGTTGAACAGGGAAGTTTTACAAAGGCTGCAAATGTGTCCTTTGTATCTCAGCCATCACTAAGCAAAAGTATCAAGAAATTAGAAGAAACATTACAAGTTGAATTGTTGAACAGGTCTACTCGCAAAGTAGAGCTAACAGACGCAGGGAGTATTGTCTTTCAACAGGGACAAAAAATATTGCACGGTGTTCAAGAGTTGCATATTTTATTGGATGATTTATTGAATATTAAAACAGGCGCTATCAAATTAGGGATTCCACCTCTAATTGGCACATTATTTTTTCCTGACATCGCCAGGAAATTTCATCAACTATACCCAGAGGTGCATTTAGAGCTTGTCGAACGAGGCGCTAAAATGGTAGAAATGCTAGTTGAAAATGGCGATGTTGATATGGGCATTGTTGTATTACCAGCAGATGAAAGGAAATTTTCCGTTCAGCCATTTGTAGAGGATCAATTTTTTGTATTTATGAATGAATCCCATCCATTGGCAAAAGAGGATTCTATAGCTTTGAAGGATTTAAAAAACGAAACGTTTATTATCTTTGCAGAGGAGTTCACGCTCCATGACTATATTATTAAATCATGTAAAAGCGTAGGCTTTACACCGATAGTCGGCTATAAAAGTTCACAATGGGATTTGATTTTGGAATTAGTATCCTCCAATCTGGGCGTTACACTATTACCCTTCTCAATTGCCGCGAAGCAAACAAATGCCAATGTGAGAACGATCCCATTACATCAATTTCATATGCCATGGCGTTTAGGGATTATTACGAAGAAAAACACGTATCAATCTTATGCGTTAAAGCAGTTACTCAAAACGATTGGGAGAAATACTGAAAATGGATTTATTCCAATAAGGAATAAATAGTATTCAAATTAATTCCTTTACTTGTAAAATAGCAATGAT
This sequence comes from Lysinibacillus sp. OF-1, assembly GCF_028356935.1. Lineage (NCBI taxonomy): Bacteria > Bacillati > Bacillota > Bacilli > Caryophanales > Bacillaceae > Lysinibacillus > Lysinibacillus sp. OF-1. The sequence continues at coordinate 349,541 of NZ_CP102798.1, forward strand.
GTAGAATTTTTCTTAATAAGCGAGCAATTATAGGGGGTTTCGAGATGGGGAATGGGAAAGTATGGAGTTCGTTTGAGGAAGCTGTTGCGGATATTAGAGATGGAGACACATTAGCTGTAGGAGGATTTGGGCTCTGTGGTATACCAGAAAAATCGATTGCAGCGTTAGTACAGCAGGGCACAAAGGATTTAACGGTTGTCAGTAATAACTGCGGTGTAGATGATTGGGGTTTAGGTCTACTCTTAGCGAATAAGCAGATAAAAAAAATGGTGGCTTCCTATGTAGGAGAAAATAAAATTTTTGAACAACAATTTTTAAGTGGCGAGCTAGAAGTGGAATTATCGCCTCAGGGAACACTTGCGGAGCGACTACGTGCAGGTGGCGCAGGAATTCCAGGATTTTATACTGCGACAGGTGTTGGAACGCCAATTGCGGAAGGAAAAGAAGTAAAGGTTTTTGATGGGAAGGAATTTATTCTGGAAGAAGGCATTGTGGCTGATTTTGCCCTTGTCAAAGCATGGAAAGCAGATAAGCAAGGAAATTTAGTCTACAGAAAAACATCACGTAATTTTAATCCATTGGCTGCTATGGCAGGGAAAATTACGATTGCTGAGGTTGAAGAAATTGTGGAAGTGGGCGAGCTAGATCCAGATCACATTCACACACCAGGTGTTTTTGTACAACGTGTATTGGTAGGTGAAAATTATGAGAAGCGTATCGAGCGTTTAACGGTGAAAAAGGGGGAAGCGTAATGGATACAAGACAAAAAATGGTTAACAGAGCAGTAAAGGAAATAGCAAATGGGATGAATGTTAATCTAGGTATAGGCATCCCAACACTTGTTGCCAATGTGATTCCAGCCGATTATGACGTGCTGTTACAATCTGAAAATGGCCTTCTCGGTATTGGACCTTATCCAGTAGAGGAAGCCGTTGACCCTGATTTAATTAATGCGGGGAAGGAAACGGTCACTGCAGTTCCAGGAGCATCCTTCTTTGACAGTGCAGAATCATTTGCAATGATTCGAGGCGGTCATATTGACCTTGCCATTTTAGGTGGCATGGAGGTATCTGAAACAGGAGACCTTGCAAACTGGATGATTCCAGGGAAAATGGTAAAGGGAATGGGTGGCGCTATGGACCTTGTTGTAGGAGCTAAAAGAGTGATCGTCGTAATGGAGCATGTAAATAAAAACGGTGAATCTAAAATTAAAAAGCAATGTGAGCTCCCCTTAACAGGTAAAGGAGTAGTACATCGCTTAATTACAGACTTAGCTGTTTTTGATTTTACTAAAGATGGCATGCAACTAATAGAGTTAGCAAAAGGTGTTACTTTAGAGGAAGTAAAAGAGAAGACTGCTGCTTCGTTTAGCGTTGCTTTAGCATAATAACTTCAGACCTAGGACTGTTTCCAGCATTATTGTCTCATTCTACAATAGTTTAAAAAGGGAGGCATAACGATGGAACAACAATGGACAAATGAATTAGCAGTTGCACAGGTTAGAGTAGCAAGACCAACAGATCAATTACAAGAAATAGAGCGTTTTTACTGTGAAGGAGTCGGCTTAAAGAAAATAGGCTCTTTTACGGCACACCGTGGCTATGATGGAATTATGATTGGTCTCCCGAATGTAGGCTATCACCTAGAATTTACAGCGCATGTTGATGGAAGTCCTTGTCCAGCACCAACTAGGGACAACCTTTTAGTACTTTATATTCCAAATAGTGAAACCATTCGTCATATTACCGAACGTCTCGAACTTATGGGATATCCCGAAGTGGAGCCTGAAAATCCTTATTGGGCAGAGCAAGGGATAACTATTGAAGACCCAGACGGCTGGCGTCTTGTATTAATGAATACAGCGGGCATCTAACTAAAGAATCCAAAGCACGAGCTATACATATAGTCTCGTGTTTTTTTATGATGATAAATACCCATTGTGGTATATAATGATTTATAAAGGAGGTTATGCTATGCAACGAATAAAGACATTGGATAATTGGAGCGAGGTGTTAGAGCAATCAAAGCACATGCCATGTCTTGTATTAAAAATTAGCATGACATGTATGAGCAGTATTGCAGCTATAAAGGAATATAAAGCACTCATAACAAAATTGCCGAAGTATCTTGTGATTGTCCAAATGGATAGAGTGGTTTCTAATGCTATTGCAGGTGATCTTCAGGTGAAGCATGAATCACCACAGCTATTAATATTGCAGGATGGGAAGGGAATTTGGCAAGCAACGCATGACAAGATAAAACAACCTCTTTTAGTAGAGGCTATAAAGCAGTATGTAAAAACAACAACTTAAAAAAGATACCTCACAATAGGTTGTGGGGTATCTTAATGGTTAATCCTCTAAAGCCTCATCTTCGTGAAAGTTCGTAGCGCTAGATTCTATATCCACCTGTAGATAATTTGCCCAGTCTATTTTATGATAATCCTCTTCACTAAAATAAATATTCAAGACCTCTGTCATTGTTTTATCACCATCAGGCTCAGTGAGTGGAGCATACCAAGTAATAGCAGGTGTCTTCACACTTTTTAGCTTGGATAATTCAGCAAAAATTTTAGTGGAATCCTTCAACATTTGACTTTTTGATCCCTCTGTCACATCTGTATCCTGAATGGAAATTGTGACAACACCATCTTTAGATTCCTCTACAGAGAATTCATTTTTCACAATCGCACCTACTATATCTTCAACGGTCGTGTTTTGATCGACGGCTACTTCCTTTGGATCCGCACTTTTTCCACAGGCTGCTAAAAGTAGTGAAGTGAATACAAGTAAATAAATTATTTTTTTCAATATCCTAACCTCCCTTGTTACTCCATATATGCGCAAAATGGGAGGGAATTATACAGGCTATGGAAAGGTTGTACAGACTTTTTAAATTAGGAGGGGAACTAGTCGTATTATATAAAGAAGAAACGTTCCATATTATGTAAAAGGTTATGGCGTTTTCTATAATGAAATTTGTAAAGTGGAAAGTATATTAAAAAAGCAAAGAACTTTAACTCCACAAATAAAAAAAGATGATGTTAATAATAGAAAAAGACCCTTTGGCAAGGCGAGAGGTTGATTTCCGTTCCGCCAGCGTCCTTTCCAGGGGAAGCCCGATGAGTCGCTTCGCTCGGGTCGTTAATCAAAACTTAAACAGTCATACAGGCTTTAACGGAATCATACGAAAGATTTATTATTTAATGCTGGTCGGGTCAATTTACTTATTGCCCGTTGTGATTCCTAGCATTGAGTACGCAGGGGATGAGGCAGCCAATGCCTGACTTTATCAAAAACATTTTGGCAATCGTGAAGGATAAAACAGGAGAGGATGAGGTTAAATGAGTTACTTATTTCAAACAAACTCTTTTACCTTCAAACAAGTATTCACTAAAGGCACCTTTCATCATGGCACCACAATTTATTACAGTACATAGTACAGCCAATGATGGACCAGCTACTAATAAAATTTCGTACATGATTGGAAATAACAATTATGTATCATATCACGTTGCTCTAGATGATAAAGAGGTTATTCAAGCAATTCCTTTCAACCGTAACACTTGGCATTGTGGAGATGGCGGAGGCAGTAGTGATCCTAACGCTTTAAAGAAAGGCAACCGTCTTTCTATTAGCATCGAAATTTGTTACAGCAAAAGTGGTGGTGTACGTTATGGAGTTGCGGAGGAAAACGCTGTTCAATACATTGCAAAGCTTTTAAAGCAATACGATTAGAGCATTGAACGAGTGAAGAAACACCAGGACTGGAATGGCAAATATTGCCCTCACCGTATACTAGCGGAAGATCGTTGGGGTAGTTTCTTGAAAAGAATTGAAGAATCAATGAAACCAAAAGAATCCGATTAACCAACTGAAAAGGATTATGACACAATGAAATTCACAAATGAGACAACTAAAACTGCAGTCCGGGATTACCTCAAAAAAGCAGTAGATAAAAAGCTTATTGATAAGTCACACCTAGACAAATTTGATACTGGTACGTTGACAGGTGGCGATTTTGAAGGAATAAAAATTACAGCGGAATAGTAAATAAGAGAAAAGAGGGGCACTGAAAAATAAAAACTACATCAAGTGCCCTCATAAAAAAACTATTAATTAATTTCCTATAGCTACGGTATAGCTGATACTCCATATAATTAAAATAAACATTATTGTCATAACACTTGCTTCGACATTTGTATCATTCTGTCCCTTTATTAATTTCTTTATTAATTTTATAAAATAGAAACAAAATAAAAACCCATATACTGGCATAAGAAAAAAGCAGCTGAAAGAAAAGAATGCCTCCATTATCTAAACCTCCCTATCTATGTATTATTATAATAAACTAATATACTTCTGAAAAAACTAGTACTTTTTATTCAAATTTAAAATATTTATCCAAAAATGATAAAATATGTATATAATTAAAATTGTAAAAAATAGGGAGCATGGAAATGAAGAAAAATAGTATTTTAATGTTTTTAGGTGTCATTTTTGCACTAACTTTGGGATTCAATCATCAAGTTGAAGCTGCAGAAGGTGAATCATCTTTAACGGATGCTGAAAAGGATTATTTATATGGCTTGAATTTTAGTAAGGTAGAAGTTGAGAATATGCCATATGAAGAACTAAAGTTCTTAGTTGATAGTGAAGCTGAAATATTAACAAGTTTTGAAGAGATTTATAGTTTTGATGAAGTAACAAGCGATCCATCAGAAGTTACAACTTTTGGTGATATTCCGAGTGCAGATATGAGTTTTAAAGGTAATGTGTTAAAGCTGAATAATAGTACTGTTTCGGGTTACAATGCATTTTATGCACACGCAAACTTCAGATGGTTAAATAAACCGATTTTTGCTTTGACAGATAAAATAGCTATTGGTTTCCCATCAAGTCTTGGTGTTTATATACCAGCTCAATCAGGAAAACTTCAAGGTTTTAACTCAACATATTCTTTATACAATACTTCAACAGGAGGAACTACGTTAATGTCAAGTAGTACTACACCATCAACGTGGGACCCATCTTTAGGAGTAGCAGGTTCGTTTGATCTTAGTGGAACTTTAAATAAATTCCAAACACATGAAGGCACTATTGCTCAAACATTCTATATTAAGTCTTCATCTTCAGGTAAAGCAACAGTTAAGTTCGAATATGGTCATAAGAAATTTACAGGTACAATAGGTATCTCAGTACTTCCTATTGGAGTAAGTATTACACCTAATCAATCAAATGTCGATATAAGAAGTTATGCTGCTAGCTTTAGTTATTAATTAAAATTAATTGAAATTTATCTTACGAAAAAGACCAGGCGCTCAATTGAGTACCTGGTCTTTTTTAGATGTAAGTGAAAATAAATGATGTACTTATTACGTATCCAATGCTAATACAGTTTATTTTGATGTTACCTCTTATGAAAGTATTAACACAATATATTACTAAAGATAAAAATTGCCCAAACCAAAATATGAATAAAACACTAAACCAAATACCAGTTAACATTATAATCCACCTCCTTTAAAAAACAAAAAAAGAGAGCACGCCCTAACAAATAAACGAATTAACGTCTATTAAATGTTAGGGGTACTCCCTTTTTTGTTTTTAAATTTACATATATTCCAATACCATTTGAGTCTTGTTCATTAATTTACTGCCTTGGAACATAAGAGAAGCATTTGCACCTAAAGACTTACCATTATAGCTGTACATAACTACATCTCCAGATTCAGAAATAACGGCACCTTCACCACCAAGGATTTCAAATACTTGATCTTTTGTCATGCCATTTTCTAATTTGTTAAATTGAACAATAGTGCAATTACCGATACTCATAAGTATCAAAATCGATTGAAGTGGACTATTAGGTATCATAGTTTGCTTACAGATTTAGAAGTAAAAGAGATACGTGATAATTTACGTAAAGCATTTAAGTAAAAACGAACAATATTGATTCAATGGATCCTAGAAAGTTCGGAATTGGAAAGCGAGGTGAAAACGAGGGCATTTGAATACTTAGCAACTTACAAAACATTTGATTCAATAGCAGATATGGATTCAGCTGTAGAGAATCATAAGGCTGCTCATTATTACGATTTAACTGAGTCAGAACGTGTCATCGTTTTCAAACTCGCTAGTCATGCTTTAGAGAATCCAGGAGCTTGTCATTTGAAAGCTGCCACAATTGCTGCAGCAATGGAGATCAGCACAAAGACAGTTTATCGAGCTATATCAAAACTGGAATCTTTAGGGATTGTTAAAAAGAAACGACTGTAAAAAGCAAAGGTGGACAAGGAGCAAGCATCTACATTATTTTGCCTTACAATGCCCCAACGTGGAAATGCTGAAAAACCCTGTGAGAGTAAGGTTGAAGCGCAACTATCTGAAAACCAATCATCTAAATATTTTAATCATTTATCTTTTAAAACAAGCACTTTACAAAATATATATAATAATGCACACGCTGAAAAAGAAGCTCATAAGGAATACATGAACGAGTACCAGGTGATGCTATTCGATTTCATGAATAGTTTGCCATTAGCTGATAACTTGAAAGACGAATTGCACAAAGTAGTATTAGCTACTCAGGTTCAAAATGCACCTGACTTTATAAAAGTTAAGAACGTGCTATTTAAAATTGTCATGGATATTAAAGAAGGTGTTCTGACAGTTACAAGCACATTGAGAGCCGTATTTGCAGGAGCGTATAACAAGGCTGTGGAGCGTTCAAGTGTGAAGCTTAGGAAATCATCATCTATTGAAGAAACAGCTAATAGAGAACGTCCAGTACCTTTCTATAATTGGCTGAATGAGCGTGCTAATCGTTCGGAAATATGCAGTAGACCAAACTTAGAAAACTGACTTGAATGGTGAAAGGGGAAATAGAAAATGACGCATTTTGAATATATGGAGCAACAAGGGCAATTATCGATTTTTGATTTAGAGGACCAATATGAGGAAATGAAATTCAAAAAGGCATCCACAATTGTTAGTAAACCTATTGATAAAAAGACTGTGGTTGTCCCATGTAAGGTGGGGCATATTGTGTGTAGGTAATTACTAATATGTGTTAAGTATTATCGTTAATTATTATTAATTTTTGCAACAGTTTTGCAACAATGCCCATTTTGATAATAAAAAACTCACCCTCCAATTAAGTAGGGTGAGTCGCTTCAAAGCCATGTGGCTGTAAGATCAAACTAAAAAGCCGCGTATGCCGTAGTTATTATAGAAAGTTTTAAACCACCACTCCTCAAATGTGGTGATAACGTTAAAGTATAATTGAATGGATTGTGATGAATGTTGATATATCAGTGTTTATACTGTTCTGTTTTTGTTCGTATATAATGTTTTTTAATTGCTTTAATTGAATTTTTGCACACGATTTGCACATGTTAGTTTGAATTGCTTTTCGAAAACAACATTTCAAACTTATCAGCTGCTGCACGATCTGCTGATTTTAAAGCATGTCCATAAGTATTCATTGTAATTGAAATGTCTGAATGTCCTAAACGCTCAGATATAATTTTGGCGTGTACTCCTTGGGCAATTAAAAGACTTGCAGATGTATGGCGTAGATCATGCAGTCGGATATATCGAAATTCATGCTTCTTCACAAACTTACTCCACCAATTGGAAGGACTAGAAGGGTAGAGGTGCTGTCCATGTTCATTACAGAAAATCCATTCTCTTTCTTTCTCTGTCCATTTATCAGCCAGTCGCAATTTATCTTTTCTCCATTGAAAGTGATACTCTTTCAATTCCTTCATCATGCTCCCAGGTAAGGAAACAACACGTTCTGATGAATCTGATTTCGTACCTTTTATTAGAGGTCCACTTCCTGTTAATACAATCGTTTGTTCTATTAGTATTTGTTGATTATCAAAGTCCACATGTTTCCACTCAAGACCAAGTAATTCTCCTCTACGTAGGCCGGCAGTTACCGCTAATGTGAATAGAAGTCTCCAGTGTGAAGGCTCGCTTTGCACTAGCTGTAATAGTTGAGCTATTTCATCCTCATTATAAACCTGTAACTTTTCCTTTACTGCATCTTTAGGTGGTTTCGGCTTTTTAATGCCGTCCATGGGATTCTTTTCAATTACTTTCCATTCGGTTGCATACTTAAAAACACTTTGAAGCGTGCGGTATATGTCTTGTTTGGAATGGTAAGTTAACTCTCCCTTATTACCATCTTTTCGTGTAAGGTTTTGTATTAGATTCAGCAGCATGAGCTGGTTTATTTTATCCATGTGCATGTGACCGATCACTGGCAAGATATGATTTTTAAGTTTTAATCGATGGTTACTTATTGCTGTTTGTGATAGTTCCGTAAGAGCAAATTTATTCTCCCATTCTTTTGCGAAGTCGGAAAATATCATATTGGATGGCGCAATGTATTCTCCAGATAGTACCTCTTTTTTAAACTTCATGTACTCATTAAGGACATACTCTTCTTTTTGTTTAGGTGTGTATTTACCTTCTACATAAAAAACCTTTGTTGCTCGTTTGTAATTGCCTTGTGCATCTTTTCCTAGACTAACAGTGAATCTGTACTTATTATCATCGTTTTCGTACTTCTTTATATTAGCCATTTTGGTTTATTCCTCCTCATTTTGGTAATCAGGAAATAACACTTCCAGCATCGTTAATATCCGTTTGCGATCTTGTTCATTAAGTAAATGGCCTTTGTAGATGGGTTGTACAGATTCGGATAAAAGAAGATTGTTAATATCCGTTATTTCATCTATAACTCGAACTTTCTCATGTAAAACATTAATATCTATTTCAAAATCATCCAGTTCATCTTTGAAATCTTCATAAGCACTTCTGATCTTTTCGTTTTTAGCAAGCTCGTGATACCCCGCTATTTCTAATAACCCCCCGTATGATACGTCAGGTAAAGCGTCTGCAATTTTTCTAATCAACTCAGGTGCTGGTGGGTTACTTCGTTTGCCTGATTCTATTTGTGAAAGGTAAGGGTTTGAGTAACCTACTATCTTACCTAATTCTGAAAGCGTTAGTCCTGCTCGCTCCCTTGCTGCTTTTAAGTGAATACCAAAATTCTTTACATAATCCATAAGTTTAAATATCCCCCTGTGTGCGTAGTATATTTTATTATATTTTACTACCTGTAAAAATATTTTGCATCATTTTTGTTTACAGTTAGTAAGAAAGGCGTTATTGTTTACTCATAGTAAATATTATGTTCGAGGATACTTACTATTAGTAAATTTTATGGAGAGGTGGATTATTATGATAAAAATCACTTTGACGGTTAATGAAGTGGCGGAGATGCTAGGCACTTCTACAGCTACAATCTATTCAGCAGTAAGGAAGTCTGAAATCCCCCACTTTAAAGTACGTGGGAAAATCCTTTTCAATCGTGAAGTTGTTGAAGCCTGGACTAAAGGTGAAGTTAAGCAAATGCAACATATTTAGCTAAATCCCAAGCTTTGGTGGCATGCAGAGGGAGGTGAGTAAGATGAATATTGAAAATGTACAGTCATTAGCTGCGATCGTTAATTTGATTGACGCACAAGCAAAGTCAGGTGAGGAAGCTCAGTTTTTAACAGTAAGTATCAGTAGGTTTGATTCACCTTCAATCCTGTTAACACACAAGGTCTTTATAGAGCTTTTCGATGAGTATGAAATTCAAGAGACACACGATTCTTCGAAAGTTCTTGTTAGCACATTTGTGAATAGTGTTGAGTTTTGTGCTCTTATACCTAAGTCTTTGTGTAATGAATCAACACAGAAAAAATAATATTTGTAGGAGGAATTAGAAATGGTCAATTACGCGGAACGTATCGATTCAATGTCAACGGAGCAGTTGGTATATGAAGTAGAAAATACTGCAGTGGAACTGCAAGCAGTAACGAAAGATTTAAAAGGTTTGCTTGAAACTATTACGAATTTCGATACAGCTTATGAAGGTATTGAGAGCGATGAGGAAATTTCTCCAGAATCAGTTCTTGCTTTTATTCGAATGGCTAGATCTGTTAAACAAGCACCAGTCTTAATATCTGAGTTAGAACGTATTAGCTCTGAAGCGAATGCAATAGTTAAAGTGATTGACAAACGGCAACCTAGAATGTATCCGGCTGCTATCTCACAGTGAGGGTATCTTATGGACTTAAATAGAATTTATAAATTTGGACTAAAAAAAATCACTGTTACCAAATAAGGTAACAGCTTTAAAAGAGAACATTGTTTAAGCATTTATTACGCGAAAATAAATGCAGGAATATTATAGCGAATATTTACTTAAAGTACAATATTTGAAAGTGAAGAGAAGTGAGTAGATGCAGGAAATTATAACATCAAATGACTTCTATTTTTCCATAGCGATAGCTAAGCATCGTACTTCATCAAGATGGAAAAATGAACAAATGAGTTGGTCAGAGCTATTACAACGTATTAGTAAGACGACTCGAACAAACGAAACATTTAACGAATATCTAAACATGTCTGCTGATGAACAAGCATCTATAAAGGACGTAGGTGGATACCTCATAGGCGAACTTAAAGATGGTATTCGTCAAAACGACAATGTGTTAAATAGACGGATAGTAACACTTGATGCTGATCATATTGGCAAACATGAGTTTTGGGAAGAATTACAACTTTTTCATGGCTTTGAGTGTGCGATATATAGCACACATAAGCATACCAGTGAAGCTAAACGTCTACGATTACTTATTCCATTAGACAGAGTAATAAATGCTGAAGAATATGAACCAATAGCGAGAGTTTTAGCTAGTGATCTTGGAATAGATTACTTCGATGATACGACTTATCAAAAGTCTCGTATGATGTTTTGGCCGTCAACGAGTTCAGATGGTGAGTATGTATTCGATTATCAGGATGGCCATTTAGTGAGTGCTGACCAGGTCCTTTCAAGATATAAAGATTTTAAGGATCCGAATGAATGGCCTTATAGCAGTCGTATGAAAGAGCGAAGACAAATCGAACGAGATATTAAAAAAGCAGGCAATCCATTAGAAAAGCCAAATGTTATAGGGCTATTTTGTAGAACATATAGCATTCACGAAGCGATTGAAACCTTTCTACCTGATGTATATGAGCAAACTACTGAAATAAACCGATACACATACATTAAAGGCACCACTTGGGGAGGCATGAGAACCTATGAAGATGTATTCTCATATTCCCATCATGGTACCGATCCAGTTTCTCAACAGCTGGTGAATGCTTTTGATTTAGTGCGTATCCATTTATTTGGTGATATTGACGACGAGGAGGATATGGCGAAAGACGTTACTAAACGGCCCTCATATGCTCGTATGGTCGAATTAGTTCAAAAGGATAAGAAGGCACAGCAGCAGTTAATTGAGGATACTAAACAAAGCGCTATAGATGATTTTGGCGACTTAGAGGATGAGGAAGAACAAACTAATAAAAACCTTGATATTGCTGATCACTTTTTCTCCAAGCATGGTTTTAATCCAACTAAGTTAGCTGAGTGCTTAGTTCAGGCAAACCCAATTATTACAGTCGATGGCATTGTTTATGTGTACGAGAATGGGGTTTATGTAGCTGATAACGAGCGCAAGGTTCGTAGGATGACTGCTAGAGTGCTAGGTGATAGATATCGTAGTACACATGGTAATGAGGTAGTGGAGATAATTAAAGACTTGCATACGGTGAAATCGATACACCTGGAGAAGCCAAGCACCAAAATAGTTAACCTCAAAAATGGTCTACTTGATTGGCGAACAGGCGAGTTGATGGAGCACTGTAGTGATTTCATTTCTTTCAGTCAAATACCTGTTAGATACGATGAGACAGCTACTTGCCCCAATATTGAAAAATTCATCAGCGAAGTAGTACCGGCAGATTCAATAAATATGGTGTACGAGCTGTTCGGTTTATGCCTCATTCCTAAGAATTTAGGAGTAGCATTTTTCCTCTTAGGTTCAGGATCAAACGGGAAGTCTGTATTTATCGATTTATTGAACGCATTTATTGGTGAGGAAAATATATCAAATGTGAGTCTACAAGATTTATCTTCTAATAGGTTCAAGCTTGCTCAGCTGCAGAACAAGCTACTCAATACCCAAGCAGATTTACCTGGCAGTGCTTTAAGTGACACTGATATTTTTAAGGCGGTTGTAACATCGGACAAGCTTAATGCAGAACGAAAAAATGTAGATGCATTTAATTTTAGACCTTATGCCCGGCTAGTATACGGAATGAACAAAATACCCCATTCTAGGGATTTCTCAAAAGGCTTTATTCGCCGCCTTAAAATTATCACTTTTCCTAATAGTTTTGGAGGAAACGGTGCGAAAAGTAAGAAAGCGGATGTGAATCTTCTTGAGAAATTAACCACAGAACAAGAGCTTTCTGGCTTGCTTAATAAGGCTATAGCTGGTTTGAGAACATTAATGGAGCGTGGCCGTTTCGAGGATACGGCTTCCTCGCGCGAAGCACTTAAAGACTATATAGCTGTTAGTGACCCTCTTCAAACATTTATTGACGACCTATGTGATCTGGATGAAGAAAATAAAGTAGTAGCAGAAGAATTGCATAATGCTTACATCGAATACTTACGAGAAAGTAACGTGTACAGCACGCCTACTCGTAGTCAATTTGTAGGGGACATGCAATCTAAAGGCTTCGAATATAAGCGAACATTCGGCAGTACCAAAATGCAACTCTTAGGCATCGCCTTATTAAGTGGTAATAATTCAGTTGAGGGTGATTTCAAAGGGAAGGACGATTTACTAACATAGTGCATACGCTTATTGAACAAGATATACGCCTTTTACCCATCTTATATGCCCTCTATACGCTTTTTAAAGAGTTAGGGCGTATGCCTTAAAGCTTAGAGCCATAAGGGTTTTTGGGGTCTTATCAATGCTTCATACGTCTTTTTTTTAACTCTTATAGAAAAATAGAAAGTAATAGTATAGCTAGAGTGACAGAACCGTTATGCACCGTGACTATGCACATTGCTATTAAAGATTAGCATAGGAGTTGATAGAAAAGCGTATAAGACGTATGAAGAATTTTCAAAATAACCAAGAGCCTTACAGCCATAAGTGATGGGGCGATTTTTAGAATGCGAAAAGTAGACGTATGCAGTGCGTATATGACACGTATATGAGCAGTAAAAACCGTATGCGAATAAAAATATAGGATTGGAGTGAGTCACATGCGAATAAGAAACAACCGATTTGCACGAGGTTTAGATGTTACAAAAGTGCAAGTCGAAAAAGTAGAAACGAATCCAAAAGCCAAGGTGTTCCGATATGAGTTTTTTAATGTGTTCAATTGCCCTTATTGCGGAACTGAAATTAAAGAACGATGGGGGTTTGAATATCGCCCTAGATGTGCGCGTAAAACGCCTTGTTGTAAAAAGAACTATGCGATGTTTCCCAGATTGGAAAATTACACACAAGCATCTTATGAGAATGATCAATTACATCTTCAAATGAGGGAATTTATATCCTTATACGATCAAGCTGTAAAAAGCTTAAAAGATTGGCAAAGGAAGTAATAGCTAATGAAACGTAGATCAGTGGCCATTAAACCTTTTGAAAGGCAGCTTCATGTATTAGAACGTGAGCTTAAGAAGCTGAGCTATGGTAGTCCGTTCTATGAAGCTAAACTATATGAAATTCAGGACTTAGCCGCATTTATTAATAGAATCAAAAAAAGAAATTACGTTGAATATTAAGGAGAGATTATAGATGAATTGGGTAGAAGAAGCAAAGAAAATCAGAAAACAATATGATGATGCAAAAGACATATATAACGAGAGCATGTTAAAAATCAAACGTAAGGAGTACCAAAAGAAAGCAAAGAGTCTATTGGATCAATATAACAATAAAGCGAATCAGAGAAAAGCTGAAGTACAAGCACGATTAAAGGAACTGGATGAATTAATCTCAGCAGCTAAACCATTACCGATTTTTAATTTTGAACACTACTTCAAAAATGAAGATATTAAAAGTGAATACGGTACAAAATTAGGCACGAAAAAGGTGATAGATGTTGAATACATCACAGGGATTAAGTATCTAAGTGAATATGTAGAAAATACCCTGTCACGTCTCAATAATTATGACGATTATCTACGTGCTATTACCGAAATTACTGAAAGTGATAATAAACAGGCTATTGAGGTCTTATACAGTATTACTGCAAATGGCTTCAAACCTTCATTCATAAAAGCTGAAGCCTGGGACAAAGGCCAAATTAGCTTAGGTGCCCATATTTCTGAGGGAAGGAAGTCAACTGATTACACTGTACAAAATGTACGAGCGCTACACGATGTTATTCATGAGCGATATAAAGATGTGACATATCCAGAAGGGCTACGCGATCTGGAAAAAGAGCAAAAAGCTCTTATTAATGAAAATTTAATGTTAGTTGGCTCTACACCAGATGTTGACCGAGCTTTCTTATATGAAACAGTCACATATATAGACGGAAGTCAGCTATTTAACGGATCTTCACCGAAATGGTGACATTAATAGATCACGTATAGTGATAAAACGACACGTTGAGCGCTACAAAATGTAAATGTAAAATAGCGCTCAACCTATGATATATAGCTATTTTTATACAGGGGGTAGGGGTATGAGTAATCTTGAAAAACGTATAGCTCGTATTGAGCAGTTGATGAAGGAGAAACGAGAGCCTTCTACAGAAACGAAATTAAGAAAGTATTTCACGCACTTAACAGCTTATTTTCAAGATAATGCTACAGCATCCGACAAAGTGTTTCATATAGGTGAGATCTTTAAATGGAAAAAACGATTAGATGACAGGAAGTGAATTAGTTGACGGAATTAGTGGAAGTGAAAAACAAAAGGCTAACTACACAATCTCATGTGCGACAGCTTCTAACTGAAACGATTAATAATCTACGGAGAGTAGAAACAAGGGCGCCGAAAGATGAAATTGAAAAGGCACGTGTCCTTGGATATCTTGCCAGTCTTATGCAGATGAACCTACGTGACTGTGAGCTGGAGAAACGTATTGAGAAAGCTGAAAAGTTCATGAAGTATTTGAGCGACAAGGGAATTGAGGTGTTCGGAGATGAGTAACATTGAAAAACGCCTCAATCGCCTGGAGGAGCTAATAGAAGCCGTAAGTGGAGTGAATACTTTTCAAGTGGCTGTTTACCGCGGATATGCAGCGTATAACAATCGAAGCGATCGCATGAAACGAAATAAGCAATTTCACGCCATCATCATAGTGTCAAAGGGGGCATAACCTTGAGCCGTAAAGTAAAGTCAATTGAGATTGAAGTGGTTGAGCGTAAAGGCGAACAGGTGAATGTTATTGTTTTGACTAATGGTGCACCTACTCCGACTGAATTAAGCGAAGACAGTAACCATGTGATTATACGAATTAAAGGGTGAACCACTGACAGCCATACAGTAGTTGAATATCAAAAAGGTAATGATATCTACCTAATGGTTACCCTCAAGGTGAGGGGATGTCAACTTGGTACCCACTCAACGTAGGGTACCGTCCTGCTACTTGTAAACTGCAAGTGCCAGAGTATTTACCGTTTTTGAAGAAGTAAATTGGTGGCCAATTAATCAGCCATGAGATTTGAATTATAAAAAACTACACATAAAAAGAGGCAATTAACAATGTCAGAGACTATGAATATCCACGAATATAGCGAGATTAGATTAGAGGCAGTTGATGTTCAATTTACAGAATGGAAAGCTTCACAAACACATCCGTGTACTTATGATAAAGCAGGACAATACCTGGACAAAATCTTTTATGTTGAAGTGCAAGATGTCATGAATCGATCAGAGCTAGAAGTGAAACAATTTGTAGAATACTTCAATCTTTATCGTAATGACTGTTTAGCTGATGTAGCTATAGAGATGGAGAAAATAGCTGTATGCTTCATTATCCGGGTAAGTGGTGAAATTCTATTCGATAATGATAGCGAGGAAATGATAATGTTTAAGACTGCAGCAGAAGCTTATGAGCACATCGAGGTTTTAAAGCGTAATGGGGCTTTAAAGGATTACTTCTTAACGGATGTTGAAGTCGATTATATGGTTTACGCTAATGAATAAATTTAGGGGACTCTCCAAATACGGAGAGTCCTTTTGTTTGCCGTATTAGCTCTACTCCAAATATGTCTACCGTATAAACATGCTCTTAAAGAGCAAAATAAAAAAGAGTTAAAAGGAGGCGAGCACCAGCATGTTACCTATTGATATGGAGATCGTAATGATAGTCTCAAATTTACCTAGTAAACTTAGTGAGCTTTCCAAAGTAGATGCTGATAAAGCAATTGAGTTAATTCAAGCTTGGGGGGATGGGAAAAAAGGTGTTAAGACAATATGGAATGATGCTAACAATCATTTGAGTAAACATGTCTAACAATAATAGTAAGGGAGAAAATTGTCATGTTTAGTAAAGACTTAGCAAGAATGTATGCGTACTTGCTAAGGTAAATCCGAATGCAGTGCTTGTGATTTTTCAAGGTTGGTGGAGCAGGAAAAAAGAGTATACGTAAATTATGGGATGCTAGAATCGATGCTTTGGAGGATGCTTGTACTGAATAGCTGAATATAAAAGTAGCCATCAATTCGAGAGCTACATTTATATTCAATAATTTTTATTTTGTTACATAGTTATCATCAACTACTCAGGTATAGAGAAAGTATTATGAGGACCTATAGAGGCAAAGGTAATAGTGTTCCCTTTTTTCCAATAATGTAAGTGAAATTCTTTATCTATATCATGTCTCCATGCCTTTCCTAAATTCCCTTCAATCTGAGGGGAGTTACCTGCTTCATTAATCCTAAGAGCATGAACTTTATTAAGAGTAGAACCTGTTAGAACTTCAGTTATACTCTTTAGAACCCCTTTTATTTTCGAATTTTCTTGGAAAAATCCATATTTTTTAAAATTTTCTATAAAACTTGAACCTATTTCGAAATTATTCCTGCAATTTGCGTTTTCTTGTATCAGATATAATTTAATGATTTCAGTAAATTGATCTTCAGTAGTAGAATTTTTCCAAAGGTCTATACAATCTATAGATAAAAGAATTTCTTGTAGGGTATCGATAGTATTTAGAATTTCAGTAAAAGTAAAAGGTAATTCAATATCTTGCTGTGGAGGGGTAAATTCCAAAATTTCACTACATACTTCTACTTCACAAGTATTAATACTTTTTAGAATCGTTGAACCGTGTATTCTACTGTTTAAGACACAATATACATATAATCTTTCTAATTCTATTAAATACTCATCAGCAGCATTTTTCACTTCAGAAGTTAAAGCTGATAAAGGTGTATACAAGATATCTTGAACGTTAGTATGACGTTCAATGGTGTCTAAATTTAATATCCCTTCTAATGCACGAAAAATATCTTGTGCTTGGTATTGACCATGTAAATCGAATTTTTTTAATTCGGTATTTAAGACATCCCATTCTGGAAAATTATTTTGTGACATTAGTAAATTTGCCGTATTATCAGATATTAATGCTTTTATGAAGTTATAATTTTTAATCTCATCGGCGTCTAAGATTCTATCTATATAATTCAACATTTCAGTTTTTGAATTATATAGTGGATTGAAAATGAGAGTGTATGGATCTATTATTACATTTTGCAAAGTCACTTCCTCCTATTTTTTTGTCTTGCTGCTTTTAAAATAGCTGTAGCGTTTTTTTCATGTTCATCAAAGAAGCCTTTTGGCCAATCTTCAATTACACCATAATCATTTATTTGAATCGGACGGTATTTTGATTTGCCTTCTTCTTGTTCTACAAAATAAATCATTACATTTTTATTAATATTATCTTTTGGAGAAGAAACAGCTTTATACCTTAACCTATTTATTAGATATTCACTATGAGTTTCAACAATACACTGTTTATTTAGTTTGATCATTGTTACAAAAAAGTCAGCTAGTCTTGTTTGTACTTTTGGGTGCAGATGTAGCTCAGGTTGCTCGAAAATTATCGTAGAATTATTTTCTGCCAATAAAGTCATAACTAATATTGGTAAAACTTGCGAAACCCCTACTCCAACATTTGTAAGATCATGATATTTTCCTTCAGAGCTTAATTTAACTTGTAGCTCGTGTCCAAGTTTTCCTCTGTCGTATGTTTTCACATTCTCACTAATTCCCATATAGTTTAACCACTCAAGAACTGCATCAAGAAGTCGTCCCTCTTTTTCAATATACTCATCAAGCTCTAAATCAACAGGAGAGTAATAATTTATGATAGTGTCTTTATGTAGTTCAAGCACTGCTGCTGTATATTCACCGCGATATCCAACGTCTTTGGAATCAAGGGAGCTGGAATTAGGATAAATAGGCTTTGGCTCGTCTCTCAAAGGGCCTAAATACTTAACCTTATTATTAAAGTAACTAACGATCTCATCAATAAATATTGGATTAATTGAGTGGATTCTTGAAGACAACTCGTACTTCGGTTTTGAATCAGAAATCATTAGTTCAATTAATTTTTTCTGATTTGATTCGATGTATTCTGTCCATTCTCGTGAGAAAGCAGTTGGTAATACGCTAATAAATTTACTTAAATGTTTAAATTCTCCATCTTTAAAATAACTATCTGCTAGTGAATTAATAAAGTGATTCCTGTTAGAGTGTTTGTACCGATCCGAAGTGTTAAATTCATTAAGTATATCAGTAATTTTATGGTTTAAGATATCAACTAATTTTGGATTTGCTAATTCATTAGTTGGAGGAATATCTTCATACATAGGGAATTTAAGGAAATTTAAAGATTTAATAGCAGTTAATTCATTTCGATTATATAGAGAAACTATTTTTTGAGGAATAAAATGTAACATTTCAGCCCCAATATAAACCTCATTTAAAGAAGAAAAAGCATCATATCTATACTTTGATAAATAGGAATAGTTCTTAGGAACTATAGGGCTAATTACATCTAAATCTAAACTTGGATATGAGCGTTCATTAATTGAATCAATATTATATTTTTTTAATTTTTCACTTATTGAGAGCGGTGTTTTTTTCACTTCAATATTATTTAAAATTTTTGTAGCATCGTCTGGGTTATAAATAGAGATTTTGCTATTAGTTAATACAGGCTGAAGGGATGAAACTTCATTATCATCTTTAATAGAGAATTTATAGGTACAAGAAATTATATTCTTCTTTTTATTCTTATCTTTGGCCTCTTCTTCTTCTTCGTGATAAACATGAGAACTTTCTAATTCAAAGCCAATAGTGATATTTTTGTCTTCATTATTAAAAGATAAAATATCATTAAAGCTCCCTAGTCTAATTATTTGTCCATTTAAAATTATTGGTTTTGAGGGGACATTATTTTGTATTGTTTGAGTACTCAATAAAATACTTTGAATTACAGAACTTTTACCTGAGCTATTAGCTCCAGTGAAAATCGTCAGTGGTAAAATATCGAAATTTGTTCTTTCGTAAATAGATTTAAATCCTTTTAAATGCCAACTTTTTAACAATGTACAATTCCTCCTATTATTAAATTTTAAACTAACTTTTTTTAATTGAAATTTACTTAAAAATGAGCGAGCTTTTCTAAGCTGATTCTTTTCCTACTTTAACTCTAATATTTGTTTTTAGTCAGACTATAGTAAATTTTTAAAGCGTATTAGCATAATGCTAATTTAATGAAATTATACCAATTTAAATACATTTGTGAATGGTATAATTTCAAAGTTAGGAACTATATAATTCAATATATTATTAAGATGCTCTTAAAAGGTACAAAACAGTATCAAAATTGTTCTGCCTATTTAGAGCAACAATCTAAATAAAGTGGTATTGCTTTACTTCGTTTTACTAAGATTATTCATGCGATATTATAAATTTTTGCACACGATTTGCACACGATAGAAAAGTGCAAAAAAAAAATCACCCTCCAATAATGAAGGGTGATTCGCTTCAAAGCCTTGTGGCTGTAAGGTTAAATTAAAAAGCCGCGTATGCCGTAGTTATTATAGAAAGTTTTAAACCACCACTCCTCAAAGTGGGTGTTCGCAGAAGTTTTCCTGCTTATCCTCATGCACCGTAGTGTGAGGCCCGTCATTCCAACTCCAATAATAAAACTCCCTTTTACAGCTTAAAGGTTAAAACTTAATATTATACGAACAATGCAGCCTTTATGGATATAATAAAGCATGATCGACGAACATGCAAGTAAGATGATTACTGTAAATTAGTCAATGGGCAAGTGTTCCAAATGGTGTAATCGACATCTAGAAATACCTTCAAAATGGTGCCACTGCTTCATATTTTTTTCACAAATACGAACGGAAAATACGAACAGTCTTTACTTATTATGATTGATTATGTAAAGATAGGAGCATAAAGAGGATTTTCCTAGAAAATATGTAAAGGAGGAAGCGGAAATGGCAGCTTATCCAAATTGTCCAAAATGTCATTCTGAATATACGTATGAGGATGGCGTAAACTATGTGTGTCCGGAATGTGCACATGAGTGGAGTATGAACGCATCAGAACAGGAGTCGGATGCACTTATTGTAAAGGATGCAAATGGCAATCTGTTAGCTGACGGCGATTCAGTTACCATTATTAAGGATTTAAAGGTGAAGGGTAGTTCTTCCACTTTAAAAATTGGGACAAAGGTAAAAAGTATTCGTCTTGTAGAAGGCGATCATAATATTGACTGTAAAATTGATGGCTTTGGTGCTATGAAATTAAAGTCAGAATTCGTGAAAAAAGCATAAAAACCAAAAGGCACCTAAACTTTAGAAATCAGTTTAAGGTGCTTTTTGTATAATTATTTATTGAAAAACCCTACGTAGTAGAATGGCAAAAGCAGCACCTAATAAGGCGAAAATTGTATGTAAAAGAGCGATGTAGCCGGCTGCAATCACGAGTGCTCCTATTTCTGCGAAGGAATAGGTTGTAATATAGAGCCCATTATTTAGATTATTAATGATAGCCCAAACAAATACAGGCACGGAGCTTATGATAAAGACAATCCAGATGTTTTTATAGAAAAGGTAAGAAAGACAACCGAAAAGTGCATATGAGATAACAAAGCCCTTTTGATTGCCGAGTAAGGATGAATTAATGGCAAACATAAAAGATAACACAATAAATATGATGTGAAAAAAGGATAATGTTCTTTTCATGGGTAAGTATTCATCTTGAGTTGGCTGTGAATGGGCTAGCCGCTGACATTGCTGACAAGTTGTTAGATGTTGTTCTACAAATTCTATCGTCGGTGCTTGGAGCTTTTGTTTTTTATAAAGAGGTATTAAATCTTCTACAATCGAGCATTCCTGTGACAATACTTTCCCTCCAATCCATGTCCTCTCATTATACGATTTTTTTTAGAAAATAAAAAAAGCCTTCCGTGAATTTTTCAATCGGAAAACTTGTACATGCATCTTATTTATTTGGCTTTAGTACTTCATCTGTTAAGGCTTGAATATCGATATGCGTTTTTTCCTTTACTGCATCCTTTAAAATTTCTGTGCGGAAATATTGCACTGTTGCTTCAAGTGGAATCGCCAAAAGTTTTGAAAGGGCTGATTGGTACATATAGACAAATTCTTTGTCAGTATTGCCACGCTTTAATTCAGCGAAAGCTTCATAAAATTGATCGAGCTTATCCGCAAATTCGAGCAAACGCCCCTCTAACGTGTTGTCCTTACCTTCCTTCATCCGTTCAAAAAATATAGCCTGAAATTCTTGTGGAATTTCATTGATAATAAATTTTTCCATCATCTTTTCTTCCACATGTGCTAGCATTTGCTTTAGCTCTGGACTCGCATGTTTGACAGGGGTCTTTATATCTCCAATAAAAACTTCAGCAAAGTCATGGTTGATGGTTTTTTCATATAAGGACTTCCAATCCACTTCTGCTCCATTCATTTCTTCTAATGTTGCGAAGAACATTGCGTATTGTGAGACTTTCCAAGAATGGGCAGCCACATTATGCTCTTCGAACTTGAAGCGACCAGGGCAGCGAATGATACGCTCTAAGTCATTAAGGTTTGTAAAAAATTGATGAATTCCTATAAAAATCACTCCTTTTTGTTCTATAAATGCATGTTACTATAAACAATACCCTCTTTGTGCAGTTTTCAAACAATTTAACAATGATTCAAGCTGTGTTTACAAAGGATTCACAATTGCTGATAAAGTAGACTTAGGTTGGGTGCTATAATGTAGAGGACTGATGAAAAGGGGAGTACACATCATGTTTTCCATTTATACACTTCTTCTTTATATACATATTTTAAGTGCCGTTCTTTCGATTGGGCCTTTGTTCGTTGTGTTAACGATTGTTAAAAAAATGCGCACAGCTTCCAATGATGAAATGCCACCATATATAGAAGCGTTTAAAGGGGCTATTGCTATTGTTAAACATTCAGGACATGTCCTAGTAGCCTCAGGTATTTTGCTAATGTGGTATGCAGGCTATCATTGGAATACTTCATGGATTGTCATGACCTTCCTTGTGATGTTTGCATCCATTGTATTTTTAGCTAGAGCGTTTAAACCGACATTACGTACATTTAATACGCCTTCTTATAATCAACAACAATTTGTTTCTCTTTTACAGCGTAAAACGTGGATGTATATTTTATTATTGCTTATCATGCTTTGGTTAATGGTAGCAAAGCCGATTTTCTGGTAAAAAGAGCATGGAACAAAAAGATTTTAGCCAATAAAACCCGGACTATTTGACAAAACACAATTAGTGTCTTGTCATAGTTCGGGTTTTCTGCGTATATCTATTTGTTAATTGTATCTAGATTGCGTGATGGCCAAAGTTGTGGTCCAGCCTCTTTAGCTTACAAGGCGTTTAAAATAGCTTTTACGAATAAATAGGTAACTAATGAGGAAAAGCACAAAGAAACAGCAAGAGCTAGCCATGGAAACCTGTAAAAATGCCGTAGAGACCATTGTACGCATAGACAATAATGTCGTCAGCAATAGCATAATGGCAATAGTGAACGGCACAAATATAAGGATCGCTAACTCTTTGGCAATAACGGTAGCTAATTCTTTTTTGGAAAGCCCTAGCTTACGGATGCCAATATACTTTTCCTTCTCCTGTAGTAATGTAGTTTGCAAATAGAAATACAGTATACTCATGGCAGCACTTAAGAAAATTAAACTTAACATAGAGCCTATAAAGAACATGACGCTTTTGATAAACATCTCCGTGTCATACAAATCAATTTTGGAAGTAACATAACGTTCTCCAGGTAGAGATGGTATGTTTTTAGTAATTATATTCGCCAATTCTATATGGGCTGCCCAGTTGTCTAGCTCATAAATATAGGTTTTATAAACTGGGTAGTCTATGGCTTGGTAGATGCTGTCAGGTACAATGAAATAACTATGCTGGAAACCAGTAGATAGCAGATTTTGCTCAATCGTTTTAGTAAGTTTGAACGACTTTATATACGGGTCACTGGCATTGTCTGTTATAGTCGCTACACCTCGACTTCCTGCTACAGCAATAAATTCATTTTGATGTAGGACATTTTCCTGTTGTTGTAACAGGTTATAATCCGTTAATGCCATATAGCCAATGCGTTGATCCTCATTTGATTTAAATTCAATAAAAAACTTTTGTGCACGAACCGATGATAGATTATTTTCAAGATAATCAAGATCAGCCTTTACCATATTGTCGTCAGCCTTTGGATCAGCAATGTATTGAAAGCTATACGGGTAATTTTCTTCACTATCCTTTTTTACATTGTAATAAGAGCTAAATAAAATGCTAGTGCATAGAAAGACACCGCTTAATAGGATAGTGATTAGAAACAGCATATTTGCATGTGATTTCATTTTTGCATTTAAATTGGATGCCAACAGCATATTCGTTTTACGAAGATAGGCAGGGGACCTTTCAAATATTTTTAAAAATAGCCTCAAGCCCTGTGCGATGACTAAATGAATTGTACAAAGAATACTAGTGAAAAATAACAGATAATAGAGAATACCTAGCGTGTCTACAATGGCATGCTCAGTTTTTAAGAAGTACGCTAATATACCAGTTATCATTATGCTTAAAATGAACAACACATAATGCGGCTTAATCGATTTTTCGATAATCGTATCACTTTTTAAGAGCTGAATAGATGCTTCTTTATTAATGAACCTCGTTATGACTGTCGATATCACCACAAATAAAATCAGAAATAAGCCAATCGTTAAGCCAATTGCTTGTAGAGGCATGTACATACCAAACGTTTCTGCCTTTAAAACAACCTTTGCCCCCATTAAAAAAAGTGGCGTAATGACAAGTCCGAGAACGATCGCAAATAGAATAGCTAAAATGCCAATTAACAAATTTTCTCGGAATACAAGCTTACGAATTTGCTTCATGGAAGCTCCCGTAATCATAAATATTCCTAGCGTTTTGGTCTTCTTACGTAAAAACGCCATAATTGAATAGGTGATATAAATAAAAGAAAATAAATAAACGAGCATACTAGCTAACATCAGTGAGATACCAAGTGTCGAATCGGGGTCTAAGCTTTTCAGACTTGGATGAAAGACGATCACAGAAAATAAAAAGAAAATAATAATGGAAAACATGCTACTTAAGAAATAAGAAACGTATGTCCATTTGTCCCGTAAAATATTTTGAAGGACGATGTGATTAAAGCTCATGATGCCCACCACCTAAAAAAGCAAGCGTATCCATTATTTCTTGGTAAAATTGCTTGCGGTTGTTGCCACGATGTATTTCATTATACAACTTGCCATCTTTCATAAAAATAATTCGATTGGCGAAGCTGGCTACATAAGGATCATGGGTCACCATGAGAATAGCTGTTTTGAGCTCGTGATTAATGGAGGTAAATAAGTTCATCACATCATTGACCGCCTTTGAATCTAGATTTCCTGTAGGTTCATCTGCTAACAATAGGCTAGGTTCATGAATAACAGCTCGAGCTATGGCTACTCGTTGTTTTTGTCCACCTGAAATTTCATAAATACGTTTAGGTAACAGTTCCTCGATACCAAGAAATTGAGCGACATGCTTTAAG
Source organism: Lysinibacillus sp. OF-1 (assembly GCF_028356935.1). Classification (NCBI taxonomy): domain Bacteria; kingdom Bacillati; phylum Bacillota; class Bacilli; order Caryophanales; family Bacillaceae; genus Lysinibacillus; species Lysinibacillus sp. OF-1. The sequence goes on from NZ_CP102798.1 coordinate 374,580, forward strand.
CGCTGACGCATTTTGGGTGCAGGAAAGCTATCTAATGTTAATGGCAATAAAATATTTTCTTTCACTGTTAGTGTATGCACAAGATTAAAATCTTGAAAAACAAAGCCTAGTTCAGAGCGTCTAAACTGGGCGAGTTCTTCATCATTTAAGACATAGGGATTTCTATTATTGATGATGATATCACCAGCAGTAGGCCGATCAATAGTAGATACACTATTTAAAAATGTTGTTTTTCCACTACCAGAAGGACCCATGACAGCTACGAATTCCTGTTGACTTAGCTGAAAATCAATTCCGTTTAACGCTTTATATGTGAGCTCACCGATATATTCTTTTTGTAAATTGGTTACTTGAAGTATTGTATTCCCCACTTGAAACAACTCCTTTATGATCATTAGATAACTTTAGTATAAAAAAGGAGCGGGATATAACCTATTTCGCTTGATGACGTGAAGATGACAAAGTTGTCATCTTCGTTCATGTTGATAAAGGATGACGTCATAGTAGAAAAAGCCCTCTTGGCTGACACAGTTCCTATGTTTATTTTTTTTGGCTGTTTGAAAAATTTATGGAAAAAGTCGTAACACGGTCAGAGGATTGAAGAGTGAAGGGGTGATCTAATGTAGTTAATATCTTTTTCACTAAATATAATCCTATACCTGTTGCTTCGCCACTCGTTCGCCCCTTCATACCCGTATAAAATAAATCAAACACTCGTGATATTTCGCTAGTAGGGATTGTTTCACCATAGTTTTTTATGTGTAAAGTGGCGTTGTCATAATGAATTTGAATTGTGCTTGCTATGTCACTATATTTAATGGCGTTATTGAACACTTGATAAAGTACAATTTTTAACCATTTTCGATCTGAATAAATAATATGGTTTTCAGCAAGCATCATTTTTGGAAAAATGTCATTCATGATAAAGTAATCCTTCAAATCATTGATGACCTCCTGCACTAGTTCCTTTAAAACAATGGGTTCAACTTTTAAATCGGCTACTAAATGAGATGTGCGCTCATACGTTAATAGCTGATTAAGTGTAAATGTCAGTTTATCGCATTCTTTATTAACGATTTGCCATTGTAGTAATTCTTCAGTAGTTTTGTTGGATGCGGATTGAACAATTAATTGAATAACAGATAATGGCGTCTTCATTTGATGTGCAAAATGTGATAGAACCAATTGCTTTTCTTGTGCTTGTTCGTCTAATTGTTGTTGCTGAGTTAAAAATAGATACTGTATTTGTCTCAATCTTTCGCTATAAACTTGTTCAATTGGTGCACGTGGTTCAAACAGATGAAGATCCTCCTGTGTGTGGATATCTTTCTGTAGATGCTTATAAAACTTTCGTCTACGATAATAACGACCTAGTAGCCATATACTAAACAGAAAGCTGGCAAGAAAGATAAAGTAGCCATAGTGTGACGCAAGGTCATCTAAAGTATGAATAATCCAAGGTAATAGCAGAAAGCTTATGCCATAGAGAATAAGAATGCTTAGATGTTCTCGAAAGAATAGCTTCATTTACCTTCCTCCACTAATTGATAACCTAGACCACGAATGGTTTTAATCTCAAGTTGTGAGTGGATTGCTTCCATTTTTCTACGTAGTCGACCAATGTTCACGGACAATGTATTTTCCTCTACAAAGGCTTCATCATCCCAAATAGCACTTAGTAGCTTTTGACGAGGCACAACATTGGGATAGGCTTCAAATAATAGCTTACTTAGCTGCATTTCTTTTAATGTTAACAGGCTCTCATTACCTTCTGCCTGAAGACGAACTGTATCTGGATTTAATGTAGTATTAGCTATGGTCATGGTAGTTGTTTCGGTTGAAGCATATTCACCATATGTGCGTCGGAGTAATCCATTAACCTTTGCCATAAAGACGTCTAATGAAAAAGGTTTCGTGATAAAGTCGTCAGCCCCATTTTCAATACCATATACTTGATCAATATCATTTACTCTGGCAGAAACAATGATGATGGGGCAGGTTGAGAGCTGACGAATTTTTCGTGACCAAAAATAGCCATCATAGGTTGGGAGATTGATATCCATAATGACTAGATGGGGTTGAATGGCATTAAATTCTTCGATAATGTGCTGAAATTGTTGGACAGGATAGCATTCATACTGGTACTTGGATAAATGCTCAACGATTAGTGAAGCAATATTTACATCGTCCTCTATTATGTATATTTTGTACATATCTATCGATCCTTCCTTTCTTCATTCTATATGTATAATGTACCCTGATTCCCTTAAATCTATAGAAGAATTGTAATTTGAAATAAGGAATAAGAGCCACTCCAAACTCGGAAAGAGGATGTAATGACTCTTATTTATTATTTTTTGGGAATATGGAAGGTTACATTTGTGCCTTGATTGACTGTACTTTGAATTTGTAATCGCTGACCATAAATTCTTTTAAGGCGTAAATCCGTATTTCGTATACCTATACCAGAGCATGCAGTTTCGTGATTTGCTTGTAATTCCTCTAATAGACTAGGGCTAATTCCCACACCATCATCAATCACGCTAATGGCTATATAAGTTGTGTAATCTTTAATACGGATACAAACAGTACCGCCTTCTGTCTTTTTTAAAATACCGTGTCGAATGGCATTTTCAACTAAAGTCTGTAAAGAAATGGGGGGTATTTCAATTTCTATATTTTCATCAATATCCCATTCAATATGAATTAATTCCCCAAATCGCTGTTGTTTAATGTAAAGGTAAGAGTGAACTAACTCGAGCTCGTGCTCTAGCGGTACAACTCGTTGAAGATTACGAACATCAAAGCTGGCATGTAAATACTCACCAAAATGGTGCATTAAGTCAATCATTCTATCAGTATCAATGGTACTAAGAGAAGCAATCGTATTGAGCGTATTAAATAAAAAATGTGGTTGGATTTGAGCTTGAAGCCAGGCACTTTCCAAATGTAAGTGTTGTTGAATACTGTATTTTAAATCAATTAAGGCGCGACTTCTTACTTTTAACTCTAATGCATTAATAGGTTTTGTTACATAATCATTGGCCCCATAGGCAAAGCCTGTATAAACATCCTCAGGGTGCTTTCTTATTGTTAGTAATAAGATAGGTAATTCGAGCAATGAGTATTGTTTTCGTATTCTTTCGATTACAGCGTAGCCTGAAATATAGGGCAGCATTGCGTCCACAATCACCAAATCCCATGAGGCTTGCTGAATGAGCGTTAAAGCTTTCTCACTGCTTGTAACAGTAGTAACTTTGTATTCAGACTTCGAAAATATACTTTTCATCGTTGTTAAATTTGTAGGATCATCATCAATCATTAAAATACTGAAATGCTTTTCTGATACTGTGGACAGCCTTTGTTCTATAGTTGGTAACTGAGTATTATCTTGAAACATGTAGGATGTATGTTCGCTCTGTTTACTTTCATCTGCAAGCGGTAATGTAAAATAAATGTCTGATCCTTTATTTTGAACAGATTGTATATGCATCGTACCACCATGTAACTCAATTAGTTTTTTTGAAATGAGAAGCCCAATTCCAATGCCTTCATCATGTTCTTGACCTTGTTCATAAGGTGTAAACACAAGACTTTTCACAAAATCGTCCATTCCTTGTCCAGTGTCACGAATGTGGATAATGGCCATATGCTGTTCCTCACGAGCGGTAATTTCTATAGAGCCTTCACTTGTATATTTTAGCGCATTATGCAAAAGGTTAAAAAGGATTTGAATAAGACGATTTTCGTCAGCTAACACATTTGGGAAATTTCGAGGTACCGATGATACCATATGTATTTGCTTTCCGTCTATAATAAAACGAAGCATATCAAAGACCCCATAAACAGCACCTTGAAGGTTTACACTTTGTGTATGAAGATGTAAATTACCCTCTTTTAAGCGGGTATAGTCCAGTATGTCGTTTAATGTGAAGGACATACTTCTCCCTATATCAATCAGATGTTTAAGATTTCGATGATCTTCAGCTACAAGTCTATTCTTCGGATTATCATAAATAGACTGACCTAGGGTAATCATCCTATTCATCGGACTCCACAGTTTCTGTGCATTACTTGTGAGAAATTCATCTTTCAAAGTATCCTCCTTTTGTAGTTTTGCGACTAACTTTTGGATTTGCTGGGAGTTCTCATGAAAACGTCTAAACCAATAACTAGAAAAACCGAGCATAACAAATAAATAATCAAATGGATAAACAGGTATGTCAAATACGTAAATAGATTTGATTAATCCCCATAAAATACCGTTTGTTGTACCAACAGCTGTTAGAGCAATAAAAGCAGAGCTCCTTTTTTGGTTTTCTAAATACTCTCTAAGAGCCAGTACCACGACGTAGAGAAAGGACACTAGATAAAGTACAAAGAAAATCATTTTAGTAGGTACCAGCCACGACATTGGTAAAATTATAATGAATACAGCGTCTAGTACATAAAAGGCAACAATCCATTGAAATGTTTTAGTGCTGTGATATTTAACCAAGAGGACTCTCATAAATTGAACAAAGAAAAAAGAGGCTCCGAGAAAAATAATAGAAGAAAGCTTATAGGACCATACATAATCAAGGTGCAACCAATCTAGCAGAGAGCGATCAAACGTAATTAATTCATCTGCCAAGGGTAGTAGAAAGCCAAATGTAAATAGTAAAACGATAGGTTTCCTATAGATGAACAGAAATACAAGTATGCTAAAAAGAGCAAACAGTATTAGCATAACGACAATTGTTGAAAGAGATAGACCTGTAATTAATTGATGATGAGTCATCGCTGACGCAGTGCCAAATGAAATCCTTTTATTAATAATTGGGCTTTTAGATGTATCAAAATTAGATACATGAAGCATGATGTTAATTTCAGAATGCGTATTTGTAAAATAAACTGTGTAGGGTGCAGCTTGCCCTTTATGATCCTGCCTGTTATCTGCCACTTTACCTGACTGTCCTACAAGTTCGCCATTTATATACAAGGAAGAGGCGGTTGAGATAGCAGGAATACGAATGGCATATCGGCTGTTATCTGCAAGATTAGGTAGCAGAATTTTTAGTTGATAAGTACCATAGGGGTGAATTGTTTTCCCGCCTTTTAGTGTAGGAAGAGTTTGGATAGTATGGTCCTCGATATTGGTCTTTTGACTACTTCCTTTATTTTCAGGATTGACGAACTGTCCAGGGGAATAGAGCCATTCGCCATTTAAAGAAAGAACTTCTTCATTCAAAAGGTCCTGATTGTTCAGATCTACAATACCACCTTGGGCACTAGGCTGATGATTAGAGGGCAGGAAGTAGTTTAACCATAGCAATCGTAAAGAAGTAAGGACTATAAAAATGGCAATTATAATAAGTAGATGTCGGATAGTCGTTTTTCTCAACACAGCCATTTTCCCTCCTAATGTATTTCTTAAATAACTTCATCTACCATGCCATGGAATTGGAAAAAAGGAAATATGAAGGGGTGTAAAAGAATACTTTAAACCTATATAAATAGAACTATATGGGGGTCGTAGTACTATCGATTTTTTCCTATTAATCTGAAAAAAAGTAAAATCTCATTAGTTTTTAAGTTTTCTTTAAGAGATATGGCTTATGATGATTGAATAAATATATTAAATTTTGAGTTGAAACATAGATAAGATTTAACGAAAAAATCATCTCAATGGGAGAAATGATCTATTGTGGGTAAATTCAAGTTAAAGTTATCGTTTCTTATTGTTAGTATGACGATTGTCGTTGTACTCGCGACATCTAGTATTAGTATTTGGAGTAGCTATCGAAATTTTAATGAAATTTTGAAGGAAAATAAAACAGACATGCAAGAAATCTATGTAAAGGAAGTCTCTACAATTACGGAAGACTATTTACAAGGTGCTAAGACAAATGATCATTCATTAGAACCGTATATGGAACAAGTAGTTGATACTTTACTTGATGAAAGAATGGTTTCTTTTAGTTTGTTTTTTAAGAAAATTATTGTCCCAATCATCATAGTTGTAGCAGCTGTATTGGGCCTAACTGTATGGTTAGCTATCAAAATTACACAGCCTCTAAAAGATCTTTCAACAAAAATTGAAGTAGGTGAAGAGGGCCAGGAGACTGAGGAGATTGCTGATTGGTATTATGAAGCAAAGCTGTTGAAAAACAATGTACAAAAAATGGTGATTTGCTCGCAAAGTAAAATTTCTGATTTAACAGAGCAATTAAACTTAGATTCATTAACAGGAATCCCTAATCGCAGAAGAATGGATCAAACTTTACATGAATTGATTGTAGATAAGGTTCCGCATGCCATCATCTTAATAGATCTAGATGATTTTAAAAGTATAAATGATACATATGGTCATACAGTAGGGGATGAAGTTTTAAAAGCCTTTGCTATTAATATGCAAAACAGTGTGGGGGATCAAGGTTTTTGCTTTAGATATGGCGGAGAAGAATTTATGGTCATCCTGCCTTCAATGAACATAGATGATGCTGTACAATTAGCAGAAAGTCTACGGATTAAGCAAGCCTTACAAGAAACTGCATGTGGTAGACCCGTAACCATGTCTGCTGGAATTACGGCTTTTACACCAAATATCCAGAGTCCTAACCAATTGATAGAAATTGCAGACCATGCTTTGTATAAAGCTAAACAATCAGGACGTAACTGTTTATGTGTAGTTAGAAATATGAGACAAATGATTGTTAAATAATGTAAAAGCATGCTAGTACTGTACACTAGCATGCTTTTTCCTATCCTCAACATGATGGGTTATATACTTTTTTCAAGCTCCTTTGCTTGTGCCTGTACAACATTTTGAAAAAGGTCTGTTGTCTCCTGAGTGGGTGATACATTTAATTCTGACAATAAAAGGCTATTAAAAGAATGATACATTTTTATGGCTTCAGCACGATTACCAATCTCAGTGTAATGCCGAATTAATAGCTGAACAGTTTTATCGGAATATGGATTTAACTCTAAAGCTAACAATAATGAACGTTCTCTATTTTTAAAATTCCGGTTTTTAGTGTAATAATGAATCAATTCATCGAGTAATTGAGTAAATTGTTTATTCATTAAGTTAGCTTTACTAGCAGTCCATGAATAGTCCAATGTCGCCATAAACTCACCATGATAATTTTGGATGAGCTCCTCCGCCTTCTCGATATCCAATCTTCCTGTTTCTGCTTTAGTATTTAAAATATACTCCAAATCATGGGCATCACATTGAAAATCCTCTAGTTTCAAAATATAGCAGCCATTCGTATATTCAATCACATCAGAGTAACCATACGATGAAAGCGTTGTACGCAAGTATGAAACGGTAGTATGCAATTGGACTCTTGCCTTTTTAATATCCGTATCACTCCAAAGTGTATCTAGGATGGTATCACGAGGTACTGGCATATGAAGCTGTAAAAAAAGAAAGGCAAACAATTCTTTTGTTTTAATCGTTCTCCAATGAATTGCTTTTTCTTCATAAGAAACGACAAATTCCCCAAAGCATCTGATCGTAAGCGAAGGCTTTTGATGAGTTTGAGCTGCTGATGTTAGATCTTTCTGGAACAGCTCTTGAATTCTATTAATCGTCGTTTCTAAGCGAGATTTCGAAATCGGCTTTAATAAGTAATCAAGAGATTGTACATCAAATGCTTGAACAGCATAGTCTCGATAGGCAGTTACAAAAATGATACAGATGTTTTTGTCCCATGTTTTTATTAGTTGTGCAACTTCTAAACCGCTCATACCTGGCATTTCAACGTCTAAAAAGGCTACTTGAAAGTCTAAGGTAGGTCCTTCTATCAGTAAGTCTTTTGCTGTAGTAAACGTTTCAATGACCTCAATGTCATCAAATGCATTTAAATGTTTTTTTATATTAACAAGAGCTAATGGTTCATCGTCCATCACAATTACCCGGATCATATAAGGACCACCTTCCGCTAAATATAGCTGCATTATCAGACTGAGATGTCTATTCTTGATCCTTTGTATGGATGTGTAGGAACTTGCTGAGGTAGATCTTGTAATAATTCAATAGCTGTAGATGTGTTCAAATTGAGTGCGTTTTGCATTACGCTCATTTGTACGGTTTGTTGAAGCTCCATCAGCTGTGATGACATGAGTGAATTAATTTCCATTTCTACATTCCCCCCCCTTTCTTTATTTATCGGCTAAAAATAGCAAATATCTAATATAAAAAAGTCCGAAACTGTGCTACAAAATTATAGATTTTTTACCCTCAAAATCTGCGAATTACTAAAAAATTAATTGAAATTGTATATTTTTCCGTTTTTATAGTAATAATTCCTAATATCAGGCGGATAACCCTGAGTTATTAATTTGCAAACTTATGGTTGCTGTCATAGTAGAGCTTTCAACTCTAGCGTGCTAGCAGCAGATTTGCAACAAATAATAAAATGATGGAGGTATTACTAAACATGAAGAAAAAAGCATTAGCTTTAGCAGTAGCGATGACCTTTGGTTTGAGTCTGTATGCAAGTCCTTCCTCTGCGAAGGACAAATCACCAGGCAATATACTATGGGCAATTCCTGAGATTTATAATTTAACGGTTGGAGAATTCCAGCAACTAAATGAGATGGAGTCGTTGTGGTTCTATCCAGAGCTGGATTTAGTGAAGGACACGACAACAAAAACAGAGTCGGCAAATGAAGATGAATATGTCATCAAAGGCGGTGACACATTATTTTCAATCGCTCGTACAAATAATGTGACGGTTGATGAACTAAAAGCATGGAATAACCTTGGTTCAGATTTAATTTTAGCTGGTGAGTCATTGGCTATTAAGGCTTCGGCTGCAAAACCAAAGCCCAAAACTTCTGAGGGAATTGCAGCTGCAAAACCTGCTACAACGACTACAACTAAACCAGCAAGTGCTCCGGCAAGTGCTCCAGCAACTGGTTCTGGTAAAACATTGACAATGCGTGCGACTGCATATACGGCCTATTGTGAAGGTTGTTCAGGTATTACCGCAAATGGCACAGATATTAGATCTAATCCCAACTTAAAAGTCATTGCAGTAGACCCTAGAGTTATTCCTCTTGGTACAAAAGTTTGGGTGGAAGGCTATGGTGAAGCGATAGCAGCTGATACAGGGGGAGCTATTAAGGGTAATAAAATTGATGTATTTATTCCTACTGAAGGACAAGCACTCCAATGGGGTGTGAAACACGTAACAGTAAAAATTTTAGATTAACTATGAAAAGGGATTTCTCAAGCTTTGGGAAGTCCTTTTTTGATTCAGCAAAAATATTTCATACTAAAAACGATGTACAGAGATTAAAAATACTCCTTTTTCCTAGGAGAGGAGGAGGTCGTATTTATTTGTTTTGTGCATAAGTACTGGGTAAGTTGGTAATCATCAGAAATAGAGGAGGAATTTTTTATGAAAAAAATAAGTTTAATTGGCATTTCTTTATTAGTTTTTGTTGGTGGTTGTAGTTTCTTTAATAAAGAAGAAAAGTTACCTGTAAATGCGACGTCCCCCTTAACGGCTACTGCAAAAGTGATTGGTGCAAATAACGAAAGCTATGGGAATGCGTTTTTTCAAGAAGAGGATAATGGCGTTAGAATGACGCTGGCCTTAACTGGCTTACCGCCAGGCACACATGGTATTCATATTCATGAAGTAGGGAAATGTGAACCACCTAAATTTGAATCGGCTGGTGGACACTTTAATCCAACTAATAAAGAGCATGGTAAATTAAATCCAAACGGCTATCACTTAGGGGATTTACCAAATTTAGAGATTGGTGAGGATGGTAATGTTGATTTAGATTTCCTAGCTGAGGGATTGACTTTACAAAAAGATCAACCAAATTCGTTATTAGATAGCGATGGCAGTGCTATTGTTATTCATGAATCAGCTGACGATTATAAAACAGATCCAGCAGGTAATTCTGGAGCAAGAATTGCTTGCGGTGTAATTCAATAAAATGATGTGGAAGACTGTATCTAATAATTATTAGATGCAGTTTTTTATTATATGGAATAAAATGGTGTTCTATCTAATGATGAGATCAGTTTTATATTTATAATGCATAATGTGTATTATTTATTGCACTTTGCTAAATTACTATTGTATAATTCTTTTATCAGAAAATTCAATCAAATAAGGAGTGATACAATGGGGAAATTGTTAAATTCAAAATTTGAAACGTATTTAATGGATCAAGAGTTTGATTTCTATGAAGAGGAAGAAAAAAATGAGGAGCAAATGGTGAAGGTACATTATGAAGAATATCCAGAAGGGTTTTTTACAAGTTTATAATGAATATTTGATGGGCTATGTTGAAAGTGATGATAACTTTTAACATAGCCCATTACTTTCTGCACCTCTATTTATAAACAGCTTGTTAGGAGCATAATAATGAAATACATCCCTTTACTATTTTAGTTAGGTCTTAAGGCATATGTACTTTTCTGAAATAGATTCATGTATAATGGGAAACAAAAATGCGTATAGAGGTGTAGTTATGTCAAAAGCTTTAACAGTAGAAGAAACGATTTATCAATGGTTTGATCATTTTCACAAATATCCAGAAGTAAGCTGGAAGGAGTTCGAGACAACTAAGAAAATCGCTTCGATACTGGATGAATTACAGATTAGTTATCGTTTACTAGGTGACATACCTGGGTTAATAGCTGAAATTGGAACAGGTGAAGAAATAATTGCAGTCCGCGCTGATATCGATGCTTTATGGCAAGAAGTTGATGGAAAATGGCAAGCGAATCATTCTTGTGGACATGATGCCAATATGACAATGGTTCTTGGGGCATTACTACTACTGAAGGATCGCCCATTGCAACATCGTGTGCGTTTCATTTTCCAACCTGCTGAAGAATTAGGAAATGGTGCATGTGCAGCCTTCGATCGAGGAGCGGTTGATGGGGTAACACATTTATTTGGAGTCCATTTAAGACCAATTGAAGAATTACCACTTGGTAAAGTTTCGCCAGCAATCCATCATGGTGCAGCTTATTTTTTAGAGGGGACTATTCAAGGCATTGATGCACATGGCGCTAGACCTCACCAAGGTAAAAATGCGATTGATGTCATTATGGCTGTGCAACAAATGCTACACAGTATTCATTTATCTCCATTTGAACCACATTCTGCGAAGTTAACGAAAATTATCGCAGATGGAGGTAGTACAAATATTATTCCAGGTAATGCTAGCTTTTCAATGGATATTCGAGCACAACACAATCAACAACTCGAATTGCTACGCAGCAAAATTGAGTTTGGTTTAACATCAATACAGCGACAATTTGAAATTGATATGACTTGGAATTGGGTTGATTTTACGCCAGGTGCTGAAGTTTCACCAATTGCGGCAAACATGGCGAAGGCTGCCATCATTGAAACTTTAGGTGAAGAACATTTAGCGGATGAAATAACGACACCAGGTAGTGATGATTTCCATTTCTATACAGTGAAAAAGCCAGAATTAAAAGCAGCGATGATTGGAATCGGGGCAAACCTAACGCCAGGATTACATCATCCTAAGATGACATTTGATCGTAGTGCTTTAATGGATGCTGCAAAAGTACTTGCTTGTGTATTAGAAAAAAAACCTGAATAAAAAAATAATTTTTAAGCTATATGAAAAAATGTAATTTATTTTTTCATATAGCTTTTTTTGCATGAACATTTCCTGAAATGTATGGATATTCAAGGGTTTGCATTGCTTTTTATTGCTACTTGAAAACGTTTTATTACGCTAAAACAAAGGGATTTGCTAGAGAAGCATAAATTTTTTGCGTTGACTTTTAATTTTTTGAATATTAAGCTAAAAAACGTAAAAAATTATTTGCGTCTTTGAAAAACCGAAATGGGATTTGGTGCAAAAAAAGGGGATGGAAGAATGAAAAAGGATATTAATGCAGGTTGGGCACTACTAACTTTTGCAATTATGATTATTACAATGTTGATTACAGTAGTTGTTTTAGAGCAAAGTCCTCACGTACCTCTTCTTGTTGGCACAACTGTAGCAGCAATTGTTGCCAAAATGCATGGATACAAATGGTCAGAAATTGAAGAAATGATGTATAAGGGGATACGACTGGCATTACCTGCCATTGTCATTATTATTTTAGTAGGTTTGACAATTGGGGCATGGATTGGCGGCGGGGTCGTAGCAACGATGATTTTCTATGGCTTAAAATTAATTTCTCCAGCGTGGTTCTTAGTGACAATCATGCTGTTATGTTCAATCGTGTCATTAGCTATTGGTAGTTCATGGTCAACGATGGCGACAATTGGTGTCGCAGGTATGGGTATTGGTTTAAGTATGGGTATTCCAGCGGCTATGATTGCTGGTGCGGTTATTTCAGGTTCATACTTTGGAGATAAGATGTCACCACTATCAGATACAACGAATCTAGCAGCAGGTTTAACAGGTACTAATTTATTTGAGCATATTAAGCATATGCTTTATACAACAATTCCAGCGTTAATTATTTCGCTTGTTGTTTTTGGAATTCTCGGTAGAAAATTTGCAGATGTTTCCATGAAATCAGAAGAAATTTTAACAACGTTAAAAGTGATGGAAGAAAGCTTTGTCATTTCTCCTTTACTATTACTTGTACCAGTGGGTGTTATTGTTTTAGTAGCTAAAAAGGTGCCAGCAATTCCAGCTTTAATTATTGGTATTGTTTCAGGTTTCTTACTGCAAATTTTTGTACAAGGTGGTTCAGCCGCAAGTGCTGTACAAGCATTGCAAGCTGGATTCGAAATCTCGACAGGTAATCACATGGTGGATGATTTATTTAACCGTGGTGGTTTAGATTCAATGATGAATACGGTTTCAATGACCATTGTAGCGATGACTTTTGGTGGTATTTTAGAGTATTCAGGAATGTTAAAAGCGCTTATGAACGTAATTGTGAAGTTTGCTAAGTCTACTGGAAGCCTTATTGCTTCAACTATTGCAGCATGTGTAACAACAAACGCAACTTGTTCTGAGCAATATATTTCAATTGTTGTCCCTTCACGTATGTTTGCGGGGGTATATCAACAACGTGGTTTGCATTCTAAAAATCTATCTCGTGCATTAGAAGATGGGGGAACATTAACATCTGTTTTCTTCCCTTGGAATACTTGTGGTGTATTTATTCTAGCTACTTTAGGTGTAAGTGCTATGGAGTACGCACCATATGCCATTCTTAATTTTGCTGTACCTATTATCTCCATCATTTATGGATATATTGGATTTGCCATTGTTAAATTAACACCAGAGGAAATAGCAGAAGCTGAGAAGCGTAAAAAAGAATTAGAGCTAGAAAGTTCTGAGAATGTAGCGATTGCAGATTAAAATAAAATTCTCGTAGATACATGTTTATCTACGAGAATTCCTTTTTCTTTTGATGCCATCATTTAGTAGGTCGCAAAATTCAATTCATAAATGGTACGAGGGCGACCTTGTTGATGGGTCATTTCCTCACCGACAACGTTTGCATAACCATTATCAACTAATTTTTTGATAATACGTTCGGTTGTTCGCCGTGTAACTTGAAGATATTCAGCAAGATTTTGTGATGTAAATTGTGCGGATTGTCGATCATGGCTGAAATTGATTAGTTTAGAGATATTTAATGGACTGAGGCTTGTTAGCTTAGCCATTTGTAAAACGTAGGGATCATCTGTTTTTAAAGACACTTTACCTTCTGAATTCGGAAAAGGTCCTAATAGATTTTTATGTTCATCAAGAATGAAAATCTCGAAAGGCTTCGTAAATGTTAAAGCTTGCTGTGCATTTTGTGTTGCTTCCAAAATGGAGTAACCATAACCGAATGCTAGCTTAAATGGTTGTTCGATTTGTTGTATTAGTTCTTCTAAGCTTTCCCTTTCTAGTGCATTTTGTAAATGACCTGCGGTTGTGTAGAGCTCAAAGGTGTGGGCAGCAATTTGCTTGTACGTTGAAAAGGTAGCCTTAGCAATTTGATTTAAAATAGTTGATTCGATTGAAGAATCCCCCTGAATTTCTAATAGACCGACAACGGCTTTAAAGGCTTCGGATTTGGTTAGTAATGACTTGGATTTAGTTTCTTCTAGACATTGCAGAATAGAATTTGTAGTATCTAGCATACGCATTGCGGGTATGTGAAGTGCTTGTAATTCATCGAAAACACTATGAATACTTGTAATGACAAATTCTATACTTTTGGCATTCCACAAGGTGATATGACGCTGTAAAATATGTTCAGTTGGTTCTGTAATCGATATATGCTGAACATGTGGCTTAGGTCCAGTATATTCTATTTCTGTTAAAACATTGTCAACGAATGCTGGATTCATGACATCAATGGAAATTCTATCGATTGCTACACTATGTTTGGCTACTAGTGATAAGAGTGTTGTAGAAATGGCTGTTTCATCTTGTTTAATATAATTCCATGGTATTGGGATTTCCGAAAGTAATGACTGGGCATGTAAATAGGGTAATGTTCCTCCTAATAGCAGTGCGTCACATGGTTTAATTTGCTTCATTAAAGTTGGTGCTTCAGATGGGTGGTTGTAAAGATAAAATTCTAATTGAACATCGGCTATGTTTTGTGCGATACTAATAATACGATTCATAAATGCTTTAGAACAAATAATCGCTATTTTGGTAGACATGGGCATCGTTCCTTTTCTATTTTTTTAAATATTTAACGACGTATTAACGACATATATAACGACAAGGGAGATTGATTATGATGAAAATCCAACAAGTAGAAATCTTTGCAATACATTTACCTCTAATTGATCCATTTATCATTAGTTATGCTACATATGATACAATGCCTTCTATTATTTTAAAAGTGACTACCGATACAGGTATTGTGGGGTACGGGGAAGCAGTTCCTGATGAGCATGTAACAGGGGAATCATGGGAAAGCACATATGCTGTGCTAAAACATCAACTTGCTCCTGCGGTTATTGGAGAAAATCCAATGGCTTTTGAAAAGCTGCACGAAAAAATGAATAAAATTGTAAAAGACGTACCAGCTGCAAAAGCAGCACTTGATATTGCTTGCTTTGATATCACTGGGAAAGCATTAGGAGTCCCTGTATACCAACTTTTAGGTGGACGTTATCATGACAAATTCCCAATTACCCATGTATTAAGTATTGGGACGCCTGAAGAGATGGCAGAAGAGGCTGCTAATCGAGTAGAAATGGGCTATCGTTCTTTTAAAATGAAAGTAGGCACAGAGGTAACTCGTGATGTTGCACGCATTAAAGCAGTACGTGAACGTGTAGGTGAAGATATTGCTATCCGAGTGGATGTAAATCAAGGGTGGGGCAATGCGTCTACTACCTTACAGGGTTTACGTGCTATGAAGGATTTAAACATTGATTGGTTAGAGCAACCGGTAGATAGTGAAGATATTGATGGAATGGTTGAGATTAAATCAAAATCCGATGTGTCATTAATGATTGATGAAGGACTTCGTGGTGTACGTGAAATGCGTGAAATTATTGCCAAGCGTGCCGCTGATAAAGTAAATATTAAGTTAATGAAGTGTGGTGGCATCTACCCTGCGATGAAGCTAGCTGTCATGGCAGAGATGGCGGGAATTGAATGTCAAATTGGCTCCATGGTAGAATCATCTGTTGGCTCTGCTGCAGGTTTTCATGTAGCATTCTCTAAGAAAATTATGACAAGTGTAGAGTTAACAGGCCCGCTAAAATTCTCTAAAGATGTAGGGAATCTACATTATGATGTTCCATTTATTTGCTTAAATGAACAGGCTGGGCTAGGTGTAGAAGTGGATGAGGATGTAATCCAGGAACTATGTAAGTTCTCAACTGTTGTAACAGCCTAAGGAGGCGTAATATGGAAAAGATTTATGAAGGTATGCTTGATAAGACGCCGTTTTTTGTCATAAAATTAACGCCTCAGCATTTACAACAAATTGAGGAGTTACAGGTTGAAGTTTATGAAGCATTAGCAGATCAAAGTATCTTGCAGCCTTTAAGTACAGAGGAATTTGAATATATTCTAAATGGCAACGGTATGATGATTGGTGCTTATGTAGAGGACGAATTAATTGCCTTTCGAGCACTGTTAAATCCGCCTATTGATGAGGAACATCTAGGCTATGATTGTGGAATTACGGAAAATGAATTTCAGCGTGTTTTATATCAAGAAATATCGAATGTTTCACCGAAATATCGAGGTTATGGCTTACAAAAAACATTGGCTACAGTAGTAATGAATGCGATTGATTTAGAAAAATATGATTATGTTTGCTCCACTGTAAAGCCATATAATATACCAAGTTTAAAAGATAAATTTTCGCAAGATCTCGTTATTAAAGGCTTGAAAATTAAATATGTTGATAAGCTCCGTTATATTTTCTATAAAGACTTACAACAGGAATTGTCCCCAGTATTTACTGACAAACAAATAATATCAATGGGGGATACAGCCGCACAACAGCAACTGCTAAAACAAGGCTTTCTTGGTACGAGGATGTTTGAAGAAAACAATGATTGGTTTGTTGTATACGAAAAATAAAGTAAAGCCTTACCCTTCGCATAAATTGGTGGAGGGTAAGGCTTTTTTACGAGAGTCTATTATTTCTTCATTGGACAAAAGCCACAGGCCATTAAACCAGGGATATCTTTAGAAAAACAACAAGATTTTCTAACAGGAATATTGATTAAATTCGTAGGGCTCTGACAGCCTGTATATTGCGCCCACCAAGATTTATTTGAGAAGCGTGCCCATGTTTCTGGATTTTCTAAAGCTTCAATATCGTCCATGGCTTGATCGGCCAAGCCTGGATTAGATAACAAAACATGATAGTGCCATAGCAAATAACCAAAGAAGTTTTCCCAAATGGTAAGAGGGGAAATCGATGTTACTTTACGAAGCTGTTGAACAATCACATGGCCATCATAAAGGATTTTCTCAATGACCGCTTGACGTTCATCTTCCTCAACATAACGCCAATCATTTGGATTGGCGAACATGGCAACGGTAAAGCTATTGAATTCCTTTGCAGCATCGAAACGTAATTCGAGTGGCTTGCCATCCCATACCTCATCATAAGCGGCAAGCATATAAAATTGCATAGCAAAGAACATACCATAGCGGCGAGCAAAATGAGAAATAGCGGCCGTTTCTGTTGCGGCATCTGTTATACCCATCATGAGGTTCAAAAAATCAGGATGGTAAAAATCTTTATGTATATCAGCTAATGTAAATAAAGTCCGCTTAGGTTCAGCTGTGTAGATGCTATAGGAATTTAATTGTTGAACTTGATCCATCGTTAAAGCTGGCATGGTAATCCTCTTTTCCTTTGAACTCTGTTAATTTCATTATAAAGTAATCAATTTTGCTTCACAAATGGAATGTCATGCAGTAAAATAAATTAAACATATCTGAAAGGTAGGTTTTAGAATGTCAGTGCCTCATGCAATTCCAAGACCACTCGTTCGACTGAATCAATGGATCATTCTTTTAAGTGTTATCTTTACATGGCTAACAGGGGTTACATGGCTTCTAGTCATTCCACTGACTGCAAATTTATTGGGTATTATATGCCATTATAACCCTATTATTCGTGTCGGTAAGCTATTTCTAAAAAAGGCCCCATCTGCTTATATACCAGAGGATGCACAACAGCAAAAATTTAATTCCAGCATTGCTAGCTTTTGTTTAGGGGTAGGCTTGTTAGGTTATATG
Source organism: Lysinibacillus sp. OF-1 (assembly GCF_028356935.1). Lineage (NCBI taxonomy): Bacteria > Bacillati > Bacillota > Bacilli > Caryophanales > Bacillaceae > Lysinibacillus > Lysinibacillus sp. OF-1. Next base: position 392,271 of record NZ_CP102798.1, read on the forward strand.
TTGAATTGGGCTGTTGTCGGTTATATCTTTACTAGCATGGTTGCAATCGCATCATCTATCGCAATCGCAGGTTTTTGTATTGGTTGTTTTCTACATTTTCAATTGAAGCAATGGCAGTACCGTCGTTCATTAAAAAAATCTTTTTAAAAAAGGGAAAAATTTTATTAGATTATTGTTGACAATTTAATTGATAATGATTATCATTATCGTATAAAGATTATTCCTCCGCTACAATACAGTGTAGAGAGGATGAACTTTAGCTACTTTTCTCCAGAAGTTTGCTAGTTCATGATTACGCTCCTAAAACCCCCCTCATTTTTTGGGAACGTGAAAATCTCAGACGACTCATTCTATTTAATAGGATGGAGTCGTCTTTTTTGTTGGTAAATTTATTACGCCTACTAAAAAAACAGCCCATAAAAGGACTGTTAGGAAGATATATTCTGTTGAACAGCATTTTTTTTCCCAATGATCATAGTATAGTAACTATGTAATAGCATACCTACGATGATGACGCCCAGACCTGCAAGTGCAATAGGGCTAGGGAATGCAATACCTAATAATAAAACCTCACCGATAATAACAAATAAAATTTCTGTTGATTGGGTTGCTTCCACAGCGGCTAGTTTCCCTTGATGGTCTCTTACACGATCGGTTGCTATGAAAAACAATACTGTTGCAATGACACCTGAACTAATTCCTACGAGTAATGATTGGAACATCTGACTTGCTGAGGGCAGTCCAACTGTAAGACTGGCATAAATAGCTATGATGATCCATGCTGGCATTGAAGCAATGGTCATACCAAGTACTCGTTGAAAAGTATCGATCCGTCCCCCACAAATCTCCATCATCTTGCGATTACCAAGAGGATAGGCAAATGCTGCGACGATGACAGGTAAAATACCGAGCATTAAACTTCTAAACGAAACCGATTGTGCATGAGGTATTTGTATAAGTAGAATACCTACTAAGATGACACATGAAATTAGAAGAGATATGAAAGGTATTTTTTGACGTATTGTTTTACCCGCAATAACTGAAACAAAGAGGGGAGCTAATAATACACCAGCAACAATTGTAAATTGCCATGTGCCAGAAACCAACCAACCTGGACCAAACGCTGCGGCAAAGGTTAATGGTGCATAGAATAAAACAAATCCAACAAAGCTCCAAAGTAACCAAGCTATAGGCTGTGCTTTCATTTCACCTGAAAGCTGTGAAAAGCCTTTGCGATAAAAGACAATGATAAGTAAAAAGGGTAGCATGAAAAAGAATCTTAGTGATGCACTCCATAGCCAACTGCCACCTTGCATTTCCATTGCGTGATTTAAAATAAAAGTCACGGCAAAGAAAAGAGAAGCTAAAATGCCTAAGGCAATTTCTTTCATATCGTTCACCTCAATTTGAGTTTAGAGCTTAAACCCTTTATGTAAATTGAAAATTCAGTAATTATTGCTAAAAAAATGACGAAGAAAGGAAAAGCCTTTCTTCGTAACGATGAGTATTGTTCTTTAGCGTGAGTCTAGAATCATTGAACTTACTCGAAAATTCATCAGAAATAAGATAGACTAATTAGCTTGTTGTTCAAAGAGCTGAACGATTTCAATAATAACTTGTGTTGCCTTTTCCATTGTTTCAGCAGATACATATTCAAATTTACCATGCATGTTTTCGCCACCAGCGAAAATATTAGGTGTTGGTAAGCCCATATAGGATAATTGTGAACCATCTGTACCACCACGAATTGGTAAGGTATTTGGTGTAATATCTAATTTTTCCATTGCGGCACGTGCGATATCAACAATTTCTTTTACAGGCTCAATTTTTTCGCCCATATTGTAGTATTGATCTTCAATAGTAATACTTAGGGCATGTTCGCCATATTGTGCTTGAATTTTTGCAGCCGTATCGAGCATTAATTGTTTTTTCTCTTCGAATTTTTGACGATCATGGTCACGCACGATATAAGATAGCTCAGTATGCTCAAGAGCCCCTTTAAAGCCCATTAAATGAATGAAACCTTCATAACCTTCTGTCTTTTCAGGAACTGCGTCAGCAGGCATTTCATTTTGGAAGGCAATGGCCATTGTGATAGCATTCACCATTTTATTTTTCGCAGAACCAGGGTGTACACTTGTTCCATTTGTAACAACCTTTACGCCAGCGGCATTGAAGCTTTCGTATTGTAGCTCACCAAGTGGTCCGCCATCCATTGTATAGGCATAGTCTGCTCCAAACGCGGCAACATCAAATTTATGTGGGCCACGTCCAATTTCCTCATCTGGTGTAAAGGCTACACGAATTTTTCCATGTTTAATAGTAGGGTTTTTAATGAGGTATTCCATCGCTGTTATAATTTCAGCAATACCAGCCTTATCATCAGCCCCTAATAACGTAGTGCCATCTGTTGTAATAAGTGTCTGACCCACGTAATTTTTAAGCTCAGGGAAGTCAGTTGGGGACATCACTAAATGTTCATTTAACTGAATATCTCCACCATCATAATTATCTATGCGCTGTGGATTCACATTTGTGCCCGTGTAGTCGGTAGCTGTATCAACATGGGCTAAAAAGCCGATAGTTGGTACTTCTTTATCTGTATTAGCCTCTAATGAAGCAAATAAATAGCCATTTTCATCTAATGTAATTTCTGTTAAGCCAATTTCAGCAAGTTCGTCTTTCAGGACATGTAACAGGTCAAATTGTTTTTGGGTAGAAGGAGTTGTTTCGCTTGTGAAGTCTGATTGTGTATCAATTTTTGCATAGCGTATTAATCGCTCGATTACTTGTTCTTTCATAAGTATGGCCTCCTAATGTGTATATGTTAAAATTCTTTGTGCATTCACAAAGTTGATTCTGGGCGCATTATGCCAAGGCATAATTGATATTATTGTAACACTTTACTTCGGATTTCGGAATATTGAAGGATACTTAATGCAATAAGTAATTGAGCGCTATAATAAGTTAGCATGATTACTTCGTGTGAAAAAGCTAGTGGCGTGACAAATTTATTAATAGCTAAATAAGAATCAGAAGCAATAAATAACAGAGCACCAATTGTCGCCAATGTAGAATCGGTTTTTATGGCCGTCCATCCCATAGTGAGAATCACTGAAATATAGGCAATCACTGCGATACCAAGTATCGTTTCACCTGTTTTAAAGACAGACCCTGCAATCCAGATGGCCATGCTCGCTCCGTAAAGCAGTAAGAGTATTTTTGCCCACGTGGGTACTTGCCGCTCGTTTGCGGTAGAGAAAGCAAAAATATAAAAGACATGACCTATAAGAAAGCTAGTCAGACCAATTAAAAACCACTGCAATGTATAGTCCCCAATCATACAAAATATAAGCCCAGCAATAATTAAAAGTTGGTATTTTTTAATATGTAATGGCTTCTGAATCGCAGCTAAAATAATGATGAGCAACATGGGAATCACTTTAAAAATGAGTTTTAAACTTTCGGCAATATGGGAAAAGAGAAATATATAATAAAGACCAAATAAAATAATGAAACCTATTAGAAATTTTTTTAACAAATTTTTCAGCTCCTTTCCTTTTGAAATTCAATATTTATGGTAGAATTCCTTTCTGTACAACGTATGTATGAAACTTTTTTAGTATGTAACCGTAAATAAGTAGACAGAAAGCTGAAGAGAGGATGAACCAAATGACTAAGCTACTGATAGCTTCTGCAGTCATTGCATTGATCGCGAGTGTGTTAGTGACACCGCTTATTACAAAGAAGCGAGAAGATGGTAAATCAAGAAAGGTGATTGGATACTTTTTTATTGGTGTCTTTGTACTAGGATTTTTAGCTACTGCAATCACTCTATATGTAACAAAAATTGATGTAAACTGGCTTGTTTTTTGGCCTGCTATTATTTTATTAACGTTAGCTGGCGCCCTGCTTGCAAGTGGTATTGAACGGAAAATAAAAGGTATTTTATTTTTAGCAAGTTTAGGCGTAGCTGTGTATGTATTATCGGCTCCTCTATGGAATGCTAATGAAAAATTTGAATCCTCAGAAATGAAGGAAGAAGTTGAAATAAAACCATTCGATGAGACACAAACACCTGCAAGTGTACCACCGAAATTTGCTCGCAATAAAATGAAAAAAGCTTTCGGGCAAGTGCCAAACACTAGTTACTATGAGTTAGGACGCTTACAAATCCAAAAAGTGAAGGGTGATTATGTTTATATCGCACCTGTTGAATTTTCAGGATTCTTTAAATGGATGAATGGGGATACAACACCTGGTTACTTTATTATGAGTGCCACAGATTCTGCAGATAATCCTAAATTCGTTAAAGAGGAAATGAAATATGTTCCTTCTGCATATTTAAATGCTAATTTAGAACGTCATATGCGTTTACAACATCCATTCCTTATTTTTTATGGAGACGTTCAGCTTGAAGTAGATGATGAAGGTAAGCCTTATTACATTCGTTCATATGGTGAATTTATTACCGCGCGTAATGGCTTTGATGTGAAAGGGATTGTTTTAGTTGATGCACTAACAGGGAAATCGGAAACGGTTGAACTGGACAAAATACCTGAATTTATTGATGGTGCAGTTTCACCAGAGACAGTAAGTTTACAAAACAGTTATTTTGGTAATTATGTTCACGGTTTTTGGAACAGTATGTTTGGTAAAAAGGATGTAAAGATCCCTTCCGATGAAGGAACAGAATCGAATGTAAGTCCAATTTTCGATGAGAAGGGTGATATGTATTACTTTACTGATTTTACAAGCCCTAAAGAAGGTGTAGATTCAATGTTAGGCTATTCCTTAACGAATGCTCGTACAGGGGATGCCACATACTATACAGGAAATTTAGATTCAAGTTATATGGATTCACAGGGTAATTTACAAATTATCGAGAAGAAATTTATTGAGAAAAAATGGACTGGTGAAATGCCAGTGTTATATAACTTTTATGGTGAAGCAAGCTGGCTGACAGCGGTGCTAGATTCCAACGGCTTTTTACAAAACTACTTCATCGTGTCTGCTGCCAATCCTGAAATATCTGTTTATGCTACTACTCCTAAAGAGGCACTAAAGCTATATAAAACGGCCTTAAGTCGTGGAGGAAATACAGTAGATGGTAGCTCAAATGCGGAAGAGAAACAAGTGAGCGGGAAGGTAATGCGTGTTTACAAAGAACGTCTAGGTGATTTTACAATGGTATCTTTCTTATTAAATAATGGTGAAAATTATTTAATTAGTGCCGAAACAGAGCCTTTAGCAATATATTTACAAGAAGGTGATGAGGTCATTCTCACATATGGCGATACAGGTGAACAATTCTTGCCAGTTCGATCCCTCATGATTAAGGGATTACAATAAAAGAACAAAAGACGATCTTCGATATATCAAGATCGTCTTTTATTATGTGGATTTGTCCTCTTGAATAAAAGTTAGCATTTTTTCTTTATGGTTCATAAAGAGTGTTTTTGCGTGGTCATTTAATGTAAAGATTTCATGTAAATAGCCTTGCAGTAATCTATTTTCGTACGCAAAAGAATGTGTGGATTCGCGTTCTAAAATATAGGATAAAAAAAGAGTATGTAAAACAGCTACTTCTAAATTTTGTGTATTGGTAATAAATTTTAAGTTGAGAATAGAGGTATGGGAAACGAACTGATTAACATAATCAATAGCCTGTTTATACAGTGTCAAATCAACATTAGGCTCTAATCGTTTTCTTAGCTGTGTACATGCATTATTTAATTCCTCTATTTTTAAAAATAAACCTCTTACACTTCTTTTATGTTGTTGTTCTAAAGTACGAGCAAGATGTTTATTGATATTGGACATTATTCATTTAACTCCTTTCATCCATTAGGGATCATTTATTAATATGAATGGAATAGCTGGAAAAGGGAAGAGGCTTTTCGTTTAATTTATTGGTGAACTTACTATCTATATCGAGACAAAATCACTAGCCTTAATATCGATGAGTAATAAAATTATGAAAAAAATGGGGTTCTAATCATACGATAGTAACCCCATTTATATTTGGTTATTTCCAGTTAAATCCTTTTGTAGCTAAAAACTCTTTGATATGAGGACGTCGTTGTTCGACTAAAAAATCAGCCATTTGTTTAGTCCAATTATCAATTTTTCTGTTTGATGAACGATTATTGTAATACATTTCCATTGTCTCATTATAAGCTGGTAAAAGCTCTTCATATTTTTCAACATTGTATTCATTTTCATGTAGTATGGCAGATACAGGTAAACGTGGTTTTACTTCATTGCGACGAGCTGGGACACCGATTGTCAGACCGAATAATGGGAAAACGTGATCAGGTAAATTAAACAATTCACTTATTTCAGAAGGTTTATTTCGTACTCCTCCAATATAGCAAATTCCATACCCCATTGACTCTGCTGCAATAACAAAATTCTGTGCAAACAATGAAACATCTGCGACACCAACAAGGACATTTTCAGCTGAATCAGCCACAATGTCTACTCCCTCTAATTTTCCTGCCATTTGAAGACGCTTGAAATCGACGCAGAAGACAAATGCACCACCTGAAGTTTCATATTGACGTGGGTTACCAGAGAGTAAACCTAATTTTTCTTTTTTATCTGCATCTGTTACCCATATAACACTATAGGCCTGCACAAAATGGGATGTTGCAGCCATTTGTGCTGTTGCGATCAAATCTTCGATGATTTCCTTTGAAATTGGTTGTCCATCATAAATACGTACCGATGAATGATTGCGTAATAATTCTTTAACCATTTAAAAACTCTCTCCTTTATGCGTGCTTTATATCAAGAGCATAGCACGCTTTGTCGCCAAAATCGAATGAAAAAAAGATAGATAGTTATATTTAAATAGTTTACAAATGTAGAAATTATCTCGTAAAGTAAAATATTTCATTTAATATAGATTAAATATTCTAAATAGTTTAAAATTATTGAAGCGACTGTTTATTTGGTTGTGCTACCAAAAAATACAATTTCTTTATTCAACGGATGTTAGTGTTTATCTGATGCAACATTATTTGGATAAAGATATAGCTTCTGACGAATGTCACACATTTAATGGAACCAAATATGCAAGTTGAACAAAAATATAGTGGGATGGGGGAATAAGGAATGGAAGAAAAGTTAGCGAAAAAGCTTCGCCATGAACAATTGCGGAGCAAGATTGTAACAGCAGAAGAAGCAGCATCTTGGATTAAAGATGGTATGGTATTAGGGATGAGTGGATTCACACGTGCTGGCGATGTAAAAGTCGTACCTCTTGCACTTGTAGAGAAAGCTAAAAAAGAGAAATTTCAAGTAGATGTCTTTACAGGTGCATCACTTGGTCCTGAAGTAGACCAATATTTAGCAGAAGCAGGTGTCATTCGTAAACGAGGCCCTTTCCAAGCAGATGCTGGTATTCGTAATAAAATCAATAGCGGTGATATCACATTTGTAGATGCCCATCTTTCTCATAATGCTGAACTTGTTCGCCAAGGTATTATAGGTCCTATTGATTTCGCGATTATTGAAGCTGCTGCCATTACAGAAGACGGCTTATTAATTCCTACAACTTCAGTTGGTAACTCTCCGATTTTTGTACAAGAAGCAGACCAAATCATCATTGAATTAAATGTAGCACAGCTTGATGCATTAGAGGGAGTGCATGATATTTTCGTACCTGCGCCACAAGGTAAGCGTGATCCAATTCCTTTGCAAAATGTGTCTGATCGTCTTGGTATAATTGGGATTCCGCTAGATTTAGATAAAGTAAAGGGCATCGTTATTTCAGATATATTAGATGCGCCATCAACAATTGTTCCTGCTGATGGGGAGACAGATGTAATGGCGAATCATTTATTAAATTTCCTACGTGAAGAGATTAAAGTAGGTCGCTTAACAACGAGCTTGCGACCAATTCAATCAGGAGTAGGCTCGGTAGCAAACGCCGTATTGTTAGGCTTTAAAGATTCTGAGTTCGAGAACTTAGAAGTTTATTCAGAAGTTCTACAGGATGCAGTATTTGAATTAATCGATGCAGGGAAAGTAAATTTCGCTTCCGCTACTTCTATTACCCTTTCAGAGCAAGTAGGAAACCGTGTTTATGGGAACTTTGAAAAGTATGCTGATAAATTAGTATTACGTCCACAAGAAATTTCCAATCAACCAGAAATTATTCGTCGACTCGGACTTATTTCAGTGAATACAGCATTGGAAGTTGATATATACGGCAATGTTAATTCAACACATGTTTCTGGTACAAAGATGATGAATGGCATTGGAGGGTCTGGTGACTTTGCACGTAATGCACGTCTAGGGATTTTTGTGACGAAATCGTATGCTAAAGGTGGCAACATTTCAAGTATTGTCCCTATGGTTTCACATGTGGACCATACTGAGCATGATGTGGATGTCATCGTAACTGAGCAGGGTGTAGCTGATTTACGTGGGCTTGCCCCGAAAGAGCGAGCGGCGCTTATCATTGATAATTGTGCACACCCCGATTATCGTGAGCAACTATGGCAGTATTATAATGATGCCAATGAGGCGACTGGTGGACATCATACGCCACACGATCTAGAAAAAGCACTGTCATGGCATGTTCATTATGCAAAAAGTGGGACAATGAAGGACCCTGCGTTTACGAAACAATAAAATACCATCATTAAAGCCTTGAAGGACAATTGTGCTTCAAGGCTTTTTGTTGTGAGCATATTAGAGTTTTATAATAATCCAATCCATTTCCAATAAGTAGCTGAGAACAGAAGAATTAGAAGGAAGCCGATAATCGTTAATGGAATACCAGATTTCAAGAAATCCTTTGTTGTAAATGCTCCTGTCCCATAGGCAAGCATATTTTGTGGTGCGCTAATTGGTAATAGGAAGCCAAAACTTATGACGAATTGTTGCACGATGACAAAGCCAACTTGATCAACATTCGTTGTTAATGTAGAGGCTAGTACGATGAATACAGGTATCAGTGCAGAGGCTAAGCTTGTTGCACTTGCAAAGCCTAAATGAATTAAAATATTAAATAATGTTACGAGTGCGATGGTTGCTAGTATTGGCATCGTATCTAGCCCAAGTGAACCAAATACTTTATCGGATAACCATGATGCACCTTCCGTCTTAAGTAAAATGGTTCCTAGCATAATACCTACGGCAAAGACGATAATTGTCCCCCACGGGATATGAGGTTCAACTTCCTTCCATGAATAAACACCGATTTTAGGCATTAATAAAATAGCGATGGCAATAATTGTGACTGTAGTTGTGTCAAAGGGATGCAATTTCCCTTCAGTTGCCCAGAAAAATAGCAAAACGATTGATGTTATGATTAAGCGAATTTCAGGAGCCTTCAATGGGCCAAGCTCTGAAAGCTGTTTTTTGATGACCTCTTTACCACCTTCGATATTGCTAGTCTCAGGCTTAATTAAAGCGATCATAATGAAAAATAGAGCTACAGACATAATGATTGAGAAGGGGGCAGCATAGAGCAACCAAGCACCCCAGGAGATATCCACATTAAATTGTTCCTGAATAAAGTTTAAAGCGACCATATTTTGAGCTGCTGCTGTCTTGATACCGATATTCCAAATGGAAACGGCTTGTACCGAAGTAATAACAAGTAAAGCGGCGAGTCGACTATCGCGTGGTAAACCAAATGCTGCGACCATCCCTAGCAATATTGGTACGACTGCGCCTGCACGTGCTGTGGCAGAAGGAACAAAAAAAGCGAGGGCTATAGAAACTAAAATGGCGCCGAATACGATAGCTTTTGTTTTTGTTCCTACAAGTGAAAGGATCCAGAGAGCAAGCCGTTTATGTAAGTTGGTAATTTGCATGGCTGCTGCTAAAAAAAGAGCTGCTGCTACTAATGCGACAGCGGAATTACTAAATCCACTTAAGGATAATTTTAAAGCGCCAGCAGTTCCTAATTCTGTAGCAGGATCGTCCATTGATGGAGCGAGCCCTAGTAGAACAGTTACAAGTGCAATGATCATGGCTGAGCTAACGGGATAGGACACGGCCTCTGTTACCCATAGGATGACTGCGAATGCTAAGATGGCTAAAGCTCGTTGTCCAGCAATCGGTAAGTCACCGTTATTAGGTAAAAAAGTAATGATGATTAGTAAAGCAAAGGCCAAGCCAATCCATAGTGGCTTTAAATTCCGTTTCGTAGCTGTTTGATTGGGTGAAGACATATTTTCTCATCCTTTCTACGATAAATATGACGATTATTATCCATAACATCGGTTAGTAAAATGTTTTATTAAGATAAGAACTTGTCTATTTTATTGTAAAAAAATAAGTATGCAGAATAGCTGCTTTTTACAGCGATATAAGTAGATAAAGAGAAAATATACGGTCATAAAAAATACAAAAATATCCATTGTAATATTATTTCTTTTTCTTAAATGCAGACGTTACTTTAGGCTCTGTACCCTTCGCTAATCGTTGGATATTTTCGATGTGCAGGATAATAGCTATGCCAAAAAGAAGGACAGCAATTATAGTTGGGCCAATTCCAGGAATCCATAAATATGTTGCCGTACAAAAGACGAGATAAAACTCTAGAACACCGACAATTAAATAGTTAGTTGCAAAGGATAAAATGACAAATAAAATAAGTGCAAATAAACCAATCTTCCAATCTACAGCAAGTAGAATTCCAATAATAGAGGCAGTTCCTTTCCCACCATTGAAGCCCATATAAAATGGGAAATTATGACCCAAAATAACCCCTGCAGCAATAATGTAGGTCAGGAGCCATATTTCTCCTTCGGTTAAATGCGGAGCATCTGCTAAATAAAAGTGTGCACCGATAATAGCTACAACGCCTTTGCCAATATCGATTAGGGCTACTAAAACGCCATATTTCCAGCCGAGGGAAAGTGTAGCATTAGAGGCACCTGCATTGCCATGGCCAGCTTTTTTTAAATCAACCCCCGATAAAAATTGTGCCACTTTAGAGCCGTGAATACAGCCAATTAAATATCCAACTAAGAGAAAAATGATCACGGCTTTTACCATAAAAATACTCCTTTCAAATTTTTTTCTAAATTAGTGTATGCGTTCATATTACGTATAAGAGCTGACAGAAGTTTCGGAAAAAATAAAATTTACATATTGACAGAAAAAAACTCTATGTTTATACTGTGTTACAACGATGGAAATTGAATCTCATACTCTTATCAAGAGCGGCGGAGGGATAGGCCCTATGATGCCCAGCAACCAGTAAGTGATGAACTTACTAAGGTGCTAATTCCTACAGATTCTTACTTGGATCTGGCAGATAAGGGGAGGAAAACTTGCAACCGCAACCCTCTTCTTAACAGGAGAGGGTTTTGTTTTCTACACATAAATCCTCCTCATCTCCGGTACCATCGTAAAAAAATAATTGGAGGTACACAATGACAAATTTTAAACCAGAAACATTGCTGTTACATGGTGGTCAAGAGCCAGACCCAGTGACGGGCTCTAGAACAGTTCCTGTCTATCGCTCAACTGCTTTCGTATTTAAGGACACTGCTCATGCGCAACGTCTTTTTGCCTTAGAGGAAGCGGGGAACATTTACACACGGATTACAAATCCGACAGTGGATGTTTTTGAAAAGCGTGTGGCCTTATTGGAAGGTGGAACAGCAGCAGTAGCACTTTCATCTGGTGCAGCAGCTATCGCATTTTCCATTTTAAATCTAGCTGGAGCAGGCGATGAAATAGTAGCAGGTAGTTCTTTATATGGTGGTACGTATAATTTATTGGCTAACACATTACCGAAGTATGGCATTAAAACAATTTTTGTAGATGAAACAAACCCAGAGAATTTTAAGGCTGCGATTACCGATAAAACGAAAGCTGTCTTCGCTGAAATTTATGGTAATCCAAGTTTAAAAGTTTTAGATATTGAAGCAGTAGCTAAGATTGCACATGATAACAGTTTACCATTAATTATCGATAGTACATTTGCTTCTCCTTATGGTTCCACACCAATTGAATACGGTGCAGATATTGTTGTTCACTCCGCAACTAAATGGATAGGTGGTCATGGTACAACTTTAGGTGGGGTTGTTGTAGACGCTGGTAAGTTTGATTGGACTAGTGGACGATTCCCTGGATTTACGGAACCAGATGCTTCTTACCATGGATTACGTTACGGAATTGATACAGCTTCTGCTGCTTTTGCTACGAAGCTACGCGTACAGTTGTTACGTGACTTCGGTCCAACATTAAGTGCTGACGCAGCGTTTAATTTACTACAAGGTTTAGAAACGCTTCATTTGCGTATCCCTAAACACAATGAAAATGCGTTGGCAGTTGCTGAATATTTACGAAACCACCCATCTGTGGAGTATGTAAACTATAATGGCCTAGAAGATTTTGCGACACATGATTTGGCGAAAAAATACTTGAAAAATGGCTTCGGTTCTGTGCTTACATTTGGCATTAAAGGTGGACGTGAGGCTGGTCGAAAGCTAATTGATAGCGTGAAGCTGTTTTCACATGTAGCAAATGTAGGGGATGCCAAATCGCTCATTATTCACCCAGCATCTACTACACATCAGCAATTATCAACAGATGAATTAATTCAAGCTGGCGTAACCGAGTCGCTCATTCGCTTATCCATCGGTTTAGAGGCAGTAGAGGATATTATTGCTGATTTAGAACAAGCCATTACGCTTGCCACAACAACTGAACAAACTGTAGAAGCTTAAGTTTTAGAACGCAAGGGAGGATGTTGTAGAGTTTACGTATTTTCTCATTCGAATTGCCTCATTTGGCATTGCGTCAAACGTTGCTACATCAACCAAGTATAAAATCCATCAATTATCAGAACTTTTTTAAAAATAATACCAAGTATTTTTATGTGTATTATTGACTTAATTAATTCCGTGTTATATACTAGGGAATAAGTTAAGAATACGAAAATTCTTGTTATAAGGTAAATGTTTTCAAAAGTGCTCCCCCCACTTTTGAATATATAGAAGAAGAGTGGTCGCATAGCCAGTGACTGCTCTTCCAAAAAAACTGATGATAAAGGAGTGTTTAAAATGGGTAATATCTATAGTGCACAAAACATTGCATCCTATCTAATTTATGAGCTGAATGAAGGTCATGTCTTTGTCAACAATCAATCCATTCAACACTTACTTACATCAGTCGATAAAAAATGGAAGCAAGTCTTTGGTCATACAGCATTTCAAGAGTATGTTGTGGCTGAAGAGGAGGGCTATACTGTAAAGGAAGTTTTTGAGGCATATGAACATTACGGTGTGAGCCATATTGCACTTCCTGCAACAGAGCTTTACTTAAAATACGGTACATTTCAATTAGTGGAACGTACGTATGCAATACCAAATTTTACAGAAGAAGAAATTAGTCTTGTTCAACAAGCTTTAACACATTATCGTTATCAATTGCTTTCAAAAGCAAGTTGAAAACCCCCATATATTAAAGCTCATTCTCTGCTGCTACAGGGAATGAGTTTTTTCTTTAGAGGTCATTAAAATAGTAACAAGATGATGGGTGTCCAAGCATACATATATAATAGAAGAAAGACATTCATATATTTAAATGGAAATAGTCAATTTTTGTTCAAATCTTATAGATCAACTAAAAAAACGTATAATAAAGGGAATGAAACCGATTTCTTTTGCACATCTAGAGAAAACAAATGTCCTTCCTAGAAAGATTTTTCTTGTGCTAAGTATGTATTTGCGTTACAATTTTCTTTAAGATAAATTTAGAATTATTTGAATTTGTATGTGTTCCAACACATACTAAAATAGCGAAACTCGTACAAAGAAGAGTAATTGGCTAAAGCTTGCGGTGGGTGTCCAATTATCATGACACAACCCCATGGAGAAATTAGCTTTGATGAAACTGCGGAATGTAAGTTGGAGGGAATAACAGAAATGGCAACTATAAAGGCAGCGATTTTAGGATTTGGAACGGTGGGTCAAGGGATCTATCATATTTTAAATGAAAAGCGAGAAGAGCTAAAAAATAAATTAGGTATTGAATTAGAGGTAGCAAAGATTTTAGTGACAGATGCTAGTCGTGAACGTGTACCAGGTACAGCGCATTTAATGACGACGAGTATGGATGATGTCTTAGCAGAGCCAGGTATGCAGGTTGTGTTTGAAGCGATTGTAAATGAAGAGCCTGCATACAGTTATTTAAAAAGAGCAGTTGAGCATAAATGTCACGTTGTTACAGCCAACAAAGTGATGTTTGCTAAACGAGGCTTAGAGTTGCAGGATCTGGCAAAAGCAAATGGTGTTTTTGTAGGCTATGAGGCAACTACTGCAGGTGGCGTACCTGTTATTAAAACAATGAAAAATATTTTACTTGTTAATGATGTGAGCCGTATTCAAGGAGTCCTGAATGGTACATGTAATTATATTTTAACAAAAATGCGTGCACAAGGCTGGTCATTCGAAACAGCTTTAAAAGAGGCGCAAAGTTTAGGTTATGCCGAGGCGGATCCATATAATGATATTTCTGGTCAGGATGCCTTTAAAAAATTAATGATTTTAAGTGCTTTAGCTTTCGGAGAGCAACCAGATTGGGCTGATGTAGAAGTAATTGGTATCGATAGCATTTCGGCTGAACAAGTCCGTGAAGCGTGTGAAAACGGTCTGCGTTACCGCCATGTCGCTGAAGTGGAAAAAAGGGCTGACGGTAAAATTATCGCTAAAGTTGGTCCTCAACTGGTTGATAAAGAACATCCACTTTATCCCGTTGATGATGTGTTCAACGCGGTAGCGTTAGAGACTAACTATATTGGGACATTAACATTAGTTGGCCCTGGGGCAGGAATGTACCCAACTGCGAGTGTCATGGTAGAGGACTATGCTGAAATCATTGGGAAAAGAGCAGGATTTGTTGTGACAATCTAATAAACTTATTTTTTAAAATTACCCGCCACTCAACAATGTTCGATTGTATGAATGGTGGGTTTTTTTAATCTTCATCTTTCACATCTATATCTTCTGGAATAGGGGTAGAACGCCAAATTTCGATTTCCTCTTTAATACGTTCCAATTGTTTAAAATACGTGCTAAATTGGCCGCTATTGATTAGGGTTTGTTCTCCATCGTAAACAGAACGGATACGCCCCTCATAAACTAGACGCATAATTTGATCCTCAGGCATACCAAGATCAACAGCTGTCTCTGCAATTGTTTTGTACATACGATTCGCTCCTTTTACTGTATATATTATAACTTCCATTGTTGAGAAAGCATACTAGGCTAATTGAAAGAAAAAGTAAAAATGATAATTGTTTGATTTTGGATAAATATGTATTATTAGTATTAATGAAGTAATAAAGCGAGGATGAATTGATAAATGTTAAATCCGTTGTTGGTATTACTAGCAGCCATTCTATGGGGAATGACAGGAACAGCTCAAACATTTTTAAATCAAGGGGTATCTCCAATAGCAGTGGCCACTATTCGTTCTGCAATTGGTGGCGGTCTATTATTAGCCATTACCATTTCATTACGGAAAATTAACTTTCGAAAATGGTCATGGAAATGGACGATTTTAGCTGCAGCCAGTATTGCTCTTTTCCAGGGTCTTTTCTTTTCATCTATCCGTCTAACAGGAGTAGCCATTGGAACAGTTGCGACAATTGGTAGTGCACCAGTATTTTCTGGTGTTTTAGAATGGCTTATTTGGAAAACTCGTCCGACAGCGGTATGGGGACTTGCTACACTGATGGCGATTATCGGATGTCTTTTATTATTTATGAATAATGGAGACGAGTCTGTTCATATAGGTGGATTTGCACTAGCACTTTGTGCAGGTGTGTCCTTTGCATTTTATACAAACATTAGTAAAAAATTAATGGCACAGGAAGAGGCATTGCCAGCAGTCGCCATGACATTCTCTATTTGTACGTTATTTTTACTGCCGTTTTCTTTTGAAAATGGATTTGCTTGGTTAGGGAATACACATAACTTATGGACAATGCTATTCATGGGAATTATGTGTACAAGCGTGGCGTATTTATTGTTTTTAAATGGTCTGCAAAAAATTAGTTCATCCTCAGCTGTAACACTGTCATTAGCAGAGCCATTAACTGCTGCCATTCTTGGGGTGTTTTTCATTGGAGAACAATTAAGTATCGTGTCCTGGCTTGGTCTAGCAATGCTACTAGGTGGCATTGTTGTTTTAACCATAGGTGGAAGGAAAAAACGAAAACCTTAAGAAATTCTTCATTTTTATAATAGCTGGTTTTTAAGATTTGAAAGGTACACTGATATTTGAGAGCGAGGTGTATATCATGACGAAATTAACAGTTCTTGTTACAGATGACGATCAAGATATTCGTGATGGTATTGAAATTTATTTAAAAAATGAAGGCTATCATGTCATTAAAGCAGCAGACGGCCAAGATGCATTAGAAAAGCTAGAGAACAATGAAGTACATTTAATTATTTTAGATATCATGATGCCAAACATGGATGGCATTACAGCAACCTTTAAAATTAGGGAGGAGCGCAATATTCCAATTATTATGCTGAGTGCAAAGGCAGAGGATGGCGATAAAATACATGGGCTATCCGTTGGAGCTGATGATTATGTGACGAAGCCATTTCATCCATTAGAACTATTGGCACGAGTGAAATCGCAGTTGCGACGTTATGTGCAACTAGGGACGTATAGTGAAGGAGCGACAAAAGTGGAAATTGACGGACTTGTTCTTGATGAAGATGCAAAAGAGGTCATACTAGAAGGAGAACCTGTTCGACTAACTCCAATAGAATATAAAATCACGGAATTATTAATGAAAAATGTAGGGCGTGTTTTTTCGATACGTGAAATTTATGAACGTGTTTGGAATGAGGAGGCGTACAATGCTGAAAATATTGTAGCTGTTCACATTCGGAAGATACGTGAAAAAATTGAAGCAGATCCGAAAAATCCGCGCTATCTAAAGGTGGTATGGGGCGTTGGCTATAAAATGGAAAAATAAACTAGAGAAGTATATGACGATTGCAGGATTTATAGCAGGTGTTGTTGGGCTCATTTATTTTGGTGTTTATGCCTATCAAATCGTCGATTCTCGCTCCTCAGAGGTTTTGCAATTTTTGGAAAGAATTTTTTAGAGGAGTGTAAGAGGTATGATAAAAAAATGGAAATCCTCTCTAGTGTTAATGTGTTTCATTTGGACAATTTTTGGTATTTTTACTTTTTGGCATGTAGGTTATCAGTATATTGGTAAATCCTATTTCCAATCGGAAAATTTCCAGCATGAAATCGATAATTTCACAGCAGAACTAGGACCGTTAGTGTTAAATGTACCGAATGCCGCAGATTTTAAAGATGAAATAGAAATTACGCAATCAGAAATAGAAGATCATCGTAATTACTATGGTACATTGGGACAGCAAATCGATAATATTAAACAGCAATACGGACAGCGAATTCAAGAAGCAGTGGATGCCAATGCTGCAGAATTACAAATAAAGCTAGAGACTGAACGCGATAATAAGATTAAAGATATTACGGCAAACTTTGAAAATGATGAGCATGTGCGAAAGAAGATTCGTGCTGAAAAAGAAGCATTAATTGATAAATATATTAAGTCAGTACAAGCCGAAGCGAAAAGCTTTGGAAAAAACTATGACTACTGGTCCTATGAGTTGACGAATATTGAAACAGGTAAAATATACCGTGCAGGTGATGTTTCAGAAAGCAGTGCCTATAAAATAAAATATTCTGAGCGAAACCCATTATATGCAGGAAATATTAGTAATAATTTAAGGGATATTTTTTACAGTACAGAAGCATATGTGGATGTAGATAATTTTTATGAAACAGCTGAATATATGGGTGTCTTAACCATCTCGAAAAAAGCAGTTCAATCATTAGGCGTTATGCAGGATTATAATCGTTTTCACCGTAATCAATATACCTTTTTCTTTGTGTGGCTGACTAGTATAGTAACGGCAATCTTTGCATGGAGAGGTCGTAAGGTTGTACTACAAACTGTCACGAATATGAAGGAAAAAGAGATTTTAACTAAGGTAAAGTTTGACTTTCAGGTTATTCTAGTATTGATCACAGGATTTATGTATCTTTTTACTTCCCAAATTGTTTTTGAATCTATTGAATACACTTACGATTACAATTATCAATATAATTATGTACGGTCTATACTAGATTCTGCCTTTAAAATAGCTGTGTTATTCGTTATAGGCAGTGCTTTCTTTGTACAATTAATTTGGCTGTATACAAGAGTGGATACTTTGAAAAAGCTAGAAGAAAATATGAAATCAAGTTATTTATGGTCACTTGGCGATTCGATGACTGATTTATTTATCAATCGTTCTATTGCATTGCATTCATTGGTCATGTTAGCTGCAGCCTTCTTTGGGGGAGGTAGCCTTGTCGCTTCTATGTTAAGAGGAGGCGGTTTTCCAGTTCTTGTTCTTGCTATGTGTATGTTCGTAGGAATTCCTGCTCTGGTTGTTTTCCTATCAAGAATGGGTTATTTAAATCGCATTATGAAGGATACGAAGAATATGGCTGAAGGACGTTTAAACCGAGATGTGAAGGTAAAAGGCAAATCACCGCTTGCAGGTCATGCTGAAAATCTTAACCATTTACGAGAAGGTGTTCGTACGTCCATGCATGAGCAGGCGAAAAGTGAACGTTTGAAAACAGAGCTTATTACAAATGTGAGTCATGATTTACGTACGCCATTAACCTCTATTATTACGTATACGGATTTACTGAAAAAGCCCACTATTACAGACGAAGAACGTCAACAATACATTCAAATTCTCGATAAAAAATCTGAGCGTTTAAAAGTATTGATTGAAGACCTTTTTGAAGTGTCAAAAATGGCAAGTGGCAATATTGAACTCCATCGCAGTCGAGTAGATTTGACGCAGCTTATTCAGCAAGCGGTAGGGGAGCATAAAGAGGATTTGACACAGTCAAGCTTAGATTTACGTATGACGATGCCACACGATCCCATCTATGCATATGTGGACGGTCAAAAATGGTGGAGACTCATCGATAATTTAATTGTGAATGTCTTGAAATATGCGTTAGAAGGAACACGTGTATACGTGACGTTGAAACGTACGGCAGATGGTGATGCTGAATTTACAGTGAAAAATGTTGCGAAATATGAAATCAGTGAGGATGCCGAGGAATTATTTGAACGCTTTAAACGTGCAGATGCTTCAAGACATACAGAGGGCTCAGGACTTGGATTAGCGATTGCACAATCTATTGTCGACTTACATGGGGCAAGAATGAGTATTGATGTAGATGGCGATCTATTTAAAGTAATTGTTCGAATTCCAGCAGTATAATGGAAAGATGGCGGCAGAAATTTGCCGCCATCTTTTTATAAGCCTAAATTTTTGGCGATAATGACTTTCATCACTTCGTTGGTACCAGCATAGATGGACATAACAGGTATATCTCTATACCTTCTAGCAATTTTATATTCCTCCATATAGCCATAGCCACCATGCAATTGCATACATTGCGTGGCAAGCTCACGTGCATTTTCTGTGATCCAGTATTTTGCCATAGATACTTTTGTCACAACCTCTTTCCCAGCAATATGCTCTTCAATCAAGGATTCTAAAAATGATTTTCCAAGCTCAATTTTAGTAGCCATTTCAGCAATTTTAAATTTTGTATTTTGGAAGTCGCCAATTGTTTTACCAAAGGCTTGACGTGATTTTACATAGTCTAATGTCAAGGTAAGCATATCCTCTGCGGCTGTTTGTGCAGCAATCGCTACTGCTAATCGCTCTTGCTGTAGCTTTTCCATCATATAGTGAAAACCTTTGCCTTCTTCTCCAAGTAGGTTTTGCACAGGCACTCGGCAATCTTCAAAATAGAGTTCTGCCGTATCTTGGGCATGCATCCCAACCTTTTCGAGCTGTCTTCCTTTTGTAAAGCCAGGTGTACCTTCTTCAATGACAAGTAGACTGATGCCGCGATGCTTTTTCTCCACCTGTGGATTTGTTTTCACTGCAACAATGGCTAAGTTTGTATGAATGCCATTAGTGATAAAGGTTTTTTGTCCATTGACAATGTAAAAGTCACCATCGCGGATCGCGGTTGTTTGTATATTTGCCAAGTCTGAACCTGTACCAGGCTCAGTCATCGCAATCGCAGTGATATAGTCGCCTGAAATACATTTAGGCAGCCAGCGAGATTTTTGTTCATGTGTACCATAAGCCTCGATATAAGGTACGGCAATATCATTATGCAGTCCAATCCCAATAAGACTTGAACCTATACGTTCTAGCTCCTCTTGAATAATAACACCGAAGCTGAAATCCAGACCAAGCCCGCCATACTGCTCCTCGACCTGTGGGCAAAGGTAGCCCATCTCACCGAGCTTGCGCCAAAAGGAAAGTGGAATTAGATGGTCTTTTTCCCATTGAATATAATGTGGCTCAGCTTCTTCAGCTAAAAACTTACGGAAGGTTTTACGAAATAACTCATGCTCTATTGTTTCAAATTTATAACGTGTCATTCGAAATAGCACCCCTTTTTGCTCGTAAATGCGTAAATTTTCTCGTTCATCTATTATGTTACTGGAAGATTTGTAGAAATTAAAGTGGCTTTTAGTGTGAAAATGACGAAAATGTCATCTAAATATGGTGGAATGTCATGTAGAACGAGAGAATCGAAGGAAATAAAAAGGTAAACTTATAGTTGTCATCTGTAATCAGTTCCTATTTTCAGATAGAAGATTATTCAAGGGCTTCAAGCAATATGATTGTTAAGTATAATGATATAATCAACTAAATTATAGAAGAAAGTAGAGGACTAGGTTATGCCAAAAGTAATCGGTGGTATACTTTTAATTAGTATTTATAGTGCGTTGACTTTCTATTTAGGGTGGGGAGTAAAGCAGTGGCTTGTAGCGATGGGATGGTTCCGTTATCCAGTCCTATTTTGGCTGATCCTGTATATTGTTGCTTTTAGTATTATTATCGGAAGATTACATGAGTCTTTACGGTTTTTTTCGGTCATCAGTAATTACTGGATGTTTCTCTTTGAATACGGCTTATTACTGTGTTTAGCTTCACAATTGATTGTTTGGTTAACTCCCTTTAAAAATGTACAAATAATTGGTAGTATAGCAGTTGCTGTCCTAGTTTTGTTAAGTATCATCGGCTCTTATTTAGCTTATTCACCAGTAGTTCGTCATTTAGAAATAACGGTAGCCAAAAAGGAAAGTGAACTAGAATCACTGAGAGCTGTTGTGGCATCTGATTTTCATTTAGGGGTATTATCGCATAAAAGGCATTTGCAACGATTTGTAAACTTGGCAAATGAAGCGCAGCCAGATATTGTATTGTTAGCTGGCGATATCGTGGATGATGATCCAAAATGGTTTGTTCAAGAGGGCATGGCGGATGTCATGAAAGGATTAACATCTACATATGGAACGTATGGGATATTGGGTAACCATGAATATTACGGTAAAAAAATTCCTGAGTTTGTAAAGGAAATGGAAAATGCCAATGTGAAAATACTGCTAGATGAAACAATTCGTATAGAAGATGCGTTTGTATTAACAGGGCAAGAGGATAGGACGAATAAAGAAAGAAAAACACTTGAAGAATTAAAGGTATCTGATAACTTGCCATGGCTTGTGATGAACCATACACCCGATGACTTGGTAACACCAACGGCAATGGGGGTTGATTTACATATGTCAGGTCATACACATAAGGGTCAGCTATGGCCAAACCAGTATATAACGGCTCGGGTATTTGAACTGGACTATGGTTATAAGTTGAAGGAGCATATGCATACACTTGTTTCATCAGGCTATGGCTTCTGGGGACCACCGATGCGAATTGGTAGTAGATCAGAGCTTTGGGTAGTGGATATAAACTTTCAATAGTGTGTGGTAATCTTGAAATGAGCTACCTAGGTGAAATGACAGTAGTATATGAAAACGTAGTATCTTATAATAGGTGGGTATTTGATTAAAAAAGGTAAGGTGACATGGTGGAAATTATAGAATTATTAAAAGCGTTAATATTAGGCTTTGTCGAAGGTATGACGGAATTCGCACCAGTATCTTCTACGGGTCATATGATTATCGTGGATGATATGTGGTTAAAGACAGAGGAGTTTTTGGGAAAATATCCTGCTAACACATTTAAAATTGTTGTGCAGCTCGGCTCCATTTTAGCGGTTATCGTAGTGATGTGGAAACGTATGCTAAGCTTAGTTGGCTTATATAATATTGACGGTCAATCAAAATCCATAAACGGCCGTTTTAACTTATTGCATGTTATTGTTGGGATGCTGCCAGCAGTTGTTTTAGGTTTTGCGTTTAAAGATTTTATAGACGACCATTTATTTAAAGTAGAACATGTAGTTTATGCTTTAGTGGCAGGAGCAATTCTAATGATTGCTGCGGATAAATTGGCACCAAGAAAACCAAAAGTAGATTCTTTAGACAAGATATCCTATGGTTTAGCATTTAAAGTTGGGTTAGTTCAATGTCTATCTTTATGGCCAGGTTTTTCTCGTTCAGGTGCGACTATTTCAGGTGGGGTACTCTTTGGTATGAGTCACCGTGTTGCAGCCGATTTTACATTCATTATGGCAGTGCCAATCATGGCAGGGGCTAGTCTAGTATCCGTTCTGAAAAACTGGGATACTTTATCGATGGACTATTTTGGATTCTATGCAGTTGGATTTATTAGTTCATTTATCTTTGCCTTACTATCCATCAAGTTTTTCCTAGCACTTATTTCAAAGGTGAAGTTAATGCCTTTTGCGATTTATCGTTTAGTTTTAGCCGCAGTTCTTTGTGTAATTATTTTTATGTAAATAAAAAAGGTCACTCTTGGTCCTGCACC
This sequence comes from Lysinibacillus sp. OF-1, assembly GCF_028356935.1. Classification (NCBI taxonomy): domain Bacteria; kingdom Bacillati; phylum Bacillota; class Bacilli; order Caryophanales; family Bacillaceae; genus Lysinibacillus; species Lysinibacillus sp. OF-1. Next base: position 415,136 of record NZ_CP102798.1, read on the forward strand.
CCTAAAGTTAGAGTCAAAAATCTAAACTTTAGGGGTGCAGGACTCTTCTTTGATAAGAAGCAGTGGCTTTTTTTATTACTCCAGCCATCATTTTTTTGAAAAATGAGTAAAATAGTTACAAAGACTTATTGAATAGTACAAATGTATAGAGGATTATAATGATAATAGCTATCATTTACCTCTTTATTATTCATTTGTTTATTTTGAGATTATAATTGATACATAGAATGTCCAAATATTTGTTGTTATTGAATAGCATTTAGGATAATAGACTTAGTTCGGTATATGATTATAATATGAGGTGGAGAAAATGTTTCAAATTGTAAATAGATCTAAGAAAAATACAATTGAAATTAGTGATGAAGCAGCTGTCGGTATTTTTATTGAAGAGCCAGAACGTTTATTTCAGTTAAATCTTGTAGGATTAAGTGTATACGACCTTCAATTGATTAAAAGCTTAAAGCCTTATGTGGAAAGAAACGTTGTTGAGGTGGTTGGTGCATTTTATCATGCTATTGAAAGCGTGCCCTCTTTACAGGCTGTGATACAAAAGCATAGTTCTAGCGAGCGCTTACGGCAAACATTACGCCATCATATTATTGAAATGTTTGAGGGGCGTATAGATGAAGCTTTTTTAGAGAAGCGAAGCCGTGTGGCAAAGATGCATGTGAAGATTAATCTCTATCCTAAATGGTATTTAGCAGCCTTTTACATTCTTGAAAAATCACTACGTAAAATTATTTATGAGCTTCGACTATCTAAAGACGAGGAAGAGAAATTTTGTGATGCTGTTAGTAAAATATGTAATTTCGAGCAGCAAATTGTTTTGGAAGAATACGATAACTATGCCAGTATATTAATAGAGAAACAACGCAATAGCGTTAGGGAGCATGTAAAGGATGTCATAGGCGGCATTTCAACACAGTTGGAGGTTCAATCTCAAAATACGACTGAAACAGTAACACAACTTGTTTATAGTGCACAGCATGTCAATGATTCTTTGACAGATAGTATGCAAGAGGCACAATCTATGCAAAAGGTGTCTAGTGAAGGTTATACTAAAATTGTATCTATCAATGAGCAAACTGGAAAAATTCATCATAAAACAGTTGAGATGGCTAATATGGTGGAGCAGTTAGATGCCTCTTCTTCCAAAATTAATGCAGTTGTAGAAATTGTGAAAAGCATCTCAGGGCAAACCAATTTACTTGCGCTGAACTCTGCAATTGAAGCAGCACGTGCTGGCGAACATGGTAAGGGCTTCGCAGTCGTTGCAAATGAAGTAGGTAAGCTTGCTGATCAAACGAAAAGCTCAGTCGAACAAATAGCTGAACTAATTATGATGTCGAACGGTATTACAACACAGGTGGTCCAAGCCATTCAGGATATACAGCAACTCGTGAATAGTAGTATTGAACGCAATGCCGAGTCGCTAAAAGCATTTGATGCGATTTCTGGTTCTGTGGAAGATTCTATCTCTAACTTTCAAAATGTTGGTAGTCAAATAGCTGAATTAGTAAAGATTATTGAAACTATTGGTGAATCTTCTGGAGCATTAGAGAAAGTGGCCAATCGCTTAAATACAACAATTAGAGAATTTTAATAGTGTTGATGTCAACGGCAGAAAAAGTAAGTTTGAAAGGCGAGGGGTTAATTTCCGTTCTGCCAGCGTCTCAGCTGTGACGCTAAATCCCTAGGAGTGACGCTGGCTCCACTCCAATCAACCATGCGCAAAAGAGTCTTTTCCTAATCTTTCATACGAGCCTTAGTGAACAAAATAGCTCTTTATTTGTATGATTAGAGTAAGGATAGGCTTTTATTTTCAATGTGGAGAAGCGATGAGTGACAACACCCCTCCATAAAGAGTAGTGAATACTTCCACTTTAGTTGAAAACCTTTGCTCAAAAGAAATATTTTTATTGATTGGGCTACTTGATTCCCATGGGGTAGTACTCGCTTACAGAATGCAAGTAGCCTACAATGGAACTTTCACAAAAATGTTATTGAAGGTTTTGTTTTCCAACATTATGAAAAACTATGCATCCAATCTATGCATAGTTTTTTTCGTGCTGTGGATTAGGATAGAATGATGTATTACACGGATAAACTAAAAATGAGGCTGATGAATTAGCTAATAACTATCAGTTATGGAAGGATACAGACTAGAAAATGCTTGTTTTAAGTGTTACGCTATAGGCGAATTAGGGAAATGAGTAGAGGGGTGTTTTTGGAGCATGAAAAAGAAATTATTTATAACACGTAAATTTCCTACACATATTGTTGAACCATTACAGGAGTTTTATGAAATCTCGCAGTGGGAAGAAGAAGACCTGGTTATTCCACGAGACAAATTGCTAGCAGCTGTCGCTGACTGTGAGGTGCTATGGGTAACGATAGCCGATCAAGTAGATGAAGAGTTACTTTCACATGCACCCAATTTGAAATTAGTTACCAATTTAGCAGTTGGCTATAATAATATTGATGTGAAAGCTTTACGGAAACAAGGCATTATGGCGACAAATACACCAGGTGTCTTAACCAATACGACTGCGGATTTAGTATTTGGCTTACTGCTTGCAACTGCACGTAGAATTCCAGAAAGTGAAAGATATTTACGTGAAGGCAAATGGAACAGCTGGTATCCAATGCAACTGGTTGGTAAGGATGTATCAGGAGCAACAATAGGAATTATTGGCATGGGGCGAATTGGCCAAGCTGTTGCTAGAAGAGCAAAAGGTTTTGATATGAAAATCTTATATAATAATCGCAGACGTCGGCATGAAGCGGAAGAAATGTATGGCTTCCAGTATGTTTCATTGGAAGACCTTTTAAAGCAATCTGATTTTGTTGTGATTATGACACCTTATAATACTGATACGGAAGGACTCATTGGGGCACAGGAACTAGCTTTGATGAAGGAAGATGCTGTATTAATAAATGCTTCCCGTGGTGGGATCATTGATGAGGCTGCCCTGTATGATGCTTTGAAAAATGGTAAGCTGTGGGCTGCGGGGCTAGATGTTTTTGAACAAGAGCCGATTGCTATGAATCATCCTTTATTAACTCTTCCAAATGTAGTAGCACTTCCACATATCGGTAGCGCTTCGTTAGCAACGAGAACGGCCATGCTGATGCTAAATGTGAAAGCATTAACGGCTTATGGACAAGGCAAGGCACTCTCCAATCGAATCGATTAAAAAAGAGAAGCATATTATCTGCTGATATGCTACATATTGAAAAAAGACTAGAAAAAACTTTTTAGTAAGCTGTGGGATTGATTTCCGTTCCTCCAGTGTCCTTTCAGGGCGTCCGTTAGCCGCTTCACTCACCACGTTTGCTCTAAATTGTTCTTTCAAAAAGTCGAATAATTTCTTAATAACAAAACATGACAAATAGAAAAACCGAACTATTCCGAAACACTTTATAAGCGTTTCATTGGATAGTTCGGTATTTTTGTTGGTTGAAACATTTTTTGTTCCAGCCTTATGTTTTCTTATTTATTGAATAAATCGAATATGCCACCGATGCCGCCTTCACCTTTAGATTGACCGCCCCCGCCTTGCGAAATAGGTGCTGCTGCAAAGACACGACTTGCTAAACGGCTAAATGGTAATGATTGTACCCACACAGTCCCTGGGCCGCGTAGTGTAGCAAAGAAGATCCCTTCTCCACCAAATAGTGCAGTTTTTACGCCTCCAACCATCTCGATATTGTAATCTACATTTGATGTCATCGCCACCAAACATCCTGTATCTACACGTAGCACTTCTCCCGGCTGTAACGTTTTTTCGTGAATCGCTCCACCTGCATGTACAAATGCCATACCGTCTCCCTCAAGCTTTTGCATAATAAAGCCTTCACCGCCGAAGAAGCCTACACCGATTTTTTTCTGAAACTCAACACCAACAGAAACACCTTTAGCTGCTGCTAAGAATGCATCCTTTTGACAAATGATTTTACCGTTCAATTGGCTTAAATCCATTGGAATAATCTTACCTGGGTATGGTGAAGCGAAATAAACATGCTTTTTACCTGCACCAACATTTGTGAATGTCGTCATGAATAAACTTTCACCAGTAATTAGTCGTTTTCCAGCACCAAATAATTTCCCCATTAGACCACTTTGTGAGCTACCTCGTGAGCCATCACCAAAAATAGTTTCCATATGGATCGAGTCATCCATCATCATTAAAGCTCCTGCTTCTGCAACAACTGTTTCTTGAGGATCAAGCTCAACTTGCACATATTGCATGTCGTCACCAAATAACTTGTAGTCAATTTCATGATTATTCATAAAGGGATTCCTCCAAAAGTAAATTTAATGATATTGTATACGATTATAAATCACATTAGTTTCAATAGGAAATTAAATATTTTAGAAAAAAAGGGAATTAGCTAGAAAATGTCGAATATAAAAAACTAGAATGTGTATTATTTATTTTCATATAACGAAGGGTATTGTGAATATACATAACCTTAAGTGGCTTCTAAATTTAGAAGTCATCCTCTATATGGAGGTAATGACGTTAGATGAAAATAAAGCCTCTGGTAGTTGTCACCGATTATTAGGTAAATGCTAGTATGACCAGGTATATTGCATCTAGAAAATTCGGAATATTGACATATTTCATTCTGTTACAGACGCTGTACCAATGGAATACAACTGGTACAACAGCCGAGGCATCATAGAGTATTTCAGGGGGTGTATGTAGTGGAGATTAAAAACTATATTGGCGGTAAATGGGTCACACATTCACATTTACAAAGTATAGCAGTGACGAACCCTGCAAATGGTGAGCAGCTTGCTACCATACCACGTTCTACTTCAAATGAGGTAGATGAGGCTGTAGCTGCTGCCAAACAAGCACAAAAGAGCTGGGCACTTGTACCAGCGCCAAAGCGTGCAGACTATTTATATGCCATCGGTCTCAAAATGAAAGAGAAGAAAGAATATTTGGCGACCGTTTTAACAAAAGAGATGGGCAAGGTAATTGAAGAGGCTAGGGGAGAAGTGCAAGAAGGAATTGATATGGCTTATTATATGGCTGGTGAGGGTCGAAGATTGTTTGGCGAAACAACACCATCGGAGCTTGCCAATAAATTTGCCATGAGTGTAAGGGTACCTATCGGTGTGGTGGCACTCATTACGCCTTGGAATTTCCCTGTTGCCATTGCAACGTGGAAGTCATTTCCAGCTATTGTTGCGGGGAATACATTTATTTGGAAACCATCGAATGAGACACCGATGATGGCCTATGAAATGGGTAAAATTTTTGAAGAAGTGGGCTTACCAGATGGAGTCGCTAATATTGTGTTTGGTACAGGGCCTACAGTAGGGACAGCGTTAATTGAACACCCTGATGTCAAGGTTATTTCCTTTACTGGTTCTACGACAACGGGTAGTAAAGTAGCCGAACTTGGCGGTAAGCACTTGAAAAAGATTTCTTTAGAAATGGGTGGAAAAAATGCTGTCATTGTCATGAATGACGCCGATTTACAGCTAGCTACAGAAGGGATTTTATGGAGTGCATTTGGTACTGCTGGGCAAAGGTGTACAGCATGTAGCCGAGTCATTGTGCATAAAGATGTAAAAGAACAATTAGAAAAGCGTCTCTTAGATGAAATGCAAAAGCTAACAATTGGCGATGGTCTAGAAAAGGACGTTAAAATCGGGCCAGTGATTAATAAAGCCGCATTGGAAAAGATTAATCACTATGTGCAAATAGGCAAACAAGAGGGAGCCACATTATTAGCAGGGGGCAGAATATTAAATGAACCACCTTACGATAAAGGGTTCTATTATGAGCCAACTCTGTTTACAAATGTGAAGCCTGACATGATTATTGCCCAAGAAGAAATCTTTGGCCCAGTCGTTTCTATCATTGAAGTAGCAAGCTTGGAAGAAGCAATTGAAGTAAATAATGGTGTGAAGTTTGGCTTATCTAGCTCCATTTTCTCACAAGATGTAAATACAATTTTCCGCGCACAACGTGATTTGGACACAGGTATTGTTTATGTAAATGCAGGCACAACAGGTGCTGAAATTCATTTGCCATTTGGCGGCACAAAAGGGACTGGTAATGGACACCGTGATTCAGGTGTAGCTGCCCTAGATGTTTACACAGAATGGAAGAGTATTTATGTAGACTACAGCGGTAAATTACAAAGAGCACAAATCGATACAGAGTAACAGATCAACGAAAGGGGATGTTCTTGATGAAAGTTGTTGTATTAGGTGCAGGTTTAATGGGTAAAGAGGTAGCTCGTGATTTAATAAAAAATGATAAAGTGGAGAGTGTGTTTTTAGGGGATATCGATGTAAAAGTAGCACAGGATTTTGTAGATACGCTAGACTCTAATAAAGTGGAGGTTGTGGAGCTTCATGCAGAGCGTGATGATTCATTAATGGACGTTATGTCTAAGGGTGACGTTGTCGTCAATGCGCTATTTTATTCGTTCAATGAGCGAGTGGCGAGAGCAGCGATTGAGGCAGGCGTACATTCCGTAGATTTAGGCGGTCATATTGGTGGTGTGACAGAGAAGATATTAGATCTTCATGAGGAAGCAAAAGCAAAAGGTGTCACAATCATTCCGGACTTAGGTGTTGCGCCAGGTATGATTAATATTCTTGCTGGCTATGGTGCATCGAAATTAGATGATGTCGATTCTATTAAACTATTTGTAGGTGGTATTCCAACTGATCCAAAGCCTCCACTTCATTATACACGTGTGTTTTCTTTAGATGGCGTATTCGATCATTATACAGAGCCTTCCAAAACGATTCAGAAGGGCAAGCTTGAAGAAGTTCCATCCCTGTCTGGCGTTGAACCTATTTATTTTGATGACTTCGGTGTGCTAGAGGCATTTTATACATCTGGTGGCATTTCCACATTGTATAAGACATTCCCCAATGTCCGCACATTAGAATATAAAACGATCCGCTATAAAGGTCACGCAGAGAAATTTAAGCTTTTAGCTGACTTAGGATTCCTTGATTCCACTAATAAGGTAGAAGTTGATAATCAAGAAGTACCTGTTCGTGCCGTTGTACGAGAGGCGCTTAAAAAGAAGCTTGAACTGGGCACAAAACCAGATGCTGTACTGTTACGTGTCATTGTAGCTGGTGAAAAAGCACAACAGCAGGTAACGTATGAATATGAAATGGTTGTACGTAAGGATATGACAATTAATGAAACAGCCATGGCTCGTGCTACTGCTAATACCATTTCTGTTGTAGCGCAGATGATAGGAGCGGGTGCTATTACAGAGCATGGTGTATTTCCACCTGAAGCAATAGTTCCTGGTGATACGTATATCGAAGAGATGGCTAAACGTGGCGTGGTGATTAAAGAGACATCACATAAGTCTGCTATGATCGTGAAATGGTAGGTGCTAACCATGAATTTTGAAATGTCCACTGAACAGGAAATGCTACGAAAAACGGTAAGACAGTTTGTTGATGAAGAAATCATTCCCTACATTGCAAAGTGGGATACTGATGGAGGCTTTGATGCTAAAATTTGGTCAAGGCTTGCTGAGTTAGGCTTAATGGGTGTTTGTGTTCCTGAACAATACGGTGGTAGTGGTATGGATTATAATGCTCTTGCCATCGTATGTGAGGAACTTGAACGGGGAGATACAGCATTTCGCACAGCTGTATCTGTCCACACGGGCTTAAATAGCATGACCTTAATGCAGTGGGGTACTGAAGAGCAAAAGCAGCGCTACCTTGTTCCGCAGGCTAAAGGTGTTCGTATTGGAGCATTTGGTCTTACAGAACCAGGCGCTGGGTCTGATGTAGCTGCCATGTCAACAACAGCTGTCCGTGATGGCGATCATTATACCCTCAATGGGCAGAAAACATGGATTTCCTTATGTGATATCGCAGATCATTTTCTCGTTTTTGCCTATACAGACAAATCGAAGAAACATCATGGGATTAGTGCGTTCATTGTAGAACGTTCGATGGCTGGCTTTACGTCAAAAGCGATTAAAGGAAAATATGGTATTCGTGCTGGTAATACAGGTGAGCTCTTTTTTGAAGATTTACGTGTGCCAGTTGAAAACCGACTTGGTGAAGAGGGTGAAGGCTTCAAAATTGCCATGTCCGCGCTTGATAATGGTCGATTTACAGTAGCGGCAGGTGCTGTTGGTTTAATCCAAGCTTGTATAGAAGCTAGCGTAAAATATTGTCATGAACGGGAGACATTTGGTAAGCCTATTGGAGAGCACCAGCTTGTTGGACAAATGATTGCTAATATGGAAGCCGGCTATCAAATGAGTCGTCTTCTTGTCTATCGTGTAGGTGAACTGAAAAATAAAGGTGTTCGAAATACTCGCGAGACATCCTTAGCAAAGTGGCAAGCGTGTGACTTTGCCAATAAGGCTGCTGATGATGCAGTACAAATTCATGGTGCATATGGCTATTCAGATGAATATCCAGTTGCTCGTTATTTACGAAACTCAAAAGCACCCGTTATTTATGAAGGAACCCGTGAAATTCATACCATTATGCAGGCTGATTATGTATTAGGAAGACGCCGAGATAAGCCATTATCAAAAATGTTGCCGAAATGGCCGTTTGAAGAATAAACGAGGGGGAGGGAGTATTCCCCCTTGTTTTTTTTGTGAAGTCATAACCTACATTAAAAAATTCAGAAAAATGTAACTTTCCGATTTTTTATTAGTCTAATGGATAAACAAGTAAATGAAAGAGAGGAAAAATGATGAAAAACAAATGGTTGGTAATTATGTTGATACTTGTTGTAGCTATCGTGCCTGGCGTTTTCACATGGATGGTGAATACGGATGTGACTGCAAAGGCCGCTAGCACCAGCATGGCTACACAAAGCTGGCAAGCATCTTTTTCAGTAGCTTTAAAGAAAAACAAGATTACAGAGGACTATGTCTTTATTACAACGGCAAAAGGCCAAAAAGTGCCTGCAACAATTGAATTATTAGAAGATCAAAAAACAATAGTGGTCAAGAAGTTAGCACCAGGGAATTATCAATTACATGTGAAAAAGGAAGCCTTCGCACAAGGGGGGCTGAATGTCTCTTCACAGACGATTTCATTTACTATTATTGAAACGTTAACAGCCGTCAAATCTGAAAAAGAGCTCCAGCAATATTTTAAAAAGCTGTTAACGACTCAAAGAGTTGGATGGGGAGAGGAAGAGAAAGCTGAAAGTGCAGCAAGTGAAGATAAAGCCACTGCTAATAACGAGTCTACAACCAATAACCAAGTAGACGGTGTAGAAGAGGGTGATATTGTTGTCGTAAAAGACGGCTTTATTTACAGTGTAAAGGATCAGAGTATTACGGTTGTCAATGCTAAAGATCCTAAGCATTTGAAGTTAGCGACAAGCATTAAACTAAAAGAGTCACAATATATTTCTAAGCTTGCATTATATGACAATCTATTAATTGCCATTGGGGATGAATATATTGAAAAGGCTGGTACAGCCATGGTAACAGCCTCATTTTATGATATTTCGAATCCAGGCAATCCAAAACATGTACGTCATGTTGGGCAAGAAGGCTTTTTACAGGATATTCGTATTACGAAGGACACATTATATATAATTGGTAATATGTATCCGAATTATTGGATGCTGCAAGAAGACAAAAAAGCCGAATTAAAGCCTAAAACATTTGATAGTGTAGCAGGATCAGCGTACACAAGCCTACCTTTAGAAAAAATCTCTATATTACCTAATACAATGGATGGTACCTATAGTTTAATTACAGCTGTCGATTTAAAAAATGGAGCTAAGACAACAGCCAATACAAAAGGGTATTTAGGTGGAAGTAGTGGTCTTTATATGTCAGAAAATGCCCTATATTTAACGACACCAATTTATGAAAATAATCAGGCTGCTCCATCCAATAAACGAGTTATGGATATGATTTGGCTACCTAGGTCAGCAGACACTCAGATTTTTAAGTGGAATGTAGATGGAACGACTTTAAATTTTGCTGGAAGTACAGAAGTAAAGGGAACTGTCTTAAATCAGTATTCAATGGACGAATACAAAGGTAATTTCCGAATCTTTACAACCGAGGGCAATACGTGGGATGAGAAAAGTACTTCCTATAATCACCTCTTTATTTTAGATGAACATTTAAAACCACTTGGTTCGGTAAAGGATATGGCGCCTGGAGAAAAAATATATTCTGCTCGTTTTATGGGAGAAAAAGCATATGTAGTGACATTTAAACAAGTAGATCCACTATTTGTCATTGATGTAGCAAATCCAAAAAAGCCAGCAGTATTAGGGGAATTGAAGATTCCAGGCTTCAGTAATTACTTACATCCAATAGATGAAACACATTTAATGGGCATTGGTTATGATACAGAGCAACGCTATGATGCTTATACGAAACGTAATTTTACGGTGACAACCAATATGAAGATGTCACTATTTGATGTGTCAGACTTCAGTAACCCAAAAGAACAATCGACAGTAAAAATCGGTGGGAAAGGCTCTTACTCTGATGTGCAATATAATCCGAAAGCGCTATTCCGCAATAAGGAATTCAATTATTTTGGCTTCCCAGTAGTACTGTATGATGCAGGTAAGGGTGATGAGATTGTGTACCAAGGTCATGGTGCTCAAATTTATGAAATTACTGCTGATAAAGGGATTGTTTTAAAAGGAAATATAATCAATCGTAATACTAATGAGCCATATGAGAATTGGGAGCAGGTTGTACAACGAGTAGTCTATATAGATGATGCTCTTTATACAATAGCGCGTAACGAGGTAAAGAGCTATCAGCTAAATGACTTCAAGCCTTTAGATACATTAACAATAAAATAATAAGAAAAGTCCAATGAATTCGTTTGAAAATTCATTGGACTTTTTCATTGAATATATGAAAAGGGTTCATACTATTGACGATATGGTAGTATTTCTGATACCGTTACGAATTCATAACCTTGCTCCTGTAAATAGGCAAGGACAGCATCAAGTCCATCCGCAGTAGATTGATGTATATCGTGCATTAGGACAATGGCATTATTGTGCAAATTATTTTTTACATGTGGCAATAATTGCTGTGCATTGCGATGCTTCCAATCCAATGTATCAATCGACCATAGCACTACAGGTATAGGGATCTCGGCATTAATCGTGTCATTAGTTGCACCATAAGGTGGTCTGAAAACTGTAGCACCATGATTAATTGCCTTTTCTATTTCATTGGCTGTAGTATTGTACTCTTTCATCACTTGCTCTTGTGTAAGCTTTGTTAAGACAGGGTGGTTCCACGAATGATTGCCAATTTCATGGCCCCGCGCCAATACATCTCTTGCAATATCAGGATAATATTGTACTCGACTACCGAGCATAAAGAAGGTTGCTTTTGCGTGATACTTATCGAGAATGTTTAAAATTTGTTCCGTCACTTTTGGATGTGGACCATCATCAAATGTTAATGCAATACGTTTCTTATTCGGATCACCTGTAGGCGGTGGATTTGTTGGTTTTACATTTTCCATAGCAATTTGAAACTCAGAGGCTAACAATGGGTTAATAAGTGAAAGGGGTAGTTTCACTATTGGGGCACCTGCTGCTCCGCTAGCAATCTCATATTCATTGAAATAGAATTGTAATGAATCGTCGACAATAGCAAAGCGATTGAAGTTAGACCATTTTGGCTCTGTAGCTTTCAGTAATTCATCAGTGAAAAGCTCATCCTTTATTTGAAGGTTTTTCTGCAAATCCTTTCGTACATTGGCAGCTAACGTTGATAAGTTGTTCTCGTCATTTTGTAGAAGGGTTTGAATTGTAATTTGCTCGCCTGTTTCGTTATTAATGAAGAATGTTTTCGTTGAGACTTCATGATTAGCTCCACCAAGGTACTCCATTTTTGTTAGAACAAAGGAATAATAATGCTCTCGGTATGGAAATGTTTCAAGACTAATATTTAATTCACCCATAGCTTCTTTATCTTTATTTTTTTTCATAGATGCTAGATAGTTTTCTTTTGAATCCGATATGTATTGTAATACGGCGTCATTAAAAACTTTGTTATCTGTTTGTGGGTAATGTATAGCAAATGGTGTTCGTTTATCATTAGAAACGTCTGTAACAATACGTATGCCTGGAAACGCAGAACTTTCAGTCGATAAATTACTATTGACCGATTCTGTCTTAGATTCTTCTTTTGAAGCACTAATCTTTTGAAACTTAAATTCATCCTTTGATAGGATAATAACTAGTATAACTGTTGTTAAGGTTACAATAAGGCCCAGTAATAAAAAATCAATTATTGGACCGCGTTTTTTTCTGCGTTCCTGCATGGTGTTGGATACGCTCCCCTCTTTTTTATTCTCTATACAATCAGACGTGTTAATCATTAAAAAAGTTATACAAATTACGGATCTTTTAATGTTAATTTATAGTAATTATTTTAAATCGGCTATCCTTCTATAGGGTATCAATCGAATGTTGTTGTACTTCTTTTAAAGTGGTTGTAAAATACCTACTAAAATAGAAAAAACATGCTCAATAATTGTTAATTCATGAAAATTAAATTGAAAGAAAGCTAACTGTTTATGCTGAAATTTTCAGTTGAGTTTTTATTGGCAGTTCGATAATATTGGCAAGGAACCTTTTGAAGGAGGCAGATAGCTGTAATGGTCTTACAAGAAGCGGATAATGAACTTACGATTGACTGTTTGTTGCTTGCAGGGCGTATTATGATTGAAAGTGGAGCAGAAACATATCGTGTGGAGGATACGATGCTGCGGATGGCACATACTCAAAATATGCCAGATGCTCAATGTTATGCCACACCAACTGGAATCATTTTTTCGTTAGGCAAGACACAGCCGACGCGAATTACATCAATTTCCAGTAGGGTTACAGATTTACAAAAAATAGCCTTGGTAAATTCAGTATCTCGGAGACTCACATCTCACATCATAACATTAGAAGAAGCTTATGACGAGTTAAAGTCGATACAAAAAACAAATTATTTTTTACCAACTTATTTACAAGTTTTGTCAGCCGCACTTGCAAGTGGGTGTTTCCTGATTATGTTTAAGGGAGGATGGTCGGATTTTCCGGTAGCTTGTATAGCGGGTGGGATGGGTTTTCTAGTACTTGTGATGATCAACCATTTAACAAGGGTGAAGTTTTTCTCTGAATTTACGGCATCACTTGTTCTCGGCTTTGTGGCCTTCTTAGCAGTAAAGTATGGTTATGGAACTGAACTTGATAAAATTATTATTAGTTCTGTCATGCCACTTGTACCAGGTATTTTGATTACCAATGCTGTTCGTGATTTAATGGCGGGTCATTTTATGTCAGGGATGGCAAAGGGAGCAGAGGCCTTTTTAACAGCCTTTGCAATCGGTGCAGCAATTGCCGTCACGCTAGGATTTTAGGAGGCGGACAATATGCAGATGATGGACATTCTTATACAATTAATTGTTAGTTTTTTTGCGACAGCTGGGATCGCCATTCTTTTTAATGTTCCTAGAAAAACATTACTTCATTGTGGTCTTGTTGGAGTAATTGGCTGGATTATCTATTACGTTTTAACAGAGCAAGGAATGGATGTCGTCAAAGCTTCTTTCTTTGGCTCGTTTGTCATTGCCATAGTTGCCCATTTGTATGCGCGACGTTTTAAAATACCAATGATTATTTTTATCGTTGGTGGAATTATTCCGTTGGTGCCAGGAGGGATGGCATATAATGCCATGCGAAATGTTGTAGAGGACGATTACTTACAAGGCTTACAGTATGGCCTAAAGGCATTTTTAATTACAGGTGCAATTGTGATCGGTCTAGTCTTTGCGGAAGTAATTATTCAACTTATTTTCCGTTCAGTCCGTTCAAGTAAAGTAAAATTACAAAAGGTCTATAAAAAATAGAAGGAGGCTGCGTTTAGCTTAACGCAGCCTCCTTAATTACTTATTATTTTTTACTAAGCAATACTTCAATTTCATCTGGTGTAACTGGCTTACTAATATAATAGCCTTGAATGGCGTCACAACCATATGTGATTAATAGGTCTGCTTGCTCAGCCGTTTCGACACCCTCGGCTACAACTTTCAGTTCCATAGATTTACCAAGTTGTACCATACCATGCATAAGTTTTTGGCTCTTTTCAGATTTTAATAGAGAATTCGTAAACGTTTGATCAATTTTTAGTGTATCAATCGGTAAAATCTGCATATATCTAAATGATCCATAGCCAGTTCCAAAATCATCTAATACGAAAGAGATGCCTTCGTTTTCAAGCTTGCGCATTTGCTGTGCGATAGATGTGGCAGCTTCCGCCTCTAAAGCAAATTTTTCAGTAATTTCAATTTGTAGAAGATTTGCTGGACAACCTGTTTTTGCGAGCACTTCAAGTATGGATTTTGCCATATTTTTATCGCGGAATTCGCGAACAGAAGAGTTAATAGATACTTTTAAATCATGACCCGCCCTTTTCCAAAGTAATGCCTGCTCACAAGCTTTTTCTAGCATAAAGGAACCGATATTATTAATAAGGCCTGTTTCTTCCGCAATCGGAATTAATTCATCAGGCGCAACAACGCCAATTACCTCGTCTTCCCATCTTACAAGTGCTTCAACAGCTGTAATTTTACCAGAATAAACATCAATTTGTGGCTGATAAAGTACCTTTAAATTCTTCTGATCAAGTGCTTGAAGTAAACGTTTTTCAATTAAAGCTTTACGATTTAAAGCTTTATGTGTTGCTGTTGACAGGGAAACAACTTTGTCCCCACCAGCCTCACGCACTGTTGAAATGGTAGCAATTGAGGCTTTCATAAGTTGAGAGAATGTTGTTTGGTCTTCTGGATATCTTGTAATGCCACCACTAATAGAAATTGGGACAGCAATATTGCCGCTATAAATAGGGTGCTGTTGTAAGTAAGATAAGAACCCTTGAATAAACCACTCACTTAAAGGGGTAATGACAACAAAATCATTTTCATTTATACGAGCCATTGTGCTATCTTGGAAATACATTTTTATTCGATTTGTAAATTCAATAATAAGGCTTTGATCGATTTGTTGGTCATGTAATTCTTTTAGAGTATAAAATTTATCAATACTTAGATAAACAAAAGAAAAATGTCTTTGCTCTTCAATCATATTGGTAATGACTTTTTCAAGTCGATGTGCATTCATCAGCCCAGTTTCTGTATCGATATAAGCTATTTTTTCTAGCTGATGTTGAATGGTTTTCGATTTAGTAATATCTTTTTCAATTAAGATAAATTGTTGTTCATTTGTTTCGAGATTAAAAGTAGGAATGGCTGTTAGCAATACCCAATAGGATTGGCCTATTTTTGTGATTTTTTCAACTTCGCCTTGCCACGTATGACCATTGTTTAAATTACGCCAAATCGTATTTGTGATTTTTTCGCTCGCTTCATTATCCGGGAATAACTGCCAAAATGTTTTGCCGATTACACGCTTTGGCGTCCATTGACTTGTCTTTAAAAATTCATTATTACATTCTAAGATAAATCCATCGTGATCGAGTGTGACAGTCATGAATGTAGCATCTAAACCTGACTTGATATTAACAAATGTACTGCAATGTGAAACAGCATTCGTCATTAATTCTGGTAGCATAAAGATTAGTAGAATAAAACGTTCTCCTTCTTCTGTATAAGGCTTCGCTAACAGGGCTGTCGTTATTTCTGTGTTTGACGTTGTGTATACTTGAATTTTATCTAAATACGTACTGTCCTCATTTTGTAAAATAGACTGAAATGTTTCTACAGGAAGCTGACGTAGTAGATTTTCGAGTATAGATGGAGTAGTATTTCCTTTAATATCATCGGCTGACAATCCAATCAGATGTTCTGCGCTCTTTCCCCAGATAGTCGCTTGTCCATCTTGATTTATGATAATTGCAGGAAAAGGAAGTGAATTTAAATAATGTTCATCAATCGTAAATGATTTATGCATATGACTCATGATTTTTCGATCTCCTTGGGTAATCAATATATACTAATATTATAGTTAATTATCGGGAATTAGTCATTATGAATATAATTGTAAATATTTGATAATGAAGAAAAATAGGACTTTTCTCGTGATGTGTAAGAAAAGATTTGAAGAAAAGTAACAATTTTTAGTACGTATATAGGAAGCAGGATTGGTATGGAACGTTTAAAAGGAATATTATTTATTGTCTCGGGTGCTATGTTATGGGGAGCAACTGGCCCTTTGATGGAGTGGCTACTTAACCATACATCATTGACCGTCTCCTTTATGTTAACAGTCCGTTTATCGGTTGCAGGTATATTACTACTTACATATTTATTGTTAACAGGAAAAAATATTTTTAGTATTTGGCAGCATAAACTCTGGGGTAGACAGCTCATTACTTTTGGTATTGCAGGGATGCTAGGTGTACAATTTGCTTTTGTTGCTGCTATAAATGAAAGCAACGCAGTACTTGCGACCTTACTACAATTTTTAGCGCCCATTTTTGTTGTGGCATATGTCTCTCTTAGTTTAAAGAAATGGCCACCAAAATATCAAGTATTAGGGATTGTTGGTACCCTTATAGGGTTATTTCTATTACTAACGAACGCTTCGTTTGAAAGTTTGCTTATTAGTCCAAAAGCCTTGCTTTGGGGTATAGCAGTAGGCTTAACATTTGCATTTTACACACTGTATCCTGCACGCTTAATGAAGGAGTGGAGTGTGCTATTAGTAGTTGGCTGGGGCATGCTGGTAGGTGGTTTAACATTAGGCTTAGTGAGCCGTGTGTGGCAGTCCAACCAATGGGTTGTTTTAACAGATTTTAAGATACTTATGTTAGTCGTTGCATTAATATTTTTTGGAACAGTAGCCTTTATTCTGTTTTTAAGTAGTATGAAATATATTACAGCAGTGGAGACGAGTATCCTTTCCAGTATCGAACCATTAACAGCAATGGTTATTTCAGTCATTGTATTCGGTACATCTTTAGGTTTTTGGCAATTAATAGGTGTTTTCGTTATGCTTGTTTGTGTAACCTGGCTTTCGGTAGCAGGCGAAAAAGCATAAATATACTATTGGGTTAGGATTTTTTAACTAGCTTTATATTTTATCTCTGACAAGGGGGAAAGAATGTGAAAGAAGTTTTTTCCTATGTAAGACCATATAAATGGACTGCCATTTTTGCTTTATGTTTAATGCTTTTAGAATTATTTGTGGAGCTTGTACAGCCACTCATTATGGCAAAAATAATTGACGAAGGTGTACGAGCCCAAAATCAAGGCATGATTTTGCAATGGGGAGCTGTTTTACTTGCACTATCAATCGTAGCCTTTATAGCGGGAGTCATTAACTCTTATTTCTCCTCTCATACAGCACAAAGCTTTTCATATGATTTACGAAATGCCATGTTTGATAAAATTCAATCCTTTACACTAGCAACCTATCAAAAATTTTCCACAGCGTCGCTCATTACTAGATTAACGAATGATGTCACACAGGTACAAACGGTACTGTTTATGAGCTTACGTATTATGCTTCGAGCACCGCTTGCTGTTATAGGAAGTATTGTAATGGCCTTTGTTGTAAATGCCAAATTGGCGCTGTTTTTAGTGATAGGCGCACCCATCATCTTTATTTTTCTTATTTTTATGGTGGCGAAGGGTGTGTCTTATTTTGGACGTGTACAGAAGAGGGTAGATCGTTTAAATAGGGTATTACAGGAGAATTTACAGGCAATTCGTTTAGTGAAGGCCTATTTACGTGGAGCATATGAGGCTACACGCTTCGATGAAGTTGCTTCACGCTTAAAAATGGATACAGTAAAGGCTTTACGCATTATGGAATATATTATGCCTGTTCTATTATTCATCATGAACATGAGCTTGCTTGCCGTTTTATGGTTTGGTACAAAGCAAATTGCCACAGGGACAACGCCACTTGGCGATATTGTAGCTATTGTCAATTATGCCATGCGTATGACCGGCTCGTTTTCAATGTTTGCGTTTATTATTATTTTTTATGCGCGTGCAAAGGCCTCCGCAGAACGTATGGCAGAAGTACTATCTATGGAAAATGAGGTGGAGGATATTTCCCACTCAGAAGAAGTAGATAGCACAATGCAATATGGAGAGCTAACCTTTGAACATGTTTGTTTTACCTATCCAGGAGGAGATGCTCCCGTCCTGTCAGATGTGAGTTTTCAAGTGAGGTCAGGAGAAAAATTAGCGATTATGGGGGCAACCGGTGCTGGAAAGTCAACATTGTTACAGCTAATTCCTCGTTTTTATGAAGTAACGCAAGGAAGAATTCTTGTGGAAGGGCAGGATGTTCAGGACTGGGAATTGCAAGAGCTACGTGAAATCATTGGTTATGTCCCTCAGCAATCATTATTGTTTACAGGAAGTATTGCAGATAATGTACGTTGGGGAGATACTCAGGCTGAAATGGATGCTGTACTACAGGCTACAATGCAGGCACAAATACATGCATCTGTGGAAGATTTCCCAAATGGTTACGACACTAAGGTTGGACAAAAAGGTGTTAATTTATCAGGGGGCCAAAAACAAAGACTATCTATTGCTAGAGCTCTTTTGAGGAAGGGGCATATTTTAATGCTTGATGATAGTACAAGTGCCTTAGATGTTAAAACTGAACAGTCTTTGTGGGAGGCATTAAGTGAAGAGAAGGCAACAATGCTTGTTGTCACACAAAAAATTCGCACAGCTAAAGGTGCAGACCGTATTTTACTGATCGATGCTGGAAAAGTGGTTGCATATGGTACACATGAAGAGCTTTTACAAACTTCAACGCTCTATAAAAAAATTGCAATCTCCCAACAGGAGGTGGAGGATTAATGGGATTTTTCCAAAAACCTTTTGGCTATGAGCCGATTTTGACTAAAGATGATCTGAAGCAAGCTGTGAAGAAAAAGAAAGGGCCTCGTGCAGCAGATTGGAAAAGTACATTGCTTCGACTATGGAAAATTGTCGACGAACAACGCACACTCCTCATTGTGGTTCTTTTACTAGTGATGCTCAGTTCAATTTTAGCTTTAGTTGGTCCTTATTTAATCGGTCAAATGATTGATAATTATGTTATGCATGGCAAGCTTTCAGGTTTAGGTAAGTGGATTGGTGTATTAATTGGTATTTATATTCTGTTAGCTGTTTCACTTTTTCTACAAAACTATTGGATGATTGGTATTGCTCAGCAGACTATTTATAGATTACGAACAAGTATATTTGCTCATTTTCAACGATTGCCAGTTGCGTTCTTTGATCGTCGTCAACATGGTGAACTGATGAGTCGTATGACGAATGATATTGAAGCTGTCAGCTCTACCTTAAATAGCTCTTTTATCCAAGTGTTTTCAAGTGTACTTACGCTTGGAGGAACCGTCATTATTATGCTTAGTTTAAGCCCTTTGCTGACAGTGCTGACGATGACAATTATTCCGCTGATGTTTTGGGCTATGCGCTGGATTACACGGCGTACAGCACCCTTATTTAAAGAGCAGCAAGTAGCTATTGGCGCTTTGAATGGGATGATAGAGGAAACAATTTCAGGGCAGCGGATTGTCAAAGCTTTCTCACAAGAAGAGCGTATGAAAGCAGAGTTTCGAGAAAAAAGCTCGCGATTAAGAAGAACCGGTTTTTGGGCACAGACTTACTCGGGCTATATTCCTAAAGTCATGAACTTTTTAAATAATATGAGCTTTACAATTGTTGCAGGTATAGGAGGCGTGCTTGCGTTATATGGGCATGTGTCGATAGGGGTTATTGTTATATTCACTGAATATGCACGACAATTTACACGTCCTTTAAATGATTTAGCAAACCAGTTCAATACAGTACTATCAGCCATTGCTGGTGCAGAGCGCGTATTTGCCTTGCTTGATGAACAACCAGAGGCAGAAACCGTTCCAGCACAAAAGCATCAGTTATTGGGGCATGTGGCGTTTAAGCATGTGTATTTTAAATATGAGCTGGAAGAAGAAGCTTACACACTAAAGAATGTTAATTTTAAAGTAGAACCTGGACAAACGGTAGCCCTTGTTGGTGCGACTGGAGCTGGGAAAACAACAATCCTCCAACTGATTGCAAGGTTTTATGAGGTAACAAAGGGTGAGGTATTATTTGATGGCATAAATGTACAGCAAATAGATCGTCAATCCCTTCGCTCACAGATGGCTTTTGTATTGCAGGACCCCTTTTTATTTGAGACTTCTGTTCGTGAAAATATCCGATATGGTCGACTGGATGCAAGTGATGCAGAGATTGAGAAAGCTGCCAAGCAAGCGAATGCCCATGACTTTATCATGAAGCTCAAAGATGGCTATGATACGATTCTTGCTGCGGATGGACGCGAGATATCACAAGGTCAGAAGCAGTTACTCTCTATAGCAAGGGCGCTTATTGCTGATCCGAAAATTTTACTTTTGGATGAGGCGACAAGCAGTATCGATACTGTGACGGAAATGGCGATACAAGAGGCGCTTGATACGTTAATGCAGGGTCGCACTAGTTTTGTTATTGCCCATCGATTAAACACTGTGCATAATGCCGATATGATTTTAGTTATGCAAAAAGGTGAGTTAGTTGAAGCTGGGCCTCAGCAAAAACTAATTGAATCAGGTGGCCTTTATGCGCAAATGCTTCAGTCCTCCTCACATCATCTTGAGGAATAGATGAAAAAGGTGATGTCAACGGTAGAAACAGCCATTTTGAAAGCCAAGGGATTGATTGCCGTTGCGCCAGCGTCCTTTCCAGGGGGGCGTCTTATGAGCCGCTTTACTCCAAGCAATCATGTGCAAAAGTGCCTTACCCTTATCCTTCAAACGAGCCGTAGTGAACAAAATAGCCCATTATTTATATGATTCGAGAAAGGATAGGCTCTTATTTTAATGTGGAGAAGTGATGAGTGACAACAACCCTCTATAAAGAGTAGTGGATACCTTCATTTTATTTAAAAACCTTTGCTAAAAAGAGCGGTAGCGGAGGAAGCCGCTCGGCGCTCGCCCAGAGGGAAGCAAGTAGCGTGCGATGGGAATCCATTTTCACCTTTCACAAAAATTCTATGGATGGTTTACGATGAAAAGAGTAATTTCATGTGAAATTACTCTTTTTTCGTTAAATTGAAATGTTATTAATTTGAATAAATAGTATAATATTATAAAAAATACATCTAATAGGAGTTGTTGTATAGTTTAAAAGTAACTGTGTAAAAAAGATTAATTATCTCTCATTTTGAGAAATTAGCATAATATTTTATATCTATAATTTCTAGTAAATTTCAGTCATTTTCATGAATTTTTATAGTATAAATCCTTTTATTATTCTGTTTTTTGAAGTAAAATTCTGATTAATAGTGGGTATTTATATATTTTGTTGCCAGTTTATTTTTATTCTTGCTACAATAGGGCAATAGTCTGACACAGGAACGGAGTAAAAGATGAATATTTCAGTGATGACAGTGTCTTTTCCATTAGATGGAGAAACATTGAAAGAAGTAAAACTATTATGTGAAGAAGCAACCATTCATGATTATCGAGTATATGAAACCATTATGAGTGTACCAATGGCTAGCTCTTTTGAGTCAAAGGGCTTTATGGTACTAGCATATGAGGATGAACAGGATTTGTTAGTAGGTGCAGCTAGTGCCATTGATTTGATGGGACTTCATACATATGAATGGTCATTAGTAGTAACACCTGCATATCGACAGAAGGGTATTGGAGCTGCATTAGTTGAGGGTATACAAGCTGGCTTAGCAGATAGAGGAGCGGAGGGGCAATTAGCTGTAGTAATTGATGGCTCTCCTTATGGACATGCATTTATTGAAAATAAAGGTTATGCCTACAGCTTTTCGGAAGCAACATTAGAAACAAAAGCAGAACCAGTAGAATTACAAACGGATATTAGTATTCAACCTTATGCTGGTGAGCAGGGGGAATTGATTGCCATCTATAGTGAAGCTTTTGGTGATTTACCCGAAGAATCAGAGGAACTCATTGCCTTTAATACATCTACAAATGGACGAAAGCTTTGGGTTGCTTATCGAGATGGCCTTGTTGTTGGAACTGTGACGACTGCTCAGGAAAATGAAATCCAATGGGTAACAGCACTTGCTGTTCATCCAAATTGTGAGGGACAAGGTGTTGGAACAGCATTGCTTTCTTTTTCAAAGGATTACGCGAGCAAAGTTGGTGCGAAATTTGTTATGCTCGATGTAGAAATTGACAATAAAAAAGCATTATCTGTCTATGAAAAGGCAGGTTTTATGAAGGCACAGCAAATCGATTATTATGTAAAACAGTAGGAAAAAGGGCGAGGAGTGGTATTTAACATCAACTCCTCGCTCGTTTTTTATCATAATTACCTACTATCTTCATATAGTATTAATAAGCTTTAAGAAAGGAGTCGTGATCATGCGCATGCCAGCATTGCCAAAAAAGAAGTCTCCTCCAAAGGAAGCCCCTAGATCATGGTGGAAAGTAGTTAAAGCTTATTTATCGAAAGGGAAGTTTTATCGATTGCCGCCAAGAAACTGATGATGAATGAAAAAGTCGCCTTCTAGCGACTTTTTAATTTTCTAATAAAAATGTATTTTTGGATGGGCCAATTAAATAGAGTTCATGCATTGCTCGTGTGAGAGCTACATACAGTAGTTTCCGATCAATTATTGTATCGTAAAAGGGTGTTTCAAAGGCAGCTACAATGACGGCATCAAACTCAAGCCCTTTAGCAAGATGACTTGGTACAACAAGCAACATTTCCTGATTAATCGATTCATTTTCTGTTAGCAGCTGTGAGGCAATTTTGTTGTCTTTCAATGTATGTTGCATCGAAATGGCTTCAGCAGTAGTTTTGCAAATTAAAGCGATAGATCGATGACCATGTTGACGAATAGCTTCAAAAATTTCTTTAATTTTTAAGGCATCAAATTGATCTGCTTGAATAAAACTTGGCACATTACCGTGACGAACAACTGGCTCAACCAGCGGTAGCTGCTCATTCATTTGCGCTAAAATTTGATTAGCGACTTCCATAATTTCAATGGTTGTTCGATAGCTTTTTTGCAATGTTCGGAAGCTTGCACGAGGAAATAAACTTTGGACAGGTTCCCAGGCAGTTAATGAGCGATAGCTATGAATTCCTTGAGCTAAATCGCCAACCATTGTAAACATGTCTGTATCAAGACCTGTTTTTAAAGCAGCAAGCTGAAACAAACTATAATCTTGTACTTCATCGATAAAGACAACACGCATTTTCCATTCATCTGGGATGCCTTTTAGACGTGCTTGTAAATAGTATAGTGCGGCTAAATCTTCGAGTGCCCATTGTTCTTTACGATGTGCCTGCAAAAATTGCTGTTGTTCAAGATAATGCCATTCAGGAGCTAGCTCTGTTAAAAGTTTGGCGTCGGTAAGAAGGGTGCGATAAAGTGTTTTAATGTTATGTTTAGGAAAGCGACGCATATAGGCAGTTGCAGTTGTTTTCGTTTCTTTTTCTATTGCTGGAATTCGTTCGTCGCGTTCATCGATAAATTTTGTGACAACACGTCGACGCTTTTCATCATCCCGTATACCATTTAAGGCTTTACCCAATGCTTCATCATATTTTTTATGGAGTGTAGCTAAGACAGCCTGTTTTTTTTGGCGGACATGGCTAGCTAACACCTTTTTTATATGTGCAAGGCGTTTTTCAATTGGCATATAAGAAAACTCATATAAAAACAGTTTCTTTAGATGAGCAGCTCGCATAATACAGTATTTTTCAATATAAACATCTTCGAATTGTTGCGCGATTTCTTGCTCCAGCTTCTGGATATAGCGCTCAATGACATCACGATAATAAAGTGAACCTTTCACTTCAGCGATCCACGCAGTAGGCTGATGATTTCCACCAGCAACGAGCAATTCTAATTGCTCATTTGGATTTTGAAGCTTTAATTTTAATTTAGTGGCAGCAAGAACGTAGTCTGTAAAAGTAGTTTGGCATATTTTATCGACACCAAGCTCTGGTAAAACATCACCTATATAATCAATAAATAACTTATTCGGTGCTAAAATCATGAGCTGTTCAGGATTAAAATGCTCGCCCATTGTGTAGAGGAAATAAGATATTCGGTGGAGAGCGATAGTTGTTTTTCCACTACCTGCTGCACCTTGTACAATAATTGGTTGACGAAGATGTGCTCGAATAATTTCATTTTGTTCCTTTTGGATTGTCGAGACAATTTCAGTTAAACGAACATCTGCTTTCCCAGCCAATGCTTCTTGTAGGAGTTCATCGTTTGTTGTTAGATCAATATCCCGTATATCGAGTAATTCGCTGTTCTCGATCTTATATTGTCTTTTAGCAAAGAGATGTCCTTTATGAACTTCTCCACGGACATCGTACTCCATATCACCAAGACGTCCATCATAATAAACATTGGCTACGGGTGAGCGCCAGTCAACAATAATGGGTTCATGGGTTTCACGATGAAATAGTGAGGTTTTCCCAATATAAAGGAATTCTTCAGGATCACCTGTCTTTTGGAAATGGATTCGGGCAAAATAGGGCTTTTTCCGAACGGCTTCTAGACCTTCTTTTTGATTACGAGCCATTTCAAAGAATCTGGCGTTTGTTAAGATATTTAAATAACTTAAACTCGAATCTAAGTAATCAAGGTCAGCCATGGACTTGCGGATATTTTCTTGAGCGGATTGTAGATCTCGTTGTGATTCGTCTAATATTTGTTGCATATAACTTTGGGTATAGGTTAACCGCTCTACCTCAGCCTGAAAATCCGGATGTTGTACAGTCATTTTTAGCACCTCCTAGGTACTTACAATTTCAAAGTAGATTATCATACTACTATATATAATATTTACCATCAAGTGAAAGCTAAATAGTTAATTATGCTACTATTACATTGGGGTTGGAAAGTTTTTCTTTAAATGATAATAGAGGAGGTTAATGATTTTGGACATTTTTGCACATAGAGGTGTTTCGATAAACTATCCAGAAAACACGATGGCAGCCTTTCAAGCAGCATCAAAGCTTCCTATAGCAGGGATAGAGCTGGATGTTCATTTAACCGCAGATAAAGAGGTAGTGGTCATTCATGATGAAACCATTAATCGTACCTCCAATGGTTCAGGCTATGTAAAAGATTTTACATTACAGCAATTGCGTACATTTGACTTTGGTTCGTGGTTTTCTCCAGAGTTCGGAGATGAAACAATCCCTACGTTAGGGGAAGTGTTAGAGCTTTTTGCAGGTACCAACCATCGTATTAATATTGAACTGAAAACAGATATTATTTCATATGAAGGGATTGAAGCGCTCGTACTCAAAGAAGTGGCTGCACAGCAAATGACTGAAAGAGTAATCATTTCATCTTTTAATCATGAATCATTGCAAACAGTATCAAAAATAGCACCTTATATAGAAAGTGCGGCGCTGTTTGCAGAAGTGTTAGTAGATTTTACTTCTTACATTGCTCTTATTCCAGCTAAAGCGTTACATGTAAGTTTACCAACATCATTTCGTAAATCAGTTAAACTAGCTCTCGCTGAAGGAGCAACTGTCCGTGTGTATACTGTTAATGATCAACGTGATGCTCGCTATTTACAGCAACTAGGTATACAGGCGATATTTACTGATGACCCAGAGAAAATATTACAGGCCCTTAATTAGAGCAAGGAAGGGGCTAGGAGACAAAAAGCTTCCGTGGAATAAGTAGCATTTTTGTAATACCCACGGAAAGCGACGTCTTCTAGAAGATCCGTTCTACCATTTCGCACGATGTTCTTCAATACATCCGAGCATTTGTTGAATAACAAGTGTTTCACCATTGTCGAGTAAAATGGAGCCATCGTAATAGCCAAATAGTTGATGTACCTCCGATTTAACTAATTTGGCATTAGTTTGAGCAACACGTTCAAAAAAAGGGGAGAAGGTTAATGAAACCTGATTAGAAAATTTCGTTTTTACTTTCCAACGTTGCATATAGTCTCCAGAATCATATTGAAACAAAAGATCCTCATGTATTTTGGTCATTTTACCATCAACAAAAACAGCATTTTCAGTCATGCCAGTACCATCTGTCCATTTACCTCCTAAGTTCAGTCCAATCCGTCTTCCTCGAACTCGCTGAGAGGCCATTCCCCAATTCCATAATGCTTGGCGTGGCCATACACCTCGTCCATAATCTAACACTGCAAAATTCTCTTCGGCCGAAAAATTATAACGGCGAGTACCAATTGTGACAACACCTGAAGTTGGGAGTATATGATGCTTGCCTGTAAATTGAAATGTTTTGCGATTCCAAGGGATGACAACATTTAAGGTTTCATCAGTTGGGGGATGTTGGACGATAAGCTTTGCACGTAAAACATCACCATCAAAGTCTGGTATGGACACCGATAGATGCGTTTCATTTTGTATATATAATAGATCAATCATCATTTCGCTATTTTTAAATGAGACGGATTCTAAAACCTGTGTCGGCATTTTTAATTTACCACCGAAGGGAATGGTAATCGTTTTTTCGAAATAGCGCTGTGTTTCATATTCAAGGAAATAAACAAAGCAGACAGCAGCATAATCTAAATGACTAATCGTAGCAGAAAACAAGATTTCGTCACCATAGATACACCAATAGTTCCATTTCTTTTTGCGCATGAGATGGCCGCTTAAATTGCTGTTAATAAGGGGCTTACGTGCAAATCCGATGGCTGCTGGATTTAAATTACCTTTTTTATCGCATAAAAGAGTAGGCTGTAAAATTTCTTTCTCAGCATGCTGCTTCACAATTAACATCCCTTCCAGTCATAAAATAAAATCTGCATTGTATTACTCTTTATTGTAGCAAAAATGTTCTTGAAAATGGAAAGGAACATGCTGAATATAATTGATTTCAATAAGAATATGAGTAAGGACCTAACTAATAGAAAGTCATGAATAGACATATGATGGCATGAGGAGGAGATGTATGGCAAAAATGTATAACAGGCAGGCTGCAGTTCAATATGCTAATTTATGGTGGAACAGACGCAACCCAGCTTTTCCAAACTTTGATGTAGATTGCACAAACTATATATCTCAATGCTTACTTGCGGGTGGCGCACCAATGCGTGGCGCACCGAGTAGAGATAAAGGTTGGTGGATTCAACAAGGGAATTGGAGCTTTAGCTGGTCTGTGGCTCATTCATTAAGGTGGTATTTAGAGGGATCTACAACTGGATTGAAGGGTAGGCGTGTTCAATCGGCAGAGGAGCTAGAGCTTGGGGATGTCATTTTTTATGATTTTCAAGGAAATGGGAGAATTGATCACTCCGTTATTGTCACAAGTATTCAAAATGGTATTCCCTATGTCAATGCCCATACTTCGGATAGTATTAATCGACCTTATTTTTACGAGGATTCCACTGCCTATACACCGAGTATGACTTACTTTTTCTATCATATAGATGACAGCTTTGCTTAAGAAGAGATAGTTTTAAAGCATATCATTTTGTGATAATGTGAAAGATAGAAGAGACCAACTCTAATATGTTGTCTTATGGTAGAAGGAGAATAGAAATATGAGCGAACAAATTTTATCGGTTAGAGATGCAATTATTCAACGTCGTTCCATTAAAAAGTTTAATGGTCAGCCTGTAGATCGTGAGGATTTGATGGCTATTATCGATGATGCTGTCTGGGCACCAAATCACGGTAACCGTGAGCCTTGGCGTTTAGTAGTAGCCTGTGGAAAGGAATTAGCAGACCTACACCAGCTATTACGCGACCTGACAATTCCAAAATGGCAGGAGCTTTCAAGTGAAGATTTAGCGAAGCAAATGATGAAATTTACATTACCAGGTGGCTATGCTTTTGTAATCGTACCAGAGGATGCTCGTCAAAAAGAACGTTTAGAAGATTATGCAGCTGCAAGTACGTTTATTCAAAATATACAACTGCTTGCGTGGGATAGAGGCATTGGTTCTTGCTGGAAAACGCCAGGCTTCTTAGATAATCCGAAATTCCGTGAAGCTTTAAAGGTTCAGCCAGGTGAGCGTGTCATTGCCATGCTACAAATGGGTTATTTTGATGAAGTACCGAAAGGCAAGGAACGTAAACAATCAGCTGAAATAGTGACGATTTTTGGTGAATAACCGAAAAAAATCCCTTCACTTTAAAAGTGAGGGGATTTTTTAATGGGACGATATTTATTTTTGTAAATCAGAAACCTCGTATAAGTAATCACTTAACACACGTAAGCCTTTATCGAAGTTTTCTAAATGGAAGTGTTCGTTCGGTGCGTGGAAGTTTTCACTTGATAAGCCGAAGCCCATTAACACCACAGGTAAATCTAAAATTTCATCAAAGGCAGCTACAATAGGGATAGATCCTCCGCCACGTGTGTATGCAGTTGGTACATTATACACTTTTTCATAGGAACGTCCAGCTGCTTGGATAAATGGATGATCGAAAGGTGTTAAGAATGGACGCCCTTTATCAAATTCAGAAATATTGATTTCCACACCAGTAGGTTTATGTTTTTCAACATGGGCTTTTAATAGTGCTACAATTTCGTCAGGCTCTTGATTTGGAACAAGACGGCATGTGATTTTAGCACCAGCTTCCGCAGGTAGAACCGTTTTGATGCCTTCACCAGAGAAGCCACCAAATACACCGTTAACCTCTAGTGTTGGACGAGCCCAAGTGCGTTCTAAATAAGAAAAACCTTGTTCACCGAATAATTCTTTTACGCCAACTTCCTGTTTAACTGATTCCTCATCAAAGCCAAGTGCTAAATAAGCTTCACGTTCTTCTTCTGATAGTGGCAATACTTTATCGTAGAAGCCTTCAACTTGAATCGTTCCATGCTCATCACGGAAGGATGCTAAAATTTCAGCCAATGCATGGATAGCATTTTGGACGCCGCCACCGTAAAGACCAGAGTGTAGATCTCCTTTAGCTCCACGAACATCAATTTGAATGCCTGTTAAGCCACGTAATCCATAGCATACCGCAGGCTTACCAGGACCATAAAGGCCCGTATCAGAAATTAAAATTAAATCTGCTGCGAGTTTTTCCTTATGTTCTTCAACATAAGCAGGTAGATGCGGACTGCCGATTTCTTCTTCGCCTTCATAAATGAATTTGACATTGACTGGTAAAGTCCCTGTTGTTGCAAAGAGTGCCTCAATCATTTTTAAATGCATAAACACTTGTCCTTTATCATCACTCGCTCCACGGGCAAATAATTTATTGTCACGAATCGTAGGATTGAACGGCTCGCTATCCCATAAATTTAATGGATCAACAGGTTGTACATCATAATGACCATAAAATAAAATAGTTGGTTTCCCTTCAGCATGTAACCAATCCGCATAGACAACAGGGTGCCCAGCTGTTTGTGTAATAGAGATATTTTCAAGATTTAGTTTTTCAAACGCATTAGCTAGCCATTGTGCTGCCTGTTGAATATCTTCTTTATGCTCAGATAGAGAACTGATACTTGGAATTTGTAAAAATTCATTCAGTTCATTTAAATGTGCCTCACGATGTTCTGCAAAATAAGCATCTAATTGCTGTAAATTTGTCATTTAGCATCCCTCTTTCCAATATTTCGATAATAGAAATAGTATAGCATAATGTGGAAGGGGAATCTTGCTATAGCAATGGTTTCAAACGTTTTTATTAGTGCTTAGCCCCAATTTTAGCCCCACTAGCCTGTAAAGTTTGGCTGAATAACGAAACAGATTCTTCTTCTAATTCCTTTAGAACATGGCCATATACATCCATTATCATTTTTGGTGTATTGCCTAATCGTTCAGCAATAACTTTCACATTAAGTCCACGGTTTAACAAGAAGTGCAATGTGTATGCCGTAAACCATGTATCGTTGTTTTTGGCAGTCCAGTCCGATCTAAAATTTTATTAAATGCATAAATAGGACTTGTCGGAACGATCGGATCTGCAGCGTGTATAACTAACATATAGTCTTTTTTTGTTAATCAATTAAATTGTCGAAAGATAAAATATACTGACATATTGAGAGTGTTTAACTAAAATATATGAACTTATAGTAACGTTATGTTAAATAAGGAATAGTACTTATTTAACTTTTTATTTGAAATATTTAACTTATTAGATTAACATTATATAAAATAAATGGAAGGGGTTTTAGTAATGTACATTTCTACTTTGCGACAGAAACAGGGGGAATTAAGAGCGTTAGATATGTTAGAAGCAAGACATGTTAATTCTAACTTATTCATTCCTAATATTATTCTAAAAGATTCTTCGATAGAATCATTACAACAAATAAAAGATAAATTTAACTCTAAGGTGATTTTAGACACAAGAGATTTAGATGCAGATGAAATTGGAGAATTAGAGGAAAATGTTTTATTAGCTGATTTTCAACATTTTTATATTAATTACTCAATTGAAAATTGTATAACAAGTTGGCCTACAGAAAAATTCGATTATGTTAAAATTCCAAAAAATTTGTTGAATGAATTTTTTGTTCAATGGGTTCAGGCGAATAACTTGAAATTTCCTAAAAATATTATGTTTGATTTTGAAGCTGTGAAAGAAATTCTGTCTGATGAAACTCTCAGTATTGTAACAAGAATAATAGATATATTGGGAGAAAAAAATTACATTATTTGCAGTGGGGCTATACCCAATTCTGTACCTGAAAATGCATCAACAGATTATAAATTACAAAGGTTTGAATTAGATGTTTTTAATCAAATAAAAGAAAAGACTGGTGTAAACATCATTTTTAGTGATTATTCAACAGTAAGTCCTGTAATTTCAAGTGGAGGGAGAGCAATTGTACAAATTAAATATACATTAGAAAACGAATATTGGTTTGTTCGAAACGGGTTAAGACGAGGAAATTATAATTTCGTAAGTGTATGTGATACGATTGTAAGTAAAGCTAGGACTTTTGACGCGCAATCTTGTTGGGCAGATAAATATATTCAAGATGTTCATATTAGTGGGGAGAATAGTGGGAATCCGTCAGTGTGGGCATCATTAGGTATTAATAAACATCTTGTTATGTGTATTAATGAAAATCTCTAAATTAAAAAATAGGTGCCTATCAAAGCACCTATTTTCAGTTTGCGATTTCATTTGTTTTTGATTTCAATGTTAGCCTAATAAGATGTTTAATTTCCCTCTTTTTGTTTAAAGAAAGATGTTCATTTAACAATTTTACTAAGTCTTGCTTAAAAAACTTTCGAATTTGAAGTTTACTGTATTTATTCGTTACTGCAGGTTGACCAATTGCAACTTTCTTCACTTCCTCTGCAGTCAATAGTGCAACAAAATTCTCGAAAGAAAGATATGGATTCAATTTTGCTCTACGTTCAAAACTAATTTTTAATTTACCATTAGAGTTTTTTTCTATTAAAATTATACCCCAATAATTAGGTATGATTTGTTCTGCTTCTTGTAATAACTTTTTTCCAGTTACAATATAATTCATCTCAAAGTTTAAATCATATTCTAAAATTTGTGTCTCTAATCTCTTTAATGAATCGTAATCACTCTTGATTTCATATGCAATAACATGGCCATTTACCGCAACTACATCCGCCCTAGCTTTTCCAGAGGGTACAGTGAATTCCTCATATATATAGCACTCTTTATAACCATTTAAACGATTTATAAGTGCATTTCGCATTTCTTTTTCATCAACTTTCATCATACAAAACACTCCTTAGTAAGTATTTTAACTTTAGAGCTTGAAATTTTAAAGTAAAATAAAAATTGACTTTTATTGATCCCAATCCTATACACTCGCCGCCAAGCTAAATTTAATATATTTCAATCTTGCCCCAAAGCAAACTATTATATTCATTATCTTGCAATTCCTGATGATACTAGATTACCGTTAAACCGTTGATACATAAGGCTTTCTTGCTTATTGATGTAATACCTTGCACCCTGAAAATAATAGAAATAGTATAACATAATGTGGTAGGGAAGTGCCGTCATATCAGAGCCACTGCTATTTTTATTTGGGAGGAGTTTACTAGTCATTTTCTAAAACTTTTCAATCAAGTTCGAATGATGATATAGAGTAAAGTAGATTGTTAAGAAAAATGTGACAAAGTCTATAAGAGAGAGCTTTGCCACACTTGGGAAACGGTAATATAAACCATTGGAACTATAAAAAGTTCGCCTTATTTTGTTTTCTTATCATTGGCACGCTCGATAAATAAGTCAGTTAGATCGTTCATTTGACCAATAACAGAAATGGGATCTGTAAACCAAAATTTGAAATTATCTATTTCGTACACTTCATTATTTTTAACAACATCTAAACTTTTCCATACAGGAGCCGTTGTAAAGTCGACTTTAGGCGTGTCGGCCGCTCTTGCAACGATAACACGGTCCCCTACAAAGTCTGAAATTTTTTCTGAAGAAATTTGTACCCATGGGGTTTTTATAGTAGTTTCTGCTTTTACAGCTGGCGCCATTTGTAAGCCTAATCCCGTATAAACAGGATACCCTGTATAACCATCGCCATAAATAGTGATGGTTCCTTTACCATCCAGTATATCCATAACAGTTATTGTTTCTTCAGGCTTAATAATACGAGCAATTTTTTGGCGAGCGGTTTGAACTTGTTGTTGATAGTTTTTTTGCCACTCCTGGGCAAGATTTTCTCGATTTAAAATAATACCAAATTCTTTAATGAGTTTAGGTATATTTTCTTCGTATTCAATATAGATGGTAGGTGCAATTTTAGAAAGCTGCTCATACATTTCTTTATTACCTGTAATAATTAAATCAGGTTCTAATGAAAGTACTTTTTCTATAGAGTCTCCGATCACCTCAATTTCTTTTTTATCTTTTTCAGGAATATAAGGGTTTTTTAGCTGTGCTTCATTCGAACCAACTGGTTTGACATCTAAAGCAAGTAAGTAACCTAAATAAAAATCAGTAACAATACGTTGCGGATTTTTTTTATACGTAATATCACCATTGATGGAGTGATAAACCATTGTTTCCTCTGATTCTTTGGTAGTGTCGTTGTTTGTACAAGCTGTTAATAATAAAGCAGCACATAAAACAAATGAAGCTACTATAGTATGGTTCCAATTGAATTTCATTGGTAAAAAGCCTCCTTCATATTGATAACAATTATCATTATATAAAGGTCCTTGATTGAATACATCGGAGGATTTTAGCTCAAAATTAGGATTATTCAACACTAGAGAAGTGGGTAAATATAATCTTTTATATTGGCCAGGCGTTAACCCAGTATGTTTTTTAAATAGGCGAGTAAAGTAAGAAGAATCTTCGTAACCAATTTGCTTCGAAACTTCTTGGATTGAATGATGTGTTTCAACTAAAAGCCGCTTTGCATGTTTGATACGAGTATGTAATAAATAATCAATTAGACCATAACCAGTTTGATATTTAAATTGTTTAGAAAGATAAGATACACTGTAATTCATTTTTTCTGCAATTGTATGACGCGATAAATTTTCATGAAAATGCTTATTTATATAATCTAATGTTTGAGAGGTTAACTGTTCCTCATGCAATCTATTTGAATCTAGTGTATACATTTCATAGATTAATTCTGCTAAGTATAATTTTGTCTTATATTTACTAGCATCAGTGTGCATTTCCCATTGTGTGTTTATGTTATCTATTAATGTTAACCAATGCTTCGGTGCATCATAAAAAATGAGAGGCTCTAAGGGCTCAGATATTGTGTTATCAAAAGAAACATTACAATAGATCCATAGACATTCTGAAGATGGTTCCTGCGTGACATGTATGTTTATAGGGTCACGAACAATCAAAAAGATGTTTTTATGGTGTAAAAGGGGAGTATGATGTAATTCCCATTCGCCGGACCCTTGAGCAATAAAACCGAAAATACAGTTACAAGTAATGACAGGCATTAACTGTGGATTTTTAGATATATGTATAATGGTTAATTTTGCCGAGTCCCAATCTGCTAAAGTAAGGTTTTTCAATTGATGGTTCACTTCTTTCAATAGGTTATATTACGATAATACAATTAATGATAATGATTCTCAAATAGATGCTTGTATCGTAGAAGTGAAAATTTTCTTAAAAACATACGAAAAAAAGTAAACTGCATTCAAATGATTAGATTGACTCTAATCATTTGAAGTGCAGTTATGCAAGATGTTTCTATTTAATTAGACATATAGCGTTGTATAATTTTCTCATTTTTTTCAGCGAAGCGGTCATTGTGAGAGGATACACCAGCCATATCGACTCCGGTAGGATCTAAATATAGCTTCGCACTATTAACGGCTAGAATGGCATCATTAAACGCACCAGCTATCAGGCGAACCTTACTAGGGTGAGTAATAAAATCACCAGCACCAAATATGCCTGGAATACTTGTGTGCATTTTAGGCGAAACAGATATACCATATTCTTCACATTCAAAGCCCCATTCCATAATAGGACCGTAGAAGGATCGTTCAAAGCCGTGATTAACAATTATTTCATCGACTTCAAATTGTGTGCTCTCACCAGATGTAACATGTTGGACAGTAACCCGTTCTATTTTGGTGTTGTTGCCGTGCAAACTAGTCACAACATAGGGGACTAGTGATGTGGCAACTTGCTTCATTTGCGAAACAGATGATTCAAACGCTTTGAAATCTTCTCGACGATGAACAACAATGACTTCCTTAGCAATTGGTGCAATGGCAATCGCCCATTCCACAGCAGAGTCACCACCACCTGAAATTAAAACACGTTTATTGGCAAACTTAGATTTATCCGTAACTGTATAGTGTAAATTAGTTAATTCGTAACGATCTGCTCCTTCTATATTTAACTTTTGAATTTTGGTAATACCACGACCTGCTGCTAAAATGACCGTTCTGCTAAAATGACGTTCTCCTGTTTTAGCAATTAACTCAAAAATTTTATCTTCCCGCTGTTCCATGCCAACAATTTCTTGCCCATAAACGATGGTTGGATCAAATGTTTTCGCTTGAGTAATAAGTGCATTTATTATTTCTTCACAGCGAACAGGCTCAACACCACCTACATCCCAAATTAGCTTTTCTGGATACGTTCTCATAAAACCACCGAGCTCATGCTTAATCTCAATAATTTTTGTTCTCATTTCGCGCATCCCACTATAAAATGCGGAATACATGCCAGCTGGTCCACCACCAATAATTGTTACGTCATAAATGTCTTGTTCATTTATTGACATTAGGGCACCAACTTTTCAACAATATAGTCGATTAGTAGTTCTGTGCCAATAGGACCTAGTCCAACTGCATAATCCTTTGTATCTAATGGGAACACGCGACCATTCTGTACAGCCTCCATGGATTGCCATAGCGGACTATCTTCTAAACTCTTCATCGATTCATCACTGCTATAATTTTCTAACACTCTCTTTTCAACGAAAATATAGTCTGGTTTAATTTCTGGTAAGATTTCAAGAGATAACGGTGTAAACCAATCTTCTGAATCTGCTAATTGTTCTGGAATTTTTAATCCTAGCTGACGATAGATTAAACCACTACCTGGTCCCTCTGCTTTAGCGCCCATGAAGCGATACTGTTTTGGTTCAACCCTTAATACCATGACTGTTTTATCGCCAATGGCTTGTTGTAGTTTTTCTTTAGCTTCTGTCACTTTGTTATTGTAAGCAGTCAGGGTTGCTTCAGCTTCTTTTTCTTTCTCAAAAACTTTACCTAATGCAGGAAGTGCTTCTTCTATAGAACCATTGGCATCCACGGCAAGGGTAGGGGCTATTTTACTTAGCTCTTCATATTTTTTAGCATCGATCACATTCCCTTGCACGACAATTAAATCAGGAGCCAATGAAAGTATTTGCTCTAAATTTTCTTCATATTGAGGGGTATTAATCATTTCTACATTATTTTCTTTAAAAAGCTTTGGACGATAGTCAGGCTCTATTTCATCTACCACTAAAACTTTTTGGGGCACAATGTCAATAGATAGTAAAAACTCTGCATAATTAGAGTTAAACACTAACATATTTTTAGGATTTGTCGGGATCGTAACATCGCCGAAAAGTCCTTTAACGGTTTTGGTAGTAGCCGCTGTTTCTTCTGATGACTGTGTGTTTTGATTGTCTTCCGTTGGCTCACTATTACATGCAGCCAAAGCGAAAACCATCATTAGCAATGGTAAGAAAGCATAATATTTTTTAAACATTTCTCTAATCTCCTTTTTTGATAATGATTATCATTTTCAAATGTTAGCAAATTAGAGAAAGAGAAACCATAGAGGATTGTGTTTATTCAATTGGACTTTAGTGTTGTTCTTTAAAAAATTGATAGAGATTTTGTAGAATAATAGGTTTTCCAAAAATACCACAGTTGTTTAGTCCAAGTGACGTATCAACGAAAAGAATACGATTGTTTTTAACAGCATCTAACATGTTCCATTGATCACTATTTAGTAAGTTTTTCATATTTTCCTCAGAGCTGAAATAATCCATTATTCGTTTTTCTAGCAATAAAAAAATAGGGTTGGCCTGTAATAAATCTCCTAGTGACAAGTCATTAAAGCTATATTCTTTCCCTTGTAAATTTGGAGGCATAGAAAGATCGAGTTCGTTATAGAGTAGCCGAGCAATCTCGCATGATCTTTCACCGATATATCGATAACCAAAATGCTCAACCCTTAAATATACTAGCGTAGGTTTTCTTCGTAGAACATTTGCTAAGTCCTGTTTATACTTTTTAACGTTAGTAAGAGATTCGTTAATTAATGAAGCTGCTTGCTCCTCACAGTGAAATAGTGTCCCGAAATAGTTGATTAAGCTCGTCATTTCATTTGGTAATCCACTAATAACAGGAGCAATTTCACGTAATTCATTTTTAATTTGATCATCTAGTATATTGCCAATAATTAATGTAGGCTGTTGGCGTTGAATTTGGTCAATATCAATGATGTAATGCCCCATATCCATAGTATGAATTTGATGGGAGTTAAATAATGCCCGTTGATAACTGGGCACTAGGGAAGCAGTAATCACTACACTATGAGGGATAATGTTTAGTGCCAGTGCAATCTCAGCATACAGGGGAGATAAAAAACATATCCGCTGCTGAGCAATTGATTTTATATAATTTTTTGGAGAGACGCCAACTATTGCTTTAAATCGTCTACTAAAGTAATGGGCATCTTCAAAGC
This sequence comes from Lysinibacillus sp. OF-1, assembly GCF_028356935.1. Lineage (NCBI taxonomy): Bacteria > Bacillati > Bacillota > Bacilli > Caryophanales > Bacillaceae > Lysinibacillus > Lysinibacillus sp. OF-1. The sequence goes on from NZ_CP102798.1 coordinate 452,286, forward strand.
CGACATTTTTAGCAATGTCCTGTGAGCGTGCTGAAGTAGTGAGTAAAGCCTCCTGTGCACGATAAATGCGATAAGTTGCTAGATATTCTGATAAAGATAAGCCATATTGCTCCTTAAATTTTCGAGAAAAGTGCCATGGGCTAATACCGATACTATTAGCTAATTGTTCTCTTGTAATCAATTCATTGTAATGGTTATGTATATATTCAATTGATAGTTGTAATTTATTTTCGACCGTGAGTTTTTCGTTATTTTGCGGCTGATATACATGTTTTAGTAAGGTGTATAAAATATATTGATTCATAATGATGGAAGTGTTTGAAGTATGATCTATAGGCTCCATTAAATCACGGCTAATCGTAGCCAATACTACCTCAGGAATTTTGGTCATTTGGGATTCATTTTCAAGAATAGGTTGCCGTTCACTAAGGGTATGAGTAGTGAGGTCATATATGTCAAAATAAATGATCCATCCGGCTAATGCATAATTGCTATTGTCCAGTATCTCGACAACAGAATTCTTCTCAACGGCTAATAAATTGCCTAGGTGTACATGTTGTACCCGACCATTTATACTCCATGAAGCTTGCCCATCTGTAATTAAAATGAGTGCATTATTTGTCATAACATGGACAGTCCTACCTTTTATCCATCCATTCGTAATACGGTGTGTAGCTTGCCATTGCGCAAACCAAGATTGATGTGATTGATACATAGGAACACCTCTTCAATGTAAAGTATAGCTATGTATTAGAATAACAAATATTGTGCGAGTAGGAATATAAGAGTGCGATATCTTATAGTAAATAAAAAAAATCTGATTTCTAGAAAACATTGAAATCAGATCTTACTAAAATTAATGAGCAGTATACCCGCCATCAACAAGAAGCGTTGTACCATTGACAAAGCTTGCGTCGTCGCTTGCTAAGAAGAGAACAGCTTTTGCAATTTCTTCTGGTTTACCAAGGCGACCTTGTGGATGAAGGGACGCTAAATATTCTTTCTTTTGCGCATCGACTTCAGCTAGTAGAGGAGTGTCGATATAGCCAGGACATACTGCATTTACGCGAATGCCTTGTTTAGCGTAAGCTGTACATAGATTTTGCGTTAATAATTTTACGCCACCCTTTGCAGAGGAGTAGGCTGTAGGGTTTGGCAAGGCAACAAAGCTATGAATAGAGCCAGCGTTGACAATGACACCACCAGTTCCCTGTGCAAGAAACTGTTCAATGGCATATTTATCAGAAAGAAATACACCTGATAAATTAATATCAATCGTTCTTTTCCATTTTTCGAAAGAAAGCTCATGTGCTGGTGCATCGTCAGCTACACCTGCATTGGCATACATAATATCAAGTTTACCGTAGTTAGTAACGGTTTCCTTAATCATGTTTTGAATATCTTCTTCGCTAGTTACATCTGTTTTTACGAAGAGTGTATCAAAACCATTGGTATTTAATTCGTCAGAAACAATTTGTCCACGATCTGAAAAATCGGCGATAACTACTTTAGCGCCTTCTTGTACAAAGAGACGAACTGTGGCTTCACCGATACCACTGGCCCCACCTGTAACGATTGCTACTTTATCTTTTAGTTTCATTTCAATGACCACCTTTATTGTTATTTTGCTGTTGCTCCGCCATCAATGACGAATTCTGCACCTGTTGAGAACGAAGATTCATCAGAAGCTAAAAATAATACGGTTTGCGCTACTTCTTTAACAGAGCCTAAACGTCCTAATGGGAATAAATTTTTTCCTAATTCATCTTTAGTGCTTCCAGTTGTTGCTGATGCATAGTCTGCCATACCTGTATCAATATAGCCAGGATGGATCGAATTGACGCGTACGCCATATGGAGCATATTCCATTGCAGCATCTTTTGTCATAATGCGAACGGCACCTTTACTTGCTCCGTATAATACGTGTCCAGCAGCGCCTGTTAAGCCAGCGATGGAAGAGGCATTAATAACTGAGCCCTTATTATGTTTAGCCATAAGTGGCATAATATATTTCATACCTAGGAAGACACCAGTCACATTGATGGACATTAAGCGATTCCAATCAGAAAGCTCGATTTCTGCAAGTGGTTTAATGATATAGATACCTGCATTATTGAAAAGAATATCTACTTTGTTAAATGTTTTGATTGTTTCATCTGCGACCTTTTTCCAGTCTTCCTCATTGCTAACATCATGATGTACAAATAATGCTTCACCGCCAATTGCTTGGATATCGCGGATAGTGTCGTTACCAGATTGTTCATTTATATCAGTAATAACTACTTTTGCTCCTTCTTTAGCAAATAATAGTGCCGTTTCTTTCCCGATTCCTGTACCTCCACCTGTAATAATGGCTACTTTATTTTCCAGTCTCATTTCAAGCACGCACCTTTCATTATTTCTGGTTATATGGTTACCTTGGGATTCAAAAGTATTCGCATTGTTTAGCGATACTTTCATCTTACTCTTTTCAATTTGAAATACTATCCTATAAGATGCTGTATAATATAGTAAGTGAATATCCTCCATTTATAGGGTATTGTTAGTGTGAAGGAGAAGAATTTCCTATGACGCATCCATTTCAGTCAATTGAAGAAGTAACATTACAAGAGTTTGTGTTATTTATTAAAATTCATCATCAACAAATTGAAGAAAATGTCAATATTTACCTCAATTTAGCACCTTCTATAGCCGAAGAAGATCGAAAAAGGGCAGCGATGCTACTGGATTCATTTTTGCGTTTGATGACATATACGAACATTGATGAACTAAATGATGGTGATAAGTCTTTTTTTAATACGTGGCTTCAGGCACAGTTATCTATAATCGATCGGAAGAGCTTTAATTTATTCCAATTAATTTTTGAGAAATCATTGATTACCTTTATGATTCAACAAAAGAGTAGCCGAACGAATGCCATCTTAATGTATGTATTATCGTTATTTACGTTTCTCGTACAGCTTTACGATGACTGTGAGGGAGATGACAAAAGAAGTAACGGATCTACTGAAAATCAAGAGTTGCGGTATTTACAGTTATTAGATAAGCTAGATAAATTGCTGATCAGTTCCTCAGGCTATCAGGATTTAGCCTATATTTTAAAAAAATGTGAAGAGTATTTTAGTTATAAAAGATGCGTATTTTATGCATATGTTCCATGGTCCAACCAATTTTACGGGGTTATTGGGGCGGAACTTCCTAAAGTGCAAAGTATGAAAGGGCAGTTGAATGGGGAAAACGCTATACTTAGTTCAAGAAAACCTATTTATTTGAAAAATCCTAAAAATTACGTAAAAGAGGAGCATATTCAATTATTTAATTTATCCTCCATCATCTTTATTCCTATTATGAGGCGAGACCAATTATTTGGATGGCTAACATTTGATCAGCTAGGCGAGGAATTTGATTGTACAAAGGAAGAATTATCACTTCTTGAAGAAGTAGGGAAGCGTCTAGGTTTATTTTTATCACGTAAGGGCGAGAAGGTAGAAAAAAACACAGAGCTTCATTTAACAGAACGGGAGTCGATGATTCTTGGCTTGCTTGCTGAAGGATATGATAATAAAAAAATTGGTGGTTTATTATTTTTAAGTGAGCATACGGTCAGGGATTATGTTAGCAGTCTCATGACAAAGCTTAAAGCAAAGAACCGTACACAGGTCGTTGCCTCCGCCTTTCGTCTAGGGCTGTTAAGCTAGCATAAATGCACTTCTGCTAGGAGTGCATTTTTTGTGTCTTTATAAACCGAAAAATGCGTCTTTAATTTTCTGATAATAAACGCTATTTAATATATAATGTTAAAAATAGGGAAGTATTGTTATAAAGTGATTTTTAGTAGGAGAAGTAATATAGTAGTAAAACAATTTTTACGAATATTACAAGCAAAAGCGATTAAGCTTACACGATTGTAATGAAATTGAAAGCCAATGCGATAGAGTGTAATACATTATTTTGCGAGAATGTGTATAGAAGCAAGAACAAGAAGCGGAGGCATACACAATGAATGAAAAATTAGAAGGCGTATACGAGGAATACAATCGTTATATATATCACTTATGTTTGAAACTAACTCGCAATAATGTAGAGGCTGAAGATTTAATGCAAGAAGTATGGGTAAAGGTTGTACGCTATGAAGACAGCGTTGCCGAGGTAGAGCATATTAAAGCTTGGCTGACAACTATTACAATGAATACATTTAGAGATCGCTATCGTAAAAAAGTACGTCGAAGCAAATATATGATGAACCAACCTGAAACATTAGACGTACCGATTTTAGATTTGGTTCCCAATAATGAAATTTCGACGGAAGAAAAAATTGAAAAGGATATTGTAACAAAACTCGTACAGGATAAAATGGAGCAATTAGATGCTATTTATAGAAAGACTTTATGGTATTTCTACATAGACCAATATTCACTTGCAGAAATCTCTACAATTATGAAGGTTTCTATTGGTACTGTGAAATCTCGTTTATTCCGTGCAAAGGCTCGATTAAAAGAAATGCTCATGTCTGATACAGCAATTGTGGAATCTGTGCTACCAGCATAATAAAAACAGATTGGTCGCACACCACAAGTACTTAGGCGGAAGTATTCGGTCGATTAATCTAAAAAAAAGATGCACTCGCAAATAGTTGCGATGCATCTTTTTAGTTTGTGCTCTTTATTCTGACCGATTAGATTCAACATCTAATAGACATTTTGAAAAAATCGTTCGTAATGTTTGCAGTTCTTCAGCTGTGAGCATACCAAACATATTGTTAATAATTTCACTCACTTGTTGACGCGATTCTTTTAAGATGTTCTCACCCTCTGTAGTAATAACTAGTTGTGAGGCTCGTCGATCTGTGGCATGCTGTGTTTTTTCAATAAAGCCAGCATTAATCAGCTTTGTTGTTAAAACGGTAACACCACCAGTTGTTACTTTTAACCGCTCAGCAATAGCAGAAGGGCGTTTTGGGCCCTCCTGCGATAAGTAGTCTAAAATTAAAATATGGGATTTTGAAAAGCCGAGCACATTATGATTATTCCACTCGTTTGCCCACTTACGCTCAATAGATGAAACGACTTCAAACAACGAGGTAATGGCTTTTTGTTTTTCTTGATCCATAGAGGTCATCTCCAAAACTGTTTTAACTTTCTTGTGCCAATCTTGTCATCGCATTTAATTCGTAAGCACGTACTTTACGTGGGATAAAACGACGGATGTCCATCTCATTGTAACCAACTTGAATACGTTTTTCATCTATTAAAATAGGGCTACGCAACATTCTTGGGTGTGCTTGAATAATAGCGTATAGCTCTTGGATAGAAAGTTGGTCGATGTCGATATTTAAGTTTTTAAAGTCATTTGAGTTTGTTGCAATGATTTCATCTGTACCATCTTCAGTCATGCTTAGAATTTCTTTGAATTCTGCAAGTGTAAGAGGGTGAGATGTGATACGTTTTTCTTTATATTCAATATTGTGATCTTTTAACCATTTAAGTGCTTTTCTGGATGAAGAACAGCTCGCTTGTGAGTAAATTGTAACTGTCATTCTTCATTCCTCGCTTTCTGTATTAGATTATATTTTATAAATAGCTTATCAGTAAGTTATATAGTTTATATATATATCTTACTAGTAAGCTATATATAAATCAATAGTTAATTGAAAGAATTTCTCAATCAAATTAATATTTTTTCAATTCTATTTAATTATACGAAGAGAAGAGTAAAAAGTTTCGTTCTTTCTGCTTACAATGATGTAAGTTTCAGCTGATATTACAGATTTTGAAGAGAGGCCAGCGTGGCAACTCAGTGAACCGTTATTACAGGAAGTGACTATTATGTAACTTCTAAAAAAACTGTAGGTAATTGATGACGAATTAATAGGGACTACTAGATGAATATGCTGATCTCGTAGGAGAGCATTAATTGGAAGTAGGAGTAAAATAGTTAGTCCACTGATTATAGTATGTTTAAATGTGGTCAATTATACATAGAAGTTTGAAAAAAATAAAAAAAGCAGTCCCATAACATGTGGGAACTGCTCTTAAAATGAGCTGGTCTTAGCTTTGTTGTCCAGAAGTGAACCAATCTTGAACGTTCCAGACTTTTGTTGCGAGGCCATCATAGAAATCTGGTTCGTGGCTTACCAGTACAATAGTGCCTTTAAATTCTTTCATGGCACGTTTTAATTCATTTTTCGCATCGACATCTAAGTGGTTTGTCGGTTCGTCAAAAAGAAGCCAGTTCGCTTCTTCCATCATTAATTTACATAAACGAACTTTTGCTTGCTCTCCACCAGATAAAGAATTCAATGGACGTGTAATATGGTCGGTTTTTAGACCCGCTCTTGCTAATGCTGCACGTACTTGAGCCTGCTCCATCGAAGGGAAGGCATTCCAAACATCATCAATTGGTGTTATTTTTTCTGCTTTTACTTCTTGTTCAAAGTAAGACGGATACAGGTAATCACCTCGAATGACTTTCCCATCAAGAGGGTTAATTTTACCTAGCATTGTTTTTAATAATGTGGACTTACCCACACCATTCATGCCAACTAGAGCGATCTTTTCTCCTCGTTCAATAGCAAAAGATAGTGGGGGTAGTAATGGCTTGTCTTTATCGTACCCAATGACCAAGTTCTCTGCCTCTACTACATAGCGGCTGGAAGAACGTGCTTCTTTAAATCCGAATTCAGGTTTTACCGCTGTTTCTGGGCGGTCAATTCGCTCTAAACGATCAAGCTGCTTGGCGCGAGATTTTGCACGACCAGTAGTGGAGTAACGTGCTTTATTTTTAGCGATAAAGTCCTCTTGTTTCTTAATGAATTCCTGTTGCTTCTCATAAGCATCAATATGTTGACGTTTATTGATTTCAGCAAGCTCTAGGAATTTTTCGTATGTTGCTGTATAACGAGTTAATTTTGAAAACTCAAGTTGGAAGATGACATCCACCGTTTCATTCATAAATTCTGTATCATGTGAAATTAAGAGGAAGGCGTATGGATAGTTCTTTAAATAGCTTTTCAGCCAAGTAATATGTTCCTCATCGAGATAGTTCGTCGGCTCATCTAGTAAAAGTACTTTTGGTTTTTCTAGTAACAGCTTAGCTAGTAGGACCTTTGTGCGTTGTCCACCAGAAAGTGCAGCTACATCACGTTCTAAGCCAATAGCATCAAGGCCTAGTCCACGTGCAACCTCTTCAATTTTCATATCTAATGAATAGAAATCTCCTGCATCAAGTGCGTCTTGAACCTCTGCCATTTGTTCTAACAGTACTTCTAATTCCTCAGGTGTAGCTTCTGCCATCTTACCTGTAATTTCATTAAGTTCTTCTTCTTTTTTATATAATGGTAAAAAGGCATCACGCAAAACATCACGCATTGTTCTACCAGCAGTCAGTACTGTATGTTGGTCGAGATAACCATAGTGTGTACCAGGAAGCCACTCTACTTTTCCTGTATCGTGAATCGTTTGTCCTGTAATAATGCCCATTAATGTCGATTTACCTACACCATTAGCTCCTACAAGACCAATGTGGTCACCTTCTACTAATCGAAATGATACATCTTTAAAGAGTGTACGATCACCGAAAGAATGACCTAAATTTTCAACTGTTAATATTGCCATATATGTTCCTCCAACTGTCCATCTTGTTTACATTTTAAAGTGCTGCGAGCTGCTTGTTTAGTTCTGCTAACTTGGCTTCCATATTCGCAAGGCGTTCCTCGGCTTTTGTTACCTGATCGTTGTGCCCAGTAGACTCCAATTTTTCTATATCACCTTGTAAATTCATATAGTCCATTTTTAACTCTTTAATTTGGTATTCAATATCGCTTTTTGTTGGCATGATGATTACTCCTTTTTGAGAATATTTTATCGTGAATGCGTGTAAAAGCGATGGAGGTTTTTCTAATCCCCCACCGCTTAGTCATTAAAATCAATCGGGTACTGGTTGAATTTACTTATATTCCAACGTCCATAAGAGGAGTTGAAGTGAAAAATTCTTATATATTGTATCATAATCATCTTCGAAGTAGCACTAAGTAGAAGCGATATTGTGTCGATCATAAGCAAAATCTAAGAGTAATGCTTGGAGTGTTTCATTGTTACTAGCAAGATTGAGTTGTCGTTGTTTTCTTACAGCTCGTTCACTGCGAGCCTCGTGTAATAGAAATTCCATGACAGCATTTTGGATTTGAGACTGCTTCATTTTACGACCAAGTCCAAGATGAATAAAACCATTATGCTCTCGAGGAAAAGCATGAAGAAGCTCAGCTTCAGTTTGTGCAAGTGTAATGCATGGCACACCATAAGAGGCAATTTTATAAGGCGTATAATTAGCATTACAAATAATGACATCAGCTTTTGGTAATAGTTTGAGAAGTGCGTTTTTATCACGGAGAATGGCCGTATTGCGACGACTAAGTACCATCATTTGCAAATCATCCGTTGCATGGCGATAGCTATCATCAATCATTACTGTAATTTGTAGTGGAATTTGTAGCTGTGTTAAGTGTCGAAGTGTTCGGTAGGTTAAGTTATGCTCGTCCCCATCCTCAAAAGCAACGACGATATGAGGAGGATTTTCAGGTGTTTTACTATCAGGAATATCATCAAATTGTTGGTAGGCCTCTGGTAGTGCAAAAACAAAGCTTCCACCAATATAATGCGATGGTAAATAATCTTTCACTTCTTGATAGAGTGCTAGTAATACACAGTCACAGGCTTGACCACCTTCACCAAAATCATCAAAATGAATCATTGTTTTGCAGAAAGGTCGTAAATCCTGTACTTGCCAGCCTTCAGAATTACGGCCATCTCTAACGATTAAATCAGGTTGAAGTCCTTTGATTTGCTTAGGTAATTCGTTAAAGTGGTCAAATAAAATTGGAGAAAGACCTTCATTCATTAAAATTTGGATGCCATCATTTGAAGGAGTCTTGACAAATATAAAAACTTTCTCATTCGTAAGTAACTTAGCCAATGTTGAAACCCGTTCAAAAGGATACAGCCCTTTATCAATACAGCTTTCAATAATGAAAACAATCGTTTTTTTTGGTTCAATTGCTTGTGTTTCTTTTTGCAAATGTATCCCACCCTTTCCTCTGTCTCTTTAAATTATGGCGAAGAAAGAGCAAGTATGTGTAAAATTTAGGATTTGATAATCGATGACTTTGAGGGAATCTTGCAATTAGCTATCTTGAGGGGGATTATAAATAACTTTTTAATGATCAAAAAAATGGTCGATATATATAGTGAAATCAAGAATAGAAAAGATACATACAACATGACATTATGTAGAAGGGGGGAAGAAGGATGAGCATGCGTGCAGCGATTGTTGTAGGGGCGACAGGTTTAACGGGCTCCTCTTTAGTCGAGCAATTATGTGAAAATAATGAATATGTTTCAGTAACCATAATTGCACGGAGAAAACCAATCTTTACGCATCCAAAGTTAGAAGTGAAAATTCGCGATTTTGATAGAATAGAGGAAAAGGATATTGAATTTGCCCATGAATTGTATTGTTGCTTAGGTACAACCATAAAAAAAGCAGGCTCTCGTGAGGTGTTCGAAAAAATTGATTTTGAATATCCATTAGCGATTGCTTCTTTAGCCAAAAAGCGTGGGATCCCTCATTTTCTTGTCATCACTGCAATGGGTGCTAATGAGAATTCTCCGTTTTACTATAATCGAGTGAAGGGAAAACTCGAGCATGATTTAGTAGAGTTAGGGTTACAACGGCTCTCTATTATTCGACCTTCACTATTAGTAGGAGATCGAGATGAATTCCGTCTAGGAGAGAAGGCAGGAGAAAAGCTATTAAAATTTGCACAACCTTTATTAATTGGACCTTTCAAACGTTCTAGAGCAATTGAAGCCTCACAAGTGGCCAAAGCGATGATTATCATTGCTCTATACGGTAAAAAGCAGCCTGTTACTATTTATCCATCCAATGAACTAGCAACATTACAATACCCTGAAATACCAGAAGAGGATGCTTCAAGAGAGACGCTATTTCATTGGGATAAGCTTGAAGAAGGTGAGAAAGTAAATCGTGATGTTATCATTAATCGAGATAAATTTAAGATGGAGGAAACGGTTATTGATAAGGAGGTACACTTCCAACATCGTGAACAGGACAAAAAATAATGTGGGTTTGGTTTGTAAATGTTCCGTCTAAAGACTGAATTTATCCCGATCGCTACGACAAACCTTTGCGAGCTACTTTTCATTTGTTACAATATTATTGTAGAAGATGAATGTGGAGGCAAAATAAAGATGAAAATTTTACTCGTTGATGGCACAATGTTTGGTCGTAAAACAGGTGCTATTTTAGAACAAGTGGAACAATATATTAAAGAATTAGATGCTAGTTTCGAATTAGAAATGATGCATTTTAATCAATATAAGCATCAAATTGTGGATGGTTCACCATTAAATGATGATATGAAGAAAATGATTCAACAATTTGAGGAGGCAGACGCTTACATCATTGCAACGCCTATTTTTCAAGCGTCCATCCCAGGTGTTTTGAAAAATGCTTTTGACTACTTACATCCTAAAACGATGCGCTATAAGCCCGTATCTATCGTCGCAAACGGTGGCACATACCAACATCACCTTGTAGTCGAAAATCAATTAAAACCTATTTTAGATTACTTCCGTGCCCTTGTTACGCCTAACTATGTATACACACATACATCACATTTTGATGCAGATAATAACATTGTTGATGAAGATGTTCATAGTCGTTTACGTGAATTAGCACGTGTATTTGTTCAATATTGCGAAATGAGCAAGAACTTGCCGAAGGAAACAATTGATCAACATTAAGATAGCCCTTGTACGGTGGTAAGAAATCACTGTGCAGGGGATTTTTCTTTGTAAGTATTCTTTTAGGATGTGCTAAAATAAAACTTTAGTGACTCGGGAGGGAGGGCTGCTCATGCAGGACATAGCTTTACTAGAAAAACAACGCTGTAGTCTTATTTTGACCAATAAGGCGAAGGAAGCGGTAGAGGAATGCTCAGCAAACGAGCATGCCTTTTTTACGTTACAAAGATCTTTTACTGTTTACATTGAAAAACGCAAAGCAAAAAAAGTTGGTGAAACCTTTTTATCCATCTATTTTAATGCGGAGGACAATGAAAAATTAAGCGATTTACTTGCGGAAAAAACAGTCATTATGGATTGTGTGCTGAAGCTAGAAGGTTTGTTGGCGACTAATATTCGTTTTGTGCATATGCGTGGTCCTATCAATACAAATCGCCGCCTAGCAGCCGCATTACAATTTGTCACAAAGCCTAACAATGGAGCAGGCATTCCACTGGAGCTTCATACAAAAATAAGGCAGTTACCGATAGCGGAAGAACGCACAGAATATGTAAAAAAACGTATAGCTAGCTGGGAAGGCTATTTAAAAATTCAAGAACGTGATGCAACGATTGACGATATTCATACAGAATTTAAGCAAAGCTACTTCAACGAAGACTTTACACGCTTAACGATTGTTTGTCCCTACATAAAGAGTAAAGAGTGGAAAAAGTTAGAGGGTTTAAGTGTAAGTATTCAAGGGGTTCGTGGTGAAATTGGGCAAGTTTTAAAGGCGAATGCAGGAAAACAAACGATTGAAATTGATTTAAAGCCTTTTATACAGGAAATGGCTCGTAAGGATCAGCTGAATCTTCGTTCGAAGCAAGCAAGCTTTAGTAATTTTGCGACCTTAAGTCAAATTCGAAGATTACGAAATGGCTTCACAAAGCTAGAGAAGGGTGAGGCAGTTAACCCTAATTTAGAAACTATCCTGTTTGAACGGCGCCCAACAGTCCGAGCGTCCAAGCTACGAGAAGATATTACGTTTCAAAATAATTTAAATGAATATCAAAGACGAGCAGTATTAGGTGCATTATCTGTTGAGGATTTGTATGTCATACAAGGTCCTCCAGGAACGGGAAAAACGACTGTCATCTCAGAGATTTGTCAGCAAAATGTCAAGGCGGGCTTAAAAACACTAGTAGCATCACAATCAAATTTAGCCGTCGACAATGCATTAGGACGTTTGCTAGCCAATCAAGAAATTCGAATTTTACGCTATGGAAGAACGGAAAGTATCGAGGAAGAAGGCAAAAAATTCATAGAGGAAAATGTCGCTCTCCAATGGCGTGAACAAACACTGGCTGCAATCGAAGAGACAATAGCAATATTTCCAGAACGCGAGCTAGAGCTAAAAGCCAATCTTGCAAAAGCAGAAGATGAACTAGAAAAATTGGAGCAGTGGCTAGAACAATTAACTCAGGAAATTGCCGCAAAAGAGCAAGCAGCAATTGAAGAACCCATTCTACAGCAGGAGATTCAAGCATTAAAAAAAGAATTGAAGGCTGCTAAAACAGAGCAACAAACATGTGAAGCACAAAAAGAGCATTATGAGAAACAGCTCGCACAAATCGAACCAATTGTACAGCAGCTTGAACAGGCACTTGCTGATTATCCCTCGGTCGAGCAACTACAGTGTACGATTCAGGAAACTACAGAAAAAGTGGAACAATTAGAAGCGGCTGCTCAGTATAAAGAACTACAAGAACAAAAGCAGCAGTTAACTCAGCAATTTCAAGAAATACAACAGAAATATGAAATCGAAAGTAAGCGTCTAGTCATTATGAAGGAAGCTCAAAAGTATATCTACACCTTAACTTCGTTTGAGCTTATCGAGCGATTTTTACAGCACTATCAAATTCGCCCTTCCCATGTACTTTCTCAGCAAATGAGTCGCTTGCAGCATTTGGAAGATGCGAAAGATTTAGAGGCATGGTCAACGATCAATGCTCGCCTCCAAAAGGCGATTGCCAAGTTAGAGGCTTTAGTTATTCATGAAGTGAAGGAACGAGCCCTTGCTAAAAGTAGATTACAACCCGTACAATCATTTTCTCTGCAAAACCTCACAGGAGTATTCGCAGAGCTGAACACGGCTTTTCAGGATGGTCAATTACCAGCAACTGATGTTCTAGAGAGTTATCTGCTTGGGCTATATATGCGTCGTGATTTCGTTTGGCAAAAGGGAGTAGCACTAAAGCAACAACAAGAGCATAAAGATCAGGAATTTGAATCTTTCCGTAAAAATCTAGTGACTTTGATTCATCAGGAATGTGCAATCACTAGCTTTGATGTGCAAAGTTTACAACGTCAACTCCAACCATTTTTACAGCATACAGAGCGTTTACAACAGTTAGCAAACGCCTTCCAGATTACTGAGGAGCCAGAAGAATCTGTAGAATATTTAAAGATTCTTACCTCACAAGCTAGGGAGTCTCTTCAACAAGCAAAGCAACAGCTTGAGGCAGTGGAACAGGCGAAAGTACAACTAGTTCCGAAGCAAGCCTCTCTACAGACTGTCACAACAAGCTTACAGGAAGTGGAGCAGCAGCTAACACAAATGGAAGAGCGTATAAAGGACATTAATATTGCTGGATTAAAGAAAGAAAAGCAACTAGCAGTTTATACACAGCTTTTACAATCTACGCCAGAACGTACTGCTGAAGAGGTGCTGGAAGCTATTCAAACTTCTAAACAGGCCATTGAAGCATTACAGCGGCAGCAAAAGCAGCTACCTCTTCGCCAAAAACTACAAGAACAATGGCGTGAAAAACTACAAAACGCAACAGAGTATGATTTAGATGAAATTCGAAAATTATATGTACGTCATGCGAACGTTATCGGAACAACATGTGTAGCTTCCGCTAGTAAAGAGTTTATGGAGAATTACCCAACTTTTGATGTGGTCATTATTGATGAAGTTTCAAAGGCAACGCCACCAGAATTACTGTTACCAATGCTTAAGGGGAAAAAAGTTATTTTAGTAGGTGACCATCATCAGCTTCCACCATTACTTGGGGATGATACGCTGGAGGAAACATTGAAGGCAATGCTAGAAGAAAATCCAAACTTTGAAGGTGCACAGGAATTAAAAAATCTGTTGCGTGAATCATTATTTGAGCGTTTATTTAATAATTTGCCTCCAACACATAAACAAATGCTAGCATTACAATACCGTATGCATGAGAAAATCATGCAAAGTATCACACCATTTTATGCGAAAGAAGAAAATGGATTACAATGTGGGTTGCCAGATTCAGATGCAGCAAGAGATCATGGCTTAGAGGGTCAATTTGTAAAACGTAATGATCATTTACTATGGATTGATATGCCAACGGAGAAGCCTTATTTAGAGGAGCAGGTAAAAGGTGGGACGAGTCGTTATAACGAAGGGGAATTACAAACGATTCGCCGTATCTTAGTAGATCTTAATGAGGCAGTGAAGGCGGCAAAAGAAGCAGGGCGTATGCCGCACGATGCTCTGAAAAGCGTAGGTGTCATTAGTTTCTACGGTGAGCAGGTAAAGAAAATCAATCGTCTGCTGCAACAGGAATTACAGCTACCACACTTGCAGTTTAGAACAGGTACTGTCGATAAGTTTCAGGGGATGGAAATGGATGTCATTTTAGTGAGTATGGTTCGTAATACACCTAAAGGCGGGGATATTGGTTTTGCCAGAGATTATCGTCGTTTAAATGTTGCGCTATCTCGTGCCCGAGAGTTACTTCTACTTGTAGGAAGTGCCGAGATGTTTGCGAAGCGTGCAAAGCATCAAGATACAAGAGAAATGTATACCAATTTATTAAACACAGTAAAATCCTACGATGGCTTGCGTAATCATGAAGGATTGGTGATGTAGAGTGTCAAAATTACAACAACGACTAATGCGTGAACTTCAACAAAATCGCAATATAAAGATTGTCAAAACCGCTGAATGGTGTATTCCTATTCGAACGGTCAGTGTGACCTATGAGCCAGTTAGGCGTTCAACAATGGATGTTTTAATGACTATGTTACTGTTAAGTATTCAGGAGGCTGATTTTGGAAGTGCCCAGGAATTGAGTGAGCTATTACTGGTCGACCCGCTATTTATTGATGACTTAGTTTCTTTAATGATTCGCGTAAATCTTGTAAAGAGCGAGGAACAGTTTTATAGGCTAACTGAAAAAGGGCAACAGCAGCTAGAACGGGGGATTTTTGAAGAGGAGTTAGAAGTAGAAACATCTACACTTTACTTTAGCCCCTGCCACCAATCATTTCTCACAATTGATACAAATAATGATGAATATGATGAATTACCAGAGCTATACCGTTATATCGATAAAGAGGCTGAACAACAGGAGCAGTTTGAGGAGTCGCTAGTGATAGCTGGATTACAAGAAGTGAACGCAGAGGGGGAAGAGAACTCCCAAAAAATCATCTCAAAAATTGTTCAAACAGAAGCCCAACAAATTAATGATAGTCCATGTTTAGAGTTTGTTCTTTATGATAGGGAGCAGGATCTACTCTTTGTACGAGTGTGGAATACATTACTTAATCAATGGGATCATCATTTAGAGCAACAGCTTACAGACAAAGAACAGTTAATATGGCGTGAGCAATATTTAACTTAATTCAACTGGTATTCAAAAGCCAGAACAAAAACGAACGTGGACACACGTTCGTTTTTGTTTTTATATGATAAATCATAAAGATGGGTAAGAAATTTATAAAATCGTTTCGATAAAATGTGGCATTAGCATATATTACTTTATGAAAAGGAGGGGACAGATGTTAACGATTAGTTTATGTATGATTGTTAGAAACGCACAATGTACGATTGAAAGATGCTTAGATTCGGTTCAGCATATAGTGGATGAGATTAATATCATTGATACAGGATCGACTGATCGTACGAAGGATATTGTCCAAAGTTATACCTCTCGAATTTACGATTTTCCCTGGTGTGATCATTTTGCCAAGGCACGAAATTTCTCCTTTCAACAGGCAACAAAGGATTATATTTTATGGCTCGATGCAGATGACGTCATGACACAGGAAGACCAGCACAAGTTGAGTCAACTAAAGCACTCTTTATATCCATCTGTTGATGCTGTAACGATGGATTATTACCTAACGCTTGATCAAGATGGCGTAGTGGAGTGTAGTGAACGAAAGTATCGTCTTGTAAAAAGAGCGAATCATTTTCAATGGGAGGGAGCTGTCCATGAAAATTTAAAGGTATCTGGTCAGCTCTATCATAGTGATATCGCTGTCACGCACTTACCAGTAAAAAAAGATATTCATCGTCCTATTCGTATTTATGAGGGGTTAATAAGGGAGGGGCATTCGCTTTCAGCAAGAGACATATTTTATTATGCGAATGAATTGAAACAGCATCAACGTTATGTGGAGGCGATTAATCAATATCATCTATTTTTGGATAGCGATATAGGTACTACAGAAGATCGTATTGAGGCTTGTTTACATGTAGGGGAGTGCTATCGTCGACTACACGATGATCAACAAGCACAGCAAGCTATTTTGCAATCCTTCTTATATGATCGACCAAAGCCAGAAGCATGTTGCCGTATGGGCCAATTTTTTATGGAGCAATCAAAACATAAAGAGGCTATTTACTGGTATTCTCAAGCCTTGCAACAAGCTCCTGTCTATTCAATGACGATCCAAAAACGTTGTTACTCCACATGGCTTCCTCATTTACAATTAAGTCTGTTATATAGGGAGCTACGGTTATTTGAAAATGCCTATCAGCATAATCTAGAGGCACAAAAATGGAAACCAAACCATCCCGAAATAAAGGATAACGAAAAATACTTACGCAATCAATTAGGGGTATAAATCCTTTTATTGGAAAGGTACATCAATAAACAGGACATAAATAGCTTGGCCAATTAATACAGATACACCAACAACAATCGTCATAAAAATCACATTACGTGGTCTAAAATTTTTTGCCTCCATTAAAAACCTCCTTTAAGATAGAATATTCAGTCAATTCAAGATATGTTTAGATGGAATGAGTATGCATAAGAAAAGAGCAAATTCACATTTAGTGTGAATTTGCTCTTGTTCATTAATCAAGCTTTAACCCTTTCAATGCTTCAGCAAGGGCGTTGTTTACAGGCTCTTCATCTTTTTGTTGTTTTAAATACTTTTGTACGGAGCGTTTATCAACCTTGCCTCCGCCTTCTTTTTTCCGTCTTGCCTCAAAGGCCGATAATTTTTCACGATAACCACATTTACACACAAAAATTTGACCATCGCCTTCTCCACGAAGCTCTAATTTTTTATGGCATTGAGGACAGCGTGCATTTGTAGTACGTGAGACATTTTTACGATGACCACATTCACGATCTTGGCAAACAAGCATTTTTCCTTTTTTGCCATTCACCTCGAGCATCGGTTTACCACAATCTGGGCAGGATTTAGTAGAGATATTATCATGCTTATACTTTTTGTCACTACCTTTAATGTCCGTAACAATTTCCTTCGTATAATTTTTCATCTCGCTAATAAATACATCCTTTTTTAGCTTGCCCTTTGCAATAAGCTCAAGTTTTTGCTCCCAATCTGCTGTGAGCGCAGGTGATTTTAATTCCTCTGGCACTAAGTCGAGTAGTTGACGACCTTTAGAGGTAATATAAATATCCTTGCCACCACGCTTTTCAATTAAGAAAGAATTAAAAAGCTTATCAATAATGTCAGCACGTGTTGCCACTGTACCAAGACCACCCGTAGATTTTAATGTGTCGGCTAATTTTTTATCACTCGTTGCCATATATTTTGCTGGGTTTTCCATGGCTGATAACAAAGTGGCTTCATTAAAATGAGCAGGTGGCTTTGTTTGACCAGATGTTTGAGCAAGAAGTTTTATTTTTAAAATGTCTCCTTTATCAATACGGGGAAGTATTTGTTCCTTTACATCATCTGATGTGTCCTCATCCTCGAAGCGATGTTCATACACTTCCTTCCAGCCAGCTAATAAAATCGTTTTTCCACGAGCAATAAAACTTTCTTCGCCAATTTTTGCACGAAGTGTTAGCTGTTCATATTCAAAAGCTGGCAGTAGCACAGCTAGGAAACGCTTTACAACTAGATCATAAATTTTACGTTCTTTATCCGAGAAAGCAGAATAATTCACATAGCCCTCTGTTGGAATAATCGCGTGGTGATCAGATACCTTGCTATCATCGACAAAGGCTTTTGTTGGCTTGATTGGTTTAGTAAGCAGTTTGTTGGCGATGGAGCGATATTCACCTATACCACAAGCCTTTAAGCGTTCAGGTATTGTGGCTACAATGTCTTGAGAAATAAAGCGAGAATCCGTACGTGGATAAGTTAACACTTTATGTTGCTCATATAGCTTTTGCATAATATTCAATGTTTCTTTCGCTGAGTAGCCAAAGATTTTATTGGCATCACGCTGTAATTCAGTTAAATCATAGAGACCTGGGGCAAATGTTTTTTTAGGTTTTTTTTCAATGTCAGCGACGATGGCATGGCTATTTCCTAGTTTTCTTACCAACGTATCTATTTTTTCTTTATCAAAGCTACGACTATTACCATTTTGGTCTTGCCAAGTGAGCTTCAAGTTGTCCGTTGTTTGTGCTTCAATCCCATAATAAGTTTGTGCTTTAAAGTTTTTAATTTCATCTTCGCGCGTCGCAATTATTGCTACAGTTGGTGTTTGTACACGTCCACAGTTCAGCTGTGCGTTAAAGCGGGTAGTTAAAGCACGAGTAGCATTGAGCCCGATATACCAATCTGCCTCAGAACGAGCTACAGCAGAGGCATAAAGATTATCATAGGCTTTGCCTGGCTTTAGATTAGCAAAGCCATCTTTTATTGCCTTATCTGTTACAGAGGAAATCCATAAGCGTTTTAGTGGCTTTTTGATCTTCACCTTATCGAGTATCCAGCGAGCTACTAATTCACCCTCACGTCCAGCATCTGTTGCAATGATAATTTCGTTTACATCATTGCGTGTAAGCTGACTTTTGACCGCATTAAATTGTTTCCCAGTTTGTTTGATAACTGTTAATTTTAAGCGTTCAGGTAGCATTGGTAAATCTTCAAGATTCCACGTTTTATATTTCACATCATAACTTTCAGGGTCAGCTAGTGTGACAAGATGTCCAAGCGCCCAAGTAACGATATACTTATCTCCTTCAAGGAAACCATTTCCCTTTTTATTACACTTCAGTACACGTGCAATGTCACGTGCTACAGAAGGTTTTTCAGCGATTACTACGCTCTTTGCCATTGTTAACACCCTTTCATAGTTCCATGGTTTTAAATATAGCATAGGTTGAGTGGGTTGGCAGTTGAACTGTAGCGAAATTTGCTAAATGTCGATGAAAAGAGTAAACATGTCAGACTTGGAGTTGTTACAGTACTGAAAATAGAAATTTCAGAAAAAACATTGAATTCAGAAAATAAATGTGCTAGGCTAGTGTACATAAAATGAAGCGAAGACTTCAAATATTAATAAAAAAAGGATGCACTTCTTTTATGGGGAATCAAACAATTCAGCAAATGATTCAGGAGAAATATCAAGAGTTGTCCAAAAGTCAGCAAAAGGTAGCTACATTCATATTAAAAAATTTACAGATAGTAGGAGTTCACTCCGCTTCATATGTAGGGGAAAAGGCTGGCGTAAGTGAAACGACAGTTATTCGCTTTTGTTACGCATTAGGCTTATCTGGTTATGCACAATTGCAACGTCAGGTGACAATGCATTTATTTAATAAAGGAAATGAAAGTAGTTTACAAAATTATTTGCAATCTAAGCAGGCTTTTTTTGAAAATCCACGTTTTTATGTAAAGACTATGGAAAAGGATGCATCTCGCATTTTATATATGGCTAAAAACATTGATGAGGAAGATTTTAATCGAGCTTCAGTATTGCTCCATGAGAAGAAAAAAATATATATTGCAGGGATTGGCTCCTCTCATTTAGCTGCACAATGGTTCCACTTTACACTAAATCTTTTGCGACCAAATGTTGTACTGTTAAATTTTGAGACAAGTGAGGTCATACGTGCAATCCAAGAGATTGATGAGGATAGCGTAGTTATTATTTTATCGTTCCACCGTTACTTTAAAGAACCGATCCAATTTGCAGCTGAAATACAAGAAAAAAAATGCGAAATTATCGGCATTACGGATTCACAAATTGCACCTATTACCCAATATGCAACCATTACCTTTGTGAACGAACAACAACAAGAAGTGTCCACAATAGATGCTATGCCAGCACTTATAGCATTTTTAAATACTCTAATAGCAGGAATGACTGCACAAAATCATGACTACTATGAAAATCAGCGCGTAAAATATGATGATTTCGAAAATAGCTTTTTAGCAAACCGATGGAGTTGACTACTATGAACCAAGTTTTACAAGAGTTACAGCCACGTCTTGCAGATATTTTTAGACATTTACATGAACATCCAGAAGTTAGCTGGCAAGAACATAATACAACACAATATATAGCAAATTTATTGAGAGAAGCCCAAATGGAGCCGCATCTTTTTGAAGATATGACAGGGCTTTATGTTGATATTGGTAATGGAATACCTAAAGTAGGGTTTCGCACGGATATAGATGCGCTTTGGCAGGAGGTTAATGGTGTCTTTCAAGCTAACCATTCTTGTGGACATGATGGTCATATGACGATAGCTATTGGGACTGCATTGCTGTTAAAGGATATGGAACATCTACTTTCAGGTGCTGTACGCATTCTATTTCAACCTGCTGAGGAAAAGGCCCAAGGAGCGCGGGCATTTGTCGAAAAAGGTATTATGGATGATTTAGAATATTTATTCGGTGTTCATGTTCGACCATTAAAGGAATTAGAGGATGGGGCGTATGCGCCTGCATTGTATCATGGAGCAGCAAAGCTTTTTACAGGGACCATTATTGGGGAGGAGGCACATGGCGCACGACCAGAACTTGCCATTAATGCAATTGAAGTCGGAGCAGCTATTGTCGAAGGTCTTCAAAAAATTTGGACGGATCCAAATATCTCTGCCTCTGTCAAAATGACACAATTTAATGCAGGAGGCACCTCTACAAATATCATCCCTGGTAAAGCAACTTTTAGTATTGATGCACGAGCTCAAACAAATGAAGTGATGCAAGTAATCACAGAGGGCGTGGAGCGTGTAAAAGCATCTGTTGAAGCGATGTATGGAGCCAAGATATTTTTACAGGTAGATGCCCATATAGTAGCAGCGGTAGTGAATGATGAAGCCTTACAGCATATGAAGGCAGCTATTATTGATGTAGTTGGAGAAAAGGCTTGTGCTTCACCAATTGTGACACCAGGAGGGGAGGATTTTCATTTTTATACCTATGAACGTCCAAAGCTTAAAGCAACAATGCTTGGATTAGGTTGCGGGGTTACTCCAGGCTTACATCATCCTCAAATGACCTTTAATCAAGATCGGCTTTTAATAGGTGTAAATATTATGACAAAAGCTATTTTGAGAGCATTATAAAGAATAGAAAGAAGAGATAGGTATGATAGATATTAGGGAAATCAAAACAATAGAACAACTTGAGCAAGTTCAGCAATTAGAGTTTGATGTGTGGGGAATGCCTGCTATTCCTCTCCACCAAACGCTTACAGCAGTGAAAAATGGGGGCATCGTTGTAGGAGCCTATCAAGAAGATAAATTAGTTGGTTTTAGTTATGGTTTTTCGGGTTTTCGACAAGGCAAAAGCTATCTATGCTCTCATATGTTAGGGATTGATGAAAAATATCGATCCCTTGGCATAGGTGAAAAGTTAAAGTACAAACAGCGAGCAATTGCTATTGATCGAGGCTATGATTTAATGGTGTGGACATTTGACCCCCTTGAAACCCGGAATGCTTATCTTAATCTATCTAAATTAAAAGGTATTTGTTATACCTATATTGAAAATTGCTACGGTGAAATGCAGGATGGCTTAAATAAAGGGCTTCCTTCTGATCGATTTGAGGTAAGCTGGCATTTAACTTCAGATTATGTGGTGAACAATACTGTAATAGAAGTAGCAAATGCAATACCTGTGGCAAGCTGTGAACTTACAAAGCAAGGTTTATTATGCTTAAAAATAACTGAAAATTTAAAATTTACTGAAGATTTTTATACGCTACCTGTACCTAAGGACTTTCAAGCTTTAAAAGTACAAAATCCTAGCTTAGCATTGGATTGGCGTTTCAAAACAAGAAATATACTAAAGCAGCTATTTTCAGCAGGCTATACCGCTATTCTATTGCAACAACAAGAATACTTTAACGAATATGTTTTAGTGAAAAAAGCAGCTTTAAATTTGGAAGGGGTAAATTAATATGAAAATGTCAGAAATCACAATACGACAATTGAAGATGAAGTTAAAAGCACCGTTTACAACAAGCTTTGGCACGTTTGAAGAGAGAGACTTTTTAGTCCTTGAGGCTAAAGATGAATCCGGGTTAATTGGTTGGGGAGAATCGGTTGCTTTTCATTCACCTTGGTACAATGAAGAAACACTTCAAACAAACTGGCATATGCTCGAAGATTTCCTAATTCCTCTTATTTTAAATAAAGAGATTCATCACCCAGATGAAGTGAGCCAATTATTTGAGCCAATTCGCAAAAACAATATGGCAAAATCAACGATTGAAGGAGCTATTTGGGATATATATGCGCAGCAAACTGGCCAATCCCTAGCAGCAGCACTTGGTGGTAAAAAGGATGAAATTGAAGTAGGTATTAGTATTGGAATACAAAATTCAATCGAGGAGTTAGTTGCGTTAGTTGACGGCTATGTAAAGGAAGGCTATAAACGCATGAAAATTAAAATAAAACCAGGCTGGGATGTAGAGGTTATGCGTACATTAAGGGAAATATTTCCTGATGTAGCCTTTATGGCTGATGCAAATTCAGCCTACCGTCTAGAAGATGCAGAAACATTGAAACAACTTGATGCATTTCAGTTAACAATGATTGAGCAACCACTTGCTTCAGATGACATTATCGATCATGCTTCATTGCAAAAATTACTTGAAACGCCAATTTGTTTGGACGAAAGTATCCATTCGTTAGAAGATGCACGGAAGGCTGTCGAGTTAGGGAGCACAAAAATTATTAATATAAAAATTGGTCGTGTAGGTGGCTTAACAGAAGCAAAAAAAATACATGATTATTGTGAGGCCCATAACATCCCTGTATGGTGCGGAGGCATGTTGGAGTCTGGTATTGGTCGTGCACACAATGTAGCCTTAACAACATTATCGAATTTTATATTGCCGGGAGATACTGCTGGATCAAATCGTTATTGGGAAAAGGATATTATTGAACCAGAAGTAGTTGTAAAAGGTGGTTATATTGAAGTACCACAGCAAGTAGGAATAGGTTATGAAATAAATAGGGAAACGGTTAATTCCTTAACAGTCGCACAGAAAACATATCAATAAATAGGCTTCAGTTTCAAATATTAGAATAGTAGGTGTTCTATGAAAAAAAGTTGGCAGATAGGTGGAGCATTTGTAGGCTTAATTGTTGGAGCAGGGTTTGCATCGGGTCAGGAAATTATGCAGTATTTTACAAGCTTTGGTTTGTACAGTATTATAGGTGCCATTGTCGCCACAATTGCTTTTGCATTTTTAGGGATGAGTTTAGCGCAATTAGGGACCGATCTACAAACAACATCACATAAAGAGGTTATCTATCATATTGGTGGACGATATGTTGGTATTATTTTAGATATCGTCATCACGTTTTTCTTATTTGGTGTCGCTGTTGTCATGTTTGCTGGATCAGGCTCGACATTTCATCAAATGTTTGGCATCAATCCAATGGTCGGCAGTATTTTTATGGTCGTTATAACCATACTAACATTACTATTAAATGTTAATAATATTATTAATTTGATAGCATTGGTGACTCCTTATTTAATGGGTATAATTTTTATTATTTTGATTTATTCTATTTTTACAATGGACTTATCCATTGCAGAGCAAAATACTTTAGCAAAAGCACAACCGTCTGCAGCGTCCAATTGGCTAATGGGAGCGCTACTTTATGTCTCCTATAATATCGCTGCGGGTGCAGCCATGTTAATTGTGATGGGTGGAACAGTAACAGATCGCAAAGTTGCTGGTAGAGGTGGACTACTTGGCGGTATAATGCTAGGTATTTTAATCGTACTCATCAATATAGCAATGTTTTCTAAAATAAATGTTGTCGATGGAGTAGCAATGCCAACATTAGAATTAGCAAAACAAATTCACCCTATAGTAGGAGTCTTAATGTCCATCGCTTTATTAGGCATGATGTACAATACTGCGGTGGGGATGTTCTATTCATTTACAGTTCGTTTTATTGCACCAGACCATAAATATTTTAAAGTGGGTATTGTAGTTATTGGATTAATAGGTTTTGCTGTAAGTTTAGTAGGATTTACTACATTGGTTGGTAAAGTCTATTCAACAATGGGCTACTTAGGTTTTGCGTTAATTATTGCTGTTATTATTTCATGGCTACGTAAACTACCGAAAGTTTTATAAAGAGGAATTTTTCCCTTGTGTTAAAACGAGGGGAATTTTTTTGTATTTTGTAATGAAAACAAAATGTACATCATACAGTTAATTTGTGTTCGTGAAATCGTTGAATGCTGTTTTAAGTAAACGTTATGCTCGAAATTATAGAAAAAAGCTATTTGTTGCTAGACACCAAATTTTGAGAATGCTATATTTATGTTGTCATAGTATTTTTATAATTAGGAAAAAATAGAATAATCTATGGATTTGAGTAGTTTTTCCTGATTATAAGGAGTGATGGAGTATAGAGCTAGATGAAGGATGATAGGTGCTTATGGTAAAGAAAACGTTAAAACAAAGAATTGTAGAAGCTTCAGTTGAATTGTTTCAGCAAGATGGTTATCACAATGTAACGGTGGATCGCATTGTGGATTATATTGGGGCATCAAAGGGTGGATTTTATCATAATTTTAAATCAAAAGATGAACTGTTATATGAAATTCATGATGTCTTTATTTCATATGTTATTCAACAATCACAGGATGCATATGACAAATACGATACACCTATTAAACGTCTATGTGCCATGCTGCAAACGCTGACACAAGTGTTCGATATGTATCAAGCACATATTACGATTTTTTATGAAGAGAGTCGTTCACTCTCAGATGAATATAGTGATATTATTCATAAAAAACGAGATCACTATCGAGACATCTTGCAAAAAGTAATAGCAGAGGGCCAGGAAGCAAAGGTTTTTCGTACAGAATTACCTTGTACGATTGTCACGATGGCAATTGTCGGGATGATTAACTGGACATACAAATGGTTTAAGCAATCGGGGCCATTAACAATGGAGCAAATCACAGATGTTTTTACTGATATGGTATTGCGTGCTATTGTGACGGAACAAGCAATGGATGAAGCTAAACAATTTATGATAAAGGGGTAGCCAGTAGGAAACACTGGTTTTATTATTTGTTTTTACAAACCGACTAGTCGGTATTTATCTGTAAGTGACAATCATTGAATTCCATCTATTATGGCAAATTTGACATTAGGGGGATTAGGGATGAATTTTGAATTAACAAAAGAGCAAGAGATGATTCGTGACATGGTGCGTGATTTTGCTGAAAAAGAGATTAAACCGTATGCTCGTGAGGTTGATGAGACATCAACAATGAGAATAGAGAGCTTTAAGAAGATGGCAGAACTAGGCTTATTGGGTATCCCATTTCCTGAAGAATATGGCGGCTCAGGTGGAGATACGGTGTCCTATGCTTTAGCTGTTGAGGAAATTGGTCGTGCATGTGGGGGTACAGGACTAAGCTATGCAGCTGCTGTTAGCTTAGGAGCTTCACCAATTTACAACTTCGGCACAGAGGAACAAAAGCAGGAATGGCTAGTTCCATTAGCAAAAGGTGAGACATTAGGATCATTCGGTTTAACAGAGCCTAATGCAGGTTCAGATGCTGGTGGCACACGTACTACAGCCGTTATTGATGGCGATGACTATGTTATTAACGGAGAAAAATGCTGGATTACCAATGCAGGGTACGCTCGACAAATTATTGTAACTGCAGTAACGGGTAAACGTGAAGATGGTAAAAAAATTATTTCCTCTATTATTGTGCCAACAAACACACCAGGTGTAACGATTAACTGTAATTATGACAAAATGGGTGTACGTGGCTCCAATACATGTGAAATTGTGTTGCAAAATGTTCGTGTCCCTAGAGCAAATCTATTAGGGGATGAAAAACGAGGCTTTAGCCAGTTTTTAAACACACTAGATGGTGGGCGTATTTCTATTGCCGCGCTATCTGTGGGGATTGCACAGGCTGCCTATGAAAAAGCATTGAAGTTTGCGCAGGAGCGTGAACAATTTGGTGCACCTATTTCGAAGCTACAGGCGATCCAATTTAAATTAGCCGATATGGCGATGGAAATAGAGCTTGCTCGTACATTAGTACATAAAGCGGCATGGCTAAAAGATCACAAGAAACCATTTGGCAAAGAAGCGGCGATGGCTAAACTATTTGCTTCTGAAATGGGTTTCCGTACATGTAATCAAGCTATCCAAATTCATGGTGGCTCTGGGTATATGAAGGAATACGATGTAGAACGCCATTTACGTGACATTAAGTTAATGGAAATCGGTGAAGGAACATCTGAAATTCAACGTCTCGTCATTTCTCGTCTAATTGGCTGTTAATCATAATCAATTATGCCTTGGCATAATTGTGTCCGGAATTGGCTTTGTGCTTGCACAAAGCAGTCCTTTCCGATTCCGTGACACCCGCTGAACAGTAGCTTAAATCAGCACTCATCTCACCATCTATAAAGGTGGGAGACTTCTGCTGAAAGAAGTTAAATAGCATGAATAAGGGGGATCTTCATGGCAGAGCTTGTGTATCAAACCATTGGTCAGTTGCTAGATGAACAATCTAAAAAGTATCCGCAAAACGAAGCGTTGGTCTATGCTGATAGGGATTTACGCATGACTTATGAGCAACTAAATTGTCAAGCACGACTCGTGGCGAGAGGTTTAATGGCTTTAGGAATTGAAAAAGGTGACCATATCGCAGTATGGACAACAAATGTGCCTGAGTGGGTGCAGCTTCAATTTGGTACGGGGAAGATGGGTGCTCCTATCGTTACGGTAAATACCAATTATCGTGCAAGCGAGTTGGAGTATCTATTAAAACAATCTGATGCCAAAACGATTTTTTTAGTTGAAAATTATCGAGACCATTCTTTTATTCATACACTGCAAGAGTTATGTCCAGAGCTTGAACATTGTGAACCAGGTAATTTGCAATCAAAGCGACTACCTTTATTAAAAAATGTTATTTTAATCGGCGAAACCAAATATCCAGGTGTGCTCAATTGGTCAGATGTTTTGACTGCTGCTGAGCAAGTAACCGAGGAACAGCTAGATCAAAGAGAGCACTCTCTTCATTATGATGATGTCATTAATATTCAATATACATCTGGTACAACAGGCTTTCCTAAAGGTGTGATGTTAACGCATTTTAATTTAGTCAATAATGCAGTCAACATTGCAGAATGTATGCAGTTAACCGCAGAAGATCGTTTATGTATTCCAGTGCCATTTTTCCACTGCTTTGGTTGTGTCATAGGGACATTAGCCATTACAACGAGTGGCGGCACGATGGTACCAGTACAAGAATTTTCACCTGAAGAAGTACTAAGGACCGTTCAGCAAGAACGATGTACAGCATTACATGGCGTGCCAACGATGTTCATTAGCGAGCTTAATTTACCGAATTTTGCGTCTTTCGATCTGTCAACTTTACGGACAGGAGTAATGGCGGGTTCAAACTGCCCGATTGAGGTCATGAAAGCAGTCATAGAGAAAATGGGCATGAAAGATATTACAATCTGCTATGGCCAAACGGAATCATCACCAGTTATTACACAAACTAGAACGGATGACCCGTTAACATTAAAAGTGGAAACGGTTGGTCGTGCGTTACCAAATTTAGAAGTGAAAATTGTTGTTCCTGGTACGACTGAAGAGGCCCCAACAAATGAACAAGGGGAGCTATGTACAAGAGGCTACCATGTCATGAAGGGCTACTATAAAAACCAAGAGGAAACAGAGCTTGCTATTGATGAGGCTGGCTGGCTGCATACTGGAGATTTAGCAACGATGGATGAAGCGGGCTATATCCGTGTAACTGGACGGTTGAAAGATATGATTATTCGTGGAGGCGAAAATTTATATCCAAGGGAGATTGAGGAGTTTCTTTACACGCATCCGAAAATTTCAGACGTACAGGTTGCTGGTGTCCCTGACCCTGTATATGGAGAAGAGGCGGCAGCTTGGATCATTTTAAAAGATGGCGAACAGGCAACAGAGGAAGAAATTCGAGATCATTGTAGGGACAAAATTTCTAGACATAAAATTCCGCGACATATTTTCTTTATCGATAACTATCCTATGACTGCATCTGGAAAAGTTCAAAAATATAAATTACGAGAAGATTTTGTTATGACCGTAAAGTAAGGAGGGGCAGTGACTATGTTCAACAAGGTATTAATTGCAAATCGTGGGGAGATTGCTAGACGGGTAATCAGAACATGCAAGCGTCTAAATATTCATACGGTTGCTATTTACTCAGAGGCAGATGTTGATAGCTTACATGTAAAAGATGCGGATGAAGCTTATTGTGTAGGGAAGCCACCCGTTGCACAAAGCTATTTAAACATTGACCGCATTCTTGAAATTGCAAAAGAGAGTGGCGCAGAGGCTGTTCATCCAGGCTATGGTTTACTATCGGAGAATGTGAATTTTGCGAAACGTTGTACAGAGGCGGGTTTAGTCTTTATCGGACCAAGTGCGGAAGTCATTGCGTCCATGGGCAGTAAATTAGAGGCACGTAAAACAATGAAAGCTGCTGGCGTGCCTATTGTAGAAGGAGTAGAGGCTCCTGTGAAGGATGTTGCAGAAGCTACTGAAATCGCTGAACGTTTAGGTTATCCAATTATGTTAAAAGCATCTGCTGGCGGTGGTGGTATTGGGATGCAGCTAGTTGACAATGCTGAGGAGCTGGCTAAAGCATTTGAGGGAAATCAAAAGCGTGCGCAATCATTTTTCGGTGATGGCACGATGTATATGGAGCGTTTTATCGCTAATCCTCACCATGTGGAAGTGCAAATAATTGCCGATCACCAAGGCAATATAGTTCCGTTATTTGAACGGGAATGCTCTATTCAACGAAGAAATCAAAAAGTGGTGGAAGAAGCCCCATCACCGTTCATTTCACAAGAGACTAGAGATAAGATGCTAGAGGCTTCAGTGAAGGCTGTGAGGCACATTGGATACGTCAATGCTGGAACGATCGAGTATTTGGTGGATAAAGATCAAAACTTTTACTTCTTAGAAATGAATACAAGATTACAGGTAGAGCATCCAGTCACAGAGGAAATTACAAAGCTTGATTTAGTAGAAGAGCAATTAAAAATTGCGGCAAAACTACCTCTTACATTTACTAGGGAAAGTATTATTAAAGATGGGCATGCGATTGAAGTGCGTATATACGCAGAGAATCCCTCCACATTTTTTCCTTCTCCAGGTACCATTACAGTTCTTGAATTACCAACAGGCGAAGGGGTTCGACATGAATGTGGTGTAGAGACAGGTTCAGCAGTTACACCATTCTATGATCCAATGATTAGTAAATTGGTGGTGTGGGGAGAAACAAGGGAGATTGCCTGTGAGAGATTAATTCAAGCACTGAAAGCGTATAAAGTGGAGGGTATTCAAACGAATATTCCGATGCTGTTAAAAACCGTTACACATGAACAATTTTTAAAAGGGAATACAACGACTAAATTTGTAGAGCAATATTATTTACCGCAATTAGCAGAAACAAAATAACAACTTTCATACATTCGTGCTTCTTTGAAGGGCGAATGTATGACTAAAATTAGGAGTGAAGGATAATGGCAACAGTAAAAGCAAGTATGGCAGGTACAGTGTGGAAAATCGTCGTAACAGAAGGAGAGAAAGTGACGGCAGGCCAAGATGTAGCTATTTTAGAATCGATGAAAATGGAAATTCCGATTGCAGCAGAAGAGGATGGCGTGGTAACGAAGATCATTGCCAATGAGGGAGACTTCATTAACGTTGATGATGATATTTTAGAAATTGAATAAGAGGAGGCTTCTTTAATGCAGCTACCTAAGCATGTCATGATCAAAGAAGTTGGTCCCCGTGATGGTTTACAAAACGAAAAAACGCCTATTACAACTGTTGATAAAATACAATTAGTGAATTTATTGAGCCAAACAGGACTAACTTACATTGAAGTGACTTCATTTGTTCATCCGAAATGGATACCTCAATTGGCAGATGCTGTTGAGGTTCTTCAAGCTATTAAACGGCATAAGGATATTACTTATGCAGCGCTTGTACCTAATATGCGTGGCTTAGAACGTGCATTACAGGCTGAAGTAGACGAAGTAAGTATTTTTATGTCTGCTAGTGAAAGTCATAATCAAAGCAATATTAATAAAACCATTGACGATACATTTCCTATATTAGAGGAAGTAGTAATAGGGGCTAAGGCTGCAAAGAAAAAAGTTCGAGGGTATATCTCAACGGTTATTGGCTGTCCATATGAGGGGTATATACATCCTGACAAAGTACTACGTGTAACAGATAAATTATTGGAAATGGGTGTGGCTGAAATATCGCTTGGTGACACAATTGGTGTTGGCGTGCCAACGCAGGTTGAGTATCTTTTAGAGGCGTTATTAAAAAGATACGATGCTGAAAATTTTGCCATGCATTTTCATGACACACGTGGGACAGCACTAGCCAATATTATGAAATCCTTAGAGATGGGTATGACCAAGTTTGATAGTGCGCTTGGCGGATTAGGGGGCTGTCCATATGCTAAAGGAGCTTCAGGGAATGTAGCTACAGAGGATTTATTATATTTATTCGATGAGATGGGCATTGAAACAGGAATAGATCGACAGAAAGTGCTAGAGGCAGCACTCTTTATTGAAGAGAAATTAGGCAAAGCGGTTGCATCGAAGCAAATGGCTATTGTCCGTAATGAAAGGAGTGCAAACCAACGATGACACAACTTGTTCGTTTGGAATTACTAGAGGGCAGCATTGGACTGATTACCCTAACAAGACCAGAAGCTGCAAATGCTATGTCTGTTCAGTTACTTCGTGAGCTGTCCGACATGCTCGATCAAATCAATGGAGATCCAGCAGTGCGTGTTGTCCTACTGACAGGTGCAGGAGAAAAGGCATTTTGTGCAGGAGCAGATTTAAAAGAACGTAAAGGAATGGCTGATCGACAAGTGAAGCAAATCGTACAGTTGATTGGTGCGACTGTGGCAAAAGTTGAGACACTTGCTCAGCCTGTCATTGCTGTACTAAATGGGGTAGCATTTGGCGGTGGATTGGAGCTGGCATTAGCTTGTGATCTACGTATTGCCGCTACACATGCAAAGCTTGGTTTAACAGAAACATCACTCGGTATTATCCCAGGTGCTGGAGGAACACAACGACTTCCACGACTAATTGGCCTTGGCAAAGCAAAGGAATTAATTTATACAGCACGTAGGTTGAGTGCGGCGGAAGCCAAAGATTATGGCATTGTTGAGTATGTTTATGAGGAACATGAGGTAATGGAAAAGGCACAACAACTTGCGCTAGAAATGGCAAAAAATGCACCACTCTCTCTAGTGCAAGCTAAAGTCGCAATCAATCAGGGTGTTGAGGTAGATTTAGCTACCGGGTTAAAAATTGAATCACTAGCATATAGTGCACTGATCCCAACAGAAGACCGATTAGAGGGCTTGTTAGCCTTCCAAGAGAAGCGAGCGCCACAATATTCAGGGAAATAAAGCGCTAAAAATGATTTTGGTGTAATTGATTGGGCAAAGGGAGGAAATAAACATGAGCAATATCTCGACAGAAAATACGCCACCTACAATGAAGGACAAAATTTTAACAGGTGGTTTACCAAAATATCATGATAAAAATGCACAACAGGGCAAGCTATTTGTACGTGAACGTCTTGAACTATTACTAGATGATGGTCTTCAATCAGAGGATGGCCTCTATGCAAACTGTTTAGCAGGGGATTTACCAGCTGATGGTGTTGTCACAGGTATAGGTAAAATTCATGGTCGCACGGTATGTGTGCTAGCTAATGATTCTACTATTAAAGCGGGCTCTTGGGGAAAACGCACAGTTGAAAAAATGATTCGTATTCAGGAAACAGCTGAAAAGCTGAATTGCCCATTACTATATTTAGTCGATTCAGCAGGTGCGCGTATTACAGATCAGTTAGAAATGTTCCCAGGACGCAGAGGAGCAGGACGTATTTTCTACAACCAAGTCAAGCTGTCAGGGAAAGTTCCGCAAATTTGCTTATTATTTGGTCCTTCCGCAGCAGGTGGTGCTTATATACCTGCATTTTGCGATATCGTTGTCATGGTAGAAGGAAATGCTTCTATGTATTTAGGATCACCTCGGATGGCGGAAATGGTTATTGGGGAGAAAGTAGATTTAGAGACAATGGGTGGCGCAAAAATGCACTGTTCTGTATCAGGCTGTGGAGATGTGCTTGTCAAAACAGAACAGGAGGCTATTACGTATGCTCGTAAATATTTAGGTTACTTCCCGAATAACTATGCTGAGCGCAGTAAGATAGAGGCACCTAAACCACCTGCTTCATTTGATAAATCTATTGAAGAATTAATTCCACAAAACCAAAATGTTCCTTTTGATATGTATAAATTAATTGAACGTATTATCGATGAAGATTCATTTTGTGAAATCAAAAAATTATTTGCACCAGAATTAATTACAGGTCTTGCACGTATTAATGGGCAATCCGTTGGGATCATCGCTAACCAACCTCGTGTCAAGGGAGGCGTGCTATTCCACGATTCTGCTGATAAAGCAGCGAAGTTCATTTCACTTTGTGATGCATTCAATATTCCGCTGTTATTCTTAGCAGACGTTCCTGGCTTTATGATTGGTACTCAGGTAGAAAAAGCAGGAATCATCCGTCATGGTGCGAAAATGATTTTTGCCATGAGTGAGGCAACTGTTCCTAAGCTAACGGTCATTGTGCGTAAAGCGTATGGTGCAGGTCTATATGCCATGGCAGGACCTGCCTTTGAACCAGATTGCTGTATTGCTTTGTCAAATGCACAAATTGCCGTAATGGGACCAGAGGCTGCTGTGAATGCTGTTTATGCCAATAAAATTGCAGAGCTTCCAAAAGAAGAGCAAGCAAGCTTCATTGCTGAGAAACGTAAAGAATACCAAGAGGAAATTGACGTGTATCGATTAGCATCAGAGCTAATCATCGATGATGTCATTGAGCCGAATGAGTTACGCAAGGTGTTAGAAAATCGCTTAGAGCTTTATATGTCCAAATACTTATTATTCTCACAACGTAAGCATGGGGTAAACCCAGTATAAACATACTTATTGAAAGGCTGTCTCTGCTGTTAAGAGGCAGCTTTTTTTGAATGATTAATTTTTTCAGCTACTTGCATGCCATAGAGCAGCATATTAAAATATGGGAAGGAATAAAGGGAAGTGGGTGTTAAGCTTGTCTAAAAACAACATAACGGATGTTCACGGTAATGCCAAGCTCCCATTACCGTATCGAGATGTCATTGATACATATTATTTGCCCCTCAAGGTCATGGGGTGGATCTTATTTAGCATCTATTCATTTATAGCTTTTTATAAATTGGTCATTGATCGCTTAGTAAATGTAGTAGTTGTTTTATTGCAAGGCGATTATTCTATCGGCGACTTAGGTTTGTTTGATTATAGTAGTTGGCGACTAACTACTAATTTTGTTCCCTTTGAAACGATTCTCCGCTATATAAACTACTCTCAATATTTTAATTGGGATATCATAATCGTTAACCTTCTTGGCAACTTATTAATTTTTACTCCAATGGGTTTTTTATTGCCATTATTGTCGAAAAAATTTCGCAAAGTATGGGTCATTATTTGTTTGGGCTTTTTTGCTAGTCTTGCTGTAGAAACCATTCAATTCATTTTTACAGTGGGTTCTGCGGATATTGATGATTTAATTTTGAATACGATTGGCGCATGGCTTGGCTATATAGCTTATAAAGGGATCTTAATTAGACCTAAAAAATGAGAAAGCAGTCCTGTTTTAAGGGCTGTTTTTTGCGTTAATAAAAATTTTGTTTAAAGAGTGCTTACTGTAAAATGAATGTATGGATTATACGCTTAAAAATAGAGTCTTTATACCTAGCACTAAAAATAATTAGTATCTCTTTAGGTGGTTAGTATTAATTTTTGCTTGAATTTAATAGTGAAAATTCCGATAATGAGTGTACAGAAACTGTTCAGACGGTATAGATATAGTGAAAGAAGATATTTTCATATCTAGTATCTTATTAGCATATGAAGATAGAAGGGCGAGGTGAAAACTATGAAAATATCAAATTTAAGGGAGCAAGAGAGAATTTCATCGCAATATAATCGTAAAAAAATCTTGCAACGAAAAGAAGCCGGAGAAGCTTATCGCAAAAATGCGATGTATTTTCAGCCAAAGAAAACCCCAGCATTGCTTGAACTTGAAAATCTACTGTTAGGGCGTACCGATCAAGACTTATTTGAGCAGCAACAAGAAAAGTCAAAAGAAGTTACTCCTCAACAGCAAGCCATAATGGAAGACTTGCGACAAACAGAAAAGAATGTACGTGCTCATGAGCGATCCTATAAAGAAGGTACTAGTGATAGCGCAGAATCTTCTACTGTCGTCAATCCAGAGCAAAATGACACATTGCAAATTTTAGAGCAGGTGCGACATGCCGCATTAGCATCGACAGAGCCTTCTCCTCAAGATTTACAGGTGGCACAAAGCGTGAATGCGCAAATACAACATATATTAAACGGTTCGTATACTGAAGAGGGCAAAATAGGCGAAGAAGAGCCATCCTTTGTACGTGACATCATGGAAGTGAAGGTTCCTGAACGTTTCTCGAAGGAATTGAAATTGGATCCATTTGCAGATACAATTTTCGGTAAGAACTATGAGACTGCATTTAAATTAAGAACATTCCATCAGGTATCGGAAAAATATGCGGCTCATGTTCAAATGACGAAAAATGGCTATCGTCCAGACACGGACTCTATGTTCTCTTTGATAGCCTGATGCTGTAGATAGGAGATTATTGACATGGCAAAGGCAAAGCATGCGAAAACAAATGCAATTCGATTATTAGAACAACAAAAAATCCATTTTGATGTGATTGAATATGAAACGGGAGACGGTCAAGTTGATGGTGTCTCTGTTGCAGAAAAAATTGGTCACCCTGTCACGCGTGTGTTTAAAACATTGGTAGCAAAGGCAAGCGCACAAAAGCTATTTGTATTTATCATTCCAGTGGCAGAGGAGCTGGATTTAAAAGCTGCCGCAAAGGTAGTAGGGGAAAAGAAAATCGAAATGCTAGCGGTAAAGGATTTACTTGGTTATACCGGTTATGTACGTGGCGGATGTTCACCAGTGGGGATGAAGAAGTTATATCCAACAGTAATAGATGAATCTGCCCTAGGGCAAGATAGTATTATTGTGAGTGCGGGGAAAATAGGTATGCAAATCCATGTTCAGCTAGACGACTTGAAAAATATGACAAAGGCACAGCTTGCCCCTATTACAACTACCCATGCGTGAGAGAATGGGTAGTTTCTTTATGTATAATGGACAATCAGGTACAAGCGCGGTCTCTCAATTTTTTATAGAAAATGTGATACAGTTAGAGCAATATCATGCATAGAGAGAGGGATAGGAAATGCGTAAGATAATGGGGTGGCGTTGGACATTTTTTATTAGTGGCCTAATTGTGATGTCACTTGGCATCACGATGTCGATAAAGGGGAAGATTGTTGGCACAAGCCCTTGGGATGTCTTGCATGTTGGGTTATTTCAAAATTTTGGGTTAAGTATTGGGACATGGTCTATTATAACAGGGCTCTTTATAGTTGCTTCAACATCGATTGTGTTACGTGAATGGCCAAAGATAGGCACTTGGCTGAACATGCTGCTCATCGGCTCCTTCATTGATGTATTTAATTTGGTGCTGCCATCTACTGATGTTTATGGCTTGCAGATTACATATTTTATCATTGGTTTATTTGTTTTGAGTTTTGGCTGTGGGATGTATATTGCACCGAATATGGGTGCAGGTCCACGAGATACTTTAATGATGATACTTGTTGAAAAGTTTGGTGGCTCGATTAAAACAGCCAGAATGGGCATCGAAGTTCTGGTGACCATTGTTGGCTGGCTTTTAGGAGGACCAGTTGGCGTAGGGACGGTATTAATCGCTTTAACTTCAGGCTATATTGTGCAATATTCATTACCGTATTGTCGTAAAATATTAATGAAATGTATTGGGAATATAGAAGGAATGAAGCCATTCTATTAAACGATGAAGCTACTTAGATCTGTAAAAGATAGAAGTAGCTTTTCATCTTTTTTAGCGTTCTTTCATATAATGCAGGGCAGAAGCTAAAGGAGGAACGACATTTGAATGGAAATGTAACGTATTATTTTGGACACGCATTGACTGGGCAAGGTGTGAAACATTTATATAAAGAGATGATAGAAGAGGCGGAGCTTGTTTACTTTTTGCAAGGTGCCCCCACATTTAAAGGATCAGAGCTGTTAAAAGAGCTAGGGTATTTTTATGTGAAGCAGGGCTTTGCAGTCGAATGGTTTAAGCATGCTTTATTAGAGGAAGTAGTTGAGGCTGTTTATGTAAAGGGCTGTAACAGACTTTTTGTATGGGCCTCTGAATGGAATATCGAGCCAACTTTACTCGGTACAAAGCATCGCGTCATGTCCTTTTATGATTGTTTAGAGGAAATACAGCTTGAAAAGGTTGGGGAGCAGCTTGCTGAGGCGATGCAGGAGCGTGCAACTTGGCGTGAAAAATGTATTGCAAAGCTGGATCAGGCAATCAAGCTTCATGATGACTGGGAGATTATCACGCAAAGCTGTATGAACTGGCAGGCATTAAATGAACAAGTGGAAAATTTAAAGACAGAAGTGTTCCAGTCAATTGTTTTAAATAAAACGGGTATACGGACACATCGTTTACTTGGAACACTAACGCCTAGAGGTGCGGAAAATACCGTTGAAAGTATTACAAAAAGTATAACGACTCGCTTCATGATTAAAGGTAAGCCTGGTACAGGTAAGTCTTCATTAATGAAGGGTTTAGCGGATGAGGCCAATGCTAGAGGTCTTGATGCACAAATTATATGGTGTGGTTTAGATGCAGGTTCAGTGGATATGGTCATTATTCCAGAGCTTAATTTCTGTATCTTTGATAGCACAGAGCCCCATGTCTTTGATCCACAGGATGGTAGATTAGGGGACAAAATTTTTGATATTGGGCAACATTGTGCACTTTCAGAGGAGGCAGAAACAGCAATTGAGGCAGTTCGAGCACACTACAAAGAAGCTATCCAGGATGCAATGGGTCATTCGAAGCGTTATGCTGAAGCCGAATATACAATCCGCCGTCTAGTGGATAATTGTCTATCCGCATCCTTATGGCGTGAAAAAACAGCGCCATTATTCGAAAGATTAACAAAGTAATGTAGCTAATGGCTTGCATGTGCTAAACTAGGAGCTAGAACAGTTTTCCTAGGAAAGGATGATACGCTTGTCAAAAGTATTGAATGCATTTTTAGATGAAAACCTACAAGCCTTACATGAACAAGGCTTATACAATGAAATTGATCCAGTAGAGGGAGCTAATGGCCCGATTATTCAAGTCCGTGGCAAAAATCTTGTTAACTTATCCTCTAACAACTATCTTGGCTTAGCAACAAATGAAGAATTAAAGCGTATTGCCAAAGAGACAATTGATAAATACGGTGTTGGTGCAGGTGCTGTTCGTACAATCAACGGGACACTTGATTTGCACGTTAAATTAGAAGAAAAGCTTGCTGAATTTAAAGGAACAGAAGCGGCTATTTCTTATCAATCTGGCTTTAATTGTAATATGGCAGCCATTTCAGCTGTAATGGATAAAAATGATGCGATTCTATCTGATCAATTAAACCATGCCTCTATTATTGATGGTTGTCGTTTATCAAAGGCGAAAATCATTGCGTTTAATCACTCCGATATGGATGATCTACGTGCTAAGGCAAAAGCAGCTAAAGAATCAGGATTATACAATAAAATCATGGTCATAACAGATGGTGTATTCTCAATGGATGGTGATATTGCTAAATTACCTGAGATTGTGGAAATTGCTAAAGAGTTTGATTTAATTACGTATGTCGATGATGCACATGGTTCAGGTGTAACAGGTAAAGGCAAAGGAACTGTGAAGCATTTTGGATTAGAAAAAGAAATTGACTTCCAAATTGGTACACTATCAAAAGCTATTGGTGTTGTGGGTGGCTATGTAGCAGGTAAGAAAAATTTAATTGATTGGCTGAAAGTTCGCTCTCGTCCATTCCTATTCTCAACAGCTCTACCACCTGGTGATGTAGCAGCCATTACAGCAGCTGTACAAATGCTGATTGATTCAACAGAGCTGCACGATAAGCTTTGGGATAATGGCAACTATTTAAAAGCTGGACTGGAGAAGCTTGGCTTTAATATCGGTGCATCTGAAACACCGATTACGCCTTGTATCATTGGGGATGAAAACCTGACACAGGAATTTTCAAAACGTCTTTTTGAAGAAGGCGTTTATGCAAAATCAATTGTTTTCCCAACTGTGCCAAAAGGTACAGGACGTGTTCGTAATATGCCAACAGCGGCACATACAAAAGAAATGCTGGATGATGCCATTGCGATTTACGAAAAAGTTGGTCGTGAATTAGGCGTTATTCAATAAGAAAAAGGCTTCCTCATGGATGGGGAAGCCTTTTTGTGTGATAGAAAGTTGAAAGTGGTGGATAAAAGTGAAAAAATAGTCGATAGCAGCTCATAACTGATCGATAGCCACCTGAAAGTAGTCAATAGCTTTATTTCGAACCTATAATTTTGGCTGTTCTTAATTGCTGAATGTCTTCAGCGGAGATATTCAAAGCCTGTAAAATCTCCTCATTATGTTGTCCTAAAGTAGGAGCTGCACTTGTTAGGTGACCTGGTGTTTGTGAGAACTTGGCTGGGAAGCCTAATGTACGCATCGGTCCTGCAGTTGGGTGCTCATAGGACAAGACCATGCCACGCTCTAGAATATGTGGATCATTTAATGTTTGATCGTAGGAATAGATTGGGCTAGAGGGTACGCCGTGTTCATCCAATAGCGCTAGCCAGTAAGTAGCTTGATGCTTGATTAATTCGCTCTCAATTTCTGCCTCCAGTACTTTCACATGTTGGGCACGTGAATAGTTGGTAGCAAAGAGGGGATTGTCTAACCAATCAGGTCGGTTGATAACTTTTGTTGCAAAAATCTCCCATAGCTTTTGATTGCCAGCACCTATTAAAATATAGTCGTCCTGCGTTTTGAAACCTTGATAGGGTGCGGATACCCGATGTGCTGTTCCAGTCCGCTCCGGTAGTTCGCCATGTCCAAAGTAAGCAGCGGCCTCCCATACAGTCCATGCTAGACCTGATTCCACTAAGGAAACATCAATATATTGCCCCTCGCCACTACGCAGCTTATAAATATAGGCCATTAAAATAGATTGTAATGCTGTTTGAGCAGCAGCAATATCATTCACGGCAAAGCCGACTTTTACAGGTCGACCATCCGCTTCACCCGTCATATGCATTAAGCCATTCAGACCCTGTGCCATAATATCATAGCCACCCTTTTGACTATACGGACCCGTTTGTCCATAGCCTGAAATAGAGCAATAAATAAGACCAGGATTGATAGCTTTTAATGTGTCATAATCAATACCAAGCTTTTTTGTGACACCTGGTCGATAGTTTTCCACAAGGACATCAACAGATTGGATAAGTTCTTTAAATAAAGCTAATCCCTCTGGCGTTTTTAAATTAATACAAACCCCTTTCTTATTGCGATTGACCATCATATACATATGGCTTTCTTCATTTATAAAAGGACCCATTGTACGGGTATCGTCTCCATTTGGATACTTCTCAATTTTGATAACCTCTGCACCCATATCTGCTAAGATCATCGTGCAATAAGGACCAGCTAGTACTTGCGATAAATCAACAACTCTTAATCCTTGTAATGCTTGTTTCATCTAACCTCAGTCCCATCATGTTTGACTAATGTGATGTTGCGTAATCCTTTGACAGAAGTCGCACCTGCTAAAGCGATGGAAACCTTTAATTCATCATAAAGATTGGTCATCACCTTTTCCACGCCCTGTTGTCCTTCAAGGGCTAGCCCATAGACGAAAGGGCGTCCGATTGCAACGGCATCCGCTCCTAAAGCAAGTGCTTTTAAAGCATCCATGCCACGATAGACACCACTATCTAAAATAATAGGAATTTGTCCATTCACAACTTTCGCAATAGCAGGAAGTGCATCAAGTGAACCAATAACACCATCTAATTGACGGCCACCGTGGTTTGATACAATAATGCCATCAATACCATTGTCGATAGCTAGCTTCGCATCTTCAGGATGTAAAATTCCCTTCAATAGTATAGGAAGGTTTGTACGCTTTTTTAATTCTCGAACATGCGCCCAATTAAGTGTTGGGTGGAAGACATTTTGCAAGACACCTTGTACGTAGGACTCGAATGAATCATCAGGTAAAGTGGCTGTAAAAACGGGATCATTCATATAATTGCCTCGTGCATAGCCTAGCTTCAATGGTGAAAATTGATTGCGGACATCTTCTTCACGCCAACCAAGCATTACTGTATCGACAGTTAAGACAATCGCTTCAAATCCGGCTGCCTCCGCTCGTGCCACCATACTAAAAGCGATTTCTTCATTAGTAGACCAATATAATTGAAACCATTTTGTTGCAGAAGGAGCAGCTTGAGCAACTTCTTCAAGTGCATAAGTGGAAACGGTGCTTTGAATATAGGGCATGTTTAAATGCTCGGCAGCACGTACTACAGCAAGCTCACCTTCATCATGAACCATTCCGTTCATGCCGACGGGAGCAAAGAGCAATGGAGTTGGGTATGTTTTACCAAAAAAATTAATCGATGTTTGAACATTTGAAACATCCTTTAAAAAGCGAGGAACTATAGAATACTTTTCGAAAGCTGCACGATTATTGCGCAGTGTTTGTTCACCACCAGCACCTGAACGGATATAGCCAAAAGGTCCAGCTTCGATTTTTTCCGCTACGGCCTTTTCTAAATCTGCAAAGCAAATGGGGAAGGGGGCTTGTGCAGTAATATTTTTTAAGAGTAGATCACCATCAGTTATGTTTGTCATCGTTACTACCTCACTTATTTATTGAAAATAGGCTTTCTTTTGTTTAAGAAGGCTTGAATACCTTCGTTATAATCATCTGAACTAAATGAATTAAGAACGATCTGTGCCAGCTCATCGCTTTCTTCGTTTTCACCATCTACAATTGCTTGGATCATTTTTTTGATGCCTGCGTTTGCAATGGATGATTTACTTAATAGATGTTCAGCAAAATGCAGCGTGGCACTTTCAATATCCTCTGGCTCATGTAAGGCTGTGATTAAACCGATGTTTTTTCCATCTTGTGCTGTAAAAATGTTGGCTGTGTATAAAATCTCTTTCGCCTTGGCAACACCAACAAGATTGATGAGACGCTTTGTACTTTCAAGATTATAGACAATACCAATATTGGCCGCTGTGATGCCAAGCTTACTCTTTGGTGTCGCTATTCTAAAATCACATGCGTTGGCTAGTTCTAAGCCACCACCAATGGCTAAACCCTGAATCATAGCAATTGTCGGGTGAGGAAATTTATAGAGGGTATCAATCGCCTTTAGAGCCAAATCATTATAGGCTTTGGCATTGTCCGCGGCATAACGAATATCTAAAAACTCGCTAATATCGGCACCAGATGAAAAGGCTACTTCATTAACGCCACGGACAATTAAGAGCTTAATAGAAGAATCTACACGTAGCTGCTCAAGTTGCTCTACTATGTTCTGAAACATCGCCTTTGATAAGGAATTCCGTTTATCAGGTCGGTTTAACACTAACGTTGCAATATAACCATTTTTCTCTACATAAATTTCAGTTGTCATTGTCATTCTCCTCTTAATCCTTTTTCAATTTCGCAGCGAAGCGGTTGCCGATGGATTGAATGCTTTGCACAAGAATGATTAAGATAAAGACAGTTGCATACATAACATCGACCTCATAGCGTAAATGACCATAACGATAGGCGAGGTCACCCAAACCTCCAGCACCAACCATTCCTGCCATAGCCGTAGCACCGATTAAACCAATTGTGGCAATTGTTAAGCCTAAAATAATAGATGGACGAGCTTCACGTAATAGCACATGCCAAATAATATGGCGACGTTTAATACCCATGGCTGTGTAGGCTTCTACCACTCCCGAATCCACCTCTAATAGCGCAGATTCCATCAGTCGAGCAATATAAGGAGCTGTATAGACAACTAGCGGAACGATAACACCTTTAACCCCAATTGTTGTGCCGACGATCAGCTTAGTAAAAGGTAGAATGAAGAATAATAAAATGATGAATGGAACAGAACGTATAATATTGATGACTAAATTAAAAAATTGATATAAAAATTTATTGTCAAAGGATTGACCTGGTCGTGTTAATACGATTAATAGCCCCAATGGAATCCCAATGAGAATGGAAAACAATAAAGAAATTCCGACCATTTGAAATGTTTCGATAATTGATTTGCCAATTACATCTGACCAATCTGTAAAAAAGCTTTGAATACTACTCATTGAATTCGCCTCCTAATTCTTCCACCGCGACGCCATTTTCCGTAAAATATGTGAGTGCCTTTTGGACAATGTGAAGTTCTCCATGTAAATGCACCACAATGTTACCAACAATGCCGTTTTTTAATTCAATAATATTTGCCGTTAAAATATTTGGTTGTACATCATACACTTTCGTAACTTCTGCTAGTAATGGCTTACCAGTACTTTCACCTAGGAAGGTTAAACGAATGACACTGCCTGAAACATTTAACTGCTCGATCAGGGAAGGGGATAAATTACGTTGTGAAATCGTATTTAAAAACTTTCTCGTTGTAGGATGCTTCGGTTTAGCAAAAAGTTCAATAGCCGTACCAAATTCCACCACTTTTCCGGACTCAAGAACAGAAACCTCATCACATATTTTCTGAATGACATTCATCTCATGTGTAATCAGCAGGATCGTAATGCCTAATTCACGGTTAATTTTTAACAACAATTCAAGAATGGCTTCGGTTGTTTCAGGGTCGAGTGCACTTGTTGCTTCGTCACTAAGTAGAACCTCTGGTTCCTGTGCCAAGGCACGTGCAATAGCAACACGTTGCTTTTGCCCACCTGAAAGTTGGTTAGGGTAGCTGTCTAGTTTGTCTGTTAATCCAACAATTTCAGCATATTTAGCCACACGGTTTTTTACCTCTTTCTCGTTATAGCCAAGTAGCTTTAAAGGAACAGCAATATTATGGTAAACGGTTGCCGTTTTTAATAGATTAAAATGTTGGAAAATCATTCCGATTTTTTGGCGTGTTTGCCGTAATTCATGAAGAGAAAGGGCAGTAATGTCCACATTGTCGATTAACACTTTTC
Organism: Lysinibacillus sp. OF-1; assembly: GCF_028356935.1. Lineage (NCBI taxonomy): Bacteria > Bacillati > Bacillota > Bacilli > Caryophanales > Bacillaceae > Lysinibacillus > Lysinibacillus sp. OF-1. Next base: position 495,878 of record NZ_CP102798.1, read on the forward strand.
CAGCTGTAGGTCGCTCTAGTAGATTGACGCAACGAATGAGTGTACTTTTACCTGCACCACTATAGCCAATCACACCATGAATTTGTCCTTTTTTTACATGGAGATTGATTCCATCTACAGCCTTAATGATGTCTTTTTTCGTCTTATATTCTTTTGAGATATTTTGTAATTGAATCATCCGATTGATTGCTCCTTTCTCAAGCTCCTAAAAAGCAAGAATCTGCTCGTTTTCCATAGAGGAATTTCGGCAGATTCTTCAGCTACTAGAAGCTTCCTGAATGTATTACCAGCTAGGGATTACTGAACCTTTGAATTCTTCTTCAATGAATTGACGTACTTCATCAGATTGGTAAGCCTCAACGAACTTTTTAATTGTTGGGTCATTTTCATTTTCTGCACGTACCACAATATAGTTCACATATGGAGAGTCAGTAGATTCTAAAAGAATAGCGTCATCTTTAGGATTAATGCCAGCTTCCAATGCGAAGTTTGTATTAATAGCTGCTACATCTACTTCACTAAGCTGCTTAGGAATTTGAGCTGCCTCTAATTCGATGAATTTTAAATTCTTTTTGTTTTCTTCTACATCACGGATAGAGGCTGTTAAATCTGCCCCATCTTTTAATTTTATATAGCCTGCTTCCTGTAAAACAAAGAGGGCACGAGCACCATTTGTTGGGTCATTTGGTAAACCAAATGTTGCACCATCCGGAATGTCATCAAAGGATTTATATTTTTCAGAGTAAATACCCATTGGATTTAAAATCGTTTTGCCTACTGTTACTAAATCTGTATCATGATCTTTATTAAACGTATCGAGGAAAGGCTCGTGTTGATAGCTATTCGCATCAAGATCACCTTCAGATAAGGATGTATTAGGTAAAACATAATCAGAAAATGATTTAAGCTCTACTTCTAGCCCATTTTCTTTGGCTACTTTCGCTGCAACTTCTGCGATTTGTTCGTGTGGACCAGACGTGACACCTACGACGATTTTATTTTCATTAATTGCTTCAGCTTGACCTTTACTCTCTTCTTTAGAGCCACAACCTGCTAGAGCTGCTGCTAATGTAAGACTTGCAAAACCTACTAAAAATTTATTTTTCTTTTTCATGAAAACTACCTCCAAGATTGTTTTTATCGGTTTTTGAAAATAAAAAAACTCTCTTACAAACTAAGAGAGGCTCATGAAAAAATGTCCTCTCTTATCTATCAAACGATAATCGTTTGCAGGATTTAGCACCTTCCTTCTAAAAGGAGGTTGCCGAGCTTCATAGGGCCAGTCCCTCAGCTACTCTTGATAAGAGATTTATCATATTTTTTTGTAATTCCGATAGAACTAATATAATTTATAGGTTATAGTAAGTCAATAAATATTTTTTAAATTTTTTATATTATTATAATATTTCGTCATGAAAGAGGGATAGCAATGTCTGTAAGAGTTAATTATGGTATAGGTTCATTTGGCAAGGTTGTAAGTGCTCGATTGCTAATGGGTACAGACATTATTGAAGGAATGGAGGCACTTTGTGAGGAGAACCATATTGAGTCAGCAACAATTGTTAGCTGTATAGGTAGCCTTCAAAAGAGTAGCTTTGTTTATTTAGTACCTGATGAAACATCACAGATTAACGTAAGTTTTAGCGATGTCATAAAAAAAGAGGGGCCACTTGAATTGATCCAAGGCTCTGGCGTAGTATGTAAGCGCGATGGGGGATATGAAACACATTTCCATGGTTCTATGAGTGATCAATGGGGCATCGTGTCAGGGGGGCATTTAATGAAGAGGGGGAACCCTGTTATTACGGCTGACATAGTGCTAGCTGAGGTTCAAGGCATCCAGCACTTTCGAAAATTTGATGAAGAAACAGGCCATGTTCAATTTTATCCATTAGAACACGGTTTACAGCAGCCAAGGAAAATTGAAAAATAGCGAAAATGATACTAACTTTTTCTTTTCACTGAGCTGAATGTTCCTTCCTGAATTAAAAAATGTTAGACCGAGCTTATAATCGGTCTAACATTTTTACTTTTGTCCCAGCCTCATGTCATGGTTAAGGGTTGAATAATTGTAATTGTTCGATTCTATGGATTGCTTCACGTAAGCGTTCCTCGCTAACAAGTAAACCAACACGGATATAGCCTTCGCCATATCGGCCGAAGCCATTGCCTGCTGCTACAGCGATATCAGCCTTTTCCAATAATAAATCGGCAAACTGCTCGCTAGTATAGCCGAATGGTACAGGGAGCCATGCGAAGAAGGAGCCTTTTGGAGCCGTTACATGCCAACCAATTCTTTGAGCTTCTTCAATGAGTACATTGCGGCGACCTTCATAGGTAGCTCGCAGTTCATCCACACATTCTTGGGAAGCTGTAAGTGCCGTTGCTGCTGCTTGTTGAATAGCAGGGAATTGACTACAAAACAGATGATCCTGAATTAGATTAATGGCAGCAATAATGTCGGCATTACCGACAGCGAAGCCTATACGCCAGCCTGCCATATTATAAGTTTTGGAGAGTGTGTACATTTCAATTCCTACTTCTTTTGCACCCTCAGCTTGTAGGAAGCTAATAGGTTTATTACCGTCAAATCCTATTGCCCCATAAGCAAAATCATGTGATACGATAATATTGTGTTCCTTCGCAAAGCGAACGGTCTCTTCAAAAAATGCAAGTGTTGCTGTACCACCTGTAGGGTTGTTCGGGTAATTTAGGTAAAGTAGCTTCGCCTTCTCTTTCACTTCATCAGGTAATGCATGATAATTAGGTAAGAAATCATTTGCAGCTAAAAGTGGCATCACTTCAAAATGGACATCACCTAATACGACACCTGATAAGTAATCTGGATAGCCAGGGTCTGGTAAGAGCATTGTATCACCTGGATTTAATACGGCTAAAGGTAGCTCAACGAGTCCAATTTTTGTCCCGCCAAGAATCGCTACCTCTGTGTCAGGATTTAGATTCACATTATATTCACGTTTATAATAGTCGACAGCTGCTTGGCGTAATTCAGCGATACCGCGAAATGGTGAATATTTGTGATTTTGTGGATTTTCAGCCGCCTCCTGTAATGCTTGAATGATATGAGGGGGCGTTGGTTGATCGGGATTTCCTTGACCAAGATTAATGACATCGCGACCTTCTTCTAAGGCATTATTTACTTTTTGAACTAACGCTGCAAAAAATTGAGTGGGTAGTTGCTGTAGTTTTTTAGAGAATTCCATGCATGATCACCCTTTTCAGAATATAATAATTATTATTGAAGAATATGAAGCAAATAGTATTACTTTTTTTGTTAATTGTCTAGAGGAGGAATGGCTATGAAAATCGGTTGTATTCAATTAAATGTTGGCTTTGGCAAAGTAGAAGAAAATTTTGCACGAGCTGAGGACAAGATTCGAGAAGTGGCAAAAAAAGGAGCAGAAATCATTGTGCTGCCTGAAATGTGGAATACAGGCTATGCGTTAGAGAAGCTGCCTGAACTAGCGGATGTCGATGGTGAACGTACGAAATCCTTCTTGGCTGAATTAGCACAGGAACTTGGTGTACATATTGTAGGTGGTTCTGTTTCAACGAAGAAAGGCGACAAATTTTATAATACGATGTATACATTAGATCGCAATGGAGAACTTGTAGGGGAATATAGCAAAGCACATCTTTTCCGTTTAATGGATGAGCATCTCTACTTAGAAGCAGGGGATGAAATGAATCGATTTGCTCTAGGAGATATTGAAGCTGCTGGGGTCATTTGTTATGATATTCGTTTCCCAGAATGGTTACGTGCACACGCATTACAAGGAGCAAAGGTATTATTTGTACCAGCCCAGTGGCCAACACCAAGGATTGATCATTGGAAAACATTGCTGCAAGCTCGTGCGATTGAGAACCAATGTTTTGTAATAGCAGTTAATCGCATTTCAAAAAAGGTAGAAAACTTTAATGGCCAATCGATGATTATACAGCCTTGGGGAGAAGTACTTTGGATCGGTGCAGAGGATGAAGAAGTAGCGGTGATTGATGTAGATTTTTCTATTGTCGATGAAGTACGTGGAAGAATTCCAGTTTATGACGACCGTAGACCAGGACTATATCATGATGTTGTCGTGAAAGGCTAATAGAGGGGCACGCTCAAGAGGGAGTAATCTTTTGAGCGTGCCATCTTTTTTCTAGCCCTTATCCTCAATCAATGAATTTGCCAATAGCATAAATTCTAATGTAATGCGGTTATGTCCTTTCATGAAATTTTCACCTAGTAAACCTTCAAGCTTTCTTAAGCGGTGATAGAGTGTTTGACGAACAATAAATAATTGGTTGGCTGTTTGCTGCTTGGAGCCATTTGTTTGTAAATAAACCTGTAATGTTTCAAGAAGCTTGCTATTGTATTTTTTATCGTACTCAATAACGGGCTGTAAATAATCGTAAATCACTTCCTGTAAATTCACTTGCATTTGTAATTTATAGATTAAATGATATAAATGCAAATCATCATAAAAGAAAGAGGACGTTTGCACTTTGCGGCAAATATATAAAGTTTCTAAAGCAGTTTGATAGCTTTTAGGAATTTCTTCTACATCGCAAACAACCTTTCCAACGGCTATTTGAAAACCTTGTGCTTGCTGCTTTTTATAAAAGTCGGTATTGGGCAGTGTGGAAAAAATGCTATTCAATATGTCACGAATAGCTTTACTGTCTTTCGTATGAAGTAAAATAAAAATAATATAGCTTTTTCTTTCGAATAAAAATGGCATAAATCCATGTTGCTCAAAGAGATTTCGATAATAAAGCTTACTATAGACCATATCCTCCTGTGTCTTTGTCATTGTAGTAGGAGAGGATAAAATAAAGACAGCTCCACTAGATTGTGTATAGCCCGCGTAATGTGTAACGATAAATTTATAGATTTCTTCCTTAGATAATTTTTGATCAATCCAATCGACTAAAATTGTAGCATCCTCAATATTCTTTTTTTCCTCAATATAAAACTCTCGCATTAATAGCTGTGCCAGCGCCGTTGCTGTACGATCTAATATTAATAATTCAAACTCTGAAAATAGTCCATCCTCTCGATAGAGTGTTAAATTTGCATAATGCTGATCAAAGATAAAAATAGGCCCATGTTTAAATTGCTGAGCAGACTTGTTCAATGTTAATAGCTGCTGACGTTTTTGGTGTGTCGTATTGGGGAAAAAGATAGGATTGCGTCCCTTAATGGAAAACATGATTTGTGTTTTTAATTCATTATACATATTTTGTAAAATATCTTCTGTGTTTTGTCCTAAGACAGCATTTTTGTTCAAAGCTTGTGCATAAGATTCTAGCGAAGAAATCATTAAATATTGCTGATTGATAATTTGGCTATGTAAATCCTGCGTAATACGAACAAAAGGAACTGCCTCATGAAAAACAATAATGGGAAACTGATGCCGGTTTGCCAGTGCTAGTATTGCTTTTGGAACGGTCTGAATATAAGAGCCATACTCAATACAAAGAGCAGCACAATTTTTTTGAATGATGGCTTCTACAAATGCGGTAAAATTAGCGATACTATGCTGGAGACTAATTCCTGTTGTTAATACTAACTCCTCACCAACTAAAAAATGATCAACCTGTACGATTTCAAGAACATGTACCCATTTGATAATCCTTGATAATCCTTCATGACCTGCCACAACCTCTGCCTTATGAAAATACTTATTTTCCAAAACATCTAGTACTTTAAGTTGAAACGGACTCAATTTAGCCCCTCCCTTAGTTGTATGCATTGTATATTTTTTCTGTCTGATGATTTATATTTTCTTATAAATTCGTGGATATAGTATTTTAAGAATATTTAGTCTATTTTACATTATGTTTAAAACAAAAGTATATAATTTTACAGTTTGTCTATTACTTCAACGTTATGAAACATGTAAAATTTTTGTAAGCGATCAAGCAATCTACTAAAAGGGGTGACAGATATGGAGCAACAAACGCATTTACAAAGAGGGTTAAAGAAGCGGCATATGACGATGATTGCTATTGCAGGAGTAATCGGTGCTGGCCTATTTATGGGGAGTGGTTCAGTTATTAATTTAGCTGGTCCAGGGGCCATTTTATCGTATATATTTGCAGGAATTATCGTTATTTTAGTTATGCGTATGCTAGGCGAAATGGCAGCTGTTAATCCAACGAGTGGCTCATTTGCACATTATGCGCATGAAGCCATTGGCCCGTGGGCAGGTTTTATGATTGGATGGCTGTACTGGTTTTTCTGGGTCATTGCGATTGCACTAGAAGCAACAGCAGCGGCAGCCATTATTCAATATTGGTATGACGGGATGCCTTTATGGCTATTAAGTTTGTTACTAACCGTAGCACTTACTTTAACGAATGTTCTTTCTGTCAAAGCATTTGGTGAGTTTGAGTATTGGTTCTCTCTTATTAAGGTTGCAAGTATAGTGGTTTTCCTTGGTCTTGGTGCCTTCATTATTTTTGGCATCGCCCCAAACTTTAATGCTGTAGGTATGACCAATCTAGTCGGGCAAGGTGGTTTTTTACCTAATGGTTTTGGTGCTGTTCTAATGGGTGTCGTCATTGTTATTTTCTCCTTCATGGGAACAGAAATTGTGGCCATTGCTGCTGGTGAATCAGATGAACCATTAGCTGCTGTAACGAAAGCTACCAATTCCATTACTTGGCGTATTTTAATTTTCTATGTGGGCTCTATAGCGGTTGTAGTAACGCTATTGCCTTGGCATTCCTCCGATATTTTAACAAGTCCTTATGTAGCGGTACTCGATTATATTGGAATTCCTGCTGCCGCACAAATTATGAATTTTGTTGTGTTAACAGCGGTGCTATCGTGTTTAAATTCAGCACTTTATGCAACATCACGCATGGTATTTTCTTTAGCAGAAAAGGGAGAAGCGCCAAAAGCATTTTTAAAATTAAACAAAAAGGGTGCACCTGTCAATGCCATTTTAGCAGCAACATTTTTCTCGTATATTGCAGTCATTATGAATTATGTTTCACCAGATAAAGTTTTTATGTTTTTACTGAGCTCTTGTAGTGCGATTACTTTAATACTTTATTTAATCATTGCCTTTTCACAATTAAGAATGCGACGCAAGATTGAACAAGAAAATTTAGAGCTATTAAAGGTGAAGATGTGGTTTTTCCCTTATTTAACGTATTTCACAATACTCGCTACAACAGCTTTATTAATGGCGATGTTCTTTATAGAGTCTATGCGCTCACAAATTTTATTTACATGCGTTGTCGTCGCTATTGTGATGATTTTCTATGTACTTACTCAAAAGAAAAAAACGATTAAACAACCCGATGAATCAAGTTCTATTTTTAGCAAAGAAGAATTCGATTTTGAACAATAATACGATAAAGGAGTGGTCTAATTATGACAGTTCAGCAAGAAATGAAAACGCTCACACATTTTATCCAAGGGGAAGAGGTAGCTGGTACAAGTGGCCGATTTTCAGAGGTTTATAATCCATCAACAGGAGAGGTTATTGCAAGAGTACCACTTGCTTCAAGAGATGAGGTAAAGCATGCTATTGAGCTTGCAAAAGAAGCCTTTCCAGCATGGAAAAAACGATCAATTGGTAAACGGGTAGAAGTGTTACATCGATTCCGTCAGTTGTTAGTAGAAAAACAGGAAGAGCTTATCGATGTGATTTGTCAGGAAAGTGGTAAAACAAAGGACGATGCAAAAGGTGAAATCGTTCGTGGTATTGAATCCGTTGATATGGCGATCAGTGCACCGCAAATGCTAAAAGGAGAGTACTCAGTCAATGTAGGTGGTAATATAAATGCCTTTTCTGCCAAATCACCACTCGGCGTAGTGGCAACTATCGCACCATTTAATTTCCCTGTTATGGTACCGCTTGCGATTACAAGCATGGCTGTGGCAGTAGGAAATGCCGTTATATTAAAGCCATCAGAGCGCGTACCGATGTCCGCTCTCTATATAAGTCAATTATGGAAAGAGGCAGGTTTACCAGATGGCATTTGGACTGTTGTCAATGGAGATAAAGAGGCTGTCAATGAACTATTAGAAAATAAAGAGATTCAAGCTATCTCATTTGTTGGCTCAACACCTGTTGCTGAATATATTTATCAAACAGGAACAAAGCACAATAAACGTGTTGCGGCATTTGGTGGTGGGAAGAACTTTATGATTGTGATGCCAGATGCCAACCTAGAACAAACGGCGAATGCCTTTTTAGGAGCAGCGTATGGTGCAGCATCACAGCGCTGTATGGCGATTTCAGGTGCACTTGTTGTAGGCAAAGATACCGAACAACGGTTTACGGAACTATTAAAAAATAAAATCTCTCAACTAAAGGTTGGACCCTATACAGAAAAAGACGTCGATTTCGGACCAGTCATCACTAAAGAGTCGAAAGGAACGATTATTCGTTCTATCGATGAGGCAGTCACTGAAGGGGCAAATCTTGTGATTGACGGAAGAAATCCGAAAGTATGTGAAACGTCAAATGGCTTTTATCTTGGCCCAACCCTCCTTAATAATGTCACATCGGAAATGAAGATCTTTAAAGAAGAGGTCTTTGGTCCAGCACGTATTGTTGTAGGGGTGGACTCATTACAAGAGGCAATAGATTTAATCAATAACCATGAGCTTGGCAATGGGGTAACCATGTTTACAAGCAGTGGAGCAGCAGCACGGAAATTCCAAGAGGAAATAGAAGTCGGCATGGTAGGTGTGAACGTACCTATACCAATTCCTGTTGGCTATCATAACTTTGGTGGATGGAAACGCTCTAAGTTCGGTGAAGGGCATATGTTTGGCCCAGATCAGGCAAGATTCTTTACAAAGGCCAAAACGATTTCTGAGCGCTGGCCAGATGAAACGGAGGATACAACAAGTTCCTTTGCGTTCCCAAGTAATAATGATGCGAAAAACTAATATAGTGAGGGGTGTTTGATGATGACACAGACAAATCTTAAAAGTGATGTATTAGCCAAGGATGAGCAATATGTTTGGCATTCTATGAAACCATATAATCCGCAAGCCACATATGTAGTAGAGAGGTCTGATGGTGCAAGAATTATGGATACAGATGGTGTGGAATATATTGATGGAATGGCAGGGCTTTGGTGTGTCAATGTTGGCTATGGACGGAAAGAGTTAGCAGATGCGGCACATGAGCAAATGATGAAAAATGCTTATGCACCTTTATCTCAGGGTCATTTGCCTGCAGTGGAATTAGCTGAGAAGCTAAATGAACTACTTGGTGGAGATTACGTTATTTTCTTCTCCAATAGTGGATCAGAGGCGAATGAAACAGCCTTTAAAATTGCTCGGCAATACCATCAGCAAAAAGGACAAAGCTCACGCTATAAAATTGTCTCACGCTACCGTGCTTATCATGGTAACTCCTTTGGGGCTTTAGCGGCAACGGGGCAGGCGGAGCGCAAATATAAATACGAGCCACTATCTCCAGGTTTTATCCATGTCGCACCACCTGATCAATATCGTGAGCATGAAAGCGATGCTATTGCGCCATTGGATTTAGCGAGTGTAAAGGCTGTAGATAAAACGATGACATGGGAACTGAGTGACACAATTGCAGCTATGATCTTAGAGCCTATTATTACAGGTGGCGGTGTCATTATGCCTCCAGAGAATTATTTAAAAGGCATTGAGGAAGTGTGTAAAAGGCATGGTGCTTTACTGATTGTGGATGAGGTTATTTGTGGCTTTGGTCGAACAGGTAAGCCTTTTGGATTTATGAACTACGGTGTTAAGCCAGATATAATTACGATGGCTAAAGGAATTACAAGTGCCTATTTACCATTATCAGCAACAGCCGTGAAGCGTGAAATTTATGAGGCGTTTAAGGGCTCAGATGCATACAGCTATTTCCGCCATGTGAATACATTTGGAGGCTCTCCTGTGGCATGTGCAGTTGCATTAAAAAATATTGAAATTCTTGAGCAAGAAGCGTTGTTTGAGCGTTCCAAGGAAATTGGCGCTGCAACACTACAAACATTGCAGCAACAATTGCAGCATCATCCAAATGTAGGAGATGTGCGTGGCAAAGGTTTATTAATTGGGATTGAATTAGTTGCAGATAAAGTCTCGAAAGAACCTTTACCAGTGGAGAAGGTGAATGCTGTCATTGCCAAATGTAAAGAACAAGGGGTTATCATTGGAAAAAATGGAGCAACTGTTGCAGGGTTTAATAATGTCTTAACGCTATCACCACCACTTAATATTGTACAAGAAGATCTTGATCGTATACTCGATGTGGTTGTGGATAGTGTAAATAAGCTGTAAAGAATATTGATATGGTTCTAAAAGCCTTGGAGTAAAGGCTTTTAGAACTTTTATTTGTGAAGCTTTATAACGCAGATGCTAGATAGCAGTATTTATTATAGCTCGATAAAAATAATTATAAAATTCTGAAATTTAATAAAAAAATACTGGAAAAATTGTATTTCGTAGTTTATAGTTAATAAAAAATTAATTTTTCTGATAATTATATGTAAAAAGTGTCCTGTAGGGAATATTTTTTTGATTACTTATTTTCAGCAGTGGAATAAATAGGTGTTGTTGGTTGAACTATAGTTTCTGATGAAAAGCAATTGTAATAGTTGAGAGAGTCATGTCTTCCTCTAATTGAATTGTCTAATCGTAATGAAAGTATAGTTTATTTTTTGTCTATTTATTTTCATCAGTGGAGAAAATAAGTGATTTTAGTAATTATATTTCTTAATTTAAGTGTTAAGAAATATTTTTATATATTTTTACAAAGGGAGTAGATGAGATGAATTATGTTAAAAAGTTGGTTTTTGTAATTCTATGTACGTTGCTTTTAGCAGCATGCGCAGAGAAAGATAATTCTAATGCATCAAACACTGGGGAGAAGTCTACTACAGAATCAGACACAGCAAGTTCAAAGAATGAACTTGTCATTGCTGTAAATGAAAACTTTATTTCCATGGATCCTCATAATACAGGAGATACAAATTCGAGTTCTGTACAGGAGACCATGTTAGAAGGTTTACTAGGCTTCGATGCTGATGGACAAATTATGAAGGTTTTAGCTGATGATTATTCAATTAGTGAAGATGCTCTGGAGTATACATTTAAGCTACAAGAAGGGGTCACTTTCCATGACGGGGAACAGTTTAATGCAGAGGCTGTAAAAGCCAACATTGAACGAATCATGAATGATGAAAGTTTACGTTTATATTCACGTGGTTTTAGCTTAATCAGCAAAGTTGAAATTCTAGGTGACTATGAAATTAAAGTTACTTTAAAAGAACCATACGGACCAATGATCACGCGTTTCGGAGTGGCTAAAATGATCAGCCCAAAAATGATTAAAGAAAATTTAGCTGATATTCCGAAGCAGCCTGTTGGTACAGGACCTTATAAATTTGTTGAATGGGTACAAGGGGATCATTTAACAATTGAAAACTTCGACGGCTATTGGGGTGGTGGTGATCGTGTTTCTAAAATTACGTATAAGCCAGTACCAGAGAACGGATCACGTGTGGCAATGCTAAAAGCTGGGGATGCACAAGTGATCTATCCAGTGCCAGCACAAAATATCGACGAGCTTTCTAACAATAAAGATGTAGAAATTAATAAAGTTCCTTCTACAATTGCTCATTATGTGTCGCTAAATACGTATAAGAAACCTTTGGATGATATTAAAGTACGACAAGCATTTAATTATGCGGTAGATAAAGAAGCTTATTTAAAAGTTGTAAATGCAGGTCTAGGTTTACCACTAGACTCTATTATTCCTTCCAAAACGGTTTATTATAAACAGCAAAAAATGTATGAACACAATATTGAAAAGGCAAAAGAATTATTGACTGAAGCTGGCTATCCTAATGGCTTCGATATTGAAATCTGGGGGAACACAAACTCAGATACGATGAAGGGCATGCAGTTTATTCAACAACAGTTGAGCCAAATCGGTGTAAAAGTTGAGATCAAATCAATGGAAGAAGGTACTTTGTCAGATGAAATCTACGGTGCACAAACTCCAGATGATGCGAAATTGCAAATGTGGTATGTGAGCTGGTCAGCCTATGCTTCAGATATAACGAATGCGACAAAACCTCTTTTCCATAGTGTATCATTCCCACCAAATGGTGCAAACACAGCCTATTATCAAAATCCTGAGGCAGATCAACTAATGGATGAAGCGAATTCTATTTCAGATGTAGATCGTCAGGCTGAACTGTATGAAAAATTACAGGAAATCGTTTACCAAGATACGCCTTGGATTTTCTTAGGGGTAGATGAGGTCGTATATGGTGTACGTTCAAATGTCAGCGGTGTGTTAGTAAATCCAACAGGTGGACTCGATGTGAAAAACGCAAAAGTTGAGTAATGTTGCACAATAAAAGGAATTGATGATGGTCAATTCCTTTTCTACAACATAGAAAGGAGGAGGTTGTCTTGTGGAAATATACAGCAAAAAGAATTGTTGAAATGATACCAATATTAATTGTTATTTCAATCTTAACATTCTTGTTTATCCATTTAATACCAGGTGACCCTGCACGATTAGTAGCTGGTAAGGATGCCACGCTAGAAGATGTTGAAAATGTACGGCATGAGTTGGGTTTAGATAAACCCATTCTTAAACAATACGTGGATTATATGAAAAATCTGTTGACGGGTGAACTTGGAACATCCTTAACAACTGGATTACCGGTAATTGATATGTTTAAAACAAGGTTTATGCCTTCCCTTCACCTTACTTTCCTCTCCATGTTTTGGGCTACATTAATTGGTTTAATGATTGGCGTTTTTTCAGCCATCAATAAAAACAAATGGCCTGATTATTTTGGAATGGTAACAGCGGTTTCTGGTATTTCAATTCCAGGATTTTGGTTGGGACTATTGTTGATTCAATTATTTTCAGTACAGCTAGGATTATTCCCAACAGGTGGATTGGATGGCTTTTCTAGTTATATTTTACCTTCCTTGACCTTAGGGGCAGGTATTATGTCAATGATCGCTCGATTTACTCGTTCTTCCATGCTTGAAACGTTACAAGCTGATTTTATAAGAACGGGGAGAGCAAAAGGATTAAAGGAACATTCCGTGATTGTGACGCATGCATTACGAAATTCCTTAATTTCTGTTGTAACGGTAGCGGGCTTACAATTTGGTTTTCTACTAGGGGGTTCAGTGGTAGTTGAGACGGTATTTAGCTTTCCAGGGATGGGACGTCTGCTAATCGATTCGATTGCATTTCGAGACTACCCTGTCATTCAATCAGCACTGCTGTTATTCGCATTTGAATTTATTGTAGTGAATTTAATTGTTGATGTGCTTTATACCGTGTTAAACCCAAAAATCCAATTAGATTCTTAAGGGAGGGAATAAAATGACTTCACCAACTACTGTGCAAAATAGCCAAGTGCAAAAAACACAAAGGAAATACTCTCCTCTTAAAGAATTTTGGAAGTCCTTTAAAAAACAAAAGGCCGCATTGTTTGCAAGTATCTTTATAGGATTGTTAATTGTAGTTGCTTTTATTGGACCTTATATCGCACCGTACGATCCGTTTGAACCGAATTATGATGCTTTATTAGAGGGACCAAGTGCCAGTCATTTGGCAGGAACGGACGAGTATGGTCGAGACATTTTTAGTCGTTTAATAGTAGGCGCAAAAATATCCTTGATGGTGAGTTTCAGTGCCGTATTTTTAGGCTTAATACTAGGAACTATTTTAGGTTTAATTAGCGGTTACTTTGGTGGTTGGATTGACAAAATCATCATGCGTAGCTGTGATGTACTGTTTTCATTCCCTGATTTATTGTTAGCGATTGCCATTGTAGCCTTATTGGGCCCTGGTATTAATAATGTCATCATTGCTGTCATGATTTTTAGTGTGCCGTCCTTTGCACGTTTAGTGCGAGGTGCCACTTTGAATGCGAAAGAAAATGTATACGTAGAGGCAGCACAATCAATGGGTGCTTCACATGTCAGAGTGCTGTGGAAACATATTTTCCCTGAAACGATTAGTGAATTAATTATTTTCGTCACTATGCGTATCGGAACAGCTATTTTAGCAGCTTCTAGTTTGAGCTTTTTAGGCTTAGGTGCCAGCCCTGAAATGCCTGAGTGGGGAGTTATGCTAAGCAGTGGCCGTGACTACTTAGGGACATCTTCTCATGTAGTCATTATGCCGGGTATTGCCATTTTTTTAACCGTACTAGCATTTAACTTAATAGGTGATGGATTACGAGATGTGTTAGATCCAAAAATTAAAAATAATTAAGGAGAATGCCTATGACAGAACATGTATTGCGAGTAAGTGACTTAGAAACGTCCTTTACGCGTGATAAAACAGAAATCAAAATTTTAAGAGGTGTCAATTTTTCAATCCGTAAAGGAGAGATATTAGGCTTAGTTGGAGAATCAGGTAGTGGAAAAAGCTTAACGTCATTATCCATCATGCAATTATTTCATGGTACTACAGGTGAAATTGTGAATGGCTCTATTCATTTCAATGGAGAGGATTTAACGAAAATGTCTGAATCAGAAATTCGGAAAATTCGTGGCAAGCAAATGGCGATGATTTTCCAAGAGCCTATGACTTCTTTAAATCCTGTTTTAAAGATTGGTAAGCAGTTAATGGAAGCAATCGAAATGCATTTGAAGCTGCCAAAGAACGAAAGTAAACATCACGCCATCCAAATGTTAAAGAGTGTAGGCATAGGAAGGGCAGAGGAAATCATTCATGAATACCCGCATCAGCTATCAGGAGGAATGAGACAGCGAATAATGATTGCTATGGCAATGGCCTGTCAGCCCAAGCTACTTATTGCTGACGAACCAACTACTGCGTTAGATGTAACGATACAAGCTCAAATATTAGAGCTGATGAAAAAGTTAAAGGAAGAACATGAGACGGCTATTTTACTGATTACACATGATTTGGGGGTTGTTGCTGAAATGTGCGATAAGGTAGTCGTTATGTATGCAGGGCAGGTTGTGGAGGAAGCAGATGTCTTTGAACTATTCGCTAGCCCTAAGCACCCGTATACAAAAGGTTTAATTGCATCAGTACCTAAAATAGGAGATAAAAAAGAAGTATTAGATTCTATCGATGGGCAAGTGCCGTCCCCGCAAAATATGCCAAAAGGTTGTAAATTTGCTCCACGATGTGATCATGCGATGTCTATATGTCATCAGGAAAGTCCACCGACATTGAAAATTTCAGCTACACGTCAATGTAGCTGCTGGCTATATGCGAAAAAGGATGTGGAAGCTAATGTCTAACAGTATTTTAAAAGTGGAAAATTTAAAAAAGAGTTTTCAGATAGCAGGTGGACTATTTCAAAAAAGGCAACATGTTAATGCCGTAATAGATGTTTCCTTTGAAATAGAAGAGGGTACGACATTTAGTCTAGTAGGAGAAAGTGGTTGTGGAAAATCTACCACCGGCAGATTAATCACTCGATTAATAGCACCAACAAGTGGAAGCATCGTTGTGGATGGAAAAGAAGTAGCTACTGCAAAACATTCAGACTTAAAGCATTTAAGGCAAACTGTTCAAATGATTTTTCAAGATCCCTATGCTTCATTAAATCCGAGAATGAAGGTAAAGGAATTAGTTGGGGAGCCTTTAGAAATTCATACAAAACTTTCAAAAGCTGAACGTGAAAAGCTTGTACTCGAAATGCTTGAAGTGGTTGGATTAAATGCTGAACAGGCAGATCGCTATGCACATGAGTTCAGTGGCGGACAAAGACAGCGTTTAGGCATTGCACGTGCTTTAATAACAAAACCAAAATTAATTATTGCTGACGAGCCTGTGTCTGCATTGGATGTGTCGATACAATCGCAAATTTTGAATTTATTAAAGCAATTGCAGCAGGAATTTAAAATATCCTATCTCTTTATTTCTCACGATTTAAGTGTTGTAGAACATATAAGTCATTATATTGGTGTCATGTATTTAGGGACCATTGTTGAAATCGGACGAAAAGAAACCATATTTAATGATCCTAAGCATCCTTATACGCAAGCTCTTATTGCTTCTGTACCAATTGCAGACCCAACGTTAAGAAAAAAGAAAAAAGTGTTAATAGGTGATATTCCAAACCCTAAAAATCCGCCAAGTGGTTGTACCTTCCATACAAGGTGTCCCCTTGCATCAGATATATGTAAGCAAGTCATTCCGGAAATGAAAAAAATGAACGAAGAACAAAGTGTTGCATGTCACTTTGTCAATTAATAGAGAGGTGTTCACAAATGAAAGTAGGATTAAGCACATATAGTATGGTCAAAAAAATGAAGCAGGGAGAAATGAATGTTCTTGATGTTCTACAGTGGGTAGCTGACAACGGAGGACAACATGTAGAATTAGTGCCCTATGAATTTACTGTTGTAGATAACTATGAACTGGCATCTCAAATTAAAAAGAAAGCAGCGGAGCTAGGATTAGAGCTATCGGCCTATTCGCTACCTGCTAACTTTATCCATGATACAGAGGAAGCTTTTTTAGAAGAAGTTGAACGCTTAAAAAAACATGTTGATGTAGTACATCATATGGGGATTAGCATTATGCGCCATGACGTTACACTCTTTACTTTACCAAAGGAGCAAACAACCATTCATTATTACAATGACCATTTTGATGAAATGGTTAGAGGCTGTCAATTGATTGCAGATTATGCGAAACAATTTAATATCACGACAACGATTGAAAATCATGGCTTTAATGTTCAAACAAGTGATCGTGTACAGCAATTAATTCATGCGGTTAACAGAGATAACTTTAAAACGACCTTAGATGTAGGGAATTTTTTATGTATTGATGAAGAACCTCTAATCGGTGTCATGAAAAATATTTCTTATGCTGCTACAGTGCATTTTAAAGATTTTTATATTCGTCCTTTTTATGAAAATCCAGGAGATGGCGAATGGTTCCGCACTGTTCATAACAATTACATCAGAGGAGCGATTGTTGGACATGGTGATCTAAATATACGAGAGATTATAAAGCTTGTTAAAGGCTATGGCTACGATGGTTATATTGTGGTGGAGTTTGAAGGTATGGAAGATTGTCAAGTTGGTTCAAAAATAGGGATGGATAATGTGCGTCGTTTATGGGACGAATGCAAGCTCTAAAGGGGGGAAGAACATGAATAAATTAAAAGTTTGTGTAATCGGTACAGGTTCTATTTCCGATTATCATTTAGGCTCCTATTTGAAAAATCCAGCGGTTGAGTTATATGGTGTGTATGATGCCTCTATTGAACGAGGCAAAGCAAAGGCTGCTCAATTTGGAGCAACCCATGTTTTTTCTTCTAAGGAAGCGTTATTTGCAGACAAAAATGTAGATGCTGTAAGCATTTGTACATGGAATAATACACATGCCGAATTAGCCATTCTTGCTTTAGAAAATGACTTACATGTGCTTATCGAAAAGCCTTTATCCATGACCTATGCCGAGGCTTTAAACATTCAAAAGGTTGCAGAAAAACATCGTAAAATATTTCAAGTCGGCTATGTAAGACGTTTTGCAACGAATACCAAAGTACTCAAACAATTTATTGACGATAACAAATTGGGGGATATTTATTATGCTAAAGCTTCTTGCCTCAGAAGGTTAGGGAATCCAGGAGGCTGGTTCGCAGAGATTGATAAATCTGGTGGAGGCCCATTAATTGATTTGGGTGTCCATGTGATTGATATATGTTGGTATTTAATGGGTAGACCAAAAGTAAAACGTATAACTGGTCATACCTACAATCAATTAGGAAATAGAAATCATATTGAAAATTTATCCTTTTATAAAGCAGCAGACTATGATGCTACTAAAAATACAGTAGAAGACTTAGCGAATGCTCTTATTACATTTGAAAATGGGTCATCACTAATGGTGGACGTTTCTTATACGCTCCATGCCATAAAAGATGAAATCAGTATTAAATTATATGGCACAAACGGTGGAGCAGAACTAGAGCCTGAGTTGAAAATTGTAAGTGAGGAGCATAACACCATTTTAAATATTTATCCTCAAATTAATGATTTAACCTTTGATTTTGCAACAGCCTTTCAGAATGAAATCAATACGTTTGTTGATTGCTGTCTTCATCAATATGATTCAGTTGCACCTGTGGAGGATGGAGTAGAAATTATGAAAATTTTAGAGGGAATTTATATTTCTGCAATGCAAGGAAAGGAAGTCGTTTATTAAAATGATGAAATTGACCAATGGGATTGGCGTCATTGTAGACAGCTTTAGATTACCTATTCGTGAAGGATTGCAAAAAGCAAAAGAGGTTGGTGCACAAGGTGTGCAGATGTACGCAGTTTCAGGTGAGCTAGATCCAGATCATTTAAATGCTGCACAAAGAGCAGAATTGAAGCAATATATTTTAGATTTAGGGCTTGAGATTTCTGCATTATGTGGTGATTTAGGAGGGCACGGCTTTCAAGATAAAAATGAAAATGCCTGGAAAATAAAAAAATCGAAGGAGATTCTGCAATTAGCAAAAGACCTTGGCACATCGATCGTTACGACCCATATCGGCATCATTCCTGAAAATGAGAATGATCCAATCTATCAAACGATGCTAGAAGCCTGTGAAGAATTAGGGCAATTTGCTACATCATTAGATGCTTACTTTGCGATTGAAACAGGGCCAGAAACGAGTAGAACTTTAAAGGAATTTTTAGATAAGCTTTCGACAAATGGTGTATCGGTTAATTTTGATCCTGCCAATATGGTAATGGTAACGAATGATGACCCTGTAGCTGGCGTTAAACTTTTAAAGAATTATATTGTACATACTCATGTGAAGGATGGCATTCAATTACAGCCAACGAATCCAAAAGATGTGTATGGGTACTTAGGATACGATTCTGGAACATCTCATGATAAAATAGAAGAAATGGTGGAAAATGGAGAGTTTTTCAGAGAACTTCCATTAGGTCAAGGGGATGTCAATTTCGAGCTTTATTTTTCAGCTTTGCATGAAATCGGATACAATGGCTATTTAACTATTGAACGAGAAGTGAGATCAAATCCCGAAAAAGACATCAGAGAAGCTGTACAGTTCATAGAAAAGTTTAAATAGGGGTTGAATCAAATTTGAAAAAGCAAGATCAAGTACAAATGAGAAGACAAAATAAATATATTGTGCTTGACGCAATCAGGCAGATGGCGCCAATTTCAAGAATTCAATTATCAAAGTATACAAAAATGAGCCCTACGACTATTACCCGTATCGTTCAGGAGCTAGAAGCGGAAGGCTTTATTCTTGAAGGAGTATCGGAAGAAACAGCTATTGGTAGACGTCCCACATTAATTCATATGCGTGGAGATGCCTTATACACTATAGGGATAGAGATTGATTGTTTTACTATTCGAATTGGTATATTAGATTTTTTAGGGAAACTTATTGCTTTTCAGGAAATCAAATGTAGCATCAAGCATCAGTATGAAGAAGCTGTACATTTACTAAAACGTTCAATAGTTAATATCATGACAGAATATCAAATTACTCAGGAAAAATTATTAGGCATTGGAATAGGGATTCCAGGAGTAATTAATAACGAAGAAGGTATGATCGTTTCTTCCGAGCAATTGAAATGGGAAAACTGTCATATAAGAGAAGATTTAAATGGTATTTTTGGTTGTGAAGTCATCGTAGATAATGAATTAAAAATGCAAATCATTGCTGAAATCGGTGATATCTATACACCCCTTTATTCAAATTGCATATTAGTCGGCATTGGAACAGGCATCGGAGCAGCCATATTACTAAACGGAGAAGTGTATCGTGGTATTCAAAATAAAGCAGGAGAGATAAGTCATATTACGATAAATCCATTTGGTGAAATGTGCCACTGTGGTAAGAGGGGTTGCTTATCGATGTATATTTCAGAAGTTACTTTGCTAAAAAGAACACCCCAAAATCTTAATATACAATCAATAGAAGAAATCTTACAATGTGTGGATCAAGGTGAGCAATGGGCAGTAGATATTCAACAAGATGTAGCCACTTTTCTAGCTATCGCCATCAATAATTTAGTTTGTTTATACGAACCAGAGGCTGTCATCGTCAGTGGAGAAATTATTGAGCACAATGTAACATTTCAGAAACTACTTAGTGAAAAATGCAAACAGTATATATGGAAAGAACTACAGCCCTATTTTGATTTGCAGTTTTCAAATCAATTAAAAGAGGGAGTTGTCAAAGGGGCGGCATTACAAGCACAAAAGCAGCTGCTGTCTGTTTAAAGAAAGGTTGGTTGATTCGTGGCTTACTCAGAATTTTTGAAGGAGTATCGTTCAGGATTAATGGAAAATGTGCATTATGGACAAATGAGTGCTGTGAATCTAACAAAGGGAGAATTCGTTTCTGTTGGCCAGGATTATGAGCCTGTGTATTTTCGTTCTGCAGCCAAACCATTTCAAGCCATTCCAATTTTCATGACTGATTTTATAGAAAAGTACGAGATTACTTCAACAGAAAGTGCCTTATTTTTGGCGTCACAAAGAGGGGAATTTTATCATCAAGAGGCGCTGGTCTCATTGTTGGAAAAGATCCCTGTTAATGAAAATGATTTAATATGTGCAGCTTCATATCCATTAAATGAGGAACCAAAAACGCAATATATACAACAGGGATACGAAAAGAGGCGATTATTTCATAATTGTGCGGGCAAGCATTTAGGATTTTTAACTGCATGTCTTGCAAACGGTTATGATTTCAAGCACTACTATCATCCAGACCATCCATTGCAACAAATGATAAAAAAATACATTGCTTATTTGAGTGAATATGATGAGGGGAAAATTCATACAGGAATAGACGGTTGTGGCGCACCAGTCTTTGCCATTCCACTAAAAAATATGGCAATAGCCTATTTAAAGCTAGCGCGGCCAGAATTAATTGATAATCTACCAATTCGTGAAGCAGTAGTAAAGCTTAGCGCAGTCATGAATCAAGAAAATCATATTATTGCGGCTCAAAACTTTATTTGTACAGCATTATTAAAAGATCCTAATATTGTAGCGAAGGGCGGAGCACAGGGCGTATACTGTTTTGCCTTGCGAAATGAAGGAGTAAGTTTTGCTTTGAAAATTATGAATGGCTCAGAAAGTCCGTGGCCGAATGTAATTGCTTCTGTATTGGAACAAATTCAGTATACAAATCAAGAAACGATTGAGCGTATTAAAGCCTTGTCTCCTGCATTTGTGCGTAATGACGCAGGGCAGGAAGTAGGAGAAATTGTTTCTACAATTAAAATCGTATAGAGGTGAAGGTACTTGTATGTTTTGGCAATTGACGGTGGTGGAACAAAAACAATTGCGACAATCTCAACATTTCGTGGGCAAGTTATAGCACTAGCAGAAACAGGTAAAAGTAATCCCACATCTATGAGCTTAGAGCAATTTACGCAGACGATAACAGAACTAATAAATGATTTAAAAAGACAACAACCTTATGATTTTCATCAAATTACGAAGTGCCATGCGGGACTATCTGGCGTAACGGAAAATAATAATGAGGAGATTACCCACACATTACTAACCTCGCTATTACCTGAAGGCTGTCAATTATCACTGTCGAATGATGGGTTGAACGCGCTGTATGCTGGTACATTAGGTCAGTCTGGCATTGTACAGATTTCTGGTACAGGTGCAATTACATTAAGTATAGATTCGTCTGGCAGAGTTGAGCGTACGGCAGGATGGGGCTATATTTTTGATGATGAAGGCAGTGGCTATGATATTGGTATTCGCACATTAAAAGCGGTGTTTAAAGCATTTGATAAAAGAGGGCCAGAAACGAGCCTCACATCCTCAGTATTAAATTATTTTCAATTACAATCCATTCCACAAATAATTGAAATTGTTTATGGAAAAGGACATCCGAGAGATACAATCTCTCCTTTAAGTAAGATTGCCATTGATTGCGCTAAAAGAGGTGATGCTGTAGCGAACACGATTCTGGATCAAGTGTGCCATGTTTTTTATCAAAGTATAGATGCTTGTTACAAAAAAAATCCGTTTTCAGATACGCGTGTCAAAGTCGTGCTAGCTGGTGGAGTTTTTAATGAGTTGACGTTATTTATTGAAAAATTAGCCTCCATTGATAAAAATAATAGCAATCAGTATGACTTTATGGGTGCTTATAGCCTACCAGTTGGCGGTGCCGCATTAGCCGCATTAAAACTACCTAATAATGAAGCGAAAATATTTATCGATCAATATAATGCTAGTATTAAGGAGTTTTTAACTAATTAATCCCCCCTTTTAATTTAGCAAGTAGAGAATAGGAAGGTCTTTTCTCTACTTGCATTTTGTTAGTCCTCTACTTTAAACATATTACCTTTATATGACTTATGAATAGTCATAACAATTCCCATAAGCATGATGTTCGATAATATTGATGATGAAGGAGCTTAATTTACCCTACTGGAGTGGACAAAAAGACAGCTAATCCCACCTAGTAGAAGAAAATGAACTACTAAACTTACATCCAACCTCTTGAGTTGAGACAAATATAATACCTCCATTCTTTATTAATACGATAAACGTTTGGAATGCATGGAAGGTTACGGTGGCAGAAATAGTATAATTAAGGATCAATGGTAGGGAGTTATTTGTGTGGTAAATTACCTATATAAAACTAGATAATGGGCATAAATTCTTAATTCTTCTTGCAATCTTTACAAAAACATAACACTGGCTTTATATCTTCATACTATCATTATTGGTAAGAGTTGGAGGAGGAGCCAAGGATCATGCATTTTTTCCGTTTCATAAAGGTGAAGGACAAGTTACTTGTACTCATGATTGTTTGTGTATTATCGAATGTATTGCTGGGTGTATTTAGTGTGGATTATTTAAGGAAGATGTCGTGGCATGCAAGTGAGAGTTACACACAGGGACTTGTCCCAATCGGTTGGCTGAATGAGCTAGAAGAATCACAGCGTCAATTAGATTTTATCGTAGATGCTCAGGGTGACTATCAAGAAATGACGGTTATTTTAAAAGAGATGGCACAGCCTTTAAAGCAATTGGATAGCCAAGAAATTGATAAAAAAATGAGTCATCAAATTAAAAAATTTAAATCCTTGCTGAAGAAACAAGGAGAATTGATTGAGAGTTATAAGCAATTGAACCAAGGTGAGCTAGAGCAGTTCTATTCGCTGACATTTCTACCAATAAGTCAGGAAAGCCATACATTATTAGAAGAAACACAAAATTATTTGGTTGAAAAAGCGAAGGATCAACAGAAGTATTATCAACAAGATGTGCAATTTGGTTATTGGTTACTAGGTGGCGTATGCTTAGCAGTGGTGTTGCTTGTCATTCTGATAGGATTTATCGCAACTAAGGCAGTCAATGTACCAACACGTCAATTGAAATCATTATTAAAACGAGCAGAACAAGGCGATTTCACTGCGAATGCAAGTTATGTTGCCCATGATGAGCTTGGTGAGGTAGTACTGTCTTACAATCAAATGGTCACAGAGGTAAAACACCTACTCCATACTGTAACGGACAGCGCCTATGAAGTAGAAGAAATGACAGGTAAATTGCAAGGATCCTCAGAGCAATCATCAACAACAACGTTAAAAATAGCAAAAGATGTACAATCTATTTCAGATTCAACGGCTGCTTCTACTAGTAAATTGGCTTCCAATACTGCTTCTTTAGAGGAAGTTTTAAATGATGTACAAGTCATTTTAGAAAAAGTGCAGGTCGTGGAAAGCTTTGCGCATCAAACAGCAAGAGATGCTGAGAGTGGAACTGAAATTGTACAGGCTAATTTAATGCAAATGCAAGTGATTAAGCAGGCCGTAGAAAAATCGAATACAGCTATCTTTAACTTGGTTGAGCGTGCCTCATCAATCGATCAAATGATTGAGGTCATAGAAAAAATAACAGCACAAACCAACTTACTAGCGTTAAACGCATCCATTGAAGCAGCAAGAGCAGGAGAACATGGAAAGGGGTTTGCAGTTGTAGCCAATGAGGTGCGGAAGCTTGCGGAACAAACAGTCCAATCAACACAAACGATTACATCCATTGTACAAAACATCCATTTAGATTCGAGCTATGCAGTACAAATGATGGAGGGCGTGTTGTTGGCTACTGAAAAAGGTGTTGCCGTAACAGGACAAACAGCGACAAGTTTTGATCAAATTTTAGAAAAAGTACATACAATCAAGCCTTATATGATGGAAGTATCTGCTACAGTTCAAGAGATAGCCACTCACACCCAAAAGGTGAGTGAGGATGCGGTTATGTTAACAGCTATATCGGATACGAATGCTGTATCCACTAAGCATGTTGCTACATTAACAGCAGATCAATTAACAGCTCAACAACAATTCCATAATTACATTAAAGAATTGCGCAAAGTATCAAAAGTTTTGCAAATTGCTGTTAAACGTTTTTCAATCTAATTTAATATTAAAGAATAATGTTGAAAAGGAGTCTTTTTTGCGGAAATTAGCAAAGAAGGTTCTTTTTTTGCGTGGTTACAAAACTAGTTTATGAAAGATTTAATTTTTTGTATTTTTGAGGTGTACAATTGTATTTTGTATATTTTTGTAGCACAATATTTTTTGAGTGCTCATATACTGGAAGTAAGGGATTATATGTTCCTTTTAATGAATATTATTAATATAATTGTTGTATTTTCAAAACGAACACATTATAATGAGTTTCATTGAAAGTGTTATTAAATCAATGTTTATCAATATATATTTGTACTTTCAGCAAGTACAATTGTTCATATGTGGAGGTTTTGAGAAATGAAAAAGATTATTGTTACTGGGGCACTTGGTCAAATTGGTTCTGAGCTTGTAGAAAAACTTCGTGGTATTTATGGAGAGGACAATATACTTGCTACAGACATTAGAAAGCTTGAACATACTAAGGGCCCATTTGAAATATTGGACGTGACAGATGGACAAAGAATGCACGATTTAGCAAAGGACTTTGGTGCAGATACGATGATGCATTTAGCAGCATTACTATCAGCCACAGCTGAAAGAAATCCATTGTTAGCTTGGAATTTAAATATGGGCGGTTTAATGAATGCATTGGAAGTTTCTCGTGAGTTAAATATGCAATTTTTCACGCCAAGTTCAATTGGAGCATTTGGTCCATCTACACCGAAGGAAGATACACCGCAGGATACTTTGCAACGTCCAACAACTATGTATGGTGTAAATAAGGTAGCGGGTGAATTATTATGCGATTATTACTTCAATCGTTTTGGTGTTGATACACGTGGTGTACGTTTCCCTGGATTAATTTCTTATGTAACACCTCCAGGTGGTGGTACAACTGATTATGCAGTAGAAATTTTCTATGAAGCAATTGAGCAAGGTAAGTACACATCTTATATTCAGGAAGGTACGTTTATGGATATGATGTACATGCCAGATGCCTTACAAGCTATTGTAGATTTAATGGAGGCAGATGGTAGTAAGCTCGTTCATCGCAATGCCTTTAATATTACAGCGATGAGCTTTGAACCATCACAAATCGCAGCTGAAATCAAGAAGCATTTACCAAATTTCACAATGGATTATCAGGTTGATCCAGTGCGTCAAGCGATTGCAGACAGCTGGCCAAACTCTTTAAATATTGACGCAGCTCAAAAAGAGTGGGGCTTCAAAGCAGAGTATGATTTAGCCAAAATGACGATAGATATGTTAGAAAAACTAAAAATGAAACTGCATAAAAAGGCAATTTCCTAATCGTTAAAGGAACGGATGTAGAATTAGTCTACATCCGTTTTTTTATGTGTCTGTAAAAGAGAATTGTTGGCATACATAGATTAAATTACGTAACTGAAATATATTAGTGTTCTGAATATTGACAGTTCCTAAAAGCTAAACTTTGTGATAGTATTGCCGAAATATACCTAGATCATTGATATAGTTAAAAGAGCGATTTCCTTTTATGGAAGTTGCTCTTTTATTGAATTATTTAGTTAACATGTGGAAAACCTGTTCCACGTCTTTATCACCACGACCTGAGATATTAATAATAATGCTTTCTTCAGATGATAAAGTTGGTGCTAATTTTAGAGCATGTGCGACCGCATGTGAGCTCTCAAGGGCAGGAATAATCCCTTCAACCTTCGAAAGTACTTGAAATGCCTCAAGGACTTCTTTGTTTGTCACAGTCACATACTCAGCACGGCCAATTGTTTTTAAATGACTATGTTCTGGACCTGCTCCAGGGTAATCTAAACCAGCAGCTATTGAATAGGTTGGTAGTGGATTGCCGTCTGCATCCTGTAATACTAAGCATTTGAAGCCATGTAGCTCTCCGGGCGAACCTTCGTTTAATGTAGCAGCTTGATCTGGCTCTATTCCAATAAGACGAACCTGTTCATCTGCAATGTAGTCTGCAAATGCTCCAATGGCATTACTGCCACCGCCAACACAGGCAAGGATCGCTGCTGGTAGCTTTCCTTCTTTTTCTAAAATCTGTTCACGACTTTCGCGACTAATCACAGATTGGAAGTGTTTAACCATTGATGGGAAGGGATGTGGCCCAACTGCTGAACCTAATAAGTAAAACGTTGTTTCATAGTTTTCGACTAAGTCAGCGAATGCTTCATCAACTGCATCCTTTAAACGTCCTTGCCCTTTATCAACAGCTACTACGTTCGCGCCAAGAAGCTCCATGCGAAACACGTTCAATGCTTGACGTTTTGTATCCTCTAAGCCCATATAAATAGTGCAATCCATTCCGAACATGGCACAAGCAGTCGCAGTTGCTACACCATGTTGACCTGCACCTGTTTCGGCAATAACGCGATTTGCCCCCATACGTTTGGCTAGTAAAATCTGTCCCAAGACATTATTAATTTTATGTGAGCCTGTATGATTAAGATCTTCACGTTTTAAATAAATTTTTGCGCCACCCAATTGCTTTGTTAAATTTTCTGCAAAATAAAGTGGGGATTTACGACCAACATACTCACGGAAATAGTAATCCAATTCTTTTTTAAATTCTTCATCATCTTTAAAATTTTGGAAATGCTCATCTAGAATAGTTAAGACATTTTGAAGCTCCTTTGGAACAAAGCTTCCGCCAAATTCTCCAAAATAACCTTTTTTCTCTACTACTTTACTCATCTTTACTCGACTCCTCTATGCTAATTTTCCCATAAAAAAAGCCACTCTAATCCTCTTAAAAAGGACGAGTAACCGTGGTGCCACCTTCATTCGCAATTTTTGCGCGCTTTCTTACTCCGATAACGGGGAGTGAATCGGCCTTACATTTAATAAGGCTGCTCTGAAGTCCATTCACAAGTACCTACTACTGGTTTGCACCATCCACCAGCTCTCTGAAAGTAACCATGCTTGCTACTACTCTTCTTCCTTGCATTTATATTAGAAAGAATTGTAGTTTATTTTCAGAATAGTGTCAAGAAAAAAAGACGAATCTAAAAAGACTCGTCTATTAAATCAAATGATGAAAGTGAAGGCGTTTATTGAGTGCATACATAATCGGTGCACCAACAGCTAACACAATAAACTCACCTGCCGCCACTGTTAGCCAAGTCCAGAAGAATGGTAGTTCTAAGGCCAAATTCAACTCGAAGGCAATAATAAACATTGTGCAAGTAAATAATAATGTATTGATAATTAAACGTGCCCAAATATTTTTGACATATTTACAGATTAAAATGAACAGTCCAAGTGTAATCATCGAATGACCAACACCAAACACTAAATCGTAAATGCCAAGTGGTGAAAATAGATTAGAGATCAATACGCCAATAATGATCCCTACGGCAAAGCGTGGGTTAAAGGCAACTAAATGGTTAAACATTTCAGATACACGGAATTGTACCTCTGTAAAACCAAACGGTGCAACAAGCATTGTCACCGCAATATATAGCGCTGCAATAATACCACTTGCTGCTAAAAATTTTATCTTCATATTCATTTCTCCTTAGTTTTTTTGCGTGGGATGGTTACGAACCACGGTGCTTTCACACAAGACAATATTTTATTATAGATATCTAGCAGAAGTCAAATGTCAGACTTTTTGTCTATATGACACACTTCGTAAAATTGTCATAAATATTTTTTACTGTTTTTTAAAAAGAAAGCAAATAACTAAAATAGCGTAGTTTAGCGGTTTAAAGCGGCAAATTGAATGAAAAACTAAAATGTTTCGTGAGTTTTAAAAGTCAGAACATTCATAATGTTGTTGACGGAGCTTGATAATAACGATAATATAGCGATACATTCACACTTTGTTTGGATAAAGTGTGATAGATATTGAGAATATAATCGGGGGGATTATTTGTGAAGAACAGTGTAAAAAAGCTTTCATTCCTTCTTTTTGGATTAGTGTTACTACTTGCTGCTTGCGGTAGTAGCGGATCTAGTTCAACAGATTCAAAAGGGAATGAATCAAACAATGCAAGTGAGAGCGGGAATACAGAGGATAAAACATATAAAATCGGGATTACTCAAATTGTAGAGCATCCATCATTAAACGCAGCAACGGAAGGCTTTAAAAAGGCAATTGAAGATGCTGGCTTAAAAGTTGACTACGATCCACAAATTGCACAAGGAGATAACAGCCTTAACACAACGATTGCTAACAATCTAGTAAGTGCAAACGTAGATTTAATTTTTGCTAACTCCACACCTTCTGCACAAGCAGCGGCGACAGCCACAAGTGATATTCCAATTATCTTCACATCTGTCACAGATGCTGTTGGTGCGCAGTTAATCGAATCAATGGAGAAGCCAGGCAAAAATGTTACAGGAACAATTGATTTACATCCTGAAACGATTTCTAAAACAGTCGCATTCCTAAAAGAGCTTGGCGCCAAAAAAGTAGGGATGGTCTACAATGCTGGTGAGCAAAACTCTGTTGCACAAGTTAAAGAAGTGAAAAAGGTGATGGATGAACAAGGCTTAACAGTAGTAGAAGCGTCAGCATCTACTTCGGCAGATGTAAAACAAGCAACAGAATCACTAATTGGTAAGGTAGAGGCTTTCTATATTATTACTGATAATACAGTAGTTTCTGCTTTAGAGTCTGTTATTGATGTTGCTAATACAAATGAATTACCACTTGTTGTGGGAGAGCTAGATTCTGTTGCACGAGGCGGTTTAGCTGCTTATGGTTTTGAATATTTCGATATCGGTTACGAGGCTGGTCAAATGGCTGTGAAAATTTTAAAAGGTGAAGCAACACCTGCCGAGACGCCAGCACAATATCCACAAAATCTGAAACTATTAATCAATAAAAAAGTAGCGGACGATTTAGGAATTGAAATAAAAGATTCTTGGGGTGCAGAACTTCTAGAAAAATAAATGGAAGCGGGGGAGAACTATCCCCGCTTTATCTTCATTTATAAGCAGTAGAAATAATAAAAAGATTTAGGAGATGATTCAACGATGTTTTTAGCATTATTTGGCGCAGTGGAGCAAGGAATCATCTATGCAATTATGGCACTTGGTGTATATTTAACGTTTCGGGTGTTAGATTTTCCGGATTTAACGGTTGATGGAAGCTTTGTAACAGGGGCGGCAACTGCAGCAACAATGATTTTGCTTGGCTACTCCCCAATCTTAGCGACTTTAGTGGCAATTGTTGCTGGATTTATTGCTGGATGTATGACAGGAATTCTTCACACGAAAGGAAAGATTAATCCACTATTATCAGGGATTTTAATGATGATTGCGTTATACTCGATTAACCTGCGCATCATGGGGTTAACTGCAGAAAATACGATAGGTCGCCCGAATATTCCACTACTAAACTCAGAAACGATTTTTTCAAAGTTTCAAGCATTTTGGAGTGATTTAGGGATCGATGCTGCTCTCAATAACCTATTAAAAGGCATGGGCTTTCAGCATGTACCAAATACATGGAGTGTGCTGATAGTCGTATTAATCATCACGATTTTAATTAAGTTAATAGCAGACTGGTTCTTGAAGACTGAGGTCGGGCTAGCTATCCGAGCAACTGGTGATAATAAACGAATGATTCGTAGCTTCTCTGCAAATACAGATACACTTATCATTTTAGGGCTTGGACTTTCCAATGCGCTTGTCGCATTTTCTGGAGCTTTAATCGCACAATATTCGAAGTTCTCCGATGTTAGTATGGGGATTGGTATGATTGTCATTGGTCTTGCATCGGTTATTATTGGTGAAGCCATTTTTGGGACAAAGACCATTATCCGTACAACTTTTGCAGTCATTGCAGGAGCTATCATTTACCGTATTATTTTAGCATTAGCATTACGTGTAGACTTCCTTGATTCAGGAGATATGAAATTAATTACGGCTATCATCGTTATTTTGGCGCTGATCTTACCACAATTTATCAATAAAAGTAAGGAACGTAAACGTAAGGCGAAGCGTGCTGCAGAGCTGTCACGAGTAAAAACAGTAGAGCAAGGAGGAAAAGGCCTTGCTTAAATTACATGGTATTAATAAGGTGTTTAATGAAGGAACACCAGATGAAAAAATTGCACTAGCAGAGATTAATCTACACTTAAAGCCAGGTGATTTTGTGACAATCATTGGTAGTAACGGTGCAGGGAAATCAACGATGATGAATATGATTTCAGGCGCCTTAACACCTGATTTTGGCACAGTTTCTATTGATGGTAATGATGTCACGAATTTGCCTGAATATAAACGCTCTCAATACATTGGTCGTGTGTTCCAAGACCCAATGGCGGGAACAGCTCCTACGATGACAATTGAAGAAAACTTAGCACTGGCCTATTCACGAAATAAGGGTAGAGGACTGCACATCGGTGTGGACAAAAAGCGTCGTACCTTGTTCAAAGAATCATTAGAAATGCTTGGTTTAAATCTGGAAGATCGGCTTTCTGCAAAAGTAGGCTTACTTTCAGGTGGGGAACGGCAAGCATTGTCACTGTTAATGGCTACTTTCACAAAGCCCTCTATTTTATTGCTGGATGAGCATACGGCTGCACTTGATCCATCACGTGCAGAATTAATTACCCGTATTACGAAGTATTTAGTTGAAAAAGATCAGTTAACGACATTAATGGTAACGCACAATATGCAACAAGCTTTGGATTTAGGGAATCGTCTTATTATGATGGACAAAGGCCAAATTATTTTAGAGGTTGCTGAAGACCGTAAGCATGAATTAACGATCCCAGATTTAATGGCCGAATTTGAACGCATTCGTGGGGAAAAAATGAATTCAGACCGTGCTTTATTAGGTTAATGACGAAACGCTCATACATTTGTATGGGCGTTTTTTATAGTGTTAAAAAAATCCATCAATAGCGTTTTTGTCAATGGTGAAAATGAATGTCCGTTGTAGGCTACTTGATTTCCTGTGGGGGAATGCCGATCTATCCCACGGGAGTCAAGTAGCCTTCCACTCAACCCATAAATTGAGCAAAGGGGTTCACTACTGTTAGTATGAAAGAAAATGAAAAGACACATTTGCAGAATAGTTGATTGGAGTGGAGCCAGCGTCACTCCTAGGGGATTTAGCGTCATATAGGAGAAGCTGGAGCGAACGGAAGTGAGTGAAGTGGCTCATCGGAAGCTGGCGGAACGGAGATTAACCCCTCGCATTGCCAGAATGTCACTTTCCGCAGGTGATATTATTTTTTTCAACAATATATATAACGCTCATGCACTAGTTTGAATGTTTTTTATTTAGGGTAATAAAAACGATTGATAAACTTTATCACAATAAAAAAGTCTCACTTGCTGAGAAGTGAGACTCTTCATTTTAAACGAGTAAGCCAAATAGTTGAATGTCGTTGTTTACTTCTTTGTATTTGAAGCCGAATTCATCCATTCGTGCAAGCAGCCCTTCATAATCCGCTTGATCGCCAAGCTCAATACCAACGAGGGCAGGACCACTTTCTTTATTGTTTTTCTTTGTGTATTCAAAGGTAGTAATATCGTCGTTAGGTCCTACAACGCTTGTGAGGAATTGACGTAATGCCCCTGCGCGCTGAGGGAAGCTGACGATGAAGTAGTAAAGTAAGCCTTCGTGAATAAGCGACTTTTCTTTAATCTCCTGCATCCGTCCAATATCATTATTACCACCGCTAATAATGACCACGACTGATTTCCCTTTAATTTCTTCTTTATAAAAATCAAGAGCTGCCACTGATAGTGCCCCAGCAGGCTCGGCAATAATGGCATGTTTATTATATAGATCTAAAATCGTTGTACAAACTTTGCCTTCTGGTACAAGAATAATGTCGTCTAAATAGCGGCGACAAACATCATAAGTGTGATGGCCGACGCATTTTACGGCAGCGCCATCGACGAATTTATCAATCCAATCAAGAGCCACAGCGCCCCCTTCAGCAAAAGCAGCCTTCATACTGCCAGCACCGGCAGGCTCTACGCCAATAATTTTAGTAGAAGGGGAGAGGTTTTTAACGTAGGCAGAAACGCCAGACATTAAGCCGCCACCACCAATACTGCCAAAGACGTAGTCGATTGGCTCCTCCATGTCATTCATAATTTCTACTGCAACAGTTCCTTGACCAGCAATGACATCGAAATCATCGAATGGATGGATGAATATTTTATCGTGTTCTTCGCAATAGCTTAAGGCGCTTTCAGCAGAGTCATCGAACGTATCGCCTGCTAAAATAATCTCTACAAATTCGCGCCCAAACATTCGCACTTGGTCTATTTTTTGCTTTGGTGTTGTTTGAGGCATAAAAATGCTAGCCTGGATTTTTAATTGAGCACAGGCATAAGCTACACCTTGTGCATGATTGCCTGCGCTTGCACAGACAACACCAGCGTTGCGTGCTTCTTCCTCGATTTTTTTAATTTTATAATAGGCACCTCGGAGCTTGAATGAGCGCACATGTTGTAAATCTTCGCGTTTAAAGTAAATAGTAGCTCCGTATTTCTCGGATAAATAATCGTTTTTTTGTAGTGGTGTATGGACAACTACATCTTTTAAAAAATGATGTGCAATCAGGACATTCTCCACTTGCACGGTTCTAGTATCAGCAACTTCCATAGTATTCATCCTCCGTTATACGTTTAAAACATTTATCTATGATAGCACACTTTATTTGCTTTTGGTGGTTAATTTTTAGTAAATTCTAAATTTTCCGTGTCTATTTTATGATGTAAGCGTTTTATCGAATAAATGATGCCTCGAGCAATTGCTGAAACGTTACTTTTGGGACAAAAAGCATTTGCTGAATCAGGATAAATACAATTCTCATAACAAAAATGGTCAAGCATATACTAGATTAGCTGAGGACAAGTAGGAGGGTAAGTAGTGGAAATCATTCAAGGAATTCTATCTACATATTGGCAATTTTTTGATTGGGCGATGTGGCAGGAAGTATTAATGGACCCTGTATCCTGGGGGCTAATATCCTCATTAATTATTATAGAAGGGCTACTGTCAGCGGATAATGCACTTGTATTGGCAGTTCTTGTTAAACATTTACCAGATAAACAACGAAAGCGGGCATTAATGTACGGTATGCTAGGTGCCTATTTTTTTAGATTTTTATTTATTGGTATAGGTGTTTATCTTGTGGAATTTTGGTTTATTAAAGTGTTAGGTGCATTATATTTAGGCTGGCTCTGTGTAGCTCATTTTCTTCAAATTGGGAATGAGGATAGCGTGAAGGAAGTGAAAAAATCAGGATGGATGGTGCGACTCTTTGGAACCTTTTGGGCCACCGTCATTTCTGTCGAGCTAATGGATATTGCATTTTCGATCGACTCTATCTTTGCAGCCTTTGCCATATCAGATCAAGTGTGGGTACTTTTAATTGGGGGGATGTTAGGCATATTAATGATGAGGACAATTGCAGGTGTGTTTTTAATCATTATCGAAAAAATTCCAGAGCTTGAAGCAACGGCCTTTATTATAATAGGTGTTATTGGCTTAAAAATGCTAGTGAGTGTTGTTAATATTCATATCCCGCATTACTTATTCTTCCTATTCTTGGTGATTGCTTTTTCCATCACAATCATTGTGCATATGATGAAGAGGGTAAGAGCTGCCTAATTAAAAAGTACTGTTCTCCAAAAATGAGAACAGTACTTTTCTTATTGTCGAAAAACAGTCAATTGACAGATAGAAATGGATTTACGTTGCAGGCTACTTGCTTTCCTGTGGGCGAGCGTCGAGCTGTCCCACCGGAGTCAAGTAGCCTTCCACTCCAATCCACAAAAGTGTTACCTTTTTAGCAAAGATTTTCAAATAAAGTAAAGGTGTTCACTACTCTTTTATGAGATGTTGTCACTCATCACTTCTCTACATTGAAAATAAAAGCTTATCCCCTCTAAGAATAAAGGTAATGGGCGATTGGATCGCTATGCTACTACGAAAAAAAGTAAAGACACTTTGCAGAATGGTTGATTGGAGTGGAGCGGCACATCAGGACGTTGGCGGAACGGAAATCAACCTCTCACCTTGCAAAGTTGCTTTTTCTGCCATTGACATCATCTTTTTTTATTTTACATATTTATCTGGGTCAACAATATAAAACTTTTCAACATTTAGCCAGCTTTCACTCATTGGTTCACCATCATCAATGCGCTTTTCAGTTTCCTGCATCATCCAACCAGTTTGGGATGAATGGGCTTGTAATGCTTTTAATTTGTCCATTTTCATTTCAGAAATATCATAGACAACATGTGGATCACCATTTTTTTCAATTGTATCATTGGCAAAGGCACAGCCTAATACTTGTGGTCGGGCAGCCTTAGGCATTCGACGAACAGCTTCAACTACAGCACGTGCTGTGGCTTCGTGGTCTGGATGGACAGCAAAGTCAGGTAAGAACGTGAAGATTAATGAAGGCATTAGCTCTTCGATTAACCCTTCAACTATTTTTACCATTTTCTCATCGTCTTCAAATTCGATTGTTTTATCTCGTAAACCTAGCATACGTAAATCTTGAATACCCATTGCCTCTGCTGCTGCTACCAATTCTTTGCGGCGGATTTCAGGCAAAGATTCGCGTGTTGCAAAGGGTGGATTACCTAAATTACGTCCCATTTCGCCTAATGTTAAACAGGCATATGTAACAGGTGTATTCATCTTCTTTGTATAGTAGGCGATTGTCCCAGCAACTGAAAAAGCTTCATCATCTGGGTGAGGGTACACAATTAAAATATGACGTTGTGGTTGTAAATTCAAATAGTCGTCCCCCTTAGTAAGTAAATGGCGTTTCGCTAATTTCAAGCGCAATCGCCAGTTTCCCTGAGTAGTCTAGTCCAGCCATTAATAAACGGCCTAAATCATCTAATTCAAAATGTGTAATGCCTTGTGCATAAACCCAGCCGTGAGGTAATTTTAAACCAACACGATGCGGTGCATGATCTACCACTTTAGCAAGCTCATAATTAATCTTAGCATTGCGAATAAAAGCACCTGCATTAAAGAATTTTTCATCATAGTGTGCTGCATAAGATCCATTTGTCGTCTCAAGATGAATATAAACGTCTTTGTTGGCGAAAGAATTCAGCAATTCCTGTAACGTCTCTACCTGCACTTCTTGCATCTTAACACTCCTCTCGATCATTTCTCCTTTTAGTATAGTAAAAAAAATTCGCAAAGGGAAATTGATTGCATTGTTATGACAATTTAATGACTC
Organism: Lysinibacillus sp. OF-1; assembly: GCF_028356935.1. Classification (NCBI taxonomy): domain Bacteria; kingdom Bacillati; phylum Bacillota; class Bacilli; order Caryophanales; family Bacillaceae; genus Lysinibacillus; species Lysinibacillus sp. OF-1. The sequence continues at coordinate 531,503 of NZ_CP102798.1, forward strand.
ATGAAAAAATGAATCATTATCTATAATTCTATGATAAGTATTCAAGCAATATTCTTGAAAAAATTATTGTAATGTATCAATATAGGGAGTGTGAAAATAGTGTGTACAAAATGTGTCGTTTTGTATTGTATCCGTTTTCACATCCGAAAAGATATTGCAACCATGACTTCTTCCTAATTCGTGTGTGTAGACAGCCCCACCTGTTGAAGGGAGTATTATTTTAGTAATAACGGATTCTATCTTGGTACAATAGATGACGTTCCTTATACAGGTGAAACAGGGTAGCTGTGAAAAGAGGAAGAAAAGTGAAGCTCATTATCATAGTATAGTAAAAAACCGCGATTCTCTTTTATGACGGAGAGTCGCGGTTTTTTGTCTTGATTCAGCAAATGTTTTTTTATACCAAAAGCGAAGCGTCCTATAAAGAGACTACCTCATCTATTGGTTATGTATTTATTAGTATCGATTAAGCTTTCGTTCGATTGTATCTAAACGGTTGTTGACATTTTGTAACTGTTTAAACATTTGCTTCATATAAAGATTTTGATCTTGTGTTTCAGTCGTTTTGGCTTGTGCCAATTCTTCCTCCTCCTGCAACGCTAATATTGTGGCAAGGGTGGATAATGAGTAACCAAGTGTTAATATAATGGAAGCAATTACTTCAACTTTTGAAGAGGTGATTTCTCCAGCTAGTAAACCTGATTCTTCCGTTAAGTCCTCTGCCTTGTTTTTTTTCATCTTTTCCCCTCCCATACAGCTAATATATGGGATATGTAGCCCTAACGTATCTTGTCCACTTTTTATCTTTAGCAAGCAAATGATTCATCATGAACAGAGTGTTTACCATTGATAATTTTTAAAAAGGATGTCTCCAAAATTCTTTGAGACATCCTTTCTATGTTAAATTTCAGTTACTGTTACTGGAGGAGCACCAAAGCGAGATTTCGCTCCATGCATGACTGGTCCTACATATTCATTTAGCGCCCAGCCATGTGCGATGGCAGCAGATACAAATTCTTTCGCTTCAATGACAGAATCTTTAATAGAAAGACCGTTAGCAAGGTTGGCTGTTACAGAAGCTGCAAATGTGCAACCAGCGCCATGATTATAAGTAGACGCGACCTTTTCCGATTCTAATAAGAAGAATGTTTCACCGTCGAAGAAAAGGTCTGTTGCTTTTTCAGTAGCTAATGCTTTTCCACCTTTAATGACAACAGCCTTAGCCCCTAGTTCGTGAATTTTACGAGCAGCAATTTTCATGTCGTCAATGTTTTTTGGTGTACCTGTGCCAGCTAATTGTCCTGCTTCAAAAAGGTTTGGTGTTGTTATAGTTGCTAGTGGTAGAAGATGTTGCACCATAGCATCAGTATTTCCAGGATTCAGTACTTCATCGTCACCTTTACATACCATAACAGGGTCGATGACGACATTTGAAGTGCCAGATTTTGCGATAGCTTCTCCAGCGATACGAATAATCTCTTCTGTTGAAAGCATTCCTGTCTTAATGGCATCAATTCCTGTTGAAAGGGCGGTATCAATTTGTTTTTGAAGAAGCTTTGTTGGCAATGGTGTGACGTTATGTGTCCAGCCATTCGGATCCATTGTTACGACTACTGTTAAAGCCACCATCCCATATGTACCGTGCTCCTGGAATGTTTTCAGGTCAGCTTGCATACCTGCGCCACCTGATGTATCTGAACCAGCAATTGTTAATGTTTTTTTTAGAGTCATCTGAAAGATCTCCTTTAGCATTGAGAGTTGTAAAATTACCATCTAGTATAATCCGAAACTGATTCTATAAAAATAGTCAGAATATGATATTTATATATGGTCAGTTTGAACTGATGCTTGAATTCATGTTTGATTTTTTGTACCGTTGTAAGAAGAGAAAGGGGCTTAAAGAACGATGAAACAAGTATTCCCGAATGATTGGCAAGAAATACTCGCAGAAGAATTGAAAAAACCATACTATCACAAACTACGTCAATTTGTAGCAAATGAATATTCGACGCAAATGATTTATCCACCAATGACTGATGTGATGAATGCCTTTTATACAACAGCTTACCATGATGTAAAGGTTGTTATTTTAGGACAAGATCCTTATCACGGTCCGAATCAAGCACATGGCTTAAGCTTTTCCGTTAAACCAGGTATTCCACATCCACCAAGCTTGCGAAACATGTTGCAAGAGCTGCAAGATGATTTAGGCTGTCCTATTCCTCCAAATGGAACATTAACAAAATGGGCAGAGCAAGGTGTTATGCTTTTAAATACTGTGCTTACTGTTCGAGCAGGACAGGCTCATTCTCATAAAGATCAAGGGTGGGAGCAATTTACCGACGCTGTTATCGACCAATTAGCAGCAAGGGAAGAGCCGCTAATTTTTGTACTGTGGGGTAAACCAGCACAGCGTAAAAAGCAATTGATACGTAAATATAAAACACCACATGTTATACTCGAAGCGCCACATCCGAGTCCACTCAGTGCTTACCGAGGATTCTTTGGTAGTAAACCTTATTCAAAAATTAATCAACAATTGGTGGAATGGGGCAAACAGCCAATTGATTGGTGTCTAGTATAGATTGGCACAAATCGTTTTCTTTATACACTTTATAAATCATGATACAGTTAATATAGAAGAAAGTGTGGGACAATAATGAAGGTGAATTGTTTCAAGTGTCAATTTTTCAAAGTAACCTGGGACCCTCAAACGCCACGAGCCTGTGCAGCATATGGCTTTAAAACAAAGCAAATACCATCCGTTGTCGTGAAGCAATCTTCAGGCATGGAGTGTTTAAAATTTGTACCAAAAATAGAAGGGGGGAGAATGTCATGATTCCTTATCAAGCAGTGATACAGCAACTTGAAAAACAATTATCTGGCGCAAAAAATGCAGGAAATGATCAGCAAATTCGCGAGGCACTTACAGCTATTCGAGCATTATGTGATGTGGTATTAGATTCTCCAAACGATACGCCAGCCATCACAACACCTAAGCATATACCTCAAATGCTTGTGTCTGAGTCAAAACAAGCAACTTTATACACATCAAAAATTGAAGAAGATGGAGCAAATGGTGACTCCATTTTTGATTTTTAATCCATTTAAAAGGTAGGGTACGAGAAATGAAAAGATTCATCGTGACAGGTGCTCTTCATGGCCTATTAGCAGTGGCATTGGGTGCATTTGGTGCACATGCGTTAAAGGAAATATTAGATGAATATAGCCGAGGAATTTGGGAGACTGCTGTTCAATATCAAATGTTTCATGCAACAGGGCTGCTGGTCATTGGTCTATTAATGAGCTCTAAACTATTAGGTGAAGTAAAGCAATTAAATGTAGCAGGTATTTTCTTTAATCTGGGCATTGTGTTCTTCTCAGGTAGCTTATATGTACTGGCGATAAGTGGAATTAAAGTATTGGGTGCCATTACACCAATTGGTGGCGTCCTATTCTTAGCTGGATGGTTACTCATTATTTTATCTGCTTTAAAACATGCTCGCTAATTTAAAGTTAAGACTCTCTTACATTATTTGTAGGAGAGTTTTTTTGTTATAAACGAATTTTTTACGTTGGCGATTTAAATCCTATTCATTTTGTAAGAATTTATAGTACACTACTATTATTACTTGCAATATTTCGAAAATACAAAAAGAGAGGTTATGTAGTATGGAAAAACTATTTGCATTAATAGATGGGTACTATAATGAAATGGTAGGGATTCGTCGTCATTTACATGAATACCCTGAATTATCCTTTGAGGAAGTGGAGACGCCAGCCTATATAGCTGCTTTTCATAGAGAATTGGGTCATGAGGTTCGTGAAGGAGTAGGGGGACGTGGCGTAGTAGCTATATTATGTAGCGGAAAACCTGGTAAGACAGTAGCATTACGTGCTGATTTTGATGCATTAGCGATACAAGAGGAAAATGATGTACCTTATAAATCTAAAGTAGCTGGAAAAATGCATGCATGTGGACATGATGGTCATACAGCAACATTGCTTGGGCTAGCTAAAGCACTCAATGCGATGAAGGATGAAATAACAGGCAATGTGGTGTTTATTCACCAGCATGCAGAGGAAGTAGCACCAGGTGGCGCAAAGCCAATGATAGAGGATGGTTGTTTAGATGGCGTAGATGTTATTTTTGGTACGCACTTATGGGCGCCTACACCACTAGGAGAAATTTTAGTGAAGGATGGAGCCATTATGGCAGCTGCGGATAAAGTAGAAATCACGGTTCAAGGGAAAGGCGGTCATGGCGCAGAGCCACATCATTCCATCGATGCTGTTACCCTTGCCTCACAATTTGTGGTCAATGCTCAACAACTTGTTTCAAGACGCATTGATCCATTAAAATCAGCTGTTTTAACAATTGGTCATTTGGAGGCTATTAATCCGTTTAATGTGATTGCGGATCGAGTGATTTTAGCAGGAACAATTCGTACCTTTGAAGAAGAAGTACGTTCACAAATGGAGCAGGAACTAGAAGCAGTTTTAAATGCGACATGTCTGGCATTTGGGGCAAGCTATGAATATCGTTATACAAGAGGTTATCCGCCTGTATATAACCATCAAAAAGAAACAGAGTTTGTAGCACAGTTGGCGTCTACTGTTCCAGGTGTGGAGCAAGTAATAACATGTCCACCGTTTATGATTGGGGAAGATTTTGCCTATTATTTAGAAAAGGTACCGGGTACTTTCTTCTTCACAGGTGCTAAAAAGCCGGAATGGGAAACTGCCTATCCACATCATCATGCACGCTTTGATTTTGATGAACGTGCCATGCTAATAGCTGCGAAAACTTTAGGGAAAGCAACTTTAACGTATCTAAAAGAGCACTAAATATAGTGAATGATAAAAATCCGCCTACACTCATCGACTTTTGTCAGTGAGCGTATAGCGGATTTTTACATTACAAGATGGCATTATGGATTTTGATTAAAGTAAGCCATTTCCTCATCGTATTCAGCAAAATCGAAATAAATCATAGGGAATAGGAAGCGATGATTGGATTTTAGTTCACGAATAATGACATGATCACGACCAGCGGCTTCTACCACACCACGAACAGTTTTTGTATTTTTTCCCTGTTCCACAGCATGTTCGAAAGAAAAATGGAAGGTAGCTGGTTTTCCGCGATTCAAACGTAAAATATTTTCTATATAGGACTCCTCACGACCAGGTGGTCGTCCGCTCGGAAGAGTGACTGGAGGAGGAGTCATTTGTTGTTGCGTTGTTGGTGTCCAATAATAAGGCATCATCAATTATCAACCTACTTTCTTTTTAAATTTGAGGACAATCTTGTTCAGATGGCGAGAAAAAGCAATGAGATTTGAATCTGCCAGTATTCCATTGACCATACCATTGTGCGGGACAATCCCCCGCTGGCATGAAAAACCACAAGGAGCGAGTAGCTGGATGAAATCTTTCCCCTTGAATCACCCTTTTCGCTAAACGAATGTCTTGTTCACGGGCCCGCTGATAAAAATAACCCTTTTGTGTTGCTTCAAAGCCTCCCGGACGCTGATAAACCATTTGCTCAATCGTTCGAATATCACCAAAATCTAAACAGTCACCTCTTACACGATTAACGCCAACATTCCCAACCATCAGCATGCCTAGCTCTCCTTCACCTTCTGCTTCGGCACGCATTAGCCTTGCTAGTAGGGCAGTCTGTGCATCATTCGTCTTGATAACAGCGATTTTCATACCTCCTCGCAGACAGTATATGCACGAGGGTATTGTAGACATGTTCAATTTTGATAAGAAAGACAATCACACATTAAAGTTACTATGCATATAGTAATCATAACGATAAGTGCCTAGAAAATAATTGAAAACGCTACAAGATCCGATAGTCTTTTAGTCAAAACGGGTAAATAGAAAAAGATAGAATTAGGGGAATGTGAGATGGATGATTTGCATGTGTATTCAATACATGTGAGGTGAGTACTTATGGAAATTGGAGTTTGGTTTGGAATTTTATTAAGTGCGGTACTGGCTTTTCTATTGGGCGAGTTTTATGGACAGCCGCTCCATTGGTATCTCTTTATTGTCATAATTGTAATCGGTTTTTTTATTCAAACTGTTATTTTGATTTTAAAAGTAAAGGACGAACACTCTTGAGGAAGTATGCAGAAATTGAATGGATGAATGAACAAAGTGTCATCGCAGAGAGATGGCACTTTTTTATATTACAAGTATATTAAAGATAGAGCGAGACATACTAAAAGTGACTTTATTTTTGCTTTCAAGAAGGAGCGTTTTCATGCGTATTTTTAGTATGTTTGTAGCCATTATCATCAGTGCTTTTTTAGCAGTTGGGATAGCAGAATACTATCATCAACCATATAATTGGTATTTAGTTTTTCTCATGGTTCTTACTGGGTTCTTTATTCACATCATTATTTTAATATTTGAATCTGAGAATGCTGAAGAAAACGAAATTTAAAAATGCGAGTCCGTTGTGGAGGACTCGCATTTTCTATGTGTATTAAACAGTTAAGAACTTAACTAATTTATCGTTATCAAGTAGGTTTCCGACGAAGAATGCACCGAACTCACCATAGCGAGCAGACACTTCATCAAAGCGCATTTCATATACTAATTTTTTGAATTGTAATACATCGTCTGCGAATAGTGTTACGCCCCATTCGTGATCATCGAAGCCTACTGAGCCAGTAATAATTTGTTTCACTTTACCTGCATAGCCACGACCAATCATTCCATGAGAACGCATTAATGATTTACGCTCATCCATTGATAGCATGTACCAGTTATCGTTGCCTTGACGGCGTTTATCCATTGGGTAGAAGCATACATATTTGGCACGTGGAAGTTCTGGGTATAAACGTGCACGTACATGTGGGTTTTGGTAAGGATCCTCATTTGATTCGCCAGCTAAATAGTTTGAAAGCTCCACAACAGATACATAAGAATATGTAGGAATTGTAAAATCAGCAATTGCTAATTTATTGAATTCTGCTTCAATCTCTTGTAGTTCATCCATTGTTTCACGCAATGTCATAACCATAAAGTCAGCTTTTTGACCCACGATAGCATAAAAGGCATGAGCGCCTGTTTTAGCGATATCTGCTTCGTTCAATTTTTCTAAATAAGCAATAAATTCCTCTATTGCTGCTTGACGTTCTTCTGCAGAAACAAGTTTCCAAGAAGCCCAGTCGATTGAGCGGAAATCATGTAAAGCGTACCATCCATCTAATGTAATTGCTGCTTCATTCATTATTGAAACACTCCTTTATAAGTGAATACCATTCAAAATTAGTTTATCATAGTTTGTACAAAATCCCTAAGTTCATGACAGTAATTCACGAATTTGACACCAACTAAAGATGATGTATTCTAAGAAGAAGATATGTGACTAGAGGAGTACCAATATGAAAAGTATTTTACAACAGCCAATTTGGCGTTTTTATGATCAATCCATTAGTGCCAAGCAACGATCACCATTAGAATCGTTTGCAACGGATGATACGTTGTGCCAATTAGTTGGACAATTAACTTCTCCGCCAACTATTCGTACATGGGTCCATGAGGCATCCGTTGTGCTTGGTATTCAAGATCATCGTTTGCCGTATGTTCAGCAAGGTATGGATTTACTAGAGTCTAGAGGCTATCATCCAATCGTTCGTAACTCTGGTGGATTAGCAGTTGTGCTAGATGAAGGAGTCCTCAATATTTCTATTGTATTGTCTGAACAATCAGAGTCGCTTAGTATAAACGATGGCTATGATGTGATGGTAGACCTTGTGAAGGGATTGTTTCCAGAAGTAGCTGATAAAATAGAAGCTTATGAAATTGTAGGCTCCTATTGCCCTGGCTCTTATGATCTAAGTATTGAGGGGAAAAAATTTGCTGGTATATCCCAAAGACGCTTACGCCAAGGAGTGGCTGTGCAAATTTATTTATGTATTGAAGGAAGTGGCTCACAACGTGCGGCACTCATTCGTGACTTTTATGAAGTAAGCTTGCGACAAGAGGAGACAAAGTTTATTTATCCTCAAATCGTACCTGAAGTGATGGCATCATTATCAGAGCTTGTTGACCCCGATTTAACAGTAGAAGGGGTGGTTATTCGTCTACAGCAATTACTTCATCAGTTGTCCGAGGAAGTTCGTCCACAATCTTTCTATGATGAAGAATTAACATTATACGGTTTCTATTTACAGCGAGTATTTGAGCGTAATGCCAAAATGCTTGAACGAAAATAATAGGCTGATTATATGAAACATAAAAGGGAAAAGCGATGCTGCTAATTTAGCGCATCGCCATTTTCTGATTGATAAACTGGGCCACTTGTTACGAGATTTCCGTTTTTCTCCATTTTGAAAACGGGTGCAATTCGCTCTTCTTCTTCATCCAGTGTTACAAGACGTCGAGCACGATTCATAATTTGAACAAACTGCTCGTAATCTTTGCGGATTGCTCGATTTTCTTCCTCTAGTTTTGTAATAGTTTTCTCTAGTTTTTTATTTTTCTCAGATGTTACATGTACTAGCTGTCTCCATTTTGAAGATTCATTTCCTACTTCACCAGAATGCTGTAAACGTAGTAAATAAGCTATCACAATATCAAGAGAAAGAGCAGATAGCGGAATTGATTTTCCTTCCGCAGCACTATTATTCACGGTAAACATACTAGAGGCACGACGTCTCGCTGGTGCTCCTAACACTCGCATTCTCTCTTTTCTTTCTTTTTTAGCCTCTGCTAATTGTTCCTCATATTCTTTACGAACAACCGCATTCCAACGGAAACCACAGGCTGCAGCAGTACGATTTAATGCATCACCAGCTTCTTCAAAAGCATTGAGCTGTGTGCTACCTTCCGTCACATGACGAATAACCGCCTCTGCTAATAATTCATCGTTTTCTTGTAACCAAGCATCTTGTCTTATTTTACTCATCTTAAAATCCTCCCACCTTTATTTGGAACTTGTTATGTAAGACTAGCATGACCAATCTTTTAACCTTTTATTCATCTATGTAGAAGGAATTATGCTTGAATAGAAGGGGAAAAGTACGATACAATACCCGATGTAGGTTTGTGCACATGCTGCATACTTAAATATGTGAAGGTCATGTGTTCAATAGAGCGATATTTTGTTGAAAAAATACTATATAGAAAGGGTTGTTGACAAAATGGCAAACGAATTTAAAGTTTGCGATGAATGTCAGGCCGTTAACTTAAAGACGTTAATTCCAAAATTAAAGGAAATCGATCCTGATGCAACCATCGAAATTGGCTGTCATTCTTATTGTGGCCCAGGACGCAAAAAAACATTCACCTTTGTAAATAGTCGCCCTGTTGCAGCACTAACAGAAGACGAACTAATGGAAAAGGTTTTAGCAAAATTAAAGAATAAGTAAAATAAAAAGCTATCTCTATTTGTTAGGGATAGCTTTTCATGTTGTTGAAAAAAGATATTGTCATTAGTAGAAAATGACCTTTTGGCAAGGTGAGGAGGTGATTTCCGTTCCGCCAGCGTCCTTTCCAGGGAGACGTCACTCTAATCAACCGTACTACAAAAGTGTCTTTTTTGTCTTACATACTAGTAGTAGTGAATAAAATAGCCCATGATTTCTATTTTTAAAGAAAGGATAGCCTCTTAATTTTCAATGTGGAGAAGTGATTGATTTCAACAACCATCATCTTCGTTTGATTTGTAAAAGCTTTGCTAAATTTTGTTGAACGGAAAATCTTTCCCACCTCTCATCTTTCATAAAAATGCCATTGTTTTTCAACACTTTGCTATCTCTACATATTAGGTATAGCATTTGCTTTGTATATTTTTAAGTTGCTGTGAATATTAGATCAATAGAAATTTACAATAAATAGGCATATGGCGAAAAAAGGTTGTTAGTATCTATAGAAAAAAGTTAATAAGTATGCTAGTCCTAGATTTATGGCATATAATAGAACTATCACAAAATGGAGGTGCTATCCAAATGACATATGCAAACGCTAAATTACAAGAAGAGAAGGTATTTAAAGACCCTGTTCACCGATATGTACATGTTCGCGATCAAGTGATATGGGATTTAGTGGGTACAAGAGAATTTCAGCGTTTACGCAGAGTTCGTCAGCTAGGTACCACATTTTTAGTATTTCATGGGGCGGAACACAGCCGCTTTAGTCATTCACTTGGTGTTTACGAAATTGTACGCCGCATAGTAGATGATATCTTCGTCGGTCGTCCCGATTGGGATGAAGGGGAAAGACTATTAGTATTATGTGCAGCCCTTTTGCATGATTTAGGGCACGGTCCATTTTCACATGCCTTTGAAAATGTCTTCGAACTGGATCATGAATACTATACAAGGCAAATTTTATTAGGGGATACAGAGGTAAATGCTGTTTTAAGAAAAGTAGCAGATGATTTTCCAGAAAAGGTCTCGCAAGTGATTGAAAAGACATATCCGAATAAGCAAGTCATCAGTTTAATTTCCAGCCAAATTGATGCGGATCGTATGGATTACTTACAACGTGATGCTTATTTTACAGGTGTCAGCTATGGTCACTTTGATATGGAGCGGATTTTAAGAGTAATGCGTCCACGTAAAAACCAAGTGGTTATTAAAGCAACAGGCATGCATGCAGTGGAAGATTATATTATGAGCCGCTATCAAATGTACTTGCAAATTTATTTCCACCCTGTGTCACGGAGTGCGGAAGTTATTTTAAATAATATTTTAAAAAGAGTTAAACAATTAAGCCAAGAAGGTTATACATTTAAGCATGAACCTACTCACTTCTTAGCATTTTTTCGCAATGCTATTACATTAGAGGATTATCTTGCTTTAGATGAGAGTATACTTTTTACATATTTTCAGCTATGGATGCAAGAGGGGGATGCTATTCTAAGTGATTTAAGTCGACGCTTTGTTAATCGTAAGCTATTCCAATACATTGATTTAGATCCCGGTGTTGAGCTAGATAAATATCAAAAACTACAAGAGCTTTTCAAGCAAGCAGACCTGAATCCAGATTATTATCTTGTTCATGATACAACGGCAGATTTGCCCTATGATTTTTATAGACCTGGGGAGGAAGAGGTGCGTGTGCCGATTTTTCTAGAAATGAAAAATGGCGAGCTACGAGAGCTTTCGCGTGAATCCATCATCGTTGATTCCATTTCAGGTCGTATGAAACGAGACCATAAAATCTATTTTCCATTAGATTTCTTAGAGGATGACTCTATTCACTCAACTATTAAAAAACAAATCTTAACACTGTTAAGAGAAGACAGCAAATAAAATAAGAATAAACAAAGCAGTAAACACGTTCAAATAAGAGCGTTGTTTACTGCTTTTTTGTATGTATACATGATTTGTTTAGAATTTGTTCAGGACCCCTAGTTATAATGGAACAAAAATCCTAAAGGGGGGTGAGGCCAATTATTGTAGGTGTCACAAAAGTAGTGCTTATAAAATAAAAAGTGAAAAAGGCTATAATTTGTTAATTCTTATGACCTATGTTAGCATACAATTTGGCTTTTATTCACAAGAGTGACAAGTTAATTTTAGGAAAGAGGGAGCAACTGATTGTTTGTAGCACGCCTTTCCTAAACAGTGAAAGGAAGCTATCGTCATAGCAAACAATTCAAGCTCTCTATCTATTAGAAAAGAGGAGAGACATGAGGAAAAAAATGAACATTGCTATGCTGACCATGTTGTTAGTGTTCCAAACACTACTAAGTCCACTGTCAGCATTTGCAGCAGATGACCTTTCAACACCACCAGTCGCAAATGACAATGGTGCGGAGGCCGGAATGGCAGAAAACCTATCTACGCCTGTCGACGATGGCACAGATTTGACAGAAGACTACACAGGTGAAGAAGACCTTTCTACAACTCCATCGGAAAATGAAAACACGGAGCAAGCTCCTGAGGGCGAGGCTCCTGAAGAAGAAAAAGCAGCAGTTGAGCCTGTGAAAACATTGCCAATGAATGCGGCACCATTAGCGGCTCAAGAAATTCCAGCTTCACTATCATCATTTGTGATGAAAATTGGTGGAACAACGGTTGGAGCAGGTGAATTTGGTACAGAGCTAGATCCAAATACAACAGCTAACTTCACTGTTAAATTTTCCGTACCAATGCAAGATAGTCAAGGCGAAGCATGGGGAGACGGGAGCTGGTTTGAATTCCAACTGCCGCAATCATTAATTGACTTTGATGGGGCATTTACAGGAAGCAGAACAGTGAACGGTATCACATATAATTATGTAACTACAGATAATAAAGTACGTGTAGAGTTAAGCGGTATGGAACCAGGCTCAGGCAGCTCTCAACCGGAGGAATTAAGCATTACATTTAATTCTGGATTTAACCTCCTTTCTGATAACATTGAGCAAGAGCTGGAAATTCCAGCAGCCACTGGTGGTAGTGAGATAATTAAAGCACAATTTAGTTTTTTACCTTCAACGAGCAACAAAAAGGTAAGTAAGTCAAAACTAGGCACTCCTACACCAACAGCAAGTGGTAACCATGAAATGGAATGGCAAGTATGGGTTAATGAAGCGGGTAAATCATTAAGCAATCCAACTTTGACAGACGATCCAACATCACATGAAATTATGGCTAATTCCGTGAATGTATATCAATATGTGGTTGGTCTTAATGGTGTAAGAACAAGTACTGAAACGAATGTTCTTACAAATGGTAGTTGGAGCGATATTGAAAGTAAGTTGACTGGTAAATATGCATATAAAATTACGTACAAAACGTCTGTAACATTAGATGCTGATAAACGTGATGGTGCAGTTAACTTTCATAACAAGGTACTATTTACTAACAATGGGCAACTAGAAACTTCTAATACGGCTACTCACACCATTACGTATGGTAAAGCACTAGATAAAAAGCTAGTGAGCAATACAAACTATGAAACAAAATGGCGTATTGATTATAATCATAATCTGTTAAGTATCGATCAAGCTGATGCCTATATTGAAGATACAATCCAAGGTCCTCACGAAATTGATGCATCAAGCATTAAAGTATATAAAATGAATGATGCGGCTGGCAATGTGGCGACAACAGTTTCGGAAGCTAATAGAGTAACAAGTGGATTTACTATTACTCCTACTCCTACTCCTGCAACTGGAGATGTTAAAAGTTTCACATTAACCTTTGATAACGGTATTTCAGATGCCTATACAATAGTGTATGATGCGAACTATACTAAACAGGATTTTTATGAAAATGAAGCAGGTCTGTTTAACAATAGTGTGACAAGTGGTTCAGGTAAAGAGAAGAATATAGACTATGCACTTACAGAAAACTTATTAAAAAAATCATATACAGTTGATTTTGATAAAAAAGTAATTACATGGACGGTCGACATTATATCTGATAATCCAACTAAACCAATTAACAACCTAAAACTAACAGATACATTTACAGCAGGTGCTGCAGATGGGGTGCATGAGTTAATAGATAACACTGTAAAGCTTAATGGTATAGCAACTACTTATATTCTAATTGATGGAGATAAGAAAAAAGGCTTTACAATTTCAGGTATTAATGTACCAGCAGGTAGTACATCAACTATCACTTATCAAACGAGCTTCGCAATTGGTGATGAGGGTACTGTACAAAAGCAAGGGTATGGCAATACAGCTGCTACAGAGTGGACTAGTGGCGGTAAAACATATAAAAAGTCATCTTCAACGAGTTATATCCCACAGTCAACTACTGTTAACAATGGCAGCAAATCGGGAACCTTTAACTACTCCACGCAGCGATTTACATGGGATGTGAAAGTGAATATCAATAAAAAGGATATTAATGGAGCCGTTTTAATTGATACAGTTGGTGAGGGACATAAGTATTTACCAGGAACAATTGAAGTATTACCTTTAACTGACTTAGGTGGTAGTGATACAGGTGGAACGATTGGTACTACACCGATTAACTCGAGTAATTACACAATCTCGGCTGAATCAGATAAAGGCTTTACATTAAAATTCAGTGATTCCTTAGCAGGAGACATAAACTACCAAGCATACGTTGTTCGTTATAACACAATGGATGACGATCATATTTTAGGTATTGGTTCTGATACGGCTACTGATAGAGGGAATGTTTACACGAATGATGCCACATTTAAAACAAAAGGTACGCAAGAATTTACGCTTGAATCAAAGCCAGTAACGATTGACGAGGATGTAGCGAATAATTTAGTGACAAAAAATACACCACAACAAAACGCGAATACAGAAACAATTACTTGGACATTAGATGTGAATAGATCTCATTCTAATTTAGGTCAAAATGTCATCTTAACAGATTTACCAGGTAATAATTTAATGTTATTGGAAAGTAGTATTCTATTAACACCATATACAGTATCTAAAACTGGTATTCAAAAAGGAACTACTTGGCAAACACCTTCGCAATTAGGGGTAACGGTCACATTCGATACACAAGGTGGCTTTAGCCTCGAATTTCCTGATTTAAATCAAAAGGGGTATCAAGTACAGTATAAAACAATAGGCTTTGGTCAATTTGGGGATGCATTGGAAAATACAGCAACATTGCATTATACGGGTCAAACAAAAGCTAATCAAAAAACAGAGAGCGACTATAAGGATAAATTTAGCTTTAGTAGCTCTGAATCAGATTTTACGTCAACACGAGGCAGTGCTAAATTTAAAAAGATTGGTATCGATTCAGCTACAGGCCAATTTAAAGAAAATTTAGCTGGTGTTGAATTCCAACTTATTAAAAAAACTGCAAAACCGAATGAATATATTATCCAAACAGCTACTACAGATGTAAATGGTGAATTCACATTTGAAAATGTACCGTACAACGATTATCTTATTCGTGAAGTAGCTGCACCAACTGGTTATAGTAAGATGTCTGACTTTAAATTTAAGTTAGATGAAAACACGACACTAGATAAGCAACCAGACTTCATTACACAACTTGTCAATACAACACCAATCATTGGTGGTAGTTGTACACAATTTGAAATAGCGATTAAGGATGTTGATGGTCATTCCATTACAACAGGCACAGTTACATTAAAGGATCACAATGGTATAGAAACAGCGCCGTACACAGTAACAAATGGCAAAGTGACATTACCGAATCATTTTACTGCTGGTGAGTATACAGTAACTCATTCAGTTGAAGGTGAATTAGGGAAGGTAACAGTGAAATATGACGGCGGATGTAAAGCTGAGGTTCAACCAGTACCAAAATGTGAAAACTACACAATTGTTGTGAAAGATGATCAAGGTAATATTCGTACTAATATTTTAGAATTAACATTAAAGCAAGGTACTACAGTAGTGACAAAGGTATCTCCTGACGCATCAGGTAAGTTTATTGTTGAATCCAATCAAAACGATCCTACTAATGGTGTAAAACCTGGTGAATATACATTGTATGAGGGTAATCAATTCTTAGGTACAGTCACACTAACGTACAAGAAAAGCTGCGATTATGAATTTACAATTATACAAGCACCGAAGTGCGAAACATTCGAATTAACGGTCAAAGATGTTGATGGAGAATTAGTAGCAGATAAAACGGAAGTAACAATTAAAGATATAGATGGCAAGACGATAGCTACTGAGGAAACAAAAGACGGTAAAGTAGAATTAAAAGATTTAGAACCAGGTGTTTACGTAGTATTTGATAAGGATGGCAATAAAATTGGCGATTTCGCAAGTAATATTCATTGTCAAGCAACGGTTCAACCAAAACCGGCTTGCGAGCGCTTTACTGTAGCATTGAAAGATGAAAATAATGTGTTGGTTAAGGCTGGTAAAGATGTTGTCATTAAAGATAAACAAGGTAACATTATTTCAACAGTGATAGAAGCAGATGGTAGTATTACATTTATTTCTGAAGATGTACTTGCAGGAAAGTATGAGGTTTACGACAACAAAGTTTATTTAGGCGAAATTGAGGTTTCTTATAAACAAACTTGTAAAGCTGAATTACCTATTGCTCCAGCTTGTCCAAACTTTACATTAACAATTAACAATATGTATGGTCAGCCACGTGAAGGTGTGAAAGTTACGTTTACAGATGAAAATGGTAAAGCGGTAGAAGAGAATGGGTTAATAGAATTTGTTACAGATAGCAAAGGGCAAATTACGATTAACCACTCATTGATCAAACCGGGTAAATATATAGTTAGGGAGAATGGTAATACCATTATTGGGACAGTTACAGTAGGTAATACATGTGAGGCTAAAATACAGCCGACACCACCTACAACAGATCCAGGACAACCAGTGGAGCCGAACAATCCAAACCCAGATCCGACTAAACCAGTAGATCCAAATAAGCCAAACCCAGATCCAACTAAACCGGTAGATCCAAATAAGCCAAACCCAGATCCAACTAAACCAGTAGATCCAAATAATCCAAATCCAGATCCAGATCCAGATCCAACTAAACCGGTAGATCCAAATAAGCCGAACACAGATTCAAATAAACCAGTGGATCCAAGTAAGCCAACGACAGATCCTAACAAACCAACGACCCCTGATAATGGTGGTACATCAGTACAAAATGTGATTGATCAAGGGAAGCAATTACCACCATATCATCCATCTAACGCTACAAAAGATACGTTAGATGCCTATAAAGATTTCCTTAATAGATATAGTAAGCTATCTAAAGACCAACAGGCAGAGGTAGCCCAAGCGATTGATATTAATCAAATCAAGGCAGACACAGCACGCTTAGAAGCGCTGCTAAGAGCACAAGGTAAATTACCACAAACAGATGGAGCAAATCAAACAGCTCTTGTCTTTGTTGGTTTACTACTTGTAGCTGGGGCAGTATGGTTTATGCGCCGCCGTGAAACAGAGGTATAATAAGAAAAAGCGTCATCCTTTTTAGGATGGCGCTTTTTCATGTTGTTGAAAAAAGGTAATGTCAACGGCATAATAAGCAATTTTGTAAGGCGAGGGGTTGATTTCCGTTCCGCCAGCGTCCTTTCCAGGGGGCGTCCGATGAGCCGCTCCACTCACTGCGTTCGCTCCAGGGTCTCCTCTGTGACGCTAAATCCCCTAGGAGTGACGCTGGCTCCACTCCAATCAACCATTCTGCAAAAGTGTCTTTTCCTGAACAAAATAGCCCATTATTTATATTATAAGAGAGGATAGCCTCTTACTTTCAATGTGGAGAAGCGATGTGTGACAACACCCCTCCATAAAAGAGTAGTGAATACCTTCACTTTTTTGCTAAAAAGTGAACATTTTTATGGATTGGAGTGGAAGGCTACTTGACTCCCGTGGGAATAGCGAGACAGGCGAGCCTCTAAACGGAGCGGTAGCAGAGGAAGCGGCTCGGCGCTCGCCCACAGGAAAGCAAGTAGCCTGCAACGGAAATCCTTTTTCACCTTTCATATAAATTCTATGGATGGTTTTGTTTTTCAACACTATGAAAAAGCGTCATCCTTTTTAGGATGGCGCTTTTTGCGTATTGCTTGCATCAAAAGGTTCCTTTGGCATTTTCTAACGAGTAGCTTTGAACAAAATCTGCTTGTAATGCCAGTCGTTTAGAACCTTTTTCTGCACATGTAATCAATGTTAGTGTAGTTTGATTGGGAATATCGTCAATGATATAAACATCAGTTGCAGCAATGATTTTTTTCGTTGTTAATTTATACTCATAGACATCTTTCATATCCGTGATATAGATGATATCGCCAATTTGTGCTTGATAGAGTGGGCTGAATAAAATATCTTTTTCCTCAAAGTAGTGACCAGCCAATGCATAGTTCCCTTGACCGAGCTGTTGGTTGGGTTTCATCGTACCTGCTCCAATAGCAAGTACAGAATGGCCAACACCTTTTAAAATTGGTAGCTGCATATGTACACTTGGAACAGCAATACTGCCGATAACAGGCATATTACTAGCTTTTACTTGTGCTTGGAGTACCTCAGCGATAGATAATGATTGAACGGCTTCAAACTCAAAATCAGCTGCTGCTTTTTTGTTTTTTTCAATGTCTTTAACGCTGTAGTCAGTTGTATTTAATTGGTCACTCAAATGAGCGATAATAGCATGTTGAATCGGATTAATAAATATTAATAATAGGCCAAAAAGTAACACGCAAACGAGCAAGGTCAGTCTAAATTTATTCATTTTGTATAACACATCCTAGTTATTGAAATAACGGAACGATGATTGTCAGTTTAAAAATGGGTAGAGCTAAGATGCTCTACCCATCTTCATCTTATTTATCACTAAAACGAACGCCTGCAACCCCATAATGGTTTTTTGACATTTCTTCGATAAAAACTGTTACATTTTCTGCAGGTGCATTAACTGTACGCGAAACGGCCTCTGTTACTTCCTTTACAAGGGCGCGTTTTTGCTCCTCTGTACGACCTTCAAGCATTTTCACTGTTACGTATGGCATAATATTGCCTCCTTTATAGAATAATGTTGTATAGTTAGTTTATAAGAAAGTATAAACTTCTTACTTGCGTTGAGGCATAAGTGCGCGTTAGAAATAGTGTGTTATACGACAAAATATACGCGATATGCTTTCCTTTATAATAGCAGAATGGAGGATATTTAAGTATGGCAAATGAAGAAAAACCAAAACAAAAAATGGGTTTTACCATTATAAAAAACGATCCAACAGATGGACATAAAGGGTTTGGAATTGGTTCACTTTCATTAGAGAATGTATCGCCCGTTATGATTGATGTAGAAGAGGGGACAGCTACTGTTGAAATTGGTGCCATGCATGCACGAAGTGATGTTGAGCGAGGTATTAAATTTACGATGGACCGTGCTGATTCAGAAGGTGGGAAATCCTATTGGTTAGTGTGGGTGACGGTAGACCATAAAGAAGATGGACCCTATTATGCGGGTGTAACAGCTTGTGAAATGGTCGTTAACCGTGAAAAGAGACGTGGCTATAAAATTCTAGCTGACCATGTGAACAAAATGGATAAATCCATGAAGCGTCAGATTATTGTAGAGCATATGGATGCACCGTCTAAAAAAGTGTTGGCTACTTTCCTAGAGCAACTTAATCCAGATTTGTGGGGACGTAGTGATGAGCAACTGCGTCAAGACTTATTTGTCGAATAGACCAATAATGATTGAACAATCTGTGACATTTTGCGATCGCTTTCGATATTAGGTTGAAAGTGGGTTTGAAACAAAGTACACTTGATGCAGAGCTTACATTTTAGTAAGCTAGGACACTTGGTATCGCGAATATGATGAGCGCTATGCGGCATTTGAATAACCCAAACCCAAGCCAAATGCCCCATGATGCTCATACTTCGCGTACCATAAAAAAAGAAAAGCTTTCTGTTCCCACGGACACGTCTCCGGGGAAGAGAAAGCTTTTCTTATTTATTCGTCTATTAGTTACTTTGTCGAGAGCCTTCATAACATAGAACGAGAGCTGTTCAAAAAGGTTTCCGCATTATTGTTTATTTTTATCATCACCTTTAAAAAGTGAGAATGGCAGCATGTTCCAAAATTCTCCCCATGTATCACTGTCGAGAATATCGAAGTTTGTACATTTTTCAGTTGGTACATCCTTAGCTTCTACATAAACAAGACGTTGTTTTGGACAAGCATCAGTAGCGAGTTTACCTGTTTCGATATCAATGACAACGCCCTCTACACCTTTAGGTTTTTTGAAATCCTCATTTTTCGTTCCTTTGTTGACGCTCTCCATAAAGTCAATCCAAATTTGCTTAGTGGCAGCAGTATCTTCCTTCGTTGTAAGGTTTTTACCCTGATCATAGCCGTTCCACACACCAGCAGTTAGACTTGGTGTAAAACCAATTAGCCATTGGTCACTATTGGTAGAACCTGATTTAGCCGCATAGGTGTGTGTCATGCGGGAACGAATACTAATGCCTGTAGCAGGAGAATAATCACTGAAAACCGGGTCAAAAATACCTGTCATCATCTCAGTTAAAATGTATGCATTTTCTTTTGAAATAGCCGTTTCCGCCTTGCTTGAAACATCTTTATTTTCATAAATAACGTCTCCATGAGCATTTTTTATGGACACAATGGTTGTTGGAATGGTTTGCTGTCCCTGAGATGCTAAAATATTATAAGCATTCGTCATCTCATATAATGTCGTTTCAATTGTACCGAGTGCGATAGATAAATTATCTTTAGCACCAATCCCTACACTAAAACGGTTTGCCATATCATGAAATTCCTTGAAGCCAATGTCCTCTAATGTTTTTACGGCGTAAATATTGTCTGAGATCGCAATCGCTTGAGCCATCGTCATATCATGATCTGCAAACTGACCATTGACATTTTTAGGTGCATAAGTGCCACGCCCATTATCATAGGTAAAGGTTGTCTCACCAACATCTAAAAATGTAAGCGGTGTGTAACCATTTTCTAGTGCCGCTGCATATAAAATCGGCTTGATAGTAGAGCCTGGTTGACGTTTAGCCTGTGTGACACGGTTAAATGAACTTACTGAATAGTCACGACCTCCAACTAATGCAGTGACAGCACCTGATTTCGATTCCATACTAACGAATGCTGTTTGAAGATCATTGGCAGGCATGTTTTTTACTACTGCTTCTTCAGCGGCTTTCTGGTGTTCCAGATTAAGCGTTGTTTGAATTGTCCAGCCACCTTCGCTAATATCGAGATTTTTTGACTTTAAAATTTCGCTAGCCTCTTGCCATGCCACATCAAGGAAATAAGGGGCGACAGATTTTGTGGCAACCCAGCTATCATTTTTTAAGACAAGCTGTTCATTTTCAGCTCGTGTTTTTTCTTCTTGTGTAATGGCACCTTGATCCGCCATTAGTTTTAAAATTACGTTTTGGCGATTCGTAGCCTTTTCTAAATTGGCAATAGGTGAATAGATACTTGGTCCCTTTGGTACGCCTGTTAGCATTGCAGCTTCCGCAAGTGTTAAATCAGCGGCAGATTTACCGAAGTAAAATCTACTTGCTGCTTCTACTCCATACATGCCGTGTCCATAGTATACCGTATTTAAATAGCCCTCTAATATTTCGTCCTTGTCATAAAAAACTTCTAATCTATAAGCATACAGGGCTTCATTTAATTTACGTGTCCAAGATTTTTCATGGGAAAGATAAAGATTACGTGCATATTGTTGCGTAATGGTACTAGCCCCTTGGACTTTTCCGCCCGCCTTAATATCCACTAAAATGGCACCAGCAATACGTGAATAATCAAAACCACCATGTTTATAAAAATCTTTATCCTCAACAGCAACTACTGCTTCTTTTAAATAAGGTGACATCTCATCAAGACCAACCCAATAACGTCGTTGATTTGTAAAGTGATCTCCAATTTGGTTCTCATTTTCATCTAAGAAGATGGAAGCTTTCGGTACGGTTAAAGGCGGTGCACCAGCCACTTGAACATAGATGCGTAGAGCGACAAATGCTACGACAATTGCAGATGCAAAGGCGACAAAAAGAGTAAGGGATTTCCGTGTGCGCTTTACACGCTTTTGCTTTCGATGATAGCTTTTTCGTTTCATCCGACTTCACCTCGTTTTCTTACAACTTCTAATTTTAGCTTTAGTATGTGTTTGAACACTCATCTTTAATCGAAATTCTAACTAAAAACTATTGCACTTTATTCAAAAACATCTATACTTTTTTTGTACTACTTGAAATGCGAGCATTCGACAGAAAAATCACACCTTGTAGATTTTAATCGAAATTTGCTAGATGTTCCAATAATGTATACGAGGACGAAAGGATACAGGTTTCATTACAATCCTGTAAGCCATAATAGAAGAAGTTGAAGAGATTTGATAATCAATACAATTTGTTAATGATACGGAGGGCAAGCAATGAGATTTGATGAAGCTTATTCAGGAAATGTTTTTATAAAAAGTCATCCTACCTATGAGGATGCACAAGCCGTTATTTATGGCATGCCAATGGACTGGACAGTAAGTTACCGTCCAGGATCACGTTTCGGTCCACAGCGTATCCGTGAGGTATCGATCGGTCTTGAAGAGTATAGCCCATATCTAGATCGCGAGCTTGAGGAAGTAAAGTACTTTGATGCTGGTGATATTCCACTACCTTTCGGGAATGCACAGCGCTCATTAGATGAAATCGAAAAATTTATTGAAACATTATTAGCGGATGGCAAGATTCCTGTCGGTATGGGTGGGGAGCATTTAGTGTCTTGGCCAGTTATGAAGGCTGTCTCTGCTAAATATGATGATCTTGCCATCATTCATTTTGATGCACATACCGATTTACGTGTGGAATATGAGGGAGAACCACTTTCTCACTCAACACCAATTCGTAAGATTGCGGAACATATTGGACCGAAAAATGTTTATTCTTTCGGCATTCGTTCAGGCATGAAAGAAGAATTTGAATGGGCAAAGGAAAACGGCATGCACATTTCAAAATTTGAAGTGCTTGAGCCGTTAAAAGAGGTTTTACCAACATTAGCTGGGCGCAATGTGTATGTAACGATTGATATTGACGTTTTAGATCCAGCACACGCTCCAGGCACTGGTACAGTAGATTGTGGAGGTATTACATCAAAAGAATTACTAGCTTCCATCCACGCGATAGCAGCTAGTGGTGTAAATGTTGTAGGCTTTGATCTAGTAGAAGTCGCACCTATCTATGATTCATCAGAAATGACGGCAAACACAGCTTCTAAATTATTACGAGAAATGATTTTAGGCTGGGTAAAATAAGTAAGGCATTGAAAACAGATTGATTGAATGGGGTTAGCTATAGGCTTGCCCCATTTTGTATTTTCTATTGAAATGAAGAATAGCTATACGTCATAAATTTGAAACTTATTTTACGTAGTTGCGTAGATAAGTTAAGTAATAGTTTCTATTTTATAGAAGAGAGAAAAATTGATGAAACAACTGTCATCTATTGGTCAGTAGAATGTATGGTTCTTTAATTTAATTAGTGATAGGAAGGAGGAGTATTATGATTTGGTCACTTCTCATCAATGATTTATTCATTATTGTCAGTACAATGGAATACTTTTGGCTATTAGCTTCTTTGGTTTTAACTGTGCTAAGTGTTCATTTGCATCTGTATCTGGTCAATAAAATAACGGTTCAAGAAGTAAAGGACGAAGCGTTTGAAGTTGACTATAATATCACGAATACTTGGACTCCACCTATGCTAACGTGGTTTGTTCTATGTATTAGGACGTCGGAAAACAGTGAGGAAGAAAGTGTATCTCCTAGTTTCATGTAAACTTTTAAACTAGGAGGAATATCATTGTTAACCTTTTTAGCACAACCGATTATTTACTTCATTCATTTCATCCATTCATTTACAGGTAGCTATGCAGTGAGTGTCATTGGCATTACGATTGCAGTAAGATTAATTCTAATGCCGCTATTTATTCAATCTGCAAAACATCAAAAGCGCTCGAAAGAACTAATGTCAGCCATTAAGCCTGAACTAGATGCGCTTACCACTAAATATAAGAACAGTCAAAATGAATCTGAAAAAATAATAGTACAACAAAAAATGCAAGCATTAACGTCAGATTCATTGAAAAGTTCTTTATTAGGCTGTTTACCTATTATTGTTCAATTGCCTGTATTATTTTCACTGTATTACGCGATTAAGTTAGATACCATCATCGCAAGTGAAAATTTCCTATGGATGAATTTAGGTACGATAGATATTGGCATTTCGATTATTGCTTGTTTGATTTATTTGATGCAAAGTGTTTTCTCCTTAGAGAAAAGCCAACCATTTAATATGAAGATTATGGTGTTCATTAATCCAATCATGATCCTCATTTTTAGTTTGTTCAATCCAGCGATTATCCCTATCTATTGGACAGTTAGTGCTATATTATTAATAGTTCAACAATTAATCATTAAAAAATGGTATAGATAAAATGGTATAGATAAAATGAAACTTCTCTCTTTCGATTATGTAAAGAGAGGAGCTTTTATTTATTCTCCATCTATATTTGTGAGATGCTTTACATGACTTCTATCTTGAAAAAACAGGAGTATTCATCCTATAATAAAAAGGTTATAGTAAAAGACTAAAAGGGAGCGTCCATTATGGCGAACGAAATAAGATCGCAAGTGAACATTAAGCTCATTTCTACAATTCGTCCAAGTGATGGAGAGTCCGAAAGTTATGAAATGTGGCTCAAAGGGCAGCTACTTGAAAAAGCAGGAAGCTTATATTTGAAATATGATGAGGTGCAGGAGGATAAAACTATCCGCACAACAATGAAATTAGGACATGAGAAGGCGCTGATTATGCGTGCTGGCTCGGTCAATATGCGCTTACCACTTAACATAATTGAGCAACAAAAAGGGCATTATGAAAGTGAGTTTGGTTCCATGCCACTCATTATTGACACGAAAAAAATGACCTTTACGAAACAGGCATTAAGCGGAGATTTCCATGTACAGTACGATTTACTAATGGGTGGGCAATCCGTTGGCAACTATACATTAGATATTACATTTACGGAGGTACAATGATGAACGCAGTAGAACAAGTACAACAGGCTATAAAAGCAGCAATAGCTCAGGCTGTTGAAAAAGCAGGCTTAGTTGAGGCTGGTACAGAATTATCGATTCACTTGGAATCACCAAAGGATAAAGCGAATGGGGACTATGCAACAAACATTGCAATGCAATTAACGAAATTAGCTAAAAAACCACCTCGTGCTATTGCGGAAGCTATTTTAGAAAATCTTGATACAGCAGGTACAGATATTGAAAAGATCGACATTGCTGGTCCTGGCTTCATGAATATCACAGTACGTAAAGATTTCCTAACTGGGGTAATTACACAGGCTCTTGAACAAGGTACTGACTACGGCCGTTCAAATGCTGGTGCTGGGGAAAAGATTCAAGTGGAGTTTGTTTCAGCAAACCCTACAGGGGACCTTCATCTAGGACATGCACGTGGAGCTTCTGTTGGGGATTCATTATGTAATGTATTAGATATGGCTGGTTACAGCGTCTCTCGTGAATATTATATTAATGATGCGGGCAATCAAATTAATAACCTAGCTTACTCATTAGAAGCACGCTATAAACAAGCACTAGGTATGGAAGCGGAGATGCCAGAAGACGGCTATCATGGGCAAGATATTATTGATATTGCGGGTAAATTAGCGGAGGAGCATGGTGAAGCTATTTTAGCAAAATCAGAGGATGAACGTTTTGCATTCTTCCGTCAACACGGTTTAGCCTTAGAATTAGATAAATTAAAAACAGACTTAGCAAACTTCCGCGTGAACTTTAATGTCTGGTATTCTGAAACGTCTCTATATGAAAACGGTAAAATCGAAGTAGCGTTAGATAAATTAAAAGCAAATGGTCATGTCTTTGAAGAAGATGGTGCTACTTGGTTCCGCTCTACAACATTTGGTGATGATAAAGACCGTGTGTTAATTAAAAATGATGGTTCGTTCACATACTTAACGCCAGATATTGCTTACCACGAAGACAAAATTGTCCGTGGTTTCGATAAATTAATCAATATTTGGGGAGCTGACCACCACGGTTATATTCCACGTATGAAAGCAGCTATTCAGGCCCTTGGCTATGATCGTGATACATTAGAAGTAGAAGTTATTCAAATGGTTCAGCTTTATAAAAACGGTGAAAAATTCAAAATGTCTAAACGGACAGGGAACGCGGTAACAATGCGTGAGCTTGTAGAAGAGGTTGGCCTTGATGCAGTACGATACTTCTTCGTGAAAACTGCAGGCGATTCTCATATGGACTTTGACCTTGATCTTGCTGTATCACAATCTAATGAAAACCCAGTGTACTATGCACAATATGCACATGCTCGTATTTCATCTATTTTACGCTCAGCAAATGAGCAAGGATTTGCTGCAGCAACAGATCATCTTAATCTGTTAACAGCAGAAAAAGAAATTGATTTACTGAAAAAGATTGGCGATTTCCCGAGAGTGGTAGCAGAAGCGGCGAAACACCGTACACCACACCGAATCGCTAACTATATTCAAGAGACAGCAGCAACATTCCATAGCTTCTACAATGCAGAAAAAGTATTGGATGCTTCCAACAAGGAGTTAACAGAGGCTCGTTTAGCATTAATTACAGCTGTACGCACAACAATTGCTAATGCACTACGTTTAATCGGCGTATCTGCACCAGAAAAAATGTAATACTTTTTAAGCCCCTAACATGATGAATGTTAGGGGTTTTTTAGTGGCTAGAAGGCCAAAAATGGGCGATAACATTCTAAAAGTGGTTGATAAAACAGTAAATGTGAAAGATAAAAAGGCACAAGGAACGGATAGCACTAAAAATTAGCTGTTTCAAACTTAATTTTTCTGTTAATTTCGAAAATTTTGTTGAAGTTTACGTCAACGTCAATGATATACTGTTGACAATAAGGAAAGGGGAGATGGTTTTGAAGACGATTCAGGAGGTAGCAAAGGAATTCAATGTATCTACTCGTACAATTCGTTATTATGAAGAACTTGGTCTTCTTCGTCCCGATCGCTCATCTACCAATCAACGAACCTTTTCAAAAAAAGAATTGGCGAAGCTCAAGCTTATTTTCAGAGGCAAGCGTTACGGGTTCTCACTAGAGGAAATCAAAGAGATGGTTTTACTTTTTGATTTTGATCGCTCAGGTATTCAGCAATTAGAGCGGACAGTAGAGTATGGAGAACAAAAAATTCAAGAGATTGAGAGTAAAATTGCTGAGCTGACGCAAATGAAACAGGAATTACAGCAAATGCAAGGCATGTTTAGTGAAAAATTAGCTACTTTAAAGGGAGAGATGCATGATGAATAGTTCCAGTTTGTTAGCACGAAATGCCCGTAAGTATCCAAAAAATGAAGCCATTATTTGTCATGGCAGAAGAGTGACCTATCGTGATTTAGATGAACAAGTAACACGTTTTAGTCATGCTTTGCTAGAGCAAGGAGTAAGTCAGGATGATAAGGTTTTAATCTTTATGCCGAACGTTTTAGAGTTTGTTGTAAGCTATTTTGCTATTCAGCGTATCGGGGCAATCGTTGTTCCAGTCAATGCGAAATTTACATTGCAGGAAGTAGAGTATGTGGCACAGCATGCCGAAGCGAAGGCGATTGTTGTTCATGAGGCGATTTTTGCCGCAGTGGAACAGCTAGCTGCTGTACCATTAAAAATTAAAACCGGCCAAGAAAAAGCAGGTTGGCAGCATTACGAAACAATGCTTCAAAATGCGAGCACACAAACAATTGATTGCCAGCTACAAGAAGATGACCCTTCGACTATTTTGTATACATCTGGTACGACAGGAAAACCAAAGGGTGTGTTATTTAGCTACCGTAATATTTTAACAGTGGCACAAATGATTGCTGTTGAAATGGAAGTGAAACCTGAAAGCCGTATATTGCTCATGATGCCATTAACTCATTCAGCACCATTGCATTTATTTTTAATGGCGGGCGTATTTGTAGGGTCAACAAGCGTATTAACACCAACCTTTACACCAGACCTTTTTATCGATGCCATTGAGCAGGAAAAAACGACGCATTTCTTTGGAGCGCCTGTTGCTTATTTATTAACGGCTCAGATGCCGAAGCTACAAACGGCTGATTTGTCTTCCATGAAGTGGT
Source organism: Lysinibacillus sp. OF-1 (assembly GCF_028356935.1). Lineage (NCBI taxonomy): Bacteria > Bacillati > Bacillota > Bacilli > Caryophanales > Bacillaceae > Lysinibacillus > Lysinibacillus sp. OF-1. Next base: position 559,112 of record NZ_CP102798.1, read on the forward strand.
GGGTATATGGTGGAGCACCATTATCTCAAAATGAGGTTCGCTTCATTCAACAGGCATTCCGAACAACTAATTTAACCTGTGTTTATGGATTAACAGAGGCGGGTCCGAGTGGCTCACTGTTATTTGGCAAGGAGCATGAAACGAAGGCTGGGAGTATTGGCCAACGGGCGCCACTTGGCACAGAGCTTCGTATTGTCAATGACAATGGAGAAGATGTAAATGTGGGCGAAGTAGGAGAAATTGTCTTATTTGGTGAGGGTAATATGCTTGGCTACTTCAAGGATGAAATAGCAACCAAGGCTGCTTACATTGATGGGTGGTTAAAAACAGGAGATCTGGCTCGGATGGATGAGGACGGCTTTATTTGGATTGTGGATCGCAAAAAAGATGTCATTATTTCAGGTGGTGTCAATATTTATCCGAAGGAAATTGAAGATTGCCTATTAAGCTTTGAAGGGATATTTGAAGTTGCTGTCATTGGTATACCACATCCGCAATGGGGGGAAACCGTGAAGGCTGTATATGCTACGAAACAAGACATAGATGAGGATGCATTGAAAGCTTATTTAGAGGAACGGCTTGCGAAGTATAAACTACCACGTATTTTCGAAAAAGTGGAAGCGCTACCACGCAATGCTTCAGGCAAAATTTTAAAACAATCCTTGAAAGGACAAGAGGTGAGATAGCATGAAGGTTTTACAGCAGGAAGAAATGCGTGCAACAAACTTTTTTACAGAGGAAGAAACGCTTCAAAAAGTGTTAGAAATGATGTTAGATAAAGAGTTTTTATCTTATGCACACAGAGAACTGACAGATTTCGGTGAGTTATGTGCAGGTGATATTGACGTAAGGGCAAAACATACTGATCGGCAGGGAGAGCCCCGCCTTGAACGGTATAATGCTTATGGAGAAGAGGTATCAGAGGTTTGGGTGAATGACGGTTACAAAAAAACAATTGAAGAGACATATAATACGGGAATTGTTGGCTACGTGCACAAAGAAATTCCACAGTTAGGTCACAAAGGGAATTATGTCTATAGCTTTGCACAAGGTTATTTACTATCTCATGCAGAGCCCGGTTTTTATTGTCCCGTGACTTTGACGATGGCTACGGCTTATCTATTAGATCATTATGCTGATGAGGATGTAAAGCAGCGTTTCTTGCCACATGTTTGTGCAACAGGAGAGACGGAGCTATACGAAGGGGCAACATTTTTAACAGAACGTCAAGGAGGGTCAGACGTTGGGGCAAATGTTGTGGAGGCCAGAAAAGTAGGCAATGAGTACCGTCTCTATGGAGAAAAATACTTCGCATCCAATGTAGGTATGTGTGGCGTAGCAATGGTGTTGGCACGTTTAGAAGGCGCACAAGCAGGCTCTAAAGGGTTAACGTTATTTGCAGTTCCATGGAATAATGAAGATGGTACGGCCAATCATCTTCGTATTCGTCGATTGAAAGATAAATTAGGCGTTCGAGCAGTCCCATCGGGCGAGGTAGAGTTTGATGGTGCCCTTGCTTATATTGTAGGGGAACAAAATAAAGGGATTTATTACATGCTAGAAGCACTAAATCTTTCGAGAATTTGTAATGCAGTCGCATCGATTGGTATTATGCGTCGAGGCTTTTTAGAGGCAAAGCATTATGTGACCAATCGATATGCATTTGGCAAGCCCTTAACACAATACCCAATGATCCAGGATACATTAGGGAAGTTTGCTGCTAAGCTGCATGTGGAAGTAGCGACAGTATTTGATCTTATTCAATTATACGATAAAGTGACAAGTGGGCAGGGAACACAACAAGATCTCATTATGAATCGTTTATATATTGCCATTATGAAAAAGGAAACGGCAGAGCAAGCCGTTCATTATGCTAGTGAAGCGATTGAATTACATGGTGGTAATGGCTATATTGAAGACTTTGTGACACCACGCTTACTAAGGGATGCACAAGTATTGACGGTATGGGAGGGAACGGCAAATATTTTGGCTTTAGAACTTATTCGTTTAGTGGATAAATTCCATGCACATGAACTGTTTGTCCGTGAAATGGAGACAAGGCTAGAGAAGCTAGCGGATAGTCCACTAGTGCAAATTGTGGAAGAGCAGTTGGTAAATCTTGCGGCTACATTACAAATTTTTAGCGCTTTAGATGAAGCAACTAAAACTTTTGAAGCAAAAGATATAGCGAAAAAGATGGCCCATCTTTATGAAAGTGTTGTAGCGGTGGAATGGGCACTAAAATTTGGCGGGAAGTACGAAAAGCTAGCGGATATCTATTTAGAGCAAACGTGGTCATTGCGACAAATAGGTGCACAAATGAAAACCGTACAATATTTTTCTGAAATTGTATAATTGCCAAGGAGTCGTCTGGAATGGAGGCGACTTCTTTTATTTTCATGTATAATGAAATCAACTGAATATTATAAAGGTTCTTTACTTAAGTAAAGTGAAAAGGGAAGTCGGTGTAATTCCGATGCGGTCCCGCCACTGTAAGTGTGAGTTTTTTCAAATAATGCCACTGAAGATTTCGGGAAGGCTTGAAAAACGCAATAAGCACGAGCCAGGAGACCTGCCTTTATAGTATAGACATGACAGCCTACGAGGATAGGGTGGTGGATTTTGTATCAGTTTTTTGGTGCGATTTTGACCCCTCATCATTCGAAGATGAGGGGTCTTATTTTGATGGAGAAAATATTTCTAACCAATTGACGCACGGATCAACAAAGGAGGATTCACATGAAGAAATTTTGGAAAATAGGATTATCAGCATTTTTAGCAGTAGGTTTGTTAGCAGCATGCGGGCAAGAAGCCAAAAATGACAAGCCAGTAGCTACGGAGCAGCAAACACAGCAAGAGACTCCACAGGTGGATGAAGCAACATTCCCAATGACCATAACAGATGCCATTGGCAAGGATGTTACACTTGAAGCACCGCCTGAAAAAATTGTTTCTCTTATTCCAAGTAACACAGAGATATTATTTGAACTTGGTTTAAATGATGAAATAGTTGGGGTGACAGACAATGATGATTATCCACCAGAAGTCGCTGAAAAGGATAAAGTTGGGGGCATGGAGTACAATATTGAAAAAATTATTGCCTTAAAGCCAGATATCGTGTTTTCGCATGAATCTAGCATGTCCCTTTCAGAAGCGGCGATTGAACAGCTTGAGTCAGCAGGTTTGAAAGTGTTTGTCGTAAAAAATGCACAAGACTTTAATGAAACTTACACAACGATTGAGCTACTTGGTCGTGCAACAGGGAAATTACCAGAGGCTGAAAAAATCATTGCTAATATGAAGGAAAAAGTGGAAGATGTCCTGACAAAAGTAAAGGATGTCGAACCCAAAAAAGTGCTAGTCGAAGCATCGGATGAACCTACTATTTATACGGCGGGTAATGGCACATTTATGAATGCTATGCTGGAGATGATTCATGCAGAAAACGTAGCGGCAGATGCGAAGGATTGGTATGAAATTAGTTCAGAACAAATTATTGCGAAAAACCCAGATGTCATCGTTGTGACATATCATTATGTACCAGATATTTTAACAAAAATACCACAACGTGCTGGTTTCGATACTGTTAATGCCGTGAAAAATAAGGCAATCGTTCAAGTAGATGAAAGCACAACAAGTCGTCAAGGTCCCCGTTTAGGAGAAGGTCTTGAAGAATTAGCAAAAGCTATTTATCCAGAGGTATTTAAGTGAAAAAAATAGCACTAGCCTATGTACTAACATGTACGCTTCTTGTCATTAGTATCTGGTGTGGCGTAGCAATAGGCTCAGTTCATATTCCGTTAGAAGTTTTATGGAATCAAGCAGTTGATGAAACGGCTGCTAATATCTTTTGGAAAATCCGTCTGCCACGCGTGTTGTTAGCGGGACTAGTGGGAGCTTCTTTGGCCATTGCTGGAGCAGCTTTCCAAGGGTTGTTAAAAAATCCATTGGCAGATCCATATACATTAGGCGTTTCATCAGGGGCATCTGTTGGTGCTGTTATTACGATTTTTTTTAGTATATCTATACCGGTCGTAGGCTTGTATGCCCTACCCACTTTTAGTATGATAGGCGCAATCATCACGATGGTAGTGGTCATGAGCTTTGCTAGAATGGTAGACCGTTCATTGAAGATGGAAACGTTAATTTTAACAGGTGTTATTTTTAGCTCATTTCTAGGTTCTCTCATTTCATTAATGATCGCTTTATCTGGAGAAGAGCTACGCCAAGTAATTGGCTGGTTACTAGGTTCTGTGTCAATGCGTGGATGGCCATATGTCCAAATGATCACGCCATTTGTTATTGTTGGTTCCATTATGCTTTGGACGCAAAGACGAGAGCTAAATGTTTTGTTATATGGTGAAGAGCGCGCGAAGCATTTAGGTGTCAATGTGAAACGTAGTAAGTATTTGATTTTAGCGGGTGGCTCCATGTTAACAGGAGCTGCTGTAGCGGTTTCTGGCACAATTGGCTTTGTAGGATTAGTTGTACCGCATATGACAAGGATGATTTGGGGTTCTGACCACCGCCATTTATTGCCATTATCGTTTTTCAATGGCGCAACTTTACTCATTGTTTGCGATTTAGTAGCACGAACAATTATTGTGCCAAGAGAGCTACCTATTGGTGTTATTACGGCGTTTATTGGTGCACCTGTTTTCTCCTATATTTTTTATAAGCAACGAAGAAGTAAGGGGGTACGGGCATGATTATTGTCGAACATCTATCAGGTGGTTATGAAGATGTACCAATCGTCAAGGACATTAGTTTTACTGTGGAAAAAGGGAAAATTCTTGGTATTCTGGGACCGAATGGTAGTGGGAAATCCACATTATTAAAGGTAATGAGTGGGATATTACCAGCTACTGCTGGAACAATCACAATTGATGGACAAAATATCCTTTCTTATAATGCCCGTGCTTTGGCGCAAAAGATGGCTGTACTACCACAGCTTCATGCAAATGCTTTCTCAAACAGTGTAAGGGAGGCCATTTCACTAGGGCGCTACCCCCATCAAACAGGTTTTTTCTCAAGTTGGTCTGAACAGGATGAACAGGCTGTTCAGCATGCCATGCTGCAAACAGGTGTGAAACGCTATGAGCACACCCCGTTAGAATTTTTATCGGGTGGTGAACAACAAAGAGTATTTGTTGCCCAGGCATTAGCGCAAACAGCAGAAATTCTACTGCTGGATGAGCCAACCAATCATCTAGACATTGCACATCAACGGCAAATCTTAGATATGGTCAGGAAGGAAGCTGTGGAGTGTGGTTTAACGGTCGTTATGGTACTACATGATATGAATTTAGCCTCTCTCTATTGTGATGAATTATTGCTTATGGAGGGTGGGCAAATGAGAGCACTTGGAGTACCGCATGAAGTATTAATAGCCTCCCAAATTGAAGAAGTTTATCAAGCACGAGTGGCTACATATGCCCATCCCGAAATACCAAAACCTCAAATTACAATGATGCCCGCAACAACTGATTACCAGCAGCGAGCTGTCATCAAAAAAGAACATTTCATGATAACGGAACACTATATTCAACTTCAATCAGAGATTCCGTTAAAAACAGTGTCCTCTGCTGTTCATAACCCAGGTATTGGCTGGCATAATTGCTTGTTAAACCGCTCTGTACCTGGTGATTATGTGATAAGTGATGTAAAAAGAGAAGTTAGTGATTTTTTGCAAAGAGAGAATTTTTCCCCAACAAGTACTGTTGTGATGCTGACAGCAGTGCCAACAGCTCTTGTTGCCATCAATGAATTTTCAGCGCCTTTTGGCAGTATGATAGTAGCTGTAACAGCTGGTGTGGGCAATGCGGTTGATGTATCACGTGTACACGAAAGACAGGATGATCCATATATTGGTACTATCAATACATGGATCATAATCAATGGCTGTTTATCGGAGGAGGCATTTTTCCAGGCACTGATGACAGCTACAGAGGCGAAAACAAAAGCTTTGCAATCAGAAGATATTCGTGACGAGCGTAGTGGAACTATTGCTACAGGAACTGCTACAGATAGTCTGTTAATTGCAGCAACTCAAAAAGGGGAAGAAATGCTGTATGGTGGCCCGATTACGGAAGTTGGTAAAATGATTGCCAAGGGTGTTTATGAAACAACAGTTCAGGCCATCAGAAATTATAAAAATCAGTTTTAGGAGATGAGAGAAATGAAGCTTTACACGAAAACAGGCGATACGGGGAAAACAAGTCTAATTGGCGGACGCGTTGATAAAGATAGCTTACGTGTTGAAACATACGGGGCGATTGATGAATTAAACTCTTTTATCGGGAAGGCAGTAAGTGAATTAGATCAAGCACTTTTTAAGGATATTTTAACAGATCTTGAAACAATTCAGCATGAACTATTCGATGCTGGTGGTGACCTTGCCAATGTGATGAAAGAACGCCACTATAAATTAACAGAGCAACCGATTGAAGTGCTGGAAGCTCGTATAGATGCTTTATCAGATGAGGCACCACCATTACAACGTTTTATTTTACCAGGTGGCGCACCAGCAGCTGCAACTTTACACATTGCTCGTACAGTTGCACGACGAGCAGAGCGTGAAATGGTGACACTTATGAAAGAAGTGGAGGACGTGCCGAAAGTTGTACAAAAATATTTAAATCGATTATCAGATTATTTATTTGCAGCCGCACGTGTTGTAAATGCTCGATTAAACGTAGCAGATATTGAATACATTCGCAGTGGCAATGTCTTCAAAAAATAAACTTGTTATGTGAATGTCGCAGCTTTTATTAATTAAATTTTAAAAAGGAAAAGTAAAAAAATGCTACTTTGAATAAATTTCAGGGTGGCTTTTTTTCTTGTAAAGTGTAAGAATATAAAATTATCAGAAATATTTCCGTTTTATGTTGACTGAATGCTCACTCATTTATTAGAATAGGAATATATTGATATAGTGACGCACATTTCCGTATGAACTAGCAAATTTGCCGCAAAGAGAGAAAATTACGACAAACTAAAGGGGGGACCAACCATGAGTCCATTATTAATTGCTAACATAGTCTTAACAGTCGTGGTTGTGCTTTATGCAGTAGGATTGTTCTTCTATCTGTTGAAAACACGCTATAAGTATGTGCAATTGGGGAAAAAGGTTGAGTTTGATGAAAGTGTTAAAGAGCGACTACGCTATATTATGGTCAATGTATTTGGTCAAAACAAGCTATTAAAGGATCCAAAGAGTGGATTAATTCACGTGATGTTTTTCTATGGATTTTTGATGGTTCAGTTAGGGGCCATTGATTTAATTTGGAAAGGACTAGCACCAGGATCACATCTGCCATTAGGTATTTTCTATGGTGTCTTTACGTTCTTCCAAGAGCTTGTAGTTTTAATGATTTTAGTTGCGGTAGTGTGGGCATTTTACCGCCGCTATGTAGAAAAGCTAGTGCGTCTAAAAAGAGGATGGAAAAACGGTCTTGTATTAATTTTCATTGGTGGCTTAATGGTCTCAACATTAATCGCTAATGGTATGGGATTAATCTGGCATGGTGAGGGGTTAACTTATACGGAGCCTGTTGCTTCAAGCATTGCTGCTATATTTGGCTTCCTACCTGCATCAGTAGCTGCTGGAGTGTTTTATGTTATGTGGTGGGCACATCTTTTAATTCTATTAACATTCCTTGTGTATGTACCACAATCTAAGCATTTCCATTTAATTGTTAGCCCACTGAATGTTTACATGAATCGTTTAGATCGTGTGGGTACATTAACGCCTATCGATTTTGAGGCATTAGAAGAAGCAGGAGAAAATGCTGAAAGTGAAGAGGATATGCCTTCAATTGGAGTTGGACGCATACAAGACTTCACACAAAAGCAAATGCTCGATCTGTATTCTTGTGTGGAATGTGGACGTTGTACCAATATGTGTCCTGCAACTGGAACAGGAAAAATGCTGTCTCCAATGGATTTAATCGTAAAATTGCGTGATCATTTAACATTTACTGGCGCTGTTGTAACAAAGCAAAAGCCTTGGGTACCTTATCAATTCTTTGCCAATACCAAGGGTAATCAGCTTGCGATGGCTGCTGGTGCTGAAGGCGCAGTAATTGAAGATATTTACAGCCCATCTTTAATTGGCGATGTGATTACAGAAGAAGAAATTTGGGCTTGTACGACTTGTCGAAACTGTGAGGATCAATGTCCAGTAATGAATGAGCATGTTGATAAAATCATCGACCTACGTCGCTATCTAACAATGACGGAAGGAAAAGTTAATCCTGATGCACAACGTGCCATGACAAATATCGAACGACAAGGGAATCCTTGGGGCTTAAACCGTAAAGAAAAAGAGAATTGGCGTGATCTTGATCCAACAATCCATATTCCAACAGTAAAAGAGTTAAAAAAATCTGGCGAAGAAATGGAATATCTATTCTGGGTTGGTTCGATGGGGGCATTCGATAATCGCTCTCAAAAAATTGCTTTAGCTTTCTGTCGTCTATTAAACGAAGCTGGTGTGAAGTTTGCGATCTTAGGAAATAAAGAGAAAAACTCTGGGGACACACCTCGTCGTTTAGGAAATGAATTTTTATTCCAAGAATTAGCTACAGCAAATATTGATGAGTTTGAGAAAAATGATGTGAAGAAAATAGTGACAATCGACCCTCATGCTTACAATATCTTTAAAAATGAATACCAAGACTTTGGCTGGAATGGCGAAGTGTATCATCATACTGAAATACTAAATCAGTTGATTGAGGAAAATCGTCTGGCACTCAATTATGAAGTTCATGAAACAATTGTTTTCCACGATTCCTGTTACTTAGGCCGTTATAATGATGTTTATGATGCGCCAAGAGAAATTCTACGCGGTATCCCGGGTGTGAAGCTTGTGGAAATGGAACGAAATCGCGAAACTGCTATGTGCTGTGGTGCAGGTGGTGGCTTAATGTGGATGGAAGAGCATGTTGGTAATCGCATTAATGTAGCTCGTACAGAGCAAGCTCTTGCTACTAATGCATCCGTTATTTCATCTGGCTGTCCTTATTGCTTAACAATGCTGGAGGATGGTACAAAGGCAAAAGAAGTGGAAGACTCTATTGGCACATTCGATGTAGCAGAATTACTAGAGCGTTCAGTGTTCGGTGAAAAAGTGAAGGCTGTTGATCCTTCATCTGAGGAAGCTGAAGAAGAAACATTAGAGGAAGTGGTAGCATCCGTAGAAAATGTTCAACAGGACGAGAATACGGAAGCGAACGCAGAAAAATGATCGCTATTGTAGAAATATTTTAGTTATCTGAAAAATATAAATTGCACAATAAAAAATTGTTTTGTAGAATAAGATTAAATGGAAATGGGAGTTGCAACTAACAAGCTCCCATTTTTCATCGATAGAAGTCGAGCGAGCGTTCAGTCAATGAAATGCTATACTACTTCATCGAGTACGTAAAACAAAAGGGGTGTTTTACTTGAATAGAGCTGTCATTTTAGCAGGAGCAAGAACTGCATTTGGTAAATTTGGAGGTTCATTATCAACATTACATGCAAGTGATCTAGGGGCAATTGCAATAAAAGGTGCGCTAGAGAAAGCAAATATTGCATCTGACGAAGTAGATGAGGTTATTTTGGGCTCTGTTTTACAAGGGGGACAGGGGCAAATACCTTCGAGGCAAGCTGCGATAAAAGCCAATTTACCAACAGCGGTAAAAACAGAAACAATCAATAAAGTTTGTGCATCAGGGATGCGTGCAGTGACATTAGCAGATCAATTGATTCGATTAGGGGACGAAGAAGTGATTATTGCTGGTGGAATGGAGTCTATGTCCAATGCTCCGTACTATCTGTTAAATGGTCGAAATGGCTTGCGTATGGGAGATTCCACAATGGTGGATGGCATGCTTTATGACGGTTTAACATGTGCTTTCGATAAAGCGAGACCGCATATGGGGAGCTATGGTAATGCAACAGCTAAGGAATTCTCGCTCAGTCGTGAGGAACAGGATGCTTGGTCTGTTCGCAGTCATGAGCGCGCACTAGCGGCAATTGAACAAGGTTACTTTGCTGAAGAAATCGTACCAGTGGAGATTCCACAACGTAAAGGACAACCACTGGTCGTCGATACAGATGAAGCACCAAGAGCAGGTACAACGTTGGAGGTACTAGCAAAACTGAAACCAGCCTTTGACAAGGATGGCACGATTACAGCAGGTAATGCACCTGGCGTTAACGATGGTGCATGTGCCCTCGTGGTTATGAGTGAGGAACGTGCCACACGTGAAGGAAGAGAGCCATTAGCAATAATTTTAGGTCATGAAGAGCTTGCCATTGAGCCAGAAAACTTCCCACAAACACCAGGTCTTGTTATTAATAAATTGCTGAAAAAAACCAATAAATCATTAGCAGATATTAATTTGATCGAAATCAATGAGGCCTTTGCAGCAGTCGCTTTGGTCAGCAAGCAGTTAGCTGATTTAGATGCTGAAAAGGTGAATGTTAATGGCGGTGCGGTTGCTTTAGGTCATCCTATTGGAGCATCTGGTGCACGTATTATTTTAACGCTTGCACAAGAATTGAAGCGTCGTGGTGGAGGCATCGGTATTGCTGCAATTTGTTCAGGTGGGGGTCAAGGTGATGCGATTATGATTGAAGTACCAAAAACAGGGGGACTGAACTAATGGGAATTCAAAAGGTAATGGTCATTGGTGCAGGGCAAATGGGCTCTGGTATTGCACAAGTTTGTGCACAAGCAGGCTATGATGTGAAATTGAATGATATCAAACAAGAGTTCTTCGAGCGTGGAATAGGAGTTATTACGAAAAATTTATCACGTGATGTAGAAAAGGGCCGTAAAACGGAGGATGACAAAGCGGCTGTTTTAGGTCGAATTAGTATGTCACTAGATTTACAGGATGCTAGTGATGTAGATATTATCATCGAGGCAGCTGTAGAGAATATGGACATTAAGCAATCCATCTTTAAGCAACTTGATGGCATTGCACCAGCACATGCCATTTTAGCTACGAATACATCTTCGTTGCCTATTACTGAAATTGCAGCGGTAACAAATCGACCAGAGCAAGTAATTGGTATGCATTTTATGAACCCAGTGCCAGTAATGAAGCTTGTTGAAATCATTAGAGGTTTAGCAACTACGGATGAAGTATACAAAGCTGTTGAAGCGATGACAGTCAAGTTAGCGAAAACACCAGTAGAAGTGAATGACTTCCCAGGATTTATTTCAAACCGTATTTTGCTACCAATGATTAATGAAGCAATTTATGCGCTTTATGAAGGTGTAGCTACGAAGGAAGCAATTGACGATGTGATGAAGCTAGGTATGAACCATCCGATGGGACCATTAACATTAGCAGACTTCATTGGCTTAGATACTTGCCTTTACATCATGGAAATTTTACATGAGGGTCTAGGAGATAGTAAATATCGCCCTTGTCCACTGCTTCGTAAATACGTTGCAGCTGGCTGGCTAGGAAAGAAATCAGGAAGAGGCTTTTACGTTTACGAATAATCCTATGGGGATGGGGTTATGTAGATGTTGCGGACAACTTAGAGGGGTGACATTATAGATGCAATTGCAATTTACAGATGAGCAAATGATGATGCGCGATATGGTTCGTCAATTTGCTCAGGAAAAAATTCAACCATGGGTAGGGCGGATGGAAGCAGGAGAATTTCCACGTGAGCTTCTACAACAAATGGGTGAACTTGGCTTAATGGGGATTACGACACCAGAAGACTTAGGTGGCTCTGGTATGGATTTTACATCGTATATTATTGCGATTAATGAATTGTCAAAAGTAAGCGCTGTAATGGGGGTTATTTTATCAGTGCATACTTCGGTTGGAACAAATCCGATCATTTACTTTGGAAATGAGGAACAAAAGAAGCGTTATGTACCAAAGCTTGCAGCCGGGGAATATTTAGGCGCATTTTGTTTAACAGAGCCAGGTGCAGGCTCTGACGCAGGTTCTCTACAGTCAAAGGCAGTACGAGATGGCGATGAATATGTGATTAACGGCTCTAAAGTTTTTATTACAAATGGCGGAGAGGCTGATGTATATATCGTATTCGCCTCAACCAACCCTGCTGAAAAAACACGAGGTATTTCAGCTTTTATTGTTGAAAAAGGAACACCAGGTTTAATCATTGGTAAAGATGAACAAAAGATGGGTTTACATGGCTCACGCACTGTTCAACTGACATTCGATAATTGCCGCATCCCAACCGACAACCTTTTAGGGGAAGAGGGAGAAGGCTTCAAAATTGCGATGGCGAATTTAGATGTAGGGCGAATCGGTATTGCAGCACAGGCATTGGGGATTGCTGAAGCAGCACTAGAGGCGGCTACTACTTATGCAAAAGAGCGTGAGCAATTTGGTAAACCGATTGCTGCTCAACAAGGAGTTGGCTTTACACTCGCTGATATGGCAACAGCTGTTGAATCGGCAAAACTATTAGTGTATCGTGCAGCAGATTTACGTGCAAAAGGTTTACCGTGTGGAGCAGAAGCTTCAATGGCCAAACTTTTCGCATCACGAACAGCTGTACAAACGTCAATAGAAGCGGTTCAAGTTTTTGGCGGCTACGGCTACACTGAGGACTATCCAGTAGAGCGATATTTCCGTGATGCAAAGGTCACAGAAATCTATGAAGGTACAAGTGAAATTCAAAAACTAGTTATTAGTAAACATTTACTGAAATAAAGCCTGATGATAGGCTATTCTCTTAGGGATGACTTATTAAAGTGGAGTAAAGACCCTCATCAAGAATGGAAACTCGCTCCAATGCTCCAATATGATTGACAATCGCTGAACCCAGAACAACACACAGGTAACATAGAACAGAGTCTAATTAAAAAGGGGAAATGGACAATGAACTTTCAGTTAACAGAAGAGCATGAACAATTACGTGAAATGATTCGTGATTTTGCTATAAATGAAGTGGCACCAACAGCTGCTGAACGTGACGAGAATGAAGAATTTGACCGTGCAATTTTCGATAAAATGGCGGAGCTTGGGTTAACTGGTATTCCGTGGCCAGAGGAATATGGTGGAGCTGGGTTTGACTACCTTGCATATGTCATTGCTGTTGAAGAATTATCACGTGTCTGTGCCTCCACTGGGGTAACATTATCAGCACATACTTCACTGGCAGGATGGCCACTGTACAAGTTCGGTACAGAAGAACAAAAACAAAAATACCTTCGTCCAATGGCAGAAGGAAAACATATTGGTGCGTATGGTTTAACAGAACCAGGTTCAGGATCTGATGCGGGTGGCATGAAAACATATGCTAAACGTGATGGCGATGATTATATTTTAAATGGCTCAAAAATCTTTATTACAAACGGCGGAGTGGCAGATACATATATTGTGTTTGCAGTAACAGATCCAGAAGCTAAACACGGTACATCAGCATTTATCGTGGAAGCTGGATTTAAAGGTTTCTCTGTAGGGAAGAAAGAAAAGAAATTAGGAATTCGTTCATCTCCTACAACCGAAATCATTTTCGACAACTGCCGTGTTCCAAAAGAAAATCTGCTAGGAGCTGAAGGGGAAGGTTTTAAAATTGCTATGACGACACTAGATGGTGGACGTAATGGTATTGCTGCTCAAGCTGTAGGAATTGCACAAGGAGCGCTGGATGCAGCAGTTGACTATGCCAAAGAACGTGTGCAATTTGGTAAACCAATCTCTGCTAACCAAGGTGTATCTTTTAAATTAGCAGACATGGCAACTCAAATTGAAGCTTCTCGACTTCTTACATACCAAGCGGCTTGGTTAGAGTCTAATAACCTACCATATGGTAAGGCTTCTGCAATGGCGAAATTAATGGCTGGCGATACAGCAATGAGTGTAACGACAGAGGCGGTTCAAGTATTTGGTGGCTATGGTTATACAAAGGATTATCCAGTAGAGCGCTTTATGCGTGATGCGAAAATTACTCAAATTTACGAAGGTACGCAGGAGATTCAACGTCTTGTAATCTCGCGTATGCTAACGAAATAATTGATGACAGAAAAAGATAAAAGGCCCCAAGTACAGTCAACTGTAAAAGATGAAAATTTAATCGCCATTCGTCGTGAACAAATGATTCAAGGAGCTATTAAGCTATTTAAAGAAAAAGGCTTTCATCGTGCCACGACGAGAGAAATCGCAAAAGCTGCAGGCTTTAGTATTGGTACTTTATACGAGTACATCCGTACTAAAGAAGACGTTCTTTATCTTGTTTGTGATAGTATCTATCATCATGCAATGGAGCGGCTTTCAAGTTACGAGATTAAAGCTGGAACAATTGATGAGTTAAAAGAAATGATTCGAGAATATTTCGTGCAAATTGATAGCATGGTTGATGAGCTAACAATCATGTATCAAGAAACAAAATCATTGTCAAAAGAAGCACAACGCTATGTCTTTAGTAAAGAGTTTGAAATGGTTGCCACTTTTGAACGCTTGCTACAGCGCTGTGTGCAGTCTGGGGAACTAACAATGACAGACAAGCAAATCCATTTAGCAGCCAATAACTTAGTTGTCTCAGGACAAAGTTGGGCGTTCCGCAAATGGGCATTACATCGTCAACATTCAATTGATGAGTTCATCGACATGCAAATCACCTTGTTCATTTCAGGCATAAAGGGGTTCTAATATTTCGTAAGGGGTTTGTCGGCAATTGCATACATCGACATTGCAATTGTCGGCTTTTTTCAATTCATTAAGGGGAGAGAGTGGGGATTTCATATGACAAAGGTAGAAGTATATCGTCCAAAAAATCACGTACGTTTTGTGACAGCATCAAGTCTTTTTGATGGACATGATGCTTCGGTCAATATAATGCGACGCATATTACAATCGAGCGGTGTAGAAGTAATCCATTTAGGGCATAACCGTTCTGTCGAAGAAGTCGTGAATGCCGCGATTCAAGAAGATGCACAAGGTATTGCAGTTTCTTCTTATCAAGGCGGGCATATGGAATACTTTAAATATATGTATGATTTGCTGCGTGAAAAAGGGGCACCGCATATTAAAATTTATGGCGGTGGTGGTGGGGTTATTTTACCTCGTGAAATTAAAGAGCTTCATGCGTATGGCATTGCAGGCATTTTCTCACCAGAGGATGGCCGTGTTTTAGGGCTACAAGGGATGATTAATGAGCAAATTAAAGGAACGGACTTTCCAACTGC
Organism: Lysinibacillus sp. OF-1; assembly: GCF_028356935.1. NCBI lineage: Bacteria > Bacillati > Bacillota > Bacilli > Caryophanales > Bacillaceae > Lysinibacillus > Lysinibacillus sp. OF-1. The sequence goes on from NZ_CP102798.1 coordinate 574,287, forward strand.
AACAGGCAACTATTTAGATAAATTAGAGGCTTTAACGACAGAAACGCCTGAAATTTTAGCCAATCTAATTACAGCAGCTGAGTCAAATGAGGATGAAGCTACGAAAGAGATGTTAATTGAGGCACGAAAGCGTTCAAAAGGTACACCTGTCATGGGGATTACAGGAACAGGTGGCGCAGGGAAATCTTCATTAACGGATGAGCTGATTCGCCGTTTCCTGAAAGAATTCCCAGATAAACGTGTAGCCATTCTTTCAGTCGATCCAACAAAGCAAAAAACAGGTGGAGCATTACTTGGCGATAGAATTCGCATGAACGCCATCTTCAATAACCGCGTTTATATGCGTAGTTTAGCAACACGAGGCTCTCGCACTGAATTATCTGCATCTATTGGTGATGTAATAGATGTAGTACGTGTAGCGGGCTATGATTTAATCATCGTCGAAACAAGTGGTATTGGTCAAGGTGATGCCGAAATCACAAGGTATACAGATCTTTCCATGTATGTTATGACAAGTGAATTTGGTGCACCTACACAGCTTGAGAAAATTGATATGATTGATTTTGCAGATGTCATTGCGATCAATAAGTTTGAGCGTAAAGGCTCGGAGGATGCGCTACGTCAAGTACAAAAACAATACCAACGATCTCGTGAGCTATGGGAAGAATCACTTGATAGTATGCCTGTTTATGGAACAATTGCTAGCCAGTTTAATGACAAAGGGACCAATGCATTATTCGCAGCTTTAGTTCATATTATTAACGAAAAAACAGGCTACAATTGGGAAACAAGCTATGAGCAATTTGCTAAGACGCAAAAGCAAGATGTCATTATTCCAAACGATCGTCGTTATTATTTACGTGAAATTACTGACACGGTTCGTGGCTATCATAAAAAATCAGAACAGCAGGTGGGATTTGCTCGCCGTCTGTTCCAATTAGAAGGTGCTATTACGGCAGTTAAGGAAAAAGCACCAGAGGATGCACTTATAGCATCGCTTTCTTCTTTAGCACAAGGTGTCAGAGATGAATTATCAGCAGAATCCAAGCGTATATTGGATAATTGGCAAACTTTAAAAGAAGCTTATGCTGGTGATGAGTTTGTGACGAAGGTTCGAGACAAAGAAATTCGCACTATTTTAAAAACAACAAGTCTTTCTGGTACAAAAATTCCTAAAGTAGCATTGCCGAAATTTGAGGACTACGGTGAAATATTACGCTGGGTGTACAAAGAGAATGTTCCTGGTGAGTTTCCTTATACAGCAGGTGTTTTCCAATTCAAACGTGAGGGAGAAGATCCGAAGCGTCAATTTGCTGGTGAAGGAACACCTGAACGTACAAATAAACGCTTCCACTATTTATCGAAGGATGACGATGCGAAACGTTTATCTACAGCCTTTGATTCTGTAACTCTCTATGGGGAAGATCCAGATTACCGTCCAGATATTTATGGTAAGGTCGGGGAATCGGGTGTATCGATCTGTACATTAGAGGATATGAAAAAGCTTTATGCAGGCTTTGATTTATGTGCACCGTCTACATCTGTATCTATGACCATTAATGGTCCAGCGCCTATTATTTTAGCGATGTTCATGAATACGGCGATCGATCAACAAGTTAAATTGCGCGAACAAGAGCTAGGACGGACTTTGACAGTAGAAGAGTTTACCGAGACACGTGAAAACACATTGCAGGTTGTACGTGGTACAGTACAAGCTGATATTTTAAAAGAAGATCAAGGACAGAACACATGTATTTTCTCGACAGAGTTTGCTTTACGTATGATGGGTGATATTCAGCAATACTTTATTGATCATAAGGTGCGTAACTACTATTCCGTTTCTATTTCGGGTTACCATATTGCAGAGGCAGGGGCAAATCCTATTTCCCAATTAGCTTTCACCTTAGCAAATGGCTTTACGTATGTAGAGTATTATTTAAGTCGTGGCATGAATATTAACGACTTTGCACCAAATCTATCGTTCTTCTTCTCGAATGGACTTGATCCAGAGTATACAGTAATTGGACGTGTTGCTCGTCGTATTTGGGCCATTGTAATGCGTGATAAATATGGTGCCAATGAACGTGCGCAAAAGCTAAAATATCATATTCAAACATCTGGTCGTAGTCTACATGCGCAAGAGATTGATTTTAATGATATTCGTACAACATTACAAGCATTGATGGCATTACAAGATAACTGTAACTCATTGCATACAAATGCCTATGATGAAGCTATTACAACACCTACAGAGGAATCTGTACGTCGTGCCATGGCTATCCAAATGATTATTACGAAAGAGCATGGCTTGGCAAAAAACGAAAATCCTCTGCAAGGTGCATTTGTTATAGAAGAATTGACAGATCTTGTAGAAGAAGCGGTCCTTGAGGAATTTGATCGTATTAATGATCGTGGTGGTGTTTTAGGTGCAATGGAAACGCAATATCAACGAGGTAAAATTCAAGAGGAGTCCATGTACTATGAAATGTTAAAGCATTCAGGGGAGCTACCAATCATTGGTGTCAATACGTACCTGAATCCAAATCCACCTTCAGACGCTGCTATCGATAATATGGAAATTGCTCGTGCATCCACAGAAGAGAAGGAAACGCAAATTCGCAATTTACAAGCATTCTGGAAGACGCATGAAGAAGAAAGTGAAGCTGCAATCGCACGTTTACAAGAAGTTGCTGTTAACAATGGTAATATTTTTGCTGAGCTTATGGAATCAGTAAAAGTAGCAAGCTTAGGACAAATTACAAAAGCTTTATATGAAGTTGGCGGACAATATCGTCGAAATATGTAATTGTAGACATTCAAAACTGCTTTTTTTCTAACATTTTTTTCTAATTTATGTAACAAGCTTCTCTAGTTTCTAGTGTCTAGTCTTAAGATTAGGCACTTCTTTTTATTTTCGTTATAATAGAAATGTAAAAAAAGGGGAGGCGCAGTAGGGATGAAATCATTTATTCACTACATAATTATATTAGCTTTAGTATTGGTAGCCATTTTCCTGTATAATAAGCAAATTGGCGCTATTCCTTTACTACTATTATCTGTTTATTTGTTTTATCTTGGAATAAAAAAAATGCGTAATATAAAAAACAGTAATTGAAGCTAGCAAAGGGGCTAAAACTTTGTATATAATGGGTATTATGCTTATGTATAGAAAGTACCTTTTGCGTGGCCTTTTTTGCTGCGCTTGGAAAATAAAGCACCATGTAATTTTAAAACGTCCATTGTGATGAGGGAAAGGAAGTGCACGAATTGAATTTTCGTGAAATGACAAAGGAACAATTAACGGAAGAATCGTTAATTAACTTAGCTTATGCAATTTTAAATGAAAAACGTGCCTCAGTGTCTTTTAATGATTTACTAAAATTAATTCAAGAGCTTGTGGGCTATAGTGATGCAGAAATGAAATCCCGTCTGTTACAATTTTATACAGATATTAATATTGATGGCCGCTTCTTATATAATCAAGAAGCAGGATGGGGCCTACGTGAATGGTTTAAAGTAGAGCAAATTGAAGAAGAAACAGCACCTTCTGTTAAGACTCAAAAGAAAAAATCTAAAGCTGCCTTTGATGATGAAGATCTTGATGAGGATGTAGATTTAGAAGAAGAAGATATCGACTTTGACGAAGACTTCGAAGAGTTTGTTGATGAAGAAGATATTGAAGAAGAGGACGAAGAAAAAGAAGAAATCGATTTTGACGATGAAGAAATCGAAGATATTGATGAAGAAATTGATGAAGACTTTATTGATGAAGAGGAAGAAGAGTTCGACGAAGAAGAGGAAGAAAACTAATACAGTACTCTTAGAATTTTCTTTCTATTAGGCATGGAGTAAAAAATCTTGACTTCTATCACGGTTCCGTTTAATCTTTTACTTGGGCTCCTTAAAAGAAGGAGAAAGACCGTGTATATAATACGCTCCCCCTGCAAACCTATGCAGGAGGAGCGTTTTTTTGTTTTTAACTATATTCAGTTCTCCCATACATTCATCCAGAAATGAATATAAAAGTTTGGATTTATTCATGATGTATAGTAAACGGTGACTGGATAAATGTTAGAGTTTTAAGGTTTAAAGGAAAGTGGAAAAGAGATAGAACCGATTACAGCTTCGAATCGACTACATTTTTTGTAGACATTCTCGGCTTTTCTTTTTTTAGGGTATTAGAATATAAAGGATTCTGTTCCCCCCTAAGCGAGCTAGTAATTTTAGAACATCATAAGGAGGAATTTATTCATGACGAAGTATATTTTTGTAACAGGTGGGGTTGTATCATCACTTGGAAAAGGGATTGTTGCAGCATCTCTAGGTCGTTTATTAAAGAACCGTGGTTTAGAAGTTACGATTCAAAAGTTTGACCCATATATCAATATTGACCCAGGTACAATGAGCCCTTATCAACATGGTGAGGTTTTTGTAACAGATGATGGTGCTGAGGCTGATTTAGACTTAGGACATTATGAACGTTTCATTGACATTAACCTAGGGAAACATTCTACAGTAACTTCAGGTCGCGTTTACCAATCTGTATTACAGAAAGAACGTCGTGGTGATTATAATGGTGGAACAGTACAAGTAATTCCTCATATTACAAACGAAATTAAAGACCGTATCCAACGTGCTGGTCGTGAAACTAATGCAGACGTTGTTATTACAGAGGTTGGTGGGACAGTAGGGGATATTGAATCATTGCCATTCCTTGAAGCGATTCGCCAAATGAAAACAAATTTAGGTCATGACAATGTGATGTATATTCACTGTACACTTATACCTTATATTAAAGCAGCTGGTGAATTGAAAACAAAGCCTACTCAGCATTCTGTTAAAGAATTACGCTCTTTAGGTATCCAGCCAAATATTATCGTCGTACGTACAGAACAAGAAGTACCACAAGATATGAAAGAGAAATTAGCATTATTCTGTGATGTGCAACCACATGAAATTATTGAATCTCGTGATGCAGAGCATTTATATGAAGTGCCATTAAACCTGCATGCACAAGATATTGATGATATCGTTCTTGATCATTTTGGCATTGAAGCACCAGAGGCAGATATGGAAGAATGGCGCGAGCTGGTAGACAAAGTGAAGAACTTACCAAATAAAAGAAAAGTAGCATTAGTAGGGAAATATGTGGAACTACAAGATGCTTACATTTCAGTAGTTGAGGCATTAAAGCATGCGGGCTACGCATTTAACTCTGATATTGAAATTGACTGGATTAATGCAGAACATGTCAATGCAGATAACGTTGCTTCACTATTAAAAGGTGCAGATGCCATTTTAGTACCAGGCGGTTTTGGTGATCGTGGTGTTGAAGGGAAAATTTTAGCGACACAATATGCGCGTGAAAATGATGTACCGTTCCTTGGTATTTGCTTAGGTATGCAATTAGCAACAATAGAATTTGCTCGTAATGTCCTTGGTTTAAAAGGTGCACATTCTACAGAGCTTGATGCAAATACAGAGTACCCAATTATCGACTTCTTACCAGATCAAAATGATAGTGTAGATATTGGCGGTACATTACGTTTAGGATTATACCCATGTAAATTGAAAGATGGTTCAAAGGCAAGCAATGCATACGGTAAAGAGCTTGTTTATGAGCGTCACCGTCACCGCTATGAGTTTAACAATGAATATCGTGAGGCAATGGAAGCAGCAGGTCTTGTCTTCTCAGGTACAAGCCCTGATGGCAAATTGGTTGAAATTATTGAGCTACCAGGTAACAACTTCTTTGTAGCATGTCAATTCCACCCAGAGCTAGTTTCACGTCCAAATCGTCCACAACCATTGTTCCGTGATTTTATCGGAGCAACATTTAAATAATCAAAAAGAGTTGTCTCTCTATTAATGAGACAACTCTTTTTAAATGAATGTTTATAGTTCTTCTTCATCAATACCAAGCATTTCATCATAAGCAATTTTCACTGCTTCATATACAAAAAGTCCAGCAATTGCATGTGGTACAACGATTCTTTGCCCTAAATCATTAGGCAATAAACCACCTTTAACGCGTGTAGAAACATACGTATAGGCCAAATCTGCAAGAGGATTTTCCGTATTCGCTACTTCACTCGCAACAGCAGCGAAAGGAATAAACCGTTTATTTAAGTCTTGAGCTAAAGCCAGTGCCTCCTCATCGTGCGCACTGCGTGTAAAAATGCAAACACGATCAGCTTCAGTTAAGCTTGTACTCGAAGTCCAAGGAGCTAATTTGCTAAATGGTTCAACTGCTTGAGATGCATTGGATTCAATAACTTGCATTTCACCAAAGCAAGCGAAATACACATGACCTTCTCCAATGGCTGCTTGTGCAAGGAGTCTTGCTGTTTCCTCAATAGCCTCCTCTTCATTTTGTGTTATTCTTTGTAATAATCCACTTAATTGTGTTGTTAGAATTTTTGACATGTTCCCACCTCTAACCATATTATAGGGGCGGAAAAGGTAGAAAGCAAAAGCAGATAATTTATAATACTAGAAGGTATTAAGCTGAAAAAGGAGAATTATACATAATAAAGAAAGTTTTTGTGTAAGAATAAAACTAAAAAAGGGCGGAATGAAATGTGAAACGATTACTAATTGTCGATGATCAGCAGGGAATTCGTTTACTTTTAAATGAAGTGTTGAAAAAGGAAGGTTATCTTACATATTTAGCGGCTAATGGTTCAGAGGCATTAAAATATGCAGATGAGCAACAGATGGATTGTGTTTTACTGGATATGAAGATTCCAGGGATGGACGGTATTGAAATCTTGAAACGCTTAAAAGAAAAATTTCCGAAGTTACCTGTATTTATGATGACAGCATATGGCGAATTGGATGTAGTGCAAGAAGCTTTAGAATTAGGAGCTATTCGTTACTTTACAAAACCATTTGATATTTTTGAGGTGCGAGATGAAGTAAATAAGGCTTTACAGGTGTAAAAAACAGACAGTGGACACACGGTCTGTTTTTTATGTTTATTTTGAAAGAAGCGACAGGGTATTGCCTTCAATTTCAGTGTGTTGCACTATGCTGTCGTGTAGAAAATAAGAGCCTCTGCATTTCAGGTGCAAGCCTCTGTTGAGTTACACTCCACAACGGCAGACACTGTCGCTACGTTATACTGCGGCTATCGTGTAGAAAATAAGAGCCCCTGCATTTCAGGTTCAAGCGCCGCCGTTACGTTGCACTACACTTTGGCGACACTGCCGCTACGTTGCCCTCCGCTTTCGTGTAGAAAATAATAGCCCCTGCTTTTCAGGGGCTATTATTTTTGCTATGATTGAGGGGCATGTTTATGTAAAGAATAGTCCTATGAGGAGGATTTTTAGTATGGCATTAGTATCTATGAAAGAGATGTTAATTAAAGCAAAAGCAGAAGGTTATGCGGTTGGTCAATTCAACATTAATAACCTTGAATGGACTCAAGCAATTTTACAAGCAGCTGAAGAAGAAAAATCTCCAGTGATTCTTGGTGTTTCTGAAGGTGCAGGTAAATATATGGGCGGATTTATTTCCGTTGTTCATATGGTAAAAGGTTTAATGGAATCTTACGGTATTACAGTTCCTGTAGCGATTCATCTTGACCATGGTTCTAGCTTTGCAAAATGTAAAGAGGCAATTGATGCAGGCTTTACTTCAGTGATGATTGATGCATCACATCACTCATTTGAGGAAAATGTAAAAATTACTTCAGAAGTAGTAGAATACGCACATGCTAAAGGCGTTTCTGTGGAAGCAGAATTAGGAACAGTTGGTGGAGATGAAGATGGCGTAATCGGTGGTATTATTTATGCTAATCCAGAAGAATGCCGCAAAATGGTTGAACTGACAGACATCGATTGCTTAGCACCAGCACTTGGCTCTGTACATGGTCCTTACAAAGGAGAGCCAAACTTAGGCTTTAAAGAAATGGAAGAAATCTCTAAATTAGCGGATCTTCCACTTGTCTTACATGGTGGTACAGGTATCCCAACAAAGGATATTCAACGTTCCATTTCATTAGGTACAGCTAAAATCAACGTCAATACTGAAAATCAAATTGAAGCAACAAAAGTAATCCGTGAAATTCTAGACAACGACAAAGTTGTTTACGATCCACGTAAATTCCTTGGTCCAGCACGTGAAGCCATTAAGGCAACGGTTATTGGTAAAATTCGTGAATTTGGTAGTGCACAAAAAGCATAATTTTTGCATTTAATATGTTACAAAAGCATAGTTAAATACACATACTAAGAGAAGTGTTGATGCTTTCAATCGACCTTCTCTTGTTTTTGAAATAATGAAATTTTGGAAAATATTTAATAATATAAGAAAAATGATCAGGAGGAAATAAAAATGAAATTTTTCATTGATACAGCAAACTTTGAAGAGATTAAAGAGGCACATGCATGGGGTATTTTATCAGGGGTTACAACAAACCCATCATTAGTGGCTAAAGAAGAGAATGTTTCTTTCCATGATCGTCTTCGTGAAATAGCTGAGCTTGTTGATGGCTCTGTAAGCGGAGAAGTTATTGCACTTGATGCGGAAGGTATGATTAAAGAAGGTTTGGAATTAGCTGCGATTGCTCCAAACATAACAGTAAAGTTACCAATGACACCAGCTGGATTAGAGGCATGTCGTTTCTTTGCAAACAAAGGTATTAAAACAAACGTGACATTAATCTTTAGTGCGAACCAAGCATTAATGGCTGCGCGTGCAGGTGCTACATACGTATCACCATTTATCGGCCGTTTAGATGACATTGGTCAAAATGGTGTCGAGCTAATTGAAACAATAGCAGATATTTTTACCATTCATAATATCGATACGCAAATTATTGCTGCTTCTGTTCGTCATCCTCAGCATGTTACAGCAGCAGCTTTAGCTGGCGCACATATTTCAACTACACCGTTTAAAGTATTAAAGCAACTTTTCAACCATCCATTAACGGAAAAAGGAATTGAAGGATTTTTAACGGATTGGAATACGAGAAAAGGCGAATAATAAGATTATAAAGTGAGCCAATTGCAAAAAATACTACTTTCCAATCATGAGGGAGAACGCAAAATGGATGTTTATAAAATTACTGGCGAAAATCGTCTACGAGGTACAATTAAAGTTAGTGGTGCAAAAAATAGTGCAGTCGCCTTAATTCCTGCATCAATTTTGGCGAACTCTCCAGTGACTATTGGGGGGATACCCGAAATTTCAGATGCTTGGACGTTAAAGGCTTTATTAGAGGAAATTGGTGGAGAAGTTTCATTTGAGGATGGCACAATGACAATTGATCCTACAGATATGATTGCATTGCCTTTACCAAATGGAAACGTGAAAAAGTTACGCGCTTCTTATTATTTAATGGGTGCTATGCTTGGACGTTTTAAGAAAGCAGTCATAGGGTTACCTGGAGGCTGCTTTTTAGGACCACGACCAATTGACCAACATATAAAAGGCTTTGAGGCATTGGGAGCTAAAATTACCAATGAACATGGAGCCATCTATTTACGTGCAGATGAATTGATTGGGGCAAAAATTTATTTAGATGTAGCAAGTGTTGGGGCAACGATTAATATTATGTTAGCAGCAGTGCTTGCAAAGGGACGGACTGTCATTGAAAATGCCGCAAAGGAGCCTGAAATCATCGATGTAGCGACACTTCTGACGAATATGGGGGCCAATATTAAAGGTGCAGGTACAAGTGTCATCCGTATTGAAGGTGTAGAAGAGCTACATGGTACCGAGCATACGATTATACCAGATCGCATTGAAGCATCTACATTTTTGATAATGGCTGCAGCAGTTGGTGATGGTATTACCATTGATAACGTTATTCCACTGCATTTAGAAGCGATTATCGCAAAGCTTCGTGAAATGGGTGTGAAAATCGAAATTGGTGAAGAAAGTATTTATGTACCAAAAACAGATCTCTCGACATTACAGGCAGTGGATGTCAAAACGCTGGTATACCCCGGATTCCCAACGGACATTCAGCAGCCACTTGCGGTGTTAATGTCACAGGCATTCGGTTCTTCTAAAGTAACAGATACTATTTATACAGCTCGATTTAAACATATTGATGAGCTTCGTCGTATGAATGCAGATGCTCGTGTAGAAGGAAATACAGCTATTATTAAAGGGCCGAGTAAATTACATGGCTCAACGGTAACAGCTACAGATCTTCGCGCGGGTGCAGCTTTAGTTTTAGCTGGTCTCTTAGCTGAAGGCGAAACAGAGGTTCAGGATATCTATCATATTGAACGTGGCTATAGCTCACTTATTGAGAAATTACGTGATTTAGGCGCTGATATTCGACGTGAAACAATCATGGCACGTGTAGCTGAGACAAAGGAATAATGAGAGCTAAAAGTTTTCAGCCAATTATGTTACAATAGAGGTAATTTGAATGTTTTGGCATAAAAAGATGCCGATAACGGGAGGCAAAGCAACAATGGAACGTAGTTTATCGATGGAAGTAGTACGAGTAACAGAAGCAGCAGCAATCGCATCCGGGAAATGGATGGGACGCGGTTTGAAAATTGAAGCAGATGATGCAGCAACAACAGCGATGCGCAAAATGTTCGATACAATTCCAATGCATGCTACAGTAGTAATTGGTGAAGGTGAAATGGATGAAGCACCAATGCTTTATATTGGTGAAGAACTTGGTTTACGAAATGGTGGTCCAAAAGTAGATATCGCAGTGGATCCTTTAGAAGGTACAAATATTGTGGCAAAAGGTACGAACGGTGCCATGACAGTACTTGCTATTGCAGATAAAGGCAATTTGTTAAATGCGCCAGACATGTACATGGAGAAAATTGCTGTAGGGCCAGAAGCGGCTGGAAAAGTGGATATAAATGCTTCTGTCACTTATAACTTATTACAAGTAGCAAAGGCTAAAAATAAAGATATTTCTGATGTAGTTGCTACTCTTTTAGATCGACCTCGCCATCAAGCAATTGTTGATGAAATTCGTGAAGCTGGCGCACGTATTAAGTTTATCCAAGATGGCGATGTTGGCGCAGCAATCAACACCGCTTTTGATGAAACGGGTATTGATATTATGTTTGGAACAGGTGGCGCTCCAGAGGGTGTTATTTCGGCAGTGGCCTTAAAATGCCTCGGTGGGGACTTCCAAGCAAAACTAGTACCAGAGGATGAAGAGCAATTAGAACGCTGCACAAAAATGGGTGTAGATGTTGAGAAAGTGCTTTATTTAGATGACCTAGTAAAAGGCGATGATGCTATTTTTGCAGCAACTGCTGTAACAGATTGCGAGCTTTTAAAGGGTGTTCAATATAAAGGTGCTTATGCCCTAACACACTCAGTAGTTATGCGAGCTAAATCCGGTACGGTTCGCTTTGTAGAAGGCCGTCACGCTCTTGAGAAAAAACCTAGATATTAATGATATTTTCTTCTAAAATATACCTAGTACATCTATTGTGCTAGGTACCTTCTTCTTAAATTAACCATCCCATATTTTAAGGCAATGTTTAGTTGTATGGTAGAAAGTGTATCAGTAGTTATTATTAAACTCAGGCTACCATATAAGCATTAACAGAGCCTATCGAAAACTTCAATGATAACCCCAATAATTGTATTATATTTTGAAAAAGACTGGAGTTGTGCATATGTCTACATTGACAATCGCTCAATTAGAAAACATGACGTTAAAAGAGCTTTACGCCCTCGCACGCCAATATAAAATTTCATATTATAGCAAGCTAACGAAAAAAGAATTAATATTTGCTATTTTGAAAACGCGTTCAGAGCAAGAGGGCTATTTCTTTATGGAAGGCGTATTAGAAATTGTTTCGCAAGAGGGCTTTGGCTTCCTACGACCAATAAACTACTCACCAAGTAAAGAAGATATTTATATTTCTGCATCTCAAATCCGTCGCTTTGACCTACGTAATGGGGACAAGGTGTCTGGGAAGGTGCGACCACCGAAGGAAAATGAACGCTATTACGGCCTTTTACAAGTAGATGCTGTCAATGGCGAAGATCCTGAAGTAGCAAAGGAACGTGTGCATTTCCCTGCATTAACACCTTTATATCCTGATCGACAAATTAAGCTTGAAACAACACAGCGCAATTTATCAACACGTATAATGGATTTAGTGGCTCCTGTAGGTTTTGGTCAGCGTGGTTTAATCGTTGCACCACCAAAGGCAGGGAAAACATCTTTATTAAAAGAAATTGCAAACGCTATTACAACCAATCATCCAGAAGCTGAATTAATTGTCTTGCTGATTGATGAACGTCCTGAGGAAGTGACAGATATTGAACGTTCTGTAAATGCAGATGTTGTCAGCTCAACATTTGATGAAGTACCAGAGAATCACGTGAAAGTGGCAGAAATTGTATTAGAACGTGCACGCCGTTTAGTTGAACATAAGCGTGATGTTATCATTTTAATGGACTCTATCACGCGTTTAGCACGTGCTTTTAACTTAGTCATTCCGCCAAGTGGACGTACACTTTCAGGTGGTATTGATCCTGCTGCTTTCCATAGACCAAAACGTTTCTTTGGTTCAGCTCGTAATATTGAAGAAGGCGGTAGCTTAACAATTTTAGCAACAGCTTTAGTCGATACAGGCTCTCGTATGGATGAAGTCATCTATGAAGAATTTAAAGGTACAGGTAACTTAGAGCTTCATCTAGACCGTCAGTTGGCGGAGCGCCGTATTTTCCCTGCGCTTGATATTCGCCGCTCAGGTACACGTAAAGAAGAGCTTCTTCTTGAGCCAGAACAGCTTGAAAAACTATGGGCGATCCGTAAAACATTTTCAGATGCGCCTGATTTTGCAGAGCGCTTCCTGAAAAAGCTGCGCACGACAAAATCAAATGAAGAATTTTTTGAGAAATTGAACGAAGATATGAAAAAAGCCACAAAAGGTAAGGGGCTACTTTAACTTAAAATTTAGTTAGCTCTTCATATTGCTGATTATAATCTTCAGAAAAGAATCACCATTAACTAAAATTAGTTGATGGTGATTTTTTGTGATATAAAAAGGAAAATATTGTATGATTGTATAATCATTTTCCTAATACTATTTTACTGATAAAGGGAGCTAGAAACTAAATGTATCAAAATAGAAACTATGAAATTTGAATTAAAAAACTACAATTTACCATAAATGTATTGTATAATTATGTTATTATACATAAGGAATGGTGATTTTTAATGAGATTTTGCATAAGTTGTGGTGAAAAAAATAGTGAAGAAGTATTGTATTGTACAAATTGTGGCAATAGTCTTAGCGATGTACAAGATAAAACATCTATGAAAATTGAACCAAAACTAAGTGCTCAAAAGAAGCATCGTAAAAAAATGACTAAAAAACAGAAATGGATATTTTCTATCTCAAGTGTCCTACTATTAGTTCTTGCTATTACACATTTCGTTTTAAGTAGCATTTATGAGCCAACTAAGCAGATTAGTGCGATGAATGATGCGTATAATAATCAAGATAAAGATGCTTTCTTTCAAGAGTTTGAAGTTAAAGAGGGCACTGTAGCAGATGCTCAAAATTTTTATGCGATTGTTAAAGAGTACGGTTGGACAAATTTGAGAAATCAACTTACATATGAAGTAGAACGTATTATGAATAATGAAAATCCAGATATTATATACAATGGGGGTGAATTTATTTCTGTACATAGTAAACCTATTTTATTTGGGTTGTATGACAGGGTTGAATTCATCATTATTCCGACTGAAGTGTTTATTTATGCACCTTTTAAAAATATGACTTTACAGTTTGGGGATAAGGAAATTGTCAGTAAGAGTGATGAGGAAAATGTAGGATTTGGTCACTATATTCCAGGAGAGTATGCTTGGTCTTATAGTTATGAAGGTGGTTATATACCTTTAGCAGACGAAGGAAAACTAATGCTTGAAGCACAAGCAGACAATATTGCACAAATTGATGTAGACTGGGGTTTCCAAACAGTATCTGTAGACTCCGATTTAGAGGATGCGATTTTATATGTAAATGGAAAATCGACTGAAAAAAAAGTAAGTGAATTAAGAGAGCTTTATCCTGCGAAACTAAATAGTAAAATAGAAGTTTATGCACAAAGTCAAGATAAAGATGGTAAAACGGTAAAGTCAGATGTATTGCCACTAGATAGTGATACTATTTATTTACCATTTGAACATATTCGAACGGAACAAAAATTAGCAGAACATGAAGATATCATAAGGGATATTTATAAAAATTTCCGCTCAGACTATTCCTCTGCTATTCGATACACAAATTTTGATTACATAGGTGATTATTTCAGAGAGGGAAGTAAAATAAAAAAAGATTATGCGAAATTTGTAACGGATCATGATAATATTCCTGGCTATAACTATGAATTTTTGTTAAATGAAATAATATCATTTAATACATTATCAGATAAACAATTTGAGTTACAGTCATATGAAACTTTTAATTATTCTTCAGATAAAGAAGGTTCTATTAACTATGAACGTAAAAAGAAATATATTTTCTCATTTGAAAATGGAAAATACTTTATTGATGAAATTGTGGATTTAGATACGAAAAAGACAAAATTATAGTGAGGTATGTGTAGATGAAAAATTGTTTAACATGTGGACATTCGCAGGAGGATGGAAAATTCTGTGGGAAATGCGGGACTCCACTAGAAAGCGCTGCTCTTGAACAAGCAGCAACAATAAATAATATGACGGATTATCAAAATCAGCCGCAGCCACAAGCCGGACAGGCTGCTCAGGAAACTTCGCACAGTAGTGATCAAATTGAATTATTAAAAAAACAATCTAAATTATACTTTAATCATTTTCTAGAACAATTAAAAAAACCATCTGCAGGTTTTAATGTAGAAATAGCTTGGAAAAATAATCTTACTAGTATGATTATCTATGTTTTAATTACGGCTTTATCTGTATTTTTATTAATAAAAAGTTTCACTTCACGGACGTTTGGGCTTTTCGAAAGTTATGGACCTTCTATAATTCAAGTGATTCTATATGTGTCATTATTTCTAATTTTACTAATGGCGATAAACGTATTAGCCATATTCTTAACTTCAAAATTATTTTCTGAAAACCTCAGTTTTACAAATGTGATTAGTAAAATAGGAAGTTACTACGCTCTTCCTATTGCAGTTACGATTTTAAGTATTTTATTTGGCTTGTTGAAATCTTATACATATTCCATGATTATGTTATATATTGGATTTGTGTTAGCTATCGGGATCATACCTATTTTTGTTATGGTTAAATTATTGAGTAATACATCTAAAATTATTGATAATTTCTATAGTTTTATTTTTTATCTAGTTGTAACAGCTATCTTAACTTCAATTATCTTCTCTTTTATTATTGACTCAACAATAGGGGACTATTTAAGTTTTTTAATATAAGAAATTAATAGCTTCAAAGAAAATTATTGAAGAGAAGACAGTTCACAAATACGTATCCATATGGCACTAACACATGGACAAGTTATTTTATCAAAAAGAAGCAACCTTCTAGTATTGTTGTCTTGTTCTGCAACGAAGGACCCTCATTCATATTAGACGTTAAAATTTGGCGTCTGGATGATCCTTTGAATAAAAAGAGGCTTTAAAAACAATTGTTTGTTTAATACCTGCCAAGTTCGCGCTTGGCAGGTATTTTTGTATATGTTTTATTTTATAAATGTATATTGAAATTGATAATCATTATCAATATAATGAGGCTATAAAGTATGTTTATTGAAGGAGACGAAGATGAATTATGACGCTTATATGCTTCTTTGGCAAAATGCATTTATCCAGTTGAAGCAAATCGATTACATAAATAAATCAGATGTTCATGTGTCAAAGGTTTTAACATATAGCTCGTTTCTTATTGTCACAGGAGGTGGTGCACAGGTTGTCATTGATGATCAACCCTATCACGTGCAGCGCTTCAGTATTTTTCATATAGGAAAATCTCAATGCCTTCAGATTACAGCACAACAGAGTGTTAGCTACTTTCTCATTAGCTATAAGGGGGATGTCATGTACAAAGATGCTTTTATGCAACATTTGCACATGCATTATCAACCATTTCAAACACATTTTTCATGTGTACCCGCTAATCCGATCGTCATTCACAGTATCCTTCAAGATATGTACAGTAAATGGCAATCTGGTTCCATTCAGGAGCATTTATCTGTAAGGGCCTCCTTCTATGAGCTTGTCTATCATGTCTTTCGAGAATTATCGGAAGGGCAAGGTAAACCACATGAGATGGATAAGGCAGAAGCTGCACGATTGTTTATTAAGCAACACATTCATCAACCACTATCTATACAGACATTAGCAGATATGCTTCAGATTAGTACACGGCATTTATTACGCATCTTTAAAGCGCGTTATGAAATAGGTCCACAAATTTATTTACAGCAATTGAGAATAGAGCAAGCTAAGCAGTATTTATTAACCAATCAATATGGCATTAAAGAAATTGCCATTTCTCTTGGTTTTGAAGATGAATATTATTTTAGTCGTGCTTTTAAAAAAGCAACAAATATGGCTCCAAGTAGCTTTAGGCTGAAATATACAGCTAGTATGTCCGAAATTGCCATTACAAATGAGAATCATTTTCAATACAATAATAATCAGCTCGCGCAAGCAAAACGATTTGAGAATGGAGAAAATGAAATCATGATGAGAAAGATGATTCAGCATATAAAGCTACCTTTTTTACTAAGCCTGATTGTTTTACTGGCAGCATGTAATGAAGATACGAGCCAATCTAAGGTTGACGAACAAACTTCGTCTGATACGGCAGAGACTAGAACCGTAACAGATGATAGTGGACGCGAAGTTGAAATTCCAGTGAAGGCAGAGAGAATCGTAACCGATTGGTATCTTGGGCAAATTTTAGCGTTAGATGTTGTACCAGTTGGAGGCGTAACGGCTAACCTTGATTATGCAGCTTTCTTAAAGCAACACTATAAGGATGGGGAAATTACGAATATTGGTACAGATGGTAAGGTATCATTAGAAAAAGTTTTAGAGTTAAAGCCAGACTTGATTATTACTTGGAATGTGGAAGATGTAGCAAAATATGAAAAAATTGCCCCGACAATTGTCTTCGCTGAAGATGCTCATCAATCAGCGATTGAGGAAATTAAGGCAATGGGAAATTACTTAGGAAGACAAGCAGAGGCTGAAAACTTTACAAAAGAATTTGAAGACCGTATAGCAAAAGCTAAGGAAAAAATCATGGATGTGACTCCAGAAGGATCCACATTTACTATTTATGAAATGTTTGAAAAAAATGCAACAATTGTGGGGCAATCAAGTGTATCAGGCGGTAGAGCACTCTATCAAATTTTGGGTATGAAACCTCAAGAAAAGGTGCAGGAGATTTTTGATACAAAGGAAGCAAGTAATGGACGTTATGAGATTTCCTATGAAGTAGTAGGTGATTATGTAGGTGACTATAACTTCATGATTAATTTCTTTAACAAAGATGGCCAGTTGCCAGCAACGTGGACAAATTTAGATGTCGTTAAAAATAATCAAGTATTAGAGCTTCCATCTGAATATTATTTTGCTTCTGATCCGCTCTCTGGCTTACATCAAGCTGAAGAACTAGCTGACAAAATAGTTGATTTTACGAAGGCTCAGCAACAATAACTGTGAAAACATGTGAGCTATCTGTATGTAGAATCAGATAGCTCATTTATTAGATACGAAAATGACATTACCATAGGAGGTTGCAACATGTTATTAAGGCGCTTTTTTTCATATTATAAACCCTATAAAGGTTTATTCATTTTAGATTTTAGCTGTGCGATATTAGTGGCACTAATCGAGCTGGCATTTCCACTTGTTTTAAATAAAGTAATTGATGATATTCTGCCAGATGGGGAATTAAAATGGATTCTTATGGCAAGTTTATTGCTGTTTGGTCTATATATTTTCAATTCTATTCTTCACTTTATCGTATCGTACTGGGGGCATATGCTAGGGATTAATATTGAAACAGATATGAGGAAGGAATCTTTTAGCCATGTGCAAAAACTATCTTTCCGATATTTTGATAACAATAAAACAGGGCATCTTGTTTCTCGATTAACGAACGATTTAATGGATATTGGTGAACTTGCTCACCATGGTCCAGAGGATATTTTTATTGCGGCAATGACGATTATTGGGACGTTTGGGGTTATGTACTATATTGATCCAACCTTTACAATTCTTATTTTCTTACTTGTACCGATCATTTTAATTTTAACGATTATTTTTGGGAAGTTAATGTCCAAAGCATTCCGTCAAATGTTCGGAGATATCGCAGATTTCAATGCGCGAGTTGAAAATAATGTAAGTGGTATTCGTGTGGTACAGGCTTTCACAAATGAAGATCATGAGATTAAACGCTTTAAAGTAAATAATGAACGATTCCGTATGACAAAGCTGTTCTCCTATAAAGTAATGGCTTGGAATGAGGCTATTTCAGGCATACTCACTAAAGTATTATCACTCTTTACTTTATTTGTAGGAGCGTATTTTGTTTTAAATGGACATATAACAAATGGAGATTTTATCGCATTTATTTTACTATCAGGTATTCTTTTAGGCCCAATTAACAAAATTAATATGTTTATAGAAAGCTATCCGAAAGGTATGGCAGGATTTAGACGCTATATCGAATTTTTAGAAACGGAACCTGAAATTGCGGATCGTCCAGAGGCAAAAATGGTTGATGAAATTAATGGCGAAATTACTTTCTCCGATGTATCGTTTGGCTATGCTGCCAATAACCGTGCCCTACATCATATTAATTTAAAAGTAAATCCTGGCGAAACCGTTGCCTTGGTAGGTCCATCTGGTGCAGGGAAATCAACAATCTGTAGTTTATTGCCACGTTTTTATGAAGTCAATGAAGGATCCATTAGTATTGATGGTATGGATATACGCGATTTTAAACTGCATTCCTTACGTTCGCATATTGGGATTGTCCAGCAGGATGTCTTTTTATTCGATGGTACCATTCGTGAAAATATTGCCTATGGTGATTTAAATGCCAGTGAAGAAGATATTTGGTATGCAGCACAACGAGCGCAACTGACGGATGTCATCAATGCTCTACCTGAAGGTATGGATACATTAATTGGTGAGCGTGGTGTGAAATTATCAGGTGGTCAAAAGCAAAGATTATCCATTGCCCGTATTTTCTTGAAAAACCCAAAAATCTTAATACTAGATGAAGCAACATCTGCATTGGATACAGAAACTGAACAAGCTATCCAACAGGCATTAAATGAACTTTCCATTGGACGTACTACATTAGTGATTGCTCACCGATTAGCAACAATTAAGGATGCAGACAGAATTGTCGTTGTGTCGAAAAAGGGCATCATTGAAGAAGGTACACACGAGCAATTAATGGAACGCCAAAATGCTTACTATGGCTTGTATACAGCTCAATTTGGTTTACAAATGTAAGAGTGGAACGCATTCTCAAAAATGAAAGGAAGTTAAAGATGTCAGTACTCGAAATAGATCATGTTGCGATTGGTTATTCTTCAGCGCTCATCGTCAACGATTTAAGTGTGGAGATTCCTAAAGGGCAAATCTCCACAATCATCGGCCCAAATGGTTGTGGCAAGTCTACTTTATTAAAGGCTGTTGCCCGTGTATTACGAACACAAAATGGAGCTGTCTATTTAGATGGCAAGGCGATACATCAATTAAAAACGAAAGATGTGGCCAAAAGAATGGCTATTTTACCTCAAACAGCAACAGCACCCGGAGGATTAACGGTTTTTGAATTGGTATCATATGGTCGCTTTCCTCACCAAGTTGGGTTTGGTTCCTTGCAAAAGGAAGACTACGAATATATCCACTGGGCGATTGATGTAACGGGGCTAAGAGAATTTAGTGATCGACCAATTGAAGCATTATCAGGTGGCCAGCGTCAGAGAGTATGGATTGCTATGGCATTGGCGCAAGGCACGGATATTTTAGTACTGGATGAACCAACAACTTATTTAGATTTAGCGCACCAGCTAGATATATTATTGCTACTGCAAAAACTAAATAAGGAAGAAGGACGAACAATTATCATGGTCTTGCATGATTTAAATCATGCGTCACGATTCTCCCACTTCATAATGGCTATGAGAGACGGCGATTTAATGGTGAACGGTAGTCCAAAAGAAGTGATGACAAAGGAAAATCTACAAAAAGTATTTAATATCGATGCAGAAATGGCTGTTTGTCCATATAGTAAAAATCCAATCTGCCTATCTTATCAGTTGTACGACATGAAGGAATAAAAGTTTAATTGAAAGTTATGAGGAGGAAGTAAAATGACTACGTCGACAGGAGTAGGAGAGCTCAACGATTTAGAGGAGCTACAGAAACGATCTCATCCGATCCGTGGAGTAGTGGCTTTAATCGTAGGAGTAATTGGATTAATATTTGCCATTGGCTTATCGATTTCTTTTGGAGCAGCAGATATTTCATTGGGTACTGTTTGGACAGCAGTTACCCATTTTTCACCAGAATTAACAACACATCAAATTATCCATGATATTCGCTTACCTCGAGTACTTGGAGCAGCATTAGTAGGTGCAAGCTTTGCAGTAGCGGGTGCTATTATGCAGGGGATGACACGTAACCCATTAGCAGACTCGGGGCTACTTGGTCTGAACTCTGGAGCGGCCTTTATGTTAGCATTGTGCTTTGCCTTCTTCCCTGGTCTGCCTTACATGTATTTAATTTTATGGTCCTTTGTAGGCGCAGGTCTTGGCGTAGCCATTGTTTATGGTATTGGCTCACTGTCAAAAGGTGGCTTAACACCGATGCGGCTAGTTCTAGCAGGTGCAGCTGTTAGTGCATTGCTTGGAGCGTTAGGAGAAGGGATTGCACTTTATTATCGTATTGGACAAGACCTAGCATTTTGGTATGCTGGCGGTGTTTCAGGTACAAAATGGAGTCATCTACAAATATTATCCCCATGGATCTTTATTGCGATGATAGGAGCGCTTATCCTATCACGTTCAATCACTGTACTGAGCTTAGGTGAGGAAATTGCAGTTGGACTTGGGCAACGGACAGCAGTTGTAAAAGTATGGGGAATGATCATTGTTTTAGTTTTAGCAGGTGCAGCCGTGTCTGTTGTCGGTGCGGTTGGTTTTGTAGGGTTAATTATCCCTCATTTAACGAGATACATAGTTGGACATGATTATCGCTGGATTATCTCTTGTTCTATAGTATATGGGGCATTGCTTGTTGTGTTAGCTGATTTAGTAGCACGTATTATCAATCCACCTTATGAAACACCGATTGGCGCACTAATTGCCTTTATCGGTGTACCATTCTTCCTTTATTTAGCACGTAAAGGAGGGAAAGAACTATGAGTAACAGCTATTTAACACCGAGTCAGCTTAAGGCGAAAAGAAAAAATTTCTCCATCCTTGTTACACTCATTGTGTTAATCATTATTACCTTTATTATTAGTATGAATACTGGCGTTATTAAACTGACGCCAATGGAAGTTCTGCGCACACTTTTTGGTCAAGGTGATGCACAACAGCAACTTATATTATTTGAGTTCAGACTTCCTAGAATTGTGATTGCTGTGTTAGTAGGTATGGGCTTAGCGGTTTCAGGCGCTATTTTACAGGGCATTTCCAAAAATGCTTTAGCGGATCCAGGAATCTTAGGGATTAATGCTGGGGCAGGACTTGCTGTCATGCTCTATGTATCATTTTTCCCAACTACGAAAGCAGCACCTGTTTATTTACTGCCAGTACTGGCTTTTGTAGGGGCAGGTTTGACAGCTGTTCTGATTTATTCACTTTCTTATAGACGACATGAAGGTATTACACCAATGCGTTTAATTTTAACAGGGGTAGCTGTAGCAGCAGGGATTAGCTCGGCTATGATTGTGCTAACACTACGCCTATCACCAGAAAATTATCAATTTGTAGCGACATGGCTAGCAGGTAGCATTTGGGGCTCGAATTGGCGATTTGTGCTGTCGCTGTTACCATGGTTAATTATCTTATTGCCTTTTGTTTATGCAAAATCACGGGTATTAAACGTACTAAATCTAGGCGAATTAACAGCTGTAGGGCTAGGTGCCTCTATTGAAAAAGAGCGCCGTTGGTTATTGGCTGCTGCTGTTGGTTTAGCTGGAGCTAGTGTTTCTGTAAGTGGAGGCATTGGTTTCGTGGGTCTTGTTGCACCACATTTAGCTCGACAACTTGTTGGCGCTAAACATCAGTTTTTACTGCCAACTGCAGCTCTGTTAGGAGGATTTTTAGTGTTGATGGCAGATACAATCGGTCGTTCTATATTAGAGCCTTCAGAAATTCCAGCGGGGATTGTGGTTGCTGTTTTAGGAGCACCTTATTTCTTATATTTATTGGCGCGATTGAAAGAGTAACTATAGTTTGTGGATGGTGTGTGAATAGTATGATCCTCGTCGGAAAGAATAGACAGGCAGTAGCTTAACACAACCTCAAAACTGTATGATCGAATCGAGACAGAAGGGGATGGAGAACGGAAATGTCAGAAGAACTATATGATGTAACGATTGTTGGTGGTGGTCCAGCTGGGCTTTATACTGCCTTTTATAGTGGGATGCGAGATTTAAAAACGAAAATTATTGAATACAGCTCACAGCTTGGCGGTCGTATGTTAATTTATCCTGAAAAAATGATTTGGGATGTCGGCGGAGTAACACCTATTTTAGGGGGACAGCTGATTAAACAACTTGTTGAGCAAGCTAAAACATTCGATCCTACAATTGTTTTAAATCAAAAGGTGGAAAAATTAGAAAAGCAACAGGATGGAACATTTATGTTGACATCTTCTACAGGTGAGAAGCATTTTTCGAAAACAGTTATTTTAGCAGTGGGGTATGGTGTTCTTTCTATGCAAAAGCTTGAAATAGAAGGAGCAGACCGATTTGAAGTAACAAATTTACATTATACAGTACAGGAACTAGAGATTTTCCGACACAAGCATGTGTTAATTTCAGGTGGTGGTAATTCTGCAGTTGATTGGGCAAATGAGCTAGAGCCAATTGCTGCAAGTGTTACAGTCGTTCATCGCCGAGATGATTTTGGCGGCCATGAAAAAAATGTCTTGCGCATGAAAGAATCCTCAGTTCGTGTAAAAACGCCATATGAGGTTGTTCAATTGCATGGTGACGGTGATTTAATTCAGTATGTGTCCATAGTCAATAAAGAGACAGGTGAAAGTGAACGAGTAGAGGTAGATGCTGTCATTGTCAACCATGGTTTGAAATGTGATTATGGTGCACTTGAAGAATGGGGATTAAACATCCAAGATGAAGTAGCGATTGTCAATGAGAAGCGTGAAACGAACATTGAAGGTGTCTATGGAGCGGGTGATTTTATTGATCATCCTAGTAAAGTAAGATTAATAGCAGGTGCATTTACGGATGGAATACTAGCATTAAATAGTGCCAAGCTATATTTGGAGCCAGATGCACCGAAAGTAGCCTATGTGTCATCACATAATATTCGCTTCAAAGAACGAAACGAGCAAATTGGGTTAGTAGACAATGATTATCGCGAAGTTCGTGGATAAGAAAGATGAAAGGTTCGTTTTTAATATTTTTTACTTGAAAATAATAAAATGACTATGCTATACTTCAAAAGTATGCAACGTGTACATATGTAGCTGACCCTTTCGACGCAAATTTTGTAGTCGACATATTCGGGCTATGTAAGGTACAGTTCGATAATACTCTGTTCCAGATGGTTCAGGGCGAGAGGAGAAAACGAATATGAAACAAGGAATTCATCCAGACTACAAAGAAGCAACAGTAACTTGCTCTTGTGGGAACACTTTCAAAACTGGTTCAGTAAAAGAAAACATCGTTGTCGAGTTCTGCAACGAATGTCACCCATTCTACACTGGCCGTCAAAAATTCGCGTCTGCTGATGGTCGCGTGGATCGTTTCAACAAAAAATACGGTCTTAAAAACTAATGTTAGTTTAATACCTGCCAAGCATGCGCTTGGCAGGTATTTTTTTCAGTAAATAATACACGTTGATGCAATACCTTTCAAAATCCACATTGACATAAAGAAAGGGAGAAGACAGAATGGCACAGCTATATTTTAAACATGGTGCAATGAATAGTGGAAAATCAATAGAAATTCTAAAAGTTGCCCATAATTATGAAGAACAACAAAAGCCTGTGATGATGTTTACTTCAGGTTTAGATACACGTGATGAGGTTGGCTTTGTTTCCAGTCGAGTAGGTTTACGCCAACAAGCCATCCCTGTTTATGAGGATACAAATATTTTTGAACTAGTGGAATCCAATACTGTCAAGCCATACTGTGTGCTTGTGGATGAAGTTCAATTTTTAAAAAAAGCACATGTTTTACAACTTGCTAACATTGTGGATAAATTGGACATCCCCGTGATGGGCTTTGGCTTAAAAAATGATTTTCAAAATGAGCTATTTGAAGGTAGCCAATACATGCTTACATATGCAGATAAAATTGAGGAAATGAAAACAATTTGCTGGTTCTGTCATAAAAAAGCAACAATGAATTTACGAGTAGATGAAAGTGGAAAGCCA
Source organism: Lysinibacillus sp. OF-1 (assembly GCF_028356935.1). Taxonomy (NCBI): domain Bacteria; kingdom Bacillati; phylum Bacillota; class Bacilli; order Caryophanales; family Bacillaceae; genus Lysinibacillus; species Lysinibacillus sp. OF-1. Next base: position 598,857 of record NZ_CP102798.1, read on the forward strand.
GTCTACACAGGTGATCAAATTCAAATTGGTGGTAATGACTCGTATTATCCGGTTTGTCGAAAATGTCACGCACAGCCACCACTTTAAAGCCAATAGACAGGTGGATACGCTAAGAAAAAGTAGCATACATGCGAAATTTTTCTTATACTAAGTAGTGGAAATAAACATTGTAATTACTGAATAAAAGCTTCTTTGTCAAAAAGGAGCATACCTTAAAAAACTAAATAGAGGTGAAATCCATGTTTGATCGATTACAAGCAGTGGAGGATCGTTATGAAAGGCTAACAGAGCTTTTGAGCGATCCGGATATTGTGAATGATAGTAAGAAATTACGTGAATATTCTAAGGAACAATCAGATATCCAAGAAACAGTGGATACTTATCGTGAATATAAAAGTGTTAAAGAGCAGATAGTAGATACTCGTGAAATGTTAGATAGTGAAAAAGATCCTGATATGCATGAGATGGTAAAGGAAGAATTTAACCTATTAAAAGCACAGCAGGAAGAGCTAGAAGAACGTCTACGCATTTTATTAATTCCTAAAGATCCTAATGATAATAAAAACGTTATCATGGAAATTCGTGGAGCAGCTGGTGGTGACGAGGCCAATATTTTTGCGGGTGATTTATTCCGTATGTACTCTCGCTATGCGGAAACACAAGGCTGGAAAATTGATATTATGGAAGCTACACCAAACCCAATGGGCGGCTATAAAGAAGTAATCTTTATGATTAACGGACAAGGAGCCTATTCAAAATTCAAATTCGAAAATGGTGCACACCGCGTACAACGTGTCCCTGCTACCGAATCTCAAGGTCGTATTCATACATCGACGGCAACAGTTGCGTGTTTACCTGAAGTGGAGGAAGTAGATGTTGAAATCCATGAAAAGGATATTCGTGTAGATACATTTGCCTCTTCAGGTGCTGGTGGTCAATCTGTAAATACAACGATGTCTGCTGTTCGTATGACCCATTTACCAACAGGTGTTGTGGTTTCGATGCAGGATGAACGCTCACAAATTAAAAATCGTGAAAAAGCCATGAAAATTCTACGTGCTCGTGTTGCTGATATGTATATGCAAGAAGCACAAAAAGAAATTGATGCTACACGTAAATCTGCTGTAGGCTCAGGCGATCGCTCCGAGCGAATTCGCACATACAATTATCCACAAAACCGTGTAACAGATCACCGTATAGGTTTAACGATTCAAAAGCTAGATCAAATCGTCGAAGGAAGACTAGGCGAGATTATCGATGCCCTTATTTTAGAAGAACAAGCATCGAAGTTAGAGCGATTAAATGATGACTTATAAAAATGTGATGGAGGCCCTAGAGTGGGCTTCTTCTTTTTTAGTGGATAATGGTCGTGAGCAAACAGCAGCACGTATCGTCATGCAACATGTACTTGGTACAAGTTATTCAGAAGTTATGTTGCACTTACAGGATGAATTAACAGCAGCACAGCAAGTGAAATTTAAAGCGCTCATAGAAGAACATGTCAATGGCCGCCCTGTACAATATTGTGTTGGAAGTGAAGAATTTTATGGCCGCTCCTTCCTAGTCGATGAATCTGTCTTAATTCCTCGGCCAGAAACAGAGGAGCTAGTACTTGGTACAATCAATCGCCTGCCTAAACTTTTTTCACAACAAACCCTGAAGTTGGCTGATATCGGTACAGGCAGTGGAGCTATTGCTATTTCGATGAAACTGGAATGTTCAGCGCTAACTGTTATAGCCACTGATTTATCACAGGATGCACTAGCGACGGCGCAAAAAAATGCTCAACGATTAGAGGCTGATATTGATTTTAGGTTGGGCGATTTAACAGCGCCACTTGCAGGAGAAAAATTGGATGTTGTCTTATCAAACCCACCGTATATTGCCTTTGATGAGGCACAGGAAATGTCGAATGTTGTACTAGAGCATGAGCCACATAGTGCACTATTTGCTGAGGAAGATGGTCTGATTTTGTATAGAAAATTAGCTGAGCAACTACCAGCCTACATGAATAAACCAGCATTGATTGGGTTAGAAATCGGTTATACACAAGGTGAGCAAGTAGCCAAATTCTTTCAAGATAGTTTTCCACATGCGACAGTTTCAATAGAAAAAGATATTAACGGTAAGCCTCGAATGATTTTTTGTGAGATTCATGTATAAAGTTTCTTAATCTTGCCAACAATGTTGAGCAAGGAGGGATTTATATGTTAAATGAATACAAGATTATTAGATTACCTAAACAAAATATCTTTCTAGCTTTTGCTAGACTAGTATTAATCGCGATTGCTTTACAATTATGTATTTTATATATTCCATCATTAGTAGGCTTTGCCAAGGAAGCTACCAATGATGAGCAAGAAAACGATTTTCGTATACGTGTTATTGCGAACAGTAATACGACACAAGATCAGCTAGAGAAAGAGCAGCTTGTCCAAGAATTAAAGCCATACTTTATGCAAGTAGCCACTGCTGGCAATGTAGGGAGTGAGCAAATTCTTTCGCTAAAACAACAAATTGAAACAGAATTGAGCGAAAATTATCCACAGATGGATACACAGATTGTCATTGGGGATAACTTATTTCCACCAAAAAGACAAGGTGCTATACTCTATCCACAAAATGTGTATCACTCGATTGTTGTGAAGATTGGTGATGCACGTGGGGATAACTGGTGGTGCAGTATCTTTCCATCTATTTGTGAGCCTGAAAAAGAAGAAGTAAAAGAAGAAGTAAAAGAAGAAAAAGAGCAAGTAACATTCTTTATATGGGAATGGATTAAAGGACTTTTTGAATGAATTGTGCACAAATTCAGACAACTTATACACATTTTTTCGTAAGTTATAAACATTATGTGGATAATTCAGTAAAAACCAATAATTGAAGGTAGGTTTTAATGATGGAAACCGTTTGCAAGGTTGTGGACAGTAATGTGAATAGTCAGATTAATTATACACAAGCTGTGGATATCTTAAATGCGGGAGAGGTAGTAGCATTTCCGACAGAAACGGTTTATGGCTTAGGAGCAGTGGCCACAAATGATTTGGCAGTGAAAAAGATATTTGAAGCAAAAGGCCGACCTTCAGATAATCCTTTAATTGTCCATGTGGGGACAAAAGAGGAAGTAGCCATTTATATCGATCAAATTTCTGAAGTAGCCAAACAGTGCATGGATTTCTTTTGGCCCGGCCCCTTAACGCTTGTAATGCCAGCAAAGCCAAATGTTTTAGCACAAAGTGTCACAGCTGGGTTATCAACAGTGGGCATTCGAATGCCGAATCATCCAGTAGCACTTGCATTGCTACAGCAGCTTCAAAAACCGCTTGCTGCACCAAGTGCCAATCGTAGCGGTAAACCAAGCCCTACAGAGGCAGTCCATGTATTAGATGATTTGGGAGGATACATACCTTATATTTTGGATGGAGGTTCTACAGGCATTGGGCTTGAATCTACTGTGTTAGATGTGACACATGAACCTCCAGTAATTTTACGTCCAGGTGGCATTACAAAGGAAATGCTTGAGGCGAAGATAGGTCCCGTTATTCAACCAACCAATATAGAGCAGAAGCTAGAAACAACGCCTAAAGCACCAGGCATGAAATATACACATTATGCTCCAAATGCTCCTGTGTATTTAATAGATTGTCATTATGAGAAAGTCAGCGAGGCTGTTCAGCGAATGCAGCGAGAAGGACATGTAGTAGCATTGCTTGCACCAGTGAATTTTGAAGATATCAAAGCTGATTTTTACTTCTCAATTGGTGAAGCTGGAAGTAAACAAGAAATGGGTGCGAACTTATACAATGCACTTAGAGCATGTGATAAAACCGCCGCTACCATTATATTAGCAACAACAACCTCAACAGAAGGTGTAGGAGCAGCTATCATGAATAGACTTGAAAAGGCCTCTGGAGGCAAATGGTATTCATTATAAATGAATATAGTTCAGGTACATTAGCGACAAAAGACATTGATATAAATCATGTCTTTTGTCCTTTTTGTTTATCATTACAAAATATAAAAGAAAAACTATTGTGGACAATTATGATAATAATGTATTTTCGAGCATAAAATGATAAAATATTAGGGAGAGAAGGAGTGCGTTCTTGCAGGGAATTCTTGCAGGTATACTAACGTCTGTTGATGTGATTGGTCTATATGTCTTACTGCCAAATGTTAGATATCGCTTATTTTTGTCATTATGGACAGCAGCATTGCATATGCTTTTCCCGTTGTTAGGCTTTGAGCTAGGAAGCTATTTAGTTCGATTTCTATTAGAATGGGGACAATGGATTTCAAGTATTTTATTATTTTGTATTGGTATGCATTTACTATTATTCTCTCATCGAGATGAAAAAGTAACAATATCACCTGTAATTTTGGCTGTGACTGCAAGCCTAGATACCTTTTCAGTTAGTGTTTCTTTTGGTATGCTTAACTTAGAAAAAACTATTTTTATCATGAGTGCAGGCTTGAGCGCTCTAATTTGCGCTTATGGTTCATTAGTCATTGCCCGTAGAAGCCAAGTATTTTTTGGCAATAAAATTCAAATAGCTGCTGGCGTTATATTTATTATCATGAGCATTCTAGCTATTCAACAATAAATGAAATTGGAGAGTGATAAGTGTGAAAATATTATTTGTTTGTACAGGCAATACTTGTCGCAGTCCGATGGCAGAAGTTATTTTAAAACATAAACAAATCAACAATGTAGAGGTGCGCTCAGCAGGTATTTATGCCATGCCAAATGCACAAATGTCAGCACATGCACAACTAGTGTTAAATGAAGCGCAAATGTCACATCAGCATTTTGCAACGCAATTATCAATGACAGAAATGGCATGGGCAGACTTAATTTTAACGATGACGACTGCTCACAAAGACGCCGTGATTTCAAATTATCCAGAAGCTGAACATAAAGTATTTACCTTGAAAGAATATACAAATGAGGGCAGTCTGGAAAATGTAGTAGATCCTTATGGTGGCAATAAAGCAATATATGAAGCAACATTTGCAGAATTAAAGGAATTAGTTGATCAATTAATACAAAAACTTGAAAAGAATTGAGGGGCCCTATGAAAAAACAATTTGGTTTACGGCTTAAATTGGTATTATTTGTTAGTGTACTTGCGCTTATCACCTACAGTGTCAGTTTTATATTCATTGAGTTTTTACAACCTACTTTCTTCCCAGACACGAATCGAATGGTTTTTGAGGTAATTACCTACGCATTAGGTATTATATGGTCAGGTATATTAGCGGCGTTGTTAAGCGTGATCTTAATCAAACCTTTACAGCAGCTCGAACATTCAGCAATCCTTGTAGCTGAGGGGAAAATTGGACAGGATGTGCAAATGCCTAAAACAAATGATGAAATTCGATCCGTTGCTGAGGCGTTCCAACAAATGGTGTTAAATCTGCGTCAAATGGTGGAAAGTATCGATCAAAACTTTCAGCAAACAAATCAATCAATTATTCAGCTATCTGATGAGGCGGGAGTGGCAACTAGAAAGGCAGAAGGAATTGCCTCTACTGTGAAGCATATATCTGCAGGAGCAGAAGCATCTGCAACAGCTGTACAAGACACTGCCGAAGCTATTGAAGATGTGCGAGCTCTTGCAACAGAAGTAAATAGTAGAGCAGAAGCATCAGCATCACAATCAAAAGAGATTCTACATAATTTATCGACAACAACAAAGGCCATCGAAATATTAGTGAATAGTATTCAGCAAATTGCTACAGGTAATAATGAGGCACTAAAAAGTATTCATGCACTTGAAGAAAATGCTGGCCAAGTAGAACGGATTATTAGCTTAGTCGGTGACATTGCGGCACAAACAAATTTACTGGCATTAAATGCCTCGATTGAAGCAGCACGAGCAGGAGAGCATGGAAAGGGCTTCGCAGTGGTAGCTGAGGAAGTTCGCGGTTTGGCTGATGAAAGTGCGAAAGCTGTCCAAGGTATTACAGCTTTAATTCAGTCCATGCAGCAAAATGTAGAGGTGGTTGTTAAACAAATGAATGAACAAGTAGCATTTGCGACGAAGGAAGCTGATCGCGTTTCTGAAACAACGACAGCCGTTGAAGGTATGGCTTCCAACGTACATGAAATGGCAACAGCAATTGTTGAAATTTCCTCGTTAATTGAACAGCAAATGCATAATATTGAAACGACAGCTCGCCAATCACAAGAAGTTGCAGCCATTGCTGAAGAAACGTCAGCAGGTGCACAGGAAGTTCGTAGCGCCGCTGAGGAGCAAGCTTATGCTATCGAGCAGGTAGAGCATTTGGCTCAAAGTTTGAAAAAGCAATCGGAAGCATTGCATAAGATGATTCAACAATTTGATAGACAAGCATAGTTCTAAAGGCTATACATAAATGCGACGTAAAATCGGATTTATGTATAGCCTTTTTTATTAGAGAGCGTCCATCTTAAGATCACACTCTGTCAAAGTATTTATGTCCATCGTAAGTGAAAAGCTAAAAAAACTTCAGAAGATGGAATATTACAACAAAGGACCTTTATCCGAACTTATTAACATGATATTCACATTATCCACAGAAAAACGGGTTTAAAAGTGAATATTTTTATGTTAATATACAATAAATGTTCGTCTTTCAGGAGAAATCAGCATAAAAAAACAAGAAAAATCATGTTATTCTTCAGAAAGAAGTGGTACACTAAGGGTGACTATAATTCGAAAAGAGGGAACCCAGTGAGAATAGCAATTTCTTCTGATCACGGAGGCAACAACTTACGTCGTGAGATTATGCAGCTATTAGATGAACTTCATATTAGCTACGAAGATTTTGGTCCACAATCTGCGGATTCAGTAGACTATCCTGATTATGCAAAACCTGTTTCTGAAGGTGTTGCTAATGGAGAATTTGATAAAGGTATTTTAATTTGTGGCACAGGAATTGGTATGTCCATTGCTGCTAATAAGGTGAAGGGCATTCGTTGTGCATTAGTGCATGATGTATTCAGTGCCAAGGCAACACGTTGCCATAATGACTCAAATATTATAGCCATGGGTGAACGTGTCATTGGTCCAGGCCTTGCACGTGAAATCGTCCAAACTTGGCTAGAAACAGAGTTTGAAGGTGGTCGTCATACACGCCGCATAGAAAAAATTGCTGAGCTAGAGCAATAATTGTTTCATGATTCCATATATGGCATTCGTCAAGGATGTCCTATATGGCATGATTTTAATGGATATAGATGAAGGAGCTGAGCTTAATGGTAGTAAAACAAATACGAACGCATTTGACTCAGTTACTCAGTGAGTTTGAAGAGCAGGTAACGTTACGACCTCATACAATTTTTGTTGTAGGGTGCTCTACATCTGAAGTGATTGGTCAGAAAATTGGCACAGCAGGGGCATTGGAAATAGCTGAAGCCATTTATGAGCCGTTACAAGAATTTGCATCGAAACATCAATTACATTTAGCATTCCAAGGCTGTGAGCATATTAACCGCGCTATTACTATGGAGGCATCGACGGCTGAACGATTTGGCTATGATGAAGTAGCAGTAGTTCCAGTACGTACAGCAGGTGGATCGATGTCTGCTTATGCCTATACACAATTTGCTAATCCAGTGGTTGTTGAAACAATACAGGCACATGCAGGTATTGATATTGGACAAACATTAATTGGTATGCATTTGAAAGCAGTAGCTGTTCCCGTTCGAACATCAGTGAAAATGGTGGGAGAAGCGATTGTTACGGTTGCAACAACACGTCCAAAGCTAATTGGCGGAGAACGTGCAATATATAAATAAGTACCCTTATTATAAGTGGTATAGATAATTAACGATACTTTAGGAGGCTTTTTCAAACATGGCATATGAAAAATTAGCAGTACAAGACAAAGCAGTATTAGACGGAATTCTTGCAGAAAAAAAACGTCAACAAGCAAATATTGAATTGATTGCATCTGAAAACTTTGTTTCCGAAGCGGTTATGGAAGCACAAGGATCAGTACTGACAAATAAATACGCTGAAGGCTATCCAGGTAAACGCTACTACGGTGGTTGTGAACATGTAGACGTAGTAGAAAATATTGCACGTGATCGCGTGAAAGAAATTTTTGGAGCAGAATATGCTAATGTACAACCACACTCTGGTGCACAAGCAAACATGGCTGTTTACCATACAATTTTAGAACCAGGTGACACAGTTCTTGGTATGAACCTTTCTCATGGTGGTCACTTAACACATGGATCTCCAGTAAACTTCTCTGGTATCCTATATAACTTTGTGGAATATGGTGTAACGAAAGAAAATCAAGTAATCGATTATGAAGATGTACGTCAAAAAGCATTAGAACATAAACCAAAACTGATCGTTGCTGGTGCTTCTGCCTACCCACGTGAAATTGACTTCTCTAAATTCCGTGAAATCGCAGACGAAGTGGGTGCATACTTCATGGTGGATATGGCACACATTGCTGGTCTTGTAGCTGCTGGTGAACATCAATCACCAGTGCCGTATGCTGATTTTGTTACATCAACAACGCATAAAACATTACGTGGACCACGTGGTGGTTTAATTCTTGCTTCAAAAGAATGGGAGCAAAAATTAAATAAATCTGTATTTCCAGGAATTCAAGGTGGTCCATTAATGCATGTCATTGCTGCAAAAGCTGTAGCATTTGGCGAAGTATTACAACCAGAATTTAAAGACTATGCAAAGCAAATTAAAGCGAATGCCAAAGCTTTAGCAGAAGTACTAATTGCTGAAGGTGTTGAAATCGTTTCTGGTGGTACAGATAACCACTTATTACTGTTAAATGTAAAATCACTTGGTTTAACAGGTAAAGTAGCAGAGCATGCACTAGATGAAGTAGGTATTACAACGAATAAAAACACAATTCCTTACGATACAGAATCGCCATTTGTTACTTCTGGTATTCGTATCGGTACGCCAGCTGTTACTTCTCGCGGCTTTAAAGAAGAGGATATGAAAGAAGTTGGAGCAATTATTGCTGCGGTTCTTAAAAATCCTGAAGATGAAGCAGTTAAAGCAGAAGCAAAAGATCGTGTAAAAGCATTAACAGATAGACACCCATTATACGCATAATAGAAATGAGAGGGCTGTGTTTAAAGTACATTTGTTACTTTAAATACAGCCTTTTATTTTGTGAATTTAGGACTAAACTATAAAAAACATATTTTTTCTGAAAAAATAGAATAATCATCTTGTTTTTGAATAAATTTACATAAAATAGATAAGTAGGGTTTTATTATAATAGTTTAAGGACAGATAATGTCCTAGAAAAGAAGTTTTTTTTCATAAAGGTGAAAATTTATTTGAATTTTATGTACAATGGAAATGGGATGAAGTGATAGAGATGGAGGGATTGGATGGTCACTAAATCATTAGACATAGAAAATGATGTTTTATTAAGTAGCATTCGTAAATTAGGGGATAATTCGAAAGAAAGCTACGTTATTTTTGATGCGACAAATCATCATGGCATACTAGCGTGTAATGATTCATTTTGTATGCTTACAAATGCTTCGCGTTCACAAATCCTAAATACTGATTATTTTTCATGGCTCTCTATAGATGAAAAAAAGACAACCATAAAAATGATAAAAGAAAAAATACATAACGGCATAATGGTCCAGGCAAAGCTCTATCATAATGGCATTAATAAATCGCCCTTTTGGGCAGAGATACAAGCATTACCATTTTGCAATGAGGCTAATCGTACGAAATATGTTTTAGTGCTTGTGAAGGATGTAACGTATTACCGTACTGAAGACTTCCTAATGAGATTAGAAAATGATATGTACAAGGCCATCGAGCGAGATAGCACTCTTGAACAAAAGATGAAAATTATTTGCCGTGGACTGGATGATTTTTTTACGCCGAATATTGCAAGTATGGTTCTAGTAAAAACAGAGTCCAATCAATTACAAGTTTTCACAGGTAATGATCCGGAGGAAAGTGTGCCAAGGTGCTGTGAAAACAATGCATTTTTTATTGAAGTAATGCAATCAGGAAATGCTAGGCTCGTGGAAAATTTAGATGAAGTAAATATCCCTGAGGAACATAAACAATATGCTACATTATCTGAAAAGCCGTATGGATGGTTTGTACCTATACGCAATCAACAACGGCAAGTGATAGGGTTATTTTCGATCTATTTTCAAAAAACACGAAGCGACCAAATGTCTTTTAAAAATATGCTTCAAAAAATGGGGTCACTTGTTGCGTTGGCTGTTACCTATGCTCGAACTCAAAAAAAAATTTGGGATTTAGCCTACACGGATATTACAACGGGTCTACCTAATCGTCATAGCTTTGTTAATTCGATTGAAAAAGAAGTGGAGCATGGTTTAAGCGGTTTTATCAAAATATTAAAACCAAGTGAATTTCATCAAGTGGTGGAACTTTACGGGCGTGAGGTTGGAGATGAGCTTTTAAGGCAACTCGCTAAAAGATTGGAGCAAGACAAGCCAGAAGATAATGAATATGTTGCTAGATTTACAAGCTCTAGTCTTATTATGTCTACGTTGGCACACAATGAAAATTTACAGGAGTATGATAAGCGGATAAAGGAAACAATTCGTCAGCCCTTTATTATAGGGGGAAAGCAAATCTATATCACGCTAAAAACAGGAATCGCTTCCTATAATAATGACACAAAAATCATTGATGCGATTCGCTTTGCTGATAATGCTCTTTCCTTTGCAATTGATAGACCAGGTACACATACTGAAATTTTTACAACAGAAAAAAATGATGTGCTTATACAGAAAATGACGGTTTTAAATCATTTATCACAAGCAATCAAAAATAAAGAAATTACAGTCCATTTACAGCCTAAGGTAGACTTACGTAATGGTGAAATACACAGTATTGAGGCACTGGCACGGTGGATTTCTCCAAAACTAGGCTTTGTGTCACCAGCCATCTTCATTCCAGTAGCTGAGAGTACCGGGAAGGTTCTGGAAATAGATGTTCTTGTTTTAGAGACTGTGCTTTCATGGCTTTCAGAACGTCAACGGCTAGGAAAGAAATTAGTGAAAATTGCAGTTAATATCTCACCTGATCATTTTTACTATACGCATTTCGTTCAGGATACACTGAAACTTGTTCAAAAATATAATATTGACCCTAGCTATATTATTTTAGAGGTGACTGAAAATATTGGTTTAGTAGACTTTCAATCTGCCTTTAAAATTATTCAAGAATTAAAAAGCTATGGTTTTAAAACATCAGTAGATGATTTTGGAACAGGTTTTTCATCATTAAGCTATCTACAACAGCTACCCTTCACTGAATTAAAGATTGATCGTAGCTTTATTAATGCGATTGAAGATGCGGCAACGCTTGCGATTGTACGCTCCATTATTCAGTTGGCATTAAACTTAGGGATGATTTCAGTTGCAGAGGGCATTGAAACGGAAGAGCAGGTAGAAATTTTACGTGCACTAGGCTGTACAGTAGGACAAGGCTATTTTTATTATAAGCCAATGCCCATTGAACAAGTAGATAAAATTCTTGATCAATAGCTTATTTTTGACAAATATAAAATAACAAAAGGAGTCGTCCTAAATTAATTTTTGAGGCGACTCCTTTTTTCTGTTATACTAGTTGAGATAAAAATGAAATCCGAACGGTGAGGAGAGAATCCCTTTGAGCAAAGTCTATGTATTTGATCATCCACTAATCCAACACAAATTAACTTATATTCGCGACAAGAACACAGGAACAAAAGAATTTCGTGAGCTAGTAGACGAAGTAGCAACACTTATGGCGTTTGAAATCACACGTGATATGCCAGTAGAAGAAATTGAAATTGAAACACCTGTAACAATTGCCAAAACAAAAGTACTTTCTGGTAAAAAGCTTGCGATTGTACCAATTCTACGTGCAGGTATCGGTATGGTAGATGGCGTATTAAAGCTTATCCCAGCGGCTAAAGTTGGTCATATTGGTCTTTATCGTGATCCTGAAACGTTAAAACCAGTTGAATATTATGCAAAACTTCCAGCAGATGTGGAAGAGCGTGATTTCATCATTGTAGATCCAATGCTTGCAACTGGTGGTTCAGCAGTGGAAGCCATCCACTCACTGAAAAAACGTGGAGCTAAAAACATTAAATTCATGTGCTTAATCGCTGCACCAGAGGGTGTAAAAGCTATTCAAGAAGAACATTCTGATGTAGATATTTATATTGCTGCACTCGATGAAAAATTAAACGATCATGGCTATATTGTACCTGGTTTAGGTGATGCCGGAGACCGTCTATTCGGTACAAAATAAAAATCAATACATGTAATTTCCTCATTTAGGAAACTAATAACTTGTGAAAGCGTCCTTCAAATTGAAGGGCGTTTCCTAGTATGTGTAGGCAAGTACGTCTATTGATGACCATTAATAGATGTAGTTGACCATTTCATACAATAACAAAAAGGACGGTGCAGATCGTTTTGATAAAAAAATGGAAAGTAATGACGATTTTTGGTACAAGACCAGAAGCAATTAAAATGGCTCCTCTCGTTTTGGAGTTACAAAAGTATCCTGAGCAAATAGAATCTATTGTAACCGTAACAGCACAGCATCGCCAAATGCTCGACCAAGTATTAGAGACATTTAACATAACACCAAACTATGATTTAAATATAATGAAGGATCGTCAAACATTAATTGATGTAACGACAAACGCATTACAGGGCTTAGATAAAGTAATGAAAGAAGCACAACCAGATATCGTTTTGGTACATGGTGATACAGCAACAACCTTCATTGCGAGCTTGGCGGCATTCTATAACCAAATTGCTATAGGGCATGTGGAAGCGGGCTTACGTACATGGAACAAGTATTCACCATATCCAGAGGAAATGAATCGTCAGCTAACAGGTGTGATGGCAGATTTACATTTTGCTCCAACGGAAGTATCTAAAAAGAACCTGCTAGATGAAAATAAAAATCCAGACACGATTTTTGTGACAGGAAATACAGCCATTGACGCATTAGCAACAACGGTCAGTGAGCACTACACACACCCTGTATTAGATAAGATTGGCGAAGATCGCATGATTTTATTAACGGCACATCGTCGTGAAAATCTGGGTGAACCAATGCGCCATATGTTCAAAGCGATTACGAGAATACTAACAGAGCATGAGGATGTTCAAGTTGTATATCCAGTGCATATGAATCCAGCTGTTAGAGAAATTGCGAATGAAATCTTAGGAGACAATGAACGTGTACATTTAATAGAGCCTCTTGAAGTGTTTGATTTCCATAATTTTGCGGCAAATTCATATATGATTTTAACGGACTCAGGTGGCGTACAAGAAGAAGCACCTTCATTAGGGAAACCAGTGCTTGTTCTAAGAGATACGACAGAACGTCCAGAAGGTATTGAAGCTGGCACATTAAAGCTAGCAGGAACGGAAGAAGAAACAATCTATGCCTTAGCAAAGGAATTACTAACAGATAAAAATGCCTACGAAGTAATGGCGAAAGCATCGAATCCATATGGAGATGGGCATGCATCGAAGCGTATTGTTGAGGCACTGCTAGAATTTTTACAAAGAACTAATTAATGTACTATATTTAATTCGGAAAAATAAGTCTAATGTACCTATTGAAATGGGTAAGCTAATTTACGAGCATAATCATGTCGTAAATTAGCTTTTTTTTCGTGTGAGAAGGTTGGGAACTTTTGAAACTATGAAATTTCATACACAAATTTGTCAACAATTTGACAAGAGTATATAGGCTGTGAAGTTTTTCTCCTTTACCAATTGACTTCAAATATCACCTATTGTATGCTTACAAAGGGTAAGAATGATAAGGGTTTCAGTTCATAAATAGGACGTTGAAACACTTGTTATATCAACTTTCTACTAAATTGACAGTTCAAAATAAAACTGTCGATTTGCAACGTTTTGTGCGTTTCGGTTTTTACCGAGTCGGTAAGGGGTGTAAGTTATTTTTGGGCATTTACACCTGTAATTGAAATGACTCTCCCATTACTATTCCGCTGTGAGTAGTGTCTTTCACTGCTCTTTTCTGATTTCACATAGTGGTCAGCAAACGTTTTCATTACTCGAAAAAATGATTCAGGAGATTATAACCAATGCTAGATTTGCATCACATTTTTGCTGTGCAGAAGAGGGCGTTATTTTTTTTGCTTGCACTCTGCGCATTAGGCTGGGGATTTACTCCCTATCAAACTGTTTTTGCGGGCATCGCAATAGGTGCATTTTTTGGTACGTATAATTTTTGGATTCTAGTTCGACGTATGGAGAAGTTTGACAGATCCATTAGTGAAGGGAAGAAAATAGGCTCACTTGGTACAGCACTTCGCTTTGGATCAGGTGTTGCGGCAGTCGCAATAGCCATTTCGTTGCCAAACTATTTTCACTTAATTAGCACGGTTATAGGGCTAATGATTCCGTACGTTTTTCTCTTTGTCGAGAGAATTGTGTCACATGTAAGGAACCGCTAATGTGCTTTAAATTAGAAAGAGAGGTGAAAAATAACAATGAATCATGAAGCTCCGTTACTAGAAGTCGGTTTTTTAACATTTAACTTATCAACAGTTATGATGTTACTAGTTGCAGCAATTATCGTATTTTTAATTGCCTTTATTTCAACTAGAAGCCTAAAGTTAAAACCTACTGGTATGCAAAACTTTATGGAATGGATTATGGATTTCGTTAAGAATATTATTAAAAGCAACATGGACTGGAAAACTGGTGGTCGATTCCACGTTCTAGCCATTACGCTAATTATGTTTATCGCAGTATCTAACTTACTAGGTCTTCCATTCTCTATCGTCTATGATCATCAGCTATGGTGGAAATCACCAACAGCTGACCCTACAGTTACGATGACATTGGCAGCAATGATTTTAGTCTTAACGCAATACTATGGTGTTAAAATGAAGGGTACAGGTCATTATGTTGGTACATTCTTCAAACCAATGTCATTCATGTTTCCGCTGAAAATAGTAGAAGAATTTGCAAACACATTAACATTAGGTTTACGTCTTTACGGTAACATTTACGCGGGTGAGATTTTACTTGGCTTACTTGCAGGTTTAGCATCATCAGGTGCTGTGGGATTCATCGGGGCAATCGTTCCTATGATGGCATGGCAAGGTTTCTCAATTTTCATCGGCTTTATCCAAGCCTTTATCTTCACAATGTTAACAATGGTTTACATGGCTCATAAAGTGAGCGATGACCATTAATATAAAGCATATATCCTATGCTTGAATCACAAAAAAACAAACAATTCCAAGGAGGAAATTTTCAAATGACAGGTTCATTAGGTTTATTAGCAGCAGCAATCGCAATCGGTTTAGGTGCACTTGGTGCAGGTATTGGTAACGGTCTTATCGTATCAAAAACAGTAGAAGGTATCGCTCGTCAACCAGAAGCTCGTGGCGTTCTTCAAACTACAATGTTCATCGGGGTTGCATTAGTTGAAGCCCTACCGATCATCGCAGTAGTAGTAGCATTCATCGTAATGAACAAATAATTCAGTTGAACACTGAATTTTACTAGTGGCGAAGCAGGATTCACCAGATGAAACTTCGCCCTTCATTTTGGAACGGATAAAAGCTATGTGTAAATATAGCTTTTTAAAATAGGTAGTTTTTTTAATCATTAAATTATGTTGAAGTTAAAGCTCTTGAAGGGAGTGAAACAATCGTGTTTTTAGATTATCTTGTACTAGGTGCAAGCGCTGGTAGTTTTAATAGCGGAGACATCATCGCAACATTAGTTATCTTCATCGTGTTAATGGTATTACTTAAGAAATTCGCTTGGGGTCCACTTATGGGCATCATGCAGCAACGTGAAGAATTAGTAGCGAGTGAAATCGAAGCAGCTGAAAAAGCGCGCAAAGAATCGCACCAATTTTTAGAAGAACAAAAGAGCCTTCTTAAAGAAGCTCGTACGGAAGCACAATCGATTGTTGAAGGCGCTAAGAAACAAGGCGAACTACAAAAAGAAGAAATTCTTACTGTAGCGCGCAATGAAGCAAACCGCTTAAAAGAATCGGCTTTACGTGAAATTGAGTCTGAAAAAGAAAAAGCTATTGCAGCAGTACGTGATGAAGTCGTTTCATTATCTGTACTTGCAGCATCTAAAGTCCTTAGCAAAGAGATTTCTGAGGCAGACAACCGTGCTCTAATTGAAGAGACGATTGCGAAGGCAGGCGAAGCTCGATGAGTAATTCAACTGTAGCAAAACGTTACGCTCAAGCGCTTTTTGAATTAGCGCAACAAAAAAACAATCTTACTGAAGTTGGAGCAGACTTAAACGAACTAACAAAAGTAATGAAAGAATCTCCTGATTTTTTAACGCTTTTAAGTGCGCCTAAGTTCTCCATCGAACGTAAAAAACAAATGGTAGCTGAAATCTTCACTGGTGCAACACCAGAAGTTTTACACACGGTTCAACTTCTAGTTGAGAAAAAACGTGTAAACGAGATTAAGCTAATTGCCAATGCATATGCTGAGCTTGCTGCACAAGCACAAGGTATGGCAGATGCAACAGTATTTTCAACACGTGCACTTTCTGCAGAAGAAAGCGCTAATATTTCGACAGCATTTGCGAAACTTGTTGGAAAACAATCATTAAACATTACAAACGAAATCGATCCAACTTTACTTGGTGGTATTCGTGTTCAAATCGGTAACCATATTTATGACAGCTCAGTAGTTAACAAATTAGAGCGTCTAAAACGTGAATTAATCGGTTAATAATTTAGAAATGTGAGAGGTGACATACATGGGCATCAAGGCTGAAGAAATCAGCAGTCTGATTAAACAACAGATTGAGAATTATGAATCTGAACTTAAAGTAAGCGAAGTTGGTACAGTTATCCGTATTGGTGACGGTATCGCTCTTGCTCATGGCCTCGACAACGCCATGGCTGGAGAGCTTTTAGAGTTCTCTAACGGTGTTATGGGTATGGCTCAAAACCTAGAAGAAGGTAACGTTGGTATCGTAATCTTAGGTCCATACACTGACATCAAAGAAGGCGATGAAGTTCGTCGTACAGGTCGTATCATGGAAGTACCAGTTGGTGAAGAACTGATTGGTCGTGTTGTAAACCCACTTGGTCAACCAGTGGATGGACAAGGTCCTATCAACGCTACAAAATCTCGTCCAATCGAAAGCCCAGCTTTCGGAGTAATGGCTCGTAAATCAGTACACGAACCACTACAAACGGGTATTAAAGCGATTGACGCATTAGTGCCAATCGGTCGTGGTCAACGTGAGTTAATCATCGGTGACCGTCAAGTAGGTAAAACATCTGTAGCAATCGATACAATCTTAAACCAAAACGGTGAAAACATGATTTGTATCTATGTTGCAATCGGTCAAAAAGAATCTACTGTACGTGGTGTTGTTGAAACTTTACGTAAACATGGTGCATTAGATTATACAATCGTTGTAACTGCAGCAGCATCTCAACCTGCTCCATTATTATACTTAGCACCATTTGCTGGTGTTTCTATGGCAGAAGAATTCATGTTACAAGGTAAACACGTTTTAATCGTGTATGATGATCTTTCTAAACAAGCATCAGCTTACCGTGAACTTTCACTTCTTCTACGCCGTCCTCCAGGTCGTGAAGCATACCCTGGTGATGTATTCTACTTACACAGCCGCTTACTTGAACGTGCTGCGAAGTTAAATGAAACTTACAACTGTGGTTCTATCACAGCTCTTCCATTCGTAGAGACACAAGCTGGGGATATCTCTGCATACATCCCAACTAACGTAATCTCAATTACTGATGGTCAAATTTTCTTACAATCTGACTTATTCAACTCAGGTGTACGTCCAGCGATCAACGCAGGTCTTTCAGTATCACGTGTAGGTGGATCAGCTCAAATTAAAGCAATGAAAAAAGTTGCGGGTACACTACGTCTTGACTTAGCTGCATTCCGTGAGCTTGAATCATTTGCTCAATTCGGTTCAGATTTAGATAAAATTACACTTGCTAAACTTGAACGTGGTAAACGTACGGTTGAAGTGCTTAAACAAGACCTAAACAAACCACTTAAAGTTGAAAAACAAGTTGCTATCCTATATGCATTAACTAAAGGTCATTTAGATGATATCCCAGTACAAGATATCGTTCGTTTCGAAAACGAATTCTTAAGCTGGTTAGATTCAAACCACACTAACGTTCTAGATCATGTTCGTACTACAAAAGAGCTTGCTCCGGATGCGGATTATGAAGCAGCAATCAATGCATTCAAGAAAACATTCGCTAAATCAGAATAAGTTCTAGCTAGTCACTTGATTAAAAAACAAAAGGTGGTGAAATACCAGTGGTAAACTTACGCGAAATAAAAGGTCGTATTAATTCAACAAAGAGTACGAAACAAATTACGAAAGCGATGCAGATGGTTTCTTCTTCAAAGTTACGTCGTGCAGAGCAAAATGCTAAAGCTTACGTTCCTTATATGGAAAAAATCCAAGACGTAGTAGGCGCGATTGCAGCAGGTACAAAAGACAGTGGACACCCAATGTTAACTGCTCGTCCTGTAAAGAAAACAGCTTACTTGGTCATTGGTTCTGACCGTGGTCTAGCAGGTGCTTACAACTCAAGTATCCTACGTCAAGTACAACGTACAATTAACGAGCGTCATAAATCAAAAGACGAATACGTTATTTTAGCAGTAGGTCGTGTTGTTCGTGATTACTTTGTGAAACGTGATCATAATGTCATCAGCAGTGTTGTTGCTCTTCCTGACCAACCAACATTCGCTGATATTAAAGAAATCGCTCGTAATGCTGTTGGTATGTTCATTGACGGTACGTATGATGAGCTTTATATGTACTATAATCACTTTGTCAGCGCAATTGCTAACGAAGTGACAGAGAAAAAACTTCTTCCATTAACAGATATCGCACCTGTAAACAGTAAAGCTTCTTATGAATTCGAACCATCTGGCGAAGCAATTCTTGAAGTATTACTTCCACAATACGCGGAAAGCTTAGTTTATGGCGCATTATTGGATGGAAAAGCAAGTGAACATGCTTCTCGTATGACTGCTATGAAAAATGCAACTGATAATGCATCTGATCTTATTGCAGATCTTTCATTGCAATATAACCGTGCACGTCAAGCAGCGATTACACAAGAAATTACAGAAATCGTTGGTGGAGCTGCAGCCTTAGAATAGGCTCAGCTCACCAATGTCGTATAAGAATACGATAGGAGGGTACACAGTAATGAATAAAGGACATGTTATTCAAGTAATGGGTCCAGTTGTCGACGTAAAATTCGAAAACGGCCAATTACCAGCAATCTATAACTCATTAACAGTTAAGATTGAACGTCCTAATGAAGAACCAACAACTCTTGCATTAGAAGTTGCACTTCATTTAGGCGATGATTCTGTTCGTACAATTGCAATGTCATCTACTGATGGCTTACAACGTGGAGCAGAAGTAACAGACTTAGGAAAAGCTATCTCAGTACCAGTTGGTGAAGTGACATTAGGTCGTGTATTCAACGTACTTGGAGAAGTAATTGACTTAGGTGAAGAGATTCCAGCAGATGCTCGTCGTGATTCAATTCACCGCGAAGCTCCAGCATTCGATGAACTTTCAACTACAGTTGAAATTCTTGAAACAGGTATCAAAGTAGTAGACTTATTAGCACCTTATATTAAAGGTGGTAAGATCGGTCTATTCGGTGGTGCTGGTGTAGGTAAAACAGTATTAATCCAAGAATTAATCAATAACATTGCACAAGAGCACTCAGGTATCTCTGTATTTGCTGGTGTAGGTGAGCGTACTCGTGAAGGGAACGACTTATTCTTCGAGATGAGCGATTCAGGCGTTATCAAGCAAACAGCGATGGTATTCGGTCAAATGAACGAGCCTCCTGGTGCACGTATGCGTGTAGCTTTAACTGGTCTTACAATGGCGGAATACTTCCGTGATGAGCAAGGCGCTGACGTACTTTTATTCATCGACAATATCTTCCGTTTCACACAAGCAGGTTCAGAGGTTTCTGCCCTATTAGGTCGTATGCCTTCTGCGGTAGGTTACCAACCAACACTTGCAACTGAAATGGGTAAACTACAAGAACGTATCACATCTACGAACAAAGGATCTGTAACTTCTATCCAAGCGATTTATGTACCAGCCGATGACTATACTGACCCGGCTCCAGCTACAACTTTCGCCCACTTAGATGCAACTACTAACCTTGAGCGTAAATTATCAGAAATGGGTATCTACCCTGCGGTTGACCCATTAGCTTCGACTTCTCGTGCATTATCACCTGAAATCGTAGGCGCTGAGCACTACGCAATTGCTACTGGTGTACAACGTACAATCCAACGTTACCGTGAATTACAAGATATCATTGCAATCTTAGGTATGGATGAGTTATCTGATGAAGACAAACAAACAGTAGAACGTGCTCGTCGTATTCAATTCTTCTTATCACAAAACTTCCACGTAGCGGAACAATTCACTGGTCAAAAAGGTTCTTATGTACCTGTAAAAGAAACTGTTCGTTCATTCAAGGAAATCCTTGATGGCAAATGGGATCACCTTCCAGAAGATGCTTTCCGTCTAGTTGGTTCTATTGATGAAGTAGTTGAAAAAGCGAAAAGCATGGGCGTAGAGGTTTAATACTAGGGACGAGGAGGAAAAAATATGAAGACAGTTCAAGTCAATATTGTCACTCCCGACGGCCCAGTATACGATTCTGAAGTATCAATGGTAATCGCTAAAACAACTTCAGGAGAAATCGGTGTTCTTGCAGGCCATATTCCAATGGTTGCTCCACTTGCAATTGGTGCAGTGAAGCTGAAAAAAGAAAACGGTTCGACTGATATTGTTGCTGTAAGCGGTGGTTTCATTGAAGTTCGTCCAGAAAAGATCTCAATTTTAGCGCCTTCTGCTGAAATTGCTGAAAATATCGATGTTCAACGTGCTAAAGAAGCCGTTAAACGCGCTGAAGGACGTCTTCAAAGTAAACAAGACGACATTGATTTCAAACGTGCTGACCTAGCATTAAAACGTGCGTTGAATCGTATCAACGTTCATGAGGGTAATATCTAATTCATTTTTAACGGGCAGATATAGTATCTGCCCGTTTTTTAAGGTGAAATAAATTGAAGGAGGGGTAGCATGGAACTGTATGAAGCGATAGGACAAGAAGCATTACTAGGCATTTTATCTCATCTGTTTTTTATTGCTATTACTTTTTACGCATTACAAGCTTTTATGGTGGAGAAACTATTTAAGAAGAATCGAGTATTTCAAATTCAACTTATTTATATTTTACTCAGTATTACGATAGGCTCAGCAGTATCTAATTTCTTTCTCCAAATATCTAGCTGGTCAGGCAAACTTCCCTATTTATTTTAAAGCAATCGTTGTTAAATACTATAAGATTTATGCACCTACATGCTTCAAAGGACTTTATAATACCATTTGTGTGGCCCTTTGAACTATGTATAAAAATCTTTCGTACCAGTTTTGCCTTGGCATCATTACAGCTTACGATGCGTCTATTATTGGTAAGACGCACGCTAACAAAATATGTACATGATGCATTCATATAGTAAAGGGAATATTTTACTGAATGAAGATAAAATAGGTTTTTTGTGCATATATCTTTGGGTATGTATTGAAAGTGAACGGGTTATTGGTCATTCACAAAAAAAAAATGACAGCGTACAATAAATAAATAGCAAAATATCTAATAATGCCTTAAAATAGTGATTTGGACGCTTGAACGAGCGTTAGAAAAGTTGTACTATAGAGTTGTTTGTTTACTGATTATGACATTATACTTCTTTTTAAAATAAAAATTCGATAGGTTAATAGATTGAATTCGGAGGGACATAGGGTGGATAAAATAATAGTGACTGGCGGCCAAAAACTACAGGGAAAAGTACGTGTAGAGGGCGCAAAAAATGCAGTGTTACCAATCCTTGCGGCAGCTTTACTTGCTTCAAAAGGAGAAAATGTAATTAAAGAAGTCCCTAATTTAGCAGACGTCTTTACAATAAACGAAGTACTTAAAAGTTTAAACGCAGCAGTTACATATATACCTGAAGATAATGCCGTATATATAGATGCAACTAAAGAACTTTCAAGTGAAGCTCAATTTGAATTTGTTAGTAAAATGCGTGCATCTATTTTAGTGATGGGTTCTCTACTTGCTCGTAATGGATATGCTCGCGTGGCACTACCAGGAGGCTGTGCAATCGGTTCTCGTCCAATTGAGTTACACTTAAAGGGCTTCGAAGCTATGGGTGCAAAAATTTCATTTGGTCACGGATATGTAGAGGCAAAAACGGAAGGTCGTTTAAAAGGGGCTAATGTGTATTTAGATTTCCCTAGTGTTGGTGCTACTGAAAATATTATGACAGCCGCATCTTTAGCAGAAGGGACAACTGTAATTGAAAATGCTGCGAAGGAGCCCGAAATTGTCGATCTTGCAAACTTCATCAATAGCATGGGCGGTCGTGTAATTGGTGCTGGTACAAATACAATACGTATCGAAGGAGTCGATACATTATATGGAGTAGAGCACCATATTATTCCCGATCGTATTGAGGCTGGTACATTTATGGTGGCAGCAGCTATTACGAAGGGTGATGTAGTCATTGAAAATGCTGTTCCTGAGCATATGACAGCTTTAATTGCTAAGATGCGTGAAATGGGTGTAGAGATTACTGAACTGGATGAGGGAATCCGTGTACGTGCTCCTCATACATTAAAAGCTGTTGATATTAAAACAATGCCACATCCAGGCTTCCCAACAGATATGCAATCACAAATGATGGCATTAATGTTAACTGCGGAAGGTACGAGTATTATTACAGAAACGGTATTTGAAAATCGTTTTATGCATGTTGAGGAATTCCGTCGCATGAATGCTGGTGCTAAAATAGAAGGACGTTCTGTGTTTATCGAGGGGCCGGTTAATCTTCAGGGAGCTGAAGTAATGGCAACGGATTTACGAGCTGCGGCTGCCCTAATTTTAGCAGGTCTTGTATCTGAAGGAATAACACGTGTGACGAAGCTTCATCATTTAGACCGTGGTTATGTTGATTTCCATGGCAAGCTAGCATCGCTTGGTGCCAACATTGAACGTATTACTGAACTTACTGAAGAAGTAGTGACAGTTGAAGACACAATAATTGAATTACCTACAAACTAAATGGATTTCTCAACCCTTTGCTTTTGGAGCAGAGGGTTTTTTGTTTGCTCATAACTTTAAGAGATCTAGCATATTATTCCTTATGAAAAAATGGATGATTAGTATAGGTGTCATTTGTTTGATTGGAGTATTATACATGCTTCCTGTTATAGGGCTTAGTGAAAGACGAGAGGCTGTCAAACCTCCACCTAGTGATGAGAATGCCTGTGAAATATTTATAGAAGTGGAGGGACAAGAGGAAAAAATCCCTTTGGAAACGTATATTACAGGTGTTGTTGCAGCGGAAATGCCTGTTTCTTTTAAAAAGGAGGCATTGAAAGCCCAAGCGATTGCAGCACGCACATATGCACTGAAAACGACAAATTACGGTAAAACTGCAATTGCTCCAACTGTGGCAAGGCAAGTTTTTTATGATGAGGAGCAAAGAAAGGCGAATTGGGCTAGCAATTTCCTGGGAAATGAAAAGAAAATTGTCGAAGCAATCAATGAAACGAAAGGACAAGTTCTTCTTTATAATAAGGAACTAATTACAGCCATGTTTCACTCGACAAGCAATGGTAAAACAGAAAGTGCCTTTGGCTATAGTGGGAATGATATTCCATATTTGAAAAGTGTTGCAAGTATCTCAGATCAAGCATCACCGAAGTTTGAGGCTCAGCAAGAATGGACATTAGCACAATGGAATAAGTTGTGGCCTGTACAGTGGCAAGCTAGTGATTTTAATCGTATCCAGCTATTTTACAATGAGTCAGGGCGAGTAGAGCGTTTACAGTTAGGGAGCAATGTCTGGACTGGTAGAGAGGTTAGAACACTTCTTGGCATACCATCAACTGATTTTACAATTGTCTATGACGCGAAGACAAGAAAGGTCCATGTGACAACCCAAGGTTATGGTCATGGCGTGGGCATGAGTCAATATGGCGCTGAGGCAATGGCAAACGAAGGGAAAACGGCTGCCGAAATTTTACACTATTATTATCAAGATATTGAAATAAAAAAAATAGATGCATGTTTAAAATAACTTCTAGTTGTTCACACTGCAACTAGAGGTGATGAAAATGAGAGAGGATAAAAACAATAAAACTTCTCAAAACCAAAATCCAAATCAAAAGGAAAATGGTCAATTACAAAAGAAACCTTGGTTTTGGCCAGCAGTTTACACAGGTGGTGCACTAGTTCTAGCAGGATTGTTATTTGGTTACAATAGTCTCGTATCAAAAGTAGAAGAGGCTCCTTTACCAGATTTAGCGGAAGTTGATCCAGGTCCTGTAGTAGAAACAAATGCACGTACTGAAAACATGAAGTACCCATTCAAAGAAGAGAGTCTTAGTAAAGTACAAGTTTTACAAGAGTTCTACGAGTTAGAGGCAAATGAAGAGTCCCGTGAAAATGCACTAATGGTATTTAATCAAACATTTACAACGTCTTCTGGTATCTCTATCGCTATGAATGGTGAAGAATTTGAAGTACTAGCTGCTATGAGTGGTAAAGTACTAGAGGTAAAACTAGACGCATTTACAGGCAATAAGATTGTAATTGAGCATCCAAACGGTATGCAAACACATTATAGCTCTGTAAAGGATATCGCTGTTAAAGAAGGCGATGAGGTTACACAAGGTCAGGCATTAGGAAAAGCAACTGATAACGAGTGGAATCAAGCGGCTGGCGTCCACATGCATTTCGAAGTTCTTGAAGACGGAAAATATATTAATCCGAAAAAATTACTAGCTTTTTAATTCGAAAAGCTAGTAACGCATAAAAAGTCAGCATTTTATCAGGAAAATGCAAAAAATGTTCTGAATAGCTTTGTCCTTACATAAGGTGAAGAAATGCGCAAATGTGCATCTGATTGCCAAAGCATTTTGTGAAATTGTGTGGAAAGGACGAAGAAAGTGCATGAGCACATTCGGAAGCGCTGCATACGCCTCGGTGAATTACTGATTGAGACGCGTGAGACTGTGCGTGTCCTCGCGAAAATGACTGGTTATTCAAAAAGTACGGTGCACAAGGATTTAACAGAGCGATTACCAACAATTCATGAAGGATTAGCTGACCAAGTGAAAGAAATACTCGCCTACCATAAGGCCGTACGTCATATTCGTGGAGGAGAAGCAACGAAAAACAAGTGGAAAGAGAGAGCGAGTCAAGACTGATTCGTTCTTTTTTATTGTCTTGGAAATGTATTTATGACGAATTCTATGGAATAGTAATTCTATATTATAGCCGTTCATAACCTGAAAAGAAAACAGTCCCATTCACTAAATTTAGGTGAAATTACCAATAGAATATGATAAAATATTCTAGATAAAGAGATAAAATGAACGTTATGTAGTTGGAACTGGCGGGAAGGAGAAATTATAGAATGTTTTCGAAAGATATTGGCATTGACTTAGGAACTGCGAACGTATTAATCCACGTTAAAGGTAAAGGAATCGTCCTAAATGAACCATCTGTGGTGGCGATTGACAAAAAGACAAACAAAGTATTAGCGGTAGGGGAAGAAGCTCGCCAAATGGTAGGGAGAACGCCAGGTAATATTACAGCAATTCGCCCACTAAGAGATGGAGTCATTGCAGATTTTGATGTGACAGAGGCGATGTTAAGACATTTCATCAATAAATTAAATGTAAAAGGATTTTTGGCGAAGCCACGAATTTTAATTTGCTGTCCAACGAACATCACAAGTGTTGAGCAAAAAGCAATCCGTGAAGCCGCAGAAAAATCTGGCGGTAAAAAGGTATATTTAGAGGAAGAACCAAAAGTAGCTGCTATCGGTGCAGGTATGGATATCTTCCAACCAAGTGGTAATATGGTAGTCGATATAGGTGGCGGAACAACAGATATCGCAGTTCTATCAATGGGTGATATTGTAACAAGTGAATCCATTAAAGTAGCAGGAGATGTGTTTGATAACGACATTTTGCAATATATTAAAAAAGAATATAAATTGCTAATTGGTGAACGTACAGCAGAAGCAATCAAGATGACAATTGGTACGGTTTTCAAAGGTAGCCGCAACGATACAATGGATATTCGTGGTCGTGACATGGTAACAGGTTTACCACGTACTATTACAATTCATTCCGAGGAAATTGAACGAGCATTGCACGAGTCTGTAGCGATGATTGTCCAATCAGCAAAAAATGTCTTAGAAAAAACACCACCTGAGCTATCAGCCGATATCATTGACCGTGGCGTTATTATTACGGGTGGCGGTGCACTATTACATGGAATGGATCAGCTATTAATAGAAGAGTTAAAGGTACCTGTCTTCGTTGCAGAGAGACCTATGGATTGTGTAGCAATTGGTACGGGAATAATGCTAGAAAACATTGATCGTGTGCCAGCATCCTTATAAAAATAAAATGAGGTGATTTCTTTGTTTAAAGGGTTTTATACAGTTGCAACAGGTATGATCACGCAACAAAGAAGAACAGAATTACTAACAAATAATTTATCAAATGCGAATACACCAGGATTTAAAGCAGATCAATCAACTATTCGCTCATTTCCAGACATGCTAATGTCTAGTATTGGTAAAACAAATGCTCCCGCCAATCAACAAGCAGGCGCTGAATATATGAGTCAAGTAGGAGCTTTAAATACAGGAACATATTTACAAGAAACATTGCCAAATTACATACAAGGCCAAATCTATAGCACTGATTTTACAACAGATATGGCGCTAATTGATGGAAACTTACCACAAAACGAAGATGGGATTACGGGGTCAATTTTCTTCCGTCTAGAACATCCAGCTGGTGGTGAGGCCTATACACGTAATGGTAATTTCACATTAGATGGTCAAGGCCATTTAGTAAACGGGCAGGGTCTATACGTACTCAATGATGCAGGACAACGTATCCAGCTTCCAAACGATGATTTTCGCCTCGATGAAAATGGAGCCATTTTTGTAAACGATCAGCAAGTAGCACGAGTTGGCGTATCATATGCTGCTAATCCGAACATGCTACGTAAACAGGATAATGGTCTTATTCGTACGGAAAATGGTGAGAACTTACCAACAGCCTATGGTGCGAATGGCGTTTCCTTTACGCTACGTCAAAACTTTTTAGAAGGTTCAAACGTAGATTCTGGTCGCACAATGACAGATTTAATGACAGCCTACCGAGCATTCGAAGCAAATCAAAAAGTATTACAAGCTTATGATCGCAGCATGGAAAAGGCAGTGAATGAAATCGGGAAAATCTAACGGGCGAACAGGAGGCGTTTTATAAATGCTACGTACAATGATGACAGCAACGAACACAATGGGTCAATTACAAAATAAACTAGATACAATTAGTAATAATATTGCTAATAGTAGTACAACCGGTTATAAAACGAAGGAAGCATCCTTCAATGAACTACTTTATCAGCAATTTAACAATGATAAGCAGGACCGAGCTGAACGCCAAACACCAGTTGGTATTCGCTATGGATCTGGTGCCATGCTTGGACAAATTAAATCCAATGAAAAGCAAGGCTCATTACAAACAACGAATCGAGATTTAGACTTTGCTTTCACAAAAGCAAAACAATATTTCAATATTTTAATGCCAAATGGTGAAAATGGAACTGAAACAGTGTATACTCGACAAGGTGACTTTTATTTATCTCCGTTGAATAACGGAACAGTAATGCTCGTAACGGCAGAGGGTTATCCCGTAGCCAATGCAGCAGGACAAGCTATTACATTACCAGATACTGTTCAAAAGTTTGCCGTTCGAGATGGTGGTGTTTTAGAAGCATCTTATCCAAATGGTGATATCATTCGTACGGATTTAGCTGTAACAGAATTCCAAAAACCACAATTAATGGAACATGTTTCTGGTTCTTATGTTGGTTTACCAGACAATCTAGCTGAACTTGGCTTTACACAAGCGGAAGTTCTGACAGAGCTTGTGGGTGCGAACCGTCAGCAAATTGGCATGCAAAGTGGTACACTAGAAATGTCCAATGTAAACCTCTCAAAGGAAATGACAGAACTAATACAAACTCAACGTTCTTATCAGTTCAATGCAAGAGCGGTTACATTAGCAGATCAAATGCTAGGACTAATTAACGGCATTCGATAAAAAGTCATCCAAAAACACATAGTTAGGAATGAAGAGGAGTACAATCTATGACAAACGATTCACGTCGACGTTCTGTGCCGACACAAGAAACCGATACGCAACCAGAAAAGAAAGAACGCCGCTCAAATGGAGAGCAACGCGAGGTTCGCTGGGTGCAAATCCGACTGATTCCGATTTGGTTACGCATTGTAATTGTTCTCGTCTTAGTCGTTGCTGCCGCAGCATTAGGCGCAATGTTTGGCTTCAGTGTGATTGGAGAAGGCAATGCTATGGATATTTTTAAAAGGGACACATGGCAGCATATATTTGATATTATGAACGGTAAAGAATAGCAATATTCTTTACCTTACTTTGTGTATACATACTTAATTTCGAGGGGGAAATTACATGTTAACAGCAGAACAAATTCAAGCAATTTTACCACATCGCTATCCTTTTTTATTCGTTGATCGCATTGTTGAATTAGATGAAGGTAAACGCGCAGTAGGTTTAAAAAATGTTTCGATCAATGAAAACTTCTTTAATGGACACTTCCCAGGCTATCCTGTAATGCCAGGTGTATTAATTGTAGAGGCATTAGCACAAGTGGGTGGAGTCGCTTTATTAAATGCAGAAGAATTCAAGGGACGTTTAGCCTTTTTAACAGGTGTGGATAATTGTCGTTTCAAGCGTCAAGTAGTTCCTGGCGACCAACTTAAATTGGAAGTAGAATTTGTTAAACTTCGTGGCGCAATGGGTAAAGGTCATGGTATAGCGACTGTAGATGGAGAACTTGTATGTGAAGCCGATATTCTATTTGCGATTGGACCTGAACAGCCTAAACAAGCCTAATTTGCATTTGTAGACCAAAAGATATAAAATAGATAAAGTCAAGTTAAAAGTTGATTAGTAGGTTCTTAAATTGCAGTGGCGAAAAAGCGTTTGGGAATTGAAATAGATGTAATTTTTAGGTTTTACAAACGTAGGAGGATTATTAAGATGTATAAGGAATTGTCTTCAGGTATTAAAATTAGCATTACTCGTTCGATTTCGACATCTTTTGAAGCATACTTAGCAAGTATTGGTTGGGATGAAGAACGCTTTTCTATGGAAGACTTCATTGCAAGCTGGCAGACTTATTTTCAGGAGAATGCCGCATGGATCGAAAAAATCCCTGCTGATATATTGTTGAGTGCACAGTTTCATGAAGAGATGGCACAAAAAATCGATGAGGTCATTGCTAAAATTTTAAATGAAGAACCAACAGCGCAGCAGATCGAAACAATCGAGGCATTGCAAAAAGAGCTAGGCACAAACTATAGCTATGACTGTAAAGCAGAAGCAGCATACATTGAACAAGTATTAAAAGAAAAACAAAAATAGTTTGTACAAATATCGGATAGTTCCCTCCTTTCCCGGGCAATCTATGTAGGATCACAAATACACACGATGTATTTGCTGACATAGTACCCAAGAAAGGAGGTTTTTTACTATGTGGAAAATGTCATTTTTAACCATTATTCTTGCAACTGTATTCCTTGGAGGATGTAACTGGGGAAATAATGCAGTCGAAGATCACCCTGTTCGAGACGTCGAAAATGACGTTCGTCGTGGTGTAGACAATGTGGAAGATGCATTAGACCCGAATAATCGTGACGATGCATACGATCGCAACGTAGATGGTACTAACCGAGGTACTGTTAACGAAAATACAACATTGCCTGAAGCGACAACACCTGGATCAAATGCCGATATCAACAGCACAAACGGCTATGACAACGTACCAAATGCTAATGGTGTAAACGGTGTTGAACGTAATGACAACGTAAACAATAATAATGATATTGTCGACGATAAAGTCAAAGACACTGAAAAGTACCGTGATGGTATGAACAACCGATAACATAAAAAAGAGTGTTTCCTAAATGGAAAACACTCTTTTTTGATAAAAAGAAGCGAATACTCGCGGAAGGAAAGCGAATACTCGCGGAAGAAAGGTAAATACTCGCGGAAGAAAGGTGAATACTCGCGGAAGAAAGGTAAATACTCGCGGAAGAAAGGTAAATACTCGCGGAAGAAAGGTAAATACTCGCGGAAGAAAGGTAAATACTCGCGGAAGAAAGGTAAATACTCGCGGAAGAAAGGTAAATACTCGCGGAAGAAAGGTAAATACTCGCGGAAGAAAGGTAAATACTCGCGGAAGAAAGGTAAATACTCGCGGAAGAAAGGTAAATACTCGCGGAAGAAAGGTAAATACTCGCGGAAGAAAGGTGAATACTCGCGGAAGAAAGGTGAATACTCGCGGAAGAAAGGTGAATACTCGCGGAAGAAAGGTGAATACTCGCGGAAGAAAGGTGAATACTCGCGGAAGAAAGGTGAATACTCGCGGAAGAAAGGTGAATACTCGCGGAAGAAAGGTGAATACTCGCGGAAGGAAGGTGAATACTCGCGGAAGGAAAGTGAATACTCGCGGAAGGAAAGTGAATACTCGCGGAAGGAAAGTGAATACTCGCGGAAGAAAGGTGAATACTCGCGAAAGCGAAGTGTATGCCCCATGAGCGTTGCAAATACTCTCGCCAGTGAAGCGAGCCAATCAACCCTCAAAAAATCTCTTCATGTAATCCAATAAATTTTCAGGTAAATGGTAAACACGATTTTTATAGGTTCCGGTATAAGGGAACTGAAATTTCTGAAGCAATCGTGTAGCTGTATCGATAGAATCAATTTTGAAAAATTTACGTAACTGTTGATTAGTAATAGAATGGCTAACCAATAGTTGATAATCGAGCATGGCTTCTGCAAAAATTTCTATACTCCGATAATGACAAAATGAACATTTCCAAATGCCCCGATAGAAATACATATTATGTTGATAGGAACATTTAGGACAAAGCACACCATGCCGAAATCGTGATGGGGCAATCGAAGTTTGAATGTGAGGAATCGTTTGTTTGGAGAGAAGCCCTTGAACCAGTTGAGCTAATTGATCATCTGTTAGCATTTTTTGAGGATGCTTTTTAAAAAGTGACTGGAGATGTTGATGAAGACCTGACACATGAAAAATAGGGAGCGCTTTAGAAGGATTAACGATGATCGCTGAAGGATTTGCTATGACAACGGCACCTTCAATGGGGAGTGAGTAAGAAAGACTTTTAAGAAAACGCATATGACGCTCAGTTTGGGTAAACGCATTTGGAAATCCTTCTACTGTGCCATCTGCCTTTGTGCGTGTACATTGATGTGTGAGTTGATTAAATTCTAGTCGACCATGAATATTTTTAATTTCTAAAACGAAGATAAATTGAGAGCAAATAAAGAGTGTATCAAGCTGATGCATATGTTGAGCAGTGTTCTTGAGACACAAATTATGTAATACGAAAAAAGTATTTGGACATAGTAATTCATGCCATTCGCGGTCCACTTTTTGTTCACCAGCAAAACCTGCATCCAGTCGGCGATATTGTTCCTGATAATAGTGAAACTCAACATCATTCTTTAAAAGCCTCCTCATCACAGCCTCAAGCCATAATAATTTTAAAGGCTTCTCTCTGATAGCAATAACCAAATATAACGCTCCTTTTTAAATTGTATTGTACTGAAAAATGGCAGCTTGTCCAATAAAAAAACGATGCAAAATTCGCATCGCTAATCATTTTTTAATTTTGGTCGCTGCTTCATATCTTTCGTAAAGCGCTCCAGTAAATCCTCTAGGGATACACCCTCAGCAAGTAGCTCGGAAAGCAATTGTTCAGCATATTTAGAGCGTTTAATTTTGAGTGTTCCTTTTAGTAGTACTGAAACATGATCACCAATTTCTTGAACTGTATGTACGATTACCTGAAAAGGAGCGGGTTCATTATCTGGAAATGAAATAACTGCACGGACATTGCAGACGGTAGCATTTACTAAGAGTTCATCAAAGGTTGAGCGATATTGTTTTTCCATAAACAATTCTAGTATCCAAGATTGATGGCTGTTTTCCTGATTAATAATAATGCCATCGACTAAAGGGAATGGTTGTACGCCATCTTTCGTGACAAGGTCAAAGGAAAGCATTTTAAATGTTTTCATTATGTATATTCCTCCTAAGTCTGTCATTCTTTTATTATAACACATGAAGTAGTGGCTGTTTGTTATGTGCACCTGTGACGATATTTCAAAACCTGCGAAAATGCTGATTTCATGAAATAGCATTTGCCATTACAGTCCAAAGCATTCAGCTAGAAAATTAAAAAAAATTAGCAAATTAAAAATGCTAATTTACCCAATTTATGCTGCAAAACAGAAGGAAATTTATAATATCGGATTTTGCCAATGCGGATATCCTTTTGTAAGATGAAAGCAATCCAACAGAAAGGTGGTGAACGAATGAATCAAGTCGGACTGGTCGGAAGGTTTACGAAAGATCCGGTGTTACGTTACTTATCTGGAAATCGTGTACAGACTCATTTTTCATTGGCCATTAACCGCAATTTTAAAAACAATCGTGGAGAAGTAGATGCAGACTTTATTTTCTGTACAGCTTGGGGAAGGCTAGCAGAACATATCGTCAAATATTGCGGTAAAGGCTCTTTAATCGGTGCAAATGGTCGTATTCAAACAAGATCATTTGTAAATGAAGAAAACACTAAGATTTTTATGACAGAGGTGGTTGTAGAAGATATACGATTTTATCATCTCAAACAAAGGAATAGTGACGAAACGGCTATTGTACCGCCACAGCCACCGAATGAACAGGAAGACTTAAAAGATTTTGTTTTACCATAGACAAGCTATTTACATACGGAGCAAGAGAAATATCGTTGTCTGATCCGCCATTCTCCTTATATTTCTTGCACCGTAGCAACAGAAAGGAATGATGTATACACATATTAAAAAGACATTGCTGAAGACCGCACAGCAATGGATGTTTTGACACAACTAAATAAGAATGTTTGAAGTAAGTAGGGATAAGAAGTAACGAGGTTCCACTAAAAGAGCGCCAAGAACAATGTAGCTCTTGGCGCATCTAATTACTATATGTCCAATGTTATTAGATCACGAAGTTCTTGATCTTCTAACTCGGTCAACCACTGGCTTGATTGAATGAGTTCTTCGGATAATGCAGATTTCTGCACCAGCATTTTATCAATTTTTTCTTCAATTGTACCGATGGTTACAAATTTATGGACCTGCACAAATTGTGTCTGCCCAATGCGATAAGCACGATCAGTTGCTTGATTTTCGACAGCGGGGTTCCACCAGCGATCTGCATGTAAAACATGATTAGCAGCTGTTAAATTAAGACCTGTTCCACCTGCTTTTAAGGAAAGAATAAATATAGGGAAGTCTCCTGCCTGAAAAGCCTCTACTAAGCGGTCACGCTGCTGCTTAGGCATAGCACCAGTTAAAAACGGTGCATCCACATTGTATAGTTCACTTAAACAATGCTGTAGCAATTGCCCCATTCCGATATACTGTGTAAAGATAAGGCATTGTTCGCCATTGTCCACAATCTCTGCTGCCATTTGTACAATGCGCTCTAGCTTAGTCGAACGTGCAAGCATTGTTTCGGCATCCTCGAAAGATTCCTTTAAATATAAGGCAGGATGATTACATAGTTGCTTTAACTTACTAAGCATCTTTAAAACACGTCCCTTTTTTTGAAAACCTGTTAACTGCTCTAGCTGATCGAGTGTCTCTAAAATATATCCTTCATAGAGAGAAGCTTGCTCGGCTGTTAATGGACAGTATTCGTTCGATTCTAGCTTATCTGGTAAGTTAAGCTGTAAATGGGGATCACGCTTTGTACGACGCAATAAGAAAGGTTGAATTTTAGCTCGTAACTTCTGCTTATGTGATTCAGATTCGTCTCGTTCAATAGGCAAAATAAATTCTTCATTGAAGCGGCCAAAGCTACCTAAATAACCCTTATGAATGAAATCAAAAATAGCCCATAGCTCAGATAAGCGGTTTTCTACAGGTGTTCCTGTAAGGGCAATATGATGGTCTCCTAACAATTTACGAATGGCTCTTGATTGTAAGGTCTGCATGTTTTTTATATTTTGAGCTTCATCAAGCACAACAGTTGCCCATTCTATATTCTGTAAAAATTCAGTATCCTGTGACACAGTACCATAGGTTGATAAAATAACATGTGGTTTTTCGGCAGTCACTAGCTCTTTAAAATCCTCATCCTTAGCTCGATTTGTCTGATAATGCGTATGCACAATCAGTGAAGGGGCAAATCGAGCGAGTTCTTTTTGCCAGTTACCGAGGACTGAGGTTGGACAAATAATAATGGTTGGCTTCGTATAATCAGCTGCTGTCTCATAAATATGAAGTAAATAGGTGATTAGTTGTACCGTTTTCCCAAGTCCCATATCATCGGCTAGACATGCACCAAAACCTTGTTCGCGCATAAAGATTAACCATTCAAAGCCCTCTTGTTGGTAAGGACGTAATTCGGTTTGTAAGGATAAAGGAATCGGTACTGCTGGCAAGCCCTTCTTCTCCAAAAGCTGCTCCATATATGATTTTAATGATTGTTGTATTTCCAGTGCGAAAATTGGATCATCTCTTAACGCATCATCGGCATCTTCTTCGAGAGGCGCAGACAAGTCTTCGGGTAATTCTCTAAACAACAATTCTCGAACAGTCCAACTTTCATCTTCTGCCTGCTGCATTAGTTCACGCATTTCGTGCATCCAATTGGCATCGACTCGGAACCATTCCGTACCTATACGAATAAATTCACGTTTCTCATCCACCAGCTTTTTAAATTGCTCAGCTGAAATCGTTTGCCCATTCATAGAAAATTGCCATTTAAACGTTAAAATATCATCTAATCCTGCTACCTTCTTAGTGGAGACATTGTTAGTTGTTACACGTACACGTAATTTGGATTGTTTTAAATCTTTTAGCCATGCAGGGAGTACAACATCAAAACCAAGTGCCTGTAATCTGGCGAGATCCTCACGTAAAAAAGACCGTACTTCTGAGTCCTCCAATGTCACACGAATAAAGGTATCACTTCTGATATCGTCATTGGATAGAAGATTCACAATTTGTTGTTGCTGTTGTTCAATTTCAGTGGCGAACATTCGCCATTTCGTAGGAAGCGCCTCTTCAATTGGTAAGGATTGCTTACGAATAGCAGGAGTCCAGTAGTTTTTTGTCGTAGCAGTGCTGAGCACTGTTTCTAATAACCAGACATCGGCTTCATCTTCTGGCTCACTTAACCGTAAAGAAACTGAAACTGCACCGGCTTGACGAGCTTGATCCAATGGCCAGCCACCACGTAAGAAAAAGGGTAGAAGTTTTGGTAAATCAGCTAGTATTAGACCAACTTGTGAAAGCTTTTGCTGAACAGCTATTTCTAATAATGCTGTATCGATGTGATCAATAGGAAAAGTTAGCGAAGAAAAATCTTCCGCAATGACAGCGTATGACCAAAGTGAGGGCTCCTGCCAGTATTCCTGTAACGCCAGTACTTTTCCGAGCCATTCCTTACTTTCATCATTTGCACCAAGCCAATTAATAAAGGGATGTTGGAAGCTTGATGAAAAAATATCAAGTAATTCAGCAGTAGAAACCTCAATCGTGAAATCAGTCCGATTGGTTAATAAGCCATAGACATTTGCTTCATAGGTAAAGAATAATGAAGAAATTAATGTATCAGCGTCGATTGTCGTACCATTTGCAGTAAAACCCTGCAATGTAAAATATCCTTCCCGTGCTACATCAATACGAAGCTGTTGAGTTTGGGAAAAGGGGGAAGGAGCATTTATTGTCATCATACTAAGTTTCCTTTCTCAATTTCTTCTTGTAACGCACGTAATCGTTTATATTCTGCACGAATGGTTTGCATATATGTTTCAAAATAAGCTGTTTTGCCAGCTCGTTTTGCGGCACTACGCATACTTTTCCAAATACGCACAGCTTGCTTATAATTCATACGTGATTTTTGTGAAATTTCAGCCATTGCATAGACATGGTATAAAGGTAAGACAGTAGCTGGTTCAATCTGTAAGACGTCCTTTAATCCACACATTTCTAAATAGGATAGAGATGAAGGATTTAATTGATGGAGAGCAGCCCATTCACGGTAACGTCCTTTTTTTATTAAAAACGATGAAAATGGCTGAAGCCCATACACACCAAATGCACTGTATAACATTGCTTCCTCTTCCTCAGTAAGCTGTATGTCATCAAATAAAAGCTGAAATTGCCTTACGTACTGGGCTCTTTGAACGACTGGTACGACTTCCTGTAGGAAGGCTTCAGTCAAAGGTAATATAGCTCGTAAAATGACAGCTAATGAATAGGACTCACCAGCACGTTGAGCAAAAGTAGCCAGTTCAAATAAATCCTGCATTTGGGGTAAATCAATCTGTGCCAAATTTTCGAGCAGCAGATCCTCCTTTTGTAATAACACATAAAATAATAGCTTTAATGATTGCAAAGAAATTTCTTCGGAAGGGTTTTCTAGATTATTTAAATAAGTTAATTCCTGCTCGCGTCGAGGCTTTTCATAAAAAAGCACTGCCCAAAGCAGCATATATAGACGAAGTCGATGGGCAAACAGCCCTTGTCGTTCTAATAAAAATTCCCTTACTAGCTCTTGAATGGCATCATAAAAAGGATCAGTCGCAAAAAGACGTGACCGATTCGTTAACTCAGTAAGAATGCTTTCAAAGGATTGCATGCTTTGATCGATAAAGTATTTCATATATGGAGAATCTAATGAATGCCCAGCTGTTGCATTTAAATGCCGCCATATAGTATTAAAAATAGCTAATTCCATATAGAGCTTATAAAGGGGCTGCCATTCACGTTCAAAGGGCATATGCCGGCGAAGACGCTCCAATGCATCTGTTCTTACAGCAGAAAGCCCATAGCCCTCTAATACTCGGCCAGATGGTAATAAGCGCTTCATTACTTCATCAACCATCATCGACCAGCTTTGTGGTCTACGTTCTTCTGCTAAGGTTTTTAGCTGGACCGATTTTTGAGCACGCCAAGCACTCGACCAATTTTGCACGGAGTCAAAGTATTGGTAGAGAGCGAGTAAAGCACCTACTTGATGTCGACACCATTTAGGTTGTGGACAGTTACAATGTAGCTCTTCCTTGTAAAAATCAATTTCAACAGAAGCGGGTCTGACATCCTGAACACTTGCATATAATATAGAACTTGTTCCATTAAAACGTTCAAAAACAATGGATTTATTTCTTACAGAAAAGACAGCACGACGCACTAGTTCTTCATCTTCCGTAGAGGAAGGATGTAGCCCTTGTTCAGCTTCTTTTAATTTAGTCAGCACAAATGCTTGATGTTCTTTAGCTATTTGCGATATAGACAATGCCATAACCTCACTCCTTTCATCATGTATGGCTATGTTTAACATTGTTAATTGTAAGAATGAAAAAAAGACTGTCCTTCCATTATACGATTAAAATGCAGTAATGATAAGCTGAATGATCAGAAAGAAAAAAATGAAGTCAAAGATAGTTAACAAGCCAATTGATTTGTGTTAAAATCTGAATAATCAGATAACTAGGGAGGGATGAAGGATGATGCAAGTTCAATACATGAAGCCGTTTTACACAAAAGTTACTGGAGACAAATTACGTCTCGTATTTGCTTATCAATATTTCTCTATTTTAAAAGAGAATGAGATTTTCCATTTCATTCCCATAGAAGGTAAAGAGATGATTATCAACATGAAGACACAGCAAATTGAAAATTTATCTGAGGTTTTTGTTTTCCAAAAAGGAAATCGTTTTATCCGATTACCACTTTATCAACTACTGCTTATTACGAATGTTCATGAGCATTTAGCACCAATACTTGAAAGCGCAACACCGAAGAAACAAATTCCACTTGTTTCATCTGTGACGGTTGGCGAAATCGATCAGCTTATCGCAGAACTAGAGGAGAAAAATTTTGATTATTTAATTGATCAAACATTATTGGAGAACGATAAAGAACTCTTTTTCGAATTGCTACAGCAAAAGAGCCATCAACTTGGAGGTTTAACAATTGAATAGTTGGAATGCCCAGTAAGCACCTACTTTTCAGAAATGATAAGCAGGTGCTTTTACTAAAATTTAGCATGTACCTCCAGAAGGAGAAGAATTGTATTCCAGCACAAGCTACGATAGGAGAACACCTTCATTAAACGTCTGCTACTATTATATTGCCACAAAGCTGAATGAGCGACTTGCAAGTCAGCTAATCATCATCGCTCGTAATGACTATAGGTTCACTAAAAAATCTGGACACCAGTAAGCTAAAAGGAGTCATGTGCCTATAAATTGTTAATAATACATAAAAAATTAGCAACGATTCCCATAATGGTGATTAATAGAATAGAGAATAGGCCGATATACATATTAAGAAGGTGGTGAAAGCATGCTTGGTAAGTGGTCAGCTACGGGGATGTCGATCCTGAATAATATGAATCGGCATCAAAGTGCGATGAGTAAAGCTATGCTACGCATTTCGTCGGGGTATCGAATCAATAGTGCAGCGGATGATCCAGCTGGATTGGCGATTTCTGAAAAAATGCGTTCTCAAATTCGGGGATTGAATATGGCGGCTAAAAATATACAGGACGGCATTTCTCTCGTGCAGACAGCAGAGGGGGCACTGAATGAGACACATGCGATGATTCAGCGCATGCGTGAATTAGCAGTGGAGGCAGCCAATGACACATTAACCGATGATGATCGTGAAAAATTAGAGCTGGAGTTCCAAGAATTAAAGAAGGAAATTCAGCGACTCTCTACGGATACAGAATTTAATACGAAGACATTACTCAATGGAGATCATGAGACAAATAGCATTAAAATTCAGGCAGGGGCCAATGCAGGGCAGCATATAGAATTATTTATCAATGGTATGGGCTCTGAAGCACTCGGTTTGAAGGATGTGTCCATTGCTACTCGTGAGGATGCGGATAAAGCCATTTCTTCAATGGATGAGGCTTTAAAACGTGTATCTAATGAGCGTTCTCGTCTAGGAGCGTACCAAAACCGTTTGGAACATGCTTATAATGCTAATGTTAACACCGCAGAAAATTTACAAGCAGCAGAGTCTCGTATTCGAGATGCAGATATCGCAAAAGAGATGATGAATATGGTGAAGGCTCAAATTTTGATGCAGGCCAGTCAATATGTTTTAGCTATGCATATGCAGCAAGCACAGTCTGTTTTAAAATTATTAGAAATCGGAAAAAAATGATGAATTTCAATATTAATTGAAATTCATCATTTTTTCATGTTTATTGTGAAAAAACCTCAATGGCTAATTTCGCCGTTGCTGTTGCTTCATTTTGTAAGGGTATGATAGCCTGACGCATATTTTCTTGAACCGTCGTAAACGATTCAAGGATTGTGACGGCTTGTTCAAACAATATCACACCGTTCCAATCATCTGCTTCGACATGTCCAATAACTGGCTGACTGACAATGTCAGCAAACGCATCGATTTTTGGATCGTACGAGATGGCGATAAAAGGAGTCGCATAGATTGCAGAAAAAATGAGAGAATGTAGTCGCATCCCAATTAATAATTGAGATTGTCCAATTACTGCGATTTTCTCCTCTATGGATAAATCGGCTGGCGCAATCAAACTTTTCTCCTTCATTAGTGCAGCTACTTCCTGTGATGTTTGTAAATCATGCTCACCATGCATAGGTAAGAAGACAATTTGCTCACCTTGACGTACTAATTCGTCTAGGCTATGCGCAATTTTTTCTTTGTACGCTATGGCGGATGGCCAGTCACGCACACTTACAGAGATATAGCTATCTGCTGATAATGTGACACTTTCGAGCCATTCACTATGAAAGTCACTGCCGTTAAGCCCCATAACAGGGTCTGGCACAAGCTTAGCCTCTTTTCGCACACCAATCTCTGTTAGAAGAGCTTGAGAGGCTTTATCTCGGACTGTAATTTGCTCTACCTTATTAAAGACAGAGCGAACAATGAATTTACTTAGAGAGTGATTAATCGGGCCCATGCCTTGGGCGTAAACAAATACTGGTTTTTTCAACCATTTTGCTATTTGGATAACGCCCGCATAGTAAGGAATGGTTTTCATTCCTGTTTGATCCTGCATAAGGCTACCGCCACCGCTGATAAGTCCATCTGCCCTTTTAAGCAATTGGCGTATTTCTTTCATTTTCCAACGATTCACGGCTTTGACACCATACGTTTGCTCAGTAGCTGCTGGATTATTGGATAATACCGTGATTTCTATATCATGCTGCCACTTTTTTAGAGAGTGGATAATGGACAGCAGGATGGCATCATCGCCAACATTATCAAATCCATAATAGCCAGATAAAACAACGTGCATTATGACCACCTCGCGATTGCCTTAGAAACCCAACGATAACCAATTTTGAAGATGAGGATAAACACTAATCCTACTACAAGGCCAAGAGATACGCTGTATAGTGTACGCAAGACAGAAACAGCTACTGGAATGTGTAGGTGGGTAAATGTATTGACGATAGATAGGAATCCGATAACACCTGGTACAAGTAGGATACTACCCCATTTGCGATTAATCCCCATTACATATAACGCTAAAATAAAGAATGGGAAACCAATTAAAAATTCCTTCGTTCTTGGTCGAACATACAATGTATTTTCGAGCCATTGTCTAAAGGCTAATTCCATATCACTGACAGAACCAGAGTTACCTGTACGGCTAATGTAAAATAAACCGATACCTGCGACAACTACTAGTAATAGCACATGCCAATATTTTAGTTCTTTGTTTAATAATGTGACGGTATTCGATAAAGATTTTTTGATGTTTTGCTCAGCTAGTCGGTTGATCTCAATTACAGTAAATAATAATACACCCATAATTGGAATGAGATAAACAAGCTTAACTCCTTTAAATACGGCAAAGCCTGTCATAAAGGCATTACCATTTAATAAGCCAATGACAATGATAATCCCAATAAGGCTAATCGCTACGGCCTTCACATATTGCACCAAGATTTTAGACATTTTCGTAGAGCCTTGCGCCGATTTGATGACTGCATAGGTTGGTGCAAGGACTGCAATAATTAGTGCAAAAGCTTGTAAGAATAGAGTACTTTTTAGAATAAAGTACGCAATAGCTAGTAACGCCATAAAGCCAACTGCCGCTAAACGAAGAGGCATCCATTTTACTAACTCTGAAACGATAAAGGTAAATAAAATACCTGCTAATAATACGGTTGCTGTGACCCATGCTGGAACGGCAACTTTATCAAATAGCTTTGGTTCACCTGGTTGGAAATGATCGGGCATTGTCTCATGAACACCATTTAAGTATTCAATCGTGTCTTCTATATTATCTTTGGCATTGCCTGTTGTTTTAATATGATAGAAGATGGAGCGAATATTACGCTCTTTGACAGCTCGTGTTGTACGGTCAATACTTGCATTTAACTTTAATTTTGTTTCTCTGTTGACATTGATACTATGCAAACGAATCATATGATAATCCGTCATTTGAGCGATTTTACTTTCGCCTTTGAGCGGGTTGCTTTCAATTGTGTAGAAGTAATAGCCAGCACCACTTAATTTTTCAACTAATTGATTGCCATCTTCTTGTCCAAATCCAATGGCTTCATCGCCTTGGCCAAGCAAACGACCAGCAGAAGCATCTTTTAACGCTAGTAATTGATTTACTATTTTTTCATTAGCTACTTCATTATCTGCATTTTCCACTTTAAAGATGTGGGCTAGTCCATGCTTACTAATCATATCAATCGCAGGCTGATCGTAACCAATTGGTGTTTTTAAATCAAAATTGTGGTTAGAAGCAGGAAGGAAATAAAAAGCTTCTTCTCCTATTAGTACTTCCTCTGGTTCCATGCTTTCCATGATAAGCTTCTGATAACTTTCATTTTCAGGCACTCGAATATAATAGCCACCCTTAGTGATATCAACAGCATCTTTATAAGGTGTAAATAATAATTGCGCTGCTAATTCGCTTTCTTTATAAACCGTAATTAAGTTTTGCTTTTCCATTTCCTTTAATGTTAAAGGCTCTAGACTTACCGTATTCAGTCCAGCATCCTTTAAGGAGGAAAGAATTTCATCCATTGTTAAATCGCTATTTTTTTCTGCGGTTTGTATTTCATGATAGGGAATGACAATTTCATAAGCATTATTCGATTGCTCAGCATTCCATCTCATCATCATACCTGTGGAGGAAACGATGAGTAAAAGAACAATGATTCCCCAAAGCCATTTCTGTTTCGACATAAGTGTCCTACCTCTCTTAATTATGAAAATCTTTTTCCGATAACAGGGATTTTCTTTAAATCTTGTTTATGGATTGCTTTCATCATCCATAGAAGAAGGAAATAAAGAGCTCCTCCCACTATGATTGCAACAGTTAGATAACCCATCGCCAACATTCGAGACCAATGTGTAAAATCAAGCCAAAGCGTTGGTAAACCAACGGCTGCCCCCATTACAATGGAAGACACAATCATTTTTAGAGTATCTTTTCCAAGAACAGTGAAGCGAATCATACGATAAATAAAGACAGAATTCACAATAAATAACACTAAGTACACCAACAACGTTGCATACGCAGCACCATCTAAACCGAATTCTTGAATAAAGAAGATGTTCGAAAACACCTTAAGGACAACTCCACTCAAAATAATGATGGCTCCTGTTTTGGCAGCATTCATGCCCTGTAAAATACCTGTTCCAAGTAGTGTCAGGGATGTAAAGACGGAGCTAAGGTTAATGATGGCTAACATTAAGCTTCCCTCTAAGTCTTTGAAAAGAGCTAGATTTAAAGGCAAGGTTAAGGCTAGCAACCCGATAGCAGCTGGCCAAGAAATAAGATGTGTCATACGATGTGTTCGTTCAATAATACTGCGTGTTTCATTCAATTTACGTTCTGCTAGCTTCGTTGTAATCAGCGGCACAAGTGGTAAGATAATTGAAGAAGCGAAAACCGTTGTGATTTGAACTAATGTCAGTCCTCGACCATAAATTCCGTAAAGGAAGCTAATCTCACTTGCATCTGCTCCAGCATTTCTTAAGCCATATGTGACCGTGAAGGAGTCAACGAAATTAAAAAGTGCCATTGTTACAGAACCAATTGCAATGGGTATGGAGATTTTTAAAATGGTTTTACTGTATGTGGAAAAATCCTTACTAGAATATTTCTCCTTGCTCGTCACTTTTACCGAAGAACGGAAATATTTAAAGAGTAAATAGAAAAGTGATCCAAGTGCACCTAATACAGAACCTGCCATAATACCACCAGCTACGATATCATTGGAATAATCCATCGCAACTAAGAAATACGCAACAATTAAAATTAAAGCGACACGTACTAATTGCTCAATCACTTGTGAGATGGCAGTAGGTCGCATATCCCCAAAGCCTTGGAAAAATCCTCGATAGACAGCCATATAGGGAGCAACGAGTAGTGTTAGGGCTACAATGATTAATGCAATCTCCGTTGAAGGGCCACCAAGTGCATTCGCTATCTGCTCTGAAAAGCCGTAAATGATTGTAAAACTAATGACGCCAAAGGATAATGCAAGGATTCTTGCAGTCACATAAATTTTCTTAATTTTGGCAGTATCCATACTAGTCCTAGCTTCCGCAATCAGCTTAGAAATAGCGATAGGGATACCAGCAACGGATAAATACAGTGCCACCATATAGACAGGATAAACAAGACTAAAGATACCGAGTACTTCATCACCAGCAATATTTTGCAGCGGTATACGGAAAATACTACCGATTACTTTAGAAAGTAATGTTGCAATTGTTAAGATAAGCGTACTTTTGACAAAGGTTGACTGACTCATTTTGTTTTGCCCTGACCTTTAAGCTTTAATGCAAAAACCTTTAAAGCAAAGCGAGGGAGAACGAGCATTCTGCCAAAACGACTTGGCTGACGCAGCACTCGGTAGAGCCACTCCAAGTTTAACTTTTGCCAAATGACTGGTGCACGCTTTACAGTGCCAGCG
The DNA here is from genome assembly GCF_028356935.1 of Lysinibacillus sp. OF-1. Taxonomy (NCBI): domain Bacteria; kingdom Bacillati; phylum Bacillota; class Bacilli; order Caryophanales; family Bacillaceae; genus Lysinibacillus; species Lysinibacillus sp. OF-1. Next base: position 643,107 of record NZ_CP102798.1, read on the forward strand.
ATCACATCGAAGGAACCACCTACACCGATAAATACACCCTTTGAAAACTTATCCAGATTTTCTGTAATCCATTTTTCCTGTCTTGGAACACCTAATGCTACAAACACGAGATCAGGCTGTAATGTCGCAATTTCATTTGCAAAATCATTATTATTCCAGTCGAAGTAACCATCATGATAGCCAACGATATCAACATTTGGGTAGTTTTTATGAATATTCGCAACCGTCTTTTCGATTGTTTCTTTTTGTGCACCTAATAAATAAATTTTAAAACGCTTCTGCTGACCTACTTCCAGCAGTCGTACCATCGTATCATAGCCTGTTACACGCTCTGGCAGTGATTCACCAAGGATTTGTGCAGCTTTAACGACACCAATGCCATCCGCACAAATGTAGGTCGCCTGCTGTAAATAATTCATTACAGTGGCATTTTCGTTTGCCTGCATAACAACTTCTGGATTGGCTGTTACAACGAAAGTCTTTTCTTGCTGTTCAATACGATGAACGAGTAAATCAACAAACCCTTGCTGATTAATATGTAAAAAGGGTACGCCCATAATTGTTACATGCCTCATATAGTGTTCAAACCTTTCTGTAATTCCTTTTTCACTGCAATCTATCATACCATAAAAGCAATATTGACAGGAAATTTTCGTATAGGGGATAGGGGTTTAGTCGTTATGGAAGAGGGTATATCTCAGACAAGGGAATGAAAGCGGAAAGGGATGTCGATAGTCATAGTCGAGTAGCGCCTATTACTTAGCATGATCGATGAAACAGCTGAATAAGCATAAAATTGTACTAAATTTTAGGAGAATTTTTTCATAATCCTAACATATAATTTCGAGTTTCTTCTATTATATAGCGATCAAATAGTAGGACAAAAATGAACAATAAAAAGAGTGCGCAGCAATGTCGCACTCTTTTTTAGATGATCGCAATCGAATCATTTTTTTACAATATAATCACCATGCACCCAGCCTGTTTTGCCGTTGTAGATTACCTGATACCAGGCACCATTTTTTATGAACTCACCTTTGTCATCGACTTCACCAATAATAAAGCCATTCGGTTTCACTGTTCCTAAAATAGCGCTTGTAGTGGAAGGTTCACTTCTGACATTGAGGGTGATATTCATGTTAACAATCTGTAGACCATTTTCAAGCATGACATAATCATCAAATACCCAGCCTTCTTGTCCATTAACACTTACTTTGAACCAGCCACCATTTTCGCCAAGGACTTTAAAGGATGAATCCTTTGGTAAATTCGTAATGATTGAAGCATTATCAGTTGTAGTCGGGTATGTTCTCATATTGAGATTAATCGTAGCCTTGCCTGTTGCTCCAGCTAAACCTAAATCCAACGCATATTGCTTCGTTGGGCTTGGTAATGATGGCGCGGAAGACTGACTTTGATAAGCAGGTACATCAAACACCAAATTAGTTGTTGTATGAGCACCAATTAATTCGTAGATGTCATAAATCTTTTTCGCCTGAATGACTGCCCACATCACATGCGTAGCATATTGGTGAACGGTTGGATTTTCAGGATTCCAACGCATTTTATACAATGTGTCTTGCCCCTTGCTAATATACTGATCCTTTACAAATTGAGCACCACCAATAATAGCATCCTCAACAGTAAACCAACCATTTGCATAGGCACGCTCAGCACCATACTTATTAGCATCTGCATCAATAGCACCAATACCATAAGCATTGTAAGTTTTCTTAATCGCTGTTAATTTTTCACGATTTTCTGCGGTCACCATCATCGGTTTACCATTAGTATCCAAACCAACCTCGATACCTTTAATGAGTGAAGAGCCACCATTGGCTGTTTCATGTAAGGCATGGGACACCAAATAAATGGCATTGACATTGTTATCGACACCCGCCTTTATAAAGGCATCAGCTGTATTCGCTAAGCTTCCTTTATTCGCAAGTACCTTATCATTCAGTTCCTTTGCACTAAGGTTATTCACCACAGTAGATAATTTTAAAAATTGATAATAAGATGGGCTATCCTGCATAAAGCTTTTTGGGTGCACATAGTATGACACTAGTGCCTCGCTAGCCGTGAAAATGCCTGCACCATCGACCTTTGGATTATTCTTCGCCTGATTACGTACCACCGTTGAGTAATCGTGTGAGTAGTTCGTCGTAGTGTATTGCTTACCACCTGTTTCAGGTGCTTCCAAATGGATTAAACGATAGAGCACAGTAGCTGCCTCGGCACGAGTTGTTTGGGCAAGAGGTGCAAATTGATTATTAGGCTTCCCGACAAGTAGTCCTGTCGTGACGACAGCTTGTACATCTGCATAGGCCCATTTGGCAATACGAGCATTATCACTAAACGTAATAGGGGAGGAAGTTGTGTTGATGTTTTGATAATGGAGAGCCCTTTTTAACATAGCCGCCATTTCCTGACGGTTAATATGATCATTGGGGTTAAACTTACCTTGCTCATCACCTTTGATCAGTCCGTGATAGCTTGCCTGTTCGATGACCCCGTAATACCAGTCACCCTTCTTAACATCTGAGAAGGTTGCATTACTAGAAGCAGCTGGCAGATTAAGTGTTCTAACTAGAAATGCAGCAAACTCAGCACGAGTGACAGCATCATTCGGACGATAATTGCCGAATTCATCACCTTTCATTAAATCGTTGGTAATAAGATAGTTCATTTCATGGTAGGCCCAGTGCTTCGAAAGATCTTCTGCTGAAGCGGAAGTAGGCGCCAGATATAACATTCCGGCAAGCACGGCCCCGTAAAGAGGAAATTTACGTTTCATTTTTTTAGCTCCCTTCAATAGCTGATGATGTTCTATCAAACTATCAAAAGTGTAGCATAAAAATAGCCAATCTATCATTACAACATGAGGACAGATAGAGACTGCTTTTCATTAATATAGTAGAAACTCTTGAAAAGTCTGGATTTTACAGAAAAGTACAAACAGTATTACTGTATCTTTACAATTATTACTAAATTATTACGGGAGTCTTTAATTTTTGACAATTTAGTAACCATTCTAGAAAACACTTGGTTATTAAGGAGAGTCAGGTATAATAGGTAACGGAACTATATGTTACCAATCCAAATAAGGGGATAAATAGATGGGAGATTTCCTACTGCTATAAAATACCACACTAGGTATGGTAAAAAAATCTTCTATAACTAAATTTATGTCCCAGTGCTTGAATTATGGAAAAAAGAGTGTTATATTATTGTAGAAAGTGAATAAGCTTACTAGAATGGTATTCTACTACTCTTTTTCTAGTAACTTTACTAAGAAAATTTGCTTTAGTTTTGAATTATTCAGGAAAGCTATAATACATAAATTTAGGCAACTAATTATGGTGGTACTATAGTTTTCATTGGAATAATATCAATTTTTAGGAATATTAGGGAGGAATACAAATAATGGCAAAGCAAAACAAAGGCCGTAAGTTTTTCGCGGCATCTGCAACAGCTGCATTAGTTGCATCAGCAATCGTTCCTGTAGCATCTGCAGCACAATTAAATGATTTCGATAAAGTTTCAGGGTACGCTAAAGAGGCAGTTCAAGCTTTAGTTGACAGTGGTGTAATTCAAGGAGATGCTAACGGCAACTTCAACCCAACTAGCACAATCACTCGTGCACAAGCTGCAACAATCTTCGCAAATGCTCTAGAATTAGAAGCTGAAGGTTCTGTAGACTTCAAAGACGTAAAAGCTGACGCTTGGTACTACGATGCAATCGCTGCAACTGTAGAATACGGAATCTTTGAAGGTGTAAGCGCAACTGAATTTGCTCCTAACAAACAATTAACTCGTTCAGAAGCAGCTAAAATTCTTGTTGAAGCTTTCGAATTAGAAGGTGAAGCAGATCTAGGTCAATTCGCTGACGCTTCAACTGTTAAATCATGGGCTAAATCTTACCTTGAAATCGCAGTAGCAAACGGCGTTATCAAAGGTTCTGAAGCAAATGGTAAAACAAACTTAAACCCAAATGCTGCAATTACTCGCCAAGACTTCGCAGTTGTATTCTCACGTACACTTGATACTGTAGATGCAACTCCAAAAGTTGACAAAATCGAAGTAGTTGACGCTAAAACTTTAAACGTTACTTTAACTGATGGTACTAAAGAAACTGTTACTTTAGAAAAAGCTCTAGAGCCTAACAAAGAAACAGAAGTTACTTTCAAAATCAAAGACGTTGAGTACACAGCTAAAGTTACTTATGTTGTAACTACAGCTACTGCAGTTAAATCTGTATCTGCAACTAACCTTAAAGAAATCACTGTAGAGTTCGACGGTAAAGTTGACAAAACATCTGCTGAAGATGTTGATAAATACACTGTTGATAGCTCAATTGAGTTAGATTCAGCTACATTATTAGAAGATGGAAAAACTGTCCGTTTAGCAGTTAAAGAAGTAAACGGTAAAGTTTTAGAAAACCAAAAATCTTACAAACTTTCAGTGAAAAATGTTAAAGCAGGAGAAAAAACTATTGATGCTACTAATGTAGCTTTCACTCCAGTTGATAACACATTGCCAGAAGTTGCAGAAGTGAAATCTCTTGGAACAAAAGCTATTAAAGTAACTTTCTCTGAGCCAATTAAAAAAGCTTCTACAACAAACTTTAAACTAGATGGTAAATCATTCTTTGGTACTGTTGATGAAGGTTCTCGTGAGTTAATTTTAAAACCTTATTCTTCTGCAGATTTATCAGTTGGTAAACACAAATTAGAAATCTCAGGTGTTGAAGATTTCGCAGGCTTCAAAGCTTTAACTAAAGAAGTTGAATTTGAAGTGGCTGAAGATAAAGTTGCTCCTACTGTTAAGAGTGTAAGTGCTACTCTTGAAAAAGTAACTATTACTTTCAGTGAAGAAGTTGATGCAGATACAGTTTCTAAATCTAACATTTACTGGATGTCAGGTTCAGATAAAAAAGCTGCAGGTTCAGTGAAGAAAATTGCTGGAGATGTTTATGAATTTGACTTCTCTGCAAATGCACTACCTGGATATGAAATGACATTGTTTGTAGAAGGAGTTAAAGACTACTCAGGTAACCAAATTACTGAAACTCAAGTTAAAGTAAAAGCTGAAGTAGATCAAACTCGTCCAGAAGTTACTGAAGCTTCTATTAACAAAGTGGATAACAAAAAAATCACTCTTAAATTTAACAAGCAAGTTAAAATTGCTGTTGGTGATACTAAGTACTTCACATTAACAGATAAAGATGGTAAAGTTGTTCCACTTAAAACTGTTACTGACGAAACTGGTACAGGTGTGAACAAAGTATTTACACTTGAAGCTTATGATGAATTAACAGAAGGCTACAAACTAAAAGTTGTTGGAGTACGTGATACTACAAAACTTCAAAACACAATGAATGATGTAACAGTTACTATTACTGGTAAAGATACTGTAGCACCAAAATACGTATCTAACTCAGCAAATAGCAAAACTCGTACAATCATCATCAACTTTAACGAAGAAATGGATTTAGCAACACTTGCTGATGCTAAAAACTACCTTGTTACAATTAGTGGAAAACAACAACAACTTCCTTCAGGTACAGAAGTAACTCCTGTACAAGGTGGCAAAGCTGTTCGTATCATCTTCCCAGAATACATTGGTAATGACCTAGTGGGAATCAACGATCCTACTAAAGCTGCTAATGTAACATCATTTAAATTATTAGCACTTAAAGATGTTGCTGGTAATATTGTTGAGCAATTTGGTGGAAACGATATTCTTCCAAATACTGCAGCTGCAACATTAACTGCTTATGATAAAAATACTATTGAAAATGCAAAATTAACAGAAAAAGGTATTGTGAAAGTTCGCTTCAATCAACCAATTGGTAAAGCTGTAGCTTCTGACTTTACTTTAACTGGTTCAGGTGTATCTATTGCTTCAGTTGAAACTGATAGTTCAGATCTTGTAACAATTAAGTTATCTGGTGATGTAGGTAGCACAGGATTTACAAATACTTCATTAGTTGATTTAGGATTAACAGTAAAAACTGATAACAAAATTACAACTACTTCTGGTAACAATGTTACTGGTGCTACTGTAAATGTAAAAGATGCTGTTAAGCCACAAGTAGAATTAGCTAAGGATCAACATCGTTTAGTAGTAGATAGCAATAAGATTGAATTACCATTCAGTGAGAACTTAAAAGCTGATGATGTGGCTAACTTCAAATATGATTTAGTAGTTACTAATGTAAGAACTGGAAAAGTTGTATCTCCAGCAGAATACAAAACAACTCTTAAATCTGGAAAAGCGAATATTATTGAAATTGAATTAACAACTTCAACAAACGATGAATATAAAGTAAGTGTGAAGAAAGATGCTTCATTCATTGGGGATGTTGCTGGTAACAAAGCAGTATCATCTGCTGAATATTCAACTGCTGTAGGTGCTATTGATACAGTTGCTCCAACAGTTGTAAATGTTACATCAACTGCTAATAATGGATCATACAAAATTGACGATGTTATTCCAGTAGAAATTACATTTAGTGAAGCTGTAGTAGTATCTGGTGCACCAACTTTAGCACTGAATACTGGTGCTAATGCAACATATGCATCTGGTTCAGGTACTAACAAACTTGTATTTAACTATACTGTTGTTACAAACCATACTGCTTCTAAGCTTGATGTAACTGGAACAACTGCACTTCAACTTAATGGTGGAACTATTAAAGACTCGTCTGGAAACAACGGTGTATTAACTCTTGTTGCTCCAGGAGCTACTGGTTCACTAGGAGCTAATAAAACAATCGTTGTTGATGGAGTAAAAGTGGGTAATGCATTCACTATTTCTACTACTTCAATCGCAGCAGCTGGAACTGCAACAATTGATTTTGCTGAAGCTTTAGCAGATGCATCAAAAACAGCAATTGAAACAGCTATCAAAGCTGAAATTTCAGGTCCTGCTTCAACTGATGTGAGCTTCTCTTGGGATGCAAATGGTAAATTAACTATTACTAATAACCATGCTGCAACTTCTTTAACATTTACTAATGATGTGACTGTTACAAATGTTGCTGATTTAGCTGGTAACGTTACAGCTTCTGTAGCAATTACTCTAAAATAATATTTATTTATCATAATATTATTAATAATCGATGTTTTAAACTCTGTGGAGCCCTCTCCACAGAGTTTTTTTGAATTTTGTTACTCCCCTCATTCATCTATCCCTAATAAATTTTTAAGTGATTGAAAGTTATAATAAATATAAAAATAAGATTAGAAAAACATTATTTATATATTGCACAAGTGAAATTAATACACTACAAAAAACGAATTCGATATCATCTAACTAAGTATCATTAACGAAAATCAGCTATATTTATAGTGTTCACATCTGTCCAATCAAGCATCGTCCAACCTAGAGATGTTTTGAATGTAGTAATCCTCAAATACTTCATTTTCTATGGTGATTACCCAAAAGTATGTAACTTTTTTTTATAAAACAAGTCTAATTAAGAAAATATAACTTTACTGGAAGTTCTAATAGTAATGAAGTTACTTATCAAATATTATGCACATATAATTTGATAAAAAGCTGACTTCATTACCTTTAAAATACAGTACGATGGGGGTTATACATAAGGATTTATCAAGTAGCAATGAGTTTGATAGAAAATGTTCATGGAGATTTGGAAATAGCCTTTTCTTTCTATGAAGCTTTTGAAGGAGAGGGGTTAGCACTCTAGTACCGAATTCAACTCTTTTCGATAAAAATCCCACATTTTAGGGTTTTTTCGTGTTAAGATGTTAAAGACTATGGAATGTGAAAAAGGAGATTAGCATGTTTAAGAAACTTAGGAATACATGTATTGTATCGGCAGTTGCTTTGGCTACTATTTTGCCTGGACAAGCATCTGCAACAGCTATTAGTAAAGATGGAATTCAGATAAAAAACAATGTTTCGATTACGATTAATGGAGAGACGATTAGTGTCAATGACCCTATCTTAAATAAATCGGATTTCTTATTATTACCGATGCGTGCATTATATGAAGCGATTGGTGCGAATGTGGAGTGGAATAAGGATACATTGACAGCGTCAGCTACTCGAAATGGTAAGCTTGTCGATTTAACGATTGACTCTATGAACGCATTAGTAGATGGGGAAGAGGTGGCGATGGATGTCGCACCGTTTATGTATAAGGACCGAACTTATATGCCATTACGCTTTGTCAGTGAAAACTTTGATGGCACTGTGAATTGGGACCCCGATACTCAAAGTGTAGATATTACGCTATCTGATGAAACACCAGAGCAACCTCAAGAAAACCCATATATTTTACATATTAATAATCATCGCATTGTGATGAAAGATCCAATTGTGATGAAGCAATCAAGATCCTACATCCCAGCGAATTATATATATGAATACCTTGATGATTCAACAGGTATGTGGCTACCAGATAACTCTTTTGAATTACAAATAGCTGGCATGAGCTTTGTTTTTAAGGATAACAGTAATCAAGTTTTAGTGAATAATGAAGTTGTCACTTTAGAAGAGGTTCCTTTTGTTCAAAAAGGGAAGATGTACGTTCCTATTACCTTTGTAGTGAATGCATTAGGCGGAAACTTGCGTTATATAAGTGAAAAACGAGAAATGTATTTATATGTCTATCATTATATGTATACAAGCTCTTTCCTTGAAAAATCATTTGGCTCAACAGCTTATCCAGAAGCCGTTCCTTCTGCTCGTTTAGAGGGAGATCGTGATTTATTTATTAGTGACAACCCAGAAACTTTAACACGTAAATTAGTTCCTAAATCAAATGCTACGCTTGCACAATATGATGTTAATGCAACAGCAGCAACGAATAAGCACCGTATCTTTGGTTGGCATTATAACACATTAGGGACAGATGTGAAGCTTGGGATTACGGTTCAAAATAAATCTACTACAGAGAGTATTAAGGTAACAGAATCGAAGGGCATTAACCAAAAAACTGGGAACAGCTGGGTAGGCCACGATATTGGTTTAACGATTGCTGATGCTGTTTTAAATAACAAGCTTCAAAGATCAACAAGTAAAGGTACTGTGATTGAACCAGGAGAAACAAAGGTTATTGAAACATACGATTTAGAATACGACTATATCATTGGTTTTTTACATGATTTAGATATCCAAGCGGCTAACGGTGGAAAGCCAGAGTATACAATTCGTACAGTGCTTACAAAGGATAATAGTGACTTAAGAACGATTCAATCAGAGCAGGTTGCTGTTGATGAATATGCTAAACATCCAAGGGGTGCTTGGCCAAGTGCTACAATTCTAGCAGAGCTACCAGCTTATACAGTAGATTCTCCAGAGGTAGGCTATAACATTTCTAACGGCCGTACAGATCATTTACAAACGGCTGAAAATTCCTTCTCGCAAATCAATGGAGCAATAGGGAATCCAGGTCATTTTGGCATGAACTATAAGGTGTCGATTCCAGTGGTGAATTCATCTGGCACATCAAAAACGATTAAGATGAAATTAGCTGGTCGTGGTGGTTTATATAGTGGTGCTATTAAGGTCAATGGCAAAGTATATTTAGTGCCTTCTTTACGAGTAGGAACAGAATATGTTGAGCTGCCAGAGTACACAATTGATGGTTCATCAGGAACAATTGAATTAGAACTAATGCATGCTGGTGGTGTCAATCTTCCAGTAGCTATCTATGTAGGAACAAAATAAAAAAGTCACTGGCACGGGTCATGTGACATGAGATCGTGCCATACTTTGAATATATTCGGAGTGAAGAAATTGGCAAGAAAACTAGTAACAATTATTGTAGCCCTATTTGTGCTTATACTAACAGTTAGCCCAATCAATGGACAAGCAGCTGGTTTAGGCAATAAAGTCAGTGAAGTTAAAACGGAGGTTTCACCACAGGTAACACATATACAGCAAAGCTATACTTCAGGTTCTATTCGTGAGTTTGTAAATGTTTTAGATGTTAATTTAAATAATACATATACAAAATTAGAAATCGGTATGCCCAATCCTATTAATTCATTAAAAACAACATCAGCGATGGCAAAGCAAAATACGTATGATGGACATCGTGTTGTGGGAGCTGTCAATGCTTCTTACTTTTTAGGTAATGGTATGCCCGCGAACTTGTTAGCGGAAAAAAATGAAATAGTGAACTATGGTATTTTAGGAGATACGTATGATAGCCCAACACAAAAACCAGTTGCGTTTGGTTTATCAAAATCAGGGAAAGCGATAGCAGATTATTATACAACAAATCTAACGTTCCAAGTGAATGGCAAAAGCTATCCTATTGATCTCATTAATAGTGAACGAGGAACGAATAAAACAGTTTTATATACACCTGAAAAAAGAACGACAGGTACCAATACATGGGGTGTAGAATTAGTGGTGACAGGTGCTAGCCAAGATACAAATGTCTTGCATTTTGGCGATCAGTTTTCAGGCACAGTTTCGCATGTAACAGCCTATGGGGCAGAAGGTAACTCATCTGTACCAGCGGATGGCTTTGTTATTTCTGTTCAAAATAAAGAGTTAGCTGCTGAATTAAGTACAATTACTTCAGGCACGAATGTGGATGTAAGCTTATCCATTGATCAAAAATGGATGGATGCTCAATTCATTTTAGCTGCTGGACCAATGCTAGTGCGAAACGGCAAAGTAGATATTTCGATGCCGACGAATTCTGGTTTTGCTTCAACACGTAGTCCACGTACAGCAGTTGCAGTGGATGCCACTGGTACGAAGGTATCTCTTGTAACAATTGATGGTCGCATAAGCGGTCACAGTAATGGTGTGAATTTATCAGATTTAGCTTCTCATTTAATTTCAATGGGCGCTTCTTCGGCTATTAACTTAGATGGAGGCGGCTCTACAGCGATGGTCGTGCGTAATCCAGGTGGCTATTTTGCCAACCTAGTGAACAGACCATCAGAGGGCAGTGAACGTCGTGTATCAGCCATTTTGCAGGTTGTGAATACAGCGCCACCAGGACAAGCAAAATCGATTACATTAAGTAGTGTAAGTCAAGTAATGAAAGGTTCGTCTGTAGATATGCAGGTAGCAAGTGCCTATGATCAATACTTGAATCCGATGACGATCAACCCAGCCAATATGAAATGGACTGTGGAAGGAAATATCGGAAAAATGGATGGGGCAACCTTTACCGCTACACAAAAAGGTGAAGGGAAAATTATCGCAGAATATGAAGGAATCCGTACGTCTACACCTGTAAAAGTAATAGACTTAGCAGAAAAACCTATTGTACTAGATAGCTTCGATAATGCGTCATCTTGGACAACTGAAGTGGCAAAAGCCAATGCTTCATTAGCAAACTCTAAAGAGTATGCTAGACAGGGAACTGCTAGCTTACAATTAAACTATGATTTTACGACAGCAGGCACAGGCACAAAAGCGGCCTATATGGTTGCTAAGACACCAATTGCTATGACAGGTCAGCCTAAAAACATCGGTCTTTGGGTATTTGGTGATGGCGGTAAGCATTGGCTAAGAGGTGTAGTTGTTGATGGTTCTGGCGCTAAGCATACGATTGATTTCACAAGTCAGGGCGGTTTAGACTGGAATGGCTGGAAGTACGTTACGGCGAATATTCCGAGTGATTTAGCGCAGCCATTGAAATTTGAACGTTTATATGTTGCTCAACCAACAGCGTCTCTTCAAAAGAAAGGGCAGCTATACTTCGATCAATTACAGGCTGTCTATAAAGATAATCATGAGGAATTAATTTATACAGATGTTGCAAAAGGACATTGGGCATTTTCTGAAATCCAAAGCCTAAACAATAAATCGCTTATTAAAGGGTATGCCAATGGAACATTTAAGCCAGAAGCATCGATTACTCGTGCAGAGGCAGCAACAATCATTGCTAGAGCTTTAAATCTAACAACGACGAAGGATTCAAGCTTTAAAGATGTGAGTAAAGGTCACTATGCTTACAGTGCCATTGCTGCCGTAGAGCAGGCTGGTATTATTAAAGGGCAAGAAGCAGGGAAGTTTAATCCAAATGGACAGCTTTCACGTGCAGAAATGGCTGCGATTTTAACAAGAGCGTACAAATTAACAGGTACAAGTAAGGTAAGCTTCACAGATGTTAAATCAACACATTGGGCATATAGCAATATCCAAGCACTTGTGGCGAATAATTTAACTGGAGGTTTCCCAGACAATACATTTAGACCAGATGCACAAATTACACGTGCTCAATTTGCAAGCTTCTTAAATAGATGCTTATCATTCAAATAATATTGATGAATCCCCTGTAGCTACTACAGGGGATTCGTTCGTAGCAAAAAAATCCGCTTAGCTCATAAGAGAGCGAAGCGGATTTTTTATTTAGAATACAATGTATTTCACATATTGTTTCCAAGTTAAATCTTTAAAATGGCTCCATTGTATTTTCTCAACAGGCAATGTGCGGAAGGTATAGGCTGTAATATTACGTTTCTCATTAGAGAGCATTGGCGTGCCTTCCTCTACATAGTCCATAAAAATAGCGGATTTCGCTGTGTTAAATTGCACATTGATATCGATCAGCTGGATTTTGCCCTCCTGATTGATAATATAAAGCTTTTTATTTCCTTTTTTAGTCGTCGCTAGCCACGATTTATCGACTTTGTAAGAATCGAATGCTTCATTGACAATAATGGATGCCTTGCCTGTAGTTGAAAATGGGATGTCCTCTAATGGAGCAACTTGCTGTAACGTTACTTCATAATTTGTTGGCTGTGGTAAAGCTGCTGTTTTGGCTAGCTCATTTGCCCAAAATGTATGATCATCTGTAGCGATCATTTGTTTTTCTAAAACCACACCTGATAAGGCATCTTTAACATGTTTGACTTTAAAATCAACGGTTTGGCCTTCCTGTACCTTTTGCCATTCCTTTTCTGATAAATAGGCATACATTGCTTTTTCATTAGAATAGATTTCAAACGTTACTGTACCAGCTTCTTCTTTAATGGCAGATATGATACCGTCAATAGGGCTGACAATGCCTTGTCGAGATTGAATTTGTGTAATTTGTGCTTCAATTAGCGCAATTTGACGATTTGTTTCGGCAATATGTCGATTTAACAGTGCAACGGCTGTCGATGCTGAATTTTGTTGAGCAAGCTCTAATTTTAGCGTAACAGATAGTTTATCATTGATTTGGTCCGTATTAATCGAGCTTTTCGGATTAGAGCCATCTCCATATTCATCCTCAATTTGGTCGAGTGCATCCTGTAAATCACTTAATTCTGTTTCATAGGCAGTACGTTCTGATTCAAGCTTTGTTATCTCTTCATCTACCTCATCCGTTTGATAGGTAGCAAGCAAATCATTCATCATCACTTCCTGACCACGCTTTACATTCACAGCCGATAAGCTAGTTGCATCAGCCGTAATCGTAAATGTTTCAGCAGGTGCTACAATCGTTTCTTTATTGACACGCTCAGTATTTGTGCCGATATAAGCTTTTTGAAACTCGTTGATAAAGTAGGATCGTGTGATGTTGCTATCATTCTTGAACACTAAATAAGCATTTATACCGATTACTAGCATCGCCAACACAATGGTCATACTTGTCCATGGTCTTGCTTTGATAAATGCCATCATCCTAACCCCCTAGCAATCCATTCTTTTATTGGTAGCACACTAATCATCCCAACAAATAAGGCCATAAATAGTTGTACACCAATCAATTTGACTACTAATATTTTTCTACTAGCTGCTTCCTCCCATTTAGATAGGAATAGATACTGCACAATAATGATTAAAACGGTCGTTACTGTCAATTGGTTGATGCTAAATAAGACGAAATCTGTTTCAATCACCTGTAGGGCAGCTGGAGCTAATGAGAAGAATGAAAACATTGTTGTATAGCCTACTGCGTAGAAAACAGCAAAGAGAATTGCTTTTTCGATTAATAAGAAGGCAACAACATAAAGCTGGACTTTTTTAATCCAAGAGTAAGGAATGTCCGTTAATAGATGTAATAGATAGGTAACCCCATAATAATGGAAGCAAAAATAGACGATTGCCCCTAATACAGCACCGAGCATGGAAAGTACGCGTGCTACAAAATAATCATTTTGTTGATCCATTGCGAATAGGGTCGTTAAATTTTCCGTCCCCATTCCCCAATATTCGCGTACAGCATACAACAGGATAAATAAAATAAACACTGATAATACGCGTTTCTTATATCCGATGACCTCACCTTCCTCTACTATGTTTGTAAAGTAGGTAGGATTTTTTAAGCTATGCCAGAACTTATAATGGTAAAACATAAACAGCGTCCTTTCTTCCAAAATAGGATTTCAAAGTTGTAGTATACACCTTGTAAAAAGATTATGACATATGAAATTAGCTGTTTTTTTTCATTAATTTCGTAGAAAAAATCATATGCCGTCACTACATGTCGGTTGATGTAAACATCACATAAATCTATTGTATAGTATAATTGAAATAACTTCCTGTTTTTCTAGCTAGTAAATTTGAAAAATTATTTTTGATACTCATAATTTTGTAAATATACTAGAATGTCTTGAAAACATGATATTTATACCGATACTAAAGTAATGATTATCAATTACACTTTGCTGTAATTACGTCCGGATTTTTTCGAGCTTGCCCGAAACGTTTTATTTCAAAATCTGTGACATCCGCCAGAGGTATTGGGGCTACTTGATGCTGGTCACAGACCTTCATTACTACAAGACGTGGCACATTTAGACGGTGTTCCCTTATTTCGGTGGGCATTTAATTAATCGATGAAAAAAGTAAAACAAGAATTTAACTCTGTATAGTGGAAGGGGATAAATTCTGAATCAAGATAATTGAAAATGAACATAATCATTTTCCCATACATAAAAGATGAAAGGGTGGTTCGATTGAATCGAAAATTGACAGCAGGGGTCATAACAAGTCTTTTACTTGCACCTACGGCTATAGCGAATGCACAGGAAAATGATGCGCAAACTCGTGTGACACCACAGACAGAGCAAGTTGGCTATGCCAACGTGGTAGCAGCTGCTACGACAAGAGAGCAGCTCATTGCAGAATTTGGTAAGTTATCTGAAATTTCTTCAGGTGATGAGATGGTGATTGCAGAAGGAAATCTCATTGTTGTACAAAATTCTGGAGATTTTAATGCTGATGAAAAAGCAATTATAAAAGCGAAGTATGAATATGTAGTAAAACATCGCGAGCTATTAACAAAGCTTAAAGGAATGGGCAATAAAGTTAATGGAATTTTGTATTCAAGTAAAACGTTTTTTGAAGAAGTTGAAGCTGTAAATGACGAATATGTTAAATTTTTAGGAGAAAAAGAACCAACAGATACAACATCCTATCTATATGTACAAGCTCAATTTAAACAGGCCGTTGATACAGCGCTTATAAATAACGCAAGTAGTATTGCTCCTACTATGCGTAACTCGGTGTTGCAATATGGTTATGATAAGGCAGCACGTGATGCGTATTTTGGCAAAAAAGGACTGGACGTTGGAAAACTATCAAAATTAGGTAAGGATGTAGAAGCTACTGAATTGATTGCTAGCGAGCTAGTGGATTTAGTTAATTTATTGGAGAGTTCTGCAAATTTTGAAGATATTTCGACTGCACTAAACAGTTTTACAACTGGATATAATACCTTAACTGCAGATCAAAAGAAGGTGGTTGAAGCTTATAATCCAAACGATGCTTCCGTAACGCCCTTCAAAAAATATAAGGACGCTCTAACGAGTCAGTCTGCTGTAGAAAAAGTTATTTTAAGTATTAATCAGCTGAAAGCAAAACAACCATCTGAATTCACATCAGCAACAAATTTCATTAGTGCGGTATCGTCTGTTGAAAAAGCATATAACAGCCTTGATACGGCATCAAAAAATTTGGTGACAAACGCTTCTATACTTGAAGAGTATAAAAAAGCGGCTGAAATTTCCAAGCGAATTTCAGCACTACGTGTATCAAGTGATGCTGCTTATCGTACAGAAGTAGCTTCAATTAAAGATATTTATGATAATCAATTAACCCTAGAAAAGGGATATATAAAGAATGCGGCTGATTTTGAAATAGCGGTCGCGAATATTGCTTCTGCACAACAGATTGAAGGACTCATCTTGGCAATTGCAGGTGCTTCAGATAAAGTACAAGCAATTAAAGATGCTCGAACTGCTTATGATGCTCCTCCAGCACCATCTGGAACAACAATCAATGCGGCAAATGTCAAAAAAATTGTTAATAATCTAGCAGAGTTAACGAAGTGGGAAAAGGTTTATAACGCGTCTTTAACTGTGGATAAATTAATCGATAGTATTGATCCAACAGCTTCTACTTTTGAAAGCAAGACATTAGCTGCACAGGCTGCTTTCGATAAACTTGGAGAAAGTGAAAAGACGTTAGTTCAAGGCACAAATAAACTAACTCTGTTTTTCAAATATGCGGATGTATCGAAAAAAGTGAATGCACTGAATTCTTCTGTGTCTGACTACAACGCACAGCTTGAAACATTGAAAACTGCAGTTGCTGCTTTAGATGCTTCGGGCAGTGAATATGCAGCAGCGCTTGATAATATCAAAGATAAACTCAATGAAAAATTAACAGCTCTTACAAACGAAGCATCAGCAGTAACAGATGTTATGAGCAAGATAGACAGTTTAAATACATCATCTAATCTCGTACAGGATATGCTAGATGCTCGTTCAGCTTATAATGCTCTACCATCAGCAGCAAAAAGTCGTGTAACGAACATTAAAGTTTTAACAGATTTTGAAAAATCACATAAAGCTGTTGTGAATGTCATCTCACTCTTTGAAAAACTTGATCCATCTTCTAAAAGCTATATTTCCAAAGCGAAGTCAGCTTTTACTGCTTATGCAAAGCTAGATGACAATAATAAAGTATATGTAAAAAATTACAAGAATTTAAAAGATATAGTACCAGTTGTAGATGTCATTGTTCAAATTAATGCTTTAAATCCTTCTAAAAAAACGTATAAAGTGGATGTAACAAAAGCAACGGAGACATACGCAGCATTAGCAGATGCAACACTTCAAGGGAAGGTTGTCAATTATGCTGACCTAATAAAAGCACAGGGGTATATCGATACAGCCAAAAACTTTGATGCCCGTGTCGCAGCATTGGCGAATGAGAATCCTGACACATTTGTCAAAAAGGTAGCCGACCTAGCTGCAGAATATAAGACGATGGATAAAAATGTGAAAAAGCTGGTGGAAGAGTACAAAACGTTAAGTGCGTATGAAAAAAACAATAAGGCTGTAGTAAAGGTTATTCAAATGATTGATGCCTTAAATCCAACAAGTAAGGATTATACGAAAAAGGTACTTGCTGCTCGCAAAGCCTATAATGCACTTGATACAGTATCTCAAAAACGAGTGACGAACTATGATAATCTGACAGCAGTTGAGGATGTAGCTTCTTTGATTGGTCTTATTGCTTCATTAAAGCCAACGAGTAAAACATTCTATCAGGATATGAAAACAGCTCGTGAGCTTTATGATTCACTACCTGAAGCGAAACAACAAGCTATCATCAACTATGATGCTCTGGTGGCAGCAGAAAATGAACAGGGCTTAGCGCAGAGCGTGATTGAGCTTATTAATTTAACAGAAGAACAAGATGCAGACTATTTAACGAAGCTGATGAATGCACGAATAGCCTATGATAAGCTGTCATCGAATCAAAAGAAATTAGTGACAAATATTAAAGATTTAACAACACGTGAAAAAGCGGTTAAACCGATTTTAAGTGTGATGGTTCAAATTAATGAGCTAGATCCAGAAGCACAAAACTTTGTTAGTAAGTTTAACGCCGCACGTAAGGCCTATGACAAACTATCAAAGGGTCAGAAGAAATATATTGATAATATTGATATACTCTTAAAATTTGAGCCCGTTTCCAATGTGATGGAATTGATTAGCAAACTAAAATCTTCTAATAGTACATTCCTTCAGGATACATCACGAGCCCGTTCATTGTACGATGCACTGCCTGCTGATTTGCAGCAATATGTGACAAACTATTATTTATTGCAAGCAGCTGAGTCTAGTATTTTAGGTGCTGGGAATGTAATGCAGATGATCAATGACTTACCATCTATTGATCCAAAGCAATATGTGAAACGTATTCAAGAGATTCGTGCGGCTTATAATGCTTTACCAAAGGATCAGCAGCGAGCTGTACAAAATTACAGAGTGCTACAAGATCAAGAGAAGCTAATTAAGCCTGTTATTAGTGTGGTAGAGGATATTGACCGACTATTAACAGCCAAGGATATGAACAGCCAGTATCAAAAGATTTTAAAAGCCTATGATAAGCTCAATGCCGATCAAAGACGCTATGTCTATAACGACCAGCTATTGCTGTCATTAGACAACGTGATAAAAGTTTATAATAGCATTGCTAACTTGAACCCGAAGGATAAGTTCTACTTTGGTATGATCGAAGCGGTGCGTAGAGAGTATGATAGCTTGAATACAATAGATAAACAGCGTATTTCCAACTACTCTATTTTATTAGAGGCAGAGAAAAGCATGGCTGATGTCAAGAAAGTGGTTGAGTTAATAGCGGGACTTTCACCAAGCTCGCCAACCTATATTGAAGATGTGGCTAATGCAGTTGCTGCTTATAAAGCGCTGGATTCTAAAGTACGAGGACAAGTCATCAATGAGGATGTATTAAAGCAGGCTGAAAAAGATGTGGCAGCTGTTTTGAAAGTTGTCCAAGCCATTGGCGGCATTGATCCAGAAAGCTCATCCTTCGAGAAAAAAGTATTAGCTGCTCAAAAAGATTATAGTAATTTATCGATTGAGCAACAGGGGTTAGTTTATAATTTCCGCATTTTAGAAGAATATCTAAAAATGATACAATAGTCTGACGAAAAAGGAGTTTCCCCAATGAAGATTGCGGGAAAACTCCTTTTATAACGAGAAAATAATGGATCTACTTATAAATTTCCAAAAAAGTGAAACTATATCAGATGAAATTCGTATCTTATAATGTGCTTACTTATTTTTATTGCATCATGGATACATATTCATTTGACAGAGTGAGGAGGTAGCCCTGTTGAAAAAAATACTTTGTATAGTGGTCCTTTCAATAGCTGCAACCATAGGAAGTTTAACTAATTCAAGTCAGGTAGAAGCTGCATCTGCAAAAGCTGTAGATGTGACTAGTTCATATTGGGCAAATGCTTCCATTCAACATATGCTCACTAAACAATATATGACTACATATAACGATCATACATTTAAGCCTGAGCAAGCTATTACGAGGGCTGAGGCTGCAGCTACCATTGCTCGTTCTCTCCAGGTAAATGTAGACATTGCGAATTCCACAAAATTTAAGGATGTTCCTGCAACACATCCATATTACAAGGAAATTTGTCAGCTCGTTAAGCTAGGTGTTATTCAAAAAGGTGATGAATTTCATCCAGAAGAGCCTTTGAAGCGAATGCAGGTAGCGAAAATGCTAACACTTGCCTATCAGTTTAAAGTAGATAGCAAAAACAACAGCCAGTTTGCAGATATTGCTAGCACACATTGGGCAAAGGATTATATCGAATCCTTAGCAGATATAGGCATTGTTAGTGGAGTGGATACAAAACATTTTGCACCGGACCAATTGGTGACGCGTGCACAGTTTGCTGTTTTTGTTGAGCGCAGCATAAATTTTCAGCAAAAGATAAAGAAGCTGGAAGTAGCCTATGATTATTTAGCGAAGGAATATATCCCAACAAAAAACCTTTCTACAGAATGGTCTAAAAAGGTCATTGAATTAATCAATGTGGAAAGAAAAAAGAATAAGCTAGAAACGGTTGTCTATGATCCAGAGCTGACACAAATCGCGATTATCAAAGCACAGGACATGGTGAATCGCCATTATTTTGAACATGTTTCTCCATTTTATGGTGCACCTTGGGATTTAGCGACATTATTTGATTACGATTACACAAGCTTTGGCGAGAATATTGCCAGAAATATAAAAACACCTGAAATTGCTGTAAAGGCGTGGATGGCTTCCCCTAGTCATCGAGAGAATATTTTAAAAGAACATTATACAAATACAGGTGTTGCGATAGCACAGGACATCAAAGGAAATTACTATTGGGTTCAAATGTTCTCTAGTCAATAAGTTGTTGTGTAACAAAGAGTCTCTAATATTACAGGAATGTTACGAAAGATCCAAAATACGATAAAAAAATTTCCTTTTGAACGCTGGAAATACCACCAAACGTTGGTATTACAGCGTTTTTTTGCTGTCTAAAACCGTTACACAATTGAAAAATAACAATCGCTTTTTTTGTGATAGTCTATGTATAGGCAAAAAAGTTTTGAGAGGGGTATAACAAAAGTATGAATAAGAAATGGTTATTACCGATTTTTGCATCTTTTATGTTATTTTCAACAGCTCATATAAACACTGCTGAGGCAGCGACTAAAGCAGATGTAACTGATACAGCTTCTAAATACGTAGGTATTCCATATAAATACGGCGGTACAACAACAAGTGGTTTTGATTGCTCTGGCTTTACTTCTAAAGTATTTTCAGATTTAGGCATTCAATTAAATCGCACATCTGGCTCACAGTATCAACAAGGTACTGCAGTAGCGAAAAGCGATTTGCAAGTTGGCGATTTACTATTTTTCAATACAAGTGGTAGTGGTATTTCACATGTGGCTATATACATAGGTGACGGTAAAATGATCCACTCTCAAACTGGTCAAGGCGTAAGTTATTCAAGTGTGAATGATCCATACTATTGGAGCTCTCGTTATGTAGGTGCTAAACGAGTTGCGACATTTGATACACAACAGCAAGCAGAAGTTAAACAAGCAGCAATTGACTTTTCAGTATATGCTTCTCGCGCAGAGGTAGCTGTCCAAATTGCGAAAGCTTTGAACTTAGATACATCTGATACAAATGCTGGTTTTGTAGACGTAAAACCATCCAGTGCCCATGCAGGTGCAATCGCAGCTGTGGCAAAACTAGGCATCTTTGAAGGCGATGCGAATGGTAAATTCAACCCGTCTTCACCAATTACACGCGCACAAATTGCTAAAGTATTAGTGGTAGCATTTGGCCTTGAAAACAATGGTGGAAGTGTAGCATTTAGCGATGTACCTCAAAATAGCTGGGCTAATGGATATATTTCGACTTTAGCATCAAATGGTATTACAAATGGCGATGGAGAAGGTAGCTTCGGTTCAGATGAGTTACTTAAAATCGACCAACTAAAAGTATTTATCAAACGAATTCAACAATAAGTTCATAAAGTTAACACTTTAATTGTGTTATAGATTGCAAGAATTGATCTTTTGAATAGCGTATAATGGAAGAAGGGTTTGCAATCGCAGACTCTTCTATTTTTATGATAATTTTGTAGGAAAGGGTGTGACTTGGAAAATTAAATTTTAACAGTTCTATTGTCTGATGCATTATTTAGCTAATTTTGTTAAAATGGACACGTTAAGAGAACAAGAAGGGAGGAAATAAGACATTGAACATCAAAAAAATTAGTCTTATCTTGTGCGTCTTATTGATTTCGGCTTCTATGTTTACGATACATAGTGCAAGTGTCAGTGCAGCTACCAATTCAAATATAACATTTGAAGATGTCACTAAAACACACCCAGCCTATGAAGAAATCAATTATTTAGTAAGTTTAGGTGTTATTCAAGGATACTTTGTCAATGGTAAAAGAGTATTTGGCCCAAATAACAATGTAACAAGAGGACAAGCTGCTAAGATGGTTGTAGTTGCTTCAGGTAACAAACCATTAGTTGTTAATAAATCAAGCTTTTCAGATGTTACAGTAGGCACTGAAATGTCAGGTTACATAGAACGTGCTGTCCAATTAGGATTTTTCGACAAAAATATAAAAGGTGAATTCCTACCAAATAAGCCTCTAACTCGTGGAGAAATGAGTTATGTATTAACAAAGGCATTCAATTTAGATACTAGTGAGTATGAGGGAATTGACTCACCATTTACGGACGTAGCGATTACACATGAATATGTGAAATACATTAATACCATCTATTATAATGGTATTACGAACGGAACGGGTGATAAGTATTTACCAAATAGTACTGTAACACGTTCACAATTTTCTTTATTCGTTGCACGTGCAAAAAGTGAAAAATATCGCTTAGAATTACCTGTAAAAGGTGTACAAGTGCCAGATACATCACAAGTGATTGGCTTAGTAAAAGTTACTACAGAGGGGTTAAACATCCGTAAATCAAAGGATTCCTCTTCTAGTACTAACATCGTAGGTAAAGTCAATACAGGCGGTAAATTATCAGTATATGCAGTTGAAGGCAATTGGTTAAAGGTAACTTATAAAGGTGCATTTGCCTATGTTTTTAAGCAATACACTGAATTTTTAGATGCAGATGGCAATGAGCTAGGAGCAGTCGAAAAAGAAGTTACGACAAATGGTGCTGTAAACTTATATGTGAAGCCAACATCTTCCGCAAAAGTAATTTCATCAGTTAAAGCCAACGAAAAACTACCAGTTTACAAAACAATAGGTGGCTATTATTTAACACAAGTAAATGGTTTGCCAGGTTATATTGTAGCAAACAGTACTACGGATGCTACTGGAGAAGTAAAACCTAATCCGGATCCAACACCACCACCAGCTTCTGGAGATGTATTAGGTAAGGTAACGGTTGCTAACCTAAATGTGCGTAGTCAAGGTAACTCAACTTCGCCAGTGCTATTTAAGCTGAACAAGGGAGAGTATGTCCAAGTTAATAGCATTAATGGTTATTGGGCAGAAATCACCTATAATGGTCAAACAGGATATGTTCATAAATCCTATTTAAAACTATTAAATCAAACAGCTAAGCCTTTACAAAATCGTATTATCATCCTAGACCCAGGTCACGGTGGTAAAGATCCAGGTACTGTAAAAGGTTCTGTTTCTGAAAAAAGCATTACATTAAAAGTCAGCACACAAGTTAAGCAATTACTAGAGAATGCTGGTGCAAAAGTTTATATGACACGTACTGGTGATACGTATCCATCATTACAAGATCGTGTAGATTTTACACAAGCAAACTATGGTGAGATTTTCGTTAGTGTCCATGTTAACTCTGCTGCCAATGCGTCAGCACAGGGTACTGAAACATATTATGCAATATCTACAGGAGATATGTATCAAGAGGACATCGATTTAGCTACATTTGTGAATAACCAAATTGTTAACAATTTAAATATGAAAAACCGTGGTGTGAAGCAAGAGCAATACTACGTCATTCGTAACATGGTCATTCCATCTATTTTAGTGGAGCTAGGATTCTTAACGAATACAGAGGATCACAATAAAATGACGAATGATCAATACGTTAAATTATTTGCAGAATCTATTTACAATGGTATTTTGCAATATTACAAGAAACAATAATAGTTGAAGAACGATTCCAAAGGGGTGCTATCTTTTGGGATCGTTTTTCTTACTTTATACATACCCGCATTCGAAAAATACAAACAAATCTATAAAAAAATGGCTGCCTCGTTCCTTAGGAGGCAGCCATTTACTATTATTTCACGGTATTGATGAATTTAATATAATCCTTACTTATATAGGCAGGTTCAGTGGGTAATTTATCTGAAACAACTTGATACCAACCATTTGCTCCTGTATCTGTGACAATGACGGGCATATTACTTTTGCTAAATGTGAACAATGGACTTTGACTTGTTGATGCGTCTGCACGAACATTTAGACCAGCTGTTGTAGTTAGGGCAATTTTATAAGGGTTATTTGCATCTTTAAAGCCTAAAGCCTTTTCTGCACGATAGTAGTGTCCAGCAATTTTAGCGCCCCAGAATGGATCTGAAGCGTATTTTACATTGAAGCCGATAGCCTTAGAACCAACCACTGCACCATTCGTATAACGTCCTCCTGGTGTAATATAATTTGGCTGTAAGAACCTTTCAACAAGCTCATTAATGTTTGCACCAACACTATCAAACTTTTTGTTTAGTGGGTTTGTGTCATAGACATATAAACCAAATAGATTGTTCAAGTTTTGTGCGTGATCACTCATCCCATAAGCGCTCTCATGCTGTGCTAGAGATAAAATAAGCATAGCATTAATATGGGCATTTGCTTCTACTTCCTTTAACACAGAGCCTAAGCCAATTAATTTACTTTTTGTTGTTGCATCCTTATAAATGGTAGCACCTGAGCTTTCAACTTCCGCTAATTTTTGCAAAATATATTGATCTAGCTCTTCTGCTGTATATTGAGTTGTCGCACGAGCGGGTAGGAATTGATAGTAATTATAGCCTTCTCCTTTTGAAGAACCATTGGCATTTGTAAAATTAATGCCATCCCAGCTAAAGTATTTTTCGCCTTGCTTCATAAAGCTAGGAGCCTTACCGTACACGTAACTAGAGGAATACTTATTCGTTTTATAATCATATAGGGTATGCTTGATTTCACCATTTTCATTTGAATAGAAAGAACGCCCCTTCACTAATGCAGAAGGAATTAAGCTAACGTCAGCCTGTTTTAAATAGCCTACATGACCAGCTAAGCGTACTTTTACTTGTGTGGCATCACTGCCTAGATACTCCATTTCTGTATTACCAGCAACAGCGATTTGATCCTTAATTGTTTCAGAGTTCAGTGCAACGTAATTATTCGTTACAACATAACCCGAAGTCATTTTTATAATTTTATTATTTTGAGTAATCACTAACGAATTACTTGTCATCGCTTTTTCAGCTGCTTCAAAGGTAGGAAGGCTTTGCTTGTCTACTAGATTGCCATTTGAAATTTCTTTGATGATATATGCTGTAGTATTACCGTTATTCCCAGTATTTTCGTTGTTACCAGCGTTTCCATTATTATTGCCATTATTCTCTGAGTTTCCGTTGTTTTCGTTATTCTCAGTATCCATTTGATCGGCAAGAAGAATTAAACGTAGAATGAATGTTGAAGCTTCACCGATAGTGGCATTGTCTCTAGGTAAAAACATGCCATTAGAGCTTCCTTTAATCAGTCCTAATTGTGCACCAATGGCAATATCCTGACGGAAATCTTTAAAAATAGTGGCATTGTCTTTAAATGTAATAGAAGAAGTACCTTTTGGTATTTTTAAATAATCCACCGCTCTAATTAGCATAACTGCCATATGCTCTCTTGAAATGCGTGCGTCAGGCTTAAAAGAGCCATCTGTATACCCTGTGATAATTCCAGCAGTAGCGGCAAGCTTAATTTCATTTGCATATAAATAGGTGTCTGAGACATCTGTAAACGTCATGTCGCTTTTTGTACCTAAATCTAAAGCCTTTGCTATGTATGTGGCAAATTCACCGCGTGTAACCGTGTCATTTGGACGATAGCTACCGTTTGCATCTTTAATCAATGCATCTTTAGAGATTAAATAACGCAAGCCACTTTCGTGCATATGGCCTGATAGCTCATCAGCATTGGCCGATTGTGGTTGCCAAATGACTACACTAATAAGCATCATAAGCAACATAAAAATTGATCGTTTTTTCATAGTTTTACCCTCCTAAACTGATATCATTTTAACAAAGTTATACAATCAAGTTAAGGGTCAAATGTTAGAAATATCATAAAATATGCCAACGAATTCTAGGAAATAAGTAGTCTTTTCGTTTTTGTAGAAAGATTTTGTATGGAATAAGGGAGGGGGAGTGAATCAAAATTCATATGAGTTTCTTCTATTATATAGTGGTTTTCTGTTTAGCCCAAAAAATAATGCCGCCCATTGTTTGGAATGGACGGCATTTTTGAAAAATATTAAAGCATTTCTGAAGTTGTTTTTGCTTGCATATGCAGTTGTAGGTAGTCTGGTCCACCTGCTTTTGAGTCTGTACCTGACATGTTGAAGCCACCAAATGGTTGGTAGCCAACGATGGCACCTGTACAGCCACGGTTGAAGTAAAGGTTTCCTACATGGAATTCTTCACGTGCTTTTTCTAAGTTCACACGGTTTTTCGTGATGACTGCACCTGTTAAACCGTATTCTGTATCGTTCGCAATTTCAATAGCGTGATCGAAATCTTTTGCTTTTGCGATTGCTACCACTGGCCCGAAGATTTCTTCTTTCATAATACGTGCAGAAGGTTCTACGTCTGCGAACACAGTTGGCTGTACGAAGTAACCAACTGAATCATCTGCTGTACCACCAGCCACTAGACGACCTTCGCCTTTACCGATTTCGATGTATTCCGTAATTTTGTTGAATGCCGCTTGGTCAATAACTGTTGCCATGAAGTTGCTGAAATCTGTTGGATCTCCAACTGTTAAAGCATTTGTTAATTCTTCTACACGATTAACAACTTGCTCATACACATCTTCAACGATGACTGCACGAGAACATGCTGAACATTTTTGACCTGAGAAGCCAAATGCTGATTTGACGATTGATTGTGCAGCTAATTCTAAGTCTGCTTCTTTATCAACTACGATTGTATCTTTACCGCCCATTTCAGCGATGACACGTTTAATCCAAATTTGACCATCATTTAATACAGAAGCTCGTTGGTTGATACGTAAACCAACATCACGTGAACCTGTGAAGCTGATGAAGCGTGTTTTTGGATGATCGACTAAGTAGTCGCCTACTTCAGCACCAGAACCTGGTACGAAGTTCACGGCACCTGCTGGAAGACCTGCTTCTTCTAATACTTCGATAAATTTATATGCCACTACTGGTGTTGTAGAAGCTGGTTTTAATAAGACTGTGTTCCCTGTTACTAAAGCGGCCACTGTTGTACCAGCCATGATCGCAAATGGGAAGTTCCAAGGAGAAATAACGATACCGATTCCTAATGGAATATAGTCATAACGGTTGTATTCGCCTGGACGGCTTTCTACTGGTTGACCGCCTTTAATGCGTAGCATTTGGCGACCATAGTATTCCAAGAAGTCGATTGCTTCCGCTGTATCTGCATCTGCCTCTGCCCATGGTTTCCCTGCTTCTTTTGTTAATAATGCAGAGAATTCATGTTTACGACGACGAATAATAGCTGCTGCTTTGAACAAAACGTCAGCACGAATCGCAGGGTCAACTTTTTTCCATGTTTTAAATGTTTCATCCGCTGCTTGCATCGCTTTTTCAGCTAACTCTTTGCTTGCTTTTGACACACGGCCGATCACTTCTGTTTTCTTTGCAGGATTGTACGAAACGATTTTATCTTCTGTTGTAATGCGCTCGCCACCAATGATAAGTGGGTAGTCTTGACCTAAGTAACCTTCAACTTTATTTAAAGCCTCCACATAAGCATTGTAGTTTGCCTCTTGTGAAAAATCTGTGAATGGTTCGTGTTTGTATGGAATCATGTCAGTTTCCTCCCCATGGATAAGTGATGCCAAATGATTATGCACCTTTTAAGATTGTGATAATTATATAATGCAATATAATTTGGCATTTATCAACTCAAATCTTAAAATTTTTTCAATTTTTGCATCTGTTTTTCGTATTGGTGTTAGAATAAGCTTAATGGAATACAGGAGGACAAGATGGATAATAATGTACTACAAAGTATTTATAAATATGTCATTGAAAAAGGTGATATGGGAATTTGCGTCGTAGATACGGATGGTAAGTTGCTCATATATAATAAAAAAATGAGGGAATTAGAGGGTGTTAACGAAGATGAGTTTGAGGAAAGGCGAGCCTTAGAGATTATTGATTTTGAGATTGAAAAAAGTGATATTTATAAGGTCCTCAGCTCTGAAACACCCATTTACAATATCAAAAAAACGTATTGGAATAAAAAAAATCAAGAAGTGACCTATATAAGCAATATTTATCCGTTGCACTATGAAGGTGCTTTAGTGGGGGCTGTGGAATTTGCGCGAGATATTACACAGCTTGAATATATGATGTATCAGCCATTAAGAAGATATGGCGCACCATTGACATTTGATATTATCACCGCTGTATCACCAGTCATGAAGGATGTTATTGAAAAAGCAAAGATTGTAGCGCTAAGTAGAATGCCTGTTGTCTTAATAGGGGAATCAGGTACAGGCATTGATATGGTGGCTGAGGGAATTCATCATGATCTAAAGGTTCAAAATGATATGTTTATTGCTTTAATTTGCCGTCGAGACGAAAAAACGGTTTTAAAGCAATTTGAAAAATATATTATTGAAAAGGAAAAAATCACTTTTTTTGCAGAGCGTATCGAATATTTATCGCTTGAAGCACAGGAAAAGATTGTTGAGCTTTTTAATAATCACCCAAATCATCAGCATGTTCTAATCGCTAGTGTTGGCAAAGACCCAATTGATTTAATTCAAAAGCAAGAGCTATCTAAAAAGCTGTATCGACTTTTTTCTGGCATCACAATATATGTACCACCTTTACGAGAAAGAAAAGAGGATATCATGCCCTTTATCGATGACTATTTCAAACGGCATCGTGATAGCTTTGGCTCATCAATTCAAGGGCTTTCAGAAGAAGTGCGTGAAACCTTTTTAAAATATGATTGGCCAGGTAATCTAAAGGAATTGGAAGTTCTATTGGATGAAATTACGTCGTTGATTACCAATGAAATGATTGTGGAGTCACATATGTTGCCTGTCCATTTCAAATGGAAAATCCAAAGCTCATGTGAGGAAACGGAAAAAGAAGTATCTACGAGTGACTTGTTTGTAATTAAAAATCAGCAGGATATCCGACCGTTAGACGTCTACATGAAAGAGGTAGAGGAGTACTATATTTCGAAGGCGTTAGATTTTCATCAGGGGAATATTTCTAAAACTGCTGCGGCATTGGGGATTCGTCGTCAAAGCTTACAATATCGCGTTAAAAACTATAAGCTCAATAAAAAAAGCGAAAACATTGATTAACGATGTTTTCGCTTTTATTGTTGATTTGATGGATAGACTCCCAAAAGTGACGGATAGAACTATCTAACTGATGGATAGAATCACTAAATTGATGGATAGAACTATCTAACTGATGGATAGAATCACTAAATTGATGGATAGAACTATCTAACTGATGGATAGCATCTAGATTGTAATGATTATTTTCCTTTTTTTGAAAGGCGACCAAGAGCAAATGCCGCAGCTCCTAAGCCGATTGCCATATTTGTTTTTTTATTAAACACTTGTTTTGTCACAAGTGCCACATTTTGTGGGCGTTCTGCTAAACGGCGCATAAAGTAACCGTACCAATCGTTACCAAATGGTAGGTATGTGCAGAAGTTATAGCCTTCACGTGCAAGATCTAGCTGCATTTCTTTACGGAAACCATATAGCATTTGGAATTCGAATTTTTCATTTGGAATATTATGTTGTTTCACAAATTGTTTTACATGGTTAATAACATTATGGTCATGTGTAGCAATCGAAGTAAATTTACCATGTAATAAATGATACTCGATTAGTTTTAAATAGTTGCGATCAATATCACCTTTTGATTGATATGCTACATTTTCTGGCTCTTTGTAGGCACCTTTAACGATTCGTAATCGGAAGTTTTTGTATTTCTCAATATTTTCTTCTGACTCGAAGAAGTAAGCTTGAATAACTGTACCTACGTTATCAAACTCTTTGTGTAGTTCCTCTAATAATTCAAAAGAGCTGTGTAAGCGTTCGTAGTTTTCCATATCGAAATTTACGAAAATGTTATATTGATGTGCCAGAGCCACGATTTCTTTTAAGTTTTCGTAGCAAAATGCATAATCAATATCTAAACCTAATTGAGAAGGTTTAAGGGAGATGTGAGCATCAAGCTTTTCATCATGAATAGCTTGAACAACAGCTAAAATATTATTTTTTGCAGCTGTTGCTTCTGATTTTTCGTAGACGAATTCGCCTAGATTATCGACTGTACATGAAATGTTAGCATTGTTTAATTCTCTAATCGATTGCACAACTTCAGGTAAGCTTGTTCCAGCAACTACACTTTGAGCACCCATTTTTAGACCATATTTTTGTGCAGCGCTATTTAATAATTTGTTTTCTGATAAGTAAATGAAAAAATCACGTAATACCATCATATGCCTCCAAAATTGAAAATTTTAAATTCTTGGCGATTATAACACTTTTTTTGAAAAGTAAAATGGCTAGATTTTTAGAAAAAATTTTTTTGAAGAAGCGATAAGGGGAGAAAACTATTGTATTGATTGACTTTTGAAAGTGAAAAAAACAAATAAAAAAATTTTTTTCAATAAAAGGGACTTTTCAAAATAATAGTTTTGAATTATGTTGAAAGGTATGTGTATTACACAAAGTATGTAATTGTTAAGAGAATTTTCTGATATTTAATTAAGGTGCTCAATTGATTTTTGAGTCCTTTTGGTATTTTAATATAATGTTAAAAGTAATTATCTCTTAGAAGAAATTCTAAGATAATTACTTTTTTATTTCCATTATAAATATCATATTAATAGTAGTTCATAGTAAAAAAAAAAGTGGGTGTATTATAATAGAATGGTGTATAATCATGGATAAAATATGTACAATTTGTGAAGATATAGTTACTTTTGATTTGTAATACTGAAGGCAATATGACTACTTTAAACTAAGATAAGGTGGAAAGTATGGCAAGAGGCAGAAAATTTAATTCAAATGGAGAGCGAAGCAAACAAATCTTACTTGAAAAAGCGATAGAGCTATTTTCTGATAAAGGTTATTATCAGACAAAAATTAGTGACATTGTAAAGGCTGCCAATGTAACACAGCCTACTTTTTATCTGTATTTTAAAAGCAAGGATGCCCTTTATAATGATTTAAATATACAATTCCAAAGTGGATTTTTGGAAGCGCTGGAAAGTCAATCAACTGAAATTGTTGAAAACGGCTTAAAAGGATTTGTCACACTGTTAGAGCAAAAGTTATTAAACTTGTTCGTTTATATTACGGAAAATCCCAAATTGACAAAAATCGGTTTTATCGAATCAGAGCAATCCCATATAGTGAAAACACAACTGACACAGCAAATTATCCACCTAATTTATCTTCATGATTGCGACAAAGATTTGCAGATGTATAGTGTGGATATGAAAATAATGATAGACAGCTTAGTCGGATCAATGGAGCGACTCATCATAATTTATTTATTAGAGCAAAAAAAATTACCTGCTGATCTGGCAAATGATATTATACAATTATATTTTTGGAAAACAAAAGAAACGATATAAAAAATCCTCTCAACGATAAAATGTCTATCGATGAGAGGAATTTTTTTACTGGTTTATTTTTATATGCTGATAGTAGCCTTTTTGACTCTTGCTATTTGCATGAATAAGTAGCATATATTCTTGATCTGCTATTAAAGGTTTTGCTGGGGTAACGACAAGTGTTTGCCCTTCAACTTTAGCAGTTATAGATACTTCATTTGCCCCTAAAGCAACTAGTTGAACGTGACCTTTAGCAATTTGTGAAGAAAGAACTGCAGGGATTTTCACACTTACTTTTTCTTTTGTTGCATTACTCTTTGCAGTAGATAACTTTCTATATTTTGGATACTGCTCCTTTAGAGCATCAAAATGTGCTTGGAAAATAGGAGCTGATGTTGTTTGTATATTTGGCTTAACCCCTACTTCGTGAATAGTCTGACTAGCAGGTCCTGTAAATTTACCGACTGTTAGCTTTAAATAACTTCCATCATGTAAGGTATAAAAGCCTTGCATAGCACCTTTTCCATAGGTTGTTTCACCATATAATATAGCCGCCTTTTGGTCTTTTAGTGAGGCGGAGAGCATTTCAGAAGCACTAGCACTATAGCGATTCACGAGAATACGAGTATTTTTAGGAAACTTTGTGTCTTGGTGAACTGCTGGTATTGTGTAGGAGGCGTGTGCTTCCTCTAATAAATAGGCGATTTTAGCAGATGGGAATAATCCTGTCATTTCTTCCGCTGTTGTCACATAACCCCCACCATTATTTTGTAAATCCAATATGAACGATGTTGCACCACGTTGTTTTAAGTCAATAAGCGCTTTTTTGACAAGCTGTGCGCCATCTTCAGAAAAGGAAGCCAACGAAATATAGCCAACATGCCCAAACAGTAATTCAGATTGTACATTTGGTAATGTGAATTTTTTTCGTGTAATAGTTTTAGTCGTTGTCGTTTCATTATTATGCTTGATTGTAACCTTCACTTGGGTCCCTTCATTACCGATTAAGAGGGAAGAGGTTTCTTGTGTAGAGCGACCAATAATAGATTCACCATTAACGGCAATGATGATATCTCCAGCCTTAATACCAGCTTCAAAGGCGCCGCTACCTTCAATTACTTGTAAAATATGAATCCCATCTTCGTGTTCTTCAATTATAACACCAATCCCAATTGTTGATAGGTTAATGCTATTCATATAATCCTCAAATTCTTGCTTTGTAAAATAAGTGGAATATGGATCAAGCATCTCCATGATTTCTGAGATGGACGTGGCTTTCTCTAAGTTTCCATCGATTGTTCCAACATAAGTATTTTTAATGATCTCCTTAATTTCCTTCATAAGCTGTTGATCATTACTTGCAGCATGAGTAGCCGTGAAAGGAATTAGAAAGAAGGCTAGAACAAATACAAACGACCACATTAATTTTTTCATTGGACACCTCTTTTCTAGAACTCGAAAAAGGAATGCACCATGCTCATTAGGCGTTTAATGGATGGATACATTTTACAATTGAGTCTCTATTTTTATTATACATGAGCTGTAGGAATTGTGGGGGGATTAAATAAGATAAAAGAATCTGCTTGTTATGAACAACAAGCAGATTCCAATAAATTATTTCGCTGAGGCGTTATTAGTTAGCTTATGAATCATAATGCCAATAAATGCGCCAACTATGGCTGGTAAAAGCCATCCTAAATTTTGCTCATACAGAGGCAATGCTTTTAGCATGTTTTCATACGGCGCGATTTCTACCTTCATTTCTTTTAAGCCACCGTAAAGGCTAACAAGGAAAGTTGGAATGAGCGCTAAAATATAAACAATTTGTCCACCTTTAAAGAAATGGTCCGCTAATGATAAAACCATCAATACCATCGCCAGTGGATAAATGATTAACAGTACAGGTAAAGATGCACTAATAATTGTTGAAAGACCAACATTTGTAATAGCTGCACTAATAATAGTGAAGACAATCAAAAATGTCTTGTACGAGATTTTTGGGAAGAGCTTGTGGAAATATTGGGCATTAGCAGTTAATAAACCGACAGCCGTTGATATACAAGCTAGTAAAATAGTAGCAGACAAAATAATACTTCCAAGACTACCAAAAAGCACTTCCGCTGATTTTGCAATAATATCTCCGCCATTGGCAGAGGCACCAATTGCAGTAATACTTGTATTCCCAATATGACCGAGTGAGATATAAACGAAAGATAAACCTATAGCCGCAACCACACCGGCAAAAATCGTCGTATTGATTTGCTTTTTCTTATCTGTCATGCCCATATCACGTAAAGCTTGTAAAATAACGATACCGAAAACAAGTGCACTTAGAACATCCATTGTTAAGTACCCTTGTACAAAGCCTTCAGCAAAAGGAGAGCTAATATATTTTCCTGCTGCTTCCCCTGGTTCTCCCATTGGAGAGATAAAGCTTTTGACAGCGAGCAATAAAATAACTAGAAGCAGGGCAGGTGTTAAGATTTTTCCTACTCGATCGACAAGCTTCGAAGGGTTAATAGAGAGATAAAGAATTAGGGCGAAAAATAAAATAGATGTGATTAAAAGCGGCGCCCAATGCCCCTTCATCGCTTCAGGAAGGAACGGTGCAATCCCTATTTCATAGGACACAGATCCAGTTCGCGGTACAGCGAAGAACGGTCCAATGGCTAAATAAACAATGGATGTAAAGATTACGCCAAAAGCAGGGCTAACACGATTGGCAAGCAGCTGTAAATCGCCTCCTGCTTTGGCGACAGCAACGATAGCTAATAGTGGTAAACCGACACCTGTTATTAAGAAACCGATCATAGCAACTGTGATATTTTCACCTGCTTGTTGACCTAATAACGGTGGAAAAATAATATTCCCAGCACCCAAGAATAAGGCAAATAATAGCAATCCTACTGCTAAATTTCCTTTGATGAAATGCAAGATGTTTTTCATAAGTATAAAAACTCCTTTAAGATTGAAAAGATAAAACTTTCTAAAAATTTTAAATACAGAAGTGTATGTTATCATAGGAACAAGAATCTGGCAATGAATATATTATTGCAATATAGTCGGATTTTGTCGTATTCTATAGGATTACTAAAATGTTTGAAAAATAGTCAGTATTTCCGATTTTTCATGAAGCAGTTATCTAGTATGATAGACACACAAGGAAATATTCTAGCACGAACGGAGGCAATTTGGTATGCAAAAGACAAAAAAATGGAGAATTCTTGTTTTAAGTACTATCGCAACTTCATTTTTAGCACTACAAACAGCAGAAGCAGCAACTTACACCGTACAAAAAGGCGATACTTTATCCAAAATCGCGCAACATCATCAAGTTACGATTGAGGATATTATGAAGTGGAATAATCTATCGAAAGATACGATTTTTGTAGCTCAAAAGCTTGAAATTCAAAAGCAAACAACGAGTGAGGGGACAAAACCTTCAACCCCATCAACATCTGTCAAACCTACTGCTGGCTCTCATACAGTAGCGAAAGGTGACACATTATCAAAAATTGCAAAGCAATATAATGTGTCAATTAAAGATATACAGGAATGGAACAAGCTTGAGAAAGACATAATTTACATTGGACAAGTACTAAAGATTTCTTCAGGAGCCGTGAAACCCGGGGGCGAATCTATACATAATAATGTGACTTCAGATACGGGCACACCATCCAAAGTGACAGATAAAGATCCTACAGCAAATGGACAAGCTATTTATAAAAAAACAGTTGAAGTGGCAAATACATTGGTTGGGACACCCTACCTATACGGTGGTAATACGCCAGTGGGTCTTGACTGCAGTGGATTTATTTTCTATGCCTTTAATCAAGGCGGATTAAAAATAGGAAGAACAAGTAGTGAGGGGTATTTTAATGGCAACACAACACTTGTGGAAAACCCAGTACCAGGAGATCTAGTTTTCTTTGAAAATACATATAAAGAAGGTATTTCTCATATGGGCATTTATATTGGGGATAATAAATTCATCCACGCGGGCACAGATGGCGTAGAAATTTCAGATGTTACTTACACTTACTGGTCTTCTAAACTAGTAGCTTATAAACGTTTTGATAGTGTGAAATAAAAAAGGAGTGATTTTTGCTTACGCAGAAATCACT
Source organism: Lysinibacillus sp. OF-1 (assembly GCF_028356935.1). NCBI lineage: Bacteria > Bacillati > Bacillota > Bacilli > Caryophanales > Bacillaceae > Lysinibacillus > Lysinibacillus sp. OF-1. The sequence continues at coordinate 678,383 of NZ_CP102798.1, forward strand.
TTTTATATGACATAAACAAACCCCCTTCTTAACGAAAGAAGGGGGTTTTGATGTTATTGTGTAACACGCGCTGTCCAACGGGAGAGATCAGCATTATTTGCATCAACAAGCTCTGCTGGGAAAACAAATGTCCAAGGCTTAGTTGAGTTTGGTTGCACAGTTAAGATTGGGTCCATTTTAAATGAACCTTTGGCAATTTGTTTGCCTGTTGCATCAATAATTTCTAATGGCAATTGTTCAAGATTAATTGCTTTATTGTGGCCATTGCGGATAAAGATCGATACATTTAAATTACCATTTTCAGCTAGCTTTGCCTGTAAACCTGTGAAGTTTACCTCTGTTTCGCCTAGCTCTGGTAATGTTTTAACGATTTTTTCAAGCTCCTCTTTTTGAGCTGCTGGTAATTGCTTTTCCCAAGATGGATCAAGCTCTAATTGGTGTCCGCGAAGGGAAACAAGGTTAAAGGCAATTTTCCAGCCTTCTTCAGGAACCTCATCAACTTTGATGGTAGACTTGTCAAATTCGAATACCCATGGACGAGCACTTTCTGCTGGAATTGTGCCAAGTGCTTTAAAATCGAATTTTTTAGATGCTACAAGCTCATCATTTTTATCCATAATGAATAGTTCGATTTCACCTAGCTCAATCGCTTGTGGTAAAGATGAACGGAAAAATGCACGTACTAACCATTTTCCACCACGACCTTCTTCAATACTAATAGAAGATAGAGATAATTGATTTGGTTTCAATGGTTCTAGCTCATTAGCAAGGAAGTTAAAGATATATTTTTGCTCCTGAGGTACGTCCCATTCTGGATGGAAAGAAAGCTTTGTTTCAACATCACGGTTTTCACCTTTATTTGTAGAAACAGTACCTAGCAAGTCTTTTGAGTCAATTGTGTTTTCTTGAACGATTTTATCTGATTTTTTAAAGAATGAAAATAAGCCCATTATTGTTCCTCCTGCTGTGCTTCAATTGTTTTCATGAAGCTTGTAATTTCTATAATGATTGAACGACGTAGTTCTTGGAAATTTTTACCGAACAATTCCAGTCCTTCACGTTGATAAATTCGCATCGGATCTTCTTGTTGATAATGACGTAAGCCTATTCCTTCTTTTAAATGCGCCATGGCTTCCAAATGTCTTACCCAGCCACTATCGATGTAGCTAAGCATAACTTGAGGGATAGCTTGAAGTATTTGCTCATTTTCAGAGAATTTTTCGATTTTATTAAGTAGTTCTAGTTCAGATGGTTCGATATCTGCTAGTATCTGTTTAATTCTTCCGACCTCACGATCGATTGTAACAGGCGTAATGAATAGTGAGTTTAATGTTTGCTCCATACGATCATAATCCCATTCGATAGAAGAAACATCTTCTGGTGCAGCATCACGAACAGCAAAATCAACTGTTTCACGTAGCATTTTTTTCAGCTCGCCCATTAAGTCTTCACCAGCTAAAATTTTGTCACGTAATCCATAAAGAACCGTGCGTTGATCATTAATAACATCATCTAGTTTTAAGTTGTATTCACGCATGCCGTATTGAGAACCTTCCACAATGCGCTGCGTACGATCTATAAGCTCCTGCACCTCTTTGTTTTGAATAATGCCATTTTCATCTGTGACCATTTTTGCAGAGAATTTTTCAACTTCTTCTTTTGCGTAACGACGGAACATATCATCTTCAATAGAGAGAATGAAGCGGCTTTCGCCTATGTCTCCTTGACGACCTGAACGACCACGTAACTGATTATCTACACGTCGACTTTCATGCTTTTCTGTACCCATTACATATAAACCACCAAGATCATGCACTTCTTCCCCTAGCACGATATCTGTACCACGACCAGCCATATTTGTTGCTACAGTAATACGACCTTTTTGACCTGCTTGTGAAATAAGCTCTACTTCTTGCTCTACGGTTTTTGCATTGAGTAATTGGAAAGTTAATTTTTCTTTTTTTAGATAATCAGCAACCGTTTCGGACTGTAAGATTGATGTTGTACCAATGAGAATTGGTTGACCTTTTTCATGACGTTTTTTAGTCTCAGCTGCAACATATTTATATTTTGCCTCTTGGGTGCTAAAAATAATATCAGGCTGATCGACACGTTGACGTGGACGGTTGGTTGGAATTTGCACAACTTCCATACCGTACACTTCTCGAATTTCCTTTTCCTGTGTTTTCGCTGTACCCGTCATCCCAGAAAGTCTCGGATACATACGGAAATAGTTTTGAATTGTAATTTGCGCCATTGATTTATTTTCATCCGTGATGGTAACGCCCTCTTTGGCTTCAATTGCTTGATGTAAGCCATCAGAGAGTGAGCGACCTTCTAAAATACGGCCAGTAAACATATCAACAAGCTCAATTTTGTCGTTTTTAACGATGTAATCTACATCACGTTTAAACATGACGTGTGCACGAACTGCTTGAATCACATAATGGAAAAGTGTTTGATGTTCTAAATCATACAGATTATCAATATTGAAGGCAGCCTCAACCTTTTCAATACCTTTGTCTGTTAAGGAAGTAGCTTTTGTTTCTTCATCAAAATCATAATCTTCCTCGACTTTGAAACGTTTGGCTAGCATGGCAGCAATTTGATGTAATTCGTTATTCGATGCCATTTTACCTGCGATAATGAGAGGTGTTTTGGCCTCATCAATCAGGACACTATCTACTTCATCAATAATGGCAAAGTGATATGGTCGTTGAACCTTATCTGCTAAGCTATGGGCCATATTATCACGTAAGTAATCGAAACCGAATTCAGTTCCAACACCGTATGTAATATCTGCGTTGTAAGCTAATTTTTTTTCATCTTGCTCCATCATCGGTACATTTAAACCAACAGTTAAGCCAAGGAACCGATGGATTTGACCAACTAACTCATAGTCTCGTTTTGCAAGGTAATCATTTACTGTGATAACGTGAACGCCTTTACCTTCTAATGCTCGTACATAAGAGGGAAGGGAAGCAACGAGTGTTTTACCTTCACCTGTAGGCATTTCAGCGATATTGCCTTCAGTCAATACAAGACCACCGATAAGCTGTACATCAAAATGACGCATACCTAATACACGCTTTGAGGCTTCGCGTACAACTGCAAAGGCGTCCGGGATGATTGATGTAATAGGCTCACCTTGTTCTAATTGATTTTTGAAAATAAAAGTCATTTCTCTTAATTCAGCATCTGACTTGTTAACATACGTTTCTTCAAGATTATTAATTTGATCTACTATTTTATAGTAGCGCTTTAATTGACGAGCACTAGTTTGCTCTTTGTTACTTTTGAAAATTGAGAACATGAAATATACGCTCCTTTAAAGTTGTCTACATGCTAGACACTTCATTATTTTATCAAATTTTGCGAATGGTGACTACAATTGACTGTATAGGAATCTATGAATGCTAAAATGTACAAAATATTTGTGAAATCGTGGAAAATGTTTAGAAAAAGTATATTTCAATGCTTGTTCATGCTATAATCAATTTGGATTTCAATGTAGATTATTTATTTGAGGAGGAGAGACATGCTTTACGTGTCTTTAATAGCAGCGTTCGTTGCATCCATTTTGTTAACTCCATTAGTGAAACGTTTAGCGTTTAGAATAGGTGCTGTTGATGCACCAAACTACCGAAAAGTACATGCTCGAATTATGCCAAGACTTGGCGGCTTAGCCATTTTCCTTGCGTTTATAATTGGTGTGACGATTTTATATTCATTTTTAATCCATACTAAACATGGTAGTCCCGAATCTTTGTTAGCTATCATTATAGGTGCTTGTATTATCGTTGCCACTGGTGTTATTGACGATATGCGTGAGATTTCTGCCAAGGCAAAGATGATTGGTCAGCTAGGTGCCGCACTAATTGTTGTTTTTGTAGGTGGAATTCAAATTGAAATGGTTAATTTACCATTCTTAGGTACATTAGACTTTGGTTTACTAAGTATCCCATTAACAATTATTTGGATTGTTGGGGTTACAAATGCTATTAATTTAATTGATGGCTTAGATGGCCTAGCAGCAGGTGTTTCTACAATTGCACTCATTACATTAGCAATCATGGCGTTTATTATGAGCAATATGTTTGTTTTAGCGCTAGCAGCCATTTTAGCTGTAGCTTCACTTGGTTTCTTATTTTATAATTTCCACCCAGCGAAAATTTTTATGGGTGATACAGGGGCATTGTTCCTCGGATTTATGATTTCCGTGTTGGCATTACTTGGTTTTAAAAATGTTGCATTCGTAGCTTTAATCATTCCAATTATTATTCTTGGTGTACCAATTTCTGATACATTCTTTGCGATTGTTCGTCGTGTACGCATGAAGAAGAAATGGTCTGATCCAGATAAATCTCACTTACACCACCGTTTACTGGATATGGGCTTTACACATCGTCAAACTGTATTAATTATTTATGGCATCGCGATGATGTTTGGATTAGCAGCGATCATCTTCTCTATGGCAAAATTATGGGGAGCTATTTTACTTGTAGCTGTTATTTTAACAGCCATTGAAATCTTTGTTGAGGTCATTGGGCTAGCAGGTAAAAACTATAGACCATTATTAAACTTTGTACGGATTTTCAGTAAATAAAACGAAAGCAATCATACATTTTGTATGATTGCTCAGACTGTAGATAAACTCAAAAAAATTGAGTTTATCTACAGTCTTTTTTTATTAAAACCGTCGATTGATGCTAAAGGCGGGGGCGAGCTGCTTCCCTCGCTTTGTTATTGCCACTACTTCGCACCAATCAGCTTCTACATAAAATACTTCATCGTGAACGATTAGAGATGTTAACGATCGATTAATAAGTACCTAAGAAGCATTTAGTACGAAAATGAAAGAAATCGCAACGAATATGGCGTATTGCCAATATAACCATGCATCACAATGTACAGAAAATAACTCATTCAACACCATATTTGGGAATTATATTTAGAGGAAGCTGAACATTTACGACATTCCTATGACAGCAAACCAATTTATGCAAAGCGCAAAGAGAAGATTGAATGTGTCTTTGCGGACGCGAAGCAAAAGCATGGATTGTGATGGAAAAACCTTAAGAGATCTAAAAACATTGTTCATGCAGGTGAGGCTTACTTTTGCTGCCAAAGAAACTGGCTACTTGGATGTATAGCTTAAAAGAGCGCTTCTCAATGTCTTTCTTATTGATAAGCATAAATAGCAACTTTGAGTGAACTATTACGGACGGACATTACCATTAGAATGTATAGGAAATAGAAAGGGAGGAAAGCTAAAATAGGCTTGTTTAACTAGTTCATGACAGGGTAAATGAAAAGAGCAGTTTAATCATTGGGGAAGTAATATAAAAAGCCCCTAGACAAGATGGCTTGTCTAAGGGCTTTGGAAAGTCATTACTGGTTATTCAACGGCTGAATTATCATCGCTTGCAGCACTGTCTGTTCCTGAAGTATTGCCACTTGTTAGGCTTGATGAACTTTCATTTCGTCCAAGATGGTTATTGAAGATTTCCTTCACTTCATCTACAGAATCCTGATTTAACTGATAATAATATATACCAGTAGACATGTCATCTGTACCATCCAATGTTAAAGAGTCGATACGTGGAGCACCTTTTGATAAATAAGATATGAAGGATTTCATTTCAGTGAATGTCATATCTGTTTTCATGTTATCACCAAGGGCTTTAATGACATCATCATACTTTGTGATGGAACCAACAGAAGCAACTTTTTTGATAATAGCTGAAAGAATTTCTTGTTGACGTTTACCACGCTCAATATCACTATCTTGCTTACGTGTTCTTGCAAGGGCAAGAGCCTCACTACCGTTTAAATGCTGTAAGCCTGGCTGTAAATTGATTGTGAATTTATCAAATTCATCTAATTCGTGTAAAGCATAAGGTACCTCTGCTTCAATACCACCGAGTGCATCGACAACGTCAATGAAGGCATTGAAGTTCATACGCACATAATAGTCGATTGGAATGTCAAATAGTTGTTCTACTGTTTCAATAGTAGTAAGTGTTCCACCCATGGCATGAGCATGAGTAATTTTATCTTTATAACCGACCTTAGGAATATAAACGTAAGAATCACGAGGAATACTTAACATTTTAATTGTATGTGTTTTGTTATTTAACGTAGCTAAAATAAGTGCATCGGAACGTGAGTTTTCAGAACCCTGTCCACGATTATCACTATCATCAACCCCGACAAATAAAATAGATACATTATCATGTACTGGCTCTACTTTTTCTTCTCGCTGAGTAGAAACCTGTCGACCTTCTAATTCCTCGTATGCTGAGTTTGCAGCATGCTCTACCTGTTTTGTAAGGTAAACACCATAAGCCGTTACACAAATCACCAAGCTGGCAACTAATAGTAGTGTAACTTTTATAATTAAGGAAGCTTTAGAAGATCTTTTTTTGTACGGTTTAACAGATCTTTTTTTCATATTAGATATATTCTCCTCTAATTATTGGGAATAATAATGCGATAAAGCTAAATTTTATTCAATTACAATAAAGCAAACGAATGGTCAATAAAAATAGCCTAACAAAAAAATTATACTATGCATATTTAGTTTCGACAATTAAAACTATTTATTTGACAATAAATTCTATAAATTGAGCATCTTCGAATGTAATGGATGCTTGTCCATTTGTGATTTCTGTAATCCAATTTCGGAACTGCTCTTCTTCCTCTTTTAACACAGAAGTAATGATTTCGACACCCTCTAAATACCGTATTTCCTCTAAAGAGTAAGATGAACCTCTTATTTCATTTTCGACTTTCCCTAGCCATGTGTAATCAATGGCTACCTTCATGAAATGATGAAGTTTACGTTCAACTACTTGTGCAGCAATGAGACCCTCTGTTGTCGCTTTCCCGTAAGCACGAATGAGACCACCGCCACCGAGCTTAATACCTCCAAAATAGCGAGTAACTACGACGACCGTATCTTTTAAGCCTTGTTTTTTTAAGACCTCTAACATAGGGACGCCAGCCGTACCACTAGGTTCCCCGTCATCATTCGCTTTTTGAATATGATCATGCTCACCAATAATATAGGCTGAGCAGTTATGTGTTGCATTATGATGCATTTTTTTTATACGATCTATAAAGGAAATTGCATCCTCTTCCGTTTCTGCACGTTCTATATAAGTGAGAAAGCGGGATTTGGAAATAACAATTTCGCTTTCACCATATCCTTTTACTGTTAAATAGTTTTCTCTCATCCGTATCAATCTCCTTTTAATTAGAGTTCTATTCTATAATTTTCGTGTAGAAAAAGCATTAAATTTTAGCATGGTAATGCTATAATGGGTGTAGACTATGGAATATATGAAATTGGTCTATTAAAATAGTGAGTAATCATAAGACATTAGACTGGGGAGTATACTATGTTTTCAAATGATACCTTCGATTTAAAGTCGCTTGATGACATTTTCAATCGAATGTTAGATACAATCATGAGCTCAAAGGATGACATCTTTATTATAAGTGAACAAAGCCGAAGAAGCTTTGAAGATATGCAAAAAGAGCTGGAAATTGTTCGAAAACAAATATCAATTGTAATTGATGAAGGCGATGCTCTGGAAAAAAGTACGCAGCTTGCTAAGCAAAGACTTGTATTAGTAAGTAAAGCTTTTGATAATTATACCGAAGAACAAGTTAGAGAAGCATATGAAACTGCACATGATTTCCAGGTAAAGCTCTCCGTTATTAGAACGCAAGAAAAACAGCTACGCGATAAAAGAGATGATCTAGAGAGAAGATTAAGAGGATTACTCGATACGATTGAACGTGCTGATCATATTGTCAATCAGGTAAATGTCATTTTGAATTACTTAACTTCAGATTTAAAAAATGTTGGTTTAGCGCTTGAACAAGCAAAAATGAAGCAAGATTTTGGGATACGTATTATTGCAGCTCAAGAAGAAGAGCGTAAGCGTTTATCGAGAGAGATTCATGATGGACCTGCTCAAATGCTTGCAAATGTACTAATGCGCACTGATTTAATAGATAGAACGTATCGTGAAAAGGGTATTGAAAATGCATTGGCTGAAATTGCTGATTTAAAGAAAACGGTGCGAAATGCTTTATCTGAGGTGCGACGTATTATTTATGATCTACGACCAATGGCACTTGATGATTTGGGAATTGTTCCGACATTAAAGAAGTATTTATCGACAGTAACTGAATATAATCCAGGTGTTGAAGTTCATTTCCAATCGAGAAGTACAGAAAAACGTATACCTTCAAATTATGAGGTATCCATTTTCCGATTAGTGCAGGAATGCGTAACAAATGCCATGAAGCATGGAAAATGTAAAGACATTTGGGTAAAGCTTGAGTGGTTAAAAGAAGCTGTCAATATCGTTGTGAAAGATGATGGCATTGGCTTTGATCCACAAGTAGTGAAAGACCATTCCTTTGGGATTTTAGGAATGAAAGAACGTATCGAAATTTTAAATGGTACAATCACGATTACTAGTGAAATCAATCGAGGGACAACGGTTTTATTTAAAATACCGTTAGAAGTAGAGTGATGCAATGTTGCAGAAATTTAGGGGGTAAAGACAAATGACAAAGATTATAATTGTAGACGATCACCAGCTATTCCGCGAAGGAGTAAAACGCATTTTAGATTTTGAAGATACGTTTGATGTAGTAGCTGAAGGTGATGATGGTACTGACGTGGTTACGTTATATGCTGAAAACGAACCAGATGTTGTATTAATGGATATTAACATGCCAGGTAAAAATGGAGTAGAAGCAACGTCAGAGTTAATCAATGATTTTCCTGATGCGAAAGTGATTATGCTGTCGATCCATGATGATGAAACATATGTCACACATGCATTAAAATCAGGTGCTCTTGGCTATATGTTAAAAGAGATGGATGCCGATGAAATCGTTGAAGCGATCAAAGTCGTTGCTAATGGTGGATCTTATTTACATCCAAAAGTAACAAAAAACCTAGTAGCTGAGTTCAAACGCCTGTCTGAACACGAAAATAAAGGGAACTTCCACCAAACGGAAATTCGCCGTCCATTCCATTTATTAACTAAACGTGAATGTGAAGTATTACAGCTATTAACAGATGGTCAATCAAACCGTACAATTGGTGAGACATTGTTTATCTCTGAAAAAACGGTTAAAAACCACGTTTCAAGTATTCTACAAAAAATGAATGTTAATGACCGTACACAAGCTGTTGTAACAGCCATTAAAAATGGTTGGGTGGAAGTACGATAAGTGCTAAAACTGTTTTTAAAGGCTACTTTCTATTGAAGTAGTTTTTAAAACAGTTTTTTATTGTTTTTTGGTAATTATTTATAAAGGTTTACGAAATCATGAAGAGGCTATTCACAATTTTGTAACATTGCTAAACGGGACTGTTTATACGTATAAACATGAAAACTAACAGAACGTGCAACATTTTACAAGCAAATGCGTCATAAGAAAGATGTAGCACCTAAATGTTGAAAAAGCACAACAAAATTCCTACTACAGCATTTATATGCTACAATATGCGCGGGAGGTTTTTTGATGTTAAAGAAAAGTTTTCTAGCAGTGTTAATCTTATTCGTATTAACTTTAACTGCATGTGGTAATAAAGAAGAGAAGATGAGTGACGAGGATCGAGAAAAAGTAATAGAAGATGGTACAGTAGGCTTTGAGATGATGGGTGGTAATGTGGAAAAAGCTGAAAATGTGCCAGCAGCAGATGAAAAGGCAATTTTAGCATCTTTCGATGAGTATATTGCTGCATTAAATGCTGAAGAAATCGAGCGTTATATGAAGACAATCTCGAAAAATCCAAAGGGTTTTAAATACGATGAAGAAAAAACATATGCAACAGAAGTATTCGATCAATTTGATATTAAGCGTGATGTAGAAAACGTAACGATTGCTAAATATGAACCAGAAGAGGCTCAGGTGTTTGCCAACATGAAAATGCACTCTCTTCAGATTGAGACAAATGTTGAACACGAAAGTGCAGGACGTCAAGTAACAGTCTTTGTGAAGGAAGACGATGATTGGAAGGTTACAAGTGTCTTTTATATTGGTGATGACTCACAGTCTAGTACAGGCAACTAACAGGAGCTATCTTCATTCAATATAAGAATTGAGTGAAGATACGCCTACTATACATAGAAAATGAATGCGAAATGAATAACGAAAACGTGAATCTCACGTTCGTCATTCATTTTACATTCATTTCTTTTTGTTTTCATTCCGTATCCTGTGCGACAGCGAACAAACAACAACAATTGCACCAAGAAGAAATAGATTGTAAACTAAGAATCATAGGAGAGTGGACATGGATGAGGACGGCAATCGTAACAGATAGTACTGCATATCTTTCAGCTGAGGAACGTGCACGCTTAAACATTCACATGATACCTTTAAGTGTTAATATCTCAGGTGAACTATTTGCAGAAGAAGTAGACATCACAGCATCTGAGTTTTACGATAAGGTGCGTGGAGCAAAAGAATTCCCAAAAACAACACAGCCTCCAATCGGAGAATTTGTTGCTCTCTTTGACGAGCTAGCGAAGGATTATGACGAGGTTATTTCGATCCATTTATCAAGTGGTATTAGTGGAACATATCAAGGGGCAGTACAGGCAGGTGAAATGGTAGAAGGCATAAAAGTGCATGCCTTTGACAGTGAAATTTCCTGTGCGGTTCAGGGCTTTTATGTTTTAAAAGCTGCTGAAATGGCGAAAGAGGGCCATTCAGCGCAAGACATACTGGCGGCATTAGCGGACATGCAGCAGTATATCCGTGCTTACTTCATTGTAGACGACTTAGCTCATTTACAACGTGGTGGGCGTTTGTCTTCTGCGGCAGCCTTGATCGGCGGCTTATTACAAGTAAAGCCTGTTCTACATTTTGTAGACAAGGTGATTGTGCCTTTTGAAAAAATCCGAACACGTAAAAAAGCATTAAAACGTGTAGAGGAATTGCTAGCAGAGGATGCGAGAAAGTATGAAGCTATGGACGCTGTTGTCATACACGGCAATTGCCAAGCAGAAGCACAAGAATGGCTAGAGCAATTAGCAGAAGCGTACCCGAACGTAAGTTTTAAATTAAGCTATTTCGGCCCTGTCATTGGCACACATTTAGGTGAAGGATCGATGGGCTTAGGCTGGACAAAAAAATAAAATTTCTATGAGAAGGTCTCTACAGCAAAGTAGAGGCTTTTTTCTATGGAGGGAGAGAAATTATGAAATATAAAGGTTGGCTGTTACCACCAGCATTACGTGATTTCCATGAAGGTCGCATTTGGTTAAAAAATCATTCTCCATATTCATCAGCACATATTGATAACGCAATCGAGCGAAAATATTTTAATTTAATAGAAGGAATTCAAATGAAGCCAGTTATTCGTTGCAATCGCTGCCACAATACAAACCCGCAATTATTCACTCTATTTGATTGCTCAAAATGCCAGCAACAATGTTTATATTGTCGGCATTGTATCAAAATGGGGAGGGTGAGCAGCTGTACGAATTTGATGGTTTGGATTGGTCCTAAAGCCATTAAGACGTACAAGCATTTATTCAAATGGGCAGGGCAATTCACGGAACTTCAACAACAGGCTGCAAATGAAACTTTAGCAAGTGTGACAGCAAAGCGTTCGCATTTAATTCATGCAGTGTGTGGTGCTGGAAAAACCGAGCTGCTTTTTCCAACGGTTTATGATGCGCTAAAGCGAGGGCTACGTGTTTGTATTGCAACACCACGCACAGATGTAGTGTTGGAATTGACGCCACGCTTCCAGCAAGTATTCCCTGAAACTATTATTCATGCATTATACGGTGGTGTCTTACAACAACATGGCTATGCCCAGATGGTTATAGCAACGACCCATCAGCTTTACCGATTTGACAAGGCTTTTGATGTTATCATTGTCGATGAAGCAGATGCTTTTCCTTATACATTTGATGAAACCCTACAAAGAGCAGTAGGAAAGGCTAAAAAAGAACATGCTCCTATTGTATTTGTTACAGCAACCCCATCACCATCATTACTACATGCCTTTCAGCAAGAAAGCTACTCCTTTATTCCAAAACGCTATCACAATCATCCATTGCCAGTTCCTCAAGTGCGTGCTTTATGGGGCTATGATAAAAGCTTCCAGCGAGGTACAATCCCCAAAAGGTTAAAAAAATGGACAGAGGAACGTCTTAGCCAAAAGCAGCCATTTTTAATCTTCTTTCCAACAATCGCCTTAATGAATAGAGCAGAACCCCTTTTTCAGTTGCTAGATGAAAAGATAGTAGCTGTGCATGCAGCAGATTCGGAGCGAAAGGAAAAGGTGCTGAAGCTAAGAAATAAAGAAGTTCCAGGCTTATTAACTACAACTATATTAGAAAGAGGCATTACAATTAGCAATGTACAGGTGGCAGTAATCGGAGCAGAGTCATTGATTTTTACTGCCAGCGCTCTTATTCAAATTGCGGGTCGTGTTGGGCGGGATAGACAATTTCCTGCTGGTGAGGTCTTGTTCTTTCATCACGGCATCACAATAGAGATGGATGAGGCATGTGCAAAAATTGCTTTATATAATAGAAAAGGATTTCCCCAATGAATAAAATAGAATCGCATTGCTTAATTTGCTCGCAGCCGTTGACATCAACCATATCCTGGAAAATTCTGTTAACAAAGCAGTTTTCACCGACTATATGTGATAGGTGTGCTGCTCGCTTTGAACATTCACAGTCAGCTACAGCACTCTATCAGTATAATGACGCGATGAAAGATTACTTACATCAGTTTAAATTTCTTCAGGATGTAGCTCTTGCAAAAGTATTTCGACAGGAGCTTTATGCTCGATTTAGAAAAGAGAAAGCGATGATTCTACCAATTCCCATGCATCCCCTCAAGCAACAGGAGCGTACCTTCTCACACACAGAGGAACTATTAAAGGCAGCTTTTATTCCGTACATTCAGCTATTAGAAAAGACAACAACAGAGACACAAAGCTCCAAAAATAGAGAGCAGCGCATACATGTAGCACCTCTTTTTCGTGTAAAGGTAGGCTCACAAGTAGAGCATAAAGATTACCTTCTTTTTGACGATATTAAAACTACAGGAACAACCATTCAGCATGCCGCAGATGTGCTAATGCAGGCGGGTGCTAAAAATGTCCAATACTTCACATTAATTGAAGGATGAATTTTCCAACGTATTATGTATAATAGATGATGGGTATAGCATTCGTAGATAAGATTTCTTGAAAGAGGAGGAAAAGCAGATGGCTGAGGTTCGTAATTGTCCAAAATGTAATGAATTTTTTAATTATACAGGGGTCCGAGAAGTATGTCATAAGTGTGCACAATCAGAGGAAGAGCTTTATCAAATCGTTTATCGCTTCCTTCGTAAACGTGAGAACCGTGCAGCAACAGTTGAGCGTATCGTAGAAGCAACTGGAGCAGAAGAGGAGCTATTGTATAAATGGGTTCGTAAAGGCCGCTTGCAGCCAGCCATGTTCCCTAACCTTGGTTATCCATGTGATAACTGTGGTCACCTGACAACCATAGGTAAGCTTTGTACAAAATGTCAAGATGAATTAAAGGCTGACTTACGTACATTTGAAGCAGCTAAGGAATTCCGCGACAGTGTAGAGCAACGCGATCGTGTAACCTATCACGCAGAGCGAAAACGCTAATAACGGGAAGTGTGTTAATTTTAAACAAAATTAGCACACTTTTTTATATGTGAAAACTTAACATTATGTGAGACAATCCGAAATAATAGGAAGATAAGATTTTTAGATGGGGGGTTTCAAAATGAAAATTACATCTTATGGAATTAATGCAGTAAACGCCTATAAAAACCAAGTACGTAACGTTAAATCAGATACAAACAAAGCATCTTTTGCTGATAAAATTGAGATTTCGAAAGCTGCTCAAGATATGAAAAGCGTATCAACATACAGTACAGAGCGAGCTGACCGCGTACAACAGCTGAAAAAAGACATTGATTCTGGTGAATACAAAGTAGATGCTCGCAAAGTAGCAGAGGATATGCTGAAATATTATCGTTTCTAGGGAACAGCAGAAAGGGTGTATAGCGATATGTCTGTAGAAGCGATTAATTCTACATTAACGATGCTAGAAAGAATGCATAAAAGTTTACTTGAACTAGCCTTGAAAAAAACAGAAATCATTAAAGCTGGTGATATCGAAGCTCTAGACCAATTGCTCAAGGATGAGCAGGCACACATAGCGGCCATCGATAAGCTCGAGCAACAGCGTCAGAAACAGGTAACGGACTACCTCGAAGCAAAGGGACTTGCTTCATCTGACAAAACGACTGTCGCAGATGTCATCGAGGCTGCTGACCAACAAGCTGACAAAGCAACCTTATCAGTAGTTCGCGATCGTTTACTGCAAATTATCACTGACCTACGAAAACAAAATGACTTAAATCAAAAACTTGTTTTCCAATCACTACAAATCGTCAACCTAACATTAGATGCTGTAAGACCTCGCACAGAGCAAATGAACTACTCTAGCAACGAGGTTCATGGCACAAATAACATAGCTAAAAAATCATATTTCGATTCACAAGCCTAAAAGGAGGAAGAAAAATGCGCTCAACATTTATGGGCCTAGAAGCAAGTAAACGCGGCCTCTTCGTACAACAAACAGCTTTATACACAACAGGACATAATATTTCCAATGCCAACACATTAGGTTACTCACGCCAACGAGTAAACATGCAGGCGACACCAGGTTTTCCAACAGCCGGCTTAAACCAACCAACTTATCCAGGACATCTTGGTACTGGGGTTGAAGCAAGTTCAATCCAACGTATTCGTAGTGAATTTATTGATCGCCAATATCGTCAAGAGACGAATAAGTTAGGTTATTGGGAATCTAGAACAAATGCCATTTCTCAAATGGAAGATGTTATGAATGAACCTTCGGAATTCGGTTTAGATAAAGCTTTCGAACAGTTTTGGAAGGGACTTGAAGATGTGGGGACGAAGCCTGCAGATGGTGCTTCACGTAAAGTAGCCATTAGTCGTGCGGAGCACTTAGCTGATTCTTTAAATTACCTTGATAAACAGTTAAAAATGATTCAGGGTAATCTTGGAAATGAACTTAATGTTTCGACAACTCAAATTAATACTATCCTTAAACAAATTGCTGCCGTTAATAAGCAAATTCAAGAGGTTGAACCTAGTGGGCATGTACCAAATGATTTATATGATGTGCGTGATACTCTAGTTGATAAACTAAATGAGTATATTCCAGTATCGATTGAACGTATTCCTTCTGGTGGTTTAGCATCAGAGGTTGCAGAAGGAAGCTTAAAAATTACTTTTAAAGGTAATGACGGTGTTATCAGAGATTTAGTAAACGGTAAAGATTTCGCTCAATTTACTGCAATGGGTACAAACGGCACGAAGGTGACTGGCGATGAAATTACAAATTCTTTCTCTGAACTACAATTAACAGGATTGGAATCTTTAGATGCGCATGAAGCGGGTGCTGTCACTAGTACACAAACGGCAATTAAACAGCAAGACTTTGAGGCATCAAAAGGAAAATTACTTTCACTAATTAATTCGTATGGTTACCAAAGTGCGGGTGGCGATATTAAAGGATACTACACAGAAACTTTACAAAAATTAGATCAATTAGCCAATGCATTTATTAAAGAATTCAATGCGCAACATGCAAAAGGTTATACCCTTGAAGAAAAAGATGCGAATGGAAACATCATAAATCCTTCGAAACCAGGTGGCGTTTTCTTTGAAGGAACTGGTGCTGGTGGAATCAAGGTTAATGAAGATATCTTAAAAAATCCTAACCTTTTAGCAGCATCTTCTGACCCAACAGAAGAAGGAAATGGTAAGAATGCTTACGAACTTGCCAATATGCAACATAAATTATATGCAGATATAGATAATGCAAGCTTACAATCATTCTATCAAGCGATTGTCGGAAAAGTTGGTGTAGATGGTGAAGAGGCATTACGTATAGCTGCGACTTCTGAATCCCAACTTCTGATGGTATCTAATAGTCGCGATGCTGTAAGTGCGGTTTCTTTAGATGAAGAAATGACAAATATGATTACTTTCCAACAGGCGTATAATGCAAATGCACGTATGATTACGGTTGTCGATGAAACATTGGATAAAATTATTAACGGTATGGGCCGAGTTGGTTTATAACAATAGAATCAAGTAAATAATGACCAATTTATCAACCTACAAGAAGGAGGCTTTTTACAAAATGCGTGTAACACAATCAATGCTATCAAATAACATGCTACGAAATTTAAATAACAGCTATGGTAAAATGTCTAAGCTACAGGACCAAATAAATTCAGGTTCAAAAATTACTCGTCCATCCGATGATCCAGTTATTGCAGTAAAGGGTATGGGCTATCGTCGAGATTTAGCTAAGGTAGAGCAATACACTCGTAACACGATTACGGCAAGTAGCTGGTTGGATTCGACAGATGAATCTCTTAATCAGGTTGGTGAGCAAATGAAACGAGTTCGCGAACTTGTTATTCAAGCTGCCACTGATTCAAATACATCAGAGGATCGTGACAAAATAAAAAAAGAAATTGACCAAATTCGCCAACAATTACAGGATGTAGGAAATACGAATATTGGTGGCAGTTACATATTTAGTGGAACTAGAACTAACGAGCCTTTATTTATTGGTGGAGTCATAAATCCGAATACTAATCAAGAAGGTGTAAAAATAGAAATTTATGATGGTATCCAGCTTTCTGTAAATACCCCAGGGAAAGATTTATTTAATAATATAGATGATATGATGGGGAAAATTTCGGATTTATTAGGCGACCCAACAAAAACAGGTGAAGAAATTGCTAGCATGCTTGGCGGGGTATCCTCAGCCACTACAAATGATGATATTACAGCCATGCATAATAAAGTTTTAGAAGCACAGGCAGATATCGGTGCACGGCAAAACCGTGTAGAAATGATGGAAAATCGACTAGGTATACGTGAGGTTAACGTCACAAAACAACTCAGGGATAATGAGTCTGTCGACTATGCAAAGGCCATTACTGAAATGGTTACACATGAATCTATTCATCAGGCTGCACTTTCAGTAGGTTCTAAAATCATTCAACAAACATTAGTGGATTTTATCCGTTAATATAATTTAGGCGTTTGGACACTTTGTTCAAACGCTTTTCTTGAAAGGAGAGCTAGTATTGTGAGGCTACCACAAATACAAATTCGCACAATCAATGCCAAAATTGATCTTCATATTGGTAAACCTCAGCAGCATATTGAACAGCCAAAGGCGACACAGCGTATTGAACAACCAGCCGCTATTTTAGATATAAATACAACGAGAAGTGTTTTGAAAATTGACTCCTCACAGGCAAGAAGAGACATAGGAATGATTGGTCCTTTAGAATCAAGTGCAAATTACGCAGAAAAAGGAAAACGAGAGGCAATAAAAGGAATGGCACGCAGAGCACAAGAGGGACGTCAAATGATGGAGAACGCTGGAAAAGATCAAGGACGGGCAATAGTTCAAAATATAGCTAAACAAAACCACGGTCCACACCGTGTACAATTTAATGTCAAATTTGTACCATCCGTAGGATCAGTCAAAATTAATTACACACCAGGTACAACGGATGTCAATATTCAACGAAGAGAACCAGTAATTGACGCTAAAGTGAACAAACCTATACACGAATACACACCAGGAAAAGTAACTGGTACAATGATACAAAGACCAGATGTTGACATCGATGTCATCATTTAAAGGAGAGTTTATAAATGAAAATTGCTACTAAATTTTTAGGAGAAGTAGAAATTGGTGAACAAGATATCCTTACATTTGAGCATGGTTTACTAGGATTAGAGGAGGAGAAAAAATTTGTTTTGTTACCGATTGATGCAGACCTTCCACTTGCATTATTACAATCTGTTCAGAATAAAGAAATTGGTTTTGTCGTAGCCTACCCTTTTGCATTCAAACAAGATTATAGCTTTGATATTAGCGAAGAAGATCGTGAGCAATTACAAATTGAAAAGCAAGAAGATGTTCTTCCATATGCTATTGTAACATTAAAAGAAGCATTTCAAGACTCTACGATTAACTTGCTGGCACCTGTTATTTTAAATATAGAAAAAAAACGCGGTAAGCAAATCGTTCTTCAAGACAATAAAGCCTTTCCATTACGTTATCCAATGCTACCATTGGAAGGAAGTGCGAAATAATGCTAGTTCTTTCACGAAAAAAAGATGAGTCAATTATGATAGGTGATCAAGTTGAAATAAAAATATTAGCAGTTGAGGGTGACCAAATCAAACTGGGGATTGTTGCACCGAAAACGGTGAAAGTACATCGATCAGAAGTTTTTGAAGCAATCCAAGCGGAAAATAAAGAAGCCCTTTCTGTAACATCAAACTTTTTAGAGCAATTGAAGAAAAAATAATAAGAGATATATGTTTATTTTGAAATAATTACATAAAAAATAAAAAAACTTTCTAAAAAACTATTAAACATTTCCAACTAATTACGATATATAGTTTGTAAGGGGCAGGAAGTACATACATACTACCTAATCCGAAATTCCACACGGATGTGGAATAACACATTAAAAATTCAAGGAGGAATTCCAAATGAGAATTCAACACAACATTTCAGCTTTAAACACACACCGTAACCTTACTTTCAACAACACTCAAGCTTCTAAAAACCTTGAGAAACTATCTTCAGGTTACAAAGTAAACCGTGCGGGCGATGACGCTGCTGGTTTAGCAATCTCTGAAAAAATGCGCGGACAAATCCGTGGTCTTGATATGGCTACTAAAAACGCTCAAGACTCAATCTCTTTAATCCAAACTGCTGAGGGTGCTCTTAACGAAACTCACGCAATCCTACAACGTATGCGTGAATTAGCAGTACAATCTGCAAACGATACAAACGTAACTGCAGACCGTGGAGCACTTGACAAAGAAGTTAAAGCATTAAAATCAGAAATCGACCGTATCGCTAAAAACACAGAGTTCAATACTCAAAAATTATTAGATGGTACATTCTCTGGTAAAAAATTCCATATCGGTGCTAATGATGGCCAATCTATTACATTAAAAATCGGAACAATGGGTACAGCTGGTTTAAAAATTACTGGTAAAATTGATTCTCAAACAGCTGCTGACAAAGCAATTAAAAACTTCAACGAAGCTTTAGAATTAGTTTCTTCTCAACGTTCTGATTTAGGTGCTGTTCAAAACCGTTTAGAGCACACAATCAACAACTTAGGTGCTACATCTGAAAACTTAACAGCTGCTGAATCACGTATCCGTGATACAGACATGGCTAAAGAAATGATGGGCTTCACTAAGAACAACATCTTAATGCAAGCTGCTCAATCTATGTTAGCTCAAGCTAACCAACAACCACAAGGTGTGCTTCAATTATTACAATAATTGATTAACTTTTAGCCTAAAATATTAAAAGCTTGAACGAAATTTCGTTCAAGCTTTTTTTAATAAAAAATTTAAAAATCCTTTTTTATACCGATATAATCAAAGAAGTAAGACACTTTTCTGTAAAACAAATATGATTTAATAACCCTTTTTTAAAAGAGAGCCTCACCAAGGTTAACCAAGGAGACGACTTTATGGAAGATTTAGATATAATTTATTTACAAACAAAAAATGATAAGCCAAATGCAAAAGTAAATGGGTATTTTTTACATAGTAATTACAATCCTGAAGCAGAAGCTGATAAATACATAGATAAGAACTATAAAGAAGGATATTTAAATATACTGTTTGGCTATGGACTAGGGTACATAGCTAATGCTATTGCAAAAAAATATGGAAACACTGATATTTTAGTGTATGACCCTTTATTTAGTAGTTTAAATATTGAGGGTAAAGATAAAATTGAAGGCGTTTTTTCTGATTTACAGGACTTTTATATGCGTTCAGAAGATTATATAGCTGATTTTGATCGTAAAGTCAATATACTGCTCTCACCTAATTATGACAAAATTTTTGACAAGGAATATAAAGAATTTCTAGACTTTATTCGTCATATACAAATTGAAGATATTGTGAATGAAAATACAATAAGATTTTTTGGCGATTTATGGCAGGAAAATTACATTATGAATTTATATTATGTTCATAAAGATCAGAGTTTAAAGGAACTTTACAATAAATATGATTGCCCAGTAATTTTAGCTTCGGGAGGTCCTTCATTAACAAAACAGTTACCACTGTTAAAAAAATTGAAAGATAAATGTTTGATAATTAGTGCAGGATCTACCATCAACTCTCTACTGGCAGCAGAAATTACACCTGACTATGTAGTAACAATGGATGGAGGAGAAAGTAATTATTTACACTTTAAAAACATTAAAAATAATGCTTTCGATTTGATTTATGGTTTAGGGAATGCATGGAAAATAGAACGAGATTTTAAAGGAAACCGCTATAGTTTTTGTTTTTATGGAGAAGATAGTATACAAAAACGTATTAAAGAAGGGCTAGGTAAGGATTTACCAATGCTATCAACTGGTGGTACAGTTGCTATAACTGCATTAGAAATAGCAAGTAAAATTAGTACAGGACCAATCGCAATTATTGGACAAGATTTAGCTTATACGAACAATAAATCCCATGCAGAAAATAATAATCATTATAGTGAGTTAACTGATGAATTTTTCAAGAAAGACATGACTTTTGAAGTAGAAGGATACTACGGGGAACCTGTAAAAACGAATCACCAATTTAACAGTATGAGGAAGAGTATAGAAAAATTATATATAATGTTGCACAAACAACATAAAATTTATAATTGTACCGAAGGTGGCGTAAAAATTAACGGTATCCCACAATTAGATTTTGCAACATTTTGTGAAAACTATATGTATCAGACAAATAATATTTCAAAATTGGAACTTAAAAATGAAATAGATAATAGCGTTGTCAATTATAAGCAATTTATGAGTCAAGAAATAGAAGTCTATTTAAAAATAAAAAAATTACTAGTAGAAGCGATTCAACTGTTAAAAGAAGAAAGAAATAATACGGTATTTTCAGCTAGTACATTAAAAAAACTAGATAAAATCGATTCTAAATTGAAAGAATATTACCCACAAGTAATTATGGAAAGAATCATTGACCCGATTACTATGGATGTGATGAGAATGACTATAGATAATAAACATTTAGAGACAGTAGAAAAATTTAAACAAATTCATAAACAAAATATGTATCTTTATGAAAATATTTTAGAGGCAACAGAAAAATCTTTAAAATATACAAGAATAGCATTAGAAGAATTCGGGGGTTGTTAAAATGGACAAAATAGAGATTGTAGATGAATATTACAAATATATAGCTAAAATTCCAGCAGGGTTACAATATATTGCTGATAGTTTAAGATCTGGCAATGTTCCGACAGCTTTAAATGAAATATTGAATTTTTCAGAGGGAATTACTTGGATAAAACAAATGGAAGAAATACTAACGGATCAAGGGGTTAATACAAATTTAAACAAACAACAATTAGAAGAGTATTTAAACCTTATAAATGAAGGTTTAGAAAAACAAGATTTTGTCCTTGTAGCTGATATTTTTGAATATGAAATGTTGCCATATTTTGAACAAATTATAGCTTGAAATTAATATCAATTAAGAGATAGTTAAAATAAGAACACTTTTTGAATGTACATTCTAATTCAAAGAGTGTTTTTTCGTCTATCTATTAAAATGAACATTTGCTAAGGAGGAAATGTGTAGAGTAAAAAGGAAAAAGTGAAATATGTACAAATAAAAAGTGGATATTGCATTAAAAATTATATTTATTTTTCAAAAGTAGAAATACGTTAAAATTATCCGATATAATATTTATATGATACATAATAAGGGGAAATACTAATGAGTGTTTTAAAAGATAAAGTGGTATTAGTAACAGGCGGTACAGGCTCTTTTGGTAAAAAATTCATCAGGAAAGCACTTACATTAGGTGTAAAAAAAATTATCGTTTTTAGTCGCGATGAGTTAAAGCAATATGAAATGAAGCAAGAGTTCCAAGATGAACGAATCCGATTCTTTATTGGTGATGTGCGGGATAAAGACCGATTATATCGTGCCTTTGATGGTGTGGATATTGTCATTCATGCAGCTGCTATGAAGCATGTTGATGCATGTGAATATAATCCTTTTGAGGCGGTAAAGACAAATATTCATGGAGCTCAAAATATTATTGAGGCAGCTATCGACCGTGGTGTAGAAAAGGTAATTGCGCTTTCAACGGATAAGGCATGTAGCCCTGTGAATTTATATGGTGCGACAAAATTAGCATCTGATAAATTATTCGTTGCTGCCAATGCTTATGTAGGAGAAAAGAAAACAAGATTTGCAGTTGTACGCTATGGCAATGTAGTAGGAAGTCGCGGTAGCGTAGTACCATTCTTTAAAAAGATTAAAGATACAGGTAAATTACCTATTACAGATGAGCGTATGACCCGTTTCTGGATTACCCTCGATCAAGGGGTACAATTCGTATTAGATAATTTGGAACGAATGTACGGTGGGGAAATCTTTGTGCCGAAAATTCCAAGTATGAAAGTTACAGATTTAGCAAAAGCTATTGCTCCTGAATGCGAAATGGAAGTTATTGGAATTCGCCCTGGTGAAAAACTTCATGAAGCAATGATTATGGAAGATGATGCTCGGCATACATTAGAGTTTGATACATATTATGTCATTCAACCTGAATTTTCTTGGTGGTATGCTGATAAGTTTGAAGGCGGTATTCCTCTACCAGACGGCTTTGCTTATACAAGTGATAATAATAAAGAATGGTTAAATGTTAAAGATCTAGTGAGAATGATAGGAGAAAAAGACATATAATGAATACTGAACCTCGGTATACAGTTGTTTATGGTATAGGTTACGCAGCAAAAGTTTTAATAAACTATTTGGATTGGTTTGAGAATATCCAAGTGGATTATGTCTTTGTAAGTCCAGGGCATAAGAAAGAACAGAAATATTGTTATCATAGTAAAAGTGGAAAAATGAGAAGTGTACCTATAGTTGAACTTAATGAAATAAGTTTACTAAAAGATAATGTTGATATTTATTTAACTGTAGTTTCCCATAATGAAGAAGTATTTAGTTCTCTTATGAAAACGGGTTATAAAAATATTGTAAATATACAGTCTATAGAGAACTATGAAGATCCATTTTTTGAAGAATATTTTAAAAAATTCAACATCGACCTTTCGAAAGAAATAATTGATTTTAATGGTATTCAAATATATAACCCTATACTATTTAATAGTGATTTAAAAGGTGCTTTTTTTGAAACAGTAGGGGATGAATTATCACCTAGCATTTTAAACGATTTTTCATTAGTAGTAGATGGTGTTTATGAGTTTGAAGATGTTCACCTCGAAGAAGGAGATTATATAATCGATGCCGGTGCAAATATAGGGTTATACTCTTGTTACGCAGCTAGTATGGGGTGCACAGTATATGCTTGTGAGCCAGGGAAAAAATCACTCGAGATATTAGAAAAGCAAAAAAAGATATATGACAATATTCAAATAATACCGTATGGTTTATCAGACCATCAAGGGTACATGGATTTATTTGAATCAGACACAGGAGTACTAGACTCTTTTTATATGAATCGTGGAAATGATCAAATAAGATCAGTTCCTATTGATACAATAGATAATTTGGTTGAAAAAAAGGTGATTAAGAAAGTAGATTATATTAAGGCTGATATCGAAGGTGCAGAACGATATATGCTTATAGGGGCTCAAAAAACTTTAAAAGAAATGGAGCCAAAATTATCAATATGTACGTATCATTTCCCAGAAGATGCGCAAATTCTCGAAAAAATAATAAAAGATGCTAACCCAAAATATGTAGTTAAGCATAATTGGAGAAAACTATATGCGTATGTTCCAAAATGAATTAGTGGTGAATAATAATGAGTATGGAATTTAAATTATTAGATGAAGATAGTTTAGATTTAGTAATGAAATGGCGCACTAGTGAACACGTAACTAAATTTATGTATACGGATATCGAGCCTGATTTAAACAAGCAAAGAAAATGGTTTGAAAAGATAAACAAAGATTATACTCAATTAAATTGGGTTATCGTTTATAAAGATAGCCCTATAGGTTTAATTTCATTAAATAATATTGATTACATACATGAGAAAGCCAGTTCAGGCTTTTATATTGGTGAATTAGAATATTCTATTGTTTCAAGCCGTATCCTGCCTTATTTTCTAAATTTTTATTTCTTCGAAATGAAGTTTAACAAATTAGTAATTGAAGTTCTCTCTATAAATGAATCTATGTTGAAAATGGACTATCATTATGGATTTAGAAAAGTAGGTACGTTAACTCAGCATATAAAAAAAGATGGCGTATATTATGATGTAGAAGTTCTGGAAATCTTAAAAGATACGTGGATTAACAACTATCAAAAATATCATAAATTAAGGGCTCCATTCGAATTGAGAGGAAAAAATAGCAATGAATAATTTAAACAAGTATAACAATGTTTTTAAAGAGTGTTTTAATATTAACGAGGACCAATTAAATGAAACGTTAGTATATAACTCAATAGAAGAGTGGGATTCTGTAGGGCATATGGCAATGATTGCTGAATTAGAAGATGTGTTTGATATTATGCTTGAAACAGATGATGTGATTGAGTTTAGCTCATATACGATTGGTATAGAAATTTTAAAAAAATATGATGTTGAAGTATAAAGTAGGAGGTAGTTAGTATGCTTTTAAGCGGAAAAGTAGCGGTTATAACAGGATGTAATCGGGGAATTGGAAAAGCCATTACAACTGTATTTGCTAAACAGGGCGCTAATATAATTGCATGTGCTCGAAAAAGTACTGTGGAATTTGAAAGCTACTTAACTAATCTTCAAAACGAGACAGGTGTTCTAATAACACCTGTCTATTTTGATATTAGTAAGGAAGATGAAGTTAAATTAGCCATAAAAGAAATAAGAAATCTGTTCTCTACGATTGATATATTAGTTAATAATGCTGGGATAGCTGGGGATACAATTTATCAAATGACTACAATGGAAACACTTGAAGAAAAAATGAAAGTGAACTTTTATGGCCCTTTTTTATTGACTCAATATATTACGAAATTAATGAGAAAAAGTACAGCGGCATCTATTGTAAATATTACATCTATTGCAGCCGATGATAGTTACAAAGGGATGATTTCCTATACGGCAAGTAAGGCTGCATTTAACGCCTTTACTAAAACAATAGCGAATGAACTAGGTAATGTTAATATAAGGGTAAATGCTATTGCTCCAGGTTTTACAGAAACCGATATGGTATCAAATGCAATCACAAATAAAGAATTTTTGACACAACTACAAAGTCATTTAGCTTTAAAACGTTTAGCTAGACCTGAGGAAATTGCAAATAGTGTGTTATTTTTGGCATCTGATTTGTCATCCTATATTACTGGACAAATATTACGGGTAGATGGGGGACTTTTTAATGATTAATGCAAGCTTAGTAGAAAAATTAAAGAAACAAGCTAGTCATATGAGAATAAATGCTTTGAAATTAGCAAATGCTTCAGGGAATAATGCTGCTCACGTAGGCCCGGGCTTATCCATTATTGAAATTTTAGCTGTTTTGTACGGTCACACTATGAATATTAATAGTAAAAATTCTTTAGACGAAGGTAGAGACCGTTTTATTTTAAGTAAAGAACATGGGGTATTAGCTTACTATACTGCTTTATATGAGAATGGAATTATTACAGAGGAAGATTTAGCTAGTTTTATGAATACAGGTAGTGCCTTTTTAGGTCATCCAGTAATGAATCGTAAAAAAGGTATTGAATTTACAAGTGGTAGTTTAGGAATGGGCTTATCATTGGCTATCGGTGTTGCGATGGGATTAAAACGTAAGCAATTATCAAGTCATGTTTATGTATTATTAGGTGATGGTGAGAGTAACGAAGGGTCGATTTGGGAAGGGTTTTTATCTGCTCCACATTTTAAATTAGATAATTTAACAGTCATTATTGACCGGAATGGTATTCAGTTAGGTGGTAAAACGAACGATATTTTACCAATGAATCATTTGGAGAAAGTACTAGAAGAGATGGGCTGGGCTGTCTCCACTGTAGATGGGCATGATATTGAGGCATTAATAAGTGTATTTGATAGTGTTTCTCATAAACCTAGAGTAATAATAGCTAATACTATTAAAGGCAAAGGTGTTTCTTTTATGGAGCACAATATTGATTGGCATCATGCTGTGCTAACGGATAAATTATTTAACGAAGCGATAGAAGAGCAGGTGAAAGAAAATGAATAATACATTAAAAAATCATAAAATGTTAGCACGTTTAGGTCAACGAGGCACATTTGGAATGGTCATGTTAGAGAAGGCCAAAAAAAAGGAAGATTTATTGGTGATAACAGCAGATGTATCTATTCCAGCAGGCTTAGATCGTTATAGAAAGCAACATTCTGACAAATTTATTGATGTAGGAATTGCTGAACAAAATATGATTGGTATAGCCGCTGGTTTAGCCAGTGAAGGTTTTGATGTTTATACAACAACATATGCTCCATTCCATACGCTAAGATGTTTAGAACAAATTCGAATGGATATTGGTGAAATGAAACATCCAGTAAGAATGGTAGGATTATCTAGTGGTGTAGTATTAGGTATGATAGGTAATATGCATTGTAGTTTTGAAGATATAGCTGTTATTCGTGCTATCCCTAACATAGCAATTATTTCACCTGCAGATTCTTTTGAATTAGTAAAAGTATTAGAGGCTCTGGAAAGTTATCCCAATCCAGTATATCTTCGATTGACTAGTGGAGCGCCCTCTCCAATTATTTATAAAGAGGATTATAATTTTGAAATCGGAAAAACTATCTCAGTGAAAAATGGCGAAGATATCGCGATATTTGCTACGGGTTCCATTATAAGTGAGGCAATAAAAGCTGCAGAATTATTAGAATTAGAAGGCATTAATACTGAAGTAATTAATGTCCATACTATCAGACCTTTAGATAATGAAGGTATAAAAATGGTTATTAAAGATAAAAAGCTTCTTGTAAGTATGGAAGAGCATGTAATTGCTGGAGGGCTAGGTAGTGCCATATCCGAAGCAATAGCTATGGAGGTTAAAAAGCCTCCTCACTTAATGATAGGATTACCTAGTGATTATAGCAGAGCAGGAATATATGAAGAGATGCTAGACTATTACGGATTAACTGCTAATAAAGTTGCTAAAAGTATAAAGGAAACATTAAATAATATTTAATTATTTATTGGTGTGGTAGATGCTATCACACCTTTTCCTATAAAGAAGGAGCGAGCTTATGGAACTTTTTAATTTAGAGAGTAGTGATGTGGCGATTATTACAAATGAACAAACATATGCTTTTAGTGAAATTCCTAAAATTGAATTTCGTAGTACAAGCAAAGAGTTAATATTGATACTATGCCAAAACACAATAGATATTTTAGCTACTTATATTTCAGCTATGAATAGCAAGCATGCGGTTATGCTGATTAATGAAGGTATTAATCATGAATTACTAGCAAACATTATAAAAACATATCAGCCGAAATGGATTATTGGATTAAAGAGCCATGAAGGGTATGAAATAAATGAAAATCAATTAATAAGAACAAAAGAAATAGTAACCAATATTCATCCTGACCTTGCAATTTTATTAAGTACTTCAGGTACAACTGGTAGCCAAAAGTTTGTTCGTCTTTCCTATGACAATATTAGGGTAAATGCTGAATCTATTATAGAGTATCTAAAAATTAATCAAAATGAACGAGCAGTTATGAATCTACCACTTTCTTATTCATATGGCATGTCGATTGTGAATAGTCACCTTTTAGCAGGTGCTTCAATTTTATTGACTGATGAAAGCGTGATGGAGAAGTCATTTTGGGAACTTGTGAAAAAACATAAAGCAACTTCAATTGCAGGTGTTCCATTTACATATCAAATGTTACAGCGTATAGGCTTTACAAAAATGGAGTTACCTTATTTAAAGACAATGACACAAGCTGGGGGACGATTAAATGAAAAGCTTGTAAAGCATTTTGCAGAATATGCAAAAGAACAAAATAAGAGATTTTACATAATGTATGGTCAAACTGAAGCTGCACCACGTATTTCATATATTCCTTATGAAAAAGTATTAGAGAAGTCTAGCACAATTGGTATTGCTATTCCTGGTGGCAAACTTTCTATAGATGTAGAAACCGAGGAGTTAATTTATATGGGTGCTAATGTCATGATGGGGTACGCTGAGAATTTATCAGACTTAGCAAATGGCTATGAACTTAATGGGGTACTATATACTGGCGATACAGCAATCATTGATGAAGATGGATACTTTACAATTACAGGACGAATGAAGCGTTTTATTAAGTTATTTGGTTTGCGCATTAATTTAGATGATGTGGAGAAGAAACTTGAAGAAGAACTACAAATACCTTTAGCTTGTACTGGATCTGACGATAAATTAATTGTAGCTATTGAACAAGCTGATTATGTTGAAAAAGTAAAAGAAGCGATTGAACATTTATATAAGCTTCACAAAACGGCATTTAAAGTCAAGGTGATTGATGAAATTCCACGTTTTGTAAGTGGAAAAACCGATTATATGAAGCTAAAGGAGAGCTGTTTATGACGGTCCCTTATCATTTAGTACAGGCCGAGAAAGAAATTGAACTAGTAGTTAAATTAAATGAACTAACTAGATGGCACACTGAAAATTGTCATGAATATAAATCAATGCTAGAAAAAAGCAATGCATTACTAGAAGCAAGTTGTTTAGAAGAAGTACCATTTTTACCTGTGCAGTTGTTTAAGCTAATGAATTTAAAATCGGTTTCTCAAGAGAACGTTGTAAAAGTGCTAACATCAAGTGGGACAACGGGACAGCAAGTATCTAAAATTTACCTCGATAAAGAGACATCGATTGCACAGACAAAAGCACTTGTAGAAGTGATGAAACCTATTTTAGGTAATAGACGTTTGCCAATGATTCTGTTAGATACGAAATCTGTGCTAAAGGATCGAAAATCATTTAGTGCACGTGGAGCGGGAATTTTAGGGTTCTCTAATTTCGGTCGCAAACACTTTTATGCTTTAAATGATGATATGACATTGGATGTTGAAGGTTTACAAGCGTATTTAAAAGAATACGAAGGACAACGTATATTACTGTTTGGTTTTACATTTATGATATGGCAGTACGTTTATAAAGAAATAAGAGATAAAGGTTTAAATATTAATTTTGGTGATAGTGTACTTATTCACGGAGGTGGATGGAAAAAGCTTAAGGATGAGGCGGTTGATGCTTTGACTTTTAATCATCTTCTTAGTAAGCAATTAGGCATTCAAGAAGTACATAACTATTATGGCATGGTTGAACAGGTCGGTTCAATTTTTGTAGAGTGTAATGAAGGACATTTACATGCACCGAGCTATGCTGATGTGATTATTCGTAATCCGATTACGTTTAATGTTTTACCTGTAGGACAACAAGGTTTAATTCAGGTAGTGAGTGAATTACCAAAAAGTTATCCGGGTCATTCTTTATTGACAGAAGATTTAGGAACAATTCATGGTATTGATGATTGTCCATGTGGATGGAAAGGAAAGTATTTTAGTGTAGTTGGACGTATCCCGAAGGCAGAATTACGCGGTTGTAGTGATACTTTTCAAGGAGGTGTGCGTTTGTGAAAATATTTTGGCCAAAGAATGGGAATTTTGATAATGTACTATGCAACTTGAATAATCAAAAATTGAATCAACCTTTTGCTGAAGAAGTAATTGCTTTTACACAAAGTTTATCGAAGCGTTTTGTACGGATGCGATACATGCCTGAAGTTGTAGCACTTGGTTACTGGCTTCGAAAATCAAATATTAAGCAAATGCAAGCAGAGTTTGAAAAGGCTACTAAGGGAAAAGTAGTTCGTGGGCGAGGTACAGCTTTTCATATCGCTCCTTCAAATGTTGATACTATTTTCGTTTATTCATGGATGCTGTCACTTCTTGCAGGGAATCGCAATATCATTCGTATTTCAAGTAAAACGGAAATAAATGAGTTATTACAAGTGATTTTAGAAGAGTTACCTAATTATAAATCGTTAGCGGAACAAATAATAATTTGTACATATGGTCATGATGAGAGTGCAACAGAAATGCTCAGTCTAACATGTCATACACGTGTTATTTGGGGAGGGGATGAAACGGTAAAAGCCATTCGTAAAATTCCCCTTGCACCACTAGCAAATGAATTAGCATTTCCAGACAGATTCTCATTAGCCATATTAAACTCCGAAAAAGTTATGTTATTAGATGATGAGGCACTAGATGCATTACTTGAGCAATTTTATAACGATGTGTTTTGGTTTGACCAAATGGCATGTTCATCACCAAGACTTATCGTTTGGATAGGTGAGAAAATAGAATCTTTTTGGACGGCATTTGAACGTAAAATCCAGAAAAAGCAACATGAGTTATTAGCAGCAACGCAAGTATTGAAATATTCGACAAGTTTACAATTAGCCGCGGAAAATTATGTAGAAAAAGTAGTACCTATAACGAACTTTTCACGTATAAAGCTAAATGATGTGCCAAGAGATGTACGTGAAAAGCATTGCGGTGGTGGCTTGTTTTATGAGTATGAAGTTGAAAACTTAATAGACTTAGAACAAATTATAATCGATAAAGATCAAACAATTGCATACTTTGGTTTTGAGAAACCTGAGTTAAAGGAATTAGTAGAATCAATTTCTACACGAGGGATAGATCGAATTGTCCCAATCGGGCAAGCGCTAAATTTTGATGGTGTTTGGGATGGACAAAGTTTCTTAACATCGTTTACGAGGGAAGTAATAATTTTATAAATGGAGAGTTTAACTATGAAAACAATTGTAATTATCCAAGCAAGAATGGGCTCCTCTCGTTTGCCAGGGAAAATTTTAAAACCGCTTGGAGATGTAGATGTTTTAAGGTACGATATCACGCGCTGTCGTGCTATCAAAGGTGTTAATGAAGTTATTGTTGCGACAAGTACTTTAAAACAGGATGATGCAATTGCAAATTGGTGTGAACAGCAACAAGTTGCATATTTCAGAGGTTCTGAGGGAGATGTATTAGATCGCTATGTTCAATGTGCAAAGCAATAC
The DNA here is from genome assembly GCF_028356935.1 of Lysinibacillus sp. OF-1. NCBI lineage: Bacteria > Bacillati > Bacillota > Bacilli > Caryophanales > Bacillaceae > Lysinibacillus > Lysinibacillus sp. OF-1. Next base: position 709,634 of record NZ_CP102798.1, read on the forward strand.
AAACCTGATTATGTGATGCGTGTAACATCGGATTGTCCATTTGTTGACTATGAAATGGCAAGTGATATTGTAGAATTAATTCTAAAAGAACGTAAAGATATCGTGTTAATTGACGGGCAATTACCTCGAGGATTAGCGGTAGAACTTATTTCATATGAAGCACTTTTATATATTCATAAAGTAGGGCTAGAATCTCGACATCGTGAGCATGTTACTTATTACGCCTATGAATTTGCTGAAGAATTTGAATCAGTTACATATAAAGCGCCAGCAAATCGTATTGCGCCAGAACTACGCATTACGCTAGATACAATCGAAGACTATAAACTGATTTATGAGGTGGCAAAGCATTTCAACAACCCATTAATTTCAAGTAAAGATGTGATTCAATTTTTAAAAGATAATCCTGAAGTTGCAAAACTAAATGCTCATATCGAGCAAAAGCCGGTGATTTAATGAAAGTCATTATTCGTACAGATGCATCTATTGAAATCGGTAGTGGTCATGTTATGCGTTGTTTGACAGTTGCAAAAAATTTGCGTGTGAATGGATGTGAAGTAATCTTTTGGATGCAAGATTTACCTGGAAATCTAATTGATTACGTAATCAGTGAAGGTTTTGGAAATATTTTTGAAGCAGAGCAAGCAGACATATATATCATTGATCATTATGGGATTGATAAAGAGTGGGAGTGCAAAATACGTGTATTTACAAAAAAAATTGTGGTAATTGATGATTTAGCGAACCGTAAGCATGATTGCGAGTTGCTTCTGGACCCTAATGTATTGCCAAATTTTGAATCACGATATGACGATTTAGTGTCTGATGCATGTATAAAGCTATTAGGTCCAAAATATTTAATTATGCGTGATGAGTTTATTGATGCAAGACGGCTATTGCGCAAGAGGAATGAACAAATTGAAAATTTACTCATTTTTATGGGCGGTTCGGATCCAACGAATGAGACGATGAAAATTTTGGAGGCACTTGAAGAATTTCAGTTTAAACATATTGATGTAGTTGTTGGAAATGGTAATGTTTTTAAGGAACAAATTCGGGAGATTTGTGAAGAGCGTGGGTATGACTATCACTGTCAAATTAATTATATGGCAAAGTTAATGCAACAGGCTGATTTTGCTATTGGTGCGGGGGGAAGTACAACATGGGAACGTTGTTATGTTGGACTACCTTCATCGAGTACTATTGTAGCTAATAATCAGAAAGAAGGGACAGAATTTGTTGCAGAACTTGGCATAGTTATTAATCTGGGATGGCATAAAGACGTGACATCGGAAACTTATAAACAGTTATTAAAAAATTTACAGATTAAAGATTTAAGTGAAAAAGGGCTTATTCTAACTCAAAATGAGCAACCAAATGAGTGGGTTTATAAAATATTGGAGTTGATAAAATGATTAAAATAGGAAATAGAGAAATTGGTCGTCATACGAAGCCATTTATTATTGCAGAAATGTCAGGTAACCATAATCAATCATTGGAAAGAGCATTACATTTAGTAGAGCTAGCCGCAGAAGCAGGTGTTGACGCTCTGAAATTACAAACATATACACCTGATACAATTACATTAGACGTTCATACAGGTGAGTTTTTCATCCAAGAAGATGGAAATCTCTGGAGAGGTAATTCTTTATATAATTTATATAAAGAGGCTTATACACCTTGGGAATGGCATAAGGAGATTTTTGCAAAAGCACAAGAACTTGGTCTCCTTGCTTTTAGTTCTCCATTTGATGAGACAGCAGTGGATTTCTTGGAAACATTGAATGTACCAGCATATAAAATTGCCTCATTTGAAAATGTAGATATCCCATTAATTAAAAAAGTTGCGCGAACAGGAAAACCAATGATTATTTCCACAGGTATGGCGACTGCTGCTGAACTAGATGAAGCAGTTCGTGCTGCTCGCGAAGAAGGTAATAATCAAATCATATTACTGAAATGCACTAGTACATATCCTGCTACACCTGCTAATTCAAATTTAGTAACTATACCACATTTGAAAGAAATGTTTAGTACAGAAGTAGGTTTATCAGATCATACAATGGGGGTTGGTGTATCGGTTACTGCAGTGGCACTTGGAGCAACGGTAATTGAAAAGCATTTTACAACATCTCGGGCTGAAGGAGGGGTTGATTCTGCATTTTCAATGGAACCACATGAATTAAAAATGTTAGTGGAAGAAACGGAGCGTGCATGGCAAAGTTTAGGGAATGTGAGTTATGGACCAACAAATGCGGAGAAGGAATCAGCAAAATTCCGACGTTCTTTATATATAGGCTCAGATTTAAAAGCTGGTGATATTTTAACAGAACAAAATGTTCGCAACGTTCGACCAGGCCTTGGTTTGCCAACGAAGTACTATGATTTAGTGATTGGTAAATCGATTAAGCGTGATGTAAAAAAAGGAACTCCATTAAGTTGGGATTTATTACTATGATTGATTCACCTCGATTTATCTCATATGGCAGTCAAAGTATAGATGAAGATGATATTCAAGCAGTTATTGAAACATTGCGTTCACCAAACTTAACTCAAGGACCGAAAATTGCACAGTTTGAGCAAGCTGTGGCAGCTTATGTTGGTTCAAAATATGCAGTAGCATTCTGCAATGGAACAGCAGCTTTACATGGTGCTTGTTATGCTGCTGGAATTGATGAAGGGGATGAGGTCATTACGTCTCCTATTACCTTTGCTGCAAGTGCAAACTGTGTACGCTATGTTGGCGGAACAGTTGTTTTTGCGGACATCGATGAACGTACTTATAATATTAACCCTGAACAAATACGTTCTAAAATTACATCAAAAACAAAGGCAATTATTCCAGTGGATTTTACAGGACAACCTGTTGATATAGATGTCATTATGGATATCGCAAGGAAGCATGAACTCGTCGTAATTGAAGATGGTGCTCATTCATTTGGTGCTAGTTATAAAGGGCGAAAGGTTGGAACACAGGCGGATATGACAATGTTTAGTTTTCACCCTGTAAAGCCTGTGACAACAGCAGAAGGTGGCATAGTTGTTACAAATAACGAAAATTATTATAAAAAACTAGTAAAGTTCAGAAGTCATGGAATTGAGCCAACAGCTTATGCTGAAGAACAAGGTGACTGGTATTATGAAATGACAGAATTAGGTTATAATTTTCGTATGACAGATTTACAGGCAGCCCTTGGTGTTTCACAAATGAAGAAACTTGATTATTTTATTAAGCGGAGACAAGAAATTGCTGCAAAGTACAATGAAGCATTAGGAAATGTGACTGGAATTACAATACCGAAGCAACTAGAGGATACTGAATCTGGCTGGCATTTGTACATGATTCAATTAGATGAAGCAAATCGGAAACAAGTATTTAATGCTATGCGAGCTGCAAATATTGGTGTCCATGTTCATTACATACCTGTTTATTGGCATCCGTATTATCAAAAGCTTGGTTATGAGCAAGGACTATGCCCAGTAGCAGAGGAATGGTATAAAAAAGCGTTAACATTGCCTATACATCCTCGTTTAACTGATGAAGATATTAACTATATAGTGAGTATATTAAAAGAATACATTTGATGAGGAAGTATTCTTTTAATATGAAGTTTATCATTTATATTAACTGTAGTTGAATAGAGTGAGAACAATTAATAGAAGATACCACTATCTATTTTTAAAACTATCAATAAATTATTCAAAAAAGAAAAGTAAGCATATGTTCAGATTAAAAAAATAATGTATATTAATATTAAATTATAAAAAGGGTGTAGGAAATGAGACCTATTTTAGTTCCTGAATATATAGAAGATTTTAGTTGTATAGGTAGTGCTTGTGAAGATACTTGTTGTGCTGGTTGGAATATAACAGTTGAAAAGAAAACATATCAAGCGTATCGTAAAGTGCGTCAGCCGGAGATGGCAGAAAAACTATTAAAATATGTAAAACGAAATCGTAAAGGTCATGATGACTCTAATTATGCAAAGTTCATTTTAGATGATAATAAAAACTGTCATATGATGTTAGAGGACGGGTTATGTAGTATTCATAAAGAATTAGGAGAAGAGTTTTTATGTAATACTTGTGCTGTTTATCCTCGATTCCTTACAAGTGTAGGGAATGTAACAGAAAAAAGTTTAACATTGTCTTGCCCAGAGGCAGCACGAATTGTTCTATTACGTAAAGATGGAATCGGTTTTATAGAGACAGAAGAACCAAAAAATACGCGTGGACTAATAAATAAGGACCTAAAATTAGAAAAACACCCTCATTTTTGGGATTTGCGTATTTTTACAATTCAGCTTCTTCAAAGTCGCCAACAACCTATTGAGATTCGTTTAATTATTTTAGGGCTATTCATACAAAAAATTGAACAATTAAAACCGAATGAATTGGAACAAGAATTACAAATGATAATGCAAGATTATCTAAATCGTTTAGATAACGATGAATATATTAAATCGTTAGAAGATATTAAGGGTAATTTAAATTTTCAATTGAATTTAGCACGTGCATTAATTCGCCTTCGTATTACAAGTGGTATTGCTTCAGAAAAATATATCACTATTCTTCATCAATTAATAGAAGGCTTAGCTTTGGAAGAGGATGAAGAAAAAGAATTACGTGATATGGAAGCAACAGTATTGAAATACAAAGAATCCTATACTAATATATATGAACCATTTATTAAAGAAAATGAATATATGTTTGAAAATTACATGGTGAACTATGTATTTAAAAATCTATTTCCCTATGATTGTAAGACATTCTTTGAAAGTTATATGATGCTTGTTGTCAATTTTACGTTAATTAAGTTGCATCTAATTGGTATGGCCGCTAAACAACAACAATTAACACAAGAAATGTTTATTGAATGTGTACAACAGCTTGCGAAGGTGATTGAACATACCCCATCTTATTTGCTAGATGTTCGTGAGGGTATGATGAATTTAGGTTATACAACAATGGGGCATATGTTTGTCATGATTAGTAAGTAGAGCTACCGTAATTTTTTATAAATGCTTTTTATAATAGTTAAAGATTCAAAGAAGCCCCTTATTCAGGTAAATATCATCTGAATAAGGGGTTTTTTTGAGAAAGGTATCATCTAAAGTAGTTTGCTGTAAAAAGGTGAAACATTTCTAAAAACTTCCGATACTAGATATAAGAATACGAAATGTTTGGGAGGTTACATATTATGCGTATTGCAGCTCAAGGACAATCTACAGATGTGGGAACTGCAACGTCATCAACATCTTCTAAGAAAGCTATTATAGAAGAAACTACGATGACTACTATTAAATCTCAGTTAATAACGCAATCACAAGGAGAAAAAATACCAGTTGCTGAGGGTCAAGAGGTATCTAAAGAAAAGTTGCAAAATGTAGTAGATACTGTGAATGAATTTTTGCAAATCAATCATAATGCTTCTAAATTTGTGTTACATGACGGTTTAGATCGTTATTTTGTACAAGTTGTTGATACCCAAACAGAAGAAGTCGTAAAAGAGATCCCTCCAAAAAAACTTTTAGACGCATATTATGAGATGCAAAAGTTATTAGGGATGATTGTGGACGAAAAAATATAAGAATATTTAGGAGGAAATATAATGGTAAATAGAATCGGCGGTTTAGCTTCAGGAATGGATATAGATTCAATAGTAAAAAAATTAATGAATGCGGAAAGAGCACCTTTAAACAAGTTATATCAAAAGAAACAAACGTACGAGTGGCAACGTGACGCATATCGAAGTGTTAATACAAAGCTAAAAACATTTGATACTTATATATCAGATAATCTAGTACTAAAAAGTCTTATTTCTAAAACGGCAGCTAGTTCTAATTCTAACTTAGTATCTGCAACTGCAACAGGAAGTGCTTCAGGAACACTGTCAATCGAGGGTGTTTCCCAATTAGCTACAGCAGCTCGTAAAGTTGGTGATCAAGTTAATGCTGTAGGAACTACGAAAATGTCCGATTTAGGAGCAACAGGAACTATAGAATTTAAAGCCATTCAAACCAACGGTCAATTAGCGAGTGAGGCAACAAAGATTGAAATTACTTCTGATATGACAGTTGATCAATTTATTAGTAAAGTGAATTCTAGTAATGCAGGAATTAGTGCTGTATTTGAAAATGGTCGATTCTCCTTTACTGCCAAAAACACTGGTGATGTTAAAGGTGATGATGAAATCAAAGTTGTAGGTGGTTTAGATATTTTCAACAAGTTAGGGTTTGCTGATCCTAATAAAGTTCAAAATACAGAAGGAAAAAATGCTATTTTCACTGTGAATGGTATAGCAACAGAAAGAACAACAAATACGTTTACGATTTCGGGTTATAATGTAACGTTAAAAGATACATTCAACGGCCTCCAAACGATTGCAGATAAATATAAAGCTGCTGTGGAAGAATTAAAAAATGCTACTACTAATTTAGCAAATAAACAAGCAAATCTTACTACAAAACAAAATGCTTATGGTGCTAGTGATATTAATAGCTATACAGCTAACCATGAAACTGCTTATAAAAATGCTTTTGGTAATACTTTATCTTTGTCACAACAAGTGCAATATAACAAACTTGGAAATAATGCGTGGAGAAATTTATCAACTGATGAAATAAATTACATTAAAAACCAATCATCTGCACAAGGTATTAAAGATAATCTAGATGGAAGCTCTTTAAGTGATGAAAGCAAAGCGAAATTAAAGGATTTATCTAATGATGTGTTAGATGTTTTATTTTCAAACAAAGATCAGCTTACAGATTTTAAAGCTCAAGCAGAGTACGAAAAGTATGGTGCAAAATTAAAAGATTTTGATCAAAATGCCATCGATGCATTAAAACGTTTCTCATATGACAGTAATGATTCAATTGATAAAATTCATAAAGATATAGATGATAATCCTGAATTTACAAAAGAAGTAAAAGATGCGTTAAAATCTTTAAGTAAAGATGATTTAACTAATTTAATAGCAACAGATTCAGCAACTTTAAAAACTTATCAAGAAAAAGCTCAAGCTGAGGATTTAAAACAAAAGTATAATCAATTTGGAGATGCGTTAATTAAAGGTTTGCAAGATGGATCTAAAAAGGTTGAGGATTTAACAGAAAAACAAAAAGAGGTTTGGAATAGCTTATCCCCAGAAGAAAAAGGTCAATTCTATGATTTGGCGGATCAGAATATTAAACGTTCAGAGTATTTAACTGCCGATGCTGAAGAGAAAGCAGCTCAAACTCGTTTAACAGAAGCAACTAATACCGAAAAGGCAGCAACAGCAGATGCAAATGCGGCAGGTATTTTAAAGGATGATGGTAGTGGTGGTAAAATCGTTGACGAAGATAAAGTAAATGCTGCTCAAAAAGCACAAGCAGTCACAATGACTTCCACAACAGATGTTGATGACATCATGGCTAAAATTAAGGAGTTTATCACTACTTATAACGGTTTTATCAAAGATTTAAATGATCAAACAAAAGAAACTAAATATCGTGATTATACGCCATTGACTAGTGAGCAAAGAGAAGACATGTCAGAAAATGAGATTAAGCTTTGGGAAGAAAAAGCGAAGAGTGGGTTATTAAGAGGTGATACTCTTATTCGTGAAGGGCTTTCGGGTATGCGTTCTTTAGTATATCAATCAAATCCTGGTATTGATTCAAAATATAATACCCTTTTCAGTATTGGGATTACAACATCAAAAAACTATAATGATGGCGGTACATTAGAAATTGATGAAACAAAATTACGAAAAGTATTAGAAGAAGATCCTGATGCAGTTGAAAAACTCTTTAAAAATAGTGAAGGTAAAAAAGATGATGTAGTAGATGGAAAAACAGTCGATACACGAGGTTATTTAGAAAAACTACGTGAATCGATGAAAACTTTTGAAATTACTATTGAAAAAAAAGCTGGACGTTCTACGATGACAGACGCTCAATATGCAATCGGAAATAACCTAATGGATACAGAAAGTCGAATTAGTACTTGGAAGAGAAAACTAGAGGATATAGAATCTCGCTATTGGAAGCAATTCACAGCAATGGAGCAAGCAATAAATAAAGCAAATCAACAATCCAGCATGTTCATGCAAGGCTGAGGCTTCTAATTAAGGTAGGAGAATAATATGCATCAAACAGATCAACTATTGCAAGTGTCAGCCAATTTATTTAAGCATTTAGGTGACATTCCAAATGGTGAAGAGCGTGACGAATACATCAACACAATCAATAGCATGTTGGACAAGCGTGAAACGATTATTAAAGGCTTGAAACAAGAAGGTTTTCATTTCAATGAACAAAATCGTATTCATCGTACACTGTTGGAACTAGATAATGGTATTAAAAAAAGATTAGCAGCTGTTATGGATGCAGTTAAGCAAGATATGGCAAACCTACAAAAAACGAAAAAAAGTGAACAGCAATATTTCAACCCTTACTCCAATGTTCGTGTGATGGACGGGATGTATTACGATAAAAAGAATTGACATTTTATCTTCATTTAGTGTGGTGGAAGCCGCAAGCTGAATGAAGATAAAGCTCCGGCGGACGTCAAGAATTTTAAAAGGATGAATTATGATCACACAATTCAAAATCCCGACACAATTACGCTTGGGCGTTATTGATCAAATAGCTTTTCTTCGTAAAATGGTTTAAACTAGTAAATAAGTAACCTTTCAAAGGAGTTGTCCTTTATTGGCAGCAAATTTAACAGCACAAAATGCGTATAAACAAAATAGTGTGACTACAGCTTCTCCTGGCGAATTGACGTTAATGCTTTATAATGGATGTTTAAAATTCTTGCATAAGGCGAAACAAGCTATTCAAGAGAAAAATGTCCAAGAAAAAAATACAAATCTTATAAAGGCACAGGCGATCATTGCCGAGCTAATGTCTACACTCAATATGGATATTGAGATTTCGAAACAAATGCTACCTCTTTACGAATATATGAATCATCGTTTAGTAGAGGCAAACATTCAAAATGATGTAGCGATTATTGAAGAAGTAGAAGGATTGGTGACGGAATTCCGCGATACGTGGAAGGAAGTTATTCGCATTACTCGACAACAGCAATTTGGTCAGGGAAACAGCGGACAAATTTAGACAAAATTAGAGACCATCATCAAAAGATGGTCTCTTTTCTATATGACAGGAATAATAACTAGAAATTAACACTAAATAGTCATAAATTAGGCTATTTGACGGTAAAATATGTTACTTATTCCCTCTAGCTGTAAGAAGGGCATCGTGTCATAATCAAAGCAATATAAATGTTTAACATAGTACTGGGGTGGGAATATGATCTTTAAGCGTCAAGAAGGTTTCCGATTTAAATTTGAGGAGCCTGTTCAAATAACTTTTGCTATTTATGAGAACGGAAGGGTCAATCATGGACAAACGGCTATGGCGGACTTGCTGGACATTAGTCCACGTGGGTTAAAGATGTTTACTGAAGTGGATTTAGGCGTGAATCCTCCACCATTGGATATCCATTTTGTGCTTGATACACAAGAGGTGCGGGCTTATGGTGAAGTTATTTGGAGCCGTCCGTTTGGTAGCGGCAAGCAATATGGCATTTATTTCAATGATCAGGCACGAGTAGAAGATTTGATTGTAGAAGAATTAAAGCTGCGACGTAAAAAGGAAGCGGCAGAAGCAAAAAAGCAAAGCAACCATTAATTTTATAAAATTTTTTTGTAAAAAAAAGAATTATTTTAGAGGAATTTCACACACTTGTGTAGAAATAGATAGTATAGCAGTTATAAAGGAGGAGTTTACATGTTAAACTTTAACATTCGTGGTGAAAATATTGAGGTAACTCCAGCTATTCGTGAGTATGTTGAGAATAAAATCGAAAAAGTCGAACGTTATTTTAACGAAGATGTTAACGCCAATGCTAACGTAAATTTAAAGGTTTATAATGACAAGCAAACAAAAGTGGAAGTCACAGTTCCGATGAAGAACTTAACTCTTCGTGCTGAAGAGCGTCATAATGACATGTATGCTGCGGTTGATCTAATCGTTGATAAATTAGAGCGTCAAATTCGTAAGCATAAAACAAAAGTAAACCGTAAATTCCGTGAGCGAGAAGGTGCAGGCCTTTATTTTGCTACTACACAAGCAGCCGCTGATGCTACTACAGAGGAAGAGGAATACTCAATTGTACGTACAAAGCAATTTGATTTAAAACCGATGGATCAAGAAGAGGCTGTTTTACAAATGAATATGTTAGGGCATGATTTCTATGTCTTTACAGATGCTGAATCTAATGGCACAAATATTGTGTATAAACGTAAAGACGGTAAATATGGCTTAATCGAAACAACTTAAAACTTCATGATGACAAAGGCTCTCGCGATGGCGAGAGTCTTTTTTGTATGACTTTCTTCTGCAAGTAGGGTGACTGTTTGCATGAAACTGTTACACAATGGTAAAATGGAAGTTGAATCTATATAGGAAGTGAAAAACATTCATGGCAAACCTATTAAATAAATTATTTGATTTCAATAAACGTGAGTTAAAAAAATTAGAAAAAATCGCTGACCAAGTAGAGGGATTTGCTTCTCAAATGGAACAGCTTTCAGATGAACAATTACAAGCAAAAACAGAAGAGTTTAAAAAGCGTTATGCTGATGGAGAGCATTTAGAGTCGATTCGTGCAGAGGCTTTTGCTGTTTGTCGCGAAGCATCTAAACGTGTTTTAGAGATGTATCCTTTCCGTGTTCAAATCATGGGGGCTGCTTCACTGGATGAAGGTAATATTTCAGAGATGAAAACAGGTGAAGGTAAAACATTAACAGCTACTATGGCGGTTTATTTAAACGCGATTACTGGTAAAGGTGTACATGTTGTAACAGTCAATGAATATTTGGCTAGTCGTGATGCTGCTGAGATGGGACAGCTGTATAATTTCTTAGGTCTTACAGTAGGTTTAAATTTAAATAGCCTGTCAAAAGAAGAGAAGCGTGCGGCATATGAAGCGGATATTACTTATAGTACAAACAATGAATTAGGATTTGACTATTTACGTGACAATATGGTGCTTTATAAAGAAGAGCGTGTTCAACGACCGCTTCATTATGCTGTAATCGATGAGGTGGACTCTATTTTAATTGATGAGGCTCGTACGCCATTAATTATTTCGGGTCAAGCTGGGAAATCAGCACAGTTGTACAAACAGTCTAATGCTTTTGTACGCATGTTAAGTGCAGATACAGATTACACATACGAAGAGTCGACAAAAGGTGTTACATTAACAGATGCAGGTGTAGAAAAGGCAGAAAAAGCATTTGGGATCGACAATTTGTTTGATTTAACACATGTACGCTTAAATCATGCCATTAACCAATCGTTAAAGGCACATGTGAGTATGCATAATGATGTTGACTATGTTGTCCAAGAGGGCGAAATTGTAATTGTTGACGGCTTTACGGGCCGTTTAATGAAGGGCCGTCGATATTCTGATGGACTTCACCAAGCAATTGAAGCCAAAGAGGGCGTTGACATTCAAAATGAATCAATGACAATGGCTACCATTACGTTCCAAAACTATTTCCGTATGTACCAAAAGCTTGCGGGTATGACAGGTACAGCGAAAACAGAGGAAGAAGAGTTCCGAAATATTTACAACATGAGCGTTATTGCGATTCCAACGAATAAACCAATAGCTCGTGATGACCGTCCAGATTTAATTTTTGCTTCGATGGAAGGAAAATATAAAGCGGTGGCGGCCGATATTGCTGAGCGTCATAAGGCAGGACAACCTGTGCTTGTTGGTACAGTTGCGATTGAAACATCTGAAATTATTTCGCAGTTACTTGATAAACATAAAATTCCTCATAATGTCTTGAATGCGAAAAACCATGAACGCGAGGCAGAAATTATTGCAAATGCCGGTACTAAGGGCGCAGTAACGATTGCGACAAACATGGCGGGTCGTGGTACAGATATTAAACCAGGTGAAGGTGTACTAGAAATTGGTGGTTTAGCGGTCATCGGGACAGAGCGACATGAATCACGTCGTATCGATAACCAGCTTCGTGGACGTTCTGGTCGTCAAGGGAATCCAGGGGTTACGCAGTTCTATCTATCCCTAGAAGATGATTTAATGCGTCGTTTTGGCTCTGATAATATGAAGTCGATGATGATGCGCTTAGGCATGGATGATTCTCAGCCATTGCAATCAAAAGTTGTGTCGAGAGCTGTAGAATCAGCGCAGAAACGTGTCGAAGGTAATAACTTTGATGCACGTAAACGTTTATTACAATATGACGATGTGCTACGTCAGCAACGTGAGATTATTTATAAAGAGCGTTATGATGTATTGGAAACAGAGAATATGCGTGTACTCGTAGAGTCTATGATTCAAGAGACAATCGATAATGTTGTTGGTCTGTATACTCAGGGTGAGCAGAAAGATTGGAACTTAAAAGCAATTGAAGATTTTGTAGCGGCTAATCTGTTAGAAGAGGGTCAGCTTAAAGTAGCAGATTTCCAAGGCAAGTCTGCTGAAGACATTAATCAGTTGGTTTCGGATGCTGTTCATGCTCGTTATGATGAAAAAGAGGCAGAACTGACACCAGAGCGTATGCGTGAGTTTGAAAAGGTAATTTTATTACGTTCTATTGATACGAAATGGATTGATCATATCGATGCGATGGACCAACTTCGTCAAGGTATCCATCTACGTGCATATGGACAAAATGATCCACTTCGAGAATATCAACAAGAAGGCTTTGCTATGTTTGAGGATATGGTTGCGTCTATTCGTGAGGATGTTGCGAAATATGCAATGAAGGCAGAAATTCGCAGTAATCTTGAGCGTGAAGAGGTGGCGAAGGGCCAAGCGGTTAATCCGAAGGAAGAAGGCGGCTCAGCTCCGAAAAAACAACCTGTGCGTAAGTCTGAAAATATTGGTCGTAATGATTTATGCCCATGTGGAAGCGGCAAGAAATTTAAAAACTGTCATGGTGCAGGTCAATAATATATTAGTGAAAAAAATCATTTTAACTACATGTTGAAATGGTTTTTTTCTTTTGACATTATACTGTTTTAGGAAGAAATTTAGGAATAAAAGTCAGAATTTATAGACAATTGAAAAATATGGGTATACAATAGCTGTAATATTAGGATTTTAGTTCAGGGAAGCTCCCGTTATTATCCTAAATAAGAAGGTGCTATGAAGACTTAGACCTAGAAAGGGAAGGGGTGCTATGCATGATAATAAAGCAATTTTACGAGTCACAAACATCTGGAATGTACGAATATTGGTATATCCCTTTTTATTTTAATTGAAAAAACATAAAGTGTATAAAGGAGGACTATAGGTGCATAAAAAAGATATTATGAATAGTGAAACGATGATGTATATGCCTGTGTATGATTCCTTTGGAAATTTATGTACGCGGGTGATTGAGAAAAATAATGAATATCTATCGAAATTAGCACCAACGAAGTTAATGGACTATAACCTTCGTTATTTTGGTTCGAGTTTAAGAGGGGCATTTGATGGCTCGAAAATGATTTTAGGAAAGCTTAATAAAAATCCAATTGTAGTGGATGAACGATGTAATATTTTATGGTTTCCAAGTAAGTCTCCTCTACAACCTGAATGTATCTGGTTCGCCGTTCATCATATTGATGAATATATCGCTGTGGATAAAAAGAGAGCAAAAATAACTTTTACGAATGGCAAAGAACTGGTAGTGGATGTCAGTGTTAATGCGTTAGAATATCGTATTCAGAGAGCCTATTTATTAAAATATAGGTTAGAAAAACGAACAAAGCATTTGCTTGTTCAGTATGACCGTGTAAAGGTTTTTCAGCGTCTCGCTCTTAATATGCTAGAGGACGAGACACAGGATCATTGATTACTCCGAGAAAACAACTGCTAGATAGTATGTTTTCCTTTGTAAAAACGTTATAATGAAAAGATACGGAGCTTTGTGAGTGCAATGTTAGCTCCATTACTAACGTTCGGAGGATTTAACAATGATTGAATTAGCAGATGTACGCAATGTGTTAGACACTACAGCCAAAAAACTGGCGGACTTCAGGGGGTCTCTTTGACTTAGAAAACAAAGAGGCACGCATTCAGGAGCTAGATGAAATGATGCTAGAGCCTGGCTTTTGGGATGATCAGCAAGGGGCACAGGTGACCATCAATGAAGGCAATGGCTTAAAAGCAATCGTCAATGAATATAAAGATTTAGTGGAAACCCATGAAAATTTAGATATGACACTGGAGCTTTTACAGGAAGAGCCAGATGAAGAGTTACAGGAAGAACTAGGCAAAGAGCTAGCAGAATTCCAGCAAAAAATGGGGGATTTTGAGCTGCAATTGCTGTTAAGTGGTCCATATGATCAAAATAATGCTATTTTAGAGCTACACCCTGGTGCCGGTGGAACGGAATCTCAGGACTGGGGTTCTATGCTGTTACGTATGTATACAAGATGGGCGGAGAAGCGTGGATTTAAAGTGGAGACTGTGGACTATCTTCCTGGTGATGAAGCAGGGATTAAATCGGTAACATTGTCGATTAAAGGTCACAATGCTTTCGGTTATTTACAGGCTGAAAAAGGCGTGCATCGTCTAGTGCGTATCTCACCATTCGATTCGTCAGGTCGTCGTCATACATCATTTGTTTCTTGTGATGTTATGCCAGAGTTCGACGAAAATATTGAAATCGACATTCGCACAGAGGATTTAAAAATTGATACGTATCGTGCTACAGGTGCGGGTGGTCAGCATATTAATACGACAGATTCAGCAGTTCGTATTACACATATTCCGACTGGTACTGTTGTACAGTGTCAAGCAGAGCGTTCACAGATTAAAAACCGTGAAAAAGCGATGACGATGCTAAAAGGGAAATTATATCAATTAGAGTTAGATAAGCAGCAAGCGCAACTAGATGAAATACGTGGTGAGCAAAAGGAAATCGGCTGGGGCTCACAAATTCGTTCGTATGTATTCCACCCATACTCTATGGTGAAGGATCACCGTACGAATGAAGAAACAGGTAATGTTGGTGCAGTGATGGACGGCGATTTAGATCCGTTTATTAATGCCTATTTACGCTCGAAAATTGGCTAATACACAAATCCCCCAAGAGGTGTTCTTGGGGGATTTTCTAGTTAAAAGGGAGGGTGATATGGCGCATCTTGGCTAAGCTGCTTGCGCTCGTTCATGTAATATTTATAGAGCATCGATGCATTCAAAAACTGTTTACTAATCGAGGCATATTGAATAGGTAGTTCAATTGTTTTACCATTTTTTAATGTGACAACACACCCCGTCTGACTTGGTGTAATATTGATAATCGCGTGAAGTCCAATCCATATATTATGAATGGAGTTCGGGGAATAAGTTGGTAGAAAAATACAGGGATAGCCGTAGTCAAAGGCCACGACGATTGGTAGCTTATGTTGATTGCCAAAGAAACGTTTAGCCGATAGTTTTGCAGCTTCATAGGTTGAACCTAATGAGATACAAGATTTTCGAAGCACATGCATCGGTTTACGCGTGACGATCAGCTCATTGTGCTTATCGATAACATGAGTGAAAACCTTGGAGTTGTGCTGAATAGGTTGAAGCAAGTAAGTGTTGAATGAAATTAAGTAGCTATTGACAAAATTGCTAGTCATATAGAGAGAGCCTCCTTTTTCTGTTGATAACGGTAGTGTAGAACAAAATGAGAGTTTCAAAAAATAGACAAAGTAGCTGAAAACCCTTCAGAAAAGAATGAAATGCTTAGAGAATTCACTGCAAATGTCACGAGATTAATAGCTAATCCAAGTTATTTTCAATTCGTAAGCATTGCAATTTAATTTCAATTTTCATATAATTTAGAAAAGGATCGAGGTGAGATCGTTGGATAAATATTATTCGTACACAGATTTTCTAAAAGCCGTGGGTCAGTCGAAAAAAGTTGATGAGGCAGAGAAATTATTAAACGAGATTTATTTAGATTTATTTTTAAATCGTATCCAGCGTATGCATCGTCAAGAGCAACTCATGGTTCTGATAGACAGAGTACTCGATGAAAAAGATGAAAACGCATTTTACCAATACGCAGCCGAACTACATTCCTTGCAGCAAACAGAGGATGAATCATACTAACGAACCCGCTCTCCATGTCTATTGGAGAGCGGGATTTTTTTGATTGAAGGAGGGCTGCTCGTTCAAAAAGTGAGAGTCTTCGCTTATAAAAGAGGGAGAGTTGCTCAGAAAGTAAGAACTCCTGCTCAGGAGTAAATCCGCTCTCAAAGCAAGAGCCCTGGCTCATAAAAGAATGCAACCCACGCCAAAAATCTGTTACCCCACTCACAAAAGCAGAAGCCCTCTACTGAAAATATTATGACTTCTACTCAAGAATCGAAATCTATTGAATAGATTAAGCTTGAAAATGTGTTGAAGCGGCTATTATGAGAGTAATAAGTATTCTTCGCTTCACGGTTATTCATTTTAGGGATAAAAAAATTTTTTACAAACATTCGTTCGTTAAATGTTCGAAATTTTAATATTGCTATGCTAAAATATATGTACAAATTGGAAGGAAAGGACGGGGACATGTGTGCAAACATTTGATTTACAAGCGCCATATCAGCCTAACGGGGATCAGCCACAGGCAATTGCGGAATTAGTGGAGGGTGTGAAAGCGGGCAAGCGTCATCAAACATTACTTGGTGCTACGGGAACAGGTAAAACGTTTACCATTTCTAATGTCATCCAGCAAATTAAAAAACCAACACTCATTATGGCACATAATAAAACACTAGCTGGCCAGTTATATAGTGAGTTTAAAGAGTTCTTCCCGAATAACGCTGTTGAATATTTTGTCAGCTACTATGATTACTACCAACCAGAAGCCTATGTACCGCAGACAGATACCTATATAGAAAAAGATTCCAGCATTAACGATGAAATTGATAAGCTGCGTCACTCTGCTACTTCTGCATTATTTGAGCGTGATGATGTCATCATTATTGCATCTGTGTCCTGTATTTATGGTTTAGGTTCTCCTGAAGAGTATCGAGAAATGGTTGTATCGATTCGCACAGGTATGGAAATTGAACGTAATCAGCTACTGCGCAAACTTGTAGATGTTCAATACGAGCGTAATGATGTCAGTTTTACTCGGGGGACATTTCGGGTACGTGGAGATGTAGTGGAAATTTTCCCAGCCTCACGTGACGAGCATTGTATTCGGGTGGAGTTTTTCGGTGATGAAATCGATCGTATTCGAGAGGTGGATGCCTTAACTGGAGAAATTTTATCGGATCGAGAGCATGTTGCTATATTCCCGGCATCCCACTTCGTTACACGAGAAGAGAAAATGCGAAAAGCGATTGAAAACATTGAAAAAGAATTAGAGGAACGTCTTGCGTTGCTACGTGCAGAGGATAAATTACTAGAGGCACAGCGCCTAGAGCAACGGACACGTTATGATTTAGAAATGATGCGTGAAATGGGCTTTTGCTCAGGGATTGAAAACTATTCACGCCATTTAACATTGCGTGGAGCAGGTGCCACTCCATATACATTGCTAGATTACTTCCCAGATGACTTTTTGCTTGTAGTAGATGAAAGTCACGTAACACTTCCTCAGGTTCGTGGTATGTATAATGGTGACCAAGCTCGTAAAGGTGTACTCGTAGAACATGGTTTCCGTTTGCCATCAGCACTTGATAACCGTCCACTACGTTTTGAAGAATACGAAAACCGAGTGCATCAGGCCATTTATGTATCAGCCACACCAGGCCCTTATGAGCTGGAGCATACGCCGGAAATGGTTGAGCAAATTATTCGACCTACTGGATTATTGGATCCGTTAATTGAAGTGCGACCTATTGAAGGGCAAATCGATAATTTAATAGATGAAATTCAAGATCGAATTGCCCAAAATGAACGGGTTTTAGTGACAACATTAACGAAGAAAATGTCAGAAGATTTAACGGCCTACTTGAAAGAAATGGGCTTAAAGGTCGAGTACCTACATTCCGAAATTAAAACGCTAGAACGTATTGAGATTATTCGTGAGCTACGTAAAGGAACGTACGATGTACTCATCGGTATTAATCTCTTGCGTGAAGGACTTGATATTCCTGAGGTGTCACTTGTAGCGATTCTTGATGCTGATAAAGAAGGATTTTTACGTTCGGAACGTTCATTAATTCAAACGATTGGTCGTGCTGCACGTAATGCAAATGGTCATGTCATTATGTATGCGGACCATGTAACAGATTCGATGAAAAAGGCAATTGATGAAACACAACGTCGTCGTGCATTGCAAATGGCTTACAACGAGGAGCATGGCATAACGCCTCAAACCATTATCAAGAAAATCCCAGATGTAATTCGTGCGACACAAGTGGCAGAAGAAGAAGAATCCTATGTGAAAAAGGCTACGAAAGGCAAAAAGCTGACAAAGGCGGAAAGAGAACAGCTTTTGGCTTCCTTAGAGGTCGAAATGAAGGAAGCAGCAAAAGCGCTTGATTTTGAACGTGCGGCTGAGTTGCGAGATACAATATTTGAATTGAAGGTAGAAGGGTGAATGACTTGTGAAAAATACTGAAATTGTCGTGCAAGGTGCACGTGCTCATAATTTAAAAAATATCAATGTCACAATTCCACGTGACCAATTAGTCGTATTAACAGGTTTATCAGGCTCAGGAAAATCTTCTCTAGCATTTGACACAATTTATGCGGAGGGCCAACGTCGTTATGTTGAGTCCCTTTCTGCCTATGCCCGTCAATTTTTAGGACAAATGGATAAGCCAGATGTCGATGCAATAGAAGGATTATCGCCTGCTATTTCCATTGACCAAAAAACAACGAGTCGTAATCCACGTTCTACGGTTGGTACGGTAACGGAAATCTATGATTACTTACGATTACTTTATGCACGCATTGGTAAACCGATCTGTCCAAATCATGGCATAGAAATCACTTCCCAAACGATTGAGCAGATGGTAGACCGTTTATTATCATATCCAGAAAGAACAAAAATGCAGCTTCTTGCGCCGATGGTTTCTGGACGCAAGGGAACCCATGTTAAACTGCTAGAGGATTTAAAAAAGCAAGGGTTTGTTCGTGTGCGAATTGATGGGGAATTACGGGATTTAGATGATGCGATTGATCTTGATAAAAATAAAAAGCACTCGATTGAAGTAGTAGTGGACCGTGTTGTTATGAAGGAAGGTATTGCCTCACGGTTGAGTGACTCCTTAGAAACAGCTTTACGTTTGGCTGATGGTCGTGTACTTGTTGATGTGATGGAGTATGAAGAATTATTATTTAGTGAACATCATGCTTGCCCGATATGTGGTTTTTCTATAGGCGAGCTAGAGCCTCGTATGTTTTCATTTAATAGCCCGTTTGGTGCTTGCACAAGCTGCGATGGCTTAGGCTCAACACAGGAAGTGGATTTAGATTTAGTCGTTCCAGATTGGGATCGTTCCTTGTTAGAGCATGCTATTGCTCCATGGGAACCGACTAGTTCACAGTACTATCCACAATTATTAAAAGCGGTGTGTGATCACTACGATATCCCAATGGACGTGCCTGTGAAGGATTTACCAAAGGAAAAGATGGATAAGGTTTTATATGGCTCAGGAAAAGACAAAATTCACTTCCATTATGAAAATGAGTTTGGCAATGTGCGAGACCAAATGATTGAATTTGAAGGTGTTGTGCGCAATGTGGAACGCCGTTTTAAAGAAACAACATCCGATTATGTTCGTGAGCAAATGGAAAAATATATGGCACAGCAGCCATGTCCGTCCTGTAAAGGTTATCGTTTAAAGCCTGAGACGTTAGCTGTGAAAGTAGCAGATAAGCATATTGGTGAAGTCACACAATATTCGATTCAGGAAGCGGACACATTTTTCAAAGAGTTGGATTTAACTGAAAAGGATATGCAAATTGCTCGACTGGTTTTACGAGAAATTGAAGAACGATTGGGCTTCCTTGTCAATGTAGGTTTAGATTATTTGACATTGAGTCGTGCAGCAGGGACATTATCAGGCGGAGAGGCGCAACGTATTCGGCTCGCTACACAAATCGGCTCACGTTTAACAGGAGTTCTCTATATTTTAGATGAGCCTTCGATTGGTTTGCATCAACGTGATAATGATCGTTTAATTAACACGCTGCAAAATATGCGTGATATCGGCAATACGTTAATTGTGGTAGAGCATGATGAAGATACGATGTTGGCAGCCGATTATCTTATTGATGTGGGACCTGGAGCAGGTGTTCATGGCGGTCAAATTGTGGCAGCAGGCACACCACAGGAAGTTATGAAGAATGAAAACTCTCTAACAGGGCAATATTTAAGTGGTAAAAAATTCATTCCATTACCAGTGGAAAGACGTCAACCAAATGGTCGTAAGCTGTCCATTAAAGGCGCTAAGGAAAATAATTTACGTAACGTCAAAGTGGATGTGCCACTGGGTTTATTTGTAGCGGTGACAGGTGTGTCAGGCTCTGGGAAATCGACACTGATAAATGAAATTTTATATAAATCATTGGCACAGAAGCTGAATCGTTCAAAGGTTAAGCCTGGAGAACATAAAGAAGTGACGGGCCTAGAGGAGCTTGAAAAAGTAATCGATATTGACCAATCACCAATTGGTCGTACGCCTCGTTCAAACCCAGCAACGTATACAGGTGTCTTTGATGATATTCGTGATGTTTTTGCGGCAACAAATGAAGCAAAGGTACGAGGCTATAAAAAAGGTCGCTTTAGCTTTAATGTTAAAGGTGGACGCTGTGAAGCATGTCGAGGAGATGGCATTATTAAAATCGAAATGCACTTCCTTCCAGATGTTTATGTTCCATGTGAGGTATGTCATGGCAAACGTTATAATCGTGAAACACTTGAAGTGAAGTATAAAGATAAGAGTATTGCAGATATTCTTGATATGACGATTGAAAATGCAGTAGTGTTTTTCGAAAATATTCCTAAAATCCAGCGTAAACTACAAACAATTGTCGATGTGGGCTTGGGCTATATGAAATTGGGACAACCAGCTACCACTTTATCGGGTGGTGAGGCACAGCGCGTAAAGCTAGCCTCTGAGTTACACCGACGATCTACAGGGAAATCCTTCTATATTTTGGATGAGCCAACGACAGGTTTACATGCCGATGATATTGCTCGATTGCTAGTCGTGTTGCAGCGGCTTGTTGAAAATGGGGACTCTGTATTAGTCATTGAGCATAATTTAGACGTTATTAAAACCGCTGATTATATCATCGACTTAGGGCCAGAAGGTGGAGATAAAGGTGGCACTATCGTTGCAACAGGTACACCAGAAGAGGTAGTAAAAGTCGCTGGCTCTTACACAGGGAAATACTTAAAACCTATCCTGGAACGTGATCGTCTGCGAATGGATGCATTGCTAGTAGAAGCGTCTCAATCTTAACAGACCCAATTTATTCAATTTTGCAGTGAAACTTTTCATATGATGAATCGTATAAATAGTATAACGAACTGAGGGAGGCTATTTATTTATGCAAAATGAACGTCAACGAATTTTAGAACTTGTAGAAAAAGGAACGATTTCGGCACAAGAGGCGATTACATTACTAGAAGCATTAGAGCAACCTGGCAAGTCTACTCAAAATGTTATGGATGATGTGTCAAAAGAGGCGCAATCCTTTTCAACTGAAAAAGAAGAGTCACTATTTGAAGAAAAATCAAAAGATGGTGACAAGAAAAAAGATGATTTTATGAAATATTTCCAAGATGAAATGCAAGATTTTCGTAAGGATTTAACGCAAATCGGTTCTCTTTTTATGGATATGATGAATACCGCTGTTAAAAAGGTAAAGGAATTTGATGTAGCATCTCCATTTGGAGATAAAATTGAATTTACACATACAGAAGAAGTGGCAGCTGCTAACGTAGACAATGTTATTGTTGAATTGCCAAATGGTAATTTCTCATTGGAAGCAAGTGGAGGAGATACGATTCAGGTAGTTTGTAAGGTGAAAGCACCGCTGATGAATGAGAGCGAGGAAGAAACACGCAATCACTTTTTAGAGCAATTTGTTGTAAAAGAGGATGAGCGTTCACTTCGCATTTTAAGCCAATTAAAGCTTGTTCAAGTCAATGTAAAGGTGCAAGTACCTAAGGATAAACTTGAAAAATTATCTGTTCGTCTCATGAATGGTAGTGCGTCACTACAGGATATAGAATTTGAAGAATTAAAAGTTAAAACATTGAACGGAGCTATTAAAGGCACTAAGTTTAATTTTGGAAAAGCGGAAGTGGACTCTTCTAATGGTTCCATTGAATTAACGAATGTTCGTGGTAAGGATTTAGAGGCTGAAACATTGAATGGACGTGTTTATTTAGATGGAGCTTTGGATGAGGTAGAGGCGAAGTCTGTCAATGGACATGTAGTGGTAACAACTTGTTCCACAAATTCATCTAAAATAAAAGCTCAAACAGTTGCTGGAGCGGTGGAAATATATGTCCCACGTACCATTTCATTAAGTGGTAAAGTTGTGACGAATTTCGGGAAAGTAGATGTAGGCATTCAGGATGTTTCTAAAATGGAGTCACAGGACCAATTCCTATCCAAAGTAGTACGCTTTGATAAAGAAGTTGAAAGTGCAAATCGCTTATTTATCGAAGGCGAATCGAAAACTGGCGCCGTTTTAGTGCGCTACACAACAACGGACGAACAACAAATGTAACATGGGAAGCATTCAGGCGAAAGCTTGAATGCTTCTTGCGATTTCAAACAGTATTCGACTTGGTTTATCGTCGATTGCTGTTTTTATTTTTGTCATTTTTTTAATGATAATGGCAATGAAAGAACGAAATAGAAGGAACTGGCACGTATTGAAATGAAACTGTAATAAAAAAACAGAAATAGAGTGCTATAATAGTAAAAGAAATACCTCTTACATAGATGAGAGTTTTAGGTGGTTTAATCATGATAGAAATGAAAAATGTGACAAAGAAGTACCCAAACGGTGTAGTTGCGACAAATGGTATTTCCGTTAATATAAAGCAAGGCGAATTTGTGTATGTAGTTGGTCCAAGTGGAGCAGGTAAATCTACATTTATTAAATTGATGTATCGTGAAGAAAAGGCAACATCAGGGCAAATTATAGTCAATGGTATTGATTTAGCAACATTAAAAAATAAGAAGGTCCCTTTTTTGCGCCGTCAACTTGGCGTAGTTTTCCAGGACTTCAAATTACTACCTCGTTTGAATGTTTATGAGAATGTAGCATTTGCACTTGAAGTAATTGAGGAAAATCCAGATGAAATCCGACGTCGTGTGATGGAAGTATTAGAACTGGTGGGATTAAAGCATAAAGCAAGAATGTTCCCGAATGAGCTTTCAGGTGGGGAACAGCAACGAGTGTCGATTGCACGCTCAATCGTCAATGTTCCTAAAGTGGTGATTGCAGATGAACCAACAGGGAACCTCGATCCTGAAACATCGTGGGAAATCATGAATTTATTTGAGGAAATTAATGCTCGAGGGACAACCATTGTGATGGCGACCCATAACCGTGAAATTGTCAATACGATTCGTCGTCGTGTTATCGCAATTGAAGGCGGTTTAATTGTCCGTGATGAACACGGAGGTGAATACGGCTATGAAATTTAATACAGTAAAGCGCCACTTCCGAGAAAGTGTGAAATCACTTGGCCGAAATAGCTGGATGACCATTGCGTCTGTCAGTGCCGTAACAGTTACGCTTATACTAGTAGGCGTTTTTGCGCTTATTATGATGAATTTAAATAAAGTAGCGACTGATTTAGAAAACGATGTTGAGATTAAAGTTTTAATTGATGAGACAGCAGATGAAGCTGCAGAAAAAGCACTCGTCGAAAAAGTCAAAAAATTGCCTGGTGTGTCAGAGATGACCTATTCCACTAAGGAAGATGAGTTAACTAAGTTAGTAAAAGATTTTGGTGATGATTTTAAGCTATTTGAACAAAGCAACCCTTTACGTAATGTAATCTATGTAAAAGCTGCTGATCCCCAGCAAACAGCTAAAATTGCAAAAGCGATAGATAAATATGAGTATACGTATGACGTTATGTATGGCGAAGGAAAAGTTGAAAAACTATTTAACTTCTTAAATATTAGTCGTAATGTAGGCATCGTACTTATTTTAGGGTTATTATTCACGGCGATTTTCTTAATTTCGAATACAATTCGTATTACTATTATTGCTCGTAGAGATGAAATTGAAATTATGAAACTTGTAGGGGCTACGAATTCATTCGTACGTATCCCATTCCTATTGGAAGGTATGTGGCTCGGAATTTTAGGTTCGATTATTCCGATTGCGGTTGTCACAACCCTTTACCACAATGTATATAAAATTATTGCACCACGTTTACAAGGTGAGCTAATTCAATTACTTGATTTTTCTCCACTTGTGTATCAGGTGAGCGGTCTCCTGTTACTCATTGGCGTGCTTATCGGTGTTTGGGGAAGCTTTATGTCAGTGCGTAAGTTTTTAAAAATTTAGTCACAACGGATATTTGTGAAGAAGAAAAAGAATAGTCGAAGGGGAGTTCAATCGGTGAAAAGTAAGGCGAAAAAAACATTGAAAACACTTGCAGCAGCATCTGCTCTATTTCTTTTTATCCAAACTCCATCAGCATATGCAACAAGTTTATCGGATTTAAAAGAAGAAAAGAAACAAATCGAAACAAAGAAATATGATTTAAATTCATCCATTAGTAATAAGTCAAATGCCATCACGGCTAATCAAGAAAAGCAACAAAAAATCTTAGATCAAATTCAAGCATTGAACGCTGAAATCGACAAAACCAATAGTAATATTAAAAATGTTCAAGCAGATATTCATACAACAAATGAAGAAATAAAAAAATTAGAAGCTTCCATTAAAGAACTTCTGCATAAAATTGAAGAGCGAGATTTATTATTACAAGAACGTGCACGTGCGATTCAAGCTGGTGGCTCGGTAAGCTATTTAGATGTTTTGCTTGGATCTAATAGCTTTGTAGACTTCATTGATCGCTTCTCTGCAGTTAATGCACTATTAGAAGCGGATCGTCAAATTATTCAAGATCAAAAAGATGATAAACAACAGTTAGAAGAGCAAAAGCAAAGTGTAGAAGAAAAACGTCAAAAATTGGAAGGCAAGAAAGCTGAGCTTGAACAATTAAAGGCATCTTTAGATAGCCAAAAAGCTGAGAAAAATAAACTAGTTGACCAATTAGAAAAAGAGCAAGAAAAGCTCAAATCTGAAAAAGTATTACTTGAAAAAGAGTACTCAGAAGCATTAGAAGTAAGCCAAGAATTACAAGATCAAATCATTGCTGAGCAAAAACGTTTAGCTGAAATTGCTCGTCAACAAGAAGCAAAACGTAAAGCAGCTGCTGCGGCGGCAGCGGCTGCAGCAGCCAACAATGGTGGTGGTTCATCAGGTGGTACTGTGAACGCGCCTCAATCAAATGGTACTTGGATTAAACCAACGAACGGCCGCCTAACATCACCTTATGGCTGGCGTAATATTGGAGCTGGCCCTGAATTCCATTACGGTGTGGACCTTGCAAATGCAACAGGAACACCGATTTGGGCAGCGGCGGATGGTGTAGTTTCTTATGCAGCACCACTTAGTTCTTATGGTAATGTTGTCATTTTAACGCACTCAGTTGATGGACAAATTTATACAACAGTTTATGCCCATTTAAGTGCATTTAATGTTAGTGTAGGACAAGAAGTAACACAAGGTCAGCAAATTGCAGCAATGGGTAGTACAGGTCGCTCTACTGGCCCTCACTTACACTTTGAAGTGCATATTGGTCCTTGGCGAGGACAAGCTGTGGGCAGTGTAAACCCACTAAAATATATTCCATTGTAAAATAGAACAGCTATACATTAGAGAATTCTAGTGTATAGCTTTTTTTATTTCATCTATATCTTTAGAAGATAAGAACTCCCTCCTCTATGAGTAACGGCTATTATAAGATTCTATTTAATGTTATGATGAATATATACATAGTGGGGTATTTTTAACAGATGTTAATTTCTGAAGATTTTCTGAACACAGTGTGAAATATTCTTATTTTAAAAGGGTTCTATGCTATGCTGTATCTAACTTTCGGAGGAGGATTTGTTGGAGTGATTAATACAGAGTGGTACTCGATTCGAGCACTAACTTTACCAGCTACTGCAGTGGCTTTACTCATTACATTTTTTATAGTGTGGCTCATATTACGCGTGCAATTTTCAAAAAAATGGTCTGAAGTATATGCTGATGCGATTTTTACATTTCTCATTGTTTGGAAACTAAGCCTACTTGTGACTGATTTCAAAGCTGTTGTGAATAATCCAATGTCATTACTTTATTTCAATGGCGGTACAATAGGTGTTTATCTCGGCGTCATCGTAGTGTCCTTACAAATATGGAGAAAGCGGCACAATCTTCAGCTTGAAAAACAAGATATTATCCCTTGTAGCTGGGCTATTATTTTAACGCAATCTATTTACCAAATGATTGTCGTGCTACTCAATGACAACACTACATCGAGTGAAATCATTACATTAGTTGTGCTAAGTGTATTAACCATCATCATATTATGGAAACTAGCAGCGATGAAACAAGCTTTATTATTGTATACAGTTGGCTATTTGATCGTAGCTCTCTTCCAAACCCTTGGTATATGGCAAACAACTGTGGGTGTGAGTGTAGTACTACTTTGTTTGGGATTAGCCATTCAATATGAACGAATCAATGTGGGAGGTAAAGAATGAAAAAAAATATTGGGCTACTGATCGTTGTGCTATTAGTGATTGCGATGATTGGTACATATGTGAGACAACAAATTAACGAAGAACGTGCTATTGAAAAGTCTGCTCTTGGTAAGGATATGGAGGAGCTAGAAACGGGTTTAAAAAAAGGGGATATACCGCCTGATTTCACCTTAACAAGCTTAGACGGAGAAGATATCACATTAAGTGATTTGCGTGGAAAAAAGGTTGTACTAAATTTCTGGGCGACATGGTGCCCACCTTGTAAGGCGGAAATGCCGCATATGCAAAGTTTCTACGATGAGTATGCTAAAGAGAAAAACGTTGAAATTATAGCTGTCAATTTAACAAGTGCAGAACGGGATGTGACTGCCGATGCCAAAGTAGACACAGTGATGACATTTAGAGATAGCTTTGAGCTAACATTCCCCATTTTATTGGACCCAGACAATGACGCTGGCTTAGATTATCAAATCATCACCATTCCAACCACTTATTTTATTGATTCCAACGGCTATATCCAACGCGCCATCAGAGGACCAATGGATGTAGATATGTTAAATGATTATGTAGATGCACTAGATTAATTCATAAAAAATCTGTTCGTTTTCTATAGTAGAAACGAGCAGATTTTTTATTTTTATAAGAATTAAGGAAATACTCGCGGAGTCAGAGGAAATACTCGCGGAGTCAGAGGAAATACTCGCGGAGTCAGAGGAAATACTCGCGGAGTCAGAGGAAATACTCGCGGAGTCAGAGGAAATACTCGCGGAGTCAGAGGGAATACTCGCGAAGGCAGAGGAAATACTCGCGGAGCCAGAGGAAATACTCGCGGAGACAGAGGGAATGCTCGCGGAGGCAGAGGGAATACTCGCGGAGCAAAGGAAAATACTCTCGAAGCAACAACCAACACCCATGAGAAAAGTGAAATATTCTCTCTTCATAAATTTGAAAGGTAATCTTGTATGTTTGAAAAAATAGAGTCATACAGTAAAAGAGACGGAGGAGGGAAGAATTGCGCAAATTAACGGCCGGTGTCGGAGTCCTGCTTAGTAGTTTGGTGGTAGGTAGTGGTATTTACTTTGATTGGTTTTCTAGTGACGATAAAAAGGAGCTTGTTACGGAGGTTGATACAATTGGTGAAGCCATGACACTTATTGAAGAAAAATCAGTCTACAGCACAAAAAAGGATGCATTGGTGGAGGGGGCTCTTCGCGGTATGGCTGATGCCATTAAGGATCCATATAGTACGTATTACTCCCAGGAAGAGGCCGAGCAACATCGGCAAATGCTGGCTGAGGAAAGGGTAGGTATTGGGATTGAACTAGCAGAAAATAAAGGGAAGTTTATTGTTGTGTCTCCAGTTCGTTCTTCACCTGCTGAGAAAGCTGGTATGCGTTCACTCGATGAAATTGTACAAGTTGATGGAGTGCGTGTAGATGGGAAAACGATGAGTGAATTAATGCATTTAATTCAAGGTGAAAAAGGGTCGAAGGTAACTATTGTTGTCTACCGTCCGAGTGAGGATAAACATATTAAGATGACAATGGAGCGTGCTGCAATCTCTAATAAAACGGTATCGAGTGAGGTTATAAAAGTAGAAGATACAACCATCGGCTATGTGGCTATCTCATTGTTTGGGGAAAAAACGGCCAATGAATGGGTTGCTGAAACGAGTAAATTGCTTCGTAAAGATGTTGAAGGTATTGTGATTGATGTACGTGATAATCCAGGTGGTTATTTACATAGCGTCGCAGCGCTACTGAGCACGGTATTGGACAATGGCAAGGTATTTGCATATATGCAAAATGCGGAAGGTGCTATGGAACCATTGAAAACGCAAACGAAAGGCTTTGATGAAAAATATGTAGCAACGATGAACAAAATCCCAATCGTTGTCTTACAAAATCAAGGTAGTGCTTCAGCGAGTGAAGTATTGAGTGGTGCTTTAAAAGGCTGGGGACGTGCTTCACTGATTGGTGTCAAGAGTTTTGGGAAAGGGACTGTGCAGGAATCTTGGGAGCTATCAAATGGTGGAGAGCTGAAATTATCAACTAATAAATGGCTGACACCAAAACGCGAATGGATTCATGGGCAAGGCATTGAAGCAAGTTTAGTAATTGAGCAAAATGAATTATTTGCTTTTCAACTACATCCACTAACAGGTAAATTTAAAGTCGGTGATATGAGTGAGGAGATCGCCTATTCACAAACTGCCTTACAGAAACTAGGCTATCAAATAGATCGTTTAGATGGCTATATGGATGAAACGACTGCAGAGGCCGTCAACCTTTATCGCAAACAGAAAAAATTAAAATTAGCAGAAGATGAATTTTATATGGATACAACTTTCTTCAATAGCTTAAATGAGACATTAAAAAATTATAAAGCGGATCGTCAAAATGACCAGCAATTCCAGATGGCCACTAGCTTTTTACTGCACACTATTGAACAATAAACCTATCTGACAGAACAAAAATAACATAATACAAAGCTTTCGATGAGTTTGTACTACGCAAGAGTGTAGTCGTTTGATACAATAAATTCATAGTATTCAAGATAGAAATGGCGGGTGTTCGTATGGTTAGTGAGATTTTAATAGAAATTGTAACAGCGATTGGCCGCTTTTTACTCAACCCATTACTGTATATAGTCATAATATTTGCTATTTTTTTAGGATATCGTCGTGTAAAACAGGAGCGTAAATATTTTAATAGACGTATTATTTGGGGCTGGACAGAGTTAATCGGACAATGGAAAGATGGATGGCTTTATGCACTGCTCATTTCTCTTATCAGTATTGTCGCAGGGCTTACTGTACCAAAAGAATTTTTAATCATTTTAATAGTAATTTCTATAGTAGCGCTAGTCCTGTACCTTATTAATGCACTATCGCCCATTGTGACAATGGGTATTGCAACACTTGTGATATGGGCCATGTCCTATTACAATTGGACATTTACTTGGTGGATATTTTCCTTGGAGGGGAGCAATTTAGAGGATGGCGCAATTGTTACGATTACCATTTTGGCAGGCCTTTGTGTTATCGCAGAGGGGCTATTAATCCGTCGTGCTGCCATGAAGGTATCAACGCCTTCCATAGAGAAAACAAAGCGGGGTATGCAGGCTATTGTCTATCGCACAAAAAATGTATGGGTATTACCTATTTTCTTTGTTATGCCTGGTGATGCTATATCGGCTGTATTGCCATATTGGCCACTGTTTACGATAGGTGATAGTAGCTTTGCACTTGTTTTATTCCCTCTTATCATTGGCTTTGCTAAGCTATCAAGAAAGGAATTACCAGTCATAAAATTACCTAAAATAGGGCGATCTGTCTTATTGCTTGGAGAGCTTATTTTAATAGGTGGCTTAGCTGCTTATTTTGAGCCGATGATCGGTTTCATCGTACTTGGTGTTGGGGCAATTATACGTATCATCATCTCTATCTACTTTGCACAGCAGGATAAAACAGATCATTATGCCGTTGCACCAAGTACAAAGGGTGCCATTATCGCAGCTGTTCTTCCTGATTCGCCAGCAGAAAAAATGGGCTTGCTTGCAGGGGAATGTATTCGTAAAGTAAATGGAAAATCTATTTTTACAGAGAATGAGCTATACGAGGCATTGCAATTAAATGCAGCACACTGTCGTCTAGAAGTGTTGGACCGCAACAATGAAATTCGTTTAACACAGCATGTGATTTACAGCAATGATCATTACCGTATTGGTTTATTACTAGCTGAGCCGAGGGAAATATAATGGATGTTTTTGGAAAAATGATATTAGCGCTATTTATACCAGCGATCCTTGTCTTATTGTTTACAAGAATTACCTATAATCGCTATGTTGCGCTGTTATTAGCGATTGCACTTATCGCAGCTTCTGTTTATGCAGGCTATACATCTTCGCCTATTATTTATGTGATGGATGCATTTTCATTAACCGTAGGCTTTTGGTTAGCTAGTAAAATGAAGAAATAAAAAGGTCAGTCCTCTCAAAGGGGATTGACCTTTTTACATGAAAAATCGAACAGCTGCCATAATGATTACGCCTGCAATGACAGTAATCGATAAACTTTTTGTGATAAGTGCAATAATAAGAGTTGGCACAAATGTAACAAAGACGGGCCAATCAAGAGTCACTACTTTCCCACTTTCAGTATCGAATAAGTTTTCAATTACAAGAGCACTTAAGATACAAACAGGTATAAAGCTGAGCCACTTGAGTGCAACATCAGGGAGTGTTACACTACGTACAAAAATAAATGGAATGACACGCGGCAGCCATGTAACAAGTGCACAGCCAATAATAAGCCAGACCATATAAGAAGTTGTTGTCATTTATCTGTCACCACCCCAATTGTTGCGACAATGACTGTTGCTAGAAGCACAGCTACATGTGAAGGCACTAGATAAGAAAGGCCATACATAATAACTGTCATATAGCCGATTAACTTGATATAATGCATGATTTTGCTTTTGCCAACACTGCTCAATTGCAGTACTAACAATGCAACAAACATGGCAATTAAAGCAAAATCTAGGCCCCATTTTTCGGGATTTGCTACCCATTGTCCTAAAAAGGCACCTGCAACACAGGAGAGAATCCAAAAAATGTAGGCTGTGATGTTAAGCCCATCCATCCATTTGCCGTATAATTTGCCTGTTTGCATTTGCTTTGTTACTGCGACACCAAAGGTTTCATCCGTTAATAATGTACCGAAACCAACATTTCTAAGCATAGAGTAGCGCGTAAAATGAGGTGCTAATGTTAAACTCATTAATAAATGGCGTAGATTAACTACAAAAATGGTTACAATGATAGCAGAGGCAGGGCTGCTTGTTAAAAGAAGTGCACAAAAAATAAATTGTGCAGATCCTGCATAAATAAGTATCGTTAACAGGGCAATTTCAAGGACAGATAATCCAGAAGCGGAACCTACAACACCGAATGCAAGTCCTATACTAATATAACCGAGTAAAGTAGGTATGCAATCTTTGACGCCCTGTAGAAAGCTGTCGTTGGAAGGGCTTATGGAATCATCATGATGAAGCTCTGTTGTACTTGTCATAAATAGGCCATCCTTTCTTAATCATTTCCATGTATACTATTGATGGAATTGTTTGATAGTTCTTGATGTTTATTAAAGTATACATATGTCTGATAAAATAAACAATAGAAATTGGTGATTAAAATGGAACAAATGAGTCGAAATTTAGCATTTCAATTAAAGAAAATTAGACAGCAGCGTCATCTAAGTCTAGATGACGTAGCTAAAGCGACAGGTGTTAGTAAAGCACAGCTTGCACAAATTGAAAAGGGTGAGGCTAATCCGACTGTTTCAACAATTTGGAAAATCGCAGCTGGTATGCGCATATCATTCTCTTCATTATTACAGCCACCAACCGCTCATTACATGCGTTATAGCAGTAAGGATGTGCCGCATGTGGATGAAGATGAGGGACGCTATCGTGTCTACTCCATTATTCCGTATAATCCTGAGCGAGGCTGGGAATTTTATAAGGTTGAAATGGAGCCAGGGGCAATTAGTAAGAGTGAAGCTCATACAGAAGGGGTAGAGGAAACTGTAATGGTCATCAAAGGACAAGCAGTTATTTCTGCTGGGGATATGCATGAATTACTGGATGAAGGGGATACACTAGTATTCTCAGGGCATCAGCCCCATGAATATCGCAATACTTCGGAAGGGCTAACAATTTTTCATTTAATTTTACAGTATAAATAGAGGTGTCGATGTTGAGTGAATGGTTTACTGTAGAAAATATTGAACAGGTTGCGGCACAATATCGAACATTTGGCCCAATCATTGGTTTACTGCTACCATTTTTAGAAGCGTTTTTACCTTTTCTGCCATTAGTCGTATTTGTTGTAGCGAATGCAAGTGCATTTGGCTTATGGTTAGGGTTCTTATTATCATGGTTAGGCTCTGTAGCGGGCTCCTATGCTGTCTTCTTGCTTGTTCGCCATTTTGGCAAGCATCCAAGGCTACGATTTTTAACAGGTAGTAAAAAGGTTCAGAAACTTATTAAATGGGTGGATATGAATGGCATCAGCCCTCTTTTTGTCCTCCTTTGTTTCCCTTTTACACCATCTGTTATTGTCAATATTGTTGCTGGGTTATCCCATATTCATAAAAAGTTTTACTTAGTCGTTTTATTGGCTGGGAAGTTCGTGATGATTTTAGGCATGAGTGTGTTGGGCTATGACTTAAAATCGTTATTGACAAGCCCCGTCAGATTGGTCATTGCTGCTGTAGCCATCGTAATTTTATGGTGGGTCGGTAAGCTGATAGAGAAGCGCTTGAACGCTCGTGTGGAAAGAGATTTGAAGCAAGCGCGAAAATTGACGAAAAATCAGGATCATCATGCTCGCTAACCAATTGTTTGTAGCCTCTTTAATTTTTAAAGAGGCTGTTTTTTTGTGTCATTATCTTCTCACATGAAGGTTGATAGATAGTATTTACTAGTTTTTTTCGATAGAATTTAAGATAGACGATTAAAGTTGCTGTAATATAGGTACGTTAACTAACTAGCAAAGGAAATGCTCAAAAAGCGTATCAAATAATCAAATCATCAAAAGATTCACCCAAAATGGGCAAGTCAATGAGGAGGGGGAAAGAATATGTCATTGCGTATTGTTTCAGGACGTTCAGGAACAGGAAAATCCGCATTTATTCATCAGGAGATCATTGAACAGCTTAAAACGGAGCCATTGGGACATCCGATTTTCATAATTGTCCCCGACCAGATGTCTTATTCTACAGAATATGAGTTGACGAATAAGCATGGTTTACAAGGCTTGATCCGTGCACAAGTGATGACGTTTAAGCGTTTAGCGTGGCTGGTTTTACAGGAAACTGGCGGGATTGCTCGCAAAGAAGTGAATGGCTATGGCTATCGAATGCTCATTCGTAAACTTTTAGAGGAACAAAAAAGTGAGTTTTCCTTATTTCGACAAGCAGCAGGAAAACGTGGCTTTACGGAGGAGATTGAAACACTTTTAAAAGAATTTAGCCGCTATAGCGTCAATAGCTCAGTCTTAGCAGAGGTAACGGAATCATTAAAAGCAATTGATGCTCCAAATACCTTACAGGCTAAAGCAAATGATTTACATGTAGTGTTACAGGCCTTAGAGGAACGACTAGGCACGACATATGTCGACAGTGAGGGCTATTATCCAATTTTAACAGAGCAATTGAAGTATGCTGATACGATGAAGCAAGCAACCATTTATATTGATGGATTTACCGCCTTCACTGTACGGGAGTTAGAATTAGTACGTGAGTTGTTAAAAGTAACTAAACAAGTAACCATTGTTCTTCCGTTTGATCATTCAGATGAAGCGTTTGATGAACAGGCACTATTCCATGAGGCGGCTTTAACAAATCAACGGTTGCATGACATCGCCAATGAAGAGGGCATCGATGTTGATGCACCATTACATTTTTACAATACTAAAAGGTTCCATTCTGAAGATTTGCAGCATGTGGAGGCTAAATTTACTGATTTGGTGCCCAAAACGAAAAAATCTTCTGGAGATGTGATGGTACTTGAAGCGTCTAATCGTCGAGCCGAAGTACATGCGATTGCCCGGGAAATAACAAAGCTGACAAGAGAAGACGGTTATCGTTATCAGGATATAGTTCTTTTATATAGACAAGCAGAGCTATATGATCCACTTATTACAAGTATTTTCCAACAATATGAAATTCCTATTTTTACAAATACAAAAAAGACGATGTTACATCATCCACTAATCGAGCTAAGTCGTTCTGCACTAGAGGTCATGACGTCTACTTGGAAGTACGAACCTGTTTTTCGTAGTGTGAAAACAGATTTATTTTTCCCATTACATGCTGAGCTAACCATCTGGCGTGAGCGAGCAGATCGATTAGAAAACTATTGCTTGGCACAAGGCATCTATGGAGAACGGTGGTTTGAGGAGGCACGTTGGTTTTATAAAAAGTATCGTGGATTAGAATTCCATTCGCGTGTTCAAACAGATGAGGAACGTGCTATGCAGGCGGAAATCGAGGCTATTCGAGATGAAATTCGTCTACCGTTAAAGAATTTACAAGATAAGCTTGATAGTGCGAAAACGGGTAGAGATATTGCGACTGCATTATTTGAGCTAGTGGAGTCATTACAGGTTTATGATAAGCTTCAAGCAATGAAAGATCGTGAGCTAGAGCGAGGTGACGCATTAGCAGCGAGTGAACATGAGCAAGCTTGGAACGAATGGATTGGTGTTCTTGACCAATTCGTCTATATGTTTGGGGAGCAAGAAATGACTTTGGAGGAAGCAGCTAAAATTCTTGATGAAGGGTTTGATACGCTAGAATTTTCTCGCATTCCGCCGACCTTAGATGAGGTCATGGTCGCTACTGTTGATTTAGCCAGATTGTCTAATATCAAAGTTACTTTTGTAGTGGGTATGAATGATGGTGTTTATCCAACTCGAATGGAATATGAGGGTTTATTGTCAGATACAGAGCGAGAATGGTTTAGCCAAATTGGCTACGAGCTTGCACCAACCTCCACCAATCGTTTATTACAGGAAAATTACTTATTCTACCGTGCTATTACAACACCATCTGACAAGCTGTATATGACATATCCTACGGCAGATGAAGAGGGCAAGGCACTGCTATCCTCTCTTTATATCAAGAAAATGATTGGCAATGATAAAACAGCTGGTTTATTAAGTGAAGTTGTCATTGAGCGAGTGGTGATGGATCCCATTGAATTACTTAACGGAGATGTTTTACCCTATTTACGCCACCCTCGTACGGCTTTAGCGCATCTGATGGTGCAGTTACGTCAAGCTGAGCATAGCCGTGAACTAGCACCAGAATGGCTAGCATTACAAAAATTTTATAAACAAGATCCGTATTGGGCACTCATTTTTGAGCGTGTCCTCTATCCGATTACCCATAAAAATGAAGCTGAGCCACTTGAAACATATATTACACAGGAATTATATGGTCAGAAGTTAACATCAAGTGTGTCACGAATCGAGAAATACTTTAGATGTCCATTTTCTCATTTCACTACGTATGGTCTACGTTTAGAAGAACGTGCTGAATACCGACTTGAAACCTTTGCGATGGGTGATTTATTCCACGAGGCATTAAAGTGGATTACAGAAGAAACACATCGCCAGCAGTTATCATGGATTCGTTTAACAACACAGCAAATTAAACAATTAGCACGACAAGCAGTAGAGCAAATTGTGCCTGTCTTTTCACATCAAATTTTATTGTCGAGTGCTCGTTATCGCTATATTCAGCGTAAGCTTATTCGCATTGTTGAGCGCACAATGACTGCACTGACACAGCATGCTAATGTGTCCCATTTCAAGCCTATTGCTATTGAGGCGTCGTTTGGTCCAGGGCAGCATGAACAGCTACCACCACTTGAAAT
Source organism: Lysinibacillus sp. OF-1 (assembly GCF_028356935.1). NCBI lineage: Bacteria > Bacillati > Bacillota > Bacilli > Caryophanales > Bacillaceae > Lysinibacillus > Lysinibacillus sp. OF-1. The sequence continues at coordinate 745,851 of NZ_CP102798.1, forward strand.
CGATTTGACTAGCGGCAAGAAAATGTTTATGCGAGGACGCATTGATAGAGTGGATAGTGCAACAATCGATGATCGTTCTTATTTGCGGGTTGTCGACTATAAATCATCAGCTCGAGATCTGGATTTAAATGAGGTTTATTATGGATTGTCCTTACAAGTCCTTACGTATTTAGATGTAGCAATGGAAAATAGCTCTTATTGGCTACCTGGTCAAACTGAACCAGCTGGAGTACTGTATGTCCATGTCCATAATCCAATGTTAAAGCTAGATAAGGATTTAACAGATAGTGAAATAGAGGAAGATCGATTAAAGCAATATAAAATGAAGGGCCTACTGTCAGAAAATGCTGAGGCGATTTTATCGATGGACGAGCAATTAGAAGAAAGTAGTGGGCACTCAAAAATTATTCCTGTATATATGAAAAAGGATGGGACACCGTCTGAATCACAATCACGCATTGTTCCTGTCAATGATATGAAAAAGTTACAACATTTCGTTCGACGTAAACATCAGGAAGCAGGGAATGGCATTTTATCTGGTGATACAGCCATTAGCCCCTATAAATTAAAAGCCAAAACAGCATGTGATTACTGTCAATTCGCCGCGGTTTGTCAATTTGATCCTTCAGATGGTAAACAAAGCTATCGTCAGTTGGCGCAAGCGAAGCCGAATGACATTGTTGATAAAATTCGGAAGGAGATGGAGTAGCATGGCACAAACAATTCCTATTAAGCCAGCAGATGTCACGTGGACAGATGATCAATGGAAGGCGATTTATGCTAGTGGTCAAGACACACTTGTTTCAGCCGCGGCAGGGTCTGGGAAAACAGCAGTACTGATTAATCGGATGATTGAAAAAGTCATTGCTACCGAGAATCCTATCAATGTGGATGAACTATTGGTAGTGACCTTTACGAATGCTTCAGCCGCTGAAATGCGACATCGTATGTCAGAGGCATTAGAAAAAGCAATCGCAGAAAATCCAACATCTAATCACTTAAGACGCCAGCTTAGCCTTGTCAATAAAGCGCAAATTTCCACGTTGCACTCGTTCTGTTTAGCCATTGTGAAGCAATATGCATACTTGCTTGATATAGATCCAGGCTTTCGTATCGCCAATGAAGCAGAAATCGCTTTATTAAGAGATGATGTATTAACGGATGTTCTAGAAGATGCCTATGATGCTGAGGATGAGGCTCAAGTACAGGCTATTTATCGCCTTGTTGATAGCTTTACTTCGGATCGTGATGATCAAGCAATCGAAACGCTGATTAGTAAACTATATGATACGTCACGTGTACATGCAGAGCCTCAAAAATGGCTATGGAGTCTTCCTCAAGTATACGAGTTAGCAGAGGATGTAACGATTGATGATCTAGAGCTTTCTCAATATGTTAAATTGACCGTTCGCCATAGTTTGGAAGAAGCCTTCGTGTTAATTTCAGAAATGCGGGCGATTACATTACAGCCAGACGGACCGGCTCCTTATGCTGAAACGGCAGAAGTTGATTTTGCCATGATTCAAGAAGGGATTCGAATTAGCCAAAACGGTACATGGCAGGAGCTATTTGAATTTTTTGCGATGGTCAAATGGTCTACGTTAAAACGAGTATCCAAAGATGCATTAGTAGATGTAGAGTTACAGGAGCTTGCGAAGAAAAAAAGAGAAGCAGCTAAAAAAATAATGAATAAAATCAAAGAAACGTATTTTGTTCGTACACCTGCACGCCTACTTGAAGAAATACGATTAATGGCGCCAATAATTGCCACATTAGTAGACCTGACCGCTACTTTTAGTGAACAGTTCCGCCTAGCTAAGCTAGAACGGGGAATCATTGATTTTTCAGATTTAGAGCATTATGCGCTACAAATTTTGACAGTAGAAATAGATGGTGAACTTCAGCCTTCGCCAGTTGCATTAGATATGAAAAAACGTTTTAAAGAAGTACTTGTGGATGAATATCAGGATACGAATATGCTACAGGAAACCATTTTGCAGCTTGTCAAAACAGGGGAAGAGAGGGATGGCAACCTGTTTATGGTTGGAGACGTAAAGCAAAGTATTTATCGCTTCCGATTAGCTGAACCGAAGCTCTTTATGCGAAAATATAGTGATTTTTTGGAGATGCCTGATGTAACGGGAATGAGAATTGATTTAAATGCTAATTTCCGTAGTCGCAAAGAAGTGTTGAATGCTACAAACTATGTATTTGCACAAATTATGGGAGAGCGTGTTGGTGAGATTCTTTATGATGACAATGCATCATTAAAGCCAGCAGCACCTTATGATGAAAAAGAAATACCTGTTGAGCTTGTAGTGATGCATCCGCCACAGGATGAGGAAGCAACAGAAGAGCTTGAGGAAATGGGCAATGAAGCTACTACAGAGCTAGAAGAATTGAAAAAATCACAATATGAGGCGCGCTTTATCATTGATCGTATACGACTGATGATGGAAGATGGGACAACTGTTTATGATACGAAAACGAAGTCTGAGCGACCATTAAAGTATAGTGATATTGTGATTTTAATGCGCTCCATGACATGGTCGACAGATTTAGTGGAGGAATTTAAGCTGGCAGGGATTCCACTCTATGCTGAGTCATCTAAAGGCTATTTTGATGCGCTCGAAGTGATGATTATGTTAAATGTCTTGAAGGTAGTCGATAATCCCTATCAGGATATTCCACTAGCTTCTGTACTGCGTGCACCGTTTGTTGGTTTAACGGAAAATGAGTTGGCAAAAATTCGTTTAGCCGATCAGAAGGTACCGTTCTATGATGCTTTACGTCAATTTATTCGTAGCGAAGGGCATGGCGTGCAATCAACTACATTTGAAAAGCTTCAACGCTTTATGCTGGCCTTCGAAAACTGGCGAGATTTAGCACGTCGTGGATCATTATCCGATTTAATTTGGAGGATTTATTTAGATACGCATTATTATGAAATGGTTGGTGCAATGCCAAATGGTAAGCAGCGTCAGGCGAATTTACGCATCTTACATGACCGTGCATTAATGTATGAAAAAACGGCCTTTCGTGGACTATTCCGCTTTCTCCGCTTTATTGATCGAATGCGTACGCGTGGGGATGATTTAGGTACTGCAAAATCAATTGGCGAAAAGGACGATGTTGTGCGTCTTGTGACGATTCACTCCTCAAAGGGATTAGAGTATCCAGTAGTCTTTGTTGCAGGAATGGGACGCCCGTTTAACAAAATGGATTTTCATCAACCTTATTTATTCGACCAAGATTTTGGACTCGCTGTCAAGGCTATTGACCCAGAAAATCGCATCACATATACATCTTTACCGTTTTTAGCGTTAAAAGAAAAAAAAGAGCTGGAAATGCGTGCAGAAGAAATGCGTGTTTTATATGTTGCCATGACTCGTGCGAAGGAACGCCTAATTTTAGTGGGCTCTGTGAAGAATTGGGAGAAAACACGTGACAACTGGCAGGATGCACAAAGTTTACCGATAGATGCGCCGCTACAGGAATATTTGCGAGCAAGAGCTAATAGCTATTTGGATTGGGTAGGACCAGCGGTGGCAAGGCATGCAGACTTTACTACAGTTGCTACCACTTCTTATAAGGCGTTAGAAGATCATTCACGCTGGTCGGTACAAGCGATCAACACAAGCCATTATTCATATGAAATACATGCGATGGATGAAGAAGTACAACAATGGCTCACGATGCCAGAGGACGAGGCATTACTAGATGAAATTACGTCACGCTTTCAAGCGCAGTACGCCTACCAAAGGTCTACAAAAAAACGTTCTAAAACGTCTGTTAGTGAGATTAAGCGCTTAGAAAACTTACAGCGCCAGGCGGAACCTGAATTTTACTTTGCCACACCTGCCAAGCAAAAAGCTACTTCCATTGCACCTCGACCAGCCTTTTTACAGGAACAACAGCTAACAGGTGCTGAAATTGGAACAGCTGTGCATACAGTGATGCAGCATGTCCCACAGTATGGCTTTGTTGAAATCCAAGATGTGAAGGATTTTGTAGAGGATTTAGTGGCGAGACAATTGTTAACTGAGGCAGAGGGAAAAATGGTTCCACTAGCGAAGATTTTTCATTTTTTTGAGACAGAAATAGGGCAGCGGTTCAAAAAGGCAAAGCAAATACGCAGGGAAATGCCCTTTACCATTAGTAGAGTTGATGAAGATGGCGATGCTCAAATTGTACAAGGGATCATTGACTGCTTATTTGAAGATGAATATGGCGATTGGGTCTTGCTAGATTATAAAACTGACCGTATCCTGCCACATTTTGCACAGGAGCCTGCCCTGACAAAGGAAATACGAAATCGTTATGCTGTACAGCTTCGTGTTTATAGTGAGGCCATTGAATCAATTTTACACATCAATGTGAGCGATAAAGTATTATATTTATTCGATAATGAACAGGCCGTACAGGCATAAAGAACTTGTTATGGCAAAGCAGGGCAAGCCTTTTTTGCCTTGCTTGCACCATAGCATTTAGTCAAGAGGAGGCTATTTCGTGGAGTCAAAACCGACCATGTTGCAGGAACGAATGGCAACATTAGATATTTTACGAGGCATTAGTTTGGTAGGTATTTTACTTGTAAATATGTATACCTTTTATTTGCCAATGCCGCATATTGATTTGGCATCGTGGTTTACAACACCATCTGATATCGTTTGGCAAAAAAATATAGACATATATGTGCAGGGAAGCTTTTACCCATTATTTGCAATGCTATTTGGTTATGGGCTTGCCATGCAGTGGCAAAAAGCACAGAGCCGTGAACAAAATTTTTACACACTAGGTCTTCGCAGACTGTCTGTATTGTTTGTTTTTGGTTTTCTACATGCTGTGCTGATTTGGTGGGGCGATATATTAATGATGTACGCGTTCTGTGGCGTTTTTTTAGTGCTATTCCTACGCTTTAGTCCTATTTGGTTAGTAGCTAGTGCATTTATTATTAACGGTTTAATGCAAGTTTTTATGTTATTCGTTGTAGGAATTATTCTTTTTAATACCAAGGTAGATGATTATTTAGATATCGTATCTGTAGAGAAGGCTATTACGGCTTATGGTACAGGCAATTGGGTAGATGCCTTTATGCAACGCTTAACAGATTTATCGACGCAGGCAGGCATAGGGATGTGGTTTGCAGCACTGTTCACTATTTTACCGTATATGTTAATAGGTGCTGCAGCGTCAAAATGGCGTCTAGTAGAACGAGCTAAAGAATTGAAATGGCTCTGGCTGACATTAGCGATCACGGGGTTGGTCATTGGTATCGGTGTTAAAAGTTTACCAATTATGTTTACAAGAACATATTTACTAGATTATTTAAAGGTATACATAGGTGGTCCAATTTTAGCAGTAGGGTATATCGGGGTCATTGTGTTACTTTGCTTAGTGCCAATTGTACCGAAGTTACTTAGTCCTTTTGCTAAAATTGGTCGTATGTCCTTAACGATGTATATTCTTCAATCTATTATAGGTACTTGTTTATTCTACCAATTTGGCTTTGGCTGGTACGGTAAAGTCACTGTGGAAACAGGGGTACTAATTGCTATCGGCATTATTGTTGTGCAAATGATCCTAGCTGAAGTTTGGTTATCTAAGTGGAAACAAGGACCATTAGAGGCGATATGGCGTAAATTAACGTATAAGCAAAACGTGGAATCACGTTAATATATGCCTCTTCACATGCATAATTTATGAAGATAGTACAACTTATAAAATTATTGTCGCAAAAGTAAGGCAATTTCTATCATATTGTTGTATTATGTAGAAAAAAGAAGGAGCTCTTAAAATCATGAAAATTTTATCATTCAAATTAGGTGGACATGTAAGCTTTGGACCAAAAGTAAAAAAAGAAGAAGCGGTATGGGATGTACTCGCTATTCAAAATGAACTTCAAGTTCTCCCTTCTTTTTCAAGTTCAATTGTGGATGGCATTGCTTTAGGCTTTGATTTCGTTGAACAGATTCGTAAATTAGTAGAAGCAGCAGAAAAATCAGATCGTGCCGATAGTTTTAAACGTGAATTTACAGATATCGAGTGGCTTTCACCAATTCCGCGTACACCCAAAAATATTATGTGTATCGGTAAAAACTATGATGAACATGCCAAAGAAATGGGTGCAGAAGCAGCACCAACAGATTTAATGGTATTTACAAAATCACCAACTGCTATTGCAGCGGATGGACAAACAATTTCCATTCATGCTGACCTTTCTTCCAAAATGGACTATGAAGGTGAGCTAGCGATTGTTATTGGAAAACGTGGTAAAAATATTCCTAAAAATTTAGCATTTGATTATGTATTTGGTTATACAATTGCTAATGATATATCAGCTCGTGATTTACAAGACAAGCATAAACAATTTTTCTTAGGTAAAAGCTTGGAAGGTACTTGCCCTCTTGGACCATACCTTGTGACAAAGGATGAAATTCCAAATCCACAAGACTTAACAGTGGTGACAAAGGTCAATGATGAAGTACGCCAAAACGGTTCTACGAAGGATATGATGTTCTCTGTTGAAACCTTAGTATCTATTCTATCTCAACATGTAACATTAGAGCCAGGAGATGTTATTTTAACAGGTACGCCTGCAGGAGTTGGAAAAGGGATGAACCCGCCACAGTTCTTAAAGGCTGGGGATACAGTAAAAGTATCTATTCAAGGCATTGGTACATTAGTCAACCATTTTGAATAATGACGATAACCATCCGCGTGAGTCTTTACTCCGCGGATTTTTTCTTTCTACACTCGATAGGCTGTGAGATGTCGAGCTATAATTGATGTAAATTATGTGAACACTGTTGTAATGTTTGAAACCCTTTCCATCGCATGGTAGGATAGAGTTTGATAGAAAATGAATGAGGTGGGACAAACATGAGTTTTTTAACTAGCCAAACGCATTTGCATATTACTACGTGGGTTATTGCTATTGTTATCTTTTTAATCGCTGCACTAATGGGCAAGCAATCAAAGGGCTTACATATGGCTTTACGTCTATTCTACGTATTAATTATCATCACAGGTGGGGCATTATTCTTTAAATATCAGGCTGGAGACCCGATGATGTACGGACTGAAATTTTTATTCGGTATTTTAGTAATTGGTATGATGGAAATGGTATTAGTGCGTCAAAAGAAAAACAAACCAACAGGGATGTTTTGGGCATTATTCGCAGTATTCCTATTTATCACGCTGTTCTTAGGCTTTAAGCTACCATTAAACATTAATTTCCTAGCATAATAATTTCTTAAAGGTCGTGAAGTATTTGCTTCACGGCTTTTATTTTGCTAAAAGGGTGAATACGAGAGAACTGACACCTTTTTGCCCTAATTCATTTCGCATTTTCGTAAAATCTTTTGAAAAGATAGCGACGTGACAGTGTTATTTGGTAAAATGACGATGGATTGGTTTGAAAGAGAGGGAATAACAGTGAAATTTAAGAAGTGGATAAGTGCGACGGCTGCATCACTTTTATTAGCAACTTCATTCGTAAGTACTACACCAGTAGCGCATGCGGATGAAAAAGCGACAACATCGATAGCAGAAGAAAGCATCTTTGATTTACTCGTTGACCGTTTCTTTAATGGTTCGGGCACAAACGATTTTGATACAAATACGAAAGACCCTTCGAAATTTGCAGGAGGCGATTTTACAGGTCTGCAAGATAAGCTAAAATTTATTGGTGAGATGGGTTTTACAATTGTTTCTATTGGTCCTATTTTTTCTACAGAGAAATATGATGGATCACTACTTACAAGCTACACGACAATCGAACGTCATTTTGGAACAACAGAAGAATTCCAAAGTGTTGTAGAAGCCTATAAAGCTAAAAATATGTCCATCATGGTGGATTTCCCGCTCAATAATGTGAGTCCAAATCATGAATGGGCAAAGGACTCATCAAAAGCTGACTGGATTGCTTCTACGAATAATGGACAAGTACAATGGGATTTATCGAACAAAGCTGTGCAAGAGGCGCTCATTCAATCAGCCACTGAATTTGTTTCTACATATGATGTTGGTGGTATTCGTTTAACGAATATTGCAGAGGCTGATATAGCGTTTGTCAATGCGATGATTGCAGCATTAAAAGAGACAAAAGCATCTCTTTACGTGATTGCTAATGAAGAAAGTGATGCTGATTTTGATGCAACCTTCTCACCAGCAACAGCGGATATTTATCGTAATATTTTTAAAAACGTGGATATGGATTCGTCTAAATTAATGGAGCCTTTTACAGGAGAGAAGCCGACACAGATTATGGTGGATTCACTTGAAACCCATCGTTTTACATTCGATTCTGCGACTGAAAATATGTTTCCGCCTACACGCTTAAAAATGGCGATGGGTGCTTTATTTATGCTTCCTGGGATTCCCGTTGTACAATATGGTACAGAAATCGCCATGAATGGGGAAGCAAAACCAGATACACATCAGTTGTATAACTTTAAAACAGACGAAGAATTGATTGATTATATTAAAAATGTTCAATCCTTACGTAATCAATCTGCAACTTTACGTAAAGGTGATTTTGAAGTAATTACAAATGACAATGGCCTACTTGTCTTCACACGTACCTCTGACGAAGAAAAGTGGGTAATTATGGTGAATAATACAGGCAAAACGCAACGTGTGGACTTAACACCAGCGCAACTTGGTGAAGGGAAAATGCTGAACGGAATTTTACATGAGGAAAAAGTTCGTATAAATGAAAAAGAGGTTTATCCTGTTATTTTAGACCGAGAAATGGTTGAGATTTATCAGGTTCGCAATGATGAAGGCTTAAACATGCCCTACATGGTTGCCCTTGGTTTAGTGTGGGTAATCTTTATCGGCTTTGTTGTTATCATCATTAAACGAGGAAAAGTTCGTCGTCAAGAACAAGACGTCCAACAACCATAGCACAACGAAAAAGCATGTTAGGAGCAATCCTAACATGCTTTTTATTAGCCTTGATAGCTTTTGTTCGTAAAGAAGATTGCAATAGTGCCTGGTCCTACATGTGAACCGATTGCAGAGCCAATCATAGTAATTTGAACAGCTTGAGGAGAAAAACGTTCCTGAATAGAAGCCTTTACTTCATTGGCAAAGGCCACATCATCACTATGACTAATACCAACAATTTTATCCGTAAAGCTTCCGCCACGCTCCTGCATTAAATCTAACATACGATTAAGTGCTTTTTTACGACCACGTGACTTTTCAATAGGTATCAGCTTGCCATCCTCTACATTTAAAATAGGTTTAATGCTCAGAAGACCACCTAAAAAGGCACTGGCCTTGGATACACGACCACCTTTGGCAAGGTAATCTAAATCTTCTACTGTAAATAAATGCTCCATCTGAGGTGCATATGCACTCATTTTAGAGGCCATATCCTCTAAGGATACCCCTATATTTCGAAGGCGAACTGCTTCCTCTACAACTAGACCATGTCCTAGTGAAGCGCATTTAGAGTCGATAATGACTAATTTTAATGAAGGATATTGCTCTAATACTTGATTGCGAATCATTTGAGCAGTACTATATGTGCCGGATAATTCCGATGAAAAGGCAATATAGATGCCTTCTTCTTCATTTTTAGCTAGTTCCTCAAAGTGCTTTAAAAACAGCTCAGGTGACACTTGTGATGTTTTTGGTTGAGCACCTTGGCGGATGGCATCGTAAATCTCTTTGGAATCAATCGTAATGACATCTTCATATTCTTTGTTGTTCAATTGCACTCGTAAAGGGAGTAACACGACATCATTTTCTTCATAGTAAGACTTCGGTAGATCGCATCCACTATCCGTAAAAATCTTCATTCTCTTGTCCCCCTAATTTCAACTTACTCATCAAGTATTTTTAACTTTATTCAGTCGGTACTCACTTAAGGTAAATGGAAGGGGTACCACTGAATAAAGTTAAACTGGTAAAAATGGAATGTTAACTTGAACTTACTACTTAACTATGATAATTTCAAGCGTTCAATGAGGATTTTTGCGATTCCATCATCATTATTTGTTGCTGTAATTTCATTGGCAATGTTTTTAAGACTTGGAATACCGTTCCCCATCGCTACACCAAGTCCAGCATATTCGATCATTTCTAAATCATTGTCTTCATCACCAAACGCGATGATACGCTCACGTGGAATACCTAAATCTTTTGCCACATGCGCAATACCCACAGCTTTATTTAAGCCGCGACGTACAATTTCAATAATATGAAGTGGCGCGCCCCATCGACGATGCTCAATAACTTCTGCGTGCACCGCCTGTAAATGGTCACGTATAATGACCGAATTCGCTTCATTTGCTTGAATTAATAAACTTGTGGGATTTTCCAAGAGGTGTGTGTATAAATCCCCAAGTGTGATTTTGGGATTACCCATATTAAAAATATTTAAGATACGATCGTCCTCTGTGTGTACATAAATATCATCTTTTACCTCAGCGATAATATTTTCATACTCGTAACTATTGATGGATCCAACAACATCATGTACAACACTTAAATCAATCGGTGTGTGCATATGTTGCCAAGATACATTTTTGGGATGATGTACATATGCGCCATTAAAATTGACAATGGGTGTAGTGAGCCCAAGTTCATGATAATAAAGATCACTTGCACGGTATGGACGCCCCGTTGCAATCATCACTTGATGCCCTAATTCCTTAGCCTGCAATAATGTTTTTTTCGTTTTTGCTGAGATTTGTTGTTGGTCTGTTAATAAAGTACCATCTAAGTCTAGTACGATTAAATGCGGTTTCATAGCTCGTTGCCCCTTTCCTATAGTTTGAATAGTATCTCTTTGTCTTTCATTCGTCAAAATTTTGTCACAGTGAAAAAAGTTTGCTAACATAAAGATGAGACAATAGTTGGGAGTGACAAAAATGTTTGTAGAAAAAGAAGTGTGGGGAAATATTCCTTTATTACATATACATACAGACAAGATGAATGAAGAAACCCCAGTAGTGATTTTTTTGCATGGCTTTATGAGCGCGAAAGAACATAACTTACACTATGCATACCAATTGGTGCATAAGGGGGTGCGTGTCCTATTACCGGATGCAAAATTTCATGGTGACCGTAGCGAAGGCCTTACAGAAATACAAATGAACTTGAAATTTTGGGATATTGTTTTAAATTCTATTCATGAAGTGCAACAATTATATGATGAATTAAGGAATAAAAATTTATTGGCCAGTCATAATATTGGCATAGCAGGTACTTCAATGGGCGGCATCGTGACCTCCGGCTGTTTAAAACTTTATGATTGGATAAAAACAGCGTCAATATGTATGGGTGCACCAGGTTTTATTAAATTAGGTGAATATCAATTGCAGCAATTTGCAAAAAGCGGTATCAATTGGCCGATGTCAGAGGAAGATGTCCAAAAAGTGAATGAGCTCTTAGCTAAATATGATGTTAGTTTAACGCCAGAAAAATTCGCAGGTCGTCCGGTTTTCTTTTGGCATGGAGAATTAGATAAAACAGTACCTTTCCATGAAACGTATAAATTTTATGAGACATTACGGGAATACTATCAAGCAAGCCCTGAATATTTAAAGTTTATGGTGAACAAAAAGGCAGGACATGCAGTTCCACGTGACGGTATGCTAGCAGCAACAGACTGGCTTGCACAGCATTTGGCATAACAGGATGCATCTGCTATGATAAGGTTAACACTATGATGGAAGGAGAAATACGAATGGATCAAGATATGAAAGATAGCATGTTTGGTGCTTTAGAAAATGTAATTGACCCTGAGCTTGGGATTGATATCGTCAACTTAGGTTTAGTATATGATGTAGATTTAGATGATGAAGGTGTAGCAACTGTTACGATGACATTAACATCGATGGGATGCCCACTTGGGCCAGTTATTGTGGATCAGGTGAATACGGCATTAGGGGAACTTCCAGAAGTGAAAAGTACAAATGTTAACATTGTATGGAATCCACCTTGGTCAAAAGACAAAATGTCACGCTATGCAAAAATGGCATTAGGCGTACGCTAAAATTGCAACATTAAAAATCCCTGCTTATTTTATAGGCAGGGATTTCATGTTGTTGAAAAAAGATGATGTTCATAGTAGAAAAAGAACCTTTAGCAAGGCGAGGGGTTGATTTCCGTTCCGCCAGCGTCCTTTCCAAGGGGCGTCCGATGAGCCGCTTCACTCACTGCGTTCGCTCCAGAGTCTCAACTGTGACGCTATGAGCTGCACCCAAAATATTGGACTTAAAAATGTACTATAGGGGGTGCAGGTAGTGATTTCTGATGAACAAAAATTAGCCGCAGTTCTAGCTTACTTTGAAGAAAAAGAAAGTACGTATCAGATTGCCAATCGATTACAGAGGGATCAACAGTACATTCGATTATGGATTGAATTATATCGCTATCATGGCATCGAAGGAATTATTCGTCCTCAAGGGTTCACGAATTACGAAGATTCTTTTAAAATAAAAGTAATTCAACACCTGATAGAGACGGGCGATTCGCTCCTTCAGACTGCTGCGAAGTTTAATATTCCTTCCCGTGAAACCATTCGGAGATGGAAAAAACAATGGATGTCAACGGCTGGTGAGGTGCTCTATCAAGTAGAAAAGGAGCGCCAATCAATGCCAAAAAAACAACCACCTTCGTCTGATTTAAATGGAAAAACAACGGATGAGTTAAAAGCGGAAATTGAGTATTTACGGATGGAAAATGCCTATTTAAAAAAGTTGAAAGCCTTAGTTCAAGAAAAGGATGCCTTCAAATCCAAGAAAAAGTAAGAGCTGTTGATGAGCTAAGGTTGGATTTTCCTCTTCAAGCTCTATTAAAAGTCGCGAAACTTAAGAAAAGTACGTATTATTATCATCTCCAAAAATGGGTAAAACCAGATAAATATCAGGCGATCAAAGAACGAATTCAGACGCTTTTTCATTACCATAAGGGGCGTTATGGCTATCGTCGTATTTGTTTAGCCCTCCGAAATGAAGGGTTTTTCATCAACCATAAAACGGTCCAACGATTGATGCAAGAATTGGGCTTAAAAGGGACGGTACGCCCTAAAAAATACCGTTCGTATAAAGGGACAGTCGGCTATGTCGCAGAGAATATCATCCAACGTGATTTTGAAGCCACTGCACCCAATCAGAAATGGGTAACCGATGTAACGGAGTTTAAAATAAACGGTCAAAAAATCTATATATCCGCTGTATTAGATTTATTCAATCGAGAAATCGTTGGGTATGAGGTATCAAAATCACCTAATTTTGAGTTAGTTCAACAGTCTTTTAAGAAGGCGTTTACGTATACAAAGTTATCGAAAAAGAGTGGCTTAATCGTCCATTCTGATCAAGGATGGTTATATCAAATACCACGTTTTAAAGCGTTATTGGCAACACATGAAATCAAGCAAAGTATGTCACGGAAAGGAAATTGTTTAGATAATGCCGTGATAGAAAGCTTTTTTGGCATTATGAAATCAGAATTTCTATACGCAACAACGTTTAAGAACTACGAAGCATTCAAAAAAGCGTTAGTAGACTATATCCACTACTACAATCATGAACGGATAAAAATAAAACTCAACGGAAAAAGTCCAGTTGAGTTTCGAAGAGTTTCTTAAAAGTTCAAATTTTTGGGGTCAGTTCACTCAATCCCCTAGGAGTGACGCTGGCTCCACTCCAATCAACCATTCTGCAAAAATGTCTTTTCCTTATCTTTCATACGAGCCGTATTTGTATGATTAGAGAAAGGATAGCCTCTTATTGTCAATGTGGAGAAGTGATGAGTGACAACACCCTCCATAAAGAGTAATGAATACCTTCACTTTATTTGAAGATCTTTGCTAAACAGAAACATTTTTATGGATTGGAGTGGAAGGCTACTTGACTCCCGTGGGATAGCGAGACAGGCGAGCCCCTGCACGGAGGAAGCGACTCGGCGCTCGCCCACAGGAAAGCAAGTAGCCTGCAACGGAAATCCATTTTCACCTTTCACAAAAATGCTATGGATGGTTTTGTTTTTCAACACGATAAAATCCCTGCTATATTTTATAGGCAGGGATTTCGTTTGTAACGAAATTAATCGATACGGCATATTTGTAATGGACAATTTTCACAAGCAATTTCATTTTTTAAAAATTGTAAATCATGAATTGTAATAAAGCCTTTATCAAAGGTGATAATGTCGTGTTTTTTTAAATCATTCAACATACGATTAATCATTTCACGACTTGTTGCACACAAATTCGCAATTTCTGTATTTGTTAGCTGGAAATCAATAAAAATTGAGCCATTTTCTAAAGGTTTACCATACGTATTGGAAAGCCGAATGAGCGTTGAAAATAAAGCACCTTTTTTACCATTTAACACTAAATCACGCAAACGACTTTGATGCTTTAAGTTTTCTGTTTGCAACCACTTTATATATTCCACCATAACAGTAGGCTGATCTTCTAGTAAATGCTCCAATGATTTACGACTTAACACATACATCGTAGAAGGCTCTAATACCTTTGCAGTCATGGAATTATAGACTAGGTTACAAAATAATGACCCCTCTCCAATTATACTGTCAGGACCACAAATACGAATAGTTAATTCCTTGCCAGTTTCGGTTTCTTGGCTTATCGAAATCACACCAGATTGGATGTAATAAATTTCTTTTGCCCGTTCACCCTCTAGAAAAATTTTATTTCCTTTATTCACTTTGATAAAAACACCATGCTTTTGAAATAGATCCTTCATTTTTTCAAACATATTATCCATTAAAACCATATCTCCAACACATCGCTTTCTTTTTGTAATAAACGGCAATTATTACAAAAGGATAGTGGATTTTTCGATACTAAAACATAGAAACATATCATTATTATAACGTAAATTTCCATAATCCGTGAAAAAATTTTAGTGCGATTTCTTTGCGAAGCAATGTCGATTGATGTAAAATAAAGTTAGTCAAAAAAGGTCAAACTTTTTAAAAGAACAAGAATGGGTATAACAATGATAAGAAACATGATGGTAAAGGAGTGCTAGCTATGCAATTTCAACAAACAGATAACAAAAAACCACTAGAGCAATTTGGACGAAATTTGATTGAAGAAGTTAAAAACGGCAAAATGGACCCAGTTATCGGGCGTGATGAGGAAATTCGAAATGTCATTCGTATTTTAACACGCAAAACGAAAAATAATCCTGTATTAATTGGTGAACCAGGAGTTGGTAAAACAGCGATTGTTGAGGGTTTAGCACAGCGTATTGTGAAAGGCGATGTGCCAGAGGGCTTGAAAGAATGTGTGTTATATGAGCTAGATATGAGTGCTTTAATCGCAGGGGCAAGCTATCGTGGCCAATTTGAAGAGCGCTTAAAAGGTGTGTTAAAAGAGGTGAAAGATTCAGAAGGACAAATCATTTTATTTATTGATGAAATTCATACCATCGTCGGCGCAGGCAAAACAGACGGTGCTATGGATGCAGGGAATATGCTCAAGCCTATGCTTGCACGCGGTGAACTACATTGTATTGGTGCTACAACACTAGATGAGTATCGTATGTACATTGAAAAAGATCCTGCTTTAGAGCGACGATTCCAGCAAGTTCTTGTACGTGAGCCTTCGATTGAGGATACGGTTTCCATTTTACGGGGCTTAAAAGAACGCTTTGAATTACATCATGCAGTACGAATTCATGACAGAGCAATTGTTGCGGCAGCAGAACTGTCCAACCGATATATTACAGAGCGATTTTTACCTGATAAGGCAATTGATTTAATTGATGAGGCTTGTGCGATGATTCGTACAGAAATTGATTCGATGCCACAGGAATTAGACGCAGTGACACGTCGCATTATGCAGCTTGAGATTGAAGAACAGGCATTACGTAAGGAAAAGGACGAAGCAAGTAAAAAACGTCTAGAGCAATTGCGTGAGGAATTAACAAAATTAAAAGAATCCTCAGAGGGCATGCGCCAACAATGGGAAGCAGAAAAAGAAATGTTACACGACATTCAGAAAAAACGGGAAACATTAGATAAATACCGTCGTGATTTAGATGAAGCAGAAAGTAAATATGATTTAAATAAAGCTGCGGAATTACGCCATGGCAAAATCCCAACATTAGAAAAGGAAATTCAGGAACTCGAAAAACAGTTAGAAAATGGGGCAGAATCCCGCATTTTACGTGAAGAAGTAACGGCAGATGAAATTGCTGCGATCGTTTCCCGCTGGACAGGAATTCCTGTAACAAAATTAGTAGAAGGAGAGCGTGAAAAACTTCTACGATTAAAGGATACATTACATGAAAGAGTAGTCGGTCAAGACACAGCAGTACAATTAGTAACAGAAGCTGTATGGCGTGCACGTGCAGGTATTAAAGATCCACATCGTCCGATTGGGAGCTTTTTATTCTTAGGTCCAACAGGTGTTGGTAAAACTGAGCTTGCTAAGGCACTTGCTGCGCAGTTATTTGATGCAGAAGATCACTTTATTCGAATTGATATGAGTGAATACATGGAGAAACATAGTGTGTCTCGTCTCGTTGGTGCTCCTCCAGGCTATGTAGGTTATGAGGAGGGCGGACAATTAACAGAGGCTGTACGCCGAAATCCATATTCCGTGGTCCTCCTAGATGAAATTGAAAAAGCACATCCAGATGTGGCGAATATTTTATTACAAATTTTAGATGATGGCCGCATTACAGATAGTCAGGGACGTATGGTGAATTTTACAAATACAGTGGTCATTCTAACATCCAATATTGGCTCTAGTTATTTAATGGAGGCAAAAGAAGGCGATAATGCTGTTGAAGACTTAGTGATGACGGCCCTACGCCAACATTTTAAACCAGAATTATTAAACCGTATGGATGACATTATCTTTTTCCATGCTTTATCTACAAAGCATTTTACTGCGATTGCTTGGAAGTACGTGGAGCAACTGATTAAACGTGTGGCAGAACAGGAAATTACTTTATCTGTCGAGCAAGAGGTTATTGACTGGGTAGTACAGCAAGGAGCGGATGCTCAGTTTGGAGCGAGACCATTAAAACGCTTTGTACAACGACATATCGAAACAGCAGTAGCTAGAGAACTGCTTCGTGGTGAGGTTTTACCAGGAGAAACTTTGCATGTGAAAATGCGTGATGGTCAATGTGTTGTGGAAAAATAACAGAAAAAACCTGTTCGGCAATGTGCTGAACAGGTTTTTTCTAGATAAATTAATGATGGTCTGCAGCTTCTGGTGTAGGGTCGTTTGGAATGATTGCTCCAATAATAAAGATTAGAATGGAGAATACAACAGAAACGATTGCCCCTGTTTTAAAATCAAATGGTACACCAAGTACAGAGCTGACTACGTAGTTTAACATAGAAACTAGTAGGAATGACCATATGAACGTTACGATATATTGCATTAATTTCACCTCAACCGAACTTTTTTCATTATAAGGTTTTACTCATATTCATTATCATATCATAACATAAATCGAAAAAAAATGAACCTTTTATGTGAAACATGGCGAATTTGTCACAACAAATACGAGGATCTGCAATTTATATTCAACGGTATATCGTAGCATTTGATTGCAGAAGGTATGCTGATGTTTAATGATAGGAAGTTAGTGTGTGCTTTGTAATGAAGAAGAGTCAGGGGAATTTGTCTCGATTAGGGTTTTTGCTCGTAACGAGTGAAGAAGCGCTCTAATTATAGTAGGGACTTGGCTCAGAGCTAGTAGAAAGCGCCCCTAAGTAAGACACTCCGTTCATAAAAAGGTGAACAGTACTATGACGTAGAAGTTCACCCGCTTAAAAATGACGATAATGCCAAAACTCTCGCCTAACCTAATAAAGAGTCAGCCCTCACCAAAAATAAAATCTCCACCACGTCCAAAACACATTAATTTTAAATCATCTTGCGTCCTTCCTTTCGTATGCGTTATAATTATGACCAGTTACTAATAATTGATAGTAAGAAAGCTGAGGGGTTGCTATATGAACGCTGGTATTATAGGAATTGGCAAATATGTTCCTGAGAAGGTCGTTACAAATTTTGATTTGGAAAAAATAATGGATACTTCAGATGAATGGATTCGAACTCGAACAGGCATTGAAGAACGTCATTTTGCGGCAGAGGATCAGGAAACTTCAGATTTAGCAGTAGCAGCTGCTAAAGAAGCTATTGCAAAAGCGGGTATTACGCCAGAGGAAATTGGTTTAATACTTGTAGCAACTGTCACACAGGATCAAACTTTTCCAAGTGTAGCATGTATGGTTCAGGAACAAATCGGAGCAGTGAATGCGGCGGCGATGGATCAAGCAGCGGCATGTGCAGGATTTATATATAGCTTAGTGACAGCGAAGCACTTTGTAGAGGCAAATACTTATAAATATGTCTTAGTAGTAGGTGTAGAAAAGCTGTCGAAAGTCATTGATTGGAAGGATCGTAATACAGCTGTTTTATTCGGTGATGGTGCTAGTGCAGCCATTGTTGGGCCAGTATCTGAAGGCAGAGGTATTGTATCATTTGAACTTGGTGCTGATGGTACAGGCGGTAAAAACCTTTATTTAACACAGCAAGACACGATTACAATGAATGGTCGTGAAGTGTTTAAGTTTGCTGTACGTCAAATGGGTGAATCGGCTGTTAATGTGTTAAAGAAAGCAGGATTAACAAAAGAAGACGTAGATTTTTTAGTGCCGCATCAGGCAAATATACGAATTATGGAATCTGCTCGTGAGCGATTAGAGCTACCACCTGAAAAAATGTCAAAAACGATTCATAAATATGGAAATACTTCAGCAGCATCTATTGGTATTTCCTTGGTAGATGAGCTCGAAGCAGGTAAGATTAAAGAGGATGACTTATTAGTCCTCGTTGGTTTTGGTGGCGGCTTAACATGGGGTGCCGTAGCCATGAGATGGGGAAAATAAGAAGGAAAAATGCTTGAGGGGAGTAAGACAATGAGTAAACGACGAGTAGTAATTACAGGAATTGGCGCAGTGACACCACTAGGAAATAGTATCGAAGAAACATGGGCTAACATCAAGGCTGGTAAATCTGGCATTGGTGAGCTGACACGATTGAATAAAGAACTTTTTGCAGCAAAAATCGCAGCAGAAGTGAAGGATTTCGATATTGAAAAATATATTGATCGTAAAGAAGCACGTAAAATGGATCGTTTTACGCACTACGCGTTAGCCGCTTCCATTATGGCAATGGAAGATGCACAATTAACAATTGATGAAGAGCTAGCTCCACGTGCGGGTGTATGGATTGGCTCTGGTATCGGCGGTATGGAAACTTATGAACAACAATTTTTAACATTCCAAGAGCGTGGCGCAAGACGTGTCAGCCCATTCTTCATTCCAATGATGATTCCTGATATGGCTTCAGGGCAAGTATCTATTCACGTTGGTGCAAAAGGTATTAACTCATGTTCTGTAACGGCGTGTGCTTCGGGAACAAACTCCATTGGTGATGCCTTTAAAGTAATTGAACGTGGGGATGCAGATGTGATGATTTCAGGTGGTGCTGAATCACCAATCGTTACAATGGCTGTGGCAGGCTTCTGTGCAAATACAGCTTTATCATTAAATCCAGACCCACAAGCAGCATGTCGTCCATTTGATAAAAACCGCGATGGTTTTATTATCGGAGAAGGCGCTGGTATCGTTATTCTAGAAGAGTATGAACATGCAAAAGCTCGTGGCGCTAAAATATATGCTGAAGTTTTAGGTTATGGTGCAACAGGTGATGCACATCACATTACGGCTCCAGCTCCAGAGGGTGAGGGGGCAGCACGTGCAATGACGCAAGCATTGACAGATGGTGGAGTTGATCCATCACAAGTTGATTATATTAATGCACATGGTACTAGCACACCTTACAATGATTTATTTGAAACACAAGCTGTTAAAACTACTTTTGGTGATCATGCGTATAAGCTTGCTATGAGCTCTACAAAGTCTATGACGGGTCACTTATTAGGAGCAGCTGGTGGTGTGGAAGCGATTTTCACAGCATTAGCCTTAAAAGAAGGCATTTTACCTCCAACAATTAATTTAGTAGATCCAGATCCAGAATGTGATTTAGATTATGTTCCAAACGAAGCGAGAGAAGCAAACATTCAATATGCGATGAGTAATTCTCTTGGTTTTGGTGGTCACAATGCCAGTCTTCTATTCAAAAAATATGAAGCATAATATATAAACTTAAAAAACGTCAGCCAAATTTAAACGGCTGACGTCTTTTTTTATAGTTTTGTGAATAAATGATAAGTAAGAAGAAATAGAAAGGATGCCTCTACTGTGTTTCGTCTCTTTTTATTTTTAGTAAGCTATGGCTTAATGATTCTCTCTGTAGGGAATCTCATATTGTATTTAAATTATCGAACATTAGGTTATTCCTGGAAGGTTGTTTTCAAATTTATTTTTCAAACAACAGAATTTTATATGGCGGTAGGAGCCTGCATTATCATTTGCGCTGTTGTGCTTGATTTAGGCTTTGATCGCTCCACAGACAAGCCATAAATTAGCGACGTGTGCGGCCGAGACCCATTGCATCTTCCATGCGTTTTAATGTAGCACTGGCAATCGCATTCGCCTTTTCAGCACCTTCATCTAAGATGACATCTAATTCAGAGGATTCTACTAAATGATAGAATTTTTCTTGAATTGGTGTTAGATGTTCGATAACAGCTGTTGCAACACCTTGCTTGAATCCACCATAACCAATTCCCTCATATTTTTTGACTAAATCTTCAATGGCTATACCAGAAATAGCCGATTCGATTGTCAATAAATTCGAGACACCTGGTTTATTTTCTACATCAAATGCAACAATACCATCAGAATCCGTAACCGCTGATTTAATTTTTTTCTCAATGTCCTTCGCAGTATCTAGCAAACGGATTGTCGCTTTCGTATTAGGGTCAGATTTACTCATTTTCTTTGTTGGCTCTTGTAAGGATTTAATACGAGCGCCTGCTTTTGGTAATTGAATTTCTGGAATTGTTAAAACGTCACCAAAGCGTTTATTAAAACGTTCTGCAAGGTCACGAGTTAGCTCGATATGCTGCTTCTGATCATCGCCGACAGGGACAATGTTTGTGTTGTAAAGTAGAATGTCTGCAGCCATTAACGGTGGATATGTTAAAAGAGCAGCAGAAACGCTTTCTTTACCATGTGATTTATCTTTAAATTGTGTCATACGTTCTAGCTCCCCGATAGACGCAACACATTGTAACATCCATCCTGCCTGAGCATGCGCTGGCACCTCTGATTGAATGAATAACGTAGATTTTTTAGGGTCGATGCCAGTAGCAATATAGGTAGCTGCCAGCTTACGAATGCTTTCACGTAATTCTTTAGGATCCTGGGCAACCGTGATCGCATGCTGATCAACGATACAATAAATAGCATTTCCTTCGTCTTGTAGTGCAGGGAATTGCTTGAATGCTCCTAAATAGTTCCCTAAAGTAACGATTCCTGTAGGCTGTACGCCTGAAAAAATAGTTGTCATTAAAAGTTCCTCCTCGAATTCAAATTCCGTGATGGTTGTCAGCGGCGTTTTGCTCACTTTTCCACCTCACGATAAAGACAAAAAAACATCATGCGTCCTCATTAGATTTTTTCTAATGAAGGGACGAATGATGTTTTGAATCCGCGGTACCACCCAGCTTGCCTAAAAGGCCACTCAGCTTCGTAACGTGAAGGGACGAGCTCTGCTAATAGCTTCTAACAGCGTTCACAAAGCTAACTCGGAAGTCCATTCCACATGTCTCCACGATCTGTTTGCAGCAACCACAGACTCTCTAAACGTGAAATGAACATATGTACTACTCTTCGTCAGCGTTTTTCTCAATTTAAATTATTCAAATTGATTTGATTGCAAAGAATTATATTATAAAGATTCCATTGTGTAAAGTCAGACTTTTGACGGTGGTTTTTTTCGAGAAAAAATTATATGCTTTTTTTGTTGTGTAATTTTGTTATAAATATAAATTTTTTTATTAAAATTGTGTTTAGGTGTACACGTCAAATTGACAATTTTCTCGTTTAATCTTTTTAAATGAGAACAACTAAGATACATGCTTGGATGTTTAAAATGCACTGAAAGTGGGAATGTTAGTAGTAGCACATAAGATAGAAGGAAATACGCTTTATTAAAAGCTGTATAAAGAGACAGAATAATTTGTGATGGGTTCAGTCTTTTTTTATTGGAACTATATTCAAATACAGCTGAGTGCTGTATAATGGTACTGTGTATTTTACTTTACATTAATTCTAATTTAACACTTTGGTTCTGGTTTATAGATAATGATTACAAAATGAAAGGATGTGTCAGAATGATCGTAACCCTATTTACATCACCAAGTTGTACCTCTTGTCGTAAAGCGAAAGCTTGGTTAGAGGAGCACGAAATTCCATATACAGAACGTAATATATTTTCTGAGCCACTAAGTATTAGTGAAATTAAAAAAATTTTACGTATGACAGAAGACGGGACAGATGAAATCATTTCTACTCGTTCAAAAATATTTCAAAAATTAAATGTGGATGTTGAAAGTTTACCACTACAACGTTTATATGAATTAATTCAGGAGTATCCTGGTTTATTACGCCGACCAATTATTTTGGACGAAAAACGTCTACAAGTTGGCTATAATGAAGATGAAATTCGTCGCTTCCTACCTCGAAAAGTTCGAGCATATCAGCTTCAAGAAGCGCAACGAATGGTGAATTAAACCTACTCATTTTGAATAATATATATTGTAGATGTTACAAATGTGGAATGCATGTTGTGACATCTATTTTTTTATGTTTTACTTATGTAAAACCTTCTATATGAAGTATAATAATTGATAGGGAAAAGTCATATATTTCCGTAAAAGTATGTTAAACTTGATTTAAGTTAAATAGTTTACTACAATTTCAATAATTCAAATATCTTCTGTGAAACGGTGTATATCCTTTTCATTTTATGACAGAACAGCATACAATAGAGTTAGAGACAAC
Source organism: Lysinibacillus sp. OF-1 (assembly GCF_028356935.1). Lineage (NCBI taxonomy): Bacteria > Bacillati > Bacillota > Bacilli > Caryophanales > Bacillaceae > Lysinibacillus > Lysinibacillus sp. OF-1. The sequence continues at coordinate 768,846 of NZ_CP102798.1, forward strand.
TGTGAACAAAAAAAATCATGTTTGCGGTTCCTCGATGGTTTTACTGAGTGTGGTCAAAGGTTGAAAAACAAATGCAGTATGAAGGTTAAAAACAAAGAATAAAAGCATACTAATGAAACAAAACTGTTTTTCAGCATATGACAGTGAAGGGAGATGAGGTCTAGTGGACATCGAACGTGTAAATGAAAATACACTCAAGCTCTTTATTACGTATAATGATATAGAGGATCGCGGCTATAGTCGTGAAGAAATTTGGTACAATCGAGCAAAGGGTGAGCAACTTTTTTGGGATATGATTGATGAAGTAAACACGGAGGATTACTTTGATGTAGAGGGTCCGATTTGGATTCACATCAATGCATCTGAAGTAGGCTTAGAAATCATTGTCACACGTGCACATATTTTAAAAGACGGTGAAACATTAGATGGTCATTCGAGTTTTGATGAACACAAAGAAATGTTTGCACCATTCGATGAAGTTGGAGAAGATCTTCTTAGCCAGCTAACTCAACTTGGTGACATGGATGAGTCAGAGTTATTTATGGATACAGACATTTATGTTTATAAATTTAAAGATATTGATGAGTTAATCCCTGTCGCAAAACGAATGACAGACGAATTAGTGGATTCCTCATTATTCAAATATGAAGATTGGTACTATTTAGTTGTTGATTTCGGGAACGCAGATGAGGATTTAAATCGTCATGATCGAAATGCGGTCATCAAGGAATTTTTAACACCATCCAATTTAACCATTCACCGTCTAGAGGAGTACGGTGAAAAGATTATGGAATTTAATTGCTTTGAAACAGTTCGAAAATACTTTGCATAAGCATTAAAATACCTCATTTTTTAGACTGTAGTAAAACTCGTAAATTTATTGAGTTTTGCTACAGTCCTTTTTTTGCATTCATATTTAAGCTATCATCGGTTAATTGACCAGCGTTGTACAGGCCTCTCTGCTCATGCTGTGAAATCTGCTGAATGAAGATATATGAGACGGCATTTTTAAAATTTCAAGAAATAATTGCTTAATTTTTGTGAGGGCAAACCAACTCCATTATAGTTGACTAAAAAGGAGTTGATTAAATGCTGGTAGCTTATAACAACAAACAGCAGCTATTTCTCCCATATCAATATACGAGGAAAGCTTTACAACGATATAGGCGACAAATGAAATTTTTTTGTCCTCAATGTCTAGAACCAGTTCAATTGAAAGTAGGTCAACATAATATTCCCCATTTTTCACACTTCGCCAAAAAGCATTGTCCACAATTGTTCGCTGAAGGTGAATCTAAACTTCATCTCCAAGGTAAAATGCAATTATTTGAATGGCTCACAAAGCATGGATATCAAGTGGAGCTAGAGCCATTTTTAAAGCAGCTTGCTCAACGCCCGGATTTGCTCATTACAATAAATGATCGTCACTATGCAATTGAATTTCAATGTAGCACAATCTCCCATGAAAAATGGCAACAACGTACAGCTGGCTACGAAAAAAACGATATACAAGTAATTTGGCTTTTTCAAACGCCTCAAAGCAAAGATGCAATCAACGGCATCAGCAAAATTACCATTTCCCCATTGCTGCAAAAATCGTTTATGACAACTACATCAGGTGTACCTTATTTAATGACGTATAACGCTAGGACGGCCCATTTTACTTATTGGACGAATCTTCTTCATGTACATGGGCATACTTTCATAGGTAAAGTTCAGACAATACCAGTCAATCAACAACACTTTCCTTTTTATATACCGAAGCAAATTACTCAAGAAGAATTTCAACAGTATTGGCAACTTTATAAACAAGCATGTAGGCAATTTGTATCTGCGCGTCTTTTATATAGTAAAAAGGGGGCGCAAGATTTATTTTTACGAAATTGCTATGAATTAAACTTTGCGTTAACTGCTATGCCTTCCTACATTGGAATTCCAGTGAAGGGTGGAGAAGCTATCTCCTTGTTTACTAGTGAATGGCAAACGATGCTGTTGCATTTTAGTAAACAATTAGGTCGACAGCCCTTTATGTTAACGAAGCAGGAGATTCACCATTTTTTAAGTAAGCATCAACTAGAAGTGACAACACAGTCGGTAAGTGCTGTCCTGTATTATGGACAGCTCTTGAAGCATATGACTCAAGAAGAGCAGTTGCTAGATATTTGTGAGCATGTATATGTACATTTATTTGCAATTGCCACAATATATTGAGAAAATATGAGAGTAAAAGGAAAAAAGCACATATAAAGGGGGCTGGCATACATGGCTAGTAACAGTAATCAGATTTTGGTTAGAAATGAAGTACCCGCAGAATTAACATGGCGCTTAGAGGATATCTTTGCAACAGATAAAGCTTGGGAAGAGGAATTGAAGGAAGTTGCAGAGCTTGCTAAACAAGCACCGAGCTATGCAGGTACTTTAAATAATGGGGCAGAGGCATTATTAACAGCTTTACAATATCATGATCATCTATATGAGCGTGCGATGAAGCTCTACACATATGCCCATATGCGCTATGATCAAGATACAACAAATAGCTTTTATCAAGATATGAACAGTCGCATTCAAACATTGGCAACTAGTATCTCAGCTGGTCTTTCATATTTAACACCAGAGATTTTAGCATTAAGTGAAGAAACAATTGAAGGCTACTTAGCAGAAAATCAAGACCTACAATTATATAAGCAATCTTTAAAAGAAATTACAATGGCACGTCCACATGTATTACCAGCTGAGCAGGAGGCATTGCTAGCGCAAATGTCTGAGGTAACGGGTACAGCTTCTAATACATTCAGTATGTTAAACAATGCGGACATGGTTTTCCCTTATGTGAAAAATGAAGAGGGAGAGGAAGTACAACTTACACATGGTAACTATATTAAGTTTTTAGAGAGCAAAGATCGCTCAGTGCGTGAAGGTGCATTTAAAGCTATGTACGAAGCATATGGCAAGTTTAAAAATACGTTCTCGGCAACGCTAACGGGTAATGTGAAGAAGCATAATGTGAGTGCTCGTATTCGTCATTATGATTCTGCACGCCATGCAGCCATGTCTAATAATTTCATTCCAGAAAATGTGTATGATCAATTAGTTGAAACAATTCATAAGTATTTACCAGCTATGCAGCGTTATATTTCATTACGTAAGCAATTATTAGGTGTAGACGAATTGCATATGTGGGATTTATTTGCACCACTTGTTAAAGAAGTGGAAATGAAAGTCACTTATGATGAAGCGAAAGATATTTTAGTGAAAGCACTAGCTCCATTAGGCGAGGAATATCAAAGCATCGTCCAAAGTGGATTGGATAACCGTTGGGTTGATGTATTAGAGAATAAAGGGAAACGTAGTGGAGCCTACTCATCAGGCGCGTATGGTACGAATCCGTATATTTTAATGAATTGGCAAGACAATGTGAATAATCTATTTACATTAGCGCATGAATTTGGCCATAGTGTTCACAGCTATTATTCACGTAACAATCAGCCATTCGTTTATGGAGATTATTCTATTTTTGTCGCAGAGGTTGCTTCAACATGTAATGAAGAGTTATTAAATGACTATTTACTAAAAACAATTGATGACCCTCAACAAAAAATTTACTTATTAAATCATTGGTTAGATGGTTTCAGAAGTACGGTATTCAGACAAACAATGTTTGCAGAGTTTGAACATCTTATTCATCAAATGGATAAGAACGGTGAGTCATTAACAGCTGATCGTTTAACTGAAGTTTATTATGAACTAAACAAAAAATACTTCGGCGATGATATGATTGTAGATGAGGAAATTGGCTTAGAATGGGCTCGTATTCCACACTTCTACTATAATTACTATGTTTATCAATATGCGACTGGTAAATCAGCCGCTACAGCATTGAGTAAACAAATTTTAGAGGAGGGGGCACCAGCTGTAGAACGTTATATTAATAACTTCTTAAAAGCTGGATGCTCTGATTTCCCAATAGAAGTATTAAAGGCAGCAGGTGTTGATATGAACGTTGCTAAGCCGATTGAAGATGCATGTAAAGTATTTGAAGAGCGTTTAAATGAATTAGAAAAATTATTGTTGAATAACTAATTAAAAGGGCGGTGGGAATATTCCTACTGCTCTTTTTTATGTATTGTCCATGTTATTTCAAATGAAAGAATAATGATTTTTTTTGATTTCTAAATAGTTTAAAAGTGTGCATCTTGGAAAAATACTGTTTGTAATCGCTTTCTATTTGACAAATTTGTGAATCTAGTATTGGTTGCATTGCTAAATATATTATTCCATGATAGAGTAATTCTTGTGAAATAAATCACAAAACAAACATACACCCCTTTGTTTGAACGTGAACATTTCTCCCATCCCCTTTGTGAAAAAGAAGCGTCTCTATCGGTCGAGGATAGAGGCGCTTCTTTGTATTTTGCTTTATCTAACAAAATATCCATAGAATTTATGTGAAAGGTGAAAATGGATTACCGTTGCAGGCTACTTGCTTTTCTGTGGGCGAGCGCAAAGCCGCTTCCGCCTCGCTATCCCAAGGTAGTCAAGCCTTCCACTTCAACCGATAAAAATATTTCTCTTTAGCAATGGTTTTTAAATAAAGGGAAGGTGTTCACTACTCATTTTATGGAGGAGCGGTACGCATCATTTCTCCACATTGAAAATAAGAGCCTATCCTTCCTCTAATTATGCTCGTATGAAAGATAAGGAAAAGACACTTTTGCCACATGGTGATTGGAGTGGAGCCAGCGTCACTCCTAGGGGATTAGCATCACAACTGATACCTTGGGACGAACGCAGTGGGTGAAGTGACTCGGACGCTGGCGGAACGGAAATCTATCCCAGGCTTTGTGAAAAGGTGTATTATTGCTATTGACATGACCTTTTTTCAACAACATGAAAAGGACTCCATCATGAAAGATTGGAGTCCCTGTCGTTTCTTGTATTATTTAAGACGCCATAACGTAGCGTGAGTTGTCTGGATTCGTTCGATTTTTTGTTGTAGCATGCGTTTCTTTAATTCACGCTCTGCTGCTTGCTCTGTAAATGAATAGATAAAAGCTATTTCATTTGTAGAAAGTGTATGGAATTTAGAAAATAAGTCCTCTATTGATGGTAATGGCTGACGGACAAGCTGTTCGTTCAGCATTTCTTGTAAAATATGTTCATAAACTTCATAGGAATAGCTACCGCTGACTTTTAGTCCTTCATCTTCAATACATTCATTGAAAAACACGATACTAGGGACTTCGTCAACTTCCATTTCACGTTTAATATATAAATCGCATTGGAAAGCTCGTGCTGCTTCCTTTGAGCCAAAGTCGACAGTGAATTCATTCATGTCTAGTTGAACATCCTCTGCAATTTTTAAAAGCGTTGCATAGGAGTTTACATCTTGGTGGTTTAGTAATACATATTCTTGTAGTTTCGACAAATAGCGTGCACCTGCACGTTTTCCCTGTAGTTCGGCTGCTTTAATAGCAATTGAAGGTAAGACAGGGTGATTAATATCAAGTTCGACTCCCGAGATACAACCTTTGACACGTTTACTTAAGCAATTTAAAGAAGTAAGCTCTGTGCTTAAAACAAAGCGCCACGTGAAATAGTGGTTGTATTCAAGCTGTAATTTACGAAGAGTTGCTTGCATACTGAAAGCTTCAGGGCAAAGTGGATCTACGAAAATATACAATTCAATAGGCTTGTTGGCAGTAGAAATCGTCGGCGTTGGCTCTTGCAGCAACATTTGAATATTATTCACGTAACAATTCCCCCTCATCGTCATTTGGCGTATTAACCATGTGATGAGCTGTTAATACTAAACGTTGATAATAAGTTTCACGGAACTTCCCTTCCAAACCTACCTCATCCATTGCTTCTGACATACACTCTAGCCAAGCTTGAGCACGGTCAGGTGTAATCGGAAAATTCATGTGACGTGCACGCATCATTGGATGTCCATGTTCCTCAGTAAAGAGATTTGGTCCACCTAAATACTGTGTTTGAAATTGAATTTGCTTACGGGCTGTCTCTGTTAAATCCTTTGGAAAGATTGGAATAAGATCAGGATGCTGAGCCACTCTTTTATAGAACGCGTGAATGAGTTCTGACAGTTTTTCAGCTCCCAGCTCCTCATAAGGAACAGTGTATTTTCGACTCATAGGTTATATGCTCCTTTAATTCTTCTTTATATCTTAAAGTATCATTTTATCGCATTCAGCAAGTGTTCAAACGACTGCTGAATCTAGAACACCGTCAAAAAGCGCTACGCCTGTGGCAATGAAAGTGTTGCCACAGAGCCCTCCGGCAGTTGTCGCAGGACGTGACTTTCTTAGGTTAACTTCTACTTTTCTGCTCGGAAAAATCTAGACACATCGTTAGCGGCAATTAAGCCGAAGCGTTATTGATATACTTGTCATCCTCAAAATGTGAATTTCTTGTGACTACCTTCATTCTATCAACGTCTTTTCGTTAACACAAACAAAGAGCTCTTTCGAATTGTTGTTCGCTAAAATAGCACAAATTTCACCACAATGGGTGAAATTTGTTGGAAAAAGTATGGATAAAAGGAAAGATGCGATTACACTGTGTAGTAATTCATCACTTTTTTGACATAATTCTGTGTTTCTTTGAAAGGAGGAATCCCTCCATATTTCGTAACGCGAGACGCGCCAGCATTGTAGGCTGCTAAAGCTAGTGTAGGGTCATTATTAAATTTATCTAGCATTTGACGCAAATATTTTGCCCCAGCCATAATGTTTTGCTCTGGGTCAAAAGCGTTTGTCACGCCTAAATATTGTGCTGTTGTGGGCATTAATTGCATTAAGCCCTGCGCTCCTGCATGACTCACTACAGTTGGATTAAAATTAGATTCTTGCTTGATGACAGCCGCAATAAGCTTTTCGGGTACCTGATAAGTAGCGGCAGCTTTTTCGATAATAGCGGCATATTGATTGGCTCCTGTTAGTGAATTGGCGTACGCTGTAGAGCCTATAACATCATCTGAAACATAAGAATCAAGCTTTGTGCCAGTATAGTTGTTTGCTAAAGCTTGTTTGACAGATTCAGGGATAAACACAGCATTAGAGCCTTGATAAAGCAATGATTCGAGTGAGCTACCTTCTGAATTATTGGCTAACATTGTCAGCTGATTGACGAAATCTGAATGATTTGCTGTTCCAGAAGCAAATAAGCTAGACAATTTGGCATTGCTTGCTGTCGATGCTTCTCCTAATAATTCATTAATCATGTCAGAAAAAATAGAATTATTGTCTGTCAGATTGTTTGTTGATGCATTTTCGGTAGCTCCAAGTGTTTGCAATGCTTGAATTTCTAGTAAAGATTTTAGTGATTGAATATCCAAGGAGTCAGTCACCTTCCTTTTTATACTATTATGAATTTTGTGCTTGTAGAGCTTTCATAAAGCGGGCTATTTTTTTATCTGTAGCCTGTTTTTTAATTCCGTATTGCTGTAAAAATTCGTCGAAAATTGTATTTCCTTTTATTGCATCTTTTGCTTCATATTCTACCTCATAATCGTCGCACTGCAAATAGTAAGAATGGTCAAAAACAAGAAGCCCCTCTTTATAAGGAATTTCGACACGATCTGTAGTGAGTGAGCCAAATACTTGTAATTGTTCTAAAGGAATACTGTGGCTGGCTAATTTTTTTGCTACTTCTTGAGCAAAAAAGCCTTTACCATCAAGCATTTGCTGTGCCTGTACTGCAGTTAATTCATCTGTTGTTTCAAGATGAGCATGCTCGGTATTTTTCTCTTTGAGTGTACATTCGTAATAATCACCAATTTGTCTAATTCGCAGCCCGCTTTGCAGTTGACGAATGGCCTGTGTAGGCGTGTCAAAATAATGATTTACTTGTCGATGAATAGCATTTTGGCTAATGTGGAAGTCTTGTAACAATTGCTCGTATTGTTGTTTTGTTAATAGATTTTTAAACTCAATTTCAATTTCTTGTGTCATTTATATTCACCTATTTAATTTTTTATTTTTCATTCGTTGTTTCGCTTGATTTAGTATTTACACACTGCAACTATTTACCCTGTGTGATAAAATAAGAGGAAGAGTACAACGAAAAGGGGAACCGCAGTGCGTAAAATTTATACAATAGAAACATCGAATTTTGAACAAGATCAACTTCATTTTAGTTTAAACGACAATGAAGTAAATTTACAGTTAAAACCTGCTGGACAACTCATTGCAGATTCAGATGAGTTTGCATTTATTTATTTACTTGATGCAGGCGAAGACTATCATTACTTGCGTTTTCCACCGAGTAGTTGGGAGAATCTTGTACATATTTTACAAAAAAAGAAAGATCCAATACTACGAATAGGTGAAGAAGAGATTGAGCTGACAAATTTCTACGATGAATTGGAAATGCTCGTGTATAATATTGAAGGAAATTACAATTACGGGGCAGAATTTGTCCAAACCGTGGAACAACACTTTCAGGCAATTCTTGCTGAATAGAAAGACAAAACGAACAGACGGTGGTGTTCGATACCGAATGTCGGGAGGTTTTTACAATGGGACAATGGGAAATATTTTTAAGTCCTTATAAACAAGCAGTAGACGAGTTAAAAGTAAAATTAAAAGGCATGCGTTCGCAATTTGGTATTGTTAATGCCAATTCACCAATTGAATTTGTAACAGGACGTGTTAAGCCTTTAGCAAGTATATATGATAAAACATTAGAAAAAGGATTAGCTTTTGAGCCCTCTAAACAACTTGGTGATGAACTTGGTGATATCGCCGGCCTTCGGATTATGTGTCAATTTGTTGATGATATCGCAACGGTAACAGAGCTTATTCGTCAGCGTAAAGATATGCGTGTAGTGGAAGAACGCGATTATATTACACATAATAAGCCAAGTGGTTACCGCTCCTACCATATGATCGTGGAATATCCTGTTGAAACGATTCAAGGAAAAAAAGTAGTGTTAGCCGAAATCCAAATTCGAACACTAGCCATGAATTTCTGGGCATCTATTGAACACTCTTTAAATTATAAATATAAGGGCATGTTCCCAGAGGAAATTAAAAATCGTTTACAAAGTGCAGCAGAGGCAGCATTTCGATTGGATGAGGAAATGTCATTGATTCGTAGTGAAATTCAAGAGGCACAGGCCTACTTTAGCGAATACAAAGAAGCATCGAATCCTAATTTACTAACAGAGAAGGAGCGTGACGCCCAATGAAATTTTCGATTCAATCACGTAGAGATGCACAATCTAACGAGCTAATGGAGCTAGCTAAAACTTATTTACAGGATTTTGGCTTAACTTATGATGAGGAAACACCAGAAATCGTTGTTTCTATTGGAGGAGACGGCACGCTTTTGCATGCCTTTCATCGATATTCTCATTTGTTAGACCAAGTAGCATTCGTTGGTATTCATACGGGGCATTTAGGGTTTTATGCGGATTGGAAGCCATCTGAATTAGAAAAATTAGTTTTATCCATTGCTAAAAAAGACTTTAATGTTGTGGAGTATCCACTTTTAGAAGTAAAAGTAGAGCATCACAATGCCGATTCGAATACGTACCTAGCGTTAAATGAAGCAACAATCAAATCGCCAGATGTAACACTTGTTATGGATGTCGAGCTGAACGGCAATCAATTTGAGCGTTTCCGTGGAGATGGTCTATGTGTATCAACGCCTTCTGGTAGTACGGCTTATAATAAAGCACTTGGTGGGGCAATTATCCATCCTACATTAGCGGCACTACAAGTCACTGAAATTGCATCCATTAATAATCGTGTTTTCAGAACAGTAGGATCACCATTAATATTACCAGCACACCATCATTGTGTGTTACGTCCGGTAAATGAACAGAACTTTAATATGACCGTCGATCACTTGCAAATTACACAAGGTGATGTCAAGGCTATTGCATTTAATGTAGCAAATGAAAAAGTACGTTTTGCCCGTTTCCGACCATTCCCATTTTGGGAGCGCGTGCATGAATCTTTCGTCGCTAATGAATAATATGGATACAAGGTTTACATTGCACTTTGTGGCTGATAAAGAGGGGCAATTATTACGAGAAGCCCTTCAGGAATGGCGTATATCCAAGAAAGCCTTAACCGCCATTAAGTTTGATGGTGGCTTATTAACAGTCAATGGTGTCGAACGTAATGTGAGACATGTCCTTCAAGAGGGTGACTGTGTGGGAGTGACATTTCCTCCTGAGGAAAGAAGTGACGGTCTTGCTATTGAGCATGGTGATTTAACCATCGTATTTGAGGATGATGCAATTTTAGTGCTTGATAAACCAGCTCACCAGAGTACAATTCCCTCAAGAGAGCATCCAACCAAAAGCATTGCAAATTTAGTTTGTGGCTATTTTGAGCAACAAGGATTAGCTTCCACAGCCCACATAGTTACAAGGTTAGATCGAGATACATCAGGCTTACTCTGTATTGCCAAGCATGCGCACATTCATCATTTAACAGGGCTTGCTCAGCGTAGTAGAAACATTTCAAGGCAATATGAGGCGATTGTGCATGGCCATGTCGAACAAAATTTTCAATCCATTGTGGCTCCTATAGGGCGTAAAGTGACGAGTATTATTGAAAGAGAAGTACGAGAAGATGGGCAATATGCACATACAGATGTAACCGTGCTAAAGCGGTTTTTACTTGATGCTGAACCAGTGACATATGTACGATTGCAATTGCATACAGGACGTACACATCAAATTCGCGTACACATGGCGTACCTTGGGCATCCACTTGTTGGTGATGACCTTTATGGTGGAAGCCGTCATTTGATTGATCGACAAGCACTACATTGTGTCTCCTTAAGTATGGAGCATCCATTGACCGGTAGGCCATTACACTTTACAAGTATGTTAAATGAAGACATGCAGAGATTATTGAAGTAGTCTTTGACTGATAGAAAGGAGATGTTCGCACAAACGGGCATCTCCTTATCATTTTTGATGTAATAACAGTGTATAGGAAGTATCTGTACACCGACTTCATAAAATTAATGTATAGTAAAATAGAAATCGTCATGATTTTACGCTTAAAATCAAATTTTATAAAAATCTGTACACCGACTCTGATGGATAACTTAAAAAAGGGTTTGCAGAAAAGGTATAATACACTCTATTATATAGAAGGTAGATTTACGGCATTGCCCGTAAAGATGATTGAAAGCTCGGAAGGAGGGGACAAGCATGATAGAGGAAAGAAATGAAAAGGATGATGTGCAATTTGATGAGGCACATCTACGAGGAATGCTCGAAGCACATAATATTGATGCATTCCGTGATGAGTTTTTAGAACTTCATCCATATGATCAGGCAACGTTTTACGAAAAGGTGGAACCTGATATAAGGAAGATCATCTATTCGTTCTTGTCTCCGACAGAAATGGCTGATATTTTTCAGGCAATCGATATCGAAGATGATGAATATAAAGCGTACCTAGCTGAAATGGATCCTTCATATGGGGCAGAAATGCTTTCGCATATGTATGCTGATGATGCGGCAGATGTCTTAAATGAGCTGGATTTGGCACAGCGTGAAAGCTATTTGGAAATGATGGATGAGGAAACGGCTGAAGAAATTAATGAGCTATTAAGCTACGATGAATATACAGCCGGTTCTATTATGACAACTGAATACGTTGCTATACCAGAAAATTCAACAGTGCGTTCAGCAATGGCCATTTTGCGTAAAGAAGCACCAGATGCAGAGACTGTTTATTATATTTTCGTGGTGGATGAAGAACACCGTTTGACAGGTGTTATATCACTACGAGATTTAATCATTGCTGACGAGGATACACGTATTCGATCCATTATGAATGAACGTGTTGTGATGGTACATGCAAATGATGACCAAGAGGAAGTCGCACAAATTATGAAGGACTATAATTTTTTAGCGACACCTGTTATTGATGATAAAGGGGAACTGCTCGGTATTATCACGGTCGATGATATTATTGATGTTATTGATGAAGAGGCTTCTGAGGATTACTCAAAATTAGCCGGTATTTCGGATATGGATAAGTTTGATGTAACACCTTTCCAAGCAGCTAAAAAACGTTTACCTTGGTTAGTGGTACTACTGTTTTTAGGTATGCTGACAGCCAATTTAATGGGGCAATTTGAAGATACTTTAGATAAGGTAGCCTTACTAGCTGTCTTTATTCCACTTATTTCAGGAACATCAGGGAATAGTGGAACACAAGCATTAGCCGTGGCGATCAGAGGTATTGCAACAGGAGACGTGGAAGAACATAGTAAATTCAAGTTACTACTACGTGAAGCAGGTACAGGCTTAATGTCAGGCGTTGTTTGTGGATTAATCGTTATTGGCATTGTTTATTTCTGGAAACATGAACTTGTTTTAGGAATGTTAGTAGGAGCAGCACTTTGTGGTTCTATTTTAGTCGCGACATTAGCGGGTTCCTTTATTCCGTTGTTAATGCATCGACTAAAAATAGACCCTGCTGTGGCATCAGGACCTTTTATTACAACTTTAAATGATATAACAAGTATTTTAATTTACTTAGGATTAGCGACAGTTTTTTTAAGTCAAATAGGCTAAGAACCAATTTACTTACTTTCGCATATTGTATGGAAAAAAGGGAAGTGAGTAAAGTGGATCGAGAGCCACGCTTGTTTATAAAATCACCATCATATTTTTTAAATATTTCTAAGGCGTTACATGAACTTGATTTGGATGAAAGTACATCCGTATATGTAAGGGACAACATTTTCGATGAGCAAACAGTTGATGGGAAAGAAGATATCGTAGAAGATGTACAAATAGATCCGTACTTACTAAAACAACTTCAATTTTTAGAAAAGCCATTTCGTCAGAGGGCCTATCAGCCATTATTAGTTTGCTTAAAAGATGGTAGAAAATTAACTGGAACTGCCTCAGAAGTACAGAGTGATTCTTTAATGCTAACGTCATTAGAATTAAAAACACAGGAAATCATTCATTTTGAAGAGATACAACAAATACTGTGGCGTGGAAGAAAATTGCCAACATTATAAAAAAAGTGTACAGCAGAGGATGCTGTACACTTTTTTTTATGTGTGTGTGTCAAAGGTGAAAGAAATTAATCACAAATCCCTAAGTCAACATCAGCGATACATTGTACAGCGCAGAAACAAGATAAATCTACAGTAATACAGCTATCTGTTGAGTTCCAGTCATCTACTTTACAGATTTTCTTCATGTTTACGCAACAGCCGTCACGACTTAATAAGTCTACTGTACTTTCACTAGAGTCAAATGTACATAATGGCTCTAAAACACGTAAAGTTGCACAGCACTCATCAAACATATCTTCTACACGGAAGAATACGGATGTACAAATACAAGGATCTGCTGTTGGAGAGTTAAAGAATGCTTTGAAAGGAGTACCATCTTTTGTAATTAACATGAATACACGTGTATCTGCTTGAGAGCGTGCAGGACTAACAATTCCGCCTAGTGGTTCTAAGAAACAGTTCGCTGTACATGGAGAACACTCATCTCGCACCGCTTGATTTTGAATATCTAAAATAGCGCGAACTACGTCACAAACGCAGCCTGCTGAATGGATTGGTCCAATAGGATTTGTTGGCTTACCACAACCCATATTGTCACCTCCTTTCCTTGTTACTACTTCTACAATATGTACTTTTGAAAAATGGACTCGGGCTTTCGTATATATCTTCGAATGAATAGTTTTTTTATGTGTGGAGAAACTGTAAAGAAAAGGAGGGGAAAACATTTGAGGCTACTAGGAATGACATTACCTCTCTTAGTCGTTTTATCGCTGTTAAATGGTTGTGCTGAAAAAGAAAAATTTATTGTCTATGGGTCGCCACAAAATGAAAGTGAAGTCGAAGCCCTTATAAAAGAAGAAGACTATGTTGAACGATCAACGGTTATCCAATATGACGATAGTATGCTTGTTGCAGTACAAATCAAACCATGGGAAAAGTGGAAAAAGACTAAGCTAGAGAAAAAATTGCAAAAGAAATTTGATGAGAAATATCCAAACAAAGATGTATTTGTCTCAGCTGATTATAAAATTTTTTATGAAGCCAATAAAATAAAAAAGGATCAGATTGAAGATAATAAATTGAGCGATAAAATTACAAAACTAAAAGAGCTTGCAAAGGAGCAGACATAAATGGAAAAAGAACAATACCAACAGTTAGAGCAATATGTTACACCAAAGCCCCCTTATTTAAAGAATATAGCTAAGGCATTCTTTGTTGGTGGACTGATTTGTGCAATTGGTCAAGCTGTGTCCCTTTTTTATATTATTTTTTTCAATTTTACGGAAGCAACAGCAGGAAATCCAACTGTTGCCACAATGGTATTCTTTGCCATGATTTTAACAGGCTTGGGCCTTTATAAAAAAATTGGTCAATTTGCTGGAGCAGGCTCAGCAGTTCCAGTAACAGGCTTTGGTAATGCCGTTATTTCTGCGGCTATCGAACATCGGTCAGAAGGGTTGGTACTGGGCGTCGGTGGCAATTTATTTAAATTGGCAGGGTCAGTTGTATTATTTGGAGTAGTATCTGCATTTTTCGTTGCTCTCATTAAATATATCCTTGTGACGATAGGAGTGGTTTCATGGTAATCGTTTTTCAATCGAAACCATCTCTTTTAGCTGGTGGAGTAGTAGCTGGCCCATTGGAGAATCGCAGTATTTTTAGTCAGTATTTTGACTCGGTCTATGATGATGAACGATGGCAGATGAAAACAAATGAACAGGGGCATCGCAAAATGATCGAAGAGGCCTGTGAATTTGCTATGAAAAAATTGGGCATACAAAACGGAGATATTGATTATTTAATGGGTGGGGATTTGGTTAATCAAATGACACCGACCAATTTTGCAGCTAGAGATTTAGAAATCCCCTTTATTGGATTATTTTCGGCTTGTGCAACATCTGTATCCTCTGCCATTATTGCATGCCTATTAACAGAGTTAGGTGTGGCTAATTTTTCATTAGCTGGTGCCTCAAGTCAGCATAATTCCATTGAACGTCAATTTCGTTATCCCATCAATTATGGTGCTCAAAAACCTCAAACTGCACAATGGACTGTGACAGCTGCAGGCTATGCCCTTATTGGAAAGCATCGTGAGGAGTATCCTTCTATAGAAGCAGCAACGATAGGCAAGTCAGTTGACTATGGCATGGATGATCCTTTCCATATGGGTGCAGCGATGGCACCAGCCGCCTTTCAAACGATTCAATCTCACCTACAGCAAAGAAACCAAAAAATTTATCATTATGATTTAATTTTAACGGGTGATTTAGGTCAGCTTGGATTAAAGCTGTTGAAAGGAATGCTTGTGGAAAATGGTGTGAAGAATGAAGAGCTAACGTTATTACGTGATGCAGGTGCCGAATTTTATGGACAGGATGAAGCATTCCAATCTGGTGCAAGTGGAGCAGGCTGTTCGGCGGCTGTTTTTTTTAGTTATGTTATTCAACAAATGCGCGCAGGGAGTTATAAACGAGTATTACTTGTGGCAACAGGGGCATTATTATCGCCGCTATCCTATCAACAAGGCGAGACGATTCCATGTACGGCACATGCGATAGAAATTACAATGAAATGAGGCAAAAACCATGGTTATGACATTTGTATTTGCATTTATTATTGGAGGCATTATTTGCGTCATAGGCCAATTATTAATGGATGTTGGCAATTTAACACCGGGACACACACTAAGTACGTTGGTTGTCCTCGGTGCCGTATTGGATGGTATGGGTTTATATGAGCCACTAATCAATTTTGCTGGAGCAGGAGCTACAGTACCCATTACATCCTTCGGGAATTCATTAACTCATGGGGCATTGGCGGAAGCAGAAAAGCATGGACTTGTTGGCGTATTAACAGGCATGTTCGAAGTAACAAGCTCAGGGATCAGTGCTGCTATCGTATTTGGCTTTATCGGTGCATTAATTTTTAAACCAAAAGGAAATATTGACTAGACGAATACCCCTCCCATTTTTACAACCGAAACATATTATAGGTTGTAGAAGGGAGGGGTGCTTTTATGGGATATCAAGGCTGGTCCTCACAACCTTATGGAAATAATGTTGGTGGGTGGAACAATAGCTATTGCGGAGGTTACTCTGGAGGCGGCAACAACTATGGCTATGGTTCTACGTTTGTTCTAATTGTTGTCCTATTCATTCTATTAATTATTGTTGGCGCTACTTACATCTAATTTGATGAACATAAAGGCTTTAGCTTCTATTTAGGACTATCTAAATAAGGTTAAGGCCTCCACCATTTGCGAAATGTTTCGTGCAAGACGCAAGGTCAATTTGAGTTTTAATGATAGGAGGGAAAACATGCATCGCTCGTTTTTTAATTCGATTGAGCAAAAAACAGGTGTATCGATGGATGAAATCTTCGCATTAGCCAATGCCATTCAACATGCGGATTTTACCAGTGAAAAACAAGTAAGAAAAATTGTAAGACGTGTAGCTAAAATTTCTAACAGATCGATTACGCAAGAGTTGGAAGATAAACTTGTACAATCTATTATTCAAGATGGCGCATCACTAGATTTAGATAAAATCACTAGAATGATGAAGTAGCGTATGGCATATCTACTTGGCAATGTAGCTTGTTACGATGGAGTAGATAAATGGTGGCAAGCGAATTCGTGTCTATTTAAAAAGGGTGTTACGACAATGCGCAATGCATATCGTAACACCCTTTGATTACATTTTTTTCTTCATAGCACGATGTGGAATACCTGCATCCATAAACTCAGGAGAGGTAACTGTAAATCCAAGCTTTTCGTAGAAGGGAATGGCATAGCTTTGTGCATGCAATTTTAATATTTCCTTGTTGATAGAAATGGCATGCTTCTCCATTTCCTTCATCATTAAAGCTCCTAATTTTTTGCCACGCTGAGATTGTAAAATACAAACACGTTCAATTTTAGCTGTTGTGCCGTCAATACTACGTAAACGTGCTGCTCCTACTGGTTCAACGTTATCATACATAATGAAATGTGTTGCAGTGGCATCCTCAGCATCACATTCTAGATGAAGCGGAACACCCTGCTCTTCAACAAATACCTTTTGCCGAATAGCAAAGGCATCATCGTGTTCTTGCTTTGTTTCAACAATTTTCACCTGATACAAGAATCACTCAGCTCCAGACAAACGGAATGTTTCATATGTTGTCCATGAGCCATCTTCTAATTGATATAAAAGATGGATGCGATCAATTGTATCCTTTTCATCAACGCCAGTCATGCGTAATTGTCCAAAGATATCGTCATGCTCAGAAGCTGACATTTTTTGAGCGATTGTAATATGAGGAACAAATACATGTTTCATTTCCCCATGAGGGATGTTGTCTTGAAGTTCATGTTGGAATGCTACTAATTGTTCAGTTGGTTCAATGCGGAAGTAAATCGCATTTGTTGTAGGGAAAAACGAACTTATGCGAGATGCATGAATGTTTAAAGGTGCATATTTAGCAGCAAGTTCATCCAATTGCTTGACGATGGTTTGAATTTCTTCTTCAGATGCATCGAAGCTGTCCTTTAACGTCATATGCGGTGTAATCTTTGCATAATGAGGATCATAACGTTTGCGATAAGTGTTTGCTAAATCTTGCAATTTTTTTGATGGAAATGCCACAATACCGTACTTCATAGTCCATTACCTCCCGAAAATAAACAATTTTTCTATTTAAGTATAACAGAAATTTCAATTTTCGTAATTTGAATCACCCAATATTAATTGAAATTTTCAATTAAAGCACGTCGAAGGTCTGGTTTCCAATATTTCCATGTATGATTGCCTTCGAACTCGTCATAAAATGTAGTGAACCCTTTACTAATCATGAGCTCATGTAATTGACGGTTAGGTGTTAAAAAGTCTTTGATGGTTTTATCCATTGTCACTACCTGATCTTCGCCCTTACCTACTATATGGTAGATAGAAATCGCGCCAGGATCTTTAAATTTTTCAACAGCCTGTAAGACATCCTCATCAACATATGGTGATTGTAAAATGACTTTGCCAAAGATGCTTGGGTACTTTAGGGCAGCCATTAAGGAAGCAGTGGCAGCCATAGAGTCTCCAATGACGCCACGACTCATACCCATTTGGTAAGTGGCATATTCATTGTCTAAATAGGGTACTAGCTCATGAGCTAAAAAGCGTAGATAGGCTTCGTGTTGCTCACCGCTTGGAATATATTTATGACGTCGATCTTTAATATCTTTGTAAGGAACAAATGCTATAATTAAATTTTCGATTTCATAGTCATCAATCAGTTCATCAGCTAGCTTTGTAATGCCGCCGAGTTGGAAATAATCTTTACCGTCTGATGCGATTAAAATATTGTATTTATAAAGTGGAGAATAATTTGCAGGAACATAAATATAGAGCTGTAATTCTTCCTGTAATGCTTCACTATAAAATGTTAAATCCTGTACTGTTCCCTTATCCAATGATGACACTCCTTCTTGTGTTTGTAACAAAATTGTACCATATTACGAAAGTAAAGGTATAATAGGTTGGGCTAGCTTTATACTAGCAATAAAAATCGAAATGAGGGTTAATTATGCATAATAAAAGTATTCGTGTGCACTCTGACGAAGTAGCAAAGGCAGCTCAAGCCGCGTTAATTCGTAGAGGTGTAGCGATAGAGGATATCGCAAAAATTGTTTACGAAATGCAAAAAACCTATAATGAAGGTTTAACACTGGAGCATTGTGTTCATTCTGTTGAACGTGTTTTACGTAAGCGAGAAGTACAGCATGCTTTATTAGTAGGAATTGAATTAGATGAACTAGCAGAGAAAAAATTATTATCTTCACCACTGCAACAAATTATCGAATCGGATGAGGGGTTATTTGGTGTAGACGAAACAATCGCACTAGGATCTGTTTTTACATATGGCAGTATCGCCGTTACCACTTTTGGTCATTTAGACAAGCAAAAAATAGGGATTATTAAAAAACTCGATACAGAACCTGGACATCATGTCAACACATTCTTAGATGATTTAGTTGGCAGTATAGCAGCTTCAGCTGCTTCACGTATTGCACACCGCATGCGTGACCTAGAAGAGGAAGGCGAAACATTTGCTGATATCGAGCCTGAAGAGCTAGGACCAAAACCAAAATCACATAATGAAATATAAAATGAGTTTCTACTATTAAAAATGAGCCTTCTCAATTTTGAGAAGGCTTTCATGTTGTTGAAAAAAGATCATGTCAAAGGCAGAAAAAGCAAATTTGCAAGGTAAGAGGTTGATTTCCGTTCCGCCAGCGCCCTTTCCAGGGGGCGTCCGATGAGCCGCTTCACTCACTTACGCTCGCTCCAGGGTCTCATCTGTGACGCTAAATCCCCTAGGAGTGACGCTGGCTCCACTCCAATCAACCATTCTGCAAAGTGTCTTTACTTTTTTTCATAGTAATATAGCGATTAAATAGCCCATTATTTTTAGAGGGAATAAGCTCTTATTTTCAATGTGGGGAAGTGATGTGTGACAACACCTCTCCATAAAGAGTAGTGAAGACCTTCGCCTTATTTGAAAACCTTTGCTAAAAAGGTAATACTTTTGTAGGTTGGAGTGGAGGCTACTTGACTCCCGTGTGATAACGAGACAGGCGAGCCTCTAAACGGAGCGATAGCGGAGGAAGCGGCTCGGGGCGCTCGCCCACAGGAAAGCAAGTAGCCTGCAACGGAAATCCATTTCTACCTTCCAATTGACTGTTTTGTTTTTCAACACTAAGTGAGCCTTCTCAAATTTTGAGAAGGCTCAAATTAGTATTACTTATTATCGTTATATGCTTTTACAAATTCTTTTACTTTCTCGCTATCTGCCTCCAGTTTTAAACCAGTATCGATTAATGGAGATACTGTGGATACAGCTGGTTTTTTATTGCCTTGGTAATAGCTAATGAATTCGTCTTGGTTAATGGAGTATAGGATTGCTTTACGTAAATCTGCTGAATCAGAAACTGCACGTCCAGACGTATTCATTTGTAAGTAAGACACAGCATTACTATCTGCCGTATTTAATGTTAATTTAGCGTCTGATTTCACAATATCCAACTTCGTTTCTGGAACTGTTTGAAGAACATGTATTTCACCATTACGTAATGCAGATAGTGCACTATCAACATCAGAGATAAATCGAACATTAATTTTGGCGATTTTTGGTTCATATTCGCTACCTGCACGGTAAGCAGGGTTTTTCACGAATTGTGCTTCATAATCATTTTTCTTCACTAAAATGTAAGGACCACTTGCATATAGCTGATTGTTAAATGTTGCTGAACCTTCCGTTATAGTAGCTTGATCACCATAGGCAATGTCTTTATCAGGATCATAGCTAGCCACGTCATACGTATTAATGCTTGTTACTTGTTTTTCAGATACGATACCACCAGATTGGTGTGCTAAATAATTTAATACTTGTGGGAATGGAGTTGGCGTTGTAATTTTAACAACTTGGTATGCACCTGCTGCATTATGAACAGCACCTTTTTCCTTTGTTAATTGTGCTATTGAAGCAGGTAGGTTTTGTGATAAGGCATCTAACACTGATTGCTCAGAGCCTGCTACTTTTTTGCTTTGTAATTCAGCTAAATCAGAAACGATTTCCACTGTTTCTATATTTTCATGAATGCTATAAGTACGATGATCTGGTACTGAATTAGCATCTTTTGCACGATTTAATGAGAAGACAACATCTTCAGCTGACACTAATTCACCTGTATCAATTGCTGCACCATCTTTCACAGCTGCAAAGTGGATATCATCACGTAAAATGAAGTAATATTCTTGATTACCTTCAGCCATTACATGGTTATAAGATAATGAACCATCTGAAACAACTTCATCTGTATCTGTTAAGTTAACAAGACGAACGTACATATTCGTGTTTAATGTATTGATGGAACCATCATTCCCTTTGATTGGGTCAAGTGAAGTAAGGGAGTTGATTGTTTGGTGTAAGATTAAAGGTTCTGTTGCATTCTTAGCCGCATCATTAAATTCAATTTTTTCCCAAACCTGTGCACGAGATTTTGGTAAAAGGACCGTTTTAGGATTTACTAATTCAGAGTAGATCCCTTGATATTTATTGGAAATATATAAAGGCGCAATATAAGCTTGATCGAATACTAGTAATTGCTCTAAATCTTTGTATTTAGCTGCTGCTTCTTCACCAGTCAATGTGCTTGCTTCATCGATTAGTGCATCTAATTTTGAATCTGCAACAACACTGTAGTCACCGCCTGTTTTAAATAGACCACGTACAGCATAGTCAGGGTTCCCAGTTACTGTCGTCCAGCTTGAAAGAGCAAGATCATAGTTACCCGCTTCTTTTTGAGCAGAGAATGAACCGTAATCTGGTTGAATATTTAGTTTTACATCAAAACCATTTTTCACCAATTGGTCGCGTACAATATTCATATCTTCTTCAGCAGACGCCATTCCTAATACTTCAATGGCCACTTTGCCATTGCTCTTGTTATTATCTTTTGAATCTTTACTGCCTTCTACGTCAGTTTTTGTTTGTACACAGCCAGCTAAAGCTAGTACTGCAACGAATAAAAATACAAGTAATTTCTTCATAGTTACCTCCAATTAATTTGTTTTTGGATCTAAAGCATCTCGTAAACCATCTCCTAAGAAGTTAAAGGAGAGGACAAGAAGCATAATACAAAGACCTGGGAAAATCGCGACATATGAATGTGTCTCCAGGTACGTACTACCAACTTTTAAAATATTGCCCCATTCGGGAATATGTGGCTCAATACCAAGCCCTAAAAAACTTAAACTACTTGTTGAAATAACAGCTCCCCCAATCGTTAAGGTTGCTTTCACAATCATTGGTGCTAATGAATTGGGAACAATATGCTTGAAAATAATAGCAGCATCAGATGCACCTAAAGCTCTAGCTGATTCCACAAATTCAAAATTAGCAAGCTGCATAACATTAGCCCGCATTGTACGAGCATAGGTTGGAATTGCCCCAACACTCAGCGCAATAATGAGGTTCACTGTATTAGCACCAAAGGCAGCGATAATAGCAATAGCTAACAAAATGCCAGGGATAGCATATAAAACATCAAGGCTTCGCATGATGATATTATCAGTGGATTTTCCATAATAGCCTGACAAAGCGCCTAATGTCCCTCCCACAACTGCTGGAATAATCGTTGAGAAAAATCCGACGATTAACGATATTTGTGCACCAAATACAATGCGAGAAAATAAATCTCGTCCGTAATTATCTGTGCCTAGCGGATAGTCCAATGATGGTGTTTGCAGTAACGCACCATAGTTATTTTCTGTAGCAAAATCATAGTCAAAAGTCCAAGAGCTTGTGACGGACAATGAGAACATGAAAATAATGAAGAATAAGCCGAATACAGCCATCGTATTACGTAAAATCTTTTCCCATATTTTTTGCCACTTTTCTATAGAAGACGGATTTGCCTTTCGAGCCTTTTGAATCAGGCTATAGCCTAGTAATGTCGCAAATAGATTACCAGTGAAAGTTGCAAATAGTAATAAAACGCCGGGAATAATCATCCATTTAGGTGCCTCAGTAGCTGTCACATATTTCGTACATAAAATGGCCATCACGATATAAAATAGCGCTAGTACTAAGAAAACACCCATCGCCAGTAAAAAGGTATCCGTTACATATGGTTTAAATATATTCAATGCTGCAATACCAATGATGAATAATTGTGTAATAAAGGCATAGGCTGCAAAAGTATATTCTGCAGATTTTCTTTTCGACACAAGCATAAATGCAAAGGATGTTGAAAAAATATTGCCTGACAATATAGTGATTAACAATGGATAGCCCAGCACTCGAGTGTTTTTTTGAATGTCACCGTGCTTTGCTAAGTCCTTTTTAATTCGTAAATTGATGAAAGCAACATATGCCGTGGTAATAGCATAAATAACAAAAAAGAGTATAATAACTGGTCGCCAGCTATTGGTAGAAAAATTATAGCTATAGGCTAGAAACAAGAAAGAAAACAATAAGGAAAAGACAAAAGTGAAATGAGAATTGACATATTCCTGTGTAATCTTCAAGAGTAGTTTGACATGTAAGATGTTTTTCACAGGTGATCCTCCTTTAAGACTTCTTCATTTTCGAGCGAATGCGTGGATCAAAAAAGGCATACATGATATCAATCAATAAATTGACAATTGAAATAGTAATGGCAATATAAACAACGCCTCCAAGAATGGCCGGAATATCAGGGATAAATTGTTTATCGACTATATAGCTACCAATCCCACTAATGTTGAATACCTTTTCTGTTACAGATGCGCCTCCCAACATACCCCCAAAAAGAAGTCCAATCACCGTAATAATTGGAATCATGGCATTACGAATGGCATGTTTTGAAATGACTTTAAATTCATTTAAGCCTTTTGCTTTTGCTGTAATAATGTAATCCTCATGAATCACCTCAAGCATACTCGACCTTGTCATCCTAGCGATGGATGCTGTAATGGATGTTCCCAAGACGATAATGGGCATGATGAGCGATAACCAATTGTGAGGATTATAGGTCGCTGGAAACCATTGAAGCTTTAAAGCAAACGTTAAAATAAAAATTAAACCTTGCCAAAAGCTTGGGATGGATAAACCGATTAAAGCAATGAACATAAATGTATAATCCAAATATGAATTTGGACGAACAGCTGAAATAATACCGACCGGAATAGCAATGGCGATAGCCATTAACAATGACAATACGGCTATTTCAAGTGTGACAGGAAATTTTGTCGCAATGCTGTGGGTAATATCTTCTTTACCTGCAAAGGATGTTCCTAAATCAAATGTAAATAGGCCAGATAGTGCGTTCCAAAGCTGCGATAAATAAGGCTGATCTAAACCGTGAATACGATTAAAATTCGCAATCTGCTCGGGTGTTGCTTCAACTCCGAGTAGGTTTCTTGCTGGGTCAAATGGTGATAAATACAAAATAGTAAACACCAATGTAGCTACACCAACAATGACAATGAAGCTTTGTAAAAGACGTTCAATAATAAATTGTAGGAACGGATTCGCAAATAAGATAAGTACTACATAAAATAAAAAAGCTGGTAGAAAGGTAAGAGCGATAAAGCGTTTGTTTGTTAGTAGCTGATTAAAAAATTGGTTATACGTTAGTTGTTGTATGCCCTCTTTTTGTAAATCTTGATCCACTTGCTGTTGTAGTTTATTTTGAGCTAATTGCTTGGCTGTTGTTTGAATTTGTGACTGTAATACAGTCTCTTTAAAAAAGGTAGCTTTTGCTATTTCTTGTTGTTCAAAGTCCTTTTGCCAGTGAGCAACCAAAGCCTTCTCTAGGTAGTACTGACTACGTAATGCAAAAGCCTGATCATAATTGTTTGAATGATTTCTTTTCCGATAGATAAAGTATGTAAAGGGATGAACTAAAATACTTAAGAAAAAAAGAATCAAATGGTAAGGCTTTTGATGCATTAGTTTTTGATAAACCGTAGAAAAGAAAATAAATTCCTTAGGTTTTAAATGATTTTTTGAAGTAACCATGCATTTCCTCCAAACGTAAATAAAATATTCAGCATCATATTGTATAATTCCTATCAGTATTGTAAAGTATGGATTATACTTGTAAGTAAGTCAATCACAAATTTTAAAAAGGATGGGTCGAATGAATGAAAAGCTTTTAGAAATCAATAATCTTCGCGTGTCCTTTATCACAGGGGAGACAGAATTCGAAGCTGTTAAGGATGTTAGCTTCCATCTAAATAAAGGTGAAACACTCGGAATTGTAGGAGAGTCTGGAAGTGGAAAAAGTGTAACGGCTCGTTCCATTATGCGTTTATTACCATCGCCGCCTTCATTTCTGAAATCTGGCACTATTGTGTTTAAAGGCCAAGAACTCACGGAATTAAGTGAAAAACAAATGGAAGGGATTCGTGGACAAGATATTAGTATGATCTTTCAGGATCCGATGACATCAACAAACCCTACCATTCGAATAGGAGATCAAGTGGCTGAAAGTTTAATCAAGCATCAGGCCATGTCAAAAACAGAGGCCTACCAACAAACAATTGAATTATTAAAACTGGTTGGTATTCAGGATGCTGAAGAAAGATATCGACAATACCCTCACGAATTCTCAGGTGGTATGCGCCAACGTGTGATGATTGCCATGGCACTTGCTTGTAACCCGTCCCTGCTTATTGCGGATGAGCCAACAACAGCACTTGATGTAACGATTCAAGCGCAAATACTGAAATTGATGCGTGATATGCAGAAAAAAATGGGGACGTCTATTGTTTTAATTACACATGACTTAGGCGTGGTTGCAGGTATGTGTGATCGTATCATCGTCATGAAAGAAGGAGAAATTGTTGAACAGGGCACAACGGAAGAGATTTTTGCGAATGCTCAGCATCCATATACCCAAAAATTATTGAATGCGCTACCAAAGCTGCATGAAAAAAAGCAGCCAAAAGAGATAGCCAATATTCAGTCAGGTATCAATCGTCATAAGCCATTGATTGAGGTGACACATCTGTCGAAGGAATTTTCACTAGGTCGTGGTCAAACGCTAAAAGCAGTCAATGATTTATCCTTCCATATATATCCTGGTGAAACATTGGGCTTGGTTGGTGAATCAGGCTCAGGAAAATCTACTACAGGTCGAACGATTCTTCAGCTTCATCAGCCTACAAATGGAGAGGTTTTATATCAAGGCATACCCGTAACAAGACTAACGAAAAAGCAGTTAAAGGCAATGCGTCGTCATATGCAAATTATTTTCCAAGATCCTTATTCATCGTTAAATCCTCGAAAAAAAATCTTAGATATTATCGGGGAAGCTCTGGATATTCATGGTCTAGTGAAGACACATGAAGAAAGACGACTACGAGTAGAGGAATTGCTTGAGCTTGTTGGTTTAAGGAAAGAACATGCTATGCGTTATCCTCATGAATTTTCAGGGGGGCAACGTCAGCGAATTGGGATTGCTAGAGCATTAGCAGTCGAGCCAAACTTTATTGTTTGTGATGAACCTTTATCAGCACTGGATGTTTCTATTCAAAAGCAGATTGTAGATTTATTAAAGGAATTACAGCAAAAACTTGGTTTAACATATTTATTTATTGCCCATGATCTGTCAATGGTGAAACATATTAGTGATCGTGTTGCGGTCATGTATGGTGGGAAAATTGTTGAATTGGCAGAAAGTGAAGAACTATATACTAATCCACAGCATCCTTATACCCGTGCATTATTACGCTCAATACCTATTCCAGATCCTGCAATAGAGAAGAAGAAATATAATGATGCCGAATATATCGAAGATAAAAAAGTACGCTATGAAGTAGAAAATAGTCAGCTAGTAGAGGTTTCTCCTAACCATTGGGTAGCTGTGACAATGTGATAGCTTGAATGTAGTAGCTTGATATTTTACAATAGAAACATCGTGCAACTTTTTGTTTTCCTAATGATGAGTTGCACAACTTATACCAAGCGTAGGTATAAGCAAAGATGATTAGTTGTGAGGGGCCTACTACATGAAAATGCAAGATATAAAAACATTAATAACAAGTGGTACGATTATTCTGGCTGTAGCATTGTACATGATATTTGGCAGATCACCTGCCGAAGATCAAGATACTAAAACAGTGACAGATCAGCAAGGAACTATTTCAATTGAACAAGTGGAAGAAAAAACAGGAAATAAACGCTTTGAGCTAGACTATATTAAAGCATATGATGGAGATACGATTCAGGCGACAATTAATGGTGAGAAACGAAAAATTCGTCTGTTAATGGTGGATACACCTGAAATGAATTACAACAAAGGCGATGCCCAGCCATATGCTGAACAAGCAAAAGATTACACGATTAATTTATTGGAAAAGGCTAAAAAAATTGAAGCAGTCTATGATGTTGGGCCAGAAACAGACAATTATGATCGCCTTCTAGCCTATGTTTTTGTAGATGATGTATTATTGCAGGAATCCTTATTAAAGGAAGGCCTTGCAGTTGTACGTTATATTCATAAGCCAAACAACACATTTGAAGATGCATTTAGAGCTATTCAACAAAAAACACAGGATGCTAAATTAAATATTTGGTCATATGATGACTACTTCCAAAATGATGGTTTCCACCCTGAAGTAGTTCAATAAACTAAAAATCCCTTTACTATACGCCTTTTAAAGGGCAATTTCAAAAAAGCTACTGTCTGTATTCTACAGGCAGTAGCTTATGTTGTTGAAAAAAGGTAATGTCAACGGCATAATAAGCAATTTTTTAAGGCGAGGGGTTGATTTCCGCTCCGCCAGCGTCCTTTCCAGGGGGCGTCCGATGAGCCGCTTCACTCACTGCGTTTCGCTCCAGGGTCTCATCTGTGACGCTAAATCCCCTAGGAGTGACGCTGGCTCCACTCCAATCAACCATTCTGCAAAAGTGTCTTTTCCTGAACAAAATAGCCCATTATTTATAGTATAAGAGAGGATAGCCTCTTACTTTCAATGTGGAGAAGTGATGTGTGACAACACCCCACCATAAAAGAGTAGTGAATACCTTTACTTTTTTGCTAAAAAGTGAACATTTTTATTTTATGGATTGGAGTGGAAGGCTACTTGACTCCCGTGGGAATAGCGAGACAGGCGAGCCCCTGCACGGAGGAAGCGGCTCGCCGCTCGCCCACAGGAAAGCAAGTAGCCTGCAACGGAAATCCTTTTTCACCTTTCACATAAATTCTATGGATGGTTTTGTTTTTCAACACTATGAGCTACTGTCTGTATTCTACAGGCAGTAGCTTTTTTAACCTAATTCTCTTAAAATCACCAAACCTAATTTTAGCATAATAAGATGTTGGGGTTTTCGTTAGTAGATGTATCCCAAAACAACTAGTTGGATTTGGTCGCTTTCCTTACTCAAAGGGAAGATTAACTAAAGAAGATGAGATGATTATTTCTAAATATATCGATTTCTTAGACTTAACTGATTTAGAGAATAGATATTTAGATGAACTTTCTGGTGGTCAAAGACAAAGGACATATGTAGCGATGGTTTTGTGTCAAGAAACTGAATATGTACTATTGGACGAGCCATTGAACAACCTTGATGTTGCTCGTTCTGTTCAAATCGTTTGCAGTAGCAACTGTCTGTTTTCCGTTCTAGCTTTTAAAATAATTTGTGTTAGTTTGCACACACTATACTACAATAAAGGGATACAGTTTCAGCAACAATTGTTGATGGTCTTCCAATAATATCGAGCAATAGAAACAATGATGAGCCTAGTAACCTTATTTATATTCATTGGAGCAACGATAGTTTATAAAAGTAAATGAGGGTAGATCGTTACTGATTGAACTTTGCTAATAAATATAGTATTTGTTAGCATGAAAAAAGAAGTTGAACAAATTATAAGATTATTGTTGACAAGTTAAATGAAAATGATTATCATTATCATATAAAGAATATTCCTTGACTACAATACAGTGTAGCAAGGATGAACTTTAGCTACTTTTCTCCAGAAGTTTGCTAGTTCATGATTACGCTCCTGAAACCCCCCTCATTTTTTGGGAACGTGAAAATCTCAGACGACTCATCTATCATAGGTGAGTCGTTTTTTTATGTTTTGAGCATAAAAAACAGTCTGTGATAGTAACTCAACAAGCTGTCTCTCATTGTTTTTATATAAAAGATACTGCAAAATTAATACTTCAAGCACTAATAAAATATATGAACTAGGTGGTCTACTGAGCTCATATAGTTTTAATTTTCAGGTACTA
Source organism: Lysinibacillus sp. OF-1 (assembly GCF_028356935.1). NCBI lineage: Bacteria > Bacillati > Bacillota > Bacilli > Caryophanales > Bacillaceae > Lysinibacillus > Lysinibacillus sp. OF-1. The sequence goes on from NZ_CP102798.1 coordinate 797,633, forward strand.
TTTGATATTAGTCAAAATTGGATTATTAAAAACCAAAATATAGAGAGCATCGTTTACATATAGATGATTCATTTCGAAATTTGTTTATTTTTAGAAAAATATTTTAAGAAAATAGAGTAGTAGATTGAGCTATTGAAGAAGTGATATATTTTCTGAATTTTCGGATAGGTCAACTCATATACGTTTTATTTAATTTATACTAGCGAACAAAACCTAGGGTATTGACATATTAAGTGTTAGAATTATATATTTATTCCAGTTGAATTTTTGGAATATTCATTACATTTTTTCGCTTTAACTTGTACCTACAACGTGTTGACGTGTAGTGGTGTTGTTATGAATAGTTTAATTTGATTTGTAAACGTTTACGAAATACAGGGGAGCAAGGATAAGAGGGGGAATTACAATGAAAAAAATACGAATTGGTGTAATTGGAGCCGGTTTAAGAGGGGGCTTAGCACAATACTGGCATAAACCTACTGGAGAATCAGAAATAGTAGCATTAGCTGATATCTCTCAAGAACGTTTAGAAAAATTTCAGGAAAAATTCGATACACCATTATTTTTAACAAAGGATTATAAGGAATTATTAACAAGAGATGATATCGACGCAATTGCGGTTTTATCACCAGATTATCTGCATGAAGAACATATTATTACTTGCTTAAGTGCAGGCAAGCATGTATATGCTGAAAAACCATTAGCCATTACTGTGGAAGGGTGCGATCGAATATTAGATGCATGGAAAAAGTCAGGAAAGCATCTAATGGTTGGCTTTAATATGCGTTATATGAGTATGTATCAAACGATGAAAGGCTTAATTGACTCAGGAGCTATTGGAGAATTAAAGGCTATATGGGTACGTCATTTTGTTGGATTCGGCGGTTACTTCTACTACCACGATTGGCATGGTAATTCAAAAAATACAACATCTCTGCTACTTCAAAAAGGCTCACATGATTTAGATGTCATTCATTGGATTTCTGGGAAATATGCAACGAAAGTCTCTGCATTTGGTAGCTTAGATTATTATGGTGGAAATCAGCCAAATACGTTAACGTGTCCGACATGTGACCAGAAAAAAACTTGTCCAGAATATGTTGAACATACATTTACGGAATGTGCATTCCGTGAAGAAATTGATGTAGAGGATAATAATATGGTCATTATGGAATTGGAAGGTGGCATAAAAGCTTCTTACTTACAATGTCACTTCACACCAGACTATTCACGAAATTATACATTCATAGGTACGAAAGGGCGTATCGAAAATGATGATATCAATAATAAAATTTATTTAAAAACACGAAAATCAAATTCTTGGGAAGAACTTAGTGATGTTGTTTACGAAATGAAGCCTGAGGAAGGAAGCCATGGTGGGGCTGATCCAAAAATTGCCCAAGATTTTGTAGAACTCATTCTCTACAATAAAGAACCTTTAACAACGCCATTTGCAGGACGAATGAGTGTTGCGGTGGGCTGCGCAGCAACAGAGTCTATTCGTAACGGAGGCAAGGTTATGGAGATCATACAGGAATCTACCATTCTGCAACATTGATAAATTGGGGGTGTAATTATGACGCTTTTAGATAAAACAACTGTTGAGGACAAAACATCTAAAACACAACGTTTTTTCAAAAAGCAATCAAAAGTAAAGAAAAATCACTTGGTAGAGTGGAAAAAATCTATCAAAAAAAATTGGGAGCTTTATTTATTACTAGCTCCTGTCATACTTTACTTTTTGGTTTTTCATTACTATCCACTATATGGGGTGCAAATTGCCTTTAAGGATTTCATTGCTACAAAGGGAATTATGGGAAGTCCGTGGGTAGGGTTTAAGCATTTCGAACGTTTTTTTGATAGTTATTATTTTTGGCGCTTAATAAAAAATACGATAGGGATTGGTGTATTCACTTTACTTATATCTTTCCCAATACCAATCATTATTGCATTGCTATTAAATGAAGTGAAAAGTCTCCGTTTTAAAAAATTTGTACAGACAGTTATTTATGCCCCACATTTTCTATCAACAGTAGTCGTTGTGGGTATGCTGTTACTATTCTTAAAGTCTGATGGGATGATTAATCAAATAATTTTGTTATTTGGGGGTACACCAATTGATTTTATTTCAGAACCAGCATGGTTTAAATCAATATACGTACTATCTGATGTTTGGCAAACGATGGGATGGAGCTCCATCATATATATTGCCGCTTTAGCAGCCGTAGATCCAGCACAGCATGAGGCGGCAATGATAGATGGGGCATCAAAATTCCAAAGAATTATTCATATTAATATTCCTGCGATTATGCCGACTATTGTCATTTTATTTATCTTAAATGTAGGATCTGTCATGGCAATTGGATTTGAGAAGGTATTTTTAATGCAAAATGATTTAAATATGTCGGCATCGGATGTTATATCAACTTTCGTTTATCGTAGCGGGATTTTAGAAGCACAATATAGCTTTTCAGCAGCTGTTGGCTTATTCAACTCTATCATTAATTTTATCCTCCTTATTATGGTTAATAAAATAGCTAAAAAAGTGAGTGATACAAGTTTATGGTAAAGGAGAGATTGAAATGAAAGAATCAAAGGGCGATCGTGCGTTTACACTCTTTAATTATATTTTTTTAACAATTGTAGCAGTTGTTGTTTTGTATCCACTTATTTTTGTTTTAAGTGCTTCCCTTAGTAATCCGGAGTACGTAATCTCGGGGGATATATGGCTATGGCCAAAGGAATTTACGGTGGAGGCCTACCAAAAGGTATTCCAAAATCCAGATATTATGAATGGATTTATCAACACTTTGAAATACACATTCTTTGGAACATTACTAAATATCGTGATGACAATTTGTGCAGCCTACCCTCTTTCTCGTAGACATTTAAAAGGAAAAGGCTTTATTATGGCATTTATGGTTTTCACCATGTTTTTCAGTGGAGGACTAATTCCTACATATTTATTAATTCGTGATTTGGGCATGATTAATACTTTTTGGGTCATGATTATTCCGAACGCGGTAGCTGTATGGAATATCATTATTATGCGGACATTTTTCCAGTCCATTCCATATGAGCTAGAGGAATCTGCCATGATTGATGGCGCAGGGAACTTCCGTATTTTGTGGAGTATTGTTCTACCACTATCATTACCAGTTATGGCAGTCATGGTTTTATTTTACGCTGTAGGACATTGGAACTCTTATTTCCAAGCATTGATTTACTTGCAAGACCAAGATAAGTTTCCACTACAACTTATTCTGAGGCAAATATTAATTCAAGGACAAGCTGACGATATGATTAAAGCGACGTCAGAAAGCTTTTTAGCTCAAAAACTTAGCGTTGAAGGGTTAAAGTACGCAGTTTTAATCGTTGCTAACCTACCAATGTTAATGCTTTATCCATTCTTACAAAGATATTTTGTAAAAGGTGTCATGATTGGTTCATTAAAAGGTTAAAGAATAGGGGCGATTTTAAATGAAAGTGAAAAAAAAGCGTGTTTACGGTTTAGTAACAAGCCTGATGTTAGCTGCAAGTTTGCTAGGAGCATGTTCAGATAATAAAGATAATGGTGGAGAAAAAAGCGGTAATCTAGATCATTTGAATCCAACGGATATGCCTATTACAAAAGAGAAAATTGAAGTAGACGGTTTTGCAGCAAAGTTTTTTGCATCACAAGATTGGAACAATCTAATGTTATGGGAAGAATACGAGAAAATGTCTAACATCCATATTAATTGGACAACTGTTCAGACTGAAGTATTAGCGGACAAAAAGAACTTACTTTTAGCTGCTGGAAATTATCCAGAAATATTTTTTGCATCAGCATTTTCAAAAACTGATTTAATCAAGTATGGACAACAAGGTGTATTCTTACCGTTGAATGATTATATTGATCAATATGCTCCAAATTTTAAAAAACTATTAGAAGAATACCCATCTGTAAAACAAGGTGTGACGATGGCAGATGGCAATATTTATGGCTTCCCAACAATTTACGATCCGAAGTTTTCATCACTTCGCGTCGGAGCTCCATGGATTAACCAGAAATGGCTTGATAATCTAGGTTTACAATCACCTGAAACAACAGAAGACTTGTATAACGTGCTGAAAGCATTTAAAGAGAATGATCCTAATGGCAATGGTTTACAAGATGAACAAGGCTGGGGAACTGGCTATGGTATTGAACAAATTATTTCTTATTTAAGAGGTTCATTTGGCTTGAATAAACAAGGAACGATGAATCTGAATTTAGACTTTAAAAAAGGAACTGAAGAATTCCGTTTCGTGCCAACGACAGACGAATATAAACAATTACTTGAGTTTTTAAATAAACTTTACAAAGAAGGTTTAATCAATAAAGATGTATTTACGACAGAGCCTCAGAAATTTGCGGCAGAAGCAGCTAAAGGGACGTTTGGTATGCTTAGTGAAGTAGACCCGAAAGAGTTATATAAAATAGATGGTTATACTGGTGCACAAGTTTTAGAAGGACCGAATGGGGATAGACAATTTACTGCGATGACTAATGGTCTTGGTAATTTAGGCATGTTTGTTTTAACAGATAAAGCGAAAAATCCTGAAGCGATGGTTCGTTGGATTGATCATTTATATGGTGATGAAGGAGCTAAAATGTTCTTTATGGGCTTTGAAGGTGTCACTTATGAAGAAAATGCGGATGGTACTATTCAATATGTAGAAAATATTACGAATAACCCAGATGGCAAAAACTTAGATCAAGCGATAAGTGATTATTTAACATGGCCAGGCGGCTATTACCCTGGGATTGTAACGAAAAAGTACTTCCAAGGTGCAGAGGCTAAGGAAAATTCTATTAACAATGCTAACCAAGTAATGCCATATGCATTGAAAGATGATGAAATTATTCCAGGATTGAATTACACAGTAGAAGAAAATGATCGAGTGTCAGCCGTTTTAACAGACATTCAAACGTATGTAAATGAAATGACGGCAAGTTTTATTACAGGTAAAGAAAGCTTCGATAAATGGAATGATTATAAAAAAACAATTGAGAAGATGGGCTTACAAGAATATTTGGAAGTAGCACAAGGGGCATATGACCGATCAAAATAATTAGATTTAGGATTTCCTTCAAGTTTAATAAGAAGGAGAAGGTCACATAAGCTAAATAGTCACTTTTGATTCCAAGCTTATGTGACCCTCATTCTATAAACCTTCTTTCTAATGACGTGTCTAGTTAGAGAAACCAACTCTTCACACTTAAAATGAAGCATGCACGATATATAGTTGTATGTGAATCGTAGGGAGGTAATGTACTTGGAATTTGAAGGGTGGAAAAATAAATTATACTGGATTGTAGAGTGGATCACATTGTTAGCAGTGCTACAGTTATTATGGACAGGCTTAACTTTGCTTGGACTGGTTTTATTTGGACTATCCCCAGCAACTGTTGCAATGTTTACTACTTTACGTAAAAGATTACTAGGAGAAGATGACTTAAAAAGATTAGTAAAAATATATTGGAATACATATAAAGTCGAATTTATTCCATCTAATAAAATAGGTATTATCTTACTGGGTTTAGGCTACTTTTTAATCATTAATTTTCAGATTATTATAACATTTAATGGCATACTTGGTTTATTTTTGCTAACAATGTTCATCACAATTAGTATGCTATTCGGTATTATTCTAGTGAATATATTTCAACTATATGCCCATTATAATTTACCATCATTACGTTACTTTGCGGCTTCAATCATATTTAGTATTGCGTATCCATTACAGATGATTAGCAGCATTATAGGGCTTGCCATACTATATAAAATTTATAGTTGGATTCCTGGCTTATTACCATTCTTCGGTGTTAGCTTAACTGCATTATTTTTAACTTGGATGTCATCTCATATATTTAAGAAAGAAATTGAAGCAGAGGAACAAACGAATCTACCACAGTATTCTGGTGGAGGGATAACCTCATGAATAAAATATGGATTATTAATGCTAATATCGTTTTGGAAAATCAAATTTTAAATAACGGATTTCTAGAAATGTCGGGAGGGAAAATTACAGTAATTGATCAAATGGATAATTGTCCTTCACTAGCTTCGATAGAGAATGTAATAGACTGTCAGCTAAAAGGTTATATAATCCCTGGAATGATCGATATCCATGTACATGGTGCTTTAGGACATGATTTTATGGATGCTGATCAAATTTGTTATTCGAAAATGGCGAAGTATTTAGCTAGTGAAGGCATAACAGCTTTTTTAGCAACAACGATGACAGCTCCTATGTCAGAGATTGAAGCTACTATTGAGGAACTTTCTTCTTATTATAAAAACCAACCTACAGCAGTAGCTGAAATGTTAGGAATTCATTTAGAAGGTCCATTTATTAATGGGGCAAAAAAAGGAGCCCAACCAGAAGAGTATATCTTAAAGCCAAATGTTCAACAATTTAATGATTTATACGATAAGTCTCAACAATCCATTCGTCTTGTCACATTTGCACCTGAGGAAGATAGCAATTTCGAATTACTAAAAGAATTGACTAGTAAGGGAATTATTGCATCTATTGGTCATTCTGACGCTGACTATCATACGGCAATCCATGCATTAAAAGCTGGTATCACTCATGCAACACATCTATTTAATGGTATGAGTGGACTTCATCATCGTGATCCAGGTGTTGTTGGAGCAGTGCTTTTAGCTGAAGATGTGTATGTTGAGGTAATTCCAGATAATATTCATTTCCATAAAGATTTACTACCAATGGTTTACAAAATGACGGGCTTAGATCGTTTATTAGTCATTACAGATGGTATACGTGCAAAGGGGATGCCAGATGGTATGTATAGTTTAGGTGGAAATGAAGTAGAAGTAATCAATAATCAATGTATTCAACGTAAAACAGGATCCTTAGCTGGAAGTGTGTTGAATATGAATACAGCAAGGAAAAACATAGAAGAGTGGCTTACACTTTCAATCGTTGAACAAATGCGTCTTGTTTCTTTGAATCAAGCAGTACATTTAGGGTTCGATAAGCGAAAAGGGTCTATTGCACTAGGAAAAGATGCAGATGTTGTTTGGTTGAATGAAGAAGGAGAAGTGGAGAAAACTTTTTGCTTAGGGAATCTTGCCTTTGAGAAGGGTTGATATATCAATAGGCATCTTTTTATATAGATGGTATATTGATTACAAAACCTAGAGAAGGAAGGAAAAAAGATGCATTTGTTAGATCAATCCAGTGTAATCCCATTGTATCACCAATTGAAACAAATATTATTTGCAAAAATACAATCAGGTGAATGGAAGCCAGGAGATAAAATTGACTCAGAAAACCAATTAATGGAAATGTTTCGAGTTAGTCGAAATACAGTAAAAAAAGCAATTGAGGAATTAGTAAAGGAAGAGAAATTATATCGTATACAAGGGAAAGGGACCTTCGTTTCGAAACCTAGACTTGAACAATCGCTTGGAGGATTTTATAGTTTTAGTCGCATGATTCAAGAAAAAGGTTTAAATCCAAGAGATGAAGTGCTAGAAATACAGAAGGTTTATCCCTCAACAAAGGTTAGGTCCAATTTAGCATTAGAGGAAAATGAGCAAGTAGTAGAAATGAAGCGTTTACGATTTGCAGATAATGAGCCTATTATTTTGGAATCATCATTTTTACCTTTAAGTATTATTAAGGATAGTGAAATATTAAAAGAAGTAACTACTTCCTCTTTATACAGCTTATTAGAACAACGGTTTAACATTATTGTTGTAAGGGCGAGAGAAGCTTTTGAACCAGTCCTTATTAATAAAGATGAAGCGCCTTTATTGAAAACAGATGCTGGAAAACCAGCTTTATTACTAGAACGAACTGCGTTTGATACTTCAGGAAAACCAGTTGAATTCTGTATTTCGATTGTAAGAGGGGATCGTTGCCGATTTTATACAGAATTAAACTAATTGAGTAATTCCCTCTATTTTTTTACGTTATAGATTATACCAACAACCCATTGAGGGAGGAATTCTATTATGCCATTAGTGACAACTAAAGTTATGTTAGAAGATGCTTATAAAAATAATTATGCAATCGGTGCTTTTGGAGCACATAATTTGGAAATTATAAAAGCAGTAATTGCTGGTGCAGAAAAAGTAGGTGCACCTGTCATTTTGCAAACAACTTCGAGCACTTATAAATATGTTGAGATGCCTTATATGATTGCACTTGCAAAAACAGCAGCTGAACAGGCAAAAGTACCGGTGGCATTACATCTGGATCATGGTGAATCTTATAAGATTGTTATGGAATGTTTACGGGCAGGCTATACCTCTGTGATGATTGATGGTTCCTCCTTACCTTTTGAGGAAAATATCTTATTAGTAAAAAAAGTAGTAGAAGCTGCAAATGCGTTAAATGTGCCTGTTGAAGCAGAGCTTGGGACAATTGGTGGTGTCGAAGATCGTTTAAGTGTCCATGAGGATAATGCATTTTTTACTGAACCCAAGCAGGCTGAACATTTTGTAAAGGTTACAGGAATCCAGTCATTTGCTCCAGCTTTTGGTACAGCGCATGGTAAGTATAAACAAAAGCCAAAATTACAATTTGATCTTTTACAAGAAATTCATTGTTCTACAAATGTGCCCTTAGTCATGCACGGAGCATCTGGAGTGCCAGAAGAGGATGTGCGTAAATCTTTGAATTATGGCATTGCAAAAGTGAATTTTTCTACTGAGCTGAAGGATTTATTTGCTGAGCAATTAAGAGATTATTTTAAGGATAATCCAACTGAAAATGATCCAAGAAAGTATTTCCTTCCAGCACGTGAATCTTTAATTAAGTTAGTAGAGCAAAAGATTGAGATGTTACAAAAATGATTACTACATTAACCTTAAACGCAGCCATTGACCAAGTATATGAGGTAGGTTCTTTAATGGTTGGTCAAACCAATCGTGTATCGCAGAAGTCACAACAAGGTGGAGGGAAAGGTGTTAATGTAGCTCGTGTTATCGTGGCACTTGGTGGCGATGTAATTATTGGCGGTTTCGTTGGTGGATTAAATGGTAGTAGAATAACGGAACTTTTACGTGAAGAAAATTTACAAACAGAGTTCATACAAATACAGGAAGAAAACCGAATTTGTTTAACCGTTATTAATCAGCAAAAGAAGGAAATGACAGAGCTTTTAGAGACAGGACCAACCATTTATGAATATGAATGGAATAAAATGTTAAATTGGATTGAGGCACAAGCCGAATATGCTAGCTATTTTGTGTTGTCAGGAAGCCTACCTAAAGGTATCCCAAAAACGGCCTATGCGGAGATTATTCATAGATTAAAGCAAAAAGGGATTCGAGTTGCACTTGATACAAGTGGTGATGCGTTGAAACATGGTATTAAGGCAATACCCTCTATCATTAAACCTAATGAGGATGAAATGACTCAATTGATTGGTAAGCCAGTTCTAGCTCAGAAAGACTTAGTTCAAGCTGGTGTAAAATTACAAGAATTAGGGATTGAACATGTGTGTTTTTCATTGGGCGAGCAAGGGGCTTTATTCGTTAATTCGTTAGGGGTTTACAAAGTGAATGCACCACGGATAAATGTTGTTAATACAGTTGGCAGTGGTGATGCCTTTTTAGGTGGACTTATTTATAAGCTCTCACAGGGTGCAGACCCTACAGAGGCATATAAATGGGCTGTTGCATGTGGCTCAGCGAATGCAGAAAATAAAGAGATTGCAAAAGTACAAAAAGTGACTGTTGAAAGTCTCTTAGCCGAGATACAAATAACTAAAATTAAAGAGAAGTAGGGATTTGTTTATGTACACTTACAATGAGATTATGGCACAAGGACAAAAGTTAGAAAAAACAAAAGACATTGTTCAATCAATTGCATTCAATAAAAGTGCTGTAGATGTCGTTCTTTTCACGGGGTGTGGAACATCATTTTATTTAGCGATTGCTGCAGCACGTTATTATCAAGCTGTAACTGGAGAGTTTGCTATTGCTGTACCAGCATCTGAGTTGTTTTTACACACAGAAACGTATATTTTAAAAAATAAAAAGTATCTTATCATTGGCATTTCACGTTCGGGGACAACTTCGGAAATCATTATGTCTTTAGAACATTTGAATGATGCGGGAAATATACGTACTATGGCAGTGACATGTAATGGGGACACACCTATGGCTAAATTAACTGATGAATTGATTGCTTTAAATGATATATCAGAAAAAAGTGTGGTAATGACTCAATCATTTTCTAATATGCTATACGCTCTCCAATTATATGCAGCGAAAATTAGTGGACGAACGGATATGATGAAACAGTTAGAGAAAATTCCTACACTTGTTCATTCGGCATTAGGCAATGGAAAGCAATTAACACAGGTGACAGAAGATGTCTCAAAAAAGCGTTTTATCTTTTTAGGGTCTGGTGCTTATAATGGGTTGGCTAAAGAAGCGACATTAAAGCTAAAGGAAATGACGCAAACGGAATGTGAAAGTTACTCCAATTTAGAATTCCGTCACGGCCCTATCTCTATTGTCGATAAGGAAACGGTTGTTATTTTATTTACACAAAATGAAACGAAGGAATATGATCACGCATTAGTGAAAGATATTCAAAAGCTGGGAGGTTTCGTTGTTGTCATCGGTATAGCTTCAGAAGAATTAGAAGCAGATTTAATTCTCAAGTTATCAGAAGAAGTAGATGATTTAAATCGACTTGTTGAAGCTATTCCTTATTTCCAACTATTGGCTTATCAAAATGCAATATTTAAAGGTTGTGATCCTGATAAGCCACGTAATTTAACGCAAGTCGTAAATCTTTCATAACATAAGCAGATGCAATGAAGAATAGACATATATATAACCTTTACTTTCTGAGAATTGCGAATTCGAGTAGATCATGTGGCGAAAACTGGTGGTGGAAAGATGCGTTATATTTTAGTAGCAGATGTTGGCGGAACAAAATTAGCAACGGCTTTATTCAATCAACAGCAACAGTTGTTAATCAAAAAAGAGGTACCAAGTGATGTTACAAATAGAGAAACTTTATTCCATTGTTTAATTAATAGTTTTGAAAAGCTATGTATAGAGCAAGAAGTCTCTATTAATGAGATCTCTAAGGTATGTATTGGTGTACCTGGTATTGTGGATGTTCAAAAAGGTCTAGCAGTTTATCAAAATAATATACCGTGGAGTAACTTTCCGATTTCTGAGCGTTTAATTGAATTTTTTCCATATGCACAAATATTGATGGATAACGATGTTAACATGGCAACCTGGGGAGAATACAATGCTAGAGGGTTCTGCAAAGAAGTGATGGTATATGTAACATTAAGCACCGGATTATCTTGTTGTACAGTTGTAAATGGCGAATTTATAAGAGGAACAGGATTAGCTGGTGAAATAGGTTTTAATATCGTTGGTAATGATGGAGAAACATTGGAAGAAAGTGTGTCAGGACCTGCTATAGAAAAGTTAGGAAGAGCGTTACTGGGGAATTCGGAAATTCGATTAAAAGATATGATGGAGCTCTATTACAAGGGAGACCTCATCATGGATAAGCTTTTGCAGCAATTAATCTACTGCATGGAAAAACAATTGCATCAAATGATTTTGATGCTTGACCCACATTGCATAGTGTTAGGTGGCGGCTTTTTTAATCACCATCCGAAAATCATAGAGCAGATTAAAGAGGTGATTCAGCAACGTTTGTTAAACACACCTTTTGAAGGGAAAGAGCAAATTATAGGCAGTAGTATTCGTAAAGGTGAGGCGGGACTGTACGGTGCAGCAATGAAATAAAAAGAGCAATCGTTTTTATACTTAATATTATAAATCTCTACTCCAAAATAGCGGTACCGTTAGGAAAATAGGGATTTACATCGATAAAAAAAATCCAACTTCCTTATAGATTCTATTGAGAAATTTTTGACATGAAATGTTTCATTTCTACAAGACGGAGGTAATAGTTGAAAACCTCATATAAAATAGTTGAGATAGCTTAGTGGCGAAATGACAGTGTATTTTTCCATCTAGCTATCTTTTTTGGTTATTTTGCTTTGTTTTATATAAAGTAATAGCAAAATAACATCCACCAAGTAAAATACGATTGTTGGATGCAGAAACACTGATGATCTTCTAAAATCTAATCAGATCAGTGAAGTTGGTTGAATCTAAAGTCAATCAATAATCGAGTATGGACTATGAGTGGGAGGTAAAAAAAGCGGGAAACAGACTCTTTGCCTGAATCCCTTTCTATGAGGATTAATATTTGCAGTACTTTTTGCTTCTAACGAATGCGTTTCTCTGTTTCTAAGTCAAAGAAATGTGCCCGAGACATATCAAATTGTAGGTGTGCAACTTGGCCTTGTGTAATTTTTGTATCAGAGTTAACACGTGCAATATAAGGCTGTCCATTTAACTGGGCATGTAACATCAGCTCAGCACCTGTTAATTCTGATACTTCAATATTTGCCTCGATGGACGAGAAGAAAGGCTCAGAAATGACAGAAGAATTTTCATAAATATGCTCAGGACGAATGCCAAGAATCAGCTCTTTTTGTAAGTAGCCTTGGTCTAATAATAATTTTGATTTTTCTGCTGGAATAGTTAATGAAATAGGACCGATCTGAATTCCTTCTTCATGGAGAACCCCTTTAAAAAAGTTCATGGATGGAGAGCCTATAAAACCGCCAACAAATTTATTTTCAGGTAAGCCATATACTTCTTCAGGTGTACCAATTTGTTGAACAATACCGTCCTTCATGACAACAAGACGCGTTGCCATTGTCATTGCTTCAGTTTGGTCATGTGTTACATAAATTGTCGTTGTTTTTAAGCGCTGATGAAGCTTGGTAATTTCTGCACGCATTTGTACGCGTAGTTTTGCATCTAAATTGGACAAAGGCTCGTCCATTAAGAAAATATGTGCATCTCGGACGATTGCTCGACCAAGGGCAACCCGTTGTCTCTGACCACCCGATAAAGCTTTAGGCTTGCGATCCAAATATTTTTCTAAATCAAGAATGGCGGCTGCATTGTGGACACGTTCTTTAATTTGTTGTTTTGAAAATTTTCGAAGCTTTAAGCCAAATGCCATGTTGTCGTATACCGTCATATGAGGGTATAGTGCATAGTTTTGAAAAACCATCGCAATATCACGTTCCTTTGAAGGCACATCGTTCATTCTCTTGTTATCAATAAAAAAATCGCCTTCCGAGATTTCCTCTAAGCCAGCTATCATACGTAAGGTGGTTGATTTCCCACAACCTGATGGACCAACAAGTACAACAAACTCTCTATCCTGAACAGTTAGATTAAAATCAGATACAGCCGTTACACCGCCATCGTATATTTTATAAATATTATTAAGTATGATTTTCTCCATATTTAATCCCCTTTGTTCTTTTTTACAGTTTAAATAAAGTGAGGAAGAAAACCAATGTCTAAAATGCATAATGTTCAGTTAACTATTTTTGTGCATTTTGTAAAAATGACCAAAGATAACTAGCAAAGTAAACAAGTATTGCACCATCTAAATTTTTTATGTTAATATTTGTGATTTCCTGGAATTTTGATAAACGATAGGTTAATGTATTACGATGTATGTGCAACTTCTTGGATGTCAACGAAATATTTAAACCACATTCATAAAAAGTTTTAACAGTTTCAAGTAATTCTCTATCAGACTTTAAAGGTATAATAATTTGCTCTTCTAAAAATTTTAGAATAGAAGTAGGCAATTGTTGTGTTAGTAAAATAGGGAATATCGTTTGAAATGAATAATAAGGTTCAGCAAATCTTAAATGTAAACATTCCTTGAACCATTGTGCTTCTCTTTGGAATTTATATGGAAATTTCTTATCTATTTCATAAAATTCTCCAAGATATAATTGGATTCTGACATAAAAATCTGCTTCAATTGTACGAATAAGTGCAATAAAATCTTCTTTCTCATTCATAGAAAGACTCTTAGGTTCAATGAGTAAAAATTGATTTGTAGTAACTTGAATTAATATCGTATCTTCCTGAAAAAAATTATAAAGAGCTTCTTTTAAAGCCTCTAAAGGAGGGTTTTCATTTATAAAAGTAATTTGAATAACTCGAGCTTTATTAAAGGATAAATTGGATGGTATATCACCATTTGAATAGATAAATTCATACCAAGTATCCGATGCCTGAAATAGTGAAGAGGTAGCTTCAGTATAAAAAACAGTAAGCCATTGGTAGTCTCGCTGTGAAACCTCATGCTTTGAGATGGAAAACCATTCTTTTGTTTGGTGATGGTAGAAAATATAAGAGTCATATGATAGCTGAGTTGGCTTTGTTCGATAATAACGATATGAAGGAAACAATGCTTTGAGATTTAAGTTCATTAAATATTCCTCTTCTTTCGATATATAGTAAAAAATATAAAAAGCGCTAAATGAAAGTCATACAATTTTGTAAAAGACATAGGTTGGAAAAAAACAACGTTTATATAAGCATTTCAAAAGGGTTATAAAACTCCAAATATGTACAATCAAAAAATATGTGATATAAATTTTTCTCCTATTACTAGTAATAATAAATGCTAGGAAAAAAGTTAATAAGTAAAGCTTTGATTCATGGAGCATCACCTCAAAGGATTTATTTTTCATTTATCTATGTAGATAGAGTGCTTTATGTGAAATTAGTGGCTTTACTTCATTTAATTGTAAAAGAAAAAAGACTGTAGGCAAACTCTCAAATTTTTTGAGTTTGTCTACAGTCTGAATCCAATGACTAATGATGAGTAATTGGATCTTTTGTAGTTGTTATGCTTTTACATCTTTTGTCCAATCCGCGACTTTGTCTTGGTTGTTTTCAATCCATTTTTTTGCTGCTTCTGTGGCACTCATACCTTCCATAATATCGAACATCACACTTTCTATATCTTCGGAAGTCCAATGGAAATGATCAAGGACACGATAGGCATCGGGATCATCTTCTTTCAAGCCATTACGAGCAAATGTGCCAATATATTCTTCTGTCCCATATAAACCTTTTGGGTCATCTAAATATTTTAAATCGTATGCATTAAATATCCAGTGCGGTGACCACCCTGTAATGATAATTTCTTCATTATTAGTAATGGCTTGACTAAGGGCGGCTGTCATTGCACCTGCAGAAGAAGTAAGTACATTCCAGCCTTCTAGATTGTTATATTTCTTATAGGCATTTTCTGTCGTAGCCATCATATTAGCCCCAGGTTCAATGCCTGTAATTGTTTTATTGGCTTCAGTGGTTAAGTCTTCGATTGAATCGACATCCATATAGCTTGGAACAACTAAGCCAATTTTAGCCCCAGTTAGATTTTCACCTAAATTCTCTATTTTATCTTTGTATTTCTCTACTTGCGGAGCATGTGTTTGCGGTAACCAAGCAGATACCATACCGTCAACCTCTCCGTTTGCAAGTGCCTCCCACATAATGCCATTGTCGAGTGGCGTTAATGTTACCTCATATCCTAAATCCTCTAAAACTTGTCCTACTACGTGAGTAGAAGCTACTTCAGTATCCCATTCAACATAGGCTAGGTTGATTGTCTTTCGATCTTCTTTTTTAGATCCTGCATCTGCTGAACTACATGCAGTTAAAACGAGTAGACATAGTAAAGAAAAACCTATTTTCCATAATTTTAGATGTCTCATAAATTTCCCCTCTCTAGCAATTCTTATATTCTTGCGAAAATTAAAAAATCAATAAGTAACAACTTAATTTTAATGACAAGTTGTTACTTTTGTCAAATGGATGTTGTACAAATCATGAGGGGAATCATGGGATTAGCCGTGCAGTCTATATTGGGCTGCCCAAAAATCTTTCTATTGATCACATATGATAGGTGAAAATGGAAACGGTGATTTGAGGAGGCTTAGTATGCATTGGATTACCATTATTTTAATAGGAATTGCAGCGAATTTAGATAATTTGGGAATCGGCCTAGCTTATGGCGTCAAACAAGTTAAAATTCCGATTTTATCCAATGCTGTGATTGCTGTCATGTCAATGATTGTCACATACATCGCAGTAACAGCAGGCAGCACAGTTGTTGCGTATATTTCACCGCATACTGCCAATTTATTAGGCAGCTTGCTGTTGTGTATTATTGGGCTCTGGACTTTAATGTCCAATAATTTTTCTAAACAACAGATAGCTGGCAACCCTGAGTTATTTGATGAAGATAAAAACTTAGTGATTTCAACGCGAGAGGCAATGGCACTCGGCTTCGTTTTATCAGCGAACTGTTTAGCAGGGGGCATTGCTATTGGGGCAAATGGCATTTCGGCCCTTTGGACGGTCATATCGATTGGTGTGTTTTCGTTTATTACAGTGGGAGTGGGGAGTCAATGTGGCTCTTTACTATCAAAAACGTATATTGGTAAGCATTCAACTGCGATCTCAGGATGGCTGCTAATTATGATTGGCATTTTCGAGATTTTTGCTAAATGACATATGAAAACAATGGGTAACCCCCACACCATATGTAGATGGAGTATTTAATCTAGAAGTTGATTGGAACGAAGAGCAGCGACTCCAGCGGGAAAAGCGGGATGGACTGAACGGATGTTTTTTCTACGAAAGCGAAGCGACAGTAACGACGCAAGGGAAGCAGCTCGGCCCCGCCCGCGGAAAGCGTCCGCTCCTAGTGGAAATCAACGGCATTACTTTATTTCATCGAGTTTGTCTACAGCTTGAGAATATAACCATATTTTGGTTATATTCTTTTTATTAGGAGGAAAATTTGACATATTGAGGACGAATTTGGTTTAACGGTTGACATACACTGGTATCAACGATTATTCTTGGGAGTAGAATCGTAATTGAGAATAATTTTCGTTTAGGTGAAAGTGCTTTCATGAGGATATTTTTTCAATTATGATGTTTTACTATGACCAAGGGAGGCGTGCAATACATGAAGAAAATGCTCATGTTGATCATGCTTGTTAGTATTATTGTCGTTAACTTAGGGTTGACACAAGCATCTGCTCAACTGGCTGATGGCACACATTCGATAAAATATCAGGTCAATAAACCTGACAGTAACTCTGCATCCATTGCCAACGATTATTTTGTAAAACCAGCAAATGTAACAGTGAAAAATGGTACTGCTACAGTACAAATTACTTTAAAAAGCAGTGCGTGGATTACGAAATTTCAACCACCTGGTGGAGCAACTGTTGTGAGTGAAGATAAAGCAGCAGATACTCGCACTGTACAATTCACAGTTAATGATTTATCAAAACCAGTAGTAACAGCTATGAAAATTGATATTGATGATATTAATTATCACCATGAATACAGTGTATCGCTTGTATTTGATGCCGTATCGACTGCTAGCCCAGCTGCTACAACGCAACAAGCAACACAAAATGAATCAAAGTCACCCCAAGCATCTACTACAGAAAGTCAAGTGCCGAACCCACAGACAGGTGACGCAACACCTTATCTATTAATTGTTGCTTTAGTGGGATCAGCATTTTTACTTTATAAAAAAAAATACCAAACAAAAACGGAGGGTCAATAAATGACTAAAAAACGTCAATCTCGCGCAACTAAAATAGTACTAGCTTCATTGCTAGCGGCATCTCTTTCAGTCCCATCTTTTGCATCGGCAGCAGAGGTAGTAACTACAAATACTGAAGTGAAGGCAGAAGCAACAAAAGCTGACAAAACGGCAGCAGTTATCAATTTCCAAATCTTCAAACCTGGTACAACAGAAGCACAACCTGCTATTAGCTCTCATCTAGTACCACAGGGTTCAATCGTTGAAAAAGATGGAAAATTTGAAGCGAATTTAACGATTACAGCTAAATCAGCACCAATGATTGCAGGTCTACAAACAAAGCAAGGTGATAAATTTGTAGATGCTACAGAAGTGAAAAATAGTGATGGCACAATTACATACAGTTTCCCTGTTGTTGTTGATGAAGTAAAATCAGCAAAAATCCATGTGGTTGTTCCTTCTGCAAATATGGACAAATGGTATGATTTTGATTTAAAAGCAGTGAAAGAAGTAAAAGAAGAAGTAAAAGTGGATGAAGTAGCTGTTACTGTTTACAAAAATGGTACAACAGAAGAATCTATGATGAAACAATATATTGCACCGAAAGTAGGCGTTTCTGCTAAAGACGGTAAAAATATTGTGACAATGACATTCCCTCAAGGCCAATATGTACATGGTTTTACTGTAGAGGGGAAAGAAGCAACACTAGTGAAACAAGATGATGCTACAAATGCACGCACATACTCATTTGAAGTAGCAGATTTAAAGAAACTTGTGAATGCTCAATTACACATCGTTGTTAATGAACCAGCACAAGGTGTGAAGTATGACTCGAATCATACAGTACAATTTAGTTTTGCTGTCGAAGGTGCAGTAAAGCCAGTTATAAATCCATTTAAAGATATTAGTAAAGATGCGAATAAAGAAGCCATCCTATCACTTTACAGCTTAGGAATTGTTAAAGGACAAGACAACTTTAATCCAAACAATAACATTACACGTTCTCAATTTGCCTTAATGGTGGCACGTGCATTGAACGTCTCTTCTACAAAAGATGCAGGATTTAAAGATACAGGTAAGCTTAGTGCAGAAGCTGTTCAAGCTATAAATGCATTAGCGGAAGCTGGGATTGTTAAAAAAGCAACAAACTTTAATCCAAATGACACATTAACTCGTCAACAAGCAGCTGTGATGATTTACCGCACAGTAACACATGTAGCAGGTAAAGAAATGAACTTTGGCGACCCAAGTCTTTCTTACTATGCTGATGGGGCAAAAGTGAAAGATGAAGAAGCGAAAAAGGCCTTTGCACTTCTATATGCAGGTAAAGTGATGACTGGTTCACCTACTGCAGATGGTAAAACAGTTATTGATGCAAATAGCCCATTAAAACGTTCACATATGGCAAAAATTTTAAATGGTTCATTGCAATACATCAACAAATAATGATCTTCACAGCAACTTCCTTTCTCATATTGATGGGGAAGGAAGTTCCTGTGCTTTTAAAGAAATGGGAGGCTATGATGCAATGATTCTAAAAAAAAATAACCTTTGCATAGTGGCTGTTTGTACAATTTTATTAATCTTTTTTTCTCCATTCATTTTTCTAGAAGCAGAAGCAGAGGAATCTGTTATTGCAGATGGTAGTTATCAAGTTGAACTAAGTTTTTCTCCAATCGAAGGCTTTGAAGGAAGTATTTTCAAACAAGTAGCAACGCTCGCAGTTAAGGATGGGCAATATCAATTAACGATGAAACTTGAAGAACTCAATCCTATAAGAGATATACATATCGAGCAGCAAGGCAATGAGCTTTCTTTTACACTAGATAAAATAGAAAATTTAGTTCAGTTTGATGTTTTAGCCTTACAACAACCAATTGTCCTAAAGGGCAATATAGAGCTTGCAACAGAAGAACAATATGCTTCGTTTTCCCAAGAGCTTCGCCTCAAAGTGCAGACACTGTCACCAAATATTCCACAAGGTGAAGGTAATGAAGAAGTGGCTGAGGGAATAAATTCAGAAGGAACAATGGGCCAGGAATGGTCATTGGATTATGAGTTAATGGTAGATGGTAAACAAGAGCCCTCTATTATGAATAGCTATGTGAATCCAGTGGCAAAGGTGATCGAAAAAGATGGTAGATACTACGCACAAATGACGATTTTACAATCAGCTTGGATCACAGGATTAACGGTAGATTATAAAGGACAGCAAGTTGAACCTAAACTACTTTCACTTTTAGATAATGTACGAATCGTGGAATTTGAGGTTGAAGATTTAACACAACCATTACGATTGTGGGTGAAGGTCGATATTCCTGATATTTCTTATCATCATCAATATTTTGTTCAATTAGTATTTGATCCAGCACAGGTTGCAAAGATTTTAGATAAACCTTCAGAAGAAGTATCCTCCGAACCCAAAGACAGTGATAAAACAGCAGAAGTAGTAGGAAAAGAGCAAGTGCAAAAGCAAGTGCAAACGCCGTCGGAACAAAACAATGTGAAGAAGGAAGCGAACTCGGCTACATCGACAGTACCCACTACCCAATCGATGCTTGTTGTACCACAGGAAGAAAAACTAGCATTTGATCGGACACTGGATGAATCAGTGGACGAAGCAGAGGAAAACAAAAAAGAAGAGGTTGCCATTGATAAGGTAGTGAACCATTCTACGGCAAAGCAGCAGATTGAGCCGCTAAACATTGTAAAAATTATGTTGCTAATCGCTATTTGCCTTGTATCAGGTTGGTTACTCATTCGCCGTATTAAAAAAGCCAAAAAAGATCGTACTGAGCAGAAATAAGTAGGAGATGACATAATGAAAAAGGATTGGAAAATTGGGATACTGTTAATGACATTACTATCACTGCTTCTTGCTGCTTGTAGTGGCAGTGACAAACCAGCAACAAAGGATAAAACAGTTGCAGTAAGTGAACAAGCAGCTGAAGAGAGTGAGCAACGAATCATTGCTGGAACAGTTGTAGTGGCAGATATTCTAGATAAGTTGGAGCTTGACGCAATCGCAGTACCAGAAACGGAAAAGCAATTAGCCAAACGTTTTGAGGATTTGCCGACCATTGGTAATGCAATGGAGCCTGATATGGAAATTGTGAAATCATTGAATCCGACAGAAGTATTATCGGTATCGACTTTAGAGTACGATTTACAGGATAAGTTTAAACAGTTGAATATTCCTGTAGACTTTTTAAATTTACAAAGTGTTGATGCGATGTTAACGGAAATCAAAACACTTGGTGAACGCTATGATCGTGTAGCACAAGCTGAGGAATTAGTGCAGGATTTACAGAAAAATATGGAAGCTGTTCAAGGTGTTGCTGCGAATAAAGAGGGGCCTCGTGTCTTAATTTTACTTGGCATTCCAGGAAGCTATTTAGTCGCAACTGAAAACTCTTATGCAGGGGATCTTGTTAAACGAGCAGGAGGAATCAATGTCATGGAAGGGCAAGATGCTGAGTATTTATCTTCAAATACGGAGCATTTACATAGCAGTAATCCTGATATTATTTTACGCTTATCACATGGTATGCCTGATGAGGTTGTGAAAATGTTTGATGAGGAATTTAAAACAAATGATATTTGGAAACATTTCGATGCAGTGAAAAACGGTAAAGTGTATGATTTAGAGGAAGAATTATTCGGGACGACAGCCTCCTTACAGGTACCTCAAGCTTTAGGACAACTGATGGAAATCTTCTATCGTAAATAGTAACTAGAATTGTCGCTCGTATGATGTATTACTACTCGTCATAGAGCGTTTTTCTTATCCTGAGAGAATATAAACATAAAAAAAGGAAATCCAATATGACAAAAAGAATCGTCAGTTTTTTAATTGTAACTGTTTTATTACTAGTGACAATCGTTTATTCAGCTACAACAGGTAGTATAAAAATGGGCTTTTTCGAGTTTATAGGGGCATTATTTGAGGAAGGGAATAGCCAAATGGAGGCTATACGAGATTTAAGGTTTCCACGTATCATTGTGGCATTATTTGCAGGTGCAGCACTTTCAGTCTCTGGGGTGCTTTTACAATCCGTGATGCGTAATCCTTTGGCTGATGCTGGTGTCATTGGGATATCTTCTGGTGCAGCATTTGTACAGCTCTCTATCATTGCCTTTTTCCCCGCATTATTTTTTATGACACCTGTCTTAGCATTTATGGGTGGTGCATTGGCTTGTTCACTCGTATTTGCACTTTCATGGAAATCCGGCTTGAGTCCACTTAAATTGATCTTAGTCGGGATTGCCATTAACGCCATGTTTACAGGATTAACAGAGGCACTTATTAGCTTAGGTGGTTCCTTGAATACGTCAGCTTCCAGTGTGATCGGTTCTAATTTAACGATGCGTACATGGAAAGATGTCTCTACGATTGTGACCTATGGGACAATCGGATTAATTGGCGCATTTGCATTATATAGTTGGTGTAATTTGCTTGTTTTACAAGATAAAACAGTCAAAAGTTTAGGGTTTCAAGTAGCACGGGCACGCTTACTGATTGCCGCTGTCGCTGTTCTATTAGCGGCTGTTTCAGTTGTTGTGGCTGGAGTTATTTCGTTTGTGGGGCTATTAGTACCTCATATTGCACGCAGATTGGTTGGGCATGACCATCTTGTGCTTATTCCTTTTACAGCACTTGCTGGTGCCTTATTAATTTTAGTAGCAGACACGATTGGCCGGACAATTATTGCACCTATTGAAATTCCAGCCTCTACCATTATGGCAATCATAGGTGGTCCATTCTTAATATTCTTATTACGAAAAGAGTGACGAAATATGGATATACAAGACATCATTGTATCGCATGATAATACACGTAACCATTTAAATGGTGTTTCAACAACGATTGTCCAAGGGAAAATTACGACAATCATTGGCCCAAATGGCTGTGGGAAATCTACATTATTAAGTGTTATCTCTCGCCTTCATTCACCTAAATCAGGGACTGTCTCGTTAGAAAATAAAGATTTACTGCACTATAAGCCGAAAGAATTTGCTAAAAAACTGGCCATTGTGTATCAACAAAATGACATACCGAGAGATTTAACGATTGAAAAACTAGTTGGGTTTGGTCGTTTGCCACACCAAACAATGCTAAAAAAGAATCACGATGAGGACTCAAAAGCCATTGAATGGGCACTTGTCTGTACAAATTTACAGCATAAAGGTACAACAAGTTTAGAGGCGTTATCAGGTGGAGAGCGGCAGCGAGTGTGGATTGCTATGGCATTAGCACAACAGTCAGAAATATTATGTTTAGATGAGCCTACAACCTATTTGGATATATACTATCAAATAGAATTGCTAGAACTTGTGAAAACATTAAACGAGCAGCATGGTTTAACGATTATCATGGTACTACATGATATTAATCAAGCCATTCGCTATAGCGACCATATTATTTTGATGAAGGAAGGTCAAATTTTTGCAGAGGGTGTGCCACGTGATGTGATTACGAAAGATATGATTAAAGAAGTGTATGGAGTGGATGCAATCTTTAATGAAGATAAACAGCTTGGCTATTATATGATGCCAATGGGAATATAAGAAGGTAATCCGATGAAGAAGAAAGTATCCAAGTTGCTAACACTGCTATATTTAGGCATATTTTTATTTTCTGTTTTTTCACTTGCAAAGTATCTATATACGTACTACGAAACGTCAAAATCATTAAAAGAAGTACAGGATATTTATCAGGCCACATTAGCAGCTAATGAAGAACAACCAGCAGAACAAATCGAGGAGACAGAAACAACAAATGATGTATCAGCATTCACTATACGACCACAGTTCCTTGATTTATTGGCGATTAATCCTCAAATTATTGGGTGGATTTCAGTAGACGGAACAAAGCTGAATAATCCAATTTTACAAGCTGACAATAATGACTATTATTTAAATCATAACTTTAAAAATAAGGAGAGTCGTGCAGGCAGTGTTTTTATGGATTATCGAAATCAAATACTAGACATGAACAAAAATACGATTTTATATGGTCATGCCATGAAGAACGAGACGATGTTCGGTAGTTTAAAAAATTACTTAAAGCAAGACTATGCAGATGAGCATCCCATCCTATATCTTGATACCTTATATGAGGGCTATGATATTGAGGTTTTTGCTGCATATGAGACGACGATTGATTTCTATTATATTGAGACCGACTTTGCCAACAATGAAGCTTACCAAAACTTTATAGAGGAGATACAACAGCGATCTTCTATTCAGATGAATGTCGATCTAAGTCCAGACGATAAAATTTTGACGTTATCTACTTGTAAGGATGCGGTTTTAAGTGACGACCATCGCTTTGTCGTGCAAGGCAAGTTAGTCAAGCGTTGAGGGGAAGAAATGTAAAGGGTGAACCTTTAAGCTTGTTGGCAAGAATAGCTCCAACCTTGATTTTTCACAGCGAGTTGGAGCTTGCCTTCATCTCATTGTCACCTCTTCATATTTAAACCTTCATAAAAGCTTATATCAGTAGACAGAATGATCTCTACTGTCTGAAAGGATGTACCGATAATTTGGATATCCTTTTTTATTTTTAAAATTACTTGACGTAACTTGATTATTAATATATAGTAAGTTACAGAAAGTAATTGATCGCTTTTCGTAATCATAATGTTTAACCAATCGAGTAACTACAAATGTTTATCCAATTCTGTTTTGGGTAACATAAATACTGTAGTTGCTTCATATTTTAAAATATATCTCGAAATCGAGATAAAATCAACTTATTTGGAGGAATTTATAATGGCAAAATGGAACATTGATTTAGGACACTCAGCAGTAAACTTTCAAGTAAAACACATGATGGTATCAAAAGTTAAAGGCGTATTTGATAGCTATTCAGCTGATATTGAAGCGACAGACCTTGCAGACTTAACAACTGCTAACATTAACTTTACAATTGATCCAGCGAGTATTAATACACGTAGTGAAGATCGTGATAATCATTTAAAAGCAGAAGATTTCTTTGATGCTGAAAAATATCCAACAATTACATTTAAATCGACAAACATTGCTAAAAAAGCAGGAGATGAATATGCAGTAACTGGTGATTTAACAATTAAAGGCGTGACAAAGTCCGTAACGTTTGATACAGAATTCAATGGAAAAGGTACAAATCCATGGGGACAAGAAGTATATGGTTTTGAAGCTGAAACAACAATCAATCGTGAAGACTTTGGCCTAACTTGGAACGCAGCGTTAGAAACGGGTGGGGTTCTTGTTGGAAAAGATATTAAAGTAACTGTTGAATTAGAAATAAACCCAGCTTAAAAATAGATGATAGAGCATGCTTGAAGTAATTTTCAAGCATGCTTTTTATATAGAAAAATATAGACGTTTTTTAGTTAATCATTCTAGTAATGCTATTCTGTTAGAAATTACCATCAAATAAGTTTCTTGCATATTTTTAGTAATTACTGCATATAAATCATCATATTGTTTTTGGGGGCGATAGGATGAATGTATTAGTGACAGGTGGCTATGGTTTTATTGGCAGTGCCGTAGGTAGGCGTTTTTTCGAAGAAGGTGCAACAATTTATATTATTGATAATTTAAGTACGGGTCATTTACGAAATGTTGACTTTGAGCATAAATCCTATCTTTTAAATGTAGAGGATGAGGTTTGTGAGCATCTTTTTAAAGAAATACATTTTGATGTAGTCATCCATTGTGCGGCACAAACGAGCGTACAACAATCCATCCAAGAGCCAGTAAAGGATATTTTGACAAATATCGTTGGGCTAAGCCAAATGCTTTTTTTAGCTTCTAAGTATAATGTACAGCATTTTGTTTTTGCTTCGTCAGCATCGGTGTATGGAGATAGTCATTATCCGCCATTAGAAGAAACAGATGTCTGTGAACCGATATCTATGTATGGACTCAATAAGAGCATTGGGGAAACCTACTGTGAGAAATGGCATAAAGATTATCGTTTACCTATTCTCATCTACAGATTTGCTAATGTTTTTGGTCCAAGGCAACAAATGCAGGGGGAAGCAGCAGTGATCCCAAGTATGCTAAAAAGCAGTATGGCAGGCAAGCCTTTTACGATTTATGGTGACGGTGAACAAACACGAGATTTCATTTATGTCGATGATATTGCAGATGCTATTTACGCTGGTGTATCTGCCCGTTTGCAAGGCACGTATAATGTATCCACAAATGAAGCTTGGTCTATTCACCAAGTCATCTTACTGCTGCAACATTTAAATCACCCACTTGAAATTCAATATGCCCCTGCACGAGAAGGAGATATCGAACATTCATTTTTAAATAACGACAAATTAGCCAAGGCCATTGGCTGGAGGCCAAAAACTTCTTTTGCAGAAGGAATCGAACGTACATTGCATGCATTACAAAATGAAAAACTAGCAGAAATTCAACAAAATAGTGGCTAAAGGGCATTTAAATTATGTAGGCATATTACATCGTGTAATATGTCTTTTTCTATGTCTATAGTATAATAATTCATTAAAGAAATGGTTGTGGACGGAGGCTTATTGATGCTTGTAGATTTTAGAGTGAAAAATTGTTTAAGTTATAAAGATGATACGTTATTTTCAATGGTAGCGGGCAGCCGTCTGCGAAAATGGAAGGATACTCATACCATTCAATTTGATTCACTTCGACTTGTGAAAAGTGCATTTATTTTTGGACCAAATGGTAGTGGGAAATCCAATCTTTTTACGGCTATTAAAGTATTACGTACTTTGCTTTTTAATTTTGAAAATTTAAATAATGTTAAGCAGTTACGTTTACCCTATCAACCGTTTAAGTTAGGAAGACAGCAGGGCACACCAACAGAGTTTATGATATCGCTTTTTTTAGATGGTGCTCTTTATGATTATGAAATACAGTACAATGCTTCTCAAGTTCTCTATGAGCGTCTTGTGAAGACGAACAAGTTGCAAAAAGAAGAGCTGTTTGTCAGACAATGGGATGGTACACAATATTCATATGAAACAGCTCAAACGAGTGCACAGGAGCTGACAAAATATACACGTAACAATACGGCCTTTTTGTCTGTCTTGCATGTTTTTAATGATTCAGATGCTTTAAAGATATTCGATTGGTTTTTACATAAAATTCTATTTCTTGATGAAGCAAATCGGTTATCAAGTCATCCTCTAATTCGTAAACTTGAAGAGAAGCCCTTTAAAAAAGAAGTGATCAAACTCCTTAAAATTGCAGACCTATCCATTCAAGATGTCACGGCCAGACGTGTGGAACGTCGAGAGAAAAATACAATTGGTTATGAGTATGAATCGTCTGAGGTGATTCAAGAAGTAGATATTGACCTACATTACTTATCATTTGATGAAGCAGGTGCACCGATAGGAACGGAAACGATTAATTGGACAATGGATTCGAAAGGCACAGTACGAATGCTACATTTAGCATGCGTGATGGTGGATGCTTATAATAAAGGAAAAACGATTTTTATAGACGAATTCGATACGGCATTCCATGTGTCGATTTGTGAGTTTTTAATGGCCATTATGAACAGCAAACGCAATCGAAATAATCAATTTATCGTGACAAGTCATGAAATAGAATTGCTAGATCAGCCATTGCGTTCAGATCAAATTTGGTTTGTTAATAAAAGCTTTAAAAATGAATCAGAGCTTTACTCTTTATTTGATTTTGCAGATTTACAAAAGAAGCGTGGAGATCTTTCTTATGCGAAACGCTATATAAAAGGTGAGTTTGGTGCAATGCCTGTTATCAATGAGTATTTATCTGAACAATATTTAGAAGAAGCGGAGGTATCTGAGCCTTGAGAGTACGTCAACAAGGGAGCCGAACACTGCGTAAAACGATTTTAATTTATTGTGAAGGTGAGACAGAACGTATTTATTTTGAACAAATGCGTATATTAAAGCGCTCTAAAATGGTTAGTGTCAAAATAAAAAACGTTAAACGTTCAGCTATTAAGCTTGCTCAACATGCTTATCGAGATTCCAGCTATCAATATTTTGATGAGGTTTGGATTGTTTTTGATAAGGATGACTTAACCGAAAAGCAATTAGAGGAAGTCAATCAATTTTGCGAGGAAAAAAATATTCGCATTGCCTATACCAATGAAGCATTTGAATTGTGGCTACTCCTGCATTTTGAGGAAGTCGACAGTTCAGAAAAGTATCCTCGTGCTGTCTTGAATGACAAGATGGAACAGCATCTTGGCGTAAGTCGTTATTTCCGTCACAAGGCAGATGAATCCATTATTGCCCCCATCGCATTACGACATGAGGTAGCGATTAAAAATTGTACAGACATGATGGCTCTTCGAAAGACGGAGAGCCGCGACAACCCTTACTGTAACATACATGAAATGATACGATACATATTTTAAGCGTGAGTAGGTTTTCTATTTCCAAATAGAGACCTGCTTTTTTATTTTTACACAATGCATTGTCGAAATGAAAGCATGTTTATTTTTCCAAAACATATAGTGTATATGGAGCGAAAGTAGTAAATAGATGAAAGGGGATTGTGTGGATAACTCAAAGTCGAATCAACGCAAAAATCTAGAGGAGAATGCCAAGGATCAGCAACTAGAGCCATTCCGTGTCGAGAATGAAGGCACGAGAATGACAACCAATCAGGGGCTAAGGGTGTCCAATGATGAGGATTCGCTTAAGGCAGGCGTTCGTGGGCCAACAATTATGGAGGATTTTCATCTTAGAGAAAAAATTACCCATTTTGATCATGAACGTATTCCAGAGCGCGTCGTACATGCCAGAGGTTTTGCAGCACATGGCGAGTTTGAATTGTATGAATCCATGGCAGAGTATACGAAGGCGAAATTTTTGCAGGATCCGAAAAAGAAAACACCTGTGTTTGTCAGGTTTTCAACAGTGGTAGGGAGCTTAGGATCGATGGACACAGCTCGTGATGTACGCGGATTTGCAACGAAATTTTATACGGATGAAGGAAATTATGATTTAGTCGGTAATAATATTCCTGTCTTTTTTATTCAGGATGCCATTAAGTTTCCCGATTTAATTCATGCCGTAAAGCCTGAGCCACACAATGATATGCCACAAGCAGCCTCTGCACACGATACCTTTTGGGATTTTGTAGCCAATAATCAGGAAATTGCGCATATGGTGATGTGGGTGATGTCTGACCGTGCCATTCCGCGAAGCTTTCGTATGATGGAAGGTTTCGGCGTGCATACATTCCGCTTCGTCAATGACAAGGGAAGATCGAGATTTGTCAAATTCCATTGGAAGCCTGTACTCGGTGTACATTCTCTTGTTTGGGATGAAGCCCAGATAATTGCTGGGAAGGACCCCGATTTTCAGCGACGGGATTTATGGGAAGCCATCGAAATTGGCGATTATCCAGAGTTTGAGTTAGCTGTCCAAATTCTTGAACCTGAAGATGAATTTAAATTTGATTTTGATATTTTAGATGCGACAAAGCTTTGGCCAGAGGAAATAGTGCCAGTGAAGAAGATTGGCAAAATGACCTTAAATCGTAATGTGGATAATGTCTTTGCTGAAACAGAGCAAGTTGCCTTCCACCCAGGTAGCGTTGTACCAGGCATAGACTTTACGAATGATCCCCTGTTACAGGGACGATTATTTTCATACTTAGACACACAGTTAATCCGTCTAGGTGGACCAAACTTTGCAGAAATCCCCATTAATCGACCGATTTGCCCAGTGCATAACAATCAGCGGAATGGCTTTAGTCGACAGACCATTAATTTAGGAAGAGTGAGTTATCATAAAAATTCGCTGGCTAATAATACACCCGCCACTTCTACTGCAAGGGAAGGGGGATATGTTCATTATGAGGAAAAGGTTGAGGGACGCATCACAAGAGCGCGCAGTAAATCCTTTGATGATCATTTTTCACAAGCACGACTCTTTTGGAACAGTATGTCCCCGCCTGAAAAACAACATATTATAGAGGCATTTAGCTTCGAGGTAGGAAAAGTGAAGAGTAAATCAGTTCGTCAGCAAGTTGTGGATATGTTTGTCCATGTAGATAAAGCAATGGCTACAACAGTGGCAGACAATGTTGGCGTTAATCGCCCTACAGGAGAACAGTCCAAGGTCACAGCCTCCTCACCAGCACTTAGTCAAGCCAATACCATTAAATTGCCTTACACACTTAAGGTCGGAGTCTTAATTGGCGATGGCTTTGATGCAAATGAGGTCGGTGAAGTATTGAAATATTTAACAAGGCAAGGTGTACGCTACAGCATTATCTCCGATCGACTAGGTGTTGTGACAGGGAATAATGGGGTTCAATTAACGGCTACTGACACATTTATCACAACCGATGCTGTATTATTCGACTCGTTATATGTTGTTGGGGTAAAGGCAAGCAATCAAGCGAAATTCAATACTTATATCGTCAATTATATCAATGAAGCATATCGTCACTTTAAGCCAATAGGATTTGCTGCTACTGGCACAACTTTCTTCAATATGTCCAATGCAAACGTAGGCCCTGGCATTGTGTTAGCAACAGGTAACAAGGATTTCGCTAAAAAGTTCGTAGCAGCCATTGCCCAGCAACGATTTTGGCAACGAAATATCTATTAAATAGATCGGTGAGTAGTGAATACTTTCAGAACGAAGAGAAATACTCGCGGAACGGAGAGAAATACTCGCGGAACGAAGAGAAATACTCGCGGAACGAAGAGAAATACTCGCGGAACGAAGAGAAATACTCGCGGAACGAAGAGAAATACTCGCGGAACGGAGAGAAATACTCGCGGAACGGAGAGAAATACTCGCGGAACGAGAAGTGAAATACTCGCGGAACGGAGTGAAAACTCTCGGAACGAGAAGTGAAATACTCACAAAAGGTAAGTAAATATTGTGCATGTCAAAAGGCCTTTCATTGAATGAGAGGCTTTTCCTCTGTCTGTCATTGCATTCAAATTTTGCGAATGATATGGTGATACATGAGGTGAAAATTATGGAAAAATTTGATATTGCTATCATTGGAGCGGGACCAGGTGGTTATGTGGCTGCCATACATGCAGCGAAACATGGCAAAAAGGTTGCTCTCATCGAACGGGATAAGCTAGGGGGAGCCTGTTATAATGTTGGCTGCATTCCTTCAAAAATTTTATTAGAGCATAGTAAGCTTGTACAGGAAATTAAACGAGGGACGAGCTGGGGAATTGCAGTGCCTCAAGTGGAAATTCATTTTCCTCGATTGATGCAGCGAAAAGATACAATTATTCAAGAGCTGTTAAACAATATTGAGCACTATATTGTCAGCAATCAGATTACTTTATATCGTGGTGAGGCCTCTGTCGCAAAGGATTTAACGATTACAATTGGGAATGAGACGATAATGGCTACAGATATTATTTTAGCGACAGGCAGTAAACCATTTGTCCCCCCATTTGAGGGTTTAGCAACTTCGACCTATTTTACAACGGATACATTTTTTGATATAGACGAGTTACCAGCTCAATTAACCATTATTGGGGGTGGGGTAATTGCAGTTGAAATGGCCTTTAGTTTAGCGCCACTTGGTACAAAGGTAACGTTACTGAATCATAGTGAGGACATATTACAAACGGAAGAGGCTGAAGCAAGACCGCTGATTCGAGAAAAAATGAAAAAACTTAATATCGAGCTTGTGACAGATTTCAAGTTTGAAAAGTTTGAAGGCAATAGCATCCATACATCTAAAGGTGCTTATACATATGAAAATCTCTTATTTGCAACTGGTCGTCGTCCCAATACAGAAATCGCTCAGCAATTAGGCTTAACTTTAGATGGTCGATTAATTGCAGTGGATGAACATTTACAGACAAGTCAGCCACATGTTTATGCCATAGGTGACTTAGTAGATGGTTATCAGCTAGCGCATTCTGCCAGTGCTGAAGGCATTTACGTTGTCGATTATATTGTGGGCAAACAGCCAACATCAATTGACCAAACTTCAATTCCTCGTTGCGTTTATACACATCCGGAAATTGCTACATTTGGTTTATTAGAGGAGCAGGTCACAATACCTTACACCGTAACCAAAATGCCACTACAGACAAATCCTAAGGCATTAATGGAGGGGAATACAGAAGGCTTTGTGAAGTTAATTGCAGCAGAGGAAAGTGGTCAAATTTTAGGTGCATGTGTTGTAGCCGATGGTGCCACAGAAATGCTTAATGCTATATTGGCAACAAAAAATGCAGGTGGTACAGCCCAATCACTTGCGCAGATGATCTTCCCACATCCAACGGTGTCGGAGCATATTGGAGATGCCGCAAAGGCTGTTTTTGGGAAAGCAATTCACCAATCATAAAAAAGCTATTGACATTCAGAGAATTTATGTTAGATTAATTTTATAAGAATACTTGGTATTAGAGTTGACTAGGCAACTAGAGGCTTCTATTTTACAAAACGGTAATCCGCCTGATTGTAAAATAGAAGCCTTTTTTAATGACAATGATTAAAAGGAGTGGGAAAAATGACAAAAGCAGTTATTTTGAATGGGAGCAATTCGAAAAATTCTAGAGTTACAGCCATTCATGAAAAGGTGGAAAATCATTTTATTGCGCGAGGAATAGAGGTACATTCCAATTATGTACATGAACTACCAGCTACCGATTTACTCACTGCCAATTTTGCCAGTAAGGAAATCCAAGCAGAAAATGCGCATGTTGAGGAAGCTGATTTTATTGTCATACTAACCCCTATTTATAAAGCTTCCTATACAGGTATTTTGAAGACCTACTTGGATTTACTGCCTCAAAAAGCCTTGCTTGGGAAGATCGTACTTCCTATTGCTGTAGGAGGTTCAATCGGTCATTTATTGGCATTAGAATATGCATTAAAGCCAGTTTTAGCTGTGCTTGGAGCAACATCAATTACCCATTCTGTTTATATTGTGGATAAACAAATTATTCGCCTTGAGGAAGGTGGCTTTGCGATTGAAGAAGAGGCTAGCAGCAGATTGGAAGCGGTGTTAGAACAATTACAGAAAGTGTTAATCGTTAATTAACGTGGTAAAAGCGCATTATAGGGGCATCCTATAATGCGCTTTCTTTAATTGATTTCAACATTTTCTTCATTCTCCATAGGTATTGTAGAGAGATATAAAAAAGCTTCATCTTGCAATAGCAATAATTTTTCTTCACAAATTCCGTGTGATAATGGTCCAGAAAATATGGACTCCCACCATGTCCCAGTTGTTGTTGTCATTCATCTACGCCCCCATTTCAGTTTTAATATGTAGTTGTATATTTCCCGAGATAAAAAAACTAAAACATTTCATTTTCACATAAAGCCATTTCACCCCCGATGCAGAAAGAGGATTTTTGTCCTCCGATGTTGTATCGTATAGACAATGATAGTTTGTTTCAAAATGAAAAAACTATGTATGGCATTTTAAAAAAAGGGGTGCTTTATTGATGAATTTTACGTCACAAGATGTGGAAAATATGATTACAGAGCAGCGTCAATTTTATTTTTCTCGTGCAACAAAAAGTGTAAAGTTTCGAAAAGAACAATTAAAAAAGTTAAAAAATTCCATTTTAAAATACGAAAAAGACATCTTGAATGCGCTGTATTTAGATCTTCGTAAAAGCGAATTTGAAGCATATGCAACTGAAATTGGCATTGTTTTAGATAGTATTTCATATATGGTAAAGCATGTAGAAGAATGGATGGAGCCAGAAGCAGTTAAAACACCGATACAATATCAAATGGGCAAAAGCTTCATTGTTCGTGAACCCTATGGTGTCACATTAATTATTGGACCGTTTAATTATCCATTTCAACTAGTTATGGAACCATTAATTGGTGCCATTGTTGGAGGGAACACAGCAATTGTCAAGCCGTCAGAAGCGTCTGTCCATACAGCAGCTATTGTGAAAAAAATAATTGAAGAAACGTTCCATTCCTCCTATGTACGTGTGGTAGAAGGTGAAAAAGAAGAAGTAACAGCTCTTATTCATGCGTCCTTTGATTACATTTTCTTTACAGGCAGTGTAGCTGTTGGAAAAGTGATAGCAAAGGCAGCAGCAGAACGTTTGACACCAATTGCTTTAGAGCTTGGTGGAAAAAGTCCAGCGATTGTCGATCAAACTGCAAACTTAGAAGTAGCAGCAAAGCGGATTGTATGGGGTAAATTTACAAATACTGGGCAAACATGTGTGGCCCCCGATTATTTACTTGTTCATAAAGATGTTTATGACCGTTTTATGAAAATCTTAAAAGAAACGATCCGATCGTTTTATGGCAAAAATCCTTTAAAAAGCCCTGATTACGGACGTATTGTGAATTTGAGACAATTCGATCGTTTACAACAAATTATCAAGGAAGAACGAGATGCCATTACATTTGGCGGCCGAATTGATCGTGATGATTTATATGTTGAGCCAACAATCATCGAGTATGTAAAATGGACAAGTACATCTATGCAGGAAGAACTCTTTGGTCCTATTTTACCTGTTATGATGTATAATGAGTTACCACTGGCGATTCATCAAATTCGTCAATTACCAAAGCCTTTGGCGGCATATTTCTTCTCAGAACATGAAAAGGCCATACAATACTTTTTGGAGGAATTACCCTCCGGTGGTGGATGTATAAACGATACTATCACCCATGTTGGAAATTTACATTTACCATTTGGTGGTGTTGGACCATCTGGTGTGAAAGCGTACCATGGCAAAGCAAGCTTTGAAAACTTTACACATCCTAAATCCATTTTAAAGAAGTCCTCTAAGCTTGAGACAAATGTATTGTTCCCACCATATAAACAAAAAGTGAAAATTGTGCGGTCCATTATGAAATAGAAATTAGAAGGGAGATATCTTAGGATGTCTCCCTTGAAAAATAACCTCTTTGTCCTCAAAAAATCTTCCTAATTATGTCGAAAATCGTCGATTTGTGATTATAAATGAAAATTTCGAAGAAAACATAATTATTTCTTTAAATGAAAGCGTTTTCGTTGAAAAAACACATCTGAGGCATTTTATTTATCATGAAATAAGTAGTAAAATAAGTTCAATAGAACGTGGGGGTATTCATCTTGTCGTTTTTTGTCGAGTAATCAAAAATGATGATATGGGTGTAGAGATTGATTGGAGGACTATGAAATGTATGCAGAGGAATTGTTAAGCGCATTACCTTTGAAAAAAATAATTGGCGTGTTGCCAGATCAAGTTAGTGATATTGTAATTGACTCAAGAAGTGTGCAACCAAATAGCATGTTTGTTTGTATCAAAGGTTACACAGTGGATGGGCATGATTATGCGCAAAAGGCAGTGGATGGTGGCGCAACAATCGTTGTAACAGAACGTCAATTACCGTTAGGAGAGACAATTGCACAAGTGATTGTCAGAGATACAGATCGTGCGGTAGGCTTATTAGCCGCAAAGTTTTTTGATTATCCTTCTAAGGATATAACGATGATTGGAGTAACCGGAACGAATGGTAAAACATCCGTAACAGGAATTATTCAAAATATCATGCATGGTATGGGCGAAAAATCTGCTTTATCCGGCACAATCGGTTTTAATTTAAATGGTATTTTATATGAATCTGCCAATACAACGAGTGATGCGTTATCGACACAACAAATGATTTTCCGAGCAAAAATGGAAGGTTGTCGTTTAATGACGATGGAAGTTTCATCACATGGCTTAGCACTTGGACGTTTAGCAGGCGTTGATTATGATATCGCTATTTTCACAAATCTAACACATGATCATCTTGATTTCCATGGTACGATGGAGGAATATGGCCATGCTAAAGGCTTATTATTTTCCCAACTTGGACAAGATTTAGAAAAGAGCAAATTTGTTGTCTTAAATGCTGATGATGCATGGTCAGAGCGCTATGCCGCAATGACACCATTTCCAGTGTGGACATATGGTTTAAAAAATGAAAAGGCCGATTTCCGTGCCATTAACTGTGAATATCACGACTATATGACTTTGTTTGATGTGGAAATGCCAGAAGGGATTTATCGTGTAAAAATGAATTTGCTTGGTGAATTTAATATTTACAATGTGTTGGCAGCTATGATTGCATTTTACGGTCGTGGGTATTCTATGGAGTCCATTATTGAGCAAATAGAGCAACTACCGCCAGTTAAAGGTCGTATGGAGAAAGTTTGTTCAGATTTACCTGTACAAATTTTTATTGATTATGCCCATACACCAGATGCAATTGAAAAAGCGATTGAAGCGGCACAGCCTTATAAAAAGGGTAAGCTGATTTTCTTAGTTGGAACAGGTGGCAATCGTGATAAATCGAAACGTCCTGCGATGGCTGAAAAAGCGTCTGCTGCAGAATATGTCATTTTGACGACAGATGATCCACGCTATGAGGACTATGATAGCATTACGGGCGATCTTGCCAAAGGGATGCTTCATGACCATTATGCTTGTATCGGGGATCGGGCAGAGGCAGTACGTCATGCCATTGAGGTTGCCGAACCAGGAGATATGATTATTTTTGCTGGTAAAGGTCATGAGGATTATCAAATTATTGAAGATACAAAATTTCCACATAGTGATGCAGAAATTGCAATAGAAGCTGGCCGATTAAAATTTGTTTAATGAAAAATTAAATGTTAGGAAACCCTTTTAGTTGAACTAAAGGGTTTTCTTTTTTGAGATTTCATGTAAAAAGGTTGTATGAAAGGCAAGTCTTCTTTTATTATTATTAAGTATGAAAAAAGGAGAATGACGAGATGAATTCAAATTTAGAAAAAGATATACTATCACGTCGTACTTTTGCCATTATCAGTCACCCTGATGCTGGGAAAACGACGATTACAGAAAAGCTTTTACTATTTGGTGGTGCCATTCGTGACGCAGGGACAGTAAAAGGGAAAAAAACAGGTAAGTATGCAACGTCTGACTGGATGGAAATTGAAAAGCAACGTGGGATTTCGGTTACTTCATCCGTAATGCAATTTGATTATAATGGTTCTCGTGTGAATATTTTGGATACCCCTGGTCACCAAGATTTCTCTGAGGACACATATCGTACATTAATGGCTGTGGATAGTGCTGTCATGGTAGTGGATGCTGCCAAAGGGATCGAGGCCCAAACATTAAAGCTATTTAAAGTTTGTAAAATGCGTGGTATCCCTATTTTTACATTTATCAACAAATTGGATCGTCAAGGGAAAGAGCCACTTGAGTTAATAGAAGAGCTTGAAGAAGTACTTGGCATAAACGCTTATCCTATGAACTGGCCAATCGGTATGGGGAAAGAGTTTCTTGGTATTTACGATCGTTATAATAAACGTATTGAGCAATTCCGTACAGATGAAGCTGAACGATTCTTACCAATTGACGACAATGGAGAGCTTGCTGTGGAGCATCCAATGAAAGTTACTTCTTATTATTCACAAGCAATGGATGATGTTTTACTGCTAGATGAAGCTGGAAATGCCTATTCTGAGGAAAAAATTCGTCGTGGAGAATTAACACCTGTATTTTTTGGTTCAGCATTAACAAACTTTGGTGTGCAAACGTTCCTTGAAACCTATTTACAATTTGCACCGACACCTCAGCCTAGAATTACCGAAGATGAGCAATTTATTGATCCTGTTGAACATGATGAGTTTTCAGGTTTCATTTTCAAAATTCAAGCCAATATGAATCCTGCCCACCGTGACCGCATTGCCTTTGTACGCATTGTTTCTGGTAAATTTGAGCGCGGAATGAATATGACATTAGCTCGTACAGGTAAGTCATTTAAAGTGACTCAATCTACACAATTCCTTGCAGATGATCGTGAGACCGTAGATGAAGCGGTTGCGGGAGATATTATTGGGTTATATGATACAGGAACTTACCAAATTGGGGACACTGTTGTAGGTGGCAAGAAAACATTCCAATTTGAAAAATTACCGCAGTTTACACCAGAGCTATTCGTACGTGTAACAGCGAAAAACGTAATGAAATCAAAGCAATTCCATAAAGGGATTTTACAATTGGTACAAGAGGGTGCTATTCAATATTATAAAACGCTGCATACAGAGGAAGTCATTCTTGGTGCAGTTGGTCAATTACAATTTGAAGTGTTTGAGCATCGTATGAAAAATGAATACAATGTGGAAGTAAGAATGGAGCCAATCGGTTCTAAAATTGCACGATGGATTGAAAACGAAGAGGATGTTAAAGAGTCCATGTCTTCTGGTCGATCTATGTTAGTGAAAGACCGCTTTGATAATCTTGTTTTCCTATTTGAAAATGAGTTTGCCATGCGCTGGTTTGCTGATAAAAACGAAAACATTAAACTTTATAGCCTTCTATAATTACCAAACACGAATCGACAATTTTGCGATTCGTGTTTTTTTGCAAGGAAAATTGACACTGTTTGTAGAATATAGACAGTATTAGGAAATATATTGCACGACGAACTAATTGAAGGGGGCTTAGCTCATTTATAAATCGGCTATCCTAGAAAGGAAGAGGTAGAAAAAGGAGTTTGTTTATATGAATATTAGTCATTTTTCCATTAAAAGACCCGTCTTTACAATTGTTACGATGCTTTTTGTCATCCTGTTAGGCGGTGTTTCCTTATTAAAAATACCGATTACGTTAATTCCAGAGTTAAATCCCCCCATAGGTGTTGTTGTCACTTCTTATCCTGGGGCAAGTCCAACAGAGGTGAATGAGAAGATAACGAAACCATTAGAGGCTACACTTGCCACCTTACCTGGCATAAAAAAACTACAGTCAACCTCACAAGAAGGCTCTAATTTAATTATGCTTGAGTTTAATTGGTCCACGAATATGGAAGATATCCAACTCGATATTTTACAGCGAATTGATATGACACCGCTGCCAAATGATGCGGGCAAGCCTAGTTTTTTAAAGTTTGATCCGTCTCAATTTCCCATTATTCAACTATCATTACGTGCAGAAAATAATGATGTAGATGTACGTTTATTAGCAGAGGACTTAGAAAAAGAACTGCGACGGACAGAGGGTGTTGCAAGTGTAAATGTTTCTGGCAAGTTGATCGAGGAAGTTCAAATAATATTAGACGAAGCAAAGCTAGTGGAAAAAGGCTTAACACAAGCAGACATTATACAAATTATCCAAGCGAATAATGTATCTCTCCCTGGTGAACCTGTTTCAACAGATGATGGTAAGCTGTTAACAACACGTATTGTAAGTACATTATCGTCACCTGAAAGTATTGCAAGTTTGATCGTTTCAGTGAACCCGTTAACAGATGAAGCGCTAATTGTGAGCGATCTTGCAACCGTAGAGAGGACAGAGCAACAATCTATTACGACAACTCGTGCCAATGAGCATCCAGCAGTCCTTATGTCCGTTTTACAGGAATCTGGCGCGAATACAGCAGAAGTTTCCAAAGCGTTTCAGCAAACATTAGATGAACTACTAAAGAAAGAGCAATATAAGGGAATAACGGCAGACATTCTTGTCGATCAAGGTAATTATGTAGATTTAGCCATTCATAACATTGGCTCTTCTTTAATTTTAGGTGGATTATTTGCGATGTTCATCCTATTTGTTTTTTTACGTAGTGTAAAGAGTCCAATCATTATTGGTATTGCTATTCCTTATTCGGTTATTGTGACATTTGTGTTGATGTTTTTTGCGGATTTTACCCTTAACATCATGACACTAGGTGCTCTTGCACTGGGTATCGGTATGCTAGTGGATAATGCCATTGTTGTTATTGAAAATATCGAAAGACATTTAGGGCTAGAAAAGGATCCTATCACTGCAGCGCAGGAAGGAACTAAGGAGGTTGCACTTGCTATTACAGCTTCCACGTTAACTACTATAGCCGTATTCATTCCTGTTATGTTTATCGAAGGATTGATTGGACAAATATTTACAGAATTCGCCCTAACGATTTCGTTCAGCCTAATCGCTTCTCTAGTAGTTGCGCTTACTGTCGTCCCAATGCTAGCAAGTCGTCTTTTAAAAATGAAAAATACCAATTTTTATGAGCAGCGCAGTAGCTCTAAATTTTACAACCATTATAAATCCTCTATTGTATGGGTATTACGGCATCGACTGCTAATTCTAATTTTCACGGTGATGTGCTTTGGTTTATCCTTATTTGGGCTGACTAGAATTGGTACAGAATTTTTACCATCTACCGATGAAGGATTCACATCTATAAGTGTCAATCTTGAAAAAGGTGTCGCTGTATCGGAAACAGAAAAGGTAGTGAAGCATATTGAGGAGCGCTTGAAGCAGGAAAAAGATGTGGATGTTTATGTTAGCTTAATTGGGGGTACGCAACAATCGCAAGCGCGTGGACAAACGAGCGCCAATCAAGCTGAAATGTATGTCAAACTAGTACCATTAGCAGAAAGGCAACGTTCCATTTTTGAATTTGTGGAAGAGCTAGAGCAAGATATAA
Source organism: Lysinibacillus sp. OF-1 (assembly GCF_028356935.1). Lineage (NCBI taxonomy): Bacteria > Bacillati > Bacillota > Bacilli > Caryophanales > Bacillaceae > Lysinibacillus > Lysinibacillus sp. OF-1. Next base: position 837,532 of record NZ_CP102798.1, read on the forward strand.
AGGGAGAGCTTGGAGAGCAAGCTGATATTACATTTAATGTATCAACAGCAACGGGTTCGTCACCACATACATTAACGTTCCGATTAACAGACTCAGATGAACAAAGGCTACAGCACACTGTTAAAAAAGTGCAGCAAGAGCTACAAGCGATTCAAGAAGTAACAAAGGTTTCAACGGATCTAGACCAGACTGTGCCAGAGATTCAAATTGAAGTTGATCGAGAAAAAGCAAAAGACTACGGTTTTATCCCAGCACAAATTGCTCAAACCGTGAACCAAATGACAAAAGGACAATTAACGTCTCAACTACTTACTGAGGACGGCGCTGTATTACCCGTTTATACGGGTTTTGGACAGGTATTTAATACGAGTATAGATGCGCTAAAAGCCATGCAGCTTCGTTCTCCAGCAGGATTGTTTGTGAAATTAGAGGATGTTGCTACTGTATCTATACAAGAGGGACCCGTGTCCATTCGTCGTTCTGATCAGGCAGCAGCAGTAGCCTTTTTTGTAGATTATGAAACAAAGGAATCATTGGGCGGCATTTCGGCAAAAGTAGATAAAGCATTGACCCAAGTTCATTTACCGCCTGCTACTCAAATTGTTTTTAGTGGGGATCGAGAGCTTTATGATAGTGCAATTGACGATATGCTATTAGCAGTTATGCTAGCAATCGTACTAGTTTATATTGTAATGGCTGCGCAATTTGAGTCATTTAAATATCCGTTTGTCATCATGTTTACAGTCCCATTAATGATCATCGGTGTGGCGATTGCTATGTTCGCAACACATACTTTAATCGGTGTGACGTCTGTCATCGGTATTTTAGTGCTTGTAGGGATTGTCGTGAACAATGGCATTGTGCTTGTCGATTATATTAACCAGCTAAAGGCGAAGGGCATGTCTGCTTATGAAGCTATTTTACTGGCTAGCCAAGATCGTCTTCGACCGATTTTAATGACGGCATTAACGACTATTTTAGGACTGTTTCCACTAGCGCTTGGTATTGGTGAAGGAACAGAGATGAACCAACCGATGGGGATTGCGGTTATTGGAGGCCTTGTAACCTCGACATTGCTAACATTGTATATTGTACCGATTATCTATAGTTTAGTGGATAAAGAAACAAGAAAGATGCGCTAGATTTCAAGGGGGAATAGGAGATGAACGTCCATTTTTTTACTGGATTTCCTGGTTTCATTTCAAGTCAACTCATTCGGACATTATTCCAAAAGAGACAGACACAACAAGTTATTGCGATTGTGTTGGCAGGTGAAACCATTAAGGCAGAGCAGGAAAAAAGCAAAATAATAGAAGCTTTCCCTGACTGTTCAATTCATATTGTAGAAGGCGATATTACGCTGCCAAATCTGGGTTTAGACGATCAAATAATCAGTGGAATTGTACCAAAAATAGAAGTGCTTTGGCATTTAGCCGCTATTTATGATTTAGCGGTACCACGTGATCTTGCATGGAAAGTGAATGTCCATGGTACAACAATGGTCAATGATTTTGTGCGCACCTTACCGAATTTAAAACGCTATATGTATTTTAGTACAGCCTATGTGGCAGGCACACGTGAAGGGATACTGCGTGAAAATGAACTCATTCGGCCTCCAGCATTTAAAAACTACTATGAGGAAACAAAATATGAGGCCGAGCTTCGAGTTGAAGATTTAAAATCAGAAATACCACTTACGATTATTAGACCTGGGATAGTGCGAGGGCATTCAATGACAGGTGAAACCATTAAATTTGATGGACCTTACTTCTTTTTAAATTTAGTAGAACGAATAAAGGGTTTACCCTTTATTCCATACATCGGCCGATCGACATCAACGATTAATGTCGTGCCCGTTGATTATATTTTAAATGCCTCAGTTTTTGTAGTGAATGAACAAGGTGCAGAAGGCAAGACACTTCATTTAACAGATCCCAATCCTCACCCTGTACAGGAAGTATACCGTACTATGGTGAAATTAATAACGAATGTCTATCCAAAGGGACGTTTCCCATTTATATTAGCAAAGCTATCGTTACAAGTTCCTTTTATTCGAAAAAAACTTGGAGTTGAACAAGAAACGCTGGATTACTTAACATGGAATGCCACATTTGACACAGCTGAAGCACAGCAAATTTTACAAAAAGGTGGTATTACATGCCCTGATTTTATACAGACGATGCCAAAAATGATTGCCTTTTATTTAGCACATAAGGAAGAGAAGAGCTATCAAATTCAGATTAAGTAAAAACAATATAGATATTTTTGTCAGTTGTAAATGATAGTGCTATAATGATGGAAAGAAGATACCTTCGACAATTTGTCAAAGGGGAGTAGCTAACAGGAATGATATGTCCTGGTTTCACATTCGTCAAGACATGGTTATGACCATCGGGTGTGATAGTGAATGGCTCTATACGTAATGACGTGTAGATTGATGTACCATAAAAGAAATAGGTACGAATTTACTTAGCGAGACCTTTGCCTGAATTAGGGCAGAGGCTTTTTTCTTTTGTACTTTAGATAAAATAGTCGTTTTAGGGATAGAGCTTAGAGGAGGCACTAGAATGGAAGCAATTATATTACAATACGGCTGGGTGTTAATTGTCCTTGTTGTATTAGAAGGATTACTTGCAGCTGATAATGCGGTAGTGATGGCTGTGATGGTCAAGCATTTACCACAGGAACAGCAAAAAAAGGCGTTATTTTATGGACTATTTGGAGCACTGATTTTCAGATTTTCCGCCTTATTTGTTATTACAGTATTGGTAAACTATTGGCAAATCCAAGCAGTCGGTGCGGCCTACCTATTGTTTATGTCTGCGAAAAATATATATGATTTGCGTAAACATAAAGATGATGAAGAGGAAACAGCTGAAAGAGCAGAGAAAAAGGGTTCTGGATTCTGGTTAACGGTTCTTAAGGTTGAAGCAGCAGATATTGCATTTGCTATTGATTCGATGCTGGCAGCCGTTGCGATCGCTGTAACTTTGCCTCACTTAGGAAATTTTGATATTGGTGGCATCAATGGAGGACAATTTATTGTCATGCTTCTTGGTGGATTTATCGGTGTCATTATGATGCGTTTTGCAGCACAATGGTTTGTTAAAGTATTGAACGATTATCCTTCACTTGAAACGGCAGCATTTCTTATCGTTGGTTGGGTCGGTGTGAAGCTCGTTATCTTAACATTAGCTCATGAAAAAGTAGGGATATTACCTGTAGAGTTTCCTCATTCAACTGCCTGGGAATTAACATTCTGGATAGTCTTACTAGGCATTGCATTTGTGGGCTACCTAGTGGGAGTTCGTCATAAAAAAAATAATTAGTATCTAAATGGGAGGAATAGTTGTTACTATTTCTCTTTCTTTTTTTATGTATCTTTTCTATACTATTATCTATCTAGTTGGGCATCATATGTGGGAGGAGTTGTTAAAGTGCCTTGGAAAAAATCATCAAATAGACTTGTCACACCATTTCAGGTACTTGTTTCTTATTACTTTATAGCTATAGCGATTTCCTTCCTGTTATTACGACTTCCAGGCGTTCATCAAGAGGGCGTAAGAATTTCCTTTTTAGACAGCTTGTTTACAGCAGTAAGTGCAGTTAGTGTCACGGGCTTAACAACGATTACTATTTCGGAAACCTATACAACCTTTGGGCTTGTGATGATTCTTGTTATTTTACAGTTAGGGGCCATTGGTATTATGTCACTTGGTACCTTTGTGTGGCTGCTAGTAGGGAAAAAAATTGGGATGCGTGAGCGTCAATTAATTATGATTGACCATAACCAGTATAATTTGTCCGGTGTTGTGAAACTAATTCGTGAAATCATAAAGATTTTATTTGGCATTGAAGTTGCGGGTACGATTATTTTAACGCTACATTTCACCAATTATTTTGATACATTAGAAGAAGCCTTTTTACATGGGATATTTGCTTCCATCTCTGCTACAACAAATGGTGGTTTCGATATAACTGGAATGAGCTTACTGCCATTTCATGATGATTACTTTGTACAAATGGTTACAATGGTACTGATCGTGTTAGGTGCTATCGGCTTCCCAGTATTAATCGAATTAAAAACGTTCTTGCTCAATCGACGTGAGAATTTTCGTTTTAGTTTATTTACTAAAATTACTACATCCACATACGCTATTTTATTTGTTGTAGGTGCACTTGTCATTTTACTTCTTGAATCTTTCCATTCCTTCAAGGAAATGTCCTGGCACGAGGCGCTATTTTCGGCGATGTTCCATTCAGTATCAACAAGATCGGCTGGATTGACAACATACGATGTTACGACATTTAGTGAAGCAACAGATATATTTATGAGTTTCCTTATGTTCATCGGTTCTTCGCCAAGCTCAGTTGGTGGAGGGATTCGCACAACTACTTTTGCCTTAGCTATTTTATTCTTAATTACTTTTGCTAGGGGAAGAGAAGATATTCAAGTATTTGGGCGAGAAATTCATTTAATAGATGTCTTTCGCTCATTCGTTGTTATTTTATTAGCATTTTTTATGGTGTTAATTGCTACACTTATCTTACTCATCACAGAGCCACAAGCATCACTGATTCAGATCATTTTTGAAATCACTTCAGCGTTCGGTACTTGTGGTATGTCGTTAGGAATCACCGAGGACTTATCTGTCATTGGTAAAATCATTATCATTATTTTAATGTTTATCGGTCGAGTAGGGTTAATTTCCTTCCTTTACACACTTGGTGGTGGGGGTAGAGGGAAAAAATCAAGCTTCCATTATCCAAAGGAACGCGTAATCATTGGGTAATTATACAGAAACGATGGTATATAAGGGCTTTGTAAGGGACAATCATTAGATTGCCCTTTTTTGCCCCTGAAAGTTCAATTTTCTAGATAATCACTGAATTTTTTGAGGGGACTTCTTTCATGTTCAGTGGTTACATGTAAATAGCTATTTGCAGTTATCTCTCTATTTTTGTGAGCAAGAATGGTACTAACATATCTACATCAGCTTCTTACTTCATAACTGAGAGTGTGTATGCATCTTGAAATACTCATGCTAACTAGGGAGCATAACACATTACTATTAATATGATTCTAAAAAAATAATTACTCTATTTTGACCAATCAATACTAATATATAGTTTCTAAATATTGGTATCTTATAATAGTTTAAAGTAAAAGATTATTTTATGAATAAAACGAATTTACTGGTAAATATTATAAGTATAGTAAATGACTTTCTTCTATTATATATAGATAAAAAGAAGTAATTTGTCGAAAGTTGTCATTACAGGTGTATATACATAAGGGAATACCCTTTGTTCGCGTCCCCTATCAAAAGTTAATTTTAAGGAATTAAAAAGTAATTGCCTTAATATAGGTAGTTCAAATACAATAAAAAACACATAAAAAGGCTACACGAATAAATGCGTAATAATGGGGAATGTTTTAGAAGAAAATGATACTTAATAAAGAACATTCCTGCGTATTTTTCATTAAAAAAGGTGAAAAATACGAAATTGTCATACAATTTTCAAAAAATTTAAAATTGTTTTTCCCGCATTTTTAAAATTTTTGTGGGTATTATTTACAAAATAGAACTAGCTTGTCTTTAAGGCATTTGCCCTAAACTTTTGGAGGGAGGCTATGAATACTTGACTAACTCATTTAGTTAGTCGAAGAAAGTACATATACAGTCATGTTATTTTTGTGAAAAGGATTTAAGAATTGTTTAAGAAAGAAAAAAACTAGTCCTGACTGTTAGCACAGGACTAGCTTTTATTATTAACTAGAGTGGATAGATGCAAAATATGGTTGCTGACCGTGACGGAAATAGGTTAACAGATAGCCATTTTTTTGTACAATTTTGCCATTTAGGAAATTGTGATAGTCAAGGCCATGAGGGATAATCAGTGTATGCTTAAACAACTCTTTCTCAGATAGCTTAAAGCTAGCAAATTCCTCGCCAGCGATAGTAGGATCTTCGCGTAATGCTTGATAAAGGGCTTTTTGTTGCTCTTCTGTTGGGCGTTCATTCCACCACAGCTTACGTGGTTGGAACTGCTGTGCCATTAGATAATCAAGCTGCATGAGACTCTGGATAATATTTAAATTCACGCCCTCCACAGTTTCCAAAAACATTAATAAACGGCGGAATAAATCTTCCAACTGATGGCCAATACGAGACCAACCTTTTGTTTCCCAATACGTCCCAAAGTTTTGGAAAAAATCAAATGGTGTGTCAAAGACCTCAGTAACTAAGTATTCAATCGTATGATCCATCCGATGGTCATTCCAATACTTCTCAAGAACATCCTCTGCATGTTTAATGCGTACGATATCATCAAAGGTTAGCACATTATTTGAAAAGATTTCGTAAGGAGAGACATCCACATAGGTATAACCAAACTTTTCCGCTTCTAATCGAAGGCCTGTACCACGTAAAAGCTTTAAAAATCCTAGCTGTAACTCTTCTGGTCTCATCGCAAAAACGTCATTAAACGTTTGACGGAAGCTTGCGTAATCTTCCTCTGGTAGACCAGCAATTAAATCTAAATGTTGATCTATTTTTCCGCCATCCTTCACCATTGTTACCGTTCGTTTTAGCTTTTCAAAGTTTTGACGACGTTTCACGAGTGTATTGGTTAAATCGTTTGTAGATTGTACGCCAATTTCGAAACGGAACAAACCTTTTGGTGCATTGTCATTTAAGAATTGAATCACCTCAGGGCGCATAATATCTGCAGTAATCTCAAATTGGAATACAACACCAGGTTTATGTTCATCAATTAAAAACTGGAACATTTCCATTGCATAGCTACGGCTAATATTGAAGGTACGATCCACGAATTTAATTGTCCGAGCTCCGTTATCCATTAAAAAACGAATATCTTCTTTTATTTTTTCACGGTTAAAGTATCGTACACCTACTTCAATAGAAGATAAACAAAATTGGCAACTAAATGGGCAGCCTCTACTTGTTTCGATATACTGAATGCGTTTACCTAAATGGGGAAGATCCTCCTCAAAGCGGAATGGACTTGGTAATTCACGCAAATCAATTTTAGGTGGCATAGCGTGAATTTTGACTTTTCCATCCTCTAAATAACAAATGCCTGGAACATCCTCTAACAAAATTTCACCGTGGAAATAGCGTAATAATTGTTTGAAAGAAGTTTCTCCTTCGCCCATGACAATAAAATCTACCTCGGGTATTTGACGTAACCAATGATGAGAATCGTAAGAAACCTCAGGACCTCCTAGCAAAATTTTAACATTTGGACAGACAGTCTTTAACATTTTTATAACGTGAATGGTTTCTTCTATATTCCAGATGTAGCAACTAAATCCAACAATATCAGGTTTTTTTTGGAATAAATCTGATACAATATTAAAAGCAGGATCCTTAATAGTGTACTCTGCTATAATTGGATTAAATTCTGGTAAAGCGGCGCCTTTAAGATAGCGCAATGCTAAATTTGTGTGAATATACTTTGCATTTAAAGTAGTTAAAATAGTATTCATGCAATAATCTTCCTTTCAACATCTTATTGTATCAGTCAAGTATCTGACATACAATATAATTCTTTTTACCTATTTATTTTGTGAACGGTTCGTGAAATAATTTAAAATACTTAAATTTACTAAATTTTGTAATAATAGAATCGTGCTGTCATAAAGTATAGTAAAGGCTCAAAATTCGATTTAGAGGTTTTTTACTCTTTTGAAAGGTTCGGTGAGAAAGTTGAAGCAAAATGATATTAATCAATGTTTTGGAAATCTTATGAAAAGTACTTCGTCACCAACACTTATACTCAATAAAGCAGGGAAAATTTTGAACGTTAATGAGGCTGCTATTAAACGTTTTAATCTTAATTTAACGTATATTGGCTATTTAGCTATGGACGAGCCATCTAATTTTAAATGGACTAAATTCGTCAAACAATTACAAAATGATTTACGTTCAGAAGAAATTTTTAATATTCGTACAACTGGAAACGACTATGAAATGCTGTCTTTTAAATGTTTTTATGATCCTAATACAGAAGAAATTGTTGCGCAAATTTCTACACTAAATGATGATGTTGCTCATAAATTATACATGAGTCAGGCGCATGAAAGATCACAATCTTTTAATGCATACGATTATTTACCTTATGCTGTTATTGTAAGTGATGCTAGCGGTATTATTCTTGGGCTTAATAAGTATGCGGAAATGTTTCTGAAAGTTGAAAATTCGCAGTTGCTCCATAAAGCACATCAACATATATTCGATTCATTTACATTGAAAAAGGGACAAATTACATCATACCTGTCTAAGCTGATGGGTGACAAGCATGCAAGTATTCATGTAGTCGATGAAACACAAGTAAGCAGAACTTGCTATTATGAAATTTCCAGTATTTTCGATGAATACAATAATATTATTGTCACGGTTATCAATGATGAAACAGAGAAAAAACAACTTCAGCATAAAGTCGAGCATCAGCAAGCATTAAATGTTGTGGGACAGATGGCTGCAAGTATTGCGCATGAAATTCGTAACCCATTAACTTCTTTAAAGGGATTTACTGAATTATTAAAGTTAAATGCTGATGATGAATCACGCATGTATCTCTCTGTTATTGACAGTGAGCTTCAACGGATGGAACAAATTTTATCCGAGCTTTTAGTGTTGTCTAAGCCAACGACGATGAAAGTTGAATTATTAGAACTGGATCATATTGTAAAGCAAGTCATTGAGTTTATGCTACCAGATGCACTCATGAAAAATATTATGATTCAGTACATTTCTCCTTCTAACCAAATTTATATCGGTGGCAACGAGAATCGCTTAAAGCAGGTGTTAATGAACCTAATTAAAAATGCAATGGAATCCATGAATAATGGTGGCACGATTACAGTTGAAATGGCGACAAATGACTGTGCGATTGTCGAGCTTATGATTAAAGATGAAGGGGTTGGCATGGACAGCACGACACTTCAAAACCTATTCCAGCCTTTTTACACGACAAAATCAACAGGGACAGGACTGGGCCTTGCTTTCGTGAAAAAGGTGATTGAAGAACATGATGGGGTAATAGGCGTTAATAGTGAACTACAGAAGGGGACATGCTTCCATCTGCAGTTCCCAATTTACACATTTAATCAACTTGATACATTGGAAGTATCCTCAAAAGATTCTGCTTATTTAGTAACGTAAATAGAGTAAAAATGGTGAGATAATTCACAATAAAACCTTCTAAATCATATAATGCTTTTGACAATGCTTTTCTAATATCGCTATAATGTCATATAAAGAGCGAAGTGAGAGGAAAAGAATATGAAGTCAGAAGATCTAAAACAATCTTTAAAATTATATATTGTACTATCGCGTGCATTGAAAGCGATCAATGAGACAACACATCAATTATTTCAGGATAATGGTTTAAACCCAACTGAATTTGCTGTTCTAGAGCTTCTTTACCATAAAGGGAGACAACCTTTACAGCAAATAGGCAATAAAATTTTGCTCGCTAGTGGGTCTATTACGTATGTCATTGATAAGCTTGAAAAGAGAGGCTATTTATTACGTGTTTCTTGTCCTTCAGATCGTCGTGTGACATATGCAGAAATCACTGGAGAAGGTGAAGCCTTTATGGCAGAGCTATTCCCAAAACACGAGCAGCATTTGCATGAATTAATGAGTGTGCTATCACCGCAAGAAAAGGAACAAGCAATTACGTTATTAAAGAAAATAGGCCTTTCTATTAAGGATTTATCTTATTAAAAAAGTTGTCTCATTGATTTGAGACAACTTTTTTATAATGGAAATAAAAGGACGATAGACAATGTCTATCGTCCTTATTGTCTTACTATTTTTTAGAGATAGTGGCTGCCATATTAAGCATAGCATCTGTTAAATCTTGTTTATCGTTATCGTGAATTGTTAATTTTGTAATGAGACCATCTTTTTCAAAAACAACCCCAATAACTTTCTCTGTGTCAAAGTCTACGACATAACCCTCGATATGTTGAACATTTTTAAATGCTGCTAATTCTTCAGTAGTTAAAGCTACTGTTTCGCCTACAGCATTCATATAATCTTGCATAGTTGTTTTCACTTCATCAAAGCTTGATTGTGATGCTTCAATTGTTTCAATACGCATAAACACTTCGTCATCATCATTAGATACTAACATATCTTTACCTGGTTCTTCCTGTGTCATTGTAAATCCTGGAAGCTGTTGTAGCTTGTAGGTTTGATTGACACTTTCAGACTGAGTGGCTGTTTCCGTTTTATTTTCGCCTTTTTGTACGTATTTCACATCTTGTTGTGGCTGTTTAGAAGTATCCTCTGTATTTGTATCATCTGATGCAGGAGTTTCCTCTTCTTCTTGTGATTCGCCTGCAGTTTCATCTCCAGATGGTTTTTGATCAACACCAGTATTGGATGGCTCATTTTGTTGAGCATCTGAATCCCCTGTTTTATCAGAGGTATTACAACCTACAACTAATACGGCTGTTAGTACTAATGCAAGAATTGAAAATAATTTTTTTTGCATAAAAAACCCTCCTTTTCTAAATTAAACGTTTGTAAAGATAAAATGTTTCCAAAATTAAATGTTATGATGTTAAAGGCAACACTAAAAATAATAATAGTACAAAAACGACATGAGCTACAATAACAAGTGGCATACTTTTTTTCCACTCATAGATGAAGCCCCAAATAATACTTGCCAAAAGTACAGCTATAACACCAAGTATAAAACCACTTAGAGCAATTGATATCGCACACAGTATGGCAGTTACTATAACAGCCAACGATGGACGCATAAAGCGTTTTAACTGCTGTTGGATATAACCACGCCAAAATAGTTCTTCACCTATGGCAACGATGAATACGAGTAAAACATAGTGCCAAATATTTTGTGGTCCATAGTTTGTTAAAAACTTTTGAACGGATTGTACTAAATTATTATTAATATATGGAGCGAGCCAGTAACCAAAGCGAATGATACCATATGTGATGGTACCGTATCCAATACCAAAGAGTAAAAATTGCCATGTAGGTAATTTATCTTCAATGGAGCCAGCTAAGATGGCGATGGCAATACATACTAATAAAGTAAATGCATACATGTACCAAAATACTGCTTGGTTAGCAAAGGTAAAAGCAAGCATGCCATAAACGAATAATAAAGAAAGGAGAAATAGTAGTGTTTGTTTCGAATTTGTTAGCATATTCGACCTCCATACTTTAATTTTATCAAAAAAATAGCCCCTTATCATCTATAAAGACAAATAGGGACTATTCGGACTATTAAGCTTCATTAGTATATAAAATTTTATAACGTTTATGATTGACGACCGTTTTCTCTTCAATCTCAAGGGAATCAAAATTCTCCATATATGTTAAATTAACAATCACCGAATTTTCATTTACCTTTTCGACAATACCTTGTAGACCATTTTTAAACTCGATAATATTTCCAACTTCAGCTATTTTCACAGACAGTCAGCTCCTTCATCGACTAATAATATACAGTTTGCATGAAAATTTGGGAAACGTAAAGCTTTTTTTAAATAATTCATAATTTATTACACAAAAGATGAAAAGAGAGGTATAAAATAAATGGAAAAATACGAAAATATGCTTAAACAATTACAAAACGGGGAAATAGAAAGTATTGAAATTCAAAAGGAAGATTTTTATGAATTTCGCGAAATACTTGTAAAGCATCCTTTATTTAAACATTATAGGGGTGAGGCCAAACAAAATGGACGGATTATATATACTTATACTGAACTTCCGAGAAGTTAAAATTTGTCGAACATTGTCGTAAGTTAATGCTGTAAGAAATAAAATATAAATGTATAATAATGGTATGATTATTTGTGTGTGGAGGGTTGTATGAATGGTCAATCTACTCTTGAAACAAATGGAACAAACTCGTGAGATGATGATTCGCTCAGGTGTAGAAAACGGGTTACAAAATGCAAAAACCATTCAACTGAGTCGCAGATTAGATCAGTTAATGAACACTTATTATAGACAGATGGCATTTGAGGAAGAAAAAGACCAAGAAAACTAAAAAGATTGTTCCAGTATTCAGAGTAAAAACATTTTAACATATATGTTTAAAATGCATTTCAATGGGGAATAACTTACTATGAACACAGCAACATTCTCATTTCCCCCTTTAGAGCAGTGATCCCCCAATCACTTGCTCTCTTTTTTTTCGCTTATTCGGTATATATGTCATACATAAAAAGTTTAGTACAAGTTATGGGAAGAGTTTGAATTATATGTTTCCTTCACCTAAACTGAAAAGATACAGAGTTTGGATTCTCACAGAGAGTGCAGATATTCTAAAATAAAGGAGCATGTACATATGACGAAGAAACGTATAGCATTTATTGGCACGGGTGTGATGGGTGCTAGCATCATTAAACATTTAATAAAAAATGGGCATGAAGTATCTGTGTTTACGCGGACAAAGGAAAAAGCAGAACCTCTTGTGGCATTGGGAGCGTCTTGGGCAAGTTCGCCAGCAGCAGCATTTAAAAATCGTGACATTGCCTTCACAATGGTTGGATATCCTTCAGATGTTGAGGAAGTATATTTTGGGCAAAATGGTCTTTTCCAAACAGCAGAGCAAGGTAACATTGTCGTTGATATGACGACTTCAGAGCCTTCCTTGGCAAAGAGAATTTATGAGCACGCCCTTTCAATGGGTGTAGAGGCTTTAGATGCTCCTGTTTCAGGTGGTGATATAGGAGCACAAAATGGTACATTGTCCATTATGATTGGTGGCGATCAAGCTACCTATGATAAGGTATTGCCAATTATGAAGCATTTTGGGGGAAATATTGTTTATCAAGGTGAAGCGGGTGCTGGGCAACATGCAAAGATGTGCAACCAAATTGTCATTGCTTCAGGTATGATTGGAGTGTGCGAATCACTAGCATATGGTTTAAAGGCAGGTTTAGATTTACCGACGGTATTACAATCAATCGCATCAGGGGCAGCTGGCTCATGGTCTTTAAGCAATTTAGCTCCACGCATGATACAAGGGGATTTTGCTCCAGGCTTTTATGTTAAGCATTTTGTCAAAGATATGAAAATTGCTTTAGATGAATCCAAAAAAATGGGTATCTCTTTACCAGGGCTTTCATTAGCATATGACATGTATGAGAAATTGATTGAAGAGGGCTATGGTGATAATGGTACACAAGTTCTTCTAAAGTATTATAAATAGTGGCGTGAATAGGAAACCTGAAGTCTCTTTATTTCTTGGGAGACTTCAGGTTTTTTAGTACTACTCTTTACCAAAAAGTTGAGAATCTAAAGAGAAGTTAGATGCTCCTGCTAAAGCAAAATAAAGAGCTATAGCGCCTAAAGCTAAATCTAATTCATAACCAGCCAATCCATCAGCTCCGATAAAGCCAATGCTTAGTTTTGCTGTAAAGATAGCAACGATCATTGTAATCGTTAGTAAAGCGCCAAAGATTCTAGTGGCTAAACCTAAAATAATGGCAATTCCGCCTACTAATTCAATAATCGCAACGATATACGCCATAAATCCTGGTATACCTAGACTATCAAAGAAGTCAGCTGTGTAGCTGATTCCACCTTGAAACTTTTGAAAACCATGTACGGCAAAAATAATGCCAAGAACGACACGTAAAATAGTTGAACCAATCATTTGCATAATAAAATAACTCCTTTTCTTTAACTTACATTTCGTAACCTAGTTTATTTTTAAAAATAACTTTTGTCAAGTAACTTAATGTATTTTTAGAATTGGTTTTTTAGAAAAAGTGCTATACTGTTAAATAGGAACTAACAACAATGGAGGCTAGTAGATTGGATCAAAAAAATATTTGTCCACGATTTGAAAAAGCACTCATGATATTAAATCATCGATGGAATACTTTGCTAATTTATCAGTTGCTCGATGGTCCACAACGTTATTCAACCATTAAAAATCAGTTGAATATTAGCAGTCGTGTTTTAACAGAACGATTAAAGGAGTTAGAGACAGAGCAAATCGTGTTACGTACAGTAATTCCTTCGACACCAGTTGTCATTGAGTATGAGCTTACGGAAAAGGGATATGCTATTGCGCCAGTGCTAAAAGCAATTGAACAATGGTCTTCTGACTGGGTGACACTAAATGAAAAATGATAAAAAGGTATTCAAGTGAGGGGCTTGAATACCTTTTTATCGTGTTGAAATACAAACAATCAATAGAATTTGTGAAAGGTGAAAATGGATTTCCGTTGCAGGCTACTTGCTTTCCTGTGGGCGAGCGCCGAGCCGCTTCCTCCGCTACCGCTCCGTTTAGGGGGCTCGCCTGTCTCGCTATCCCACGGGAGTCAAGTAGCCTTCCACTCCAATCTATAAAAATGTTTCTTGTTAGCAAAGGTTTTCCAATAAAGTGAAGGGTATTCACTACTCTTTATGGTGGGGTGTTGTCACTCATCACTTCTCCACATTGTAAATAAGAGCCTATCCTCTCTCTAATAATATAAATAAAAGACTATTTTGTTCAGGAAAAGACACTGGAGCGAACGCAGTGAGCGCAGCGGCTCATCGGACGCCCTCTGGAAAGGACGCTGGCGGAACGGAAATCACCTCCCCTCACCTTGTCAAAAGATCTTTTTTGATTTACACGGAAAACGATGGAAAATGAGTGTTCATTTATCGGTCATTTGGCAGTTATTTTTCAATGAAATTGCTGTTATATTGTAAATAATATTAATTTTCTTTAAAAAAAGATATTTTTTATTACAGAGAGAGGTTAATTGATTATTATAGAAAATAGAGGGGAGGTTTTATATGAAGAAAGGTACAGCAATCGATGTACAGCATCGAAGTCAGTTAGCCATTTATTTATCATTGCCAATACTTTCATGGGCATTTTATGATTTTGCGAATACAATTTTTTCTTCAAATATAAATACAATTTTTTTCCCGTTTTACATGGATGAAGTGCTGGGTACGAATGAAGTCATGCAACAAGTAGCAAGCACCTTTATATCCTACGCCAATGCGATTGCAAGCTTGTTGCTCGTTATCTTTTCACCGCTTTTTGGGGTTTGGATTGATAACACTGGCTACAAAAAGAGGTTTATCGTATGGTTTGCATCTATTTCCATTCTTTTTACATTTATGATGGGGATCTTTGCAAATGTACAATCGACAACCAACTACTCAGGTGTCCCTCTTAGTTTATTTTTAGTAGTTGCAAGCTTTGTCATTGCAAAATTTTTCTTTAATTCAAGTCTAGTATTCTACGACTCTATGATGGGTGATTTAGGAACAAAAGAAGAGATGCCATTAATCTCAGGGTATGGAGTTGCAATTGGTTATTTGGGCACACTTTTCGGATTACTTGTATATTTATATGTCGGTAACAGCGATTTTCACCGAGCGTTTATTCCAACAGCTATCTTGTATTTATTATTTTCATTGCCATTATTTTTAATTAATAAAGATACACCTATTCCAAAAGCGCAGCGCAAGTCCATAAAGTTTTTAGACGGCTATAAAGAAATCATTCAAACTTTTAAGGATATGAAGCAATATAAGGCCATTTTTACGTTCATGATTGCTTATTTCTTTTTAAATGATGCCATTGCTACGACGATCGCCATGATGGCTGTTTATGCTACGGCAATTGTTGGATTTAGTTCTGGTCAGTTTATCGTTCTTTATTTGGTCTCTACGGTATCAACAATCATTGGTTCTCTTGCATTTGGCTATATAACGAAATCCATAGGAGCTAAACGTGCCATTACGATAGTTGCGCTCATTATGATTATCGCTTTAGTGTTCGCTGTTTTTGCCTCAGCACAATGGATGTTCTGGCTAGCAGGTAGTCTATTTGGGATATCCCTTGGATCCATGTGGGTGACATCTAGGACCTATATTATTGAATTATCACCATATGAGAAACGCGGGCAGTTTTTCGGCTTATTTGCCTTTTCAGGTAAAGTATCATCGATTATCGGTCCAGCCGTATATGGAACAGTGACATTATGGATGAAGGATTATGGCACCCTTGCTAGTCGTGTCGCGTTATCAACATTAATAGTGATGACAGTAATCGGCCTATTGGTACATCTAAAAGTTAATGATAAAAATGGAAATAGCAAGTAGGAGAAATGTATTGCCTATGATACAATTGAATTATAAATAGATGTAGAGAAAGGAGCGGGATTGCATTGGAACATAAAGGAATATTATTAGAAAGTGGCACAAATGAGCTAGAAATCGTTGAATTTGAAGTAGCAAACAATAAATTCGGCATCAATGTCATTAAAGTGAAAGAAATTATTCAACCGATACCAGTAACATTTATCCCACACGCGCACCCGCATGTAGAAGGAATTATTCAATTACGAGGTGAAGTATTACCGGTTGTAGATATGCTGCGAGTATTAGGAATTCAAGGTGCGGAGCGTAATCCTCAACAAAAATATATTGTGGCTGAATTCAATAAGCAACGTGTTGTTTTCCATGTAGATAATGTGACACAAATTCATCGTATTTCATGGAATCAAATTGAAAAGCCATCTGATATGTATCAAGGTGGGACATCACAAGTAATTGGCGTAATTAAACAAAATGAACAAATGATTCTATTGCTAGATTTCGAAAGAATTATGGTGGATATCAATCCTGAATCAGGAATTAGTGTGGAATCTGTTAAAAAGCTTGGTAAACGTGAACGTTCTGGAAAGCGTATTTTAATTGCAGAAGATTCACCATTATTACGCAAATTATTATTCGATACAATGAGCGAAGCTGGTTATGACAATGTAGAATTCTTTGAAAATGGTCGCGATGCTTATGAATACTTAGAAGGAATTGCGAATAGTGGTAGCGATATCGCAGAACATATTCAATTAGTGGTAACTGATATTGAGATGCCACAAATGGATGGTCATCATTTGACACGAAAAATCAAAGAGCACCCTGATCTTCAAAAGCTTCCTGTCATCATTTTCTCAAGTCTCATTACAGACGATCTTCGCCATAAAGGGGATCAAGTAGGAGCAGAAGATCAAATTAGTAAGCCAGAAATTGCAGAGCTCATTTTACGTGTTGACCAACTTATTCTGTAATGGTAATGACTTACAAGATACTTCACAATTTTAATAATGGGTATCCTAAAAGTAAAAATAAATGAAAGAAAAGTCGGATGCCTTAAAAGGGTGCCGACTTTTTTGTATAGGTCCACATTTTATGAACAAAATAGGCTTGGAGGATGTGATGATTTGAATGAACTAAAAACAGCCATTATTGATATCGGCTCCAATACCATTCGATTAGTATTATATCAGTATGATAATGAAGAGGGGCTTCGTGAGCTAGGAAATATTAAAACGGTAGCACGTTTGCGTACATATATATTGCCTTCAGGAGAAATGTCTGAAGAAGGTATTCAAGTGTTATCAGAAACTTTATTCACATTCAAAGCGATGCTAGAGGATTTTGAAATAACTGATGTCAAAGCAGCTGCAACTGCTGCTATCCGACAAGCCACTAATCGAGATCAAATTATAGAGGAAATGAAAAAACGAACTGGTATCCAAATTGAGCTTTTATCAGAAGAAGAAGAAGCCTATTTTGGCTATGTTGCAGTTGCCTATTCCATGGGTACAAAATCGGCCGTAACAATTGATATTGGTGGTGGAAGTACCGAAATTACGCTCTTTGAAAATAAAGAAATTCAGCAATCACATAGTTTTCCATTTGGGACAGTTTCTTTAAAGCAACGATTTGTAAAAGGCGACATTATGAATAGTAGTGAAAAAGTGGAACTCATTGCCTTTATTAAAGAGCAATTTCAAACACTCCCTTGGATACAAAATGTCGCATTACCTATTATCGCAATTGGTGGTAGTGCGCGGAATATTGTACAAATTCATCAGCAAAAGCATGACTATCCAATTGCAAGTGTGCATGGCTACGAAATGTCTAAGGCAGATTTGGATGATTTAAGCTCATTTTTAGGTCAACTAAGCTTTCAGGAATTGAAACAATTAGATGGGCTTTCATCGGATCGCGCAGATATTATTGTACCTGCATTAGAGGTATTTAGAGTGTTAATGGAGGCGGTTGGTAGTGGGACATTCCAACTGACAAAGAGAGGTTTACGTGAGGGACTCATTTTTCAACGGATTTTGCAAACAGATGCACAGGCCTTTGATAAATACAATGTATTTGAAGGGAATGCAAGAAGATTAGCACGTCAGTATGGTCGAACTGAAATGGAAGTTGATTATTTAATGAATTTAGCAGACCAATTGTATCGTGAATGCTGTCATTTAGGTTATTTGCAATATCATCCAGAAGATTTGCATTTATTGTCGAAAGCGGCCAAGGTTTTTAATATTGGAGAGTATATTGAATTAAGCTCTTCCAGCCAACATACTTTTTATTTAATCGCAAATCAATCCATTGATGGTTTAAATCATTTAGAACGAGTAAAACTAGCACTTCTTGCATCCTATAAAAATAAAGATTATTTTGAACGATTTGCCGCTCCGTTTGCAACATGGATGGATCGTGAGGAATATCGCAAATTACGAGATTTTGGAGCGTTATTAAAATTTGTCTATGCGTTAAATGTGTCAAAGCGCAATGTTGTTCATGCCATTGAGATGCGCACAGAAGAGGATCATGTACAACTGGATATTTATGTGAAAAAGAATGCAGCTGCTGAAAAGTATCAAGCCAATCGCCATAGAAAACATTTAGAACGAGCATTAAAAATCCCAATGAGGATCAATTTTATTGAAGAAGGGTGGAACAATGGATGACAACTGAAGTAACGAAAAACGAGCTACATGAGGAAGACTTTTCAGAAAAACATAGTCGGTTATTAGAGGAGATTGCCAAGCCTCAGTACTATAATAATCGGGAATTGAGCTGGCTTGCCTTTAATGAACGAGTATTAGAGGAAGCGGAGGATATCAATAATCCTCTGCTAGAGCGTTTGAAATTTTTAGCTATATTTAGCTCAAATTTAGATGAATTTTTTATGGTGCGTGTTGCAGGGCTACAAGATCAAGTTCGAGCTGGCTTTCATAAACCTGAAAATAAATCTGGATTAACACCAAAGGAGCAGTTGGCGAAAATTGCAGAGCGTACACAAGCATTAGTTCGTCGACAGACAGAAGTTTATCGTCATTTAATCTATGATTTGCTTCCACAGCATAATGTACATATTGCAGATATGAAAGATTTAAACAGAGCACAAAAAGCATTTATCAATGAGATGTTTGCGGAAACAATCTTCCCAGTTTTAACCCCTGTAGCAGTAGACGCGTATCGTCCTTTCCCAACATTATTTGGTAAGACATTGAATTTACTCGTACTGTTAGAGCAGGATGAGACCGAAGTTGAAAGTCGGGAAAAAGTAGCCATCGTACAAGTCCCTTCTGTTCTAGACCGTTATATAAAAGTGCCATCCGAAGAAGGGAAAACAATTGTTGTTTTATTGGAGGACGTGATTGTAGCGCATATTGAAAAGCTATTTTATGGCTATAGTGTAAAATCAGCACAAGCTTTCCGTCTAACAAGAAATGCAGATTTAACGATCCATGAAGAGGGGGCTCGCGATCTGCTAGTTGAAATTGAAAAGGAACTAAAAAAACGAAAATGGGGCGTAGGGAGCCGTTTAGAAGTTCGAGTTGGAGAAATGAATGAGGAAGTACTTCAATATTTATTAGATGAATTTGAAATTGAAGAAACAGATGTGTTCCATATTGATGGGCCTTTGGATTTAACCTTTATGTTCTCTTTTGTTAAAGGTATTTCTGTTGGTCGCGAGCATCTAGAATATGAAAGCTTTATTCCACAGCCACCTTTAGATTTACAATCAGATGAAAATATTTTTGAAAAAGCTCTACAACAAGATATATTTTTCCATCATCCATATGAATCGTTTGCTCCAATTGTTGATTTTATTGCAGAGGCAGCGGTTAACCCAAATATATTAGCAATCAAGCAAACATTATATCGAGTAAGTGGCAATTCACCAATTATACAAGCATTAAAACTTGCGGCTGAAAATGGCAAACAAGTAACAGTGCTAGTTGAACTAAAGGCTCGTTTCGATGAAGAAAACAATGTACACTGGGCAAAACAATTAGAACAAGCAGGCTGTCTTGTGATTTATGGCATGAATAATTTAAAAACGCACTCTAAAATAACACTAGTTGTTAGTCGTCGTAACGGTAAAATTGAGCGTTTTGTCCATCTTGGGACAGGAAATTATAATGATGCTACTGCAAAAATTTATACGGATATGGGCATAATAACTACAGATAAAGAGTTTGGCATTGATGCGACAAACTTCTTTAACTACTTAAGCGGCTATACAGAAAAGCCTACCTTTAATCATTTAGTCGTGGCACCATTTGATATTCGAGATGAATTTATTCGTTTAATGGATGAAGAAATTGCTTGTCATAAAAAACATGGTAATGGTTTTATTAGGGCAAAAATGAACTCACTGACAGACAAAGACTTAATGATGAAGCTTTATGAAGCATCTATTGCAGGTGTAAAAGTGGAACTCATTATACGTGGTATTTGCTGTATTAGACCAGGTATTCCTGGTATAAGTGAAAACATTACAGTGACAAGTATTGTTGGCCGTTTCCTAGAACATTCTCGTATCTATTGGTTCCATCATAATGGAGAAAATAAAGTCTATTTATCGTCAGCAGATATGATGACACGCAATATGATTAAACGTGTAGAAATATTGTTCCCTGTATATGCAAGTGAAGCAAAAACTCGTATTATTGACATAATGAATGCACAATTAATGGATACTGCGAAAGCACGTATTCAAGACTCGAATGGTAAATACCATTACAAAGAGTTTGATCGTAGCGAAGATCCGTTAAATAGCCAGGAAGTTTTCTTAAAGGATGCATTAAAGCCTACGCTAGACGAAGAATAGAGCAAACACGCTACTTAGTGAGGGATAGAATGAAAAAATATAGAGAGAGTGTAGCGCCATTTGCAGATTATCAGCAGCTCATCCAACTGAATCCATTTGATGCAGTTGTCTGTTTGAAAAAAGTGGATACGGCCGTGTTTGAGGTTGTTGAATTTAATGATAAGCTATCTTTATTGCTTGAGTTACAGGATAGCTCAGCCAAGAACGCGGAGCATTTTTTTTCAGAGCCATGCTGGCTGCAATTGTCGGAACTGCTAAATCAAGATGTCAATCAACAACATGTCCTAACATTAGGTACTGATCTTCAAAAAAAAACATTTGTGATTCATGTACAGCACTTAGCTAATTCTATGGTTGCTATGATCCTTCGTGCAACACAAAGTGAAGTAGCGCCATATTTACAATTTGTGGAGCAACATGTGAGCCCAGTGTTAACGACAGATATACAAGGTCGTATTATCCATCAGAACGTTGCTGCTACCTCTGTCTTATCTAGAGAGCAGCACAGCCTAATAGGACTAGATATTTTTTCATTATTAGAAAATAGATATAGCAATGAATTTAAATTATTATTTGCCAAAACCATTGAAGGTTCAGCTTTTGGCATGCCTAGGTGTTTATTAAAGGGCCAATTGCTAAGTAAAGAGCCTTTTTATTTAAGAACGCATCCAACTTATTATAATGGTGAGGTAATAGGGGTACATTTATTTGTCAAAGAAGCCAATTCATTTATGAATGATCATGAGGCATTTTATTACCTAGCGCTGATGGACGAATTAACAGGTATTTGGAACCGAAAGGCTTTTAAAGAACACTGGCTGCACCATTTAAATGACAAAAAGCAAGAACACAAGCAAGCTGCTCTAATTTTGGTTGATATTGATCGCTTTAAAAAATTTAATGAATCTCTTGGCGAGAGCAAGGGTGACGAGCTTATGCGTATGTTTAGTCATAGGCTTCGTGAGCTTTGTTACTCAAAATGCTCCCTTTATCGCTATAACAGTGATGAGTTTATCTTTGTGCTAAAAGATGCAACCATCCAAAAAATTGAGCATACCGCGAATGCAATCTTGGATGTTCTAAAACAGCCGTTTATGATAGATGGACAGGAATATTTTATTAGCGTGTCGATTGGCATTTCGCTTAGTCCAGCAGATGGAAGGGATTTAGAGACACTTGTACGGAAAGCTGATAAGGCTTTATTTTCTGCTAAAGAGCATGGCCGATCACATTACCGTTACTATCGTGAAGATATGACAGCTGTCTTTCCAAATGAAGCATTAATGGAGGCACATTTACGTCGTGCCATTGAATTTAATGAGCTGAGTCTCCATCTACAGCCACAAATGGATTTAGCAAACAATAGCATCAATAGCTTTGAAGCATTACTGCGGTGGAATAATCGTAAATTTGGTTTTGTGTCACCTGCACAGTTTATTCCGATTGCTGAGGCTTCAGGCTTAATAATCGAAATAGGTGATTGGATTATTGATGAGGTTTGTCGTTACCAAAGAGAATGGCAATCGAAAGGCTATCGTCCTGTACGGATAGCCGTTAATATTTCACCTAAGCAGTTTAGAAAAGAAAATTTCGCTCGAAAAATTAAAGCGGCTTTGAAGAAATATAGTGTACCACCCGAATTATTAGAGGTGGAAATAACCGAAAGTTCTATGACAAACGTTCATGAAACTTACTCGATTTTGACCGAGTTGAAGCAACTAGGTGTGTATGTGTCAGTGGATGATTTTGGGACAGGCTATTCCTCATTGAGCTATCTCAAGCGCTATCCAATTGATATCATTAAAATCGATCAGTCATTTATTGCAGATATTGCAAAAGATGACAAAAACGAAGCCATTATTAAGGCAATTATTTCGATGTCTCATAATTTAGGATTAGAGGTCATTGCTGAAGGAATTGAAGAGGCTTCACAAGTTGATTTTCTTAAACGTCATCGCTGTCAAAAAGGACAGGGCTATTTATATAATAAACCATTACCAGTGGAAACAATTGTTCAACAATATTTTGTTAGCTAATCAACGAGTAGCACTTTCATCGCCAAAAATGGGTGAAGTGCTACTTTTTTATTTATGGCTTTTAAGACCATCCAAGACAATAGTTGTGAATTGGGCCATTTCGGAGGCCAAATCGAAATCCTCACTATGAATTAACCAATCATAAACATTGGCACGCATACAGCGCCGAATAATTGCTTGTATGTTAGGAGCAGATACATCTTGTCTGAATTCCCCCTGTCGAATTCCTTCCTCAATATATGTATTCATAATTTGAAAGATTTTACGTTGTGGATTGATTAAGTAGTGATCTTGTTCTACTTGGTTTGTCATGGCAGCTGTATACACTGTGCGCAATAAATCTTTTCCTACAACTTTCGTTAAATAGTTCATTTGTTGTTGATAGACAAATAAAATTTTTTCACTTGCTGATAATGAAGGATCAATATTTTTTTCTACAGTGCTATAAAATTGATCCAGCTCCATAAATTTTTCTAATATAACATCATATTTGGATGGGAAATGTGTATAAAAGGTCCCTTTCGAAACATTGCAGGCTTTTGTAATTTGTTCAACAGAGACATGTTCAAAACCATACTTGTTAAATAAATCTAACGAGGTTTTTAATAATTTTTCCCGTGTTTCTAATGCCTTTTTCTGTCTGCTCGTTAATGATTCCATCGTAGCTTATTACCTCCAAAGTAAAGTATTGTAAAATATTTTTTGTAAAAATATTCTGAAAATATCTTTTTTTTAATTGACGAGATGGAATTATTTTGATTATGATTTAATTGACCGCAGTCACTGACTATGGTCAACAAAAGTATCTCGTTATTAATGTTACGACAAAAAATAGGCGTTGGCTAGTGTATCATGCAGCTTGTCTGCTGTATTTTCAAAGATTGGGGGAAGTTTAAATGAAGGAGAAATTAGGTTTTATTGGCTTAGGCAATATGGGGTTACCGATGTCTATCAATTTATTAAAGGCAAATTATCAAGTGTATGGCTTTGATACAAATGCAAAGGCCATGGAGCAATTTAGAGCAGCGGGTGGCATTGGTGTGGAAACAGCAAAGGAAGTTGCACAGCAATGTGATGTGGTGATGACCAGCTTACCGACTCCTCAGGTAGTAGAAATGGTGTATCAATCAGAACAAGGAATCATTCATCATGCTAAAAAGGGATGCTTACTCATTGATTTTAGTACAGTTAATCCCGAATTGAACGATTCATTATATAAAGAAGCAAAAGCCTTAGGGTTACGATATTTAGGAGCACCTGTAAGTGGGGGAGTAATTGGAGCAGTAAATGCTACTCTAACAATTATGGTTGGTGGCGACAAGGAAGATTATGAAAGTGCTGCAAAAATATTCGGAATAGTCGGTAAAAATAGTTACCATCTAGGAATTTCGTCAAGTGTAGGTACACGTATTAAATTATTAAATAATTTAATGATTGGATTTTATACAGAGGCCGTAGCTGAAACAATCGTACTTGGTGAAAAGATGGGCATTCATGCTGATGTGCTGTATGAAGTGTTAAGTAATAGCTATGGTCAAAGCCGTATTTATGAACGCAATTATGTGGAATATATGAAAAACGATAATTATGAGCCAGGCTTTTCGACAAACCTACTATTAAAGGATTTAAAGCTAGCGAAGGAAATGGCAGACGAAGCAGGGGTATCGCTGCGAATCGGGGAAAAATTGGTGGATTTGTATAGTGAAATTGCTCAGCAAGGCTATGGTGAAAACGATATGTCTGCTGCTTATTTAAGTTTAAAAGAAACTGCTAAAATAGAACAATTTTAAGAGGAGGAAAAGAAAAATGACAACAGCACAAGAAATTCAAACATTAACACATTTTATTGGCGGACATTTAGTGGAAGGAAAAAGCGGCCGTTATGGTTCAGTATTCAATCCTACAACAGGTGATGTCATTGCAAAAGTACCACTTGCCACAATAGCAGAAACACGGGAGGCAATTGAGCAAGCACAAGCGGCATTTCCTAAATGGCGTGACACATCTGTGGCAAAGCGAGCAGAAATTGTCTTAAGGTTTCGAAACCTTATTACAGAAAATATGGAGGAGCTACTGCAAATTATTTGTACAGAAAGCGGAAAGACGCTTGAAGATGCTAAAGGAGAAATCACCCGAGGACTTGAATCTGTTGACTTAGCTATCGGTGCCCCACACTTAATGAAAGGGGAATACTCTGTTAATGTTGGCGGGCAAATTAATGCCTATTCTGCAAAATATCCATTAGGAGTAGTGGCGGCCATCTCGCCATTTAACTTCCCAATTATGGTGCCTTTAGCACAAACAAGTATGGCTATTGCTGTAGGGAATGCTGTTGTGTTAAAAGCATCAGAACGTGTGCCAATGACTGCATTGTTTGTTAGTGAGCTGTGGAAAAAAGCTGGGTTGCCCGATGGTATTTGGACAGTGATAAATGGTGATAAGGATGCCGTTAATGAACTTTTGGAAAACCCAACTGTGCAAGCCATTTCATTTGTTGGCTCAACACCGGTGGCGAAGTATATTTATGAAACAGGCTCAAAGTATGGAAAACGTGTCACTGCCCTTGGTGGTGGTAAAAACAATATGGTTGTGATGCCAGATGCAGACCTTGAACAGGTAGCAAATGCCTTTATTGGGGCAGCATATGGTGCAGCCTCTCAGCGTTGTATGGCAATATCTACGATTATGCCTGTAGGGAAAGAGACAGCAGACCGTCTAGTGGCGATTCTTAAAAAGAAAATCACTAATCTGAAGGTAGGTCCATATACAGACCCTGATGCAGATTTTGGCCCTGTCATTTCTCAACAATCAAAAGAGGCGATTCTTGCTGCAATTGAGCGGGGAGAAACTGAGGGAGCATCGGTGATTTGTGATGGCCGTGAACTTGATATTGTCAAAGAATCTAAAGGCTTCTATGTAGGACCTACATTATTAGATCATGTAAAGCCAGGGATGGAAATTTATGAGCAAGAGGTATTTGGACCTGCTCGTAATGTTGTACGTGTAGATTCACTGGAGGAGGCTATTACACTTATTAATAAACATGAGCTAGGCAATGGTGTCACAATCTTTACGAATGACGGGTTAGCAGCTCGTCAATTTACGACTGAAATAGATGTTGGCATGGTAGGTGTCAATGTACCAATTCCAATTCCAGTTGGCTACCATAATTTTGCTGGTTTTAAAGGCTCTCGTTTTGGTGAAGGGCATATGTTTGGTCCAGATCAGGCACGATTCTTTACAAAAACTAAGACAATTTCAGAGCGTTGGATGGCAGGTAATGCCTCTACAGCATCTACATTTGCATTCCCAAGTAATAACGACTAATACAAACAAAGAGCTGTAGATTCTTACAGCTCTTTTTCTTAAAAAAGGAGAGGGAATGGTGTATGCAAGGAAAAACAGTTTTCATTACAGGGGCTGCTCGTGGCATTGGTCTTGCCATCGCCCAAGCATTTGCTAGGGAAGGAGCAAATGTAGTAATTACGGATAAAAATGAACAGCTTTTAAAGGAAGCGGTTGCTCAAAACCCTTCTTTAACGATATATACATGTGATGTGACAGAAGAACAAGCTATACGAGAGGCTATTGCATTTACGATTGAAAAATTTTCAACAATAGACATTTTAATTAATAATGCAGGATTTCAACATGTCTCATTGATTGAAGACTTTAAAACGGAGATTTTTGAGGCTATGCAAAAGGTCATGGTCGTTGCACCATTTGTGGCGATGAAATATGCATTACCACCTATGAAGAACAATCAATTTGGTCGCATTATCAATATGGCCTCCATCAATGGGGTTATCGGGTTTGCCGGTAAGGCTGGTTACAACGCAGCAAAGCACGGTGTTATTGGGTTAACAAAAGTGGCAGCCCTGGAGGTAGCAAATGATGGGATTACAGTTAATGCCATTTGTCCAGGTTATGTGGATACAGAATTAGTGCACAATCAATTTAGCGATTTAGCGAAGACTCGAGGTATTCAAGTAGAGGAAGTACTAGAACAGGTGCTTTATCCACTTGTACCGCAAAAACGGCTGTTGGATGTCTCTGAAATTACAGGGCTAGCTTTATATTTAGCAAGCGATGTAGCAAAGGGGTTAACTGGTCAGGCGATTCTTTTAGATGGTGGTTATACGGCTCAATAGCTTAGGAGGGTGAAATATGATTCAAACGAAAACAATCTTTACCGTTCATTCACCAGGAACCATTGTATATGGGCGTGATTCTTTTAAGGAAGTAGGGGACTATGCCAAAGCATTAGGCTCTAAGGCATTAATCGTTAGTGATCCAATCATGGATCGCTTAGGTTTTGTTAAGCAGTGTCATACCTTGTTAAAAATCCAAGGGATAGAGGCTGTTTCATACTTAGGAGTGACAACTGAGCCGGATGATACGTATGTAGCCGAGGGACTACAGCTGCTGCAGAAACACCACTGTGATGTCATTATATCTGTTGGTGGAGGAAGCTGTATTGATACGGCAAAAGCGATTGCGGTAGTAGCTACAAATGGTGGCTACATAGGAGATTATATGAAAATGGCCAAAGTTGCAGCGCATGCACCAATACCGCATATAGCCATACCAACCACAGCGGGGACAGGCTCTGAGGCCACAGATGCAACTGTTATTACGAATACAAAAACGGCTGTAAAAATGATGATTAAACAGCCAGCTTTTATGCCAACTGTTGCAATAGTCGATCCTGTTTTAACTATAACATCACCGCCTGCGATTACAGCAGCAACGGGAATTGATGCTTTAAGTCATGCCATTGAAAGCTATTTATCACGTTTAGCGCATCCATATTCGAATGTTCTTGCATTATCTGCCATGGAATTAATCGTCAATAATATACTTAAAGTTTATGAGCAAGGAGATGATGTGGATGCGAGGGAAGCGATGTCATTAGGCTCCATGCAGGCAGGGCTGTCATTTTCAAATGCTTCTGTTGCCTTAGTTCATGGAATGTCGCGTCCAATCGGTGCACTCTTCCATGTTCCACATGGCATCTCCAATGCGATGCTTTTACCAGCTGTATTGGACTATTCAAAAGAAGCTTGTATAGATCGTCTAGCGGATTTAGGACAGTTTTTTAATAAAACAAAAGAGTCGTATTCACAAGAGGAGCTAGCACAATTAGCCATTACGTCCATTAAGGTAATGTGTAGGCATATGAAGATTGGCAATTTAAAACATTGGGGAATAGAAGAACAAGCTTTTTACAATGCTATCCCTAAAATGGCTGAGGATGCTCTTGCAAGTGGCAGTCCTAGCAATAATCCGAAGATACCAACAAAAGAAGAATTAATGGAACTATATAAAATTGCCTATACGTATGAGTTTTAATGATTGTGAGAGTTATTCAAACTGCTGAATAGCTCTCTTTTTTTGAAAAAACAGAAAATATTCTAGTAATCTATAGAATTAATATGACATATTCGAGAAAATATAGTAAAATTCTAATGAATCATCATTCATTTTTTACTAAGGGGGAAATGGAATGTTACAGGGGAAAACGATTATTATTACGGGTGGATCAAGTGGTATGGGGCTTTATATGGCAAAGCAATTCGTCACTGAAGGTGCTAATGTTGTCATAACAGGGCGTGACGAAGAACGATTAGCAGAGGCTAAAAAATTTATTGCTGAGGCGGGTCCCTCTATTGAGACGTTTCAAATGGATGTGCGTGTACCTGAGCATGCAGAGGCCATGCTCGCATTTGCTATTGATAAATTCGGTCAGGTGGATGGGCTAGTAAATAATGCGGCAGGTAATTTTATTGTACGAGCTGAGGATCTATCTCCGAATGGGTGGAAGGCTGTTGTGGATATTGTGTTAAATGGTACATTTTTCTGTTCTTCAGTAATTGGGAATTATTGGATTAAAAATAATATAAAAGGATCTATTTTAAATATGGTGGCTACTTATGCTTGGAATGCTGGAGCTGGTGTTGTTCACTCAGCTGCAGCAAAAGCTGGTGTATTATCACTGACGAGAACGTTGGCTGTCGAGTGGGGAAAACAGTATGGTATTCGTGTTAATGCGATTGCACCTGGCCCAATTGAACGAACAGGTGGGGCAGATAAGCTTTGGGAATCCGAAGCAGCAGCAGCTCGTACGCTAGATTCAGTTCCATTAGGTCGTATAGGAACACCAGAAGAAATTGCTGATTTAGCTACGTTTATGATGTCTAACAAGGCAAGCTATATGAATGGAGAATGTGTAACACTGGATGGTGGGCAATGGCTCAATCAATATCCATTCTAAAAATATTTGCATAACAGTGAGCTGGGTTGACGCATACTAAGGGTAAAGAAAGGAGTGTTACCTATGGGTATGTGGTTAATTCCAGCTATTATTGCCATTGTGATCATTTCTGCAATTTCGTTTGTGTCTACGCTGAAAATTGCAAAAATGACCTCTGAACGGAAATCTGAAAATGATACACCGATTTCAGAAACAGTCGAAGAGTATGCCACGATGTTGAACCCCATTGTTTGGGTCTATGCGATTTTTTTGCTTTTTTTAGGGATTATGATTTTTTATTACTGGAGTAAGGCTGGTTATTAGATAGAAACCATCTTCATTCAGTTAAGTAGAAACTTGACTGAATGAAGATATACTTAGCTTTTGTAGGATAGACCAAAATAATTCATTGTTCATGAAAACTCTTCCCGACCTGGTCATGGTCATACATAGAAAAGTTATGATATGATGAAAGAGAAGGACTGTTCTCCACAGCGAGAACAGAAAAGGAGAAGAAGTTCATGATTTCAACTAACAGCAAAGACTTATTAGCAATGCCAATTAGTGAATTTATTATTTCCTCTGAAAAAGTTGCGCATGTACAAAGTGGAAATAGTGCAGAACATGCACTCCTTGTACTAACGCGTACAGGGTACTCGTCCATACCTGTATTAGATCTGAAATATCGACTTCAAGGTTTACTTAGCATGAAAATGATTACCGAATCGATTCTTGGTCTTGAGCATATTGAATACGAAAAGCTACCTGATATTAAAGTTGACTCTATAATGGACAAAGAAATTGCCGTATTGAAGTTGACGGATACGTTCCAGCGAGCTTTAGATTTAGTCATTAACCACGCCTTTTTATGTGTAGTAGACGAAGACGGTACATTTGCAGGGATCTTAACAAGACGTGTTATTTTGAAGCAATTGAAAAAATATATTTATCAAAAAGAGTAGTAGCTTAAGAGGGAACTCAGATGAAAATCATGAGGCCCTCTTTGCTTGTAGTGGAGGTTTAAAGATTGATGGCAACAGAGGCAGAAGTATTAAAAATTTTAGCTGAAGAACGCAATATGCGGAAAGCAGCAGAGCGTCTATTCTTATCCCAACCGGCCCTTTCTCAACGATTACAAACGATTGAAAAGGACTGGGGTGCACAGTTATTTATTCGCTCACAAAAGGGGCTAACTGCAACTCCCGCTGGAGAACAGGTGATTGCGTATGCGAAGGAAATGCTAGCTAAAAAAGAAGAGATTTTTGAAACCATTCAATCCTTAACAACAAAGGTCAACGGGACATTAAAAATTGCCTGTGCATCCATTGTTGGTCAAAACTGGCTACCTAAAATTTTAAAGGATTTTGTGTCAAAATATCCTGAAGCTAAAATATCACTGATGACGGGCTGGAGCTCTGAAATTGTCAAGGCACTCTATGAGGGCGAGGCACATGTAGGCATTGTACGTGGCCAAGTTGACTGGAAGGGAGAAAAGATTCACCTTTTCAGAGATACTCTTTATTTAGTGGACAAAGAAGTTAAGACCATTGAAGATGTGTTGAAGACAGACCGTCCATTTATACAATATAAAAGTGATTCTAACTACTATCAAGAAATTCAACAATGGTGGCAACAGCATTTTGCATCAAATCCTAGAAAACAAATTTTAGTGGATCAAATTGAGATTTGTAAGCAAATGGCCTTAAATGGCATCGGCTATGCTATTTTACCTTCCATTACTTTAAATGACCACGATGCCATTCATAAAATCCCGCTGTCCAATGATGAAAAGGAATTTGGGCTTACGCGAGATACTTGGTTAATTGGCTATGAATCCTCCTTTGAATTGAGACAGGTAGAGGCTTTTGTTGAAGTAGTGCAGGATCATGCACGTTGTTTGTTTGATTATACAAAATAGCCAAAAAGGCAATTCCAAGTCATGTCGGAATTGCCTTTTTGTATTCATTATTAAATCGCTTATTTCTTAAGAGTTTATGAATATTCATGAAGATATCATAAGAAATGGAACAAAATGCAATTTAAATCGTATAATTATGTAACCATCTATTTACATAAAAAGGAGTTGAGCTTTTGAAAAAGACAAAAATGACGGCACTGACCTTATTAGTCATGCTTGTAATTAGCTTTTTATTGCCTTCTACACAGGCAAGTGCTGCTGCTACATTAGAGGTCAAAGCAACAGCGGGTATTTCAGGTAAAGCTAAATATCAATCAGTGGTGCCACTACAAGTAACAGTAAAAAATAATGGTGCAGATTTTTCTGGAGATATGGCCATTAATTCTGCCAATTCTTATGAGGCTGCATCAGCAATCGTCGTGCCAATCGATATAGCAGCAGGAGAAGAAAAGACATTTACTTTCTATCAGGATGGGTTAGCTGACTATAGTTATTCGGACGCAGATTTATTTGCCTTTTATGAGGGAAGCATTGAGAAAGGAAAAAAGGTTGCCTATAAAGGAACTAAACGCCTACAATCTAATTTTTTAGATCCTTCAGCAACGTTTATTTATACATTAACAGATAAAAGTGATCGACTATCGGCCTTTTTACGTTTATCAACATTTGTTGTTCAAAGCAGTGTCGAAGTATTTAATATTAATCAATTAAAAGATTATACATTCCCAGAAGATTCACAGGGACTTGCTATGGCCAATGTCATTGTAGTGGATGAAGTGGCGATAGCCGATTTAACACAAAAACAACAAGAGTCCTTACTAAAATGGGTACAAGATGGCGGTACATTACTCTTAGGGGCTGCTGACCAAATTGATGCCACAGCAGGTATTTTGAAAGAGTATTTACCATTATCATTATCACAAGAGATGACTTCTATTTCTGCAGAGGCATTAACTAAATTATCGGGTGGAGGCATTTTTACACAGCCTATTTCGGTTTACTCGTCTACTAGTAGTGAAGGAAGTTTACCAGTACTAACAGAAAATAATACAGTGTTAGCAGCAAAGAAAAAAATTGGTAGTGGAGAAATTATTCAAACAGCTTTCTCTTTAGGTGATCAACCGCTTGCATCAATGGACGGCTATGCTGCCCTTATAGCTAAAATGATTGATATTCAGAACATTTCGCAGCAAGGGATGATGAGACAGGGGCAATCATCACTCGACCAAATTTCTTATGAGCTTCGTAACATTAATGAATTATTTCCATCCTTTGAAGTATCAGTAAGCTATATGCTAATTGTCATTATTCTTTATATTTTAATTATCGGGCCACTGCTTTACGTTGTTCTTAAAAAAATGGACAAGCGTGAGCATGCATGGTGGATCATTCCATCGATTTCAATTGTCCTTTCAATTGTTCTCTTTATTGTTGGAGCCAAGGATCGTATTGTTCAGCCACAAGTTCAACAATCTGCATTCTATAAAGTAAACGAAGATAGTAGTGTAAATGGTTATTATGTAGAGTCGATTCTAACAAATCGTAGTGGGGATTTTGTGGTCAATGCTGATCAAAATACGACTGCCATTGCTTTGAGAAATTACAATAATTTCACAGGGACGATGGGAGCTTTGCATGAATCTTCTTATATAAAAGAAAATGCTAACGGTTCGACGTTAACATTACGCGACTTAAGCTACTGGTCTGTGCAATCCTTTGGTGGAAAAACGTCAGCTCAAAATATGGGCAAGATGGATATTGATATAACATTGAAAAATGAAAAGCTAACAGGAACGGTTAAAAATAATTTCCCATTCACATTAAAAGATGTCACATTAATTTCTGGTGTGAAAGAAGTGAAGCTAGGGGATATTGAAGCGAATGGAACGTTACAGGTTAATAAGGAACTGAAAACAACGGTTCTTCAAAAACCATCGATATTCAATAATTATAATTATAGTTACCCATCGAAGAAGGATGAGGTAGACCCAATGCGTATTGAAAGAATGAAATCATTAGCATTACCGCTTGTAGAAAATGATAACCAGCCAATACTCACAGCTTGGACAGATCAAGCTCTTGTAGGAGTAGAACTAGAAACAAGTGCTAATATGTCACCGATTACTACGCTTGTTCAACCGTTTAAAGGAAAAGTGGAGCTATCAGGTCCATTTACAATGAAGCGCAATAACTTCACTTATACATTAGTACCACTTTCAGCAAGTGGACACTATGAAAAAATTGATGAATTGAACAATTGGTACCTATCTGATGGTTTATACGAAGTCACAATGGCAATGCCAGATCAATTTATGGATGCTGTTCAATCACTTAATGAGCTCACAGTTTCCAATAAGGATGTTGCACGTATGCAGATAGCGATCTGGAATAATGAAACTAACGTATATGAACCACTGGTAGATACAAAGCAAGTGTTTACGGATAAAATTTCAAAGTACTTTAATCAAGATGGAGAACTGCGAATGGAAATAAAATATGGTCCTGATCCATCTGGAGAACAAACGAAATTACCAGATATAGAGCTGAAAGGAGTGGCAAAATAATGATAGAAATTCGTGACTTAACGAAACGATATGGCTCCTTTACAGCATTAGATCATTTAAACTTGTCCTTAGAAGAAGGCGTTGTATTTGGATTTGTTGGTGCTAACGGGGCAGGGAAATCTACAACATTCTCTATTCTAGCCACACTATTGTCGCCAACTTCTGGTGATGCCTTGATCAATGGCAAAAGTGTTGTGAAGGAACCGAAGGAAGTGCGCAAGCAAATTGGCTATATGCCTGATTTCTTTGGTGTCTATGACCAGCTAAAAGTAGATGAATATTTAGATTTTTATGGTGCGAGCTACGGTATTCAGCTAGCAGAGCGTCAAGTGTTAATTCCACAACTATTAGAGCTAGTGAATTTAACAAACAAACGCTATGAATATGTGGATTTATTATCACGGGGGATGAAGCAACGCTTATGTTTAGCCCGTGCCCTTATCCACGATCCCAAGGTATTGATTTTGGATGAGCCTGCATCAGGTTTAGATCCGCGAGCTCGTGTGGAAATGCGAGACATTTTACGGAATTTAAAATCCATGGGGAAAACCATTTTAATTTCCTCGCATATTTTGCCAGAGCTTGCTGAGATGTGTGATGAAATCGGCGTCATTGATAATGGCAAGCTAATTGCACATGGCAATGTAGCTGCGATTCAAGCACAACTACAGGGAGAAAAGCGTATTGTGATGAAAGTGACAGATCGACTCGATGCAGTACGTGCATTTTTAGAGGAAGATCCCCATATTTCTTCTATTGATGTCATCGACAATCGCTTAGAAATAGCCTTTAATTACCGTGGAACAGACGCAGAGCAAGTGTCATTATTAAAAAAGGCAATGCTTGCCGATTTACCGATTTATGCATTAAGTGAGGAAGAGAAAGATTTAGAGGATGTCTTTATGGCAATCACGAAGGGAGCGGACAATCAATGATGGAAAGATTTTATAATCCGGTACTTGTAAAAGAATTGAAGTTGCGCTTCCGTTCTTTTAAAAGCTTCTCAGGGTTAATGTTTTATTTAGCAGTACTGTGTATTTTCATTGCAGGATTTTTATTGCTTACGACTGAATTTACTGGCAGGGGCTTCTTTAGACCAGAAACAAGCTTTATGATGTTTGCTGTGCTAACCATTTTACAAATGGCATTAGTTCTTTTCATTACTCCAAGTTTAACTGCAGGTGCCATCAGTAGTGAACGTGAGAAGCAAACTTTAAATATTTTACTAACAACAACACAAAGTTCTACACAAATTGTTATTGGAAAATTATTATCCTCTGTAGCATTTCTAGTATTGATGCTGGTAGCAGGATTACCACTATATAGCTTAGTATTTCTATTCGGTGGTGTATCACCTTCACAGCTTATTTCTATATTTTTATTTTATTTAGTTACTGTAGTAGCAATAGGTAGTATTGGTGTGATGTTTTCAACAATTACAAAGAGAACCATTGTGGCCATGATTGCAACATATGGATCGATTATTTTTTTAGGTGGTATTACAGCATTCTTCTTCTTTTTAACAATGGCCTTTCATCAAATGGGTAATGCCATTGGTACAAGCACCTCCTTTATGACTTATTTTTGGGCGTCTATCAATCCAGGTGCCTTGATGTTGACGCTTATTTCACCAGAGATGGGTGATGCGTTAGCTGAGCTTTCTGGTATAGAACTACCTGTATGGATTATGTATTTAATTGCTTATGTATTGATTATTGTACTTTGTTTAACGATTGCAATTAAAAAATTACGTGCCAACATGAAAAGTAACCGATGAGGAGGAATTGGTATGGAGCGTCGTAAGCAGTTACGAAAATATATTCAGCGTGCAAAGTCGAGCTTAACTCTTGAAAGAAGTATTCCCATTGCACAGTACGGTTTGTTTTTGGCATTGCTTTCGAGTGCTTCTCTCGTTTTAATTTCCCGACTATTTGTTTGGCCATATTATCGTCAAATAGCATTAGGTGCATTCATTACTGTTATGGCTGCAACTACTGTTTACATATGGTGGAAACGTGTCAACGAAAGAGAGGCTTTGCATACTCTGGATCATTATTTTTCTCATAATGAGTTAGTGACAGCATTATCGTTTAAAGATGATCAGGACCCTCTTGTCCAATCTTTATTATCTAAAGCCATACAAAATGTTGAAAAAGCTTTTGCTGACTTTAAGGCTCGAAAGAAACATCTGTTTCGTCCAAAGGCATTTATCGGATTATTCGTCACAACAGTTGTACTAGCCATTCTTTATATGTTCCCGGCAGCGACGCAAATAGAAGCAATCGAGATTGAAAAAGAGCAAGCTGTTATCGAAGATATGAAAAAGGAAGTTGCTGAACTAGAGAAAAAAGCACAAACAAAAGAAGTTAACGAGCAATTGCAAGAGCTTCAAAATACTTTAAAAGAGGCTGAAACGGCAGAAGAGGCTTTACGGGAAGTTGTGAAAAAGCAAAAGGAACTAGCCCTAAAGGAACAGCAATTAAAGGATAAACAAACGGCTAGTCAAGATGGGGCAGAAGAAGAACAAAGCTTATCGAAGGAAGAGGTTGAGCAGCTAAAAGAGCTTGCTCAAATGCAGCAAGGGCTAACGGAAAATGCAAATGCTACTCAAACGGCTATGAGCAAGCTTGGTAAGCCAGCAAGTAATTCCTTACAAAATGCTATTGCTAGTGCCAATCATAATGCAAGCAGTAACAAACAAAACAATCAACAGTCTTCTGGCAATGCCCAACCTAGCAATCAGCAAAGCCAAGCAAGTCAGTCTGGTCAAAATAATGCTCAAAGTGGTTCCAAACAACAAGGACAAGGACAGGGACAAGGACAAGGACAAGGACAGGGACAAGGACAAGGACAAGGACAAGGACAGGGGCAAGGACAAGGACAGGGGCAAGGACAAGGCCAAGGACAAGGGCAAGGACAAGGTCAAGGAGCAGGAAGTGGCCAAGGCGGTCGAAATTTATTAACGACACCTAATCGAGTTGGCGGATCAAGTGAGACATCAGTAGATGGTGGAGCGTTAGGAGATGGTTCTCATGTATCTGAGCAACAGGGAAATGGACCAATAACAAAGGGCTCTATTCGACCATATGAAGAAGTAATTGGCTCCTATAAAGACAGCTATTTAGAAAGCTCAGAGCGTTTACAATTACCAAAGGATTTACAAAATGTCGTGCAATCTTATTTCACGTCAATTGAGTCGCAGTAGGAGGAAAAGAAATGGCATTTACAGAGCAACAGTATGTAGAGATGAGCGCGAAATTACACCAAGTAAAAGAAGAAATTCATCGCTTCATTGTTGGACAGGAAGAAGCAATTGATTATACGCTGTATGCAGTTCTAGCAGATGGTCATGCCTTATTAGAAGGTTTACCAGGATTAGGGAAAACAATGTTAATCCGTACAATTTCTGAAGTACTAGATTTGTCGTTTTCACGTATTCAATTTACACCCGATCTTATGCCTGCTGATATAACAGGGACAAGTATGATTGAACGGACGCCTGATGGCAAGCAACAATTTACATTTCAACCTGGGCCAATCTTTAGTCAAATGGTGTTAGCCGACGAAATTAACAGGGCAACACCGAAAACACAAAGTGCCTTGTTGGAAGCAATGGGAGAAAAAACGGTGACGATTTTGGGGGATACGAAAAAAATGGCGAAACCATTTTTCGTGTTAGCGACTCAAAATCCTATTGAAATGGAAGGAACCTATCCATTACCTGAAGCACAAATGGACCGTTTCCTTTGTAAAATTCTTGTACCGTATCCTGAAAAAAGTGAACTTATGGAAATTATGAAGCGAACGACAGGTGCGCAGGAAATTGGTTTACAGAAGATGATGAATACTGAGGGTCTTATGGAAGCTCAGCAAATGGTGAAAGAAGTAATGGTTGCCGATGAAATGCTGGAATTTGCCACAGATCTAGTGGTGGCTACGCATCCTGAAAGACCAGATGCTCTGAATGAAGTTAAACAATATGCCATGTATGGCAGTGGTCCACGTGGTTTGCAAAGCTTAATAAAACTAGCAAAGGCTAGAGCACTTATGAACGGACGTTTCCATGTTTCTGTAGCTGATATAAAATCTGTTGCAAAACCGGTTTTACGTCACCGAATGCTGTTGAATTATGAAGGGGAGGCTTCAGGGAAAACAGCTGATGATGTGATTGATGTTATTTTAGAAAAAGTTCAACAAGGTGTTAGCAAGTGACAGCAAAATACTTATTGCCCGAAGACTGGTTAGCAAAAATCAGTCGCTTTCAAGTAGCGACGGCCTCCAAACTACGCGGGCAGCATAAGGGTTCGCACCGTTCACAACGCTTCGGGGCTTCTCTCGATTTCTCAGATTTTAGAGAATACCATTTAGGTGATGATGTACGCCAAGTAGATTGGAACGTTTTTGCTCGAACAGATAAATACTTTATCAAGAGGTTTTTAGACGAGCAAGAGATGCGTGTACACATTTTACTCGATACTACTAAATCAATGGGGGAGAGCGCTAAGTGGCTATTTGCTCGTCAAATTGTGGCCTCCCTCGGCTTAATGGTGCTCGGTCGTGATGATCGTTTGTCTTTTTCGTTTGTCCAAGATGAGGTGAAACCACCGTTTCGACGGAAGGGTGCCATGTATCGTCGAGCTTTTTTACAAGTAGTAACAGATATAGAAGAAGCGAATTATGCTAATCGATTTGCACAGGGTGCACTAAAAGCTATGCCTAAGGATAGTACCGTACTCTTCATTATTACAGATGGGTTAGAGCCAATTGAGGAATGGGAGCAGCTGTTAAAAAGACTACCACGCTATGCTGGGGATGTTCGCATTTTGCAAATTGTTACGCAAGAAGAGTTATCACCAAATTATTTGGGGGATGTCCGCCTTCTTGATCGTGAAACAGGCAATGGTGTCAATGTGACGATGTCTACTAAAGTATTAGACACCTATCATGCAAGACGATTATTACATGAAGAAGAATTTGAAGCCATTTGCCGCCGCTTTGGCGTTCGAAAATTACAATTGAAAGTGGAAGATGGACTGCAACATGCGATCTTTCAACAATTATTAAAAGCACATTGGATTAGGTGAGGTGAGCCGTATTGGGCTTTAGTCAAATTATATTTAGCTGGACGGCCATCATCCCGGTCATTGTCCTACTCTATTATTTCTTTCGTAAAAAATATACTGATCAAACTGTCTCTTCGACTCTATTTTGGTCTGAAATTATGCAGGAAACCCGTGTATCACCTTATTTAAAGCATTTACAAAAAAATGCCTTACTATATTTACAGCTGCTAGCATTACTGCTACTTGTATTGGCGCTGATGAATCCATATGTGAAAAAATCAACCATTGTGGGTGCGCAAACGATATTTATTGTTGATACATCAGCCACGATGCTAGCAGGAAAGGATTCATCAACCTTTGACACACATAAGCAAGAAATGTTGACATTGATGGAAGAGTTGAATGGGCGACCTGTTACATTGATTACAACAGGTGCCGCTCCAAAAGCCGTTTTGCAGCAAGAAACAAATATGAATGACATTGAAAAAGCGATTAAAGATTTACAAGTATCCTATGAAACGGCTGAAATGACGAAGGCACTGGATGTTGCACAGGCATTTGTGGGCGATACACCGACTTCTATCTATGTTTTTACAGATACGCTTGATAAAAAGCAATTACCAATGGATAAAGATTCAGTGAAATGGCTAGTTAGAGGTGCTGCAAAAGACTTAACAAATATCGCCATTACACGCTTTGCTGCAACGACAGATGGTCAGGTTACGATGGCACTTGTACAGCTCCATAATGATACAACTGCTGAACAAAAGGTGACATTAGCGATACAAAATGCAGAGGGTGAAAAGCTGGTAGCAGAACGTGTCGTTGTGCCTCCAAATGAAGCCATTACGAAAACCTTCAAAGATTTACCCTTAGCAAAATCGATGACAGCTATTATTGATGCAAAGGATGATTATGCCGTAGACAATCAACAAACCGTCTTACTACAAACGACTACTTCAAAAATTGTTGTTGATCAGGGTATGCATCAGTTGATACAAAAAGGTTTTCAAAGTGTCAGTAGCGGCGTGAAAATCGCTCCGTCTTTACAAGTAGCTGACAATCAGGATGCAACTGTCATCACAAACCAAACGGCCTTATTGGAGAAGATGGAGAAACCGCTAGTATTATTTGGACGTGATGATGCCGAAAAAGTGGAAACAAGTGGTACAGTAAGTGCTAAAAGTGATGCATTATTTGCTTTTAGCGAACTAAAGGATATTTATGTTAGTGCTATTTATCCTGGATTTTCGGATTATGAAACCATTGCTTCTGTAGGAGATGAGCCGTTTATCCAACGCTCTCCTAAAGGAGATATCGTTGTTTTAGCGGATATTGCTGATACAGATTGGCCATTGCATCCATCATTCCCGCTATTTTTATGGAGTACTGAGCAACAGTTAACAGAATCAGTCGGTTCACTTGGTATTTTCACACCGAATGAACAGCGTGCAGTAGCCTTAGCGCAAGGAGACTGGAGTGTTTATTCGCAAGAAGATGAGTTTCTTTCTTCTATTACACAGGGCATGTTAATTGCACCAAAACAACCAGGTATTTATATGGTACGTTCAAATAATGAAGAAAAACAATTTATTGTGCAATTGCAAGCCCAGGAACGTGTTATTGAACAAGGAACAAGCTATACATTAGGCGACATTTCAGACAATGGGAAGGAAGAGGTATCGATGGCCTCCTTCGTACCTTGGTTAATTGTAATAGTTTTAATTTTGCTTGTTGCAGAGTGGGAGGTGCAACGACGTCGTGGATTTACGAATTGATACGCCATTAGTATTGTTGCTATTACTTCCATTGTTCTTGTATTTTGGATGGACTTATTTTCGAGAACGGCAGCGACTAAAAAAGAGTCATATTGTTGTGCTTGCTATTCGCATAGTAGCGATATGCTGTTTAGTTTTGGCACTTGCAGGGCCGTATTTATTATTACCGATAAAAGAAGAACAGATCGTGTATTTACTAGACCGATCTGCGTCTATGAATGGTACAGAAGATGAGATGGCTCAGTTTATACAGGAGAGCCTACAATCTAAAAAAGAACCCCAACTTGCAGGGATCTATTCTTTTTCTTCCACTTTACAAACAGAAGCCATTTTGTCTAAAGAATTAAAGGATGTACCGAAGCTTACAGAAATCAAAGCAACAGATCAAACGAATATTGAACAAAGTCTACAGCTTGCAACAGGCATAGTTGATCCAAAAAAAGCGACTCGCCTTGTATTATTAACAGATGGTAATGAGACAAAAGGAGATGCTTTAGAATTTGTCTCCAGATTGAAAGGTGCCAATATTAGTGTGGACGTTGTACCTTTTAGTCTACCAGTTGTCCATGATGTGTCGCTCAAAAGCTTTGTCTCTCCTCAGGTTGCTTATGTAGGAGAGCAGCAACAATTAGTAACAGAAATTCATGCAACAGCAGCAGGGCAAGGGGAGCTGTTATTATATGAAAATGATGAACTAATTCATCGCGAGGCAGTTGAGCTGACGGAAGGTACAAATGTGTTTACCTATAAACACGCAGCAACAGCTGAAGGACTTGTAAAATACGAAGCAGTTATTCAAGTTGGGCAGGATGCTATTTTTGAAAACAATAAATTAACAAGTGTCACAATGGTACAAAGTGAACCCCATTTACTCATCGTCAATGGCTATGAAACAGCTTCACCTATCGCGGCAGCACTTGGTAGTCAATCCATTGCCTATGATGTTGTCGATCCTAAAAGCCTACCAAATGAACTGTCCAGCTATTTACAATATAATGCGATCATTTTTGACAATGTGCCTGGTCATTTAGTTGGTGAGGCGAAAATGAGTGTGATTGAGCAAGCAGTCAAAAACTTTGGGGTTGGTTTCACGATGGTTGGTGGAGAAAATAGTTTTGGTTTAGGAGGCTATTTTAAAACGCCAATTGAAACGTTATTGCCTGTGGAGATGGAAATTAAGGGCAAGGAGCAATTACCTTCATTAGGGCTAGTCATAGTGCTGGATCGTTCTGGCAGTATGCATGGCTCGAAGCTAGAGCTAGCTAAGGAAGCAGCGGCACGTTCTGTTGAAATGCTACGAGATGAGGATACATTAGGCTTTATCGCCTTCGATGATCGTCCTTGGGAAATTATAGAAACCGCGCCTCTTAAAAGTAAAGAAGAGGCAGTGGATACCATTCTATCAGTAACACCAGGAGGCGGAACAGAAATCTATAGTTCATTAGCTAAAGCCTATGAAAATCTCGCCGATTTAAAGCTTCAACGTAAACATATTATTCTTTTAACCGATGGGCAATCACAGTCTGGGAATTATGAGGATTTAATTGCTGAGGGAAAAGAAAATGGTATCACTTTATCAACAGTAGCGATTGGACAAGATGCTGATGCTAACTTACTCGAAGCACTTAGTGATATGGGTAGTGGACGGTTCTATGATGTCATTGATGAACAAACCATTCCTTCTATTTTATCTCGTGAAACAGCTATGATTTCTCGCACCTATATTGAGGATAATCCGTTTTATCCAGCAATTTATAATGCCGCAGGATGGAATTCGCTATTTGCCAATGGCGTCCCTCAAATGAATGCTTATATTGGAACGACAGCTAAGCAAGGGACAACCGTAATTGCAGAAAGTGAGAAGGAAGATCCTGTGTTAGCACAATGGCAATATGGACTCGGTAAAACATTTGCTTTTACATCCGATTCAACGGGTAAATGGACAGGAGATTGGGCAAGATGGCAGGACTGGGGAACATTTTGGCAGACGCTTATTTCACAAATGTTGCCAAGCTATAATGATGTTGCCTATGATGTGAGATTAGAAGCTGATGGCTCCTTTATGATTACAGACCCTACAAATGAAGCCGCATTTTTAGACATTGTAGCGGTTAATGAAGCAGGGGAGGAGTTAGAAACACAGTTAGAAACCATTTCAGCCTCCCAAGTTCGAGCTGTTGTACAGGCCGAACCTGGATTGATTTTCTTCCGTATAGCGGATGAGCAGCAGGCCATTTATCAGGCAGGTCTAAGTGT
The DNA here is from genome assembly GCF_028356935.1 of Lysinibacillus sp. OF-1. Classification (NCBI taxonomy): domain Bacteria; kingdom Bacillati; phylum Bacillota; class Bacilli; order Caryophanales; family Bacillaceae; genus Lysinibacillus; species Lysinibacillus sp. OF-1. The sequence continues at coordinate 880,358 of NZ_CP102798.1, forward strand.
TCCTTATAGTGCTGAGTATGAACTGCTCCCTGTTAATGAAAAACTGATTGAAGAGTTAACAAATCAAACAGGGGGAGCCGTTTTAAAAGAACCACAAGATGTGTTCCGTGACTTTACAACCAAAGGAGCGGATCGACAAAACATTGCTACATGGCTTCTTTTAGCAAGTATGCTTCTATTCTTTATGGATATTACCATAAGACGTTTTGGGTGGAGTTTCTTAACAAAAACGAATAAAAAAGAGCAGCCAATTGAGGAGAAACCTGTACAAGCAGAAGATACGAACGTAGCCCAGCTATTAAAGGGTATGAAAAAACGATCATAATAGAGTGAAGGCAGTGCAAAATCATTCCATTTTGCACTGCTTTTTTGAATGCTTTGAGGTTTTAAAAAATGGTGCAAAGGTGATTGACAAAGTGCAGCCTTCGAAAAGTGCTTCTCAGGGGAGAGAGACGCTCATAAAGAAACGAACCCCGCTCAAAGACTAGAAAAGGAATCTTCTCGCACATCTTAAAGAATTTCCAAAATCAAAAAGCACTCAGCACCACTCAATAAAGCGAAGAATTAAAACTCTTTACTAGTACCGATTTTCGCAAAGTACTAGCTACCATAACACCTAAGATGGCCCCGATGGTACTTGATGTTAAAAAGGCTGGCATGAAGAATAATGCAGCTACGGATGTCTCCATAAGCAATTTTGCATAGGGTACGGCAATAAGTGAAGCTAAAATACCAGTGCCAAAAACTTCGCCGAATCCTGCTAGCCATGGTTTTCTACTGTATTTGTAGGCAAGGGCCGCACACAATGCACCAATAATACTACCAGGAATCGCTAAAAGAGAGCCTGTACCAGTAAAGATACGAATGATGGCTGTCACAAAGGCAACTAGAACTGTTGGCACGGGTCCTAGTATAATAGCTCCTATTACGTTAACAGCATGCTGAATGGGGTAGGCACGTGCGATGCCTGTTGGTATGGATACAAAGGTAGATCCTGCTACAGCAATCGCTACTAATAAAGCCATGATTGTCATTTTACGAATTGACATAAGGTTCACTCCTCTTGAATAAAATCATGAGGGAAATTAAAAGGCCGCTTCCTTTAAACAATAGGAAGCGGCCTTGCATAGACAATGACAATAGCAAGTAGCGCCACTTCCCTCCGCTAGTATGAACTAGATCAGGTTCAAAGGGTCCGTACATCATCATATACGTCTCAGCCTTTTAAAGGCTCCCCTAGTGGTAAATATCATTCAATTTTATTAACCAACATTACTGTAACATAATGTTAAAAATAGTCAATGATTTTTCTGACTATTTCGTATCAGGATGCATTAGATGAGGTGCTTTTTTCAATGTCCAGATGAGTGCAAGGAAGAAGCAGGCTAATAATATGATAGATCCGAAAATATATGGACTGTTCATATTCCAGTCAAATAGTAAACCTGCTAAGGCTGGTCCAATCATATTGCCAAGGCTCATGTAAGCATTATTCAAGCCCGCAGCAAACCCTTGTTCTTTCTCTGCAAGCTTTGAAATTAGTGTATTTACAGCAGGACGAATTAGTGTTGTTGCTGTAGAGAAAATAGTTGCTACAACTAATATAAGAGCGAAGCCAGATACAAACAATATTAAGAAAATAGCAACAGATGCAATAAATAAATTGACTAACACAACTTTCATTTCACCAAAGCGATTAAAAAGTGGTGTAATCACAAACATTTGTACAACTACCCCAAAAGCACCACCGACAACTAAAATAATCGCAATATCTACGGGTGTGTAATTAAACTTTTCTGTCACAAATAATGACAAGGTTGTTTGGAAGTTGGCAATTCCGAACGAGAACACGAGCATGATAATGAGCATAACGAAATAAGGCATATGTATGGAACGAGCCATTTGCTTCGCCAGATTTTCTTGCTTTTGCTTGTCATGTGAAGTGTTTGGTTTAGTAGATGGTAATAAAAAATAAGATAAAACAGATGCTAGTATGGCAGCAACTCCTGCCGTGAAAAATGGAAAATGTAAACTAACCTTTGCTAAGAAACCACCTATTCCTGGCCCTATCATAAAGCCAAGTGACATAGCAGCACCCAACATACTCATACCTTTTCCACGTTCCTCGTAGGTAGTAACGTCAGCTACAAATGCCATAATAGGAGGTGCAACAAATGCGGAACCTAGACCGCCTAAAAAGCGTGCTAAAAATAGCATCCAGACGTCTGTGGCTAGGCCAAAACCGATTTGTGCAAGACCTGTCACAATAAGACCGAAAATAATTAAATTTTTCCGACCATACTGATCCGAAAGATTCCCAGCAATTGGAGAAAATACGAATTGAGCTAAGGCGAACGTTGCAATTAGCATACCTAGAACTTGTCCTGCTGCACCGAATATTTTTAAATACTCTGGCATGACAGGAATAATAATTCCAATACTCCCCATTGCGATAAACATATTAAACATTAAAATATATAAAGCCGCCTTATTGGACTTCTGCTGGGTCATCGAATGAACCCCCTTTTTATAATCAAATATACTAAAGTCTATCATAAGATATCCTATCATCATATCGGTTGAAAGTCTGAAATGAAACATACCTGCTAGTGCAGCAATACCAATCCACGATGTAGAAAAGAATAAACAGACAATAGGTGAGGTGCTGCCAGAAGCAGGAAGATAATAGAAAAAGGTCTATCGACAAAATAAAAATTCATCGATAGACCTTTATATGCTTTAACGAATACTCATTTTAAATTCTAAAAACAATTCATTATATTTCCCTAAATAGTCTGGTCCTAAATTTTTGTAAACTTCTAATGTATCGCGTTGTTCTTCAGAAGGATAGTAGCGTTCATCAGAAACAACTTCTTCATCCATTAAGTCCATAGCAGCGATATTAGGCGTAGAGTAGCCTACATAATCGGCATTTTGTGCACCCGATTCAGCACTTAGCATGAAATTGATAAAGGCATGGGCACCGTCGATATTTTTCGATGTTTTAGGGATGACCATATTATCGAACCATAAATTCGAGCCTTCCTCAGGTACAGCAAAGTCTAGCTCCTCATTTTCATACATCATATCTGCTGCTTGCCCAGACCAAGTAAGGGCTACAGTGGCCTCATTGTTGATCATTAATGGTGTAATTTCATCTCCAATGATGGCTTTTACATTTGGTGCAAGTGTGATTAATTTATCAGTAGCCTTACGTAGTTCCTGATTGTCTAGTGAGTTCAAGGAATATCCGAGACTGTTTAAGCCCATTCCAATGACTTCACGAGCACCATCTACTAAAAAGACTTTTCGTTTTAAGGATGGGTCCCATAAATCGTCCCAAGAAGAGAAATCTAAATCTCCCACAAGGCTTGGATTGTAGACAATGCCTACTGTTCCCCAGAAATAAGGGACTGAATATTTATTGTCATCATCGAATGGTAAATCTAAAAAGTAAGGATCGATATTTTTAAAATTAGGGATTTTTGTTTTATCTAAAGGAATCAATAAATTTTCTTCCTTCATTTTTTCTATCATATACTCAGATGGAACGGCAATATCATACGCTGTTCCACCTTGTTGAATTTTGGTCATCATCGCTTCATTGGAATCAAATGTCTCGTAGATGACATGAATGCCTGTTTCTTTTTCAAATTGTTTTAACAAGTCAGGATCAATATATTCTCCCCAGTTAAAGATTGTCAACGTGTCTTTTCCACTTTTACCGCCGCCTGCACTTAAGGCGTCAGCCGCATAGAATAAAAGGGCTGAAACAACAAGGATGGCGATGGTAGCTTGAATTAATGACTTCATCGTTGTCCCTCCATTCTTTTACTCGTACGACTTGTAATGAAATAATAACCAACAACGACTAACACCGTAACAAAGAATACCAAACCAGAAATAGCATTAACCGTTAAAGAAATACCTGCACGGGCCATGGAGTAGATTTCTACAGATAATGTGCTGAAGCCATTCCCTGTTACGAAAAATGTCACGGCAAAATCATCTAAAGAATACGTAAGGGCAAGGAAGAAGCCCGCAAAAATACCTGGTTGAATATAAGGAAGAATGACACGCATCATAATATCCTTTTTCGTAGCCCCTAAATCTAATGCTGCATCGATTAAGGATTTATTCATTTCTAGTAGTTTAGGTAAAACCATTAGAACAACAATCGGTACACTAAATGCGACATGGGCTAACAAGACAGACGCAAAGCCAAGCTTAATGCCAACCATTGTAAATAAAATTAAGAAGCTAGCACCAATAATAACGTCTGGGCTGACGATTAAGACATTGTTTAAGGATAGTAAAGTATTGCGCATTTTTGAATCTTTGACAGTCACAATACCGATTGCACCTAGTGTGCCAATAATAGTAGAAATCAAAGCAGAAAGTAATGCCACGATTACAGTATTAATTAATATAACAAGAAGACGTGAATCTTCAAAAACAGCTTTATAATGCTCTAAAGTAAAGGATTCAAAGTGATTCATGGAGCCGCCACTATTGAACGAGTAAAAAATTAAATAGAAGATGGGAGCATACAGAACGATAAAAACAATCGTTAAATAGACTTTAGCTGATGCAGATAGTTTGTTCATCGTACGCGACCTCCTTTATCTTTTTGTCCCGTAATGAGCATAATAATCACCATGAATAAAATTAAGAACACAGCAATAGTAGAACCCATCCCCCAATTTTGTGTTACAAGAAATTGCTGTTCAATCGCTGTACCAAGCGTGATGACGCGATTTCCGGCAATTAAGCGTGTAATCATAAACAGGGATAGCGCTGGAATAAAGACAACTTGAATTCCAGATTTAACGCCATCCATTGTTAATGGTAAAACGACACGGCGAAAAGTTGTAAAAGCAGAGGCACCTAAATCGCGTGCTGCATAAATAAGCGTTGGGTTTAATCGATCTAAGGAGTTGAAGATCGGTAAAATCATAAACGGAATAAAAATATAGACCGATACAAAGACAAAGCTAATATCCGTAAAGAGCATTTGCTTAGGATCGAAGCCAAATACTTCAATAAATGCATTAATTGGTCCATACAATCCAAAAATGCCGATAAAGGCATATGTTTTTAACAATAGATTAATCCAAGAAGGAATAATGATGAGCAGAAGCCAAAGCTGTTTATGCTTTGTCTTCGTTAAGAAATAAGCAGTTGGGTATGAAATTAATAAAGTAAAGAATGTAATTAAAAAGGCATACCAAAACGAGCTCAATGTCATCTTTAAGTAAACAGAAGTAAAGAACGCTTTATAGTTATCGAGCGTGAAATTGCCATGTAAATCAAGTAGGGAATAATAAACAACGAGGGCAATCGGCGCGATAACGAAAAAGGCAATCCATAACACATACGGAAATAACGCTGATTTCGATGTCTTAGTTTGCATCTTCATCGTCTCCATACGATTCTAATCGTTTATCGAACTCTTCCTCAGTTTCATTTAAGCGCATTACGTGAATAGCCTCAGGATCAAAGCCTAAGCCAATTTCTGTCCCTACTTCTGCTTTTTTCAATGAATGGACTAGCCATTCATTGCCATCTTTATCATACGTCGATAATTCATAATGTACGCCTCGGAATAATTGTGTATCCACTTTCACCACAAGTTTCCCTTTATCGATAGTTGTCATTTCTAAATCTTCTGGTCGAATAACAATATCAATTTTTTCATTTGGTTTCATCCCTTGGTCGACACATTCGAAAATTTTGCCAGCAAATTCAACTTTGAAATCTTCAATCATCACACCTGGTACAATATTAGATTCACCAATAAAGTCAGCCACGAAGCGGTTAATCGGTTCATCATAAATATCCACTGGCGTACCTGATTGTTGAATTTGTCCTTCACTTAAAACAAAAATCTCATCACTCATAGCAAGTGCTTCTTCTTGATCATGTGTAACAAAGACAAAGGTTTTGCCAAGACGTTGCTGTAATTCACGCAATTCATACTGCATTTCAGTACGTAGCTTTAAGTCTAATGCGGAAAGTGGCTCATCCAGTAAAATGACTTCGGGGTCATTAACAATGGCACGCGCAATCGCCACACGCTGACGCTGCCCACCAGACATTTCAGAGATTTCGCGGTTGCTGTAGCCTGCCAAATTGACAAATTTTAATGCCTCAGCCACACGTTCCTTTATTTCATTTTCAGGCAGCTTTTTAATGCGTAGTCCAAATGCGACATTTTCGAAAACATTTAAATGAGGAAATAGCGCATAATCTTGAAAAACAGTATTGACCTGACGTTCATTTGCAGGTACTGCATTAATTTTTTTATCGTGGAAAAATATATCTCCAGTCGTTGGTTCTGTGAAACCAGCAATAATTCGTAAAATGGTTGTTTTTCCACAACCAGATGGACCAAGGAGTGTATAAAATTTACCTTTTTCAAGCTCCAAGTTGATATTCTTTAAGACGACGGTACCGTCACTATAAGACTTTGAAACATTTTCAAAGCGGATAATGGAATTCGTTGTCATTGATGCGCCTCCTTAAGCTATAAATAAGAATCTGTTGCAACGAGTAAAATTTTAGTTTCATCTGCATGTGCATTGAAAATTTGATGATGATCTGTCGCGTCAAAATAAAGAGCATTGCCCTCACTTGCGATATACTGTTCATTCCCTAAAACAAGACGAATACGTCCTTTGACAACATAAATAAATGTTTCTGAGAGCGACGGCTCAAATTGCTTGAATTCGCCATCAGCAGCAAAGGTTAAGAAAATGGGTTCCATCTCTTTTTCGTTAGATGTAGGGATTAGCCATTGAATTTCATAATTTTTTTCTTCATCTGTATAGATAGATTGGTCTTCTTCTGTATAGACAACCTTTTGTTCAGGTGAGTCATCATCAAAAAAATCTTTAGGTGTTGAACCTAACACTTCCAAAATAGAAAATAATGTTTCAATAGAAGGTGAGTTTAAATCACGTTCTAATTGGGAGATATAACCTTTACTTAAATCTGTACGTTCTCCAAGTTCCTCTTGGGTAAGACCTTTTTTTAAACGAAGCGCTTTAATTTTTGCTCCTATTTGCATCTTTTCCCTCCTAGAAGAAGTTTAGCAATCATAAACTTTTGAAATACGAAGTTTACTTTAACGAAACTTTTAGTTTACTAAAACCATTACAATTATACATAATAATTTTTTTTTTGCAATCATTTTTCGTGAAAAAAATAGCTATAAAATGTTAAAAAAACAGGCATAAAGAAAATGGAGAAAAATTTTGTATAGGGTAGAATATTTTTGTTAAAAATAGTGAATAAATAGGCTGTAGCAGTCATTTCATTTGTGGATTTGACGATTTCTTGTCATGCCACTTCAAACGTACAAACGAGCGGAGTTTACTTGTTTGAAAAACTGCGATTACTCTGCTATCGTAGAAGATGAGTTCGCTTGTGCGAATGGAATATATAAACTACATATTTATTCGGAGGGATTTATTATGGCAGAACGCATGGTAGGTAAACAAGCACCTGACTTTACAATGGAAGCAGTACTTTCAGACAAATCATTTGGTAAAGTATCATTAGAAGATATTAAAGCACAAGACAAATGGACAGTTCTTTTCTTCTATCCAATGGATTTCACATTTGTATGTCCAACTGAAATCACTGCGATGAGTGATCGTTATGACGAGTTTGAAGACTTAGATGCAGAAGTAATCGGTGTTTCTACAGACACAATCCACACTCACTTAGCATGGATTAACACAGACCGCACTCAAAATGGTCTTGGTGAATTAAAATACCCATTAGCTGCAGATACAAACCACCAAGTTTCGAAAGAATATGGTGTTTTAATTGAAGAAGAAGGTATCGCATTACGTGGTCTATTCATCATCAACCCAGAAGGCGAATTAAAATACCAAACAGTATTCGATAACAACATCGGCCGTGATGTTGATGAAACGTTACGTGTACTTCAAGCACTTCAAACTGGTGGTCTTTGCCCAGCAAACTGGCGTCCAGGTCAAGCAACTCTATAATCTAAATAGAGTCGAGTCATTATGGAACAAATTAAAAGTCCCCACGACAAGTTTGTGGGGACTTTTAACTGAATTTTTGTTTTTGAGAAGGGTTTTCAATTGTTATCGAACTAGTTGAAAACAACCTATATATTAGAGGAGGATTTTTATGAAACTTCGTGAACAAATGCCTGAGCTAGTAGGTGCAACGACTTGGTTAAATGGGGAAGTAACAAAAGCTGAATTAGTAGGCGAGAAACCAACATTAATCCACTTTTGGTCAGTAAGCTGTCATTTATGTAAAGAAGCAATGCCGGACGTCAACAATTTCCGTGATCAATTTAAAGATGAATTAAATGTTGTAGCAGTACATATGCCGCGTTCTGAGGCAGACACTGATTTAGATACAATCAAAGCAGTAGCAGCAGAACATGATATTGTGCAACCAATCTTTGTAGATAGTGAAATGAAACTAACAGATGCTTTTGAAAACCAATATGTACCAGCATATTTTGTGTTTGATAAAGATGGTCAGCTGCGTCATATGCAAGCTGGAGGAAGTGGCATGAAAATGCTAGAAAAGCGTGTCAATCGCGTGCTAGATGAGATGCGTAACGCTGAATAATAAAAAGAAGTTTAGACGGGGATCAAGATCCTCGTCTTTTTTAGTTATTCAACATTGACGAATAGACTCTTGTTTTAACAATACATATGATAAAGAATAAGCTACAATGATGGTATAGTAGTTTTCGGAGGGATTTTTTATGATGAAAAAAGAGTTTGCGGTCATAGGGCTTGGGCGTTTTGGAGGAAGTATTGTTCGTGAATTAATGAGTCAGGGTGCACAGGTGATGGCAATTGACCATTCTTCAGAGCGTGTAGATGAATTTGCCTCCATTGCTACCCAGGCTGTCATTGCAGATTCAACTGATGAATCGGTACTGAATTCATTAGGTATCCGTAATTTTGAGCATGTTATTGTAGCAATTGGTGAAGATATCCAGGCGAGTATATTAACAACGATTATTTTAAAGGAAATTGGTGTTGAGCAAATTACAGTAAAGGCTCAAAATGACTATCATGAAAAAGTTTTACGTAAAATTGGTGCAGATTTTGTTGTCCATCCCGAGCGAGATATGGGGATTCGTATTGCTAATAATATGTTATCTAATACAGTGCTAGATTATTTAGAGCTTTCGGATGAACATTCAATTATGGAGTTAAAGGCAAATGACGCGATTGCAGGATACTCCATTATGGATTTAGATATTCGAGCAAAATATGGCATTAACATTGTAGGAATCAAGCGTGGAGCTGATATTATCGTGTCTCCACAAGCAAGTGATAAGATTTTACTAGGAGATATTATGCTTGTGATAGGTGCTGACGTTGATATAAATCGCTTTGTTAAAAAGGCATTGAATGGGTAATGGCAAATGACTAAAAGAAGATGGAGACTTGTTATTTTTGCCGCTGTTTTACTAATTGGTGCTTTTATCATGCAATATCGAGAAAAAAATGAAGATGAGGCAATCTCCCTAATTTTAGATCATGCCACAGAAATCGATGCAATTGAATTATTGCAAGGGGACCAATCTTTATTGCAAGCTACAGGAGATGAAGCAAAAGACTTTATAGAGAAACATCCATTAAGTCATGTAAGAGATCTCTCTAAAAAGGAAAGAACAATTTTTGAAGAAGAGCCAGCTTATCATATTGTTTATAAAATGAAAGAAAAGCCTCTTTATGAGGTGGAAATTTTAAAGGTAGCCATTCGTTCTGAGCTTGATGAAGAATTGCAACAAATGGTCTTCACCGTTGGCGATACACAATATTTGGTTTATTGGGCCAATGAGAAAAAAGCCCTCGAACAATCAACCAATACACAACGGTTACTCGAACAATTCGGACAATAACGCAAGTAGTGATTCAGCAATAAGGGCTGGTCACTACTTTTTTTATAAAAGTGGAAAGTAATATTTGGAAAAAATGTTTGATTTCTGTCTGATGGTTGAATTACACTTTGCATAAAGAAGGAGGTAGAAAAATGCAGTTTATAACAAGTAACTGTGTGATAGAGCCATTACAACCAGAACATTACAAAGCTATACATATGCTTTACTCCAATGGACAAGTTAGAACCTATCTTGGAGGTGTGCCACAGGACAGCTATATAGAGGCATCCTTTAAAGGTATGCTAGCAGCACCATTTCCTAATACATATTTATATATATCATTAAAGACGACAGGTGAATTTATTGGACTTGTTTCTATCGATGAATACCATGATAAAGAGTTATATGAGCTTTCCTATCAATTTTTACCACAGTATTGGGGAAAGGGGCTAGCTTTTGAAGTCCTTACAGCGGTGATGGAAGAGGGCCTGAATTATTTAGATATATCATCGATTGTGGCAGAAACACAAACTGCTAATAAGGCATCTTGTCACTTACTCGAAAAGTTAGGTATGCACAAAGTACAGGTGTTAGAAAGGTTTGGTCATGAACAAGCCCTGTACGAAATAAGGAAAAATCATAAAGGGTCAAAATAAATTATTGCACGATCAGCAAGTGGATTTTCGCGGCAAATCCCTTCATTTATCGCTAACTATATTTTGCATCAAATGAACGAATCAAAATATGTTTTACTCAGCATGCCATCATTAAGAACGAATAATGCAGATTACTATAATTTAAAGAGAGAGGAACTTTACATGCTAATACGAGAAGCAACACGCAAGGATAGTACACAGATTATAGCTGTTATGACAAATGCAGAGGCATCCAATCTTATGCTATTTGGCCCAGGTGAGCGAAAATTAGAGCCCGAGCAATTTGGAAGCTATATTGAAAAGCTATATCATAGCCACCATTCAGCTTTATTCGTGGCGGAAATGGAACAAAAGATTGTTGCTTATTTAATTTTACAGGGCAATGAACCATCTAGAATTGCTCACCGTGCTTATCTTGTAATAGGCATACATAGTGACTATCGAGGAAGGAAAATAGGGACGGCATTATTTAATCATGTAGAGGATTGGGCAAAAGTTAATGGTATCCATCGTTTAGAGTTAACCGTTATGGAAAATAATGAGGCTGGAATTGCTTTATATAAGAAAATGGGATTTGACATAGAGGGAATAAAGCGAAATTCCTTATATGTAGATGGTCAATATATCAATGAATATTATATGTCAAAGCTATTATAATTTGATAGGGAGAGGAATGTACGTATGACGACACAGATCAATATCGGCATTTATTCACCATCCTCACCAGCAACGGTGACGGCGTTGAAACGTTATGAACGTGCCAAATTGTTTCTAGAAGAGAAAAACTTTCAAATCGTAACAGGTTCTCTTACTGGCAAATCAGATTATTATCGCTCTGGTTCACCAAAGGAACGTGCGGAAGAATTAAATGAATTACTACGCAATCCAGATGTGGATATCATTATGTCTACAATCGGAGGGACAAATGCCAATAGTATGCTGCCCTACATTGATTATGAGGCGTTTCGTCAACAGCCCAAAATAGTCGTAGGTTATTCGGATGCAACAGCCATTTTACTTGCTCTTTATGCAAAGACAGGTATAGCAACTTTTTATGGTCCAGCGTTTGTCCCTTCTTTTGGCGAGTTTGAACCATTAGTAAATGACACCTTCAAGTTTTTTGAGGATTATTTCTTTAAACCGCAAGCACTACCTTATGAAATGCCAATGCCCTCTTACTGGTCAGATGAACCAGTTAACTGGCTCGAGAAGACGGTTGATAAAAAGCTCAAGAAAAATGAATGGTTAACGATTCAGGAAGGGGTTGTAGAAGGTAGGTTAATTGGCGGCAATGTAAATGCAATGTATGGTTTTATTGGCACGCCTTATTTCCCTGAAATTTTGGAAGGTGACATTTTATTAGTGGAGGACTGCTTAAAAAATGCTGCTATTGTTGAAAAGAATTTTGCTATGCTGAAATTGCATGGTGTCTTTAATAAAGTAAGGGGCATTATTTTGGGCAAACATGAATGTTATGATGATTTAGGAACGGGCAGACAACCCTATGATATTCTACTTGAACAGTTGGATGGAATAGAGATACCTCTATTAGCAGAGGTGGATATTTGCCATACACATCCTATGCATCCAATAGCGATAGGGAAACGAGTAAAGCTAGATGCAACAGCTAAAAAGATATATTGTGTAGAAAAATGGTTGTAATGATAAAGTCTTGCATATGGAGCAAGGCTTTGTTTGCTAAAGATTTCTATAATCATCATCAGTGATGACGTACATTTTCACATTTTGGTATTTTCCTTTAACAAACATACTTTTGCGTAAAATTCCTTCAAATTGCATGCCTGATTTCTCCATAACCTTTTAAGAGGCTATATTTTCTTCAAAACATCGCGCTTGAATACGTACTAAATTTATTTCCTTAAAGCCAAAGTCAATCAGTTTTTTTTGTTGCTTCTGTAGTGAATCCTTTATTCCAATAATCCTCCGAAAGTACATAACCAATTTCTGCATATTGATGTGTGTTGCTAATCGTAACAAAATCGATTGTACCAATTAGTGTACTTCGATGCCCAAAAGTAGGAGATTACCTTGCTGATAGCCATTTAATATTCGTTTTAAAAAAGCTTTAGTATCCTCTAAACTTGTATGGGCCTGCCACGTCACATAGCGTGCCACATTTTCGCGAGAAGTGTAATCATACATCGCCTCTAAATCTAGTGGAGCAATAGGTCTTAAAAGTAGCCTTTCCGTTTTCAAAATAGGTATTGCATGTTTCATTTATTTCCCTCTTTAAATTGAAAAAGTCGACCCAATTTCTTAATACATTGGGTCGACTTTTTATCTTAATATCCTTAAGAGCTGTCTGGTGAAAAATCCTACTAGCTTCACTTTATGGATAACGTTTAGCAGTAGCTGAGGAATCCTTTGTGTTGGATTTATGTTGTTCGTCTTTCACTTTTTCATTCAGTTCTTCAACAGGTATTGGATCGACTGTTTTCATATCCTCGTGTTGATCGAAAATGCTTTTTTTATCTGTATCCAGTACATCAGGGTTGTTTGTATAACGAGTTTTCGCTTGTTTTTTTTCAGTCATTCATTATCACCTCTTACTATAAGCTTTCACTTTTTTACTAGAGTTTAAACATATTAGTTTTAGGTGATATGTGGACTAATCGTTTGTTGGCTTACCAGCAGCTAACAAGACTTTACTTCCAAGTAAGAAAAATCCTTGAATGAAAAGTAATATTCCTGTCCCTATTAGTAGCCATTCGATAGCAATTATATCAGCTATTGGACCAAAAATAAGCATACCTAAAGGCATCATAGAGGTAGAAATCATGCTAAGAATACCAAATACTCGCCCCATATAATCACTTTCTACTTTTTCTTGTAATAACACCGTTGCGGGTGTATTAAAGATTGGCATAGCTATTCCTGTAACAGCCATTATCACGAGATACAGCCAAAAAACAGGAATAATTCCAAGAGCCATTGTACAAAGACCAAATAATAAAGCAGATAATGTCATGGTATGCACTTTATTTTTAAAGCCACCCCATGTCGCGATGGCAATACCACCGATTAACATACCAATGGCAAAGGCCATTTCGATGGCAGTCAAACGCCATACATCATCGCCAAAGCTACGTGTAACTTGCAAAGGTGTTAAAAAGGCAGCAGGTGCAGCGAGCAACATGAAAAAGGCAAAGAACAAGAATAATTGTTTTAAGAAAGCATGCTCTTTAATGTAGATGAAGCCTTGTTTCATATCACTAAAATAGCTTGTTGTCTGTGGCTGATTCGCTTTGGCATGTGCAGGAATATGCAGAAATAATAAGAAGATGGTGATGGCAATAGCAGCTGTCGTCACATCAATAAAGAAAATGGATTCGATTGAAGCCATCGTTAATAATGCCCCACTTGCCATGGGTGCAAGAATCATGATAAAAGCTTGAATACTGCTGTTTATCCCATTAACCTTCATTAAATGCTCTTCAGGCACAAATTGAGGTAAAATAGCGCCTACAGCAGGTGTTTGAATACCTGCACCAACTGCACGTACCGCTGATATAACAAATAATAGCCAGAGCTCATCATAGCCAGTTAAAAATAAAATAGCTAAAATTAACGTGGATAAGGCAATCATGCCATCTGCCAAAATAATAAGCCATTTACGATTGTAGCGATCTGCCCAAACACCAGCAATTGGTGCTAAGAAGAAGGTCGGTACAAAACCGCAAATAATCGCAATGGTCATCATGATGCCTGATTGCGTTGTAAGTGTGATATACCATGTAATGGCATATTGCACTAGAGCAGAGCCAAAAAGTGAAATGGTTTGACTGCTTAAAAAAAGTATCGTATTGCGTTTCCAATGATCCAAATTCGTCATCCCTTTCTAACAGTAGTGCCTGTGTGGAAAGTTGAAAGACAACAAAAAAGAGGGGGTGTTGCAGTCCCCTCTCTTCCTGTATTCCTAAAACAGACTAGACTAATCCCATTTCCCTTGCACAGCAGGCAAAGTGTACACATATTTAGTTAATAATGTGAAATCGTAGTCTGATTGAAGCTGTCATTAGGAATACCCTCCGTTCTATATAAGTTGTGTTGATTGTAGCATAAAGTTTATCTGCGCGTAAAGAACGAATCAAACACCTTAACATTTTAGGACCAGAGCTAATAACAAGGGAAATGATAGTAAAATAACAAATTGCCGAGAAAAGCATTTCACCGCTCTCTTGGCTGTTTTTTTGTTTTGATTATACAGATTTTAGAATCAACTAAAGTATTTGATAAAATGAATGACAACAAAAAGTATCATTTAATAGTGCTATTAATTTATAGATTTTAAGCTGCTTCTTCTTAAATAGACGGAAATACTTATGACCGCATTATTTCATTCATCCAGTGAAGTATCTTTGGAGACGTGCATTTAGCGAGAACCTATCATATACTAAAATAGAAAAATAGCAAATGGAGGAAATATGAGAAAGAATAATAGTAAATGGAAACTTATCACTTTTGTCGCGATGATTTTTGTGTTATGCCTATCGACAATTCCTGAAAAGACAGCGATGGCAAGCACGACACAGCCGAAAAGGGAAATGCGGGCTGTCTGGATTTCAACGGTTCTTAATATTGATATGAAAGCGGGTATGACTAAGGAGCAGTATACAGCTTGGACACGCCAAACATTGGATCAATTAAAAGCCAGCAAATTGAATACAGTTATTTATCAAGTAAGGCCAACAAATGATGCAATGTATGCGTCTGAGCTAGCGCCATGGTCATCCTACATAACAGGGAAAAAGCAAGGTACAAATCCTGGTTACGATCCTCTTGCAATTATGGTAGAGGAAGCACATAAACGAGGGATGGAGCTGCATGCCTGGATGAATCCTTATCGTGTAACAATGTCTGGACAAAAACTAACAGACCTTGCTGCCGATAATGTGGCAAGAACCCATCCAAACTGGGTTGTCAAATATGGCAAACAATATTATTTAAATCCTGGTTTACCAGAAGTACAAGACTATTTAGTGGAAACAGTAAGAGAGCTAGTAGCCAATTACGATATTGATGCAGTCCATATGGATGATTATTTTTATCCATATAAAATTGCAAATGAAGTCTTTCCAGATCAAGCAGCTTTTAAAAAATATGGTGGTTCCTTTAAAAAGGTGGAAGATTGGCGACGAGATAATGTCAACCAACTTGTAGAAAATCTATACACAGCCATTAAAGATACAAAACCATATGTTCAATTTGGTATTTCTCCATTTGGCGTATGGCGCAATAAATCACTGGACAAAACAGGAAGCGATACGCGAGCTGGTGTCAATAATTACGATGATTTATATGCAGACGTCAGAACATGGATTCAAAATGGCACGATTGATTACATTACACCACAAATTTATTGGTCAAGAACATTAGCTGTTGCGAAATATGGGACATTGCTAGATTGGTGGAGCCATGAGGTACAAACATATGCAAAAACACACCCTGTTCATCTATACATTGGACTTGCTGATTACAAGGTTGGCAATGACAGTGATGCAGCATGGAAAAACAAAATGGAATTACCAAGTCAAATACTAGCGAATCGTTCGGAAAAGGTAGCAGCCAAAGGGCAAATGCACTTCTCCTTAAAAAGTATTCAAAACAATAAACTGGGCTATGCAACGATTGTTAATCAACAACTATATAATTATACAGCACTGACACCAGGTACAACTTGGGATGATGACACTAGGCCGAATAAGCCGACTTTTGTACAAGTGACAAAGGGAGCGACTGGTCGCAAAATTGACATTATAGACGAAAATGAAACACAACCACGTAAGTATGTCATTTATCGTTTTGCAGGGAACAAAGAGGGTTCTTATAATGATCCTCAAAATATAGTGGATGTTGTTTATAATATGGATGGCATCACTGAATTTGTGGACAAGACAGCTCTTGCTAAGCAAAGCTACACATACGGCATTACGGCTGTATCTGCTGCAGGTGTGGAAAGCAAGGAAGTTTTTGTGGTGAAAGATAATCAGTAAATAGCTTATGATAAAAAAACAGCTACTCATGCAATATAACTGCATGAGTAGCTGTTTTTTATTAATTTTCTTCAATATCTTTACGGTTTTTCTTTAACATTTTAGACAGCATTTCATAGACAATTGGTACAACAACTAATGTTAATAGTGTTGAAGATAGTAAACCACCAATTACAGTAATAGCTAAGTCTTTCGAAATTAAACCACTGCCACCAGAACCAAGTGCCATTGGAATCATTGCCCCGATTGTGGCAATGGCTGTCATTAGGATTGGACGTAAACGTGTTGCTCCTGCTTCGAGGATCGCTTCACGCATGGCAAGACCATCATGTTCCATATGAATGATGCGGTCGACTAATACGATGGCATTGGTTACGACGATACCAATCAACATCAACAGACCCATCATTACAGATACAGAAATAGTTTGACCTGTAACGAATAAACCAATAAATGCTCCAATTACGGCGAATGGTAGGGAGAATAGAATAGCGAATGGAGCTAAACCTTCTCCAAATGTTACTACTAAGATGAAGTAAACAATGGCAATTGCCGCTAACATAGCAATACCAAGCTTAGTGAATGTTTCTTGCATATCGGCAGCAACACCCGCAACACCAGTTGTAACACCTTTTGGTAAATCTAATTTATCAATTTTCTTATCAGCAGCAGAAGTGGCTTTTGAAATATCGTCTCCGATAATCGTACCAGATACAGTTGCAAAGTATTCACCTTTTGAACGAGATAACGAGTTAAGTGTCGTACCTTCCTCGACATCAACTAATTCACCGATTGTCATGGTTGTGCCTAAAGCCGTTTTAATTTCAGTAGCTAAGACATCATCTAAGGAAGTAGCAGCTGCTTTAGCATCACGTTGAACGATCACATCAATATCTTTACCATCATTTTTAACGGTAGTTAATACTTCTTTTGTTGTATTCGAATTTAATGCCATCACGATTTGAGCTGTTGTTAAACCATATTGTAGGACATTTTTTTGTTCTACTTTTAGTACATGCTCTACGTATGGATCTTCGTTATCAGATTTAATATCTTCTAAGCCATCCACTTCTTTTAGGACACCTTCTACTTGTTTCACAGCATCTCGAAGTTTATCTAAGTCATCACTATATAATGTGTAGCTGACTTCGTTTGAAGACATAGACATAGAAGAGAAGTTTTGAGACTTCCATTCTCCTGATTGACCGATGTTGAATACATAGTCTTCTACTTCTTCACGAGCTTTAGGGAAGTCTTCCATATCTGGATCAAAGATAAGGTACATTAAGGCACCACCAGCGCCTCCACCCATCATCATTGCTGATGGATCAACATTATTTGCATCCGTTATGGAAACTTGTAAAATATTAACGTCTTTACGCTTCATTAATTCTTTTTCTACTTTTTCAACATTCGCTGCCGTTTCATCAGCTAGTTCTCCAGTTGAAGGAGTATACGTTAAGTACATTACTTTTTCTTCTTGTGATCCCATGAAACTAAAGCCAATAAGTGGTGTTAATGCAAGAGAACCAGCAAGTAGGGCAATCGCAATGATAGAAGTAATAATTTTGTGATTTAATGTTTTTTCTAAAATACCTCTGTACCAAGTAGCAAGTTTCCCAACTTCTTTATGTTGGCTTTCTGTTTTTTCACCGTATAATTTTTTACGGAATAAGAAGTGAGATAATGCAGGTACGATGGTGATAGCTACTAATAGTGATGCACCTAGTGCAAATGTCATTGTTAGGGCGAATGGCATGAATAATTCGCCTACCATACCACCTACGAAAATTAGTGGGGCAAATACCGCTACCGTTACTAATGTAGACGAAAGAATTGGTTTAAACATTTCAATCGTTGCTTCACGAATAAGGGCACGACCCGTAAGTTTTTCTTGTTTTAAGTGAATGCGTCGATAAATATTTTCAACAACTACGATCGAGTCATCGATCACACGCCCAATTGCGACGGTAATCGCTCCAAGTGTCATAATGTTGAGTGTGATATCCATCCAGTTTAATAGCAGTAATGCCATGAAGACAGAAACTGGGATAGAAATAATTGAAATAATAGTTGATTTGAAATCGCGTAGGAATAGTAAAATGATTAAGACTGCAATAGCGCCACCAAATACTGCTTTTTCGATCATTGTAAATACAGAATCTTCAATTGGGGCTCCTTGGTCAAGGGAAATATCTACATTTAAGCCGTCTAATCGTTTTTCTTCATCTTTAATAAGGTCTTTTACTGCATTAACAACTGTTACCGTATTCGCATCCTGACCTTTCACGATTTGAATGGCGATGGCATCTTGCCCATTTGTACGTGAAACAGATTGTACTTTACCTTCTACTTCAATTTTAGCAATATCACCTAGACGAACGAAAGGTGAAGGATTTGTAGCTGAAGGTGTAACTGGAATTAATAAATCTTTTAGCTCATCAACAGATTGTACTTTACCATCTACTGAAACAGCCTGTTCGCCAACAGTAAACTGATATAAACCAAGTGACAGTGACATATCACTTGCCTGAATCATTTGTTTAACTGTATCCTCCGTTAAACCAAGTGCAGCCATTTTTTCTTCATCATATTTAAATGATACTTGTTCAATGTGCTGACCTGTGATGGTCGCAGAGGCAACACCATCAATTTTTTCAATTTTTGGAAGTAACACGTCTTCTACTGTAGAAGTTAAGTCTACAATATCTTCCTTAGAGCTACTTACAGATAAAGCAACTACTGGCATCATGTTCATGCTAATCGCCATAATAGTAGGCTCTTGAGCACCTTCAGGTAGTTTAAGATTATCTAAAGCTGCTTCTAATTGACGTTTCTTCTCATCCATATCAATTCCGTAGTCGTATTCTACTTGAACTTGTGCTACGTTGGAAGAGGATGTTGAGTAAACAGCTTTCACATCTTCTAAGCTTTCTATGGATTTTTCAAATGGAATGGAAAGCTCATTCATTACTTGTTCAGGCGTTGCGCCAGGATATACTCCCATGACAATTAAATATGGGATTGAAATATCGGGTATTGATTCCATTTTCATTCTTGTACCGGAATAAATACCAGAGACAGTGATGATAATTGTTAGTAACCAAACTGCCAATTTGTTTTTTAATACGAAATTAACTAAACCTTTCACCTTCACACCTACCCTTTATTGACTATCTAAATTCAATTATTTATACTAATGACTAATCGGTCATTTGTCAACGAAATGCATTAGGAGAGATTTAAAAATATGTTAAAAAAGCAATTAATTATGGAGAAAGCGATAGAGCTATTTTCTGAACAGGGTTTTGAAGCTACGTCAGTTCAACAAATTACAGAACGCTGTGGAATTTCTAAAGGTGCATTTTATTTATCCTTCAAAACAAAAGATGAGCTCGTTATTTCAATGGTGGATTACTATTTACAGCAGTTCATTACAGATATTGACCAAGTAGTCAGAGGAACCTATAGTAAAGAAACCGTATTGGTTGAATTTTATAAAAGCATCTTTCAAGCATTCAAAGCACATTCTACATCTGCTCGTGTGTTCTTTAACGAAAAGGTCTTTCTAACAAAAAAAGAGCTATTTCATAAAATAACAGCGTATGAAGCAGAAATGTCGAAATCAATCATCTATATGCTTGAACAACTTTATCAGGATAAATTACAAGAAACGAAATATGATGTGATGTATTGTATAAAAGGATTTATGAAGAGTTATGCTGAGCTTTTTATTTTTTCAGATATGCCACTAGATTTAGAGCAATTGGCAAAATCTTTAGCAGAGAAGACAGATATTATTGCACACCATACAACCATTCCTTTTATTACAGCAGATCTTGTGCCATTTATTGCAAAACCTTGTGAACAAGATGTTTCAAAAGATGCTTTACTACAATTATTGGAGCAAAATATTGATCCTACTGAGGATCCTATTGTAAAAGAATCCCTTATGCTATTGAGACAAGAAATAGAAAATCCTACTTACAGTAAAGCCATCATTAAAGGGCTAATAGAAAATCTACGTCAAGACACAGCCTATCATTGGATTGCTTATGTAAGCGCAAAATACTTTAATATTTAAACTACTGGATAGAATTGTTCACGTTATGTAGGTGAACAATTCTATTTTTTAGTGGGTGAGTGAGGGGACAGATTGCCAAGCCTCTAACGCACTATTAAAAGGGACTTGAATCCATAATAGCCGTTCAAGAAAATCTTTGACTTCAATCGGTAATTTCAATTCTTGCTGCCAGGCTTGCTCTTTTCGTTTGCTTGGCTTGTAGTTTGAGTACAGTAAAAATAATAAAAAATGACCGACAAAATATAAATCGCTAATATGATTTTCTGCTCGTTTAGGATTTTCAATAGCAGAGAGGTCGATGTGCTTCTGATAAGTGGTAGCGAGACCAAAGTCAATAATATGCAATTGTTGATGGACTAGCAATATATTAGGAATACGTAAATCGCGATGAACAATACCATGATTGTGTAATTCAATAATTTGTTCTAAAAGTTGCTTTGTAATGGCAAGTGATTGAACAACTGTAAACTTGGCACCATCCTCAAAAATCAGTTGTTCAAAAGTTTGCCCATTGACATAGTCCATAATAAAAAATGGACTTTCTTGAATCGTTCCTGTTGAATGGATGGTAGGAACATAGGGCAGTGAAACTTGTTGGAGTATGTGTATTTCTTGTTTAAATTTTTGGATGGTTTTCTTGTGGTGACGGTGTTTGGGACGCAAGCATTTTAAGACAAATAGCTTTGATGAACAATCCTCAATCAAATATGCACGACCATATGCACCATAGCCAAGCAATTTTTTAAAAGAGAAGTTGGGATGTTTGGCAATGTAATGTGCTACAGCCTGATCGAAGCCTTTTTCGGATAGTCGCTTCCACCACATTAACTGCTAAAGAAACTCATTGAGCTGAAAAGACTACGTGAGCTTTTACGAGAGCCACGTTTATAATGCTTATGACCATAATAATTATGTCGTTTAGAATACTTGCGACGGCTACTTGATGAAGAATAACGACGTTTGGATTTACCATTGAGCAAGGAATGAAGAATTTTATCTAGCATAAAAAACGCTCCTTTAGATGTTGTTATAACTATATACGTAAAAATAAAAAAGGAGGTTTCAATATTTCAAAAATAAAAAAGAAGCTATGTAAACTTTACATAGCTTCTTCACAAGAGGTTAAACCTCCATAATAATCGGTAGAATCATTGGTCGACGTTTTGTCTTTTCGAATAGATACGGCCCTAAAACATCAGTTATTTCATTTTTCAATTCTGTCCATTGAGGTGTTTTGCCTTGAATCGTTGCATTCAGATGACGATTTAGCATTTTCTGTGCCTCGTTAATCATCGTACCTGATTCACGCATATAGACAAAGCCACGTGAAATGATGTCAGGACCTGAAACGATTTTTTGGTTTTCCATATCTACACTAACTACTACAATGACCAGACCTTCTTCAGAAAGGATGCGACGATCACGTAATACGATATTGCCGATGTCGCCAATACCATTACCATCAATATAAACATCTCCAGAAGGGATACGACCGGCAACATGCGCTTCATTGGCACTTAATGCCAACACATCACCGTTTTCCATCACAAATGTATTGTCGAGTGGAACATCGCAATCTTCTGCTAGATGTGTATGCATTTTTAACATACGGAATTCACCATGGATAGGCATAAAGAATTTAGGCTTCATTAAACGAAGCATCAGTTTTTGTTCTTCTTGTGAGCCGTGACCAGATGTATGGATATTGTTTAAAGCGCCGTGAATGACTTCTGCACCTGCGCGGAACAATAAATTGATAATTTTATTAACACTCACAGTATTACCTGGTACTGGGGAAGAAGAAAAGATAACCGTATCGCCAGGTTGTATTTGAATCTGACGGTGCGTACCATTGGCAATGCGTGATAGGGCTGCCATTGGTTCACCTTGAGAGCCTGTACATAAAATCATCACTTCGTTTGCAGGAAGTCGGTTGATACTTTGAGCATCGATAAATGTATCCTTTGGAGCGGTAATATAGCCAAGCTCACGACCAATGGTAATAGCATTGTCCATGGAGCGACCAAAGACAGCAATTTTTCTTCCGTATTTTATGGCAGCATCTGTGGCTTGCTGTAATCGGTGAATATTTGACGCAAATGTAGCAAAAATAATACGACTATCCACTTTACGGAAAATCTCATCGATACTCTTTCCAACTGTACGCTCTGACATTGTGAAATTAGGCTTTTCAGCGTTGGTACTATCTGATAGTAAGCAAAGCACGCCATCACGTCCAATTTCAGCCATCTTCGTTAAGTTGGCTGGCTCACCCACTGGTGTAAAATCAAATTTAAAGTCACCTGTGTGAACGATATTACCAGGTGGTGTTTTCACAACAACACCATATGCATCAGGGATACTGTGTGTTGTTCTAAAGAAGCTCACAGATGTTTTTCTAAATTTAATAACATCCTCTTCTTTAATTTCGATTAGCTTTGTTGTACGTAGCAAGCCATGTTCTTCTAATTTATTACGTAATAAGCCAAGTGCAAGCTTACCACCATAGACAGGGACATTTACTTGACGTAAAAGGTAGGGAATACCACCGATATGGTCCTCGTGTCCATGTGTAATAAACAGTCCTTTAATTTTGTCGACATTACGTACTAAGTACGTATAATCAGGAATAACATAGTCAATGCCGAGTAAATCATCTTCTGGAAATTTAATGCCAGCGTCAATTAAAATGATTTCATCTTGAAATTGAACGCCGTAAGTGTTTTTGCCGATTTCGCCCAGTCCGCCGAGCGCGAAAACAGCTGCTTGGTCATTTTTAACAAACTTCATGTTTGTTAAATTTCCTCCAAGACGAAGTTCGGGCTTGCTTGTTCGTACTCTAAATAGTTACCTTCAAGCAGTTGAACGAACTCGATGTTGTAGTTACGGTCTTTTAGCTTTTGACGTACTTCGCGTTCTGAAGCAGCTTCAAGGTATAGACTTTTAGTGTTTTCGCGAACTGGAATCTCATTTGCATTTTCTTGATAATAAACTTTGTAAATCATAGTTTGCTCTCCTTTAATTGCGTACAATTTTCTTGCACCTTTGACTACTACCACACACGTGCTACAAGAAAACAACGAATTTCCTTCATAAAGCCTTCATAAAGAAATGTACGTTTGTAATTCTTGTATCTCAAAGCTTCAGCTGTGCACTATGTTTTAAATTTATATAGGAAGTAGTGAGACAGTGGTTGCGTATAGCCAAATAAATGCATTTCCTTTATATTATCACGCAGTTCCTCTAAAATAAAGAAAAGCCCTTCAAATAATGAAGGGCAAATGTTAGGCAATTGATTTTTTTCCGAGTACGCCACGAAGTTGCTTCAACAATTTCCGTTTTAGTTTCTTCAGCATGGCACATCACTCCTTAGGATCATTATAATAAAAATTATTGTCTATGTAAAGTCATTTACCTTGAAAGGATGCTATTTATGGAAATGGTTAATAAAATGAACAAAATTTTGTTTTTTGATGTAGATGGTACGCTTTATAACAGTGAAAAAAAATTACCTGCATCTGCAAAAGAGGCGCTTTTGGCAGCACGTCGAAATGGCTATGAACTGGCAATTGCAACAGGACGAGCTCCGTTTATGATTGAGTCACTACTAGAAGAATTAGAAATTGATACGTATGTTACTTTCAATGGACAATATGTTGTATACAAGGGTGAAGTTGTCTATACAAATGGCATTGAAAAGGAAGAACTAGCAAAAATCATTGCCTTTGGTGAGGCTCGTAATGAACCAGTAGTATTTTTAGATGATAAACGTATGATTGCCTCTATTAACGATCATCATATGGTAGCTGAGAGCTTAGATACACTGAAATATCCATATCCAGCATTAGACTCTTCTTATTATATGCAGAACAATGTATATCAAACACTTATTTTTATGGAAGAAAAAGATGAATCTTTATATTGTGAGACATTCCCAAATGTTCAATTCATACGATGGCATCGCTATTCTTGTGATATTTTACCAAAAGGTGGCTCAAAGGCTGCTGGTATCGAAAAGGTGCTAGAAAGAATGGGCATCACTTTACAAGATGCTTTTGCTTTTGGAGATGGTATAAACGATATTGAAATGCTGCAAGCTGTTGGGACAAGTGTTGCCATGGGGAATGGTCATGAGAGAGTGAAGGCGGTGGCACATCATATTGCCGACCATGTAGATGAGGATGGTCTTGCAAAAATCATGCGCAAGCTAGTAATTATATAAAAAAACAACTAGTTGGAAAAATTTCAACTAGTTGTTTTTTTATTATGACTAGTTTTCCTCAATGTTGACGACTTTTATTTGAATGCTTTTATCGGAAAAATGCTGAATCGTCTTTTTAGAAAGTGCATTGTCTGTGATAATGACATCTATGTCAGTCAAAGGACAAACTTGAATCGCTACATCCTTATTAAATTTGGAGGAATCTGTAGCAACGTAAACTGTTTGGGAGATAGAGATAATTTGTTTTCTAGTAATTGCCTCATCCAAACTAAAATCAGAAATACCTTTTTCAATGGAAACGCCACTAGCACATATAAACGCTTTATTGATATTCAAATGTTCAAAGCGGAATAAAAACTCATTCGATGTCACTGATTTTTCGGAATGACGAACTTTACCACCGATTAGTATAACCTCAATATTAGAGCCGATTAGATCAAATGCTATAGGTAGTGAGTTTGTTACTACTGTTAATTTTTCCTTGTTCAATAAAAAGGGGGTCATTTGATAGGTAGTGGTTCCACTATCGACAAAAATACACTCCCCATTTTCCACGAGTGAGGCACAAGCTTTGGCAATGGCGATTTTCTCTGCTAACTGCTCATGAAGTCTTTGATCGATTATTCCCTCAACAGGCTCAATATATTTAATACCCCCATAAAACTTTTCAATTTTCTTATCATGCATCAGCTGTTGGACATCGCGGCGAATTGTTTCCATCGAAACATTAAATTCTTTTGTGAGTGTTACTAACTTAACAACCTTATGTTGTCTTACATACTGCAAAATTTGATGTTGTCTTTCTATCATATACATGTTATCACCTCTACTAGATATTTACTCAAAATAATCATAACTTTGTCAACACTTAGTCAGAATTTACTCAACATTTACACAAAAATGCATTTTCCTTTACAAATGGTCACTATACTAAAGCTAAGAACTGAGAGAGGTGACCAATTTGTTAGAGCTAAAAAATATCGCAAAAAGCTATAAAAATAAGAAAGTTTTAGTAGATATCAATGTAACCATCGAATCAGGTGAAATCATTTCGTTACTAGGGCCAAGTGGTTGTGGTAAAACTACCTTGCTCAATATCATCTTAGGGCTTGTAGATCAAACGGCTGGACAGCTTGTCTACAATGGACAAGATATATCCAAGCAGTCGATGCAAGAAAGAGGGTTTAATATTGTGTTTCAGGATTTTGCGTTATTTCCTCATTTAAATGCATACGACAATATCGTTTATGGTTTGAAAAATAAGAACGTGCAAATGTCCAAAGAGGAGATACAAGAATATATCGATTTTTTAGAGCTAACACCTCATCTGCAGAAAAAGATTCACGAATTATCTGGTGGGCAAAAACAACGAGTTTCCATTGCGAGGACACTTGTGATGCAGCCTAAAATACTATTGTTAGATGAGCCACTAAGTGCATTAGATGGCGTCATTAAGGAATCCATCAAGGAGCGTATTAAATCTATTGCCCGTGAATTTAAATTGACAACCATTATCGTGACACATGATCCAGAAGAAGCCCTCACATTATCTGATAAAGTCATGATTATTAATGAGGGAACAGTTGCTCAATTTGGTACACCTCATGAAATAGTAACAGCACCAAAAAATCAATTTATTGAGGATTTTATTTTAAGGCAGCTTCATATTAAGCGACATAACATCTATCAATTGTTTGGAGAAACATATGCTTAAAACGAATAAAATGATGAAATTGATTTTTCTACCGATTCTTATTTTTTTCCTATTCTTTTTAATTGTGCCATTACTTTATATGTTTTGGCAGTCTTTCAAAATAGGAAATGTGGTGACCATTCAAAATTATATAGATGCTTTACAAAATACCGAAATTCGAGAAGCCTTTATCAATAGCTTTAAAGTTTCTTTTGTAGCCTCAGTGATTACAACCATTTTAGCTTTTTTATTGGCCTATGCTGTTCATTTTACAACGATGCATCGCCATGCGAAAAAGCTTGTGCAAATAGGCATTACTTTGCCCATGCTTCTGCCAACCATCACCTATGGTTTTGTGCTGATTTATACATTTGGTAATCAAGGAATTCTAACGAAATTAGTGGGGCAACCCCTTTTTACAATTTACGGGTACAACGGTTTGGTGCTTGGTTACGTTTTATACACATTGCCAGTCGCTTTTATTTTAATGCAAAACTCCATGCAATATATCGACAAACGATTTTTACTGGTTTCCATGTTAATGCATGATCATTCACTTCGTCGCTTTTATCATACTGTATTCCGTCCAATGTTAGGTACGATTGGTGGTGCTTTTATTTTAACGTTTATTTTAAGCTTCACAGACTTTGGTATACCCGCATCTGTTGGTGGAAATTACACAGTGATTGCCACTGAACTTTATCAAGCGATGTTAGGCTCCATTGTCCATTTTGAGCGTGGCGCAGTGATATCAGTGTTAATGCTAGTACCTGCCGTACTTGGTGTTGCCCTATTAACAATTTTAGAGCGTTTCAATTTTCACTATAAACAAGGTGGGCGAAGTGACCTTGTAAAGCATCGTCTGCGTGACACGTTGTTTACTATTTATTCAATTGTCTGTGTGACGATCGTATTCATCATTTTTGTAACGATGTTTATTGTGCCTTTTACGAAAGGCTATCCATATAACTTCAGCTTTACATTAGAGCATGTTCAAAATGTACTAGCAGAGAAGGATTTAATAAAGGTATATGTCAATTCTCTTATCGTGGCAGTATTAACGGCTATATTAGGCGTGGTCATTACATTTCTGTCAGCGCTACTCAATGTTCGAACACCGTTAAAAGGAAGAAAAAGCTTAGATGTAGCCTCCATGATTACAAATACAGTACCAGGAATGGTGCTTGGATTGTCCTACTTGTTTTTCTTTAATGGAAGTTCATTAAAAGGTACATTTTTCATCATTGTTGCATGTAATATTGTCCATTTTTTTACGACACCTTATTTAATGGCGAAAAATTCATTACAAAAGATGGACCCTACATGGGAAGTGACAGCTGAGCTATTAAAGGATTCTTGGTTAAAAACCGTTAGACGAATTATTTTGCCGAATATTAGACCGACGATTTATCAAATGTTTAGTTACTTTTTTTTAAATGCTATGGTCACGGTTAGTGGTGTTATTTTCCTTGTCAGCACGAAGACAATGCTTGTCTCAACACGCATCAAAGAGCTTCAGCATTTCGCAAAGTACACCGATATTTTTGTACTATCGATATTTATTTTATGTACAAACCTCATTGTGAAATTAGGTTGTGATTATATAACAGCACATAAAGAAAAAGCGGAGGAGATATCAAAATGAACAAGTCAACAAGCATGATGTTAGGGACAATTAGTGCAGCGGCGGTTGTTTTAGCTGCGTGTGGAGGGGCTGCAGCTGATTCCAAAGAGCAAGTCATTATTTATTCAAATGCTGATGATGAAGCAATTGAAGTAATGGAATCCACATTAGATGATAAGGGCTATCAAGGGAAGTATTTAATCCAATCATTCGGTACTTCTGAGTTAGGTGGCAAAATGATGGCAGAAGGGACAGATATTGAAGCAGATGTTGTCACGATGGCTTCCTATTTTATAGAAAGTGCTCAAACCTCTAAAGCCATGTTTGTAGATATTTCTTCGGACTTAAAGCCACTTGATGGAGGAGTTACATATGCACTGCCGATTTTAGGCAATGTTGGCTCCATCTTTATTAATACAGAGGTATTGCAACAAAAAGGGCTAGCAATACCGAAATCGATTAAGGATTTGACAGACCCTGCTTACAAGGAATTAGTATCCTTCCCAAATATTATGGATTCCTCAACAGGCTGGCTTTTAGTACAAGCCATTATAAAGGAATATGGTGACGATGAAGGACAAAAGGTGTTAGCTGATTTAATTAAAAATGCTGGCCCACATATTGAAAGCTCAGGTTCTGGCCCTATCAAAAAGGTGAAAACTGGTGAGGTTGCTGCAGGCTTTGGTTTACGTATTCAAGCGATTGATGCTAAAAACGAAGGATTGCCAATTGAATATATTGACCCGACAGAAGGAAACTTCACTTTAACGGAATCTGTGGCTGTTGTGGATAAAGAAGGTGATGAGGCTTTAGCTAAAGAAATGGCAAAGGTGATCGCAACGGAGGCTCGCAGTGGTTTATTGGAGCAATATCCTGTAGCTCTATATGAAGGGGAACAGGTAAAGGATGAGTATGTTCCAGCTTATTTAAAAAAATGGGATACAACATTAACGGTTGATTTATTAGAAAAACATCAAGCCTTCTTTAAAGAAGCGCAGCGATAAGGAGTTATAGCAGATGAGTAACTATAAATTATTGACACCAGGACCATTGACAACAACTGAAGCGGTAAAACAGGAAATGTTAAAAGATCGTTGTACATGGGATGACGACTATAAAAATGTGACACAAGTGATTCGCAAGCAACTTTTAGCGTTAGCTCATGTCGAGGAGCCTGAATATACTACGGTGCTTATGCAAGGAAGTGGAAGCTTTGTCGTAGAGTCTGTACTAACAACTGCGATTGGTGATAACGATAAAGTACTAATTCTAACAAATGGTGCTTATGGTGAGCGAATTGTTGAAATGGCTAACGTTTTAAAGTTACAACATGTTGTTTATAGTGTCCCTTACGATGAACAGCCATCCTCATTAGAAGTTCAAGCTTTTCTTGAAAAAGATGCAAGTATTACACATGTAGCCGTAGTGCATTGTGAGACAACTACTGGTATTTTAAATCCAATAAAAGAAATAGGAGAAGTTGTTCATTTATTCGATAAAACGTTTATCGTGGATGCGATGAGTAGCTTTGGTGGTGTACCGATGGATGTATCCAATTTGCATATTGATTTTTGCATTAGTAGTGCCAATAAATGTATTCAAGGTGTGCCAGGTTTTGGATTTGTTATCGCGAACACAAAAGCTTTAGAAAAATGTAAAGGACAAGCCCGTAGCGTAGCATTAGACTTGTATAGCCAATGGGAAGTGATGAAGCAAGATGGAAAGTGGCGTTTCACATCACCTACTCATGTAGTGGCAGCTTTTGCGAAGGCGCTTGAGGAGTTAATCGATGAAGGTGGAATCGATGCCCGCCATAAGCGCTATGCGCATAATAATCATATACTTCGCTCTCGTTTGTCAGTGCTTGGGTTTGAAGCGTACGTTTCAAAAGAGCTTCAATCACCTATTATTACAACATTTTTATTCCCACACAACGAGTTTACTTTTGAGCATTTTTATCAGGAAATGAAAAAAGAGGGTTTTGTCATCTATCCTGGTAAGTTGACTGATGTGGATACATTCCGTATTGGCAATATTGGTGATATTCATGAGGAAGATATGCTGACGTTATGTGAGGTTATAGAAAATTATATGGTGGTGAAAACGAATGAAAATTGAAACGGTTATTTTGGATTGGGCAGGAACAGCAGTAGATTTTGGTTGCTTTGCCCCTGTAAATGTTTTTTTAACAATTTTTGAAGATGCAGGTGTCACAGTTACACTGGAAGAGGCTCGTAAACCAATGGGGATGCTGAAAATTGACCATATCCGTACGATGCTGGAAATGCCAAGAATTGCTGAAGGATGGCAACGTGTGCATGGACAAGCCTTTACAGAAGAAAATGTAAGTGCATTATACAAGCAGTTCGAAACAAAGTTAATGGAATCGTTGGCAACTTATACAGATCCTATCCAGCATGTGAAAGCGACCGTACAGCAATTGAGAGAAGCGGGAATTCGAATTGGCTCAACGACAGGCTATACTGATTCCATGATGGAAGTAGTGACAAGACATGCAGCTGACAAGGGTTATCAACCTGATTTTCTCGTAACACCTACACAGATAGGGGATAAAGGACGACCATACCCATTCATGATTTTTAAAAATATGGAGGCATTAGGGTCAAAAGCAACAAAGCAAGTTGTGAAGGTTGGCGATACAACCTCAGATATAATGGAGGCCTTGAATGCAGGTGTTTGGGCTGTTGGTGTTATTATTGGAAGTTCAGAAATGGGACTTTCCGAAGCAGAGTTCCAAGCATTAACTGCTGAAGAACAACAGCAAGTGATAGCGAAAACGAAATGCATTTTTGAAGAAACTGGCGCTCATTATACGATTGAAACTATGGCAGAGCTACCTGCGTTAATTGAAACGATTAATGAACGTATAACTAGAATATAAACAAAACAAACCTCGGCAGATGTGGATAACTGCCGAGGTTTGTTTTTAGTCTCGCTCATATGGGATTGAATCTGGTATTTCGGCAAATGGATTTTTTTCATTAATTCGGTCATAAAACATAACACCATTCAGATGGTCTAATTCATGCTGAAATGCAATAGCCGGCAATCCTTTAAGGCGCATCTTTTTCTCTTCACCATCAATTGTTTTAAATTTTACTGTGATGCGTGCATGACGTGGCACATACCCAGGAATATTACGATCAACAGAAAGACATCCTTCTCCTGCTGATAGGTATGTGTTTTCGACAGAGTGGCTAACGATCTTTGGATTAATGGCCACAAAGCTTAATTGTTCGCCAGCCTCATCTTTTAAATGAAGGGCAAACATACGCTGTAAGCAATTTACCTGATTGGCAGCTAAGCCAATGCCACTACGCAAATTATATTTTTCGGCCATTTCAGGATCTTGGCTGTTGATTAAATATTGAAGCATATCCTCTGCAAGCTTTCTTGTTTCATCAGTTAAAGGGAATTTAACTTCCTCTGCTTTTGTGCGTAAAGTCGGATGACCTTCGCGGATAATATCATCCATTAAAATCATATAGTAATCTTCCTTTCAACTTTGTAGTGCCTTATTAATAAGTATACATCACGTCTTAAAACAATCACATGAAAAAAGACCTTATTTGAATATACTCAAAAAATTTTTCTAATGCTATTAGATTTTCGAGAATGGGGTATTCTACTAGGGGAAAAGCTGTGAGAAAACGTATGAGCTGTACGGTGTAAATAAGGTGTTGTAATACAGAATTTGAATATTACTGATACAGTATAGGACAGCAATGTTTGATTGTTATTCTAGAAAAAATCTTTGTATAGAGCAGTAATAGATGATTGACCGACAGTATTTTATTCAGTATACTGAATTTCAAGAATAAGTTGTACTAGTTAAAAAGGTGATTTATTTTAATACAGCTGAAAGGGAGATGTGACAAATGAGCAAGAAAAACAATAATATTTTTGATGCTAAACAAACGCTAACTGAAATCGAAGATAAGTTTGAAATGTTTCAAATTTTGAATGAAGAAGGCGAAATTATAAATAAAGAGGCAGATCCACAATTATCAGATGAGGAACTAGTTGAACTAATGACACGTATGGTTTATACACGTATTTTAGATCAACGTTCAATCTCACTAAACCGTCAAGGTCGTTTAGGCTTCTACGCGCCGACTGCTGGTCAAGAAGCTTCGCAACTTGCTTCTCATTTTGCGTTAGAACAAGAAGATTGGATTTTACCAGGTTACCGTGATGTACCACAAATTGTATGGCATGGCTTACCTTTAGATAAAGCGTTTTTATTCTCTCGTGGACATTTTATGGGGAACCAAGTACCTGAGGGTGTAAATGTTCTAGCACCACAAATTATTATCGGTGCTCAATATATCCAAGCAGCAGGTGTTGCACTAGGTATACAAAAGCGTGGGAAAAAAGCTGTTGCAGTAACTTATACTGGTGACGGTGGTTCTTCTCAAGGCGATTTCTATGAAGGAATTAACTTTGCAGGTGCGTTTAAATCACCAGCAATCTTCATCGTACAAAATAACCAATATGCAATTTCAACACCTCGTGAATTGCAAACAGCTGCTAAAACAATTGCACAAAAAGGTGTGGCAGCTGGTTTACCAAGTATTTTAGTAGATGGAATGGATGCGCTTGCAGTTTATGTAGCAACGCGTGATGCACGTGAGCGCGCAGTTAATGGTGAAGGTCCAACATTAATTGAAACAATGTGTTACCGTTATGGTCCTCATACAATGGCTGGGGATGACCCAACACGTTACCGTACATCTGATACAGATAATGAATGGGCACAAAAAGATCCACTTGTTCGCTTCCGTAAATACCTAGAAGCAAAAGGTTTATGGGATGAAAAGAAAGAAGAAGCAGTAATCGAACGTGCAAAAGAAGAAATTAAAGAAGCAATTAAAAAAGCAGATGCTGCTCCAAAACAAAAAGTAACAGAATTAATGGAAAACATGTATAAAGGCGAAATGCCATCTAATTTAAAAGAACAGTATGAAATCTATAAAGAGAAGGAGTCGAAATAACCTATGGCACAAATGACGATGATTCAAGCAATTACAGATGCACTTCGCACAGAATTAAAGAATGATGAAAACGTTCTTGTATTCGGGGAAGATGTAGGTGTCAACGGTGGGGTATTCCGCGCGACAGAAGGCCTACAAAAAGAATTTGGGGTTGATCGCGTTTTTGATACACCATTAGCAGAATCAGGTATTGGTGGCTTAGCAATCGGTCTTTCTCTTCAAGGATTCCGTCCAGTTCCTGAAATTCAATTCTTCGGTTTCGTTTATGAAGTAATGGATTCAATCAGTGGTCAATTAGCACGTATGAGCTACCGTAGTGGTGGGGTATATAATGCACCAGTAACAATCCGTTCACCATTTGGTGGTGGTGTGCACACACCTGAAATGCACTCTGATAGCTTAGAAAGCTTAATGACAGCACAACCAGGATTAACAGTTGTTGTTCCATCAACACCATATGATGCAAAAGGTTTACTTATTTCATCTATCCGTAATGACAACCCAGTTATTTTCTTAGAGCATTTAAAACTATACCGTTCATTCCGTGAAGAAGTACCTGAAGAAGCATACGAAATTCCACTAGGAAAAGCAGATGTAAAACGTGAAGGTACTGATTTAACAATTGTTGCTTACGGTTTAATGGTTCATGAAAGCTTAAAGGCTGCTGAAGAACTAGAAAAAGAAGGACATTCTGTAGAGGTCATTGATCTACGTACAATTCAACCGATCGATGTGGAAACAATTATCGCATCAGTTGAAAAAACAGGTCGTGCAATCGTTGTCCAAGAAGCTCAAAAACAAGCAGGTATCGCTGCAAACGTAGTAGCAGAAATTACAGAGCGCGCAATTTTAAGCTTAGAAGCTCCTGTTCTTCGTGTGGCTGCACCAGATACTGTGTACCCATTCCCACAAGCTGAAGGTGTTTGGTTACCAAACTACAAAGATGTAATGGAAACAGCGAAAAAAGTTTTAACATTCTAATAAAGCTTCTAAACTTGAACAACAGTAACTAGAAAGGATGGGTACACATGGCATTTGAATTCAGATTACCGGATATTGGCGAGGGAATTCACGAAGGCGAAATCGTGAAATGGTTCGTTAAAGCTGGAGATACAGTAAAAGAAGACGATATTCTTTGTGAAGTCCAAAATGATAAAGCGGTAGTAGAAATTCCTTCACCAGTTGAAGGAACAGTTGAGGAAGTTTTAGTAGGAGAAGGAACAGTTGCTGTAGTTGGCGATGTCCTAATCCGTTTGGATGCACCTGGCTATGAGGACATAAAGCTAAAAGGTGATCATCATGCTGAAGAAAAAACAGAAGCACAAGTTCAGGCAACTGCAGAGTCTGGTCAGGACGTAGAGAAAGCTCCTGCTAAAGAGGAGAAGGCACCAGAAAAAGCTCCTGAAAAAGTGGAGACAGTGATTGATGAAACAAAACGTGTGATTGCAATGCCTTCTGTACGTAAATTTGCACGTGATAAAGATGTTAACATCCGTGAAGTGAAGGGTACAGGTAAAAATGGTCGAATCTTAAAAGAAGATATTGAAAACTTCTTAAAAGGTGGTGGCTCTGTAGAGGCTGATACGGCAACTGTTGAAACAGTTGATGCAACAGTTCAGCAAGAGGCAGCAGCTCCAGCAGCACCTGTAGTTCTTGAAGGGGAATTCCCAGAGACTCGTGAGAAAATGTCTGGTATTCGAAAAGCGATTGCAAAAGCAATGGTACACTCGAAACAAACAGCTCCGCATGTTACACTTATGGATGAAGTCGATGTAACAGCTCTTGTAGCACATCGTAAAAAATTCAAAGATATCGCTGCTGAAAAAGGTGTCAAATTAACATATTTACCATATGTAGTAAAAGCACTTATTTCAACTTTACGCGAGTTCCCTGAATTTAACCGCTCATTAGATGATGCAACGCAAGAAATTATTCAAAAGCATTACTATAATATTGGTATTGCTGCTGATACTGAAAGAGGCCTATTAGTACCCGTTATTAAGCATGCAGATCGCAAATCTGTATTTGCAGTGTCTAATGAAATCAATGAGTTAGCGACGAAAGCCCGTGAAGGCAAGCTTGCGCCACATGAAATGAAAGGTGCTTCCATGTCCATTACGAATATTGGCTCTGCGGGAGGACAATGGTTCACGCCAGTAATTAATCATCCTGAAGTAGCTATACTAGGTATTGGTCGAATTTCAGAAAAACCTGTAATAAAAAATGGTGAAATTGTAGCCGCACCTGTGTTAGCATTATCATTGAGCTTTGATCATCGTATGATCGATGGAGCCACTGCACAAAATGCTTTAAATCACTTAAAGCGTTTGTTAAGTGAGCCAGAATTATTATTAATGGAGGCGTAACAAAATGGTAGTAGGAGATTTCCCAATCGAAACAGATACTCTTGTCATTGGTTCAGGTCCTGGAGGATATGTAGCAGCAATTCGTGCAGCTCAAACTGGCCAAAAAGTAACAATCGTTGAAAAAAATGTACTTGGTGGTGTGTGCTTAAACGTAGGTTGTATCCCATCAAAGGCATTAATTTCAGTAGGTCACCGTTTTGAGCAAGCTAAACATTCAGATGACATGGGAATCATCGCTTCTGATGTGAAATTAGACTTCTCAAAAGCACAAGCATTTAAAGACAGCGTTGTTAAAAAATTAACAGGCGGTGTTGAAGGCTTACTTAAAGGTAACAAAGTTGAAATTGTACAAGGTGAAGCTTATTTCGTTGACGCTAATTCAGTGCGTATCATCAATGGTGAATCTGCTCAAACTTACACATTTAACAATGTCATTATTGCAACAGGTTCTCGTCCAGTTGAAATTCCAACATTCAAATTCTCTGATCGCGTACTAAACTCTACTGGAGCACTTTCTTTACAAGAAGTTCCTGGTAAATTAGTTGTTATCGGTGGCGGATATATTGGTACAGAGCTAGGTTCAGCATACGCAAACCTAGGTTCACAAGTTACAATTATCGAAGGCGGAAAAGATATTTTAGCTGGCTTCGAAAAACAAATGACGCAAATCGTGAAAAAAGGCCTTAAAAAGAAAGGCGTTGAAATGGAAGTTAACGCATCTGCAAAAGGCGTTGAAGAAACTGAAAACGGCGTAGTAGTAACTTATGAAGTTGGTGGAGAAGAGAAGAAAGTTGAAGCTGACTATGTATTAGTAACTGTGGGTCGTCGTCCAAATACAGATGAAATGGGCCTTGCTGAAATCGGTGTTGAATTCGGTGAACGCGGTCTAATCAATGTTGACAAACAATGTCGTACAAATATTTCAAACATCTATGCAATTGGTGATATCGTTGCAGGTCCTCAGCTTGCACATAAAGCTTCTTACGAAGGTAAAGTTGCTGCTGAAGCGATTGCTGGTGAAAAATCAGTTGTTGATTATCTTGCTGTACCGGCTGTATGTTTCACAGATCCAGAAATGGCGACAGTTGGTTACAACGAAGAACAAGCGAAAGCAGAAGGCATTGAATACACTGCAGCGAAGTTCCCATTCGCAGCAAACGGCCGTGCGCTTGCATTAAACCAATCAGAAGGTTTCGTGAAGCTTGTTGCTCGTAAAGAAGATGGCTTATTAATCGGTGCTCAAATCGTAGGTGCTGGTGCATCTGATATGATCGCTGAGATGGGCTTAGCGATTGAAGGCGGCATGACTGCTGAAGATATCGCTTTAACAATTCATGCTCACCCAACATTAGGTGAAATTACAATGGAAACTGCTGAAGTATTACTTGGCAACCCAATCCACATTGTAGCGAAAAAATAATTTGAATAAAGGAGTGTAGAAAAAGCGGATGTTCATTCGCTTATCTACACTCCTTTTTTATTTACAATTGTTTTCTTAAATGCAGCTTGTCGTTGAATAAAATAAATAAAAGGTAATAACTTGAAGATGTGGCCCTATGGATATTAAATTTTACTTTATGCATAAAAAATAGTATTATAATTGATAATAATTATCAATTAAAAATGAAGGAATGGGTTACGATGAATGAGCGCTACCGAACATTTATTTTATTAGCACAATACAAATCATTTACTGAAACAGCGAAGCAGATGTTTTGTTCCCAACCAACAGTTTCTCAGCATATTCAGCAATTGGAAAGTGAATTAGGCTGCCAGCTGATCTCACGGAAAAAAAGACAAATCGAGTTAACTACACAAGGCGAAATGGTGTTGGCTTATGCGCAGAAGATGCAGGAAATGGACCAACAATTGCGAATAGCAGTAAAGCAGACACAACAGGAAAATATCAAATTATATATAAGTCACTATATTGCAGATAGCTTTTTTGACGAGCTATTTGATAAAAATAATAGCACATATAAACAATATCCATATGAAATTAATAGCTATTGCTATGAAGATTTAAAAAGTAGTTTAGTAGAAAACCATGCCAAATTTGCTGTGATGCCGATTTATGATGCTGATAAGATTGTTCACGAGTCATTTGATATCGATATTTTATTTGAGGAAGAATTAGTATTAGTGATGACAAATGATCATCCTTTAGCAAGTCGTCAAATCATTTATACAAGAGATTTGAAAAACTTATCGATGCTATTGTCCCAAAGTTCTTATTTGAATCAGCATATTAAACAAGCTTTACATCAGAAGGCAGTACCTGTTTATTATATACAGATGACTAATTTTGAAATTATTAAGAAGGCTGTGCAGCAGGGTATGGGCGTATCCTTTTTACCTTATAAATCAATAGAGGATAGTCTAGATAAATTAACGTTTAAATATGTGAAAGGTCTATCTATTAAACGAAAAAATGGTATTGTATTTAACCGTAACCAAATTTTAAATGAGCAAGAACAAGCATTTTGTGAACGTATAAAGAAGAAATTGAAGATAGAGTCTATCAGGTAAGCTAAACTTATAATGGTAAATAAATCCTTTATAGTGTTTCTTCTATTATATTTATTAAAATATTTTCTAATTTAATCCAAGCAATATACGAAGCTTTTATTTACTGATTCGTAATTGTTTGGGTTTTTTTATCTTAATTGAGCATCTATTCCAGCAGTATGGTAGCACTTGGAGGAATTTATATAGCTTTTTTGCGATGACTTCCAAGAATCATTTTTGATAGAATATCATCCTTCATTTGTAGGTTTATAGCATTCTATAAGAAAATGTAATAGTACAATAGGAGATTTTTATAATTCGAGAAAAACGGATAAGTGGACAGCGAAAATTAAAATCTTACACCTTACATGATATTGATAATCGTTATCAATGGTGATATAGTTCGAAATGCAAGGAGGTATGAAGATGTCAAAAGACTATATTGTTGTTCATCCATGTAATATTTTTTCTCAAGGCAAAGCAGATGAAAATTTTGAAATTGTAGATATGTATGATTTACCGAATATTGAGCTGTCTTCTTATAAATGTATGATAATTTTAGGGTTTGTCGATCAAGAATTTTTGCAAGAAAAGAAGCAAATTATCGCAGATTTTTTGGCAAGTAAAAAGATTGTATGCTTCTTCGGTAACTTAGTCACAAATTGGTTGCCAGGACAGCAGGCATTTATTGCAAAGGAAATTCGAAATCATTGGGATTATGACATCTCAATTGCGAAACAACACAGAATTTTTGCAGGTGTAAAGGAAGAAGATATGACAATAAATAAAGGTGTGAAAGGATTTTTTGCTCGTGGACATCATCCAGCACCTACAGATGCGGAAATTTTATTAACCTTGCCAGACGGTGAGCCTGTGACATTTATTGACCGAAGCTCAACAAATGGGACTATTTTTATGCATGCAGGTAATAATCTTTTAACTATTGGAGGCATGACACCGTCATCATCAAAAACAACCAGTCGTATTCCTACACAGCTAATGCAATGGGTACAAGAAGAATACATGTATTTAGCGGAAAGGAGTGTCAAGTAGTGCGTAAAATAGCTGTTATGTATAGTGGTAGTTCACAACATTGGCGTACATATAAGACATCTGAATTCGCTCAGTATATTGATCAATTGATTCCAGTGCGTCAGTTAGAGGAAGAAAATTTAGATGCCTTTGATGTATTAATCATCCCTTCTCAATCTCATACAGGGTTATTAGATAAAAATATTCAAAAGATCTATGATTTTGCGAATACAGGTAAAGTAGTGGTCACATTTGGCCCTCAGCACAGAGATTGGTTGCCAATGCATAATTGGGAATCTAGGCCAACTAATTTTTGGTGGTGGCTAGAGCCTAATGCTGATAGTGGCTTGCGTTTAATAGAGGCAACGCATGATTTATTTAAGAATTACCTTACATTGGAGGATGCAACTTGGCATCAACATGGTGTGTACTGGCCAAGTGAGGGCTGTGAAGTTTTAGTATCGACAGATGATGGTGGGGCCGTCTTATATATTGATCGAGTGAACACAAATGGGATTTGGGTCAATACAACATTGGATCCAGATTATCATTTTGGATCTTATTTTATGCCGGCAACAGAACGCTTCTTACGAGGATTTTTACCTTGGCTAAAGAAAGGGCAAATATAAGGAATGCTAAGTGCGCAAAATGATTACTAATAGCTCTATTTGAGACGCAAGTGTTAGTAGTATGTTGGTTCAAGGTTTTGACAGGAAAGCTTGCCGTACATAGTGTAGAAAAATAAGCTTGTGGTATTAAATTAATTATTTTGGAATTTGCTCGTCATTGGTACGGAAATTTTTTGATAAAAGAAAGTAGGAGAACTAGTGGAACCTATTGCTTATGTTGGCATTGATATTCAGTTTACTCGATTAACGGCTGAGGATCGTGAACGTGGCTTAGTATTTTTATATTTATATGATTTACCCTATGTTGATTTAACTGCCTATGCAGGAATAATTATCACAAATCATGTAGAAGAGCAATTTCTACTAGAACATAAAATGATTTTAGATGAATATTTGCTACAGGGTGGTGTTATCTTTTCACTGACAGAAATATCATTGCCATGGTTAGCAAATGTAGCTAATTGGAAACGCTCTCCTATTCCATTGAAAGATCGCGAAATCATGATTGAACAAGCTAATTGTTCTTTATTTAAAGGGATAGAGCCTTATGATATTAATTATCGAAAAGGTGTACGGGGCTTCTTTTCTCGTGGCTATTTTGAAGAATTACCAGCACATGCGGAAGTGTTAATTACAGATCAAAGTGGTGTACCGATACTTTATGTTGATCGACACTCAACAAATGGCACCATTTTTGCAGGGGCAGGTACCGATATTTACAAGGTATTTATGCATGAAGAAAATACATCGAAAAAGCTTAGTATGCAAATGCTAGATTGTATTCGTGAGGAAGCTAACCGCAATTATGCAAGTGGAGGTATGGGCAAATGATAGGGATTGTGACGAATGGCTTACCATTTCAAAATCGCTTTTTTGCAGAGCAAGAATTTCATTATTTATATGATGAAGTGCTACATATTCGCCACTTTCATCAATATGATTTAACAAAGTATGACACACTTATTTTATCTTGTCGCTTAGATATCCGTTCTTTAAAGCGGTATCAGTCACAATTACTGAAATTTGTTAATGCTGGCAAAAGACTGATTATTTTTGGTGAAATATTGGATTGCTGGTTTCCGACAATTGATTGGGAAGATTCTGAGGTCAATTTTAGTTGGTGGGTGAGAGATGGCGGTGATTTACCGATGAAAATGCAAAATAATGTGCATCCACTTTTTAAATACGTGACATTGCATGATATGAAATGGCATTATCACGGTTCTTTTTTACCACCACAAGGAGCGCAATCGTTATTAGATATTCCAAATGGACGATCGTTATTTTATGTAGATAATGTGAGTTTTAATGGAGAACTAGTTGTCACTACACTTGATCCGATGTTTCATATTGGACTAGGTTTTATTGATCAATCAAAGCCGTTTTTACATGGGATGGCAAAATGGTTAAGAGAGGAAGAAAAACATTGAAGAAGTATGGACTTGTCGCTGCTGTAGCACTAACAATGTTGCTGGCAGCTTGTAATAATAACAACGAAGAGACGCAAAATAATACTAAGCCTCAGGTGGAGCAACAATCATCAGAGTTACAAACGACAAAGGAAGAGAAGCTTGTAGTTGACCAATTAGGACGTGAAGTAACAGTACCAAATTCGATTGAGCGTGTTGTAATGGGAGGCATTCTTCCATACTTCTCTACTTGGTATGTAGCAACAAATTCTACAAAAGAAATTGCTGGTATGCATCCAAATTCGTATAATGCAGCAAAACATTCGATGCTAGCAAAAATGTCTCCAGATGTTTTAAAGGCTGATACTTCGTTTATTCAGAATGGTGAAGTCAATGTGGAAGAATTAATGAAAGTAAATCCACAATTATATATAGAGATTGCAACAGATGAGAAATCAATCCATAAAGTATCAGAGGCAGGTATTCCTGTGGTTGCGCTCAAGGCAATTGACGCAGCTGCGGCAGAGCCATTAGCTACCTTTAATAGCTGGTTAGAAATAACAAGCCAAATAACAGGCACAACAGAACGTGCTAATCGCTTCCTAGAGGAAGGCAAAAAAGTACAAGCTCAATTAGATGAAAAGTTAAAAACGATTGAAGAAAAAGATAAGCCTCGCGCGATGATGTTGTTTAGACATAATGAAAAGTCGATTACAATTGGAGGGAAAAAC
Organism: Lysinibacillus sp. OF-1; assembly: GCF_028356935.1. Classification (NCBI taxonomy): domain Bacteria; kingdom Bacillati; phylum Bacillota; class Bacilli; order Caryophanales; family Bacillaceae; genus Lysinibacillus; species Lysinibacillus sp. OF-1. The sequence goes on from NZ_CP102798.1 coordinate 922,233, forward strand.
TTCTTTGGTAATCAATGGCTCAATGCGACGGGAGCCATTGATGTAGCTGAAAATGATATCCAAGGACAAAAAGAAGTCAATATGGAACAGGTATATACTTGGAATCCAGATATTATTTTTATTACCAATTTTACAGAGACACAGCCAGCTGATTTGCTTGAAAATAAGATAGCTGGGCAGGATTGGAGTCAGGTGAAGGCAGTTCAGGAGGGTAAAGTGTATAAGATTCCATTAGGCATTTATCGTTGGTTCCCACCTAGTGGAGACGCACCTTTAATGTTAAAGTGGCTTGCACAAAAAAATCACCCAGCGCTATTTGATTATAAAATAGAGGATGAGATTAAAGCATATTATAAAGATTTTTATGAATACGATGTGACAGATGAAGATATTCAAGCTATTTTAAATCCGTCTTCAGAAGCAGCTAAATATTAAGGGATGATTGGTAAATGCAAAACTGGAAAAAGATTATTTTATGGCTCCTCCCCTTGGTGATTGCCGTTATTTCTCTTGGTGTAGGACGCTTTGAGGTTGGTATCGAGCAGCTATTAAAGATTCTTGCTTCACAGATTTTCCCTATAGAGCCGACATGGACAGAGATGGAAGAAACGGTTATTATCAATATTCGCTTGCCACGTATTCTTCTCGCATTGTTAATTGGTGGAGGTTTAGCAATTGCAGGTGCTAGCTTCCAAGGAATGTTTGGTAATCCGCTAGTATCACCAGATATTTTAGGTGTTTCGGCGGGAGCTGGCTTTGGTGCTTCTCTTGGGATATTATTGTTTGGGCAAAATTTTGCCACACAGATAATGGCATTGCTTTTTGGATTAGGTGCCATCGGCTTTACGTTTTTAATTGCTGGCGCACGCAAAAATGCTCCTATTTTTATGTTTGTCTTAGCAGGTGTTATTACATCGGCACTGTTTAATGCGCTTATTTCGTTAACTAAATTTGTAGCTGACCCAGAGGAAAAGCTACCTGCGATTACCTATTGGTTGATGGGTAGCTTAGGAACGGTTACTTATAAAGATTTATATATAGGTGGACCACTGATTATTATCGGTATGTTAATACTTTATTTCCTAAGATGGCGATTAAATATTTTAACCCTCCCAGAGGATGAGGCAAAATCAATGGGAATTTCTGTAGTGCCTTTGAAATGGATGATTATATTTGGTGCCACTTTGATTACTGCGGTGTCTGTTGCGGTTGCAGGAATTGTTGGCTGGGTGGGTTTGATTATTCCACATGTTGCTCGTATGCTTGTTGGAAACAATAATCAGCATGTATTACCAATGTCGATTGCTATTGGAAGCGTCTATTTGTTAGTAATTGATAATTTAGCACGTTCTATAACAGCAACAGAAATACCTTTATCGATTTTAACAGCGATTATTGGTGCACCATTCTTTGCTTATTTACTGCGTAAATCTGGAGGTGGATGGGCGTGATAATTGAAGTGAAAAATGGCAATTTTTATTATGAAAAGCATCGTAAGAAATCCCAAAATCTTTATGTAAACAATATTAATTTTACACTGGAACCAGGACAAATTATGGCCATCCTTGGTCCTAATGGAGCTGGAAAGACAACGATGCTCAAATGTATTACAGGGTTACTAGAGTGGAAGCAGGGAGAAACCTATATAGATGACAAGCCATTGTCTACTGTCAAGCGTAAGGAGCTTTGGCAACGTATTGGCTATGTACCGCAAGCTCATAAAATGGTATTTGGTTTTACAATAGAAGAGCTTGTTGTGATGGGAAGAGCCCCTTTTATTAGTACATTGGCCCAACCATCAAAAAAAGATTTAGAAGCGGCGCATTTGGCATTAGATATAATTGGTATCGTCCATTTAGCAAAAAAATCATGCAATGAGGTAAGTGGCGGCGAGCTACAGCTGGCTTTAATAGCTCGCACACTGGTTGCCGATCCAGAAATACTTATTTTAGATGAACCAGAGTCACATTTGGATATTCAAAAACAAATTACTATTTTACAAACAATCAAGCAATTAGCGAGAGAACGTGGCATTTCTTGTATTATTAACACGCATTATCCTAATCATGCCTTTTATTTAGCTGATCGGGTCCTGATGACGGCAAAGGATAAGGGTGTTGTATATGGCGCTGTACGTGAAATAATGACGGAGGAAAGAATGCAGTCGTTTTTTGGTATCGAGCTAAAAAAAATACTGTATGAAGAAGAGAATTATGTGGTAGAAACAATGGTTCCACGTGCATTAGGTGCAGAAAAATAAGGAGTGCCGCTGGCTTGACTCCAATCAACCATTCTGCAAAAGTGTCTTTTCCTCTTTCATACTAGCCGTTGGGGACTAAATAACCCTTTATTTGTCTTATTAGAGAGAGGATAGACCCTTATTTTCAAGATGGAGAAGTGATGAGTGACAACACCCCTCCATAAAATGGGTAGTGGAAATCTTTGCTAAAAAGATAACCTTTTTATGGATTGGAAGGCTACTTGACTCCGATGGGATAGCGAGACAGGCGAGCCCACAGGAAAGCAAGTAGCCGGAAATCCATTTTCACCTTTCACAAACATTCTATGGATAGTTTTGTTTTTCCACACTATGTAGCATGTAGTTGTTTTCCCAACTACATGCTTTTTAGCTATTTTACTGTATTAGCTTGGTGCGTGAGTCGGCTACATTGATAATCAGGTAGTGGTATTGCCTTCAAATATTATTTCTATTATTTGCAAGCTCCTTTAATTATTCTGAATAATCGATAAATGGTATAATGATAGCATTGTAGAAAGTAAGGGAGGATTTCATAGTGGAGCTTAATTTAACTGGGAAAGTAGCAATTATTACAGGATCGAGTAAAGGAATTGGTTATTATACGGCCATGCAACTTGTCAAAGAGGGGGCTCATGTTGTACTTTGCGCACGTGGAGAAAAACAGCTACAGGTGGCGGCTGGATGTATTAAAAATGAAACGGATGTGGATGTTTTAATTGTTCCAGCTGATGTTACAAAGGAAAAGGATTGTAAGTATTTAATTGAGCGTACAGTAGAACATTTTGGACGCATTGATATTCTCATTAATAATGCAGGTACGGCTTCAGCGAATCCCTTTGAGTCAGTGAGTAGTGAGCTGTGGCAAGCAGATTTAGATTTAAAAGTATTTGGGGCTATACATTGCTCCAAATATGCTGCACCATATATGCGTAAGGCTGGTGCAGGTGCAATCGTTAATGTGACAGCGGTGATGGCTAAGACACCTCCAGCAAGCTCGCTTCCTACTACAGTTAGCCGCGCTGCGGGACTTGCTTTGACAAAAGCGATGAGCAAGGATTTAGGGAAGGATAATATTCGCGTAAATTCTGTATGTATTGGGCTTATTCGCAGTGATCAGATCGAAAAGAATTGGAAAAAGGAAGAACCTAATTTATCGTGGGAAGAATATTCTCGTATGGTAGGGAAAACTATTCCACTTGGACGTGTAGGTGATACGCAAGAAGCCGCTAACGTCATCACATTTTTAGTTTCTGATGCAGCAAGTTATGTTACAGGGACTTCAGTGAATATTGATGGTGGCTCTGGTCACGCATTATAAATAGGATAATCTTTTTTAGGAAAATAATTTTAATGATGTCTCATTAAATTATGATGAGACAACCCCTATATTTCTCTTAATTAAAAGAAGAAAGCCATCCGCTTTCTTTTTTTATATTATTTTCCTAAAATTATAATAGACAGAAAATTCTTGCAGATGTAGAATGAACGATATAGGGGGTGAAAAGTGGCGAAATGTTGAACGAAAATTTTGCTGCGCTATTGTTGCGAGTTATTCGTATCATTGCTCAAATTGGCATACTGACGATTTTTTATTACATGGGGGTGGGAATAGTAACATATTTACACATACCTCTTCCAGGAAGTGTTATTGGATTACTATTATTAGCACTTTCACTCATGTTTAAAATCATTAAGGTGGAATATATTCAAGACGGTGCCAGTTTTTTAATTGGTATGTTAACATTGTTTTTCATACCAGCAACGGTAGGTGTTATTGATTATCCAGAACTCATGTCAGTCACTGGCCTGTTGATTATTTTAGCCGTTATTGCTAGTACATTAATCTCTATTTATGTCACGGGTTTACTGACACAAATCATTGAGAAAAAAGAATTGGCGAAAAAAGAAGGTACGGAAACCACTGTTGATGAAGGGAAGGGAGAGTTAACGGTTGATTGAAGCAATTGTTGTCCTAAGTACCGTCATTATGTTTGTATTGTTCACAAAGCTTTATCAGCGATTTCCACATCCCATCATGATCCCCTTGGTCACTACTACAGTGGTCAGTGTGATGATTTTACTTATATTCGATATTCCATATGCAACATATATGAGAGGTGGAGAATGGCTTCAGAAAATGCTTGGACCAGCAGTTGTCGCACTTGCCTATCCTCTCTATAATCAACGAGCTATTATTCTAAAATATAAGTATTCTATTTTATCAGGACTTTTCATCGGTATGATTACAGGCTTAATGACAATTTTTGTATTACTAAAATGGATTGGTGTAAAGTCTAGCTGGATGCTGACGGCCTTACCTAAATCATTAACCACGCCTGTTGGGATGCAGGTAAGCGAAACGATAGGGGGTATCCCGCCTCTAACTGCTGTTTTTGTGATGATTGCAGGATTTGTAGGGGCTATTATTGGACCATTCGTTATTAAATATGGCAAAATCAACTCGGCCGTTAGTAGAGGTGTGGCTGTAGGCAGTGCCTCACATGGTGTAGGTCTTGTAAAATTAAGAGAATATGGGGAACAGGAATTATCAGTTGGTTCATTATCGATGGGCTTAACCGCTGTTATTGGGGCATTTTTCTGTCCTTTATTTGTTTATTTATTTTTATAATCCAATTGTCGCTTTGTGCAAAAAAAGAGTTGTCTCAAAAACTATTTGAGACAACCTCTTTAGCTTTTTTCAATAATCAATTGAATCGTATGGGCTAGCCCAGTGTGTAGCATTCCTTCATGTCGAATTTGCTCACCTGTAAAAAAGTGGATAATTTTATATGCTTGACACCATTGAAGGACATCTAAAGGGTTATATAAAAAATCGAGTTGCTGTGGACCACCTGAAGCATAAGGGAGCTGATAAATGGAATATAACTCCATCATAATTCGCCCTCCTGGTTTGACTGAATCGATAATCTTTTGTATGACCGTTTGTTGTTGCTTTGCTGGAAAATGTCCAAATACCATAATGGCCGCATCATATTTATTAACGGGAAGCTCATCCAGCAGTAAATCGGCTAGCTTAGTTTGAACTGTCACTTGATGCTTCAGTGCTAATTGTTCAGTTTTTTGAAGGCCACTCTGTGCATAATCATAGGCAGTAACCGTATGTCCAGCTGTGGCTAAAAAAACAGCATTACGTCCTTCACCCTCTGCATAGGCGGCGATATTAGGGGAATCTTTCAAATAATATACATAATCTTTAATAAAGGCATTAGGTTGTTCGCCATAAACGTATTCTGCTCCTTGAAAACGTTGATCCCAAGTATTCATTTAGTTCACTCCCTTTTTTATATTGTAAATAATATAGATTGCTTATTCTAATTTTTAGCTTATTAGTTGAAAGCTTCAAAAAGCAAATCATAAATTCTTAAGTAATATTCAAGTACCATTTATTATGTAATTAATAATGATTGGGACAGGTAAAGAGAAATTTCTAAAGCTGCAATGATATCCAAGCATAGCAAAGCTCACATGAGTGTTTTAGAGATAATGAAAAAGCTAGCTCTTCACAATGAAGAACTAGCTTTTAATTTTTAAAAAATAGGTTTTCGTTCTTTTATTACCCGAATTGTTTTCAATGTTGTATCCTCGGGTCCTTGTACTGGTAAACCTGCTTCAATATTCATTTGAATATAATGAATATTTTCTTGTGTAATTATTTCCCCGGGAATAAAAATCGGAATTCCAGGAGGATAGACCATAATAAATTCTGCACAAATACAGTTATCCGCTTCTGCAAGAGGAACGACTTCTGTATCGGCATAAAAGGCATCACGTGGTGACATGGCAAGAGCTGGGATTTCTGGTACATTCACTACAGCTTCTGTGATAGCCGCTTCAGAATCGAATGCTTTTGACATACGAGTAAGTGCATTTACTAAAAGATTAATTTCTTTTTTCGTATCTCCCAATGTCACTAAACATAAAATATTGTAAAGGTCAGACAGTTCCACTTCAATATTGGCATTATATCGTAACCATTCCTCAGCTCTATGACCAGAAATACCTAAATCTTTTACACTAATAAGCAGTTTTAATGGGTCCATATCATAGGTCGCCGATGAATGTAATTTTTCCTTACCTGCACACTTTAAGTGCGCTATTTGATTGATGCGTTTACGCGCATCTTTTGCTAAACGCAATGCATCGTCGATTAAATCATATCCATGAATGGCTAGCTGGCGACGAGCTGTGTCAAGCGAAGCGAGTAATGGATATGAAGTCGATGTCGTTGTTAGCATGGAAAAGACAGCTTGTACACGTTTCGCTGAAACAAGACCTTCACGGACATTTAAAATGGAAGTTTGCGTCATGGAGCCACCGAGCTTGTGTACACTTGTTGCTGCCATATCTGCACCTGCCTCCATTGCTGAATACGGTAGGTCATCATGGAATTTTATGTGTACACCATGTGCTTCGTCTACGACTACTGGAATCTGACGATCATGAGCGATTTCGACAATGCGCTTTAAATCAGCTGTAAAGCCAAAATAAGTTGGATTAATAACAAGTACAGCTTTTGTGTCTGGATAAGCATTCAACGCTTTTTCGACAGCTTCAGGCGATATGCCATGAGAAATTCCATATTCACTGTCGACTTCTGGGTGAATAAAAATTGGAATTGCACCAGCGAATACAATCGCCGACATAATAGATTTATGAACATTCCGTGGCACTAGAATCTTATCACCTGGGCCGACGACGGTCAGAATCATCGTCATGATGGCGCCACTAGTACCTTGGACGGAAAAGAATGTATGATCAGCACCAAAGGCTTCAGCTGCAAGGCTTTGTGCTTCTTTAATAGCACCCTTTGGTGAATGTAAATCGTCTAGTGGAGCAATATTAATTAAATCAATTGATAAAACGTTGTCGCCGACGAATTCTCGGAAAGCAGGGTCCATCCCTTGCCCTTTCTTATGGCCTGGAATATGGAATTGAATTGGATGTCTGTTCCGATGTTTAAGTAATACGTCGAACAATGGAGTCTCTAGTTGTGACAACGCAGGTACCACCTCACTTTATAATATCTAAGAAAACAAATGAATTATAGCACCTAACGACACGAAAAAATAGACTTTTCATAAAAATAAAAGGTTTTTTTCAGGATAAAGAGAAATTAGTATCGAACGAAAGGGGAGGTACTATGAATTGGAATACACGTGTGACGGAGCTTTTGCAGGTTAAATACCCCATTATTCAAGGAGGGTTAGCCTATTTAGCATATGCTGATTTAGCGGCAGCTGTATCGAATGCTGGCGGTCTAGGGCAAATAACAGCCATGAGCTTACGAGATCCTAATTTATTACGAGCAGAGATCCAGAAAGTCCGAACATTAACAGATAAACCGTTTGGCGTAAATTTTGCGATTGGTCTGCATGGTATAGGCTTTGAGGAGATGGTGCGCGTTGCAGTTGAGGAAGAAGTACCAGTTATTACGATGACTGGAGGAAACCCAGCACCTATTTTTGAGTTGCTAAAAGGAACAGCTATCAAAAAATTGGTACTTGTAGCTGCTCGTAGACAAGCCCAAAAAGCTGAACAACTAGGAGCAGATGCTGTGATGGTTGTTGGTCAAGAGGGGGGAGGTCATCTTGGGCGAGATGACGTTGGCACAATGGTGCTAGTTCCTCAAGTGGTTGATAGTGTGAAAATTCCAATCATTGCTTCTGGAGGCATTGGTGATGGGCGTGGTTGGCTAGCTGCACACGCATTGGGAGCTGAAGGTATTGAAATGGGCACACGCTTTATTGCCACAAAAGAATGTGTCGATGCATCAGAGGCTTATAAAGAGGCTCTGCTTGCTAGTACGGAGGCTGATACGACGATTATTAAGCGTTCTATCGGCGCGCCAGCACGAGCTTTACGTAATGAATTTACGACAAAGATTTTAGAAATTGAGGAAAAAACACCAACATATGAGGCTTTAAAAGACTATATCAGTGGTTCAGCCAATAAGCGTTTTATTTACGATGGCAATCAAAATGAAGGCTTTGGCTGGGCTGGTCAAGTGACGGGAATGATTCACGATATCCCAACCGTAGCGGAACTTATTAATCGAATGGTTGCAGAAGCTGAAAGTATCCGGTTAAAATGGGGGCAATAACATAAAGGTGGTTTTGTCGAATGGAATATTCTTATCCGTTTTCAACTGATTGGTCCACAGAGGAAATTGTGGATGTCGTTCAATTCTTTGAAGGAATTGAGAAAGCTTATGAAAAGGGCATCAAGCGTGAAGTCATGCTGGCTAAATATCGTCGCTTTAAAGAGATTGTTCCATCTCAAGCAGAGGAAAAAACAATTTTTCGAGAATTCGAAGAGGCAAGTGGCTATATTAGCTATCCTGTCGTCAAACAAACCAAGGAAGCCGAAGATGGGATGCTTATAAAAATTGTCCCTAAAAACGGTCGATAAAAAATGGATGTGAGCACAACTCACATCCATTTTTTAATTTTTTGTGTTAAAAAACGACATTTTGCATAAACTACATCAATAAAAATCATCATTAAATGAATCTAAGTAAAACTATTTTCCAACAATGACGTTGTAAAGAGGAAGTAAGCGATTAAATGTTTCCTCTGTTAATTGTTGTAACTCGCTAGCTGTTAGCTTTGTCGCTTGCTCTTTTGGAATGTGACGACCAACCAAGAACTCACCTTTTTTGACATCTCGCAGTCGTATAAGTAATGCTTCAAGCTTGTCTTCTTTTGCCTCTTCGAGAGAAATGGCCTCAGGGGACATATGATCACCTGACACAATAAAATCAGTAGGAAGTTGCTCCAATAAAGATTTATGGGCAAGTAAACGCTCAGCCATAACATTTTTTTGTGGTGCTTCATAAATAATAGCTAAGACGATGAATAAATGTGTGTGCCATAGACCAATCTGAAAGTGAGGCAATGATTTATAACCTCTTTTATAGGGAGCGAAGGCAACCCAACTATCCTTTGGTGGGTTGACAGTTCTTCGAGCATGTTTGGCAACATGAGGGAAGAATTCTTCACCTAGTTGGCTAGAGAAATAAGCAGAAAAGTCTTCTCCTAGCTGATTGAATTTTGGACGTACAAGGGAAGTTAAAGCATCCATTCTTTGTTCTAAACCGTCTATTGTAAAAACATTAAAGTCTTTGTTTGTCCACTTTGTTTTTGGCAATTTTATTTTACTCCTTTCGTTTTATAAGGTTTATTTTACGCTGATTTTGGGAAAAAATCTTATAACAAGAACTTTATCGAAATAAAAAAGTTTTTGTAAAAAAAATTAAAAAAGGAAGTGTTTTTTATGAAACCTATCGTAAAAATTATACGTAAAGTTGACATTGAAAAGCAATATGAACACATTTTACAATTAGAATTAGATTATGAATTAGCATCACTCTTTGAGGCGATGAATGAAAAAAATGATATTGAAATTGAAAAAAGTAAAAAACGTCTGGCTGAAATACAGATGGAACTTGAAAGCTTGCACGCCTATGCGTAATCAAAATTTAATACCTATTTAAAAAATCACTTGCTGAATATTCCGACAGCAGGTGATTTTTATTGTGACAAAGGGTAAAATAGAAATTATATCAAATTGCAGTCCTCTGTTTTTTTATAGTCGAAACAAATGGTTAAGTGATGGAAAAGGTATGAGGAGCATAAAGAGAGCGAGAGAGCCTTTTCTTATATTCGAAGGGTGGGTTTTGAGTGCATTTACAACAAATTGATGAATTTGCAAAAAGTATCATTTTTGAAGCTGGAAGACGTATTCGAGAGGCTTTTTCGTATAATCTAGTTATTGAGACAAAATCAGGTGCAAATGATCTCGTTACCAATATTGACCGAGAGACCGAATTATTTTTTATCGAGCAAATTAAAGCTTTTGATCCAACCCATAAAATTTTAGGGGAAGAAGGAATGGGCGAAAAGGTCGAATCATTAGATGGTGTTGTCTGGATTATTGATCCGATTGATGGCACGATGAACTTCGTCAAACAACATCGTCATTTTATGATTTCTATCGGTATTTTTGTAAATGGTGTTGGAAAGTTAGGGTACATATTTGATGTTATGCGAGAGGATTTATTTAATGCCATTGAAGGTCAAGGGGCATGGTATAATGATTCACCATTGCGTAAACTACAGTCTGTCTCAATGGAGGAGTCGGTCATAGGCATTAATGCACATTGGGTGGCACCCAATCGACATATCCACCATGAAAAGGTGATAGAAATGGTTCGCAAAGTGCGTGGTACACGATCCTACGGGTCAGCGGCAATGGAAATTGCATTTGTTGTTAGTGGCAAACTAGATGCATATGTCTCCATGCGACTAGCACCATGGGATATTGCAGGCGGAACCATCATTGCTCAGGAGGTTGGGGCAGTTGCAACAAATTTACATGGAGAAGGCTTTGATTTCCTCCATCAAGATACTTTTATCATCGCCAATCCTTCCATCCATAAAGAATTATTAGAAAAATATATTGTGCCGTACGATTAAATAAAAAGGAGCCGTCTAGTAACTAGACAGCTCCTTTTCATGTTGATTGCTTATTTTTTCAGTGGGTTTTCAACCAGCTAAATTAACATCTGCCAAGGCATACTTGATTAAAGTAAGCCTTGTGTACGTAGTTTACGCTTCATTTTAAAGGCTGTCATGAAAATGACACAAGTTGCCACAATACCTGCTATTGCACCAAATACACTACTAGCCGCAACAGAATAGCCGATAGAGCACATTGCTAGTACAGCTGCTAATGCATAGATAGCCATTACGATTTTTGCACGATTCATAGCCTAGCCTCCTATATAAAAAATTTGTAAATCAAATATATTTTTTAGAATGATGGAAATTCTAATAAGGACATTTCTATCCTTCTTGTGCTATAATATCACAGTTAAACATTCGAAAAAAGAATATGGAGTGGAATAATGACAAACTTACGTCAAGATCTTCGCAATATCGCAATTATCGCCCACGTTGACCATGGTAAAACTACCTTAGTCGACCAATTACTAAAACAATCAGGTACATTCCGTTCAAACGAACGTGTTGAAGAACGTGCAATGGACTCTAATGATATTGAACGCGAACGTGGTATTACGATTTTAGCTAAAAATACAGCAGTAAACTATGAAGGAACTCGTATCAACATCCTTGATACGCCTGGACACGCTGACTTCGGTGGTGAGGTAGAACGTATTTTAAAAATGGTAGACGGCGTTTTACTAGTTGTCGATGCGTATGAAGGTTGTATGCCTCAAACACGTTTCGTACTGAAAAAAGCATTAGAACAACGCTTAACACCAATCGTTGTTGTTAATAAAGTAGACAAAGATTCAGCTCGTCCACTAGAAGTAGTGGATGAAGTGCTTGAATTATTTATCGAGTTAGGTGCAGATGACGATCAATTAGATTTCCCTGTTGTCTATGCTTCAGGTGTAAATGGTACAGCTTCTTTGGACGCTGATCCATCTAAACAAGAAGAAAATATGAAATGTCTATTCGAAAAAGTGATCGAGGCTATTCCAGCACCAGTAGATAACTCAGAAGATCCATTACAATTCCAAGTAGCTCTACTTGACTATAATGACTTCGTTGGACGTATCGGAATTGGTCGTGTATTCCGTGGAACAATTTCTGTAGGTCAACAAGTTGCACTGATGAAATTAGACGGCACAGTGAAAAACTTCCGTGTAACGAAAATCTTTGGTTTCTTCGGTTTAAAACGTGAAGAAGTAGAGACAGCAAAAGCTGGTGATTTAATCGCCGTTTCAGGTATGGAAGACATCAACGTTGGTGAAACAGTTTGTCCTGTTGAACACCAAGAAGCGCTTACACCATTACGTATTGATGAGCCGACTTTACAAATGACATTTTTAGTAAACAATTCGCCATTCGCAGGTCGTGAAGGGAAATGGGTTACTTCTCGTAAAGTAGAAGAGCGTTTACGTGCTCAATTACAAACGGACGTATCTTTACGTGTTGAAGATACTGATTCTCCAGATGCTTGGACAGTTTCAGGTCGTGGTGAGCTTCATCTATCAATTCTTATTGAAAATATGCGTCGTGAAGGTTTCGAATTACAAGTATCTAAACCGCAAGTAATCGTGCGTGAAATCGACGGCGTAAAATGTGAGCCATTCGAACGTGTTCAAATCGATGTACCAGAAGAAAATGTTGGTTCAATTATTGAATCAATTGGTGCACGTAAAGGTGAAATGCTTGATATGGTGAACAACGGCAGTGGTCAAGTTCGTTTAACGTTCTTAGTACCAGCTCGTGGTTTAATTGGTTATACTACTGAATTCATGTCGATGACAAAAGGTTTCGGTATCATCAACCATACGTTTGATTGCTACCAACCATTACTACCAGGTAAAATTGGTGGACGTCACCAAGGTGTACTAGTTTCAATGGAAACTGGTAAATCAACAACTTATGGGATGATGCAAATTGAAGACCGTGGTACACTGTTCTTGGAGCCAGGTACAGATATTTACGAAGGTATGATCGTTGGAGAAAATACTCGTGACGCTGATATCACTGTAAACATCACAAAAATGAAACAAAAAACAAACATCCGTTCAGCAAATAAAGACCAAACGAATGTTATTAAAAAACCACGTATTTTATCTTTAGAAGAAGCGCTTGAATACCTAGGTGATGACGAGTACTTAGAAATCACACCAGAATCTATTCGTCTGCGTAAAAAAATTCTTGATAAAAATGAACGTGAGAAAGCAGCGAAAAAATTACGTAACGCAGAACAATAATTTTCCGCTGACATGAAAGGAAGAGGAGTCTTGGATATTAAGTCCGCTTTATTGGGTGAACTAAATGTTATTCAAGTTGCTGCACAGACAAGTTCCGATGAAACAACAAGAGTTTATGGAAGAATGGCGGGTATAACTAGATTTTTATACGAAAATTTACCAAGCTATGAAATTGCAGGCTATGTTGTATTTCTTCTTGTATTTGCACTTTCTGCCATTGTCTATAAGTTAGGCTTTGCCAAGAAATTAAAACTATCTCAAAACATTATTATTTATGCGTTCCTATTTTTAGGTTGTATCATGCTAACGTTTTTTGCCCTATTCTTGCCAATGATTGAGGGTCTGATTGTAGCAGCCTTAATTTTAATCGTATATAAAACAAGATTATGGCGTGAAAAAAGAGAAGAGCAACAAGCTACCAATCAGTAACAAGTATGTATTTTATAATAAGAATTTTTATACAGTCTTAGCGATTATTACGCTAAGGCTGTTTTCTTTTGTATCAATTCTCGAGCTTGCTCGAAAAGTGCCTTCTCAAAAATATTATTTGATGTACCTGACGCTAAATAATTGCTAAATCAAAATAAATTGGTAGGCACCGAAATCTTCTAATGTGAATAAGTTAATGTCGATAGGCTTATTTTCATCACATCAAGGAGGAAAGGGAATGCGTGGGCTTACAAAAGGTTTGCTATTAGGTGTCATTGCTTTGTTACTCCTTTCTTTGACAGCATGTAATAAAGCAGAGCTAGAAAAAGTCAAAGTAGGAGAAGTAACTCGTTCAATTTTCTATGCGCCACAATATGTAGCACTTGAGAAAGGATTCTTCGAGGAGGAGGGTCTTTCTGTTGAGCTACAAACGATTGCAGGTGGCGATAAAACTATGACGGCGTTACTGTCAGACGGGATTGATATTGCTTTAGTTGGATCAGAGACATCTATTTATGTCACTTTACAAGGTGCTAATGATCCCATTCAAAATTTTGCACAGTTAACACAAACTGACGGTACTTTTTTAGTAGCAAGAGATAAAATGAATAATTTTTCGTGGGATCAATTAAAGGGCTCAACATTTTTGGGGCAACGTAAAGGCGGTATGCCTCAAATGGCAGGAGAATTTGTGTTGAAAAAACATGGCATTGACCCTGTAGATGATTTAACACTTATTCAAAATATTGATTTTGCCAATATTGCTACTGCTTTTGCCTCAGGTACTGGTGACTATGTACAATTATTTGAACCAACTGCGAGCGTCTTTGAGAAAGAGGGGAAAGGCTATATCGTAGCTTCGTTTGGAACGGAGTCTGGCAATCTTCCTTACACGTCTTTTATGGCAAAAAGTAGTTATTTAAAGGATGAAGCGAAAACGGTTCAGGCTTTTACAAATGCATTGCAACGAGCACAGGATTTTGTACAAAATGAGAGTTCAGCAGAAGTAGCAAAAATGATTCAGCCATATTTTGAAAATGTCGATATAGCGATCATTGAAACCGTGATTGAGCGTTACAAAGCGCAGGGCTCTTATGCTACTGACCCAGTTCTCGATGAAGGAGAGTGGGATAACTTGCAAACAATTATGGAGGAAGCAGGTGAACTTCCTCAACGAGTGGAATATGACAAACTTGTGAATACAACCTTTGCCAAAAAGGCTGCTGAGTAATATGGAATTTTTACAGCTGGAGAACATTCACCATAGTTATTTTTCAAACACACAGGCAAAGGAAGTATTACGTGATATTAGTCTAGCGATTCGTGAAGGAGAATTTGTATCCTTTATTGGACCGAGTGGCTGTGGGAAAACAACATTATTATCAATTATTGCAGGATTATTTCCTGCAACTGAAGGCAAGGTCTATATAGATGGTGAAGAGCTATCAGCACATAATCAATCTAGTATTGGCTATATGCTTCAGCAAGATTATTTATTTCCGTGGAAGACCATTGAGGAAAATGTAACAATCGGTTTGAAAATTATGGAACGAAGCAATAAAACACATAAAGTGACAGCCAATGCACTGTTGCAGGAAATTGGCTTACCACATGTCGGGAATAATTATCCACGAGAATTATCAGGAGGTATGCGACAGCGTGTGGCTCTTGCTCGCACATTAGCCGTAAACCCAAAAATATTATTATTAGATGAACCATTCTCCGCTTTGGATTATCAGTCGAAATTAAAGCTTGAGGATTTAGTTGTGGAGACCTTAAAAACGTATAAAAAGACGGCTATTCTTGTAACACATGATATTGGCGAGGCTATCGCGATGAGTGAGCGTGTCTTTCTATTTTCAGCCAATCCAGGGGCATTGCACAGAGTGTTTGAAATACCTGATGCTCTTCGTGAGCTGTCACCCTTTGATGTAAGACAGCATCCAGCCTATACAGATGTTTTCCAAACCATTTGGAAGGAGCTGGAGAGTCTTGGATAACACATTATTTAAACAATATCAGCAATTACTAAAAAAAGAAAAACGCTTTGTACGGTTATATCAGCTTATCATTCTACTGCTATTCTTTGGTGGGTGGGAGCTTCTTTCAAGACTAGAGTGGATTGATCGTTTAATATTTAGCTCACCGACACATGTTTGGCATACATTTATTGAAAAAGTAAGTGATGGTACATTAACATTACATGTTGGTGTGACATTAATGGAGACGGTGATTGGTTTTATTGCTGGTACTTTACTTGGAACATTAATCGCTATAGTATTGTGGTGGTCTCCGCTACTATCAAAGGTTCTCGACCCTTATTTAGTAATTTTAAATGCGATGCCAAAAGTTGCGCTCGGCCCTATTTTGATCGTTGCGCTCGGACCAGGCTATTTTTCCATTATCGCCATGGGTGCATTGATTTCCATCATTATTACAACCATTGTTGTGTATACAGCCTTCAAAGGTGTCGATCCAAATTATAGTAAGGTCTTACAAACATTTGGGGCAACTAGATGGCAAATCTTTCGTGAAGTAATTTTGCCAGCTTCATTTCCTACGATTATTTCAACTTTGAAAGTTAATGTTGGATTATCATGGGTAGGGGTGATTGTAGGTGAATTTTTAGTAGCTTCAAAAGGGCTTGGTTATTTAATTATTTATGGCTTCCAAGTATTTAATTTTAACCTTGTGCTCATGTCGCTTCTGATCATTGCGTTTTTTGCGACCATTATGTATCAAGTAGTTGAATTGGTTGAAAAAATAATTATTAAAAATAACGGATAAAAGAGGTTCTCTATAGTTGAGGTACTTCTCAGACTGTTGACAAAAGGAATCGAGTGTGAACTTCTCGATTCCTTTTGTCATTTTTGATACCTTTTTTTCCATTCGCAAAGACATGCTTCAAGGTTCCTCTGCGCTTTGCATAGATTTGTTTAATATTATAAGGATGTTGTAAATATTCAACTTCCGCTACCACGATTCCCCGATAGGACGTTGAATGAGTTTCTGATGATTATTACTTTTTGTTCATTGTAATAAGGCTTAGGCGAGGGCACTTAATACAAATCAAAGGATTTGGTTTATTTGGGTAATATTCCACATTGAATGTGGTTTCTTTCATAGTTTGGGCATGGAGCCAATGCAAAAGATAAATAGAATAAATGTAAGAAAACATACTTGGACGTCCATAAGCTGAAGGGAGTTTTTCTACTAAGTTAAACGACAATCGATAGCAGCCTCTAGTATTCATACTAAGTAAACTTTGGGTATTAATGGATCAATCGCTAATTGTTCACGTTTATTGGTTTGTTTCATGGATTATCACCACAAAGGTTTACTTTTCATCAATACATGTAGATGGAGTACTTTATGTAAAAGTTGATTGGAACGAATGGCAGTGACTCCGCCCACGAAAAGCGTCCGCCTGTAGTGGAAAGTAAAAGAAAAAAGACTGAAGGCAAACTCTCGATTTTTTTGAGTTTGTCTTCAGTCTGAGAGGTGTCTTTATAGTTGAGGCACTTCTTTTTAATCTGTCATTTAGTTAAAATTCTTTATCCATTTGAGGTGAAGTACGATAAAAACGGAAATTGCCCGTTTCTATTCGTGCAAACGTATTTTCTTTAATACGATCATGACAAATTGTACACATATACGTATGAATTGGACGATTACGTAACTTCTTTGCTAAAGGCAGATTATCATCTAAATTATCAATCGTATCGCAAATAACGCATTTTACGCGCATTGCATTCCCTCCTATTCAGCGCGAATGGCTGATATGTTTTTAATAGGATTGTCAATATTTGAACCATCTTTTAATAATACATGGATTGGGCCATCTTCTAAAAGAGGCTTGCCGTCTTGGCTATATTTTAATATTAGTGTTGAAGCTTCTTCAATTGTGAATGGGAATTCTTGTCCATCTTTGCATTCTAAAACGATTTTTGTCGCTTCAGGTTTAATTTCAGCATTCTTCAAGAAATGACTTAATTGGATACCAAAAGTACCTGTTTCCATTCCTTTACGGTCAAATTTACGCTCTGATTTTAATGTAGGTGGGAATGTGGCCCCCTCCATAATTTCACGAGACCAGTGAGCACCAACCTCACGCATATATTTGATGTCAGAATCTTCCTCAATGTTTTGTGTCGTAAAGTAAGTGTTTAAATCTAATTTACGATCGTCGAATATCCATACAGTGGGATCTAATGTTAGTTGGTATGAGACGGCACCTGTAATAGGAATTATTGTTTCCATAATAGAAATCCTCCTTAAATCTTGTATATCCATGACATAGTATAACGCTAATGCCTAGAGATAATAAAGAAATATAAACCGAATTCTCTATTTTCCAATGAAGACACTTGCATTTTTAACGACTAGAAGATAAACTTTATTAAGATAGAATCGAAGAAATATCAGATAATGGGGGCGTCCTCATGGATACGAAATCACAAACTTCTTTTCAAGAGAAGGCTTTGGAGCTATTAGTTGCTGATGCAGACAAGATTGCTCGCCTTATTCGAGTACAAATGGATCATTTAACAATGCCACAATGCCCTTTATATGAGGAAGTATTAGATACACAAATGTTCGGCCTATCACGTGAAATCGATTTTGCTGTGAAGCTTGGACTGATTGAACGTGATAAAGGCAAAGAAATTCTCGATTCACTCGAGAAGGAACTGTCTGTGTTGCACGACGCGTATACAGACAAATAAAAAGAAAAACTCAAACGCTTCTTTGCGCTTTGAGTTTTTTTACTAGAACGAGGTTTTCTAATGAGACAATACTTAAAAAGATATGCACAAAATTTTGATTACCCCTTATTTTTTACGGTCCTATTATTAAGTTTATTTGGGTTAATAATGATTTACAGTTCAAGTATGATGGTAGCGATTGCGCAAAAAGAGCAAGCACCTGATTTTTTTTATCAAAAACAAGTTACCAATTTATTGGTGGCATTTATTGGTTTTATAGTGGCAGCCTTTTTCCCCTACAAGCATTATGCGAATAAGAACATTATGTTATTACTAACGATCGTACTAGCGGTGTTATTCACATGGTTAAAATTGTTTGGTCACGGGGCAGATCAAGTAGGCTCTCAGAGTTGGATTGCTATTCCAGGATTAGGGAATTTTCAACCTTCGGAATATGCGAAACTATTTATTATTTTATATTTTGCAGCTGCTTTTTATAGAAAAGCGCAAAAACATACGTTTGAAAAGCTACAACCAACTGAAATTTTTTATCCCATTTTCCTATGGATTTTAGTGGTTGCTGGGGTAGCTTTCGAAACAGACTTAGGAGCAGTTATTATTCTGTGTGGAATAGCTGTATCTGTAGTAGCTTCAAGTGGCATTCCCTTTAAAACATTTTGGAAGTTCTTTGGTGTATTAGTAGCCTTCGGTGCAGCAATCCTTGGTATCCTTTTGCTATTCAAGGGGGAACTACTAACTGATAACCGTAAAGGACGGATTCTATCTTATTTAAATCCGTTTGAATATGAGAGTGGTAGTGGTCACCAAGTGGTGAATAGTTATTATGCCATTGGCGGAGGTGGCTTAGAAGGACGTGGTCTTGGTCAATCGATTCAAAAATTAGGGTACTTACCTGAACCACAAACAGATTTTATAATGGCGATTATAATGGAGGAATTGGGAATATGGGGAGTTTTAATTGTCTTAGGTGGTTTAGGATTTATTGTATATAAAGGTTTTTCCATTGCATTACGAACAAAAGATCCGTTGGCACGCATGATTGCAGCTGGTATTGCGAGTTGGATAGGCTGGCAATCGTTTATTAATCTTGGGGGGATAACCGGGTTAATCCCGTTAACCGGTGTAACGTTACCTTTTATAAGCTATGGCGGTACATCTATAATCATTCTATCTTTAGCGATGGGAATATTAATCAATGTTTCTATGTTTGAAAAGGTAGAGAGGAAAAAAACACAATCATAAAGGGGGATATCTATGGAATCAATCAACAAAATTCTCGTAGCCAATCGAGGAGAAATTGCAATTCGTATTTTCCGTGCCTGTACGGAGCTGAATATCCAAACCGTTGCCATCTATTCAAGGGAAGATAGTGGTGCCTTTCATCGCTTTAAAGCAGATGAAGCTTATTTAGTGGGAGCTGGCAAGAAACCAATTGATGCCTATTTAGATATTGAGGGTATTATTGCCATCGCAAAAGATGCAGATGTTGATGCGATTCATCCAGGGTATGGTTTTTTATCAGAAAACGTGGAATTTGCACGTCGCTGTGAAGAAGAGGGGATTGTCTTTATTGGACCAACTTCTCAGCATTTAGATATGTTTGGGGATAAGGTCAAAGCACGTTCGCAAGCTATTGCGGCTGAGATTCCTGTTATTCCTGGTACAGATGGTCCTGTAGCCGATCTAGCAGAGGTAGAGGCATTTGCTAACGATTATGGCTTTCCAGTTATGATTAAAGCGGCACTTGGCGGTGGTGGGCGTGGGATGCGTCTTGTGCATACACCAGCGGAGCTTGCTTCTTCTTATGAAAGGGCAAAATCAGAGGCAAAGGCTGCTTTTGGATCTGATGAGGTGTATGTTGAAAAGGCCATCATCAAACCAAAACATATTGAAGTACAAATTATTGGCGATCAGCAGGGCAATATTGTGCATTTATATGAACGTGATTGCTCGATTCAACGTCGTCATCAAAAAGTGGTTGAGATTGCGCCATCCCATTCGATTTCACAAGAGTTAAGAAATCGTATTTGTGATGCTGCGGTGAAATTAATGAAGAATGTCTCGTACATAAATGCAGGGACAGTGGAATTTTTAGTTGCAGGAGAAGATTTTTATTTCATCGAGGTGAACCCTCGCATTCAAGTAGAACATACGATTACAGAAATGATTACAGGTGTCGATATTGTCCATGCCCAAATTAAGGTGGCAGCAGGCTATGGTCTACACAGTGAAGAAATTCATATGCCGAAGCAAGAGGATATGCCAATGATTGGCTATGCTATTCAGGCTCGTGTGACAACGGAAGACCCTGCTAATGACTTTATGCCGGATACAGGAAAATTAATGGTTTACCGTTCAAGTGGCGGTTTCGGTGTGCGTTTAGATGCAGGGAATGGATTCCAAGGTGCTGTCGTTACACCATACTATGATTCTTTACTAGTGAAAATCTCAACATCAGGCATGAACTTTAAAGAAGCTGCTGCGAAAATGGATCGTAATTTAAAAGAATTCCGTATTCGTGGTGTTAAAACGAATATCCCGTTTTTAAATAATGTCGTCACACATGAAAAATTTTTATCAGGTGCTTTTGATACAAGCTTTATTGATACAACACCAGAGTTATTTGAATTCCCTGTTCGAAAGGACCGAGGAACTAAGCTGCTAAGCTATATTGGGAATGTTACATTAAACGGCTTCCCTGGAGTAGAGAAAAAATCTAAGCCCATTTTTGTGCGACCGAACATACCTAAAATCGATCCACTTATTGTGCCACCAGCAGGTACAAAGCAAATTTTAGACACACAAGGGGCAGATGGCTTAGTACAATGGATTTTAGCACAGGATGATGTACTGCTAACAGATACAACATTCCGTGATGCTCATCAATCCCTGCTCGCTACACGTGTTCGATCACAGGATATGTATCAAATTGCTGATGCAACAGCTCGTATGATGCATCAACTATTCTCGCTGGAAATGTGGGGTGGGGCAACATTTGATGTAGCCTATCGTTTCTTGAAAGAAGACCCGTGGGAGCGTTTAGCCAAACTACGTGAGCAAGTGCCAAATGTGTTATTCCAAATGTTATTGCGTGGAGCCAATGCTGTTGGTTATACGAACTATCCTGACAATTTAATCCGTGAATTTATCGCCGAATCGGCAGCATCAGGCATTGATGTCTTCCGCATTTTTGATAGCTTGAACTGGATTAAAGGCATGGAAGTAGCTATTGATGCAGCGCGTCAATCTGGAAAAATTGCGGAAGCGGCGGTTTGCTACACAGGAGATATTCTGGACGACAGTCGTGCCAAATATTCGGTGCAATATTATAAAGATATGGCGAAAGAGCTTGAAGCAGCAGGTGCCCATATTTTAGCGATTAAAGATATGGCTGGTTTATTGAAGCCAGAAGCAGCTTATCGTTTAATTTCCGAGTTAAAAGAGACGACAAGTCTGCCAATCCACTTGCATACACATGACACAAGTGGTAACGGGATTTATTTATATGCGAAAGCCATTGAAGCAGGAGTAGATATCATTGATACAGCTCTTGGCTCTATGGCTGGCTTAACATCTCAGCCAAGTGCAAACTCTTTGTACTATGCGATGAAGGGCGGTAAACGCGAGGTACGTGCGGATATAGATGCTTTAGAGAAATTATCGTACTACTGGGAAGATGTACGTAAATACTATAAAGATTTTGAAAGTGGTATGATCAGCCCACATTCTGAAATTTATGTGCATGAGATGCCTGGTGGACAATATAGTAACTTACAGCAGCAAGCAAAAGCAGTGGGTCTTGGCGATCGTTGGGAAGAAGTAAAACATATGTATTCCCGTGTAAATCTACTATTTGGTGATATTGTTAAAGTAACACCATCTTCCAAAGTGGTAGGCGACATGGCACTTTTCATGGTGCAAAATGATTTAGATGAAAACACAGTGCTAACTCGAGGGCAAACGATTGATTTCCCAGATTCTGTTATTGAATTCTTCCAAGGCTATCTTGGACAGCCACATGGCGGATTCCCAGAGGCACTACAGCAGGTTGTGCTCAAAGACCGCCAAGCAATTACAGTTCGTCCAGGAGAGTTATTAGAGCCTATTCAGTTTGAACAATTAGAGACTGTACTGGAGGATAAGTTAAATCGTCCTGTTACGAAAAAGGATGTATTAGCCTATGCACTCTATCCAAAAGTCTTTGAAGAGTATGCGAAAACGGAAGAATCCTTTGGCAATATTTCGGTTCTAGACACACCTACATTCCTATATGGCTTAAAGCTAGGGGAAATTATTGAAGTCGAAATCGAAAAAGGAAAAACGTTAATTATTAAACTTGTTTCCATTGGTGAACCTCAGCACAATGGGACGCGTGTTCTGTACTTCGAGTTAAACGGACAATCTCGTGAATTGGTTATTCAAGATATGACCGTAGAGGTAGATGGTAATCTAGCTTTAAAAGCAGATCCAAGCAATCCAAATCAAATTGGTGCTACAATGCCAGGTACTGTGTTAAAAGTCGTTGTTTCCAAAGGTAGTCCAGTTAAACGCGGTGACCACCTATTAATCACAGAAGCAATGAAAATGGAAACAACCGTTCAAGCACCGAAAGACGGCGTTGTGAAAGAGGTTTATGCAAGTGCAGGGGATGCCATTTCAACAGGGGATTTATTGATTGAAATTGAATAAATAATCATGAAAAAGGTTATGAGATGCTATTTGAGCATCTACATAACCTTTTTCATTGTATTTAAATATTAAATCCTTTAAAATTTGATTAAGTAATCAAAAAAATAATTAATTAATCAGAAGGAGGATCTATGGATAGCCATAAAAACACGTTTATTCAGGAAGCTAGAAAGCAACAAATTATTGCAGCAACTATAACGACGCTAGATGATATTGGTTATATCAAGGCAAGTTTAGCACAAATTGCTAAACGGGCTACTATCAGTACAGCATTAATTTCATACCATTTTGCAGATCGTCAAGATTTGATCGACCAAAGCCTGCAAGCGTTACTTGAACAATCCGCAACATTTATTTTGACAAAAACATATGCTGCCGATGATCCAGCTACACAATTGGCAAATTTCATAGAGGCAAGTATTGCTTATCAAGCGACACATCCGAAGGAGAATGCGGCATTATTAGAAATTATATTCAATGCTCGTACAGCTGAGGATGTTCCTTATTATAAAATTTCGGATGATGGTGAAGATCCTTTATTGAAGGCTTTATGTAAAATATTAGAGGATGGTAAAGAACAGGGGACATTTACTGTTGACTCTGTCCAGGTGATGGCAAAAGTGATTCAAGGTGCTATTGGTGAATATATGCTAATAGGGGGACCGATTTCGGTTGAGGCAGAGGAATATAGTCAAGAAGTAATTAAGATTATGTGGACAGCAATGAAAGTAGAGGGACATAAAAATGCTTAAAGCACTATTTAATTGGATGTTTGTCATTGGTTTAATTCTATTAGGAGGTCGTCTTGTAACGGTTATTTGTCGATATTTCGATATTCCTTTTACAACATTTTTTAAAGACTATGCGCTAGTATCTATGATTATTTTAATTGTAGGAATTATAGGAACGGAGACCTTGAAGAAACAAAAATAAGAATCATAGAAAAAAGATTCGTCACATAATAGGTGGCGAATCTTTTTTGATAGCCTATTTCTTTTTTTCATTATAATTACTACGAGCAACTAACATGATCATGTAGCATAATAGACCGAATAAAAGGGAAATGAATAATGAATGCAGTAAAGCGACTGTTAAATTCAGTCTAGTGAGGACTACTAACATACCAGCAACCACTTGTAAAACTACTATAGTAAAGGCAATAACCCATCCATAGTAAATAACACGTTGATTTTTATATTCTTTCACAGCGTGCCAAGTTATGTATGCAATCCAAATGAAAATAATAAGAACAGCTAGTCGATGTCCCATTTGCACCCACTCGTACATGTTATTCGGTAGTGCGAAAGGTGTTTCATTATAGCAAAATGGCCAGTCAGGACAAATTAAGCTCGAATCTGTATGACGAACCAACGCCCCTGTATAAACAACTAAATAAGAATAAATTGTGACAGCAATTGTATGCCAACGTAACTTTTTACCAATAAATACGTTATCGGCATCAAATTTTCGATCGACCTCAAATACAATCATAGAAAGAAGAAGAACCGCAGCAAAGGAAATAAGAGAAATTCCAAAATGAAGTGCAAGGATGAAATCACCTTGTCCCCATAATACTTGAGCTGCTCCAATAAGAGCTTGCGCGATTAAGAAAAACATCGCTAAGAAACCTAATAGCTTTACTTCACGAATATGTCCGAGTTTACGCCATGTCCAAATGGTTAACACAAGAATTGAAATAGATACGACTCCAGTTACAAGACGATGTGAAAATTCAATCAGGACTTCTGGTGTAATCTCCTTTGGAATAAGAGATCCATTACAATCAGGCCAGTTTCGACCACAGCCTAAGCCACTATCTGTTTTGGTAACGAGAGCCCCACCTAGTAATATAAGGAGCATCCCTACTGTAGCGGCAACAGCAAACCACTTTAAATACCTGTTGTGTTGCATAAAATGAGTCACCTACTTTATCTATCAACATTACAAGAGCGTAATGTTTCTGCTACTAGATAATATCGAAAATACGTATAAAAAACAACTTGTAAAGAGAAGGGAGTAATAGATGTCGAATCCATTTCACAAATTGTTCATAATTTCGTGCTTTAACCTTCACAATTCATTTTAGAAAATGTTTTACTATAGATATGTTGTTTTTATTTATATTTCTAGACAAAACTAATTTTTACAACTTCATCTAAATTTCACTTAATGTCTAGAAATCAATCGCAAATTTCGCTATAGTTATTGTTAGCGGAATATGCTTACAAAAATGAAAGGAGAGGTATTATGTCAAACGGTCGTACACTGGCGGCTACTAGAAATACTGGCCCAGAAACAACATCTGTTGTAAAAGATTTCTTAGCACTAATAAAAATTGGCATCGTTAACTCGAATCTTGTCACAACGTTTACAGGGATGTGGCTGGCTTTTCAGTTTACTAGTAGACATTTCTTGCAAGAGCTTGATGTTATATTCTACACCATGCTGGGTGCGGCATTAATCATTGGTGGCTCAGGTGCAATGAATAACTTCATTGATCAGGATATTGATCCTATCATGAAAAGAACAAAAGCAAGACCGACAGTGACTGGCAGATTCAAGCCGAATTTTGTATTGACCATTGCCCTCTCATTTTTAATTGTAGGTGAAATTTTGTTATTTGCGGCATCGTTTGCAGCCGGCATGTGGGGACTAGCAGGAATATTTGCTTATGTCGTTCTGTATTCAATGTGGTCAAAGAGGAAGCATGTTAGTAACACGGTTGTAGGAAGTATTTCAGGGGCTATACCTCCAGTTATTGGATTTGCAGCGGTTGAACCTGCTTTAGGTCTAGGAGCACTTGCCTTATTTCTTATTATGTTTGCATGGCAGCCACCACATTTCTATGCGCTTGCTATGAAACGTACGGAGGAATATCGTGCAGCTAAAATACCAATGCTACCTGTAGTAAAGGGATTTAAACGTACAAAGTACTCAATGTTATTCTGGATTCTTTTATTATTACCGTTACCTTTCCTTTTACCAGAGCTTGGAATTGGCTTTTTAACTCTTGCCACTGCATTGAATTTGGGTTGGTTAATACTAGCTCTGAAAGGCTTTACAACAAAAGATGATATGAAGTGGGCAAATAAAATGTTTATTTATTCGTTGAATCATATGACCATACTATTTGTAGCCATCATAATATTTGCGCTGTTTAGCTAAAGTTAGGAATTCTTTCTTTTTTTTAAGAATTCATATAGACAGAACTAATGTCCTAGGAACACATGAAAATACAACAAAGAAAGAGGGGTTTAATTAAGCATGATGAAAGGGCTTAAAAAATGGCGTCTTTTTTCACTTCTAGCAGTGATGATGGTTTTCCTTTCAGGTTGTGGTGAAGATTATCTTTCTACACTAAAACCATCTGGAGAAGTAGGTAAACAACAATTAAATTTATTACTGTTAACTACTATAATTATGACGCTAGTAGTAGTAATCGTATCCGTTATTTATTTACTTGCATTCCTAAAATACCGTCGTTCACGCGTTGGTGAAAATGTTATCCCTAAGCAAGTAGAGGGTAGTCACACATTAGAAGTGATTTGGACAGTTATACCGATTATTTTATTATTAATTATCGCTGTACCAGTTGTTACAACTACTTATAAATTTGCAGATGTTGCTGCAATGGATGAGGTAGATGAAGAAGGGAATAAAACTGCCCTAACGATCAATGTAACAGCAAAATTATACTGGTGGGAATTCGAATACCCTAACCAAGGTATCGTAACGGCTCAAGAGCTAGTAGTACCAACAGGTGAAAAGGTTTACTTTAATTTAAAAGCTGCCGATGTTAAGCACTCATTCTGGATTCCTGCTGTAGGCGGTAAAATGGATACAAACGTAGAAAACTTAAACAAATTCTACTTAGTATTTGATAAAGAATCTAAAGATCTTAAAGATGGCGTATTTTATGGAAAATGTGCTGAATTATGTGGACCTTCACATGCATTAATGGACTTTAAAGTAAAAGCATTAAGCCCAGATGCATTTGACGCATGGGTTGATGCAATGAAAGCAACAGAAGGACAAATTGCTGACAAAGCTTCAACAGATCTTGGTGAAGCAACTTTTGCTAACAGCTGCTTAGGCTGTCACGCTATCTCAGGTTCAGGAGCAGGCGGTACACCAGGTCCAAACTTAACTACGTTTGGTGACCGTAACCGTGTTGCTGGTTTCTTAGAACACAATGAAGAAAACTTAAAAGCTTGGATTAAAAACCCAGAAGAATTTAAACCAGGTAACTTAATGATGAACGCTGAAGGCACTGCGCCTATTTACGGTGATTTATCTGATGAAGAAATTGAAGCTCTTGCAACTTATATCATGAGCTTATCAGTTGAAAAATAAATTTCGTTCTATGTAACAAATTTTGAGGGAGGTAAAAGTTGTGAGCTCATACACACAGAAAAAGGGCTTTGGAGCAACTGTCTGGGATTACATTACTACTGTTGACCATAAAAAGTTAGCAGTCATGTATTTATTAGCCGGCACATTGTTCTTCGCTATCGCTGGTTTTGAAGCGTTATTAATGCGTATTCAGTTAATGAAACCAAATAACGATTTCGTGTCAGCTGGTTTTTTCAATGAATTATTAACAATGCACGGAACAACAATGTTATTCCTAGCTGCTACTCCATTACTATTCGCATTTATGAACATGCTTGTACCATTACAAATTGGTGCGCGTGACGTTGCATTCCCGTTCCTTAACTCTTTAGGGTTCTGGTTATTCTTCCTAGGTGCTGTATTCCTTCACCTGTCATTCTTTATGGGTGGCGCTCCTGATGCGGGCTGGACTTCTTATGCATCATTATCTTTATATTCTCCAGGACATGGTATTGACTTCTATGTTCTTGGTTTACAAATTTCAGGGGCAGGTACATTAATTTCAGGTCTTAACTTCATCGTTACGATCATTACAATGCGTGCTCCTGGTATGACATTCATGCGTATGCCATTATTCACATGGACAGCTCTTGTATCAAGTGCATTAATTTTATTCGCATTCCCTCCATTAACAATTGGTTTATTAATGATGTTATTCGACCGTATGTTCGGTGGTAACTTCTTTGACCATACAATGGGTGGTAACACAGTAATTTGGGAGCACTTATTCTGGATCTTCGGACACCCAGAGGTTTATATCTTAGTATTACCGGCGTTCGGTTTATTCTCTGAGATTATTCCAGCGTTCTCTCGTAAACGTTTATTCGGATACTCTTCAATGGTATTCGCAACAATTTTAATTGGTTTCCTAGGGTTCATGGTTTGGGCTCACCATATGTTTACAGTTGGTCTTGGGCCAACAGCAAACGCAATCTTCGCTGTTGCAACAATGGCAATCGCGGTTCCAACAGGTATGAAAGTATTCAACTGGATCTTAACTATTTGGGGCGGATCTATTAAAGTTACAACACCAATGCTTTATGCACTTGGTTTCATCCCGTCATTCGTTGCGGGTGGTGTTACAGGGGTAATGCAAGCATCTGCACCTCTTGACTATCAATTACACGATTCTTACTTTATCGTTGCTCACTTCCACTACGTAATCGTTGGTGGTATCGTTACAGCATTATTTGGTTCAGCGCACTTCTACTGGCCAATTTTCTTCAACCGTATGTTAAACGAAACGCTTGGTAAAATTACTTTCTGGGTATTCTTTATTGGATTCCATTTAACGTTCTTCGTTCAACACTTCTTAGGTTTAATGGGTATGCCACGTCGTGTATTCACTTACATGGAAGGTCAAGGTTGGGATCAGTTCAACTATATCTCTACAATCGGTGCATTAATGATGGGTGTAGGGGTTATCTTAATGGTAATCAACTGTTTAATGTCTATTAAAGGCAAGCCAGCAGGTCGCGACCCATGGGGCGATGGACGTACTTTAGAATGGTCAATTCCACAACCAATTCCATTCTACAACTTCCGTCAAACGCCACTTGTACGTGGTTTAGATCCATGGTGGATTGAAAAACAAGAAGGTAATAAAGAAGTGACATTTGCTGAGCCAATCGGTGATATTCATATGCCAAATAACTCAGCGATTCCATTCGTTATTTCATTAGGTATGTTTATTGCAGCATTCGGTGCACTTTACAATCCAGATGCAGATAAACCATGGTCTATCTATGTATTAATCATTGGTTTAGCTATTACATTTGGGGCGATGATTGTTCGTTCAGTTAAAGACGATCATGGTTTCCACTTACACAAAGAAGAAATTCTTGAAATTGAAGAACATCTTTACGGCAAAGGAGGAAATAAATAATGGATTTCAATACTAAATTTACTCCTCATACTTGGCCAGATCATCCTGAACAAGCTACGATGGAAGGTAAAAATAAAGTCGTTGGTTTCTGGATTTTCCTTGCCTGTGAAGTTGTACTTTTCGCAAGTTTATTCGCTACTTATTTAGCGCTTAAGAACAAAGGGCCAGCTGGCATGGAGTTCACAACTCAAGGTTTATTTGAATTACCATTAGCATTTGCTATGACGATGTTATTATTAACATCATCACTAACTTCTGTTTATGCAATTTACCATATGCGTAACTTTAACTTTAAAGGGATGCAAACTTGGTTAGCCATTACTTTAGCTTTAGGTCTTGGATTCTTAGCACTTGAAATCTATGAATTCCAACACTATGTGCACCTTGGTTTTACATTTAACCAATCTGCATTCGCAACTGCGTTCTATTCTTTAGTTGGTACACACGGTTTCCACGTAACTTTAGGACTTGTATGGATTGCAACTTTAATGATCCGTAATGCGAAACGTGGTTTAAACTTGTACAATGCACCTAAATTTTTCGTAGCTGCTTTATATTGGCACTTTATTGACGTTGTTTGGGTATTTATCTTTACAGTAGTTTACTTGATGGGAGTGATCGGATAATGTCTTCACACGATACACCTATAGTTGCTAAGTCACAGGCACAGTATGAGTATGATCGTCATCATAATGCCGTTCATATGCGTAAACAAGTAATCAACTTTGCGATCATGATTTTCTTTACGTTTATCGCATTCGCAGTAGTTGCAGCTGATTTTTCTAAATACTTAATCATGCCATTCGTATTATTATTGGCTGGTGTTCAAGTTGTACTTCAGCTTTATTCTTTCATGCACTTAGAGGACAAAAAAACACACTTTGGTGGTGTTATTGGCTTCTTCATGTGGATGGGGATGTTAATCGCATTTACATTCTTCTTAGCATTTTTAACAATCATTTGGTGGTAATCACCAAAAGAGCACGTTCGTTAATTGTACGAACGTGCTTTTTCTTATGTTTTAAAGTTGTGAAGGTTTCAAAAAGAGACAAACACTGTTAAACTTAACATTTGTTCACCTTTCGTTCATTGCAGTATAGCTGTAAGCGTTTTATAATAGGAGTACTGAAGTTTAAAGGAGTGCGTTCTATATGCCACTTAGTATATTTGGTTTCCAAGCATTGTGGAGTCCCTATTTAATAGGAGTTCTTGTTTTTATAACGATTATCTATTTTTTAGTCACAGTAAAGTGGCGTAATGATTTTAAAGTAAGTGAACCTCTGAAAAAGGGAGAAGCCATTTATTTCGTGTTAGCCATGATTACTATTTATATCATTAAAGGTTCTCCAGTTGATTTAATGGCTCACATTATGTTTACCATGCATATGGTTCAAATGGCGATCTTATTATTGCTTGTTCCGATTTTCTTAATTAAAGGAATCCCTTGGTGGGTTTGGAAAGTTGCGATTGAAGCACCGGTTGTTAGAACGTTGTTTAAAGTACTGACATTACCAGTTGTTGCAGTCTTTGTGTTTATTGGTCTATTTTCCTTCTATCATTTGCCTTCAGTATTAGATTACATTAAATTAAATGAAACATTACATGGTACCTATACATTTGTATTATTTCTTTCAGCTATTTTTATGTACTGGCCTTTAATTCAAAATATGCCTAATAGTGCTAAAATGAAGCCTTTGCATAAATTAGCCTATATTATTGCAAATGCTGTGTTAATTACACCTGCTTGTGGATTAATCATTTTTGCTCCTAATGCAATGTATGAGACATATACAAATGGTGATGCCTGGTTAAAAGCAATGGAGCTGTGTGTACCAGCCTCTACATTATCAGGCTTATCATTATCAGGACCAGAGCTGTTTACAGACATGAAACCTGTTGCAGACCAGCAATTAGGTGGCGTATTAATGAAAATCTTACAAGAGCTTATTTTTGGTGTATTAATTGGGACAATCTTTACGAGATGGTATCGTTCTGAACAAAAAGATCCAGATAAAATTACGGCTGATGCATTAGCTGCACACCAAAAAAAATGGGAAAGTCAACAGCAACATTAATTGTAATATAGAAATTTACTTTGTATAAGGGGTTTTGACAATGGAATTGCAAATTTTGCCTACTATTAGTACATCGTTTATCGTCATTAGTGCTGTACTAGTAGCGATAGGATGGGGCTTAATTATAAAAAGAAATGTAGAGGGGCATAAGAAAGTAATGCTTGCTGCAGGTGTTGCGGCACTTATATTCTTTATTATCTATGCATCCCGTACAATCTTTATTGGAAATACGGCTTTTGGCGGTGGAGAACATTTAAAACCATATTATACGTTCTTTTTGATTTTCCATATTATTTTGGCGACATCTGGAGCCGTGTTTGGTATCGTTAGCATTATTTCGGGTTTGAAAACAAATATTAAGTTACACAGACGTATTGGACCAATCACAAGTATTATTTGGTTCTTTGTTGCCATCACTGGTGTACTTGTTTATTTATTGCTATATATTTTATTTGAACCAGGTGAAACAACATCCGTTATTAAAGCCATTTTAGGGTTTTAAAAAAAATCTCCCTCTTTATTATTGTAAAGGTGGGAGATTTTTTGTAGTTGGTTGAAATATAGAAAGTATCACTACAACAAGTAAAGGGCCTATTAATATCCCAAGAAAACCAAATATTTTAAAGCCGATAAACATGGCAATGAAGGTATTTAAGGAGGAAAGGCCAATTTTATCACCAATAATTTTTGGTTCAATCATTCTGCGGACTAGAAATTGCCCCACATTTAGTAACGTTAGAACGACAGCATATATATAGTCGCCTGCAAATACTTGATAAATGGCCCATGGGACTAAAAGGATAAATGAATCGAGAAAAGGGATAAAATCTAATACAACGAGTGATAAAGCTAACAGTATGGGAAATGGCGTTTTTAAATAATAAAATGCTGCGAAGGATATCGCAAAGATACTAGCACCAACAAGCAATTGTGCTTTTAAAAAGCCGAATAAGGCTAGTTTAACGCGCTGCCCAATAAAAATGATTTTTTGATGATAGTGAAAAGGAAAGGGCATTAATAATTTCCGATTAATGGCTGGCAAATCTAAGAGCAACATATACAAGACAATCCAATAAACAAAAACATCAAATAAAAGGGAGGGGATATATGTTAGTAAAGTAGACAATACATTCACATTTGTTAAGGATATGGCGAATTTTTCTATAGAGGCTAAAGCATTTTCAATCATGAATTGAATTTGTAAAACGAGTTCTACAGGTAAATGATAGGTGTAGTTACTGAGCTTGGATTGCATTTGAATCCATAAGGCCGATAGTTGATTAAGGTACTCAGGAATATCGATGATAAAAGAAGAAAATTGTTTCCAGCTTATATAGAGTATAAGTGTACATAATAATAAAGAGATACTGAGAAAAAATAAAAAAAAGATGAAAACAACTATTTTACGTTTTTTTCGAAACCGTTTGCACATTCGAACAATAATCGGTTCTAAAAGTAACGCGGTTAAGTAGGCAAGGAGGATTGGTAACGATATAGAAATGAACCAGAGAAGCAGAAGCCCAATCGCTATGACGATTATGGGATGCCGAAAAAAAGGACGATTAAAAAAAGATAACATTTTTCTCACCTACATCCATGTAATAGATATAGGTAGTATGAGGAGAAAAAATTTTTTTACTCAAAATAAAAAAAGACTGGACCACCAGTCTTTTCATAAAATGAAGCTACTTACGCTATACTTGCTGTCACTTTAGTTTAATAAAGATTAGCGTGCGTTAACAGGTTCGAAGTTATTTTTATTTGTTGGCTCAATTGAGAATTGATCTAATTCTAATTTAACCTTTTTTAAGATTTCTTCACATTTTGTTACAAGATGTGCTGGGTAAACTTCATCATCCCCATATTCAACACCATGTGGGTAATAGTATTTACCTAGGGCTGGTTTCATTAACGTAAGGATGGCATCGTGTGCACCTACATCACCAGAAATGGCATATGCGAATACGCGTAGGTAATAGCGACCTTCACGAGTATCGAAACGTTTATCGAATGTCATACGTTCGTAATCCCAACCGCCATCACATTCTAAACCATGCTTTTTCATAATGCTGACAATTAGTTCTTGATCAGCTGTTAAATTTTCAAGGTTAGTATTTTCAAAATACATGTATAGTCCTCCTTTAGGTTCTCGTACAAAGTATACGCTCATTTTTATAATAGAGCATATTCGACATTGTTGCAATGACAACATTGTGTCAACCCAATTACAATTGATATAATAACTTACAATAATGGTGATGAAAAGGAGTCCTGTATGAAAGCTTTATTCCGCATTTTAATGGTTTGTGGCGCAATTGCATTAATTGGCTTTATGTTTTTCAATACCCCGCAGGAAAATGAGCCGTTAGAAGGACCAAATACCAATTCTAATATAATCCCTCAAACACAACTAAAGCAACAGTCTGCTGTAGGAGCAATGACACGACCTCAAACAGGCATATCAACTTTGGTAGGAAAAGGCATTCAAACCGTTTTAGAGCAATATGGGGAACCAACGAGAAAAGAACCGTCTTCATTTGGCTATCAATGGTGGGTCTACAATAAAGATGTTGCTACGTTTTTTATGATTGGTGTTGAAAATAATATTGTAACGCAAGTTTACATAGCTGGACAAGAAATCGATGCATTTCCTTTTAAAGTTGGACAAAAACGCGATGAAATATACCGTATGACGATTATTGATTATGAGGTAGCGGCCACTGTGGGAGAAAATATTTTCATTTTCTCGATGAGTGAAGAAGATATGCAAACAAGGTTGCTTGTCAAATTTGATGGCCTTTATGCACAGCTTTATATAGATAGGGAGACAAGTGAGCTACAGGGAATACGTTATACAGACAGTGAAACACTTGTCCTTCATCAACCATATGAAATGAGTTATCAAGGTGAACTAGTGAGACGTACGCCACCGTCTTCATTTTTGCAGCAAGAAATCGATGTAGCTAGCGCCAAACAGCTTGATGATCTCTTAAATGTTACGAGGGTACATCATGAATTACCACCTTTAGCAATGGATGAATCATTAGAAGAAGCTGCAAAAATGCATAGTGAAGATATGAAGGTGCAAAATTTCTTATCACATGAGTCTCCAACTAATGGAGATTTAAAAAAGAGATTACAGGCACATGACATCGACTATAGTGCAGCGAATGAAAATCTTGCCACTGCTTATTTTGATGCGATAGAAGCTATGCATGGTTGGACAAATTCGCCTGAACATAGGAAGGTGTTATTGGATGATCGATATACACGCGTTGGTTCCGGTGCTTTCGTAGATTATTATACGCAAATCTATATAGAGCCTACTGCACAGACGATGGATAGTGAAGAGCAAGATAGAAAAAAACAAGATATTGAAGAACAGGATAACGAAGAACAGAGAAATAAAGAACCAGATAGTGAGGACCCTGTAGAGAATACAGAGCAATCCTCCTCATCCTAACAACAGAATATCAGTTTGAAGACAAGCTCGAATAGCCGAGCTTGTCTTTATTTTTTTATAAGGTAGTACTTTCACTGTGGGCTTCTACATTTTTCGTCACACCGTTACAAACGCCGTCATATGATAGAGAACGGAAAGGGGGAATGAGGCTTGCAACTAGCTGAGTTATTAAAAGATTGGCCATGTAGTGTGACAGGAGGATCCATTCGAACAGAAATTACAGGCGTAGAAGATTATGCACAGGCCGTACAACCCGGCGACATTTTTATTGTACGAAAGGGCAAAAAAACATCAGGAAGTCGTTTTGTTAAAGAAGCGTTGGCACGGGGGGCTGCTGCCATTGTTTCGGAAGAAAGTATTTCTTTGCCGATTATGGATAAAGAAATTCCTTTTGTGTGGGTTCCGAATACAGCATTATTTTTATCGTATGCGAGTGCGAAGCTTGCTGCTTTTCCAGCAGAGGCTTTAACGGTTATTGCCATTACCGGTACAAATGGAAAGACCACGGTGAGCCATTTTGTTAGTCAGCTTCTAAATGCCTTACATAAAAAAGCAGCAGTTATTGGAACGGTTGGCTTTTTCATCAATGGCGAGAAACAACAAACGGCTTACGAGCAACTAACAACATTGCAGGCCAAAGAATTGCATCCGATATTAAAGCAATGTGTACGAAAAGGGGTTACACATGTTGTGCTAGAAGCTTCTTCAATGGGCTTACAGCAGCATAGACTCGACCATTGCGATATTGACTGTGGTGTATTTTTAAATCTATCAGAAGACCATTTAGAAGATCATGGTGGTTTAGAAGCATATAAACGTGCAAAAAAAAGATTAGCCGATTTATCCAAAAAGTTAGTATTAAATGGAGATGATAACTTTTGTCGTTCTGTAGGGATTTATGATAAGAAAAAATCCTGTTCATTTGGCTTTGATAATCACAATGATCTACATATTCAAATTGTCAGTGAAACAGTTGGAAAAACCGTACTTTGCTTACAAACAACAGCGAGTGAGCATATTGTGGAAATTCCTTTTGTCGGAAAATATCATGTACAAAATACTATTGCTGCCTTAATGGCTATATGGCGCCTAGGTGTCCCGATGGAAGATCTAGTTGGTCATATGTGGTCCTTAAAACTACCAGAAGGACGACTTGAGAAGATTGATAATCCTTTGGGTATAGAGGTTTATGTAGATTATGCGCATACAGCAGAAGCCTTACAAGCCGTTTTACAAACCTTTAATCGTTCCAAAACAATTTACCTTGTTTTTAGTTGTGGTGGAAATCGTGATAAGGCGAAGCGCTTCGCCATGGGAGCGGTAGCAAGTAAATACGCGGACGTTATTTATTTAACAACAGATAATCCACGAGATGAAGATCCAATCGTGATAAATGAAAGCATTATTGCAGGCTTTACAGAGCAACAATATTATGAAATTTACTTAGATCGGAAGCTTGCTATCCATCAAGCGTTAGCAAAGGCGAAAAAGGGCGATATTGTCCTTGTGGCCGGAAAAGGGCATGAACAAACACAGCAAATTAAAAATCAAAAATTGCCTTTTTCCGATCAACAATGCATCAAAGATTATTTTGCCAGTCTCATTACAGACGACGCTGAATAATAAAGAAAGATCCTGTAGCAATAGCCAGCTTGCGACCTGTCTCATCTTCGATATCACATTCCATGACGAGTGTTTGACGTCCTTTATGAACAAAACGACCGCGCGCAATCAATTCTTTATTCGTTGTTGTGGCAATATACGATAGATTCATATTCGTTGTAACCACATTATATCCCTCTGGTACAGAGCGTGAAGCAAGTCCGCCCATAGCTGCATCGGCAATTGTTGCAATAATGCCACCATGAGGCACCTTAATTGTATTATGAATAACTGGTGTAATAGGGATACGAACCTCACTAATTTCAGGCTCAAATTTACCTGCCATATGTAGGGCAGCATTAAGATAACGACGATGAATGCCTTGCTGCTTCTCTCTTAGCCCATTTAAAAGATGTAATAAAACTTCTTCATCTTCCTCAGTACTTTCTTGTAAAATTTCAGCTAGTAATTGTTCTATCTGTCCTTTAGATGTTGTCATTAATTGGCAAACCTCTTTCATTAAAAGTATCAATAATGTAAAATTACCATAAAATCTGTTATGATGGGAAAGAGATTGGGGGAATTAAAAATGATGATGACCTCTGACTGGGTACTCATTTTGGATGAGACCGAAGCGCTTTGTGAGATGATTCTTTCCTCAGAACCTGCGATTGCGCTACAGCAAGCGTATGATGCAGTCTATAGTGATGCACAAATTGTAGAAGCTATTTACGCATTTAATCGCATGAAAGAGCAGTACGAAGATGTACAACGTTTCGGAAAATATCATCCAGACTACCATACAATCATGAAGTCAATTCGCCAACAGAAAAGGGCACTTGACTTGAATGAAAAAGTTTCAGCTTTAAAAATTGCTGAAAACGATTTTCAGGATTTACTCGATGAGATTAGCCTATTAATAGGTAAAACAGTCTCTGAAGCTGTAAAAGTTCCTGTTAGTAACCCATTCTTTGCATCTGGTTCATCTTGCGGAGGAGGATGTGGCTCGGGCGGCTCATGCTCTTGCTCAGCATAAAATACGATGTGTATGTTACACATCTCTTCTAGACTGTAGACAACTCCAAGTATTCACAGGAGGTTGTTTACAGTCTTTTTTCAATTGATAGGAGGAAACATACTTGAATGGCTGTCATCCCTGGTGACAGGATAGGAAAAAAGTTGTTTAGGCTGCTAAAAAGGTTCTAAATCAAGTAGCTTTATTGGATGGCCTTACAAATATCCTTTTATATTAT
Organism: Lysinibacillus sp. OF-1; assembly: GCF_028356935.1. Taxonomy (NCBI): domain Bacteria; kingdom Bacillati; phylum Bacillota; class Bacilli; order Caryophanales; family Bacillaceae; genus Lysinibacillus; species Lysinibacillus sp. OF-1. The sequence continues at coordinate 959,776 of NZ_CP102798.1, forward strand.
AGTCTAGTTGGATCCGTGGTATGCAAGGTCAAAAGGATTGGATACTCGATTTGAGGATTATTAAGATTTAGAGGCTTTCCTCAGATTTAAGACAGGGAGTTGGCCCATTTTTAAGGAGCTATCGTGGGAACCATGACGAGTTAGTAACGGTTTCTGGGGAAGAAAACGAATACAGTAATTCTTCAATATATTATTGCTCATGAAATCCATCAGATTAGACAAGCCCATATCTGCTCATTATATAGGTAGAACATTCAAATGAAGGGAAGGCACGTAACTAGTGTCCTTCCCCTTTATGTTCGTATCATGATAACGACTCTTGTTCCTGTAATAATTCAGCAGCTATATCAGGGCGATCTGTAATGATCCCCTTGGCGCCATTATGGATTAATTTTTTCATCGTGTCGATATCATTGATTGTCCAATAGTGGACAGGTATGTTGAGATGATTCAAAAATTGAATAAATTTAGGTGAATCTAATGCGATAACGCCTGATTTAGGTGGGATTTGGAAAACATCAACTTTCGGATGATATAAGTGCCCAAATTGACTTGAGAAGGAGGCAAATGCTTTTCTCACATCTGATTCACCGGCACCAAGTGCTACTTGATTTTGGGCATATAAATTAAAACGATCGATTTGCTCACCATAGAAGCTTGTCACAACGACACGCTGTTCAGCGCCTAGCTCTTCGATTAAGCGCCAAAGTTTAGAAGGCATCAAACTTCCCTCATAAGTATCTGGAGCATCTTTAATATCAATATTGATGAGCATATTTGGATAAGTTTCAAGTAGCTCTCGTAATGTCACTACATTAATTTTTTCCTCTCGATATGGAAAAGCGCCATCCAAATCTTCAAATTGATAGCCGTGATTTAAGGCATTGATTTCTGCTAAGGTCATATCGGCAATGAGACCATAGCCATCCGTTGTACGATCAACTGTATCATCATGGAAAACAATGATTTCCTCGTCTTTTGTTAAACGGATATCAATTTCAAAGCCATCGACTCCTAACTGTGCTGCTTTTTCAAATGCGATCATTGTATGCTCAGGTGCTAAAAGAGCCCCGCCACGATGCGCCAGAATGATGGGGCGATCAAATTGCAATGCTTGTTTGCCTTCACGTTGCTGTGGTTTAGAAATAGCTTTACTACCTGCCCAAGCCGCTGCACTTGCCGCAGCAATAGCAAGGGCAATTTTTGTTTTCTTACCCATATTCGTCCTCCTTAACAATTATCTTCATATAAAAAGTAATGGTGAATTCATTGTCAGTATTGATAATTAAAGTACCTACTAAAACTAATAGCTAGTAGAAGTGAATGATGCTTTTTTCATGCTGATATATGCAAAAGCAAAAAAATACGGAGCTATTACGCGGAGGCGTAAATGTTCCATGAAAACAACTAATTCATATCTCTACGATGTTTCTCGCAGTATGCTTTTCCATTATAACGGAAAATTGAGCTTTCTGTCAGCTAAACTCTGTTGCTATCATTTTCCGGTCTATGGTATTCTTTTATGTAAGAAATGAGGGAATCCAATATGAACGAACGACAAGGGCTAATCGTTTACGTCCATCAATTAAAACATGCTAAATCTCTTCGGAAATATGGTCATGTTCTTTATATTTCAAGAAGGCAAAAATACGTAGTGCTTTACTGTAATCGTGAGGACATTGATATGATGACAACAAAACTACAACGCCTTCCATTTGTGAAAGACGTTGTGGAGTCTTATCGTCCATTTGTGAAAACTGAATATGAAAATGCAAAACCAGATAAAGCAAAGGAATATGACTACAAAGTAGGTCTATAATCTTACGTCAATGCAGGTATATAGTTATTTAGTCTTAATATACCGATTAAGTATTGATAAAATAGTTTTGATTCCGAAAATATAGATGAGTGCTTTATTTCTACAACAACTGCTTTCCGATCGAGTTGTTCTATTTGTGCTTCAAACATTTTTTGTCGCATTGTAGGTTGTTCTTCATTATATGGGATGCCTTCTCGGCAAATATAGATAGGCATGAACTTACTTTCACCAACTGGTTTGAGAGCTACAGCTAATGAGATCACCTTTTTATCTTCTTTTGTAGATGTTAGTATAAAGGCTTGATGAAAGCGTTCCTGATTTGTTTTGATAATTTCGAGTAACTCGTAAACATCACCATAGCCTTCTCCTAATTCTATAAATTGTTGTGGCATAATAATTGCACATCCTTTCCAATACTCATAGTATCATGCTGCGGGAGGTCAAGCACATGAAATTTGCATTAAGCTTTTTTTCTATTTTAGCACTAATTATTACAGGAACGATATTTTTCCAGTATCATGCTTATTCATCTGATTTAGAAACAGGCATAGGGGATTTTCATTACTCTCAAGAAATAGAGATTGTCTATCGTGAAAATAGCTTAGATATTCGCCAGCATTTTAAAAATTTACCAAATCAAAAGGTGAAAATTAAATGGCCAGAAAAAGCGACAAATCCTAGTTGTTTTATCGAGAGCGAAAATAGCTGTGATCGTTTATCAGATGAGGTCTCTTATTTTGCCAAAGGGGAAACGAAATCACAATCTGTGTCATACATAATTCCAATTGAGGGCGGCTTAAAAAATAAGATGCTCCTTCAAAATGTTTTTGCTACACTAATAAATGGTGAAGCATCGTATTCAATTGTTCATATTTCTACAGATAGTAAAGTGAATGGACAGTGGATTACAGGTTTACCTTTAGTAGGGCAACAACAACTGTCTCTTGTGAATTACACAATGTTTAAAGGAAACGGTACCGTTCAAGATCTTTATTGGCAAGCAGGTAAACTTAAAGTACAAGAGCAAACACCGATTTTATCTATCTATGCACAGCAGTCAATTCCTAATGATTTCCTAAAATCATTAGAAAGCTTGCAGTTTTTGAATGATGAGCATATTGCTATTATTCAAGAAAAAAGTCCGGTAACAGCTCATGATGAAAGATTGTTATTTTTACCAACACTTACTGCACAAGCCGTTGAGCAGGAAGTGATTTTATCACAAATCAAATCACAATTTAAATTTGTAGATTCTCCAGAATGGTTGCCTGAAGTTGTGGCATCCTATTTAGTAAACGATTCAATTGGTGGAGACAAAACAAAGAAAATGGTTAAGACATTAAATGACTATATGACAGATAGTCAACAGCAAGCTTGGCAGGAAAAGCTGAAAAACCTTGGGGAAGAACCGCTTTCGCCTGATACATTGGACAAGTATTTATCACAAGCGTTAGATGCGAAAACATCTTATTTTACATTAAACGCAGCTCAGAAAGATGGAACATATCCGCTCTTATTTGAGGATGCTCGTGATGTGTATGTGGATGATGTATTAAAAGAAGACGTTCATGTTATTCTATATGAGGGTCAAGTGTTGTATACGGCAGATACGTTATTGCCTTATCTTGGCTATTCGGCTGAGGAAGGGAAGAATGGCTATTACGTAAATAGCGAGCATCGCACATTCCGATTCCCGAAAGAGCCTGGTTTCTATGTATTTAATCAGCGGAGATATGCAACAATTTCAGAGCCAATTATTAAAATTGCTGATCATTATTATGTGGAAGAAGCTTGGTTGCAACGTTTATTCCTAGTTGAACTACAAAAGAAGGACGAGCGAATTCAAGTATTAACACAAGAACAACAATAACTTTTGCAGCGGAGGGTCATCCTTTCGCTGCAAAAATACTTTATATGGATGAAAGTACGGTGATATGCTGTTATGAGAGTTGTAGCAGGAGAGCGCAAAGGAATGCCGCTAAAAGCAATAGCTGGAAATACGACAAGACCTACAACGGACAAAGTGAAGGAATCGATTTTTAATATTATAGGTCCGTTTTTTGATGGAGGAATCGCGCTTGACCTGTTTGCAGGAAGCGGTGGCTTGGGCATTGAATCACTAAGTCGTGGGGCAGAGCAAGCAATCTTTATTGAAAAAGATGCAAAAGCATTCCAAGTGCTACAAGAAAATATAAAAAAATGTCGTTATGAAGAAGATACAGAGCTTTTTCGTATTGATGCAAAGCGTGCTGTGAAAGCGCTGTTAAAACGTGATCTTACGTTTAAATATGTCTTTTTAGATCCACCTTACCATCAACAGGAATACTATGATTTAGTTCAGATTCTTGTGGACAATGATAAAGTTCAACGAGATGGTATTATATTATGTGAACATGCGAAAGAGGTACAATTGCCTCGAAATTTTGGTGAGTTTGTGTTAACAAGACAAGAATCATATGGCGGAACAATTATTTCTGTTTATCGCTGTACAGAGGAAGAGGGAGAATAAGTTGTCTGAGAAAATTGCTGTAGTTCCAGGAAGTTTTGACCCTGTCACATTCGGCCATCTTGATATTATCAAACGTGCGGCAGATGTGTTTGACATCGTATATGTAGCAGTATTAAACAATTCAGCAAAGAATCCGTTGTTTTCTGTAGAGGAACGCATGGCCTTAATGGCTGAAGTAACAAAAGCATTACCGAATGTCCGTATAGAAAGCTCTTCAGGTCTTTTAATAGACTATGCTAAAGAAAAAAAGGCGAAGGCCATTGTACGTGGTTTACGAGCTGTTTCAGACTTTGAATATGAAATGCAAATTACCTCTATGAACCGTTTTCTAGATGAAACAATTGAAACATTTTTCATTATGACGAAAAACCAATATTCATTCCTAAGTTCCAGTATAGTAAAAGAGGTTGCGAAATACGGTAGCGATGTTAGTGAGCTAGTTCCTACTTGTGTCGTAAAGGCTTTACAAGATAAATATGATTTTGCGCAATAATTATGCAGAGGATGTCAAAGCAAAGTGACATCCTCTTTTTGGTACATAGAGCGATCATTATTTCAGAAAAAATAGAGCATAAATAGTCGGAACAATGATTATGCTAAGGAGGCGGAATTTGATATAGGGTCTGACAGAAAGTTTTGCTGATTTTGCGATAACGAAGATTTGTAAGTGAATACTAATACTTTGCATCGTTAATAAAATGACAACTAGTAAGGTGATATGTGGAAGATCTGGGAAGGCTGTAACGGTCATTTTAAGACCATTCGTCACCTCAAGAATAGCTGCAAGAGAAAGTTCAATCGTATAGGGAAGTTTAGGGATTAGTTGATCTAGCCCCTGTTGGACAATGGTCTGAATGGTTGTGAAAAAGATGATGGTTGTACCAACTAACAGAATTGTTGGAGCTGTTTCTTTAATACTTTCTGAAAATGGTGCACTATACAGTGGTGTGTTGTGTACGGAAATAGTGGGTGGGTCAGTTTTGCGAAATAAGTAGTAGCCAATTACTAAGCAACAAATATTAAACGTATGTAGTAAACATAAAAACAACCATCCAAACGTATTACTGTGTAGTAAATCAAGACTTACAAAACCTAAAACGAACAGTGGACTTGGTGCATGACAAACAGCTAGTAGAAAATTTGCCTCTTTGGGGTGTAATTGACCACTATTTTTTAAATAAACAATGGTTGTTGCCCCTGTTGGATAGCCTCCAAGTGCGCTAATAATGTAGGCTTGTACGTATAATGAGGCCCTTTTCGTTTTAGTACGCATAGGGGCAGTTAAACGCAGAAGCCATTGTGTTAATACTAGATACGGCAATAAATACGGAAAAAGTGCTTCCATGAAAAGGTTAACGCCTAAATCAGTACCACTATGAGCGGTTTGTGGGAATAACAAGAGTAAGAGAATTAGAATTACGCAGAGCACTATTTGAATTGTAGCAAACATGTTATCAACTCGTTTCAACTTTTTGTCATTCACATAGGCAAATGCTAAAATCAATATATGTGAGAAAGGCAAAAACATGAACGTATGGTTTTGCAAGCGTCCTAGGAGGTGTTTTCAAGTGAAGAAAAAAATTGGTATTTATGCAGTGTTAATAGTCGTGATTTGTTTTATGATGTTATACCGACTAGACGCGTATATTATGAAACCTGGAAGTGCATATGATGTCAGTAAATTCGTGACGGTAGATAGCAAAGAGGCTGATAGTGTGGGGTCTTTAAGCTTAATGACTGTCGCGATGCAGCAAGCCACCCCATTTTCGTATTTGTGGGCTAAAGTTCAAAAATATCAAAAGCTAATGGATATTGAACAAGTACGCAATCCTTTAGAGGATGATGAGGAATATAATATTCGACAGTTAAAATTAATGTCTGATTCCCAATTTAATGCGAAATATGTAGCTTTCCAAAGAGCAGGATTAGAGACTAAAGTTCATTTTAACGGTGTATTTATATTAAATGTGTTAGATGGAGGAGCGTCTGATGGCATTTTAAAAGCTGGGGATGAAATTATCGAGGTTGACGGTCAAAAAATAACTAGTCAGCAAATGCTTGTTGACCTTTTAAAACCTAAACAGCTTGGAGATAAGGTAACAATACAATTTATACGTAATGAAGAGCAAAAACAGGAGACGATTACCTTACAGGAGATTCCGAATACACAGGAACATAGAGCAGGGTTAGGTATTTCTTATACGGAAAGTAAATCGATTGAAACAATGCCAAAAGTGACGATGAAAACAGAGGATATTGGAGGGCCCTCTGCTGGCTTGATGTTTACACTTGAAATATTGGACCAGCTTCTTGATGAAGATTTAACAAAGGGTTATGCTATTGCTGGTACGGGTGAAATGTTAGTAGATGGATCGGTTGGTAGAATTGGCGGGATTGATTATAAGGTCATTGCCGCTGATCGGGACGACATGGAAATCTTCTTCGCGCCCGATGATGAAATTTCTCAAGAAATGAAAGCGAAATACCCAGAGCTAGAATCTAACTATTCGACGGCTGTTAAAACGGCCAAAGAGATCAAAACTAAAATGAAAATCGTTCCGGTGAAAACGGTTGACGATGCCATTAGCTATTTAAAGCAACTACAGCCGAAATAATAGAGCGAAAAAGGGATGCTAGAATTTTACTAGCATCCCTTTTGATAGCCATTAACAACGGATAGGGGGTGTTTGATAATCTTTGGGAAGAGTCCAATCCTTTGTGCCTTGTTCGATACTTAAATTGTATAGCTCTGCTGCATGTATATCTATTGCTAACATTGCATCATTGGTAGCTGCCACTCGGCTAATTAAAGGTAATTGGATATCCTTTTTTTGCTTACCTAAATAAGCTTGCCCCACCGAGCTCATACCTAATAGCCGAATATAAGAGGGTGCTTCGAAACTTTGAAGCTGCTCTTTTGTAAACCCCGTGTATATATGTGTTATCATGCGTTGAAGGCGGGTCCATGTATAACGTTTAGATTTAATTTTTTCCATAAAGCTATTGAAGGAGGAGCTAGTTTTGGCTGCTTTCACAATAGCATTTTCAATTCCCTCTGTTACTTCTGCATAACGAGTCAGTTCTGAAGGCGTGTGTCTGATGATGGTAAACTGTAATAACGGCCAAAATGCTTCCCAGCTTGCAAATTGACTATACTGTTTATGCCAGTCTGTTAAATAACTATAAGTAGTCTCAGGAACAACATTTTGCACACTCTGTAAAGAATTTGTAGACGCAAGTGCTTTACGTATACCAGTGGCACTTGCAATCGATGTGTCTTCCTTTAATGCATCATGGTATCCTGCAGCTACGCGAGAAATAGTTAGTGGTTTGATGTGACTGTTAAGTGATTTCGCTGCTTCAAGATAATGAAAGCCTAGTATATTATTTGGCTGTGCGAGATCAATGTATGGAGCAGGGAACTTCTGAGAAAGCTGTTCATAGGCATAATGTAGGCTTTTCGGATAGCTTGCACCTGTTTTAAGGCTGTTTTTAATAAGCATGTCATATTCTGCACGGTTGTGGTCTATCAACTCATATGTGTTTAAAAAGGGTTGAATCGAGCCTTCTTCACTTCCGAAGGCAAATGAGTCACAGCCAACGGCGCTTAATAAGGAAATGGCACCTTTTGCGAAATCTGTGGCTGGTGCTGTACTATAGACGTAGGGCAGCTCAATAACAATATCTACACCACCAGCAAGCGCCATTTTAGTACGTGTCCATTTATCTACCATGGCTGGCTCTCCACGTTGTAAAAATGTGCCGCTCATAACAGCGATAACAAGTTCCGCCTGTGCTACTTTTTTAGCCTGTTTTAAATGATAAGCATGTCCGTTGTGAAAAGGATTATATTCAACGACAATTCCAACTGCTTGCATGCTTTTCCCCCTTATAATTTGTGTCATTATTTGAAACTGTTAGGAGCAAATACACTTCTCATAGTATTTAATTATAAGTGGGTTTTTAAGTGGTGACAAGAAATTATCTTGACATCTATTTTTACACATTATATAATCAACATTGTTGTCTCGAGGTGATTAAACGAATGAAATGGTCAATTCATCAATTATCTAAATACCGCCAAAACGGGATGCCAATCGATGCCTTTGTCCAGCTGGACGAAGTGATGGAGCGAAACCAGGATATTCGAGCAATTTCGCCCGTTCATGTAAAAGGGCTATGTACTTTTGGTGCATCGCAAATGACATGTCAGTTAACTGTGACAGCAACGTTAACACTGCCATGTGCTCGCACGTGGGAGGATGTTGAGTTTCCAATTGAAGTCGAAACAGTTGAAATTTTTAGCTGGATTGATGAAGATAAACGAGGAGACGATGACGGAGACATTCACTATATAGAAGGTGAAGTCATCGACATGAAACCAATTCTCGAGGAATTAGTATTGCTTGAGGTACCAATGCAAGTGTTCAAGGAAGATTCTGAAGGACAAGTGCAGGGCGGTAAAAACTGGTCTTATGCAACAGATGAAGACGTAAAGCTACACAAAAAAGCTGACGAACAAAAAGTGGATCCAAGACTAGCTTCTTTAGCTAAGTATTTTGATCAAACAGACGAATAGACGATCTGTAAGGAGGTGCCATCAATGGCTGTACCATTTAGAAGAACTTCTAAAACTGCAAAAAGAAAGCGTCGTACGCATTTCAAATTATCTGTACCTGGTATGGTAGCTTGCCCTAACTGTGGTGAGGCAAAATTATCACACCGTGTTTGCAAAGCTTGCGGACAATACAAAGGTAAAGAAGTAGTAAGCAAATAATACAGTGTTTGCTCACTTAAAAGGCTAGTAGAGAGACCATGGCTCTTTACTAGCCTTTTTGTTAGCTTAAAAAGACGGAATATTTCGTTGATTATAAAGTTCTTTACAATAGTAAAATAATTGTGTGATACAATTTATTCACAGGAATAAAGGGGGTAACAGTATGTCTTACACAATTGATAATCATGATGGCGTTATGACATTTACCATTAACCGTGAAGAGAAGCGGAATGCTGTCAATGATGAGGTTATGAATGGTCTTCAAGAAGTCATTACATATATTCGTCAGCATGAAGATGTGCGTTTTTTGGTAGTGACAGGTGCAGGCGATAAATCATTTTGCTCAGGAGGGGATTTATCTGAGTTTCATTCACTGGAAACAGAGGATGAGGCATTTGGTATGTTAAGTAAGATGGGGAAAATATTATACGATCTTGCTACGTTACCTGTGCCCACTATAGCGCTTATAAATGGTACTGCTGTTGGCGGCGGCTGTGAAATTGCAACAGCTTGTGATTTCCGTTTAGTGGCAAGTCACGCGAAATGTGGCTTTATTCAAGGTACATTAGCCATTACAAGTGGATGGGGTGGCGGTACATATTTATTTGAACGAGGTTTACGCCATGATCGCGCGATGAAGATGCTAGTAGATGCAAAGCCGTATCCTGCACAACTACTATATGAAATTGGATGGGCGATGCGTGTATTTGAAGGCTCAAAAGAAGAGGCTTTAAATGATTTTATTGAACATATGCGAAAAATTCATCCTGCTGTTCATAAAGCCTATAAGGAAATTGAACTTCGGAAGTGGCGTGAACGCAATATGTATGAGCGTGTGATGGAGGAAGTTCGTACTTGCGCGAAGCTGTGGGAAAGTGAAGCGCATCACCAAGCAGTTAATAATTTCTTGACCAAGAAGAATAATAAGTAATGTATAAAGGCAGTGATGAGAGGGAAACATCATCACTGTCTTTTTTCATGCAATGATTCTATTTTGCCCACTTGTGCATATAGTAGTAAAAAATGCGAGGGTGATAGATTATGGAATTGAAAAAAAGAAAAGATCAATGGACAAAGGAAGACGATGAAAGACTAGCAGAAATTGTGTTGCATAATGTGCAAAATGGCAAAACACAGCTAGAAGCCTTTGAAATGGCGGCTGTAGAATTGGGTCGTACAAAGCAAGCTTGTGGCTTCCGCTGGAATAAAACATTGCGTGGTCAATATAGTCAGTCACTATTAGCTGTTCGAAATCAGCCCCAACAATCTATGCGAAGTCACTTGAAATTGGCATTGACAAGTTTTGACGAATTAACGGAGGCTTATCAAACGCTTGAGATGAAGCATCGTGAATTGCAAAATGAGCATGATAAGTTAGTGAAATGGCTACAACAGGGCTACTCATTGATGAAAGATTAAAGTTCTAAGTATGATGACTACATTATTTTTCTTTCCTGGCGATAAAACCCTTTCAGTGTATCGTCAACAATCGGTCTATCCTGTATAATAAAAGAACCTGCATAGAAGGTGCCTTAGAAGTAATCTGAGGCACCTTATTCTTATAGTTTTATTTTGGTTTAGCAATTGTTTTTTTGTGCCGAAAACATTCAAACGAAGGAGGGGTGGAGAAGATGGACGTAGCGGTAATTGGTGCAGGAGCGGTAGGTCAACTAACAGCGAGCTTTTTAGCGGAATCGGGTATGTCAGTAACGTTGGTTGCAAGGAGGCAGGAACAGGTCAATGAGCTAAATACAAAGCAGTTAACACGTATCAATGTTGATGGTACCAAAACTGTGCAAAATGTTGTTTCTACTACAGATTTGGCCACTCTACCACCACAAGATTTACTTGTGATTGCTGTTAAATATGGTCATTTGCAAAAGCTCTACAAACAATTTGCTGCATTATCGAGTGATATGCCATTGCTTTTTATGCAAAACGGCTTAGCGCATTTCGAGGAGGCACTCACCTTGCCACAAAAAAATATTGCCTTTTGTTCAATTTCTTTTGGTGCTCAAATGATGGGGCAAGCAACAGTTCAACATAGAGGAGTGGGACACTGTAAACTTGCGGTAGAAAGAGGGGATCAACGGATCTTTCAAAAGCTATTACAATTACAAAATTCTTTGTTTCCTGTTGAGCTGGTTCGTAATGCTGAGCAAATGCTTTTTGAAAAAGCAGTGCTAAATAGCTTAATTAATCCATTATCAGCTGTATTGCAAGTGAAGAACGGTGAGTTGGTAACGAATCAACAGGCGTTTTTACTTATGGAAACTATTTATAAAGAGCTTACAGAAGCTTTTCAAGCTATTGAACAGACTATACCTTTTACTGATGTGGTAGACTTATGTAGGAAAACGGCCAAGAATACATCATCTATGCTTACAGATCGTCTACAGGGTCGAAAAAGTGAAATTGAAACAATTGTTGGTGTCATTCTAAACAAAGCTTTAGCTAACGGTCATAATTTACCTACTTTGCGTACTTTATATCACCAAGTACTTGCAATAGAGGAGAGCGGTGAACGAAGTTGAAAGACTTTTTACATATACTGATTAGTATCATCATTTTTTGTCCAATTGTTCTTTTTGTCATTGTTTATCTTGTTGGCAGAAAGGTTAAAATTCGCGGCACACATGCTTTTGGAGCAGCATCTGATGTGACGACATTGTGCTTGTTTTTTTCTGTTCCATTAGCTATTGGGGTGCTGTGGCGCGTGAATGTAGGAGCACTTTTAGTCATGCTTGCGATAATGATGGCTATGATTTTTACATATATTGATTGGAGAACTAAAAAGGAAATAGAAGTAAAGCCGTTACTAAAGAAAATTTGGCGTTTTTTATTTTTAATACTTAGTACAGCCTATGTAGTGATCTGGATAGTGGGGGTTATTCAATCCATTGTAGAATATTTACAGGTTGTCTAAGCATTTTCTTTTCATGTTGAAGCTATAAGCGTTAAAATAATAGCATCAAAATTAGTTATAAAAAAATCATTCTTTATGAATGGGAATATTGATTAAATTCATAGATCTTAGTGCTATAAGCATAGTTTAGTCATCTTGTGCTGTTGCTAGCTTATGTAATGATGAAAGATGGGCTAAAAACATTTAAGACATCATGTGCATAGTATGAATGGAATTAATTTCTCATTATGGAGTAAGAAAATGATTTAGTGAGTAGAGGAGTTTATGTTAAATGAAACTGGAGTCTATCCAAGTACCTATAAAAAATCATGTGCTAGCAGATTACTGGTCGCCAAATACCGCCATTCATCAATTTTTTGAGTATGAGTATAATGATCAAGCTTTTGAGGAAAGAGCGAAGCATTTAGCACAACATGCTCGAGACCAAAAAGAATTAACAGCCATCATTCGTCAATTTATGGAGCCGCTTGGGCTTTCTAACAAGGCGAATGAACATTTAGAACAACTAGAGCAAGGAGCTATGGTGGTAGTCGGTGGACAACAAGCAGGTATCTTAACTGGCCCTCTTTACTCCGTTCATAAAGCTATTTCAGTGATAGCATTAGCGAAAGAGCAAAGTGCTAAGCTTCAACAGCCTGTCATTCCTGTTTTTTGGATAGCTGGAGAGGATCACGACTTAGAAGAGATTAATCACACTTATACAGTACATGGAGAATTACTAAAAAAGCGTGCGTATAGTGAGCGCTCTAGACGTAAAACGATGGCTTCTGCAACAGTTCTAAATAAAGAGTTGATGACGCAATTGATTAATACAATTGTTCGGGATATTGGTGAGACAGAGTATACGGAAGCGTTGATGAAGCAACTAGTAGACGCGCTGAACGAAAGTGAAACATTTACAGACTTCTTTGCCTGTTTGATGAATCAACTATTCAAAGAGGAAGGCCTGCTGTTAATTGATGCAGCCAACTTCCAATTCCGTCAATTTGAAAGCAAATATTTTGCGCAAATCATCCACTACAATGAAGAAATTGCTAGAATAGTAACGGAACAGGAAGAGGAACTGGAGCGTGCTGGCTATGGTAAGCCTATTTTGGCGACATATGAAGCGGCCAATTTATTTTATGTAGAGGATGGAGAACGTCATCTTTTAGAAAGAAAAAATGAGCTATTTGTTAATTTAGCGGCAAATCTCAAATTTACACAGGATGAGCTGTTGGCAATTGCTGACAAGCATCCTGAACGTTTAAGTAATAATGTAGTGACTCGTCCGTTAATGCAGGAGATGACACTGCCTGTGTTGGCATTTGTTGGTGGCCCAGGTGAATTGGCTTATTGGGCAACACTGAAAAATGCATTTTCAGCATTAGATTTACAAATGCCGATTTTTGCGCCTCGTCTTCATATCACAATTGTTACACGTCACGCAGAGCAATTATTACGTGAGCATCAACTAACTGTGACGGATGTATGGGAAGGCAAAGCATTGCAGTTAAAAGAACGTTTTATTGCAGACGTGCAGGACAGTGAAGCAAAACGACAAATTCAAGCTATGCAGCAGATAGTAACAGAAAAATATGAGGAGCTAGCTTCCTATTTAGAAAAACAGCATTTGCATTTAGAAAAGATCCTTGTGAAAAACCAAGAAAATCATGAGAAGCAATTTGATTATCTACAGCAAAAAATTGAACAAACTGTACTAAGCAAGCATGAAGCGACGATTCGTAAATTTATGACGCTGCAACATGAATTGTATCCAAATGATGGTTTCCAAGAGAGAACCTATAATCCATACCAATATATCAATGAGTTTGGACCTATGCTAATTACCGAAATGCTGAAACAAAATTACAGCATTGGTAAGCACCACTATTTACTCTATTTATAAATAATGAAATAAGTTCTTTTTACCTAATTATTTGTTTACCTCCATATGGATTTGGTGAATAATGTCGAGAAAAATAGTATATAAAGAGCTATCCTACTAAGGGTAGCTCTTTTCTTATGTCCTTTAGCATATATCAAAAAAAATCCTAAAGGCCAAATTGCATATTAAGTGATAAAATGTCAAGTTTTTTTTAAAAAAAGTGGAGGAAAGTGGGGGGATGTGGTACATTATTTAATAAAGTGGGGTGAGTAGTATGTTCATGGGAGAATATCAACACTCCGTTGATGCAAAAGGGCGAATAATCGTACCGGCAAAATTTCGTGAAGCTTTAGGCGAAACGTTTGTTGTCACAAGAGGTCTCGATAACTGTCTATTTGGCTATCCTATGAATGAATGGCGAAAACTCGAAGAAAAATTAAAAGGTTTACCAATGACCAAAAAAGATACCCGAGCATTTGCAAGGTTTTTCTTTTCTGGAGCAACAGAGGTAGAAATAGACAAGCAAGGGCGTATCAATATCCCAACTACTCTCATGCAACATGCACATCTTGTAAAAGAGTGTGTGGTGTTAGGGGTTTCAAATCGAATTGAGATTTGGGCAAAAGATGCTTGGGAAGCTTACTTTAGTGAGTCTGAACAATCTTTTAATGAAATTGCAGAAAATATGATTGGCTTTGATTTTTAACTTTTATAGGTATTACAACGCGATAGTTGTATGAGGTTAAGGCCTGAAAGGAGCGTGTGGTATGTTCGATCATACAACCGTGTTATTAAAAGAAACTGTTGATGGGTTGAACATCGATCCTGATGGTGTATATGTGGACTGTACGCTAGGTGGTGCAGGTCACAGTGAATATTTAGTACAACAATTATCAGATAAAGGTCGTTTGATTTGCTTTGACCAAGATACGACGGCCATTGAAAATGCGAAAATTCGATTAGCGCCCTATATTGAGCGTGTTACATTTATTCATTCGAATTTCCGTTATTTAAAAGAGGAACTAGTAGCTCATGGTTTCGAGCAGGTTGATGGCATTTTGTATGACTTAGGCGTATCTTCTCCACAATTAGATACACCTGAACGAGGCTTTAGCTATCACCATGATGCACCACTTGATATGCGTATGGATCAAACAGCAACGCTGACAGCATTTGATGTTGTCAATCATTGGGCATATGAAGATCTCGTTCGGATATTTTTCCGTTATGGGGAAGAAAAGTTTTCAAAGCAAGTGGCTCGTAAAATCGAAGAAGCTCGTAAAGTAGCTCCAATTGAAACAACTGGTCACCTTGTAGAATTAATTAAAGAGGGTATTCCAGCAGCGGCACGCCGAAAAGGTGGACATCCAGCAAAGCGCATTTTCCAAGCAATACGAATTGCTGTCAATGATGAGCTAGGCGCAGCAGAGGATTCATTAGTCGATGCGATTGATATGATTAACGTAGGGGGGCGCATTAGTGTCATTACGTTCCATTCATTGGAGGACCGCCTATGTAAGACAATCTTTAAGGAAGCGTCATCATTACCGGAATTACCACCAAACTTACCTGTAATTCCTGATGACATGAAGCCAACTTTAAAGCTGATTACACGAAAGCCAATTATTCCTTCTGATGAAGAATTGGCAGTCAATAATCGTGCACGTTCAGCGAAGCTTAGAGTGGTGGAGAAAATTAACGACAAAGGGCGTGAGTAAATGGCAGCAGTTCGTGTAAGGCAACAGCACCAACATCAACAAGTGCAACAACCGATAACACCACCTAGTCCACAACCCACTATCATACGTCGTAAAAAACCGAACCAGAAGTTTGAAAAGACAATGCTACTTGCTTTAGTTGGCATTATTATAGTTTTAGGAGTAATAGTGTTAAATAAACAAGCAGCTATTCAAACAACAAGTATAGACATTCAAAACATTGAATCAGAAGCAGAAGAGATTGCGAAACAGAATGTTGACTTGACGGTTCGTGTGAGTGAACTTTCTACATACGAAAACATATGGAAAAAAGCGAAAGAACTCGGTTTAACTCAAAATGAGAAAAATGTAAAGGTAGTGCCGGGAGAATGAAAAAAAAGAGATTTCGATTCCAATGGGGAGCCTTTCTATTATTAATTTTTTATGGAGGGCTCTTTTTTCTATTATTTACAAGAATGGTGACGATTCAGGCGACAGGGGAAGTAGAAGGACAAGAGCTTGCAGCGAGAGCCGCAGCGAAGTATGGTAAAGAAAGTGTACTTACAGCAAATCGTGGGAAGATTTATGATCAAAATGGGCAAGTAATTGCGGAAGATACATTAAGTTACCGCATAATTGCCATTGTAAGCGAAAAGGCTACGACAGATCCTAAGAAACCAAGACATGTAGTAGATTCTGAAAAAACGGCCGAGGTTTTGGCTAAGTATATTCCAGCAATGAAGGACAATGAAGAAGAGATTGTTAAAAAACTGAACAATCGATATAGAAGTGATGGCGAGCCTTTATACCAAGTTGAGTTTGGCAGCGCTGGACGAGGCATTAGTCACGAAGTCATGAGTAAAATAAAGGATGAAAAATTACCAGGAATCCTATTTGTCAGTGACTTAAAACGTTATTATCCAAATGGTGTATTTGCCTCCCATTTAATAGGCTATGCACTGAAAAAGGATAATGAAGATGGAACAGTTACAACAAAGGGAGAAATGGGCCTAGAGTATACGTACGATAAAGAGCTAACAGGCGTCAATGGCAAGATTAAATATGAGACGGATGCATTCCATTACTTACTCCCAAATAGCGAGAAAATGGTGACACCTGCCAAAAACGGGAATGACATTTATTTAACGCTCGATAAAACAATCCAAAGCTTTTTAGAGGAAGCAATGACAAAGGTTGAACAGGAATATAATCCTGAATCTATGACAGCGGTCGTAGCAGATCCGAAAACAGGGAAAATTTTAGCGATGTCTCAGCGTCCTACGTTCAACCCTGAAACACGTGAAAGTCAAAATATGAAGTGGTTGAATGAGGTGATTGAGGAGACAATCGAGCCTGGATCAACGATGAAAACATTCACGCTTGCTTCAGCTATTGATACAGGAAAATGGACACCGAATGAATGGTTTATGTCAGGATCATATACAGTATTTGACCGTACGATTCGAGATCACAATAGATATGGTTGGGGACCGATTACTTATTTAGAAGGGTTCCAACGATCTGCCAATACGGGTATGGCCCATTTATTAACGAAGATTGGTGATGATGTCTTTATTGAATATCTGGACCGCTTTGGTTTTGGTCATAAAACAGGTATTGATTTACCGAATGAAGCGGCAGGTACTATTTTATCGAAGTATCCTATTCAACGAGTGACAACAACTTACGGCCAAGGTTCTACAGTAACGCCTATTCAGTTAATCCAAGCGATGACAGCAATTGCGAATGATGGAAAAATGATGCAGCCGTATGTTATTGATCGTATTGTCGACTCATCAACTGGAAAAGTTATTCAAAAGCACGAGCCCGTGGAAAAAGGACAACCAATTAAAGCTGATACAGCGAAACAAGTACGAGAAATCCTTGCTTCAACGTTAACCTCAGAAAAAGGTACGGCGAAGGATTTTATACTGGAGGATTATGAGGTTGCTGGGAAAACGGGTACTGCCCAAATTCCAAAAGCTAGTGGTGGATATCTTTCAAACCAATACCTCTATTCATTCTTAGGCTTGGCTCCTGTAGACGATCCACAGTTAATTGTCTATGTCTCAGTGAAAAAACCTAAGTTGAGCAACGAGCTTGGATCTGTACCAGTGTCAAAAGTATTTAACCCAGTTATGTTAAATAGCTTAAAGCATCTTAACATCAATCCAGATGATGTACAGCATGTCAATAAAGTTAGTATACAAGATTATACAGGTCAAAGTGCTGAAGCCGTGGAGGTAGAATTAGCGAATGATGGTTTACAGCCAATCATTGTTGGCGCTGGTGGTAAAATTATTGAACAATATCCAACGAACACTCAAAAACTTGTAAAAGGTAGTTTTATATTTTTAAAGACAGATGGCGAAATAACATTGCCAGACTTTACGAATTGGTCATTACGCAATTTACTTGTTTTTAAATCCATGACAGGGCTAGAGATGGAAATTTTCGGTGAAGGCTTTGTAGCGAGTCAAAGTGTATCCGCAGGAACTATCATCACTGATAGTTCACCGATTGTTGTCAAGCTCAAAACACCTGCAGAAAGCTTTGTGCAAGATGTTGAAGCCCCCGCTGAGGGTGAAGTTGAAGAAATAGAGGATGAATAATACTGAATAGAAGTCCACTTTATTTCATACGTTGTAAAAAACAAGGTGTGATGTCGAATGAAGTGGATTTCTATCCATTCTAAAAAGCGTTTACGTATTTTATATGTGTTGTTTATGTGTGTGGCTGTGGCAATTATTGTAAGACTGCTCTTTTTGCAAGTATTAGATCAAAAAGAACTGACAACGAAGGCAGAGGAGAATTGGGACCGAGAAATCCCATTTGCAAATGAACGTGGGCATATTACAGATCGAGATGGTGAAAGCATCGTAACCAATAAGCTAGCTCCAACCTTGTATTTCATGCCTTCACAAAGTAAGGATATTGAAGGGGCTGCAGAAAAAATTGCGCAAGTTCTGGAAGTAGACAAAGAGAAGCTACTAGAGAAAATGCAGAAAAAAGCCTATTTAGTGAAGTTAGCGCCGGAAGGGAAAAATATACCCTATGAAAAAGCGGTGGAATTACAAGGTATGCAAATTGAAGGATTATACAGTGGTGTGGACTATTCTAGGGATTATCCTTACGGCACACTCTTATCTCGATTTTTAGGCTTTACTGGCTATGATGCTCAAGGCTTAGCTGGGATTGAATATGAATATGATAAATTATTGCAGGCTAATTCTTCTGCGATTCGCCTCTTTACAGATGCAAAAGGTAATAATTTACCAAATGTTTCGAGTGCATGGAAAGCGGGAGAGGATGGTGCAACGATTGAGTTAACCATCGATGTCGATGTCCAGCAGGTTGTTGAGCGTGAATTGTCACAAGCTATGAAGCGCTATGAAGCTGACCAAGCATTGGCTATTGCTATGAATCCAAATAATGGTGAAATTTTGGCATTAGCCTCCTATCCGACTTTCCATCCAGCTGAATATCAATTAGTAGAGCCTGCGATTTATAATCGAAATTTACCTGTATGGATGACATACGAGCCTGGTTCAACTTTTAAAATTATTACCTTGAGTGCAGCCTTGGAAGAAAATTTAGTGGATTTAGAACATGATACTTTTTATGACCCAGGCTATACAATGGTTGCTGGTGCAAGGCTTCGCTGTTGGAAGCGTGAGGGGCATGGGCATGAAACATTTTTAGAGGTAGTTGAAAACTCCTGTAACCCAGGTTTTATAGAATTAGGACAGCGGTTAGGTAATGAGCGGTTGTTGCAATATATTAAAGATTTTGGTTTTGGTCAAAAGACAGGATCTAATATTGCTGGTGAAGCTTCAGGGATTTTATTTTCTAAGGAAGCCTTTGGACCTGTTGAGCAGGCCACCACTTCATTTGGGCAAGGGGTAGCCGTGACACCTATTCAACAAGTGCAGGCAGTAGCTGCTGCAATCAATGGAGGCAAGCTCTATACGCCATATGTTGTGAAAAAGGTATTTAATCCGAATACAGGGGAAGTTATACAAGAGACGGAGCCAGTTGTTAAAAATCAGGTGATTCGTGAGGAGACATCTGCCAAAGTACGAGGCGCATTAGAATCGGTAGTGGCGAATGGTTCAGGTCGACAAGCCTTTCGTGATGGCTTACGAATTGGCGGTAAAACAGGAACCGCACAAAAGGTTGAAAATGGTCGTTATAAAAGTGGAGAATATATCGTATCATTTATAGGCTTTGCGCCTGCAGACAATCCGCAAATTGTCGTCTATGTAGCTGTTGACAATCCGAAAAAGACAACACAGTTTGGCGGTGTTGTAGCAGCACCGATTGTTGGGCAAATTATTGAGGATGTTGCACCTTTTGTAGGTATTGAAAAATCGAAGGAACAGCTTGAAAAGGATTATCGTTATGGTGATCCAATTACTGTGAAGGTACCGAATTTTATTGGTCAAACAAAAGATGATATTGCCAAGCAATTTTATCCATTCCGCATAGAATGGCATGGGGAAGGGACCAAAATTGGTAACCAATTACCTGAAGTGGATAGTGTTATCAAACAAGATGGTACCATTCATTTATATTTGGAGAACTAAAATAACTTTACCTTTAAAAAATGGGAAAGAACCACTATTATTATGAAGGGTAGTAATAAATAAATGAAAGTTTATGCTTTTTTCTTAAAGAAGAAAGTGAAACAAGATTTAAAGGAGATTTTTCAATGAAACTCGCAACAACACTTACCATTTTAGCTCTTGCTTTTATAGTAACAGTTATCCTGGCACCAATTAGTATTCCACTTCTTCGTCGTCTAAAGTTTGGGCAAAGTATTCGTGAAGAGGGACCAAAATCACATATGAAAAAAGCTGGTACACCAACAATGGGAGGAATCATTTTTTTAATATCTATCGTCCTTACAACTGTTGGTGTAGGTAGCTTTTTAGATTTATTAACGACACAAACCGTAGTACTTTTATTAGTATTAGCAGGGTTTGGTTTAATAGGTTTATTGGATGATGGTTTAAAAGTTGTATTTAAAAGAAATTTAGGTTTAACTTCTCTTCAGAAGTTGATTGGTCAAATTGTTATTGCTATTCTTGCTTATTTCCTGCTGTATGTAGGATCATTTGATACAACGCTCGCTATTCCGTTTACTGAGTGGACAATAGATCTTGGGGTATTCTATGTAGCCTTTTTAATTTTCTGGCTAGTAGGCTTCTCCAATGCCGTAAATTTGACGGATGGTTTAGACGGGCTAGTGGCAGGCACTGCTTCAATTGCCTTTGCAGCATTTGGCGTTATTGCGCTCTTCCAAAATCAAGCGGATATTGCACTATTTACATTTGCTGTAACAGGTGCTTTATTAGGATTTTTATTATTTAATGCCAATCCTGCCAAGGTATTTATGGGAGATACGGGTTCGTTAGCATTAGGTGGGGCATTAGCGATGGTATCTGTGCTAGTAAAGGAAGAATTCTTGCTTTTGCTAGTTGGTTTAGTGTTTGTTATCGAAACATTATCCGTTATTTTACAGGTAGGTAGCTTTAAGCTTCGCAAAAAGCGTATTTTTAAAATGAGTCCTATCCACCATCACTTTGAATTATCAGGTTGGTCAGAATGGAAAGTCGTGCTTGTCTTCTGGTCAACTGCTCTAGCAGTAGCATTGATTGCAGTCTTATCGGAGGCGTTCTAATGAAAAACTATACAGATTTACAACATAAAAAAGTACTTGTGTTAGGTCTAGCAAAGAGTGGTGTAGCCGCTGCTGAAATTTTACATGAGCTTGGCGCCTTTGTAACCGTCAATGATTCCAAACCATTTGATGAAAGTCCAGATGCACAAGGTTTATTACAAAAGGGGATTACAGTGATTTGTGGTCGTCATCCTGAAGATTTACTAGATGAAGGCTTTGAATTAGTAGTCAAAAATCCTGGGATACCATATAGCAATCGAATTGTGGCTGATGCCCTTCGTCGTGAAATACCTGTCTGGACAGAGATTGAGCTTGCTTATTTAATTAGCGATGCGCCATTTATTGGTATAACAGGATCAAATGGCAAAACCACAACGACAACTTTAATTTTTGATATGTTAAATAGTGGGAGTAAAAATCCTCTAATTGCGGGGAATATTGGGACAGTAGCCTGTGGTGTCGCAAAAGAAGCTAATAAAGATGACATCATTGTAACTGAATTGTCTTCATTCCAATTGATGGGAATAAAAACGTTTAAGCCAAAAATCGCTATTTTAACAAATCTTTATGATGCACATCTTGATTATCATGGGACATTTGACAATTATGCTGGAGCAAAGTTTGGTGTGACACGTAATCAAGATGATAGTGATTATTTTATTTATAATGCGGATCAACCGATTGTTGTTGGATATGCAGCACAATCGAATGCTCAAAAAGTTCCATTCAGTTCAAAGGGACGTACTACAAGCGGCATTAGTGCAGATGAGACAACGATTTATTGGCAAGGTGAGCCATATATGGAGCGTGCTCATATCGCCCTGCCTGGCAAGCATAATTTAGAAAACATCCTAGCAGCCGTTGCAGCTTGTATTTTAGTTGGCTGTGACAAGGCGAAGATGGAAGAGGTGTTAGCGACTTTTGGTGGCGTTCGTCACCGTACACAATTCGTTCGCGAATGGAATGGTCGAAAGATTTACAATGATTCTAAGGCAACCAACTGCTTAGCAACAAAGAGTGCTTTAGATGCTTTCCAAGCACCTATTATTTTACTCGCAGGTGGCTTAGATCGTGGACATTCTTTTGAAGAACTTCGCCCTTGTATGCAGCATGTAAAAGGTGTTGTTGCATTTGGAGAAACAGGCTTACGCTTTGTAGAATTTGCAAAGTCGTGTGGTGTCCAACAGACAGTCATTGCCCAAAATGTAGAAGACGCTGTACACTATGCAGCACCGATGTCGGCAGAGGGAGATATTATCTTACTATCTCCAGCATGTGCAAGCTGGGATCAATATGACAGCTTTGAAATACGCGGAGATGTTTTTATTGATGCTGTAATGAAGCTGTAATGAGCCTGTAACTATTTTAGAATATACTTGACTTGGAAGGATGGCATTACTGAGAGGTAAAGAAAGTTACTTATTGCTCGTCACAACTTTGATGCTATCAATAATCGGCATTGTTTTCGTCTATTCTGCAGGTACCTACTGGAGTGCCGTTCATTATAGTGGAAAAATGCCGTTTTATATGAAGCAAAGCATATACTTTGTGGTAGCCATTATCGTATTTTTAATCACGATTCGATTAAATATTTTGAGAGAGCAGTCCTTTTGGAAAATGGCCTATATATTTTCGTTAATTTTACTTGTTCTCGTACTAATTCCAGGTATTGGGCTTGTGAGAAATGGCTCGCAAAGCTGGATTGGTTTAGGTCCATTAACAATTCAGCCAGCAGAGCTAACGAAAATTACAGTCATTGTGTACTTGAGTCATATATTAGCGCAACATAAAACAGGAAAACCGATTGTTAATTGGCGCCATGGGGCGATTCTTCTACTACCCGTTGCCCTTATTATGTTGCAGCCTGATTTCGGCTCAGTATTTATTCTTGTTGTCTCTGTGTTTTTATTATTTTTTGTCGCTGGCTATCCTCTAAAACTGTACGCCATGATTATGCTAGTTGGTGTTGCTGGATTGGTAGGGCTCATTGCGACAGCACCCTATCGTCTAAAGCGTATAGAAGCATTTCTTGATCCATGGGCAGATCCCCTAGTAAGTGGATTCCAAGCAGTGCAATCCTTAATGGCAATTGGTCCAGCAGGGATATTCGGTCATGGTTTTGGTCAAAGTCGTCAAAAATTCCTTTATTTACCTGAACCGCAAAATGATTTTATTTACGCGATTATTTTAGAAGAAGTCGGATTAATTGGTGGCCTTGTCATTTTAGCGCTCTTTGTTCTGACAATTTATGCAGGCTATAAATTTGCTGTACAGGCTAAAAATCGAACATCCTATTATGCGATTATCGGGCTTGTTACGATGTTGATGGTGCAAGCATTTCTAAATATAGCTGTCGTAATAGGTTTAGTGCCAGTAACGGGTGTTACATTGCCCTTTATTAGCTACGGAGGTACATCTTTAGTAACAATGTGGTTAATAATAGGTATTATTTATCAATTAGCGAAATAAATATAAAGGAGGAGTACTTTTTGGAGAAAGTAATCGATATAGAAGATCGCATACCTACGCTTAAAAAGCGACGAAAAAAGCGTACTAACCGGAAATTTATAGTGCTAATATTACTTTTCTTTATTGTGTTAGCAGTACTCCTTTATTTTCAATCTCCATATAGCAATATCAAGAAAATCACAGTTCATGGTGCTAAGCTAGCGAATGACGAATATTATTTGGAGACAAGTACCCTTGTTCCAGGTAAATCAATGTGGGGTTTCAAAGTGGAAGATGTTGAGCAGATTTTATTAAAGGATAAATGGGTAAAAGAAGCACATGTTAAACGTAACTGGCTACAAGGCGTTACAATTGAAATAAAAGAATGGAAAAAGGTTGCGTACTTAGCTGGAGACGGCACCTACTATCCTTTGCTAGAAAACGGCAAACGCTTTGAACAAACTGGTAATGATACACCAATTGATGCACCTGTTTTTATCGGGATAACCGGTGAAAAAACCATTAATAAGCTTGTTGAGCAGCTAGCGCAATTAAAGCCGGAAGTTTTGGCTTTAATTTCTCAAGTTAACACGAATAGTAATGATGCGAATCCAAATGCGGTCAAGCTTTATATGAATGATGGCTATGAAGTACGTGCTGTGATTCAGACGCTGGCGGAAAAGTTAGATTACTACCCCTCGATCGTTGCGCAAATTGCCAACTTAGAAAAAGGTGTGATCGATTTAGAGGTCGGTTCATACTATCGTCCTTTTAATGAGGAGTACAACAAGATAAGTATTGACTTGGAAGCAAGTGCAGATGGGGAAATGGTTAACCAGGAAGTGACGGAAGATGAACAACAAGAAGAATAGCAAAGGGAGTTTTTTTTCTAGAAAACAATTTGAATTACTAATTGTTTGTGTAACAACAGGATTTATCATAGGCTATTCATACAACCAAGCAAAAGACAATCGGGAAGCAGGCACTATTAATTCAGAGCTTTTTGAGCAAGAGGACTCTTATCGTGAGGAGTTAATCACTCAACAAGAACGCAATAAAGAGCTTACAGAAGAGCTAAATAATTTACAAGAACAGATTCGAAAGTATGAAAAATCATTTGCTTCAAATGAAAAGGATTATAAGAAGCTTGTTGAACAAGCAGAGGATTTACGTTTATTACTTGGTGAACTAAAAAGTGAGGGAAAAGGCATACGTGTAACTCTTCAAGATGGAGACTATGATCCGAAATCTTTGAATCCAAATGATTATATCGTTCATGAAAGCCATGTTTTTAAATTGTTGAACGAACTGAAAATTTCAGGTGCTCAAGCCATTGCTATCAATGGACAACGTGTTATGGCTAATTCCTATATTCGCTGTAATGGACCAGTGATAACAATTGATGGGACACAGCACCCAGCGCCATTTGTGATAGAAGCAGTAGGTGATTCAGAAACTTTAATGGCTTCTTTAAATTTAAATGGTGGTGTGGTGGATCAGCTATTAAATGACAATATTATCGTGTCATTGGAAGAAAATCAAAAGCTGACAATGCCAAAAGTAAAAGTAGAGAGTTAAGGACAAGCTTTATTGATCCTACTTAAAGTCTAACTTAGCCTCCAGATAAATAGACGATTGTAGTATTTACAATTCAAATATGAATTCTGCGGGGCATGCGATACGTCTAGGAGGGGCTATTTTGAAAAGAAATATGTACACCCGAATAACGATCGTGCTATTTATTATCGGTTTGATGATAGCGGTACAATACAATACCATACAAAAACCAGCTGAGCGAGATACACGAGATATTTGGGCAATAAGAGAGGAATTAGCACAAGAAAAACAAAGACATTCCGCATTACTGGCAGAAATTCGCTCACTTCATGAAGTAGTGGATCGCTATGAGCAATCTGAGAAAGTAAATCAGCAAGCAGCTTTAAATGAAACATTAAATCGTTTAAAGCTACAGGCAGGATTAACAGAAGTTATGGGGGCAGGCGTCATACTACATGTTGAACCTGCACCAGAATTAATTGAAATGGGGTATGAAATTAAAGAAATTTCACCCGATTTATTAACTCAGTTATTAAATACGCTTTTTAAAAATGATGCTACGAGTGTTTCCATTGATGGCAACCGTGTTGTACAAACAACAGCCATTCGGGATATAAATGGTAAGACAACAGTGAATAGTATACCATTGTCTTCCCCTACTTTCGAGATTCATGTTGGGACAAGCAATTATAAAGCAGCACAAAAATTGTATAATTCACTACAAGCCTCAACATTTGTAGACTCATTTTATTTAGATAATTTTAATTTAGTGATTGAAGAGCCAACTGAGCAGTTACAAATTCCAGCATTTGATCAGCCATTGACAAATGATTATTTAGCAGAGGTAAAAAAAGGAGATTAATATATGTGGCTACCATTTTTAGGTTTGCTATTTGGACTTGCCCTTGGCTTGTTAACAAATATACAAATCCCCTCTATGTATGAAAATTATCTGTCAATAGCTGTTTTAGCAGCTTTAGATACATTATTTGGTGGTATTCGCGCGCAATTACAGCAAGTTTACGACGATAAAGTATTTGTATCAGGATTCTTTTTTAATATAGTTCTAGCAGCGGGTTTAGCCTTTATAGGCGTGAACTTAGGGATTGATTTGTATTTAGCAGCCATTTTCGCTTTTGGAGTACGTTTGTTCCAAAATATAGCAATAATTAGGCGTATATTACTAACCCGCTTAGATGAAAAACGTCACAAGAGAAAAAGAACTTCCATAGAATGAGAGAAAAATTGACCAAAATACTCGATTTGCTTAGACATTATGCCAAATTTACAATAGAATGAAAATAAGAGCATTTTTCAAGGAGGTGCAGCGAATTGAATCAGCAAGATTTATACATTTCACTTGATATTGGGTCCTCCTCTATCAAGGTATTAATAGGTGAAATGAGTGACGGGCAATTACATGTAATTGGCGTCGGAAATGTAAAATCGAATGGCGTTCGAAAAGGTGCAATTGTTGATATTGATGCAACAGTACAATCTATTCGAAAAGCAGTAGAACAAGCCGAACGAATGACAGGTTATCAAATTCATGAAGTCGTTTTAGGCGTTCCAGCTAACCAGACGATGTTACAGCTAGTTAAAGGTGTTGTCGCTGTGAATAGTGAAAATAGAGAAATTACAGATGATGATTTAGACAGAGTGGTAGAATCTGCACAAGTCATGTCGATACCTCCTGAACGTGAATTAGTTAACATCATTCCAAGACAGTTTATTGTAGACAACCTTGATGAAATTAAAGATCCTCGTGGTATGATTGGCATCCGCCTTGAGATGGATGCAACAATGATAACGACTTCCAAAACGCTTCTACACAACGTTCTTCGCTGTGTAGAACGAGCTGGTTTAAGTATACGAGAAATATATTTGCAGCCATTAGCATCAGGCTACTTTGCATTAACTGAAGATGAAAAAAACCAAGGGACTGCCTTTATAGACTTAGGAGGCGGATCTACAACAATCACGGTATTTGAAGAGGGTTTGTTAACGCATACGGGTGTCATACCAGTTGGTGGTGATCATATAACGAAAGATATTTCAATCGTTTTAAAAACACCAACAGAACAAGCAGAGCAGATCAAACACCAATTTGGACATGCCTTTTATGACGATGCATCTGATGACGAAGTCTTTGAAGTGCCTGTTGTAGGTACAGATTCAACTGATCAGTACAGTCAGCGTTATATTTCAGAAATTATTGGCGCTAGATTAGAAGAATTATTGGAGTTAGTGATTGATGAGTTGGCGCGTTTAGGTGTTCGAGATTTACCAGGTGGCGTTGTTTTAACCGGTGGCGTTGCAAAGCTTGAAGGAATAGCCCAATTGGCACGTCAAATTCTACAAACGCGTGTAAGAATCTATACACCCGATTATATTGGCGTTAGAGAGCCTTCATTTGCGACGGCAGTTGGACTTATTCGTTACGCCTATTTAGAAGATGATTTTTACGGTAAGAGTACGAATACGCAACCTGTTGAATATGCAGCTGTAGGGGCTCAACCAGCTATAAATAAAAAGCAAGAGTATTCTACACCTTCAGAACCAAAAGAAAGCGTAATCGGGAAAGCAAAAAAATTATTTGATAAGTTTTTTGATTAACTAGAATGCGTAATGAATGATACAGAGTCGAGTTACCGTGGGAGGAAAAAGAGATGTTAGAATTTGATACAAGTGTTGATGAACTTGCAGTAATAAAGGTCATAGGTGTTGGTGGCGGCGGTAACAACGCGGTCAATCGAATGATAGAACATGGTGTACAAGGCGTTGACTTTATCGCAGTGAACACAGATGCACAGGCATTAAACTTATCCAAAGCGGAAATAAAGCTACAAATTGGTGCTAAATTAACGCGTGGACTAGGTGCAGGTGCAAATCCTGAAGTAGGAAAAAAAGCTGCTGAAGAGAGCAGAGAACAGCTAGAAGAAGTTCTTCGTGGGGCAGATATGGTATTTGTGACAGCCGGTATGGGTGGCGGAACAGGTACTGGTGCAGCCCCAGTTATTGCACAAATTGCACGTGAATTGGGAGCCCTTACAGTAGGGGTTGTCACACGCCCATTTACGTTTGAAGGACGTAAGCGCCAAACACAAGCAATCGGTGGAATTGGTGGCATGAAGGAATCAGTAGATACACTGATTGTGATTCCGAACGATAAGCTTTTACAAATTGTTGATAAATCAACACCAATGTTAGAAGCCTTCAGAGAAGCTGATAATGTTTTACGTCAGGGTGTACAAGGTATTTCGGACTTAATTGCAACACCTGGTCTTATTAACTTAGACTTTGCTGACGTGAAAACAATTATGTCTAACAAAGGTTCAGCATTAATGGGCATTGGTATCGCAACAGGCGAAAATAGAGCTTCTGAAGCTGCGAAGAAAGCAATTTCAAGTCCATTGCTTGAATCGTCAATTGATGGTGCTAAAGGTGTCCTTATGAACATTACAGGTGGTTCAAATCTAAGTTTATTTGAAGTACAAGAAGCGGCAGATATCGTAGCTTCTGCGTCAGATGAAGAAGTAAATATGATTTTTGGTTCTGTTATTAATGAAAATCTTAAAGATGAAATCATTGTTACAGTTATTGCGACTGGCTTCACTGAAGAAGCACTACAGCAACAACGTAATACAGCAAAACCGTCACTCAACATAAACAGACAATCTGCTCCACAACAACAGGCGCCGATTCGTGAACAACGACAAGAAACGCATGTTCAACAAGAGCAGCCACGTCAAAATCAGCAACATTATGCACAGGATGACATGCTTGAAGTACCTGCATTTTTACGTAACCGCAAAAATCGCGGATAAAACAAGCATAAATCTTCTAGAAAGCTCGTATTCTACTTAGGTAGGGTACGAGCTTTTTATATTGCATAACATGTTGTTCAAATGTGTAAGGAAACCATGTATTTTGTCAAAACATTTTCAGGAAATGATGCGATTGTTTGACAATATTTGTGGGAATAACGTGCTAACTTTGTAAGTAGGAGGCGGCTGTTATGTATGGAGAATGGCTGGTGCTCATTAATACGCTTTTTAATCTAGCAATACTCACGTTTACGGCAAGAGTAACAGGGGTCTTGGTGAAGAATTCAAGATTATTAATGAGTTCAATTTGTAGTAGTTTTGTAGCTGTCATTGGCGGTCAAATGCTGTGGACGACGATTCTTAGTTTTATATTGCTAATTGGTATAGCATTTCACTTCAAGATTCGAAGTTTTCAGAAGCAAGGTCCTATTGTATTAACAGCAACAATCGTTATTGGCGGTTTATTAACAGCTCTACAACCTTTTTTGAAAAATCTTTCTGTTACCCATTTTATTATGATTTGCTTTTTACTTGCAGTTTTAAATCTTATTGCATTCTACAAGCAATGGGGTTTTGTAAAGCTAGAACGCTTAAGTGGTCAATTTGTTTTTGATACAACTTTAAAAATTTTTGGGGCAACCATACCACTTTCTGCTTTTGTGGATACAGGTAATCAAGCTATTGAGCCATTATCAGGAAAGCCGGTTCATTTTGTTTCCTATACAGCTTTACGGCCACATTTACCTTCAGCGTTCCGTCAATCATTAATAGAATGGCAAGAAACAGATCCGTACAATGTATCCATGTTTTCAGAAGATTATCAGCGTTATATACGATTTATTCATGTTAATACGGTACAGCAGCAAACCGTAGTGCTTGGTTTTCGTTTTGATGAGTGGCATATAAAGGGGGAGCCCTCACAAGTGAAAACGAATGAATATATCGTTTTAACCAAGAAAGCTAAAAATTTTCCACATAGCACAGCAGCAATTTTACATTTTTCAGCGCTTTCAAATAACTCATAGAGGGGGAGAACTATTGCTTCTTAGGCTACTTGCTAGCTTGAAAAAATTATGGAGTAAGTTTCGGAGTCGTGAAACGTACTATATAGGGGGAAATGATTCATTGCCAGTGCCATTAAGTCGAGAAGAAGAAGTTACAGTCATTGCATCCTTTATGAACGGTGATTTACGTGCTAGAGACACACTAATTGAACGTAATTTACGTCTTGTTGTATATATTGCAAGACGTTTTGATAACACAGGCACGCCAATAGAAGATTTAATCAGCATAGGCTCGATTGGTTTAATTAAGGCGATTGAAACGTTCAATACTGATAAAAATATTAAGCTTGCAACATATGCATCACGTTGCATTGAAAACGAAATTTTAATGCATTTACGAAAAACAAGTCGTATGAAGGGTGAAGTTTCACTAGATGAACCACTAAATTCTGATGCAGATGGAAATGAATTATTACTGTCAGATATTTTAGGAACAGAAGAGCATATTATTCTTGATAATGTTGAGAAGAAAATTGAACGTCAGCATATGTTCCATGCGATTAATTTATTAGGTGCGCGAGAGCGGTATATTATGGAATGTCGTTTTGGTCTCAATGGAAAAGTTGAAATGACTCAAAAAGAAGTGGCAGATCATTTAGGCATATCGCAATCATATATTTCCCGATTAGAAAAGAAAATTATTCAAGATTTACGTGAAAATTTAAATCAACCAATTTCGTAGAAAGGGAAATTTAACCTGCCTAAAATTGGTCGCAGCTTTTGTGCATATTCTTGTTTCTCTCGGACAAACTGATGTCACGGTTTAGTCAGAGAATAACATCCGGAGGAATCGAATATGCGAACAAAAGTAGATCTTTGCGGCTTAGATACATCGACTTTGCCAATTTTAAAGCACGAGGAAATGAAGGAACTCTTCATCCGTTTACAAGCTGGAGAAACTGAGATTAGAGAAGAGCTTGTCATGTGCAATTTAAGGTTAGTGCTTAGTATTGTCGGTAGATTTGCCTATCGGGGTGAACAGGCAGATGATTTATTTCAAGTGGGCTGTATTGGGCTCATGAAAGCCATTGATCATTTTGATTTAAAGCATAATGTACGATTTTCGACATATGCTGTACCAATGATTATTGGTGAAATTCGTCGCCATCTGCGTGATCATCATGCATTGCGTGTATCGCGCTCTCTAAGAGATATAGCTTATAAGGCAATGCAGGCAAAAGAGCAATGGATAACCGATAATTTGCGTGAACCAACGATTGAAGAAATTGCTGAGATGATTGACATGAAAAAAGAAGATGTTTTATTCGCTTTAGATGCCATTCAAGATCCAGTTTCATTACAGGAGCCCATTTATTCAGACGGTGGAGACGCTGTTTATATGATGGACCAATTACGTGATGATGATGTATCAGAGGATCAATGGGTTGCCTACGTGTCAGTAAAGGAAAGCTTGCAAAAGCTAGATGAACGTCAGCAAATGATCGTTGCAAAACGTTTCTATTATGGTGAAACGCAAACGGAAATCGCGAAGGAATTGGGGATTTCCCAAGCACAAATTTCACGTCTTGAAAAAAATGCTATTGAAACAATGCAAAAAGATTACAAATAAAAAAATGCGCATCGGATTATTCGGTGCGCATTTTATCTTCATTCAATGAACAAGTGATACATAAATATAAAGTAACAGCTAAGTTTGATGATAGAAATGAATGTACAAAAATAAAGAATAGAGGAGGTATGTCATTGCGTTTTTCATTATTACAGCAAAAAGAAGTGATTGAAGCAGGAAATGGGCGATTTATAGGTTTTGTAATAGATGCTGAAGTCTCAAAAGAAACGGGCTATGTGACAGCATTTTTGATTGCAGAGCCTCGTAAATATCTTGGTTTTTTTAAAGGGGAAGAGTCTGTAAGAAAAGTGTATATGAAAGATGTGCTTGTCGTTGGCAAGGATGTTATTTTAGTTAAAGCACTTTCCTAAGGCATATGTTAATAAAATTGTGGTGAATGTAAACTGACATAGGTCAGGCTATTCATTGATAAATCAAGCATTGCTTGTTACAATAAAAGAAACTATTGTTGTAAAGTTGGGAAAAACAGTGACAAAAATCTTAACAAATTTAAACAAACTACATGATTTAATAACAGCAGCAGAAAAAAAAGGCAATCGTCAGGGTGATAAAGTCCAAATAATTGCCGTAACGAAAGAAGTTTCTGTTGAAAGAACACAAGAAGCAATTGATGCAGGACTCTCTCATTTAGGAGAAAATAGACCTGAA
Source organism: Lysinibacillus sp. OF-1 (assembly GCF_028356935.1). NCBI lineage: Bacteria > Bacillati > Bacillota > Bacilli > Caryophanales > Bacillaceae > Lysinibacillus > Lysinibacillus sp. OF-1. The sequence goes on from NZ_CP102798.1 coordinate 992,189, forward strand.
GGCCTGCAACGTAAAATTGCAGAGATTCACGCTGAAGTACATTGGCATTATATCGGGTCACTTCAAACACGTAAAGTAAAACAAGTCATTAACAGCATTGATTATTTACACTCCTTAGATCGTTTGAGTCTAGCAGAAGAAATTGAAAAAAGAGCAGATCGGCCAGTTAAATGTTTTGTACAAGTAAATGTTTCGGGTGAAGAATCAAAACATGGCTTAAGTATCGAAGAAGTTTTGCCTTTTGTAGAAGCGTTAAAGAGTTTTACAAAGATTCAAGTTGTAGGTTTAATGACCATGGCACCAAATACAGAAGACGAAGCAATCATTCGCTCTGTTTTCAAGCAATTAAAACAATGTCAACAGCAAATAGCCGAGCAAGGATTCGCACATGCACCTTGTACCGAGTTATCAATGGGCATGTCTAATGACTTTGAAATTGCGGTAGAGGAAGGGGCTACTTTTGTTCGAGTCGGAACGGCTCTTGTTGGAAATGAAAGAGGGGAACAGGATGAGCATGAAAAATAAAATTAAAAACTTCTTTTACCTTGAAGAAGAACTAGAAGAAGAAATCACGCAAGCTCCTATTCAGCAGCAACAGCCCATACAACAACAGCAACCGATTCATTCCGTAAAGCCTAAAAAAACGATTAAAGAGCGTAGGGCGCCTATTCAAGAAATTATGCCGCAAAGTTCAGCAACGCCTAACAACATTGTAAGCTTGCAGGCAGCTATGAGCTCTAAGGGAGCAAAAGTTGTTTTAATTGAGCCTAGAGTTTATGCAGAAGCACAAGATATCGCGGAGCATTTAAAAAATAAGCGTGCTGCAATCGTCAATTTACAACGTATTGAACGAGAGCAAGGTAAACGCATTATTGATTTTTTAAGTGGTACAGTCTATGCACTTGCCGGGGATATCCAACGTATCGGTAAAGATATCTTCCTTTGTACGCCAGATAATGTAGAAGTGACTGGTGAAATTACAAACTTTATTTTAGACGATAATTAATAGCGAGGATTGTAGTTTATATGACTTTTTTTATAATACTTGGTTATGTATCATTAGCATTTAGAATCTATTCATTTATGCTAATTGGCTATATTTTAATGTCTTGGGTGCCTGCCGCTCAAAATTCAGCCATTGGACGTATGCTTGAAAAAGTGTGTGAGCCGTATTTAGGGATTTTCAGAAAGTTCATTCCACCACTTGGAATGATTGATATTTCACCAATTGTGGCTATCTTCATGTTGAATTTTATTGAACGAGGGCTTGTTATAGTCATCCAGAAAATATTTCTTATGTTCGTTTAGCAGTAAATCCTCACTCTTAGGTGGGGATTTTTTATTTAGCAATGTTTTTGTACGGAAAGAGCAACGGTGGTTCAAAAAAATAGAGGGTGATAAAGGTTTGTTTAACGGCTGTTCAAATATCCTTGTATAATGAGACTGCCCCAGTGGAAAAAAGAGCTTTTCAAGTAAATGTAAAAAAATTATACTCAATGATGCAAAGACGTCATAACTTGGAAATACTATGTTCATCCAGCCCACCAAGCATATAGAACTAGTGAAAGAGGAGACAACGAGATGGAACACTTAATTCAGCATTTTCGAAAAGATGAACAACCGTTTATTGAACAAGTAATAAGTTGGCAGCGTGAGGTAGAGGATCGCTATGCACCTAAGCTAACAGATTTTCTTGATCCCAGACAGCGTTTTATCGTGACATCTATTATCGGACAGGACGACACATTGAAAACGGCATGTGCAGGGTTATTTGACGGGGCAGAGAGACAGCGTATGCTTATTTATCCTGCTTACTATGAAGTTATGGAGGAAGACTTTCAGCTGACAGTATTTACAATTCACTATCCTATGAAATTTGTCCAGCTCCGGCATCCAGATGTGTTAGGGGCCTTGTTATCATTAGGCTTGAATCGTGGTAAATTTGGTGATATACGTGTCAATGAGCAGCAGGTGCAATTTGTAGTAGCACAAGAGGTAGCAGATTATGTTCGTTTGCATTTAACGGGTATTGGTAAAGTCAAGGTACATGTTGAATCTTTAAAGCAAGACGAGCCACTTCTCTTCAATGAGGATGAGTGGTTTGAGGAATCTCATACTGTTTCATCCATGCGTTTAGATGTGATTATCGCTACCATTTTAAATGTGTCACGTCAAAAGGCACAAGCTTTGATTACTGGGAATAAAGTACGTGTCAATTGGACAGAGCGAGATACAGTTGCCTTTGAATTACAAGAAGGGGATATTTTATCGATACGAGGGAGCGGTCGTGTGAAAATTATTATGACAGAAGGCCGTACAAAAAAGGATAAAATCCGTCTGCAAATCGGTCGATTGGCCCAAAAAAGCTGAAAGTGAAGTAAATTTCATTAATTTTTACTGCTAAGTTGTCGGAACAATTGTATAATAGAAATTACGAATGTACATGTAAAGGAGAGAAGGATTGTATGCCATTATCACCTATTGATATACATAATAAGGAGTTTACAAAAGCTTTCAGAGGTTATGCTGAAGATGAAGTAAATGAATTTTTAGACCAAATCATTAAAGACTACGAAATTTTGTTACGTGAAAAAAAAGAGGTTGATAAGCAATTAGAGATGGCCTTAGAACAGGCGAGGCATTTTAGCTCCTTAGAAGAAACTTTGCAGAAGTCCATTGTTGTTGCACAAGAAGCGGCTGATGAAGTGCGAAGAAATTCACAAAAAGAGGCTAAACTCATTGTAAAAGAGGCTGAGAAAAATGCTGATCGAATTGTCAATGATGCTTTAACAAAAGCTCGTAAGGTGACGATTGAAATTGATGAGCTTAAAAAACAATCTAAAGTATTCCGTAATCGTTTCAAGATGCTTGTTGAGGCACAGCTTGATTTGCTTAATGCTGATGACTGGGATCATTTGCTTCAATATGATATTGATTTAACAGAAATTCAAGCATCTGTTGAGGAAGCACAAGAATCTGAAGAGATGTAACTTTTCTTTTTAATGGTTGCACTCGACAAATGAAACTTGACGCCATTGTTTGAATTTCATATACTTTGTAATAGTAATTATTTTGAAAAGATATGCATACAGGCAGAGACGAAGACAGTATTTGTTAGGCGTAGTTAAGCGATTTGGGGACAGTGAGAGCCCAAACATGCAACTAACATTGAACATCACTTCTGAGCTAAATAGCTGAAAAAAGTAGGTTATTTCGTGATGCACGACGTTAACGTGCTTGAAAGAGGTAGTGCAATATTTTTGTGCTACAAGTAGGGTGGTACCGCGAGTAGAAGCTTCTCGTCCCTTAGTGGGATTGAGGGCTTTTTTTATTTGTTCGCGAATTGTTTGAGTTGCGTTTGCCAATAACTGTCCTAGAAGTAATTGTCTATATGCTTGGGTAAAATAAAGGAGGAATTTTAATGGTTGAATACAAAGATACGTTATTAATGCCAAAAACAGATTTCCCAATGCGTGGGAATCTACCGGCGAATGAGCCAAAAACGCAAGAAAAATGGAATGACATGGATATTAACAAATTACAGATGGAACGTACTGCCGATCGTCCAGAATATGTTCTACATGATGGTCCTCCCTATGCAAATGGTGATATCCACATCGGCCATGCCTTAAATAAAGTATTGAAGGATATGATTACACGTCATCGTTCAATGACTGGCTACCATGTGAATTATATTCCAGGCTGGGATACGCACGGTCTACCAATTGAACAAGCACTGACAAACAAAGGTGTAAAGCGTAAAGAAATGTCAGTAGCAGCATTCCGCCAACTTTGTGAAGAGTATGCATATGAGCAAATTGATAATCAACGTGCCCAATTCCGTCGTCTAGGCATTCGTGGTGATTGGGAAAACCCTTATATTACATTAAAGCCTGAATTTGAAGCACGTCAAATTGAAGTGTTCGGTAAAATGGCTGAAAAGGGTTACATTTATAAAGGCTTAAAACCAGTTTATTGGTCACCATCTTCTGAGTCTGCTTTAGCAGAAGCTGAAATTGAATATAAGGACATCAAATCACCATCAATCTATGTTAGCTTTGCTATTAAAGATGCGAAAGGCATTGTACCAACAGATGCTAAATTTATTATTTGGACAACAACACCTTGGACATTACCAGCAAACTTAGGCATTTCTTTAAATCCTGAATTTATGTATGTTGTAGTTGCTGTAGCTAATAAAAAATTCATCATTGCCAAAGAATTATTAACATCAGTAGCGAATGCCCTTGGATGGGAAGACTATGAGGTTGTTCAAGAAGTAAAAGGGGAAGCACTTGATCGTCTTGTAGCGCAGCATCCATTTTATGATCGTGAATCTCTTATTATGGTAGGAGAACACGTAACTGCTGAAGCGGGTACAGGTTGTGTTCATACAGCTCCTGGACACGGGGAAGACGATTATCATATTGGTAAACAATATGGTTTAGGCATTCTTAGCCCTCTTGATAATAGCGGCTGTTATACAGATGAAGCACCTGGTTTTGAAGGCGTGTTTTATAATGATGCCAACAAACTTGTAACAGAAAAACTAAAAGAAGTAGATGCATTAGAAAAACTTGACTTCTTTACGCACTCTTATCCACATGACTGGCGTACGAAAAAACCTGTTATTTATCGTGCGACACCACAATGGTTTGCCTCTGTTGAAGCATTCCGTGGTGAGTTGTTAGAAGCTGTAAAAGCTACAGCATTTACACCAGCTTGGGGAGAAACTCGTCTTTATAATATGATTCGTGATCGTGGAGATTGGGTTATTTCACGTCAACGTGCTTGGGGTGTGCCGATTCCAATTTTCTACGCAGAAAACGGAGAGCCAATTATTACACCTGAAACAATTAGCCATATCTCAGCATTATTCCGTGAGCATGGATCCAATATTTGGTTCCAAAAAACAGCAAAAGAATTATTACCAGAGGGCTTTACACATCCAGGTAGCCCGAACGGCGAATTCACAAAAGAAAATGATATTATGGACGTCTGGTTCGATTCAGGTTCATCCCACCAAGGTGTACTTGTAGAGCGCGGCATGAAATATCCAGCTGATTTATACTTAGAAGGCTCTGACCAGCATCGTGGTTGGTTTAACTCATCTCTTATTACATCTGTTGCTATTAATGGCTATGCACCATATAAAGGACTATTAACACATGGTTTTGTTCTTGATGGTGAAGGACGTAAAATGAGTAAATCATTAGGAAATGTGATCATTCCACAAAAAGTAATGGATCAGTATGGAGCAGATATTCTTCGTCTATGGGTTGCTTCTGTTGACTATACAGCGGATGTACGAATTTCGATGGATATGTTAAAGCAAGTATCAGAGGTGTACCGTAAAATTCGTAATACATTTCGTTTCTTACATGGCAATATCGCTGATTTCGATCCAAAGAAAGATCGTGTTGCCTATGCAGAGCTTCGTGAGATGGATCAATATGTCTATATGCGTTTACAGGATGTCTTACAAACTGTTCGTGCAGCATATGATCGTTATGATTTCGCTGCTGTTTATCACATCGTCAATAATTTTGTCGCAGTCGAGTTATCTTCATTCTATTTAGATATTGCAAAAGATGTTGTCTATATCGAAGGTCACGACAATAAAGATCGTCGAGCGATGCAAACAGTTATTTACGATACATTAATGACATTGGTTAAAATCATGACACCAATCATCCCTCATACAACAGATGAAATGTGGTCTTATCTACATGCCCAAGGTATTGTAGAGGAAGTTTCTGTTCAATTAACGGACTTCCCAGAGGTAGATGTTCAAGAGAATTTTGAAAGCCTACGTACAAAATGGGAAAATATTATTGATGTACGTGACGATATCTTAAAAGCATTAGAGGAAGCTCGTAATGCTAAAACAATAGGTAAATCACTAGAAGCAAAAGTAACAGTATATGCCAAAGAGGATGTTGTAGCCTTATTGAATGATGTGAACATTGACTTTGCACAGCTTTCAATCGTTTCTGCTTTTGAAGTAGCTACTATTGATGAGGCGCCTGCTGAAGCTTTAGCACTTGAACATGTATCCATTGTAGTTGAGAAGGCAACAGGGGAGAAATGTGAGCGTTGCTGGTCAATTTCTGAAACAATTGGTGCAAATGAGGCACATCCTACAGTTTGTGCGCGCTGTGCAGAAGTTGTAGAAAAATATTACGTTTAACGGAAATGAATAATAAGAATCTGCATTTCTATTGTAGATCATACGCAAGTCTCCTTGATGGGGGCTTGCTTTTTTTCATGGAGGTTTTGCAGATTCTTGTTAGATTATTTAAATAAAATTTCTGTCGTATTGCGATAGTCCGTTGGAGAGATTCCTACATATTTTTTAAAGGTTAAACTATAGTAATTAGGTGTATTAAAGCCACAGGTGGAGGAGATCTTTTCTACGGTATAGTCGTACTTCCGTAGAAAGGGTAAGCTCTTGATGATGCGTGTAAAGGCAACATAGTCAACGAAATTACGACCAGTCTCTTTTTTAAATAGCCTGCTAAAATGTGTGGGACTAAAGCTTATATATTTTGCAACATCACGAACGGTCAATTGCTCATCATAATGTTCTTCAATATAATGAATGGCCTTTTGAAGCTGCACATGCTTTGTTAAATCTTCATAATATCTGATATGAATATTATCTATAGGTGGTTTTCTACGTGCTTTTCGTGCTTGACTATAGGACTCCTTTACGTGCATTGCGTCCTGAAACACTCCTCCAACCCCCATGAAAAGATGGATACAATAGTCCTTTTTAAGTGTCTCGATGACCTCCAATAGACATGATTCGCCTACTGTCCAATGTTTAAAAGAGTTATACTCAGTCGGAATTCTCATGAGAAGTAATAAGTAGCGTTCGAAATGTAAAAAAGATAAGGGTGCTTTATTGGCAAAATGCTGACGAAAAACATTTGTAATGTTACTGCTTGCGTCATGAGGAATAGCATCACTATCGATATAGCCCTGAATTAAGAACACAATATTAGGAATACAATTTGTTGATAAAAATGATGCAGATTGAATGATTTCTTGTTCATTATCAATTTCGCCACGTATAAGACGTTTCAAAAATGCTTCTCTGAACGGAGAGGTATGATGCTGGGACACTTGTTGTGATAGCTCAAGCATTGTGAGTGTACTTGCTTTCTTGTCCTGATAGGATGTGTACAGTTTTTTTACGATTCGTAAAAATTTTGATTTCTGTAATGGTTTTATGAGAAGTGCAGGTAAAACTAATTCAATTGCTATACCAGTCGAGTAGGTGAGGTGTTCTGTAACAATTGGGACAATTATACTATTAGGATAATTTCTTTTTAATCGATTAATCTTCACCCAATCAAATAACCGATTGACCTCATAGACAATAATGACCTCATCTTCTCGCTTAGGCACTTTACACTCCTCCAAAGCATTTGGTAAAACCTCTTTTAACCATTCACTCATTTGCTGTTTATCAAATGAGCTTTCCATATACCATACCACCTTTAAAATGCTACCAGCCTCCTACGAATGAAAAGATAAAAATATTTTAACTTAAAATAGCAATTATTTGTACTAATACAGCAAAATTTTATATCTATATTGTGGTTGAAATAGAATAAAATAATTGTAGTGCATAATAATTTGAAATTTCAGATAATTATTCGCTGATATGACAAAGGGGGAGTTAGCTTATGGCGGAAGTAGGCAGTCATGATTATGACTACGTGGAGGCAGGAACAATTGATGTGAAAGATCTACCGCCTCTAGATGCAACAACAAATAAAATTATGAAGGATGAATTTACAACAGGTTTAGGCTTAACGGTATTTTACTTTATTTTGATTTTTAGTATTCCTGTTATGAATTGGTTTGCTCCAGCATTTGCATTCAAGAAAATATGGGGCGGTATGACAGTCACATGGTTTGTGACAACGATTGTCATGATGGCTATGGCTTTTATTATTGCGTATGTGCATACGGCCATGTATGAGAAGCGTTTAAAAAAATACGATATAGCAAATAAGTAGGTGAAACAAAGGGGGAAGTGTTGAATGATGGAAGCTCTTTTAGAACCAAAGATGTTAATGACCGTTGCGTTAATGGGAACGATTGTCTACATTACGTATTTAACCAAGAGAAATGCAACAGCTTCGGATTTCTTTGTAGGTGGCCGAAGCTTTGGATGGTTTACAAATGGTTCTGCCATTGGCGGAGATTATTTAAGTGCAGCAACATTTCTTGGAATAGCTGGTTTAACATTTCAACTAGGTTATGATGGTGCTTATTATGCTTTTTGTTTCTCTATTGGATTAACATTATTAGCTATTTTCGTAGCGGGCCCTTTAAGAAGATTTGGTGCATTTACGGTTGCTGATTTTTTAGGTTATCGTTTTCATAGTAGCAGGGCTCGACTCGTAGCGGTTGCAGTCGTTTTAGCCATCTCAGGCTTTTATGCGGCTCCTCAATTACTAGGTGCTGCTCAAATATTAAGTATGTTTTTTGGTACTTCCTATGAATTTGGCATTATCTTTACATGTGTTGTCATGGTTTTTTATGTAGGGATAGGTGGAATGAAAGGTACGACAATCAACCAAGCTTTGGAGCTGTGGATTCGCCTTGGCGCATTTATTGTGATGTTAATTGCTGCAGTTTATGGTGGTTTGCATTACGATAAAATTTTAGCTGCCATCCATTCATTCAGTGGCCCTATTACAGGAACTTCTCCGTATGCCTTAGATGGTAATGATGTGAATTTTGATGGTGCCGCTTGGACAGGCACAGGCTTTTATTTCCCAACATTTTGGCAAACTATTAGTATGACCATTGGTTTAGCCTTAGGGACAATTGGGCTTCCCCATATATTATTACGCTTTTATACAAACCCAAGTGCTAAAGCAGCGCGTAAATCTGCGCTCATGGCTATTGGCATTGCTAGTACGTTTTTCTTATTAGCTGTTTATTTAGGTGTTGTAGGCCGATCTATTTTCATTTCGGGAACAGCTAGTGAGGAGGTAATGCGTGATTTAGTATTAGGTGGGAATAACATGGTCATTCCGACGACAGCCCTTGCGCTAGGTGGTAAATGGTTACTTGGTTTAGTAATTGCAGGTGCATTTGCAGCTATTTTCTCTAATCTTTCAGGGCTATTTATTACAAGCTCTGGCGCATTAGCCCATGATTTATATGCCAATATTATGAAAAAGGATATAACACAAAAACAACGTGTTGTAGCTGGTAAAGTGGCCATTGTATTATTAGGGATTTTATATGGAGCACTTGGTTTACTTGTCAAGGATGCATCCATCGGTCATTTAGTGGCGCTCGCCTTTACGGTTGCAGCAAGTACATTCACGCCAATCTTTATTCTCGGTATTTGGTGGAGGGGCATGACAGAGAAGGGTGCCATTGCAGGATTGCTCATTGGTCTTGGCGTGTCAATGTGGATGATCTTTTTACCAGGAACATTACCAAGTTTCTTGCAGTTTAAAATACCAGGTATTGTGACAGTACCGGTTGGCTTCTTATCTGTTATTATCGTGTCACTACTAGATCGTAAAGTTCCGGCTGATGTCAATGATTTCATGAAGCGAGTGCATTCGAAAGAATCTGAAACCGTTTAACTCAACAAGTCAGAGCTATTTCTATTGCTTAAAAAGTAAATAGAAATAGCTTTTTTATATTCTTGAAGGAGATTGGGCATCCGCCATCTTTTGATGTGATATTAGTTATTGTGATGGGTGCTGTTATGGTAGAATAGGTAAGATGTTGAGTGAACGGAGGAATGACTGTGTATAAATATTATGGATTGGCTGCTTTTGTTGTTTTATTAGATCAATGGACAAAATGGCTAATTGTGAAAAATATGGAGTATGCTGAACGCATTGCTGTGTGGGACCCATGGTTTGGCATTTTATCTCATCGTAATAGAGGTGCAGCATGGGGGATGCTAGAAGGGCAAATGTGGTTATTTAGTATCGTAACAGTTGCTGTCATTTGTGCCATTCTCTACTTTTATCATAAAGAGGCAAAAGGAAAGCCCGTTTTTCAAGTGGGTTTAATGCTATTACTTGGTGGCGCATTAGGAAACTTTATCGATCGTCTTTTTAGAGGAGAAGTGGTCGATTTTGTTGATGTTTTAATTCCAATTATTAATTATGACTTCCCTATTTTTAATGTGGCAGATGCTGCATTAACTATAGCTGTCGTTGTACTAATGATTGGTTTGATTATGGAAGATAAAAAAGAAAAGAAACAGGTGAAACAATGACGCAAGTAACATATACAATCGAAGAACAGCAGCAAGGAGAGCGCATTGATAAAGCACTTTCAAGCTTACAATCAGAGTGGTCACGTACACAAATTGGGAACTGGGTTAATGATGGGATTATCAAAGTGAATGGCGATGCTGTAAAAGCAAAATATAAAGTAAAAGCTGGTGATGTCATCTTGATTGATGTACCAGAAGTAGAAATTCTAGATGTAATAGCCGAAAAATTAGATTTGGATATTGTTTATGAGGATGCAGATGTCCTTGTTGTCAATAAACCAAAGGGGATGGTCGTTCATCCAGCACCAGGCCATATGTCCGGTACACTGGTAAATGGTTTAATGTATCAATGTAAGGATTTATCCGGTATTAATGGTGTGATGCGACCTGGTATTGTCCATCGTATTGATAAAGATACGTCAGGTCTATTAATGGTGGCTAAAAATGATACAGCCCATGAATCGTTAGTGAATCAGTTAGTGAATAAAACGGTGACACGTAAATATATTGCCCTTGTACACGGTCATATCGCACATGATAAGGGGACAATTGATGCACCGATTGGTCGCGATCAAAAGGATCGTCAAAAACAGGCAGTCGTTGATAATGGTAAACATGCGGTGACACACTTCCAAGTTGTGGAGCGTTTTGGTGATTATACACTAGTAGAATGTCGTTTAGAAACGGGACGTACACACCAAATTCGTGTGCATATGAATTATATCGGCTTCCCACTAGTGGGAGATCCAAAATATGGTCCGAAAAAGACAATAGACTTTGGTGGACAAGTTTTGCATGCTGCAACTTTAGGATTTGATCATCCTTCTTCTGGTGAATATTTGGAGTTTGAAACACCACTTCCAGTTGATTATGAGCAATTATTAAATGATTTACGAAATAGGCATTGACGAATAAGAAAAGAAAGTCTATACTAACCACAGTGAATGAACAACATAACTAAATATTCACCTTTAATAGCAGTCCAGAGAGGCTGAGAAGGGACATGTGATAGTGTTGCAAAAATTTGTGCTGCAAATTTTTCGACATGCTTTTTTCGACACGTATACAACCCCTCTCAGGCTATTCGCCTCGAGAGGTTTTTTTATGGACACATGGCTGACACTAGAGTAGAGAGAGGAGGAACGGATATGGCACAAAATGAATTATTAGATGGCCCATCAATGACAAGGGCACTCACACGTATTGCCCATGAAATTATTGAACGCAACAAAGGAATCGATGAATGTATTTTAGTTGGCATTAAAACAAGAGGTGCCTTTCTAGCCAAACGTTTGGCACAACGAATTGAAAAAATTGAAGGTAAACCTATTCGTACAGGGGAAATTGATATTACGCTATACAGAGATGATTTAACAACCAAACATGAAAACGAACAAGCACATGTAGAACAAGTTGATATTGAGTATGTAGTGAAAAATCAAAAGATCATTTTAGTAGACGATGTACTTTATACAGGACGAACAGTACGTGCAGCACTGGATGCTGTAATGGATTTGGGGAGACCTGCTCAAATTCAACTAGCCGTGCTAGTGGATAGAGGGCATCGAGAGTTGCCAATTAGAGCAGACTATGTAGGGAAGAATGTTCCGACTTCTGGCTCTGAGCGCATCATTGTCAACTTACAAGAAGTAGATGGAGAAGATTGCGTCATTATTTATAAAGAAGACGAATAATAAAGTGAGGAAACAATATGTCAAATGCAGTTTTAGATATTAAGGATAAACCAACTCCACTTCAGCTTGTGACATTAAGTTTCCAGCATATGTTTGCGATGTTTGGATCAACAATTTTAGTGCCACAGTTAGTAGGACTTAGTCCAGCGATTGCTCTTTTAACAAGCGGGATTGCTACATTATTCTTCCTATTAATTACGAAATTTCAAGTACCAGCCTATCTAGGGTCGTCCTTCGCCTTTATAGCACCAATCATACTTGCGGCAGGCGGTTTAAATGATGATGGCTCGAGTGTCCACCCAGGCAATGCCATGATCGGTGCGATGGCTGTCGGGATTACGTATGGAATTGTATCCTTAATCATTTGGAAAAGTGGTTATAAGTGGATTATGAAAATTTTGCCGCCAATCGTGGTAGGTCCAGTTATTATGGTAATTGGACTTGGACTATCTGGTACAGCTGTGAATATGGCCATGAACGTCAATGGAGAGTATAGCTTTTTACACTTCTCAGCTGCTTTAGTTACGGTCTTTACAGCGATTATCTTTACGATTTTCTTTAAAGGAATTTTAAGCACTATGCCAATTTTGATGGGCTTAATCGTAGGGTATATTTACTCCATGATCGTAGACATCGTAGATTATACACCAATTGCCCAAGCAAAATTCTTCGCAATGCCTGATTTCTTAATACCAGGTGTGCATTATGAGTTTGAAATAACAACAAAAATTCTACTTATCATGGTACCAATCGTGATTGTAACAATTTCGGAACATATTGGTCACCAGCTAGTATTAGGAAAAGTAGTAGATCGAGATTATATTAAAGAGCCAGGGTTGCACCGTTCCCTATTAGGAGACGGACTTGGAACATTTGTGAGTGCTATAATCGGGGGGCCTCCGAAAACAACTTACGGTGAAAATATTGGTGTACTAGCTATTACTCGAGTGTACAGTATTTACGTTATTGCAGGTGCAGCAGTGGTTGCCATCTTACTATCATTCTTCGGGAAAGCAATGGCAGTGATTGCAACGATTCCAACCGCAGTACTTGGGGGAGTGTCCATCTTACTCTTCGGAATAATCGCAGCAAGTGGCCTACGTATGCTAGTAGATAATCATATTGATTTTGGTAATAGCCGTAACCTAGTTATTGCCTCAGTCATATTAGTCATTGGTATTGGCGGTGCCAAGTTTGTTATCTCTGAATCATTAAGTGTTGAAGGGATGGCGCTAGCCGCGATTATCGGTGTGCTATTGAATGCGATTCTACCAGGTAAGAAAGAAGCAGATATACCTGTACAATACAATCAAAATAAAGATTCATAGTAGTACCTTTTAATGAATTGTCCAGAGAGGCAAAAAAAGGGAAGTTGTGGACAGGCTGAAGTAGGATGTATGTCTTGCTGTAGTTTGTCACGCCTCCTTATGCCTCGTTGATGACATCAACGGGGCTTTTACTTTATATACAGAGAACGTCATACATAGACGTTCACGATTCACAACCTAATGGAGGTCACATGATGAAGAACTTATTATCGATGGAACATTTAACAACAGAAGAGATTAACCAAATCCTAGATCTTGCGCAAGCATTTGAAAATGGTGAAACATCATCGTTATCTCGCCCGTACAAAGTGGCCAATCTATTCTTTGAACCAAGTACTCGTACAAAAACAAGCTTTGAAATGGCAGAATACAAAATTGGCTGTCATGTTATCCCTTTCGATGCAGGGTTTTCGAGTGTTACGAAAGGGGAAACGATGTATGATACTGTCAAAACGTTAGAAATGATTGGTTTAGATGCTGTCATCATTCGAGCTTCAGAAGATGAATATTACAATGAGCTGCTGGGTGGTATTAATGTAGCGATTATTAATGCAGGGGACGGTGCTGGGCAACATCCTTCACAATCCTTATTGGATCTTTATACCATCAAAAAAGAGTTTGGCTGTTTCGAAGGGTTGAATGTCACAATTGCAGGAGATATCTCTCATAGTCGAGTAGCCAAATCAAATGCAACAGCATTACAAAATTTAGGGGCAAATGTTCATTTCCTTTGCCCAGAAGAATGGTCTGGCGGTTTTGAAGCGCATCATTCATGGGATAATCTGATCGAAATAAGTGATGTCATTATGTTACTACGTGTGCAACATGAACGTCATAAAGTAAATAAAAGCTTCTCAAAGGAAGGTTACCATCAAGAGTTTGGTTTAACAATTGAACGAGAAAAGCAAATGAAAGAATCCGCCATTATTATGCATCCAGCACCCGTAAATCGTGATGTTGAAATTGCTTCTGAGTTAGTAGAGTGTGATCGCTCTCGAATTTTTGAACAGGTGCGGAACGGTGTTTACACACGGATGGCTATTATGGAAACCATTTTAAAGGGGAGAGAATAACATGACAAAGGTACTTCAAAATGTACAAATGCTAGATGAACAAGGTGAATTGAAGACAGTCAATATTGCAATGGCAGACGGAAAGATTACGGCTATTGGTCAGGATGTGACTGTAGCAGGTGCAGAACTGATTGAAGGACATGGTTTAATCGTGGCACCAGGCTTTATCGATGTTCATACACATTTACGAGAGCCAGGATTTGAGCATAAAGAAACCATTGCTACAGGCTCCGCCTCAGCAGCAAAGGGTGGCTTTACGACAATTTGTGCGATGCCTAATACAAAGCCAGTACCTGATTCGGTTGACAACATGCAGCTCATCAATGGGCTCATTAAGGACAGCGCTGTTATTCGAGTACTCCCATATGGTTCCCTAACAAAGGATATATCGGGCGAGGTTCGAACAAATATTGAAGAATTAAAAGCACATGGAGCCGTAGCGTTCTCAGATGATGGTGTAGGCATTCAGCTAGCCTCAACGATGTATGAGCAAATGAAAGATGCGGCCCAGCACGATATGGTTGTTGTAGCACATTGTGAGGACAACTCATTAATCTATGATGGTGTGATGCATGAAGGAAAGCGTAATAAAGAGCTTGGGCTTCCAGGGATACCTTCCATTTGTGAATCAGTACAAATTGCACGAGATGTACTACTAGCAGAAGCGGCAGGGGCACGCTACCATGTTTGTCACGTTTCTACGAAGGAATCGGTGCGTGCAGTAAGAGATGCGAAGGCAGCAGGTATTCGTGTCACAGCAGAAGTTTGTCCACATCATTTATTACTAGAAGAGATGGATATACCATCTGACGATGCAAATTGGAAAATGAATCCACCATTACGCGCAGCTGATGATAAGGATTCTCTACATGCAGCACTACTTGATGGCACAATCGACTGCATCGCAACAGATCATGCACCACATACAGTAGAAGAAAAATGCTGCGGTATGGTTGGCGCACCATTTGGTATCGTCGGTTTCGAAACAGCTTTTCCATTGCTTTATACACAATTTGTTGAAACAGGAAAATGGACTTTAAAGCAATTAATTGATTGGATGACAGTGAGAGCAGCTGAGATTTTTGATCTGCCATATGGCACATTAGCAGTAGGCGCTTCAGCGGATATGATTTTAATTGATATTCAAAAAGAACAAACAATTGATGCAGATGGCTTTGTATCAAAAGGTCGTAATACACCATTCAACGGCTGGGTGGCAAAGGGTTGGCCAGTACTAACGATTTTTGAAGGCAATATCGTATATCAGGAGGCAGAGTAATGAAAAAACGTTTACTAGTTTTAGAAGATGGCACAGTATTTACAGGTACAGCATTTGGTAGCGAGCGCGCTTCACAAGGTGAGGTTGTATTTACAACAGGGATGACAGGTTATCAGGAAACGATTTCAGATCCTTCATTCTATGGACAAATTGTTACATTGACATATCCTTTAGTTGGTAATTACGGCATTAACCGTGATGACTTTGAATCGATTACGCCAGCCATTCGTGGATTCGTTGTGCGTGAATTGGCTAAAAAACCTTCAAACTTCCGCTGTGATTTAACTTTAGATGACTATTTGACAGCAAAGGATATCCCAGGAATTGAAGGCATTGATACGCGAAAATTAACACGTATCATACGCAGTAAAGGATCGGTTAAAGCGATTTTGACGGCTGCTGATGAAGAAGTAAATGTGGATGAAATTGTAGCACAATTACAAGTGACACCAGCCATTACACACCATGTCCGTGAAGTATCTCCAAAAGCTGCTTATCCATCTCCTGGTCGTGGTAAACGAGTTGTCTTAATTGATTATGGTATGAAGCACGGAATCCTACGCGAATTAAACAAACGTGATTGTGATGTGTTGGTAGTACCTTATAATACACCAGCTGAGGAAATTTTAGCTTGGCATCCAGATGGTATCATGCTATCCAATGGACCAGGGAATCCTGAAGATGTTCAGGAAGGTATTGAAACAGTACGTAACTTAATAGGAAAAGTGCCAATGTTCGGTATTTGTTTAGGACACCAAATCTTTTCATTAGCTAGTGGAGCAAAAGCCTTCAAACTACCGTTTGGACACCGCGGTGGTAACCACCCAGTCAAAGACTTACGCACAGGACGTACAGATTTAACATCTCAGAACCATGGCTATGCTATCGACATCGATTCATTAAAAGAAACGGATTTAGAATTAACACATATCGCATTAAATGATGGAACATGTGAAGGTGTGCGTCATAAGAAATATCCGATTTTCACAGTGCAATATCACCCAGAAGCATCACCAGGACCAGAGGATTCAAACCACTTATTTGATGAATTCATCGAAATGATGGAAGTAGAAGCAGGGAAGGGGAAACAACATGCCTAAACGTACAGATATTGAAACTATTTTAGTAATTGGCTCAGGCCCAATCGTTATCGGACAAGCAGCAGAATTTGACTATGCAGGTACACAAGCTTGTCTTTCATTAAAAGAAGAAGGCTACCGTGTTATTTTAATCAACTCAAACCCTGCCACAATCATGACAGATACAGAAATTGCGGACAAAGTATATATCGAGCCAATTTCTCTTGATTTTGTCTCTCGTATTTTACGTAAAGAGCGTCCAGATGCGATTTTACCAACACTTGGCGGTCAAACAGGTTTAAATATGGCGATTGAGTTAGACAAATCAGGTATTTTAGACGAGCTTGGTATTGAAATTCTTGGTACAAAACTAGATGCTATCCATAAAGCAGAAGATCGTGATTTATTCCGTAATTTAATGTATGAGCTAGGTGCTCCAGTTCCTGAGTCTGATATTATTCATAACTTAGATGAAGCCAAAAGATTTGTTGCGAAAATTGGATACCCTGTCATTGTTCGACCAGCCTTTACACTTGGCGGTACAGGGGGCGGTATTTGCTACAACGATCAAGATTTAGAAGAGATTGTGACATCGGGTTTAAAATATTCACCCGTAACACAATGTTTATTAGAAAAATCAATTGCTGGCTATAAAGAGATTGAATATGAAGTAATGCGTGATGCGGCTAACAATGCCATTGTTGTATGTAACATGGAAAACGTTGACCCAGTAGGAATCCATACAGGTGACTCAATCGTTGTAGCACCAACGCAAACACTATCAGATCGTGAAAACCAAATGCTACGTAATATTTCGCTAGATATTATTCGTGCACTTAAAATAGAGGGTGGCTGCAACGTCCAGCTAGCACTTGATCCATATAGCTTTAATTACTATGTGATTGAAGTAAACCCACGCGTATCGCGTTCATCTGCACTAGCATCTAAAGCAACAGGTTATCCAATTGCTAAGCTAGCAGCTAAAATTGCAGTTGGTTTAACATTAGATGAAATTAAAAACCCTGTAACAGGATCAACATATGCTTGTTTTGAACCTGCACTTGATTATATCGTAGCTAAAATTCCTCGCTGGCCATTCGATAAATTCGAATCAGCTAAACGTAATCTTGGTACGCAAATGAAAGCTACTGGTGAAGTAATGGCATTAGGTCGCACATTTGAGGAAGCTATGTTAAAAGCGGTTCGTTCTCTTGAGACCGGTCAAGTACATTTAGAGTTAAAGCATGCTGAGGAAAATTCAGATTCTTGGATTGAAAAACGTATCCGCAAAGCTGGAGATGAGCGCCTATTCTTTATCGGTGAAGCTTTACGTCGAGGTGTAACAATTGAACAAATTCATGAATGGTCAGCGATTGATCTATTCTTCTTAAATAAGTTTAAAAATATCGTGGATATGGAACAAACACTTGCTGACCATAAAAATGATAAAGATGTCCTACGTACAGCAAAACGTTTAGGCTTTGCAGATAAGAAGGTTGCTGAGCTTTGGGAAACAACACCAGAAGCCATTTATGCTTATCGTAAAGAACATGGCATTATTCCAGTCTATAAAATGGTTGATACATGTGCAGCGGAATTCGAATCGGAAACACCATATTTCTATGGCACATATGAAGAAGAAAATGAATCTATTAAGTCAGAAAAACCTTCTGTTGTGGTACTTGGATCAGGCCCAATCCGCATCGGCCAAGGGGTAGAATTCGATTATGCAACAGTACACTCAGTATGGGCGATTCAAGAGGCTGGCTATGAGGCAATTATTATCAACTCCAACCCAGAAACAGTATCAACAGACTTCTCTGTTTCTGATAAGCTCTACTTCGAGCCATTAACAATTGAGGATGTTATGCATATTATCGATTTAGAACAACCAATTGGTGTTGTTGTTCAATTCGGTGGTCAAACAGCCATTAACCTGGCCGATAAATTAGCAGCAAATGGTGTAAAAATCTTAGGTACATCTTTAGAAGATACTGACCGTGCAGAAAACCGCGATAAGTTCGAGCAGGCTTTACGTGAATTAAACATTCCGCAGCCGCTAGGGGAAACAGCCGTTTCTACAGAGGAGGCTCTTGCCATTAGTGAGCGTCTAGGCTTCCCAGTACTTGTTCGTCCATCGTATGTACTTGGTGGACGTGCAATGGAAATTGTCTACAATCAAGATGAATTACAGCACTATATGGAAAATGCAGTGGAGGCATCTCCAGATCATCCTGTTTTAGTAGACCGTTACTTAACAGGACAGGAAATCGAAGTAGATGCTATCTGTGACGGCGAAAATGTTCTAATTCCAGGAATTATGGAACATATTGAGCGTGCAGGGGTTCACTCTGGAGACTCAATCTCTGTCTATCCACCACAAAAATTAACACAGGCACAAAAGGATACATTAGTTGATTATACAACTCGTCTCGCGAAGGGCCTAGGCATCATTGGCTTAATGAATATCCAATACGTAATTTCACAGGGCGAAGTATTTGTGATTGAGGTAAACCCACGTTCATCACGTACAGTACCATTCTTAAGTAAAATTACAAATATTCCAATGGCTAACATTGCAACGAAAGCAATCCTTGGAAAATCTATTGTAGAGCAGGGCTACCCAACAGGTTTAGCGCCTGAACAAAAGGGTGTATTTGTAAAAGTACCAGTGTTCTCATTCGCAAAATTACGTCGTGTAGACATTACATTAGGACCTGAAATGAAATCCACTGGTGAGGTAATGGGGAAAGATGCAACATTAGAAAAAGCCCTTTATAAAGGTTTAGTTGCAGCAGGTATGGAAATTCGTACAGAAGGTACAGTATTGTTTACTGTATCTGATAAAGATAAGGAAGAAGCGATTGCATTAGCAAAACGTTTCTCTACGGTAGGGTATCGCATTGTAGCTACTGAAGGTACAGCAAAAGCATTTGAAGAAGCAGGAGTACGTACAGATATTGTTGGCAAGATTGGTGCGAAAGGACAAACATTGATTGACCTTATCCAAAATGGTGAAGCTCAGCTTGTTGTCAATACATTAACTAAAGGGAAGCAGCCAGCTCGTGATGGCTTCCGAATCCGTCGTGAGTCTGTAGAAAATGGCGTACCTTGTCTAACATCTTTAGATACAGCAGAAGCAATGGTTCGTGTTATCGAATCCATGACATTTACAGCAGAACAAATGCCAAAAGCGGAGGTAGTACACTAATATGATACGTCAAGAGAAAATGACGGTCGTCTCTCAAAAGCAAATTGCGACAAACATTTTCGAACTGACACTTCATGGTGAACTGGTTCAGGAGATGACTCCTGGCCAGTTTGTCCATGTAAAGGTGTCAGATTCATTGGAGCCGCTTTTACGTCGACCAATTAGTATTGCAAATATTGATAAAGAAAACAATGAGTTTACTATGATTTATCGTGCTGAAGGACGTGGTACGAAAGTGCTGGCGACGAATCGAGAAGGTCAACAAGTCAACGTGCTTGGTCCAATAGGTAATGGTTTCCCAGTAGATGCGGTACAAGAGGGAGGCACTGCACTATTAGTTGGCGGTGGAATTGGTGTACCACCTTTACATGAATTATCCAAACAATTGAATGCTCGTGGTGTGAAAACCATCCATGTCCTAGGCTTCCAAACAGAGGATGTCTGCTTTTATGAGGATGAATTTAGTGCACTTGGTGAAACACATTATGTGACTGTGGATGGCTCGAAAGGTACAAAAGGCTTTGTAACAACTGTATTAGAGTCAAGTGCCCCAAAGTTTGATGTATTTTATTCCTGTGGGCCATTACCGATGTTAAAAGCATTAGAGGGCTTTTATCCTGAAAAAGTGGGTTATTTATCATTTGAAGAACGTATGGGCTGTGGTATTGGAGCTTGCTTTGCATGTGTATGTAAAACAACTGATGAAGTTGAAAAAGACTATGTTAAAGTATGCTCTGATGGTCCAGTTTTCCTGAAAGGAACGGTGGCACTATGAGTCGTTTAACCATTCAAATACCAGGCTTAGCGTTAAAAAATCCAATTATGCCAGCTTCGGGTTGCTTTGGCTTTGGCCGTGAATATGCACAGCTTTATGATTTGTCAAAACTAGGTGCTATCATGATTAAGGCAACAACGGTCGAAACACGTGCCGGTAACCCAACGCCACGTGTTGCTGAAACAGCGGCGGGGATGTTAAATGCAATTGGTTTACAAAATCCAGGCATTGAAAAAGTGATGAATGAAGAATTGACATTTTTAGAGAGCTATGATGTGCCAATTATCGCTAATGTTGCTGGTACTGAAACGGCAGATTATGTGGAAGTAGCGCGTCGTATTTCAGCAGCATCAAATGTCAAAGCATTGGAACTGAATATTTCTTGCCCTAACGTGAAGTGTGGTGGCATCCAGTTTGGGACAGACCCAGCAACAGCACGTCAGCTTGTTGAGGCTGTCAAGGCTGTGTCTGAAGTGCCAGTCTATGTGAAGCTATCACCAAACGTGACAAATATTGTGGATATTGCTTTAGCTGTTGAAGCAGGTGGAGCAGATGGTATTACGATGATAAATACATTGGTAGGTATGCGTTTAGATGAGCGTACAGGAAAGCCTGTCATTGCTAATGGAACAGGTGGACTATCAGGTCCTGCTGTTAAACCTGTAGCAATCCGAATGGTTTATGAGGTGTACAAAGCTGTCAATATTCCGATAATTGGTATGGGTGGTGTAACAGAAGCACAGGATGTCATTGATTTTATGTCTGCAGGTGCTTCAGCTGTAGCAGTAGGAACAGCAAACTTTGTTGACCACTTTGTCTGTCCAAACATCATTGAAGAATTACCAGCAAAGCTTGATGCATTAGGTGTAGAACATATAACAGAGATTATCGGAAGGAGCCATCGCTGATGAATACGAAACCAATATTAGCACTAGATTTTCCAGGAGAAAAAGAAGTGTTTGATTTTCTAAAACAGTTCAATGAGCCTCTTTTCGTGAAAATTGGTATGGAATTATATATGCAAGAAGGGCCTGACATTGTTCGAAAAGTAAAGGATTTAGGTCATGATATTTTCCTTGATTTAAAATTACATGATATCCCGAATACAGTAGGCTCGGCGATGAAGGGTCTAGCAAAACTAGGGGTAGATTTAGTCAATGTGCATGCTGCTGGGGGACGTCCTATGATGGAGGCAGCACTAGAAGGACTTGAAGCGGGTACACCTGCTGGCAAAGAACGTCCAGCATTAATAGCCGTTACACAATTAACATCAACAACAGAAGAACAAATGCAAGCAGAACAACAAATTGCTCTATCTTTACAAGAGTCTGTCTTACATTATGCAAGTCTTACAAAACAAGCAGGTTTACAAGGTGTAGTTTGCTCTGTACATGAGGCGAAGGCAATTGCAGAAGTGTGTGGAGATGATTTTCTACGTGTAACACCTGGAATTCGTCTAGCAGGCGGTGCTGCACACGATCAAAAGCGTATTGCCACACCAGATGGCGCAAAGCGTGACGGTTCATCACTCATCGTTGTTGGGCGTGCCGTAACTGGTGCACAGGATCCAGTAGCTGCATATAAAATCGTAAGTGAATTATGGGAGGCATAAATGATGACATTACAAAATGAAATTGCACACGCTATGTTAAAAGTGGGTGCTGTAGAATTAAATCCAACTGAATTATTTACATGGGCGTCTGGTATTAAATCTCCTATTTACTGTGATACTCGTTTAACAATCTCAGACCCAGTTATTCGTAAACAATTAGCAAATGGCTTAGCAGCTGTTATCAAAGAGAATTTTGGTGCAACAGAAATCGTAGCAGGAACAGCTACAGCGGGTATCCCACACGCAGCATGGGTAAGTGATATTTTAGAATTACCGATGGTTTATGTACGGTCAAAAGCAAAAGAACATGGTCGTGGTAATCAAATCGAAGGAAAATACGCAGCAGGTCAAAAAGTAGTTGTTGTGGAGGATATCGTTTCCACAGGCGGTTCTTCGATTACAGCAGTAGAAGCATTGCGTGCAGCTGGCTGTGAAGTATTAGGCGTAGTTTGTGTCTACACCTATAATCTTCCACGCGCTGAGCAAGCATTTGATGAGGCTGGCATTCAGTATGTATCGTTAACAAACTTCGATTATTTAATTGAAGCAGCAAACGAATCAGGTGCTATTAAAGAAGAAGATATTCCATTTTTAAAAGAGTGGCATGCGAAATTAAAGGCTGGAGAGTTATAATGAAAAGCTGTTCTATAGGTTATTTGACCTGTAGAACAGCTTTTTTCTTTCTTTATTAAATAGGATGAGGGTATTTAAAATTGAATACTAAAACCATTAAAACGATGAATACCTGTCCCAAAACGTACTAGATTATTCTCACGAAGTGTCATAATTGCCCGTTTCACCTCCAATAAAATAGAAGGATCAAGACCTAATGTGTGATGTGAACCAAAAATTTTCGTAAGCGAAGGTAAGTTAGCTATTTTTTCTAAAGATTGAACTAAATCCTCGGGGGAAGTAGTTGGAAAAAATGCATAAATAGGTGCTTGATCATAGAGTAAGTCCCCTGTAAACAAATAACCATATTTATGATCCAAAATAGCAATATGGCCAGGCGAATGCCCGGGTGTGTGGAGAATTGATAATTTTCGGTTCCCCATATCTATAACATCCCCATCTTCTAAAAATCCAGAAGGCTGTCCCTGAAAAGGCTTGTAATTCGATGGATTAAACGTTTTAGGTGTAGGTAATGTAATATTACGTCCAATATCCTTTCTAATCTGTTCGATAGATAATTTAGGGATACCATTGATTAACCAATCAACTTCATCCTTATGAACATAAATATCATCAAATGCTCCATGGCTACCAATATGATCCCAGTGGACATGTGTTGTCATCACAGAAATGGGCAAAGAGGTTAATTGTTTACTAATCCTTTGAATATTATCAATGCCAAGACCTGTATCAATGAGAACAGCCCGTTTTTCTCCAAGCAATAAAAAGGAATGTACTTTTTCCCAATGACCATATTCACTTATAGCATATGTTTCATTATTGATTTCTTCTACTGTAAACCATTCATCATTAATTTTTGCCATCACAGACAACCTTTCCTTATGTAAATAATTTAATAAAACTTTGTCATTGGAAATTTTAACATAAAAACATGTAATTTCCTTTAAAAATATTCTAAATAGTATTTCTATATCGAAAATTGGAGAAAAAATCGGCAATCAGAAATAATTAAGAAGTATGGTAGATAGCTATAAACTAATAGCTATAAATTATTTTTTTAAAGTAATTTGAAATATTAGCACTTCAACGTCCAAAATTATTTATTGAAAACAAAAATGTGTGAAATATAACTTTTTCATAAAAAGTATTTTTTTTACTTTTTGCTTTAAAATACTGAATTAATTGAATTTTTAAGCATTTTATTTGCGCGAATAAATATAATGTGAAATATCATTAATTATATTTATATAATATTCATTTGTGAGAATTGTAACTTTGTAAAGAAAAAGTAAAATAATTCTTAACTTTAAATACTGAAATTACTATTTTTTTAAGGAAGAGGTATGGTGGAAATTTATATTTTGGTTTGTAATAATTTGAAAAAGGTACTTGCGTTTATACATGTTTTCTAGCTAAAATAATAGCACGGTTTAATTTTCAGATAATTCTATCAGCGGCTTACGCGTTTAAAGCGAAAAAATTATTAAAATTATACTAGCTATAATGAAAAAGAGAGGGGAAGAGAGAAAAATTAAATATGATTCTGATATAAAGTATCATTTGTATTTTCAGAATATTGAATAATAGAGGAGAGATTGTTTGAATACAGCAAAAGACTTATTAACAATTACAAATTTGTCTACAAGTTTTCGCATTAAAGATACATACCACGCTGCTGTAGATGATGTCTCACTTTCCCTTAAAAAAAATGAGGTATTAGCAATAGTTGGAGAATCTGGTTGTGGTAAAAGTACATTAGCGACTACTATTGTAGGCTTGCACAATGAAGTAAATACAAAGGTTTCTGGTGATATTTTTTATAATAATCAAAATTTAGCTCAATTGAATGACCAACAATTTAATAACTTACGTGGTAATGACATAGGATTTATCTTTCAGGACCCACTTTCAGCACTTAACCCTTTAATGAGAATTAACGAACAAATAGAAGAAGGGTTAATTTATCATACTAAGCTTTCAAAACAACAGCGAAGTGAAAGAGTATTAGAACTACTAAATCAAGTTGGGATTGCGAATCCAAAACGTGTCGCTAGACAATTTCCGCACCAGTTATCTGGTGGTATGCGTCAGCGTGTTATGATTGCAATTGCCTTATCATGTAAGCCTGCTATATTAATTGCTGATGAACCGACAACTGCTTTAGATGTGACAATTCAGGCCCAAATTTTGGACCTATTAAAAACATTACAGACTGAAACGGAGACAGGTATTATTCTCATTACGCATGATTTGGGTGTTGTAGCGGAGATGGCTGATCGAGTTGTAGTTATGTATGCAGGGGAAGTAGTGGAAGAGGCTCCAGTTCGGGAGTTATTCAATAATCCAAGACATCCATACACTCGCTCGCTACTAAATTCAATTCCACAAACACATAGCGAAAATGAAAGACTCGAGGTCATTCAAGGGATGGTACCATCTCTAATAAATTTACCTCGAGAAGGTTGTCGTTTTTCAGGAAGAATTCCGTGGATTGATGCATCTTCACACGAAACAAAACCTCAATTACATGAAATTGCGCCAGGACATTTTGTGAGATGTACCTGCTGGAAACACTTTCATTTTGAAGGTGAAGAAGGGGGCGGGGCTATATGAGCTTTATGCAGATTAAGGATTTAAATGTTCACTATCCAATACGTGGTGGATTTTTTAATACTATTGTCGATCGAGTATATGCGGTGGACGGCGTGACGATGGAGTTTGAAAAAGGGAAAACCTATGGATTAGTAGGTGAATCAGGATCCGGTAAATCGACTACTGGAAAAGCGATCATTGGCTTAGAAAAAATCACCTCTGGTCAAATTTTTTATGAGGGCGAAAATGTCACAAATCAACGAAGACAGCGTGATTCAGCCTATAACAAAGATATTCAAATGATTTTCCAAGACTCTCATTCAAGTATGAATCCTAGGAAACGTGTTCTTGATATTCTTGCAGAACCCATTCGAAATTTCATGAAGCTTAGTGATCAAGAGGAACGCAAACGTATTAAAGAGCTACTAGCTATTGTTGGGATGTCAGAGGATGTCTTACTTAAATATCCACATGAATTTTCGGGAGGACAAAAGCAGCGTCTTGGCATTGCGCGAGCGGTTGCATGTAACCCTAAAATGATCATTGCGGATGAGCCTGTTTCTGCGCTAGATCTATCTGTACAGGCACAGGTCTTAAATTTTATGAAAGATATCCAAAATGAATACGGTCTTACTTACTTATTCATTTCCCACGATTTAGGTGTTGTTAAACATATGTGTGATCATATTTCTATTATGTATAAAGGCCGCTTTGTGGAAACTGGTACAAGACATGATATTTATAAGAATCCACAGCATATTTACACGAATCGGCTTCTATCAGCCATTCCGAATATCGAACCAGAGACTAGGGATGAGCGCAAATTGATTCGACAAAAAGTAGAAGAGAATTATCAACAAGAGCAACATAAATATTATGATGAGCATGGAAAAGTCTATCCACTGAAATCCATTTCAGAGACACATATGGTTGCAATGTCGGGAGGAATGTGAAATGTGGAAAACAATTATTAGAAGAGTAATTTTAATGATTCCTCAAATGTTTGTGTTAAGCTTAATTATTTTTATCCTAGCAAAACAAATGCCAGGAGATCCTTTTACAGGGTTAATTACTCCAGAGACAGACCCTGCAAGAATTGAAGAACTAAGAATTCAAGCGGGTTACTATGACCCTTGGTATGTACAATATTACCATTGGGTAATCAATGCCTTTCAGGGCGATTTTGGACAAAGCTATACATATAAACTTGCAGTGTCCACATTGATTGGCGAGCGTGCATTAAACACATTCTGGCTCGCTCTACTTAGTACCATTCTCGTTTATTTAATAGCTATTCCATTAGGAATGATAGCTGGACGTAAACAGGATACTTTGTACGATAAGTCGATTACTCTGTATAGCTTTATAAGCTATGCAATACCGACCTTTGTATTGGGTTTAATCTTCTTATATATCTTTGGATACCGTTTAATGTGGTTCCCAACGAGCGGAACAGTCGATGTAGGTGTAGAGCCTGGAACACTCGAGTATTATTGGAATCGCTTGTATCATTTAATATTACCTGCAATGACGTATGCAATTTTAGCTACAACGACGATTATTCAATACTTACGTTCAGAAATTATCGATGCCAAGACACAGGATTATGTTAAAACAGCACGTAGTAAAGGTGTACCGATGAAAAAAATCTATAGAAGACATATTTTCCGTAACTCCTTATTACCAATTGCAGCCTTCCTTGGCTTTACAATTACAGGTTTATTAGGCGGCTCGATATTCATAGAGACAATTTTTGGCTTCCCGGGCATGGGGCAATTATTCATCCATTCCGTAACAAGTCGCGATTATAGTGTTATTACAGCTCTTGTTATGCTTTATGGCTTCTTAGCGTTATTAGGTAGTCTATTGTCAGATATAATTATGAGCATTGTTGATCCACGTATCCGCATAGACTAACAGCTAAATTGAACGCATAAGGAGAGGTGAATAAAATGGATCAAAAAAATGATGTAGTGAAAGTTGAAAGTACTCCACCAACAGGAATTCAAGTGGTTATACGTGAATTTAGAAAAGATAAATTAGCATTATTTTCATTTATAGGAATAACATTACTTATAATTGCGATATTAATTATGTCCTTTTTTATGAACCAGGATGAAATATTACGAATTAAATTATTAGAGCGCTTTACAGAGCCTGGCGTTAATGGATATATCCTTGGGGCTGATGAAGCTGGGCGTGATATGTATGGACAGCTTATTATCGGTGCGAAAAATTCTATTTTAATTGCAATTGCTATCACTCTTATTGCAAATGCTTTAGGGATCGCACTAGGTATAATAATGGGCTACTATGGTGGCTTTATTGATAATTTATTTATGCGTATCATTGATTTTCTTATGACATTACCGACATTAATGATTATCATTGTATTAGTTACAATTATTCCTAAATATGGTGTTTTAGAGTTAATTTTGATTTTAAGTGCCTTTCAATGGATAGGTACTGCACGTCTTGTTCGAAGTAAAGCTTTATCTGAAGGACGACGAGATTATGTAAGTGCCTCCAAAACAATGGGGACTAGTGATTTTGCCATTATGTTTAAAGGGATACTACCAAATTTAAGTTCGTTGCTAATAGTAGAGTTAACGTTAAACTTTGCAGGGAATGTGGGTATTGAAACAGGTCTATCATTTTTAGGCTTTGGTTTACCTCCTTCTACACCTAGCTTAGGGACATTAGTAAGCTATGCAACAAACCCGATAGTATTATCTACAAAATGGTGGATTTGGTTGCCCGCATCATTATTAATTTTAGTTTTGATGCTTGGTATAAATTATGTTGGTCAAGCGCTAAGACGTGCGGCTGACGCAAAACAACGATTAGGATAAAAGGGGAGGATTTACACATGAAGAAGAATTGGTTATTCCTATCCGTACTTTTTGCATTCATGCTAATTTTAGCAGCCTGCAATGGTGGTGGAGGCAGTGGGTCTGAAAAAGGCTCAGAAACAGATAATACAGAAAAGTCAGGTGAAACAGAAAAATCCGGTGAATCTGAGGCAACGAATGATTCGTTACTTCCAATGGAGGTAACAAATGAAGGAGACGCAATCCAAGGTGGTACTTTACGCGTAGGACTTGTAACAAGCTCTCCATTCCAAGGAATTTTCAACTGGGAGCTATACGAAGATGCTTATGATTCAGAAATTTTAGCATTTGCTTCAAATGTACTTTTTGAACAAGATGGCAACTTCATTGTTACGGACAAAGGTATTGCAAAATTAGATGTTGATGCTGATGCAAAAACAGCAACTGTCACAATTCAAGGTGATTATAAATGGTCAGATGGTACACCTTTAACAGCTGATGATTTAATTTTCCCATATGAACTAATTGGTCATCCAGATTATACAGGTGTTCGCTATGATGATGATTTCAAAAATATTGTTGGTGCAGAAGAATACCATAATGGTCAAGCAGACACGATTTCAGGTATTACAAAAATCGATGATAAGAGTATTAAAATCCAACTAAAGAAAATATCACCAGCTATTTATTCAATTGGTGATGGTTTATGGGCATATGCAGAGCCTAAACATCAATTAGAATCTATTCCAGTGAAAGATTTACTTGCTTCAGATGCAGTACGTAAAAATCCAGTAACACTTGGAGCATTTAAAATTGATAAAGTCGTAAATGGTGAGTCTGTGCAGTTTGTAGCAAACGAACATTATTTCAAAGGTAAGCCGAAAGTTGATAAAGTAGTACTTGAGGTTGTTCCACCAACTTCAATCGGTGAAGCTTTACGTACTGGAAAATATGATATTGCTACATCATACCCAACTAATCAGTATGATAGCATTAAGGATTTACAAAATATAGCATTATTAGGTCGACCAGAATTATCATATTCTTATATCGGTTTTAAATTAGGAAAATATGATACAACAAATAAACTAAACGTATTTGATGAAAAGTCAAAAATGAACAGTATTGAATTACGTCAGGCAGTTGCTTATGCAATGGATGTTGAAGGTGTCGCTGAAAAGTTCTATCAAGGATTACGTGAGCGCGGAAATTCCTTAATTCCACCAGTATTTGCATCATACTATGATTCAACATTAGAAGGCTATAATTATGATCCAGAAAAAGCAAAAGAGCTATTAGATAAAGCGGGCTTTAAAGATGTTGATGGTGATGGTATTCGTGAAGATAAAGATGGTAAAAAATTCTCTATTCGTTTAGCTTCAATGGCTGGTTCTGAAACAGATGAAGCGATTGTTGAATATTTCCGTCAAAACTGGAAAGAAGTAGGTTTAGATGTGCAATTAACAACAGGTCGTCTTATCGAATTTAATGCTTTCTATGATAAGGTACAAGCAGATGATCCAGAAATCGATATGTATCAAGCTGCATGGGGAACTGGAACAAATCCATCTCCTAAAGGTTTATATGGTGAAGGTGCTGAATTTAACTTTAGCCGTTATGTATCACCTGAATTAACAAAATTATTAGACGCTATTGACTCAGAAGAGGCAATGGATCAAGATACACGTACAAAAGCATTCCGAGCGTGGCAAGAATATATGAGTGAAAAAGCAATGGTAGTGCCGACTTTCTTCCGTACAGAAATAATTCCTGTTAATAAACGCGTGAAAAACTGGAATGCTTCTTATGATAATGGAACTACTGATAATCTTCAAACAATTGAATTATTAGCTGATCAACCTATTAAATAGTTTTATTATTAATCTAAAAGAGCGGCTTTTCTACAAAGAAGAAAAGCCGCTTTTTTAATAATACAGCTTAAAAAAAGAATAATTAGATTAATTATTCAACGTAAAACAACAGCCTAATAAGCTGACTATTGTCTAGTGAATGATAGGAGGTTAAGGCCACTCTAAGCAAAGCTTGAAGCCACAATTAGGAGTAGGACTGGTTCCCATAATAAAAGCAAACAAAATAGTTTTAGTACATTTTTTAATGTTCAACAATTCTAATCATATTATGCCAAATAATTGTAAATCTTGTCATATATCAAAAAGGAATTTCATACATATAGAAGAGGAAGATTTTTAAAAGGAAAAACTCCCGTCACAGTAGTAAAACTGTAGACAGGAGTTCAAGTTTTATCGATTATTAACCCAAGTTTTAACTAAATCAGCAGTGCCATATACATAGTGTTGGTTGCCTACTTCATGATACGATGCACTTTCGTCAACTTCAGTATGCTTGTACGGAATACGTTGACGACGTTTCTCTGACATTGGATCAGGAAGTGGGATTGCTGATAATAAAGATTTTGTATACGGGTGGACAGGGTGATTGTAAATATCATCTGCTTTACCGATTTCCATGATTTTACCGCGGTACATAACAGCAATACGGTCACTGATGTATTTTACCATCGAAAGGTCATGAGCAATGAAAAGATATGTTAAGCCACGTTCTTTTTGAAGTTGTTTTAACAAGTTAACAACTTGAGCTTGGATCGATACGTCAAGCGCAGAGATTGGCTCATCAGCAATGATAAACTTAGGATCTAAGCTTAGCGCACGGGCAATCCCAATACGTTGGCGTTGACCACCAGAGAATTCATGTGCGTAACGATTCGCGTGCTCTTTGTTTAAACCAACAGCTTCAAGTAGCTCTTGAATTTTTGCACGACGTTCTTTTTTATCCTTGTAAAGGCCATGAATATCAAAGGCTTCACCAATGATTTCACCAGCCGTCATACGAGGATTTAAAGAAGCGTAAGGGTCTTGGAAAATCATTTGCATTTGGCGGTTAAAATTCTTTAACTCATTTTTAGATTTTTTTCCATGAACGTTTTCACCATCGAAAACAATCTCGCCACCTGTAATATCATATAATCGAATGATTGAACGACCCGTTGTTGACTTTCCACAACCTGATTCGCCTACAAGACCAAGTGTTTCCCCTTCATAAACATCGAAGCTAATACCATCTACGGCTTTGATTGGATTACTTGGTGATCCAAAATGCTGCTTTAAGTTTTTAATTTCAAGAATTTTTTTAGCACCAGTTTTAGTCATTTTCTTGTGCCTCCTTTGCTAAATACCCTTCAATACGTTTAGCAACTGCTTCAGGAAGAGGAATCTTTGGTGCGTCAGGATGCAATAACCACGTTTTTGCAAAATGCGTTTCACTTACTTGAAACATTGGTGGCTCTTGTTCATAATCAATCGCCATAGCATACTCGTTACGAGCTGCAAATGCATCACCCTTAGGTGGATTCGTAAGATCTGGTGGTGAGCCTGGAATCGTACGTAATAGCTCATCAGTATCATTATCTAAATCTGGCATTGAACCAAGTAGGCCCCATGTGTAAGGATGCTTTGGATTATAGAAAATATCATTTACAGTACCATATTCAACGATTTGTCCAGCGTACATTACCGCTACACGGTCAGCGATATTCGCCACTACACCTAAATCGTGTGTAATGAAAATGATAGATGTTTTCGAGTTCTTTTGAATTTCCTTCATAAGCTCTAAAATTTGTGCTTGAATAGTTACATCTAGGGCTGTTGTTGGCTCATCGGCAATCAAAAGCTTAGGATCAGCTGCAAGGGCGATCGCAATAACAACACGTTGACGCATACCACCTGAAAATTCATGTGGGTATTGATTATAACGTTTCTCAGGGAAGGGGATACCTACCTGTGTTAAAAGCTCAATGGCACGTTTTTTCGCATCATTTTTGGAAACCTTTTTGTGTTGCAAAATTACTTCAGTTATTTGACGTCCGACCTTCATCGTTGGATTCAAACTTGTCATAGGATCCTGGAAAATCATTGCAATTTCATTTCCACGTACTTTAGACATTTCTTTATCCGTTAACGGAACTAAATCACGGCCATTAAATAAAATTTGTCCTGACTCATAAATACCAGGTGGCTGTGGAATTAGTTTCATTAATGCATTACTTGTAACACTTTTACCCGAACCTGATTCACCAACTATAGCGAGTGTTTCACCTTCCTTTAAATCAAAGTTAACACCACGTACAGCATGAACAAGCCCTGCATAAGTTTTAAAATTAATTTTTAAATCTTTAACTTCAAGAATTGTTTTACTCATTTCGGCCACCTCCTTATTTACGTAGTTTTGGATCTAGGGCATCACGTAAGCCGTCACCAACTGCGTTAAACGCAAAGATTGTTAGTGAGATAAATACTGCTGGGAAAATCAAGCGCCATGGAGCATTCGCAATGGCTTTATTTCCATCAGAAGCCATTGTACCCCAAGAAGCTGTTGGAGCAGGAACTCCAAGACCAAGATAACTTAGGAATGATTCAGTGAAGATAGCAGATGGAATTGTTAAAGTCATCGTTACTAAAATAGCACCAAGAGCATTCGGAACTAAGTGTTTAATAATTAAATGGCCTGTACTAGCACCTAATGTACGAGCTGCAAGAACGTATTCTTGATTTTTAATAGATAATACTTCACCACGTACAATACGTGCCATGTTAATCCATCCAGTGATAGACAAGGCAATAATCATAGGGAATAAACCTGGTTGCATAACAACTAACAGTACGATTACTACTAAAAGGTAAGGGACAGCTGTTAAAACGTCAGCAATACGCATCATAATATTATCAACACGACCGCCTGCTAAACCTGAAATACTTCCCCAAATAACACCGATAATTAAGTCAATAATTGCCGCTGCAATTCCGATAAATAGGGAAATACGAGCTCCTTCCCAAATACGAACGAAAATATCACGACCTAGATCATCTGTTCCAAACCAAAATTGTGCAGATGGAGGTGCATTGTAAACACCAAGCTGATCACTTGATTTATACGGAGAAAGCATTGGTACGAAAATAGCCATTAAAATAACAATGATTAAAATAATTATCCCAATGATGGCCATTTTGTTATGAGAGAAACGGAGAAATACTTCTTTCCAAAAGGAAACGGATTTATCAGCTAATTTTTCCGTTGCTTCATGATTGCCACCAACAATTTTGAACTTATCTTTTTCAATTTGCTGCTGTGTCATTATTTTTTCGCTCCTTTCAGTTTAATACGCGGATCAATCACACTATATAAAATATCAACGATTAATACCGCAAATAAAAGGATGATGGAATAGAACACAGTCGTACCCATAATGACTGTATAGTCACGGTTTGTAATACTTTGTACAAAGTGTTTTCCAAGTCCAGGAATAGCGAAAATTTGTTCAACAATGAAACTACCTGTAACCACACCAGCTGTTAATGGACCTAGGTATGTTACAACTGGTAAAAGAGCATTTCGTAATGTATGGCGGAAAACAACTGTCCATTTTCCAATTCCTTTGGCACGAGCCATTTTTACATAATCACTATTGTTTTGCTCAAGCATACTGGAACGTGTTAATTTTGCGATAAAGCCCATATGTGAAAATGCAATCGCAAGGGCAGGTAAAATGCTGTAACCAAAGCCTTTCCATCCACTAACTGGGAACAATCCTAATTTAAAGGATAAGAAATACTGCATTAAACCCGCCAAAATAAATGAAGGTACTGAAATACCTAGCACCGCAAAGGACGTTGCCAAATAATCCGGGAACTTATTATGGTATAGCGCGGAAACTACGCCAATTAAAACTCCAAATCCAACTGCTAATAGCATAGCCTCAATCCCTAATGTTAGAGACACAGGGAAACTTTCAGAAATCATATCATTTGTAGAACGCGCTTTATACTTCATTGACTCACCGAAATTGAAAGAGGCCGTATCGATTAAATAATCTTTATATTGAATATACCAAGGGTTATTTAATCCATACGTTTCGTTTAACTTCTCCTCGATTTGAGGTGGGAAATTACGTTCACTCGCAAATGGACTACCAGGAGCGAGACGCATTAAGAAAAACGTAACCGTTACGATGACGAAAAGCGCGAGAAGTATATACATCAGCCTTTTCAAAATATATTTAATCACATAAAACTCCTCCTTCTATTTGTCAATTGTCAGACAAATATATGCCTTCGTATTTTAAAAAGAGCTGACTCGAGCCTAAGAGACTACGAGGCAGCTCTCTTTTTATAGAGCTTAATTAAACAATAGAATTATTCAGCAATTTTAACATCTTTAAGTTGAATGATACCGATTCTATCTGGAGACATATTTTGTACTTTATCATCTTTAACATATAAGTTAGTGTAGTAATAAATTGGTCCAACTGGGAATTCAGTCATAGCAATTGCTTCAGCTTGTTTTAAGATTTCAGTACGCTTTGCAGTGTCTATTTCTGAAATAGATTGTTTCAATAAATCTTTATATTGAGCGTTTTCCCAACCAGTATCGTTATTACCGTTGGCAGCAGTATCGTACATTTCTAAGAATGTATAAGCATCGTTGTAGTCAGCAATCCATCCCATACGACCAACTTGATAGTCTAATTGGTTAAGTTTTTCTAAATATACTTGCCATTCAGAGTTATCAAGGTTTACTGAAATTCCAAGGTTTTTGCTCCAACCTTCTTGGATAAATTGAGCGATAGCAGCATGTCCTTCACTTGTATTAAATGAAAGGTTGATACTGATTTCTTTTGGATCAGAAATACCAAGCTCTTTCATTCCAGCTTCAAGTGCAGCTTTTGCTCCTTCAATATCATTGTCTTTATAATAACCACGGTCTTCTTCAAAACCAGAAATTGCAGATGGAACCATACCTAGAGCAGGCTTTTGTTCACCTTTAGTAACATTGTCAATTAAACCTTGGCGATCAATTGCTAATGTTAAAGCTTTACGAATGTTAGCGTTTCCAGTAATTTTATCTTTTGTATTAAATTTGTACCAATAAATAGCTGCATAATCCTCAATTTGTAATGAGCCATCAGCTTTGAAACCATCAATTGCATCAAGTGCTACTGTTTGGTATGGAGAACCTAAGTAGTCAATTTCTCCATTTTTAAACATTGTTACTGCCGTAGCTTCATTCTCAACCATGCCGATATTAACTGTTTCAAGATCTACATTTGCAGCATCCCAGTAATCAGTATTTTTCTTAAGAACTATTGAGTCACTATGTTTCCAAGTATCTAAAACGAAAGGTCCGTTTGTTACATAGTTTTCACCAGCATCAGTGTACCATTCATCATTACCTTCAACTACTTTTTGATTAACAGGTGCGTACGTTTTAAAAGCAGTTAATTCTAAGAAGTAAGCAGTCGGATTTGCTAATGTAACTACTAAAGTTTTATCATCTTCAGCTTTAATTGCTACATCATCAACAGAACCTTCACCAAGATTGTAAGCTTCAGCACCTTTAATTGGGTAGAATACAGAAGCATATTCCGATAGGTTTTCAGGATTTAAAGCCCATTTCCAAGCATATTCGAAGTCACCAGCAACTACTGGATCTCCGTTTGTCCATTTTGCATCACGTAAATGGAAAGTGTAAGTAAGCCCATCTTCACTTACATCCCATTTCTCAGCCATTGCTGGAGTTGATTTACCTTCTTTGTCTGTACGTGTTAAACCTTCAAAAATGTTAATTAATACTGCGCTAGATGTAGAATCCGTCGCAAGTTGTGGATGTAAAGATGGTGGTTCAGAAGCTACAACTAGGTTTAAGTCTTTAGAAGCTGTCCCAGAAGAACCTGAATCTTTTCCATCGTCTTTAGATTTTTCAGACGAATCTCCACCGAAGCCACATGCAGCAAGTACTAAAGAAAATACTGCAAGAACTGTTAATAATAAAAACTTTTTGTTTTTATTCATGTGAATCCCCCTTATACAATTTTTAAGCCTTTTGTGAAGCTCCTATTTAATATACCAAAAAAATCATTGTGCACAAAATAAAAAAGATTCAAATTTATATAGTATTATCTGACATTTAATAGAGTGATAAATTTTTCTGATTTATCACTCTAATGGAATAGAGTGTTTATATGATAATATTTTGATAATTATCTATTTTGAATATCAAAAATAAATCAAAAATAAAAAAATGATTTACTATACCGAAAATTCCTATTTTTTTGATAATATTATCGATATTTGAAAAATGAATCAAAAGTCATGGATGTAATACCTTGAGGGATTTGTATAGATTTGTAGAAAATCTGTGTAAAACTAAGTGAATTAGTTTCTTTTGGAGGTAATTTCTTGTAATTTATGATCGCGAAACATGATTATTTTTATCTATTAATGATATATAAGAAACTTGTTTTGTAATTTTCTAGGATTAACCAATTGTGGATAGGAACAAGAAAAAATAGAGCAAATCTATGAAAAAAGGTACCCATTCTAAGGAAATTTTGGGTTTAACGAGAAGTGAATGATGATAATTATATTTTTTTGAAATAATTTACTAGCTAACTGACTATACATGCATATATGCAATGCTAACCTATTTTATTCATCTATCAATTAATTCAAGTATTGCTTGATTTTTGACCATATTCTCCCAAAACAGCCAACTATGTTAATGGTGTTTTTTTAAGGATGTCATTTGTCTTGCTGACAAGGATTGATTATGCAAATAATTACTAAAAATCTGATTTTTAATTGATTGAAACCGCCTTCATTAGCTTTTCAGAAAGATATGCTTCTGGATTCATGAGGATAATATGTATGAAAATTACAAAAACAGTGCTCTCATATATATGAAATGCACTGTTTTTTAAGTTAAAGTTTGAAATGATTGATTTGATTCTGTAAATCTAAGGACTTTTCACTTAGATCAGAGGCAACTTGATTTATTTGTTGCATCGTAATAGATTGCTCCTTACTTGCTGTTGCTACGATTTGAGTATTGTCTGAGCTAGTTGAAGCACCATGAGCAATTTCTGCAACAGAGGCGGCTACTTGTTCGGCACTGGCTGAAATTTCTTCAGAAGTAGCTGATATATCTTCTATTTGATCTGTCATCGTATTAATCGCTTTTACGATTGATTCAAATGCTTGCCCTGCATGTCCAATGGTTTTTACACCCTCTGTGACAGAGTGAAGCCCATCGAAAACTGCTTTTTCTACATTATGTGTATCTTCCTGAATTTCCTGTGTTAATGTAACAATTTGATTGGCTGATTGCTTGGACTCTTCAGCTAGCTTGCGAACCTCATCTGCAACAACGGCAAATCCTTTCCCATGCTCTCCAGCACGTGCCGCTTCAATCGCTGCATTAAGTGCCAATAAATTCGTTTGATCGGTAATGGCTGTAATGACAGCTGTGATTTGACTAATCTCTTCGGATTGTTTGCTCAACTTTTGAACAAGGGTATTGATTACTTGTGTTGATTCATGAATTACATTCATTTGTTGTTGAGCTTCTTCTACTGTGTTATTGCCATTTGTCGCTAATTCAGATGTTGTAACAGCATTATGATGTAGTTGTTGAGTTGCTTCCGCTATACGTTGAACACCTACTGCCGTTTCATCCATAGCATGTGCGCTTTCGTTGGCTGCAACTGTAGCGGCTACAGCTGCATTAGCTGTTTCATTTATACGCATTGTAATCTCGTCTGCAGAGGTAGTGATTTCTTCAGTTGAGGCAGAAAGTTCTTCTACGGAAGCTGTTAAATGCTCTGCATTATCTTGAATATGGGTTAATAAATTTTTTATATTTCCCTTCATTTCATTAAAAGCTGTCGATAGCTGACCAATTTCATCCTTTGAATAGTGAGTAAGATTTTCATGAAACAATTCACCGCTGGCAATATGGTTAGCTGCTTGAACTACCGATTTTAAAGGACGAGAAATAGTGCGTTGTATGTAGAATATTAGGAAAACACCTAGGGCAATACCAATAATAATAGCAATGACAGAAATAATTTGAGAGTTGGATACTGCCTGTTTCGATTCTTTTGTCACCGTGTCAAGCTGTTGTTTTTGATAGTTCCCAATTTTATCTGATATGTCCTGTATATTTCTATTGGCTTGCTGTACGTCACCATTGACCTTTTGCAAAGCTCCTTCAAGATTACCAGCTTCAAATAGTGCCAGTGCTTCGGTTGCCGACTTGTTAAAAGCATCATTATATGTAGCTAACTCGTTTGCATATGTTTCCATTTCAGCTGAATCCGCTTTTTCCGTTATTGCTTCTACATGCTTATCTAGCATACTTGCATATTTTGTAAAACTCTCTTTATTTGCTGGATTGTCTTCAATGATAATGGCACGAATGAAAAGTCCTTGCATGGCCATTTCAAATTGAATATCATCTGCTAACTCTACAAGAGCGACATGTCCTTCTAATGCATTTTCAATCTTTTTTTCAATGTTTGAAAATAGCAGGAACATAATCATTAATGAAATGATTAGCGTGAGAATAATTGTAAAGAAACCAAAGCTTAATTTTTTACCTACAGACATGTGGATACGCCCTTTCTGATGCTATTCAAGTTTTATATTTAAATATTGCTTTTCTGAAAGGGAGAAGTCAATAACTGATGGGAGAAACAGTTCAGATTATTCATATGTTTTTTTAATGTTATTATAATAAGGAAGATTGTCTGTAAAAAACAATGAAGATATGGCTGTTTTCATCGTTTTATAGTACGGATTACGTGTTTGTACTATAAAAAAGAAGAAACCGAGATGTTTTGTCTCGGTTTCTATCTTATGACTGTTTTTTTAACTGTAAAATGACAGCCTCATCAGGGTCAATATACAGTGTTTTCTGTTCAAAGTAAATGACAAAACCCGGTTTAGCCCCATTTGGTTTCTTGACCTGTCGAATTTCTGTGTAATCCACTGGCACAGAAGAAGATTCTCTAGCTTTAGAAAAATAAGCGGCTAATGTGGCAGCTTCTCGTAATGTTGTGTCGTCTGGTTCACTTGAATGGATGACAACGTGAGATCCTGGAATATCCTTTGTGTGCAACCAAATATCTGTGCGTTTTGCTATTTTAAACGTCAACATATCATTTTGCTTATTGTTTTTTCCAACAGAGATCGATACACCTGTAGATGAAACATAGCGCTCTGGTTCTGGCTTTACTTGTTTTTTCTTTTTCTTGGCATGACGTAGTTTTAAGTAGCCTTGCTCTGCCAGCTCTTCGCGAATTTCCTCAATATCCCCTGGAGAAGCTTGCTGTACTTGTTGTGCCAGCATTTCAAAGTAGGCAATTTCTTCTGTCGTTTTTTCAAGCTGCTCTTGAACCATAACCAAGGCGTTTTTTGCCTTTGTATATTTTGTGTAATAGCTTTGCGCATTTTCAATCGGTGTTTTACGTTCACTTACTGGAATCGTAATCACTTCGCCTGTTTCACTATAGTAGTTTGTTACCGTTACCTCTTTGACACCTTTTTCAAAGGCATAAATATTTGCCATTAATAGCTCACCATAAAGCTGAAATTGATCAAGCTTGGAGGCACGCTCGTAGTCCTTCGTCAGCTTTTTCGTTTTTAAGGATAGTTTATCAATTTCATTTTGTAGCCAGCGCTCTAAATCACCTGCTTGTTGTTTCACACGGTCTCGTTCTGCACGTGCAAAAAATACGCGGTCGAGAAGCTCGTGAACATTAGGGTAGACAGTTACTTCTCCCTGCAAATGACTCAACTCAATAGGTGAGAAATACGTTTTGTTATTAGAAAGTACATACATTGGCTTCATACCACCGTTTGCAAAGGATGTCATAAATTCCTTGAAACAGGCTGGTGCATTAGATGCTGTTGTCATGCGGTACAATAATTCTTCAGCGTGAAGAGGCGAAAAACCGGCTAACTGTGTTACGATCTCTTTGGTCGTTTTTGCTTCAGCGAAAAACATTGTTAGCTCTTCATCTGTAACCGTTAATGGGTTCCATTTATTTTGTGTGGGTGGTGCAATATACGGTTGACCTGGTAACACAGTTCGGAAGCTATTTACGGATGGAGGTAAATGCTTTAAGCTATCAATAATTTTCCCCTGTTCTTGATCAATCAACAGTAGATTGCTATGTCTACCCATGATTTCAGCGTGTATTTCCCTTACAATAGGATCGCCAATTTCATTTTTACTGTGAATTTCTACTATTATAATACGATCAAAATCATGTTGTTTTATGGATGAAATAAAACCACCCTCTAAATGTTTACGCAAAAGCATACAAAACATGGGAGGCTCTGCTGGATTTTCAATCGTATGCTCCGTAAGATGGACACGTGCATAAGAAGAGTGGATGGAGAACAGTAGTTTTTGATTTTTTCCGTTTGCCCGCACATGTAACACAACTTCTTGTGCATTAGGTTGATGTATTTTTGTAATCCGACCAGTGACAAGCTGTTGTAGGTCGGCCGTTACTGAATAAGTAAATAAGCCATCAAATGCCATATGAATTCCTCTTTCCAACGATATCAAGCATCTTGGTACTTTCGTATTTTTTTCATGGTGTAGTTGCTTTCGCTATCTGTCAGCTCCGACAAATACACAATTTGTATGTTTATCATAGCATTTTTTAGGTGAATATTAAAATATAGCTTCAATTGTGGTAGAATTAGCTTTTATTCTAACCAATTTTTTTGGGAGAGTCGTCATAATCGACAGAGCTTATGTTATAATAATCCCAGTATGCAAAGAAAGGTGTGACGAACCTTGGTGCGTAGTATGACTGGTTTTGGCAGAGGTGTCACAACAACTAGAGACTTTCAATTAACCGTGGAAATGCGCTCGGTCAACCATCGTTTTTTAGAAATTAACGCAAAATTTCCGAAAGAATGGCTTGAAGCAGAAATTTTTGCAAAGAAACTAATTTCACAAGCTTTGTCACGCGGCAAAATTGATGTGATGGTATATGTGAAAGACTTAGAGAACGTAGAGCAATCTATTGAAATTAATTGGTCATTAATTGAAGCGTATCGTAAGGCAAAAGAGCAATTAGCAAGTAAAGTACCACTTGAAGAAAAATGGACGATGCAAGAGCTTTTATCGCTAGAACAGGCACTTGTACAGCAAAAGCCACAGCTTACACCAGAGGATTTGCTAAGTGCTGTTGAACAAGCGATTTCACAAGCAATTAAACAGCTCGTACAAATGCGGGAACGTGAAGGGCAAGAATTACAAGAAGTTGTTGTACAATATAAAGAACAGTTGATGGAACAAGTGAATCAGATTCGTTTGTGCTCTTCTCTTGCTGTTGAAAAATATCGTACACGATTAATAGAACGAATTGCTGAAGTCGCAGATGGCACATTGCTAGATGATCGTTTACTAGCAGAAGTAGCGATTTTTGCAGAACGCGTAGACATCTCCGAAGAATTAGACAGACTAGATAGTCACTTTAATCAGCTGGAGGAAACATTACTTGAAACCATTTCAGTTGGACGTAAATTAGATTTTTTAATGCAGGAAATACATCGCGAAATTAATACGATTGGTTCAAAAAATCAATCTACAGAAGCAGCGGTTGCTGTTGTTCAGGCGAAAACAATTTTAGAAAAGATGCGTGAACAAGTGCAAAACATCGAATAACTTGCACGTGTCTGTTATAAATTAAGGGAGATATAGAGAATAAATGATAAAAGAACGTGGATTATTAATTGTTCTGTCTGGCCCATCTGGTGTAGGTAAAGGGACAGTGCGAAAAGAATTATTTTCTCAGCCGAATACGAATTATGAGTATTCCATCTCGATGACAACACGAAATCCTCGCGAAGGGGAAGTAGATGGTGTAGACTATTTTTTCAAGACACGTGAAGCATTTGAAACGTTAATTGAACAAGGTGGCTTATTAGAGCACGCTGAATTTGTTGGTAACTATTATGGAACACCACTAGCCTATGTGAATGAAACACTGGATGCAGGTCGTGATGTATTTTTAGAAATCGAAGTGCAGGGTGCAGCACAAATTCGTAAAAAAGCACCAGATGCCTTATTTATTTTTTTGGCCCCTCCAAGTTTAACGGAATTAAAAGACCGTTTAGTTGGGCGTGGGACGGAAACAGAGGATATCATTGCGAAACGCATAGCTACTGCAAGTGAAGAGCTTGAAATGATGAGCTTGTATGATTATGTTGTGGAGAATGATGAAGTGACGAATGCCTGTGATCGTATAAATGCGATTATTAAAGCCGAGCATTGTCGTAGAGAACGTGTTGAAAAAAGATATTTGTCAATGTTGAGAGGAGAATAAAACAATGTTATACCCATCAGTGGACGCTTTAAAAAAAGAAATCGATTCAAAATATTCATTAGTGAGCCTTGCTTCTAAACGTGCTCGCCAAATGCAAGAAGAGCAAGATACAGAACGTTTACACAAGTATGTTTCTCATAAATACGTAGGAAGAGCACTTGAAGAAGTAGCGGCAGGTGTACTTACGAAGGTATCACAGGATGAGTCCGCTGTGTACGAAGACGAAATTTAACATACATGTAACGTAGTTGGGTTACATGCATGCTAGTTCGCAGTAGATTTTGATTATACAGAATGCCGAGAGCTCCCAGGGAATCCTTCTTTGGGAGCTTATCATTTGAAAGGACGACACCTAGCATGAATAAAAATATTTTACTATGTGTTTCAGGCGGAATTGCAGTATATAAGGCTGTTGCGCTCGTTAGCAAGCTATCACAAGCAGGGGCCAATGTAAAAGTTATGATGACAGCTTCTGCTAGACAGTTTGTGAATCCATTAAGTTTTCAAGTGATGTCCAAAAATGACGTTTATTTTGACACGTTTGATGAAAAAGATTCAAGTGTGATTGCCCATATCGATTTAGCAGATTGGGCTGATTTGATTTTAGTGGCTCCCGCTACGGCCAATATGATTGGCAAATTAGCCAATGGTATTGCTGATGATATGGTCACAACAACCTTGCTTGCTACTACAGCCCCTGTCTGGATTGCACCAGCTATGAATGTACACATGTATGACCATCCAGCGGTAAAACGAAATTTAGATCGGCTATCAGCTGATGGATACCAATTCATTGAGCCTTCAGAGGGGTTTTTAGCATGTGGCTATGTCGGGAAGGGACGTTTAGAGGAACCTGAAAAAATAACGGCCCTAGTAAAGGCTTTTTTTTCAGGACAATCCAAACCATTAAAAGGTAAAACCGTAATTGTGACAGCAGGTGCGTTGCAAGTACCATTAGATGAAAAGCATATGATTAGCCCACAGGCAAGTGGCATTATTGGACGAGCATTAGCGAATGAGGCAAGGATACGTGGGGCACATGTGATTGAAATTGAAAATAGCAATTTGTATGATGTTATTCAACAACTGGAAGCCTATAAAATCCAATATCCCCAAGCATTTTTTATACATGCAGCGAATGTACCAACCATCGACGAAACGCCGATTATTTCTGTAGAAGGAACGAATGCAATCACTTTCGGACAGCAAGTGCAAGGTAAACCAATGATCAATATACTTTCTGATAGCTGGATTGATTTTAGTGAAAATGCTCAGCTTAATGGACAATTTTTGGCTACGACAAATCCCCAGCTTTTTGCACAGACACTCTGGTCTCATATTACAAAGGATGAGGTGCAATGAGCT
Organism: Lysinibacillus sp. OF-1; assembly: GCF_028356935.1. Lineage (NCBI taxonomy): Bacteria > Bacillati > Bacillota > Bacilli > Caryophanales > Bacillaceae > Lysinibacillus > Lysinibacillus sp. OF-1. The sequence continues at coordinate 1,036,149 of NZ_CP102798.1, forward strand.
TTTTAATAGCAGAGGTCATTGTAGACGTCTCTACCTACCATGTAGACCGTCCCTTTGATTATCAAGTACCTCTCGAATGGGTAAACGTAATAGAATTAGGCTGTCGTGTGAAAGTGCCATTTGGTCCAAGAAATGTTTTAGGCTTTATCGTTGGCTTGAAAAAGGAAACAGATGTACCACTGAATAAATTAAAGGCTATCACTCAAATTTTAGACATGGAGCCGGTCCTGACAGAAGAAATGCTGCTAATGGCGAAATGGTTAAAGAACAACACGATTTGCTATGAAATAGATGCCTTGCAAGTGATGTTACCATCTGCACTTCGGGCTAAGTATGAAAAAATAATTAAATTACAACAGTCTCAAAGTCTACCAGAAGAAGTACAGTACATTTTTGGTAAACGCCAACAAGCTAACTTTAAAGAATTTGAGCGAGCAGGTTTACTTCCTTTATTAAAGCAGTTGGTTGCAGAGAGCATTGTTTCAATTGAGAATGTTGTGAAGCAGCAGGGCAATGTAAAAGAAATCCGAATGGTTCAAATTACAGAAGACCAGCAACTTGTAGAACAGGCTTTGGAACAGTCAAAAAGAGCCGTTAAACAACGTCTATTACTACAATGGATGTGTCAACATCTAGGAGAAATTTTATCACCCCAGCACATTTGTGAGGAAACAGGAGTCTCGATATCGGTATTAGAGGCAGTAATTGAAAAAGGAGCTGCCCAGTTTATTCAAGAGGAAGTTTTTCGTGATCCATTTACGAAGAAAGTTTCTCGTACACAGGCCTTACAATTAACAGAGGAGCAGAGGGGTGCTCTTCAAGCTATTACTACAGCTATAGAGCAGCAACAAGCGCAAACATTTTTGCTACATGGTGTAACAGGGAGCGGTAAGACAGAGGTTTATTTACAGGCTATTCAAAAGGTGCTAGATGAAGGGAAAGAAGCCATTATGTTGGTACCTGAAATCTCTTTAACACCTCAAATGACTGAGCGATTCCGCAGTCGCTTTGGTGAGATGGTTGCTGTTATGCATAGTGGATTATCTGTTGGAGAGAAGTATGATGAATGGCGTAAAATTCAACAAGGTAAAGTGAAAGTAGTAGTTGGTGCTCGTTCCGCTATTTTTGCACCCTTTACGAATATTGGTCTTATTATTTTGGATGAGGAACATGAATCAACGTATAAGCAAGAAGACTCGCCGCGTTATCATGCAAGAGATGTCGCCATATGGAGGAGCGAATTTTATAAATGTCCTATTATTTTGGGTAGTGCAACACCAGCTCTAGAGTCATTTGCCAGAGCTAAAAAGGGCGTATATACGCTACTCTCATTAACGCAACGTGCTTTACACCAAGCATTGCCGACTGTTTTTATTGCAGATATGCGTGAAGAGCTTCGTCAAGGAAATCGTTCGATGTTCTCAGACTCTCTTGCTGAGGCGATTCGTATAAGACTTGAGAAAAAAGAACAGATGGTGCTGTTTTTAAATCGTCGTGGTTATTCATCGTTTGTTCTATGTAGGGATTGTGGTACGGTTGTACAATGTCCAAATTGCGACATTTCCTTAACCTATCATCGGACAACGGAGAAATTAAAATGCCATTATTGCGGTTACGAGGAATCTGTTCCTAAAATATGTCCACAATGTCAAAGCGATCATATTCGTTACTTTGGTACAGGTACACAAAAAGTCGAGGAAGAACTTTTTAAACTATTTCCTGAGGCAAGAGTGTTACGTATGGATGTAGATACCACGAAGCATAAAGGGGCACATGAAGAAATCTTAGATACATTTGGAGCTGGACATGCAGATATTTTACTGGGGACGCAAATGATCGCAAAGGGTCTTGATTTTCCTAATATTACTCTTGTCGGTGTACTAAGTGCTGATACATCCTTGCATTTACCTGATTATCGTGCAGCAGAGCGCACATTTCAGCTACTAACACAGGTAAGTGGAAGGGCAGGACGACATGATAAGCCAGGGGAAGTAATTATTCAGACGTATACCCCTGAGCATTATGCAATTGAGCTAGCCAAAACGCAGGAGTATGAACCATTTTATGAACGAGAGATGTTTTTACGTCGTCGCTCCAGCTATCCACCTTATTATTTTGTAGCCCTTATTCAATTATCTCATGAAGATGTCATGATGGCTGCTGAATATGCTGGACGAGTGGCAGATTGGCTACGAGGAAATTTATCGAATCAAGTAGCCATTATAGGACCAACAACGGCAAGTATTGCTCGTCTCCAAAATAGATATCGTTATCAATGTTTGATAAAATATAAAATTGAACCAAATCTAATTCCAGTGTTACAGCGACTGCTTGCCATGTATCGAGCAGAATGGATTAAACAAGGAATATTAATGACGGTAGATTTAGATCCGTCTACTATATAGTGAAATTAACAGCAAGATTTTTTTACAATAGTAAAATGAACAATCAGCTATTGCACTAGCTTGAATACAGAAATGAGGAAATGAGAATGGCTATAAAAAAAGTAATCGAAAACCCAGCAAAAGTACTATCAACACCATGTGCAGAAGTGACAGAAATTAATGATGGAATCATTGCATTACTAGATGATTTATATGACACAATGGTGGAATATGATGGCGTTGGTATTGCAGCGCCACAAATAGATGTAGGCTTACGCGTAGCAATTGTAGAACTAGGTGAGGAACGCGATATTTTAGAAATGATTAATCCAACGGTTATTGAAACAGATGGAGCGGAAATAGATATTGAAGGTTGCTTGAGCTTTCCAGGGTTATATGGTGAAGTAGAACGTCCTAACTATGTTAAAATTGAAGCTTGTGATCGTGAAGGACGTGTATATGAATTAGAAGCAGGAGGCTTTGATGCCCGTGCCATCTTACATGAAATTGATCATTTAGACGGCGTGCTGTTTGATTCGAAAATCAAGCGTATTATTACAGCAGAAGAACTTGAAGAACTGTACGCAGAAGAGGAGGAATAAAATGACGTCTATAATTTTTATGGGGACACCTGACTTCTCAGCACCTATTTTGCGTATGCTACATGATGAAGGATACGATATTAAAGCAGTTGTGACACAGCCAGATCGTCCAGTTGGGCGAAAGCGTGTATTGACACCACCACCTGTGAAGGCTGCAGCTTTGGAACTTGGCTTACCAATTATTCAACCAGAAAAATTGCGCGGCTCTGAAGAGTTACAACAAATTCTTGCTCTACAGCCAGATTTAGTGATAACAGCAGCTTTTGGACAAATACTACCAAAGGAGCTATTAGATGCTCCTGCTTTTGGCTGCATTAATGTTCATGCCTCACTACTTCCAAAATACCGTGGAGGCGCTCCTATTCATCAAGCTATTATAGATGGCGAGAAAGAGACTGGGGTAACCATTATGTATATGGCAGAAAAGCTTGATGCTGGAGATATTATCTCTCAAAGAGCGATTCCTATTGAAGAAAACGACTATACAGGTGGCCTTTTTGAAAAGCTAAGCATAGTGGGTTGTGAGCTCCTAAAAGAGACACTTCCTTCTATTATAAATGGTACAAATAGCCGAACAGTCCAAGATGAAGCACTTGTTACCTTCGCCAGCAATATTTCGAGAGAGCAAGAACGCATCGATTGGACAAACGATGCTGCTACTTTATACAATCAAGTACGTGGTCTTCATCCGTGGCCGGTTGCTTATACAACTTTTGAGGATGGTAATTTTAAAGTATGGTGGGCAGCTATTGGTAAATGCAAGCATGAGACGAATCCAGGTACAGTTGTAGCGATTGAGAAAGATCATTTTGAAGTAGCAGCTGGCAACGGTACAACTTTAGCATTATATGACGTGCAGCCAGCTGGCAAGAAGCGTATGACCGCAGAGGAGTATTTACGTGGTACAGGTTCTAAATTACAGATTGGGGACCAATTTAAATGAGTAAAAAAAGTGTAGTGATTTGGGATGGAAATGTGCGAGATGCTGCATTATCTATTCTATTAGCAGTTGATAAAAACCAAGCATATAGCAACTTATTGCTAAACGAAACAATTAAACGACATAAAATTGAGGCGAAAGATCGTGCCTTATTAACTGAAATTACGTATGGAACTTTACAGCATAAAATGACGCTTGATTTTTATTTAGAGCCTTTTATTCGTGGGTCAGTCGATCATTGGGTACGTTGGTTATTAAGAATATCGTTGTATCAAATTCATTATTTAACTCGTATCCCACCACATGCTGCTGTAAATGAAGCAGTGGAAATTGCCAAGCGTAGAGGGCATCGTGGTATTGCTTCGACGGTGAATGGGATTTTAAGATCGGTGTTACGTAGCGGCGTTCCTTCTACAGAGGATATAGCAGATCCAATGGAGCGACTTGCTATTGAAACAAGCCATCCCGAGTGGTTAGTGCAACGATTTGTAGCAAACTACGGTTTAGAGCTAGCAACAGCAATGTTGCATGAAAACAATGTGCCAGCTATGCAAACAGTGCGTGTGAATACAACAAAAACAACGGTTAAACAGGCTATTGCTGAACTAGAGGAAGAAGGATTAACAGTACAGCAAAGTGATTTAATGCCTGAATGTTTACGTGTAACCAATGGTCAACCTGCACGTACAAAAGTATTTAAAGAAGGTCACATTACTATCCAAGATGAAAGTTCAATGATACCTGCTAAAGTGTTAAATCCATCTCCTGGCATGCGTGTCCTTGATATGTGTGCAGCCCCGGGTGGAAAAACAACACATTTAGCCGAAATAATGAAAAATGAAGGATCTATTTTAGCGACAGACCTTCATCCACATAAATTAGATTTAATCGACCATAATACAGAACGTCTAGGGCTTGATATTGTTGAAACAGCCCCAATTGATGGACGGAAAGCACCAGAATTTTTACAAGCAGCGTCTTTTGATGCTATTTTAGTTGATGCACCATGTAGTGGGCTAGGGGTTATGCGACGTAAGCCCGATATTAAATATACAAAGCGAGAAGAAGATTTAGAAAATCTACAAAAAATCCAATTAGCTTTACTTGAGGCAGCAACTAAAGTATTGAAAACAGATGGAAAGCTTGTGTACAGTACTTGTACAGTCGATCTACAAGAAAATGAAGGCACAGTTCATGCCTTTTTAACAGCGCATCCAGAAATGGAAGCAATACAACTAGAGTCTTTACCAACAAAATTAGCGGAAAAGCAAGCTAATGGCATGCTTCAAGTCTTTCCACAAGACTTTGGCAGTGACGGTTTCTTCGTTGCCGCCTTTCGTAAAAAAGGAGAATCCAACTAATGGTGGATCAAGAGAAATTTAATGAACGTATTAACGATTTAGTTGATGAAGCGGAAGACAAGCCCGTCCGACGTGTCAAGAAAGAAAAACCAAATTTAAAAGAATCTATTTATTCTTTACAGCCATATCAGTTAGAAGAATGGTTAACAGAAAACGGTGAAAAACCTTTCCGTGCTACTCAAATTTTTGACTGGCTGTATAATAAACGTGTAAAGACATTTGAAGAAATGTCGAACCTTTCAAAGGGATTGCGTGATAAGTTAACAGCCAATTTTGCGTTAACAACACTATCAACCATTATTAAGCAAGAATCTAAAGATGGTACCATTAAATTTTTATTTCAATTGCAAGATGGCTATTCAATCGAAACCGTATTAATGCGCCATGAATATGGCAACTCTGTTTGTGTAACAACACAAGTAGGATGTCGAATCGGCTGTACATTTTGTGCTTCCACTTTAGGTGGTTTGAAGCGACATCTACTAGCAGGAGAAATCGTGGAGCAAGTTGTCAAAGTGCAGCAGACTTTAGATGAAGTGGGCGAGCGAGTATCGCATATTGTCATTATGGGTATTGGCGAACCTTTCGATAACTATGATGCGATGATGAACTTCTTAAAAGTAATCAACCATGAAAAAGGGTTAAATATCGGTGCACGTCATATTACTGTATCAACATCAGGGATTGTTCCAAAAATTTATCAGTTTGCAGATGAACAATTACAAATTAACTTCGCCGTGTCACTACACGCACCAAACCAAGAGGCACGTCAAAAGCTAATGCCAATTGCTCGTGCATACAAATTGGATGAATTAATGGAGGCTGTTCGTTACTATACTAAAAAAACAGGGCGACGAGTGAGTTTTGAGTATGGATTGATGTCTGGTGAAAATGATTCAGTGGAAATTGCAGAGGAGTTATCGGCATTAATTAAAGGAATTAAATGTCACGTTAACTTGATTCCTGTCAACTACGTACCAGAACGTGATTATGTTCGTACGTCTCGTAGTCAAATTTTTGCTTTTGAAAAAACCTTAAAGAAAAATGGGATTAACGTAACGATCCGCCGAGAGCAAGGCTCAGATATCGCAGCTGCGTGTGGTCAATTACGTGCTCAAGAGAGATCTGAAGAAACGAGGTGACCAGTGTTGGAATACACAGTCGAAAGTGATATTGGTTTAAAACGATCAATTAATGAAGACCGTGCTGCATTTTTTAAACGTCCTGACGGGCTTGCACTAGCACTTGTGGCGGACGGCATGGGTGGTCATAATGCTGGTGATGTAGCAAGTGATATGGCAATTAAACAGATGGAATCCTTTTTTTTACAGGCAGACGCACATCATTTTGTATCAACAACATCAAAAAAAGAATGGTTATTGCACACAGTTAAGCAATTGAATAAAACGATATATGACTATTCTTTATCACATGAAGACTGTAAAGGAATGGGCACGACGTTTATTGCGGTGTTAATAGAAGAGTATCATTGCTTCATTGCACATGTTGGGGATAGTCGTGTGTATTATTTCTTTGAAGATGGTGCACAACAAATAACAAGAGATCATTCATATGTAAATGTACTGGTAGAAAATGGCGAAATAAGTGAAGAAGAAGCTTTGACACACCCAAAGAAAAATTTCATTTTAAAAGCTGTTGGAACAGAGGAAACGCTAGAGCCAGACTTTTATGAAGTAGATTTAGCATCAGAATCGTATTTACTCATTTGTTCAGATGGCTTAAGCAATAAACTCACTGTCTATGAAATGGCTTCAATTATAACGTATCCAGATGCCATTGAAGAAAAAGGACGTAAGCTTGTAGAATTGGCAAATGCCAGCGGGGGAGAAGACAATATCTCCCTCGTGCTACTAACAAAAAAGGATGAGGAGGTGTAAGAATGCTTGTAGGTAAAAGAATTAGTGACCGTTATAAAATTTTGCAGCTCATTGGTGGCGGAGGTATGTCCAATGTTTATTTAGCGCACGATATGATATTAAACCGTGATGTAGCCATAAAAATATTACGCTATGATTTTTCCAATGAGGATGAATTACATCGACGTTTTCAACGTGAGGCACTGTCTGCTACAAGTCTTACACATCCAAATATTGTTAGTGTTTATGATGTAGGGGACGATGGCGATCTACATTATATCGTGATGGAATATGTTCAAGGAAAAACGTTAAAGCAGTACATACAAGAATTTGCACCAATTTCTCCTGCTAGAAGTGTGCATATTATGAAACAATTAACGTCTGCCATTGCAAATGCCCATGAAAATCATATTATCCACCGTGATATTAAGCCGCAAAATATTTTAATGGATGCGGAGGGGAATGTAAAAATAACTGATTTTGGTATTGCCATGACGTTAAGTGCTACATCGTTTACACAAACAAATTCAGTGTTAGGTACGGTGCATTATTTATCGCCTGAGCAAGCCCGAGGCGGGACGGCTACTAATAAATCAGATATTTATGCACTTGGCATTGTGCTATATGAATTATTAACAGGTGAATTACCATTTTCTGGAGAATCAGCGGTTTCCATTGCACTCAAGCATTTACAAACAGAAACACCTTCTGTTCGTGCTTTTGATGCAACCATTCCTCAAAGTTTGGAAAATGTGGTGCTGAAGGCTACGGCTAAAGATGCTTCCCATCGTTATAATACAGTGGAAGAAATATATGATGATTTGGAAACAGTCTTATCACCAACACGAGTAAACGAACCAAAATTTGTCATACCTGTTGATAATGATACGACGAAAGCTATACCAATTATTAAAGAGCCTGTTCATAAAAAAGGCGAAGATTTAACCCAAACGAGAGTTATGGAACCGATTATGGAAGTGAAAACACCATCTCAAGCAAAGCCTAAAAAAACTGTTGAAAAACCAGCTCCTGTTAAGGGAAAGAAGAAAAATTGGCCAAAGTATGTTGCTGGATTATTGATTGCTGTGATTGTCATCTTCCTATTCTTTTTATTTGCAACAGATTCGTTTAGCCCGAAAAAGATTTCTGTACCTGATGTGACAAATTTAACTGTGGAAGAAGCTACAAAAAAATTAGAAGCAGAGGGGTTTGTTGTTGGTGAGGAGCATCAGGAGCGGAACCATGAGGAAATTGAGAAAGGTAAGATCATTGAAACAGATCCAGCAAAAAATTCATTGCGTACAAAAGGCACAGAGATTGATTTAATCGTCAGCTTAGGTGTGGAAATGACGACTGTAGATAATTATGTTGGACAGAATTATAGTCAAGTGGAAGCTTTAATAAAAGGAAAGTATAAAGAAGTACTAAAAGAGGATGTCCCTTCTAATGAACCAGAAGGAAGAATCATTGAGCAAAGTATACCCCCAAATACTGAAGTTGTTGCGAAGGAAGAAACAATTACGTTTAAAGTAAGCCAAGGGGTTAGAATGATAAGGCTTGAAAACCTCAATAATTATACAAAAGCGGATATGGATGACTATGTGAGGAGAGTTGGCCTTAATTGGCGTATTTCACGTGAAGAATATCATGAGTCGATTCCTGCGGGCAGTGTGATATCACAATTGACAAAAGCGGGTACTATGGTGGAAGAAGGTTCCTTCATATCCGTTGTGATCAGTAAAGGACCAGCGAAAAAGCCTGATAAACCACTGGTCATACCTGTAGTCATTGAGTATAAACCTACAGAAGAGGGTATAGCTCAAAACATTCGCATTGAAATTCAAGATAAAAATCATACATTTTCTGAACCAGTAGAGTTTCCAATTTTAGATGATACACCTTACAATATACAGCTTGTTATTGAAGAAGGCAAAGATGCAAGTTATAGAATTATCCGTGACTCAGAAATAATCTTAGAAGACAAAGTTAAATATGAGGATGTCAATTAAGGAGGAATTGGATGGCGCAAGGCCAAATAAGAAAAGCATTAAGCGGTTATTATTATGTTTATGATGGTCATCAACTTATTCAATGTCGAGGACGTGGGGTCTTTCGCAATCGCGGAGAATCCCCGCTTGTTGGTGATATTGTAGAATATTCAACGGAAACAGAAGGATCGGATGGTACCATTCAAAAGATTTTGGAGCGTCAAAATGAATTAGTTCGTCCGCCAATTGCCAATATTGATCAAGGTATTTTAGTATTTTCCGTAAAAGAACCTAATTTCAATACCATTTTATTGGATCGCTTTTTAGTTGTTTTAGAATCATTCCATGTACATCCTATTATTTGTTTAACAAAAATGGATTTGCTGGAAAATGATAAACGTGAGGAATTACAGCAATATATCGTCGATTATCAAAACATGGGCTATACGGTTTTACAAACCTATAAAGATGAAGAAGAATTAGTTGAACGCCTACAGCCTATTTTAAAAGGAAAAACCACTGTATTAGCAGGTCAATCTGGTGTTGGAAAATCAACTTTGCTGAATACACTAATTCCTGAATTAAACTTAAAAACAGGCATCATTTCTCAAAGCTTAGGGCGAGGAAAACATACTACTCGTCATGTCGAGCTTATTGAGGTCTGTGATGGTTTATTGGCAGATACTCCTGGATTCAGTTCTTTTGATTTTGATGAAATTGATAAAGAGGAATTAGGCGCATGTTTTCCTGAAATGGTCAGAGTGGCGGATGATTGTAAATTTAGAGGCTGTTTACACTTGAAAGAGCCAAAATGTGCAGTAAAGGCAGCAGTAGAAACGGGAGAAATTCGTGACTACCGCTACAAGCATTATGAACAATTTATGCAAGAAATTATGGATCGAAAGCCGAGGTATTAATGATGATACAAATAGCACCATCAATTTTAGCAGCAAATTTTGCAAAATTAGGGGAAGAAGTAAAAGAAGTAGAGCAAGCAGGTGCAACACTGATTCATATTGATGTCATGGATGGTCACTTTGTACCGAATATTTCATTTGGCTCAATCGTATTGGATGCTATCCGTCCATTAACGAATTTACCGTTAGATGTACATTTAATGATTGAAAATCCAGATCAGTATATTGAACAATTTGCAAAAGCTGGTGCAGATTATATTACAGTGCATGTTGAAGCATGTCGTCATTTACACCGAACAATACAATTAATTCGTTCGTATGGTGTAAAGGCTGGCGTAGTATTAAATCCACATACACCAATAGAGTCGATTCAACACATTTTAGAAGATATCGATATGGTATTGTTGATGACTGTTAATCCAGGCTTCGGTGGACAAAAATTTATTCATTCTGTTGTACCTAAAATTGAAGCATTATCGGCAATTATTAAAGAGCGGGGTCTAGAGATTGCCATTGAAATTGATGGTGGTATTACTGCTGAAACGATTGTTCCATGTGCACAGGCTGGAGCGACGATTTTTGTGGCAGGATCAGCTATTTATAGTAAAGAAGATCGAACAGCTGCACTCCAAGAGATTTTAGCGGCTGGTGAGGCAGCGATTAAGAGATGACGATAGTCGTTGTTTGTGCAGGTGGTCCAAAACAAGAGCTTTGCTCATTTTCATCGTTTCAACAACAGGATGTAGTATTTATTGGAGCAGATCGTGGTGCTTTATATTTACTGGAGCATGGGATTACCCCTCATGCCATTGTTGGTGATTTTGATTCCTTAACAGATGAGGAATATCAATTTGTGATGGCACAAACCAATGACCAACAACGTTTTCAGGAAGAGAAAAATGAAACAGACACGGATTTAGCTTTGCTTAAAGCCTATACTTATGCACCTCAAGAAATTGTCCTAACAGGTGTTACAGGTGGGCGCTTAGATCATTATGAGGCAGCGGTTCGTTCCATTTATCGACTCCAAAAAGAGCATCCTCAAATTGAGCTGAAGATTATTAATCATGCAAATATGTTGCAATTTTTATTACCTGGTACGCATACTATTTTTGCAGATGATCGATACCGATACTTGTCTTTTTTTGCTCATGAGGAACCGATTCAAAATGTGACATTACGGCAAGTAAAATATGAAACAACGAATGAGGAAATCTCTTTAGGAACATCACGATTTACAAGTAATGAAATAATAGGAACTTCAGGGTCTATATCTTTCTCGCATGGCATATGTTTAATGATAAGAAGCATAGATTAGCGTAAGGGGGAGAGAGTCCTGAAAGTATATACGTTCCAGCTGCCGAAATTCGTGAGTAGTATCACGCGTACGTGTATTAACCTATTTAAAAAAGATAAGAAAGTAAAAAAATCCGACTAATGTTAGTCGGATTTTTTACGTTAAGTATATTGAATACTGTAAAAAGAAAAAAATCGATTTGCGCCCAATGCGAAATCGATTTTTTAGAAGCGGCGATTAAACGCGCTCGATTTTACCTGATTTTAATGCACGAGCAGAAACCCATACACGTTTTGGTTTACCGTCAACTAAGATACGAACTTTTTGAAGGTTAGCACCCCAAGTACGTTTGTTAGCGTTCATAGCGTGGGAACGGTTGTTACCAGTACGAGCTTTACGTCCAGTGATTACACATTGTTTTGGCATGTTGTATTCCCTCCTTACTGTTGATGCTGAAAGATTATTATTTCAGTTCGGTATTTCACATACCATAATAATTTAACATACGATGGCGTTCAGTGCAATAGTTTTCACATATCCTTTCAAGAAAAAAACCTTTACAGGCAAAAATCAGTTAGTAAAAGAAGGGAAACTTAAGAAAAGAAGTATTACTACCCTTTTCCACGATAACCAAGTTTTGTCGATACACGTTTACCAGTATCAACTAAGCGCTCAATTAATGTATTAATATGATCTTGAGAGACATTAAAATTCACAAAGCCGATGCTCACTGCACCTATCACTTCACCAAAACCATCTTGTACAGATACCGCAATGGAGGAAGTACCAGCAGTTCGTTCTCCATGACTTATTGCATAGCCCTGCTGTCGGATGTTTTGAAGTTGTCCTTCTAATTCAGCAATTTCGTCTTTCGTTATTAGCTGTTCCAAAATTTCTTTTGACTGAGTGTCAGGCATAGAAGCAAGAATGGCTTTATTGGCTGCGCCAATATGCATAGGTATGCGAATGCCAAGTTGGTCATAAATACGAATCGGATTTGCAGCACTGTCTATTCTTTCTATAATAATTGTATCTAAACCAGCAGGCTTACTTAAATAGACACTTTCTTCAACTTCTCTTGCTAAGCGTTCTAATTCAGGCCTAATTTTACTAATATAATCCATCGTGTCATATACCTGTAAGCCAAGTTCCATCCATATTGTTCCGAGGCGATAATGCTTAGTCTGCTCATCCTGTTCAATCATACCTTGTTTAATCATGGCTTTTAAAATTCTATGTAAAGTACTTAGTGGTAAATCGCATTTTGTAGAAAGCTCTGAAATAGACAAGCTACGGTCATTTGCTTCAGATGCTAAAACCTTCGCAATCGTCATAGCTCGCTCTAATAATTGCATTTGCCCCACCTCCCTTCCTCCTATTTTATTTTTATTCTCCAATTACGTCTAGTTCCAATATTTTCGAGCGAATAGATGTCTATACAAAGATGTGTAAAATGAATCCTCGTACAATTGTTTTTCAATGGATAAATCAAATTTAGATTAAAGGAAAAATAAAAAGTTTTCTAAATATATTGACAGTATAGCATAAAACGAATATATTTTTCATATAAACTTTCCTCTTAACGGAAACGTTTTCCACTACACGGAAAAGGGGTGAAGGGAATGCATTATTGTTCATCAATGTATGCACCTTTGAAACACGTTATAGTAAAACATCCGAAAGATGCTTTCCGAAGCCAGGCACATCTTAGCGATGAATGGAAAACATTTAACTATTTATCTGAGCCTAACTATGAAGAAGCGCTAAGAGAATATGCTGAATTTATTAGGATTCTTGAAAAGTATGTTGATACGATTGATTATTTGCCTGCTAATGATGAAGTAGGGTTAGATTCGCTTTATGCACATGATCCAGTTAAATTCACACCAAATGGCGCCATTATACTGAAATCTGGCAAAAAATTGAGACAGCCAGAAGCAGCAGTATATAAGGCCTTTTTACAGGAGAAAGGTATTCCAATCATTGGGGAACTAACAGGAGAGGCGGTATCAGATGGTGGAGATCTTGTTTGGTTAGATGATCGAACACTCGTTGTAGGTAGAGGTTATCGTACAAATGATGAAGCTATCCATCAATTAAAGGAAATGACAGCGGATATGGTGGATGAGTTTATTGTTGTGCAGCTACCCCATGACTTAGGTGAAGCTGAGTGTTTACATTTAATGTCTTTCATAAGTATGGTAGATCGAGATTTAGCTGTTGTACATTCACGTTTAATGCCAGTATTTTTCCGACAACTGCTTATCGAGCGAGGTATCCAATTAATAGAAGTACCGAAGGATGAGTATGATGCACTGGGCTGTAATGTCTTGGCGCTTGCACCAAGAGTGTGCGTTATTCCTGAAGGGAACAAAGTAACAAAACAACAGCTACTTGATGCTAGTGCAACAGTGTTTGAATATAAAGGTGATGAAATTACTGTTAAAGGAACAGGTGGGCCAACATGCCTAACTTGTCCAGTAGTAAGAGGATAAAGGAGACGAAAATTATGTTTAAAAATGTTATTGTTAAAAATCCAGGAAATAGTTTTGTAAACGGTTTAACAACTAGTGATTTAGGTAAACCCATTTTAGAAAAATTGTTTGAACAGCATGAAAAGTATATAGATGCTTTGAAAAAATGTGGCGTTGAGGTTACACAATTACCAGCAAATGAAGCATTCCCAGATTCAACATTTGTAGAAGATACGGCAGTATTAACATCTGAATTTGCTATTATCTCAAACCCTGGAGCAGCTGCTCGTAATCGTGAAATCGAAGATATTGAACCAGCAGTGAAACCATTCTTTGAAAAAATTTACTATATTAAAGGCTCTGGAACGCTTGATGGTGGAGATGTATTACAAGCAGAGAAGAAATTTTACGTAGGGATCTCAGACCGTACAAATGAAGAAGGCGCACAGCAATTTAAAAAAATTGTTGAGCAAGAAGGCTATGAAGCGACTATTATTCCATTAAAAGAGTTCTTCCATTTAAAAACAGGGGTTGCCTATGTTGGGGATAATCGTATGGTGGTAGCTGGTGAGTTTGTCGATCACCCTGCATTTGAATCTTATGATAAAATCGTGATTCCTAAAGAAGATGAATATTCTGCTAACTGTATTCAAGTAAATGATTATATTATTATTCCAGCTGGCTACCCAGAAACAAATCGTAAATTACAAAATCTTGGCTATCAAACTATTGAACTTGAGATGTCTGAGTTTAGAAAACACGATGGTGGCTTAAGTTGTTTATCATTACGTTTTTAAGACATGCTAACATTGCCCAATCAATTTAAAAGGGAAAATTGATTGGGTACTTTTATTCTTTGATTATCTGAATATTTACACTATATGGGAAGTAGGGATGGATGTTGAATAAAGGGGATCAGCTTCACAACAATCAATTAAATCGATCGATGAAAAGCCGTCACTTATTAATGCTTTCACTTGGGGGTGTTATTGGAACGGGCTTATTTTTAAATGTTGGCTATACCATTAATCAAGCAGGACCAGGTGGTGCTCTAATTGGTTACTTGTTTGGTGGCCTAATTTTGTTTATGGTCATGAACTGTCTTGGGGAATTGGCTGTTTATATGCCAGTTACAGGCTCCTTCCAAACATACGCTACACGTTTCATTAGTCCTTCAGCTGGTTTTTCATTAGGCTGGATGTATTTTGTCGGGTCTGCCGCCACAGCTGGTGTTGAATTTACAGCTGCTGGGATTTTAATGCAACATTGGTTTCCAACTGTACCAATATGGATTTGGTGTGCTGTGTTTATGGTTCTTTTATTTGTCTTAAATGCTTTAACAACAAAGGGCTTCGCTGAAGCAGAGTTCTGGTTTGCTAGTATCAAAGTTGTTGCAGTCATAGCATTTATCATTATAGGTGGTGCGGCCATTTTCGGATTAATTCCATTAGCAGATCGTCCAACGCCACATCTGACAAATTTAGCACCTACTGGTTTATTCCCAGCAGGTATTTCTATTATTTTTGTCACAATGATGAATGTTATTTTCTCTTATCAGGGATCAGAGCTTGTTGGTATTGCAGCAGGTGAAACCGAGAACCCTGAAAAAAATATTCCAAGAGCGATTCGTACTATTCTTTTTAGAATTATAGTCTTTTATATTGCCTCCATTATTGTATTATCGGCGATATTCCCAGCATCAGAGCTTGGTCTTGTAGAGAGTCCATTTGTAACGTTGATGAATATAGCAGGTGTTCCATATGCAGCTAGTATCATGAATTTTGTTATATTAACGGCTATTTTATCAGTCGGCAATTCATGTCTGTATGCGTCAACACGTTTATTATTCTCTATGTCACAAGAGGGAATGGCACCTAAGTTATTTGGTCGATTGACTAAAAATAAAGTGCCTTTAAATGCGCTCATTTTTACAATGGCTTTCTCACTATTATCCTTATTAACAAGTGTAATGGAAGCTGATGCAGTATTTGTGTTACTCATGTCGGTGGCCGGAATCTCTGTCACAATCTCATGGATGGGGATTTGTGCTTCTCAACTAATGTTCCGCTATCGTTATGTAAAGTCTGGAGGAAATTTGGCTGATTTAAAATTTAAAACACCTCTATTTCCTTTAATACCTGTATTTTGTATTATCTTTTGTGTATTTATTTTAGTATTTTTAGCGTTTGATCCAACGCAAAGAATCGGTTTACTGTACGGGATTGGCTTCTTTATTGCCTGTATGATTTTTTATCAATTGAAATTAAAAAATGCAACAACGACAGATAGTAAAAGTGAAGAGTCACTAGAAATTCGTTAACCAAAAATTTAACGAATTGAGGCTAAAGGAGAGTTTGTATGAATAATTATATGTGGAATACACCTGAAAAACTGCGAGCATTGCTATGTGAAATTGTCAGTTGGGAAAGCAGGACATTGACAAAGGGTGAAAATGACTTTGCCTATAAATTAAAAGATAAATTGTTAACGCTTCCATATTTTGAAAAACATCCAGAGCTTATTGAATTACATGATGCAGGGCTTGGAAGAAATGCTGTTTCGGCATTTTATAAGCACCCAACAGCAACAGAAACAGTGGTGTTAATCAGTCACTTCGATACAGTGCATACGGAGGAATATGGAGAACTAGAGCCACTAGCTTTTTATCCAGAGGAATTAACAAAAAAACTGATGGAGTCTAAATACAAAGAAGATTTACCAGAAGCGGCTAGAATTGATTTGGAGTCAGGTAATTATTTATTTGGTCGTGGCACAATGGATATGAAAATGGGACTTGCTTTACATATGCAGCTCATTGAAAAGGCAAGCTTTGAACAATGGCCAATTAATTTGATTTTAACTACTGTACCTGATGAGGAAGTAAACTCTGCTGGAATGCGAGCTGCTGTTGTGGAGCTTGTGAGACTTCGTGAACAACATGGGCTAACCTATAAATTATTTTTAAATAGTGAACCTTCCTTTTCGCAAGGGCCATCTGATACAAATGAATATATCTATTCAGGTACTATAGGGAAAATAATGCCAGCTGCTTTATTTTATGGCAAAGAGACGCATGTTGGCGAACCTTTAAAGGGCATGACCGCTAACTTTATTGCTTCTTATATGACACAGTACATGGAGTGGAATCCTCTTTTCCGTGAAACAGATTTGGGAGAAAGTACGCCACTGCCAGTTTCTTTACAATTAAAAGATTTAAAAATGGAGTATTCTACACAAACACCATATCGTGCGGCTGCACTGTACAATGTATTTTTATTAAAACGTACAGCTGCAGAAGTAATGGCTATCTTTGAACAAGTGGCATTACAAGCCATGGCTGCTTGTAATGAGCAATACCAAAAAGTTTGCACCCGAGAAAAAGTACAAGGGGTAGGGAATGTACAGGTTTTGCGATATGAGGCATTGTTGGAGCATGCTATCCATAAATTGGGTGAGGAGGAAGTGCGAACGATCAAACAGCAAGTTCTTCAGCATCACGCATGGGACGATCGTGAAAAATCTATACGTATTGTTGATCAGCTCATGATTCGTTGTCAGGAATTAGCACCAGCAACAGTTTTGCTATATGCACCACCTTATTATCCAGCAATTAATTCATCCAATCATCCACTTGTTATTCAATCGATTGAATTGATGAAGAAAACGGCTCAAACATTTGCTATTGAGGTGGAGCAGATTCATTATTTTAACGGGATTTGTGATTTAAGTTATGTTAACTACACAGATGATTCAAACGAGTGGTTAGCATTCGAACGTAACACACCTGTATGGGGAGATACGTATAGTATTCCGTTTAAAGAAATGTCTGCATTACAGGGGCCTGTATTAAATGTCGGTCCCTTTGGCAAAGATGCACACCAAAAAACAGAAAGACTGCATGTGGATAGTGCCTTTAAAGAAATGCCTGTTATGATCGACAAGCTTATTAAAAGTCTTTTTTAGTCAAATAAATTTTAAAATATTGAACTGAATATAATATAAACAAAGTTGATGCTATAAAAGTATCAACTTTTCATCTTGTTGAAAAAAGGTGATGTCAATAGCAGAAAAAGAACCTTTCGCAAGGCGAGGGGTTGATTTCCGTTCCGCCAGACTCCTTTCCAGGGGGCGTCCGACGAGCCGCTTCACTCACTGCGTTTCGCTCCAGGGTCTCACCTGCTAATTCCCCTAGGAGTGACGCTGGCTCCACTCCAATCTATACTAGCCGAAGCGATCAAAATAGCTCATTATTTGTATAATTAAAGAAAAGAGGCTCTTCAATGTGGAGAAGTGATGAGTGACAACACCTCTACATAAAATGAGTAGTGAACATCTACATTTTATTTGAAAACCTTTGCTAAAAAGAAACATTGGCGTGGAAGGCTACTTGACTCCCTTGGGATAGCGAGACAGGCAAGCAATAGCCTGTAACGGAAATCCATTTTCACCTTTCACAAAAATTCTATGGATGGTTTTGTTTTTCAACACTATGCAAAGTTGATGCTATAAAAGTATCAACTTTTTTATTTATCAAAAAAATTTCGACCTACTTGTATTTTTCATTCTTTAGACGATACATATAGAACATTATATAACTGAAAGCGGACAATAGGAGCGAGTATTATGAAAAATCAAGAAAAAATAGCTTTTTCTATTCGCAAAGAAATGGTTCAGTCGAATTTAAAAGGGATGAGAACAGTTGCTTGGTCACTTATGTATGTATCGGCTATTATTTCCCTTATTCATTATGGAGAGGTTTTCTTTGTCAAAGCAGAAAGAGCCATGGTCCCCGTCTATATTGCCATTCATATCGCCATGTTTTATATAGATATAGCCGTATTGTTATTTGTTAGGGAAAAACGAATTCACATTACCTCTGTTAATATACAGAAGTATGAACACCTAGTTGTTATTTATATTTACACGATTATGCTATTGATTACGGCAATTTCGGTAATGGATGTTTATTTCTTTCATCATGCAGCATTATATGAGGTGATTTTAATCATTATTTGTACGGTATTTGCATTACCTTTACGAAAAATTAGTTGGATTATTTTACTTTCTGCACCAGCAATTATTGCGAGTACATATTTGAGTGTTGGCATGTCCAGTGAGAATATTAAAGTCATATTACCGATGTCTCTTTTAATTCCGATTGGTATCATAATTCAATATCAGACCTACAAGGTTCGAAAACAAATAACTACACAGCATATTTTATTGGATGAAGAAATGATCAAAACGAAACAATTATCAGAGCTGCTAGCTGTTAAAAATAAAGCATTAGCAGAGCAAGCACTAAAAGATCCTTTAACGAATCTGCCAAATCGACGAGCATTTAATCAGCAATTGACTAAAATAGGACATCAGCTTCATCAACCACAAACATTAACGGTAATGATGATTGATATTGATTATTTTAAAAAGTTTAATGATTACTATGGACATATACAGGGTGACGCGGTCATTGTTAAAGTAGCCTCCTTATTGGCGGAAATTGCAGAGAAGTATCAGGCGTTTGTTGCTCGTTGGGGTGGAGAAGAATTTATTATGATTAGTCAGCATACTGAGAAGTTTGCTGAGCCTATATGTGAAGAAATTTTAAAGGAAGTGCGTGACTTAAAGATTCCACATAGGCAATCAGATATTGTTCAATACGTAACGGTTAGTATTGGAATGTGTCATGCTAACCTGACAATGTATGAGCATTTACAAACATGCTGTGATATTGCTGACCAAGCGTTATATTTAGCTAAGCAGAACGGACGAAATAACTATTTTCGTAAAATGGCAATTTTTGACGGAAAGGAAAATGCGTCTATTTGAAGTCAGAAAACGTTGCTATAAAGCCTTTCTATACTGCCTTAGGTTGCTTAAATTATAACGAAAGTGTTACAATATACTTTAGTCAAAAAGAGCCAAGGAGGCATTCCTATGTCAATTGAATTAAACAATGAATTCGGCCAAATTGATATTTCAACAGATGTACTTGCACAAATTGCTGGTGGTGCTGCTGTAGAATGCTACGGTATTGTTGGCATGGCATCTAAACATCAAATTCGTGATGGTCTAACTGATATTTTACGTAAAGAAAACTTCGCAAAAGGTGTTGTTATTCGACAACAGGACGACGATTTACATATAGATATGTACATTATTGTTAGTTACGGGACAAAAATTTCGGAAGTTGCTTACCAAGTGCAATCGAAAGTGAAATATACAGTAGATAAAACATTAGGTATGAGCGTAAAATCTGTCAATATCTTTGTACAGGGCGTTCGTGTAGCGAATTAAGAGGAGGAACTAAATC
The DNA here is from genome assembly GCF_028356935.1 of Lysinibacillus sp. OF-1. Taxonomy (NCBI): domain Bacteria; kingdom Bacillati; phylum Bacillota; class Bacilli; order Caryophanales; family Bacillaceae; genus Lysinibacillus; species Lysinibacillus sp. OF-1. The sequence goes on from NZ_CP102798.1 coordinate 1,056,302, forward strand.
GAATGCAGTCTTTAGACGGTATAAAGTTTGCTGAAATGGTACAAATGGGTGCGCATCATCTATACCAAAATGCAAATTATGTAGATTCATTAAATGTATTCCCAGTACCGGACGGTGATACAGGGACTAATATGAACTTATCGATGACATCTGGCGCAAAGGAAACAGAACTTGCCGCTTCAGAACATATTGGTAAAACAGCACAGGCATTATCAAAAGGTCTTTTAATGGGTGCGCGCGGAAATTCAGGCGTTATTCTATCGCAATTATTCCGAGGCTTTGGGAAGTTTATTGAAAAAGAAGCAACCATTGATGCAAAAGGCTTTGCAGCGGCTTTCCAAGCGGGTGTTGATACAGCTTATAAAGCTGTTATGAAACCTGTAGAAGGAACTATTTTAACAGTAGCACGTGAGGCGGCAAAAAAAGGTGTAGAAGTGGCAGAAACTGAAACCGATATCATTGCCGTGATGGAAGCTTTTACAGCAGAAGCAAAGGCTTCATTAGATCGCACACCTGAATTGCTACCTGTTTTAAAAGAGGTCGGTGTTGTGGATAGTGGTGGTCAGGGCTTACTATTTGTGTATGAAGGGTTTCTAGCCTCTTTAAAAGGTGAGCCTCTTCCAGAGAAAAATGATGCGACCTTAGATGATTTAATCAATGCAGAGCATCATAGAGTACAGGATTTCATGAATACTGAAGATATTGAATTTGGCTATTGTACTGAAATAATGGTGCGTTTAGAAGAAGGGAAAGAACCTTTCGATGAGGAGCATTTCCGTAATGAATTAAATCCTTTTGGGGATTCTTTGCTTGTGATCTCCGATGAAGAAATTGCGAAAGTTCATATCCATTCTGAGCAACCAGGTTCTGTTTTATCAATCGGACAAAAATACGGTAGTCTTATTAAAATAAAAGTTGATAATATGCGTGAGCAGCATTCAGCGATTGTTGGTGAGGAGCATAAAGCACCAACGACTGCCAAAAAAGTAGAAAAACATCCGTATGCTATCGTAACGATTGCGATGGGTGAGGGTGTGGCAGAATTATTGCGCTCTATCGGTGCTTCATATGTCATTGAAGGTGGTCAAACAATGAACCCTTCAACTGAAGATATCGTTAAAGCCGTACAAGAAATCGGTGCAGAAAAAGTATTAATCTTACCGAATAATAAAAATATCGTTATGGCAGCAGAGCAAGCGGTTGAACTATTAGAGATTGACGCAGCGGTTGTTCCTACGAAGACGATTCCACAAGGGATGGCAGCGATTTTAGCGTTTAACCCTGAAGCAGCTGTTGATCTAAATAAAAAGACAATGTCCGATGCATTTGCTAATGTGAAGACAGGTCAAGTAACCTATGCAGTGCGTGATACATCTATTGATGGTGTGGAAATCCGTAAAGATGATTTTATGGCATTAGCAGAAGGTAAAATTGTCCTTTCTACACCAGCATTAAAGGATGCAGCAGAAAAGGTAATCACAGATTTAGTCGATGAAGATGCTGAGATAGTTACAGTGATCTATGGCGAAGATACAACTGAACAGGCTGCTTCAGCATTAGCAGCTTTCATTGAAGAGAACTATCCAGATGTAGAAGTTGAATTATTTGATGGTAAACAAGGGTTATATCCATATATTATTTCAGTAGAATAATTACATGCTACTTTGCTATTCCGTAAAGAAAGCAGTGCACAAAACGTGTACTGCTTTTGTTTATGCTACAAAGAAGAGGATGTATAATATTTAGTAAAAACGTGCTAAATATGAACAGCTAGATGTACGTGTCCAGAGGATAAAAAATTTGGAATTATTGGAATATCAACTGTTTTATTGATGTGTATATATGGTGTGGACAAAAAATAAACCTATATAGTTACTATAAATTATAGTAGTGGTAATTTTCTGAAAGTTGATAAATTAAATGCTTTACTTTTATAGTAGCTATCAAGCATGATATAAGTAAAAATAAATATTATTATATGAATAGAATAGAGGGGTGTTTGTATGAAGTTTACTTCAGTATTTGATATTATTGGACCAGTCATGATTGGGCCTTCCTCCTCTCATACGGCAGGTGCAGCTCGCATTGGGCGTGTTGCAAGGGATTTATTTGGTAGACAACCTAAATGGGCAAAAATTCATTTATATGGATCATTTGCTGAAACGTATAGAGGACATGGTACAGATGTTGCGATAGTGGGGGGCCTATTAGATTACGATACATTTGATGACCGTATTAAAATAGCATTTGAAGAGGCCGAAAAAGTGGGATTAGAATATGAATTTATTCCCGAAACGGCTAATACGGAGCATCCCAATACAGCTCGGCTTGTCATTGGAGACGATGAAGGGGAAATGTCTGTAGTTGGTATTTCGATTGGTGGCGGAAAAATTGAAATCAGTGAAGTCAATGGTTTTAAGCTACGTTTAACAGGTGGTATGCCAGCAATTCTTGTTGTGCATGATGATCGTGCTGGCTGTATTGCCAATGTAGCCAATTGTTTAGCAATGCATGAAGTCAATATTGGGCATATGGAAGTTTCACGTATAGAACGTGGTTTAACAGCTCTAATGGTGATTGAAATTGATCAAAACATTGAAGATAAGGTGCTACAGCAAATATCTTTAATTCCACATATTACAAAGGTTTCTAAAATTAATAACTAAGGGGGTGTCCCAAAATGGACGTTTTATTTCATAATGTTCGTGAGCTTGTAGAACGAGCAGAGCAAGAAGGAAAATTAATATCAGAAATCATGATCGAACAGGAAATATTGATTACTGGCAGAACGCGAGAAGAAATCATCCAACAAATGGATCGAAATCTAACCGTGATGGAAGAAGCCATTGAACGAGGATTACAAGGTGTGCAATCAGTAACAGGTTTAACTGGTGGGGACGCCGTATTGCTTCAAAATTATATTGCGCAAGGAAAATCACTATCAGGTGATTTATTATTAGATGCTGTAAGCAAAGCCGTTGCAACAAATGAAGTAAATGCAGCGATGGGAACAATATGTGCAACGCCGACAGCGGGTTCTGCAGGTGTTGTACCAGGAACGCTTTTTGCAGTGAAAAATAAATTAAATCCAACTCGTGAGCAAATGATCCGTTATTTATTTACGTCAGGAGCTTTTGGGTTTGTGGTTGCGAATAACGCTTCCATTTCAGGTGCTGCTGGTGGTTGTCAGGCAGAAGTTGGTTCTGCTGCAGGAATGGCTGCTGCTGCCATTGTTGAAATGGCTGGAGGTACGCCACAGCAATGTTCGGAAGCATTTGCCATTACCTTAAAAAATATGCTTGGTCTTGTCTGTGATCCAGTAGCAGGTCTTGTTGAAGTACCATGTGTCAAACGTAATGCCATGGGTGCATCTAACTCGCTAGTAGCGGCAGATATGGCACTTGCAGGTGTAACAAGTCGTATTCCCTGTGATGAAGTAATTGGCGCTATGTATCGCATTGGACAATCCATGAGTCCGAATCTGAAAGAGACTGCACGAGGCGGTCTAGCGGCAACACCAACAGGAAAGGCTATTAGTAAAGCTATACTTGAAAATGGTGGCCTACAAAGTATTAAAGCTCTTCAATAAAACTGGTGAAACATGCTATCTAAAAAGGTAGCATGTTTTTATATTGGTTTAGTTGCGAATGATTTTAGTATAATAAAATAAGCACCCATTTTGTAAGGGGGGCTTTATCAGACGCTCCATTCCTTTGTAGGAACGCTCAAGGTAAATTAAAAGGAGTTTTTTTAGTGGAAATAACTAATCTACCATTTTTAACAAAACAAGCTATAGAGGATCGTCGTTATCTTCATCAATATCCAGAGCTTTCTGGACAAGAATTTGAAACAAGTCAATTTATTCGTAAACGATTAGAGCAGCTTCAAATTGAAATATTAGAGTATGATCCTCCTAGCGTAGTGGCTATGATTCAAGGAACAAAAGGTACGAAGACAATTGCCTTACGAGCAGATATAGATGCCTTACCAATTGTTGAAGAAGGTGATAAGCCCTATATCTCTCAAAAGCCAGGTGTGGCACATATGTGTGGTCATGATGGGCATACAGCGATTTTATTGGCAGTAGCACAATGGATAGCGATGAATAAGGAAAAAATCGAGTCAAATATTATGCTTATTTTCCAATCAGCTGAAGAAATCACACCAAGTGGAGCAGATTTTTTAATTCAAAATGGCGTGCTAGAAAATGTTGATGCTATTTTTGGTATTCATTTATGGCAGGGTTTAGAGAAAGGGAAAATAGGCTTAACGCATGGGCCAATGATGGCTTCGGTCGATGATTTTGAAATTGAGATTCAAGGTCATGGTGGACATGGTTCAATGCCACATGAAACGATTGATCCCATTTATATTGCGAGCCATTTAATGCAAGCCTTTCAGAGTATCATTAGTCGAACAATCAATCCTATTGAGGCTGGCGTTATTACAGTAGGAAATATTCAAGCAGGAACAACGTATAACATTATTCCAGAGACAGCAAAATTAATAGGAACGATTAGGGCATTAACTCCTGAAACAGTAGCTACCATTCAAGCGAAGATGGTAAGTTTAACAGAAGGGATTTGCCATGCTTTTGGGGCGAAAGGGACAATCGATTTTATTATAGGGACGCCTCCCCTTATCAATGATCCTCAGCAATCACGCTTCGTAGAATCTATCGTTTGTGAAAATTTTGGGCAGGATGTATTCGAGCTTGTTGATCCAGTAATGGGGGGCGAGGATTTTTCATATTATCTAAAGCATAGGCCAGGTGCATTTATTTTTGTTGGGATGGGTGGCGAAAAAAGCCAATATCCACATCATCATCCAAAATTTGATTTAGATGAAGATGTCTTTCCTGATGCCATTAAGCTTTTTATTGACATGATTTTGCAATATAAATGACAGACGTTTATAACCCTATCATGCATTGATGGGGTTTTTGCTTATGTGTAGAGGCTGCGAATTAATATATGATACATTAGATATAGGAAGCTAGGATGGTTACATAAAGAGTACCACTTGAATGAAGGGAGTTGTGGGATAGGATGACTGAATTATTTAGCCATGTCAATGAAGTGAAAGGCATCGGGAAAGAAACAGCAGCACATCTTGAATCACTAGGCATCAATACAGTAGCTGATTTATTATGGACGTTCCCACATCGACATGAAGATTTTCGTTTAAAAGATTTAGCGCAAACACCACATAACGAACGCGTTACAGTTGAGTGCAAGGTAGAACGTGAGCCTACGATATTATTTTTAGGTCGTAATAAATCAAGACTTCAAGTAACAGTTTTGGCAGGACGTCACTTAGTAAAAGTTGTATTTTTCAATCAAGGCTATTTAAAGCAAAAGCTTGTACCGGGTTCCATTATTACCGTGACGGGGAAATGGGATCGTGGTAGACAAGTAATCAATGGTACAACTGTCACATTTGGGCCAAAAACAGATCAAGTAGACTTTGAGCCAGTGTATAGTCTGAAAGGTTTGATTCCACAAAAAAGATTTCGTAAATATATGCGACAAGTGTTAGATGATTTTGGTGCAGAGCTACCAGAGGCGATTCCATATTATTTACAGGAGTCCTATAAGCTTGTTCCGATACGAGAGGGCTTGGAGGGTATCCATTTTCCGCTGGATGCTGGGCATGCTAAACAAGCAAGAAGACGCTTTGCTTATGAGGAGCTATTAAACTTCCAATTGCGTATACAGGCATTACGTAAAACGCGGAAAGAGAGTGAGCGTGGCACAATCATTCAGTTTGATGTGCATAAACTACGAGCATTTATTGCTTCATTGCCCTATGAATTAACAAATGCTCAAAAACGAGTGGTTAATGAAATTTGTAAAGATTTGAAGGAACCACATCGAATGAATCGTTTGCTGCAAGGCGACGTAGGTTCTGGGAAAACAGTAGTAGCGGCAATCGGTTTATATGCAGCTGTGACAGCGGGCTTTCAAGGAGCCTTAATGGCACCAACTGAAATTTTAGCGGAACAGCACTTGGAGAACTTAAAAGAATGGTTTCAACCCTTTGATGTTCGTGTTGCTTTGTTATCTGGGTCAACTAAAACAAAGGAGCGACGTGGGATTTTAGCAGATTTGGCAAATGGTGATCTTGACATTGTCATTGGCACACATGCGTTAATTCAGCCAGATGTTATATTTCAAAAGCTAGGTTTTGTCATCACAGATGAGCAGCATCGCTTTGGTGTGGAACAACGTCGAATTTTGCGTGATAAAGGGGAGAATCCAGATGTCCTCTTTATGACAGCTACTCCTATACCGCGTACACTTGCTATTACTGCATTTGGGGAAATGGATGTATCGATAATTGATGAAATGCCAGCGGGCCGTAAACAGATTGAAACGCATTGGATGAAAAAAGAGCAACTCGGCTCTGTGATGTCCAAGCTAGAATTGGAGCTAGCGGCTGGAAGACAAGCTTATGCTATTTGTCCACTTATTGAGGAATCTGATAAGCTTGATGTTCAAAATGCTGTAGAAATTTATGAGCAACTAGCCACTTATTTTAAAGATCGTTATCAGGTCGGTTTAATGCATGGACGTTTATCAGCCGATGAAAAAGATGCGGTGATGCGCGATTTTAGTGAAGGAACAATTCAGCTTTTAGTTTCTACAACAGTTGTGGAGGTAGGTGTTAATGTACCGAATGCTACCTTTATGATTGTCTATGATGCTGAGCGTTTTGGCCTAGCGCAATTGCACCAGCTCCGAGGGCGTGTCGGGCGTGGTGAGCACCAGTCATACTGTATTTTACTTGCTGATCCTAAGTCTGATGAAGGGAAAGAGCGTATGCAGTCGATGACGGAAACGAATGATGGTTTCCGTTTAGCTGAAAAAGATTTAGAATTAAGGGGACCAGGGGACTTTTTTGGTAGAAAGCAAAGTGGTTTGCCAGATTTTAAAGTAGCTGATTTAGTACATGATTATCGTATACTCGAGACCGCAAGAAAAGATGCAACAGAGATGCTTGAAACAAAAGCGTTTTGGCAGGATGATGACTATCAATACTTGCGTAAAATGCTAGAAGAGTCGGGTGTATTACAGGGAGAGCGCTTCGATTAGTATTGAGGGCTTATGAGCATAGGAGAATGTGAGTACTTGATTTCAAAACAAGTCTTGCATTCTTTTTTTATACTCTATATACTGATATTAGTACCAAGTGCTAATAACAACTCAAAAGGTGGCGAATGATGTTGAGACGAACGAAAAAAGAGCGACAGCGACTACTATCTGAAACGATAGCTGAAAATCCATTCGTCACAGATGAACAGCTAGCAACACAGTTTCAGGTAAGTGTCCAAACAATTCGTTTAGATCGTATGGAGTTATCTATACCAGAATTACGAGAGCGAATTAAAGATGTTGCTTCTAAAAACTATGAAAATGAAGTAAAATCTCTACCGATTGATGAAGTCATCGGAGAAATTGTAGATATTGAATTAGATAATCGAGCACTATCGATTTTTGATGTACAAGAAGAGCATGTTTTTCAGCGCAATGGCATCGCACGTGGACATCATTTGTTTGCACAAGCAAACTCATTAGCGGTCGCAGTAATTGATGACGAACTAGCATTAACCGTACATTCCAATATAACATTTGTGAAACCTGTGCGTGCTGGAAATCGTGTTATTACAAAAGCGATTGTTATCGGACGAGATGATCTTAATCATCGTACAAAAGTCGAGGTAACATCTACCGTAAATGGTGAAACCGTTTTTGTTGGTGAATTTGATATGTACCGCACGAAAGGTAAAGGTGAGTAACAATGAAATTAGCGCTTGATGGAATGGGTGGAGACAATGCACCAAAATCAGTTGTTGAAGGTGCACTCTTAGCATTAGAGCAAATCCCAAATTTAGAAATCCAATTATATGGTCAGCAAGATAAGCTTGAGCCATTTTTAAAACAACATGATCGATTAACAATCATACATTGTGAGGAAATAGTAGAAGGAACGGATGACCCTGCACGTGCTGTTCGTCGAAAAAAGGATTCTTCAATGGCTCGTATGATGGAATCGGTGGAAGAAGGTAGAGCAGATGCTTGCCTATCTGCTGGGAATACCGGAGCGTTAATGGCAGGGGGCTTATTTAAAGTTGGCCGAATTGAGGGGATAGACCGTCCAGCTTTGGCTACAACATTACCGACATTGGATGGTAAAGGCTTCTTAATGCTTGATTTAGGAGCAAATGCAGATGCACGACCAGAGCATTTAGTGCAATATGCGATTATGGGTGATATTTATGCTAAAAAGGTTGGAGGCTTACAAAAACCACGAATTGGCCTATTAAATATCGGTACTGAGGAAAAAAAGGGTAATGAATTAACGAAAGCTGCCTTCGAATTATTGAAGGAAGCTGATTTGAATTTTATTGGTAATGTAGAAGCGCGTGATTTGCTTGAAGGAGTAGCGGATGTTGTTGTAACAGATGGCTTTACAGGCAATATGGTGTTGAAGTCTATTGAAGGGACGGCTGGCGCTTTATTTTCAATGTTAAAAGAGGCATTTATGTCATCAACGAAAACGAAAATTTCAGCAGCACTCATGAAAAATAATTTACGTGACTTAAAAAATAAAATGGACTACACAGAGTATGGTGGTGCAGGGTTGTTTGGCTTACAAGCACCTGTAATTAAAGCGCATGGCTCATCGAATGCAAAAGCAATTTTTAGTGCGATTCGACAAGCTAATACGATGGTAGAGCATGCTGTTATTTCGACGATTACTGATACAGTACGTCACTTAGAAATTGATTAAACAAAGGGGATTATTCAAATGACGAAAATAGCATTTATTTTTCCAGGACAAGGTTCGCAAGTAGTAGGGATGGGTCAAGAGTTTGTTGAAAATGCAGCAGACAGTAAAGCATTTTATGATCGTGCAGATCAAGCTCTTCAATTTGAATTATCTAAGTTAATGTTAGAAGGTCCAGCTGAGGAGTTAACACTGACATACCACGCTCAGCCAGCACTTCTTACTACGGGTGTAATGGTAGCTGAAAAGCTGCGTGCAGCAGGAATTCAGCCACACTATGCTGCGGGTCATTCGCTTGGAGAATATGGTGCATTGGTTTTAGCAGGCGTAATGTCATTTGATGATGCCGTGTCTATCGTGCATAAACGTGGTCTTTATATGAATGAAGCTGTACCAGCAGGACAAGGAGCGATGGCAGCGATTCTAGGGATGGAATTAGAGGCATTGAACGCAGTTACAGAGCTGGTTTCAGCAGCAGGTGATTCTGTGCAGGTAGCCAATGTGAATTGTCCAGGACAAATTGTTATCTCAGGCACTAAAGAAGGTGTAGATAAAGCGATTATTGCTGCAAAAGAAGCAGGGGCAAAGCGCGCAATACCTTTAGTTGTGAGCGGTCCATTTCATTCTGAATTGATGCGACCATCCTCAGAGAAACTGCAAGCAGCATTAGCAGAGATTACTTTATCTGCACCTGAAATCCCTGTTATCGGCAATGTAATGGCGAAGGAATTAAAGGATGTACCAGCGATTCAGCAGGAGCTAGTTGAACAGGTATATAGTGCAGTGCAATGGGAAGCATCTATGCGTGAAATGATTGCACAAGGTGTCGATGTCTTTATCGAATGTGGACCTGGCAAAGTATTAAGCGGTCTCTTGAAAAAAATTGATCGTTCAGTTGCTGCTTATTGTGTCTATGATGAAGCATCATTAGAAGCGGTTTTAGAAGCGTCGAAGGAGTGGTCAATCAATGCGTAAATTAGAAGGTAAAGTAGCTGTTGTAACAGGAGCTTCAAGAGGGATTGGACGTGCTATTGCTGTAAAGCTTGCTGAGGAAGGTGCTAAGGTTGTAGTAAACTATAGTGGCTCACAGGCAAAAGCGGAAGAAGTCGTTGAGATGATTCAAGCAAACGGTGGGGAAGCCATTGCGGTGCAAGCTAGCGTTTCACAGACGGAAGAAGTAACCGCATTAATGGATGCCGCTGTGAAAACATTTGGTTCTCTTGATATTTTAGTGAATAATGCAGGTATTACTAGAGATAACCTGTTAATGCGTATGAAGGAAGACGAATGGGACGATGTATTAAATACGAATCTTAAAGGGGTTTTCCTTTGTACAAAGGCGGTAACACGTCAAATGATGAAGCAACGTGCAGGTCGTATTATTAATATTTCTTCCATCGTTGGTGTAGCGGGTAATGCTGGTCAAGCAAACTATGTTGCGGCTAAAGCAGGTGTTATTGGACTCACAAAAACGACGGCAAAAGAATTAGCTTCACGCAATATTTTAGTTAATGCGATTGCGCCAGGCTTTATTGAAACAGAAATGACAGAGCAACTACCAGAAGATATTAAAAAAGGTATGCTTACGCAGATTCCTCTTGCGAAACTTGGACAGCCAGAGGATATTGCCAAGGCAGTAGCTTTCCTTGCTTCCGATGATGCTAACTATATGACAGGGCAAACGCTTCATATAGATGGTGGTATGGTAATGTAATTTCGATTAGGCATATACGCTGATTTTTTGTATAATCATTTGAGGGGAGGTGAATCATTTGTCTACAGTATTAGAACGTGTAACAAAAGTAATCGTGGACCGTTTAGGTGTTGAAGAAAGCGAGGTAACACTTGAAGCTTCTTTCCGTGATGATTTAGGTGCTGACTCATTAGACGTAGTTGAACTTGTAATGGAACTTGAAGACGAGTTTGATATGGAAATTTCTGATGAAGATGCTGAAAAAATCTCAACAGTAGGTTCTGCAATTTCATACATCGAAAGTAAATTAAACTAATTTCGTTAAAACTTTATTTAGCGAAAATGGATCACCTTTATAGATGTGATGGTCATCATAATACACAATGGTATTTATGATAGCATGAATAAAGTAGAAATAGTTTGTCTGCTTTGACTTGATAGAAGAAGCAGCTTCAATGAACAAAGATGTATTCAAAGGGGACGAAATAGATCGATTTTCGATCTATTGACGTCCCTTTTTCATGTTAAAAATCGGGGGCATAATGTCTAAAATTTTTTTGAACTGACGACTGGAGTTAACCAAAAATCGTCCCACAAGCATTCAACTTTCATTTTAGAGGAGATCATTTTCTATGAATAAGATAAATTTTCGAAAAAATTTCCAAAACATTGTGTTTAAGCCGAAATACTTTTGCATAAACGCCTTGAAAAAGGTACACTAAAACGGTAGAAACTATTAGGAAGGCAGATTTGTTCAATGGCTATGAAAAGAAAAGGAACTATGCAGAAATCTGGCGTACTTCCTGAAAAAGTACGCAACCAATTCGAGCTGTTACAGCATGAATTAAATATCACTTTTATTAATAAAAATTTATTGTATCAAGCATTCACGCATTCATCTTATGTGAATGAGCATCGCCGTAAGCTATTTACGGATAATGAGCGTCTTGAATTTTTAGGAGACGCAGTACTTGAACTATCTGTTTCTAAATATCTTTTTGAGAAATACCCAAATATGAGCGAGGGTGAGTTAACAAAGTTAAGAGCTTCTATCGTTTGTGAGCCATCACTAGTTATTTTTGCGAATGAATTAGGCTTTGGACGCTTCGTGTTACTTGGAAAAGGTGAGGAATTAACAGGTGGTCGGGAACGCCCAGCGCTACTTGCGGATGTGTTTGAATCATTTGTAGGTGCACTCTATCTAGATCAAGAATTACAAACGGTCGTGTCGTTTTTAGAGCGTATCGTGTTCCCAAAAGTAGAAGTAGGTGCTTTTTCGCATGTGATGGATTTTAAAAGTCAATTGCAAGAAATGGTACAACAAACTAATAATGGACTTCTTCATTACGAAATAATCGATGAAAAAGGCCCAGCACATAACCGTACCTTTGTATCAAGCGTATTATTGAACGGGCAAGAGCTTGGTATTGGTCGTGGAAAATCAAAAAAAGAAGCCGAGCAGCAAGCTGCACAATGTGCAATGCGAATGATGCGTGAAGAAGCTGCAAAAGAGGAGGCTTAATAGATGTTCCTAAAACGACTAGAAGTGATTGGCTTTAAATCCTTTGCGGAGCGCATTGGAATTGATTTTGTACCCGGTGTTACAGCGGTTGTTGGACCAAATGGCAGTGGAAAAAGTAATGTCACAGATGCGATTCGTTGGGTACTTGGGGAGCAATCGGCAAAGTCGTTACGTGGAGCAAAGATGGAAGATGTTATTTTTGCTGGCAGTGACTCTCGTAAGCCACTCAACTTTGCAGAGGTAACACTTATATTAGACAATACTGACGAGCAACTTGCTTTTTCTTATACAGAAGTCAGCGTAACAAGACGCGTATACCGTTCAGGTGATAGTGAATATTTATTAAATAACCAACAGTGTCGCCTGAAGGATATTACGGACTTGTTTATGGATTCAGGGCTTGGGAAAGAGGCATTTTCAATTATTTCTCAAGGCCGTGTTGATGAAATCTTAAATAGCCGCCCTGACGACCGTCGTTCGATTTTTGAAGAGGCAGCTGGCGTTTTAAAGTATAAAATAAGAAAGAAAAAAGCAGAGCATAAGCTTGTAGAGACAGATGAGAATTTGTATCGTGTATTAGATATACTCCATGAATTAGACAACCGATTAGAGCCGCTTGAAATGCAGGCTTCTAGTGCGAGAGACTATGTCCAAATGTCTACCGAGCTAAAAGATTTTGATATTGCCATTCTTGTGCATGATTTTAAAAATTGTGCACAATCTTTGCATGCACTAAAAGCTGAATTTACCGAGCTGTCTGCAACTGAGCAACAACAAGCTCAAAATATTGCAACAATCGATATACAGACAACCAATATTCGCAAGTTATTAAAAGAACTTGATGATTATTTGGATGTTTCACAGGCTGATCTTGTCAATGCCACAATGGAGGTAGAGCGTTGGGATGGTCGTAAGGCACTAATGGCTGAAAAACGACAAAATGCTTCCAATCAACTACTGCAGTTGAATGCGACATTACAAGAAGCAAAAGAAGAAGTAGACGTACTGCTTGTACAAGAACAGGAGAAAAAAGAAGCATTTTCAGAGAAACAGCAAGCACTCTCCATACTCAAGCAGAGCATTAAACAGTTAGAACAGTCATTAAATCGTTCTGTTACGGAAATTGAACAAGAAATTGAAGAACAAAAAAATCGATACATTGATTCATTGAATGAAGAAGCAACTATTAAGAATGAATTGAAAAATATCGATCAGCAATTAGCGCAACAAAAGGCTATGGCAGCAAGAATGTCCAATCAAACTGATGAAATTGGACAGGAGCTTACGCAAATTGTTGCTGAGAAAGAAAAGCTAGTCGCTGAACACACTTCCACAACAAATGATTTGCAAGCTAAGCTTGAACAATATGAGTCGCTGCAAGTTCAGTTAAAAAATACAAATTCTTCCTTTGCTGAGAAACAGGATATGCTGTATAAAGCTTATCAGCATCAGCAGCAATTAAAGGCGAGAAAAGATACATTAGCCGAGTTGGAAGCCGATTTTTCAGGATTTTTCCAAGGAGTTAAAGAAGTTTTGCTTGCTCGTGATAAAGGTGAATTACAAGGAATTGAGGGGGCTGTCGCTGAATTACTACAAGTTGAGGGGAAATACTCTCAAGCGATAGAAACAGCTTTAGGTGCAGCCTCTCAGCATATTGTCACAACGAATGAACGACATGCACAGCAAGCCATTCATTGGTTAAAGCAAAAACGAGCTGGACGAGCTACTTTTTTACCAAAAACCGTGATGAAGTCACGTAAAATTAATCCAGCTACGATCCAATTAGCGATAGAGCATCCAGCTTTTATTCAAATAGCAGATGCGCTTGTGACATTTAATGAAGATAATCGTACAATTGTTGAAAATCTTTTAGGGCATGTCATTGTGGCAGCAAATCTGGAAGGGGCCAGTCAAATCGCTCGATTATGTGGTTTCCGATACCGAGTGGTCACACTTGATGGAGATATTGTCAATGCAGGGGGTTCTTTAACGGGTGGTGCTATGAAACAGCAATCCTCACTCTTTACAAGAAAAGCCGAATTAGATGATTTAATCCTCAAGCTAGAGTCATTACAGGATTCCATTTATAGTGCTGAACAGGCTGTAGCAACCGAAAAAGACAAGCTTGCAACACTTCGAGATCAAGTAGAACAGTTAAAGCTTGAAGGAGAGCAATTACGAAAAGATGAGATGCAACAGGCTGGTCGTATCCGCGAGTTAGAGGTTGTTGAAAAAAGCTTATCAGCCCGAGTATCTTTTACTTCAACTGAAACTCAAGATGTAAAAACACGTGAGGAAGCATTGTTATCACAAAAGCAAGAGGCAATGGAGCGATTAAACGCACTAGCCGATGAGCTTGTCGAAATCAATGATACTGTCGAGCAATTAAGTAAGGTAAAGCTACAAGGTGAGACAGAGAAGGACGTATTACGAGAGCAACTAGCGGAAAAACGTTCACAATTAGCAGTAATGCAAGAACAAATGTCGCAAGTTCAAATTTCCACTGCTGAGCTAGCACTACAATTGAACAAAGCTCAACAAAAAGTTGAAAATATTTCTCAGGAAATATTATGGCTTCAATCCGATGAATCGACAAATCATTTAAGTGATGAAGAGGTTGAGGAGCAGGTAATCACATGGAAAGCGAGAAGAGATGCCTTACAAGAGACTATTTCTCGAAAGAAAGAGGAGAAGGTAGGGCAACAACAAGAACTCACAACATTAGAAGAACAACTGAAAGAAATGCAACGTATACATAAAGGATACCTTGAAGCAATACGTGCAAATGAGTTGAAACAAAGCCGTTTAGAATTTGAAATGGATAATTTCAAAGAACAACTCGAAGAAAACTATCAGTTAACATTTGAAGAGGCAGAGGAAGAAGCTCTTTCGATAGAAGACGAAGAGTTCGTACGACGCCGTGTGAAACTGTTGAAAAAATCCATTGAAGAGCTTGGTCCTGTTAATTTAGGGGCGATTGAGGAATATGAACGAGTACTTGAACGTCATACATTCTTAACTGAACAACGAGAGGATTTACTTGCTGCACAGGAAACATTGCATGAAGCCATTAAAGAAATGGATGAAGAAATGACATTGCGCTTTAGTGAAACGTTCTATGCAATACGAGAACAATTTAAACTTGTTTTCCGTGAATTGTTTGGCGGTGGGCAAGCGGATTTAGTGTTAATTGATCCGCAAAATTTACTAGAAACAGGCATTGAAATAGTGGCACAACCTCCAGGGAAAAAACTACAAAATTTAAGTTTGCTTTCTGGTGGTGAGCGAGCACTGACAGCAATTGCCTTATTATTCTCTATCCTAAATATACGACCTGTACCATTCTGTATTCTCGACGAAGTAGAGGCGGCTTTGGATGAGGCTAATGTTGTGCGCTATAGCCAGTATCTAAAAAGATTTAGCCGTGACACACAATTCATTGTTATTACACATCGTAAAGGGACGATGGAGGGAGCTGATGTCTTGTATGGTATAACAATGCAAGAATCGGGTGTATCAAAACTCGTATCAGTAAAATTAGAAGATGAACCCGTACTTGCGGAGCAAAGGAGCGAACAAGCATGAGTTTTTTTAAGCGTTTAAAAGATAAATTAATGGGAAATCCAGCCGAGGAAGAAAAACTAGAGGCGCTTGACAATGAGCAGGATGCTGATCTTCAAGAGCTAGATCTAGATGAAGCAAACGAAACGGCTGCTATTGAGACTGTTGATGTAGAAGTGGTTGAGCAAATAGAAGAATCTCCAGAGATGGAAATTGTGAAAGAAGCAGCAGTAGAACCTTCAACTGAAATAGAAAAAGAACAACCAGAAATACAGCCAGAAGTACAAGATCTGGAAGTACAAGAGCTAGCAGTTATTGAGGATACACCAGTAGAGGAGAAAAAGCCTTCTGCTTGGTCGATTACACAAAAATTCAAGGCTGGTCTTGAAAAAACACGTAATTCCTTTACTTCTAAAGTGAACGACCTTGTTGCGCGTTATCGTAAAGTGGATGAGGATTTCTTTGAAGAATTAGAGGATTTATTATTACAAGCTGATGTCGGCTTTGAAACAGTTATGGAGCTAATGGATAAACTGCGTTTCGAAGTACAACGTAAAAATATAAAAGATACGAACGGTATCCAAGCCGTGATTTCTGAGAAGCTTGTAGAAATTTATGAGCAAGGTGAAGAAGATTTAATTGATCTAAATATGCAGCCAGATGGTGAGCTGACAGTTATTCTATTTGTCGGAGTAAATGGCGTTGGAAAAACGACAACGATCGGCAAACTAGCGCATCGCTTAAAAACACAAGGGAAAACCGTTGTTTTAGCTGCTGGTGATACGTTCCGTGCTGGTGCGATAGATCAATTACAAGTATGGGGAGATCGTGTCGGTTGTGAAGTTATCAAACAATCTGAGGGCTCTGATCCAGCGGCAGTCATGTATGATGCGATTCGTGCAGCCAAAAATAGAAAAGCCGATGTATTAATTTGCGATACAGCTGGTCGCTTGCAAAACAAAGTGAACTTAATGAATGAACTTGAAAAGGTACATCGTGTCATTTCACGTGAAATTCCAAATGCGCCACATGAAGTATTATTAGCATTAGATGCCACAACAGGCCAAAATGCACTTGTGCAAGCACAAACATTTAAAGAAGCAACGAATGTAACAGGTATTGTCTTAACGAAGCTAGACGGTACAGCTAAGGGCGGGATTGTGCTTGCTATTCGCAATAAGCTGCACATTCCTGTGAAATTTGTTGGTCTTGGTGAGAAAATGGATGATCTACAGCCATTTGATGCTGAACGATATGTTTATGGTTTATTTGCCGATGGTTTGGATAAAGAATTAGAAAATAATGAAGATTAACAGCGAACATCGCTGAGTAATTTTATAAAACGCTCGACTGTGTATAGGTGAATTGACTTGTTTAAAAGAGTAATACTTGTTTAAAAGAGTAATACTTGCTAAAGGCGTAAAATATGCCTGCAAGCAGACATTTAAGCTTTTAGACAAGGGGATTACCTTGACACAGACGGGCGCTTTTCGTTATGATACAAATGACTAATAGCGGGAGGAGAAACATTCGATGCTACTTGAAAAAACAACACGCATGAACTTTCTCTTCGACTTTTATCAAGCATTATTAACAGATAAGCAAAGAAGTTATATGGAACTATACTATTTGGATGATAACTCTCTAGGAGAAATCGCTGAATCGTATGGAGTTTCACGCCAAGCTGTTTACGATAATATTCGTCGAACAGAAGCGATGCTTGAGGAATATGAAGAAAAATTATGTTTACTTGAAAAATTTCAACAACGTACCCAAATGCTGTCACAGCTTACAATGGGGATTACAGAGAAAAGTATGACAGATGAACAGCAGTTAGCACTTATTGAACAGCTGAAAGAATGGGATTAGGAGGCGAAAGCAATGGCTTTTGAAGGATTAGCGGAACGACTCCAAGGAACGATCCAAAAGATTAAAGGCAAAGGGAAAGTATCAGAGCAAGACGTTAAAGAAATGATGCGAGAAGTCCGATTTGCTTTAATCGAAGCGGATGTTAACTTAAAAGTAGTCAAAGAGTTTGTGAAAAAGGTAAGTGAGCGTGCTGTCGGTGTTGAAGTTATGCAAAGCTTAACACCAGGGCAGCAAGTTATTAAAATCGTACAAGATGAATTAACGGAATTAATGGGTGGCGAACAAAGCCCTATTAAGTTTAATACAAAGCCGCCAACAGTCATTATGATGGTCGGTTTACAAGGTGCGGGTAAAACGACGACTACAGGAAAACTGGCAAATGTCTTACGGAAAAAATTTAATCGTAAGCCGTTACTAGTTGCCGCAGACGTTTATCGCCCAGCAGCCGTTCAACAGCTACAAACATTAGGTAAACAGTTATCATTACCTGTTTTTGCTTTAGGAACCGAGGTATCTCCAGTAGAAATTGCTCGTCAAGCAATCGAATTGGCAAAGGAAGAGCATCATGATGTGGTGATTATCGATACGGCTGGTCGTCTTCATATCGATGAAGATTTAATGCAGGAATTAAAAGATATTCGTGCATTAAAAGAGCCAGATGAGGTATTCCTTGTTGTCGATGCTATGACAGGTCAGGATGCTGTCAATGTGGCAGAAAGCTTTAATGAGGCCATTGGTATTACAGGCGTTGTTTTAACAAAACTTGATGGTGATACTCGTGGTGGTGCTGCATTATCCATCCGTTCTGTAACGCAGAAACCGATTAAGTTTGTCGGTATGGGTGAGAAAATGGATGCGCTAGAGCCTTTCCATCCAGAGCGTATGGCGTCTCGTATATTAGGTATGGGAGATGTTCTGTCGCTGATCGAAAAGGCGCAAGCAAATGTAGATGAAGCAAAAGCCAAAGAATTAGAAGAAAAATTCAAGTCCCAAACCTT
The DNA here is from genome assembly GCF_028356935.1 of Lysinibacillus sp. OF-1. NCBI lineage: Bacteria > Bacillati > Bacillota > Bacilli > Caryophanales > Bacillaceae > Lysinibacillus > Lysinibacillus sp. OF-1. The sequence continues at coordinate 1,074,735 of NZ_CP102798.1, forward strand.
TACATTTGATGATTTCGTTGAACAATTACAACAAGTCAAAAAAATGGGGCCACTTGATGAAATTTTAAAAATGCTCCCAGGTGCAAACAAAATCAAAGGCTTGGATAATGTAAAAGTAGATGATAAACAAATGGGGCGTGTAGAGGCCATTATTTACTCGATGACCCCTGCTGAAAAGACCAACCCAGAAATCATAAATGGTAGCCGTAAAAAGCGTATTGCTAAAGGCTCTGGGACATCTATTCAAGAGGTGAATCGTCTCATTAAGCAATTCGATGAAATGAAAAAAATGATGAAGCAAATGACTGGAATGGCAAGTGGTAAAGGCAAGAAAAAAATGAAATTACCAGGCTTTGATTCATTGTTTAAATAATAATTTTTAGGTGTTAAGAAAAAACACTTTACAAACAACCTAAACATTGATAATATACTATCTTGTGTGAAACTTATTCGGAGGTGCTATTAAAATGGCAGTTAAAATTCGCTTAAAACGTATGGGAGCTAAAAAATCTCCTTTCTATCGTATCGTAGTTGCAGACGCTCGTTCACCACGTGACGGTCGTCAAATCGAAACAGTTGGTACTTACAACCCACTAACTCAACCAGCTACTGTAAACATTGATGAAGAGAAAGCTCTTAAATGGTTAGCTGACGGTGCAAAACCATCAGATACAGTGCGTAACCTGTTCTCAGAACAAGGTATCATGGAAAAATTCCATAACCAAAAATTCAGTAAATAATCGGGGGCGACGTCTTTGAAGCAGCTGATTGAAGCAATCGTTTTACCGTTAGTCGATTATCCAGAAGAAGTTCGTATTGAGACGGATGAAAATGCAAATCGAATTGTTTATAAACTTTTTGTTCATCCAGAGGATCGAGGGAAAGTCATAGGCAAGCAAGGGCGAGTAGCGAAAGCGATTCGTACAATTGTTTATTCAGCGGCAGGTAGTCACCATCAAAAGAAGACCTACGTCGATATATTGGATTAATAGAAAAGATTTTCACGCTCTTGCAACAAGTACAAATGAGTCCTGATAGGTGTGTTTACATGTCGCTTAGGAGTTCAAAGTGGCTTTTAGCATGAAACGTAAAATCTGGACAAAGAAGGAGGGAGCTTGTAGGTTCCTTCCTTTTTTTATCTTGTTTTAACAGCAGCATGTATCTAGTACTTCTGTTTAAGCAGAACAGAAAACTGTTATAACGATTACAGCTAAAGGGTATTGCTTATATTAATAATGACAAGACAAATCAGTCTTAGCTAAAACGACATTCTTCCAAGCACATCTGTAAGCGATGATAAATGAGCGAACGGTAGCTATTTATTGGGTGAGCAGGATGCTTTATGGAGAGAAGTTTTTTACGAGGTGAAAGTTGAATGGAATGGTTTAATGTAGGTCGTATTGTCAATACACACGGTATTCGTGGTGAGATACGTGTATTATCGACAACAGACTTTGAAGAAGAGCGTTTTGCAGTAGGAAATAAACTTGCTGCCTTTAAAAAAGACGATAAGAAGCCAACCTGGGTAACGATTGGTTCGGTGCGTCGTCATAAAAACTTTATTCTTTTAACTTTTGAAGGCATGAACAATATCAACTTGGTTGAGCCGTTTAAAGAAGGCATGCTGAAAGTAACAAAAGATCAAATGACAGATGATCTACTTGCAGAAAATGAATTCTTTTTCCATGAAATAATAGGCTGCACAGTTATTTCTGAAGAGGGCGAAACAATTGGTGTTGTGGCAGATATCCTGCAAACAGGAGCAAACGATGTATGGGTAGTTAAAGGCTCGAAGAAAGAGCATTATATCCCTTATATCGAAGATATCGTAAAAGATATTGATGTTGTAGATAAAAAAATTATCATCCATGTAATGGAAGGCTTATTATGATGAACATTCATGTATTAAGCCTGTTCCCTGATATGTTCTCAGGCGTTTTTGGTGCATCTATTTTAAAGAAAGCGCAAGAAAAAGGTGCTGTAAAGCTAGAGGTCACGGATATTCGTACATTTTCAGGGAACAAACACAAGCAAGTCGATGACTATCCATATGGTGGTGGTGCGGGTATGGTTTTAAAGCCTGAACCTATGTTTAGTGCAGTGGAGGCCATCACTGCTGGCAAACAACCACGTATCATTTTAATGTGTCCACAAGGTGAACGATTCACCCAGAAAAAAGCAGAAGAGCTAGCACAAGAAACGGAGTTAGTGTTCTTATGTGGTCATTATGAAGGCTATGATGAGCGTATACGTCAGCACCTCGTGACAGACGAGATTTCCATTGGCGATTTCGTGTTAACAGGTGGGGAATTAGGCGCTATGACTGTTATTGATAGCGTAGTTCGATTGTTGCCTGGTGTCTTAGGGCAAGAGAATTCGCATATCCAGGATTCTTTTTCAACGGGTCTACTTGAGCATCCACATTATACACGACCTGCGGAGTTTCGTGGGATGAAGGTACCTGATGTTTTAGTATCGGGGAATCACGCTAGAATCGAGCAATGGCGAGAGGAACAATCGCTGAAAAGAACTTTTGAGCGCCGTCCTGACTTATTGGAGCATTATCCATTAACAGACAAGCAAAAATTGTATCTAGAAAAACTAAAAAACAATCATCAAGATGCTTGATTGCCTGCTCTATTTATGATAACATCTAATCTGTACTTCTATGTGAAGTGCTGAATTACGGTGTTCCGCTGTGGCATAGATTGCGTGCAAGAGCATCTGTCTAAGGAGAGAAAACAATGTCAAACATTATTACAGAAATTACAAAAGCTCAGCTTCGCACTGATCTACCAACTTTCCGTCCTGGTGATACTGTTAAGGTACACGTGAAAGTAGTAGAGGGTACTCGTGAACGTATCCAACTTTTCGAAGGTGTAGTAATTAAACGTCGTGGTGGCGGTATTAGCGAAACTTTCACAGTTCGTAAAATTTCTTACGGTGTAGGTGTTGAGCGTACATTCCCTGTACACACACCAAAAATCGCTAACTTAGAAGTTGTACGTCGTGGTAAAGTACGTCGTGCTAAACTTTACTACCTACGTAATCTACGTGGTAAAGCTGCTCGTATTAAAGAAATTCGATAATTATGACTTAAAAGTGAGGGGCTTGTGTTCAAGCCCCTTTTCTTTTTGCTTGTCATCTTTATTCACTATCATCTAAAATAGTGTTAGACAAGGGGGCAATTCTCAATGGAAAAACAAGTGAAAGAAAAGAATGAATTATGGGAATGGACAAAAGCACTATTAATTGCATTTGCGATTGCTGCAGTGATTCGATATTTTTTATTTACACCCATTGCAGTTGATGGAGAGTCCATGATGCCAACCCTTGAAGATGGCGACCGGATGATTGTGAATAAGATTGGTTATAAAATAGGTGAACCAAAGCGTTTTGATATCGTTGTATTTCATGCACCTGAACAAAAAAATTACATAAAGCGTGTAATAGGACTGCCAGGAGATACGCTGGAATATAAGGACGATCAATTATATATTAATGGTGAACCAATAGATGAGCCCTATTTAGATGCATATAAAGCGCAAATTGCTGGGGGGACCCTAACAGAAGACTTTACCTTAAAAGATATTGATGTTTCCGTGGATACTATTCCAGAAGGATATGTTTTTGTCATGGGGGATAACCGTCGAAATAGTAAAGATAGTCGTCATATTGGCCTTGTTGAACAAAAGGAAATTATTGGTAATACAAGTTTGATTTTCTGGCCATTTAGTGACATAAAAATTGTAAAGTAATGCAAGAAAGGGAGAGCTTAATCACTCCCTTTTTCTTTTAGTTTAGGAGGTATAGCTATGACAATACAATGGTTTCCAGGGCATATGGCGAAAGCCCGACGTGAAGTAACGGAAAAATTAAAGCTTGTCGATATTATATTTGAATTAATAGATGCACGTTTACCGCTATCCTCACGTAATCCGATGATCGACGAAGTGATTAACCAAAAACCACGTCTTTTAATTTTAAATAAAGCGGATATGGCAGATGAGCAAGAAACACGTAAATGGGTAGAATATTTTGCACAACGTGGTCATAAAGCCGTAGCCATAAACTCACTTGAGGGTAAGGGCTTACAGCAAGTAACAAAAGCGGCGCAAGAAATTTTAAAAGAGAAATTTGATCGCATGAAGGCGCGAGGTATGAAACCTAGAGCTATTCGTGCCATGATTGTTGGAATACCTAACGTAGGGAAATCCACACTGATTAATCGCTTGGCGAAAAAAAATATCGCTAAAACCGGAAATACACCAGGTGTAACAAAAGCACAGCAATGGATTAAAGTTGGTAAAGAGCTAGAGCTACTGGATACACCAGGTATTTTATGGCCAAAATTTGAAGATCAAGAAGTAGGCTTTAAATTAGCTTTAACTGGTGCGATTAAGGATACCATCACAAATATGGAAGATTTAGCTGTCTATGGCTTGCGTTTCTTATCCGATCATTATCCAAAGCGTATGGAGGAACGTTATGGTTTCGAATTTATCCATGAGGAGCTAGTGGATACTTTTGATCATATTGGCAAGCTACGCCGTGTATTTGGACCTGGCGGAGAAATTGATTATGATCAAGTAGCACAGCTGATTGTTCGAGATATACGCGGCTTACAATTAGGCAAACTGACCTTTGATTTTGTTGATGAACAGCTAAAAAAAGAGGCTGAACAATTATAAGTATTGAAACTGTCACATGTTCTTTTGTGACAGTTTTTCTTTTAGGAATGAATTTTCTTACCGATAATGACTATAGAGAGGAAAATAGTTTTCAAATGAAAGAGACTACATAAAAAACTGAACATGATATAGTTTTATTGAGTAGAAGCAAGAAGGAGCACTTAAATGAAAACCATTAAAGAAATTAACACTGCATTGAAAGGTGCAGAAGAATGGCAAGATTGGATGATAGAAATAGCAACGGATGAAAGAACAGGTGTACAGAAGGCGTGGCATACTTGGCAAAAACGACAAGATAAAAAACGTCAATTACTGCAAGAACATCAAGCGAAAGTAGCATTTGATTTAAGCTATGGGAGTATCGATACATTGGTTGCGGGTGTAGATGAAGCAGGACGTGGACCATTAGCGGGACCTGTTGTGACAGCAGCTGTTATTTTACCTACAAATTGTGAGGCCCTTGTTGGTCTGAATGATTCAAAGCAATTATCAAAGGAGAAACGAAACGCCTTTGCAACGTTAATTAAAGAGCATGCCATTAGTTATTTTGTTCATTTCCAATCCGCTCAGCAAATCGATGCACTGAATATATACGAGGCCACCAAACAATCTATGAAAGTAAGTGTAGAATCATTGGCGACAAAGCCTGATGTAGTTTTAGTAGATGCTATGACATTACCCATTTCGATTCCTCAGGATTCAATTATCAAAGGGGATGCCAAGAGCTTAGCAATCGCAGCTGCCTCCATTCTAGCTAAAACAGCCCGAGACGATTATATGGAGCAACTAGACAAAGAATTTCCTATGTATGGCTTTGGGCAACATGCAGGCTATGGGACAAAGCAACATTTAAATGCATTGGAAGAATATGGACCAACAATTCACCATCGTAAATCATTTGAACCGATAAAATCAATGATTCAATAAAGCTACAGAATGGGACAATGACACGAGGGAGTAATTGATGAAAGGAGTATGTATATGTCAGCCACATCATTTAATCCGATTCAACTACAACAAAATGCCATGACTTCAGCAAATCAGCCACTTGCTTTAAAGCAGGGACAAGTATTTCACGGTACCATTAAGCAATTATATCCAGATCAAATGGCAGAAATACAAGTAGGTAATCAAAAATTTATAGCGAAACTTGAAGTACCGTTAAAGACGGGTGATGCCCATTTCTTTCAGGTAACAGGAACAAATCCACAAACCGAATTAAAAGTGGTTACAGGACCAATGGCACAAGCATCTTCTCCAAATCAACAAATCAATCAGCTACTAGAATCCATGAATTTGCCTAAAACAGCAGAGATGCAGCAATTGCTAGGACATTTTATGAAGGAACAGTTACCTATTTCAAAAGAGCAATTAATGCAGGCAGAAATGTGGCTAAAGGCATTACCAGAGGGCATTTCAAAAGCGGATGCACTACAGGTCATTCAAAAAATGATAGAGCTTAAAATGCCAATGACGAATGATGTTTTTCAAGCCTTACTAAGTGGACAAAAAACATCTGGTATGGCGATGACTATGGATAATTTTGCACAGCTTTTAGCAAGGGATACTACTTTATCTGAAGTGCTTAAGCAAAATTTGATGCAGCAGGTACAAGCGATTGCTAAACCTTTTGAAATAGAAACAGGCAGTCTGATTTTAGCTAGAGCGATACAGAGCTTAACAAATGATGCTGCTGCGATGAGTGAAAAAATGCAAGCCTTAACAATTTTAAAGGAAGCAGGCATATTGCCACAACAAGCGACATGGCAAAACTGGACGAATATCAATGACCCTAAAGCGGCACAACCAATGCAGCAGGCTGGCCAAGTAGTACAAACGATCCTTGCATCAAAGCCTGAAAATGTAAGTCAGCTAATTGAACAGTTGAAATCATGGACAGCCAACCAAAATTTCTTAACAAATGAACAAAAACTACAGCTCAATCAGTTAATGGATCGTTTTAATCAATTACCAGTATCGAAGCAAACATTAGAAATTTTTGCTAAACAAATGCAGGAGCAGTTAATAAAAGCGTTTGCTCAAAATACTGCTGATCGTTTATTTACACAGGATGCTAATGCATTGTCTAGCAAGGAACATTTGCTATCTCTTATAAGGCAAGAAGCGACGACTCCATTACAAAATGAAGCACTGATGCGTAACCTTGTTAAAACTAGTGTTGAATCACCGCAACCGATGATTCAACAAATAGTGACACAAGCTGATGCACTTGTACAAAATTCGGTGGATAGTAAGGCGATGCAGCATGCCCTTAAAACGGTGTTAAAAAATTTAGGGATTAGCTATGAGGCGACATTGGGGAATAAATCAGCAGATATACAAATGATTACCCATCAATTAAAGCCACAGCTCCACACATTATTGCAGGAAAGTAATATTACACCACAATTGAGAGAAGCGGCAGAAATGTTGATGACGCGTATGAATGGTATGCAGCTATCTTCAGGAGAAAATGGCCATCAACATCAGCTCATTATGCAAGTCCCGCTTGAATTTTTCGGCAAAAAGATGGATGCAACATTACAGTGGAATGGTCGCATGAAGGAAGATGGCAAAATTGATGCCAATTATGCACGCGTATTATTTTATTTACAGATGGCATCCATGCAAGAAACGGTAATTGATATGCAGGTTCAAAATAGAGTTGTTACAGTAACGATATTTAATGAAAATTCGGATATTCAGCCACTTGCGGAGCCATTAAAGGCTGCCTTGAAAATGGGATTGGCAGAAAAGGATTATCAACTATCAGGTGTTTTTATTAAACAATTTGACAAGGGGCAAACAGAAAAAGGAAGTACTGTAGTAGAACAGCGAGAGGAGCAGAGTGGGGTGGATATCCGCGTATGAGCGAAGAAAAATTTACTCGAAAAGAAGCAATTGCACTTACCTATAAACTTGGACAAATGGATAGTCCGACTGTTGTAGCAAAGGGAAAAGGGAAAATTGCAGAGAATATTTTGGCACGTGCAAATGAGCATAATGTGCCGATTTATGAGGATCCTAACCTTGTGCAGTTGCTTGGTCAATTAGATTTAAACGAGTCTATTCCAGAAGAATTATATCAGGCGGTTTCGGAGGTTTTTGCTTTTATTTATCGTTTAGATCAACAACATGCGCAAAAATACAGAAAAAATGAAGTATTCTGACTGTTTTGCAAGCTGTTTTAGTACACAAAATAGAAAAAAGCGTCATAATAAGAGAGAAAATTCGAACTAAAGACAAAGTGTAGACTTTATCAGAATGTTTCGTTAGAATAGTCTATGTTAGTAAAACAATTCTATGCAAATGTTTGATGGGAGGATGTATTATGAATATCCATGAATATCAAGGGAAAGAGATTCTGAGAAAATATGGTGTAGCAGTACCAAACGGAAAAGTTGCTTTTTCCCCTGATGAAGCAGTAAAAGTAGCGAAAGAACTTGGCTCAAACGTAACAGTTGTCAAGGCGCAAATTCATGCAGGTGGTCGCGGTAAAGCAGGCGGTGTAAAAATCGCTAAAAATCTTGACGAGGTGCGCACATACGCAAAAGAGTTATTAGGGAAAATTTTAGTGACTCATCAAACAGGTCCAGAAGGAAAAGAAGTAAAACGTTTGTATATTGAAGAGGGTTCTGATATCCAAAAAGAATACTATTTAAGTCTAGTATTAGACCGTGCCACATCTCGTGTTACGATGATGGGATCTGAAGAAGGCGGTATGGATATTGAAGAAGTTGCGGAAACAAATCCGGAAAAAATCTTCAAAGAAGTAGTAGATCCTGTAGTTGGATTAACAAGCTTCCAAGCACGTCGTATGGCGTTTAATATGAATATTCCAGCAAACCTTGTGGGGAAAGCTGTTAAATTAATGTTAGGCTTATATCAAGCATTTATCGACAAAGATGCATCAATTGTAGAAATTAATCCACTTGTAGTAACTGGACAAGGTGATGTAGTGGCATTAGATGCTAAATTCAATTTTGATGCCAATGCATTATATAGACATAAGGATATTGTCGAATTACGCGATTTCGACGAGGAAGATCCAAAAGAAATCGAAGCATCCAAATATGATTTAAGCTATATTTCATTAGAGGGTAACATTGGCTGTATGGTTAATGGTGCTGGTCTTGCTATGGCAACTATGGATACAATTAGCTATTATGGCGGTAGCCCTGCTAACTTCCTAGATGTAGGGGGCGGTGCAACAGCTGAAAAAGTAACAGAGGCTTTCAAAATTATCCTTTCTGATTCAAACGTAAAAGGCATTTTCGTAAACATTTTTGGCGGAATTATGAAGTGTAACATTATCGCTGAGGGTGTTGTAACGGCTGCTAAAGAAATCGGTTTAGCTGTGCCATTAGTTGTACGTTTAGAAGGTACAAATGTAGAACTTGGAAAAGAAATTTTAAATGCATCTGGTTTAAACATCGTTGCAGCGGATTCAATGGCTGACGGTGCACAAAAAATTGTGGGACTAGTAGGCTAAGGAAGGCAGGGAGAGAACAATGGCTGTATTTATTAACAAAGATACGAAGGTAATTGTACAAGGGATCACGGGCGAAACAGCTCTTTTCCATACGAAGCAAATGCTTGAGTATGGCACAAAAATCGTAGCAGGTGTAACACCAGGTAAAGGTGGACTTGAGATCGAAGGAGTTCCTGTTTTCAATACAGTAGCAGAAGCTGTAGCTGCAACAGGTGCTACAACTTCAGTTATCTATGTACCTGCACCATTTGCGGCAGATGCAATTTTAGAAGCTGTTGATGCTGAATTAGAATTAACAATCTGTATCACAGAGCACATTCCTGTCCTTGATATGGTGAAAGTTAAACGTTATATGGAAGGTAAAAAGACTCGCTTAGTAGGTCCAAACTGTCCAGGTGTTATTACAGCTGATGAATGTAAAATTGGTATCATGCCAGGTTACATTCATACAAAAGGCCATGTAGGAGTAGTTTCTCGTTCTGGTACATTAACATATGAAGCAGTACACCAATTAACGCAAGCTGGTATTGGTCAAACAACAGCTGTAGGTATCGGTGGAGACCCTGTCAACGGTACAAACTTCATTGATGTTCTTGAAGCGTTTAATAATGATCCAGAAACTTACGCAGTAGTTATGATTGGTGAAATCGGCGGTACGGCTGAAGAAGAAGCAGCTGAATGGATTAAAGCAAATATGACAAAACCTGTTGTAGGCTTTATTGGTGGACAAACTGCCCCTCCGGGAAAACGTATGGGTCACGCTGGTGCGATCATTTCTGGTGGTAAAGGAACAGCAGCTGAGAAAATTAAAGCAATGAACGCTGCTGGTATCGAAGTTGCAGAAACACCTTCTGTCATTGGTGAAACATTGATTAAAGTAATTAAAGAAAAAGGGCTATACGAAAAGTGTAAAACCCATTAAAATGGAAGATGTAGCTATTGCGGCTACATCTTTTTCATTATTTACACGCTGCTATCATATTTCATGAAACCAATTCCTACTTACTTATGAAAAAACGACAATTTTATGGCAGATGTATAAATAATGATGAAAAGTTGTGTTGCATTATCATGCGGTCATTTAATTTCTTCTATTATAAAGGAGGTTTATTGAATGATCCTAGCAGTAGATACACAGAGATTACTAGCTTTGCATTATATATACCCGTTACCTCTTCAGAAATTTCAACAATTATTGTCCCCGGTAAATATGTTAAGCTCTTTTGAACACATTCATCATGATGAAATAGCGAAAATTCTACAAATATCGGCACAAAAAGCATATCAACTCTCTCAAAGTTTTCGACAAATTATGATAAAACCTTTTGGTGCTGCGTATGCACAGGCCAATATTGTCCCCATACCGTTTTATCATCCATATTTCCCGGCGCAATTATTTGAAATATCCAATCCACCTACTGTATTGTATGTGAAAGGTCAGTATTCTCTGTTAACAAATAACAAACAGATAGCTATTATAGGCTCTAGGAAGGCTACAGCGTATTCTAAGAGGGCAATGGACCTCATAGTACCGCCTCTTGTTCAAAGTGGTTATACGGTCGTTAGTGGGCTTGCTAGAGGTGCTGATACAATGGCACATAGGGCAACAATTGATATGGGTGGTCACACAATTGCTGTACTTGGACATGGTTTTAATTATCTCTACCCAGCAGAAAATCAGATTCTTGCTAAACAAATGACAGAGCACCAGCTATTAATAACGGAATATCCCCCTCATATGAAGCCTGAAAAATGGCATTTCCCGATGCGTAACCGAATCATTAGTGGTTTATCCCAAGCTTTAGTTGTGACAGAGGCTGCCCTAAAAAGTGGTACGCTTATTACGACAGAGCTCGCATTAGAGCAGGGGAAAGATGTATTTGTGGTGCCTGGACCTATTGATGCGACACAATCTAAGGGGACCAATCAATTACTTTTAGAAGGTGCAATTCCAGTCATGAATGGTCATCAAATCGTTGAAACACTGGAGCTCTTTTCTAACAAAAATTGAAAAAAAGTTGCATTATCTTAAAATCTGTTATACATTTTGCAACAGGTAACTTAAAAAAATTAGTAATAGACCTCGCTAAGGGGGAGACATAGATGGCGGATTATTTAGTGATTGTAGAATCACCAGCAAAAGCAAAAACGATTGAACGATATTTAGGAAAGAAATATAAAGTAAAAGCGTCGGTTGGACACGTACGAGATCTTCCACGTAGCCAAATGGGTGTTAGTGCTGAAAATAACTTTGAACCTAAGTATATTACGATACGCGGTAAAGGACCTGTTTTACAGGAATTAAAATCTGCGGCTAAAAAAGTGAAGAAAGTATATCTAGCGGCCGATCCAGACCGCGAGGGAGAAGCGATTGCTTGGCACCTTGCGACTGCGCTAAATATTGATATTCACTCGGATTGTCGTGTGGTATTTAACGAAATTACCAAAGATGCGATAATAGATTCCTTTAAAAACCCACGTCCAATCAATATGGATTTAGTAGATGCACAACAAACAAGACGTATTCTGGATCGACTTGTCGGCTATAACATTAGTCCGATACTGTGGAAAAAAGTGAAAAAAGGTTTATCTGCAGGTCGTGTGCAATCTGTAGCGCTACGTATGATCATTGATCGTGAAAATGAAATTAAAAACTTTAAACCAGAAGAGTATTGGACAATTGAAGGAACGTTTGAAAAAGGTAAAAAAACATTTGATGCGCTTTACTATGGAAATGGTAAAGAAAAAATTAAATTAACAAATGAGGCACAAGTAAAGGCAATATTAAAAGATGTAAAAGGAACAAACTTTGATGTTGTCAATGTTACGAAAAAAGAACGCAAGCGTAATGCTGCACCAGCCTTTACAACATCTTCCTTACAGCAGGAGGCAGCAAGAAAATTAAATTTCCGAGCTAAGAAAACGATGATGCTAGCTCAGCAATTATATGAAGGTATTGATATTGGGAAAAAAGAGGGAACAGTCGGGTTAATCACCTATATGCGTACCGATTCCACACGTATTTCAGATACGGCAAAAGCAGAAGCGGTTACTTATATTGAAGGAAAATATGGCAAAGAATTTATTGCAACAGATATAAAACAAACGAAGAAGGCTTCGAATGCACAGGATGCTCATGAGGCGATCCGTCCAACGAGTACAATGAGAACACCAGAAGAATTAAAAGCAGTTCTTAGTCGTGATCAGTTACGTTTATATCGTTTAATTTGGGAGCGCTTTATCGCGAGCCAAATGGCACCAGCAGTTCTTGATACGGTAGCTGTAGATCTTCAAAATGGTGATGTACTATTTCGTGCAAACGGCTCACAAGTTAAATTCGCAGGCTTTATGAAACTATATATCGAAGGTACTGACGATCAAACAGAGGAGACGACAAAACTTTTACCTGAGATGGCAATTGGTGATCAAGTAAAATCGCTCGAAATTGAGCCTAAACAACATTTTACACAGCCACCACCACGTTATTCAGAGGCGCGACTTGTTAAAACTATGGAAGAACTAGGCATTGGGCGCCCATCCACATACGCACCGACCCTCGATACAATTCAGCGCCGTGGCTATGTTGTATTAGATGCTAAACGCTTTATGCCAACAGAGCTAGGTGAAATTGTACATCAACTCGTACTAGAATTTTTCCCAGATATCATAAACATCGAATTTACAGCACAAATGGAACAAGATTTAGATGATATTGAAGAAGGCAACCGTCAATGGAAAAGTGTTGTGGAAGAGTTTTATACAGATTTTGAAGTGCATGTAAAACATGCGGATGAAGCTATGGAAAAAGTTGTGATTAAAGATGAGCCTGCTGGAGAGGATTGCGAACTTTGTGGATCTCCTATGGTCTTTAAACTGGGTCGCTATGGTAAATTTATGGCTTGCTCAAACTTCCCAGATTGTAGAAATACAAAAGCTATTATGAAACCAATTGGTGTAAAATGTCCTTCCTGTGAAACAGGCGAAATTGTGGAGCGAAAAAGTAAAACAAAACGTCTATTCTATGGTTGCAATCAGTATCCAGAATGTGAATTTGTATCATGGGACAAGCCAATTAGTAGACCATGTCCAAAATGTAATGCATTATTAGTAGAGAAAAAGATAAAAAAAGGTGTGCAAATTCAATGTACGAAATGTGACTATGAAGAAGCACCAACTCAATGATAGGAAGATGGTAAGAAACATGACTGAACAAGTAGTAAATGTAATAGGAGCAGGTCTTGCTGGTAGTGAAGCTGCATGGCAAATTGCAAAGCGTGGGGTAAAAGTAAGACTTTATGAAATGCGTCCAGTAAAGCAAACTCCGGCACATCATACTGATAAATTTGCAGAGCTTGTTTGTTCTAACTCATTGCGTGCAAATGGTTTAACAAATGCTGTAGGCGTTATTAAAGAAGAGATGCGTACGCTAGATTCGGTTATCTTAAAGGCAGCAGATCAGTGTTCAGTACCAGCTGGTGGTGCATTGGCGGTAGACCGTCATGAATTTGCGGGCTATGTGACAGAGACTGTGAAAAACCATCCACTTGTGGAGGTCATTCATGAAGAAGTCACAGAGATTCCTGAAGGTATAACAGTTATTGCTACAGGTCCCCTAACATCAAAAGCTTTAGCTGAAAAAATTCAAGGTTTAACTGGCTTGGATTATTTATACTTCTACGATGCAGCAGCACCTATTATCGAAAAAGATAGCATAGATATGGATAAAGTTTATTTGAAATCTCGTTACGATAAAGGAGAAGCGGCTTATTTAAACTGTCCTATGACAAAGGAAGAATTTGATCGTTTCCGTCAAGCCTTGATCGAAGCAGAAGTTGTGCCATTAAAAGAATTTGAAAAAGAAATTTACTTTGAGGGTTGTATGCCGATTGAAGTTATGGCAGCTCGCGGAGAGAAAACCATGTTATTTGGACCGATGAAACCAGTTGGTCTTGAAGATCCAAAAACAGGAAAACGTCCGTATGCGGTTGTGCAACTTCGTCAAGATGATGCTGCTGGTACCCTTTACAACATTGTAGGCTTCCAAACTCATTTAAAATGGGGTCCACAAAAGGAAGTGCTACAGCTAATTCCAGGGTTAGAGAATGTAGAAATTGTACGTTATGGCGTCATGCACCGAAATACATTCATTAATTCACCAAAAGTTTTAGAAAAAACATATCAGCTTCGTGAGCATAAGAATATTTTCTTTGCAGGTCAAATGACGGGTGTAGAAGGATATGTTGAATCAGCAGGAAGTGGATTAATTGCAGGAATTAATGCAGCTCGTTTAGCACTTGGACAAGAGCCTATTATTTTCCCATTCGAAACGGCATTAGGCAGTATGGCGCGTTATATAACAGAAGCACAGTCGAAAAACTTCCAGCCGATGAACGTTAACTTCGGTATATTCCCTGAATTACCACCTGGTCGTCGTTCAAAACCAGAACGTGCGGAAATGCATGCAACACGCGCAATAAGCTCAATTCGCAATTTTGTGAATTCACAAACAATTTAATTGCAAAAAGCCTCTAAAAGTTGATATACTCTTAGAGGCTTTTTCTTTTTGTAGACAAAATGCTTAATTAGACGTATTTTATTATTTTGTATGAAGATTTTCTCAATTTATAACTAATTACACTTGCTATATTATGAAGATAGGTTTAGTGTCAGTATGTATGTTTATTAATGAAATGAAAAACGATACAAACTTGTAAGAGATGACAAAGAAATATTTATCCGTTATATTACAAGTGTCAGTCATTTGAGAAAATTATTAATAAATCATTGGTGGTGAATCTTTCCATGTTAGTTTCGTCCCAAGATGCACTCGAACAGTTCATGCTTTACATCCAAGTTGAAAAGAACTTCTCTGTTCATACAGTGCGAGAATATGAATCAGACCTGCTAGATTTTTTAACCTTTTTACAAAGAGAGGGCATCGATGATTTAGCGAGTGTTGAATATATACATGCACGTCTTTATGTAACAAAGTTGTACGATGAGAAAAGAGCAAGGGCCTCTATTTCTAGGAAAATTTCCTCGATACGCTCCTTTTTTCGCTTTCTAAATAGACAGTACGGATTAGATGACGGAGCATTTCGTTCTCTTTATCATCCAAAAAAAGAATCACGTTTACCCAATTTTTTCTACGAAGAAGAATTGAAGCAGCTATTTGATGCGAATACTGGTGATGATTTGAAATCATTGAGAAATATAGCTATATTAGAGCTGTTGTATGCGACAGGTATTCGTGTAAGTGAACTGACTTCAATCCAAGTAGGGGATGTAGATTTTCATTATTCGATTATACGGGTAATGGGAAAAGGTCGAAAAGAACGAATTATTCCATTTGGTCAATTTGCGAGTTTAGCAATGCAGGACTACATAGAGCAAGCTCGTCCACGATTGATGAAAAAAACTAGTCACCAGCAGTTGTTTGTCAATATGCGTGGTGGGGAACTTACTCCTCGAGGGGTACGTCATATTTTAAACGAAATGATTGACAAGGCCTCACTCCATACGAAAATTTACCCACACATGCTTCGCCATACTTTTGCCACACATTTATTGAATAATGGCGCAGACTTGCGGACAGTGCAGGAGTTATTAGGTCACTCACATTTATCTTCTACACAAGTTTACACACATGTAACAAAAGAGCATCTTCGTCAAACATATATGAATGCCCATCCAAGGGCATAATAGAGCTAAGGAGGAAGGCAGATGGGACAAATTCATGCGACAACGATATTTGCAGTTCATCATAACGGAGGCTGTGCCATGGCTGGTGATGGTCAAGTAACATTGGGAAATGCAGTTGTGATGAAGGGAACAGCAAAAAAGGTCAGACGTCTGTTTAATGGGCAGGTCCTTGCAGGTTTTGCAGGTTCCGTCGCTGATGCATTTACACTTTTTGAGATGTTTGAAGGCAAACTAAATGAGTATAATGGTAATTTACAGCGTGCAGCAGTGGAAGTAGCAAAGCAGTGGCGCGGTGATAAAATGCTTCGCCAGTTAGAAGCGATGTTATTAGTAATGGATAAAACGACATTGCTACTCGTTTCAGGTACAGGGGAAGTCATTGAACCGGATGATGGCATTTTGGCTATTGGTTCTGGTGGAAATTATGCATTATCTGCAGGTAGAGCATTGAAAAAATATGCAGGTGAAACAATGACTGCTCGTGAAATTGCTGAGGCGGCATTAGAAACAGCTGCTGAAATCTGTGTATTTACGAATCATAATATTATCGTGGAGGCGCTGAACTAATGACGCAAAAAAATTTAACGCCAAGACAAATTACTGAGCATTTAGATCGTTATATTGTTGGGCAGAATGAAGCTAAGCGCGCTGTAGCCATTGCGTTACGTAATCGCTATCGTCGTTCGTTGTTACATGAGGATATGAAGGATGAAGTTATTCCTAAAAATATATTAATGATTGGACCAACAGGTGTCGGAAAAACGGAAATTGCCAGAAGAATTGCTAAGCTTACAAATGCTCCTTTTGTGAAAGTTGAAGCGACAAAGTTTACTGAGGTAGGTTATGTAGGGCGTGATGTTGAGTCAATGGTACGTGACTTAGTAGAAGCCTCACATCGTCTAGTAAAGGAAGAAATGATGGAGTCTGTTAAGGAACAAGCAGAAGAATTAGCAAATGAAGCGATTGTGAAACTTTTGGTGCCTTCTTTACGTAAGAAACAGGCGATGCAAAATCCGTTTGAAATGCTATTTGGTGGTAAAGAGCAACCAACGACTGATGATTCTTCAACAGATGAGGTTGAAGTACGCTCTAAGCGTGCACAAATTGCGATTGATTTACGTAACGGTAAATTAGAAAATGAGTGGGTTACTGTGGAGGTAACAGAACAAAATCCATCTATTTTTGATGCGTTACAAGGAACGGGAATGGATATGTCTGCGAATAGTGGCATGCAGGATATGTTATCCAGTTTGATGCCGAAGAAACAGAAAAAACGTCGTGTACAAGTGAAGGACGCCCGTCGTATTTTAACAGTTGAAGAAGCGAATAAGCTGATAGATGCGGATGAAGTGGCACAAGAGGCTATTACTAGAGCTGAGCAAACAGGTATCATTTTTATTGATGAAATCGATAAAATTGCTAGTAAAGAAGGCAATTCTTCAGCAAATGTCTCACGTGAAGGTGTCCAACGAGATATTTTACCAATCGTTGAAGGTTCAACTGTTACAACGAAATACGGTGCGGTGAAAACGGATTATATGCTGTTTGTAGCTGCTGGTGCATTCCATATGTCGAAGCCGTCAGATTTAATTCCTGAATTGCAAGGACGCTTTCCAATTCGTGTAGAGCTTGAAAAATTAACAAAACAGGATTTTGTACGTATTTTACAAGAACCAGACCAATCACTTATTTTGCAATATAAGGCATTGTTAGAAACGGAAGGCGTGGAAATTCATTTCACAACAGATGCTATTGAACGAATTGCTGAAATTGCTACGGAGGTTAATCAGGAAACTGACAATATCGGAGCTCGTCGATTACACACGATATTAGAACGTTTACTTGAAGAACTATCGTTTGAAGCTTCTGAAATTGCACCAGCAAGTATCCCGATCAATGCTGCGTATGTAGATCAAAAACTTGCGGGTATAGTAAAAAACAAAGATTTGTCACAGTTTATATTGTAAGAAAAAGCTAATTAGTATCATTCAATAATAAAAACCTTTAGAATATTTAATAAATACTCTTCGGATTATTTATAGGAGGAACATATAATGAATTTATTAGAAAAAACACGTAAAATTAACTCGATGCTTCAAGCATCTGCTGGTAAACCAGTAAACTTTAAGGAAATGGCTGATACATTAGGCGATATTATTGATAGTAATGTCTATATTTTAAGTCGCAAAGGGAAATTATTAGGTATTTCAATTCACCAACAAATTGAAAATGAGCGTATGAAAAAAATGTTCGAAGAGAGACAGTTCCCAGAAGAATACACACATAGCTTGTTTACGATCTCTGAAACATCATCAAATTTAGATATTAACAACGAACATACTGCTTTCCCAGTTGAAAACAAAGATTTATTCCAAAACGCTTTAACAACAATTGTACCGATTGTTGGTGGTGGAGAACGTTTAGGTACATTAATCCTTGCTCGTTTATCTTCACAATTTGAAGATGATGATCTAATTTTAGCAGAGTATGGTGCGACAGTAGTTGGTATGGAAATTTTACGTGAAAAATCAGAAGAAATTGAAGAAGAAGCTCGTAGCAAAGCTGTCGTACAAATGGCTATTAATTCACTTTCATACAGTGAGTTAGAAGCAATTGAGCATATCTTCGAAGAACTTGATGGCAATGAAGGCTTACTAGTTGCTTCTAAGATTGCTGACCGTGTGGGTATTACGCGTTCAGTGATTGTCAACGCATTACGTAAACTTGAATCTGCTGGTGTCATTGAATCTCGCTCTTTAGGTATGAAAGGTACTTATATTAAAGTGCTAAACGATAAATTCTTAAATGCTTTAGCAGAAATTAAAATGAAATAAATACTTCTTTAAGAAGATTCTGAAAGCGTCTAGGGTAAAACTAGGCGCTTTTTTTTGTGTATTAGCCCGTGAGGGAGGAGATTTTTGTGCTTATTTTTTTGCCATAAGTACAAAAATGCTGATTATTGTAGGTTCTTATTTCTTTCTTCCTAATGCTGTTCAAAAAATCGTCACTACCTTTAGCATATAAAAATGTAATGTGTGTTACTTTAGAAGAATGGTGAAAAACTTGTTCAAATATGTGTCACATTCATAGGCAAAATATGCTTGTGTTGATTGAACTAGTAAAATGGGACCTTTATTTAGTCAATATTTATAAGGCGATAAAGCTCAGAAAAAGGCATATTTAATACAAAAACCGTAAACACTGTCGAAATGGTGTAAAATAACTAGATGTCTAATAACCTTTGATAAACCTTAGAGACATAAGGGATGCAGAAGTTTTGTCATGGTTATACATTAGAAAAAATAGGGCGGATAGACTATTAAAAAGTGACAAAAGACAATAGACACTAGGTATCATCTTAATTACAATTGTATTATTGGATAAATTAACAAGTACATAAATTGAAATAAAATGAGGTGAACAGTTTTGAATTTATTTGGTGGAACTATTAGTAGCCTGGAAAACGGACTTTCCTATGCAACTTTGAATCATAAAACAATCGCAAACAATATTGCGAATGTCGATACGCCTAATTATAAGGCGAAAAATGTTAGTTTTAAGGATATGTTGGTAGAACAGCAAAGTATGTCTATTTCCGCATATCGTACTGACAGCAGACATTATGATTTCACAATTCGACAATCTACGCCTGGCGTTAATAATGTTGAGAACTTGCGATATAGAAATAATGGCAATGCTGTAGATATGGATGCTGAGCAGGCAAAATTAGCAGAGAATCAAATTTATTACAATGCTTTAATTGACCGTGTTAATGGAAAATTAAACACATTGAATACCGTTATAAAGGGAGGTAAGTAATAGATGTCTATATTTCATGGGATGAATACCACTGCCTCTGCTTTAACAGCGCAACGATTACGAATGGATGTTATTTCTTCCAATATGGCAAATGTGGATACGACTCGTGCTCGTCAAGTGAATGGGGAATGGGAACCGTATCGACGTAAGTCTGTGACGTTCGCAGCACAAGAAGGACAATTCTCGAAATTTCTGAATGTAGCCCTTGGTAAAAATGCGAAAAGTGGTGTTGGCAATGGTGTGAAAGTTTCTCGAATTTCAGAAGATCAAGAAACACCTTTCAAACTTGTTTATGACCCAACTCATCCAGATGCAAATGCAGATGGTTATGTGAATATGCCAAATGTGGATCCATTGAAAGAGATGGTAGATTTAATGTCAGCAACACGTTCCTATGAGGCGAATATAACTGTATTTAACGCAAATAAATCCATGCTAACAAAGGCTTTAGAGATTGGTAAATAAATAAGTAGAAAGGAAGATACATAATGACTATTTCGTCCGTTTCGCTAATGACACCTACTCAGGTTGTAAATGAAACAAATAAACTCAATACAACACCTTATGAAGCGCAACAAAGCTTCGCGAACTCGTTAAAAGAAGCAATAGCCAAAGTAAATGATCAGCAAATAACTTCTGATAAATTTACTCAAAAGCTAATTAAAGGTGAAGATGTGGAGTTGCATGAAGTGATGATTGCTTCACAAAAGGCGAGCATTACATTAAACGCAACAATTGAAGTTCGCAATAAGGTGATTGAAGCTTACCAAGAAATAATGCGAATGAGTGTTTAATTTTATTGTCTAGATAAGGAAACTCTTTTCAAACTAGATTAATAACCACTACTATAGTGGACTCATTATGTTCGCAAATTATTGATGGCTAGGTTATTCACTATAACCGGAGGATTCATAATGAATGAACGATTGACGAAAATAAAAAACGACACCAGTCAATTTTGGACAAGTCGAAGTAAAAAGCAAAAAATAGTTATGATTGGCTCCGTGGTAGGCGTCATCGCACTTGCAGCCATCGTGACGTTTTTTGCTTCGAAAACTACATATGTTCCACTTTATAAAGATTTATCAACTAGAGAAATTGGACAAGTAAAGGAAGCACTAGATTCCCAAGGTGTGAACTATGAAATTGCTCCAGGTGGAACATCTATTTTAGTGCCAGAAGAGCAAGTTGACTCCTTGTTAGTACAATTAGCTTCAGAGGGCTATCCGCAAACAGGCACAATTGATTACTCATTTGCTAATAGTTCAGGATTTGGTATGACAGATAATGAATTTAACCTCTTAAAAAAAGCAGCAACTGAAACTGAAATTGCTAAGCTTTTTAAAAATTTAGAGGGTGTAAAAGATGCCAAAGTAATGATTACAGTTCCTGAAGAAGGGGTATTCGTAACGGATGTGCAAGGCGAGGCAACGGCATCTATTGTTTTAAATACAGACCCTGGCTATAAATTTACAGAACAGCAAATTACTACTATGTACAATTTGGTGTCAAAAAGTATTCCCAATTTAAAAACTGAAAACATCGTAATCTCTAATCAATTCTCAGAGTACTTTGATTTGAATGCTGCTACTACTGATGGTACTTCCACAGCGACAGCCGAAGGTCAATTACAAATGAAGAAATTAGTAGAACGTGATCTACAGCGTCAAGTGCAAAATATGCTAGGAACGTTGATGGGACAAGATAAAGTGATGGTTTCTGTTACAACGGATATTGACTTCAAGAAAGAAAATCGTGAAGAAAACCTTGTGACACCTGTTGATGAAGAAAATATGGAAGGTATCGCAATTAGTGCTCAACGAATTACAGAGCAGTATTCTGGTACAGGCGCAGCAGCTGCAGGAACACCTGAAGCTGAAACAACTACAGATAACTTCACAACGTATAACGAAGGTGCAACAGGGAATGGTGACTATGAACGTACAGAGGAAACGATCAATAATGACGTGAATCGTATACGTAAAGATATCCAAGAAGCTCCTTATAAAGTTCAAGATATTGGAATTCAAGTCATTGTTGAACCACCAACAGCGACAGATGCAGCGTCATTACCAGATGGTGTTCGTGAAGATATCGAGAAAATTTTAAGTACAATAGTTCGTACAACAATTTCCAAAGATGTGGCAGCAGAACTTACACAAGAGCAAATTGACGAGAAAGTAGCTGTTTCAGTACAACCTTTATATGGTAAGGCGACAGAGGTCGCTGATGAAAAACCAGTTATCCCATGGTGGGTTTGGGTCATTGGCGGTATCTTATTAGCTGTTATTTTATTACTAGCATTCTTTATTATCCGTTCTCGTAAGCGTGCGCAGGAAGAAGAAGAGCTAAGTATCCTAGAAGAACAAGAAGAATTAATGATTGATGATATTAATGAAGAAATTGAAACGGAAGCTACAATGCGTCGTAAGCAGCTTGAAAAAATGGCTAAAGAAAAGCCAGACGATTTTGCAAAGTTACTGCGTAGTTGGATTGCGGAAGACTAACTAGGAGGTTCGGCTGTGTCCAAGAAAGATAAGGAATTAACCGGAAAACAAAAGGCCGCACTCTTGTTAATTTCATTAGGGCCTGAGGTTTCAGCTTCTGTCTATAAACACTTAACAGAGGAAGAAATTGAACGTTTAACATTAGAAATTTCAAGTGTTAAAAAAGTAGAATCAAATGTCAAAGAAGAGATTATTGAAGAATTTCACAATATCGCACTAGCGCAAGACTATATCACACAAGGTGGTATTGGCTACGCGAAAACAGTATTAGAAAAAGCGCTTGGTGTTGAACAAGCGCAAACGATTATTAATCGTCTAACATCTTCTCTACAAGTGCGTCCGTTTGATTTTGCTAGAAGAGCTGATCCAGCACAAATTTTTAACTTTATTCAAAATGAACATCCACAAACAATTGCCCTGATTCTCTCTTATTTAGAGGCGGGGCAAGCGGGTGTTATTTTATCTTCACTACCACAGGAAGTACAGGCGGATATTGCTAAACGTATAGCAGTAATGGAATCGACTTCTCCAGAAGTAATTAGTGAAATTGAATCTGTATTAGAGCGTAAATTATCGTCAACAGTTACACAGGATTACACTGAAACAGGTGGTATCGATGCTGTCGTAGAAGTGTTAAATGGCGTAGATCGACAAACAGAAAAAACAATTCTCGATGCACTCGAAATACAGGATCCAGAACTTGCAGAGGAAATCAAAAAACGTATGTTTGTGTTCGAAGATATCGTTACACTCGACAATCGTTCCATTCAACGTGTTATTCGTGACTGTGAAAACGAAGACTTACTGCTTTCAATGAAGGTATCAAGTGAAGAAGTAAAAGATATTATTTTCCGCAATATGTCACAGCGTATGGCTGATACATTTAAAGAAGAAATGGAAATTATGGGACCTGTACGATTACGTGACGTAGAGGAGGCGCAATCTCGAATTGTTGCTGTTATTCGTCGTCTAGAGGATGCTGGAGAGATTATTATTGCTCGCGGTGGAGGAGATGACGTCATTGTCTAGAATCATCCGTTCTATTTACACCCAGTCTGATAGCGATAGTATTAAAGAAATCCAAATCCGAGATATGTTTGAACCGATTGAAGTAGACCAACATGAAGTCTCATCACAGCATCAATTAACATTGGATGAAATAATGGCAGAGCGAGATCGTTTACTTGCAGAAGCTAGAGCTACTTTGCAAGCAGAACGTGAGATGTTTGAACAAGAAAAGCAATTACACTTCCAAGAAATTGAACACTTAAAGTTAAGCTGGGAAGAAGAGAGACCGAATCGAGTGCAAGAGGCGTATGATGAGGGGTTTGGGCAAGGCTATGAAGATGGTATGAACAAAGCCTCTGAAGCAATGGCCCAGTCACTTCAAACTGCGAATGAAGTTATGATTCAAGCGAAACAAAATGCACAAAAATATATTGAAGATCAAGAAGCGGTCATTTTAGAGTTAGGCTTAACTGCAGCAGAACGAATTATTGGCACCTCACTAGAGCAAGATAACGAACTGTTTGTGTCAATTGTGCGTCGAGGGTTGAAAGAAGCAAGGGAAATGAAAGAAATTAAAATTTATGTTTCCCCAACATACTACGCTTTAATTACCACTAATCGAGATGAATTAGCAGAAATGTTCCCGATGGATGTACCATTTATGATTTTTGTGAATGAAGATTTAGACAATGAAACAGATTGCTATATTGAAACAAATCATGGTCGCATTATGGTTAGTATTGATGAGCAATTGAATGAGCTTAGATTAAAGCTACATGAAATATTAGAGAGTAAGGAATGATCTTGATGAAAACGGCTCAATTAATCGAACATATTCCTCATATACCTACTTTTAAAAAGTTTGGTAGAGTAACTAGAGTTGTCGGCTTGATGATTGAGTCGCAAGGTCCAGATAGTTCCATAGGTGATGTCTGTAAAATTCATGTGGAAACTGTAAACAATGGTCACCAAATCATTTTAGCAGAGGTTGTTGGTTTTAAAGATGAGATAGTTGTCTTAATGCCATTCACCTCTTTACGTGAAATATCTATTGGCTGTCTTGTTGAAGGGACTGGTGCCCCTCTAGAAGTAAAAGTGGGCCCTGAGTTAATAGGAAAAGTATTGGATTCTATGGGGAATCCAATCGATGGCACCTTATTACCGAAAGGGTTAATGACCGTCCCTACTGAGCAAGATCCACCGAACCCACTGACTCGTCCACCAATTGACGAAAGACTCGAAGTAGGGGTGAAGGCGATTGATGGCATGCTAACAGTTGGTAATGGTCAACGTGTTGGTATTTTCGCTGGTTCTGGGGTCGGAAAAAGTACGTTACTAGGTATGATTGCTAGAAACACGCAAGCAGATTTAAATGTCATTGCGCTCATAGGAGAACGTGGTCGTGAGGTTCGTGAATTTATCGAACGTGATTTAGGCGCAGAAGGTTTAAGTCGCTCCATTGTTGTTGCAGCCACATCAGATCAACCAGCATTAATGCGGATTAAAGGCGCTTTTACAGCGACAGCGATTGCCGAATATTTTAGAAATCGAGGCTTAAATGTCATGCTGATGATGGACTCCGTTACACGTGTAGCCATGGCACAACGTGAAATTGGACTTGCCACGGGAGAACCACCGGCACAAAAAGGGTATACGCCTTCTGTATTTGCGATATTACCTAAATTATTAGAACGTACTGGTACTAATGAAAAGGGCTCAATCACAGCATTCTATACCGTTTTAGTTGATGGTGATGATATGAATGAACCAATAGCTGATACTGTGCGAGGGATATTAGATGGCCATATTGTATTGGATCGAAATCTAGCCAATAAAGGTCAATATCCAGCCATCAATGTTTTAAAAAGCGTAAGCCGTTTGATGAATCATGTTGCAGAGCCAGCGCATAAAAAAGCTGCTGAACGATTAAGGGAACTCTACTATACATATGACAAATCTGAGGATTTGATCAATATTGGAGCTTACAAAAGAGGAACTTCTAAAGAGATTGATGAGGCCATTCATTATGAACCGCTCATTACGCATTATCTTAAACAAGGCTATTTAGACAAAGTAACATTAGAAGAAAGTGTCAATGAGTTAATAACATTATCGAACGGTGGTGCGAAATAGATGGTCAGTTATGTGTATCGTTTTGAAAAAGTGTTAACAATTCGTGAGCAAGAAAAAAACGAAACCGAAATGGCTTATAAAGAATCTGTCCGTTCTTTTGAAGAAATAGCAACAAGATTATATGAATTACTTAAAAAGAAAGAAGACTTAATCGCATTTCAGCAGGAGCGTTTAACGATTGGCTCATCTATTGACGAAATTCATCATTATAGTCGTTTTATAGATAGTCTTGAGAAAACAATTGCAGATGTACAACAGAAAGTGATACAAGCTCGTGCGAAGATGAATTGGCACGAGGAAAAATTATTAGAAAAAAACTTGGAAGTACGTAAATTTGAAAAAATGAGAGAAAAAGATTTGAAGCTATTCCAGCAAGAGCAAGATCGTATAGAAAGCCTTTTTCTAGATGAAATTTCATTACAAACGTATAACAAGAGAGAAATCAGGTGATTTCATGGCAAAAAAAGACAATCGATTGACAGCGGAGTTAGTAGAAGTGCAATCAAAGAAAAAAACAGGGGGCTTTCTAAAGTTTTTTACTTGGATTGTACTACCGATTATGTTTGTAGTAGCGGTTTTACTTGTTGTGGCAACGTTAATGAATACGAATGTCTTTGATTTAGGGAAAAAGGCAATAGGAAGTTTACCCTTTGTCCCATCAGAAGAGCAACAAGCTAAAGATGCTGCCATTAATAACGACTCTAAATTAGTTAATTTACAGGCAGAGATACAAGAAAAAGAAGCTGAAATTACACAGCTACAAAAAAAGCTTGATACAACAACAACTGAAAAAGAGAAGTTAGTGATAGAAAAAGAACAGTTGCAATTTGAAATTGAAAAATTGAATCGACAACAAGATGATGTAAAGCGTGACTTTAATGATATCTTATCAACGTTCGATAAGATGTCTCCGAAAGCTGCAGCACCAGTATTAATCAATATGAGTGATGCGGAGGCGCTACGAATTTTAACGAATTTAAAGCCTGATAAGTTAGCAGCCATATTAGAGAAAATGGATGCCAAAGATGCAGCAAAATATACGGAGTTAATGGCTAAACAATAAGATAAATGAAAGGAGGTGAAAGAACAATGGATGTAGCAATGATGCAAATGATCACTAAGTCTGTACCTAATAAAGCAGCAAAATCTTCAACCGTTAATAGTCCTGAAGGTAAGGTCAATGGAACTCCGAATAAAGAAAATGTATCGAATTTCGGGTCTGTTTTTAGTAAAATGATGTCGTCTTCAACGCAAACAAACCAATCTTCGCAGTCAACTGCAACAAAGGAGCTAGCCGATTTACAAGCGGTTTTAAATGCTGATTCAATGGAGGAATTACTAGATTTACTAGGAATCCCTCATGATGATGGGTTATTAATGCTTCAGCTTGGCGAAGACAATAAAGCAGTGGCAATGGATGAAATGCTTAATTTAGAAAATATACTAAATGTATTAGGTATTGATGAAGAGCAACTTCAAAAAATAGTCCAACAGCTGCTAGGAGAAGAGAAGGAAGCTAGTGATGTTTGGGAGCTACTATCACTAGTAGATGCCCAAGCGCCGATACTGCAGGCGCAAATAGGACCTGCTTTACAAGGTGAAGGACAAGTAACACCAAAAGACGCTACACAACTGCTTCAAGTATTGAAGCTAGCACAATTAGTCGGACAGAAAACGGACTTAACAACTTCACAAGAAAACTTATTAACAACGGTTAAGAGTCTATTAACATCATTACAAACGCAAGTAGAAACTACACAACTAACAACAACCAAAACAACTGGAGCATTGCCATTACAAGGCTTTCAGCAAGTAGTTCAGCAAGTACAAGTGACGAAGCAGAGTGAGACAAGCACAAATGACATGGTTACACCGCAAACAGTTCAAACAAAACCGGATACATTCCATGTCACATTACCAACTGCCAAACCTGCGCAGTCTGAGGCTTTGTTAAAAGAAATGCAGGCTATTATGAATAGAGCACAAATTTCAAATGCACAAGGGATCACACGTTTAACGATTAAATTGTACCCAGAAAATCTTGGGACAGTTCGTATTGAACTTGTACAAAATGATGGCGTACTGACAGCTCGTTTACTAGCTTCTACAGCTCATGGACGTGAATTACTTGATAGTCAAGCACATCAGCTAAAACAAGCTTTTGTTCAACAAAACATTCAAGTAGATCGTCTTGATATAGCACAATCACTACAAGATGCAGATCGCCAGCAACGCGATCAAAGCTTCTTCAATAATTTCTTTAAGCAGCAACAGGATGAAGAGCAAGAACATAAAAATGAAGATGAAGATGAAGGACTATCCTTTGATGACTATTTAATCAATGAGGAGGTGTAATAATGGCAGATGCAACAAAAAATGTAAGCAATACATCCATAACGGATGATTTGTATTACTCGAATTATAAAAAACCAACGAAACAAACAGGTAATAGTGAGCTTGGCAAAGACGCCTTTCTACAACTTTTAATTACACAATTACAGCATCAGGACCCTACAAATCCTATGGATGACCGAGAATTCATTTCTCAAATGGCACAGTTTTCTTCTTTAGAACAAATGCAAAACATGACAAAGACAATGGAGTCATTATTGGCATCACAGCAACAAACACAGATGATGAATTATGCATCCTTTGTTGGTAAAGAAGTGAAATGGCATGAAATTACAGATAAAACAGATGAAAAAGGGGATCCTGTTGTAAATGAAGGAACAGGTGTAATTGAATCCTTGAAATTTGTAGATGGTAGTGTTGTATTCAAATTAACAGATGGAAAAGAAATAACGCCTGGTAATATTTCAGGGATACTAGGTGGCTCTGGAACAAATACAGATGGCGGTAATACTGTACCAGAATCTCCGCTTGTACAGGCAAGTAAACTGATTGGTAAAAATGTTACGTATAAAGATGGCGACCAAGAATTACAAGGTCGAATTGTCTCTGTTTCAAATAAAGATGGCGTTATCTATTACGTATTAGATAATGATAAAAAACTAACAGATAAAGATTTTACAGTAATTAGCGAATAAAGGTGGAGAAGAATGATGGATAAATTTTCAATTCATCGTGTACCCTTGCATCCATCTATTCGCACAATACAACCTAAGCCAATTCAATCGCAGCAATCCTTTAAAGCTCATTTACAGGAGGCTGCAAAGCAAGAACTAAAGGTGAGCAAACATGCGCATGAACGGATCATTGAACGTAAAATTGACATCTCTGAACAAGAATGGCAGGTAGTATCGGATAAGGTATTTGAAGCACACTCAAAAGGTGTCAAACAACCATTAGTCTTGATGGATCAAGCAGCTTTAATTGTCAGTGCTAAAAATGCTACTGTCATTACAGCAATGGATCGCACGGAGGCAAAACAACAGTTATTTACAAATATTGATGGCACGATTGTGCTGTAAAGGCTGGACCTTCTTATGTAAGGAAGCCTTGGTGATGCTGATTGATAGAGGCACACCTATAAAAAACGAAGGGAGAACGAAAACTTATGTTACGTTCTATGTATTCAGGTATTTCAGGTCTTAAAAACTTCCAAACGAAGCTAGATGTTATTGGTAATAACATCGCAAATGTTAATACTGTTGGCTTTAAAAAGGGGCGTGTTCTTTTTAAAGATTTAATGTCTCAAACACAAGCTGGTGCATCTGCAGCAACAGCTACACGAGGTGGTGTTAACCCACAACAAGTTGGTTTGGGTTCTCAATTAGCTGCTATTGATACAATACATGGTGGCGGCTCATTACAAGGTACTGGGCGTGGACTTGACTTAGGGATTGAAGGAGATGGCTTCTTCATGGTAGCTGACGCAAATGGAGCTCCAGACCCAGATAGTGGTTTTATTGGCGAAGAAGGTTTCAATAATACCCTATTTACTCGTAATGGTGTTTTCTATATGGATAGCAATGGCTATATAGTAAATGCTGATGGTAAATATCTAGTAGGAGTATCTGCTGGAGAAGAAATTGTTATGGAAACTGATGACGATGGTATCAATCCAGATGAAGCACCAGTCGCTTCTGGAGATGAAGGTGCTAACTTATTTGATGATGATGGTGTACTAGACCCAGACGATGGTGAGGTAGGGCCAATCCGTATCCCAACGACTGCTAAAGAAATTAGCATCGGAGCTAATGGTACCATTGAATATGTGGACCTAAACGGTGATCGCAAATGGGCAGGACAGCTAATTATGGCTAAATTCCCAAATGCGGGTGGTCTTTCTAAGGTTGGAGGAAACTATTACCAACAAACAGCAAACTCTGGTGCTGCCTATGCACAAGTAGCCACTGTTGCAGGGATGGGTAAAGTAGTACCTGGCACAGTAGAAATGTCCAATGTAGACTTATCGGAAGAATTTACAGAGATGATTGTGGCTCAACGAGGTTTCCAAGCGAATACTCGTATTATTACAACATCAGATGAAGTGTTACAAGAGCTAGTAAACTTAAAACGATAATGATTATATAGTTCTTTAATTCATAACAGGTGTTTGATAAAACATATTTTCATATGAGGGAGGGTCGGGCCGGCTCTCACGCTAGACCCGGCCCTATTTCAATGATCGAACTAACACGTCTTAATGGCAAAGCATTTACATTAAATGCTTTATACATAGAAACAGTCGAATCGTTTCCAGATACGACTATTACTTTAACAACTGGAACAAAAGTAATTGTTTTAGAGAGTGAAGATGAGGTGCGACAAAAGGTAACTGCCTTTTATAATAATATACAAATTTTATCCAACCCGCATCTACGAGGTGAAAAAGATGAAGAATAATAAAATGTTAACAATGATTATTATTTTGCTAGTAGCAGTCATACTGATTGGCGTTATTTTATTTGTATTGCTTACACAATTTAATAAGCCAACAGGAGCTGTTGAGCCATCCATTGATGAGATTGTAGAATCCTCTGTGGAGGTTCCTGAAATCACGACAAATCTTGCAGATAACAGAGTTGTACGCTTGTCATTAAAAATTCAAACGACAAGTAAAGATGCTGCTACAGAATTAACAAAGCGTGTTTTCCAAGTGCAAAATATTGCCATTCAAGAGCTTTCTGAAATGGAGCAAAAGGATTTAGAGGGTAAGCAAGGGAAACAAATTTTCCAAAAATCATTAAAAACAAGGTTAAATGAATTGATGCAAGAGGGAGAAGTTCAGGAAGTATATTTTACCTCCTTCATCACTCAATAAAACAGAAACTGCTTGAAATGGAGGTGGGCAAATGGCAGGAGATGTGTTATCTCAATCCGAGATAGATGCGCTGCTTTCCGCTATATCAACTGGGGAAATGTCAGCTGACGATATAAAAAAGGAGGACGAGGGACGTAAGGTTAAAGTTTATGACTTTAAACGAGCACTTCGATTCTCAAAAGATCAAATCCGAAGTTTGACCCGAATACACGAAAACTTTGCACGACTATTGACAACCTTCTTTTCTGCACAGCTTAGAAGCTATGTACAGATTACGGTTGCATCGGTAGACCAAATACCATTTGAAGAGTTTGTACGTTCGATTCCGAATATGACACTCATTAATGTGTTTGAAGTGCCACCATTAGATGGTAATATATTGATGGAAATAAATCCGAACATTGCCTATTCCATGTTAGATCGTCTAATGGGCGGTAGTGGGGCAAGTCATAGTAATGTAGATAACTTAACAGAAATTGAAACAAAGATTATGACAAACCTTTTTGAACGCTCATTCGACAATTTACGCGAGGCATGGGAAAATGTTGCAGAAATTGATCCAATATTAGTGGAGCTTGAAGTAAATCCACAATTTTTACAAATGATCTCACCAAATGAAACAGTGGTCGTAATTTCGTTAAATACGATTATTGGTGAGACAAGCGGTATGATTAACATCTGTATCCCGCATGTTGTGTTGGAGCCTATTGTTCCAAATCTATCTGTTCGCTACTGGATGCAGACAAATACAAAAGAGATGTCTCCAGAGCAAACAAAAATGCTGGAAACACGTGTGAAACAAGCACAATTACCACTTTCAGTTGAACTGGGTCTGTCGGACATTACCATTGAGGATTTCCTTACAATGCAAATTGGTGATGTTATACAATTAGATCAAAAAATCGAAGATCCATTAATACTGAAAGTTGGAACATTGCCAAAATTCACGGTTCAACCAGGTAAGCAAGGCAAAAAATTAGCAATCCAGATTATCGACCCTTTGAAAGGAGGAGACGAAGATGAGTGATGAAATGCTCTCCCAAGAAGAAATTGAAGCGTTATTAAGGGGCGAGACGTTGGAAGATAAAAACAGCGACACTGCAGCTTCTTCAAATGATGAGACTAATGATTTAAGAGTTGAGGATTACCTTGATTCGTTTGCACAAGATGCATTAGGTGAGGTAGGTAACATTTCTTTCGGAAGTTCTGCTACAGCACTTTCTGCGTTATTAGGTCAAAAAGTAGATATTACTACTCCAAGTATTTCCATGATAAACCGTAATAAATTAGAAGAGGAGTTTCCTCATCCTTATGTGGCTGTACAAGTGGAATATACGATTGGTTTAACAGGTATGAATTTACTTGTTATTAAACAATCGGATGCAGCCATTATTGCTGATTTAATGTTAGGTGGCGATGGTTTAAATCCGAAGCCAGACTTAGGTGAAATTCAACTAAGTGCTGTTCAAGAGGCTATGAACCAAATGATGGGTTCAGCGGCAACATCGATGTCGACTGTATTTAATAAAAAAGTGGATATTTCTCCACCGACTATTGATTTAATGAATATTTCACAGGATGAAGGCCGTGACAATATTCCAGAAGACGATTTATTAGT
This sequence comes from Lysinibacillus sp. OF-1, assembly GCF_028356935.1. NCBI lineage: Bacteria > Bacillati > Bacillota > Bacilli > Caryophanales > Bacillaceae > Lysinibacillus > Lysinibacillus sp. OF-1. The sequence goes on from NZ_CP102798.1 coordinate 1,106,932, forward strand.
TAAAGTATCCTTTAGACTACGCATTGGTAATTTAATTGATTCAAATTTAATGCAATTATTACCGCTTAAATTTAGTCAAAACATTGTAAAATCTCTTTTAGGTGAAACAGAGTCTATTGAAGAACCCGTAGCTGCAACGATTGCCCCTGAGGCACCATCAATTGCAGCGCCACCAGTTCAACAACAAGCACCTGTAACACCACCACCTGCACAACCAGTATATCAACAGCAGACAGCACCAACGCAGCAACCTATTTATCAAGAGCAACCACAGTTTACGCAACCAGCAAGACCTGCACAACCTGTGAATGTGCAACAAGCACAGTTTGCTAGCTTTGATCCAAATGTAATCTCTCAATCTGAAGCTAGAAATTTAAATATGCTACTTGATATTCCATTGCAAGTTACTGTAGAGTTAGGACGTACGAAACGTTCTGTTAAAGAGATTTTAGAACTATCGAGTGGTTCAATTATTGAGCTAGACAAATTAGCGGGGGAGCCTGTTGATATTTTAGTCAATAGTCGTTTAATCGCTAAAGGTGAAGTCGTTGTTATTGATGAAAACTTTGGTGTCCGTATTACAGATGTTTTAAGTCAAGCAGAGCGTTTAAATAATTTAAGATAGTTTCAATTGGAGGAGTTAACCATGTCTAAAAGAATTTTAATTGTAGACGACGCTGCATTTATGCGCATGATGATCAAGGATATTTTATCAAAAAATGGATTTGAAGTTGTTGGAGAGGCAGCAGATGGCTTACAGGCTGTTGAAAAGTACAATGAATTAAAACCCGATTTAGTAACAATGGATATCACAATGCCTGAGATGGACGGTATTGCGGCTCTTAAAGCGATTAAGGGAACAGATCCAAGTGCAACTGTAATTATGTGTTCAGCCATGGGACAACAAGCAATGGTAATCGATGCAATTCAAGCTGGCGCGAAAGACTTTATCGTGAAGCCTTTCCAAGCAGATCGTGTAATTGAAGCGATTCAAAAAGCACTGGGATGATTGTATGAGAATGTTAAAATCATTTCGTTTCACGATGATTTTCGCATTTCTTGTATCCTTCCTGTTTTTGTACCCGACACCAACTTCTGTTTATGCGGATGCTGATACGAATAGTGTCACTGATTGCATTGAAAACCCAGAAGCTTGTAATGGAGATACTACCGATCCAGCTGCTAAACAAGAAATAAATGTATCAGCAGCTGGAGATATATCTGCATGGGAATACATAAAAATGGTTTTGGCGCTTATTTTTGTTGTAGCTTTATTTTATGGATTGATGAAGTTTTTAAATAAACGAAATTTAAACTTCCAACGTAATCAAATGGTACAAAATTTAGGCGGTTTATCGTTAGGTGCTCAAAAGTCAGTTCAGCTTTTACAAGTAGGTAAATCATTGTATTTAGTAGGGGTTGGAGAAGATGTGCAACTGTTACGTGAAATTACTGATCCTGAAGAAGTTGAAGCATTGCTAGCACTCTATAACGAAAGGCAAGAACTTGCAACAACATCACCGTATATTGCAGAAGTACTTTCTAAGTTTAAGAAAAAAGAGCAAGTGAGTATGCACAATGAACAAAAGCAAGATTCATTTGGCAAACTATTTGAAAAAAAGATATCTGAAATAAAACAGGAGCGTAGTGATGAGATAGAGAGATGGAAGCAAAAGGAGAAGGATGATAAATGAATGATTTAATCAATGTTTTTTCCAATAGCGATCCAACCAACGTCTCTACGTCTGTTAAGCTCCTACTGTTACTAACGGTTTTATCTCTTGCACCGAGTATCTTAATATTAATGACATCTTTCGCTAGAATTGTCATTGTCTTATCCTTTGTGCGGACGGCATTAGCGACACAGCAAATGCCACCAAATCAAGTGATTGTTGGTCTAGCACTATTTTTAACGTTCTTTATTATGGCACCAACTTTTCAAGAGGTGAATAAAGAGGCGTTACAGCCGTTATTTGCTGAGGAGATTGGTTTAGAAGAAGCATATGATCGTGCTAGTGCACCATTTAAAGAGTTTATGAGTAAACATACAAGGCAAAAAGACCTTGAATTATTTTTATCTTATAATCAAGCAGAAAAACCAGCATCAGTGGAGGAAATCCCACTAACAATGCTCGTCCCAGCATTTGCTTTAAGTGAAATAAAAACAGCATTTCAAATTGGTTTTATGATTTTTATACCATTCCTTGTCATCGATATGATTGTTGCGAGTACTTTAATGTCGATGGGGATGATGATGTTACCACCAGTAATGATTTCCTTGCCATTTAAAATCTTATTATTTGTTCTGGTCGATGGCTGGTATCTAGTCATGAAATCGTTACTACAAAGTTTTTAGGGGATGATACAGTATGACAGGTGAATTGGTTATTTCCATAGCAGAACGTGCCATTATGATTATCCTTCTAACAAGCGGTCCGCTATTATTAGTTGCTTTAATCACTGGTTTAGCGGTAAGTATCTTTCAAGCAACAACTTCGATACAAGAGCAAACATTAGCATTTGTACCCAAAATTGTCGCTGTCCTAGTGGCCATCGTATTCTTTGGCCCATGGATGTTATCTCAAGTTACTAGCTATGCGAGAGACATATTCGAGAATTTAACACGTTATATAGGGTGAGTCCATGAATGAATTAATTCCACATTTAACGGTTTTCTTATTAGTACTTGTGCGTGTTTCAGCATTTTTTGTTACGGTCCCTTTTTTTTCATATAGGACCATTCCGCCACAAGTCAAAATTACTCTCGCACTGGTATTAGCTTGGATGATGTACTATACAATTGATGTTGAGCCATTGGTCTTCAATGATGAATACATATTATTAGTGATGAAAGAAGCACTTGTTGGACTATTGCTTGGTCTTATGGGCTACATCATCATGTCTGCAATACAAATTGCAGGAAGCTTTATTGATTTTCAAATGGGATTTGCCATTGCCAATATTATTGATCCACAAACAGGTGCGCAAAGCCCATTAATTGGTCAGTTCTTTAATATGCTAGCACTTCTTTTTTTATTAGCGATTGATGGCCATCATATGATTCTGAATGGAATTTACTATAGCTATCAATTTTTACCGATGGATCAATTTCCTAGTTTTGCTAGTGAAAGCTTACCTAAATTTATTATGACGACTTTCACAGCCGTTTTCGCGATAGCATTTCAGATGGCTGCTCCTGTTGTGGCGACCTTATTTTTAGTCGATTTAGCTTTAGGAATAACAGCAAAAACAGTACCGCAATTAAATATTTTTGTGGTCGGTTTTCCGATTAAAATCGGAGTTAGTTTTTTAGTAATGTTTACAATGATGGCTGTGATGATTCAAGTTATTCAAAAGCTCATTACGATTATGATCTACGGTATACGGGATTTAATGGCCATTTTAGGTGGTGGATGATATGAAGCTACTACTAAGTTTAGATATCCAGTTTTTTGCAGGTGAAAAAACAGAAAAGGCAACCCCTAAAAAACGTCAGGATGCTCGAAAAAAAGGGCAAGTTGTAAAGAGTCAAGATATTTCTAGTGCCATTGTCATGCTTATGGTATTTATCTTTTTATTTTTCTTTGCTGGCTCCTTGCGTGATGAATTATTAGCTTTTTTTAGACAAACATTTATTCATAACATACGCATCGAAAAATTAACGATTGATAGTGTGATGCGTTTATTTACAGAAACATTGATACAGATGGCTTTTATTATTGTGCCCATCATGGCGATTGCTTTTGTTGGAGCTCTTGCGGGTAATTTCCTGCAGTTTGGCTTTTTATTTACATTAGAACCAATGAAATTTGATTTAAAAAAGATGGATCCTATTAAAGGGTTAAAAAAAATATTTTCTGTTAAGGCCATTGTTGAACTGCTGAAGTCGGTCTTAAAGATTGGCTTTATAGGAAGTGTCACAACAATTATTATTTGGACAAACCTACCAGAAGTTTTGGCTTTATCTTTTAAAAGTCCATGGATGACGCTCATTACAGTAGGGAAGCTTGTCGGCATAATGGGTATAGCCGCATCTTTAGTTTTACTTTGTGTATCCGTTCTGGACTGGATGTATCAAAAACATGAGTATGAAAAAAATCTTAAAATGTCTAAGCAAGATATTAAAGATGAATATAAAAATAGTGAGGGTGACCCGCTGATTAAATCCAAAATCAAACAACGTCAACGCGAAATGGCGATGCGTCGTATGATGTCAGAGGTGCCGAATGCAGATGTTGTTATCACCAACCCTACTCACTATGCGATTGCCCTCAAATACGATGAGGACAATATGGATGCCCCACGTATCGTTGCGAAGGGGACAGACTTTGTCGCCCAAAAAATTAAGCTGATCGCCAAAGAGCATGATGTCATAATGGTTGAAAATAGACCTTTAGCACGTGCGATGTATGATCAGGTAGAAATTGGTGATCAAGTACCAGAGGAATTTTTTAAGGCAGTAGCAGAAATACTCGCTTATGTTTACCGTATTAAGCGAAAAATTTAAAGCTTTTAAGTAGGAGGGACACAAATGAAAGTTCGCGATATTGGGGTTTTAGGTGCGGTTATTTTAATCGTTGCGATGCTCATCATCCCTCTTCCTCCGTGGATGTTAAGTTTCTTAATTGTCATTAATATTACATTAGGATTAATTGTACTGCTAACAGCAATGAGTATGAAGGAAGCATTGGACTTTTCTATCTTCCCATCGGTCATTTTACTGTTAACCTTGTTCCGATTAGGACTAAGTGTTTCCACAACCCGTGCTATTTTAGCAAATGGTGATGCAGGGTCAGTCGTTGAAACCTTTGGTGATTTCGTAGTTGGCGGGAATGTTCTTGTTGGTTTAGTTGTCTTCTTAATTCTAGTGTTAATTCAGTTTATTGTAATTACAAAGGGCGCGGAGCGTGTAGCTGAAGTAGCAGCACGTTTCACACTCGATGCAATGCCTGGTAAACAAATGAGTATTGATGCTGACTTAAATGCAGGGGTCATTTCCGAAAAAGAAGCACGTGAACGACGTGAAAAGGTATCGGGAGAAGCAGACTTCTATGGAGCGATGGATGGTGCCACAAAATTCGTAAAAGGGGATGCCATTGCCTCAATGGTAATGGTTATTATCAACCTATTATTTGGGATCATTATCGGGGTAGTGCAAATGGGTCTTCCATTTGCAGAAGCAGCAACTCATTTTTCTAAACTAACAGTTGGAGATGGTATTGTATCCCAAATCCCGGCTTTACTTATTTCAACAGCTACAGGGATTGTTGTAACCCGTGCCTCTTCAAAAGGAAGTCTTGGCCAGGATATAACAGGACAATTATTTGCTCAGGCAAAGCTTCTTTATGTAGCTGGTGGAACGATTATCTTACTTGGATTATTTACACCAATTCCAGATTGGATAACGATTCCAATTGGTGCGTCACTCATTACAGGAGCATATATGATGGGGCGTAAGAAGCCAGAGGATGAAGAGGAATTACTTGAAATTGAGGAAGAAGTGGCAACAGATGGCATGAAGAGCCCTGAAAATGTTGTGAATTTATTAAATGTGGACCCGATCGAATTTGAATTTGGTTATGGATTAATACCTTTAGTAGATGCTACACAAGGTGGGGATTTATTAGATCGTGTTATTATGATTCGACGACAGCTAGCATTAGAATTAGGTATCGTCATCCCAGTTGTTCGTATTCGAGATAATATTCAGCTGCAACCAAATGAATATCGTATTAAAATAAAAGGGAATGAAATGGCACGAGGCGAGCTCTTATTAGATCATTATTTAGCGATGAGCCCTGGTGATGATGACTCTATTGAAGGAATTGATACTGTGGAGCCATCATTTGGACTACCAGCGAAATGGATTACGGAGCAAGTGAAAGAAGATGCCGAAATGTATGGTTACACAGTTGTTGATCCACCAAGTGTGGTGTCAACACACTTAACAGAAATCATTCGAGCAAATGCACATGAGTTACTAGGACGCCAAGAGACGAAGCAGTTAATCGATCACTTACGCGAAACACATCCTATTTTAGTCGAAGAATTAACACCGACTCCTTTGTCTACTGGAGAAATCCAAAAGGTACTTGGCAAGCTTCTTCGAGAAAATGTGTCTGTACGTAACTTACCTATAATTTTTGAGACATTAGCAGACTATGCAAAATTAACGAGTGATACAGATATTTTAACGGAGTATGTCCGTCAAGCATTAGCACGTCAAATTACTGCACAATATGTTGGAGATAGTTCAGCATTAAAGGTGATTACGGTGTCAGGTAAAGTAGAAAAAATGATTGCTGATAGTATTCAACAAACGGATCACGGAAATTATTTAGCAATGGATCCTCAAGATTCTCAAACCGTTTTAGAGACTATTGCAGCAGAAGTAGAGCGTGTTTCCTTTATGGAGCAATCCGCTATCATTTTATGCTCTCCAGCAGTTCGTATGTATTTACGACAATTGACGGAGCGTTATTTCCCTCAAATTCCAGTTCTCTCTTATAATGAGCTGGATGCTTCAGTTGAAATTCAAAGTGTTGGGGTGGTGAATGTTCAATGAAAATGAAAAAATATTATGCATCATCCATACCAGAGGCGATGAAGCAAGTGCGGGCAGAATTAGGTGAGGACGCAGTCATTTTAAATTCAAAAGTAGTCATCACAAAGAAATTTTTCGGTATGATTAAAAAGAAAAGTTTTGAAGTGGTCGCGGGAGTTGATGTTATGGAGCCAAGTTATGTGGCTCCAGCACCAGCTGTACTACCTGTAGAAACAAAAGAAAATGCAAGGTTACAAGAGATTACAAATGCTATTCAAGCAAAAGTCCATCAAGAGCCAACACCACATGTTGCAGCAGTGCATGAGGATACTAGCATCTCTGAAGAATTGAGGAAGGAAATTGCAGATTTAAAATCTTTAATGCAATCGATGCATAAAAAGACCACCCAAGCTCAATATCCCGATGAACTCTTCCCCTTCATTGAATACTTAAGACAGCAAGAGCTAAGTGAAGAGCTCATCACAACGATAGGTGATGAGCTTTTTATGCATTTCAAAGAAGCGTCAGAAATAAATTTTTCACAATGTAAATTAATAACGAAAAATTTACTACGTAAGCAGCTAGAGGCCCTTCCTGTCGGAGGATTGTCCTATGAAAGAAAGTATATAAATGTTTTAGGCCCAACAGGAGTTGGAAAGACTACAACGATTGCTAAAATGGCAGCGCGAGCTGTGTTAGAAAAAAAGAAAAAAGTCGGCTTTATTACGACCGATACGTATCGAATTGCTGCCATAGAACAGCTAAAAACATATGCAGGTCTTTTACAGGCTCCAGTTGAAATTGCTTATAATGCGACCGATTTCGAGCAAGCAATCCAAAGTTTATCCCATTTAGATTTGGTGTTTATTGATACAGCAGGTCGCAATTATAAAGAGGTCAAGTATGTGGATGATCTCCAACGTCTCATTAAGTTCGATGATCAAGCAGAGTCTTACTTAGTCCTTGCTATGACAACGAAAGAAAAGGATATGGAGAACATTGTAGACCAATTTAAGCAATTACCAATTGAAAAATTCATTTTCACAAAAATTGATGAAACAAATTCTATTGGCACAATGATCAATTTAATGATTAAATATAATAAAGGACTTGCTTACTATACGAATGGTCAAGAAGTACCAGAAGATATTGAGGAAGCTGATTTAGAAGCAGTACTTAATTTGTTTTTTCAAGGTGAAGAAAAATGAGAGACCAAGCTGAAACATTACGCTTGAAAATGATGAGGCAGCAGGGCGAACTAGGTAGAGCCATCGCAGTTGTCAGTGGCAAAGGTGGAGTAGGTAAAAGTAACTTCACCATGAATTTTGCTATAACCTTGGCCCAAAAGGGAAAAAGAGTTGCCATTGTAGATATGGATATTGGGATGGGGAATATTCATATTTTAATTGGGAAAAATGCTTCTTATAGTTTGAAAGACTATTTAGAAGGAAATAAATTACTAGATGAGGTAATATTTGAAGGACCTTATGATCTAAAGTATATTTCAGGTGGGTCTGGTATGACGAGCGTTCTAGATTGGTCACAAAGTATGTTTGAGCGATTGATTCATGCCTTTGAACAGCTTCAAAAAAACTATGATTATATTTTATTTGATATGGGGGCTGGTGCGACAAATTGGTCATTAGACTTACTGACATCCATTGATGAAATTATTGTCATTTCAACAGCGGAGCCTACTTCTATAACAGATGCGTACTCCATGATGAAATATATTCATGTACGTGATCCAGAGAAGGAGTTTTACATTCTTTGTAACCGTGCTTTTAGCAAAGAAGAAGGAATTGAAACGAATGAACGTTTAAAAATAACGATGAAACGTTTTTTAGACAAAGAAATAACCATTCTAGGTTCATTACCTGAAGATCCAGTTGTGCGTAAGGCTGTGCGTGAGCAAGTACCATTCTCGCTTGCTTATCCAGACGCACTAATATCAAAGACATTACAACTTATAGTCGTTCGTTTTATGGAACATCGTGCAGAGGAAATACACGCACATGAACAAACAGCTAAAAAATTTTTATCGAAACTCAGAAGTATTTTCTCGAAAGGGCGTGATTAATTGGACTTTTTACATAAAAGCAAGCTATTAGTTGTGGATGATTCTGCTTTTATGAGAAAGCTAATTAGTGACTTTTTTGTTGGCAACTCTAAGGTGGAAGTAGTTGGAACGGCACGAAATGGAAAAGATGCGATCAAAAAAATACAGTCGTTGAAGCCAACAGTTGTGACAATGGATATTGAGATGCCTGAAATGAATGGGCTAGATGCTTTAAAAGAAATTATGATTCAATGTCCAGTTCCTGTAATAATGCTCTCGAGTACCACTCAACGTGGGACAGAAAATGCAATAGCAGCAATTGAGAGTGGTGCAGTAGATTTTGTCGCAAAGCCAAGCGGAACCATTTCTCTTGATTTACATAAAATCCAAAATGAGCTTGTTCACAAAGTAGAGCAGGCGGCAATGGTGCCGATTTCCAAACTGAAAAAACCTTCTGGTAGTAAAAAACAACAAGAACCAGTGACAAGAGCGAGTACCGTAGTAAAGGAGCCACAACAGCATGGACGAACACCAACTCTTATGAATGTTGCTGCTAGCAATGTAGCTACATCAAAGCCACTGGTAGAATGGAGTAAAGTTGGAAAGAAAATGGTGTTAATTGGTACATCAACCGGAGGACCTCGTGCACTTCAGGAGGTCATTACTAAAATTCCTAAGTCCATACAAGCACCTATATTAATTGTTCAGCATATGCCAGCTGGATTTACTAAATCACTTGCTACTCGTCTGGATCAGCTAAGTGAAATTGCTGTAAAAGAAGCGGAACAGGGCGATATATTGCAAAATGGAGTAGCTTATATTGCACCGGGTGGTTATCATTTAAAGCTGAGAAAAGTAGGAACGACTTTTGGCATTGTTCTTGATAATCAGGAAGCACCGAGATCAGGCCATCGCCCTTCTGTAGATGTAATGTTTGAAGATGTTAGTCAATATAAGGATTTTGATAAAGTGGCAGTCATTATGACTGGTATGGGCCATGATGGTTCTAATGGACTGAAAGCATTGAAAAAAAGTGGTAATGTCATAGCTATTGCAGAATCAGCCGAAACTTGCATTGTATATGGTATGCCAAAAGCAGCAGTAGAAACGCAACTTGTTGATGAAGTTGCAGATGTAGATGATATTGCACAAACAATAATGAAATATTTGCCTTAAAAGGGGTGTCCTCTTATGGAAGTCAATCAATATTTAGAGATGTTTATCGAAGAAAGTAAAGAGCATTTACAAGCATGTAGTGAACATTTATTAGAATTAGAGAAGAATCCAGATGATTTGGCCATTGTTGGGGAAATATTCCGCTCTGCCCACACGTTAAAAGGTATGTCTGCCACAATGGGCTTTGAAGATTTAGCGGATTTGACACATAAAATGGAGAATGTTTTAGATGCTATTCGTAATGAGAAAATCCATGTCACACCTGAAATACTAGATGTTGTCTTTGAATCTGTTGATCATCTAGAAGAAATGGTGATGGATATTGCGAACGGTGGAGATGGTAAACGTGATGTTTCATCAACTGTTGCTCAACTGAAGCGCATTGAATTAGGTGAGGAAGCAGTACCAGAAGTGGTAGCAACAGTGGCACCGGCAGTCGTTGCAAGTGTTTTAGAATATGATAGCTTTGAACAAACAGTTATTACACAATCATCTGAACAAGGCTTCAATGCATTTGAAATTGCAGTTACATTACGTGAGGATTGCCTATTAAAGGCTGCGCGTGTATTTATGGTGTTTGAAATTTTAGAAAAAGATGGAGATGTCATTAAGTCCAGTCCATCTGTTGAAAAGCTTGAAGATGAACAGTTTGATCAACAATTCTATGTTGCTTTTGTGACAAAAGAAACAGCCGAAGATATGCAGAAAAAAATAATGAAGGTTTCAGAGGTTGATGAAGTCGTTGTGACAACAATTGACCTGAAGAAATTTAGTGAAAAACAATATGAAGCCCATCAGGAAGTAGCAGCAACAGCAGTGGTAGAAGTAGAACCAACACCAGCAGCTACGCCTGCGAAAGCTGAACCTGTTGCGGCACCAGCCAAAGCAGCAGCACCAGCTAAAGCTGATAAAGCTCATGCACCTGTAGGGAATAAAACGATTCGTGTAAATATTGAACGTCTTGATATTTTAATGAACTTGTTTGAAGAGCTTGTCATTGATCGTGGTCGACTACAATCGATCGCTACAGAAGTGAATCATGGTGAGTTAAATGAAACAGTAGAGCGCATGAGTCGTGTGATGGGTGATCTACAAACAATTATTTTAACGATGCGTATGGTACCAGTGGAAACAGTATTCAACCGATTCCCAAAAATGATTCGTCAGCTATCGCGTGACTTAAATAAAAAGATCAACCTAGAAATCATCGGTGCAGAAACCGAGTTAGATCGTACGGTTATAGATGAAATTGGGGATCCACTAGTTCACTTAATCCGTAATTCTGTGGATCATGGGATTGAGAATCCGACGGCTCGTCGTGCAAAAGGTAAGCCAGAAGAAGGAACAGTTGTCCTACGTGCGTATCATAGTGGAAACTATGTCTTTATTGAAATTGAAGATGACGGCGCGGGCATTAATCGTGAAAAAGTACTAGCGAAAGCTATTTCAAAAGGCATTGTGACACAAGAACAATCATATTCAATGTCTGATAAACAGATTAATGAGCTTATTTTAGCTTCAGGCTTCTCAACTGCCGATGTCATTTCTGATGTTTCTGGTCGTGGGGTAGGTTTAGATGTTGTGAAAACAACGATTGAATCACTTGGTGGTAATATTTCAATTGAATCTACACAGGATGTTGGATCTATCTTCTCGATTCAATTACCACTGACATTATCGATTATTTCAGTCATGCTGGTGGAGATTGAAAAAGAAATTTATGCAATTCCACTATCTTCTATTATTGAAACATCTATTATCCGTTCATCAGAGATTATGAATGCGCATAATCAAAAAGTAATCGACTTCCGTGGCAAGGTTGTTCCATTGGTATTCTTAGAGGAAATTTTTGAGGTTCCTCGTAAAGAGTCACAAGATGAAGAATTCCATTCAGTCGTAATTGTTCGCAAAGGTGAAAAACTTGCTGGTCTAGTAGTGGATTCTTTCATTGGACAACAAGAGATTGTCTTGAAGTCATTAGGAAATTACTTAACAAATATCTTTGCCATTTCAGGTGCAACGATTTTAGGTAATGGTAAAGTAGCCTTAATTGTAGATTGCAACGCACTAATTAAATAAGGTGAATGAATAAGAGAGGTGTAAAGTATGACAAACGCAGTGGAACAAGAAAGTATTAAAGTAATTGTCTTTCAGCTAGCAGATAAAGAATATGCAATTCCCGTGTCCCATGTACAAGGAATTGAAAAATTAATGCATATTACGCGTGTACCGAAAACCGTGAAATATGTGAAAGGTGTAATCAATCTACGAGGTGTTGTTACACCAATAGTCGATTTACGTGAACGCTTTGAACTACCTGTTTCTGAACATGAAGAAACAACACGCATTATCATTATTTCATTAGAAGATATGGAAGTAGGTTTTGTTGTAGATTCAGCGAACGATGTTATTGATATTCCAGCAAGTGCAATTGAACCGCAACCAGAGGTCGTTGGCTCACTTGAAGAAGAATTTATTTCAGGTGTTGCCAAAGTAGAGAAACGATTATTAATCTTGTTACATTTAGAAAAAGTATTAAATCCACTAAAGTAGGGATCGATAATGACATTTAATCAAAAGATTACATCGCTACATTTAGATGTATTAAAGGAAATTGGAAATATTGGTGCTGCGCATGCCGCGACAGCACTTTCCAATTTACTTGGGAAAAAAATTGATATGCGCGTTCCAAAGGTAGAAATGGTGTCCTTTAACGAAATGATGGAACTGGCTGGCGGATCTGAAAACGTTGTAGTTGGTATTTACCTTCGTATTGAAGGAGATGCTGAAGGAAGTATGTTCTTTATTTTACCTATCGAGCAAGCAAATCGCTTTATCCGTCGTCTTATTTTTGATGATACATTTGACTTTAAAAAGCAACCAGTTTCAGAGCTAGGCTTATCAGCTATGCAAGAAATGGGCAATATTTTATCGGGCTCCTATTTATCTGCCTTATCGGACTTTACCAATTTGAAAATTTACCCAACAGTACCTGGTCTAAGTGTAGATATGTTTGGCGCTATTATCAGTATTGGTTTAATCGAATTATCACATGTAAGTGATAATGTTATTGTGATAAATACATCCATTTTTGAAGAAGGTGTAGAAGACCACGAAACGGTGAGAGGTCATTTCTTCCTGCTTCCCGATCCCGACTCATTCGATGCAATTTTTAAAGCATTAGGAGTTTCATGATGATGTTAAGCAGCAGTAGTGGACAAGTAATTAAAGTGGGAATTGCACAAATGGATGTAGTAAAGTTACCTAACACCATTCGAACTTCTGGTCTTGGTTCTTGTGTGGGCGTTATTTTATATGATGAGTCAAAAAAAATTGCTGGTTTAATCCATGTGATGTTACCAGATTCAAGCTTAGGTAGAGCTGAGTCAATCAATGTGGCAAAATTTGCAGATTCAGGTATTGCAGCAATGATAGATTTATTAAAATTAGAAGGCGTTCAAAAATTTAAACTAAAGGCAAAAATTGCAGGGGGGGCGCAGATGTTTCAATTTACATCTGACAAAGATACGATGCGTATCGGTCCCCGCAATGTAGAAGCAGTTAAACATGAGTTAAAGAGACATGGAGTACCTTTAGTGGCCGAGGATACTGGTGGAAATAGTGGTAGAACGATTGAATTTAATCCTGCAACGTCGATATTACATATTCGAACAGTTAACCAAGGAGTGAGCGAAATCTAATGTTTGGTTCTATTTTTTACAATCTATGGGGAGCATTAATTGCTTTTTCAATTTATTTTTTCAGTACATTTCAAAAACCATCTACTCCCCTTCGCATCATCATCAGCGCTTTTGTTGTAGCAATTATCGTCTTTATCGCTATGTATATAGTACGTTTTTTAATTGCTTACATCATGTTTACGCCAGAGGCTAATGAAGAAGTGGATGAAGATGGTCTAACAGATCATGAACTTGATGCTACTGATGGCGCAAAGCAAGAAGCTCCAGCAGTTAATTCAACGGTTGAATTTCAAGATGAAAATTCCGAGGAAATTGCTCAAGTAGTACGAACGATGATGAATCGAGAAGAAGAGCAACAAGTGAATGCATAAAAATGAGTCGCGAATAGCGGCTCTTTTTTTATTGGGCATTTGAAGGCTTTATTATACGAGAAACTCAAAAGCTCAGGCTAGCTTATTAGCGCACTTTATTACAGGAGGAAAACCACCGCTTAATGAAGCAGATAAGCAAAAATGGTCAAAAGGAGGGGGAGGGCGAACATGGTATTAGTAATGGGCTGAAGCAATCGCTCGTAGATCTCAATATTCAATGGAAAAATTATTTCTAGCTCTATAGCACGTTTTTGAAACGACAATTGGTGCATTGTGGATGCAATGTAGGTATTATAACCTTTTTGTTCAATGTCATAGTTATGATGCACCTTAGCATCGAATTAAATAGCGTCCTAAATTATAAGTTTAATTCTGTAGACAAATTTTAGAACTGTATCCAACTGTTCATCATAACAAGGGTACAGTTTTTCTATGAGATTAAAAAATTAAGGAATATATTAGAGAGTAAGAGAAACAAATGAAATTATAGTCGATTCTTGTTATAATATAGGAAAGATGGCAACTGCTTATCGAGTTTTTAACTATTCGAAGCTCACGTCTAGATTAGCTTTAATGTGGATTTTTTACAAAGATTAACCGAAAAATCCTGTTGAATGATTAATTTTATGAGCGCAAATAGTCAGTGGCAAACGGGCGCGTAAAGCGTTTTTAGAGAGGTGGATTTCATGACACAACCAATTCTGAACGATGAGCAAAAACTATGGAATCGCTGGATTCATGAGCGTGATCCAGATGCTGGTGATTTACTTATAAAAAAATATATTTCTTTAGTATCTTACCATGTCCAACGTATTGGTGCGGGTTTGCCAAAGAGCGTATCACGAGACGATTTAACGAGTTTAGGCATGGTAGGGCTTTTTGATGCATTAAATAAATTTGATATTAACAGAGATTTAAAATTCGATACATATGCTTCGTTTAGAGTAAGAGGCGCTATCATTGATGGTTTACGTAAGGAAGACTGGTTACCGCGTTCAGCGCGTGAAAAAGCCAAAAAATTAGATGCTCAAATTGAACAATTAGAGCAAAAATATATGCGTCATGTAACACCTGAGGAACTTGCGGAGCATATGGAAGTATCTGTTGAAGATGTGTATCAGACAGTGCAAGAGCATTTTTTTTCAAATGTTCTTTCCATTAATGAGCAACAGGATCAAGAGGAAGCGGACGGTAAGTCATTTGTCATCCGAGATGATACGACAAAAACACCTGAGCAAACTGTTATTAAATCGGAGTTATTAGGTGACTTAGCTGAGAATATTCAAAAGCTCAATGAAAAAGAACAGCTTGTACTTAGTTTATTTTACACAGAGGAATTAACTTTGACTGAAATTGGTGAAATGCTTGAACTGTCAACATCACGTATTTCACAGATTCATTCAAAAGCGCTATTAAAGCTACGAAAGCTATTATCAAGTGAAATGATTAATGCGTAAATATCCTTGAGGGAGAGATTCCAATGAGTTTAAAAGGTGTCGAATTACAAATTGCTATTCCAAAAACATTTGAAGCGGGGAAAATGGCAGATCAGGCACAGCAACAAGCATTAGCCCAACAGGCACACGCAAATGAAGCATTAAAAAAAGAAGTAGAGCGCAAGCAAAAAATTGTCAATACAACAGAAGGTATGGATGAAATTAGTGAGGATGAGGATGCAGGTGGCGAATATTTAACAGGTATTCATAAAAAGAAGAAAAAGAAGCAGGGTCAACAAGAAAAACAGGCACAACATCCGTTTAAAGGGAATTTCGTAGATTTTAGTGGATAGGAGTTTACAATGACAACCATACTAATAGCGTTACTATTCTTTTTACAGCTACTTTCATTTTACTTCCTTATTATTTTAAATACAAAGCTAGCAAAATTTAAGGATTTAGAAAAGAAGCAAGAACGTTTAATGAGGGAAATGGACGATACCATTACGGCTTATTTAGCAGAAATGAAAGATGAAAATGACCGTCTTATTAAAGAGTTACAAAATGTCAAACAGCCCGAAATAGCGGCGAGTAGCTTGCAGCAAATAGAACAAAGTGTGACACCAATGGAACAGTCGTCTTCGGATTTAACCCAAGGGACTAAAAGTGATAGTTCGCTAAGTTTAGATAAAGATTCTCGTATCTACGTACCTAAAAAAATTGTAGCAAATGCTTATTCACGTCAGCAACATACTGGTGCAAAAAAGGCACAAGCAGTGCCATCTCCAAAAGAGGAGATGGCAAGTCTACCTGAAAAAGAAAAAGTGCTGACGGTGGAACAGCAAGCGCTAGAATTAGCAAAGCAGGGAAAATCGGTAGAGGAGATAGCGAAACAACTGCAAAAGGGGAAAACAGAAATCGAGCTTTTACTGAAATTTCATCACTAAATTGTTGCGAATCAATCAAAGCTATGATATAGTTGCAAATGGTGTTATTACTACACACGCATTTTGATGTAGTAAGTGGTGCTCTAAGCTTAGGGTAGCTTGTTGCAGATGATAAATGCGGAGGATAAAAACCAAACATACTAGGAGGAAATTCACATGTCAGTAATTTCTATGAAACAATTACTTGAAGCTGGTGTACATTTCGGTCACCAAACTCGTCGTTGGAACCCAAAAATGAAGAAATATATCTTCGTTGAACGTAACGGGATCTACATCATCGACTTACAAAAAACGGTTAAAAAATTAGAGGAAGCTTATGACTTCATGCGTCAAGTTGGTCAAGACGGTGGTAAAGTTCTTTTCGTTGGTACGAAAAAACAAGCACAAGAAGCGATCAAAGATGAAGCTGAACGTTCAGGCAACTACTACATCAACCAACGCTGGTTAGGTGGTACTCTTACAAACTTCGGTACAATTCAAAAACGTGTTGCACGTATGAAACAAATCGAAAAAATGGAAGAAGAAGGAACTTTCGAAGTTCTTCCTAAAAAAGAAGTAATCCAACTTAAAAAAGAACACGAACGTCTAATCAAATTCCTAGGCGGTATCCGTGATATGCACGATCTTCCAGACGTAATGTTCGTGGTTGACCCACGTAAAGAGCGCATTGCTGTTGCAGAAGCTCGTAAATTAAACATCCCTCTAGTAGGTATTGTTGATACTAACTGTGATCCAGATGAAATCGACTACGTAATCCCTGCTAACGATGATGCTATTCGTGCTGTTAAACTTTTAACTGCTAAAATGGCTGACGCTTTAATCGAGTCAAAACAAGGTGAAGAAGAAGCTCCAGCTGTAGAAGCTGCTGCTGAGTAATTCACGTTTACAAAAAGGTGATAAGTGGCTCAAAACCCTTATCACCTTTTTTAGAACCTATCATTAAATAGTTCAACCAATTTGAGGAGGAAACACTAAATGGCAAACATTACTGCACAATTAGTAAAAGAATTACGCGAAAAAACTGGCGCTGGTATGATGGATTGTAAAAAAGCGTTAGTAGAAACTGATGGTAACCTAGAAGCTGCAATCGACTTCCTACGTGAAAAAGGTCTTTCGTCAGCTGCTAAAAAAGCTGACCGTATCGCTGCAGAAGGTACAACTTACATTTTAGAACAAGGTAACGAAGCGATTATCGTGGAAGTAAACGCTGAAACTGACTTCGTTGCGAAAAACGACAAATTCCAAGTATTAGTTTCTTCTTTAGCAGAGCAATTACTTGCTGCTAAACCAGCTTCAGTTGAAGCCGCTTTAGAGCTTACAAATGCTGAAGGTGTAAAAATTGAAGATCAAATTTCAACAGCTGTTGCAACAATTGGTGAAAAAATTACACTTCGTCGTTTCGAAATTAAATCAAAATCTGATGCAGATGCATTCGGTGCTTACTTACACATGGGCGGCCGTATTGGTGTATTAGTGACTTTAGAAGGTTCTACTGATGCAGCAGCAGCTAAAGATGTTGCGATGCACATTGCAGCAATCAACCCAACATATGTTTCTCGCGATGAAGTTTCTGCTGAAGAAGTTGAACGTGAGCGTAAAGTATTAACAGAGCAAGCTCTTAACGAAGGTAAACCAGAAAACATCGTTGCGAAAATGGTTGAAGGCCGTCTTGGTAAATATTTCGAAGACGTTTGCTTGCTTGATCAAACATTTGTTAAAAACTCAGATCAAAAAGTACGTGATTTCGTAGCTTCAACTGGTGGTTCAGTAAACGGCTTTGTACGTTACGCTGTTGGTGAAGGTATCGAAAAACGTGAAGATAACTTTGCAGAAGAAGTAATGAGCCAAGTTAAAGGTAACTAATTTCGCTTGCATTTGATTCTAATCAAATAATATCTAGATTATCTAGACTAAAATGGGGAACACAACATAGCGTGTTCCCTATTTTTCCGAAATGAACGAAAAACGGATATAATTTTCTATTCTGCCTTATTCACAACTAGCAATTATTGTTAGATATACTATAATGGAAAAGGGAATAGAAAGGTTTTAAATAAAGTCTTACGGAGGTTTACAATGAGTGTACCGCAATATAAACGAGTAGTTATTAAACTAAGTGGTGAAGCGTTAGCTGGAGAAGCGGGCTTCGGTTTATCACCAAAAATAATCAAGTCTGTTGCAGAAGAAGTAAAAGAAGTAGTAGATCTTGATGTAGAAGTTGCTGTTGTTGTAGGTGGCGGTAATATATGGCGTGGTAAAATAGGTAGTGAAATGGGAATGGATCGTGCTGCAGCCGATTATATGGGCATGTTAGCAACCGTTATGAACTCACTAGCTTTACAAGATGCTCTTGAAAAATTAGGTATTGAAACACGCGTTCAATCTTCTATTGTGATGACTCAAGTAGCGGAGCCATACATTCGTCGTAAAGCAGTTAGACATCTAGAGAAAAAACGTGTCGTTATCTTTGCAGCAGGGACAGGTAATCCGTTCTTCTCTACTGATACTACTGCCGCATTACGCGCAGCAGAAATTGACGCAGATGCGATTTTAATGGCTAAAAATAATGTCGATGGCGTTTATTCGGCAGATCCAAAAGTGGATGAAACAGCCATTAAATATGATACACTCACATACTTAGAAGTTATCCAACAAGGCTTACAAGTAATGGATTCAACGGCTTCCACTTTATGTATGGATAACGATATCCCGCTAATTGTTTTCTCAATTACGGAGCCAGGTAACATTAAACGTGCTGTACAAGGCGAAAAAATCGGAACAGTTGTTAGGAGGAACGTATAATGGCTAAACAAGTCTTAGAACAAGCAAAAGAAAAAATGAACAAAACAATCACAGCTTTCTCACGTGAACTATCATCTATTCGTGCGGGTCGTGCGAACGCATCTTTATTGGATCGTATCATGGTAGACTACTATGGGGCACCAACACCAATTAACCAACTTGCAGGTGTTTCTGTACCAGAAGCTCGCTTACTAGTCATTACACCTTACGATAAAACAATTTTAGGTGATATTGAAAAAGCAATTATGAAATCAGATATCGGGATTACACCAACAAATGATGGTTCGATCATTCGTTTAATGATTCCAGCGCTAACAGAAGATCGTCGTAAGGATCTAGTAAAGCAAGTGAAAAAAGAAGCGGAAGACGCAAAAATTGCTGTACGTAACGTTCGTCGCGATGCAAACGATGATTTGAAAAAACTTGAAAAAGCTGGCGAAATCACAGAAGACGATCTACGTGGCTATGGTGACGATATTCAAAAATTAACAGATGAATTCATTGTGAAAGTAGATCAAGTAGCGAAAGATAAAGAAAAAGAAATTTTAGAGGTGTAAACAAGACGTTTTACATGTCTATGATGGAACTTTTTGATGAGATGAAGGCGTCCTATACATAACAGGACGTCTTTTCGCTTTATTGTTCATAATCAATTGCTTTGTCATATAAAGAGCATACATGAAATGCGAAAAGATCATTAATAACAACATCATCGATTTTCTAACAAACTTATTCTTTATTATGTGTATAGTTCTAAAATAAGCTAGTACATACATAGTCAATTTAGAGGGAAAAAAAAGACAAAAAGCGCTTTTGTTTGTTATGATAGGTTAGTATACGTCCGATTAGTTGTAGTGGGGGAGTTAGCATGTTTAAAAAGCTATTAGGAAAACAAATAAATATGGATACACTATCATTGGAGGAGCGTGTGGCCCTAACTAAAAGCGAGCCGATTCCTGCCCATGTAGCGATTATTATGGACGGAAATGGACGTTGGGCGAAAAAACGTGCTATGCCACGAGTTGCTGGTCATCATGAAGGAATGAAGACAGTACGTAAAGTAACTAGGTTTGCGTCGGATTTAGGAATTAAAGTTTTAACCGTATATGCATTTTCCACAGAAAATTGGAAGCGACCAAAACCAGAGGTTGATTTTCTTATGCGTCTACCTGTTGAATTTTTAGGTTCTTTCTTACCAGAAATGATGCAGCGTAATGTACGTGTCGAAATGATTGGCGATCCATCCTTATTACCTGCTCATACGCAAAAGGCGTTGTATGAGGCAATGGAAGAAACAAAGCATAATACAGGGCTTGTCTTAAATTTTGCGCTGAACTATGGGAGTCGTTCTGAAATGGTCAATGCCATGAAAACGATGCTGCAAAAAGTGCAGGACGGTCAATTAACGATGCAAGACATAACAGAAGAATGCTTAACGTCTCATTTAATGACGGCCCATTTGCCTGAACCAGATCTTCTAATTCGTACAAGTGGTGAAGTACGATTAAGTAACTTTATGTTATGGCAGCTCGCCTATACAGAATTTTGGTTTACAGATACATTGTGGCCAGATTTTAGTGAGGAAAGCTTACTGGAAGCGGTGGAAAATTATCAGAAGCGTAATCGCCGTTACGGTGGGTTGAAGGGAGAAGAAACAACTTGAAACAACGAATTATCACGGCAATAATTGCAGCAGCACTTTTTATTCCGTTCGTTATTTATGGCAAAGTACCATTTACCATACTTGTGCTTGCAATGGCTATTGTCGGTTTTTATGAAATCTTAAAAATGAAAGGGATTTCCATTTTTTCTGTGCCTGGTTTTCTAGGATTAATAACATTAGTATTACTTGTTATACCGAAAGATTGGAGTGAAAAAGTTGTAGAGACAATAGGCTATTCATCCAATTTAATGGTTGTTTATGGTCTAATGATGTTACTGCTGATTTACGTGGTCCTTGTAAAAAATAAAATAACCTTTGACGAAGTGGGCTTTATTTTATTGGGTGCATTTTATGTGGGGTTAGGATTCCATTATTTAATTGAAACAAGAAATGTTGGATTAGAGTATGTTGTCTATTGTTTATTAGTTGTTTGGACAACAGATTCAGGTGCCTATTTTGTAGGAAGAAAATTAGGAAAGAATAAGTTATGGCCTGAAATCTCACCGAAGAAAACGATTGAAGGTTTTCTAGGCGGAATTGTCATTGCGGTTATTTTTGCAGTTGGTATGCAACTCATTTACCCATTTGCAAATGGTTATATATCACTTGTTTTTGTCACGATTTTTGCCTCTATTATTGGACAAATGGGAGATTTGGTAGAATCAGCTATCAAACGTCATTTTGATGTAAAAGATTCGGGCAATATTTTACCAGGGCATGGCGGAATTTTAGATCGCTTCGATAGTCTATTATTTGTCGTGCCTCTCCTTCATTTTTTACATTTGTTTGGTAATTAATCTGTATATTAAAAGACATCTTGCTAAATCATTTGCTTAGATAGAAAAAGGGGACAATTTGTTGTGAAAAAAATTAGTTTATTAGGTGCAACGGGTTCAATCGGTTGGCAAACCTACGATATTTTAAAAGAACAACGTGATGCGTTTCAATTAGTGGCTTTTTCTTCAGGGAAAAACATTGAGAAAACACGAGAAATGATTGAAACATTAAAACCCGAGCTAGTTTCTGTGCAGCTAGAAGAGGATGCACGAGACCTTGCGAAAGATTATCCTGAAATCCAATTTACATTTGGGGCGAAAGGTCTTGTAGAAGTTGCTACACATCCAGACTCAACTGTACTCGTCAATGCTGTGCTAGGCAGTGTTGGTCTGGAATCAACATTAGCAGCTATTCGCATGGGCAAAACGATTGCCATTGCTAACAAGGAAACACTTGTTACAGCTGGTCATTTAGTCATGGCAGAAGCCAAAAAACATAAGGCCACGATTTTACCTGTTGATAGCGAGCACTCAGCCATCTTCCAATCAATGAATGGCGAAAATCCCAAAAATATTGAGCGTTTAATTATTACAGCTTCAGGTGGTAGCTTCCGTGATAAAACACGTGACCAATTACAACATGTGACGGTCGCAGATGCATTGAATCACCCGAACTGGTCTATGGGCGCAAAAATTACGATAGACTCCGCAACAATGATGAATAAAGGATTAGAAGTCATTGAAGCACATGTTTTATTTGATATGCCATATGATAAAATAGATGTACTTTTGCATAGAGAAAGTATTATTCACTCTCTTGTTGAGTATCATGATACTAGTGTGATTGCTCAGCTAGGCACGCCAGATATGCGCGTACCGATTCAATATGCTTTAAGCTATCCTGATCGTATACCATTACATAATGGTCAGCGACTAAATTTAGCGCAAATTGGACAACTACATTTTCAAGATATGGACTTTGAGCGCTACCCGGCTTTGCGTTTAGCATATGAGGCTGGTCGTACAGGTGGTACCATTTTGACAGCGATGAATGCAGCAAATGAAGCGGCAGTTGCAGCCTTTTTACAAGGAAAAATTACATTCCTTGAAATTGATGAGACGATTGAACGAGTAATGCATGCACATCAAAACATTGCAGTACCAGATTTACAAACGATTTTACATGTGGACAGTGAGACAAGAAAAATAGTGTTAGACATGGTAAAATAACGAAAGTACTGTATCGTTAACTAATCGCTATTAAAGGTGGGATATTATGCAAACAGCCATTGCATTTATTTTAATATTTGGGATGCTCGTCTTCTTCCATGAACTTGGACATTTCTTATTTGCTAAACGTGCAGGTATTTTAGTGCGTGAATTTGCTATTGGAATGGGTCCCAAAATTTATGGGAAAACGCATGGAGAAACAATGTATACTATTCGATTATTGCCTATCGGTGGGTATGTTCGTATGGCCGGCGAGGATATGGATGGCACTGAACTACAGCCAGGCTATCGAATAGGGCTAATTGTCGATGAAGATAATGTTGTGAAAAAAATTATTTTCAATCAAAGTAATAAGCAGCTACCAGATTTATTATTTTTAGAAGTTGAGCGTGCTGATTTAGAGAAGAATTTATTTGTAGAAGGCTATGATGAAGAAGAACGTCTAGTTCGTTATGACGTAGCAAGAGATTGTGTTCTTGTGGAAAATGGTCGTGAATTGGTCATTGCACCACATGATCGTCAATTTAATGCAAAAACAGTTGGTCAACGTGCGATGACAATCTTTGCAGGTCCTTTGTTTAACTTTATTCTTGCGTTTGTGATTTACTTGGTAATTGGGTTAATCCACGGTGTCCCAACATACGAGCCGATTATCACTGAAGTAGTAGAAAATGATCCAGCTGCACAGGCAGGAATGCTTGCGGGAGATAGAGTAACAGCCATTGACGGACAAGCCGTTGAAAAATGGCAGGATTTAGCCGCTATTGTTCAAGATCATCCAAACGAAGAAATTACAGTGACTGTGGAACGTGATGGACAATCTATGAACTTAAATATGACTGTGAAAGAAATCCAGCAGGATGGCGAAAAATATGGTCAAATTGGTGTGCGCTATGACAGTCCGAGAGAATTTAATCCATTAAAAGCTGTAGTTTATGGAGCACAAGAAACCTATAATATGACCATGAAAATATTTGAGCTTCTTGGTATGTTGATTACTGGTAAGTTCACAATAGATGCGCTTTCTGGACCTGTTGGCATTTATAAAGCAACAGAGCAAGTAGCCCAGTATGGTATTATGAACTTAATGAATTGGGCCGCAATGTTAAGTATTAACTTAGGAATTATGAACCTACTTCCATTACCAGCACTTGATGGTGGTCGTTTATTATTCTTTGGTTTTGAAGCTTTACGTGGTAAACCAATCGATCGTCAAAAAGAGGGAATTGTCCATTTCGTAGGAATTGTCCTACTGATGATTTTAATGGTTGTCGTGACATGGAACGATATTCAACGATTCTTCTTTTAAACCAATGACAGTTAAATGAAATTTCATTTTCTAGCTTTGAGCGCAATTACTATGAAACATTGCGCTCAAAGCTAAATTTGTTTATGCTATTGAGAGTATAAACTTATCTATTAAAAAAGGTGGAACACTGAATGAAGCAAAGTAAAACATTTATCCCAACATTACGTGAAGTACCTGCGGATGCTGAGGTAAAATCACATAAGCAATTATTACGAGCAGGGTTTATTCGTCAAAATACAAGTGGGGTATACTCGTATTTACCGCTTGCAAAACGTGTCTTAACAAAAATTGAAACCATTATCCGTGAAGAAATGGAAGCCATCAACTCTATTGAGCTTCTAATGCCTTCTTTACAATCTGCTGAGCTTTGGCAGGAATCAGGTCGCTGGGAAAAATACGGACCAGAATTAATGCGCCTAAAAGACCGTCACAACCGTGATTTTGCATTAGGACCAACTCATGAAGAAGTGATTACAACTTTAGTACGTGATGAAATTAAATCCTATAAAAAATTGCCGTTAACATTGTATCAAATTCAAACTAAATTCCGTGATGAAAAGCGCCCTCGCTTCGGCTTACTACGAGGAAGAGAATTTATAATGAAGGATGCTTATTCTTTCCATGCATCACGTGAAAGTTTAGATGAAACATATGAAGATATGTATCGTGCGTATTCAAATATTTTTTCCCGCCTTGGCTTAAACTACCGCGCTGTCATTGCAGATGCAGGTTCGATTGGCGGTAAAGGTACACATGAATTTATGGTGCTATCTGAAATTGGGGAAGATACGATTGCCTACTCAGATACTTCTGACTATGCAGCAAATATCGAAATGGCTGAAGTCATTGCGGATTATCAACCATCAGATGACGCTTTAAAAGAAGTTGAAAAAGTGGCAACACCAGAGCAAAAAACAATTGAAGAAGTATCAGCGTTCTTAAATGTCGAGCCAGCCAGTGTGATCAAATCTTTAGTGTTTGATGTAGACGGGGAGCTTGTGGTTGTCCTTGCACGTGGGGATCATGAAATTAATGATATCAAGCTGAAAAATGCACTTGATGCAGGTTCTGTGGAGCTGGCTAGTGAAGCAGCAATCCGTGAATTATTAGGCTGTGGCGTTGGTTCAATTGGGCCAGTGAAATTACCAGTAGACGTAAAGGTAGTAGCGGACCAAGCTATCAAATCTATCCGTAATGGTATTGCAGGTGCAAATGTAGATGGATTCCATTTAGTGAATGTCAACCCAGAGCGTGATTTTGCTGTGAATGACTACTTAGATATTCGTTTTATTAAAGAGGGAGATCCTTCCCCAGACGGACAAGGGTTTATTAAATTCGCAGAAGGTATCGAAGTTGGTCATATTTTCAAATTAGGTACTACATACTCTGCTAAAATGAATGGTACTTTCTTAGATGAGCAAGGGAAGGCTCAACCGTTTATTATGGGCTGTTACGGTATTGGGGTATCTCGTATTCTAGCTGCCGTGGCTGAGCACTTCCAAGATGATAATGGATTTACTTGGCCAATACAATTAGCACCATATGATATTCATGTTGTGCCAGTTAACACGAAAGATGAGGCGCAAGTGGCATTAGCAGATGAACTTTACGGTTTATTAAAATCATATCGTTATGATGTACTTTTAGATGATCGTGCCGAGCGTGCAGGTGTAAAATTTGCAGACGCTGATTTAATTGGTTTACCTGTGCGTGTAACGGTTGGTAAAAAAGCATCTGAAGGTATGGTAGAAGTGAAATTCCGTCAAACTGGTGAAACATTTGAATGGAAAAAAGAAGAGGTCATTGATCGCCTTAACGAATTTTTCCGTAAAAACTAATGGCTTGTTAAGAGATCGGTTATAATTGGAAGTTAATGCTTTTGATAGAGGCTTTCGTAAAATTTTGATAAGATAGAGATAAATAATTCGCGACACTTCTGCGGGACAGTGAGCCAAGCAAGAAACAACAGATGGTAAAACTCTGTTAAGCTTGAAGAGCGCCCGCAGTGAGGGAGCGAATTTTTTTCTTGAATTCTCTCGTGTCTTTGAGACGAATTAGAGGAGGAGGCTTAACAACCTACCTCTTTCTGAAAGTAGGTGTCGTTAGATTGGAACAGCAACAAGAGGCAAGAATGAGACTTCGAATGCTCTTGCAACAATTAGAATTAACAGATGATGTGTACATGTCATTTTTTGAGGAAGGTGAATTATCACGCCTAACAGTCCATAAAAAGGTTAGACTTTGGCATTTCACCATTAAATTACAAGATATACTGCCGTTTCCGTTATATCAGCTTTTCCGTACACATTTAACGGAGAAATTTTCAGCAATTGCACAAATTAATACTACCTTTGAAACGGTAGAGAAAAATGTGACAGAGGAACTGGTGCAAGCTTACTGGTTAAGTGTTGTGGAACAAATTGATGAGATGGCACCGACGCTTAAAAGCTGTCTCATCTCTCAAGTGCCAATGTGGAATGGCCAAAAAATTACTTTGTCCTGCATGCAGGAAATGGAATTTATGATGCTGAAAACAAAGTATGCTGACAAGCTTTCCGAAAGCTATGGTCAATTCGGCTTCCCCCATATGGTAATCGACTTTGTACTACAAGAAGAGACGGAAGAAATGATCGCGGCACAAGAGGCGTTTATGGAGCAGAAACGTATGGAAGAAGTGGCCCTAGCGCAGCAAGCGATGCAAGATTTCCAAAAACGTGAGCAAGAGAAAAAGGATAACCCGGCATTGGCGAATCTTGGTGACCGTCCATTCCAGCTTGGAATGCATATTAAAGATGATGAAATAGTGGAAATTAAACGGATTGTCGAGGAAGAACGCCGTGTCATTATTGAAGGGTTTGTTTTTGATACGGAGATTAAAGAGCTAAAAAGTGGACGCTCCTTATTACAAATTAAAATTACCGACTATACAGATTCCATCATCGTTAAAATGTTCTCTCGTGATAATGATGATGCAGAATTAATGCAGCATCTGAAAAAGGGCATGTGGGTTAAAGTGCGAGGCTCTGTTCAAACGGATACATTCATCCGTGATTTAATTGTCATGGCGAATGATATTAATGAAATTAAAAAAGAAACACGACAAGATTTAGCACCAGAGGGCGAAAAACGTGTTGAGTTACATTTGCACACACCGATGAGCCAAATGGACGCAGTTACACCTGTTGACCGGCTTGTTGCACAGGCCGCAAAATGGGGGCATCCAGCAATAGCTATTACGGATCATGCTGTTGTGCAATCCTTCCCTGAAGCATATGCAGCAGGAAAAAAACATGGGATCAAGGTCATTTATGGTCTAGAAGCAAATTTAGTAGATGATGGTGTACCGATTGCCTATGCTCCTGAACATCGTTTATTAGCAGACACAACGTATGTTGTCTTTGACGTAGAAACAACAGGGCTATCTACGGCTTACGATACGATTATTGAATTGGCCGCAGTAAAAATTAAAGACGGGCATGTCATAGATAAATACGAAAGCTTTGCCAATCCACATCATCCACTTTCGGCTACTACCATTGAACTAACAGGAATTACAGATGATATGGTTCGAAATGCACCTGAAGTGGAGCAAGTGATTAAAGAATTTCATGCCTTTATTGGTGACGCAATAGTTGTTGCTCATAACGCATCATTTGATATAGGTTTCTTATATACAGGCTATAAGAAATTTGGCCTTGAAGGAACAACCCATCCGGTCATTGATACATTAGAGCTTGCAAGATTGCTTTATCCTACTATGAAAAATCATCGTTTAAACACACTGTGTAAAAAATTCAATATTGAATTAACACAACATCACCGAGCGATTTACGATACAGAGGCGACAGGCTATCTACTATTACATTTATTAAAAGATGCAGATGAGCTAGCGATTAATTACCATGACGACTTCAATAAGCATATTGGTGGTGGCGATGCCTATAAAAAAGGTCGACCAATGCATTGTACGATTTTAGCCGTTGATAATGTGGGCTTAAAAAACTTATTTAAAATCGTCTCACATTCTCATACGAAAACATTCTATCGTGTTCCTCGAGTGACACGGGCTGTACTCGAGCAGTATCGCGAAGGTTTATTAGTAGGTTCAGGCTGCAGTAATGGTGAACTCTTCGAAACGATGATGAATAAGTCACCTGAGGAAGCAGAGCAAGTTGCTCGATTCTATGATTATATCGAGGTACAACCGAAAGCTGTGTATGCGCCACTAATTGAACGCAATGTTGTACGTGATGAATGGACGTTAGAGGATATTATTCGTAAGCTTGTTAAGCTTGGGAAGAAGATAGATAAACCTGTTGTTGCCACTGGAAATGTCCACTATTTAGATCCAACAGATGCCATGTTTAGGCAAATACTTATTGGTTCACAGGGTGGAGCTAATATTTTAAATCGATCCAAGCTACCTGAGGTTCATTTTAGAACAACGGATGAAATGCTCAAGGAATTTGATTTTTTAGGACCAGATCTTGCAAAAGAAGTGGTTGTAACGAATGCGCAAAAAATTGCAGAGAGTATTGGTGATGTAAAACCGATTAAGGATGACCTCTATACACCAAAAATTGAAGGCTCCGATGATGAGGTAACCAATTTAACGTACGAAATGGCCCATCGTATTTATGGTGAGGAGTTACCAGAAATCGTGAAAGCTCGAATTGAAAAAGAATTAAAATCGATTTTGGGACACGGCTTTGGTGTTATTTATTTAATTTCAGCCAAACTGGTGAAAAAGTCATTAGCTGATGGCTATTTAGTTGGTTCACGTGGTTCGGTTGGTTCTTCATTAGTCGCAACCTTCATGGAAATTACAGAGGTTAACCCATTACCTCCTCATTATATTTGTCCTAATTGTAAGCATTCTGAGTTTTTTGATGATGGTTCGGTCAGCTCAGGCTTTGACTTGCCAAATAAAGACTGTACGGAATGCGGCACACCTTATAAAAAAGATGGACAAGATATACCATTTGAAACCTTCCTTGGTTTTAAAGGTGACAAGGTACCCGATATCGATTTGAATTTTTCTGGTGAATACCAACCACAAGCTCATAACTATACGAAGGTGCTATTTGGAGAGGATTATGTTTATCGTGCTGGAACTATTGGTACAGTGGCAGAGAAAACAGCATATGGCTATGTAAAGGGCTATGCAAATGATCATAATTTACATTTCCGAGGTGCGGAAGTCGACCGTTTAGTGCAAGGCTGTACAGGAGTAAAACGTACATCTGGGCAACACCCTGGGGGAATTATCGTTGTACCTGATTACATGGATATTTATGACTTTTCTCCAGTGCAGTTCCCTGCAGATGCACAGGATGCAGAATGGCGGACAACCCATTTTGACTTCCACTCTATTCATGACAATATTTTAAAGCTTGATATACTTGGACACGATGATCCGACGGTTATCAGGATGTTGCAGGATTTATCTGGAATAGATCCAAAAACAATCCCAACCGATGATCCTGTCGTAATGAAAATTTTTAGTTCTCCAGAAACGTTAGGAGTCACAGAAAAGCAGATTGGCTGTAAGACAGGAACATTGGGTATCCCGGAATTTGGTACACGTTTCGTACGTCAAATGCTTGAAGATACAAAGCCTTCCACATTCTCAGAGCTTGTCCAAATTTCTGGACTTTCCCACGGAACCGACGTATGGCTAGGCAACGCACAGGAATTAATTCAAAACGGTACATGTGTGCTGAAAGAAGTAATTGGTTGTCGTGATGATATTATGGTGTATTTAATTTATCAAGGTCTAGAACCATCACTGGCCTTTAAAATCATGGAGTCTGTACGTAAAGGGAAAGGCTTATCTGAGGAGTTTGAAGCTGAGATGCTCGCCAATAAAGTCCCAGGCTGGTATATCGAATCTTGTAAAAAGATAAAATATATGTTCCCGAAAGCCCATGCGGCAGCATATGTGCTAATGGCTGTACGTATTGCTTGGTTCAAGGTACATTTCCCAATCCTCTATTACGCAGCGTATTTCACAGTTCGTGCAGATGACTTTGATTTAATTGCGATGGTTCAAGGGTCGCAAATGATTCGAGCACGTATTGATGAAATCAATATGAAAGGTTTAGATGCATCCACTAAAGAGAAGAACTTATTAACGGTGATGGAGCTTGCATTGGAAATGTGTGAACGAGGCATGAGTTTCCAGAAAGTTGACTTATACCGTTCTCAAGCAAGTGAATTTGTCATTGATGGCAATTCATTAATTCCTCCGTTCGATGCGATTCCAGGACTTGGAACCAACGTTGCCAAAACGATTGTAGCCGCTCGGGAAGAGGGAGAGTTTTTATCCAAGGAAGATTTACAGCAACGTGGGCGTGTATCGAAAACACTTATCGAATACATGGACCAACTTGGTTGCTTAGAAGGCATGCCTGATGCCAATCAGTTATCACTTTTTTAGTAAGTGATTTGTGTCGTGGCGAAAGGTCACTGTAGAATTTCAAAATCCTGACACAATATGGTTAACTGTCATGAAGGAAATTTGCATTGTGCCGAGAACTGTGCTATCCTTATGGTAATAATTTGTTGATATTTTTCCAGCAAAAGAGTGGGGCATACCCGCTCTTTTCTGTTGTTATACCGTAGCAAAACAAATTTTGACTAACAGCAGGTAAGACCGTAAAATTTCACCAAAGCAACTGGTGGAATTTCTGTTTTATTATGATTCATTACTGCATTAACTTACAGTGATGAACAATTCATACGCTAGAATTTGATAAATACAGGAGGCAACAATGAGCAAAGTACCATCTTTAATTGAAGAGCTCGCTAAACCAATTGTGGATGAGTTAAATCTTGAGCTAGTGGATATTGAGTACGTCAAAGAAGGACGTAACTGGTTTTTACGTGTTTATGTCGATACGCCTGAGGGTGACATTGACATTGACCAATGTGCTCAAGTTAGTGAACGACTAAGCCTGTTATTGGATGAAAAAGATCCAATTACACAAAACTATTATTTAGAAGTTTCTTCACCTGGAGCAGAGCGCCCCTTAAAAAAAGATACGGATTTTGAAAAAGCAATTGGCAAATTTATTTATGTAAAAACCTATGAACCCATTAAGGACATGAAGGAATTCCAAGGCTACTTAACGTCATACGATGAACATACATTAGTGGTGGAAGTACGTATTAAAACACGTAAAATGACAGTAACAATTGAACAAGAAAAAATCGCATTGGCACGACTTGCCATTGATTTTTCAGCATAATGCATATTTAGGAGTGAAAACAAAATGAGTAGTGATTTGTTAGATGCGTTGAATGCGCTAGAAGAACAAAAAGGAATTTCAAGAGATGTGTTAATTGAAGCCATTGAAGCGGCATTAGTTACAGCTTACAAACGCAACTTTAATCAAGCACAAAATGTTCGAGTGGACTTAAATTTAGATAAGGGCTCTATTCGTGTATTTTCACGTAAAGATGTTGTGGAAGAGGTAGAAGATGATCGTTTGCAAATTTCTTTAGAAGATGCAAAAGTCATTAATCCAGCTTATCAGCTAGAAGATATCGTGGAACAGGAAGTAACACCACGCAACTTCGGACGTATTGCCGCACAAACAGCAAAACAAGTTGTCACACAACGTGTACGTGAAGCGGAGCGAGGATTAATCTATGAGCAATATGTAGACCGTGAAGATGATATCGTAACAGGTGTCGTGGAACGTTTGGATGCTCGAAATATCTATGTAGGTTTAGGGAAAGTAGAAGCTGCATTGCCAATTAATGAACAAATTCAAGGCGAATCTTATCATCCACATGATCGTATCAAAGTATATATTACAAAGGTTGAGCGTACGACACGTGGACCACAAGTGATTGTGTCTCGTACACATCCTGGTTTATTACGTCGATTATTTGAGATGGAAGTACCTGAAATTTATGAAGGTATTGTAGAAATTAAATCAATTGCTCGTGAAGCTGGAGATCGCTCTAAAATTTCTGTCCATGCACATAATGAAGAAGTAGATCCAGTAGGTTCATGTGTTGGAGCTAAAGGTGCTCGTGTACAAACGATTGTCAATGAACTAAATGGTGAAAAAATTGATATTGTAGAATGGTCTGAAGATCCAATTGTATTCGTAGCCAATGCATTAAGCCCATCGAAAGTATTAGATGTTCAAGTGAACGAGGAAGAAAAATCAACTACGGTTGTCGTACCAGACTATCAATTATCATTAGCAATTGGTAAACGTGGGCAAAATGCACGTCTAGCTGCAAAGCTTACTGGTTGGAAAATTGATATTAAGAGTGAAACAGATGCTCGTGAATTAGGTATTTATCCTTCTGCTACAAGCACTTTCATCCCTGCTGAAGATGAAGAAAGTGATTTTGATGACGTGGCAGTTGACTTATATCAAGACGACGAAGAATAAGTAAGAAAGCCCGTGTGACGAGTTAGCTGACAGTATTCAGTGGGCCCCCTACGCCGACTGAATACTGTCAGAGCGTCAAGTAGAGCATGACTTGTCCACCTCTTACGACAAGCTTCAGAGAGGAATGGTGATTCTTATGGCTGTAAACAAAAAGGTACCTCTTCGTAAATGTGTAGCAACTGGAGAAATGCTACCAAAGAAAGAGATGGTACGTGTTGTTCGTTCAAAAGAGGGCGAAGTAAGTGTAGATATCTCCGGAAAAAAGCCTGGGCGTGGTGCATATGTATCTAAATCAGAGAATGCAATCGACATCGCGCGCAAAAAAAATGTATTAGGGCACCAGCTTGATGTTAAAATTCCTGAAGAAATTTATGAGGAACTTATTTTGCTGATTCGTAGGGAGTCAATTTTATGATAAATCAAGCAATATTTAATTTGCTTGGGATCGCAGCAAGAGCACGTAAAGTGATTTCAGGAGAAGAGTTAGTAGTAAAGGAAGTTCGGAATGGCAATGCTAAGCTAGTATTGCTTGCAAACGATGCCTCTAAAAACTCTAGTAAGAAAATTCAAGATAAGTGCACGTACTACAACGTTGAGTATCATGTAATTGGAGATCGCTACGATCTAGGACATGCTACAGGTAAGGAGGCCCGAGTGGCTTTAGCTATTACCGATAAAGGTTTTGCACGTAAATTGTCTAGTCTACTCAACGAAAACTAATCGGGGGTGAGCAGATGACCAAAATCAGAGTTCATGAATATGCGAAGCAAGTGAATAAAACGAGTAAAGAGGTTATTGAAGCACTAAGTAAATTAAATGTGAGTGTAACAAACCATATGTCGATGTTGGAAAAAGATATTGTGGCAAAGTTAAACCAATCATTTAAAGCAACACCTGAGAAAAATGTAGCAGCAAAAAAACCCATTCAAAATATGGGGCAAAGACCTCAATCGAATGGACAGCAAAAACCACAGCATTCGGTGAAAATGCAAGAAGGACAAAGGCAGCAATCTGCTACTTCTAAGCCTAAAGCAAACAATCAGCAACACACACAGCAAAACTCAAATTCGTCTAACGAAAAATCTAAGAATACAAAAGGTAATCAAAATAGAAATATGACACAAAATAATAATAATAACAATAATAATAATAATCGTAGAGGTGGCGGTGGTTACAACCAACGTCCAAAACCAGGCATTCATGGAGGCAAACGTCGCCATCCAAAAACGCATCAACCGTCTATACCAGTAAAACAAAAGGAACTGCCAGAAAAAATTACTTTTGTTGAATCATTATCAGTAGCGGAATTAGCAAAAAAATTACACCGTGAGCCATCTGAAATCATTAAGAAATTATTTATGCTTGGTGTAATGGCAACAATTAACCAAGAATTAGATAAGGATGCAATTGAATTAATCTGCGCAGACTACGGTGTAGAAGTGGAAGAAGAAATTCGTGTAGATATTACGGATTTAGAAACACACTTCGAGCAAATAGAAGAAGTGAACGAAGCAGTATTATCAGAACGTCCACCAGTTGTAACAATCATGGGTCACGTTGACCACGGTAAAACAACATTATTGGATTCTATTCGTAATACGAAAGTGACAGCAGGAGAAGCCGGTGGTATCACACAACATATTGGGGCATACCAAGTAACGGAAGGCGACAAGAAAATTACTTTCCTTGATACACCAGGACACGCTGCTTTCACAACAATGCGAGCACGTGGAGCAAAAGTAACTGACTTAACCATTTTAGTAGTTGCTGCTGACGATGGTGTCATGCCGCAAACAGTAGAAGCGATTAATCACGCTAAAGCAGCCGAAGTACCAATTATTGTAGCTGTGAATAAAATGGATAAACCATCAGCAAATCCTGATCGTGTCATGCAAGAATTAACAGAGCATGGCTTAGTTCCTGAAGCATGGGGCGGCGAAACAATTTTCGTACCGATTTCTGCATTAAAAGGTGAAGGCATTGATACATTGTTAGAAATGATTTTACTTGTAGCCGAGGTTGGTGAGCTTAAAGCGAACCCAGATCGTTTAGCGCTTGGTACAGTTATTGAAGCACAGCTTGATAAAGGACGTGGCTCTGTTGCTACGCTATTAGTACAAGATGGAACATTAAAAGTAGGAGATCCAATTGTTGTAGGTCATACGTATGGTCGTGTACGTGCGATGGTGAATGACAAAGGTCGTCGTGTAAAAGAAGCTGGCCCATCGACACCAGTAGAAATTACAGGTTTAAACGATGTACCTCAAGCTGGTGACCGCTTCGTAGTCTTTGAAGACGAGAAAACAGCACGCCAAGTTGGTGAAACTCGTGCCATGTCAGCAATTCAAGCACAGCGTTCAGAAAAACAACGTGTTACGTTGGATAACTTATTTGAACAAATGAGCCAAGGCGAAATGAAAGAGCTTAACTTAATTGTGAAAGCTGACGTTCAAGGTACTGTTGAAGCAATGGCTGCCTCATTAATGAAAATTGATGTAGAAGGCGTAAATGTGAAAATTATTCACACAGGTGCGGGTGCTATTACAGAATCTGATATTTCTCTTGCAGCAGCTTCCAATGCGATTGTTATTGGATTTAACGTACGTCCAGATGTTAACGCAAAACGTGCTGCAGAAGAAGAGGGTGTAGATATTCGCTTACACCGCATCATCTATAAAGTAATTGAAGAGATTGAACAAGCGATGAAAGGTATGCTTGATCCTGAGTTTGAAGAAAAAATTATTGGTCAAGCAGAAGTTCGTCAAACAATTAAAGTATCAAAAGTTGGTACAATTGCTGGTTCATATATAACAGAAGGAAAAGTAACGCGTGATTCAGGTGTACGTGTAATCCGCGATAATGTGGTTATATTTGAAGGTGAGCTAGATACGCTTAAACGCTTCAAAGATGAAGTGAAAGAAGTAGCAAGAGGATACGAATGTGGTATTACGATTACAAACTTCAACGATATTAGAGAAGGCGATATTATTGAAGCCTATATTATGGAAGAAGTTAAACGCGTCTAATGATCGTTTATGCAGAGGTTGAATTCATCATTCAAACTGCCCATTCGTTAAAGGAAAAACGCGCTGTCTTACAGCGTATGATTACCCGCACAAAGCAGAAATTTAATGTTTCTATTGCGGAAATTGACCATCAAAATGTATGGCAGCGTACGAAATTAGGACTTGTTGCTGTTTCTTCATCAAAAGATGCAGCTGAACGGGAAATAAATCATGCGCTCCATTATTTGCAGTCAAATCCATCATGGGAACAGCTTGATGTGTGGCGAGATTATTTATAAGCAATAGTAGATAGCTGTAAGCTTGATACAGCAATGAAATGCACAGCTATCTGTACATCGAAATAGAGGTGACAAATTATGTCTCTACGTTCAAACCGTGTTGCTGAGCAAATGAAAAAAGAGCTTGGCGATATTATTGGCCGTAAAATAAAAGATCCGCGTGTTGGTTTTGTGACTGTTACAGGTGTTGATGTAACGGGTGATTTACAGCAAGCGACAATTTATATTACATCTTTAGGCAATGAGCATGAACGTGAAGAAACGCTTAAAGCTTTAGTAAAAGCTTCTGGCTTCATTCGATCAGAAATCGGATCACGCATTCGTTTACGACGTACACCAGAACTACTCTTTGAATTTGATTCATCGATTGAATATGGTAACCGTATTGATTCATTGTTAAGAGGTTTACACAAAGAATAAGCTAAAAAAGTCTGCCACATGCATGTTAATGCAGGCAGACTTTTATCTTTATGGAAAAAGATTATGTCAATACGTAGTCGATGATAGAGAAGGTAACTGGGAGGCACTAATATGAACGGTATTTTACCACTTTGGAAAGAAAGAGGCATGACGAGCCATGATTGTGTCTTTAAATTACGGAAAATTTTGCGCACAAAAAAAGTTGGGCATACAGGGACACTAGACCCGGGAGTAGAGGGTGTGCTACCTATTTGTATTGGCCAAGCAACGCGTATTGCTGAATATTTAACCGATGCAGGAAAGGTCTATGAAGCTATCATTTCAATCGGCCGTACTACAACAACAGAGGATGCAGAAGGCGAAACGGTTGCGCAAGATCAGACCACAAAAAGCTTTTCTCGTGAGCAGCTGTTAGAGGTGTTAGCTACATTAACAGGTGTTATTGAACAAACGCCACCAATGTTTTCAGCGGTAAAAGTAAATGGAAAACGTCTCTATGAGTATGCCAGAAAAGGCGAAACGGTTGAAAGACCAACACGTCAAGTAACGATTTATGCTTTAGAGCTGCTTGATGAGATTGAACAATATGAGGGGCAAGAGATTACATTTCCGGTTCGTATTGCTTGCAGTAAAGGGACCTATATTCGTACACTAGCTGTGCAAATTGGTGAAGCTCTTGGCTATCCTGCACATATGAAGGAGCTCGTACGCACAGCCTCAGGCACCTTTACTCGTGATAACTGCTTTACATTAGCGCAGGTTGCTGAGCTAATGGATGCAGAGCAAGCAGCTACCTGTATTTTACCTGTCGAGTATGCATTAGCAGACTATCCATATATTGAGATTACTGCCGCCAATGAAAAAGAAATTTTCAATGGACAAGTGCTTCCAGCAGATGCATTATTAAAGAGTCATGATAAAATTGTGTTTGGAATCAATGGAAAGGCAGTGGCGGTTTATCAGGCTCACCCTACGAAGGATGGTTTGATGAAGCCACACAAGATGTTTCCGACGATAGAGTAGGAGGATTTTTCAATGGAGGTCATTCATTTAAAATACCCACATCAATTACAGCAACGAGAAAGCATGCAGCCATATTCGCTTGCTCTTGGCTTTTTCGATGGTGTACATAGAGGGCATCAGGCAGTTATCAAGACAGCGAAGGAAGAGGGAAATAAGCGGCAAATTCCGACTGCAGTGATGACATTTGATCCACATCCTTCATTAGTTCTTGGTGGACGTAATGAAAAAGTTTTTTATATTACACTCTTACAACAGAAATTACAGCTCTTTGAAGAACAGGGTGTGGATACGGTGTTTGTTGTCCATTTCACCTCTGATTTTGCTAAGCTTTCACCAGCAGCATTTATTGATACTTTTATTCGTGGATTAAATATTCAACATGTTACAGCTGGCTTTGATTATTCGTTTGGGGCATTCGGAAAAGGAACTATGGACGATATGCGTGCATTAAGTAATGGTGAGTATGGTGTAACCATTGTGGAGAAGAAAACAGACGATGTTGAGAAAATCAGCTCTACCCGTATCCGGAAGCTACTACAAGAGGGCGATATGGAAGAAGCTACAACACTATTAGGCAGACCATTTGAAATCAATGGGATTGTTGTACACGGTGATAAACGCGGACGTACTATTGGCTTCCCTACAGCAAATGTCCAAGCTTTAGAAGGCACTTTCATTCCAGCAAGTGGTGTTTATGCTGTTCGTTTACTCGTGCAAAATAACTGGTATGATGGTGTTTGTAATGTGGGCTACAAACCAACTTTCAAAGATCCAAATGATAAGCAATTATCGATTGAGGTCCATATTTTAAACTTTGATAAAAATATTTATGGTGAAGAAGTACATGTAGCTTGGTACAAACGGATTCGAAGCGAACGAAAATTCGATGGGATTGAGGCGTTGAAAGCGCAAATCGAAAAGGATAAACAAGAAGCTATCCGATACTTTAACGATTTGTAAGCGTCACAGCATGATGAGATGACAACATTCAAGCCGACGTTTTACTTGCTTGATCAAATGATTTATGGTAACATTCATAAGTGCATAAATGCTTAACCTTAGCTCGGTATATCGATGACTCCAACGTTTACTGTGCTAATGGGGATTCATTATATTTTAGGAGGTCCATTCAAATGGCTATTACAAAAGAACGTAAAAACGAAATTATCGCTGAGTACCGTACTCACGAAAGTGACACTGGTTCACCAGAAGTACAAGTTGCAGTATTAACAGAGGAAATCAACGCTCTAAATGCTCACTTACGTACACACAAAAAAGATTTCCACTCTGAGCGTGGTCTTCTTAAAATGGTAGGTCGTCGTCGTCACTTATTAAAATATCTTCGTGAAACAGACGTACAACGTTACCGTGAACTAATCAACCGTTTAGGCTTACGTCGCTAATTCAAAGCGCAAGTATAGCTGTATTAGACTGTAGACAAATTTTAGTTTGTCTACAGTCTTTTTTTATGGTTGAAACTTGCGACATATATGCAGCGTATTGTTCATAATGCAGGTTTATTCTCGTCTATTATTTTATGTTGTTCAACAATAAGCCATAACTTTATTACACAACGATGAACGAATCATCAAAACAATTTAGTATGGTTGAAAAGGATGGTATATTCTAATCACATTTCGCAACCAAATTCAAAAACTATGCGATAGTCTATCTTTGTTGCTGCTCAATGCATTGAACGAATTGAATAGTGGTTGTTTTTTCGTTTACGAATGAATAGTCATTTATAAAATGTTCACAATCTACGAAGGACAACAGGGTGCAAGTGTGGAGAATAG
This sequence comes from Lysinibacillus sp. OF-1, assembly GCF_028356935.1. NCBI lineage: Bacteria > Bacillati > Bacillota > Bacilli > Caryophanales > Bacillaceae > Lysinibacillus > Lysinibacillus sp. OF-1. Next base: position 1,145,903 of record NZ_CP102798.1, read on the forward strand.
CTGATCTCTATAGATTTATTGAAGACCGTTGTGAAAAGTAAAAAATAGAGAGTAGGGATTGGTTAATGTTTAATACATTTTTAAGAGAGAATAACATTGTTGCTGCTATTCTAACAGCCGTGCGTATTTACTTGGGCTGGCATTGGCTGACAGCAGGTTGGAGTAAATTGACGAATGGATTTGATGCCTCAGGGTTTTTAACATTTGCATCAGAGAATCCTGTCATGAGTGGAGAAAAAGTGGTATATCCTACATATGTAAAATTTATAGAGTCATTTGCCTTGCCAAATGCTGAAATATTTAATGTGGTCATTCCTTGGGGAGAATTCCTTGTCGGTCTTGGCTTAATACTAGGGTGCTTAACTACATATGCAGCATTTTTTGGAATGGTTATGAATTTTGCCTTCTTGCTAGCTGGTACGATTTCTAGTAATCCATTTGATATTCTACTGGCGATCTTTATCGTTGTGGCAGGCTATAATGCTGGAAAATTTGGGCTTGATCGCTTCGTAATGCCTATCATAAGCAAAAAAATGAAGCTAGAAAAAAATACAATGCACTCCATGACGAAAACTACATAACTTACGATTTCATAAAATCAAATACCCTGTAGCAAATCGTTACAGGGTATGATTGATAGTACCTCTATTTTTGTTTTAGCTTTACTTGCTATGTGACTTTCTTTATACTGATAAGATGTTGTATGATGAGCGCAATGTTATCATAAATTGATATTTAAGCTTGTACCTTTTGGTAGGAATCCATTGAAAATCCGTATACCAATGTAAAAAATGCTTTTTCAATAAAATATAGAAATAAATCTTAAATAAATTGGCAATAACTGAATTTAAATGTATGATTATTTCATGAAATATTATTTAGCATAGAACAAGCATTTTTGGTACACTTACTATTAGTACATACAGACGAAGTAAGTGTTTTTATAATAGAGAGGGGTTCATTGAATGAACGAAAAGAAAGTCTATTCCTATGAATGGGCTGGCCGTCCACTTGTAATTGAAGTTGGACAGTTAGCAAAACAAGCAAACGGAGCCGCATTAGTACGCTATGGCGATACTTCTGTACTTGCCACAGCAACAATGTCAAAATCACCAAAACCACTTGATTTCTTCCCATTAACAGTTAACTATGAAGAACGTCTATATGCTGCAGGTAAAATTCCTGGCGGCTTTATTAAGCGTGAAGGGCGTCCATCTGAAAAGGCGATTTTAGCAAGCCGTTTAATCGACCGTCCAATTCGTCCGATGTTCCCAGATGGTTTCCGTAACGAGGTACAAGTCATTTCGATGGTTATGTCCAATGATCCTGACTGTACATCTGAAATGGCAGCGATGGTAGGTTCATCATTAGCGTTAGCTATTTCTGATATTCCATTTGATGGACCAATAGCTGGTGTACAAGTAGGTTATATTGACGGAGAATTCATCGTTAACCCGACAGTGGAGCAATCGAAACACTCAACAATTCATTTATCTGTAGCAGGCAACAAAGATGCCATCAACATGGTTGAAGCGGGCGCACTTGAAGTGCCAGAAGAAATCATGTTAGAAGCTATTATGTTCGGTCATGAAGAAATCAAAAAAATCATTGCTTTCCAAGAACAAATTGTGGCAGAGGTAGGTAAAGAAAAGTTACCAGTGACATTATTTGAGATTGACGAAGCGATTCAAGCCGATATAAAAGCAGCTTGTGAGACTGATATGCATGATGCGATTCAAACTGCGGAGAAGCATGCGCGTGATGAGGCCATTCAAGCTGTAAAAGATCGTGTTATCGCTTCCTATGAAGAGCAAGAAGCCGACGATGAAACAATGAAACAAGTGTATAACATTCTTGATAAAATGGTAAAAGAAGAAGTGCGTCGTCAAATCACGGAAGATAAGATTCGCCCAGATGGTCGTAAGCTCGACGAAATTCGACCACTTTCTTCTGAAACAGGCTTATTACAACGTACACACGGTTCTGGTCTATTTACACGTGGACAAACACAAGCCCTATCTATTTGTACACTAGGGGCGCTAGGTGATGTACAAATTATTGATGGCTTAGGTGTAGAAGAATCAAAACGCTTTATGCACCATTACAACTTCCCTCAATTCTCTGTAGGGGAAACAGGTCCAATCCGTGGTCCAGGCCGTCGTGAAATTGGTCATGGTGCGTTAGGTGAGCGTGCGCTTGAAGCTGTTATTCCAGATGAATCGGCTTTCCCATATACAATTCGTTGTGTATCTGAAGTACTTGAATCAAACGGATCCACTTCACAAGCTTCTATCTGTGCATCTACATTAGCCATGATGGATGCAGGTGTACCATTAAAAGCACCAGTTGCAGGTATTGCAATGGGTCTTATCAAAAAAGGCGAGCACTATTCCATTTTAACGGATATTCAAGGGATGGAAGACCATTTAGGTGATATGGACTTTAAAGTTGCTGGTACAGCTAAAGGTGTAACAGCACTACAAATGGATATTAAAATCGACGGTTTATCTCGCAATATTTTAGAAGAAGCACTGACACAAGCGAAAGTTGGTCGTATGCATATTCTAGAGTCAATGCTTGCAACACTTGCTGAACCTCGTGAAAAATTGTCTGAATTTGCACCGAAAATTGTCATCGTGAAAATTAATCCAGATAAAATTCGTGATGTGATTGGACCTGGTGGTAAACAAATTAACAAAATTATTGAAGAGACAGGCGTTAAGATTGATACAGAACAAGATGGTACAATCTACATTTCTTCTGCAAATGAGGAAATGAATGCACGTGCAAAACAAATTATTGAAGATATCGTACGGGAAGCAAAAGTAGGGGAATATTACTTATCGACTGTGAAACGTATTGAAAAATTCGGTGCATTTTGTGAGATCTTCCCAGGAAAAGATGGTTTGCTACACATTTCCGAAATTCAAGAGGAACGTACAAAGCAAGTGGAAGATGTCTTAAAACTTGGCGATCAATTACTTGTGAAGGTTATTGAAATTGACAAGCAAGGTCGTGTGAATTTATCTCGTAAAGTAGTAATACAAGAGGAAAAAGAACGCGCTGAACAAGAAAAATAATAATGATTCCAAAGGCTGCGTATGATTGCGCAGCCTTTTTAAATAGTAGCAAAAAGACTAGTAGAGAATTTTTATAATTGGGGGAGATTTTTTGGTTCAAGTACATACATGTCAAAATGGTGTTCGGCTAGTATCAGAGCATATAGATCATGTGAGGTCTGTTGCATTAGGTATTTTTGTGAATGCAGGTTCTCGCTATGAGCTACCAGAAGAAAATGGCATCACACATTTTATTGAACATATGTTATTTAAAGGAACAACAACTCGCTCAGCCCGTCAAATTGCTGAAGAATTTGATCGAATTGGCGGAGAGTTAAATGCGTTCACATCGAAAGAAAATACATGTTATTATGCAAAAGTTTTAGATCATCATGCAGAGCTTGCTGTCACAATACTAGCAGATATGTTTTTTCATTCTACGTTTGCGGAAGAAGAATTAGAAAAAGAGCGACAAGTGGTATTAGAAGAAATATTAATGAGTGAAGATGCGCCTGATGATGATGTTCATGAAAAACTGTGGAGTGTCATGTATCCGAATGATGCACTTGGTCGTCCGATACTAGGAACTGCTGAGACATTAAAGACTTTTACGGCTGACGCCATACGACATTATATGGACAAACATTATGGTCCAGAATCTGTTGTTATATCCATTGCGGGTAATATTTCAGCTCAGCTTATGCAAACAATTGAAGATTTATTTGGACACTACCAACCTTCTCCACAAGCGATTGCGCCTGTACTGACAAATCCTGCATTTTATCCAGGAGAAATGACGAAAATTCGTGATACCGAGCAAGCACATCTTGCGATTTCATATCCAGCAATTGGTGTGAAAGATCCAGATATGTATAGTTTTATTGCACTGAATAGCATTATTGGGGGCAATATGAGTTCTCGATTATTTCAAGAAGTACGAGAGGAACGTGGGTTAGCTTATTCTATTTTTTCCTACCAATCCTGTTATGCCGATGTTGGCGCGTTTACGATTTATGGTAGTACTAGTCGCCAGCAATTAGCTCAGCTTCAGCATACCATTGATGCTACTTTACTGGACATTGTCGCTGGTGGCATCACAGCAGAAGAGCTTGATAATGCAAAAGAGCAGCTGAAAGGTAGCTTTGTCCTTGGTTTAGAAGGCACGGGGGCCCGTATGAATCGCAATGGGACAAGTGAGCTGGTGCATCGTAAGCATCGTACTGTAGACGAGGTACTTGCATCTATAGATGCTGTATCCATGGAGTCAGTAGATCGACTAATTGCCAAAATTTTAAAAGCCGAACCAGCTATCTCGATTATTGGCCCAAGCGAATAAAAGAGCTTAAAATGATACTAATTATCCAAGTTATAACAATTTATTCATTATAGTAAAAAGGAGAACTTTGAATATTACCAAGGTTCTCCTTTTAGTGTTGAAAAACAAAACAGTCAATTGAAAGGTAGAAATGGATTTCCGTTGCAGGCTACTTGCTTTCCTGTGGGCGAGCGCCCCGAGCCGCCTCCTCCGCTATCACTCCGTTTAGAGGCTCGCCTGTCTCGTTATCCCACGGGAGTCAAGTAGCCTCCACTCCAACCTACAAAAGTATTACCTTTTTAGCAAAGGTTTTCAAATAAGGCGAAGGTCTTCACTACTCTTTATGGAGAAGTGTTGTCACACATCACCTCTCCATATTGAAAATAAGAGCTTATTCCCTCTAAAAATAATGGGCTATTTAATCGCTATATTACTATGAAAAAAAGTAAAGACACTTTGCAGAATGGTTGATTGGAGTGGAGCCAGCGTCACTCCTAGGGGATTTAGCGTCACAGATGAGACCCTGGAGCACACGTAAGTGAGTGAAGCGGCTCATCGGACGCCCCCTGGAAAGGACGCTGGCGGAACGGAAATCACCCCTTCTCCTTGCAAAGTTGCTTTTTCTGCCTTTGACATGATCTTTTTTCAACAACATGAGGAGAACTTTGAATATTTTCAAAGTTCTCCTTTTTTAATGTTTATTTTCTTCTCAATTAAGCATTGAAATTCTCAATTAACTTTGATAGTATGAATGATATTGAAAATCATTCGCATTTAAATTGGAGGATATTTATCTTATGAAAAAATGGCTTGCTGTCAGTACCCTGACATTATCACTAGCGCTAGCTGGTTGTGCAGATCAGGAAGAAAAGAGTACTGACAAAGAAATAAAAGAAGAAGCAACAACACAACAAGAAACAGCAGATACAGCTGATGTGCAAGAGGATGCATTTCAAGATGGTGTCGATGAGGAAGCATTCCAAAAGGCATTAGCAAGCTTCCCAACAACAGCACCAGAAAAAATTGTCACGACATCGGTGCCTTTAACAGAAATGTTACATCTTTTGGACATCACACCAGTAGGAGTGCCAACATCGACAAACCCTATCCCAGCAGACTTTGATTCTATTACAAAAATCGGCTCGCCAATGTCGCCCGATTTAGAGGTTATTTCAAGCTTACAAACAGACTTAATCCTTGGGGCATCATCATTACAAAGCTCACTTGATCAAGCACTACAGGGAATGAATTTACCGACAGCTTATTTACCAACGGATTCATATGAAGACTTAAAATTAAGCTTTAAAGTGCTCGGTACGTACTTTGGTAAAGAAGAAAAAATGAATGAGGTTTTACAAAATCTCGTAGCAAAAGAAAAAGAATTGGAAGAGAAAGCACAAGGAAAAGAATTACCATCTGTGATGCTTGTCATCGGTACATCTGATTCCTTTATGGTAATGAACGACCAATCCTACTTAGGAAGCTTAGTAGAACGATTAGGTGCAGACAATATTGCGAAATCGGTACTAAAAGCAGAATCAACGTATTCGCCAATGAATTTAGAAGATATTGTTGTAGCTGATCCGGACATCGTTTTTGTTTTAGCATCAGGTGATCATGGAGCAAATGAAGATAAATTTAAACAAGAGATTAAAAAGAATAGTGCATGGCAACAATTATCAGCCTATAAAAATGACAAAATCTATATGCTTGATTATAGTACATTCGGTGTCACATCCATTACAAATGCTGAGAAAGCACTAACAACAATTGCAGATTATTTTTATAAATAAGTTCGTGAGGTAGAGGTATGATTCATACAGCAAGAAGTCGCATGATTATTATCACGACCTTTGTGGTAACGATTTTAGCAGCCATTGTAGCGATCGGGTTAGGCAGTGTTCATATTTCCGTACCTGATATTTTATCTACCCTGATCAATGGACGTGATCAAGAGGGTGTTTATACAACCATCATCTGGGATATTCGCCTACCGCGCGTGCTGCTCGCATTAATTATTGGTGCTAGTATCGCCATTTCGGGTGCCTTATTGCAGGCAGTTATGGGCAATCCATTAGCCGATCCTGGGTTAACAGGGGTAACGAGTGGGGCAGCGGCCTTTGTGTTACTTATTCTTTTAGCTAATCCAGAGCTAACGCATTTGATTCCGCTTGCAGCTTTTGTTGGTGGCTTAATTGCAGCAGCCATAGTATATGCTCTTGCATGGAGACGTACAGGCATTACACCCATCACCATTATTTTATCAGGGGTAGCCGTAAATGCATTGTGTGGTGGAGTCATTGGATTCTTATCCATTCTTTACAGTGATCGTTTACCATCAGCTGTGCAATGGATGAATGGTAGTCTTGCAGCAAAAGGAAATGCATCACTGCATATGATTTATGTGTATGCCATTATCGGCTGGATTCTATCCATTTTTGCCATTCGAAAAGCTAATATTATTCGTTTAGGCGATCAGGTCGCAACCAATTTAGGAGAAAGTGTGACCCGTATTCGTATTATGTTATCTATTTTAGCTGTTTTTCTAGCAGCAATTTCGGTTGCAGCAGTTGGCATGATTGGCTTTGTTGGATTAATCGTCCCGCATATGGCTAGGCTACTAGTTGGCTCCGATTATAAGTACATGTTGCCTATGAGTATGGCTATGGGAGCTATTGTCTTATTGATTGCCGATACGGGTGGACGGACATTATTTGCACCACTTGATATTCCAGCAGGTATTTTAATGGCTGTTCTCGGTGGACCTTACTTCTTATATTTAATGAGAAAGAGGGCGTTCTAATGTTAACAATTGATCAGCTATCCATCAGCTATGAACAAAAGGAAGTTGTCCATAATTTTTCATTTGAAGTGAAACAGGGCGAAATTTTATCCATTATTGGACCGAATGGCTCCGGTAAGTCAACGATTTTAAAGGCGATCGCACGGATGCAGCCGTATCATGCAGGAACCATCCTATTTGATGGTGTAAATATGCGTCAATTATCCTCAAAGGAAATCGCACGCAAAATGTGTATGCTGAGTCAACAAAATCAAGCACCGAGCGATATTTCCGTCAAAAATTTAGTCGCCTATGGTCGTTATCCACATAAAAAATGGTTTGAGCGTCTCAATGCAGAGGACGAGGCCATAATTGATTGGGCATTGGAAAAAACCTACCTCTCACATTATAAAGAAAAGCCTATTGCCGCTTTATCTGGTGGAGAGGCGCAACGTGCGTGGATTGCAATGGCATTGGCACAACGGCCCCAAGTGCTATTATTGGATGAGCCCACGACCTTCTTAGATATTGCCCATCAGCATGAAGTGCTAGAATTAGTGCGAGAGCTTAATCGTGATATGGGCATGACTGTTGTGATGGTGCTCCATGATTTAAACCAAGCCTCTAGCTATAGCGATCAAATCGTTGTTGTAAAGGACGGCTTACGAGCACAAATGGGTACACCGGATGAGGTCATGACGGAGCAAATGATCCAACAAATTTATCGTATGGAAGCAGAAATTCAATATGTCACATGGGATAATGCCCCACGGATTCAATTAAAAAATACGGTCAAAGTATAGGAGGAAACAGCATGCCAAAAGCAATTGATATTGAACAAGTAAAACAAAACTATGAAGCATTTATTCAAGGTAAAAAAAATTGTGTATTAAGCTTTGTAGATGGGGAAGGCAAGCCTTTTAGTAGTACAACGCCTTTTATACGTTTGAATGGGAAATTTTATGTGTATATTAGTCGTATTGCCGAACATTACCAGTTAATGGAGCAGTCAGAAGTAGTCGATTTAATTTGTGTAGCAGATGAAGCTGTGACAGCCAATCCATTTGCCACAGAGCGAGCACGCTGGCAATGTCAGCCTAAAAATTTAGGAAATGAAGGTCATGAGGAGATTTTTGCTGCCTTCGATCAACTATTTAATGCAAAAATGATGGAAATGTTACGTTCACTCGATTTCTCATTATTTGAATTAACACCTCTAGACGGACGCTATGTAGTTGGATTTGGCAAAGCCTTTACGATTGATATTGCCAATGACACATTAATCCATGTTGTAATTGATAAAAAATAGGTTGCCAATAGGCAGCCTATTTTTTGATGGTGATTAGCAAATTTCTCGCGTCGTATATAAATGAAGCCATTTAAGGTTTTTCAAGCCTGAAAGCCTCATTTCCTTCATGTTTAAGTGCTAAAGCCTCGATTCCAAACGCTCCCTGACGTCTTCTCACAATCGCATGCTCTGGCAAATCCCTTACTTCCTCACTATTCCCTTTGAAAATCCCATAATCATAAGAGGGCATCCTTACTTTCGCTCAATAAAATTTCACCTTTATGAATCAACTTAATATAGTCAGCATTTTTTTCTAAATCGCTTGTAATATAGGAAGAAAATAAAATGCTATGTGTTTCATCCTGCATCAATGCTAAAAATAAATCCAAAATTTCAGCCCGAATGATAGGATCGAATCCACTTGTTGGTTCATCTAAAATCAATAATTTTGGATGATGTGACAATGCTAATGCAATTGACAGCTTCATCCTCATACTCTTGATAGTTCCTTGATCTTCTTCCTCTTTGGGACATTAAATTGAGCTAATCGTTCAAAATAATAGCCTGAATCCCACGTTTGGAATATTTTTCTCATGATTTTGTCGAGCTGCGTCGCATTTAGCGTTTCTGGTACGTGTAAATCGTCAAATACGACTCCGCTGTCGTTTTTTATCGATAGTTCATGTTCGACATGATCTTTATTAAAAAGCAATATTTCGCCATATTCTTTTTTTAGTAAGTTCAGCATGCATTTAATGGTTGTGGATTTTCCAGCTCCATTTTCTCAGATAAAGCCTACACGGTTCCTTGAGGGACTGAAAAGCTTACATCTTTTAAAGAAAAGCCTTCAAAGACCTTATGTAAATCATGAATCTCAATGGCATTCCTCTTAATTGTCCACCTCTACTATTAAAGATAGGAGTTCCTGCAATTTTTCATTAGAAAGACCGGCTGCTTTCGCTATTTTTACGGCCTTTTGCAAATGCTCCTCAAGCTGTCGCAGAAGTTCCTTGCGTAGAAAATCTTGATTGCGCTCTGTAACAAAGCTCCCTTTGCCTGCAACTGTTTTGATGAAGCCGTCTCGCTCTATATCGGTGTATGCACGTTTGGTCGTCATGACACTGACCTTTAAATCCTTTGCTAGAGCACGGATAGATGATAGTGCATCACCTGCATGTAATTTATTCGCTAGAATGCCCTCTTTGAGCTGTATCGTGAGGTTTATCACTGGCATTACTTAAATGGATATGCACAAATCCTCACCCGTTATAACGGTGTATATACACTATGTACAGATGTCGATGGAAATGCAACACATTCCTACTTTTGGTAGGGGGCACGATTTGCAAAAACTCGCATATATTGAGGTAATGGCACAAGGAGGGAGATGAGGCATGCTACTATCTGAGATGGTGGATAAGGAGTTAATTCAAATTGAGGGTGGCGTACATTTTGGCATCTTGGCACATACAGAATGCCTATTAGATGTGCAAACAGGGAAAATACATGGCTTTGAAATTGTGAAAGATAAACTACCATTCCAAAAAAAGAAAATGAAAGTTAGTGAAATGATACCTTGGCACGAAATTATCTTAATTGGTGAAGATCGGATTTTATTTAATAAAACATCTTCAGTACAGTCAGAATATTTACAGTGAGGTGAGCTTTTGGAAAACGAAAAATGGCTTGTTATCGGTGAGGACTCACGATTAAAGGAATTAGCGACAATGCTAAGAAGTCCATCGAGAACAGTGTTTTATAAAAGAACGACCGTTTGGAACGAGGAGTTAAATAAACTGGTTTTAGAATACCAACCAAATAAAATTATCCTACCAATTCTTCCATTAAAAATAGAAGTTGAGCAGCTCTATGGAATATCACAAGTTAAATTTTATACAGGCCGATTAACGATGCATTGGAAGCAATTACTAGAGAAAAATGAATCCATTTGCTATTTGCAGCAAGAATCGTTTATATGGCAAAATGCTCGGTTAACAGCGGAGGGATTTATCGCCACGTTTTACGGACTCGAGCAAAAATGTATTTACGGACAAAATTTTACAATCGCAGGCTTTGGACGCATCGCCAAAATGCTCGCCTCTTTACTAGTTAAGATGGGGGCGAACGTCCACATTGTTGCACGTTCTGTTGTACAAGTGAGCGAGGCAAAAGCATATGGCTATAAAGCTACGAATTTAGATGATCGTCGATGGTCTATTACGGATGATATTTTCATCAATACAATTCCAGCAAAATGGATTACAGAATCATTTATAGAGCATGTTCCAGCAGTTTTATATGATTTGGCCTCAGAGCCAGGCTGTTTAGATATAGATGCGGAGCAATTACAAACGTATGTACTATTGCCATCATTGCCTGGGAAATACTTTGCACATGACGCTGCTACAATCTTGTGCAAGGCAATAGAGGAGGAAGAAGATTGTTAACGGGGAAACGAATTGGGCTAGGTATTACAGCCTCACATTGTACGTATGAAGATGTCATACCTAAAATTCAAAATTTCATTGATGTCGGAGCAACGGTTGTGCCAATTATTACTCACTCCGTTTTACATGCGGCTACTCGCTTTGGTACTGGAGAGGAGTGGATTGCCAAAATAGAAGCATTAACAGGAGAAAAGGTTATTTCTTCTATAAAAGAGGCGGAACCATTTGGTCCATCCAATCCATTAGATGCAATGGTGATTGCGCCAATGACGGGCAATAGCATAAGTAAGTTTGCGAATGCAGCAACAGATAGTCCCGTATTAATGGCAGCGAAGGCAACATTGCGTAATGGATCACCTGTTGTATTAGGTATTTCAACAAATGATGCACTTGGTTTAAATGGTATAAACATTATGAAGCTGTTGAATGCCAAAAATATTTATTTTATTCCTTTTGGTCAGGATGCCCCCCTCTCCAAACCGAATTCTTTAATTGCTGATTTTGATCAAATGGTGGATACTGTTCATGCAGCAATTACGCAGAAAAAGCAATTACAACCGCTGTTGATACAATATTTCAAATAAATCATAGATTACACACAATTTTCAGTATTTTTGTGATACAATAGCACACATTATGGAACATGTATTCAAGGAGAGATGACAGATGACAAAGCAGTTAACAGTTGCGGTTGTTGGGGCAACAGGAGCAGTAGGTTCGAAAATGATGGAGCAATTAATTAAACGTAAATTTCCGATTGGGCATATTAAATTTCTAGCCTCTGCTCGTTCAGCGGGAAAATCAATCGAATTTAATGGTCAAACATATACAATTGAAGAAGCGACACCTGAAGCTTTCGAAGGCGTCAATGTCGCTTTATTCTCAGCTGGTGGGTCAGTATCAGCTGTGCTTGCACCAGAGGCAGCTAAGCGTGGTGCAGTAGTTATTGATAATACGAGCCATTTCCGTATGGATCCAGAGGTACCGCTTGTCGTACCTGAAGTGAATCGAGGCGACTTAGCGAAGCATAAAGGGATTATTGCGAATCCGAACTGCTCTACAATTCAAATGGTGGCTGCACTTGAGCCAATTCGTAAAGCATTTGGTTTAACGAAAGTAATCGTTTCAACATATCAAGCCGTTTCAGGAGCGGGTATTTCTGCTATTCAAGAATTAAAGGCACAGAGCGCAAATTGGGAAGCAGGTAAAGATGTAGAAGCAACTATTTTGCCGTCTGGTAGTGATAAACGTCATTACCCAATAGCACGCAATGTCATTCCACAAATCGATAAATTCACAGATAATGGATTTACATACGAAGAAATGAAAATGATTAATGAGACGAAAAAAATCATGCATGCACCAGAGCTCAAAGTAGCTGCTACTTGCGTTCGTGTTCCAGTCGTTTCAGGTCACTCTGAATCTGTTTATATTGAGGTAGAGAAAGAAGCGTCAATCCAAGAGATTTTTGACGTATTACGCAATGCACCAGGTGTAGTATTACAAGATGATATTGCAACACAAACTTACCCAATGCCTATTTATGCAGAAGGGGAAGACGCTACTTTTGTAGGACGTATCCGTCAAGATTTAGACAACAATAAAGGATTCCATCTATGGATCGTTTCTGACAATTTATTAAAAGGCGCCGCATTAAACTCTATCCAAATTGCAGAAGCAATGCTTGAGGATAACTTACTATAAGAGGGGTGTAAGGATGAATTTAGGTCGAATTGGGACGGCTATGATTACGCCGTTCAAAGATGATGGCACGATTAATTATCCAGAACTAGAACGTATTATTAATCATTTGATAGACAACGGTACAGACTGTATCGTTGCCTGTGGTACGACTTCTGAAAACCCAACAATGTCTACTGAGGAAAAAATCGAAGTTGTGCGCTTTACAGTAGAGAAAGTAGCAGGACGCGTACCGGTTATTGCAGGTACAGGGGACAATGAAACAGCCTACTCGATAGCGATGACTCATAAAGCAGAAGAAAATGGAGCAGACGGTATTATGCTTGTAGCTCCATATTATAATAAGCCGAATCAACGTGGTATTTTCGCTCACTTTGAAACCATCGCTAAACAAACAAGTCTACCTGTTATGCTCTATAATGTCCCTGGGCGTACAGGTGTCAATGTTGCCTATGAAACTTCTGTTGCTTTAAGCAAGATTCCAAACATTGCTTGGATTAAAGAAGCGAGCGGTAACTTAGATCAGATGGGAGATGTTATAGAGAACATTGATCCAGATGATGACTTCTTAGTGTATAGTGGGGATGATGGTTTAACATTACCGTTAATGGCCATAGGCGGAGCAGGCGTTATTTCTGTAGCAGCCCATGTTGTAGGCAATGATATGCAATTAATGATTAAAGCGTTTGAAGAAGGAAATCATAAGCTAGCAGCCAAAATTCACCGAGCATTATTACCTTTAGTACGTGCGCTGTTCGCTCAACCGAACCCATCGCCTATTAAATATGCGATGACAAAGTTAGGCTTTGATACACTCAATGTACGTCTGCCAATGATGGAAATGACAGATGAAGAAAAAGAGAACTTTGACCGAATTTGGGATACGTACCAAGAAAAAGCGAAAAATTTTCGATAATGAGCAACGAGGCTGATAACTCTATCGGCCTCGTTTTTGTATGCTATAAACATCCATTCATCACTTCTCATCCTTAAAAATACTTGATTAACTCTATTCGTACAAGGTATCCAATATTTGTTTTTCCATCTACTAGCAATCAGCAAATCAAAAGAAAATCTATTTCCTACGTGAAACATGTATTTTTAATTTGTGCAAAAGCTTTGCAAACCGTATAATAAATGTTAAGTGGTTGCTGTTCGGGATATTTTTTAGGAGGAAATAAATTGACAAAAAAGAAAAATGAATTGATTCGTATCATCCCTCTTGGGGGTGTAGGCGAAATTGGGAAAGCAATGTACGTAGTAGAAATTGATGAAGAGCTATTTGTAGTGGATAGCGGCTTAATGTTCCCAGAAGATGAGATGCTAGGTATAGATATCGTGATTCCTGACATTACGTACTTAGAAGAAAATAAAGAACGTGTGAAAGGTATTTTCTTAACACATGGTCATGAAGATGCGATCGGCTCTATTGCCTATGTTTTACAAAAAATAAAGGCACCTGTGTACGGATCGAAATTAACCATTGCATTAGCAAAGGAACATTTAAAAGAATTACCTGCACCACATCAGGTGAAATTTTTCGAAGTAACAAACCGTAGTCGTATGAATTTTAACTCAACGTATGTAACATTCTTCCACACAACACATAGTATTCCCGATTCGTTAGGGGTAGTGTTCCATACATCTGAAGGCGCGATTGTTCATACAGGAGAGTTTAAATTCGATCAGTCAGCGACAGGTAAATTTAAACCTGATTTAGCAAAAATGGCACAGTTAGGGGAAGACGGCGTCTTTATTCTATTATCTGAGTCTTGCGAAGCTGAACGACCAGGCTATACGACATCGGAAATTGTGATTGAAGAGCAATTATCAAAAACATTCCACTCAGCACCAGGTCGTATTTTAGTAGCTGTCTATGCATCGAATTTTATTCGTATTCAGCAAGTTTTTGCCCAAGCCCAAAAATCATTCCGTAAAGTTGTGATTGTTGGTAAGCCATTGGAAAAAGCTGTTGATTTAGGTGTACAGCTTGGTTATTTAACAGTTGAAGAAGAGACAATTATTCCAATTTCAGAAATGCAAAAATATCAAGATGATGAAATTATCATTATTACAACTGGCAATAGAGGAGAGCCTCTAGATGCATTAGAAAAAATTGTCCGTAAGCACCATCGTGACATTAAAATTAAACAAGGTGATACGGTGTTAATTACATTTACACCTTCTCCTGGCATGGAAGTACAAATGGCTAATACGATGAACTCTATGTCAAAAGCCGGCGCTGAAATTTTGACTTCTAGTAAAAATGTCCACGTATCAGGACATGGTAGTCAGGAAGATTTGAAGCTGATGCTGAATTTAATGCAGCCAAAGTATTTTATTCCTGTTCAAGGTGAATATCGTATGCTCATTGCTCACTCGAAGTTAGCGCAACAGCTCGGTATGCAAAAATCACAAATCTTTATCGCCGATAAAGGGGATATCGTAGAATACAAAAATAATAAAATGCGCATGAGTGGTCGTGTACAAGCTGGTAACGTATTAATTGACGGTATCGGTGTAGGCGATGTAGGAAATATTGTACTTCGTGATCGTAAATTATTATCGCAGGATGGTATTTTCATTGTAGTCGTGACATTAAATCGAGCACAAAAGAAAATTGCCTCTGGCCCAGAAATTTTATCACGAGGCTTTGTCTATGTACGAGAATCAGAGGAATTAATGATTGAGGCATCTGACATTGCAAAAAATGTGATTGAAAAATATGTTGGGAAAGATACATTTGAATGGACGAATATTAAACAAGAAATTCGAGATACACTCAATACGTATTTATTCCAAAAAACAAAACGTCGTCCAATGATTATTCCAATTATTATGGAATATTAATTGAACGAGCTCATCGTAAAGGTTTTGAGGAAAAAGTAGATGAAAAGGATTTTCTCCCAATTGCGGTGGAAAATCCTTTTTTTGAAATATTCGAGTTCTACATGTTATGATTCGCTACATATATAAAATGGATCGCAGAAGAAGGTGAAATAGATGGCAGTTAGTAAAAGAAAAAAAGTGACTAAAAGTAAAGCGACAACTGAAAAAAAAGATATGCATCCGCTTATGTATGAAATTTTAGGACTGCTTTTAATTGCATTAGCAGTCATTATGATTTTTGAATTTGGCATGATTGGTCGGATTCTAGAAAACATCGCAATGTTCCTTTTAGGTAATTTACATTTTGCTGTTCCATTTATGCTTATATTTGTTGCATTGTTAATGATGATTGGTCGTAAAAAAGTCAGTATGAAGGATCGATTAATACTTGGCATGGTACTCATTATTATGAGCTTAACGATTTTTAGTCATGGCATATTATTTGAACAGTTATCAAAATCAGGTGGTCTATTATCTGATTCTGTGCTGCGTGAATCGTGGCGAATATTAATCAATACAGATGGCATTATTCACCGCAGCAATGCTCTGGGCGGTGGGATGATTGGCGCCCTTTTATTTAGTGGGCTTCATGTATTATTTGAAGCCTCGGGGGCAAAAGTTGTTGCTTGGGTCATCTTCTTTATTGGGCTCATACTTGTCACTGGCAAAGCATTAGTGCCTTATTTAGCAGAAAAAACACCAGATCTATTTGGCAAATGGAAAAAAAAGCATCATGATAAAAAGAAAAATAAACCGAAAAAACCAAACAATCGCCGCTCAAGGGTAGAAAGTGGAGATGAGGTTGCGGCTGTAAATCAAATTACGGATGTGCCTGAACAAGAGGAAGAAATACCTCATGAGCCGATTATCTCTGCTTTTACGCAAAATGTCTCGCAGGAAAGAGCTGTGTTTGATACGCCTGCTATGGTGGAAAATGAAGTAGAAGAAGCAACGGATGAGGTTCATATTCAAGGTACAGATGCAGTGGAAAATGCAGACTATCAGCTACCGTCTTATAGCCTATTACAACTACCACCTCAACATGATCAAAGTGGTGAATATTCAGTTATCCAGGCGAATGCCAAAAAGCTTGAGCAAACATTACAAAGCTTTGGTGTAAAGGCAAAGGTAACACAAGTGCATTTAGGACCAGCTGTCACAAAATATGAAATTTTGCCAGATATAGGTGTGAAAGTAAGTAAAATTGTCAATCTGCAAGATGACCTTGCATTAGCACTTGCAGCTAAAGATATTCGGATGGAGGCCCCAATCCCTGGAAAATCTGCGATAGGTATTGAAGTGCCAAATAGCGAAGTGGCTATTGTAACACTTCGTGAGGTATTGGAATCGAAGGACGGTGCGAAGCCAGAAGCATTATTACAAGTAGCCTTCGGGCGTGATATTACAGGACAAGCTGTACTAGCCGAACTCAATAAAATGCCACATTTACTTGTAGCTGGTTCAACAGGCAGTGGGAAAAGTGTTTGTATAAATGGCATCGTTGTATCCATACTAATGCGTACAAAACCGCATGAAGTAAAACTTATGATGATCGACCCAAAAATGGTGGAGCTCAACGTTTATAATGGCATTCCTCATTTATTGGCTCCTGTCGTAACAGATGCACGTAAAGCTTCGCAAGCACTGAAAAAAGTGGTATCTGAAATGGAACGTCGCTATGACTTGTTCTCTCATACAGGTACACGAAATATTGAGGGCTACAATGCACATGTTCAAAAAGTGAATGAACAAACAGAGGAAAAAAATCCAAAGCTACCTTATATTGTAGTCATAGTGGATGAGTTAGCAGATTTGATGATGGTCGCATCAAGTGATGTTGAGGATTCTATTACACGATTAGCTCAAATGGCACGTGCAGCAGGAATTCATTTGATTATTGCAACACAACGACCAAGTGTAGACGTTTTGACAGGTGTTATTAAAGCGAATATTCCATCGAGAATTGCTTTTGCCGTTTCGTCAGCCATCGATTCAAGAACGATTTTAGATATGGGTGGAGCTGAGCGCCTACTTGGACGGGGTGATATGTTATTTTTACCTGCGGGCGCTTCCAAACCGAAAAGGGTGCAAGGTGCCTTTTTATCGGATCAAGAAGTAGAAGCAGTCGTTCATTTTGTTATAGAACAGCAAAAAGCGCAGTATCAGGAGGAGATGATTCCTACCGAAGAAGAAACCATTTTAGAGGAAACGGATGAATTATATGATGAAGCTGTCCAATTAGTTGTCAATATGCAAACAGCATCCGTTTCCATGCTGCAACGTCGCTTCCGTATTGGCTATTCAAGGGCTGCACGAATTGTCGATCAAATGGAGCAACGTGGGGTTGTAGGGCCACCAGAGGGCAGTAAGCCTCGTCAAGTACTTGTTCACCAATATGATAACTAAGCAAAAAAGCTAGATGTCGAAATGGTGAGAACTACTGTATATTTGTCCAAATATTTGCAAAGAAAATGAAGAAAGAATGAATTCTATAACAGATTTTATTCAAAACTGTTTATTTCATTCTGCAAAAATGTTATATTTATGAACGATTAGTAGGAATGTTGTACATCAGATGTCTGATCTCTGATTTGGTGGTGATATATGTGACTATTAAAGCAGATCATCGTCATCTCTATCTTCAAGTTATCGATCGTTTAAAATCTGACATTGAGGCTGGCATTTTTAAAGAAAATGAAAAGCTGCCTTCAGAGTTTGAATTATCGAAATCACTAGGAGTCAGTCGAGCTACTCTTAGAGAAGCTCTTCGACTGTTGGAAGAGGAAAATGTGATTGTGCGCCGACATGGGGTTGGGACTTTTGTCAATCCTAAGCCGTTGTTTACATCAGGCATCGAGCATCTATCGAGCATTTCTTCTATGATCGAAACAGCAGGTATGGAGCCGGGTTCCCGTTTTTTAAAGGCAACTGAGCACACACCTTCTGAAGAAGATTTAAAACGCTTCCAATGTGATGGCGACGATAAAATACTCACGATTGAACGTGTCAGAACAGCGGATGGTGAGCCAGTAGTTTACTGCATAGACAGGCTACCCGCAAGCTTCCTGCCTACTGACTTTGTCGAAAAAAAAGAAGTTTCACTGTTCTCTGCTTTAGAGCAATCAGGCAAAATTCATGTAGCCTATGCTGTAACTTATATTGATCCAATTGGGTATCATGAACAAGCCTCACCGATTTTAAATTGCGGACGTGAAACAGCTCTTTTAGTGTTAAAGCAGTTGCATTACGATGACCATGATCAAGTAGTGCTCTATTCAAAAAATTATTTCCGAGCTGATAAATTCAGCTTCCATGTAGTTCGTAAACGGGTGTAGAACATTTCTAAATTTTTTTCCTGCTAATTACAATACCTTTGGGGGGTTAATTAAATGAAAAAACGTAAATTTGGTTTAGTATTAACATCAGTATTAGCGGCAAGTGCTATTTTAGGTGCTTGTGGTACGAAAGACGACGAAAAACCTGCAAAAGACAATGACAATGCTTCAGGCGGCGACAAAACAGAAGAAACTTTCTCAGTAGCAATGGTTACTGATGTAGGTGGCGTTGATGACAAATCATTCAACCAATCTGCATGGGAAGGTGTACAAGCTTACGGTAAAGAGCACGGCTTATCAAAAGGTGATGGTTTTGATTACCTACAATCAAAATCAGATGCAGACTATGATTCAAATTTAAATGCATTACTACGTCGTGACTTCAATTTAATTTTCGGTATTGGTTATATGATGGAAGATGCAATGGCTGCAATTTCTGAGGAAAATCCAGATGGCCAATTTGCAATCATTGATGCTGAAGTAAAAGCAGACAACGTAGTATCAGTAATGTTCAAAGAGCAAGAAGGTGCTTTCTTAGCGGGTGTAGCGGCAGCGAAAATGTCTAAATCAGGTAAAATCGGCTTCGTAGGTGGCGTAGATATCCCAGTTATTAATCGCTTTGAAGCTGGATTCCTTGAAGGGGCAAAAGCTGTAAACCCAGATATCATCATCGAAGATAAATACACAGGTGCATTTGATAAAGCGGATGTTGGTAAAATTACAGCAAGCGGTATGTTCTCATCAGGTGTTGATGTAATCTTCCACGCTGCTGGTGCAACTGGTAACGGTGTATTCTCTGAAGCAAAAGAACGTAAGAAAAAAGATCCAGAGGCAAACATTTGGGTAATTGGTGTAGATGCTGACCAATACGAAGAAGGTAAAGTAGACGATAAAACAAACGTAACATTAACTTCAATGTTAAAAGGTGTTAATACAGCAGTAGTAGATATTTCAAATAGAGCAAAAAATGGTGATTTCCCAGGCGGAGAAACACTTACTTATGGTTTAGCTGAAGACGGTGTTAAACTTGCAGATTCACGCGGTGCGATTCCAGAAGATGTACAAAAAGTAATTGATGAATATAAAGAGAAGATTGCTAAGGGTGAAATCAAAGTTCCAGAAAAAGTGGAAAAATAATTCAACTCTTGATCATCATAAGGGACTTTTAGAAGGACCTTATGATGATTTTTCAATCTATCGTTATATTTAGATTATTCGCAATACTCTATTTAACTAGATTTATAGGAATCTTATAGAGGTAAATCATGATGGTAATAAGTTAATAGAAGAAAGGTTTCTAACGATGACCTTTCCTGTATTAATTTAGCAAAACAACTACCTCTATAGGTGGGTTTAGATCAAGCAATAATTCTAGCCTCTGGTAGAAATTGACTACTGGACGTATGGCTTATCTGTACCATCAATCATGTAGCAGCAGATACTATACGCTAAGGCAAAAATACTTAATAAGTGCCTATTAAGGGAGTGACAATTTTGGAATATGTGATTGAGATGCTTGGAATCCGTAAAGAATTCGGGAGTTTCGTGGCGAATAATAACATCACCCTCCAACTGAAACAAGGCGAAATCCATGCATTGCTTGGTGAAAATGGTGCAGGTAAATCGACTTTGATGAACGTCCTTTTTGGTTTATATCAACCAGAGGGTGGCGAAATTCATGTTCGTGGGAAGGCTGTAAAAATTACAAACCCGAATGTTGCCAATGATTTAGGAATTGGCATGGTGCATCAGCACTTTATGTTGGTAGAAAACTTTACGGTTACAGAAAACATTATTTTAGGCACGGAGCCTACTAAAATGGGGATTGTCAATATAAAAGATGCGGCGAAGAAAGTACACGCACTTTCTGAAAAATATGGATTGGATGTTGATCCAAATGCCAAAATCGAAGACATCACAGTTGGTATGCAACAACGTGTTGAAATATTAAAAACATTGTATCGTGGTGCCGAAATTTTAATTTTTGATGAACCTACGGCTTCATTAACACCACAAGAGATTACAGAATTAATTCAAATTATGCGTCGACTGATTGCAGAAGGTAAATCTATTATTTTAATTACGCATAAGCTAAAAGAAATTATGGAAGTTTCAGATCGTGTGACGATTATCCGTAAAGGAGAAGGGATTGGCACTGTTGTAACCGCTGCCACAAATCCTGATCAATTGGCTGAAATGATGGTTGGCCGTCAAGTTGAATTTAAAACAGAAAAAATTGACGCAAACCCAACTGAAGAAGTGCTATCGATTGAAAAGTTGGTAGTAACGGATTACCGAGATATTGATAAGGTAAAAGGTTTGAACTTAAATGTTCGCAGAGGTGAAATCGTAGGTATAGCTGGTATCGATGGTAACGGTCAGTCCGAATTAATCGAAGCCATTACAGGACTACGTAAAATCAAAAGTGGGACAGTTAAGTTAAATGGCAAAGATATTACCAATATGAAGCCTCGTAAAATTACAGAGGAAGGCGTCGGTCATATCCCACAAGACCGTCATAAACATGGTTTAGTGTTAGATTTCCCGATTGGTCATAATATTGCACTGCAAACGTATTACCAATCTCCAATTGCAAAGGGTTTTGTCATGGATTATAAAAAAGTGTCGGAAAAAGCTCGTCAAATCATTGAAGAGTATGATGTGCGTACAGGTAATGGTGAAATGACACCGGCTCGTGCATTATCTGGAGGTAACCAACAAAAAGCTATTATCGGTCGTGAAATCGACCGTAATCCAGATTTATTAATTGCTGCTCTACCAACACGTGGACTTGACGTAGGGGCTATTGAATTCATTCACTCTCGTCTCATTGAGCAACGTGATAAAGGAAAAGCCGTTCTGTTAATCTCATTTGAATTAGATGAGGTCATGAATGTATCGGATCGTATTGCTGTTATTTATGATGGACAAATAGTAGATGAGTTAAATCCAAAAGAAACAACAGAACAAGAGCTAGGCTTACTTATGGCAGGGCAAAGTAAAAAAAATAATAAGCATGATGCGAAGGAGGGGAACGACTAATGTCAAATCGTGTCATTAATCTACTCGTTCCTATCATCTCTATCATTATCGGTTTAATTGTAGGGGCTATCGTTATGGTAGTCAGTGGCTATGACCCAGTAGAAGGTTATATTGCTCTTTGGACAGGTATTTTTGGAGATTCATATTCAATTGGGAACACAATTCGTCAAATAACACCTTATATTTTGGCAGGTCTTGCAGTAGCATTTGCATTCCGCACAGGACTGTTCAATATTGGGGTTGAGGGTCAGCTGATTTTAGGTTGGCTAGCAGCAGCTTGGGTAGGATACGCATTTGAGCTACCTAAAGTTATTCACTTACCATTGGCATTACTTGCTGCTGCAGCTGCAGGTGCATTTTGGGCCTTTATTGCAGGTTTCTTAAAAGCGAAATTTAAAGTCCATGAAGTTATTGCGACAATTATGCTCAACTATACTGCGCTTTATATTGCCAACGCAGTGATTAAAAAATTGTCCGATGGAAGCTTTAAAACAGAACGTATCCATGAATCAGCTTCTTTACGTTCTCCGTTTTTAAGAGAGCTTACAGACAATTCAAGTCTTCACTATGGGATCATTGTTGCACTATTAATGGTAGTAGTTATGTGGTTCATTTTAGAAAAAACAACACGTGGATACGAGCTAAAAGCAGTAGGCTTTAACAAAAATGCTGCCGATTATGCAGGTATGAGTGTTAATAAAAATATTATTTTAGCGATGACGATTTCAGGAATGTTTGCAGGTCTTGGTGGTGCGATGGAAGCTTTAGGTACATTCCAAAACGCATCTATTAAACCTGGCTTTACAGGAATCGGTTTTGACGGTATCGCCGTTGCGCTACTTGGTGCGAATACACCACTTGGGGTAGTGTTTGGAGCATCACTATTCGGTTCATTAAAATATGGTGCATTAAATATGCCAAATGCTGCGGGTATTCCAGAAGAAATCGTATCAATTATCATCGCATTGATTATCTTCTTCGTTGCATCAGGCTATATTATTCGAGTAGGCTTGCAAAAGCTGAGCAAGAAAAAGGAGGGACAATAACATGAGCTTTTTAGAAATGTTATATTTCATCATCCCTTCAGCGATTCTTTATGCAACACCTTTGATTTTTACTGCTATCGGTGGAGTATTCTCTGAACGCTCTGGTGTAGTCAACATCGGGCTAGAAGGCTTAATGATTGTTGGTGCTTTTGTTGGTATTTTTGTCAATTTAGAATTCGCTTCATCATTAGGTGTGGCAACGATTTGGGTAGCGATGTTAGCAGCTATGATTATTGGTGGGATTTTCTCTCTTTTCCATGCTGTTGCTTCGATCTCTTTCCGTGCCGATCAAACAGTTTCAGGTGTAGCCATTAACTTACTTGGCTTAGCTGCTACAGTTTTCTTAGTTAAAATGATTTATGATAAAGGTCAAACGGATATGATTACACGTCCAATCGACCGTTTCGGTATTCCTTATTTAGAGGATATTCCATTCTTTGGTCCTTTATTGTTCCATGATGTTTACAGCACATCTATTTTAGCATTTGCGGTAGCCATTGGTGCTTGGTTTATTATCTATAAAACACCATTCGGCTTGCGTTTACGTGCTGTGGGTGAGCACCCAATGGCAGCAGATACAATGGGGATTAATGTTAATAAAATGCGCTATATTGCCGTTGTTATTTCTGGGGCATTAGGTGGTCTTGGTGGTGCAGTCTATGCACAAACAATTACACATGACTTTTCGCATGCAACAATTGCTGGACAAGGTTTCATGGCCATTGCCGCTATGATTTTCGGGAAATGGCATCCAATTGGTGCATTAGGAGCAGCCTTATTCTTCGGTTTAGCGCAAACATTAAGTATTGCAGGAAGTCAAATTCCATTCATCGAGAATGTACCAGCCGTTTATCTGCAAATTTTACCATACGTCTTAACAATCCTTGCATTAGCAGGCTTTATTGGTAAAGCGAATGCTCCAAAAGCAAGTGGACAGCCTTATATTAAAGGTAAACGTTAAGAAAAATGAATCAAAAAGACTGAGTGAACGATGCTCAGTCTTTTTTTACATATGAAATTGGTGTATTTTTTAATTTTTCCCATACATACTTTGGATTCTTTTTGCAATTATAGACAATAGACATGTATAGTATGTGTAGTACATCGTTATATTAAGAAGGATAGGAGGGTTTCATATGTTTAAAACAATACCTTTTGCAAAAGGTGTCAATTTGCATATCCGACAAACAACCCAATTTAAAACCGTAAATTTTTCGATTAAATGGAGAAGAGCATTAACTGCTAAAAGTGCATCGGAACGTACAGTGTTAACCAATGTACTACAGCATAGTAATGCTAAATATAAAACAACTGCTGCTTTCCGTAGCTTTTTAGATGATTTATATGGTACTGTTTTATATTTTGATACATCAAAACGAGGTAATGAACATACGGTGCTAATGAATGTGGAGACTGTGAATGATCATTATCTAGCAAATACAAGTGTCTTAAACGACGTACTTGGTTTATTGCACACAGCTATTTTTGAGCCTAATTTAGAAAACGGTGTCTTTAAGGAATCGATTGTAGAACGGGAGAAGAAAACAGTCATTCAACGGATTGAATCTATTTTTGATGATAAATCTCGTTTTGCTCAGTTCCGTTTACAACAAATCTTGAGACCAAACGAGCCTGCATCGATTTCGGCTAATGGTAGCGTAGAAGAAATTCAAAAAATTACGCCTGCTTCTTTATTTGAGGCATACCAATCCATGCTCGCTAACGACAAAATAGATATTTATGTTGCTGGAGACATTAATGAAGAGGAACTTGTAGCGAAATTAAAAAAAGCGCTACCATTTAATGATCGCACACCAGAGGAAGTGCCAGCAGTATTACCACAACAGCATCCTGACAATGATTACGTAAGAGAACAGCATGAAATGAAACAAGGTAAGCTTCATATTGGCTTTAGCACGCCTATTCGATTTGGAGATGCTGATTTTGCTAAAATGCAGATTTTTAATGGCATTTTTGGAGGCTATCCTCATGCTAAATTATTTATGAATGTGCGTGAGAAAGAGAGTCTTGCTTATTACGCATCAAGCTCCTATGCATCGCATTACGGTCTTCTGTTTGTTGTTTCTGGGATTGAAGCTAAAAATGAAGAAAAAGCATTGTCTTTAATTAAAGAACAACTTGCTGTCATGCAGGCTGGAGACATTACAGATTTAGAGCTGGAGCAAACAAAGGCTATGCTGACAAATCAGCTAAAAGAGTCCTTGGATTCTGCGCGTGGACAAATTGAAATTTTTGACCAATATAAAGATTTACCTGAGGAATTCTCTGTTGAAGCCTGGGCAAATAAGTGGAAAGCTGTAACAAAGGAAGACGTTGTTGCAATGGCTAAGCAAGTGCAGCTTGAAGCGGTCTATTTCTTATGTGGAAAGGAGCAAGCCGCACAATGAAAACAATTGAATTTAAACAACTAGATGAAACACTTTACTATGAAAAACTAGACAATGGCTTAGATGTATATATTTTACCAAAAAAGGGCTTTTCCAAAACATTTGTAACATTTACAACAAAGTACGGCTCTGTTGATCGTACGTTTGTACCAATCGGTGAAACGGAAAGTATTACAGTGCCAGATGGTATTGCACACTTTTTAGAGCATAAAATGTTCGAAAAAGAAGATGGTGATGTTTTTCAAAAATTTAGCGAATATGGTGCTTCGGCGAATGCCTTTACGTCGTTCACACGCACAGCTTATTTATTTTCATCTACTGACAATATATATAAGAGCACAGAAACTTTATTGAATTTTGTGCAAGAGCCATACTTTACAGAAGCTACTGTCAACAAAGAAAAAGGAATTATTGGGCAAGAAATTACGATGTATGATGATCAACCAGACTGGCGTCTATATTTTGGTACGATTGAAAATATGTATCATCAACATCCTGTAAAAATTGATATAGCAGGAACGATTGAATCGATTGACGGCATTACAGCAGAGCATTTATATACGTGTTACAATACGTTTTATCATCCTTCAAATATGTTATTATTTGTCATTGGCGCTGTAGAGCCAGAGGAAATGATGACTTTTATTCGTGACAATCAAGGTAAAAAAGAGTTCCCAGAGCCAACACCAATTCAACGTTTCTTTGATACAGAACCAACAGACGTAGCGATTAAAGAACGTACATTAAATATGGATGTACAAAAGCCGAAAATTTATGTTGGTTTGAAAGCAAAGGATACGAATTTATCAGGACAGGATATGTTAAAGCATGAGCTGTCTGTTCAAATCGCGCTTGAACTTATTTTTGGCCGTACATCTAATTTTTATGAACGTGTCTATGAAGAAGGTTTAATCGATGAGACCTATGCATTTGATTTTACGTTAGAAAAAGGCTTTGGTTTTGCCATGATTGGTTCGGATTCAGCAGAGCCTGATAAATTGGCCCAAGCGATAAAAGAAGAATTAGTGAAATATGAGGGGAATAGCCAATTGGATAGTGCTGGTTTGGAACGTATAAAACGTAAAAAAATTGGCTTCTTCCTACGAGCATTAAATTCGATTGAATTCATCGCAAACCAATTTACACGTTATTCCTTTAATGATATGAATTTGTTTGATGTGGTACCAGTTCTTGAAACATTAACAATAGAGGATTTACACAAAGCCTTTACTTCTATTCAAGGAGAATCCCAACAAACAGTCTTTAAAATTTTGCCAAGCAAGCAGGGAGCACAGTGAAAAAATTTGCCCTTGTTTTAGGCGCATCAGGTGAGATTGGTCGTGCCATTTGTCAAAGTCTTGCAGAAGATGGATGGTCCATCTATGTGCATTATTCGAATAATAAAAATGCGGCACATAAATTATGTGATTCGCTTTCTAAAACCTTCCCTGCACAAGAGTTTATGCTTGTGCAGGGGGATTTTTCTATTTTAACAGGAGCGGAAATGGTAGCCGCGCAAATTTTTAATGTGCAGGCCATTGTCTTTGCAAATGGGCAGGCACATTATTCGCTGCTCGAAGATACAACAGTGGAGGATATGGATGCTTTATGGCGTGTCCACGTTCAAAATCCAATGCGACTGACAGCTTTACTATCTGAGAAATTGCGTAAGCATGAGGTGAGCTATGTATTATTCATTGGCTCCATTTGGGGAGAGGCTGGCTCAGCGGGTGAGGCACTTTATGCAACCGTTAAGGGAGCACAACATGCTTTTGTCAAATCCTATGCAAAAGAAGCGGCACTATCCCGTATTCGAGTAAATGCTGTTGCTCCAGGGTTTATAAATACGTCAATGAACAGCCATTTAAATCAAGAAGAACTTAATTATATTTTAGAAGATATTCCTTTAGGTACCATTGGTCAGACAAAGGATGTAGCTGAAATGGTACGTTTTTATTTGTCTGGTAAAGCAGATTATGTGACAGGACAAATCATACGATTAAATGGCGGTTGGTACATATAATATTCTTTTTTGCACATACTACATGTGTAAAGGAGGAGGAAATATGACCATTTTAGAAAACTGGCAAAAATGGACATCGTTTTTAGGACAAAACGTTATGCAAGCTGAATCGAGTGGTATGCCAAAGAAAATGATTCAAACGGCTGCTGTCCAAATTGGGGAATATTTAGCGACAAATGTCGATCCTAAAAACGAACAAGAGCGAGTGCTGTCGGATTTATGGGGCGTTGCCTCTGAAGATGAGAAGCATGCATTAGCGAATTGTGTCATTAAGCTTGTACAAAATAAGCATGTGCAGTAAATAAAAGAGGAGAGCCAATCTCCTCTTTTTTCTATATAAAAAAGCTATTTATCTACGAAAAAGGGAACGTATGTAAGCCTAATCTACATGCATCAAAAAAAATTAGTAAATAACGCCGTAATTCCATGTATTCTAACTTTCCATTACATAAAAAATCAGCTATGATGGAACTTATAAAGGATTTTTTACGTTAACTAATAGGAAGGGAACGAGTGTGTTGAGCGATTGGTACTTTGAATATGAAATTCAGGTGAATCGCCCTGGATTATTAGGAGATATTGCTTCACTTTTAGGGATGCTTCGTGTCAATATTATATCAATAAATGGTGTCGATGAGGACCGACGTGGTATGTTAGTGCATACAGACAATGATGAGGCGATTGAACGTTTTCGTACAATTGTTTCGACAATGGAACATATTAACGTAACCAAATTTCGACAACCAAAACTTCGTGACCGCCTAGCTATTCGGCATGGTCGTTATATTCCTCGAGATGCAGACGAAAAAAACACTTTCCACTTCGTAAGAGACGAACTTGGTATTTTAGTCGATTTTATGGCAGAGCTTTTTAAAAAAGAAGGACATAAGCTAATTGGTATTCGTGGTATGCCACGCGTTGGAAAAACTGAATCCATTGTAGCTGCAAGTGTTTGTGCCAATAAAAAATGGATTTTCTTATCGTCTACAATGATTAAACAAACTGTTCGTAATAAACTTGTGGGAGACGAATTTAGTCGTAACAATATTTTTATTTTAGATGGTATTGTGACTCGGCGTTCATCTGATGAGCGACATTTGCAATTAGTGCGTGAAATGATGAATATGCCTTGCATTAAAGTTGTTGAGCATCCAGATATGTTTGTGCAGCATTCAGAATATAAAATAGAGGATTTTGATTATATCATTGAATTACGTCATCACACGGATGAAGAAATTACTTATGAAATAATGGAAAAAAATCACATGTCCGAATCCGATTCATTTGGAGGATTTAATTTTTAATTTGATGTTAAAGTAGGTGTTATTAGTGGCAGAATTAGGTACTCGACTGAAAGAGGCGAGACTGTCTAAAGGCTACAGCTTAGACGATTTACAAGAAATAACGAAAATTCAAAAGCGTTATTTAGTAGGAATTGAAGAAGGCAATTATTCCATTATGCCTGGTTCGTTTTATGTACGAGCTTTTATTAAGCAGTATGCAGAAGCTGTTGGTTTGAACGCAGAGGAAATTTTAGAGACTTATAAAAAAGAACTACCGAGTACTCCAAATGACCAAGTAAGTCAATCGATGACGAATAGTCCAAGTAGAAGAAAAGTAACGAAAGGCCCTTCCAATAAAATGATGGAGGCTATGCCAAAAATCATTGTAGCTTTATTTATCGTTGTAATCATTGTGGCCATATGGATACTATGGCAATCTAAAAATAGTTCAGGGACAAGCGAAGTAGAAAATACTACTCCTGAAATGGAATATGATACTAATATTCAACCAATTGATAGTGAAAAGGATAAAAAAGACAAAGAAAATAAAGATGCACAGAAAAAAGATAAAGAAGATACAAACTCTACAGAGGAAACACCAACTGATGAAGATCAAACAGATCAAACAGAAGAGATGAAGCAAACAATTTCCGCGGGGACGGTTGAGGCGGATGGGGCGACGACTTCTTATACCTTAACAGGTACAGATACAATGAAAATTAAAATCGAAGTATCAGGTCCTACATTTGTGGGTATTCGCAACCAACAGCAACAAGAATTATTAACGGACACACGTGTCTATAATGCTGGAGAAGTAGTTGAGTTTGATGCTACAACACAAAACTATGTACGTGTCCGTCTTGGTAATTCAACGCAGGCTAAAATCTATATTAATGACGAACTTCTACCGTATGCACAGCAGATTGTAACGCAAAATATCGTCATCAATTTCAATAAAGAACAGTAGTCATCAGGTGATGGCTACTTTCTTTCATCATGAAAGGTGTTAGAAAAATGAACATTCCAAATAAAATTACCATCTCTCGAATTTTGCTTATTCCATTTTTTGTCATTGTGATGATGTTTGATTTCGGCTGGGGAACTTTGACACTATTTGGCGCTGAGATGCCGATCCACCATTTTATAGGTGCACTTATTTTTATCTTTGCTTCAACAACAGATTGGGTGGATGGTTATTATGCACGTAAGTATAATCTTGTGACAACATTTGGGAAATTTTTAGATCCCTTAGCTGATAAATTACTGGTTTCAGCAGCCTTCATTTTAATGGTAGAACTTGATATGGCACCTGCCTGGGTAATCATCATTATTATTAGCCGTGAATTTGCCGTAACTGGCTTACGTTTGATTTTGGCAGGTGAGGGAGAAGTTGTTGCTGCTAATCAGCTCGGTAAAATCAAAACTTGGGCACAAATTGTAGCGATTGCAGCTGCTCTTTTACACAATACAATCTTTACACTGTTTGGTATTCCATTTGATACGATCATGCTCTATATTGCATTGTTCTTTACGCTTTGGTCTGGGTGGGATTATTTCTATCTAAATCGACGTGTTTTACTTGAGTCTAAATAAGAAAGGTCTTGTGAATCATGAATGCTGAAATTCTTGCGGTTGGCTCAGAACTATTATTAGGTCAAATTACGAATACAAATGCGAGATTTATCTCAAGTCAATTATCCGAGCTTGGTATCAACGTTTTTTATCATACTGTAGTAGGCGATAATACGAAACGTTTAGAACAGGCTATTGAAGTGGCGGAGACTCGTGCCGATTTAATTATTTTTTCGGGAGGACTTGGACCTACGAAAGATGATTTAACGAAGGAAACGATTGCTCGTCATCTTGGTGTTTCGCTTGAGTCTGATGATGTAGCATTAACGTATATTGAGCAATTTTTTGCCAAACGAGGACGTCCAATGACGGAGAATAATCGGAAACAGGCATTAATTTTAGCTGGCAGTGAAGTGCTAGCCAACCACCATGGAATGGCGCCAGGTATGATTTTCACAAAAAATGACCGCACCTATATTTTACTTCCAGGACCACCAAAAGAGCTGGAACCTATGTTTCAATTTGAAGCGAAACCAAAGCTTGCTGCGATGCTTAATGATGGAGGGATCATTGCATCACATGTGATGCGTTTCTATGGGATTGGTGAAGCAGAGCTTGAAGTACGAGTTCAAGATATTCTAGATGCCCAAACAAATCCTACAGTTGCCCCACTTGCCTCTGATGGAGAAGTAACATTACGTGTTACAGCTAAAGCGGCTACAGAGCAGGAAGCTCAACAGCTTATAGCTACAAAGGTTGCTGAGATACAGGCACTTGTGGGAGATTATCAATATGGTGTAGATGACGACTCTCTTGCCTCTAAAACGGTAGAAATGCTACTTGATAATCAGTTAACCATTGCTGCCGCAGAAAGTTTAACAGCTGGGTTATTTCAATCTGAGCTTGCGGAAATTCCTGGGGTAGGCAATGCACTGATTGGTGGCGTTGTTACCTATGCTGCTGATGCAAAGATAAAACAGCTTGGCATTTCAAAAGAATTAATTGATACACATGGTGTAGTTAGCAGTGAGTGTGCGGCGGCAATGGCAAGTGCTGTTCGCGAAAAGTTTGCTACTAATATTGGAATTGGTCTTACAGGAGAGGCTGGTCCGACAGCGCATGATCACCAGCCAGTAGGTACGGTTTGGATTGGTATTGCTATCAATGATGAGGAGCCACTTACTTATTTACTGCATTTATCAGGCATGCGAAATACAAATCGACTACGTGCGGTGAAATTTACATGTCATTATTTAATGCAGCTTTTAGAAGAACGCGGTTATACAAAACGATATTAAATAGAGTGAAATAGAAATTTGGGTAGAGGAAAACTATCCAAATTTTTATTTTGAAGAAAAATCGAATAAATGTTCGCTTTTTTCTTGCGCGTTTTCTTAAAAACAAGTATAGTAGAGATAGATAAAAACAGTGAACAGTTTTCGAAGGAGGAAAATGAATGAGTGATCGTAAAGCAGCCTTAGAACAGGCTCTAAAACAAATTGAAAAGAATTTTGGTAAAGGTTCCATCATGAAACTTGGTGAAAGAACCGATTTAGAAATTGCGACATCTTCAAGTGGTTCGCTAGCACTTGATGCAGCATTAGGCGTAGGTGGTTATCCACGTGGACGTATTATCGAAGTATATGGTCCTGAATCATCTGGTAAAACAACAGTTGCTCTACATGCTATTGCAGAAGTGCAGGCAACAGGTGGACAAGCAGCATTTATCGATGCAGAGCATGCATTAGACCCAATCTATGCACAAAAATTAGGTGTTAATATTGATGAGCTATTATTATCACAGCCAGATACAGGGGAGCAAGCACTTGAAATTGCAGAAGCATTAGTGCGTAGTGGTGCTATTGATATTATTGTTATTGACTCTGTTGCTGCCTTAGTGCCAAAAGCAGAAATTGAAGGCGATATGGGTGACTCTCATGTCGGCTTACAAGCACGTTTGATGTCTCAAGCATTACGTAAGCTTTCAGGTTCGATTAATAAATCAAAAACGATTGCTATTTTCATTAACCAAATTCGTGAAAAAATTGGTGTCATGTTCGGAAACCCAGAAACAACACCAGGTGGACGTGCGCTGAAATTCTATAGCTCTGTCCGTTTAGAAGTGCGTCGTGCAGAAGCAATTAAACAAGGTAATGATATTGTTGGTAACCGTACAAAAATTAAAATTGTTAAAAATAAAGTAGCGCCACCTTTCCGTACAGCTGAGGTAGATATTATGTATGGAGAAGGAATTTCTAAAGAAGGCGAAACAGTTGATTTAGGTGTAGAATTAGATATTGTGCAAAAAAGTGGTTCTTGGTATGCATATGGTGACGAACGCCTAGGTCAAGGTCGAGAAAATGCTAAACAGTATTTAAAAGAAAATGTAGCTGTTTTAGAAGAAATCGCTAATAAAATTCGAGCTTCTTATGGTATCGCGGCTTCTTCTTATACAATTGCGGCACATGATGAAGAAGAGATGGATGACGAATTAATGTTGCTTCTTGAAGAAGAAAAATAAACGATTGCATTGTTCCCGCTTTATTTAAGGGGACAATGCATTTTTTTGTCTATAATCTTCAATTTTTACACATAATAAGAGAGAGGCTCTAAGCCTTAGACGTGTTATTTCTAATGTACTGTTTTTATGGTAATTGTTTTGAAGGTGAATTTTTTTCTAGTGTAAAAGTAATAGGGAAAAAATTCACTGAATGGATAGGACTTACTTTTTTTTATCCGATGGGGCGAGCAGACGCCTGACTAACCTTGACAGAGTTTGAGGCTAGCTATACAATTAAATATGTATAATTTCTGAATTATGACTTTAAATAGGCAGTACATTTTGTCTTCATTTAGCAAATGTTTATAGTGAAATGGACATTACACTTTTTAAGATTTCCTTGTTATGGGTGGTTGTTGTTCCTTTTCAATAGATGTCTAAACACCTACTGAATGAAGCGAAAGCTTTGGCTAATAAAACGGATTTTGCACAAGTAAAATCTAGCACATTTTTGCCAAAGTGACATAGATGTATGCGCCGACTGAAACTGTAATACCCAAATAGCAAGAGGAGGTGTTCATATGGATGGAATTACTATCATCTCCGCTTTGCTTGGACTCATCGTTGGTGCCGCTGTTAGCTATATCTACATGAAAAAAGTGAATGACTCAAAAATCACTGGTGCTAAACATGTCGCTGAAACAATCGTTGAAGAAGGAAAACGAGAAGCGGAGGCAATGAAGAAAGAAGCACTACTTGAAGCCAAAGATGAAACTCACAAATTTCGTACTGAAGCCGAAAATGACATTCGTGAACGTCGTTTAGAACTTCAAAAACAAGAGAACCGTTTATTGCAAAGAGAAGAGAATCTTGATCGCAAGGATGATGCTCTAAATAAGAGAGAAGCAAGCTTAGAGCGTAAAGAACAAGCTCTAGCTGAAAGACAACAGCATATTGAACAGATGGAGAGCAAAGTGGATGAGCTCGTTGCATCACAGAAAACAGAGTTAGAACGTATTTCTGCTTTAACTAGAGAAGAAGCTAAATCAATTATCCTCAATGAAGTAGAAAAAGAACTGACAACTGATATAGCTGTGATGACGAAGGAAGCTGAAACACGTGCAAAAGAAGACTCAGATAAAAAAGCACGTGAAATTTTATCATTAGCACTACAACGCTTTGCTGCAGATCACGTAGCAGAAACAACTGTCTCTGTTGTGAACTTGCCGAATGATGAAATGAAAGGTCGTATTATTGGTCGAGAAGGCCGTAATATCCGTACTTTGGAAACGTTAACAGGCATTGATTTAATTATTGATGATACGCCAGAAGCCGTTATTTTATCAGGCTTTGACCCAATTCGTCGTGAAACGGCTCGACTTGCACTTGAAAAACTTGTACAAGATGGTCGCATTCATCCAGCTCGCATTGAGGAAATGGTGGAAAAAGCTCGTCGTGAAGTGGATGAACAAATTCGCGAAACAGGTGAGCAAACTACATTTGAAATTGGTATTCATAACTTACATCCGGATTTAATGAAAATTTTAGGCCGCATGAAATATCGTACAAGCTATGGACAAAACGTCCTAAAACATTCAATTGAAGTCGCACATTTAGCAGGATTACTTGCTGCTGAACTTGGTGAAGATGTAGCATTAGCTCGTCGCGCAGGTT
Organism: Lysinibacillus sp. OF-1; assembly: GCF_028356935.1. Classification (NCBI taxonomy): domain Bacteria; kingdom Bacillati; phylum Bacillota; class Bacilli; order Caryophanales; family Bacillaceae; genus Lysinibacillus; species Lysinibacillus sp. OF-1. The sequence goes on from NZ_CP102798.1 coordinate 1,180,267, forward strand.
TATTACATGATATTGGGAAAGCAATTGACCATGAAGTTGAAGGTAGCCACGTTGAAATCGGTGTGGAATTAGCAACGAAATATAAGGAACATCCAGTCGTTATTAACAGTATTGCTTCGCATCATGGTGATACAGAAGCAACATCTGTCATTGCGGTATTAGTCGCAGCAGCTGATGCATTATCAGCAGCTCGTCCAGGAGCACGTAGTGAAACACTTGAAAACTATATCCGCAGACTTGAAAAGTTAGAGGAAATTTCAGAAAGCTATGATGGCGTAGAAAAATCTTATGCAATTCAAGCTGGACGCGAAATTCGAATTATTGTACAACCTGAAAAAATTGATGATTTAGCCTCCCATCGTCTTGCGCGAGATATCCGCAAACGTATTGAGGAAGAATTAGACTATCCAGGTCATATTAAAGTAACAGTCATTCGCGAAACACGTGCTGTGGAGTACGCGAAATAATATTGAAAGTTAGAGGTTTCTTTAGATTCATATCTAGAGAGCCTCTTTTTTACTTTCAGTAGAGTCATGTTTAAGGAGCCCTTATCATAAAAAAGAACAAGGCTATATTTTGATTAACGATGAAAGATGTGATGATCCTGATTGATCTCCATGCACATGTATTATACGGTGTAGATGATGGACCCCAAAATGAAAGAGATTCCTTGAATATGTTAAGGCAAGCTGCTAAAGAAGGAATTACAGAAATCATTTGTACATCCCATGCCATGCACCCACAATATCATGTCCCATATAAAAAAGTCGAAGAGCGAGTCAAGAGTTTACAACAATTGTTACAGCATGAGCAAATACCAATTACACTCCATACTGGCCACGAAATACGCTTACATGATGAGCTTCCTACACTACTTCAGCAACAACAGCTCCATACATTAGCAAAGTCCAACTATATTTTATTGGAACTTCCTTCTAGCACTATCCCCGCCTATACGGTAGAAATGATAAGACAATTAAAAATAGCGGGTTATAAACCCATTTTGGCCCATCCTGAACGAAATATGGCTATTAGAGAAAATCCAAAAAGGCTGAATGCCCTCATTCAACAAGGGGTATTTACACAATTGACGGCGGGTAGTTTAACCGGATTGTATGGTAAGGAAGTACAGCGATTATCACTTGCTTTAGTGAGGGCCAATTACATTCATATGATAGGCTCTGATGCCCACGATCTACGCACAAGATGCTTTTATTATCAAGCAGCACTGCAATATCTGGAGAGAAAGAAAGAGGGAGATTCGATCAATCGCCTCTTAACGAATAATGCAAGCATTTTAGCAAATAAGCCAATTTTGCCACTCGAATTGGATGATATGGCTTTAAGGAAACGATGGTATTTCTTTCATATGTCTTTGTAGGATTTGAGCGTGACAATCACATGAAAATATTCTACACATTAATGTTTAGCACACTTATTTTTATGAGTCTCATGCAGCCAGTCGCTGGTATTTATCATAAATTATCTTTAGTAATCGGCTTGTTCATCATAGTGATATCTGTACTCCTGCATAAAAAAATACATATTCACAATGTACAAGCCTGTGTTTTCTTTAGTCTGTATACATTTTTTTGTGTCATAGCAGCAGGTATGAATCAGGACATGATTTTATTGAAAAACAGTTTACAATTGATGTGCCTGTTTATAGCTGTTTCTATTTTTTTTAATGATCTTGTGAAAGCACAAGTATTAGAAATCGTGTTAAATAGTGTGCTAATCGCCTATATCCCATTTTTAATGCTATGTTTTCAGCAAGCACATTATATGTTTGAAGCTTTTGCTGGTGTATTTGAAAATCCAAATACAATGGGGTTTTCTATGATTGGTTTAGTGATAGTAGTATTAATGAAACTGTATAACGTGACAATACAGATGTTACATGGGCAACAAAAGGTAAAATACATGCTGTCTTTTATACTTTATACGGTCGTCTATTTAATTAGTTTGTATGTTATTTTGCTATCAAATGCGCGTACATCATTATTAACCGTTGCTCTTGCCACAGTTGTTGTCATGGTTTGGATTGTTAAAAGCATGAACAAAACCTTCCTGCCCTTCATAAAGTTGGTCACATTGTTTACATGTTTAGGTGTAGTTGTAGTAATGGTGATGATGAAAATGGACATGATGCAAGAGGCGGTACAAAGTATTCTATTAAAAATGGAGAAAAAATCTACGAACATAACAGATGGTCGCCTTGAAATTTGGCAATATGTTTTTGAGCATTTTCATTTTTGGGGACACGGTGTTGAATCATTGTGGTCTATAGGTGTTTCCCATGCACATAATACATTGATTAATATTTTACAGGAGGCAGGCTTGCTGGCACTGGTTAGCTACTGTTTGTTTCTTTTTGCCATTGCCAAGGGTTATCGTCAGATGAATGAACAGCTTATCGTTTTTACAGCCTTGGTCGTGGTTGCCGTATTAGGGGTTTCTACATTTGAAATACTTTATTTTAATATGCTTCATCTCCTTGTATTTGTTGTAAGTGGAAGTATGAGGGATAGGGGCAAAAGTGCGACTTTGTCCGAATAACCAGTAGGCTTGTTTAATATACTTTATTAATATTGTGCACGATTTGCCTATTAGGAGGGGATCCATTTGTGAATGAAGAAATGACAATACAAAGTCTCATAAAAGTATTGCTAAAACGCTGGTTCTTCATCCTCATGCTCATGCTTCTATCTATGGGCATCGCTATATTGATAAGTTATTATATTCAAACGCCGATATATGAAGCGGAAACGCAATTATTGGTCAATCAAAAAAGCTATGAAAATCAGCAACTAGTAGGTGCACAAAATGTTGATACGGATCTGCGACTCATTAATACGTACAATGTGATTATTAAAAGTCCTGTTATTTTAGCGAAGGTTATTGATGTACTGTCACTTGATACGACACCAGATGAATTAATGAAGCAAATTGAGGTTTCAAGCGCCAATAATTCTCAGGTGGTGAATATTCGCGTACAGGATAAAGATGAAGAGAATGCAGTGAAAATCGCCAATTCAATTGCCGAAGTGTTTAAAGAGGAAATTCCTGTCTTGATGCATGTAGACAATATTAATATTCTTTTTGTTGCCCAAAACAGTGAGCAGCCAGTACCAGTAAAGCCAAATAAAATGCTGAATCTTATTATAGCTGCTATTTGCGGCTTCGCTTTGGCTATTGTGCTAGCGTATTTTTTAGAAACGATTGATAGGACCATTAAAACAGAGCAAGATATCGAGGAGATTTTATCATTACCAGTGATTGGGGTCGTCAGTAATATCGAATTACAGACGAGAAAAAAACTGAGGGTCAGGGGGCCATCCTAATGTTTTTTAAGAGAAAAACAAAGAAAATACCAATGGCTCGAAAGCTGATCACCGTTTCCGATATGTCGTCGATTCCATCAGAGCAATATCGAACAATTCGCGCAAATATTAAGTTTTCACAGCCTAATCGAGATGTGAAGACGATTTTAGTAACCTCTTCCATTGCTGGCGAGGGAAAATCTACAAATGCGGCGAATATTGGTGTGGTATTTTCGCAAGAGGGTAAAAGCGTGCTGATTGTAGATGCTGATATGCGTAAACCTACTTTGCACCATACGTTCTATCTAGACAATATTTTAGGGCTTTCCTCAGTATTATCACGGCAATCTGCACTACAAGAGGTGATTCAAGAAACTTTCGTCGAAGGAGTAGATATCATTTCGAGTGGGCCAATTCCTCCCAATCCGACAGAGTTATTAGCTTCAGAAACAATGACCTCCCTCCTGGCTGAAGTGAAAAATATATACGATATCATTATTTTGGACGCACCACCGTTACTTTTTTTATCGGACGCACAAATTTTATCGAATAAATGTGATGGCACCCTTTTAATTGTCAATACAGGGGCGGTTGGGCAAGCAGACGTTATCAAATCGAAGTCAATCTTAACAGTTTCTAAGGCTAATATTTTAGGTGTTATCTTGAATAACTATAAGATCAAGGGCAATACGTACGAGCATTATTATGGCAAAGAATAAGGATGGAAAATAGCTTTGAAAAAAATTTTGCATATTATTCCAACAACAGATTTCGGCGGTATTACATCGATGGTTGTCGACATTTGGACGAATACGAATAAATCAATGTACCATTTTGATTTTCTATCGTTTAATAAAGGGCAATACCATGAGACATTAGTTCAACAGGGCTCCAAGATATTTTACGAAACATACATTACCCAGCAAGGACCACTTGCTTATATGAGGAAACTTTATCGAATCCTAAAGCAGCAACAATATGACGCAGTTCACGATCATACAGGCTATCGAGCGGTCTTTACATTGCTGGCAGCTCGTTTAGCGGGTGTTCAATGCCGTGTTTTACACAGCCATACGAATGTTGCTGAGGAGTGGAACAATAAGATTATGTTAGCATTGTTGAAAAGACTAAGTGTTTACAATGCAACAAAATTGGTGGCATGTAGTCAAAAGGCGGGGGAATTTTGTTTTAGTAAAAGGCCTTTTGAAGTAATAGCAAACCCAATTGAACTTCAAAAAGTAAAATGTATATCATTTGAAGAGAGAAAAAAATGGAGAGAAGAACTAGGGATAAAAGATGATGAATTAGTGTTAGGGCATATTGGACGCTTTGTACCAGTGAAAAATCATTCTTTTTTAATTGAACTCTCCGTCTATTTAAAACAGCGAGGTATCCCTTTTCAACTATTTTTGATAGGGGATGGGCCTTTAGAGCAAGAAATTCGACAGCTCGTCCAACAAAAAAATGTAGAGGACTGTGTACGAATTTTAGGACAGCGTGCAGATATACTCACGCTCCTTCAACTCTTTGATAAATTTCTCCTGCCATCACACTTCGAGGGCTTTGGGATTGTCCTTTTAGAGGCACAAGTTTGCGGGACACCTGCTATTGTTTCTTCCTCTTTACCGAGAGAAGTAGATTTACATATTGGTTTAGTGCATTATCTAGATCTACATGGAGAGATTGATAGTTGGCTTCAGGCCATTGTAACTCAGAATGGTCAAGTGGATCACCAAATGATTCATGACCATATTAAAATGAAAGGACTTGATGCACAAGCGATTGCAAGCAAATTGTGCACGCTCTACATATAACGAAACTACATCAAAGGATGAGACTATTCAAAAGAAGATTAAAATTACGCATATCATCACGACCATTGGCCTTGGTGGAGCAGAGGCCATGCTTTATCGTCTCTTAGAAAACATGGATCGGGATGGTTATGAGGTAGAGGTCATCTGTTTAACGGAGATGGGAACGTATGGTGAGTTAATAGAAAAGCAATTAAATATTAAGGTAACGATATGCGATCTGCGTAGCAATCGTGTCAACGCGTTTATGAATTGCTATCGTTTATGTCAAGAAAGCGACATTATTCAAACATGGATGTATCATGCTAACTTACTAGGATATATCCTAGCGATATTGCTAAAAAAGAAATTAATTTGGGGAATTCACCATAGTAATCTCAATAAACAAGATAATAAACGCCGGACAATTTTTATTGCCAAGCTTTGTGCAAAATTGTCTAAACGCGTAGATGCTATTATTTCATGTGGACCAAAAGTAAAAGAAATCCATGAAGCGATTGGCTACAGTGGTAAGCAGCATCGTGTCATTGTTAATGGCATCAACACAGATCAATATAAGCCAAGCACGAAGAGGCAATATTTTGTAGAACAATTTGACATCATCAATCAACCCATTTTATTGCATGTTGGCAGATGGGACCCATTAAAGGATTATGAAAATTTGATGGCTAGTGTAAAAAAGCTAAGGCAGCAACGGCAAGATTTTTATTTGTTTTTAGTAGGTTTTGAAATTGATGATGCCAATAGGGATTTACTACAACTGATTGAGTCGGCCCAGTTAGAGGAAGTGACGTTCTTATTAGGCAGTAGAGAGGATATTCCACAATTAATGGCAGCAGCTGATGTATTCGTTTTGTCCTCAGTAGGAGAGGGGCTACCGAATGTACTAGTGGAGGCATTGGCAAGCGGCACATGCTGTGTCACAACAAATGTTGGGGATTGTGCTTATTTGGTCGGGAATAGTGGTGAGGTTGTAGCTGCCAAGGATGCAGAGGCTTTAGCAAGTGGAATTAATACGGCTTTAAATTACAGTTCACGGCAATATGCACAAAAAGCGAGCCTTGGTCGTGAACATGTGTTAGCAAATTTTCAAATTCAACAGGTTGTTGCGCAATATCAATCATTATATCCAGCAATTCTAAAGGAAAGTCCATCCTAACTAATAGAAAGGTGTGCTCATGAAAGAAATAAAGATTGGAGCCATTCTTTCTTATATAACAATCGGCTGTACAATGCTCTCTTCACTCATTTTCACACCGATTATGATATCACTCCTTGGTCAGAAAGAATTTGGTCTATATTCCTTAATGATCGTACTTGTAGGTTATCTCTCCATTTTAGATTTGGGGTTAGGTAATGCTATTGTACGCTATATTGCTAGAAATCGAGCAGCAGCAGATCCAACATTAGAAGCAGCATTAAATGGATTTTTTCTGAAATTATTTGTTGGTATCGGCTGTCTTACTTTATTGATAGGATTTTTCTTATTTTCCCATGTGGATATTATTTTTGGGCAAAGCTTATCTGGGGAACAATTAGAAAAGGCAAGGCTAATGGGCTTTATAATGACGATTAGTTTAGCAATGCAATTTCCGTTAGGTGTCTTTACTTCCATCTTACAAGCATATGAAAAATTTATTTTTATTAAATTAACGACATTATTACAGGTGATTGTGCAGCCCCTGACAATGTTGTTTTTTCTTTTACAGGGAACAGATGCGGTGACATTGATCTATATTATTGCTATTTACAACATACTTTTTTTACTGTTAGATGCCATTTATTGCATGAAGGTACTGTCCATCCAATTCACATTTAGTCTCCAAAATACAACTCTCATAAAGGAAATTTTCATCTATTCATTTTTTATTTTTATTACTGTGATTGTTGATAAAATTTATTGGCAAACAGATCAAGTGTTATTAGGCATATTTAAGGGGACCGAGGATGTTGCCATCTATGCAGTAGCGATTCAAATTGTGTTGATCTTTATGTCACTGGCTTTAGCGATTAGCGGATTGTTTTTACCTCGTATTTCTATGCTAGTGACAAAAGAAGATGGCTTAGTAGAAATAAATCAGCTATTCGTAAAAGTTGGCGCGATTCAATTTTTAGTTGTGGGCTATATATTAGGGGGCTTTTTTCTTTTTGGTCAAGAGTTTCTAGTATTATGGCTAGGTCAAGAGTTTATTGCCATTTATGCGATTGTCCTCATTATTATGGTGCCGTTTAGTATTGATCTCATACAAAATCTAGGTCTTAATGTGTTGAAGGCAAAAAATTTGTTTAAATTTAGAACCATTTTATTAATCATTGTTGCCGTTGCAAATATTTTTGTATCAATACCGGCTATTTACTTTTATGGCAAAATCGGTACCGCGATTGTTACAGCTTGTTCATTATTTATTGGAAATGTAGTGATTATGAATATGTATTACCACAAGAAAATTGGCTTGGATATCTTTAGGTTTTGGCGAACTATTGGCAGGCTAGTACTGGCCTTTGTTGTTGCTATTTGCTGTAGCGAACTTTTATGGGAACTAACAAACCCTTCAGTTACTTGGCTATCTATTAGCCTATCTATTTTTTACTACACGCTACTGGCAGGTATCAGTCTATTTTGTATTGCTTTGACGAAAAAACAAAAATCAAAGTGGCTAGAGCTTTTTCGTAAAGGAGGCGCAATATTTTGGCGTCCAAAATCTTAGTGAGCGTTATTGTACCTGTTTACAATGCTGAGCCCTATTTGGAGAAATGTTTAACAAGCATTTGTCAGCAAACATTAAAGGATATTGAGATTATTGTCATTAATGATGGCAGTGAAGATCAATCATTAACGATCTTACAAAAGTTTGCACAAATTGATGCACGTATGACCATTTTTACGAATGCCAATAGTGGTGTTAGTAAAGCAAGAAATGTTGGAATACACCATGCCAACGGTCAATATGTTACCTTTGTTGATGCAGATGATTGGCTAGAGCTAACGATGCTTGAAGAATTGTATCAAGCATGTAAGCTGACAGGCTCTGCTATTGCAAAATGTGATTTATTTTGGCAAGCAGCGGAGGGCAGCAGGTCGTTATATTATCCATCCAACAGCTACTGTACTTACAGTGCCATTGATTGTTTACACAAATTATTTACTGAAATAGGGGAAACACATTTTGGTTTTGCCAGCTGTAAATTGTATAAAAAATCCTTTTTAGATTTCCATAGGCTACGGTTTGATGAAGCGATGAGCTTTGCAGAGGATACAGTGTTTCTGACAAGGGCTGTCATACAAAATCAGTCCATCTGTTATGTTCCAAGACAGCTTTATTATTATAATGTGGCGAATGAAAGCTCCTTAACAAAAAAAGCCATGGTCCATTTACGACACAATTATGATGTATTGTATAAAAAGCTTTTGAAGGAACTACAGGATGGCGAGGTTTATGCGGAAGTGAAAAATAGCTTTCTGAATTACCAATTGGAGGGGCTATTGATTATTCTTCATCAAAGTGCTACTGCACAAGAGATGAAGTATGAGATTCAATCCTTTTTAAAGGCTTATCCAGACGTATTAAAGGTTAAGTTAATGAAACGAAAGATGAAACAAATTGTTTTTTTAAAGCTTATCAAAAACAATTGGCTTACACTATCTTCAACACTAATTTATTTAAATGTGAAAAAGCATCAAGTGATTTCGCGTTGTTAGATTGATCTTGATTTAGCCGATGTTTTTTGCAATGAAGACGCCAACTGAAATAGGGAGACACCAAAAGGAGCAATAACGGTGTGACCAATATCATGTTGCTCCAAGGATACTGGCGGAGGTTATTGATATTGAAGAAAGCCTGCACGATGCAGGTCAGTTAATTGTTGTCACAGGTCGTGACGGTCTTAGGTTAACTTCTACTTGTTAGCTCGAAAAAATCTGGAAGCATTGTTTATCTGCGCAAAGGCGAAGTATCAGCGGCAATGACGCCGAGGCGTCATTGATATTTTATTTTGCGTAATCCTCCTCCTAGCGTTACAATTAGTGATGGTATTCAGGTGCGAAGTTAAAGTCTCTGAAGCATAATGATATAGAGGCGTAATGGAAAGAAAGAGTGGTTAAAAAATGAAGGTTTTATTTATTGGCGATATTGTAGGTTCAATTGGTCGAGATGCGGTGGAAAAATATTTACCTCGCTTAAAAAAGAAATATAATCCAGACGTTGTCATTGCCAATGGTGAAAATGCTGCGGCAGGACGTGGCATTACTCATAATATTTATAATAGCCTGCTACAAATAGGTGTAGATGTAATTACAATGGGTAATCACACATGGGACAATAAAGATATTTTCGATTTTATCGATGATGCGGATTATTTAATTCGTCCAGCTAACTTTTCAAGTGAGGCACCTGGTAAAGGTATGGTGCAAATTTCTAAAAACGGTGTGACATTATCTGTCATTAATTTACATGGTCGTGTATTTTTACCTCCTCATGAGGACCCATTCGCAATGGCAGATAAGCTAATTGAGGAAGCCCGTCAAACGTCACCACTTGTTTTCGTAGATTTTCATGCGGAAGCGACTAGTGAAAAGATTGCCCTTGGCTGGCATTTAGATGGCAAGGCTTCTGCGGTTGTGGGGACACATACACATGTACAAACGGCCGATGCAAGAATTTACCCGAACGGCACAGCCTATATCACGGATGTAGGTATGACAGGTCCATATGATGAGGTTTTAGGCATGACGAAGGATAGTGTCATTTATAAATTCCAAACAAATATGCCATCCCGTTTTGAAGTACCGAAAAAAGGACGAGAGGTTTTAAGTGGTTTCTTTGTAGAGATGGATGATCGAACAGGGAAAGCTACTGCCTGTGAACGAATTTATATAAATGAAGATTATCCGTTTCAAGGATAAATAAGTCGAAGTATGTTGGTTTACGACTCTTTTGCTGTGGATACAGGTTTATTTGTGAAACTAGTCTATTTCCGTTTTGCGGAGCATAAAATGTGCTACGGACAATAACTTGAAGTCCAAAAAGGGGGACATGAGTTGTTGAGCGTAAACACTATTCGCGAAACGGGGAGGAATAATTGTGGATTCATTAAAAGTATCATCACGCTCTAATCCAAATTCAGTTGCAGGTGCATTAGTCGCGGTAATCAGAGAAAAAGGGCAGGCAGAAATGCAAGCAGTTGGGGCAGGTGCACTTAACCAAGCCGTAAAAGCAGTGGCCATTGCACGCGGATTTGTAGCGCCAAGTGGCACAGATTTAATTTGCGCACCGGCGTTTGCCGATATTTTAATTGCTGGTGAAGAACGTACAGCCTTGAAGCTGCTCGTGGAAAAACGTATTCGATAAAAAAGTAATGAACTAAAATGCCTTGTCACATAATAACGTGGCAAGGCATTTTTTCGTTTTCCTGTTTACATATGATACATGTCACTTGAAATAGAGGTGTGATTTTGCTTGGATTTGAAAATTACAACTTTATGAACAGGATTTTCAGTCAAAGGTCTGATTTTCGCCTAAATCGTTGAGAAACAATAGTGCAGAAGGTTTCTTCGTGTTAAACTTATGAAGGAAAAATAATAGTACACATTGGATTTAAGGAGTTGTTGACATGTTACATCAGCTTTCATGGAAAGTCGGTGGGCAACAGGGTGAAGGGATTGAGAGTACAGGTGAAATTTTCTCAATGGCAATGAATCGTCTAGGCTATTTCCTATACGGTTATCGTCACTTCTCTTCTCGAATTAAAGGTGGCCATACGAATAATAAAATTACAGTTCGTCCAACAGAAGTGCGTGCAATTGCGGATGATTTAGATATTTTAGTGGCATTCGATCAGGAAACAATCGATGTCAATTATAAAGAGCTCACAGAAAACGGTGTTATTTTAGCGGATGCAAAATTTGACCCGGTCAAACCAGAAGATTCAAAGGCGCCATTATTTGCTGTTCCATTTACAGAAATAGCAGCAGAGCTTGGTACATCGTTAATGAAAAACATGGTAGCCATCGGAGCAACAGCATCATTGCTTAACCTAGAGGATGCAGTGTTCCAAAATGTTGTCGATGATATTTTTGGGAAAAAGGGCGAAGAGGTCGTTCAAAAAAATATGGAAGCCATTACACGTGGTCGTCAAATTATGAATGAGCTTTTGGGTGAACGTGTAGGCCAATGGGAACTTGCACCTGCAGATGGCAAACGTCGTATGTTTATGATTGGTAACGATGCCGTGGCACTTGGTGCATTAGCTGCTGGGACACGCTTTATGGCAGCATACCCAATTACGCCAGCTTCTGAAATTATGGAATACTTAATTAAGAAGCTACCGAAATTCGGTGGGACAGTTATCCAAACGGAGGATGAGATTGCTGCGGCAACAATGGCAATCGGAGCTAACTTTGGTGGTGTACGTTCCTTTACTGCTTCAGCAGGCCCTGGTCTTTCATTGATGATGGAGGCAATTGGTCTTTCCGGTATGACAGAGCAACCATTAGTAGTAGTAGACACGCAACGTGGAGGCCCTTCAACTGGACTACCAACAAAGCAAGAACAATCGGACTTAATGGCTATGCTTTACGGAACACATGGAGAAATCCCTAAAGTAGTCATTGCGCCTTCAACAATGGAGGAAGCATTTTTTGATACAATCCAAGCATTTAATATTGCAGAGGAATTGCAATTACCAGTTATTTTAATGACAGATTTACAATTGTCTCTAGGGAAACAATCGGTAGAACCGTTTGATTACGATAAAATTGAAATTCGTCGAGGTAAAATTGTGATTGATGACCTTGATGAAGCTGTCGATAAAGCCTACTTCAAACGCTATGAAGATACTGAAGATGGGATTTCACCTCGTGTTTTACCAGGTACATTGCATGGTATTCACCACGTTACAGGTGTTGAACATGATGAAACAGGGAAGCCATCTGAGGCAACGGGCAATCGTCAAACACAAATGGATAAACGCTTCCGTAAATTAGAGAGTTTGAAATTTGATAACCCTGTCTTTGTCAATGCACCACATGAGGAAGCGGATATCTTATTAGTAGGCTTTAACTCAACAAGAGGAGCTATCGAGGAAGTGCAAGAACGACTTAATGCGCAAGGAATGAAAGTGAATCATGCGCATATTCGTTTAATTCACCCATTCCCATCTACGGAAATGGCACCTCTTGTAGCACAAGCGAAAAAAGTGATCGTTGTAGAAAATAACTATACGGGTCAATTGGCTAATATTATGAAGATGAATATTGGTGGTCACGATAAAATCGCGACAATCACTAAATATAATGGTACGCCATTCTTGCCAGGTGAATTAGAAAATCGTGTGAAGGAGTTGACTCGCTAATGGCAACATTTAAGGATTTTCGTAATACAGTGAAACCAAACTGGTGCCCAGGTTGTGGAGACTTCTCTGTACAAGCAGCTATTCAACGTGCTGCAGCAAATGTCGGAATTGAGCCAAATGAACTTGCTGTGATTTCAGGAATTGGTTGTTCAGGACGTATTTCGGGCTATATTAATTCTTATGGATTCCATGGTATTCATGGTCGTGCACTACCGATTGCACAAGGATTAAAAATGGCCAATCGTGATCTACATGTCATCGCTTCTGGTGGTGATGGTGATGGATTTGCTATCGGTATGGGGCATACAATTCATGCTATCCGTCGTAATATTGATATTACGTATATTGTAATGGATAACCAAATTTATGGTTTAACAAAAGGTCAAACATCGCCACGTTCTGCTGCTGGATTTATTACAAAATCTACACCAGGTGGAGCGATTGAACCATCATTGAAACCATTAGAGGTAGCATTAACAAGTGGTGCAACATTTGTGGCACAAGGCTTCTCTACTGATATTAAAGAGTTAACAGCTTTAATCGAAGCTGGTATCAACCATAAAGGCTTCTCATTTATCAATGTCTTTTCACCTTGTGTAACGTATAACAAAGTGAACACATACGATTGGTTTAAAGAGAACTTAACAAAACTAGCGGATGTAGAAGGCTATGATCACAATGATCGTGGTATGGCAATGCGTACAGTGATGGAGCATGAGGGCTTAGTAACAGGTGTTATTTATCATGATACGGAAACAACATCGTATCAAGAAAAAGTACCTGGCTACTCAGAGCTACCATTAACAGATATCGATATTAAAATGAGTGAAAATGATTTCAATGATTTAGTAAAAGAATTTATGTAAAAATGATAGAATCAAAGCATTTGGAATGAGGACATTCCAAATGCTTTTTTTTATGCTCTAGTAAGGAATCGCGAGTAAAAGCCTAGCTACCGCGAGTATTTAGAGAAGAATCGCGAGTAAAAGCACAGCCACCGCGAGTATTTGATATTGAATCCTTATAAAATCCTTATAATTGTTTTTTATACTAAGGTCATCGAAAGGATGATGAATAATGATGAAAGATTTAATATTGAAGATAGAAAATCTTAATAAGTCGTTTAAAGGGCAAAAAATTGTGGATAATGTATCGTTAGAAATCCAACGTAATACAGTCTACGGTTTACTTGGACCAAACGGAGCGGGGAAATCCACAACATTAAAAATGATGACAGGTATGTTACGACCAAATGCCGGAAATATCATTTTTAATGGACATACATGGACACGAAATGATTTACAGGACATCGGCGTGTTAATTGAAACACCTCCCTTGTATGACAATTTAACAGCAACGGAAAATTTACAAGTTCGCACGATAGCGTTAGGTCTACCGCAAAGTCGTATTGAAGAAGTATTAAAAATTGTAGATTTAACGAAAACAGGGAAAAAACGGGCCGGACAGTTTTCCTTAGGTATGAAGCAACGATTAGGTATAGCGATTGCGCTGTTAAACAAGCCAAAGCTGTTAATTTTAGATGAACCTACAAATGGACTGGATCCGATTGGTATACAGGAGCTTCGTCAGCTTATTCGCTCATTTCCAGAGCAAGGTATCACCGTTATTTTATCTAGTCATATTTTGTCTGAGGTGGAACAGGTCGTGGATGACATTGGCATTATTGCTGATGGCAAGCTTGGCTATCAGGGACCGGCACCACAAGGTCAGGAATTAGAATCACTGTTTATGCAGGTTGTAGCTACCAATAGAAAGGTAGGTTACTAGCATGATAGCCATAATGAAAGCGGAAAAATTAAAATGGAAACGAACATTTATTGCCAAACTACTTTGGCTTACGCCCCTTGTGACCTTACTGATAAGTGCCGTGCTGATGGGTGGCGTGTATTTTCAAACAGGTGCTTATAACTGGTGGTATACTATGCTGCTACCAGGCGCACTGACGATTTGCTGTGCCTTAGTGGTCGAAAAGGATAAAAAAATAAAATACCATAGTATTCTTGCTTTACCACTGGATCTTAAAAAGATTTGGCTAGGAAAAATAGTATCATTAAGCATATGGCTTCTTGTGATTACGATTATTTTCTTTGGGGGAATCACGGCTGGGGGCAGGCTATTCGGTCATAGTTTACCAATAGAGAGCAGTTTACTAAGTACTTTTGTTATTTTCTTGACGTTTTTGTGGCAAATACCTTTATGTCTTTTCCTAGCAGCTAAATTAGGCACCTATTTGACTATCTTACTCAATGTAGTAGCCAATATCTTAGGGATTGTTGCCTTTGCGGATGGGGAACTATGGTATTACTATCCATTTGCAATTGGTGCACGTTTATTATGTTCAACACTTGGCATATTACCAAACGGTCTACCAGTACCACAAGGCAGTCCTTTATTGGATAAAGGCGTTATACTTCCGGGCTTACTGATAGCACTAGCTTGGTTTATGATGATTAGCTTTCTTACTGCGAAGTGGTTCCAAAAAAGGGAGGCGAACTAGCGGATGGACATGTTACGATTATTGAGAGTGGAATGCCTTAAAACAAAACGAACACCTTTTTTGCTGACACATATACTTGTCCCCCTTGCTATTTCTGGGCTATTTCTAGCCTACTACTCCTATTCGCCATGGGATTTTCAAGGAAAAGTAACTGCCTATTTTCAGGGGTTAGCTTGTGGGCTACCGATTATTATAGGATTAGTATGTGCTATGGCATCTGAGCAAGAAGCAAACGCTGGTCGTTTCCAAGGCATGCTAGCTACAACAAACATAAAAATAAAGGCATACATGAGCAAGCTCATCTTATTATTATTGTTTAGCTTTGGAGCCATCTTTCTATCTATAGCTATTTTTAGTTTTGGCTTTAGAGAATTATTACATGAAGTAGATTTGAGCTATTCATTTTATAGTATGGCTGCTTGTATTCTATTCGGCAGTCATGTGATTTTCTATATGTTACATTTATTTGTAAGCCTCCAATTTGGTAAAGGCGCTTCGATTGGTTTAGGTATTGTAGAAGCGCTGTTGGTCGCCCTATTGCTTACAGGCTTAGGGGATCGTATTTGGCCCTTTTTCCCTTATGGATGGAGCGGTCATTTTGTTTCATTATGGATTTTAACATCGATGGGAACCGATTTAACATTGCTCAAAACAAGTATTCAAACTGGCATAATGGCGTGCTTAGGGGGTATCCTATTGACTTTTGCGCTGTCTTGTTTATGGTTTTGGAGATGGGAAGGTAGAGCATCTGAAAATTAGAGGGTGAATTATGGCAAATATATTAGTAGTGGATGATGAAGTAGATATTTTAATGTTGATAAAGAATGCACTTTATAAAGATAAACACTTAGTAACCATTGTGTCCGAACCGACAGAAGTAGGAAAGATGGATTTAGGTTCCTTTGATTTAATTTTGCTTGATGTGATGATGCCTATTATGGATGGCTTTACATTATGTGGGCAAATTCGGCATGCTGTAGATTGTCCGATTCTTTTTCTTACAGCTAAATCCTTAGAAGAAGATGTGATGTATGGTTTAGGCTTAGGTGCAGATGATTATTTGATTAAACCATTTGGCATTGGAGAGCTACGGGCAAGGGTGAATGCGCATATCCGACGGGAAAGCAGAGAGAAGCGGAACATCCTTTATAGTGATAAAGTTCATTTTAATCTTTCTGGTAAAGAACTGTTTGTTCAGAATGAGCGCATCCTGCTAACTAAAAGTGAGTATGAAATATGTGAATTTTTAGCACGGCATCGTGGGCAAGTTTTCTCAAAAGAACAGATATACGAATCAATTTTTGGATTTGATGGCAAAAGTGACAGTACAGCGATAACAGAACATGTCAAAAATATTCGGTCAAAGCTACATGCGTTTGACATAGATGTCATTGATACGGTTTGGGGGATCGGCTATAAATGGAGATGATAAAACCGAGGAAAGGAACACACCTTCATACATTTTTCCTGAGATATTTATTCTTTCTTTGCTTAAGTATCATTTTATTAGGGGCACTATTAATCGGTTTATTTATGTTTGCTTTTTCAGCTACTATTATTTTGCCAGCCAATTATGCTGAAACACAAATCACTTTAGCGAAAGACCGTATTGCTACAAGCAGTGAGGTCACAGATGATATGATTCCTGATCTTGTAGACTACGCAGTGATTTCTAATAAGGGGGAATTTCTTTCTGGTACTTTAACAGAAAAAGAGGCTTCCCATGCATGGCGTTTAAAGGAAAAGGGAGAGACGAAAAGTAATGTTCGATTTTATGCATTTGTTGAGCGAGAACAGGAAGTGTGTATTTTACGCTATGGTTTAGCCCCTGAGTATCGCTCACCTGTTATGAGAAAATATTTACCTAATCCCCAATTAACGGCTTTACTATTGTTTATTATAGGCGTTATCGTACAGGCAACGGTACTTGCTGTGCATTTCGGCAGAAGACTTAAACGAAAAATGTTGGGCCTACAAGAAGCCATTGAAAAAATCCAACATCAAAATTTAGATTTTCATATAAAACCATCTGGGATTCGAGAAATTGATGATATTGCACTCTCCTTTGAGCAGATGAAGGAGGCATTAAATACTTCATTGACACAACAATGGCAGGCAGAGAGAGCACGCAGAGAACAAATTTCTGCACTTGCTCATGATTTGAAAACACCTCTTACGATTATTAGAGGTAATGCGGAACTTTTATTGGATACTGTTCAAGATGAAGTACAAAAAGAATACAACACTTATATATTAAAAAATACGCTAGAAATTGAAAAATTCACAAAGCAATTAATGGATATATCCAATATGGAGCAAAGTGTTGGTGGTGTAAAAACAACTGTAGAGCTGGCTTCATTTATACAACAGCTAGAACAGCAAATGAAGGCGCTTGCTTTAGAAAAAAACCTTGAAGTTAGTGTAGAAAAGGATAAACTGCCTGATGCCTTTATGATAGAGGAGGAGCTTTTTTATCGGGCTTTATTAAATTTGATTGTTAATGCTATAGAGCACACGCCACATAATAGCAAAGTCACTTTATCTGTTCAGGGAGAGGCCGATATTATTCATTTTACTGTGATGGATAGTGGGGCTGGTTTTTCATCGCAAGATTTAAAGAGAGCCACAAAGCAATTTTATCAGGGAGATCCAAGTAGAAATGCAGCAAATCATCATGGCATGGGGCTTTATATTGCCGAGTCCATCATTCAAAAACATGGTGGAACACTAACGTTGGCTAATGATTCAATAACGGGAGGAGGAAAAGTGATAATCACCATTGCGACGTCTTAATTATAAGATGTCTTTTTTATTGTTAGCGATTATTTAGCGATCAATCGCGAGTAAAAGTACTGCTACCGTGAGTAAAGACACTGCAATCACGAGTATTCAATGTACAATCGTGAGTAAAAACACAATTAAAGGTTTCATGTAAAAATTGTAGGGGGCGGTGCGGGCAATGTTCTTTTAAAAAATGCTACAATAAAAGAAAAAAAGAGGCGATGCACGTGAATAACGTCATTGATTTTATTGCAAAGAAAAAGGAACGTGAAGATCGAAAGCGTGCTCAGGATTTAGAGCGTTATGTAGCTACACAGTGTAATTTTCAGCAACCTGAAAATATTGATGCTCTTGTAGATGACAAACTGATTGAAGTGAAGGATCATACGTTGTTTCTGGGCTTTCTATCTATTTTAAAAGATGAGCAAATCGAGCCGCTCACGATTTTTCAAGATGTCTTTACGTTAGAACCTTCTCGTTTTGAGATGTCCTACAATATGAGATGGTGGTCAGTTGTGCAACTGGCGTTTACATTTTTAACAATTCTAAAGGAAAATGAGCCGCATACATATGCAGATTTTTTAGGTCTCTCCAAATAATCTAGGTATGTGTACGTCTGGTAAAGCCAACGTACACATACAAAACTAGATTTCTTCTTCATCTCCTCCATTCAGCTTTACAATGCTCCTTCACTTATTAAGTATTTTCATAGATATTTATAATTTCTCAATAATTTTTACTAAATATTTTTAAGACCTCCATACTTGCTTAATGTTTGTTTTATACCATTAGGGTTGTAAGCAAATAAAAATAAACCAAAACAAATGGAGGGTCCAACACATGGCAATTCAAAAATTGTGGAAAAAAGGTCTAATCGGTGCATTAGCCATTTCCATGTTGGCAGCATGTTCTGACAGTTCATCTAGTGCAAATGAGGTAAACAAGGATTTATCGCTTGAAGAAATTACAGAAAAAGCAAAGGAAGAGGGCACTGTTAACTCTGTTGGTATGCCAGATACATGGGCGAACTGGGTGGAAACTTGGGAAGAGCTAGGAACCGAATATAGCATCAAACACAAGGATACGGATATGTCGAGTGCTGAGGAGTTAGCGAAGTTTGAAGCAGAGAAAGATGATGCGACAGCCGATATTGGGGATGTTGGAATTGCCTTTGGACCAATCGCTAAGGACAAGGGCTTAACATTACCATATAAAACTTCCTACTGGGATGAAATACCGGATTGGGCAAAAGACGATGAAGGAAACTGGATTGTTGGCTATACTGGAACAATTTCATTTTTAACAGATACAAATAATGTAAAGAATGCCCCGACCTCATGGGAGGATCTGAAAAATGGGGATTATACAGTCAGTATTGGAGATGCATTAACAGCTAACCAAGCGCAGTTTGCTATTTTAGCAGCAGCTATGGCCTTTGGTGGAGATGAATCAAACATCCAGCCAGGCGTTGATTTCTTTGCTGAATTAGCGAAACAAGGTCGTTTACAGGGGGATCCATCAGTAGCGAACTTAGAAAAAGGTGAAATCGATGTAGCGATTTTATGGGATTTTAATGCATTAGGCTATCGTCACCAAATCGATGAGGAGCGCTTCGATGTAGTGATACCAAAGGAAGGATCTGTTACTTCTGGTTATGCAACAATTATTAATAAATATGCCAAAAACCCTCATGCTGCCATGCTAGCACGTGAATACATTCTATCTGACGCTGGTCAAGAAAATTTAGCAAAAGGCTATGCGCGTCCGATTCGAGACAACGTAGAACTTCCACAAGATGTAAAGGATTTATTATTACCAGCAGATATGTATACGAATGCACAGCCAGTAAAAGATCAAAAGAAATGGGAAGAAACAACAAAGCAAATCCCTCAACTCTATCAAGAGCAGGTGTTAATCCATGCAAAATAACAAAGTGGTTCTTATTGTCATCGATGCATTGCGCTTTGATACAGCCTGTACACATATGGGATTCTTGCACCATTTAGTGGAGCGTCAGGTGGCTGCTCGCTATAAGATTTGCGCAGAGGTGCCATCATTATCAAGGCCATTATATGAGACGATTTTAACGGGGACACCCCCTATTGTTCATGGCGTTACTAGCAATATGACGGTACGCTTATCGACGCAGAAAAGTGTCTTTCATGTCGCGAAGGAGCATGGTTTGTCCACGGCAGCCTCCGCCTATTATTGGGTGAGTGAGCTTTATAATAGAGCACCATTTAACTATATGGAGGACAGGCTACAGCTTGATACGCAATTACCGATTGACAATGGCTTGTTCTATTTTGAGGATCATTATCCAGATAGTCATGTATTTGCTGATGCAGCTTGGTTAATGGATCAAAAGCAGCCTGATTTCCTTTATATTCATCCTATGAATGTTGATGATGATGGTCACAAATTTACGGCGGATTCTGCACAATACCGCAATCGTGTGTTAGCGATGGATGCTCTGCTCTCATTATTTATTCCAAAGTGTATGGCACAGGGCTATGAGGTAATTGTGACGGCTGACCATGGTATGACAAGTGATGGTAATCATGGTGGAACAACGCATGAGGATCGTCATGTCCCACTGTTTGTCATTTCGGATTCCGTCAAGGCTGGTATAAAAGAAGAGATTATTTCGCAATTACAAATTGCACCACTGTGCTGTCATTTATTAAATATGGAGCCTGCGGATGATATGGAGCCCCTTTTGCTAGAAGGTGTGTATACAGCAAAAGAGGTGTAACTAATAGTAGTCGCTCCTTTTAGGTTGGAGCGACTACTATCCTTCTTGAGCCGCAAGTAATTATAGAAAGAAGTGGTTGTGTTGATATCGAAGCGGCAGTCCATTGCCTGGCTTTCGCCTTTTCTTGTACTACTCTTATTATTTTTCCTAGTGCCTTTACTGTATATGCTTATTACGAGCTTTCAAAATAGTGAGGGCTTTACATTAACGCAATACGAGTCCATTTTTACGAACGACTATATATTGCAAGGCTTTAAAAATAGTATTACATTGTCTGTTGTATCGGCTGTTATTGCATTAGTAGTCACATTGTTCGCTGTTTATGCCATGATGAAGTTGACTGAGCCAGTACGGGAGAAAATTTTAATACTAACGAACTTAACATCCAATTTTTCAGGTATACCGCTAGCATTTGCTTTTATCGTTTTACTTGGTAATAGTGGTCTATTTACATTGTTATTTGAAAAATGGGACATTGATGCTTTGACATCCTTTTCTCTTTATAGCTGGGGTGGTTTATTACTTATTTATATTTACTTCCAGCTGCCATTATCGCTAATGTTGTTATATCCCATTTATGATGGGATTCAGCAACAGTGGAAGGAGGCAGCAGCTTTATTAGGAGCGTCTATTTGGCAATTTTGGCTGAAGATTGGTTTACCAGTTATGTTACCTGGGATTGTAGGAACGTTTAGTGTGTTATTTGCTAATGCAATGGGAGCGTATGCCTCTGCCTATGCTCTAACAAGCAGTAATTATAATTTAGTGGCCATTCGTATAGGTTCCTTAATAAAAGGTGATATTTTTGCTCAGCCAGAGCTAGCTAGTGCCATTGCTGTTATATTAGCAGTGACAATGGTGACAGCCATGCTAATTAGTGAGTGGAGTATCTCTAAAACAAGGAGGAAAGTAAAATGAAAAAGCGAGGCTTGGCTGATTTCTTTTTCCTCTTGTTAGTGGGGTATTTACTATTGCCAGTATTGGCAACGACGCTTTATGCATTTGCATCGAAATGGAATAAAACAATATTACCAGAAGGACTTACATTAAAATGGCTTGCCACATTGTTTCAGGATACCGATTTTATCCAGGCATTTGGCCGTTCTGTGTTATTAGCAAGTGGTGCGGTTAGTATTGCACTCCTTGTCATTGTGCCAGCCATTTTCGTTATTGTTTTGTATTTTCCTACATACGAAAAATGGATACAGATAGCAGTGGTCATGGTCTATTCTTTCCCTGGAATCATTTTAGCTGTAGGGCTCATTCGAGTGTATAGCCAAATAGGTATACCAATGATATTCGTTGTTCTAGGAGCCTATGTGGTGGGGATTCTTCCTTATATCTATCAAGGAACAAGAAATAGTTTAAGAAATATAGATGCAAGGCAGCTACTTGATGCGGCCCAATTGCTTGGTGCATCAAAAAGGCAGGCTTTCACAAAAATTTTACTGCCTACCGTTTATCCAGGCTTATTTGCAGGTGCTTTGTTATCATTCTCCGTCTTATTTGGTGAATTTGTTTTGATTAACCTTGTGGTTGGTTCTCGCTTTGAAACAGTTCAAATTTACTTAATGAAAAAGCTTAGCACAAGTGGACATATTGCAAGTGCAGTTGTTTTTATCTATATCGTGCTAATGGGTCTATTAACATTTGTCATTGCCATTGTAACAAAACGATCGAAAGGTGCTACAAATCTATGAGTTATCTTATTATTGAAGGGCTTCATAAAAAATATGGACAAGCAACGGTTTTAAGCAATATTCAGATGAATATCCAAAAGGGTGAATTTATTACATTGTTAGGTCCTAGCGGCTGTGGCAAGAGCACCATTTTGCGCATTGTGGCAGGCTTAACAGATGCATCGTCTGGTAAAATTACAATTGAAGGAAAAGATATGAGTGGCGTACAGCCAAAGGATCGTCAAGTGGGCATGGTCTTTCAATCCTATGCACTCTTTCCTAATATGACTGTGCAAGAAAATGTTGCCTTTGGTTTGCGCATGCAAAAAGTCAATGCGGCAGACATCGAGCAGCGTGTTCAAGAAATGCTAGCCCTCGTTCATCTAAGTGAGAAAGCCAATGCTTACCCAAACGAATTATCGGGGGGGCAACAGCAGCGTGTTGCTCTGGCACGTGCGTTAATCGTCCGTCCTAAAGTGCTGCTATTAGATGAACCCCTTAGTGCACTCGATGCTCAAATTCGCAAGAAGCTACAAGCAGATTTACGAGCTATTCAACGTAAGCTCAATATGACAATGATTTTGGTAACGCACGATCAGGAAGAGGCTATGGCCGTTTCAGACAGAATATTTGTCATGAATAATGGGAGCATTGCTCAAAACGGTACACCAACAGAGATTTATACAAGACCGAATAATGAATTTATTGCAAACTTTATTGGGCATTATAATGTCTTTACACGCGAGACTTTAGAAAACATGCTTGGAGAATCTTTAGTCGAGCAAGCCTCTAAATTTGCCATTCGACCAGAAGCACTGCATCTCAATCAACGAGAAGGAGATATGTGTCTAGTAGGAATCGCTAAACAATCATTAATGAGTGGCAATATTATTCGTACTACATTTGATGGTGAAACGGTGTTTACAATGGAACAACTACATCAACAAGGCTATTCGATTGAAATGGGCAAATCCTATAACTGTTATGTCGCAAAAGAAGATGTGATTGCACTATCATGACGTACGCCAAACTTGAAAGATTTGATTTTATATTAAAGCAATTAGAGAGAGACGGGAAAATCATTGTTGCCAATATTGCCGATGCCCTTCAGGTAGCACCAGAAACAATTCGCCGAGATTTTGATGAATTAGAGCAGCAGCATTTATTATCAAGAGTCCATGGTGGGGCTATTAAATATACGAACGTGCGCAACGAGCCTGTATTTTTACGCAAGCTGCAAATGCAAAAAGAGGCAAAGCGCCAAATTGCTCGTATGGCAGCAAAACGTATTTGTGATGGTGATACCATTGCAATTGATACAGGTACGACAACGGTCCATATGGCCGATTTTTTACTAGCGGTTGATGATATAACGGTTGTAACGAACTCGATTGCAGCAGCAATACAATTTAATTTAGCCATAGAAGAACGACGTATGACAGGCAAGGTCATATTACTAGGAGGCACTGCGAATCCAAAACAATCTTCAGTTGCAGGCGCTATGACTTTAGAGATGCTTGATAATATGAATTTTGATAAGACATTTTTATCGTGCGGTGGCATTAGTGACGGCATTGTTTATGATTACGATTTGGATGAATCCCTTATTTCTAAGAAGATGCTCAAGCATAGTAAAGTGAGTTATTTATTAGCCGATGCAACCAAAATAAATGGCAAATCATTTTTTCAAATTTGTCATCTTGATGAATGTACAGAAATTCTTTGTGAAAGTACTTGTCCATTAGAATGGCAAGCCTATGAGGAAAAATGGACGGTATGTAATGGAGGGAAAAGTTGATGACAATTGATTATCATGTACATTTAGAAGAGGGACCTTATTCATTTCGCTGGCTAGAGCGTACATCACAGGCACTGGAGTTTTTCCAGCATGAGGATGAGGCGAAAAAAGGCTCCAAGCAACAAATGTCCTGTCAAGTACAGCGGTTAGTACAGCGAGTGCAAAAGGGGTGTTATAGTGAGGAATGGTTGGATTTATATCTCGAACAGGCCAAGCAGCTTGGCTTGCGTGAGGTAGGCATTGTTGATCATTTATATCGTTTTCAAGAAACGCGTGCCTATTTCGAACGCTTTATGAGGTTGGATGATAGTGAGATTGGTCAAGTACAGCGCTATTGGCTAGATCGCGTGATGACAGAGAACATAGATGCCTTTGTGTCGACCATTCAGCAGGCGAAGGAAAAATGGCGTCAACATGGCATTACTTTGAGACTGGGTATAGAGGCAGATTATTTTATTGGCGGGGAAGAGCAATTAGCTGCTTTATTAGCTGGTTATCCTTGGGATTATGTGATTGGTTCTGTCCATTTTGTTGACGGCTGGGGCTTTGATAATCCTCAAACACAACATCTTTTTGAGCAAATGGATCAGTCTGCTTTACAACAAAGTTATGAGCAATTTTTTAAGGTTGTCGAGCAAATGATTCATTCCAATATGTTTGATTTTGTTGCACATTTAGATAATTTTAAAGTATTTAATTATCAGGTGGAGAATCATGCTTTTCTTGATGCCTGGTATAAACGGATTGCCCAGGCCCTAACGACAACTCAAACTGCCACTGAAATCAATGCTGGGCTGTATTATCGTTACCCTGTAAAGGAAATGTGCCCAGGCCCTCGTTTTTTACAAACCTTACTTGACCATGGAGTGGCTTTTACTATATCCTCTGATGCGCATTTTCCTGATGATCTAGGTAAATATACAAGTGCTAATACCGAGCTACTAAAAAGTCACGGTGTTCAAGCTATTGTTGCTTTTGAGCAGCGAGTCAAAAAAATGATAGCATTAACGTGATGGAAAAAAGGTGATGTCAACAGCAGAAACAGCCATTTTGAAAGGCGAGGGGTTGATTTCCGTTCTGCCAGCGTCCTTTCCAGGGGGCGTCCGACGAGCTGCTTCACTCACTCCGTGCGCTCCAATGTCTCAACTGTGACGCTAATCCCCTAGGAGTGACGTTGGCTCCGCTCCAATCAACCATTCTGCAAAAGTGTCTTTTCCTGAACAAAATAGCCCATTATTTATATTATAAGAGAGGAGATAGCCTCTTATTTTCAATGTGGAGAAGTGATGTGTGACAACATCCCTCCACTTGAACCTTTGCAAAAAAAGTTAACATTTTTATGGAGTGGAAGGCTACTTGACTCCCGTGGGATAGGGAGACAGGCGAGCCGACAGGAAAGTAAGTAATCTGCAACGGAAATCCATTTTCACCTTTCACAAAAATTCTATGGATAGTTTTGTTTTTCAACACTATGAAAAGGCACTAAAGTTACATAATAGTGCCTTTTCATTCTGTTACATAAGTATAATGTAGCTGGCATACAAATGATTAAATTCATTTTTATAATGTGAGGCGAGTCAAATTGACATGTATAAAAGAACAACCCTTTTTACCTATTATTATACAATCGGGTCAGTATGCCTACGGGGTTGCCCGCTCTTTTTATGAAGCGTATCGTATCAAGAGTCTTGTTATTGAGCCCACCGTAAAAGGGGCAACAATGCGTTCACTCTTTTTGGGAGGCTCACAGGGAATTGCTACGCAAAATAGTAGCATTCTGGATTTTCACTATGTAGAGCGTCTAGATGACCCTGCCCATTTTGTACAAGCTTTAATCCAGGTTGCCATGCAATGCCAACAGAATAAATTGATTTTAATCGTTTGTGACTGCTATTATGCAGAGCTTATCATTGAAAATAAAGAACGGCTTGAAAAATATTTTATTTTACCTTATATAGATCAAGCTTTACTAAAGAAGGTGCAAACGAAGGAAAAATTTTATCAGCTTTGTGATCAGTATAAGTTAAACTACCCCAAAACCATGATCATAACTAATGAGCATCACGCAGTCAGCGAACTCCCTTTCCAGTATCCCATTATCATTAAACCTTCCAATGCAGTGACATATACGCACTGTTCATTTCCCGAAAAGAAAAAAATATTTCTTGCAAATAATGCCAGTGAGATGCAATACATTATTCGCAGTATTTATCGTTCTAGCTATGAAGATTCCTTGATTGTTCAAGAATTTATTCCAGGTGATGATTCTTCTATTCGTGTACTAGATGTATTTGTAGGAAGAGATCATAAAGTCAAATTGATGTGTGTCAGCAATAAACTGCTTGAAGATCCTTCTCCGCAAAATAAAGGTATTTCTTTAGCTGTTATGACAGACTACGATGAGCAGCTAATGGATTCCATTCGATACTTTTTAGAGGACATTGGCTATACAGGTTTTGCTAATTTTGATATGAAATATGATGCTCGAGACGGAATCTATAAGCTATTTGAAATGAATTTGCGAGCAGGGGCTTCCAGCTACTATGTGACGGCGAGCGGTCATAATTTAATGCAGTATATGGTGGATGATTATTTGCTTGGCGTTCATCATGAACGAACGTATGTCCAAACTAAGCATCTATGGTCACTACTTCCGCTAAAAACTTTATTTAAACACATGAACAATGAAAAATTAAAATTAGAAGCAAAGCGATTAGTAAAAGAAGGACGATACACAGATGCATTACTGTATAAAGAAGATATGAATATTAAACGTTGGATGAAGCTGAAATTGTATAATCAGTACTTACATGTAAAGTACAGCAAGTATTTTAATGAAAGCGATGGTTAGCATATGTAAACGAAAGGATAGCGCTTCAAAACTGAAGGATAGAACGCTAAAGCTGATGGATAATTACTCCTATCATCATGTAATTAAGTCGAAACCACGACATTTGAGGCGCAAACCTTGTAGGAAGTATCAACTATTCAGTATAATAATAAAATGGGAATTCAAGTGCATGGATTTCGTTTGAAAGGAGTTACCTGATTGCGATGAATGAGGAACAACGCTTAGCTAATCAACAGGTCAATCAACCAAAAAAAGAAGACAAGCCTGAAAAGGATTATAGTAAATATTTTGAGAAGGTCTTTACAGCACCTTCCTTAAAAGATGCTAAAAAACGTGGCAAAGAAGATGTCAAGTATCATAAGGATTTTAGCATTGCAGAAGAGTTCGCAGGAATGGGCAAAGATCGCACCTTCTATATTCGTACTTATGGCTGCCAAATGAATGAGCATGACACAGAAGTGATGGCCGGGATTTTTATGCAGCTTGGTTACACACCAACAGAGATGATTGAAGAGGCTGACGTTGTCTTGCTGAATACATGTGCTATTCGTGAAAATGCAGAAAACAAAGTATTTGGAGAACTGGGTTTCCTGCTGAAATATAAACGAAAAAACCCTGAGATGCTTATCGGGGTTTGTGGCTGTATGTCCCAAGAGGAATCTGTTGTTAATAAAATTTTAAGAAGTTATCCACACGTCGATATGGTATTTGGTACGCACAATATTCACCGTTTACCAAACATTTTAAAAGAAGCCTATATGTCGAAGGAAATGGTGATTGAGGTTTGGTCTAAAGAAGGCGATGTCATTGAAAATCTGCCGAAAAAACGCCTTGGCTCCATTAAGGCTTGGGTTAATATTATGTATGGTTGCGATAAATTCTGTACGTATTGTATCGTTCCATATACTCGTGGTAAAGAGCGCAGTCGTCGTCCAGAGGAAATCATTGCCGAAGTTCGTGAGTTAGCGGCTGCGGGCTATAAAGAAATTATGCTGCTGGGACAAAATGTCAACGCTTACGGGAAGGATTTTGAGGATATCGACTATCGTCTTGGCGATTTAATGGATGAATTAAGAAAGATCGATATTCCACGTATCCGTTTTACTACGAGTCATCCGCGTGATTTTGATGATCATTTAATCGAAATCCTTGCAAAGCGTGGCAACTTAGTGGAGCATATCCATTTACCAGTTCAATCTGGCTCGAATGACGTCCTAAAAATTATGGCGCGTAAATACACACGAGAGCATTTCCTTGGTTTAGTAGACAGAATTAAAGCCGCAATACCTGAAGTAACATTAACAACAGATATTATCGTTGGCTATCCGAATGAAACAGAGGAGCAATTTGAGGAAACATTGTCCTTATATCGTGAAGTTGGCTTTGAGGCTGCATTTACGTATATTTATTCTCCTCGTGAAGGAACACCAGCTGCCAAAATGGTCGACAATGTACCTGAAGAGGTGAAAAAAGAGCGTCTTCAACGTTTAAATGAAGTGGTGGGTGAATACTCACGCAAAGCATTAGAACGGTTAAATGGTGAGGTTGTCGAAGTATTAGTTGAAGGTACAAGTAAACGACGAGACGATGTGCTAGCGGGCTATACGCGGAAAAATCGTTTAGTAAACTTTAAAGCACCAGCAGAAGTAATTGGTCAATTAGTAAAAGTAAAAATAATAGAGACTACATCTTATTCACTTACGGGTGAATTTGTGGAAGTCGTAAAAAATGAAAAGGTGGAAGCGTAAATGACACAAGTGTTATATACAAAAGAAGATTTAATTAAAAAATCACATGAAATTGCACATATGATTGCAAATACACCAGAGGTTGAATTTTTCAAAAAGGCAGAAGCACAGATTAATGAAAATCAACAAGTACGTGAACGTATTGCAAGCTTAAAAAGCTTACAAAAACAGGCGGTTAATTTCCAACACTTAGGGAAAGAAAAAGCATTAAAAATGATTGAAGATAAAATTGCTAAAATCGAAGAAGAAATTAATGCTATTCCAGTTGTGCAACAATTTAAAGAATCACAAGGCGATGTCAATGACTTATTGCAACTGGTATCGAATACCATCGCAAATAATGTTACAAATGAAATTGTTCGCTCAACTGGTGGCGATGTTCTTCGTGGTGAAACGGGTTCATACGTAGAAAATACTCAGCCAGGTAGCTGCTCTTAATAAATCCTCGAAATCAAAGCTCGAATGACAGCATTCGAGCTTTTTTCATGTCTTCTTCTATTGAAGCATTCCCATGCTATAGCAGACCTCTCACGGAAAAAGATTTGGACGATACTTTTCATTCTCTAAAAATATATGTTCACCCAATGGGCGCTACCTGCATATGATGGAGTGAAAAGAGTCGAAGGAGGAATTGCGCTGAAACGTTTACGACAAATCGTGACGAAAGCAGTAGTTGCCAAAGGGAAGAAGAGAACGGAAGAACGTGTAACATTATCACCAACAAATAAACCGACAAGTATTTTAGGATGCTGGGTAATCAATCATACTTGCTCTGCGAAAAGAGTCGGGAAATTTGTAGAAGTAACTGGGAAATTTGATGTCAATGTGTGGTATGCCTATAGTAACCATTCGAAAACAGCTGTGTTTTCCGAAACGGTTCACTATAAAGACAAAGTGAAGCTTCATTATCGTGAAGGTGAAATTAGCGTTGGTGATGATGTTCGTGTACGTGTGATACAAGAACCAAATTGTATTGAAGCGATTATCTCTCCATGTGGTACGAAGTTTGAAATTGTTGTAGAACGTGAAGTAGTTGTCGAAGTAATGGGTGAAACAACAATTTGTATTAGTGTCCATCCATTAGACTATGAAGAAGATTGGAGCTTTAATGATGAAAGTTCTTCATCCTCCTCATCAAGCTCCAGCTCATCTTCCAGCTCTGATGGAGAAAGCAGGTATGTGTTAGAGTCCTCATCGTTTCCTGATGAACGACCAAGATAAGTCTAAAAAACATCATTTTTTGATACATGCGAAATGCTAGCATCTTAAAAAAGGTGAAGGAAGCGTTTCGCATGTATCTTTTGTTATAATAAAAATATCTATATGGTAAGAGCGAGGTAAATAATTATATGACAACATATACACCAATGATGCAACAGTATCTACAGGTAAAGGAAGACTACAAAGATGCCTTTTTATTTTTTAGATTAGGTGACTTTTATGAAATGTTTTTTGAGGATGCCATCAATGCCTCACAAATTTTAGAGATTACATTAACGAGCCGAGATGCAGGCGCAAAAGAGCGAATACCAATGTGTGGTGTGCCGCATCATTCGGCTAAAAATTATATTGAAACACTTGTGCAAAAGGGCTATAAAGTGGCGATTTGTGAACAAACAGAAGATCCAAAGCAAGCAAAAGGTGTGGTCAAACGTGAAGTGGTTCAGCTTATCACACCCGGAACCATTATGGAAGGTAAGGCGCTTGACGGTAAAACCAACCACTTTATTGGGGCAGCAGAGCAATTAGATGACACGACATTTGGCTATGCCTATTTAGATTTATCGACAGGTGAAGCAGTGGCTTCTTCTATTGAAGGCGATGGAAAAGCCCTCTTAATGCAAATGCAGGCTTATGGTATTCGAGAGCTTATTGTAACGGATAGTTTACAGCTACTATTAGCAGAGCACGCCGTTCATGCTGGGATTGTGCTATCAGTTGAAGTGGATGAAATGCCTATGGACAAAGCAGCAAGCTATTTAGAAGCCGTACCCCAGCCATTACAAGTTGCCTGTCTTCGTTTGTTAGCGTATATCGATCAAACACAAATGCGCTCTTTATCGCATATTCAAGCTTTCACGTTTAATGAAATTAAAAATTATTTACGCATTGATTCTAGCTCCAAACGAAACTTAGAGTTGATTCAATCGATTCGTGGTGGAGACCAAAAAGGAACACTTTTATGGCTATTAGATGATACTGTGACAGCAATGGGTGGGCGAAAATTAAAACAATGGCTACATCAGCCGCTGGCTACTCGTACAGCGATTGAGGACAGGCTGGCGATTGTCACGGATTTATTGGAAGAATATTTTGTGCGCACTGAGCTACAAGCTTCCTTAAAACAAGTATATGATTTAGAGCGTTTGGCTGGTCGTGTTGCGTTTGGCAATGTAGGCGGACGTGATTTAGCCCAATTACGTGATTCATTGCGTCAAGTGCCAGCTATTCAGCAGCAGCTGATGGGGGCAAATAAAGAGACGTTACAGCAATTAGGTGTAGCACTTGATACATGCACAGATGTCGAGGCTTTATTAGCAATGGCGATCACTGATAATCCGCCTATTACCATTAAAGAAGGGGATGTCATCCGTGATGGCTACAATGAGCGCTTAGACGAACTACGCTATGCTGCTCGCAACGGTAAAGATTGGATTGCCCAACTTGAACAAGAAGAGCGAATGAAAACAGGCATTAAAAATTTAAAAATAGGCTATAATCGAATTTTTGGTTACTATATTGAAATTACAAAATCGAATATTCATTTAGCTGACTTAACACGCTATGAGCGCAAACAAACGTTGGCGAATGCAGAGCGCTATATTACACACGAACTAAAAGAAAAAGAAGCATTAATTTTAAATGCAGAGGAAGAAAGCTTAACATTAGAGTACAATCTGTTTGTGGAAATTCGGGAGGCATTAAAGGCATATATCCCACGTGTACAAGCACTTGCAGCAAGTATTAGTGAGCTAGATGTTTTACTAAGCTTTGCAAGTGTTTCAGAAAAATATCGTTTTACAAAACCAGAATTTCATGGTGGACGTGCGCTCGAAATTATAGAGGGACGACATCCAGTTGTTGAAAAAATGTTAAATAAGCAAATGTATGTACCAAATGATTGTGTGCTAGAAGAGCAGCATAATATGATGCTTATTACAGGGCCGAATATGTCTGGTAAAAGTACTTATATGCGCCAAGTAGCCTTAATTGTTGTTATGGCGCAAATGGGCTGTTATGTACCTGCTGAAAAGGCGAGACTGCCTATTACCGATCAAATTTTTACGCGCATTGGAGCGGCTGATGATTTAGCAGCAGGACAATCCACATTTATGGTAGAAATGCTTGAATCACAACATGCTATTATGCATGCAACAAAAAATAGCTTGATGCTATTTGATGAAATCGGACGTGGCACATCGACTTATGACGGCATGAGTTTGGCACAATCGATGATGGAATATATTCATGATAAAATCGGTGCAAATACGTTGTTTTCTACGCATTATCATGAATTAACGGCACTGGAAAAGGATTTACCTCGCTTACAAAATGTCCATGTATCGGCTACGGAAAAAAATGGAACGGTTGTGTTCTTGCATAAGGTGAAAAAAGGAGCCGCTGATAAATCCTATGGTATTCATGTAGCACAGCTCGCACAATTGCCAGAAGAAATTTTAGCGAGAGCGCGTGTTTTACTGGAGAATTTTGAGGCTGGGAAAGAAGTAGTTGCTGAAACACAAGTAATGGCTGAACAACCCGTGCAAATGTCTTTGTTTGCAGAGGAAGAGCCGATTTCACCAGCCGAGGCAGAGGTGCTAAAAAAATTAGAAAAAGTCAATATTTTAGGCACTTCACCTATGCAGGCAATGAATATTTTATATGAGCTACAGCAAGAGCTAATCAACGTAAAAAAATAGATAAAGGAGTGATACGTTAGTGGGAAACATACAAATTATGGACGAGTGGCTATCCAATAAAATCGCAGCAGGAGAGGTAGTAGAAAGACCAGCTTCTGTTGTCAAAGAGCTAGTGGAAAATGCCATTGATGCGGGGAGTACGTCCATTGATGTTTTTTTACTAGAAGCGGGTCTCACTTCCATTCAAGTAATAGATAATGGTAATGGTATGGATGAAGAGGATGCATTGATGTCATTCTCTCGCCATGCTACTAGTAAAATTCATCAGGAACATGATTTATTCCGCATTCGTACACTTGGTTTCCGTGGGGAAGCATTGGCATCCATTGCTTCTGTTTCTAAAATGACGCTGATAACATCAAATGGTGAATCTGGAACGCATTTAGAGCTTGAAGGTGGACATATCCTAACACATAAGCCTGGCCCTTTGCGTAAAGGTACGGATTTAACGGTATCTCAGCTATTTTTTAACACGCCCGCACGCTTAAAATATATGAAAACTATTCAAACTGAACTTGGGCATACGATAGACCTAATGAATCGCCTAGCACTTAGCAATCCACAAATTGCATTCAGATTACTGCATAATGGTCAACAATTATTGCAAACCAATGGGCGAGGAGATGTGCAACAAGTACTGGCCGCTATTTACGGTGTACATAATGCCAAGAAGATGGTGCCGTTCCAAGGCGAATCATATGATTATCGAATTTCTGGCTTTGTGTCCTTGCCTGAGGTGACACGTGCTTCCAAAAATTATATGTCTCTGTTTGTTAATGGTCGCTGGGTCAAGCATTATTTAGTGCAAAAAGTGGTTGTGGATGCCTACCATACGTATTTACCCATCGAACGCTATCCGATAGTTGTCCTTTATATAGAGGGAGATCCTTATTTAACAGATGTCAATGTGCATCCTGCGAAACATCAAATTCGTTTAAGTAAAGAGCCAGAGCTTTTGAAATTAATCGAGGAAACCATCCGTGAAAAAATACGCAGCGTTATTCGCGTACCTCAGATGGAGAAGAAAGAAAAAAGTGTCAAACCTACTAATGAGCAACTTAATATTTGGAAGCCTGCTCCCAAAATAGATGTAGAAAAGATGCATGCAATTGTTGAGAAACTATATGATGTCCAAACCATTCAAGAGAGCAATCGTGAACAGTTGGTCGTGCCAGAGCCTGTACCTACTATGATAGAGGATAGCTGGCAGCCCGATCTGCGATTGGAGACTGAGACAGTTGAACAAGTAAGCAGTGTAGAACAACAAGAAGTAATTGAGAATGAGTCTACGAAAGAGCCATTTCCTGAACTAGAAGTAGTTGGGCAAATCCATGGCACATACATTGTTGCACAAATGGAAGATGGTTTTTATTTAATTGATCAACATGCTGCACAAGAACGCATTAAATATGAATTTTTCCGTGAAAAGGTCGGTCAAGTCAATCCGCATGAACGTCAAGCATTATTGCTTCCACTAACTTTCCACTATGCGGCCGATGAAGCACTTATTTTACGAGAATACAAGCATGAGCTAGAAGCTGTAGGTGTATTTTTAGAGGAATTTGGTCAGTCATCTTTTGTTGTACGTGAGCACCCAAGTTGGTTCCCACAAGGGGAAGAGCAGGAAATCATTGAGGATTTAATTGAACAGGTGCTAACAACGAAAAAGGCCGATGTCAAAAAATTACGTGAAGCAGCGGCGATTATGATGAGCTGTAAAAAATCGATCAAAGCCAATCATTATTTAACAAAAGAACAAATGGAAACATTACTACGAGATTTACGTAATGCAGATAATCCATTTACATGCCCTCATGGACGTCCAGTGCTTATTCATTTTACATCGTATGAAGTGGAAAAAATGTTCAAACGGGTTATGTAGAGACAAGGGGGAAGTTGGGATGGGCGAATTTATTTTAGCGATTGATCAAGGAACGACAAGTTCAAGGGCTATTTTATTTAATAAAAAAGGTGAAATTGTTCATGTCGCACAAAAAGAATTTCAGCAAATTTTTCCGAAGGCTGGCTGGGTAGAGCATAATGCAAATGAAATTTGGGGTTCTATTCTAGCCGTTATTGCGGCGGTCTTAACCGAAAGTGGGCACGAAGCAAGTGAGGTACATGCCATTGGTATTACCAATCAACGCGAAACGACAGTTGTATGGGATAAAAAGACAGGTCAGCCCATTTACAATGCGATTGTCTGGCAATCGCGCCAAACACAGGACATTGTGAATACCTTAAAAGATCAAGGCCATGAAGAGCTTTTTCAGCAAAAAACAGGGCTACGCCTAGATGCTTATTTTTCTGCAACAAAAATTAAATGGATTTTAGACAATGTGGATGGCGCACGCGCAATGGCAAACAATGGAGATTTGCTATTTGGGACGATTGATTCTTGGATTGTTTGGCGATTATCAAAAGGAAAGGCTCATGTAACCGACTATTCAAATGCAGCTCGAACATTGCTTTACAATATTCATGAATTGCAATGGGATGATGAGCTTTGTCAGCTTTTAGCTATTCCAATGTCAATGTTACCTGAAGTGAAAAATTCATCTGAAATATACACGGAAACAGCACCAAGTATTTTCTTTGGTGAAAAAATTCCGATTGCAGGGATTGCAGGTGATCAACAAGCCGCTCTTTTTGGTCAAACTTGCTTTACAAAAGGAATGGCTAAAAACACTTACGGTACTGGCTGTTTTATGCTATTAAATACAGGCCAGCAAGCAGTGACCTCTGAAAATGGTTTACTGACGACTATTGCTTGGGGGATAGATGGAAAAGTGACCTATGCATTAGAAGGTAGTGTTTTTGTAGCAGGGTCAGCAATCCAATGGCTACGAGATGGGCTACGTATGATTCGTACTGCTGAGGATTCCGAAACCTATGCTAAAAAGGTGAAGAACACGGATGGTGTCTACATTGTCCCTGCCTTTGTTGGTCTAGGAACGCCTTATTGGGATACAGATGCTCGGGGTGCCATTTTTGGCTTAACACGAGGAACATCAAAAGAGCATTTCATCCGGGCAACACTTGAATCATTAGCCTATCAAACAAAGGATGTACTGGATGCAATGGAAGAAGCAGCGGGTACCCCGATTGAAGTACTCCGTGTCGATGGTGGGGCTGTTAAAAATCAGTTTTTAATGCAGTTCCAAAGTGATGTTTTACAGCTACAAGTTGAGCTAGCACAGCTTAATGAATCAACAGCACTAGGTGCAGCCTATTTAGCAGGTCTTGCCACAAACTTTTGGCCAAACCAAGAGACCTTATCTGCATTATGGATGAGTGGCCAAACCTACCAACCACAAATGGAGGACGAGCAAGCCACAGCTCTTTATACTGGCTGGCAAAAGGCTGTAGAGGCCACACGAATTTTTAAATCATAGCTATTGGGGGAGAAAGGTATGTTTTCATTTGAGCATCGTCCAAAAATTTTATATTATCTAGAGCACTATAGCTTTGACGTATTAGTCATTGGTGGTGGTATTACAGGTGCAGGAATTGCATTAGATGCCGCATCAAGAGGCCTTTCTGTCGCATTAATTGACATGCAGGATTTTTCAGCTGGTACGTCGAGCCGTTCAACCAAGCTGATTCATGGTGGCCTACGTTATTTAAAGCAATTTGATGTGGGTGTCGTAGCGGAAGTGGGGCGTGAACGTGAAATCGTTTATGATAATGCGGTTCATGTCACAACGCCTGAAAAAATGCTATTACCTTTATATAAGAAGGGCTCACTTAGTCCGTTTACAACATCTATAGCATTAAAGGTTTATGACCGCTTGGCGGGTGTCAAAAAACATGAACGTAGAACAATGTTAAACGTCCAAGAAACCCTAGCATTAGAACCTTTACTTAATGAAGATGGACTTGTGGGTGGAGGGTATTATGTTGAATATCGTACGGATGATGCACGTCTGACGATTGAAGTATTGAAAAAGGCTGCAGAATATGGAGCATTGTGTCTCAATTATGCAGAGATGACGGAATTTATCTACAAAAAGAAAAAGCTTGTTGGCATTAAAGTGAAGGATCATGTTACGGGAACAATACTCGATGTACATGCAGCACAAATTGTCAATGCTACAGGCCCTTGGGTAGATGACGTACGACACAAGGATAAAGTAACAGATAACAAGCAATTACGTCTGACAAAAGGCGTTCATATTGTCCTCAACCAAAAGGATTTTCCACTGAAGCAAGCTGTTTATTTTGATATTCCTGATGGGCGTATGGCTTTTGCAATTCCGCGAGATGACAAAACCTATATAGGGACAACGGATACAGTCTTTGAGGGAAATCTTGTACACCCTGTTGCTACACAGCAAGATGTAGATTATTTAATTGAGGCTGCTAAAAAAGTCTTTCCAACTGCTACTATTACAAGAGAAACGATTGAATCATCCTGGGCAGGAGTACGCCCGCTCATTTATGAAAAAGGAAAGGACCCTTCTGAAATTTCAAGGAAAGATGAAATATGGACAGCGCCAAGTGGTTTAATGACAATCGCTGGCGGTAAGCTCACAGGCTATCGTCAAATGGCTGAAACAATTGTCGATAAAATTGTAAAAGCTCGTCGCTATAAGCATGCAAGTGCTTGTTTAACACGTGAGCTCTCACTGTCTGGTGCAAAAGGAATCAACGCGATTAATTTCCCTGACTATATGGCTTATAAAGCACGAGAAGGTGTACAATACGGCTTAAATTATGATGAAGCCAAACAGCTTGTACAAAAGTATGGCACAAATGTAGATGGATTATTTAATCGTGTTAAATTTTTACATGAACATGGCAGTACAATGCCTCTAGCTTTACACGCTATGCTACTGTATGGCATGGAAGAGGAAATGGTCTATACACCGAGCGACTTCTTTATTCGTCGTACAGGCTTGCTTTACTTCGATATTGAGGCTGTCAAGCTTTATAAGCAGCAAGTAATTCAAGTGATGCAACAACACTTGAATTATACGGAGGAACAAAAACACAAGTATATGGCTGAATTAGAGCAAGCCATTAAGGATGCAACAAATTTTGTGAAAAAAGGGGAGTAAGGGATGGAGCGTTATATTCAAATGTCGGATGGACATTTTGTCTTTACTCGAACATTGGAGCCCACAACGCCATGTATTGGTCATATTCACATTTTGCATGGTATGGCAGAGCACAGTGGTCGCTATTTAACATTTGCTAAAACACTCAATGCGGCAGGCTATGCTGTGACGATGCACGATCATCGTGGTCATGGTGAAACGGCGGCCTATAATGGCACGTTAGGTTTTTTTGCTGAAAAGAACGGCTTTGAGCGTGTGGTAGAAGATGCCCATGAAGTGGTCACGCAATTACATGCACCTTATGCAAATGTACCATTCATTATTTTTGGTCATAGTATGGGGTCATTCATTACTAGACGATATATTCAACTGTATGGTGAACAAGTAGACAATGTTATTCTCTGTGGTACGGGAAATGTGACAGCCCTGCATACTGTTGGAAATATCGTAGCCAAGGTATTAGCTAAGGGGCTAGGGAAAGAAACTGAAAGTAAGCTGCTAAATCAATTGAGTTTTGGTAGCTTTAATAAACAGTTTCCAAATCCAAAGACGGCCTATGACTGGCTATGTTCTGTCCAACAAGAGGTGCAGAAGTATATAGATGACCCATATTGTGGCTTTATTCCAACCAATCAATTTTTTGTCGATTTAACAACGGGCTTTGCAACACTTAATCGTAAAAAAGAATTAGCAAAAATAAGAAAAAATCTTCCTATTCTCTTGATAAGCGGAAGTAAAGACCCGGTTGGCGAACAGGGGCTGGGCGTTTACACAGTTGCTGAACAATTGGCAACAGTAGGAGTAAAAGATGTAACGGTTTATTTATTTGAGGACAAACGGCATGAAATTTTAAATGAAGACAACCAAGAAGCGGTCTTTCAAGTATTATTACGGTGGTTAGAAAAATATGATAGAAACTAAATTACAGCAGGCAGAGGTCGTAGCGATTGTAGGACCAACTGCCTCTGGTAAAACAGCTTTAAGCATTGAACTGGCGAAAAAATATAACGGTGAAGTCATTAATGGCGACTCCATGCAAATTTATAAAGGACTCGATATTGGGACTGCTAAAATTAAGGAAGAAGAGATGGAGGGCGTACCACACCATCTACTCAGTTTTTTAGAGCCGACAGAATCTTTTTCAGTAGCGGATTATCAAAAATTAGTCCGAGCAAAAATTGCAGAAATCCAATCTCGACAAAAATTACCCATTATAGTAGGTGGCTCAGGCTTATATGTACAAGCGGTCCTCTATGATTTCCAATTTACTGATGAGAAAGTTGATGAGGAAGCACGAAAAGCCTACTATGATGAATTAGCAAAGCTTGGCCCTGAGGCAATGCATGATAAATTAAAACAACTAGACCCTCAAACAGCGGAGACGATTCATCCAAACAATACGCGTCGTGTCATTCGTGCATTAGAAATGCTGGAATTAAGCGGTGTATCCAAAGCAGCTGAAGCACAAAACCGAGGGGAAGTACCTCTTTATAAGCATGTCATTTTGGGGTTAGGTCAAAATATGACCCGTGAAGTGCTTTATGACCGCATTAACCGTCGTGTTGATTTAATGATGGACAATGGCCTTTTAGAAGAAGTCAAAGGTTTATGGCAGCAAAATATTCGAAATGTGCAGTCCATACAAGCAATTGGCTATAAGGAATTGTATGATTATTTGGATGGCAAATGTACCCTCGAAGAAGCTATTGATAGCTTAAAACAAAATTCACGCCGCTATGCAAAAAGACAACTTACCTATTTTCGCAATAAAATGGATGTCCATTTTATTACGACGGATGAACAATTATAATAATTAAGAAAAATTTCTAAAAATTACTAATTGATAAATTGGTAGAACATGCTACTATAGGAGTGAAGAGGTAGAAAGTTAGTGGGGAGGCTATTTGATGAAATCAATCAACTTGCAAGATACGTTCTTGAACCAACTACGTAAAAACAGTGTTTTTGTAACTGTATTTCTGTTAAATGGATTTCAGTTAAAAGGGACTGTGAAATCATATGACAATTTTACAGTTTTATTAATGGATGCTGAAAATAAGCAGCACCTAATCTACAAGCACGCCATTTCTACATTCGTTCCAGCAAAACAAATAGAGTTTTTAGAGACAGAAGGATAAAAAATTGTTAAACAGCTTGTGTTCACCACACTGGCTGTTTTTTTTGTTACAAGCTATAATGTAAGTGGAATTTGAAATTTTGGAGGAAAAAAGTTCATGAAATCAATGGAAACAACACAATTACTAGAACGATTAGATGCAAATGAGGACCTATATATTATTGATGTACGTGAAGAGGATGAAGTAGCACACGGCATGATTCCTGGTGCCAAGCACATTGCCCTTGGGACAATCCCGGAACGTTTAGAGGAATTAGACGTAGAAAAGCCATATATTGTTGTTTGTAAGGCTGGTGCTCGTTCTGCTAATGCATGTGCTTATTTAGAAGCGCAAGGATTTGATGTAACAAATCTTGAAGGCGGCATGCTAGCTTACGATGGAGAATTAGAATTTAAATAAATGACATAATGAAAAATAAAACCATCCATAGCATTTTTGTGAAGGGTGAAAATGGATTTCCGTTGCAGGCTACTTGCTTTCCTGGTAGCGAGCGCCGAGCCGCTTCCTCTGCTACCGCTCCGTTTAGAGGCTCGCCTGTCTCACTATCCCACGGGAGTCAAGTAGCCTTCCATTCCAATGCATAAAAATGGTACCTTTTTAGCAAAGGTGTTCACTACTCTTTATGGAGGGGTGTTGTTACTTACCACTTCTTCACATTGAAAATAAAGGGCTATCCTTTCTCTCATCAGACAAATAATGGGCTATTTTGTTCACTACGGTTCGTATGAAAGAGAAGGAAAAGCCACTTTTACATATGGTTGATTGGAGTGGAGCCAGTGTCACTCCTAGGGGATTTAGCGTCACAGAGGGGACCTTGGAGCGAACGCAGTGAGTGAAGCGGCTCATCATCGGACGCCCCCTGAAAGGACGCTGGTGGAACGGAAATCAACCTCTCGCTTTTCAAAGTGGCTGTTTCTATCATTGACATCACCTTTTTTATATACTTATTTTCGGAGTGTGTTCATGATGAGGCTGAAATTTTTTTCAAAGTTAATATACGGATTCACATTTTTTTGCCCACGAACCTTTAAAGCATAACTGGAAAAATTTAAACCAGCACCATATATTTGTAAAGTACCATTCGCAAGATCCCCCTTTTGAAGAAGTTCAAGACCATCTTTTAAGAAATTTTCACTCTCATCGAAGTGACATTCCGTCATGTATTTATCCCCGCTATAATATAACTTCAAATTTTCGATGATTATATTCGCTGTTTCGTTACTTATACTAGCATCGACATTCATTAATAACTGATTGATTGGTTTCACTAACTGAGCGTAGTGACTATCATAATTTTCACAAGTCTCCGCAATAGCATTTCTCAATTCTCTTGCATTCATCCTAACTCCTCCTCAAAGAAAATTTATGACTTACCTTATATTGTACATACTCATAATAGTATGAAGGGATTAGTGACCCCTTTCTTTATAAAACTTACTCTTTAATTTTCAGAAATATGTTACAATTATGTAGGTGAAGGAGGGATTTTGTATGTTTTGTTCAATAGCACCCCCAACAATGTCTTTACAGTAGAATCTACTGTTTAGGCATACAATAACAGTTTGCTCATTTTCAATAGATTCTACTGTATAGGTTAATACTTTATACGT
Organism: Lysinibacillus sp. OF-1; assembly: GCF_028356935.1. Classification (NCBI taxonomy): domain Bacteria; kingdom Bacillati; phylum Bacillota; class Bacilli; order Caryophanales; family Bacillaceae; genus Lysinibacillus; species Lysinibacillus sp. OF-1. Next base: position 1,221,609 of record NZ_CP102798.1, read on the forward strand.
AGAAAGTAGGTATTTGTAATGAGCGGAAAATTAGCATTTGTATTATCCATGATTATTTTTGGAGCAGTTGGTGTTTTTGCCAAGTATATTCCGTTATCTTCAAGTGAAATCGCTTTTTGGATGAGTTTAATAGGTGCTTGTTTTTTAGTAGTGATTTTTATTTATAAAAAGAAAAGTTTTTCGAAATTAGAGATTATAAAAAATAAGTGGAAATTAATACTTTCTAGTATCGCCTTGTGTGGGAACTGGATTTTTTTATTTCAGGCTTATAAAGCAACAACGATTGCCAATGCTGCATTGAGTTATTATTTTGCACCAGTACTCGTTATCTGTTTATCTCCAATTATTTTAAAAGAGAAGCTAGTTGGCAGAAAAATAATGTATGTCTGTGTGGCCCTTATCGGACTATATTTGATTGTCCAAAGTCAAGGCACTGGGGACAGTGAGCATTTTATAGGCATTGTCTACGGTCTTATCGCGGCATGCTTTTACACAGCGCTAACATTGACAAATAAATTTATATGTGGCTTAAAGGAACCAGAAAATACAATGATTCAACTTTCTTTAGCAGCATTTTTCCTTAGCTTCTATCTACTTGGAACTACAGGATTTCAGGTCATGAAAATCAGTTTTGAATCAGTCCTATTCTTAATTACATTAGGCCTTGTCCATGCAGGGGTTGGATTTTTATTGTTCTTTTTAGGCATGTCACAGTTAAAAGGACAAAGTATAGCCATTCTTAGCTATATTGATCCACTGACATCATTAGTAATTTCCACGATGATTATAGGAGAAAAAATGGCGCTTCTACAAATAATAGGAGCGGTCCTATTATTAGGCTCAACATTGCTAAGCGAAATAGAAAAAGAATAGGTAACCGAAGAAATGGTACAAGGCGAGTATTCTAATATTGACAGAAAAAATACGCTGTCGTAGATTATAAATAGTTTAATAAAAGCATTAGGTGCCCAATAGGGAGAATAGGGAATAAAGTGAAAAACTTTAGCGGACCCGCCACTGTATAAGGGAGTGTCATCGTAAATGCCACTAGCGAATCGCTGGGAAGGCACGATGATATGTTGAGCTTGAGCCAGGAGACCTGCCTACTTGCTTCGGAAGTATATAGATGATGGAAAAGTCTGTAGTTTATTTGTCATGACAATAAACTACAGACTTTTTATTTTGTCTTCATGTAGAACGAGAGGAGAAACAATAATGCAATTATTACAAGACACAATTCAAAATATCCAAGGGGCTGATATGAATAGTATGGACCAAGCTAGAAAGCGAATTGATGCGCTTTGTAAGCCCCCAGGTAGCTTGGGTAAACTAGAATCACTTGCCGTACAGCTTTCAGGCATAACAGGACAATTATATCCAATGGTCGATAAAAAAGTGATGATTGTCTGTGCAGCAGATCATGGCGTTTGTGAGGAAGGCATAACAACGAATCCACAAGATGTTACGGTCTTTCAAACATTAAATTTTCCTAAGGGAGGTACAGGCGTTTGTGCGATTGCGGGCATTACCAATGCAAAGGTAGTAACAGTAGATGTTGGGGTAAAAGAAGATATTCCGCTTGATGCAGGTGTTATCATTCATAAAATTAAACATGGCACAGATAACATGGCACAGGGCCCTGCTATGTCAAGAGAAGAGGCTATTCAATCCATTGAAGTGGGGATTCATGTGGCAACAGATGAAATCACAAAAGGAGCCAACCTACTTGGAACAGGTGAAATGGGCATTGGTAATACAACGCCGAGCACTGCCATATTAGCTGCTTTGACTGGCTATGACCCTATTGAAATAACAGGGTTTGGCGCAGGAGTTGGTCAAGGAGGGATTGCTCATAAAGCAGCAGTAATTGAAAAAGCAATTACTCTCAACAACCCTAATCCTAACGATATCATTGATGTTCTAGCTAAAGTTGGAGGGCTAGAGATAGGGGCTATGGCTGGTATCATGCTGGCTGCCGCAAGTCACCGAAAACCTGTTATTATTGATGGTTTTATTTCGACTATTGCTGCGCTTATTGCTTATCAAATTGAACCGAAAGTAAAAGACTTTATCATACCTTCCCATGCTTCAGAGGAACCAGGGGCTAAAATTGCCGCATCATTACTTGGTGTAGAGCCAATGCTGCATATGAACATGCGATTAGGCGAAGGCTCTGGTGCTGCTCTAGCTTTTCCTCTTTTAGATGCTGCTTGTTCTATGATGAAAAATATGGTGACATTAGAAGAAGCCATGAATCTTTTGGCTAAATAGTTACTGAATAACAAATAAGCGCAAAGAGTTCATTAACTATTTGCGCTTATTCATTTTTTTATCAATTACAGTATCTATGCCCGATTCAACCTTCGCAAAGGCAAACGCCACTTCATCATATAGGAAAGAATGCGTAATGCTGTAATCACTGCAAATAATACATAAAGGAAAATGTCTCCAGTCAAAACTTCAAATCCGATAACAAGCCCTGCGAGAGCAGCCCAAACACCATAGACTTCATCACGGAGAACTAGCGGCTTCCGTCTAGCTAATAAATCTCGCACAATACCACCACCTGAACCTGTTAAAACAGCAGCTACAACGACTGCGCTAATTGGCATATCTAGCTTCACTGCATAGAGTGCACCTTGAATAGCGAATGCGGATAAGCCAATGGCATCTGTGAAGTTGCCCCAACGATGCCAATGCTGAATCAGATGATGCGGGAAGATAAAAAATATCGTAATCGCAGCTAGTGCAATTTGAAACATCATATCCTGTCCCCATAAGGTTGTGACAGGCAGTCCGATGAGTAAATTTCGAATAGCTCCTCCACCAAAAGCAGTGACAATACCGAGTATATATACACCGAATAAATCGTATTCTTCTTCCATGGCAATGATTGCCCCAGAAATAGCAAAGGCAATTGTTCCAATAATACTAAAAACCTCCCAAGCCATCCCTTTCACCCCTTCTATCAATAAATGAACTTCTTTTTTAAAAGTTAAAAGACTTTTTTTGACGTAACAGAATCTATGAATTTAATAGCCAAAATCAGTCATTACATACGCTTCTTGAAGTAAGTCCGCACATTAGCTTAGCGTAAAATTCGCTTAGAAACAATAGGCAAGTTTTGCAGGGGTTCATACAAATTGATAAGATGTTATTGAAATAAAGAAAAACATTCGTCAAAAGCGTTGATATACCAGTAGTTATTTAGGGAATTCTAGAATGAGTGAAGTCAATTTAGAGAGTCGATAGATCTTACTGATTGAAATGCGGGACAATTGTGAAATGGAGAAGAAAAGAATGACGTTTACATCTAATTTATCAGCACAAACGCTATCCTTAGCGTCAAAAATAGAGGAGCAAGTTCGACCCTATCATGCAAAGGTAGAAGAAATGGCGTTTTATAATCAACAGAAGGTGCTAGCAGCATTTCGCAAGCATCAAGTAAGTGACTATCATTTACATCCATCCAATGGCTATGGCTATGACGATGAGGGACGCGATAATTTAGAGCGTGTTTATGCGGAAGTTTTTGGGGCGGAGGCTGCCATTGTACGACCACAAATTATTTCAGGAACACATGCAATCACGCTTAGTCTATTCGGTGTCCTTCGTCCTGGTGATGAGCTGCTTTATATTTCTGGTCAGCCATATGACACATTGCAATCCATTGTCGATGGTGGTAACAAAGATACCGGTTCACTGAAAGATTATAAAATAGGCTATCGACATGTGGATTTAGTGGAAAATAAAGCAATTGATTGGGTAGGTGTAGAAGCAGCCATTACTACGCAAACAAAAATGATTGCCATTCAACGTTCGAAAGGCTATGCGACACGTCCATCCTTTACGATTGCAGAAATTGCTGATATGTGCGCAAAGGTGCGCAAATTAGCCCCACATGCCGTTATTTTTGTAGATAACTGCTATGGTGAGTTCGTAGAGGCGAAGGAACCAACAGAGGTTGGTGCTGATTTAATGGCAGGCTCACTCATTAAAAACCCTGGTGGAGGATTGGCGAAAATTGGTGGCTATATTGCTGGCCGTGCAGATTTAGTAGAGAAATGTGCGTATCGTATGACATCTCCAGGTATTGGGGCAGAGGCAGGGGCAACATTAAATACATTAGGAGATTTTTATCAAGGATTTTTCCTAGCCCCACATGTCGTATCACAAGCCTTAAAAGGTGCGATCTTTACAGCAGCTATGCTGGAGGAAATCGGAATGAGCACTTCTCCAAGCTATGATGCAAATCGTACGGATTTAATCCAATCCGTTTCCTTCCAAACTGCACAGCAGATGATTGCCTTCTGTCGTGAAATACAAGCCAATTCTCCAATAAATGCCCATTATGCTCCAGAACCAGCTTATATGCCTGGTTATGAAGATGATGTCATTATGGCTGCGGGAACATTTATTCAAGGCTCCAGCATTGAGCTGACAGCAGATGGTCCAATCCGTCCACCATATACAGCCTTTATCCAGGGTGGACTAACATATGAACATGTTAAATTTGCTATTTGTAGTGCTGTTCAAGCCATTCAAAAAAAGTAATATGAAAATAAATAAACCTTAAATTTGAATAGTTTTTTACAATTTTCTATCGGATTGAAAAAAATAACGCCTTACATGTTAGGAAACCTCACATGGTTGGTTGACAGTGAAAAAATTTCGTTATATGATAAGCGGGTATTGGAGGAGGACTTAAATGAGTCGTGAAATTAGACGAACTATGCCGTTATTATCAATGAGTATTGTGATGCAATTAACTGAACTCTCGGCACGACAAATTCGTTATTATGAAGAACACCATTTAATTGAGCCGCACCGAACAGAAGGCAATCGTCGAATGTTTTCATTAAATGACGTCGACACATTGCTTGAAATTAAAGACTACTTAGAGCAGGGTATGAATATGGCGAAGATTAAAAAATTATTTGCTAAAAAGAAAGATCCTGTTGCTACAGATGAACAAGATTTAAGTGATTCAGAATTACGCCAAATCATGCGCGAAGAAATGCGTCAAGCTCAGCGCATGCAAAAATCATCCATCCGACGAGGGGATTTATCTCGATTCTATTAATAAATAGGGTAGGGTAAACATAAAAGCTAGACAAATTATAGGAGTGTGGAAAACTGTGGGTAAATACACAAAAGAGGACATTAAACGTCTCATCGAAGAAAAAAACGTAAGCTTTATTCGTTTACAATTTACAGATATTCTTGGCACAATCAAAAATGTTGAGATTCCTGTAAGTCAATTAGACAAAGCATTAGAAAACAAAATGATGTTTGATGGCTCATCTATTGAAGGTTTCGTTCGAATCGAAGAATCTGATATGTATTTATATCCTGATCTTGATACTTTCGTAGTATTCCCTTGGACTTCTGAAAAAGGGAAAGTGGCACGTCTCATTTGTGACGTATACACTGCGAAAGGCGAACCATTTGCTGGTGACCCACGTAATAACCTAAAACGTATTCTTAAAAAAATGGAAGATATGGGCTTCTCAAGCTTCAATTTAGGGCCTGAGCCAGAATTCTTCTTATTCAAATTAGATGCAAAAGGCGAACCAACGTTAGAAGTAAATGACCATGGTGGTTACTTCGACTTAGCTCCAACAGATCTTGGTGAAAACTGCCGCCGTGATATCGTATTAGAGCTAGAAGAAATGGGCTTTGAAATTGAAGCATCTCACCATGAAGTAGCTCCAGGACAACACGAAATTGACTTTAAATATGCCGATGCTGTTACAGCTTGTGATAACATTCAAACTTTCAAATTAGTTGTTAAAACAATTGCACGTAAACATGGCTTGCACGCTACATTTATGCCAAAACCATTATTTGGTGAAGCAGGCTCTGGTATGCACTTTAACGTGTCACTATTTAAAGGTAAGGAAAATGCATTCTATGATGAAGCTACAGAATTAGGTCTTTCTGAAACAGCTATGCAATTCATGGCGGGTGTTCTTGCACATGTACAAGGTTTCACAGCTGTAACAAATCCAACAGTAAACTCTTATAAACGTCTAGTACCTGGTTATGAAGCACCATGTTATGTAGCATGGTCTGCGCAAAACCGTTCACCACTAATTCGTATCCCATCAGCACGTGGACTTTCAACTCGTGTAGAAGTACGTTCTGTGGACCCTTCAGCAAACCCATATTTAGCAATGGCTGTTATTTTAGAGGCAGGTCTTGAAGGTATTCGTCAAAACTTAACGCCACCAGCAGCTATTAATCGCAATATCTATGTGATGTCGGAAGAAGAGCGTCAAGCTAATGGTATTGAAAACTTACCAGCAGCACTTGATGATGCTTTAACATTACTTGCTAAAGATAAAGTAGCGCAAGCAGCTTTAGGTGAGCATATTTACGCAAACTTTAAAGAAGCAAAAGAAATCGAGTTCGATATGTACCGTACAACCGTTCATCAATGGGAACGCGATCAATATTTAAAAATGTACTAAGAATTAATAAAAATATAAAAAAACGAGTGCCTCTTCACTTGGAAGGTACTCGTTTTTTTGTCTATAGTTCCAGAGCATGATAGGGCAGCATGGCACCCCATCGTTATTGTTAACGGCCCATATGTTTACGATGGTGTGGCATATGACAAGGGTTAGGTGGCATACCGCACATTGTATGTGTTTCACAGCATTCATTAACAACAGACTCTGTGCATGGGAAATAGTATTGATGATCAATCATATGTTTATTTACTGTTGTGACATGTGCTGGTTGTACATGTGGAACAACCGTATGGATATAATTTGTGCGAACATATTGCTCTGGTGGTAAAAATTGTGGTGGATCAAATTGCGTTGGCATTGTTTGTGGCGGACAGCAGTGTGGACCTTTTGCCGGATGGCGTCTTCGTTGAAACATGTTATTACCTCCTGTTTTGATAAGTTGTAGTTCATTATTAAGATATGAGATATACGTCGATAGGGTCTATTTATTTGCCTATTATTGAATAGGTAAATCTAACAAGTCGCTGAAATGGTAGAAAATCTATAGCTGGTTAGATACATATTGGGTGAAAGAAGCAGCTACTGAAAGCCTCTCCCAACATCAAAATGACATTGCTTAGAGCTATTGTTTTAAATAAATGCCATGAATTTTAGTCAATTATCTATTACACCTCAGCATCATTGCGACGAAATTTTCATAATAAATACAAAAATCCTACACCTTCTAAACTATATGGGAGGGAGCTGTAGGCTAATCAAGATAAAAAATTATTAAAAAAGTATGTTTTTTGAAAAAAAAGATATTGTCAATAAAACGGTCGTACAGTATACTCTTTAATTGATAATGAATATCATTATTGATTATATTTTAGGAGGAAATGTATGTCGAAATTATCACTACGCAATAAAAATGTTTCTATTCTTTTTGCGCTATTCTTAACATTCTCACTTTTATTGGTGGGATGTGGAGATAAAGCATCGAACGGTAGTAGTTCACAAGAAAATGACAAAGCAGAAGAAAGTAACACAGAAGAATCTTCTAGCCGTGAGATTACACATGCTATGGGCACTACCACAATTGAAGGTACACCTACAAAAATCGTTACGCTATACCAAGGGGCTACAGATGTAGCAGTAGCGATGGGCATTAAGCCAGTGGGGGCAGTAGAATCTTGGGCTGAAGCACCTTTTTATAATTATTTGAAAAAAGATTTAGATGGCGTTGCGATTGTTGGACAAGAAACGCAACCTAATCTTGAAGAAATTGCAAAACTTAAACCAGATTTAATCATTGCATCGAAAGTGCGTCATGAGGAAATTTATGATCAGTTATCACAAATTGCACCGACTGTTGCTCATGAAACGGTTTTTGATTTCAAGGGAACAGCTGAAATGATGGGTCAAGCAATGGATCAGGAAGAAAAGGTGAAAGAGTTACTAGGAGATTGGGATACGCGAGTTGCTGATTTCCAAACAAAAATTCAAGAGAAGCTTGGCGATAAATGGCCATTCCATGTTTCAGTTGTTAACTTCAGAGCAGACCATGCACGTATTTATGTAACAGGATATGCAGGTTCTATATTGTCAGAGCTTGGCTTCCAAGGTCCTAAAAATTTAACAGATGACTCATTGGAAATCGTGAAGCTAACGGATAAAGAAAGTATTACACAAATGAATGCCGATGTTATTTATATGTTTATGGAAAATGATGACGCAGTCAAGAAAAATTATGAAGAGTGGACAAAACATCCGCTATGGAAAGAGCTTGATGCTGTGAAGGCAAATCAAGTTTATCAAGTAGATGAAATTAATTGGAATCTAGCTGGTGGACTTATTAGTGCTAATTTAATGCTAGACGATATTTATGACAAGTTTGAATTAGAAAAATAGTAAAAGAGACTAGGGCTGTTGAAAGTGTTATAGAATACTTGAATGACAGCCCTCTCATTATAGGGATTGGACATATTAGAAACCTACAATCCCTTTCATAAGATAAATTGTGGATCAAGAAAGTTGGCGTAAAATGAGAATTATTCTTTCCAGTACCTCGATGAAACAAGTAGGCTTATTCATCAGTTGTTTGATCCTTTTGCTGGCATTTTTAATCAGCATAGCTATTGGTCAAACGTCCATACCCTTCTCGTCAATCTATGATGCCATTTTTCATTTTGATGCTGCTAATAAGGAGCATGTTATTATTCGGACATCGAGATTTACAAGAGCTGTGATCGCTACAGTAGTTGGCGCAAGTCTTGCCATCGCGGGAGCATTAATGCGGGCATTAACAAGAAATCCTTTAGCAGCTCCTGATATTTTAGGGATTAATGCAGGGGCGATATTTTTTATTGTTAGTGCCATTACTCTTTTTTCCATCAATTCTTTAATGAGCTATATGTGGATTGCCTTTTTAGGTGCAGGTGCTGCGGGAGCTATGGTATTTTTCCTAGGGTCATTAGGAAGAGATGGTTTAACACCGATTAAAATAGTATTAGCTGGTGCAGCGATTACAGCTCTATTTGTCTCGTTTACGCAAGGGCTTTTAGTGATTGATGAACAAGGCTTACAAAGTGTTCTTTTTTGGTTAGCGGGATCTGTATCAGGTCGTAGCATTGACATGCTTATACCAGTTTTACCGTTTATTTTAGTGGTCACAGTTGTGGCAATAGGTATGGGTCGTTCTATAAATATTTTACAATCAGGTGATGATATTGCAAAAGGCTTAGGACAACGAACTATGATTACGAAAATCACACTCGGTCTCATTATTATCATTCTTGCAGGTAGTTCAGTTGCTGTAGCAGGTTCAATTGGCTTTATTGGTTTGATTGTCCCTCATATTGTGATTCAGCTTGTTGGTACGGATTATCGTTGGATTATTCCGTACAGTGCAGTATTAGGAGCAATATTGCTGCTGTTAGCTGATATGGCTGCGAGATATGTGATCATGCCATTAGAAATGCCAATTGGTGTAATGACTGCCTTTATCGGAGCTCCTTTCTTTATTTATATTGCACGAAAGGGGTTAGCGAAAAATGTCTAATTATAGGACAGTTCGAACGAAATCTGAACGTATATCTTTTCAAATAGCCAAAAGAACTAGTTGGATTTTACTGTTATTAAGCTTATTATTAGTCATCATAACAGTCCTTGGTTTATCTGCAGGTAGTGAATTTATCCATCCTATCACAGTGGTGAGGGAATTATTGGGCTATGGTAATGGAGAGTACGATTTTGTCTTACATACATTAAGGCTCCCACGTGTATTGATGGCATTATTAGTTGGTGCAGCGCTAGGAGTTGCTGGTTTAATTTTACAAGGGATTATCCGTAATCCACTTGCTGCTCCAGATATTATCGGTGTAACGAGTGGTGCATCCATGGGGGCGATTATTTTTATCGTGTACTTTATGGGGTCAGTCAGCATTCAATTTTTACCGTTAGCTGCTATTTTAGGTGCTGGCATTGTTTCCTTTATCATTTACCTACTGTCATGGAGAAAAGGCGTCACACCTATTCGTATGGTGCTTATTGGTATTGGGATTTCAGCCTTAGCAAAGGCCGTTGTGACGATGCTGCTTGTGATCAGTAATGTAGCTGCAACAACGAAGGCCTATTTATGGCTGACAGGTAGTTTGTATGGGGCTAATATGCAGGATGTCTATTTGCTTTTACCATGGGTTGCTCTGTTATTGCCACTAACGTTTATTTTGGCAAGAACAGTAAATGTGAAGGAATTAGGAGATGAAATTGCGATAGGGCTAGGGGTAAAGGTTCAAGTGTACCGTTTACTTTTTTTACTCATTAGTGTGATGCTAGCTGGCTCTGCGGTTGCATTTGCTGGTGGAATTGCCTTTGTTGGATTAGTAGCCCCTCATATGAGTAGAATGCTTGTAGGGCGTTCCTTTGCTGGATTGATACCTGTGACTGCTATAATCGGTGGGATGATTGTTATCGTAGCCGACATCGTAGCACGCACTGCTTTTTTACCAAAGGATTTACCAACAGGTGTCTTTACGGCTGCAATTGGGGCACCATTCTTTATTTATTTACTATTTAGAACGCGCAATCAATAAAGCTACAGGAAATAACAGTTAAAAGCGTGAGAAGAAGGTGACGGGATTTTGAAAAATGTTTTAGAAGCACAAGATTTACATGTAAGTTATGGTGAAAATCTTATTTTGGAGGATTTGAATCTTCAAATACCAAAAGGGAAAATAACAGTACTAGTAGGTGCTAATGGTTGTGGAAAATCAACGCTACTACGAACGTTTGCACGATTACAAAAACCAAAGTCGGGTGAAATTTTCTTAGAAGATGATTCACTAGATACGATTTCAACGAAAGAGGTGGCTAAACGGTTAGCCATTCTCCCACAGGGACCTGTTGCGCCAGAAGGACTAACCGTTCAACAATTGGTAAAACAAGGTCGTTATCCACATCAGAGCTGGTTAAAGCAATGGTCTACTGAAGATGAAAAAATTGTGAACAATGCGCTTGAGGTAACACAGATGACAGAATTTGCAGATCGACCAGTAGATGCATTATCAGGTGGTCAGCGTCAACGTGTATGGATAGCCATGACATTGGCTCAAAAAACAGATCTTATCTTACTAGATGAACCTACGACTTATTTAGATATGGCCCATCAAGTAGAAATTTTAGATTTACTATTTGATTTAAATGAAAATGAAGGGCGTACAGTCGTGATGGTCTTACACGATTTAAACTTAGCCTGCCGCTATGCCCATCACATTGTAGCTGTGCGAAATAAACAGGTGTATGCGCAAGGTAAGCCAGAGGAAGTGGTAACACCTGAGCTTGTACAAGCTGTCTTTCGTATGGACTGTACGATTATGAGAGACCCTCTATTTGGTACGCCTTTATGTGTTCCGCATGGCAAGGGACGAACAGTTCAGGTGGAGAAATTAGAGGAGGTAGGGTCAGTTGAGCTTACAACTGTCAGCTGAAGAAAAAGCAGTACTATTACGTGATTATCGATTGACAATTGAGCCAGCGGTAGATGCTGCTTACGCTCTACTAGCCCAAAATTTATTAGACACTGAACAAGCTTTAGCCTATTTACAAAAAATAGCGCCTTTCTTTCATTCCACATCTACATTAGTTACAGCATCGTTATTTGCAAAGCGCTATAGCGTCTTAACAATGGCTTCAGCATTCTATGCTATGTCAAGATATGATAAGGGGCTATATGTTGGTATCGAGAATATTTGGGTGGAAGCAGAAGATCATGCGAAACCATGGCTTCCAAACATTCGCTTAATCGATGACTCAGTGTCAGTGCCAACACAAGATCGTGAAGCATGGCGTGATGAGGTTCTCCAAGGAATCTTTGCAGGTAATCTAGCGAAAGTGTGGCAGTCATTAACAAAAATAAGTAAAATCCCAAAAGCAATCTTATGGGAAAATACAGCTATTTATGTCAATTGGCTATATGAAACAAAAATAAGCGAAAGGGCCAGTGAGCAAGAAAAGGCTCGTATACAAGAAGACTATCACTATATTGTCAATCAAGCGCCAGGTTCTCTTTTTGGCGAAAGGAAAAATCCTTTGACAAATTATTGTGGTCCCAAAGTGACAATCAAGGAATCAGAGCAACCAATACGCTTGAGAAAAACATGTTGTTTCTATTATCACACCTCTGATGAAGCAAATGACTTTTGTATCTCTTGTCCCAAAATCAAAAGACTTGGCTAACCTCATGAAGCATTGACAATTCCACAAAGTGAATAAACAGTCGTGGGGTTTATTCACTTTCATGTTGGTGAAAAAAGATGATGTCAATAGCAGAAAAAGAACCTTTAGCAAGGCGAGCGAGTGATTTCCGTTCCGCCAGCGTCCTTTCCAGGGGGCGTCCGATGAGCCGCTTCACTCACTGCGTTTCGCTCTAGGGTCTTATCTGTGACGCTGGCTCCCCTCCAATCAACCATATGCAAAAGTGTCTTTTCCTCTATCTTTCATACTAGTCGAAGCGATCAAAATAGCCCATTATTTGTATAATTAAAGAATAGAGGTTCTTATTTTCATTGTAGAGAAGTGATGAATGACAACACCTCTTCATAAAGAGTAGTGAATACCCTTCACTTTATTTGAAGACCTTTGCTAAAAAGGTACCATTTTTATGGATTGGAGTGGAAAGCAAGTAGCCTGCAACGAAAATCCATTTTCACCTGTCACAAAAATGCTATGGATGGTTTTGTTTTTTAACACTATGCAAAGAGGCGGAAAAGTTATTATCTATTTTTGCTATTTTCGAAATAATCAAGTTTCTTCCCAGCCTCGTTTCCTTCCTATTAAAATTTCTGTTTATCATAATATAATATTGATATACTAGTTTTAAAGAAAAAAACTATACTAATGATGTATAAAAATTCAGAAAATTGTAGAGTTGAACCATATGTGTTGTTGCGTTTACAATAGTTTTATAACACGATTATGTTATAAAAACATGAATAGAGTCATTGTTTTTCTATTTAAAGCTCAAAACTTCATTGTTTTTGTAATAGTACTATAACAGAAAGAGGAGGGAGGTATTGAATGAACGCTACATGTTTAGCTTATAAAGTATTACAGCAAACGAAGTATAGTGAAAGATAAAATAGGGGAATGCATCATACATAGTTACAAGTTTAAGCAATACTAAGAAATGAGGTTTCAGTCAAAAATGAAAAAGTATTCTGTTAGTACATATATTTATTTCATCATTCCTTCTTTAATTGGTATTTTTCTATTTATGACTCCTGTATTAACGGATGAGGGCTGGAAAGTACCGATTGCCATTTTAGCAAATATTTTAGCTGGTGTAGTGGCTCCAGTCATTAGTTATTTTACGATTATTATGTTTGCAATTTCCGCGTTTGGCGCACTTATAGCTAAATGGATTCCTCGAAAAAATATGAAAGAACCTAGTATTTTAGATACATTGTTTTATGTCAATTGGTTTTGGACGATTACTCGCTTTTTAGGTTTAGCCTTTGCTTCGATGGTTGTCTTTCAATTTGGACCTTCTGCCATCAACAATGAAAATACAGGTGGGCTACTGATGGATCCAAACGGTGGACTTGTGACGTTTTTATTTACCATTTTTTTATTCGCAGGTTTCCTTTTACCATTTTTAACAAACTTCGGTTTACTTGAGTTTTTCGGTACAATGATGGTGAGAATCATGAGACCTCTTTTTAAAAGCCCAGGGCGTTCTTCGATTGATGCTCTTACGTCATGGGTCGGTGATGGAACGATTGGAGTGTTAATGACGAGTAAGCAATACGAGATGGGGAACTATACCAAAAAAGAAGCAGCGATTATTGCTACTAGCTTCTCTGTTGTCTCCATCACCTTCTGTATCGTAGTATTGGATACCGTCCACTTGGCACGCTATTTTATTCCTTATTATTTAACAGTAGTACTTTGCGGTGTTGTGCTAGCGATTATTATGCCTCGAATTTATCCTCTTGCACAAAAGGAAGATACGTATATCGATGGTACTCCAGTAGACTATTCGCGTGAGGAATTGCCAGAGGGCTATAATTCTGTGTCGCATGGCTTAGAAAATGCACTTGCTATTGCTCATGCAAATCGGGATCCGCGCCAATTTTTAAAAGATGGTTCTAGAAATGTTATTGATTTATGGGTTGGCGTTGCTCCTATTGTTATGGCTTTTGGTACAATTGCCTTAATGCTTGCTGAATTTACCAGTATCTTTGTGATTTTAGGAAAACCATTTGAGCCGATCCTAACTGTACTAGGCTTACCTGAAGCGGCAGAAGCGGCTCAAACAATGGTCGTAGGCTTTGCCGATATGTTCCTGCCTTCTATTTTAGGTGCAGGGATCGAATCAGATGTTACTAGATTTGTCATTGCTGTTGTTTCTGTATCACAGCTAATTTATATGTCTGAAGTTGGTGGACTTATTTTAGGAACAAAAATTCCATTGAAATTTTTCGATTTAGTCGTTTTATTTATATTACGTACACTTATTTCCCTACCAATCGCTGCATTGGTTGGTCACATACTCTTTTAATGAAAAAGCCAAGTCTAGATCGACTTGGCATTTTTCATGAGATAATGATAACTGCCTTTTTTACGTATACATAAATAGATATAATGAGATACAAATTTGGAAAAAGTAATTTAAAACACAAGGAATAGATGCACTTCAATCAAAGAAAAAGGGGACAACCACCCATAAAAAGAATCGAATAAACAACAGAAACATCCTTGTCCTATACAAAATAAGGTTTCCAAAAAGCCTTCTCAATTATGAGAGGGCTATTTTTGATGAGACTTTCCAATCAGATAAGCACTAAAAGGGATAAATGAAATGATTTTGATGAGCAGCATACAGACAAGTAAACTGGATAGAAAAAGAGAAATGACTTGAAGAGCAGTAGTGGGTAGTAATGCGCTATAGGGAGCTAAATATTCTTGAATTAGCCAGTGAATTAAAAAGATCCCAAAGGAATAGCGACTTAAAATAAGGATAAAAGGGAGCTTAGGCAAAACCTGTGCAAACGCCAGTATGCAAAACGTCATCGCCAACACGAATAGCATAATATCAATTCTTCTTGATGTAATCTGTTGGGCACCTAAATAATAATTTGTATATAAAATAGCCATTGCAAGTATGACAGCTATAATTGTGAAATATTTATATTGGATGAGGTAGTGCGCGATTTTTTCATAATGACTGCCGATAATATAGGCTAGTGCAAAATATGGGAGCCAGCCGACAAAGAGCAGGCGCATAAAATGTTCATTTTGTATGAAATAATCTATATTGGCATTTGCTAGTGTCATATAGAAAATGCCAAGTAAGAACATAATGGGCGTAAACCAGATGCTGGATACCTGATATTTCTTGACAATATAGAAGAGAATATAGAGTTGAAAAATAGTCATGACAAACCATCCCGAAAAATCTCCTAAAATAATATGGCGATATAATGCCTCCCAAAAGCTTTCATCATAATGAAGAGCCGCGTTGGCTGCATATAACATGCCTGCAGCTATAAACGGAATAACAATAAACTGAAAACGACGTCCTATAAAATGGGGAGGTAGCTGATGTTGGTAGCGTTTAGCTAAAATTAAAATGGATAATAAGATAAAAGTGGGTGTAGCGAAACATAATAATAATCGAAAAAACTGATAGTAGGGTTGATCCATATAGCCATTAATACTTTCAATATTGGTCGTTGCATGTAATAACACAATACTCAGGCAAGCTACTACCCTTAAGACGTTCCACTCATATACCATATTCATCACCCTCATTTTCAGTAAATTGTTAGGCATTTCGTTGCCGAATGCAACCTAACTATATATATGAACATGTCTAGCGTGATAAAACCTGCCTTACTTGCTATGGCTGAAAATAGTTTATGCCGCAAAATATTATTAAAAAATCCTAGTAACATGGCGAGAGCTCCATTTTTGCATATGTGTCACATAACCACTATGCATATACTGTGGCAAGAGGGGGGGAGGTGAGCTTTTATGAGAATTAATTGGAAGGTTCGTCTTCAACATATTCCATTTCTACTAGGGCTATTTTCATTGTTACTCTTACTCGCACAACAAGTTGCAGCGATTTTTGGCTATGATTTCACAGGGGTAATGAGTGAGCAAATGTCATCTATTTTAAATACAGTTTTATCCATTCTTGTATTAATGGGTGTTATTGTGGATCCAACGACACGAGGCACCAGTGATAGTGAGCGTGCCTTAATGTATAGGAGACCGAGATAAATTAAACAAAAAGTGTAATTTTACAATAAGGATAAATATGTTATACTGTTAGAAAATTGATAAAGTGGGGAGGATGATTGAATGTCTCTTGAATTGGAGCGAAGAATTGCTAAGCTCGAAGAGGAAATGGCAGATTTACGTCAGGAGTTGTCTTCGTTAAAAGGTACACAAAGTACCGAAAAAATAAATACTCTTGATGCCAGACAGTCGATGATCAAGCAATCAGAACCAATAAAACCAAAACCAGCACTGGAGTCGAAGCCTGTCCCGACTAAAGTAACGGAAAAAGAAGTGCAACCGCAGCCATCGATGGAGGAGCGTGTTATGTGGGCACTGCCAAAAGTATTCATGGTTATTTTAGTAATGGGCGTACTTTGGGGCCTAAAACTTGTTAGTGATTATGGTTATTTATCGAATGGCGTGAAAATCATCCTCGCCTATGCATTATCGGTAGGTTTGGCGGTTATAGCCTATGTACTAGAACGTAGAAAAGTAGGCTCATCTGCTATAACGATTTCCTTATATGGCGGGGCATTTATTGTCGGTATTTTAACAACTGCCGCGAGTGCCATTTTATATGAAATCATTGGTCTTACTCCAGCACTAGGCATTACACTTCTTTATATTGGCTATGGTATTGCCATTAGTTATTGGAAGAAAAATGAAGTACTTACCGTTTTTGTAGCCTTTACATCGTTATTGCTACCTTATTTATTAGAATATATGGATTTTAATGCGGTCATTATCTTGCTTTTTGTCGTGATATTATTTGCTTCATTGCAATGGGTCATTTATCAGCACAAGCAAAAGCTAGCTCTCTATATTGCTACATTCTTCTCGGTGCTAGCGGTGAGCGTAGTAGCGTTTATGAATATTGATAAGCAAGTTATCTTCGCATTTGGTTTATTGGTGATTCTATCAATATTTTACGTAATTTGGTGTTTAATGTATAACGCACAATCCAAATGGAAGCCTCTTCATATAGGGCTTCAATTTTCCTTAGGCTCATTTAGTTTATTGCTGATGAATCTTATTATTCGTTCACTTCCGCATGGA
This sequence comes from Lysinibacillus sp. OF-1, assembly GCF_028356935.1. NCBI lineage: Bacteria > Bacillati > Bacillota > Bacilli > Caryophanales > Bacillaceae > Lysinibacillus > Lysinibacillus sp. OF-1. The sequence continues at coordinate 1,238,906 of NZ_CP102798.1, forward strand.
GAAATGCTGCTCCTTGTCCTAATGGCTTTATTTGGAGCGGTGGCGTTATATAGCTATCGCCAAAAATGGCAGGAAGTATTGGATAGCGCTGTTACACTCGCATTTATCACCCTATGTAATACGATACTTTTAATGAATATACCAAATAAAGTGGATGATTTACTTTATCCGATGATTGCTTTTGCTGGCGTGATGATGAGTTTGCGACTACGGGCAAGTATGATGAAGGTCGTTTCTTCATTAGTTCTTATCATCACATTCATTTTAAATTTCATCTTTCATGAACCAAAACCATTTTTCAGCATAGATCATTTAAGCTTGTTCATGCCAATTATTTATTTCGTTATTATTTACTTATATGCAAGACGTCCAAAAGAGACACTTACGACATTTGAAAAGGTCATGAAGGATCTGTATGTGATTGATATTTTAGCAGTGGCCACAACTGGCTATTTCTTAGCCTATATTGGCAAACTAGATACCGTTTATTTTGCAGCAACAAATGGCATTCCATATATGATGTGTATCGTATTAGCTGCCTTATTTACTGGCTCTCTATTTGTAGAGGAAACCTATAAAGGTCGTGCTTTAACACCAGTTCTCGGCTCATTTTTCCTATTATTCTTCTTGATGATCAGCACCAAGCCGACCATGATGGAAAGCTTAAATATTATAACTAGATTGGTATATATGGCAGTCATTGTCGCCATCATCGTAGATATTCTAGTAAAAGGGTTTATTTATCGATTGTATGAGGTGCGTCTGGGGAAATATGTAGATGCTATTGTAAGCACTGGTATCGTGCTCACGATGATTTCAATATGGGGGCTGATCCATCAATTTACGTTTAACAACGTCCTTGATTGGAAGCTAAGCATCGCACTGACAACCATTACATTATTTTTGACGGCAAGCGTTTCCCTATGGATAAGCTCCACACATCAATTAAAAACACTGCGCTCAACAGGTTTTATTCTGTTAGTCATGGCGTTTATTAAGCTAATTTTCTTTGACTTATCTGCCCTTGATTTATTAATTAGAGCTATTCTATTTATAACGATTGGTGGTATTGGCATGCTGCTATCGGGTAGGTTGTTGAAGAAATAAAGAAGAAGAGATTCCAATGCATTTTGGAATCTCTTTTTCTATTGTTCTACTAATTCATTTTCTTTTATTAAAGTAATAGGATCGCCAATTTCTGTATGTCCTGAAGAAGGTGGTTGGATTGTGCCTTCTGTAAATGTAACGGAAGTACCTCCATTAGCTAGTAAATTATCAGAAATAATAGCTCCTTTAATGTGAGCGCCGCCTTCTAAAATGACAGAAGCATTTGGTGCAATAATATGTTGACCATTTGAGTTTGAACCACCATTAAAAGTAACCTTAGTTGCTCCTGCATATATATTCCCTGTTAATCCTATCCCCCCTGTGAATGTTAAATTGGCTTGCTTAGAATAAAGAGAGGCAGCGCTTTGTGTTTCTCCTGCAATTGTGATAGCTGATGCTCCGTTATAATATAAATTTATTTGATTAGCATTACCGTTCCTGTTTAAAGATCCTTTTAGATTAAAAGTATTATTAATATATACATTTAACTTTCCTGTTCCTACAATTTTAATATGCCCCTGTAGTATATTAAAATCTTCGATATATAAATTTTTATCTGTATCTCCTACATTTATAGTCAACGTATTATTTTGATCCACTTTGAACTGTTTGAAATGTGTATCACCATTTAACTGTAAAGTATAGTTATTAGTCATCCAATTATCAGCTAAAAAATGTCCATTATTAATAATGAAGGTTTTGTTGTGTGGATCTTTGATGACTTCTTGATTTGGAGGAACAGGTAATTTTGATAATTGTTGCATTTTCTCTAATGGAAATAAAGGCAGGATACTTGAACCAGGATATTTCCTACTTTGCGTAAGTTTGCTTGATAAATCCCCCATCCAAGATGGATATTGGAAATGATCACTTGAAGCACCTACAGTACCAGAAATAGATGAACCACCATCCAATGAAATTATACCGATGTCAGTAGCTACATCTCCCTTTATGGATGCCCCACCTGTTAGCTTAATATTGCCTTTAGTTTGTACTGCAAATTCAGGGGTAGCAGTATTTAAATTTTCCTCATCATCCCCACCATTATTATTAGTTGTTTCGGCATCAAGAACAAAGTCTACACTTTGCTGTAGTTCTCTTTTTTGTGAAGGCGATTCTCCATATGTACCGATAGAAGTTATCCAATATCGAAGATTCGTATCTAAATCCTGTTTTAGGGTAATCCTGGCAATAGGTTGCATTCCTAGTTGTTCTTCAAAATTATTTATAATGTTTTCGTTATTTAATAGTGGTTCTATTATGCTTTTAATATTCTCTTCATATAATTCTACAAATTTTTCATACTTTTTCTGTTGAATTGGTAAACGATCGTATTCTGCTTTTGCACTTTGATAAGCTTCATTCGCTTTTTCTAATAAAATTGCTTTTTCATAATTTACGCCTGCCTCAGCAATGTAATAAATGGATTGATCTTCTCGCTCATGTTTAGAGAGTTTTAAGGAATTTGAAGATACAGCAAGTAAACCTAGACCTAAAATCGTCACTAATATAATGGTTAAAAAAACTAATAAAAATGAAAAGCCTTCATCATTTAGTAGATTTTTTTTCATCTTTTGCACCGTCACCACTCCTAAAAGATAGTTGTGTAGAGATTGTGTGTTCGTTAATACTTTCAATATTTATGGAAATAGAGTCGCCAATACTTGTTAAGGAAAATGAGTGTATATGAGTTGCAATAACCTCGTTGTTACGAGTAATCGTATTTTTTTCAGCATCAAAGATATATGTGTATTGAATAGAACCATCTCTGTTTTTAAATGTTGAATTATTAGGATCATACGTAATGGTTTTTCTCATATCTTTCGTAATGAGCTTTAAAACATAAGACAACTCGGAAAGCTGTTCATTATTTTCAAGTTGTTTTTTATTAGTTTCTTTGCTAGACGAAAGTATACTAAAAAGAATTGTTGAAACAATGCTTAAAATTAAGATAACAGCAAGTACTTCCACGAGTGTAAAACCTCTGTTATTTTTTATGAACCACATGTATTCACTTCCTACTATATATATTTTCCATCTTGCTTTTGAGTACATCGTTCTCATAAACTTCGATAACAATAGTATCTAGATATTCATATTGACAATGGCGCTTAATGGTTAGAATAAACCGTCTATCTTCCATCTGTTTTTCATAGCTCCAAATAGTTGAAAATTTACTATTTTTACTACAACTAATATATTGAGGATTTTCTGTACTTGTATAGAGTAATTGTCTAGCTAGTTGTTCTTCTGTTCTGCCTTTGATTTCTCTAAATATATTTTCCATTTCATTTTGAGCAAGATAGGTAGAATCTACGATTGTGCTAGAAGTTTTGGAAGTTTTGTTAGATTGAATAAATAATCCGAAAAATGAAAGCAATATTATTGTAATTAGAATTAAAGAAGCAACGACTTCAATTAATGAAAAGCCACCTTCATTTTTAAAATTTTTTTGCAATAATATCGCCCCTTATAAGTTTTTTGTGTCAAAAGAACCAAATGGTTATTTAGTGAATTATGTATTATGAAAAGAGTAGTTCAAAAAGCGTGATTCTAATCGACTAGTAATAAAGTATTCATAACGATAATATAACATTATATAAGAGATAAACTAGTCTAAATCGTGAAATTTTTATATATTTTGAAGGGGTTATTTAAAATAAATTAGGTTTTTAGTAGTGTAATGTAGTAGTAAATATAGTATTCTAGTATCTGGATGAGCATAAAGTTGCAAACCAATAAATTACGATGTTTAAGGGGGATTGACAGATGAAAAAAATTATAACCATTACTGTATTATTGATTGGAATATTTATACTAGCTGTAGTCTGTCTACCTAATTTTATAATAAATGGGAAAGTTTTTGCTAGTGATGAGACAAAAAGTTCAACAATTGGAGGTATAAAAGTCGGGGGTGTTAATAGTGCAAATTTATTACCAACTGTGGAAAAAGCAATTAAAGACTGGCAGCAAACAGAAATAAATGTTAAAAGTACTAATATCTCTAAGACCATTGACCCGAAACAATTAATTTTTGATACTACTACAGCCATATCACAGTTTGAACGGCTGACAAAAAAACCATGGTATGCCTTTTGGAAAAATGAAAAAATTGTACATATCCCCATTCCTGTAACTGCCAGCGACACTGTTATTCAGGAACTAGATGAAATGGGCATTTTGGATACTGATAAAACGCTTCAAAAAATAATAGTACAAGCAAGTTATTTGAAAGAACATGAGGTTGAAGCAGTAATCAATGCTGCTGCTTTGCAAATGCAAGAAAGGATTGCCTTTCAAATTGCGGATGTACCGACAGATAGTCAAGGGGTTGCAAAACTAATCCCTTTATTAAATGACGTCACACTTGTACCGAACCAGTCATTCTCCTTGCTTTCACTTTTAGGGGAACAGGCTGGAGCTGCGAATGATACAGGTTTAGATTTTGTAGCTTCCATCCTCTATAGTGTAATTCTTCAGACAGAGTATGAAGTTCTAGAAAGACATTCTCAACAAACAAAGCCCAACTATTTACAACTGGGGATTGAAGCGGATGTCAATGCTGCATTAGCGAAAGACTTACAATTTATTAATCGTTCTCATCAGCTTGGCAAAATGCAAGCTACAATTGAGGGCAATCAATTAAAAATAGAAATATTTACAGCAGTAAAAGACAAAGATATAACGGTTCGTATCAGTAAAGATAAAATCGTTAAGCCACGAACTATTTACCGTTATTCAGAAGATTTAAAGGCTGGTCAAGAGCGTGTGGAACAAGAAGGGAAAGAAGGGGTGAGAGTTGAAGTTTATCGTTCCATTGTAGAGAACGGTGCAATGGAAGAACAGTTTATTAGCAGAGATTACTATGCGCCTCAAAATCGGATTGTGACACGTTCATCGCAGGAGCCTATTACAGTCACTCCACCAACAAAAAACGCAGGGCAAAGTATAGCAGATCCTGATTTAGAGATAGATTTAGATGGCAACGGCTTACCTGATATAAAACCTTCAACACCTGAAGAATCTGAGCAAGAAGATGGACCAGAAATTGTCTATGGTTATTATGACAAGGGCGGTAATTTTGTACAAACAAGTCCATAATGATTGGAGGTATTTTTATGGCGATGAAGCCAGGTCGTAAACGTTTAGGGGATTTACTTGTTGAATCAGGCGTTATTACAGCAGAACAGCTAGAGTATGCACTGACTACTAAGTTGAAAAATGAGAAACTAGGTGATTTTCTCATTAAAGAAAACGTCTTAACGGAGCAACAACTCATTGAAGTTTTAGAATTTCAGCTTGGTATCCCTCATATTAGCTTAAATCAATTTTCAATCAGCCCTGAATTATTACAATTAATTCCTGCTGAGTTGGCAAAGCGGACAAATATTATGCCTATCCGCAAAGAGAAAAATAAATTGTTTATTGCGATGGAAGACCCGATGGATTATTTTGCTATCGAAGAAGTCCGTATGACGACAGGTTGTCAGATCGAAACAAGCATTGCTGCAAAAGATGATCTATATCGTACAATTACCAAATATTATGATTTGCAGGAGTCGATGGATGCTGCAATGTTAGATTTAGCGGCAACTAGTACTGAAACGCAAGACGAGATTGAGAATGAAGATTCACCCATTGTTCGTTTAGTAAATCAAATTATTGCCAATGGTGTAGCACAAAGAGCTAGTGATATTCATTTTGATCCACAAGAAACAGAGCTACGTGTGCGCTACAGAGTAGATGGAGTACTTCGTACAGAGAGGTCATTGCCCAAGCATATGCAAAACGTAGTATTGGCTCGGATTAAAATAATGGGCAATTTAAATATTACAGAAAATCGTATTCCACAAGATGGGCGTATAAAAACGAATGTCAATTTTAGACCAGTTGATATACGATTAGCCACATTACCGACTGTCTTTGGAGAAAAAGTTGTTATGCGTATTTTAGATTTAACCAATTCGTCCAATGATATTGAGAAATTAGGCTTTAGTGCTACGAATGAAGTACTATTCAGGAAAATGATAAGCCGTCCCAACGGCATGATGCTTATTACTGGACCTACGGGTTCTGGTAAATCCTCTACGTTATATGCAGCTCTTTCGCATTTAAATGAGGAAGGCGTCAACATTATTACGGTTGAGGATCCTGTGGAATACCAATTAGATGGCATCAATCAGATCCAAGTAAAGGAAGAGGTTGGCTTAACGTTTGCGGTAGGGTTACGTTCGATTTTACGACAGGACCCTGACATTGTGATGGTAGGGGAAATTCGTGATCTTGAAACAGCGCAAATTGCTATACGTGCTTCACTTACAGGACATTTAGTGTTAAGTACGCTGCATACTAATAGTGCAGTAGAATCCATCTCACGTTTACATGATATGGGCATTGAACCATTTCTACTATCTTCCTCACTTGTAGGCATTATGGCTCAACGACTTGTACGTAAAGTTTGTCGTGATTGTGCTGAACCATATGTATTCACCTCACGTGAATTAGAAATACTAGAGGAAAATGGGTTGGAAGGTGTTACCCAAGGTAAAAGGGGGCGTGGTTGTCCTGCATGTAATCATACAGGCTATCGAGGACGTATGGCGATTCATGAAATCCTTCCAGTGGATCGAAAAGTGAAGGACATGATTTTAAATCGAGAAGGTGATTTGGTTCTTCGTGATTATATGAATGACAAAGGCTATCACACCCTATTAGTAGATGGACTATTAAAGGTTGTAGCAGGTCAAACAACAACATCAGAAATTTTACGTGTTGCAAGTGTAGATTAGGGGTGATAAAAATGACATCTTATTCAATCGTTGAATTATTAACACGTGCGTTTGAAGAAAAAGCATCGGATCTTCATTTAACAAAAGGTATTCCGCCAGTATATCGTATTCATGGGCAGTTGGAACATTATGGTGCAGATCCATTAGATTCTGAAGAATTAAAGGGAATGGTAAATGCCATTCTCCCTGTACATAAACAACAGGAGTTTGAGGGAAAGGGAGAAACTGACTTTAACTTTTCATTGCCTGGGAAATGTCGATTCCGTGTAAATGCCTATCATCAGCGAAATGAAGTGACAATAGCGGCTCGTTTAATTGAAGCTAAAATTCCATCTATTGAAGCACTTAATATGCCACAAGTGTTATATAAGCTTGCGGAAAAACCACAAGGTTTAATTTTAGTAACTGGTCCAACAGGCTCAGGTAAATCAACTACATTAGCAGCAATGATTGATTATATCAACGAGACAAGATCAAAACATATTATTACGTTAGAGGATCCAATTGAATACTTGCATACTCATAAAAAGTCTATCATCAATCAGCGTGAGGTTGGTGTCGATACAATGAGCTTTGCGAATGGTTTACGAGCATCATTGCGTCAAGACCCAGATATTATTTTAGTTGGGGAGATGCGAGATTATGAAACGATTTCAACGGCTATCACGGCTGCTGAAACAGGGCATTTAGTAATGGCAACACTTCATACAAGTAGTGCACCAACTACAATCGACCGTATTATTGATGTATTTCCACCGCATCAGCAAAGTCAAATTCGAGTGCAGCTTGCGAATGTACTGCAAGGTATTGTTTCACAGCGTTTATTTATTCGTAAAGATGTAAAAGGGCGCATTGCTGCGACAGAAATTTTAGTACAAGCTCCTGCCATTTCGAATTTAATTCGCAATGAAAAAATTCACCAAATTCCAAGCGTAATGCAGACAAGTAAAGCATTGGGCATGCACACATTAGAATCTTCGATGCAGCACCTGATTACCACAGGTAAGATCTCGCTAGAAGATGCACGGCCATACATGAACGCTGGTGATTATAGTTGACTGTATTTCGTTATAGTGGTCGCACCAAAACAGGAGCACCTAAAAAGGGCATTATTGAAGCCCCAAATAAAAAAATTGCTATGGAGAAGCTTCGTGCACAAGGAATAAATGCGCGGGAGCTTCAAGAATCAAATAGCATTTTACATAAGGACATTGCCATTGGTACAAAAGTGAAGCACCAAGAGTTTGTTATTTATTGTCGGCAGTATGCGACATTAATTCGTGCTGGTGTCCCTGTCGTTGAAGCGACGCGTATTTTGGGTGAGCAAACACGGAATAAACCACTAAAGCGAGCATTGATGCAAGTTGAAGAGGATATTCGGAGTGGGATGGCATTTTCAGATGCAGCAGGTAAACATCCCAAAGTGTTTCCCTTGCTTTTTGTCAATATGATGCGTGCTGGAGAGGCTACTGGTAACGTTGACGACACATTAGATCGTCTGGCAAGCACACTAGAAAAGCAATATAACATCAAGAAAAAAATTCAATCGGCAATGACCTATCCAGCAATATTATCCCTTTTAACGCTGGTGGTTGGCATGTTTTTAATGGTTTTTATTGTGCCTACCTTTATGGATGCATTTAAAGATATGGACTTAGAAATGCCGCTAATTACAGTTATTGTTGTTGGTATAAGTGATTGGTTGATTCAGTTTTGGTATCTCGTGATTTTAGGGCTATTAGTGTTAGTAGTGGGATCACGTTATTTTTATAAAAATAATAAAGAGTTTCATTATACAGTTAATGTTTTGTTACTCCGCATGCCTATCTTTGGCCAACTTTTACAAAAAGATATTATAGCGAGAATGACGAGAACTCTATCTACTCTTTTTAGTAGCTCGGTGCCGATTTTACAAGCCCTAACGATTGTTGAAAAAGTCGGAGGTAATCCAGTTATGGGAAAAGTAGTGCTGGAGGCCCGCGATAATTTAGAAAAGGGTGGCACATTATCAGAGCCACTTGAAAAAAGCTGGCTATTTCCACCTCTTGTTACACAAATGACAGCAATTGGTGAGAAAACAGGCTCCTTGGATTACATGCTTGAAAAAATTGCTGATTTTTACGAGGAAGAAGTAAACCGTGCCGTCGATACAATGAAGTCACTTATCGAACCTTTAATGATTATAGTACTTGCTCTTGTTGTAGGAGTAATTGTTGCGGCTATATTCTTACCAATGTTCCAACTATATGAAAATATGTAATTTTTAATTATATAAAACTTATTTAGAAATTGAATTAGAAGACCGTGTTTTCACACTTCATATAAAACTACTAAGGAGGAATTCTCTATGTTTAAAAAATGGAAAAATAAAAAACTATTGAAAAATGAGAAGGGTTTAACATTAGTTGAACTTTTAGCTGTAATTGTTATTTTAGCAATTATCGCAGCAATCGCTGTGCCTGCAATTGGTAATATTATTAATAAGTCAAAGGACCGTGCTATTTTAGCAGAAGCATCAAATATTCTATCTGGTGCTAAGATTGCTTATATTGATGGCGCTTGTAAAGGAGACAGCTCAGATAATGAGTGTGTGAAAGATGAATTAGAAGCGTTTGTAGATGGTATTGAGCTAGGAAGCAATGATAAAGTAACGTATAACGAAAGTGAAAAAAAATGGTCAATTTCATATGGTAGATTTGAAGAGATTAAAACAGAGAGTCTCAAAGTTAGCTCAACTGCAGGTGCAATAACAATATTTGAAGAAGAACTTAATAAACTATTAAAAAGTGCAGGAGTAGATAAGAAAAAAACAGAAAATACTAAAACTCAATAATCAGTCCTCCCAACCCATTCAGAAACGATAATTTTCTTGCGTTTCTGGCTGGGGAATGGATGACTAATTGATAAAATCATTTATACTGAATAGGAAAAGGAGGTCTTTTCACATGTTTAAGAGAAAGAGAAAGTCGCATGTATCGATTGAACTGAAGGATTATGTGCTACGTGCGATTGTGGCGAAAGGACCTGAGCCTAGTCAATGGCATGGCTATGAATATCCTTTACCAGCTGATATTGTTGAAAATGGAGCAATCATAGATGAGGTGGCTCTTTTTGAAATTATTAAAGAACAGGTTGTGAAGTGGACAGGAAAAAAACAGGCTGTGCGTATGTTTGTGCCTGATACAACTGTTTTATTAAAAAGTTTCGAGCATCCTAAAGATGTTAAACCACAGGAATTACGAGGATATGCTGAAATGGAGTTGGGCCATTCTATTCATTTACCTTTTCAGGACCCGTTAATTGATGTTTATGATCCCGATGCGGAGGACGGCAAGGCGATATTATTTGCTGCACCTTCAGAGGAAATTACGAAAATAGTAGGAATGCTGTTAGATGTCTCCTTGGACCCTGAAGCTGCCGATATTCGAGCCTTATGCAATATACGTTTGTTAGAACATATGTCAATGTTAGTGCCTAATAAAACATATTTAATTGCTGAGTGGTCTATCAATGAACTTTCCATTAGTATCTTTTCAAACGGACAGGTTGAGTTTTTACGTTATCAATCGATTGAAACAGATATGGCACAATGGCAGGGCAAAAAAGTCGATGAATTTAGCTACCAATTTCTCTACAATGGTGAAACCGAAGATTACCAGATGGTCGTCATGGATCAGGTTTTAGAAATTGATCGGATGATGAATTTCTTTAAGTTTTCTTTACATAAAGGGGAAAAAACAGTAGATGAAATCATAATGCTTGGTGATAACCCGTTACTCAAATCAATAGGAACCTTATTATCTTCTAATTTAGAGACACCTTTGATGATTGTTGATGGAGCAAAAATTGAAAAGTTCTTTCCTTATTTTAAAAAAGAATTTTCAACATTGCTAGGCTTAGCTTTGAAGGAGGTTCATTAATGGTTCCAGATATAAACCTCTTACCACAGCTTGAAAAACGGTCTACTTCACCAAAGCTTTTTTATAGCTTGATAATTGTCATTGTGGGTCTAATAGCAGCTTATTTACTATTTATATTTTTTACAGCTAAAAGTGATTTGTCACGTTTAGCTGCTGAGGAAAAGACATTAACGACACAGCTTGAACAATTACAGCAAGAGTTAGATGTAAGACAAAGTGTTGATCAGGGATCATTGGAGGAATCTGTTGCCTATATTCAAGGTGTTTCTTATCCTGTAACCCCATTAATTGATGAAACGAAAACTTTACTACCAACTCAAACATACTTGCGTAGCTACGTTTTTGGGGAAAATACAGTTACTATTGAAGTGGATTTTGAAACGATGACCGATATATCGAAATATGTAGAGCGACTTTTAATGAGTAGTTTTTTTACAGACGCACAAATTAATACAGTGTCAAACTTCGATATAGAGCTTGGCGAACAGAAGGAATTAACGCCTGAACAAAAATTTAAAGAAGTACCACGTTATTCAGTGTCCATTACGGCGACAATCGACTTTATATATTTAGCTGGAGGACGACGCTCATGAATAAATTAACGAGTAGTAAAAATTCATCTATTATCTTGTTATTGACTTTAATCGTTTCTATTTTATTTGCGCTTTATTATTATTTATTATTACCAAGATTAAATGAAGTAGAAGCAAAAGAGAGTCATGTATCACAACTCCAGCAAGAGATTTCTAGTGTAAAAGAACAATTAGCTCAATTAGACAAGGAGCAGGGTCAGTCGACTATCAATGTTTTAGCGTTAAGACAGAAGCTACCTACAACAAGAGCTGTTGAAAAGATCATACTAGATTTAGCTGAGATTGAGGAAGTGACAGGAACACGCATAAAGTCATTAACAGTTCAAAATGATGATGCGGCTGTTTCGCAATCAGATGTATCGCAAGACCTTAATCTGTTGGAGCAAGCTGAAGAAGAGGTTAATGGTGAGCAGGATAACAAGATTAAGAGTTCACCGATTTCATCTATTTCAAAGGATTCCTTACCATCGAATTTAAAGTTGATTACTTTTATATTAGAGGTTGGGGCGCTTGATTTTAATTCTCTAGAGAGCTTTTTACAAGAAATTGAACAATTACAGCGTGTGATGAAAACGGATACTATCGAATTCAAATTGCCTGGAGAGCAGGATCAATTAGAAAAAGATACGGATCTTACTTTACAAGCTACCGTCCAGGTGACGACGTTCTATTACGAAGGAGAGTAATAATTGCATTGATAGGCGTTCCATACTGCATCTGTATGGGCGCCTATTAGTTTAGGAGGACAGAAAATTGGAAATGGCTTATACAATCTTTCTATTTTTATTTGGGCTTGTCTTTGGCTCTTTTTATAATGTGGTAGGCTTACGTGTGCCACAGAAGGAGTCGATTGTACAACCTCCTTCACATTGTACTAAATGTCAAAGGCAACTGACGGCGCTTGATTTAGTGCCAGTTTTATCTTATGTGTTTTTGGGTGGAAAATGTCGGAGCTGTGGCAATAAAATAGCTTGGATTTATCCAGTAATGGAATTATTAACAGGACTATTGTTTGCCTTTGCTTATCGGCAGCTTGGTTGGAGCATAGAGTTTATAGTAGCCCTATTTTTTATTTCATTATTAGTCATCATTGTTGTTTCTGATATAGCCTATATGCTGATTCCGAATAAGGTGCTTTTATTCTTTTTACCCTTCCTTATTATTGGACGAGTATTGTCGCCATTAACACCCTGGTGGGACTGTGCTGTAGGTGCAGTCGTTGGTTTCGGCATATTATATAGTATTGCTGTGATATCAAACGGGGGCATGGGTGGAGGCGATATTAAATTATTCTTTTTAATTGGACTTGTTCTTGGTACAATGCATACACTGTTAACATTATTTATAGCTGCAGTTATCGGCATGATTGTCGGGCTTGTCGTGTTAACGAAGAACAAGCAGGGGAGAAAAACACCTATTCCTTTTGGACCTTCTATTGCATTAGCCGCTATCATTGTCTATTTTTATGGGGATTCATTAATCGATTGGTATTTAGGTTTTTGGTAATTGTTCAATCTTCAAGCATATGGAGGGAAGCAAGTGAAACCGATTATTGGCATTACAGCCTTTGTGGAAGATGATTTATCCTCTCGATTAAATGCTGCTTACAGTAAAAGTATCATTGATGCAGGTGGGATTCCGCTTATTATTCCACTTGGCGTAGAGGAGGATGCCACACAAATTCTATCCCTTACAGATGGTTTATTGTTATCTGGAGGCTATGACGTGCATCCATTTCTGTATGGGGCAGAGCCTGCACCAAAACTAGGGAAAATTCATCCAGCAAGAGATACGGTAGAGTTAGCATTAATTGAAGCGGCATTCACACGAAAGATGCCTATTTTGGGTATTTGCCGAGGCATTCAAATACTAAATGTAGCACTAGGTGGTACTTTATTTCAGGATATTGATAGTGACCATTTTAGTACTAAGCTGCTCAAGCATGTACAGCAATCTGCTCGAGCTGTAGCTACTCATTATGTACAAATTATGGAGGAGAATTTATTAGCGACCATTTTACAACAAGAGAAAATAGCGGTAAATTCATTTCATCATCAGGCAGTTAATGTATTAGCAGAGAAATTAAAAGTAGCAGCAAAATCGAGTGATGGCATTATCGAAGCAGTTGTTCATGAAGAGTTGCCATTTTGCTTGGCTGTTCAGTGGCATCCCGAGGAACTAGCTATAGCAGGAGATGAGCCTGCACAAAAATTATTTTCAGCCTTTGTTGAAGCTAGCTTAAAATTCAAAAAGGAAGCGTAGCAGGGGACTGTACAAAGAATCCAACCATATATGGATTCTTTTTTTGCGTAAAAAAGAGGATACATGCTCTTAGAAGGAACACATAATCCTCAAAACCTACTTTAAATGATTAATGTACACGACGATATAGTCCTACAACTTGTCCTAAAATAGAAACTTGATCGACGATAATAGGCTCCATAGATGAGTTTTCAGGCTGTAATCGGAAATGATTTTTTTCCTTGAAGAAACGTTTGACCGTCGCTTCATCCTCTGCTGTCATGGCTACAACAATATCTCCGTTATTAGCTGTTGCCTTTTGCTTCACAATAACTAAATCGCCGTCTAAAATTCCTGCTTCAATCATAGATTCCCCCATAATCTCTAGCATGAATAACTGATCCTCGCTTGTGCCATACGTATCTGGTAATGGGAAATATTCTTCAATGTTTTCAATAGCAGTAATTGGAGAACCAGCAGTTACCTTCCCCACAAGTGGTACATGAATGACTTGCTGCTTTTGAATAGACTCTTCAGGCTCTAAAATTTCAATTGCACGTGGCTTTGTTGGATCTCGACGAATAAAGCCCTTTTGTTCTAATCGAGCTAAATGACCATGAACAGTTGAACTTGAAGCAAGTCCGACTGCTTCCCCGATTTCACGTACTGATGGTGGATATCCCTTAGCTCGTACCTCTTCTTTAATAAAAGCCAAAATGTCCTCTTGTCTTTTCGAAACTTTTTTCATGAGTGCTCACCTCTTTTTTCTAATATCATTCTTCTTATTTGATAGTATAACAGAATGCGAACATGTATGCAAACATAGGTTCGAAAAGTGTTTGACAAAAACGTTTGTTCGCTTTATTATGAGAACGTACATTCCGAACAAACATTCTAAAAAAGGGGTTGTAACTATGACATGGTTAAAGAAAAATACACATATCTCCATTTTATTAGGAGCTTGTCTACTATTTGCAGGATACCTTTACATCACTGATCCAGGAGATGTTAATTACGCAGAAATTCAAATTGAACATGGGGATAGCTTGTGGTCGTTAGCAGAGCAATACCGTGGTAAGATGAGTACAGATGATTGGATTAAGCTGGTCAAAACAGAAAATGAATTAGCAGATATTAAAATTGTGGCAGGAAAGTCTCTAGTTATTCCTGTATTGGGTGATCAAGCCAATCCCATCCATACTATCGAAATTGCGAGAACTGAACAATGATGAATAAACAAATGTCGGCTGTTGTCTATTGCCGTGTAAGTACTGAAAAAGAAACACAAAGCTCCTCATTAGAGCGCCAACAGGAAGAGTTGCTGCGCTACGCTAGAGAGCAAGGCTATGAGGTAAAGGGTGTATTTAAGGATAAGCATAGCGGCTATGATGTGGAACGCGATGGCTTGCTTGAAATGCTTGATTTCATTAAAGAAAAGGGAATTAATGCCCTTTTTGTACAAGATGAAACACGATTAGGACGTGGGAACGCAAGGATGGCTGTGTTGCATTTATTGCAAAAATCAGCAACAGATGTTTTTTCCATGCGCGATGCAGGACCCGTTCAACTAAATGAAATGGACACGATGCTGCTTGAGATTTTAGCAATCGTGGAGGAGTATCAACGAAGAATCCATAATGCTAAAATACGTCGAGGCATGCGACGCGCTGTAGAAAATGGCTATCGTCCTGAAAATAATTTATCGAACCGAGGGAATCCCTATGGGCAGGAGCGAAAAGATCTACCTGTAGATGAAATTGTCAAGCTACGCAAACGTGGATTTACCTTTGAGGAAATTTCGATCACGCTTCGAGGGTTGGGCTTTGAAGTAAGTAAAGCGACTGTTCATCGTCGCTTCCAAGAACATCAAGAAAGATTAGCAGGCAAATAATATCGCCTGCTAATCTTTTTTATTCACAGTAAAAAATGCTATTGATAGGAAGCCAAACTGTCGATGATGATGTTAGTAGGTAGTTGAAAAGGATACTCTTTATTTATTCGATCATAAAACATTATGCCATTTAAATGATCGATTTCATGTTGGACAACGATCGCCCCATAGCCCTGAAACGGCAAGATGAATTCTTGACCATCAATGTCATATGCTCTGACCTTAATACGTTCGTATCTTGGCACAAAACCATGGACAGGTCGATTAACCGACAGGCAGCCTTCTCCATCAGGTAAATAAATCATATTGAGGGAATGACTTATGATTTTGGGATTGATAAACACCATTTCATTATGATCAAACAGTACAGCAAACATTCGTTTGTCTACACCTATTTGATTTGCAGACAACCCAGTTCCAGGGCGAAGCTTATATTTTTTGGCTAGCGTTGGATCTTGGCTGTTTTTGAGATATTGCAGCATAGCTAATAAAGTATTTCGATCCTCTTGGTTTAAGGGTGTCGTCACTTCTTCGGTTTGTTTTCGTAATAATACCGAGTCTTCTTTCACAAAATCTTTCATGGTAATGATCGAATCAGGAAGAAATTTAGTCATACATAAACACCTCATCAATACGGCTATTGAGGACTTTAGCCATGTTCAAAGCTAATGGCTCGTACTTATCATTTTCAATACAATTAATTGTCTGTCTAACAACACCGCATTCTTTCGTAAGTATAGCTTTGGTTATCCCTAATTTGTTTCTCAACATTTTGATCATACTCCTCAGGTTTATCCCTCCGTTTTGTCTGAAGTGTTAGCCATTTATTTTATACTCTTTTTACTGAATGACCAAATGTTGTTACTATGTAACACGGTCATTTTATAGAGTTCTATGCCATTCTTCTTGCAAGATTGCGTAATAGTATTCATCCCACCAATTGTCACCATGCGGTATACATTTTTTAAAAAATCCTTCACGCCGCATACCGATCTTTTCCATCACTCGGTAAGAAGCTATATTTTCGGGTTGGCATGTTGCTATTATTCTATGAAGCTTCAATTTGGAAAATCCATAATCTAATAGGGCTTGAGCAGCTTCTGATGCATAGCCATGTTGCTGATAAGCAGGATTCAATACCCATCCAATTTCATAGGTATGTTCGCCAAAGCATCGATGAAAAACTAAATGACCAATAACTTCTGGTTGATCGCGTAAAGTAATGGCAAAATGCTTAGCTTGATCCGCGCTATTTTCTGTTATAAATTTTTGGACTTGTTCTTCAGTTAAAACTCCTTCAGGCATATAATGCATCACCGTTTCATCAGACATATAGCTATAAACAGCCTGCCAATCTTGGGCTTCAAATTTTCGGATAAGTAATCGCTGTGTTGTGATGTTCATTTAATTTCCTCCAATAAATATAAATTTTTTCCTTTTATTATTAGTTATACACGACTAACATCTGGAAGTCATGTAAATTATGGCTAAGAAGTGTTATTAAGGGTTGGTATAACTGCATTTTAAGGGAAAGCATGCTATACTTTGCATACTGAAGTCATTAAGCTAGGTATTGAAAGGTGTGTAACAATGTTATCAAAGGAAAAAATTAACCGAATTAATGAACTTTCTGCTAAGGCCAAAAGTGGTCAATTAACAGAAGCAGAGGCTAAGGAGCGAACAGCGCTTCGCAAGGAGTACTTAGATACGTTTAGAGCGACTATGCGAGATACGATTGAAAATGTAAAAGTGGTAGATGCAGAAGGTAATGATGTGACACCAGAGAAAGTAAGACAAGCTAAAAAAAATAAATTTCTAAATTAATGTGACACAATTCAATAAAGTATGTATGAAAACGCAATTAGTATAACAAAAGCATTGTTTTCTAAAGCAATGTTGACTAAACTGTAAAAGAACAATATAGGACGAGAAAGGATGTCACAATATAATGACTCAACACGCGGATCTTTTAGCAATTAATGCTATTCGAACTTTGTCAATCGACGCTATCGAAAAAGCAAATTCTGGTCACCCAGGTTTACCAATGGGGGCGGCGCCAATGGCTTATACGCTATGGACAAAACAATTACGCCATAATCCAGCAAATCCAAAATGGTATAACCGTGATCGTTTTGTACTATCAGCTGGTCATGGTTCTATGCTTCTGTACAGCTTACTTCATCTTGGAGGCTATGGTTTACCAATGGAAGAAATTCAAAACTTCCGCCAATGGGATTCATTAACACCAGGACATCCTGAATACGGTCATACAGTAGGTGTAGAGGCAACAACTGGTCCACTTGGTCAAGGGATTGCTATGACAGTTGGTATGGCAATGGCTGAGCGTCATTTAGCGGCTACTTACAATAAACCTGGTCATGATATCGTTGACCACTACACATTTGCCCTTTGTGGTGATGGTGACTTAATGGAAGGTGTAGCAGCTGAAGCTATTTCATTGGCTGGTCACTTAAAACTTGAAAAATTAATCGTACTTTACGATTCTAATGATATTTCTTTAGACGGTGACTTAGAAAAGTCATTCTCAGAAAACGTACAAAAACGCTTTGAATCTTATGGCTGGAATTACTTAAAAGTGGCTGATGGTACAGATGTAGATGCCATTAATGCCACAATTGAAGAAGCGAAAAAATCAACTGGCAAACCAACATTAATTGAAGTAAAAACAGTGATTGGTTTTGGTTCTCCAAATAAATCTGGTAAAGCAGATTCACATGGTGCGCCACTTGGTACAGATGAAGTTGTCTTAACGAAAGCTGCGTATGAATGGGCACACGAGCCATTCCAAATTCCTGCTGAAGTGTATGATACATTTAATGCTGCTGCTGAAATACAAGGTGCACAATCTGAGGAAGCTTGGAATGCTAAATTTGCTGCATATAAAGAAGAGTTCCCAGAGTTAGCGGCTCAATTTGAAAAAGCGATGAATGGTGAATTACCAGAGGACTTTGCGTCAGAGCTACCAGTATATGAGGCAGGTAAATCTGTAGCAACACGTTCTTCTTCTGGTGACGCGATTAATGCCATTGCGAAGAAAACTCCTTCATTCTTTGGTGGTTCCGCTGACCTTGCTGGCTCCAATAAAACAACGATGAAGGGTGCAGGCGATTTCTCTGCAGACGATTATGCTGGTCGCAACATCTGGTTTGGTGTTCGTGAATTTGCAATGGGTGCTGCAATGAACGGTATGGCTCTTCATGGTGGTTTAAATGTATTTGGCGGTACGTTCTTCGTATTCTCTGATTATGTTCGTCCAGCAGTTCGTCTTTCTGCATTAATGGGGCTTCCTGTAACATATGTATTTACACATGACTCTATAGCAGTAGGGGAAGATGGTCCGACACATGAACCAATCGAACACCTTGCATCACTACGTGCGATGCCAAATCTCTCTGTTATTCGTCCTGCGGATGCAAATGAATCAGCAGTAGCTTGGGAGCTTGCCGTAGCATCAGAAAAAACGCCAACTGTTTTAGTATTATCTCGTCAAAACTTACCTGTCCTTGACGCTTCTATTGAAACAGTTCGTGATGGTGTTACGAAGGGTGCTTACACAGTATCTCCTGCTACAAAAGAAGTAGCAGATGCTATTTTAATCGCAACAGGCTCTGAGGTTTCACTTGCTGTTGAAGCACAGAAAGCATTAAAAGCAGAAGGTGTGGATGTGGCAGTTGTTTCCATGCCGTCTATGGATCGCTTTGAAAAACAAGACGCAGCTTATAAAGAATCTGTCCTACCAAAAGCTGTGACAAAACGTCTTGCGATTGAAATGGGTGCATCATTTGGCTGGCATAAATATACTGGCTTTGAAGGTGACGTTCTTGCAATCGACAAGTTCGGTGCATCAGCTCCAGGTGAATTAGTAATGGAAAAATACGGATTCACTGTAGAAAATGTCGTAGCGAAAGTAAAAGCACTATAATTTATATTAAAATACCGCAACACTCAGTCGATGTTTAAGTTCGCTGAGTGTTGCGGTATTTTTTTATCGTTTTTCATTATGATAAAAGTGAGATTATTGCAGAGGTGCTGCATCATTTTGCCAAGTATCCAAAGGAACAATTTATCATGATCGGGGCTCGTGAAAATGATTTTGATGCTATCAGCGTGACATATGGTTATGGATCATGACAAGAATTAGAAAAGGTATATTGTGGATCTAATCAAGTATCTCTAAATACATGAAAAAACTGCATGCTGACATGCAGTTTTTTATGTAGGTGTTATTTAGCAAGGCCACTTTGAAAAGCGTAGACAACGGCCTGTGTACGATCTTGCACTTCGAGCTTTGCTAAAATATTGCTAACATGTGTTTTTACGGTCTTTAAGGCAATGTATAGTTCGTCAGCGATTTCCTGATTGGCTTTACCCTTTGCCATGAGCAATAATACTTCCATTTCACGGTCAGTGAGCTGTTCGTAAAGGGGCGTATTATTACCGTGGCGCATACGGTGCATCATTTTGGATGTGACTTCTGGCTCTAATACTGTTTCGCCACCTATGGTTTTACGAATAGCATCGGCAATTTGTTTAGCATTAGAAGTTTTTAAAATATAGCTTACCGCACCAGCCTCTAAAGCAGGGTAGACTTTATCGTCATCTAAAAAACTAGTCACCATCATGATTTTTGCCTCTGGCCATGCCGTTAAAATTTCCGCTGTTGCCTCTGCTCCTGTCATGATGGGCATGACATTATCCATTAAAATAATATCAGGTCTTAGGGCAAGGGCACGCTCCACAGCCTCTTTGCCGTTTTCAGCCTCACCTACAACTGTAATATCTGGTTGTGCTGAAAGATAGGCTGAAACGCCAATCCGTACCATTTCATGATCATCCACTATGAGCACTTGTATCATCGACATGAACCTCCTCCTTCTGTAGCGGAATTTTAACCTCCACAATCGTTCCTTCTTCAGGCACGGACACAATTTTGTATGTGCAGCCAATTTCAACAGCTCGTTCAGCTATATTTTGTAAGCCGTACGAAGTTGATTTATCGGCCTCCACATCAAAGCCTAACCCATTATCCTGAATTCGTAAAATGGCTAAGTCATCTCGTGCAACAAGCAGTAACTCCACTTCACTTGCTTTGGCATGACGGAGCGTGTTAGAGAGGGCTTCCTGTGCAATACGGAATAAATGGTCTTCTTCTGCTTTTGTTAAGGCCATTTCCTCTAGCTCATATTCAATATGGAAATAAACTTTTTGTTGAAGTTCAATAATCAATTCCTCTAAGCCTTGTGCTAGCGTTTTATTGTGTAGAGCTACAGGTCGTAAGTGGAGCAGCAATGCGCGCATTTCTAGCTGTGCCTGCTGAACAATCTTTTCCACCTGTTTTAAGCTAGTAGCATTTTCGTCATTTTCAGTTAATGCTGAGAGTAACATAGAAGCCGCAAATAATTGCTGTGATACGGAATCATGCAATTCCCTAGCAAGTCGTTGGCGTTCAGCAATAATACGCTCCTGAATAATTTTATCATTTGCTTCTGCCCGTTCATTGGAGAGTCGCTGTAAGCTTTTTCGCTGTGTATCGATTAATTCACTTGTTTGAACTATTGCCTTTTTTAATGATTTCGGAAGTGCTTGTTTTTTAGGGAAAATAAAATCAGGCTCGATTAATTGCTTCACAATGCGTGTTGCTTGAGCTTCTCGTGCCCGAGCAGTCATGCTGATCCAGCTAGCAAACAGGAAGCTAAGTACAAACAGGCTAACTACGATGATGCCTCCTAGCGGAATATTATCGTAAGTCTGCTGCCACAATGGCTCCCATGTTTTTTCATCCGGATTGCCCCATACCGCCACAAGCAGACCGAAAACAGCACTCATTAAAATGAAAAATAGCGTAAACAATCTTGAGATAAAGGCAATCATTTTCGTAGCACCTCCAAATCTCCCAGCCAGGTTGCGACATGAATAATTAAAACGCGTTTAGCATCCTCAGGGTTGCCGTCAGCGAAAGTAATACTTTCATTTAAGATGCGTTGTGGCCCCTTATGTAAGCAGATAAGCTCACCAAATAACGTCGTATACTGTAAACGGAAAGGGATTTCATAGGGAATATAGATTTGAACTTTCCCGATCCCTTGGCGAATTGTAATGAGACTAG
This sequence comes from Lysinibacillus sp. OF-1, assembly GCF_028356935.1. NCBI lineage: Bacteria > Bacillati > Bacillota > Bacilli > Caryophanales > Bacillaceae > Lysinibacillus > Lysinibacillus sp. OF-1. The sequence goes on from NZ_CP102798.1 coordinate 1,260,574, forward strand.
TGCCAGCAGGTAAAATTGTTTGTGTTGTATCAATCGTAATATCTCCTGCAAGGCGTTGAATTTGTACATCTTGCCATTTGTACGCTTCTGTAGGTGCTGGCATTGTGCCAATCAAGTCATTTTTAGTTGTAGGAAGCTTTTCAAAAAGCTCTGCACCGACTACCTTTGGTTCGTTTTCTCGTTGTAGGTATTGATAAAGCATATATAAGAGCATGATGACGACGAATAAACGTAGGCTCCACATGGTAAACAAAGCAATAGCAATGAAGAAAATTCCTGTCCATTTAAAAAAACGAACTTTTTTGGAAAAACTTAAATAAAGAAGTACTGCCCCAATCAATAAACAGAAGGCTCCGCCATTATTAAAAATAGTAAGCTCTACAAAGACGAGTAAAAAGAAGCATAGTACCCAAAACGTGAGCTTATTTGTTGTGAAATTTTGCAAGAGGGTCACCCTTCCTTCTACTAATAGTATAAGAGAGGGAATGGGACCCTCTATTTTTAAACGTGAAAGAATGCGCCTTATAAAGTTGGCGCATTGCTTTCATTATAACATGTTATTTATTTTCAATTAGCAGTGGTGAGTGATCTTCTGCTGCTTTTTTTTCTAATTCTGCCAGTCTTGCCTCGAAAGTTGTTACCTCATGATCTTTATCGATTTGGTAAGCTAATTTATCGATATAGGCTTCTAAATCTTCAAAATTTGTTTTATTGTTTTTGGCAATCATGCCGTCCATTTGATGGTGAGCACGTGTTACATTTTCTTTTCCCATCAGCTGTAATTGACGTACTTTCATATCTTTAATTTTATGCTTCATTGTTTCGAATTTACGCTCTAGCTCGAAGTATTCACGTGTACTCGATTCAATGCTCGCTTGTAGTGTATGATTACGAGCTGTGTAAGCCGTTACTTCATCTGTAGCGAAATCAATTAAATCCTGTTCACCACTAGTTGTTGCCAATGTTAGTTGGGCTTCACGTTTAGCTAGTAATTCAGCATTTTGCTTATATTCTTGCTCTAGCTTTTCTTTTAATTGCCCTTGTCGTTCTAATAATTTACCTGTTTGTTCTGTTTGTTTTTCTGCCTCGCGAATGTATTGATTTAACATTGCAATCGGATTTTTTTGTTCCTTTTTATCAAATATTTGATGTAAGTCTGCCTCTACTGTATATCTAAAACGTTGAAATAAATTCATTTAATTTCGCTCCTTTTTATTTTGTTAAGTTTGACCATTCTTTTTCAAAGTTTGTAAACGGATCTTCTTCTTTTTTCCCTTCGATTGTAGGGATTTTTACATCTTCGCCATTCCATTTTTTATAGATGACATAGATAATAGCGATAGCTGCAAGACCGATCATTGCTGGAATGTTAGACACTGCTGATAGAACACCGATTAGACCAACTGTAAACCAGAAAATTTTACCGAATGTTGATTTGCTTGCCATGTAGAAATGCATGCCTAGTGCTACAAATAATCCAGAGAATAGTAAACCTGCCAGTGGTCCTATTAAGGCAAGTGCAACACATGCTGCGATGACGCCTCCAGTTAATAAAAGAAATTTTTTCATTTGTTTTAGCTCCTTTCGTTTGTACCTTTATGTTACCTCTATACAAGATTGTCTAAAACGGACTCGAAATTGATTTTGATCTAGGTCTTGAGGCTGAGAACCATCTAAGCTGTAACGAAAGTGGGTTTTTGGCGTATAAAACGAGCTGCTTTTTCTTGTTTTTGGAAAATAACTATTTTGTTTTATCAAAAAATACCATTTGTCATAAAGTCATTTATAGATGCGAAACTAGAATTTTTTCGACAAAAATAGAAGATAGATCCTTCCTTCGTTTGACAAATTAACAAGGTTGGATGAGCTATACTTATGGAAAAGAAACTGAGCGAAGGAGGATTTCTGGTGAGAACCTATTCTATATATAAGATAAAAGAAGAGCATTTAACATTTATTTTTGGCAGAGAGCGTAAGTTGTTAGAGATGATGCAAGGCTGTGAAGACGCCAACGAGAAATCCTTAAAAGAGCTTGCATATATATGTGAATCTGTTCGTTTTGAAGAAATTGCAGCGATGTTGGAACATCAACTTGATTCCAAATATGCACATTTAGAAAGAGCCCGCAATGCTTTGTTTTTAGAACATCCGATAAAAGGCAAAATGGCTATTTATTTGGTCGATCGTAAAATTTGCGTTTATTGTGAAGGTTCGCGAATGCTAGATTTAGATTTATTTCAAATGCTTGCCAAAATGAGTGAACGGTTTATTGCTTTTAATAAACAGGATAATGAGTGTGGGTGGTTAAAGCCGATGAAGTATACAATGCACTAGGAAAATTCACTACAATATATAGTAACACGCTATCATTTGGTGTATAATGGTGCGTGGAGAGTTTTTCTCGGTATATTGTAGTGGAGGAGGTTGGTTGTATGCCTACATGGGGCTGGATTATTATCGTAATTATCGCATTAGCAGCGGGAGCGGCACTTGGTTTCTATTTCGCTCGTCAAGCTATGATGAAATATTTAAAAGAAAACCCACCTATTAATGAGCAAATGATTCGTATGATGATGGCACAAATGGGTCGTACGCCGTCTGAAAAGCAAGTACGTCAAATGATGGCACAAATGAATAAATTCCAAAAGTAATCGGAATGATGAGAGCAACTAGTTCAAACTTAACTAGTTGTTTTTTTTTATATTTTTTACAGTATTTAAAAAATTCTTGAAAATCATATAATTCTATCGGGAAACTATGTATAATAGAATTACCATACGGAAAGGGGTTATGTATTATGCAAAAAGAAAAGACAAATGTAGAAAGCTTTGATCTGGATCATACAAAAGTAAAGGCACCTTATGTTCGTTTAGCTGGTGTTAAAACGGGTCAAAATGGCGACGAAGTGTACAAATATGATATTCGCTTTAAACAGCCAAATAAAGAGCATATGGATATGCCTGCCTTACATTCTTTAGAGCATTTATCTGCTGACATTATTCGTAACTACTCTGATCACATTGTTGATTTTAGTCCAATGGGTTGCCAAACAGGCTTCTATGTATCACTGATTAATCATAATGATTATGAGGAATTATTAACTATTTTAGAGAAAACATTTATTGATGTGACAAAAGCAACAGCTGTTCCTGCATGCAATGAGGTGCAGTGTGGCTGGGCTGCTAGCCATAGCTTGGAAGGTGCACAATCATTAGCTGAAGAATTTTTAGCAAAACGAGATGAATGGCATATCGTTTTTGGAGAATAATCATTTATAAAACCTTGCGGAGATAATTCCGCAAGGTTTTCTTAGTGTTGAAAAACAAAACAGTCAATTGGAAGGTAGAAATGGATTTCCCTTGCAGGCTACTTGCTTTCCTGTGGGCAAGCGTCCCGAGCCGCTTCCTCCGCTATCGCTCCGTTTAGAGGCTCGCCTGTCTCGTTATCCCACGGGAGTCAAGTAGCCTTCCACTCCAACCTACAAAAGTATTACCTTTTTAGCAAAGGTTTTCAAATAAGGCGAAGGTCTTCACTACTCTTTATGGAGAGGTGTTGTCACACATCACTTCCCCACATTGAAAATAAGAGCTTATTCCCTCTAAAAATAATGGGCTATTTAATCGCTATATTACTATGAAAAAAAGTAAAGACACTTTGCAGAATGGTTGATTGGAGTGGAGCCAGCGTCACTCCTAGGGGATTAGCGTCACAGATGAGACCCTGGAGCGAGCGTAAGTGAGTGAAGCGGCTCATCGGACGCCCCCTGGAAAGGGCGCTGGCGGAACGGAAATCAACCTCTCACCTTGCAAAGTTGCTTTTTCTGCCTTTGACATGATCTTTTTTCATGTGTGCTAAAAATGGAATGGAATGACATTGGAGGAGGAAGACTCGGGATTGATTTTTTGGTAAATAAAACTTTCTAAAAAATCATGAATTAAATCCTCATATTCATCTATATTTTCATTAAAGGACTGTGCATGTGCCCCAGTGTCAAAAAGTTTTAATTTTTTGGGACCTGCTTTTTTATTGTAGAGATCTAGTGACATCGACGCTGGAATAAATGTATCAGGAATACTGTGAATAAAGAGTACTGGTTTTTCAATATGTGTCACGGCTTCAGCAGGTGTTACACTTTTGAAGGAGTAGCCATCTCTGAGGCGGACAAAGAAATCGGCAAAGCGAATGGGAATAATGGAGCCATATTTAAATTCGGTTTTGGCGATTTGCTTCAACAACATGGAAAAATCGGAGAACGCACAGTCTGAAATATAGAAATCAGCACCATCTTCCACTGTTCCAGCATAAAGTAGCATAGTTGCTGCCCCCATGGATTCACCGTGAATCCCAAGGATAGCGTCTTCACCAATCATGGCTTTCACTGTCTTTACTACTGCATCAAGATCATTTTTTTCATAGTAGCCATAACTCGTTGTTTTGCCCCCAGATTCACCATGACGACGATGGTCAAAAATAACTGAATTATAGCCAAGTCTTTCAAATAATCGAGCATATTTTACGGAATTTATTTTATTTTCAGTGACACCGTGACAAATGATGATGGTGTTATTAGTTTGCAAAGGCTGAAACATAATGCCTCGAATTGAGTAGCCATTAGGAGAATCAATATTGAGTTCACATTTCAAGTTATTATTGTACCAAGCTTCATCAAAGCGCTTGGCAGTCGTTTCTCGTTCTCGAACAAACTCCGGGTCTTTTTGTTGGATATACATTAATTTATTGGAAAGCGCGAAGCCGAACAGACCTGTTGCAGCTGCGGCTAGCGTTGTTGTAATACCAGAGAATAAAAGCATCTTCTTTTTCATCATAAAACACCTCCACATGCTGTTTCTTATTTGTAATGTTCCCAACTAAGATTGTTTAAAACACGTCAACATTTTACAATATCTTTGGCAAAACTGCGATTATTTCTATTATCGAAAATCGTCAAAATATTTGTTAAAATATACATATCTGCTAGTAGCATATGCATGCAGTGTTGATTTTTGAACGGGGAAAAGGGGAGAATGATTATGACAAACGAGGTAGTAATCGTGAGTGCTGTGCGTACAGCGATAGGCTCATTTCAGGGGACATTAAAAGACGTACCAGCAACAACGTTAGGTAGCATTGTCATTAAAGAGGCGTTAGCACGTGCAGGCGTAGCAGGAGAACAGGTCGATGAGGTTATTATGGGGAATGTTTTAGCGGCAGGGCTTGGACAAAATCCAGCTCGTCAAGCGGCAATTAAAGCGGGGTTACCTCACGAGGTATCAGCATTAACAATTAATAAAGTATGTGGATCGGGTTTAAAGGCTGTTCATTTAGCCACACAGGCGATTATAGCGGGAGATGCTGAGATTGTTGTTGCGGGGGGCTTTGAAAATATGAGCCAAGCACCTTACGTCTTAAAAAATGCGCGAGAAGGCTTCCGAATGGGCGATCAAAAGGTAGTAGATACAATGATTCAAGATGGCCTATGGTGTGCTTTTAATGATTATCATATGGGGATTACCGCTGAAAATTTATGTGATATGTATCAAATTTCTCGAGAAGAACAGGATGCTTTTGCGGCTCGTTCTCAGCAACGTGCAGAGGCAGCGATTGCAGTTGGCAAGTTTGAAAATGAAATCGTGGCTGTCGAGATTCCACAGCGTAAGGGAGAGCCACTTCTTTTCAATAAAGATGAATTTCCACGAGCAGGTGTGACAGCGGAGTCCTTAGCTAAGCTACGACCAGCATTTAAAAAGGATGGCTCCGTTACCGCAGCGAACGCATCGGGTATTAATGATGGTGCAGCAGCAGTTGTGGTGATGTCAAAGGAAAAAGCACAAAAGCTAGGCATTCAACCAATGGCAATTATTACAGCGAATGCCAGCGCAGGTGTCGATCCAGCTATTATGGGGACAGGTCCTGTAAAAGCTGTCCAAAAAGCACTAACAAAAGCAGAGACAACTTTAGACGATATCGATTTAATTGAAGCAAATGAAGCATTTGCAGCACAATCAATTGCTGTAGATCGTGAATTAAGCTTTAATCATGATAAACTAAATGTTAACGGGGGTGCTATTGCTCTTGGTCATCCAATCGGTGCAAGTGGTGCTCGTATTTTAGTGACGCTATTGCATGAAATGGAAAAGCGTGACGCAAAAATGGGCTTAGCCACATTATGTATTGGCGGTGGCCAAGGCGTAGCGACTGTTGTAAAGCGCCCTTGATATCAATAAGAAGGTGAATGTAATGGGAAAGAAACGAAAACAGCAGCAACGTACTGACAATAGCATGACAGCTAGCCTACCTAAGCAAGAGGCGGTCACATTAGCGGATCAGCTTGGCGGCGATGTGCTCGCAAAATTAAAAGCGGCGAAGCAAGATTTAACAGCCAAAGAGCAGGCGGCAGAGGAAGAACGTCAAGCAAAATTAGCGTTTGAACGCAAACAACGTGAAAAAAATAAATCGTTTGAAGAATTACTAAACGAATACGGCGATAAAGGCTCTAAATTTTAAGAATAAAGCAGTGAATTCACACAGGTGGGTTCACTGTTTTGTCTTTTATAGCATTTAAATTATGTCGTTATAGTCGATATACAAAGAGAGATTTTTGAATTTAATGGAACGGGAGACGCTGCCAATAACATATACCTAATTGTAGTTTAGTATCAATTAAATTATGTTAGGAGAACAACATGGTAGAATTACAGACAGAAAGAATAAGATTAATTCCTTTAAACGCCAAGTATCTAAAATTACTAATAGAGCATGAGAAACAAATGGCCAAGCAGTTGTCATTAAGTATGGGTGAGGGGCGTTTAGATTGTGAGCTTAAACAAGCATTGTATTTTAGACTTTCCAAAGTCGTAGAAGATGAGCAAAACTATCTTTGGCATACGAACTGGTTACTTGTGTTAAAAGAGAAAAATTGTGCTGTTGGTGGCATAATGCTAAAAGGTATGCCAAATGACCAAGAGGAAGTTGTGATTGGGTATTATACTTTTCCTCCTTATCAGGGGCAGGGCTATATGACAGAATCAATCATAGCTCTTCAAAACTGGTTACTTCATCAGCTAAATGTAAAATACGTTATTGCAGATACCGAAAAAGATAATGTGGCATCCCATCGAGTTTTAGAAAAAGCAGGAGCTACCTTGTATAAAGAAACAAACTCCCTCTATTTTTGGAGATTCCAACTTTAAAATAAATGACTGAGACAAAAGGCTATAATAGAGCCTTTTGTCTTTATTTTGGTGAAAAATGGTAATGTCACAAAGAATATTTTTTAGCAAGGCGAGTAGTTCCGTTCCGCCAGCGTCCTTTTCAGGGGGCGTCCGATGATCTGCTTCCCTCACTTACGTTCGCTCCAGGGTCTTCTCTGTGACGCTGGCTCCACTCCACATTAACCATTCTGTAAAAGTGTCAGTAGCAGTAGTGAATAAAATATTTCTATTTTTAGAGAGTGGAGACGCGATTAATCACCACTACCATCAATAAAGTAGTGAACACCTTCATTTTATTTGTGAAACCTTTGTAAAAAAGAGAACTCTTTTGTAGAGCGGCAAACCTTTTTTTACTTTAAATTCTATGGATATTTTGTTATTCAACACAATGAAGACAAAAGGCTACGGTAATGCCTTTTGTCTTTTATTTTTAAGTATTTTTCTCAGTGCAACAACGATACTCACAAAAACAATGGCTCCAGCTGTATCAACCAAGACATCTTGGAAGCTCATTGTGCGACCTGGTGTAAAGCTTTGACGAAATTCGTCAATGATAGCAATTGTAGCTGTTCCTGCAATGGCAATACTTGCTGCAAAACGTCTTTTTCCCCAAGCAAAATACAGACCAAGTGCAATGCATCCAAACCCAATAAAATGTGTCAATTTACGAATTAAAAACTCTACAAATGGAAAATAACCACGTTCTTCAACGGAAACGATGGTTCCCCAATAGGGAATTTTTAAAACAGATAGTTGTTTTTCAAAAGGTTTATTGGCAAGTAGATCTTCTAATTCTGGTAGGATACTCTGTTGCTCATAGGTCATACTAGAGGAGATTACTAATATGACAAGACAGATGATGAAGACCAGCCATTTTTTCATCGGTGTTCTTGATACTGCTCATTTTTAGTCAGTTTATTGGCTGCATTAAAATCTGTGATTACGTTGATTTTTTCATAGGCAGCTAGCGTTTGAGCTAGCTGTTGTTGTGAGCTTGCCCCAATTACCGTTGAAGCGATCGTAGGCTCTTTCAAATTAAAGGCGATGGCCAGCGCATGTAAATCATCATATTGTAAAGCTAAGTCTGTTAACGATGCTGTTAATTCCTCTGTCGTATAGCCGTTAAAACCATTGACCTGTTGTAGACGTTGTTGCCAGCTATTTGTTAATAAGCCTTTTGCCACTGTGCCACGTGTTACAACAGATGCACCTTGATTTGCAATAAACTCAAACCATTCTTCAGGGCGACGATCTAGAGCACTGTATTGCATCATAACGCTTTTAGCTGAGCTTGCAGGTAAAAATCGCTGCAATACATTTGGACGAATAGAAGAAATGCCATATTCACGAATGAGCCCTTCTTTTTTAAGTCCTTCAAATGTGTCAATAATTCCATCCCAATCATCTTCGATTGTGCCGCCATGTAATTGATAGACATCAATATAGTCTGTACCTAGTCGTCGTAAGCTAGCATGGGCAGCTTCTTGAATATAGTCTGGGGATGCGTCCCAATGCCAACCATCGACGCCTTCTGTCCAACGGTTTCCTACCTTTGTTGCTAGGATGACATCATGACGACGTTTACCTAACGTTGTACCAATGATTTCTTCGTTTGCACCAAAATCATATAAATCCGCTGTGTCGATATAATTAATCCCGGCATCTAATGCCATATCGACAATGGCAGCTGCTTGCTTTTTATCTGTCGAAAGAGACATGCCTCCTAAACTAATCTCTGAAATAAACAATTCACTTATGCCAAGCTGTCTTTTTTTCATATGATCGTCCTCCTTCGATTTCTCTACTTGTAATGGTACAATGAACATATCTGAAGAACAAGCGAGGTTATCGTCAGTGAAAAAGTTTGAGGAAAAAACAACGACAACAACACCAATCTATGATGGAAGAATAATAAAACTACAAATTGATGAGGTAACTTTACCAAATGGACAGGTTGCGAAACGTGAAATCATAAAGCATCCCGGTGCCGTAGCAGTTATTGCCGTTACGGACGAGGGGAAACTAGTGTTGGTAGAACAATATCGTAAAGCGCTTGAACGTTCAATCATTGAAATTCCGGCAGGGAAGCTGGAACCTGGTGAGGAGCCAGTGGTGACAGCACGTCGTGAATTAGAGGAAGAGACAGGCTATGGAGCGCATAAACTGACTTTTTTACAAACATTTGCAACATCACCAGGCTTTGCGGATGAAGTTATTCATTTGTTTGTAGCGAGGGAATTATATACAATAGATAATAAAGCAGATTTAGATGAGGATGAATTTGTCGAATTATTAGAAGTTTCGTTGGAAGAAGCACAAATAATGGTGGCAGATCAGCGTATATATGATGCTAAAACGGCATTTGCAGTACTCTGGCTGGCTGCCAATTTAGAAAATAATCTTTTAGCATAATAGAGACGGACGAGCATAAGCTGTACAAACCTTGATAGAAAAGGAGCATGTTTATGTCTCGTACGGTGTCTATTTTTTATCACGCTTCCATCATTGCAGTAAGTTTTGTTTGCGGCGTTATTTTCTTTCATATTATTGGTGGACCGAAAGCGGAACCATTTATATTATTTATAGAGCCTCGTTTAGCAGATGGGGACAGGCACTCCATTTTTCGTTTAGTACTGCCTGTCACTATTTCTATAGGTCTTGTATTATTACTAGCAACACATAGCGTATTAAAAGTTTTAGTGCGTGTGACAGTAGCCATACGTGCCACTTTTTTTGGCTTTAGTTCTGTTTTTTTATTACAAAAACTTGAAGCTTTTTGGCTTTATACGATTTGGTGGTTTCCATTTCAGCTCATCTATTGTATATTGTTGCTAGTCCTATGCAATTTACTTGTACCCGCTTGGTCCAAGCGAAAAATCGGGAAACAAGTATCTGGTCGAACAATTTTGTTGAATTTTATCGCATTTTTCATCATAATAGTTGCTGAGTTTATTATTATTGCTTATGTGTTAAAATGAAGGATTGAATGGACAGAAATTGTGATCAGATAAAAAATAGAAGCATGTTAGAAATCTATTCACTATCTTGTAATAGGATTTACTCCTTTGGTATAATGGAAAGAGTTTAGGGGGGCGTCACATGGAGAGCCGAATTGATCGTATAAAAAAACAGCTGCATAGTGCTAGTTACAAGCTGACGCCGCAGCGAGAAGCGACAGTTGCTGTCTTGCTTGAGCACGAAGAGGACCACCTAAGTGCTGAGGATGTTTATCTTTTAGTAAAAGAAAAAGCACCAGAGATTGGTCTAGCTACTGTTTATAGAACGTTAGAATTATTAACTGAGCTCAAAATTGTCGACAAAATCAACTTTGGCGATGGCGTATCGCGCTATGACCTACGCCAAGAGGGAGCTGCCCATTTCCACCATCATCTTGTTTGTATCGAATGTGGTGCTGTTGATGAAATTCAAGAAGATTTACTTGAAGATGTGGAAGCCGTTGTTGAAAAACGTTGGAACTTTATTATAAAAGATCACCGACTAACTTTCCACGGCATATGCTGGCGCTGTCATGATAAAAACGACGAATCGAATGAAGAAAAATAACAAAAAGCTGTCTGTTTTAATCTTAAGTATAGATTGAATCGGGCAGTTTTTTGTTTTTTTGAGGCAGCAAATGTTTTTGTTCCGAAAGCGAAGTGTAAGAACAGAAGTCTCCTCGGACGAGCTTAATGAAAGAGTTATTAATAACTTGGACACATTTAAGTAGAGTGGCCTTGGATTAATTATAATGTAACGATAATATGGTTGGATTATGTCGAATAGAGGGGGCTTTAGCACATTTCTTAAGGCCATGATAAAATAGAGAATAATTGACAGTGAGGGGGCGTTATGATGAATGAATTTCAATATGCAGTAGAGGACTATATCCATTTTATTCAGGTGGAAAGGCAGTTATCTGTTAATACATTAGCATCCTATCGCCGTGATTTAGAAAGCTATGTGCATTTTTTGCAGGAAGCAGAGGGGATGGCTGATTTTAGCCGTGTGGAACGAACAACTATTTTACGGCATTTAGAGCAATTGCGAGCACAGGGGAAGACAAGCCGTACCGTTGCCCGTCATATTTCTTCTATCCGGAGTTTCCATCAATTTTTACTGCGAGAAAAGCGTGCAGAAACAGATCCAACTGTTCATTTAGAAATGCCAACTATTGAGCAAAAGCTACCGAATATCCTATCTATCGAAGAAATCGAAGCGTTACTAACAGCTCCGAATCGAAGTAAGCCACAAGGTATACGTGATCTTGCCATGCTAGAGTTACTATATGGATCTGGCATGCGCATCAGTGAGCTCATTGCACTGGATTTAGCCGATATTCATTTAACGATGGGCTTTGTCCGTGTCTTTGGGAAGGGTGGGAAGGAACGAATTATTCCACTTGGCAAAAATGCCCTTTCGGCGATTAATGCCTATTTAAACGGTGCTCGTGGTCAGTTGCAAGGAAAGCACCCAAAAACAGATGCGTTTTTTATTAATCAAAGAGGGAAACGTTTAACAAGGCAGGGTTGTTGGAAATTAATGAAGGAGCATGCTTTAAAGGCAGGCATCCAACATGAATTAACCCCACATACATTGCGTCATTCCTTTGCTACTCATTTGGTCGAAAATGGCGCTGATTTACGAGCGGTGCAGGAAATGCTTGGTCATGCAGATATTTCTACAACGCAGATTTATACACATATTAGTAAAACAAGATTATCTGAGGTCTATAAGCAATTCCATCCACGTGCTTAAAACTCTTCAATAAGTAAAAATTATATTTTAGTCGGATGTCTGACCTTTATTTTTCGCATTTTTTTGGTAAAATAGAGTCATGAGATTAGGAGGCAACCATTATGAATAAACCGTTTAACAAAATCCATGTTGTTGTCATGGACTCAGTAGGTATAGGTGAAGCGCCAGACGCAGCAAATTTTGGTGATGTTGGTGCACATACATTAGGACATATCGCTGAAAAAATGAATGGGCTTACAATGCCAGTGATGGAGTCCTTTGGTTTAGCAAATATTGAATCATTGCAAGGTATGCACGCGGCTACAGAGCCAAAAGCATACTACGGTAAAATGCAAGAAGCATCTGTCGGCAAAGACACGATGACAGGCCATTGGGAAATCATGGGGTTAAATATCGATAAACCATTTAAGGTGTATCCAGAAGGATTTCCAGCGGAGCTTATTGCTGAGTTAGAGCAACGTACAGGTCGTAAAGTACTGTGCAATCAACCAGCAAGCGGTACACAAGTGATTGAAGATTTCGGTAAGGAACATATGGAAACAGGTGCGATTATTGTTTATACATCAGCCGATCCTGTTTTACAGATTGCTGCTCACGAGGAAATCATTCCATTAGAAGAATTATATAAAATTTGCGAAATGGCGCGTGAATTAACATTACAGCCTGAATATTTAGTAGGACGTGTCATTGCAAGACCATTTGTTGGTACGCCAGGCAACTTCACACGTACTGCCAATCGACATGACTACGCATTGAAGCCATTTGGTCGTACAACAATGAATGTTTTAAAGGACGCAGGATTAGATGTCATTGCCATTGGAAAAATCTCAGATATATTCAATGGTGAAGGTGTCACTGATTCGGTACGCACAAAAAATAATATGGATGGTATGGATCAATTTGCAGAGGTTGTCCGCCGTGATTTTCGTGGGATGAGCTTCTTAAATTTAGTGGACTTTGACGCCAACTTTGGTCATCGTCGTGATCCATTAGGCTATGGACAGGCACTACAAGAATTTGATGCACGCCTACCAGAAATTACAGAAGCGATGTCAGAGGATGATTTATTAATCATTACTGCCGATCACGGAAATGATCCAACCTTCCATGGGACAGATCATACACGTGAATATGTACCGTTAATTGTCTATTCACCACGTTTCAATGGTGGAGCAGAACTAGCTTTGCGTGAAACTTTTGCGGATATTGCAGCGACAGTTGCTGAAAACTTTAATGTAGAAGCACCACCATTCGGCAAAAGTTTCTTACATGATTTGAAATAAGGGGGTTTTTCGTATGAATATGGTTCAATTGTTTGAAAAGAAAAAACAAGGAATAGAGCTATCTCAAGCTGAAATTCAGTATTTTGTTGAAGGCTATACGACGGGTTCCATTCCAGATTATCAAGCAAGTTCACTTTTAATGGCCATACGCTTACTAGGTATGTCTGATGATGAAACATTTTATTTAACAAAGGCCATGATCGAATCAGGGGATGTTATTGATTTAACGTCTATTGATGGCTTTAAAATCGATAAACATTCTACAGGAGGAGTTGGTGACAAGGTCACACTTGTTGTCACACCAATTATCGCTTCTTTAGGAATCCCTGTGGCGAAATTTAGCGGTAAGGGTTTAGGCATTACAGGTGGAACAATCGATAAACTTGAATCCATTGAAGGCTTCAAAACAGAGCTTTCATCACAGGAGTTTATTGACAATGTCAATCAGCATAAAATTGCAGTTGCCGGACAAACAGGGAATCTTGTACCAGCCGACAAAAAATTATATGCATTACGTGATGTGACAGGTACTGTCGATTCTATTCCATTAATCGCTGCGTCGATTATGAGTAAAAAAATTGCAAGTGGCGCAGACGGTATTGTACTTGACGTAAAATGCGGCTCAGGTGCGTTTATGAAGACGCAAGAAGAAGCGCAGATTTTAGCGGATACAATGACGGCCATTGGAGAAAAACTTGGGCGTAAAGTTGTCGCACATATTAGTGATATGGATAATCCTTTAGGAAAAATGATTGGCAATAAACTTGAAGTTGTAGAGGCGTATGCCTTATTAAGTGGACGCTTGGAAGAAACGCATGAAGATTTGTTGGATGAATGTATTGTTATTTCTTCCTTAATGTACCAAGTTGCCGCTGGCGTGAATGAAGCGGAAGCGACCGCTGCGGTTAAGCGCGTGCTTGCTGATGGTTCTGCTGCTGCAAAATTTGAGGAGTTCATTGTTGCACAAGGTGGTGTAGTTTCTGATATTGTCCAAAATGAAACCGCTCATAAAGTAGCGGTGACAGCTGTTGCAGAGGGCACTGTGGAAACCATTAATGCCTTATTAGTAGGTGAAGCGAGTGTCAGTCTAGGTGCTGGACGATTAACGAAGGAATCGGTACTTGATTATGATGCAGGCATCCAGCTGATTGCTAAAAAAGGTGACCATGTCAATCATGGCGACACGATTGCTTATTTATATGCCAATCAACCAATTGTTGAAGAGACAATCAATAAAATACAGCAAGCATATACAATTGCATAAAGATTCGTTAGCGAGGGCTCTCACTTTAAGTGAGCTCTCGCTTTTTTTGCGTTCTAAGGATCGTTAAACTTTAGCTAGCAATGGCGTTTAGAAAATGTAGATTTATCCCATACTGCACTTAACCTAAAAAGCTATAAGTATGTCGATTAGACACTATTTCGGAAGACTTTGCACTAGTTCTGTCAGCCGCAAGGATTCATTGCATTGAATGTGGAATTGCACGAGGAGGAGGCGATGTTCATGCATTATCAATTAGAAATGGTCACAAGAGAGACTGTCGTTATACGTTTGTTTGGGGAGCTCGATCACCATGCAGTAGAACAAATTCGAGCGAAAATTTCTACAGCAATTTTTCAAGGCACTGTGACGACCATCATTTGGAACTTAGAAGGGCTTTCCTTTATGGATAGTTCAGGCGTTGGCTTAGTGCTTGGTCGAATGCGTGAGTTAGAAGCAGTTGCTGGGCGAACTATTTTATTGAATCCATCGCCAACAATGCGAAAAGTATTTCAATTTTCAGGATTAGGGCCATGGATGATGGATGCAACAGAGGAACAAGCGATTGATCGCGTAAGGGGGATTGTAAATGGATAACGAAATGACATTAACATTTTTAGCACTTAGTGAAAATGAAGCCTTAGCCCGTGTGGCTGTTACAGGTTTTATTGCACAATTAGACCCAACTATTGATGAGCTATCAGAGTTTAAAACAGTTGTCTCTGAAGCGGTTTCCAATGCCATTATTCATGGCTATGAAGAAAATGGTAAGGGTGTTGTTACAGTTCATGCAAAACGTGAGGATGACATTGTAACGGTATCTGTCATGGATAAAGGAATAGGAATTGAGGACGTTAGTCGAGCAATGGAGCCATTATTTACAACGAAAAGTGCGATGGAGCGTTCGGGTATGGGCTTCACCATTATGGATAGCTTTTCAGATCAGCTAACAGTAATGTCTAAATGGCAAGAAGGAACAACTGTAACGTTTACGAAGAAATTTTACACAGTTCGCACAGCGGTAATGTGAGGTTGAGACAGTGAAGCCGCTAGAACAGTCGTCCGATAAGCTATTGTCTCAGGAGGAAATGCGTGATTTAATTGCACGCGCACAGCAGGGCGATCATGAGGCTCGTAAACGAATGGTAGAAGGCAATACGAGACTTGTGTGGTCCATTGTTCAACGTTTTACAACGAGAGGTGTTGAGCTTGAGGATTTATTCCAGATTGGCTGCATAGGGCTGATGAAATCTGTAGATAAATTCGATTTAACCTATGATGTGAAGTTTTCAACCTATGCAGTCCCTATGATCATTGGTGAAATTCAACGCTTTTTGAGGGATGATGGCATGGTGAAGGTGAGTCGCTCTATTCGTGAGCTAAATTTTAAAATTCGTCATGCTACAGATGAATTTATTAAGAAAAATGAACATCCACCAACCATTCAAGAACTTGCTCAGGTACTTGGTGTGACAACGGAGGAAATTGTCACAGCATCCGATGCGCTGAGAGATCCAGCATCTCTTCATGAGCAATTGTATGAAAGTGAAGGGGATTCCATTACATTGATGGACCAAATGAAAGATGAAAAATCTGAGCAACCATTTGATTATATCCCATTGAAGGAAGTACTCACGAGACTTGAACCGAGAGAGCAGTCTATTATTTATTTACGCTATTTTTCAGATTGCACGCAAACAGAAATTGCGAATAGGTTAGGGATATCACAAGTACAAGTGTCTCGTTTAGAGAAAAAAATCCTTGCCCAGCTGAAAAGTTGGATGGCTACAAGCGCTACCGTGGAGCAGGAAGCTATAAAAAAAGACATCTAAGAAAATGGTGACAGCATGACAAATAAATTATTTAACAGCTTAGAAGAAGCCGAAGATTTTCTTATTGAACATTTTGGTGACGGCGAATCATTTGACGTTGGTATTAAACACTTATTTGTCAAGGATTTGCCGGTCCTTTGTGCATATATTAGCGGGCTTGTGGACGGAGAAGCTTTAACACAGTTACTCTCTAGCATGCTTCCAAATGAAGACATTGACATTGATGTGGAGGATGAGAAGGAATATTTTGAGTCCTATTTTAATTTCCATGGGCGTTCAGAGGAAACAGAGCGTAAAGCCTATTTATTAGCCATGTTAAGTGGACAAGTCACCTTTATTACTAAAAGTGGCTATTGCTACGTTGCAGAGCTGAGAAATTATCCAGGACGTTCTCCAGAAGAGCCAGATAATGAAAAGGTAATTCGTGGTTCGCGGGATGGCTTTACAGAAGGAATTTCTCAAAATACGGCTTTAATACGTAGGCGAATTCGCAATAGTAATTTACGTTTCGAGCTACATAAAATATCCAAAATCGGCCAAACCGACGTGGCGATCGCGTTTATGAAGGATATTGCCAATGAAGATATGCTCGAAAATTTACGACAGCGCCTTGGACAAATTAATCACGATGGCTTGACGATGGCCGATAAATCATTAGAAGAATGGCTTTTTAAGCAAAAATTCCATCCAGTGCCATTTGTACGCTATACGGAACGACCTGATATTGCAGCAGCGCATCTGCTTGAAGGGCATATAGCGATATTGGTCGATACCTCTCCATCCGTGATTTTAGTACCTGTTACTATATTTCATTTATTACAGCATGCGGAGGAATATCGACAGGCACCAACAGTTGGTACGTTTGTGCGATTTATGAGGTATTTTGGTTCTGTCATGGGTTTACTTTTATTACCATTGTGGTATGTATTTGCGACAAATGAATCCTTACTGCCGGATGCCTTATCCTTTTTAGGCACCGAAGAGAAATCACATGTACCATTATTATTGCAAATATTGATCGCAGATATAGGTATTGAATTTTTAAGGATGGCCGCCATTCATACTCCGTCACCATTATCGACTGCGATGGGATTGGTTGCGGGGGTAATCATTGGTCAAATTGCTATTGATGTAGGATTATTTTCTGCAGAGGTAGTTCTTTATACAGCAGTAGCAGCTATTCTTATTTTTATCATTCCATCATATGAACTCAGTATCTCGATCAAAATTTTTAGGTTGCTGTTATTAATTATAACGGGTCTCTGGGGTGTCAATGGCTTATTTATTGGCTTATTTTTATTGTTTACGTATTTATGTTCATTACGACCTATGCAGGCACCTTATTTATGGCCGCTTGTTCCATTCTTCCCAACGGCAATGCTTCGTGTCATCATTCGTTTCCCAATGACTTCGGATGCATTAAGACCTTATGTAGTCGCTTCCAAACAGCGAAAAAGATCATAGGAGCCGTTGCACTCGTTTTTTTCATGTGATAAAGTTCACATATAGTATTTTGTGATTTTTGCAAAAATTATTTTCATTCAAGAAAAAGTAGGGTATATACATTTTTCTTTTAATATTTTTATGGAAATAATTACTTGATGGGATGCTACGAAAGCCCCCACAAAGTGTGAAAATAACAAGATGGAACGATGTGAAAAGGGAGAGATGCACATGCATTTATATGGAACACAAGCGATTTCTGAAGATGGTCATTTAACAATTGGACAGGTAGACACACTAGAGCTAGCAAAAGAGTATGGTACACCACTTTTCGTGTATGATACTGCACTTATTCGTAAGCGTGCACGCGGCTTTATCGATACGTTTAAAAAATTAGGCGTAAAAGCAGAAGTAGCTTATGCTTCAAAAGCATTTGCATGTGTAGCGGTGTATCAATTAGCAGCAGAAGAAAATTTATCCTTGGATGTTGTATCTGGTGGGGAGTTATTTACTGCCTTAAAGGCAGGCTTCCCAGCAGAGCGCATTCATTTCCATGGTAATAATAAAAGCATTGCTGAAATAGAGCTAGCTTTTGACTCCAAGATTGGATGTATGGTTGTAGATAATTTCTATGAAATACAGCTTTTAAAAGAAATTTCGGAGCGCCGTCAGCAAAAAATGCGTATTTTATTACGTGTTACACCAGGTGTGGAAGCACATACGCATGATTTCATCACGACAGGTCAAGCAGATTCAAAATTCGGCTTTGACTTAAACAATGGTCAAGCGGATGAAGCATTCCAACAAACATTTAACCATGAATTCCTAGAGCTACTTGGCTTACATTGTCATATTGGCTCACAAATTTTTGATACTGCTGGCTTTGGCTTAGCTGGAGAAAAATTGATTGACAAAATTTCTGATTGGAACAAGACTCACGAATTTACGTGTACTGTGTTAAACTTAGGTGGGGGCTTTGGTATTCGTTATACTGAAGAAGATGCACCGCTGGAACCACAAGTTTATGTAGAGGATATGATAACAGTTGTGAAAAATAAAGCAACTGTGCTTGGACTGAAGATGCCAGAAATTTGGATTGAACCAGGTCGATCACTTGTAGGTGATGCAGGAACATCTCTTTATACAATCGGTTCACAAAAAACAGTGCCAGATGTGCGCAAATATATTGCGGTTGATGGTGGGATGAGTGATAACATCCGCCCAGCATTATACGATGCTAAGTATGAGGCAGTCATTGCAAGTAAAGCGAATGAGCCGAAAAATGAACTCTATACAGTGGCTGGTAAATTATGTGAATCTGGCGATAAATTAATTATTGATGCGAAACTACAAGATGCTGCTTCAGGCGATGTGTTAGCCATATTCTGTACAGGTGCGTATGGTTATTCGATGGCTAGTAACTATAACCGTGTGCCAAGACCTGCTGTTGTATTTGTAGAAAATGGACAGCATCAACTAGCTATTCGCCGCGAAAGTTATGAAGATATTGTGCAAAACGATCTCCCGCTAACTTTAAAAAAGGGTGAGTAAATTTGAGGAAAAATAAGTGGGTATTACTAGCGTCCATTTCAACTTTTATTTTGTTGTGGGGCGTTGTCTATTGGGTGTTGGCGTCTAAAGGTATTCTCGGACCTGGTTCGTAAGACAGAAATTGGCTTGCGGTAAAAGTACAAATCGTGTAGGATAGTCAAAGATTATGTACAGCTAGAAAAAGAGGGAATAGACAAATATGTTAATTCGATATAAGAAAGCTTTAGAGAAAATAGCAATGGGGCTACTTTCATTTATGCCTAATGAAAAAGACGTAAAAAAGCTTACAGAGACCATCCACTCCTATGAAAATGACGATAATTGGGTTTTATATTTATGGAAAAAGAATGATGAATATGTTGGCATTGTTGGGCTTGTCATTGATGAGCATAATACAGCTACCATCCAGCATGTATCGGTGATCCCTTCCTATAGGGGTGAAGGCGTAGCAACGGAAATGCTTCAAGAAGTGGCAGAACTTGGCCAATATGAAAGTGTACGTGCTACCGATGCAACACGGAGCTTGGTTCAAAAATGTATCCATTGTAAAGATGAAAAAGCAGACGATTAACAGCGTCTGCTTTTTCTTTGTTTGCTTTCTTGCCGCTCTGCAAGAATATGTGAGCGATCTCGTAGCATATGTTTATGAAGAAGATAGTTTGAACTACTAGAAGGCAAGAGCTGTATACGTGCAATCGTTAACTCCAGCAAATTGGGAGAGAGAGGGAGCTGGATAGCTTGAAAGGAATTGCCCGTTTTCAACGAAATAAGGGTCGTTGTTACTTGTGTTAGGAGTTGCTGATAATCAATTTCTTGGAAAAAAATATGGCCTTCATTTTCTTGGAAATTATGAAGTGCCTTTTCTAAAATTCGTATAGCGCCAGTATTGTTACCACGTCGCCAATGATAGAAACCTGTTGCAAGCTGCACATAGCCAACAAGCGGATGCATTTTATCACCAGGTGCAATTTCCTTCCAATATTCCTCCAGCACTTCATGGCATTCAAAAAAATCTTGATTGCCATTAAAATAAGCACAGTAATCTATAAATAAAGTATGATGCTGTGGATGCATTTTGGACTCCTTTCAACTATACTAAAAGAACATAGAATCTCAGGGTGGTAAAATAATGTCTTATGAAGTAAAATTAGAAGCCTTTTCAGGGCCTCTTGATTTATTATTGCATTTAATTCACAGATTGGAAATTGATATCTATGATATCCCAATGGCTGAAATTACACAACAATATATCGACCATATACATGCAATGCAAGTACTGGAATTAAATGAAGCAAGTGAATATTTAGTAATGGCAGCAACATTGCTGGCAATTAAAAGCCGCATGCTATTGCCGATTCATGAAGGTGAAATGGAAGACGCAGAATTAGAAGTGGACGGCCCTGACCCTCGTGAAGAACTGGTGCAACGCTTAATTGAATATAAAAAATATAAGGAAGCCGCCAGTAATTTGCAAGAGCTTGAAACGGATCGATCACAAGTATTTACAAGGCCACCAGCTGATTTAACAGGGTTGGCCTCGGATGAACAAATGGCTTTGTTTGATTTAAATGTGAACATCTATGACATGCTTGGAGCATTTCAAAAATTGATGCGTCGCAAAAAATTAAAGAAACCACTAAAAACGACAGTAGCGAGGCAGGAAAGATCAGTAAAAGATCAAATGCGTTCTGTTGTTGATTCTTTACGTTTAACAGGTGGACGTGCATCATTTTTCGAGCTTTTTCCCTATGAAGATAAGCCGACACTTATTCTGACGTTTGTTTCCCTTCTAGAACTGATGAAACGTCAGGTCGTCGTCGTAGAACAAGATGGTAACTTTGAAGAATTAACGGTTACCTTGCAGAAGGAGGAATGGGAAGATGACGAAAACTTTGATGTTACAGAGTAGAATTGAAGCCTTATTATTCGTTGTTGGAGATGATGGCTTAACGATTAAACAGCTATCGCAACTTTTAGGAGAACAGGAAGAGCTGATTGTTCAGGCGATGAGTGCATTGAGAGAAGCCTTTGACGAAGATGTAGCAAGAGGCATTACTGTGAAGGAAATTGCAGGCGTTTATCAGCTCATTACAAAATCTGAGTTTGCTGATACGATTCAAAGATTAGTAGAGAATCCAACGGCACAATCCCTATCCCAAGCCTCCTTGGAGGTGCTGGCGATAGTGGCTTACAAACAGCCCATTACACGTGTAGCAATAGAAGATTTGCGCGGTGTAAAGTGTGAACGACCAATTCAAACATTAGTGTCACGAGGATTAATTAAAGAGGTAGGGCGTTCAGAAGGAACTGGACGTGCCATACTATATGGAACGACAAAAGAATTTTTACATTATTTTGGCTTAAATACTATTGAAGAAATGCCGCCTCTACCTGAAGAGGATCTTGTTGAAACAGAACAAGAAACAGATTTATTTATGACAAAGTTCCAAGAGACATTTAGCAGTCAAAATAATGATTAGGTATAATGCGTAGCCTTCAACATAAATATGAATCTATATTTTCTTATCACATTAAATAAGGAGTGGCTCGTTGCTTCGGTTATTTCGTTTAACACTGTTCATGCTCATGATATTAATGGTAATGCTTCCTCAAACTAGCTTTGCCAGAGGGGGAAGTGGCTATGCTGTCTTAGATGGCGCTACAGGCCGCGTTTTAATAGGGTCTAATAGCGATGAACGCTTACCTATTGCTAGCCTAACAAAAATTTGGACAGCACTTGTCGCAATCGAAAATAGTGACCTGCAAGATGAAGTTGTAATATCACCGAATGCTGCTATGGCTGAGGGGAGTTCTATTTATTTACAGGCTGGCGAAACAGTAACAGTCGAAACGTTATTGTACGGTTTAATGCTGCGTTCAGGCAATGATGCTGCGACCGCTTTAGCAGAACACGTAGGGGGCTCTGTGGAGGGCTTTGTCAAATTAATGAATGAAAGAGCTGTGATTGCAGGTCTGACTAACACCGTTTTTATGAACCCTTCTGGTCTTCATCATGATGAGCATTTATCGTCAGCAAGAGATACTGCTGAGATGTTAAGACTTGCTTTGCAAAATAAAACATTTGAGAAAATTGCTTCAACGATTCTTTATCGGGCGAATACGGTAAACGGAATGCTTTGGGAAAATAAACACCGATTATTAAGAGAAGGTTCAGGGATGGCTGCACATATAGATGATGAAACGGAGCAGCCTGTTAGTTCTTTAAAATCAGCGACTGGCACTGCGTTCGCTGGAAAAACCGGCTTTACAAAGGTTGCTGGACGTACACTAGCAACAGCCTTTCAAAAGGACGGGCAAATCTGCATTGTTGTCACTTTAAATGAATCCGATGATTGGAATGTACATCGAGGTTTATCGAATAGAGTATGGCAAGACTATAGCCTTGAAACCGTAGTGAAGAAGGGCAAATACAACGTCAACAAAAAGTTAGCTATTCGATTAGAAGAGCCCGTTCGCCTACAATTAAATAAAGAAGAAAAAGAGCAGGTGCGGCAAGTTTTACATGTATCAAGAAAACGTCAAGAAGCTGTCTTGTCGATCTTTATTGGTGAAGAGCGTATTTATGCAACTCCAGTAAAAGTTGAATCAGCAGATCGTTAAAAACGATTTGCTGATTTTTTGTGTGCTTTGAAAACCCCCTGCTATGCAGGGGGTTCCGGAAAGCTTTTAGCTATGGACAATAAAAAAACTCCAAACGTACAATAAAGTCAGGTCTAGTCAACCGACTTCGTACGAAAGGAGCCACCATAAATGGATAACAAAAGTTTAGCACATACAACGTGGAATTGTAAGTATCATATCGTCTTTGCGCCAAAGTATAGAAGGCAGATTATTTATAGTCAAATTAAAGCAGATGTTGGAAGAATATTGCGCCAATTATGTGAAAGAAAAGATGTAGAAATCATAGAGGCAACAGCCTGTCCTGACCACATTCATATGTTGGTAAGTATTCCACCGAAATTGAGTGTATCTGCGTTCATGGGTTATTTAAAAGGGAAGAGTAGTCTAATGATTTTCGACCGACATGCGAATTTAAAGTATAAATACGGTAATCGTCAATTCTGGTGTCGAGGATACTATGTGGACACAGTCGGCCGAAATAAGAAAAAGATACAAGAGTATATAAAAAATCAATTACAAGAAGATATCCTGCAAGATCAAATGACGATGAAAGAATTCATTGACCCATTCACAGGAGAAGAGATCAAGAGAAAGAAAAAATAAGTAAGCCGCTTTAGCGGTTTGTGTGAAAACGGAGTGCGGTTGGCAGACCATTCAGAATGTCTTTAGACATGGGCCAGTACCCCAGCGTTTCACGCGCAGAGCAAACCACCAGTTATACTGGTGGTTCTGATTTAGTATGGAATCTCTGCTAAATGACGGATGACTATAGCATAAACAGCCAAGTGATTCAGTGCAATATGCTTTTATTTTGAGCCGTTCTTTCGTGCTCCTATAATCTGCATTACTAGACAACTAACTGCTTGGAAGAAAGGTGAGTAAATCAATATAGAAAAAGCTGACGTAACAATACATGCTAAAATTTTTTTGTGCTACAAGATGTTTTAACAATTGAGCAAACACTAACAAGTAGAAGCTCAAAACGTTTTCATTTCAATATGGACTAACAATTGACAATAAGGACGATTAAAAGCTGCTGAATGATAGCTTTCTTGTCTGTTAAAATAAAGATTTTTAAGTCGATTCGCTTTTTTGCCAAATGAGTATACTGGTTATGAGGAACGTAAAATGTAGGTGCAAATGATAAGAAATTTGTGAATGAGAAATAATTTGGAATACTCAATTAAAAAATGTGAAATTTGTTTTTCTTTAATAATGCTTAAAAGTATGACATAATTTTCACAGATTAGCGGGAAAGATAACCCTATTCATAAGAGCGAAATCGAATGATGACGAAAGTGTCAATGTGAAAGAAAACTAGAGGTGAAAAAATGGAAAGATTACAAAAGGTCATTGCCTATGCAGGAGTTGCTTCAAGGCGCAAGGCAGAGCAATTGATAGTAGAAGGCAAAGTAAAAGTTAATGGTGTAGTTGTTCGTGAGTTAGGAACGAAGGTTTCTAATTCTGATACAATTGAAGTAGAAGGTGTGAAATTGGAAAAGGAAGATAAGGTATATTATTTACTTTACAAACCACGTGGAACAATTTCGGCTGTGACGGATGATAAAGGACGCAAAACTGTCACAGATTTATTTCACCATATTCCGCAACGTATTTTCCCAGTTGGTCGTCTTGATTATGATACATCTGGATTATTATTATTGACAAATGATGGGGAATTCTCCTATATGTTGACACATCCGAAGTTTAAAATTGATAAAACCTATATCGCGCGTGTCAAAGGTATTCCAACAATTGAAGGGCTTAAAAAACTTCAAAGAGGGATTAAATTAGAGGATGGGAAAACAGCTCCAGCTAAGGTTAGTATGACATCCTTTGACGAAAAAGCAGGCAAAGCAATTTGTGAAATTACGATTCATGAAGGACGCAATCGCCAAGTTCGTCGTATGTTTGAAGCCATTGGGACACCTGTTGTCAAATTAAAACGTGAACGCTTTGCATTCTTAGATTTATTCGGCCTTACACCAGGAGAATACCGTGAATTATCAAAGCATGAAGTCAAGCAATTACGTGTTTTAGCGGAGACTGGAAAGCTTGATTAAAGAACATTTGCCAAAAGAAAGTAGATACCACAATAGGTATTATTTGGGTGTTTACACTTTCTTTATGGTGAATTCGTTCATAAATCATTCATAATTAATAGCTAAGTGTTTTTGTATCATTTTGCTATAATAGGTGAGAATAGTACACCTAGTAACAGTTTGTTCAAAAGAACTGTTACACATACAATCTGGTATTGTTGACGTCAATTTGAAAGAAGTTTTTACATAATTAAAGACGTATATAAAATGAAAAAGTTCATTGGGTCTGCATTAGGTAAAAGCTTCGCGTTTACAAACTTTACGCTAAGCCGTAATTGATAGGGGGTTTATTAACTTGGAGAAAAAGAAAAAGCGTCTCGTACTGCGAACGGTCATCTTAGCACTGCTAGCGTTGGCAATCGGGTACACAGTATATGGAACAGCGACAAAGGAAAAAGTAGAGTTAGTGGCACTAGGCTCTGAAGCACCTGACTTCACGTTAGTAGATTTAAACGGTGAAAAACATAAATTGTCGGATTATAAAGGACAAGGGGTATTTTTAAACTTCTGGGGAACTTGGTGTAAGCCTTGTGAGAAGGAAATGCCTGCGATGGACAATCAGTATCAAGAATTTAAAGATCAAGGTGTACAAACTTTAGCGGTCAATATCGCTCAAACTGATTTTGAAGTGCAGAATTTTGTTGATCGGTATGGTTTATCATTCCCAGTAGTGATCGACAAAACGAAAAGTGTTATGACTGCTTATAATGTAGGTCAATTACCTGCTACAGTATTAATTGATCCTGAAGGCAAAGTGACTAAGATTATTACAGGTGAAATGACGGAGGAAAATATCGCTTCGTACATGGAATTAGTGAAGCCGGAATAAGGAGTATATGACGATGGAAAAAATCATTTGTGCTTGCGGTCATAGTAACCCATACGGCACGAAGCTTTGTGAGAAATGTGGTCGTCCTTTAACCGAAGAAGAACAGCAAAATAAAGTAGTTGATATGCGCTACGATGGTATGGCCATTCGCTCTAAAACATATAACAAGTCATTTATTGATAAAATATGGAATTTCTTCTCAAGTGTTAAAGTCGGTATATCCTTAATTATTATCACATTAATTGCTGCTTCAATCGGAACATTACTACCACAAGAGTTTTACGTGAAAGCTTCTGATTTGGAGAAGGGAGCTTATTACGCAGACGTTTATGGTACATTCGGTAAAATTTATTATACGTTAGGCCTTTCAGATTTATATAGCTCGTGGTGGTTCCAAATTTTAGTTGGTATGCTTGCTGTATCCATTATTGTGGCAAGTCTTGACCGGGGAATACCACTTTATAAATCATTGAAGAATCAACGTGTGAAAAGACATGAAAGCTTTATGAAGCGTCAGCGCATTGTTGCAGAAGGACAAGTGACAGCAGGCGCAGAGGAAACGCTTGATAAAGTGGCACAAAAAATGTCTGAGATGAGATATTTTGTTCGTCGAGATGGTAGCGCTCTCTTAGCTGAAAAAGGACGCTTTTCTCGTTACGGTCCGTACATAAACCATGTCGGTCTCATTATCTTTTTAGGTGGGGTCATGCTACGTCTGGTGCCAGGTTTCTATGTTGATGAATCAATCTGGGTACGTGAGGGCGAGACACGTGCGATTACTGGCATGGACGGTTATTTCATTGAAAACAATGATTTTGTTTTAGAGACACATGATAATGAACCACAGGGTGAGCAAGTAAAGCAGGGTGTAAATGTTGTTGCGAAAAATTTCCAAACAGATATTACACTATATAAGCAGCCTAAAGATGCTTTGCCAGGTGACACAGATAATCTAGAAAAAGTAAAAGACTATTCCATTCGTGTAAACCATCCTTTAAAGGAAGATGGCTTTGCGCTTTACCAAATGGATTATCGTTTAAATGAATTAAAGCAAATGAATTTCGAATTAATCAATAAAACGACTGAACAATCACTTGGTAAGGTGGAAATTGATTTAACAAACCCAAAAAAGGAATATGATTTAGGTAATGGTTCTTCCGTTCAAATTCTTGTTTATACACCAGATTTTGATGGATTTGAAAATGGTGAGCCACAAACAAAAACATCCATTCCAAATAACCCAGCATTCTTATTTAAAATGACAACACCAGAAACACCTGAAGGCGAAGTGAGCTTTGTTGAAATTATGCAACCTCCTTTAGAGCCACTTGGTGAAAATAAATACAGAATGAAATTTGCAGCAGCAGAAATGCGTGATATGTCAGGTATTACAGTACGTAAAGATCGTACAATTCCTATCTTATTTGTTGGGGGCGTCATCTTTATGATTGGTGTTGTTATTGGTTCTTACTGGAATCACAGACGTTTATGGATTCAAGTGGAACCAGATGGCCGTGTGTTAATGGCTGCCCATGTTAACAAAAATATGTTCAGCATGAAAAAGGATTTAGATGCTGTTACAACATTTGCTGCATTGCCTCCGTATCAAGATCAGTTAGAGAAAGATGAGGCTGGCGAAGAGTCCACGAATGGTGGCATTAAAGAAAAGGAAGGTGACAACACCTTATGAGTTTGATTGACATAAGTGGAAACCTATTATTTGTAGCTTTTATTGCTTATCTAGTTGCAACATTATTATTTGGTGGTTCAATTAAGCAAGCAAATGCTACTGGTAAAAATACTGGCAAATGGGGCAAGCTTGCCATTGTGGTAACCATTATTGGTTTCTTATCACAGCTAGGCTATTTTATTACGCGTTGGATCTATACAGGACATGCACCAGTAAGTAATATGTTTGAATTTACGACTGCCTTTGGTATGTTCATTGTTGGCGCGTTTATTTTAATTTATTTTATTTATCGTTTGACTGCACTTGGGCTAGTTGCATTGCCTGTTGCATTATTAATCATCTCCTATGCAGCAATGTTCCCGAAAGAAGTAAGTCCGTTAGTACCATCGTTACAAAGTCATTGGCTAACGATACACGTTATCACAGCAGCATTAGGACAATCTATTTTAGCCATTAGTGCTGTAGCAGGGCTCATTTATTTATTAAAAGTAGTCGATTTAACAAAGCCTTCTAAACAACGTTTTTGGTTAGAAGCCGTGATGTACTGTCTTGTAGTAGTGGTTGGTTTTGTCGCAGTGACATCTACATTCGGTGCTATGGATTATGAGTCTAGCTATAATTATGTGGATAAAGAAGGAACTACTCGTAAAATTATTTACAATTTACCGCCAATTTTCGGTATGAATGAGTATGA
The DNA here is from genome assembly GCF_028356935.1 of Lysinibacillus sp. OF-1. Lineage (NCBI taxonomy): Bacteria > Bacillati > Bacillota > Bacilli > Caryophanales > Bacillaceae > Lysinibacillus > Lysinibacillus sp. OF-1. The sequence goes on from NZ_CP102798.1 coordinate 1,288,867, forward strand.
AGCAGTTGAAGAACATGGCATGTCACCGCTAGTAGAAATGCCTGCATTAATTAATGCCAAAAAATTAACAACTGTTTTTTGGTCATTATTGGTAGGGTCAATCTTGTATTTATTAATTCGTTTAATTGCTCGTCGTCGAATTAGTGCCATTTTCCAACCACTTGTTAAACGCGTTAATTTGCAATTATTAGATGAAGTTGGTTATCGTTCGGTGCTGATAGGATTCCCTGTATTTACCCTAGGTGCTTTAATTTTTGCGATGATTTGGGCACAAATTGCTTGGAGTCGTTTCTGGGGTTGGGATCCAAAAGAAGTATGGGCTCTTATTACATGGTTATTCTACGCAGCATTCCTACATTTACGTCTATCAAAAGGCTGGGAAGGTCGAAAATCTGCTTGGTTGGCATTAATTGGTTTCGGAATTATTTTATTTAACCTAATTGCTGTTAACTTAATTCTTGCAGGTTTACACTCTTACGCATAACTTGTAAAATAACAAGCCTTTTCGCTGTGGCGAAGAGGCTTTCTTTTCTTTTCAATATGTGTCACACCATGTACAATAGAAGTTAGAGAAAGATTGGAAGAGAGGGATCGTGAAAGTGTCAGAAAATATTTCAGTATTAGTAGTAGACGATGAGGATCGTATTCGCCGATTATTAAAAATGTACCTAGAGCGAGAAGGATACCTTGTTGACGAGGCAGAAAATGGTGAACAAGCGATCGAAAAATCTTTAGAAAAAGAGTATCACTGTATTTTACTTGATATTATGATGCCTGAAAAAGACGGGCTAGAAGTGTGTGCGGAAATTCGAGAACGCGCAGCAACACCCATTATTTTATTAACTGCAAAGGGCGAGGAAGCGAATCGTGTACAAGGCTTTGAGCTTGGCGCAGATGACTATATTGTAAAGCCATTTAGTCCTCGTGAGGTTGTGTTACGTGTGAAGGCTATTTTACGTCGTTCACAGGCTTTCTCACCAACGACAAATGCCTCTTCTTCAAAAGATTTAGTAGTGTTCCAGCATTTAATGATCGATCATGATGCACACCGTGTAACGGCAGAGGGCATTGAGGTTAATTTAACACCGAAAGAGTATGAATTACTATACTTCTTAGCAAAATCGCCAGACAAAGTATTTGACCGTGAACAATTACTAAAAGAGGTTTGGCATTATGACTTCTTTGGTGATTTACGTACAGTTGACACACACGTAAAACGTTTACGTGAAAAGCTCAACCGAGTTTCTGAAAACGCTGCTAAAATGATTGTGACGGTTTGGGGCGTTGGATACAAATTTGAGGTTGTCAATGAATAGAATATGGAATAGTGTTGTCGGGAAGCTATGGGTAACCATATTGCTTCTCGTTTCATTTGTATTATTTGTTTTCACGGTATTGATGCTTGAATTTCTTCAAAACTATCATATGCAGCAAGCCGAAATATCTTTACGGCAAACAGCTGCAACAGTAGCAAGTATAGTGGATGACAATGAAACAGCGGAATCTACTTCGGAATTATTAAAAGATATCTTACCTACAGGAACCAATGCATTAATTGCAATCAATCATGTTGAAGTATCCTTTGCCATGCAGGAGGGTGTCAACAAAAAAGAAATACAAGAGACCATTTTAGCCAATAAATCGTTTCGAGAAGTATTTCAATCAGATGAACCTATTACGAAAGAAATGATGATGCCTTCTTCGACAGATCAAGAAAAAATGGAATCTTATGTCGTGCTAGGTTTCCCATTAAATGTTGAAAATGCAGTACACGGAGCTGTCTTCATCTATCAAAGCCCAGATGCACTACATAAAACGTCTAAGGAAACAACGAAAATTGTTTTTTTGGCGGCTTTCATTGCATTTGTGCTGACGACATTCTTCGCGTTTTTCCTTTCCTCACGTATTACGTCACCACTTAGAAAAATGCGAGAGTTGGCTTTTGAAATTGCGAAGGGTAATTTTGAAGCGAAAATGCCAACAACTCAAAATGATGAAATTGGTCAACTTGCTGTTGCCTTCAATCAAATGGGCCGTCAATTAAAGCATAACTTAGAGGTCATCAATCAAGAAAATGAACAACTTTCAAATATTTTGACATCTATGACAGATGCAGTTATTACATTTAACCGTGACCTTACAATATTATTAAGTAATCCACCAGCTGAACGACTTATGCAAAAATGGTTCGTCAATAAAGGCTCACAAAGTGCTAAACCTATTCCTCCAGAGCTGTATCATATGCTTGATCATGTGCTAATGTTTGAGGATAAACTAGAAGAGGAAATTGAAATGGATGGTAACTACTATACATTTACTATTAGCCCTCTTTATAGTGGTGACATGATACGTGGGGCTGTGGCTGTTATTCGTGATATGACTGAGCAACATCGCTTAGAAAAACTACGATCCGATTTTATCGCCAATGTCTCTCATGAGCTACGGACACCAATTGCCATGCTGCAAGGATATTCTGAAGCATTAATGGATGATGATTTTATTCAGGATCAGGAAGAACGTAATGAGATTACTAAAATCATTTATGATGAATCGAAGCGGATGGGGCGTCTTGTAACAGATTTATTAGATTTAGCACGCATGGAATCGGGACATATGACGCTGTATAAAGATGAATTACCGATTAATTCTACATTCGAACGTATTACTCAAAAATTTGCACAGGTTGCAAAGGAAAAACACGTTCGTCTATTGTTTGAAAGTGAATTTAATGACGATGCCATGATTAATATCGATGAGGATCGTATTGAACAAGTGCTCACAAATCTAGTAGATAATGCACTTAGACATACGGATGAAGGAGCAGTCACTGTAAAAGTTGAGCAGGAACCAACATTCGCTAAAATATCTGTTCAAGATACAGGGCACGGCATTCCTCATGACGACTTACCTTATGTCTTTGAACGTTTTTATAAAGCAGATAAGGCACGTACCCGTTCAAAAGGTGGTACGGGTCTCGGCTTAGCCATTGCGAGAAATATTGTGAAGGCACACTCAGGTAATATTATGGTAGACAGTGTGCTGAAAGAAGGTACGACCTTCACGTTTTATTTACCGTTCGATTAATAACATGTATTGCTATTAATTGGCTGTAACTTTCACGAATGTAAGACGACAAATATTATAGAACGGGGGTGGAGTGCTTTGAATGACTCCGTGTTCCATCGACTATACGATGCATATCACCAAGACGTGTTCCAGTTTTTAATATATTTAGTAAAAAACCGTACATTGGCTGAAGATTTAGCACATGAAGTTTATGTACGAGTATTGCGCTCATATGATCAATTTGCAGGTAATAGTAGTGAGAAAACATGGCTTTTTGCTATTGCCAAAAATGTAGCGATTGATCATTTTAGAAAGCAGGCTGTACGCCAGAAGCATTCACTTGATTTCTTTGACTGGGAAACGGAACAGCTCCATTCAACCACACCATCACCGGAAGATATGCTACAGGCCAGTGATGAATTTATGCAAGTAGCGTCAGCACTGGAAAACTGTACAGGCGACCAAAAAATGGTCATTATTATGCGCTATTTTCAGGATTTATCGATTGCAGAAACTGCTCAAATATTAGATTGGACAGAAGCTAAGGTAAAAACGACCCAGCATCGAGCCATAAAATTTTTAAGGCAACAGCTACAGCCGATTAGAGAACAGGAGGCGAAACGGCAATGACGCATAAGCCATTTGATGATGAGCAGCTTGAACATGTATTGAACAATGCCCCTAAGCTTTCTGACCACCGTTCAAAAGAGGACATATTAAATCGGTTAATGGCAGATGCTCGCTTGCAGGATAACAGTTACCTTCAAGAAGCGATACAACAACCAAAAGAGGATGAACAAAAGCAAAGCAATTCCTCCATCCAAGAAGAACGAACAACACGATCTAAGCTTCGTAAAATGCCAATTTTTATGAGCGTTGCAGCAGTTTTTGCGTTAACGATACTTGTAGGCTCAATGGTCATGAATAATGATGTTGGACATAAGGATCAAGCTAGTACTGCCGATACGGCTACCTATTCTACTTTACAGGAAGATCTTTCTCCAAAGGAGGCTGCTACGCAAGACGAAGCACTCCAATCTCCTATCGTAGCAGAGCATGAGCGCATGTTATCTTTACGGTCATCTGTCTATGAGGAAGATGTGAAAGATGCTGTCGTTTTCCGTATTGGCTTAGCAGGGCGAGATGCGGAAAGTGTACCAATGACGTATGTGATACCAAATGAGCGAGTAGCAACGGATTTTGGAACAGAAAAACCTTCTACTTTACAGATGTATGAAAAATACGCGCCTCAAATAGATGAGAAAGCTAAAGGATTTACTGATTACCATCCTTACAAAGGTGAGCTGAAGGAGAAGGACGATAAGCTTGTCCATGTGCTACCAAAGGACAATAGCTATGATGTTGCTTCTGCTACTGTCAATGAGTACAAAGGAACTTTGGAGGATACATTCTCTGATTCTGAATATACAGAAGTTGAGATTCAAAATGAAGATGGAACACCTTATGAGTTTTCTCAAGAAGGTGAGCCAAGTCCACCTATGTCATTAACGAACGCCAAGCATTATAATTATTATATATATCAAGATGGTACAGGTGCAGAATATTTATCACCAGATTTCCGTCAAACATTTGCAAATGTCACAGAGGCGCTCACACTGATGAAAAATAAAAATGATGATGTCTATGTGTCCGTTGTTCCTGAAAACGTATCATATACGGTGACAGAGGAAGCAGAGGGCGTAGTCGTTACATTTGATCTTCCGCTTGATTTAACATCAATGGAACCGATTCGTGCCACACAACTGATTGAGGCCATGATGTTAACGGCTGCTAGCTTTGACCAACAATTACGCCTAAATAATGTTGTCCAAGAAAGCTGGGAGGGCTTTGATTTAAAAATGTTTTTACCAAAGCCTGTAGGGCCAAATAAGCAATATATGCCTTAGTCAAAGAAAATAACAATAAGAAATGGAGCATTCCTGTTCGGTGAGGATGCTCCATTTTTTTTACAATGCATACAAGTCTAATAGGTTTTTTGAGCAGAACTATTTACTTTTTGTTGATAATTCTTTATAGTAAAACTGTAGTATAAAATAATAGTGATTCATCTTCGGGGCAGGGTGAAAATCCCGACCGGCGGTAATAGAGTGCTAAACCGTTAATGTTTATTCATTAACTCGAATGGTTTAGGCAAAACTCTTTAGCCCGCGACCTGTGCAAATTTATTTGCATGGCTGACTTGGTGAAATTCCAAGGCCGACAGTTACAGTCTGGATGGGAGAAGATGGAGGTACGATCGTCATTCATTGTTATGAAATGAACTATGACTGAGCGCTTTTTTTGTATGGCTTTTAAAATAGTGCTCAAAAAATAGTTTAGATTGACGCTTATTCGTCATGCCTTTCTCCCTTGTGCTTTTTAATGCATAAGGGTTTTTTCATGCTAACAATTGAAAGATCGTCACCTTTCTTCTTGCGAGATTGAATCAGCAAAGAGGAGAGAGTTTTCTATGAAGAAAAATGTTAAACTTCAATCGTTTATTACGATTGGTATGCTGAGCAGTATTTCGTTTTTATTAATGCTTTTTAATTTCCCAATACCGCCGTTCCCAGCATTTTTGGAAGTGGACTTTAGTGATATGCCTGCATTAATAGCGGCCATCACAATGGGACCTGTAGCTGGTATTTTAGTAGAATTGTTTAAAAATGTGTTGGATTGGATTTTCTCGGGTACACCAACAGGTGTGCCAGTAGGGCATATTGCCAACTTTACAACAGGCATTTTATTTATTTTGCCAGTTAGCTTTATTTTTAATCGTTTTAAAACGACTGCTGGTCTTGTTGGAGGTTTAGCGACAGGAACAGTCGTGATGGCAGTAGGAATGAGCGTTTTGAACTATGTTGTATTTTTACCGATGTACACATATTTCCTTGGTATGGAACCTGTTGTAGGTGACTCCCTTTATAAAATGATCGTCGCTGGAATTTTACCATTTAATATTGTAAAAGGTATTTTATTAACAGCTATTATGGCGTTTTTATTTACTACAATGCGCAAATGGATCGACCGCCAGCGCTCTATGTATATAGCAAAATAATGGACCATAAACCTCGAGTAGTTAGCTCGAGGTTTTTTTGTGGGAAGAAGTGATGGGACGAATAAAATTAGAAAAAAGTAGTAGAAAATGCTCGTGCTCTAGTGCTTTATTATTATAATCTAGTCGAAGAACACATTTTCATGTAGAATAGAGGGGAGTTTAGAAAGTTTGAGGAGTTTGAAGAGATGAGTGAAAAAAAGGGACAGTGGTCTAGTAAATTAGGATTTATTTTAGCATCAGCGGGTGCTGCGATTGGACTAGGAGCAATTTGGAAGCTACCGTATGTAACGGGGCAAAGTGGTGGAGGTGCATTCTTCCTAATCTTTGTGTTATTTACGTTATTAATAGGGTTGCCAATGCTATTGTCCGAGTATGTTTTAGGGCGTGGTACACAATCGGAGGCGGTAACCGCGTATAAAAAGGTTGCTCCGACAAAACCAGGATGGGCTTGGATTGGCCGAATGGGTGTGCTAGGTTGTTTTTTATTATTAACATTTTATAGTGTTGTTGGAGGTTGGATTTTTATTTACAGCGGGCTAGGCGTCGCTGGTGCTGTGATAGATCCTGCGATTGATCCAGCTGCACTATTTGGAAAAATTATAGGTACACCTTGGATTACGCTAGTAGGTTTAGCTTTGTTTACATTAGCTAACGTACTCGTTATTTCATTAGGTGTACAAAATGGTATTGAAAAGGCGAATAAATGGATGATGCCGTTACTCTTTGTGATGTTCATTGTTCTGGTTGTGCGTGCTGTTACATTAGATGGCGCAATGGAGGGAGTGAAATTCTTCTTATGGCCTGATTTCTCAAATATTACTGGTAGGGCATTATTAGAAGCGTTAGGGCAATCATTCTTTGGATTAGCTGTAGGATTTTCTTGTCTTGTTACATATAGTTCCTATCTAAAAAAAGATGTCAGCCTTCCAAATTCAGCAGGTTCTGTTGTGCTCTTAACCGTGCTTGTATCATTTTTAGCGGGTTTAGCAATCTTCCCTGTTGTGTTTGCCTTTGATTTAGAGCCAGCCGCGGGACCGGGCTTGTTGTTCATGGTGCTGCCGACAGCTTTTAGTCAAATGCCGTTTGGAGAATTATTTTTAGCGATGTTTTTATTGCTATTTTTATTTGCTACATTAACGTCATCATTTAGTTTATATGAGATTATCGTAGCGGCATTTATGGAACATAGTCAGAAATCTCGTCCGATGTGGACGCTTTTACTTGGTGTAGTCGTATTGATTGCGGCTATTCCAGCGGCACTTTCTTCTAGTGTTTTATCGGATGTAACCATTTTTGAGAAAAGTATTTTTGATGCCACTGATTTTTTAGTGTCGAATATAATGCTGCCATTAGGAAATTTATTCATTGCTATTTTTATTGCCCACATAGTGGATAAGGAATTTGTAAGGAAAGAACTGTTAATGGGTAGTCACTTAGGGCAGGGCTATTATGCAACATATCGTATGTTAATGTTAGTCGTTGTACCGATCGTTATTCTAGTTGTGTTCATTAATATGCTATTACAATATTAAAATAAAAAAAGTGTATCCATTGTGGAAATGGATACACTTTTTTTATGCATCGAAAATCAAGATAAATATATTCTAAAAAAACTATGTTATAAAACCTAACATATCTATTGCGTGAATTTCAATTTTCATGTATTTTAAGAACAGTTATAAAAACGTATGTTAACTAAATTTACATTGGAGTGGTGAAGAGTGAAACATTACACAAAAGAAGATATTATACGCCGAGTAAAAGAAGAAAATGTGAAATTTATTCGCCTACAATTTACGGATATATTAGGAACAATCAAAAATGTGGAAGTCCCTGTCAGTCAGTTAGAAAAAGCATTAGATAATAAAGTCATGTTTGATGGTTCATCCATTGAAGGTTTTGTGCGTATAGAGGAATCTGATATGTATTTAAAGCCTGACTTTGATACATTCGTGATTTTTCCTTGGACTGCTGAGAAAGGCAAGGTGGCTCGTTTTATTTGTGATATTGCCAGACCAGATGGAACGCCGTTTGAAGGAGATCCGCGCTCCAATTTGAAACGCGTTTTAAAGGAAATGGAGGAGTTAGGCTTTACTTCCTTTAATTTAGGGCCAGAGCCAGAGTTCTTCTTATTCAAACTGGATGATAAGGGGCATCCAACACTAGAGTTAAATGATAGTGGAGGCTACTTCGATTTAGCACCGACAGATTTGGGAGAGAATTGTCGTCGTGATATCGTTTTAGAGTTAGAGGGAATGGGCTTTGAAATTGAAGCCTCCCATCATGAAGTCGCACCTGGTCAGCATGAAATTGATTTTAAGTATGCTAGTGCCATTGAGGCATGTGATAACATACAAACGTTTAAGTTAGTCGTAAAAACCATTGCTGCACAGCATGGTCTCCATGCAACATTTATGCCAAAGCCATTATTCGGTGTAAACGGCTCAGGAATGCATTTTAATCTATCATTATTCGAGGGTGATAAAAATGCCTTCTATGATGAACATGCAGACTTACAATTAAGTGCAACGGCACGTAGTTTTATGGCAGGGATTATAAAGCATGTACACGGCTTTACCGCTATTACGAATCCACTTGTTAATTCCTATAAACGACTAGTGCCTGGCTATGAGGCTCCTTGTTATGTAGCGTGGTCTGCTCAAAACCGTTCACCACTAATTCGTATTCCAGCAGCTCGTGGACTATCTACTCGAATTGAATTGCGTTCAGTTGATCCAGCCGCAAATCCATACTTAGCAATGGCTGTTATTTTAGCATCTGGACTTGATGGCATACGGAAAGATTTAACGCCACCTGCAGCAGTAGATCGTAATATTTATAAAATGACAGCAGGAGAGCGAGAGTTGAACGGAATTGATAGCTTACCTTCCTCATTAGAATATGCGTTGATTGAATTAGAGATGGATACCATTGTTCGTAATGCACTAGGCGATCATATTTATGATAAATTTACAGTCGCCAAAGAAATTGAGTGGAATAAATATCGCACACGCGTCCACAACTGGGAACGTGAGGAGTATTTAACGATGTACTAAAAAGCGTTGGAGCTGTTTTGGCTCCAACACTTTTACATTTCCTTTCTTTTCATCTATTATTAGAGAAAAGGAGTGTGGGCAATGACACAAACGACCCAGGTTGTGACCATTCAAAACAATGATATTGTGCAATTTGAACATGACATTAACCGGGCTTTAGTAGATTTAAGAAGCTTTTTAATACTTGATATCAAATACAATACGCTCTATATTGGCGAACAGACAGTCATCCATTCTGCTTTAATTATTTATCAACAAAACGATTAGCAATATGTACTTGAGATGAGTCATGTCATTAAGACGTGACTTTTTTATTGAAATAAAGATAAAAGAAAGGCACGATCTTCTGGAAAAGTTTATGACAATTGGGCCACTTCATTTTTTGATTGCCAAGCAATGTCATAAATTAATTCGTCAGGATCATGAATCATCATTTGTCCGTCAATCATAACTGTTTCAAAGTAATGAACTTCCACAGCTTCATTCTGCTTACAATAAATTTCTTTTAGAATAGCCACTATATAGCCCGTTTCTTCATAAACCTCTCGAATACAGCAAGCCTTAAAATCTTCCGCTGCTTCTTTACCACCTGATGGAACAGCCCACGTTTTTTCTTCTTCCACCGTTCCTTGTAAAACCATTAATAATTGATTGTTATCGTTCAAACAAATAGCAGCAGCACCTTGCCATTTTCCCAAGAGAAAAACCTCCATTTCATTTCTATTTATACTTAATTTACCTATTAAAGAACGTAGTTGTAAATATGTGTAGGATGGAGGGTGAAAATAAGTAGGGAGAATCGTCGGGAAAATACTTCCCTTTTAACCTGTCCAAAGTTAGCATAAAAAGACAGGTTATACAGCAATATCTATTTTATGATGGAATCAAGGAGTGAAAGCAATGAGTTGGATTGAGTCGATTCAAAAGGCCATTAATTTTATGGAGGATCATTTATTAGAGGACATTACGATTGAACAGATTGCACAGGAGGTTAATTCATCTGTCTTTCATTTTCAACGCACGTTTGCAATTTTGACGGATATGTCCATTGCTGATTATCTGCGACGAAGAAGATTGACATTAGCTGCACAAGAATTAATAGGCACGGAACAAAAAATAATCGATCTCGCCTACAAATATGGCTATGAAACTCCTGAAGCTTTTACAAAAGCGTTTCGTAAGCAGCACCATATAACGCCTAGTGAAGCAAGAAAGAAACAAGGGCCATTACAATCATACAATCGCCTGGTCATCCAGGTAAACTTGAAGGGAGCAGAACCAATGAAGTATAAAATCGTAGAAAAAGAAAAGTTTCAAATTGTTGGAGTGAAAAGAACGTACAACTGTCAAGACGGGGAGAACACACGAGAAATTCCTCTATTTTGGCAAGAGGTAAATCAAAGTGGCTTCGACCATCAACTATACCAATTAAATAATGGTAATATCAATGGAGTACTAGGTGTTTGTGTACCAAATACAAACCAAGGACAAAAGGGTTTCATTGATTACTGGATTGCTACAGATCATGTAGGGGAAGTAGGAGAAGATCTATTAACAATGGAAGTACCTGCCTCCAAATGGGTTGTCTTTGAAGTACATGGCCCTATGCCAGATGCGATGCAAAATACGTGGAAGCAAATTTATTCAGAGTGGTTCCCGTCCAATCCATACGAACCAGCAGGAACAGCGGAACTTGAGGTTTATCCTGAAGAGGATGCCTATAGTCCTGACTCCTATTCTGAAATTTGGATTCCAATTAAATAACAAGAAAGCCAAGAATGCATGGATTAAGCATTCTTGGCTTTTATTATTCAAAAGAAAATTTATCCTTTTTTTAGGTGTGTTAAAGATGTAAAATATATGTATGTTTAAAATAAACGATTGAGTTAATCGTGATATATTTTCATGAGGGGGTTAAAGTATGATGAGAGGTACGATTCAAAACAAGCGTGTAGAAATTTCACAAGAGGAAGCACAGCATTTCTTAAAAGTAGGGCAAGTAGCACATGTTGCAACGGTTGGTGAGGAAGGTTTTCCATACGTTATTCCGTTTGTCTATGTATATGAGGGAGAAGATAAACTATATTTGCATATTGGTAATATTCGAGAAAGCCATTTTTGGTCAAATATTAAACAAAATCCTAAAATCTGTATCGAAGTGAGTGAGATGGGTGATTTACATCCAGGGAAAAAATATGCCTGTCAATCTGCACTTGTGTATCAAAGCGTGGTGTTGTTTGGACAGGTCGTACGCATTGAGGAGGAGTCGAAGAAAGAATGGTTTTTTGATGCACTGCTTGAGAAGTATGGCAATCCTGCATGGACATTTGAAAAAGAAGGCTATCCAATTCTGCCTAAAATCGAGTTGTTTGAAGTACAAATAGAGAAGTTAACAGGGAAAATTAATCATGGCATGTATCACTAAATGAAGAAGCTAAGAATGATAGAATTCTATCATTCTTAGCTTTTAAATTTGATTTCGCTAAAGCGTATAGTTAGCCAGCAAAGTAAAATTTAATTTTTTCCAGCCTCCAAGATTTTCGTGATATTGGATGCAAAATATGGCTATCTGCGCATCATTCAGTCCCTTTAACTAAATTTATCTATTATTATAAGAGAATAGAAATAACAGGAGGAGGTAGCATGATGAAAATTATAGAGGCTCATTACCCAATCATTAAACAAACCATTAAAAGAGCCCCGACATTTGTGTATAGTATACTAGATCAATTAATAGAAGGTACGGTCTATACAGACACAGAGAATTTACAAACATTATTATTTCAAACAAAATCAGGAATCTATTTTGTAGCTGGCGATTCAATTCATACGGTACTTGACGATCAGCTTGTCTGTTGTTTTCAACAGTCTATAGAGCAAAAGAAACGTTTTACCTTATTTTCTTATTCAGAACAGTGGAATATTAAAATTGAACAACTGCTAAATGACCAACTTCGAAAATTAGAGCGCTATACCTTTACTTTCGATGAAAGTTTGTATGATTCTAGAGAGGAGCGGGAAATACCCAATTTTGAGGTTATGCCTATTACTCGTCATCATATAAAAAATGCACAGGCGTTTACCTATGCTTACTACGATGAATATTGGGATTCAACAGCTAATTTCCTTGAAAATGGTTTTGGCTATTGCTTAGTGCAGCAAGAGCAAATCGTTAGTGAAGCTGTCTCTATTTTTAAATCAAATGATTTTGCAGAAATTGATATTATGACAGATTCGAATTTTAGGGGGCAAGGATTGGCCGGCAGGATTGCCCACATTTTTATCGATCATTGTCTTGCCAACCAGCTGCATCTATTTATCTAGGCACAAAGCTTGGTTTTACGACTCCGCAAAAATATGCTATTTATACAAAGAAGTAGCCCACGCTGTTTGCAAAAACATCGTGAGCGTCATTGTTAAAAAAATCGATGACGTAATTCGAAAACGCGATAAAACAAACGGGCATCTCTAGCCATTTTATGATTTGCATTCATATGGGGGCGGAGGCATTGTTGAAACAATTCATCACAGAACTTTGTGCTACCATGGCGTGCATAGCATTCATCATGCAATTTACAGCAACTATCCACAGCATTCGTAGGCTCACCTGGTCCTGAGCAACCAGGTCCACAGTATCGATAACCAGGATAACAAAAACCGAGCTTGCGATTTCTATTCATCTGTTAAACCTCTCTTTACGATGTTTTTACTATAAAATATGAAACATTTTTTTGAAGAAGCGGATGAAAAACTATAAGACTATTTTTGATTTGTAAGGTTCCTGTAAGCTTTAAAAAAAATAGCTGTAAGGATGGGGAGTTATGCTAGCTATAGCATAAAAGATAAGGAGTTAATTCAACATGAATCCATCTGTTACACAAAAGGAACGTATCGTTTCCTTAGACATTATTCGAGGATTAGCGTTATTCGGTATTTTATTTATTAATGTAGGTGCCTATGTGGTCCTCATAGAGGGAGGTCCTATGCCTGATATGAGTGGTATCAATGGCATCATTGATTCACTTATTGATATTTTCATTGAAAAGAAATTCTTCTCTATCTTTTCATTTCTGTTTGGCGTTGGCTTTTATATTTTTGCTTCACGTGCAGAAGCTCGTGGGGATAAACCAAGAAAGCGTTTTGCTAGACGTTTATTGGCCCTATTATTGATTGGCATTATTCATATTTTTCTATTTTGGGGTTCCATCTTAGCCATTTATGCGGTGATTGGATTTTTATTGCTACCATTTTACTCTGTCAAGATTTCAACTATTAGTAAATGGTTATTTACCATCATTTCACTTCATATTCTTGTTATCCTAGGTCAAATGTATATGCCAAATAATGCTGTTTTATCAGCTATTTATGGCTTATTAGGAAATGATGCCGTAGCGATTTTTATCATGTTTTTAAGTGGTTTTTTAGTTGCAAAAGCTGGTTGGGTTGGCCATATTAGTGAGCATGCTCAAAAAATAAAAAGAGTGCTTTATAGTACATGTCCATTCTTTATTGGATTTTCTCTATGGATTTGGTTCGCATCACAAGCAGATGACCAACAAATCCAATCCATTATTGGCTTAGGAGTTGTGCCAACAACCTATTTTTATTTAAGCTGTTTATTTTTACTATTAGAAAATAAACAAATAGCGAAGCTGCTTCAACCAATTGGACGTGTAGGACAAATGGCGTTTACAAACTATTTGGCACAAAGCTTTATTGGGACGGCTATCATTTCGTTAATGGGCTTACAAGTCGTTTCACCATCAGAAATAGTAATCATCGCGAGCATTACTTTTATCATTCAAATTATTTTTAGTGTGATTTGGTTTAAATTCTTTTCAATTGGACCATTCGAAAAGCTATGGCGATTTATGACTTACGGCAAAAAAACTGTGACAAAGCAATCATAAAACTCTGGAAATCCCAAACATGCATACGGTTTGGGATTTTTTTGTTAAAATTAATTGTATGTTTTTGTAAAAGTGAAACCTATCATGATAGACAATCGTAAACTAGAGAACAGAAATAAAGGAGCGTTTATAATATGGCAAAGCAAATGAAAAAATATATGGCTGTGACAACGGCATCTTTTATGGCTGTCCAATTAGCAGCATGTGGCAATAGCGAAACACAGACAGTAGCTTCTTCTACGTCTACCCCAGTAACGGAAGATCAAGGTCAAGGAAACACAAATGAAGAGATAGTAAGTGTTTATAATAGTGAAATGGCAGATGCCTGTGATGAATGGCAAGAAGGAGACGATGGCTCCTATGAATGTCTTGATGAAAATTCTCCTTACTATGCACAGCATTTCTTTAATGGGCTTATGTATGCAACTGCTGGAGCAATGATTGGAAGTGCTATTTATAAAAGTCGTAATTTAAAAAATGGCACAGATCGAAATGAGCAAAATGGTGGCGGTTCTGCAGTACCGCGATCGACACAAAGTGGTAATGCAAATAATAAATCTACAAATGGTATTACAAACAGTTCAAAAAATAAGGCTGGTACAACTTCAAATGGTTCAAATACTTATTCGAGTGGACAACGCTCTTATTCAACAGACAGTTCATCAAAAAGCACGAACTCCTACTCTAATAGCTCCCCCTCCAGCAAAGGAAAATCTGGTTTTGGTTCAGGTGGAGCATCCCGTGGCGGCTCGTCCTCCTCATAAAGTGTGGAAAGGGAGCAAATAACATGATGAATCATACACAACAACGGCAAGCGTTCTATTCAAAATTCTCAGACTTTTTTCCTGACTTTGAGGATTTAGAGTATGCGTTATATGATGTCTTAGAATTGCCAAAGCAGCAGATCGATCAACTTCACTACGCAACACAAATACTTTGGCGCATCTTTTTAAAAGTAGGGAAACAATTTAAGCATTTGTCGATTGATCAACTTTTAGCGTTAGGGATTCGCCCTGAAATGATACCGTATATTCAATTAGACTATTTACAACAGCAATCTGTTTTGGCGCGATTTGACTTTGTTTGTACAGAGGAGGGCCACATTAAATGTCTAGAGTTGAATGGAGAAACACCGTTCCTTGTACAAGAAACCTTCGAGATAAATGAGGCACTTTGTCAGCATCTTGGCTATAACAATCCAAATGATACAATAGCTTTACAAAAAACATTGTCAGGTGCGCTTTTTGCTGCCATGCAATATTTACATAATGTTAAAAAGCCAAAGGTTGTCATCACGGGTAAAGCAGCCAAAGAGGATTATGAGGAGTATTGCCAGGTACAGTTTATTAAGCGCTGTATTCCTTTTGATATTGAGTATGTACCTATCCAGGATCTCATCATATTTACTAGTGATACACCACATATAGTACAAGGTCTTTATACACCTGCAATGGAGAAAATCGATATATTATTTCGACCTGCACATCCTGTAGAGTTTTTAATGGATGATGTAGCATCAGATGGTGATCGCATTGGGCTGCATTTGTTAGAACTTGTCAAAAAACGACAGTTAGCTATCATTAATCCGCCTGCTGCTTATGTATTACAATCGAAAATCTTATTGTGGTTAATATGGGAGCGGAGAAACGATCCTTTACTCTTTACCGCTGAGGAACGGGTAGCTATTCAGCAATATATGCTACCAACCTATCTTTCAGCTGAGCCGTTTATTCGTAATAATTTTCCTTATGTGAAGAAGCCTGTTTATTCTCGGGAAGGAAATACAGTAGAAATTTACGCAGCAAGTGGGCAGAAAATAAATGCCTCCACATCCACACATTATGATGATAATTTATTTATTTTCCAACAGTATGTGGAGATGCCTAGCATGACAATTCAATTAAAAGAAGGATATCAGACTAAAAAATGGCTAATAGGTTCATTTGTTGCTGACAATCGAGCATGTGGTTTAAGCTGTCGTGTCGGTAATCAAATAACAGAATGGGATTCACATTGGCTAGCTGTGGGTTATAGGGACTAACAAATCTAGTTTTGTAGAAGTGGCGAGACTGTTAATAGTCTCGCCAATCGTTTAGTCCTTATTCATTCCAGCCTTTACAGACATCAATCCATTCTTTATAGGGGGCATACGTTTCGAGTTCTGAAATCGTTACCTCAATGGCAGAATTGCTGCTACCACATGCAGGAAAAACAGTGGTAAAACGTTTCAGAGATTCATCTAAATAAATGGCTACACCTTCGTTCACACCAAAAGGGCAAACACCTCCGACATCATGACCAATCATCGTCTCCACATCGTCTTTGGATAACATCTTTGCCTTTGTACCAAACATTGCTTTATATTTTGCATTATCGATTTTAGCATCCCCTGCAGCAACAATTAATACCGCGCCATCATTCACAAGAAAAGATAATGATTTTGCGATGCGTTCGGGCTCGCAGCCAAGGGCCTGCGCTGCTAATTCAACAGTCGCTGAGCTTTCTTCCAGCTCTTGTATTTTGTGCTCAACATGCCATTTTGCTAAATGACTACGTACTTTTTCAATCGCCATATGTACATTCCTCCTACTTTTATCACTGACGCCTCGTCATAATGGTGTCCTGATTCATTCGAGCTTGCTCTTCAAAAGCTCCTCTCCCTTTAAAGAGGGACTTTTCCGTTTTTTTTGTAAAAACAAAAGAAGTCGTTAAATCAAGATAAATTTAATTTTAGCATAATTTTCAGAATATATAGTTGTGAATGCTCTATCTTTCAAGTATGCTAACTATAGAGAGTGTAAAATTACACTAAAAGGGGGTTCCAATGTTAAAGTTTATACAAATCGTATCTGTGTTGATTGGTTTATCAGTAGTGACATTAATGGTTGCATTGATTATCACACTGAATGGCAGCATTCATTTGATACAGTTAGTTTGGACAGTACCTGTTTGTTTATTTGTCCTGTTTATTTGTAGTGTATTTAAATGGACCAACACCAAAAGACGAAGAGGATGGTTATTTGGAGTAATGGGTATTGCCTTATTAATAGCTTCCATCAAACCAATCCAACATTATTATAAAATGAGCATTCCTACTGTTGATGCGGAAATTGATGTATCTGCCTATCAGCCATTTACGCTGGGCAATAAAGTGATAAAGCCTGACACAAAAGCATCCTTACAATTGACCGAGTCATTACCAAGATTAGATGGTGCAACAGCCATGTATCCTTTGTATGCGGCTTTTGTAGAGGCTACTTATCCCAAAGGTGACTATCAGCCAGATACTAGTAGAGTTCAAGTAAGCCGAACACCTGAAGCCTATCAAAATTTAATAGCAGGAGATGTGGATCTTATCTTTGCAGCAGCACCGTCCACCTCACAAGAGTGGCAAGCAGAAAAGGAAGGTCTTACATTTGACATGACACCAATTGGACGTGAAGCATTTGTCTTCTTCGTGCATCATAAAAACAGTGTGGATAATGTAACGCTTGAGCAGGTGAAGAAAATATACGCTGGTGAAATAACCAATTGGCACGAGGTCGGTGGGGAGAATGAGCCAATCCGTGCTTTCCAACGCCCAGCAGATAGTGGAAGTCAAACAACATTAGAAAAATTGATGGGCAATACGCCAATTATGGCGGCGCCTTCTGAAGATATTGTGTCGGGAATGGGAGGAATCATTCGTGAAGTGTCGCAATATCGAAATTATAAAAACGCAATGGGCTTTACGTTTAGATATTATTCTACAGAGATGGTAGGTAATCAAAAAATCAAATTACTATCCATTGACGGAGTAGCCCCAACAAAAGAAACGATTCAAAATGATACATATCCTTTAGTTGCTGAATTTTATGCCATCACAGCCGGAACAGAAAATCAAAATACGCAGAAACTTATTGAATGGATACTTTCTGAGGAAGGGCAAGCGATAGTTGAAAGGGTCGGCTATGTACCAGTGGAAAATTATTAAAAGGTTTGCTATACTAAGAGCAACAATCGAATGAAAAGTTTTCTAGGGTTCCGTAGCTTTTGCTAGTCTGGTCCGAGAGAAAACCACAAATTAATTTTGTGACACGGAAGGATAAAAGCCTGGGAGATACTGTTTAATGACAGTTTCTTCAGGCTTTTTTGTTTGGCTAAAATCATGTTATTTGGCGAAAGCTGAGGAAGGTGCTTTATCAATCAGTTAATCGACCGTGTCTCATAAAATGGAGGGATTTAGGATGAATAAACAATGGATCAGTGTCATTATAGCGGCTTGCTTTGAAGTAGGCTGGGTCATTGGTTTAAAGCATGCAACGAGTGTGCTGGAATGGATTGGGACAGTTATTGCTATATTTATTAGTTTTTATTTACTCATAAAAGCGGGGGAGCATTTACCTGTTGGTACGGTATACGCTGTCTTTGTTGGATTAGGGACAGCGGGGACTGTTTGTGCGGATAGCTTGTTGTTTGGGGAGCCGTGGAAATTAGCCAAAATAATATGTATTGTTGTTTTACTTGCAGGAGTTGTGGGCTTAAAGCTTGTAACGGGAGAGCCGAAGGAACAAGAGGTGAATGAATAATGGCATGGATGGCATTAGTTATGGCAGGGTTATGTGAGATGATGGGCGTATATATGATTAGTAAATATAATAAAACAAAGACTATAAAAAATTTAGGGCTGCTGATTTTTGCATTTACCTTAAGTTTTGCGGGTCTTGCTTATGCGATGGAAACATTACCAATGGGTACTGCCTATGCTATTTGGACAGGAATTGGAGCAGCTGGGGGAGCACTACTGGGTATGTTATTTTTTAATGAATCAAAGGACTGGAGACGAATGGTTTGCATTGTACTTGTTTTAGGAGCAGCCATTATGTTGAAGCTATTGTCGTAAGAAAAAATGCACTTCCCCTTGTAAAAGTGGAAGTGCATTTTTTATATTATTTTTTTACGTCTTTTGTCCATTCTGCTACTTTATCTGGATTAGCTTCCACCCATTCTTTTGCAGCCTCTTTTGGATCTTTGCCATCCATTACTTCAAGCATGACACTTTCTAAATCCTCTGCAGTCCAGTGGAAGTTATCAAGCACCGAGTATACATCTGGTAAATCTTCTTTTAAGCCTTTACGAGCAAATGTATTAATTGTTTCTTCGCCACCATATACACCTTTTGGATCTTCTAAGTATTTAAGATCATATTTTGCAAATTTCCAGTGTGGTGACCAACCAGTTACAATGATTTCTTCTTTATTTTTTAACGCTTTTGCCAATGAAGTTGTCATGGCACCAGAAGAAGATGTAATAAAGTTCCAATCTGCTAAATTATCATATTCTCCTAAAGCTTTTTCTGTAGCAGCAGTAATACCAGCACCAGGCTCGATACCTGTAATAGTATGATCAGCTTCATTTGTTAAATCTTCAATAGAATTTACATTCATATAACTTGGGACAACTAAGCCAATTTTTGCACCAGCAAGGTTTTCGCCAAGCTCATCTAAATTAGCTTTATATTTCTCATATTGTGAGGCGTGTGTATGTGGTAACCATGCCGCTACCATTCCATCAGCCTCTCCTTTCGAAACAGCCTCCCACATAATCGCATTATCCAAAGGAGTTAATGCTACATCATAGCCTAAATCTTCGAGTACTTGCCCCACAACATTCGTTGAGGCGATTTCTGTATCCCATTCAACATAGGCTAAGTTGACCTCCTTAGAATCACTGTTTTTACCAGAGCTTGACCCTGTGTCGCCTCCACTACATGCAGCAAGCATGAGGCCTAGACCTAGAGCCATTCCTAACTTAGATAGTGTTTTCAGTTTCATCGAATCTCCCTTTCTATTCATCGTTTTGTATCAAACTGCCGACACCCATCGCTTGATGGCTGCAGGCGAGAAAGATTAACTATATTCTATAAAGCTTTCTTTTTATTGAAGCTTTGTGTTAAACGGTCAATGATAATCGCAAAAATAACTAAGCCTAAGCCTGCAACGAAGCCATTCCCAACTTGTGTACGCTGTAAGGCTGTTAATACTTCACGTCCTAGACCTGGAGCCCCAATCATAGAGGCGATAACTACCATAGAAAGTGATAGCATAACGGTTTGGTTAATTCCTGCCATAATCGTTGATTTCGCAAGAGGAATTTCTACTTTAAATAGTTTTTGACTAGCCTTACTACCATAAGAGTCTGCGGCTTCTACTAATTCCTTTGGTACCTGACGAATACCTAGGTTTGTCATACGTACAGTTGGGGGTAAAGCAAAAATAACAGAAGCAAAGACACCAGGCACAATCCCGATACCGAAGAAGGCAACTGCTGGGATTAGGTACACAAAGCCAGGCATTGTTTGCATGAAATCGAGTATTGGTTTAATAATGTTTTCAGCTATTGTTGATTTGGACATTAGAATACCAAGTGGAATACCGATGATGATGGATATAATACTTGAAAAGATTACAAGCGTGGTTGTCTCCATAAGGTGAGTCCATAATCCTTGGTTATAGATAAACAGCAAGCCTATTAATGAAAATGCGGCAAGCCCGAATTTTTTACCAGCTACAAAGAAGGCAAATATCACGACAAGTAATATAAGAATAATGGCTGGGATACTAATTAGTAAATCAGTGACCTGATTCATGAGTAGTTTTCCAAATTGTTGAATCGTGTTAAAGAACGCTGAAAAATTACTCGTCAACCAGTCCATAGCTGATTCAACCCACGTAGCTAGTGGAATTGTTGGAATATTATCTAAAAAATTATTCATGTGCTTCGGCCTCCTCATCGCTCGTTGACAGTGCTTGGATGACAACGCCTCTAATCAGAACACCCAGTAAGCGGTCATCTTTGACAACTGCAATAGGAGTAGGTGAATTATAGATCATTCCTAAAATATCCTGTAAAAGCATATCTGGCGGAACAGTTAACACCTCTGATTGCACAATAGAATGGACTGTTTGTTCGTGTTTTTTAGCTGCAGCCAGTGCATCATCAGCTGTAATAAATCCTTTTAAATGTCTATTTTTATCAACAGCCATTAATAAACTGACAGCCTCTTGACGCATACGTTTAAGCGCTACTTTAGGACCGTCAAGGTCTACATTGACATAAACAGGACGCACCATAACGTTTTCTGCTGTTAATACTTTCGAACGGTCCACATCTTCCACGAATGTTTTGACATAGTCATTGGCTGGATTGGTTAATATTTCTTCTCCTGTACCAATCTGAATGATTGAACCATCCTTCATAATGGCGATGCGATCCCCAATACGTAATGCTTCATTTAAATCATGTGTAATGAATAAAATAGTTTTCTTCAATTTTTGTTGTAGATCAAGTAGCTCATCTTGCATTTCTTTACGGATCAATGGATCCAGTGCAGAAAAAGCTTCATCCATTAATAGTATTTCAGGATCGTTGGCAAGGGCACGTGCTAACCCAACACGCTGCTGCATACCACCTGATAATTGACTTGGGTATTGATCTTTGTATGCGAGTAATCCAGCATTTTCGAGAGCCTGTTCCGCTTTTGCTTGGCGTTCTTGCTTTGAAATACCTCGAACTTCAAGGCCATATTCGGTATTTTGAAGTAATGTGCGATGGGGGAATAAACCGAAGTTTTGAAAAACCATACTCATTTTATTTCTTCTGACAGTCCGTAGACTTTCTTTTCCCATAGTAGAAATATTTTCTCCATCGATATATATATTTCCGCTCGTTGGTTCAATAAGGCGGTTTAAGAGCCGTATAAGTGTTGATTTACCACTTCCTGACAGTCCCATGATCACGAAGATTTCTCCTTCGTTGACCGTAAAGCTTGCATCGTATACACCAACAGTCGCACCTGTTTCTTTTAAGATATCAGTTTTACTTTTTTGCTGTTTAACGAGTTCTAGTGCTTGGGGAATATGTTTACCAAACACTTTTGATACGTGTTCTATTTTAATTTTTTCCATAGAAGCACTCCTTTCGTAGATTATTACTATGTGAGGATAATGATACCCAAAAATAAACAAGTAACAACCTTACTGTAACAAAGAGTTGTTACTTTTGTCAAATCGACTAATAAGAAAAAAACCGTTTAAACGCTGTTATATCAGCGTTTAAACGGTTTTTAATTTGGATATAAAAAGCTTTGAACTCTGGCGAAGCTTTCATCATTTCCGACAAAATAAATAATGTCACCTTCCTCAAATGAGACATAAGGACCAGGGGATAGTAATAATTCATTGCCACGTCGGATACCGACAATGGTGCTTGATGTATTTTGCCAAAAATTTAAGGTTTGTACAGTTTGATGAATGCATGGACTATCAGCTGTCATTTCTAATTGATAAGGAATGAATGGATTGACCGAACGGTAATGCTCAGTGCGGCTAATGAGCTGCTTTGCCTTGTCTTGTAAATTAATTAATTCATGATGCTGCTTTTGAATACTCGTCAATAGTTCATTTTGTATTTCGTGAATGGATTGAACATCATGAAACTGTCTGACGAATTGTGCTGCTTTTTCATACGATTTAATAATTACGCCGCTACCTTTAGAAGCCTCAACAATTTCTAAGTCTTGTAACACGGCAATGGCTCTTCTCGCAGTCTCTGCTGAAACATTGTATTGACTTGCAAGAGAGGATCTTGCGTATATTTTATCGCCAATGCGGTATTTTCTTTCTACGATCTTAGAGGCAAGGTCGATGGCTATTTGTTGATATTTTGGCTGCTTTACTTGAACATTTTTTTCTAAGTTCATTTTAAACTTCCTTTCGTCATTACAGTACCACAGCTTATTATAGACTAGCCTGCACAGAAAAAATAGCACCTCCATAAGCTAGTGGTATATGATGAAAAAGTAATGCTAAAATTTTGGTATCTATCATTTATATTAAAAGAATAATAGCTGTTGTTTGACACTTTTTAGTTATTATTATAAACTAAGTTACGTTATGTAAGTGATGTAAAAATACATGTGCTCAGTTGGCGAATTCAGCCAACTGTTTCTATAGAAGGTTGGAGATTAATATGACAATTACGACTAAAGTTATGGACTTAGTGAAGGATAAAATGACAATCGTGAAGCATACAAATACAGAAAATATTTGTCTAGTTGGCCCAGTAAATTTGCCTGTAAAACAAGGCGATTTTTCTGCATCATTTCAATGGTATAACTGGCTAACAGTTGATGCAAATTTAACGAAAGAGGAAATTATTGATGGTTTAGCAAATGCCAATTTAGCATTTTTGCAACAATCATCTGTGCTGGTGTATGGTGATTTTACCCATTCCGAGGATGCTTTAATCCGAATGCATAGTATTTGTCACACTGGTGACATCTTTGGCAGTCAGCGCTGTGATTGTGGCTACCAGTTGCATGAATCCATGAAAATGATCGCAGAGCACGGCTGTGGCGCTATATTTTATTTAGCCGATCATGAAGGTCGTGGCATAGGGTTATTCTCTAAATCTCTTGCTTATTTATTACAAGAGGAAGGGCTAGATACAGTAGAAGCAAATCATGCACTCGGCTTCCCAGATGATACTCGTTCATATGACGAGGCACTTGCGGTATTAGCTACTCTACGCACAAAACCTGTCACACTTATTACAAATAATCCGAAGAAATTGGCTGCTTTACAGGCTCGCGGTATGGCTGCCGAAGGGCATGTTCCATTATGGGGCGGTTTGACAGAGACAAATCGTTTTTATTTAGAAACAAAAGTTGAAAAATCTGGACATATGCGCGAAAAACAATAGGTGGAGGTTGTGATGATGGCAAATGTTGATGAAAAGTATATGCAATTAGCACTCGATTTAGCAGCGAGTGCCAAAGGAAATACGAACCCTAATCCACTTGTTGGGGCTGTGATCGTGAAGAATGGCGTAATTGTAGGCACGGGCTTACACAGAAAAGCAGGTGAACCACATGCTGAAGTGCATGCTTTTCGTATGGCTGGAGAGCATGCACAAGATGCTACATTATATGTAACGTTAGAGCCTTGTTCGCATTATGGGAAGACACCACCTTGTGCGAAGCTAGTGAAGGAATCTGGTGTAAGTCGAGTTGTGGTAGCCATGCAAGATCCAAACCCAGCTGTAGCAGGGCAAGGCATTCAATTGCTACGGGATGCGGGAATAGTAGTTGAGGTGGGAGTTTTGGAGCAACAAGCTCGCCGTGTTAATGAACGTTTCATCCACAATATGCTGACACAACGCCCATTTGTTATTTCCAAATTTGCTATGACTTTAGATGGGAAAATTGCCACACATACAGGGCATTCTAAATGGGTAACTGGCGAGGCTGCACGTGAGGATGTTCACTATATTCGCCATGAAGTAGATGGAATTTTAGTCGGTGTGGGTACAGTCATTGCTGACAATCCTACTTTAACAACAAGATTAAAAGAAGGATACGGAAAAAATCCAACACGTATTATTATGGATAGTTCTCTACGCACACCCGATTATGCAAATGTGTTAAATACGGAGGAAGCACATACGATTCTTGTATGTAGTGAGGACGTAAGCCAAGAAAAAATGAAGCGATTTACAGACAAAGGTGTGACGGTTTTACCAGTACGTAAAAATGAATATGGACTTCAGCTTGATGATATGCTTGAAAAGCTTTATACACATGGCATTACGGATATTTTGCTCGAAGGAGGAAGTAAAATAAATGCTTCTTTTTTACAGCAAGAAGCGATCGACAAATATGTGGTGTATATAGCGCCTAAAGTTCTCGGTGGGAATCTATCATTAACACCGTTTGCTGGTTATAGTCCTTCTCAAATGAATGAGGCATGGAATGTTGAATGGACTTCATTTGATAAGGTAGGCGAGGATTTGCGTATTATTGCTTATCCAAAGCAAGGTGAAGAAAAGTGAACTATCAAGCAGATGTTTGTATAGTAGGGGCAGGACCAGCTGGCGCACTGTTAGCCTACTTACTAGCCAAAAAAGGGCTAACAGTGATCCTACTTGAGCAAAACGCAGCACTTGGTCAGTCATTTCGAGGCGAGCACTTAAATGAAGAGGGCGAGGCTGTTTTAAAAAATCATCATCTTTTTGAGGCAGTTGAGTCACACGGTATATTACGAATGGAGAAGCTGGAGTATTACGCAGATGGTAACGCCTTTAAAACGATTTTTCCTGATGAAGCAGTAGGTCATTTAGGCATACATGTCCCACAAGCTCATTTATTAAAGGGAATTTTACAAAATACACGGCCGTTTCCCAACTTTACATGCTTGCTACATACAAAGGTAACAAAGCTCATCGTAGACACTTCTGGTCATTATAGAGGAGTTATAGCAATAAAAAATGGAAACACTATTAAAATTGATAGCCAATTAATTATTGGTGCAGATGGTCGCTATTCTACCATTCGTAAGGAAGCACATATTGATGTTCAGAAACAGAAACATGGCTTTGATTTACTATGGGCTAAAATTCCTGCACCCCAAAATTGGGAACCTTCGATAAAAATGGCACTAATCGATGATAAGCAGCTGTCATTGTTTACGCAAGTTGGTGGTTATATTCAAATAGGCTGGAATATCGAACAGGGTAGTTTCCCTCAGCTGCGCAAACAAGCTTTTACTCCTTTTATCCAGCAGCTTACAACACAATTTCCACTATTAGCTAATACAGTACAAGAGCATATTCAATCTTGGAAAGATTTTGTGTTATTAGATGTTTTTAGTAGTCACTGTGACTGTTGGGGTACCCAGGGCATTGTATTGTTAGGTGATGCTGTCCATACGATGACACCAACTGGGGCATTTGGATTAAATAGTGCTCTAAAGGATGCCGATTGTTTGGCATCTTTGCTAAATAAAGACACGTTAGCACAATTTAATGTACAAGATTTTCAACAAATGCGTAAGCAAGCCATTGAGGAAGTATTAGCAAAACAAATTGAAAAAGAGCAAACATTTGCTTCTAACTTTATAAATAAGGCTTCTTGAAAGGGCGAACAACTAGATGAAATTTGGCTTTGATATAGATGACACTTTAATTGATTTACGAGCACACGCTTTTTTACTCTATAATAAAAAACTAGGTAAAAATGTTTCCTTTAAAACCTTTCAAGCCTTACAACGTGTAGAAATACATGAGCCTTTTGGTTTAACAGACGAAGAAGGTTATGCAATGTGGAATAGTACAATGGAGGAGATTTATTTTACGGACTGTCCTTCTTTTGAGGGGGCAATAAAAACGCTCCAAGCTCTAGCGGCGCAAGGGCATGATATTTACTATATTACATCTCGTCCCAAACAATACTGTGCACAAACAAGAGCATGGATGGAGGCGCAAGGTTTTCCAATAACGGACGGTCATTTTTTCTGTGGAATGCAGGATGCAGAAAAAGTCAATATTATAAAAGAGCTTGCGTTAGATGTTTATGTAGATGATAAACCAACAGTGCTGGAAACACTTCATGATGTGACAACAAAGGTGATCTTAAAAAATCAATCCTATAACCAGCATGTGAATCTTCCACGTTTATATGATTGGCAAGAGTTTCAAGTGCTGATACAAAAATAAAAGATTGGTACAACGATTATGCGTTCGTTGTACCAATCTTTATTTTTTTAAAATCGATTCAACTTAAAGGTTGATAAATCCTGTTTACTTTTGCCATCTACAATTAATTCCGCTAGTACTTCCCCTACAGCGCTACTAAATTTAAAGCCATGGCCCGAAAAACCTGCAGCAATAATAATATTTTGATGTTTAGGCAAAAAGTCAATTATAAAATCTTCATCAGGAGTCATCGAATACTTGCATGTTTTGCCGTATTTTATTGCACCATGCTTGGGCATAAACTGATGAATGAAATTTTGTAAATCAACAAGATCTGCATCATCAAATGGGCGCAAAGGAGTATTTGGATTGATCACTTCGCCACCATCATGTCGCCCAAGTTTTAATCCTGCTCCATCAATACTAGGAAAGCCGTAGTAGGTTGAATCTGCAAATTCAAAGCAATAGGCTGGGAAATTTTCATCACGATAAAGCTCCTCATCTGCCTCAAACCATGCAAACGTTTTACGTGTTGGGGTAACTGGGATGGTTACGCCCATCGTTTGTAGTAACTCGGTTGCCCATGCACCAGCCGTCACTATTAAGTGCTTTGCTTTGTAAAGGTTATGTACAGTTTGCACCTGTACAATTTCTCCAGCTTGAATAGCAAGTACTTTTTCATTCGTCTGTAAGCTTGCACCAGCCTCTAACGCCAATTTTTGATATGCTCGAATACATGCTTCTACCCGAAGGACGCCTGCTGTCGGCTCAAAGCAAGCCACTAAATCTTCTGGCAAGAATAGCCCTGGCCATTTGTTCATCGCTTCCGCTGCTGAATAATGTTCGAGTGCTAAATCATAGAGTGCTGAGCTTGCCTTGACATTCTGAATAAAGTCACAGGTTGGTTCTCCAATATTGACTACGCCAGTTTGTAAAAATAAGTTCTCATTGGCTAAAGACTCTAGCTCTTGCCAAAGCTCACCAGCTCTTTTTACAAAAGGTACATAGCTAGCCCCTTCACCATAAGCAAAGCGAATGATTCTTGTATCTCCATGATGACTACCTTCTTCATGCGGGGGAGTAAAGGCATCTAGCATAAGAACTTTGTTACCTTTCTTTGCTAAATAATAACCAGCCGCCATCCCCATGGAGCCAGCACCAACTATTATGACATCATATACCATTCTGAATCCCTACTTTTTTGCTCTAGTATAACAGATTAGCAGGGAAGGAAACAGAAATTTTAGAAAATAAATAGGCACAACACCTGCAATCCAAATGGACTAGAGGTGCTATGCATTGTAGATACTTGCTATTTTGAGCTTGGTAGAATTTTATTAAGGAAAATCGCTACTAGCGCAGCGGTTGCGATAGGCGATCCAAATAAATATTGAACGGTTGTAGGTAGTGAATAAAGGAAATCATCAGGCAATAATGTCAGAGCTAACGTTAAAATGACAGGAATCGCAATGACATACATTTCCTTTTCGCCAATATGTTCATTTTTCATCACCTGTAATCCGCTGATGGCAATAATGCCACAGACGATGACAAATACACCACCAATGACTGCTGAAGGAATGGCTGAAATAAGTGCCGCTAATTTACCAGAGAAGCCGAAGATGATAAACCAAATACCTGCTGCTATAAATACTCGACGGCTCGCAATCCCTGTAATTGAGATAACACCTGCATTTGTAGAGTAACCCGTCACAGGTGTAGAGCCTAGTAATGAAGCAATAAAACAGCCAATGCCTTCACCAATAACGCCTCGATTAATTTGTTGATCTGTTAATGGTTTGTCGATGACATTGCTAATGGCAAACCATGTTCCTGTTGTTTCCGCCATTAAGACAATATAAATAATGACCATTGTGATAATGGCTGAAATATTAAAGCTAAAGCCGAAATCTGCAAATGGAATTTGCGGCATACTAAACCATTTTGCTTGTGATACAGGAGATAAATCTAAAACACCCATCCTATTTGCCGCAATACTGCCGCCGATTAAGGCAATGATGACAGATGCAATACGGAATAGACGCCCTTTTTGGTGGAAGACTGTCCCTAACATGACACAAATGATTAATACAATGGCTGAAATCAAAGCTAAATAGATGTTCTGATTAATGGATGCACCTGCTCCATTAAAAATATTATCACTTAAACCGACAGGCATTAAGGAAAGACCGACAACAAAGATAATCGTACCGCCAACAATCGGTGGAATAAATGTTTGAACAATTTTATTGAAAATGCCTGTATAGCCTAAAATAATGACGCAAATAGCACCGATTAAGCTGGCACCTAGCACAGTGCTCCAGCCTAAATCACCACTGCCACTTGCCGCATAGATTCCAACAATAGCCCCTAGTGGAACATAGGAAGGGCCTTGTGCCATCGGTAATTTCATACAAAAATGGGTTTGTACAATAGTCGCAATTCCTGCCGCAATAAAGGTGGATTGAATTAATGCACCTGCCTGCCCTGTTTGTAGACCAATGAGCATGGCAATTAAAAATGGCACAACGTAAACATCCATGGCCATGACATGCTGTAAACCTAGTAGAGCTGATTGGCTGAACGAGATTTTTTCATCTGGTAATACGGTTAATTGTGTTTTTCTTGTTTCGTTTGTTCGTTTACTATGTTGCGTTTTCACGAAGTTGTACACCTCAAAATGATAGATTTTTAATGAATAAGAGAATGACTAGTCTCTCGCATGAACTTTACTTCCTTGCACCCATACCTCACGGATATTTTCTGGGCGTACAAGATACATTATTTTTTGGAATATATCGAGTAAATCTTCCTTTTGATCAAAAATTGGAAGCTTAGCAGTAGGGATTTTTGTATCTATAATTTGTACATCCCATGTATAGTTTTCTTGTAAACGCCCAATTGGAAGGCTTAAGCTTTTACCACCACCAGCAGTGGCTAGATAGAAGGCTTCATTAATGGTAATACGTGAATTTGGCACACCTCGTTTTTCAGCTGCAAGGGTTGTATCGACACCATCCTCTAACATTCTTGATGACATAACAGCTTGTCTTGCATTATCAAAAAGACTTGGAGAAAATCCCCCTGAAACATCTGAGCCTAATCCAATATCAATGCCCATTGCATGGAAGCGGGCGATTGGAATCACACTGTTAGCAAAATAGGCATTAGAGATTGGACAATGACCAATGGCAGTGCCTGTTTCAGCAAATAATTGAGCATCATCATCACTTAAAAAGTTACAATGAGCCATAACCGATTTATCACCTAATAAACCAAAATCATGTAAGGCTACTGCATCATTCTTATTAAATCTCTCTCTGACATAACCATGCTCCCAGTCACTTTCGCTACAGTGAGATTGAATATGAGTATCGTATTTCGCTGCTAAATCACCTAAGCCTATTAAGGCATCATCTGTACAACTTGGAATAAAGCGAGGTGTGACCACGGGGTAAACACCTTGTTTAGTTGTTTTCGCTAATTCTTTTACCGCTAAAATAAACTCTTCTGTATCAGCTAATGCGGTTTGTGTGTTTGCATCTCGATAAAAATCGGGATTTTGCTCAGGATCATCCATGACCACTTTTCCGACAAGGCCACGTTGGCCCTTTTCAGCACAGATTTTAGCTAACAGTATGCTAGCTTCTTTATGAACTGTCGCAAAATATAAGGATGTTGTTGTGCCATTGGCAAGCAGCGTGCTCACTAAATCCTCGTAAACCTCTTGTGCAAACGTTAAATCCGAAAATTTTGATTCGATTGGGAACGTATAAGTGTTTAGCCAGTCATAAAGTGGAATGTCTAAGGCTGTACCCGATTGTGCCCATTGTGGTGCATGAACGTGCAAGTCAACAAATCCTGGTAAGAAATATTGACCTTCAGCTAATGGATGGAAATTAGGTTGATGTTGATATGTAGTTAATAGTTGTTGGTAATCAGTACGTTCTGGACCGACTGCTTTATCAATCATGCCATCAGCATTTATGAAAAACAAATAATCTTTTAAAATTTGAACTTCAGTAGCAGATTTACTAGTAAAAGCTGTCCCTTTGAAAATATACGTATATTCAGTCATAAAAACCACCTTAATGTTCGTTTATTGATAATAACACGGATTATTATAGGCTATATAAACTATGAAGTCTATAAAAAACGAATATTAATGAGTTTGTGAAAGAAAAAAAGAAGCTGTCCAACTACATTTTTACAGCTTTGACAAGCATTGATGGATGAGAAGAAGGCACATGTTTTAGCGTGCCTTCTTTTTATAGAATGGATTCATTGATGATATGAAGAAAGTTATGAAAGGAGGGGGAATGGTGCTGTTCATTTTTTCGTGTACAAAGATAGATAGGACGTTGAATATCAATATCCTTAATAAAAACACGGGCAACCTGTTGCTGCTGGATAAAGCTAGAAGCTGCTATGGACGGAGCTAGCATTGTTCCGAAACCTGCTGCAATAGCATGGATCGATTCATTAATTCCATCTAGTTGCAGTCCTACTTTCGGTGGGGGAATTTTATGCACTTTACATAAAGCATTTAAATATTCTTTTGTGGAACTCCCGTCTTCCCTTGTCACAAAGGGCTGTTCCATAAGTTCTGCGAGGGAAACCGTTTGACCTGCTAATGGATGACTGTATGGCACGATAAACCAATAATCTAAATTCATCAGAAATTGATAATTAATATCAGGATGATGGCCATCTTCTTTAACGATAAAGGCTAAGTCAGCTTTATAATGCAATAATTCCTCAATGACTTGCTGTGAATTAGCCGTTTTTAAATGGAGATTTGTTGCTGGATAAATTTGTTTAAAATGAGCCAACCATTTGGGCAGTAAAAAATGGGAAGGCACATGCGTCGAGGCAATTTGTAATTCCTCATTGCCTGTATATTTCAGTTGTTCAATTTTATATTCAATATCGATTTCTAAATCAAATAATCGCTGTGCCTGTTTATATAAAAACGTGCCATTTGGTGTTAATGCAATGCCTCTCCCTTTGGATTCTATCAGGGTCAAACCTAGCTCTTTTTCTAAATTTCGTATTTGAATGGTGACAGCAGGCTGACTAATCATAAGCGTTTGTGCCGCTTTGGAAACACTATTGTGCTCAGCCACCTTTGTAAATAGCCGTAAAGCGTGTAAATTCATATGCAAGCACCTTTCATTAATTTTTTTTATGATTTTATATACATTATATATTAGATTTATTAATTTACGCTCTGTATCCTTATAATTACAGTAGGAAAAAGGGGAGGGGGATAAAAATGACTCGACAGCATATGGGGGTTGTCTTTGGAGGAATTTTATTACTAGTTGTCGCAATGGGAATTAGTCGATTTGCATTTACACCGATTTTGCCATTTATGCGTCATGATGTAGGATTTTCGTTAGAGGTGGCTGGATTTTTGGCTTCAAGCAATTATATTGGCTATTTCATTGGCGCATTATGGGCAGGATTTATTCATCGTCGACGTAAAAATATTTTATTGGCAAGTGTCGTTTTCAATGTTCTATCGGTGGGATTAATGGGCTTGCTAGAGGTGTATTCTGTATGGCTAGTTCTCCGTTTAATCGCAGGCATTACAGGTGGGCTTATTTTTGTTTTAACGTCTAGCATTATGATGGATTATTTGGCGAGACATTCATTATCGCGATGGTCTGGCTATGTATTTAGTGGCATTGGTTTGGGAATTGCTATTTCTGGCTTATGTGTTCCTACAATAGAAGCGAAATTTGCTTGGGAGGGAACATGGCTAGGTTTAGGTATGCTATCAGCTATCTTTTTACTCATTACCTTTATTCTGTGGAGAAATTTAGAGGTTCAAGACAGCATAAAAGTGATGAAAACGCTCGATACCAAAATGACAAGAGGCTTTATGCCATGGCTGATTCTATCCTATGGCTTAGAGGGATTAGGCTATATTATTACAGGTACTTTTTTGGTTGATATTATTCATAATATCCCTTCTCTCCAAGCTTACTCCTCTTACAGCTGGGTTATTGTGGGACTTGCAGCTATTCCATCAGCACCTGTTTGGACGGTCTTATTGGAGAAGTTTTCAGCGATAAAAATTTTGTTTGTGGCATACATACTTCAAGTGATTGGCATCCTATTACCCGTATTTTCACAAACTGTATGGAGCGTATTGTTAGCATCATTTTTATTTGGTCTGACCTTTGTAGGAATTGTCACGTTAACTACTTCCTATGCACGACAGCTTTTCCCGACACAGAGCGGTTTTGTTGTATCTTTATTAACAACCTTTTATGCTTTTGGACAAATTATCGGACCGATCGTCGCAGGAAAGCTGGTTGAAGTTTATAGTAGCTATAAAGCAGCACTTGTATTTGCTGGTGTCATCGTGTTTCTTGCATTGCTCGTTATGGTAATTGGTAGATGGCTAACTGTAAAAAAAGAAGCTGCTGCAGAACATACAATTTCTATATAGCGCATAAAAGCCAGAAATCCTATTTGGATTTCTGGCTTTATCATTTACTTAAAGAAGCCGTGCCTCTATCTACATGATATTAAAAAATATAATAAAAGTCTATATATTTTTTTCTTTATATGGAAAAATAGATAAGTGCACAAAGGACGTAACGTTACGATTCTACATTGAAATGGGGACTTTATATGAACACAGAACAAGCTATTCAACGTTGGAATCAATATGCAGAGCGGTATACAGCTACCTACGATGAGCAGGGTGACAATCATCGTGTAGTACTGTTAAATCCCACCATCTTTTCTTTACTGGAAGGGCTAGATGGAAAGCATGTATTAGATGCAGGATGTGGAGAAGGATATTTAAGTAGGTTACTAGCGAAGAAAGGGGCAAGCGTAACGGCTGTTGATTTTTCACAAAAAATGCTGGATATTGCTATGGAAAGAACACAACAGCAGGAAGCTATTCAATTTTTACACGGGAACTGTGAAAATTTAGCGTTTCTAGCAGATGAGCAATTTGATGGTATTGTGTCAAATATGGTTCTTCAAGATTTAGAGGACTACAAGGCTGCATTGCATGAAATGTATCGTCTTTTGAAACCTAATAGCATTTTTATTTTTTCAATTCTGCATCCATGTTTTGTGACACCAAATAGTGGATGGATAAGACATGAGCAGCTAGATCAACAGTATTGGAAAATCCAGCGTTATTTTTATGAAGGGGTTTACCAACAACTAGATGCTGACCCCTCAATTGTGCTGTATCACCGTACATTAACAAGCTATGTGCAAGCCATTATTCAAAGTGGCTTTACCATTGAAGCTATTGTAGAGCCAAAGCCATCACAAGACATGCTAGAGAAGTATCCTCAATTTGAGGAAGATTTGCATTGTGCAGATTTTATCGTCTTTAAACTTAGAAAATAAAGGAGAGTGAATCCATGCGTTTATTTCATGTCAGTGAGAACCCTACTATTACGATGTTTCATCCTCGACTACCTGAGCGAGCAGATTTAGATGCAACCAAAGGGCTTGTATGGGCCATCAATGAGAGATGCTTGCCAAATTATTTAACGCCGAGAGATTGTCCTCGTGTTTGCTTTCATGCAGGGGTACAAACAACAGAGCAAGATAGAGGGCATTATTTAGCACAAGCTTCTCATGTAGTGGTCATTGAAAACAAATGGTTTGAAGTATTGAAGAATACGAGACTTTACCTATAT
Source organism: Lysinibacillus sp. OF-1 (assembly GCF_028356935.1). Classification (NCBI taxonomy): domain Bacteria; kingdom Bacillati; phylum Bacillota; class Bacilli; order Caryophanales; family Bacillaceae; genus Lysinibacillus; species Lysinibacillus sp. OF-1. Next base: position 1,323,149 of record NZ_CP102798.1, read on the forward strand.
GAGTTTGATAGTAATGGATTCACATTACTGGATGATAATGCAGGTTATTATACAAGTGAATTAATACAAATGCCCATTAATGTCTCTGAGGTTAACGATATAGCTAAAGCATTATTGGAACGGAGTGTTGAATTGCGAATAGTGGATCGCTTGTGGGATATCCATGACGAAATCCAGTATACAAGCTTAAATTGGTCGATGTGCAGGATGCGCTTTGCACAGCCAAGACACTAAAGAACAAGCCTCGTCATGCTGCTAGTGCATGGACGAGGCTTGTTTGTCTATTAATTAGATAAAGGTATACAGCTAATTACGAGAAGCAGGGTGATATTCATTGAACCCTACCATCTATTCTTTGGTGGAAGAGCCAGATGGAAAGCATGTATTAGATGCAGGATGTGGAGAAAGATATTTAAAGTACTACTCTAACAAATTTTCAATCTCGTCTTCCAGTACGATCAAAATGAGGTAGTTTTAAAGGGTTTAGGTATATCGTTCATAGTGGTGTTCACTACTGAATGAAAAAGGAAAAGATACTTTTGCAGAATGGTTGATTGAAGTGGAATCAGTACCACTCCTAGGGGATTTAACGTCACAGACGAGACACTAGAGCGAACGCAGTAAGTGAAGCGGCTCAACGGACGCCCCCTGGAAAGGATGCTGGCGGAATGGACATTAGCCCCTCGCCTTGCTAAAAGGTCTTTTTCTGCTAGTAACATGATCCTTTTTCAACAACATTCCCTTTATAACTAGACAGCATGATAACGGCCAACAGGAACAATTAAAGGTGTTTTAGAAACAGGGTCTTCAATAACCATGCTATCTAAGTCAAATGTATCTTTAATTAACTCACTTGTCACAATATCTTTTGGCGAACCTTCTGCAAGTAAACGACCATTTTTTAATGCGAATAAGTAGTCCGCATAACGGGCAGAAAGATTAATGTCATGTAATACCATGACAATGGTTGTACCATATTTTTTATTTAAATCTGTTAGTAAATCTAAAATTTCAACTTGATATGTAATATCTAAAAATGTTGTTGGCTCATCTAAAAATAAAATATCAGTTTGTTGCGCTAATGCCATAGCAATCCACACACGTTGACGCTGACCACCTGAAAGTTCATCGATATTGCGGTCAGCAAACTCTGTAATGTTCATCATTTCAAGAGCTTCTGCAACTGCCTCATAATCTTGTTTGGACCAACCTTTAAATAATGTTTGATGAGGAAATCGACCACGGCCAACTAAATCAGCAACAGTAATTCCTTCAGGAACGATAGGGGACTGAGGTAAAAGTCCTAACACACGAGCTAATTGTTTTGGTGGCATTTGATGAATGGATTTGCCATCTAGCATGGCATGACCACCAGTTGGCTTAATCAGGCGTGCCATTGTTTTTAATAATGTAGATTTTCCGCAACCATTCGCACCAATAATAATGCTAATTTTATTACTTGGAATAGCAATGCTGACATTTTCTAAAATCGTCTTTTGCTCGTAACCAGATGTTATATGTTCAGCCTGAAGCGTATGTGTTGGTTTCATCATATATCTCCCTTTCGATTGATTCGAATTAACAAGTAAATTAAGTAAGGTGCACCAATGATTCCTGTAATAACACCTACTGGATATCTAGCTGTAAATGCGAATTGACCAATTAAATCAGCAGCCAATACTAAAATAACACCAATTAGACCAGCTGGAAGTATATTTGAAAACCCGACACCAACTAATTTTTTGGCAATTGGTCCAGCAAGGAATGCAACAAAGGCAATCGGTCCTGTAGTTGCTGTAGCAAGTGCAATGATTAATACAGAACAAAGCATTAAAATGATTCTTGTTTTGTTTGTGTCTACACCTAGAGAGGTGGATGTTTGTTCACCAAGCTCAAGCATTTCTAAATGCTTCCCGAAAAATAACAGTACAGGTGTAAATACAATGACGATTATCATTAATGGATAGAGTGACTCCATTTTCGCACCATTTAAGCTCCCACTCAACCATCTCATGGCACTTGGAATATCATGTGTATTGCCAATTAGCATTAAATAAGAGATGAATGCATTTAGCATTGCTTGAATACCAATCCCGATTAATATTAATTTGCCAATTGAAAAAGAAGAGCCTCTTGATAAAGCATAAATAATTAGGACAGTAGCTAAACCGCCAATAATTGAAGCGATGGATACAACGATATTACTTGCTTGCAGGACAATAATACAAAATACAGCAGCAGCACTTGAACCAGCTGTAATACCAATAACATTTGGATTTGCTAAAGGATTGCGCAACATAGTTTGGAAAATATAACCTCCAACACCAAATGCAAAGCCAGCAAATGTACCAGCTAACATGCGTGGTAATCGAATTGTGCCTACAGCGAAAGAGGCACCTTGTACATGTTGGCCAAGGAGAACACGGATAACATCTTCAACAGGATAAATCGTGTTACCAAGCATTAGCATTGTGCAACACAGTATTATGGAAATAACAGTCAGTACAGAAGTTATTATGACAAAGCGTCTTTTTCTTCGTTGTCTGCCTTTCATTATGGATATCAATGTTTCATTCATCATAACGCACGCATTTTCGCTTTCATCGTAATTAAAATCAAGATAGGGGCACCAATAAAGGCTGTTAAAATACCCACCTCTAGCTCACCAGGACTGCCGAGAAGTCGACCACAAACATCTGAAAACGTTAAAATAATTGCTCCTGTTAAGGCAGACATAGGAAGGATAAAGCGTATATCAGGTCCTATAATAAGGCGGACAACATGAGTTGCTAATAAACCGATAAAACCAATAGGTCCTGCTAGAGCGGTAGCAGCCCCACATAAAAGAACTCCACCTAGTGCTGCAAACATACGTAGTGTACCAGTACGAACACCTAAACCAGTTGCCACTTCATCCCCGAGTGCTAAAGCATTTAGTGCTGGAGCAGTGAAGAGGGCAATCAATAGGCCTACAACTAAAAATGGAATAAATAGCTGAATAGCGTCCCAGCTTCCAGCTCCTACACTACCAACTTGCCAAAATCGAAATTGATCCATTACATTTGTACGCGGAATCATAACCGCAACGACTAATGAAGATAAAATGGCACTTGTAGCAGCCCCTGCAAGTACAAGCTTTAATGGTGTAGCACCACTTGCACCCATAGAGCCTATTCCAAATACAAAAATAGCAGTGATAATGGCACCCGCTATTGCTAACCATATATATTGATTGGCTGAACTAATGTTTAAAAAGGCGATACCACAAACGACAAAAAGTGATGCCCCTGTGTTTACCCCCAAAATACTTGGATCTGCAATTGGATTACGTGTAACGGCTTGCATTAGTGCCCCAGAAACGCCTAATGCCGCACCACACAGTAAACTAAAAATTGTTCGGACGATTCGTTTTCGAACAACAACGGCTTCATGTGACTGAACATCAGGATGGAACAAGCCATCCATTAGTCCAGTCCAGCCAATTGTACGAGAACCGAATAGTAGCGAAGCAATTACACATAAAGCAAGAAAAATGATAAGAAAAAGCAAAACTTTAGCGAAATTTTTAGGGATAAATAACTGCTTCTGTTCGGTAGCTTGTATCTTATTCATATTACTTTATATTTTTTGCTACGTCTGAGATTAATGATAAATAGTCATCAATTGTATAGGCAATTGATAGTGGGCTAGGGGTACCAGCAGCTGCAAGTGGCGTATTATCACCAATAACAACAACATTCCCATTTTGAATAGCAGGTACTTTCCCTAAAATTGGGTCAGCTTGTAAAGCTGGTAAAGTTGTTTCATCTCCGTAAGCAATAAAGATTTCTACATCAGCTAAAGCATCTGCATTTTCAGCGCTTAATTCAATATAGAAGCTGCTATCATCCGAAATTTGTTTTGTAACGCTTTCAGGATATTCCATACCTAATTCCATTAAGAATTCACCGCGTGGATCTGCAGGTGTATAAACATAGAATTTTGATAAATCTGTTGGAGTAAACATAGCGAATGCAGCTTTTTTACCTTTAATAGCAGCATGTTCATTCACTTTATCTTGGATCAATTTTTCAGTGTCTTTGATTAATTGTTGACCTTGTGCTTCCATACCCATACCTTGAGCGTTTAATGTAACTTGGTCACGCCAAGAAGTTACCCAAGGAGTTTCTTTATAGGCTACAACAGGTGCGATTTGACTTAATGTCTCATACTCTTCTTGCGTAATACCAGAGTATGCAGCAAGAATGACATCTGGGTTAGAGTCAGCAATGGCTTCGAAGTCTAAACCGTCAGTATCTTGATAAATATTCGGATTTTCTTCACCAAGCTCTTTTAATTTTTCAGCAGTCCAAGGAAGCATACCACTACCATCTTGTACACCATAGTTAGCTGCAGAGAAACCAACTGGCACTACACCAAGTGATAGTGCAACGTCATGGTTAGACCAAGCAATTGTTGCTACACGCTCAGGCTTTTTCTCAATAACAGTTTCACCAAAAGCGTGTTTAATTGTAATCGGATATTGCTGTTCATCAGTAGTTTCTGATGTATTGTCTTTTGTTTGTTCTTCTTTTTTAGCAGTGTCTTTATTAGATGAATCAGAACATGCTGCTAAAGCTAAAACCATTAATGATAAAAGCATTACTATGAACATAGAATTTTTAATTTTTGACATTTTTTTTACCTCACTTTATTTTAAAAAATGATAATGATAATCCTTATCATTCAGAGAAAAATATTACGCTAATTTCAGTAAAAGTCAACAAATATTTTTGCATTTTTGATGTTTTTTTGCTTTATCACAATTATACGATATTCGGTATAAAAACTGAGCTAGAAAAAAGCGGAAATGCCCCGCACTTCTTGGTTGAGAATTCTTAAACTATTATCCTTAATTACACATCCCTAAATTGGTATATGTAACGAATTTTTCCTAGAAGAGACGTTTAGAAAGCAAGCCCCGTCCTACACTTATTGCATGGACGAGGCTTCCTTGTCTATTAGACTGTAGATGTTTGTTCGATTGGTGTGGAAGAAATATGAACTAATTGTTTGTCTTGATAAGTGAAGATGTAATCATAATTAGTTGCCTCATTGAGCATTGTTGGTAAATAATGTTTTAAATCTGCAATGCCAACATTTTCAGGGTGGAAAATCCAAGTAAGGTCCTTCCAATCAAGAATACCCTCTGCAACTTTTATAGGTGTTATATATGTAAAAGATTCAGGTAGTTCTGCTATAAAAGCATACATACAGCCATAGTTAACAACACCATCTGTCCATGTGATTTTTCCTTTATAAGTAATTTCTTCAACCGTAATACCTGTTTCTTCTTTAATTTCTCGTATAGCACCTGCTAATGGCGTTTCGTCCTGTTCAATTTTACCACCTACACCATTCCAGGCTCCCATCCATGCTGGGTAATTTCTATTCAATAAAAGAATTTGTTCACCCTTCTTTAGAAAACAAATTGTAAATTCAGCCAAAATTGTTTCTCCTTTTCTATTTAGTCGTTACTAAAAATATTGTATCAAAGAAATCATTCTATCACGTCAAAATTGCATCCTGTATGCGTGTTATAGTTAATAAAGATAGTTGAAGGAGTGAGAATCGCTGTGATATTAATAAGTGCTTGTTTAGCAGGGTTAAGTGTTCGTTATAATGGCACCAACAGTTTAGATGAAAAAATACAAAGGCTTATGTTAGAAAATAAAGCGATTACTGTTTGCCCAGAGCTGATGGGCGGTTTTTCAACCCCTCGGGAGCCTGCTGAAATTGTGGGAGGCAATGGAGGGGATGTACTTGATGGCAAAGCAACCGTTATTGAAAGGACTGGGCGTGATGTCACAGAGCTGTATTTAAAAGGAGCCTATGCGACTTTACAAAAAGCACTTGAAGTAGACGCCTCTCTGGTCGTTTTAAAGGAGTATAGTCCATCTTGTGGTAGTGCAATGATTTATAATGGGGCGTTCAATGGTACTAAATTATTGGGTGAAGGGGTAACTACAGCATTACTACGAAGGTATGGGATTGAGGTTCTATTAGAAGAGCAATTTTTATGAAAGGTCGGTTTTAACGAGAGAGTAACCTTTGTCAGTTAGAAACGTCTGAACTGGTGGGAGGTGGCTTATATGCCATTAACATTCGCACATCCAGCCGCAATTTTACCTTTTTCAAGACGAAGTAAGTACATCCATTTTTCAGCACTTGTACTAGGAAGTATGGCACCTGATTTTGAGTATTTTTTTAGAGGTAGACCAATAGGTGAGATAGGTCATAGCTTAACGGGATTTTTCATTTTTAATTTACCTCTTATTATTGTGATTTACATCATTTATTGTAAGTATGTTCGGCAGCATGTAGTTCATCATTTACCAGTATGTTTACAGGATACAGCTAACCAAACAACTTCCAGGAGTAAACGACTCAATGTCATTGTCTTTGGTTATTCAGCGTTTTTGGGTATGCTCACACATGTCATTTGGGATTCCTTTACACATAAAAATGGATTTATGGTTTCGCATCTATCTATTTTATCAGAAACAATGCCCATTTTCGGTTTTCAATTCCCCCTTTATAAATACTTACAGCATGGCAGTACTTTAGTAGGCATTACGTTGATTATCGGTTATGTCTATGTTAGAGCAGCCCATCAATCAACGAATTCATTGCTCACTATTCATCCTAAACAAAAATTATTTTTCTGGATACAGGTACTTGGATTAGCAATCTTCTATGTATGTTGCTGGTCTATTATAGATGGGGTATCAGTTAGCAATTATGGTGTATGGGTGGTCCGTATGATTGATTCATTTTTCTGTAGCTTGCTAACCATTTGTTTATTGAAAACATATTGGCAAAAATAAATAATAACGAGCATGACAGGACTTCCTTTAAGTGGGAGTCCTTTTGTTCGTTACCTCCTTTTCAGTTTGGATAAAAAGAAAAATACATAGATAACGAAGCTAGCATAAACTAGTATCCAGATGAACTGCCAATAGAACTTACTAGGGATGGATTTTATTTGATCGCCAACAGTCATTATTTCTAAAGAAAGATGGAGTGGTGGTAGAACCAAAATAAGACCTTTCATTTGCGGGATTGAATCTTTTAACGTTGCGACTACCAAGGTTAATAATAAGACGCTAATGACTCCCCACCAAGTGTTTTGTTTATTTTTGACAAGCTCTCTTGTAAAGATAGCAGAGAGAGCAATCCCCAAAATCGCTAAGCTAACATGAGAGAGAAATCCAAGAAATAGGTGTGTAAAGCTTGGTTCCTCGGCAAAAGCATGGATAGCTGTGGGATAAATAACAGAAACCATACTTAAGCTAAAAGCAATCAAAATGGCAATTATAAACAGGCTGAAATGATAAGATGTCGCACCATTTGCATGTAATATCGTTATCATTTTTTGCCCTTCATCCTCTGAATGAAATAGTGTGACGGTAAACCAGCCCATCAGGAAAAAGAGGATTATAGAGGTAAATGAAAAGCTATCTAATATAGGGTTTGGGACGAATGTGTAGTTAACAACAAGACATAAAATAAAAATAGAAAAAGGTGGAATATACTGATAGGTTCTCAAATAATTTTGTAACTGATATCGGCCTAAACTAATCATGTTGTATGAACTTCTCCTTATCATTGATCGGTATGAGTTGTTTAATAGAAGCGTTTTTATCAAGTAGCTGTTGTAAAAGATGGTCAGTACGCTGTGCTTGGATATGGACAATCACTTCATAAAAACCATTCGCTAATGGTGATTGCTGCTGTATTTCCGTTACATGTAATAGATCTTTTATGTATGTAATATTCGAAATTTCAAAAATTAATTGATTGTAGGTTGTAGGAGTAACAGATAAATCCGTTTGCATCACTTCTTTATGGTGAATCATTAGAATCGTATCAACGACATGCTCCAGTAGCTTTGTTTCGTGACAGGATAAGATAATCGTCATCCCTTGTTGTTTGAGCGTCTTCAGTGTTTCTTCCAAATCATTCTGTGTTTGCAAATCCAGCCCTGATAAAGGTTCATCTAATATTAACAAGTCCGTTTCGTTGAGCATAGCCTGCATAATCATTATTTTTTGTTTCATACCTTTAGAAAAATGGGTCATTCTAGTATCCTGTACATCTTCCAGATGAAATAGTATTAATAAATCATTTATTCTCGATAAAAGTTTTTGTTTAGCCATCCCACGGATTCGCCCCATATGCTGAAGATATTCCTTGGGGGTAAATAGAATAGTGGAAGGGGCAACCTCTGGTACATAGCCAATGTTTAAAGCTTGTTTAGAAGACATAAAGGAACCATTGTCTGGCGTAATAAGCCCAGCAATCATTTTTAAGAGCGTGCTTTTGCCAGATCCGTTTTTTCCAACAATAGCAATTATTTGATTGTCGTAGATGGTAAAGGAGACATTTTCTAAAATGGAAGTACCTCTGTATTGCTTAGTGATGTTTCGTGCGTCGAGCAATATGTTCATCAATCTGCACCTACTTATACTGAAATTCATTCATTTCATTGTAAATGATTTGTAGTATGTATGGCAAAAGAAACCATTTTTATTGAAAAACAGTAAGGAGCTGTTGATGATGAACAGAACCTTACTGTATTTTTTACAGCGACCGATATTTTTTTAAACTAATGATATTTAAGGTAATAAATACTACAGCGAAACAAGCAAGAATACTGAGATTAATTATAATATCATTGAAGGAATAACCTTTATACATAACCCCATTTAATGCGTCCGCTGCGTAGTAAAGTGGCATGATACGTCCAATATTTTGAAGCCATTCCGCCATACTATCAAGCGGAAAAATGCCTGAAAAGAATACTTGTGGAACAATAACAAGCGGAATAAATTGCATCATTTGGAATTCTGAAGCGGCAAAGCTTGAAAGCAGGGCACCTAAGGATAACGATACAAGGGCAATCATCATATTAATGAGTAAGACAAGCCAAATGGAGCCTACATGGACAATATCAAGCACATAGATGCCAAACAGTACGATAATAATTGTTTGTAGGAAGGCAAATAAACCATAACCGACCATATAGCCTGCTACAATTTCTGAGCGTTTGATAGGTGTTGCAAGTAAACGTTCCAATGTCCCAGATGTTCGTTCCTTTAACAAGGCAATCCCTGTAATTAAAAAGACAAAGAAAAATACGAAGAAGCCAATGAGCATGGGACTAAATATATCAAAAATGGCCGTATCCTTATCACCATAAACATAGTCTGTTTCTAAACTACCTATGGAGTCTTGAGAAGTCTGTAAAAGTTGAGCAAGCTGCATTGTTAAAGCTTTTGACTGGGAAGGATCATCATTTAATAAAGTTAACTTTAGTTCGTTTTGCTCTATTGCTAGCCATCCATCATACTCTTTGTCCTGTAGCTGTTTTTTCGAAAAATCATCGTCTTCAATAATTGTAAAATCTGTCTCTTTCAATTTGTCAATCAATGGTGTGGGACCATTAGAGACGACAAGTGTGACAGAAGCCTCGTTACTATTGAAAATAAAATACATTAATGACAAGACAAGAAGTGGGGCTAAAAATAATAAAGCAAGTGTCCGCTTATCTCGTTTCATTTGTTGTATGATTCTTGTGACGATAGCACCCATTCTCATTGTACGTCACCTCCAGCCTTTAAAAACACTTCATCAAAATCTTTTGCCTGATAAAAGGCTTTTAATGCCTGTGGTGTCCCTTGTGCAATAATATGCCCGCTTCTGAGCATAGCTAATTGATCGCATCTTTCCGCTTCATCCATCGCATGTGTCGTCACTAAAATCGTTTTATGTTCGTGTTCTTTTAAACGAATAAGTTCTTGCCAAATTTCCTTTTTTAAAACAGGATCAATGCCAACCGTTGGCTCATCTAAAATCAATACCTTAGGATTTTGAATAAGGGCAATGGCAAGGGACAGCCGACGTTTCATACCTCCAGAATAATTCATCACTTTAAGCTGTAAGTCATCGGTCAAACGAACAAGGCTTGCGGCATAGGCTACACGCTCCATTTGCTCCGCCTTCGATAATGAATAAAGCTTGGCAAAAAAATGTAGATTTTCTTCACCAGTTAAATCCGTATAAAGTGCATCTGACTGTGCCATATAGCCGATATCATTCAATAATTGCTTATGTGGAACAGCTAAATCTAATACTTCAATAGTGCCATTATCAGGCTTTAGCATGCCCATAATCATTTTAATTAGCGTTGTTTTTCCACAGCCTGACGGACCAAGTAAGCCCATCAATTGTCCCTTGGGAATATCTAAGGTAAGGGGGGCAATAACTTGCTTATGTTGAAATCTTTTTTCAAGGGTTTTAATAGAGATTGCATGGTTTCCCATATGGATCTCACTCCTTCACTGAACACTATGTTGATTTGATAAAAATTTTACGGTAGCATGTGAACAAATACAATCAACAGTTTGCCTGTAAGTGTTAAGTAACTGGAGGGAAGTTTGTGTCTGTACATGAAAAGATGAATTTTGAAACAAAGCAAGCCATTAAAAAGGTTTTTATCCAGCAAGTAGAGGAGGTCGGCTTTGAACGTGTGACCGTCAAAAATTTAGCGTTAGCGGCCCAAATCAATCGTGGAACGTTTTATTTACATTATACGGATAAATATGACGTAATGGAGGATTTGCAACAGGAGCTATTAATGGAATTAGAACGCTATGTCAAACATGTTCAACCAGTGGAAGCATTCCAAACATTAAAAATGGGTCAATTCTATCAACCCTTTATTAAAGTGATAACATGTATAAAAGAGCATGCAACAGCCTTTCGTATGTTATTAGGAGAGCAAGGAAGTCCTGCTTTTACACAAAAGATGAAAACTATCTTTGGCAATCATATTTTGGACAGATTATCAGTGATTCGTGAGGAAGTAAAGGATCCGGAATTTCAGCAATACTTACAAGCCTTTATCGCATCTGCCATTCTGGGTGTAATTCAGGAGTGGCTTGACAAAGGCAATGAAAATTTAACGGTAGAAGAAATGGTCGCCCTCCATTTTCGATTATTACGATTTTTAGGAAATGTAGTAGCCAATAGTTAACGGCACTGTAGCGGTTGGGGATGATAATTGTCAATCTCGTTTAACGAAAAAATGACTAGCTAAACTATCGCAAAGTACACCAATTAGAAAATGACTGCCAAGCATCCACCGGTAAGAGCAATCTAGTTGAATTTTATTTGAACCGAACAATGTATAGATTGCCCCCTATTATTAAGTGCTTCAATGTGATAAAAGATATTAAAAATTCCAGCACGATAGGCATAGCAAGTTTTAAAGCCTTACTGCTACAACAAAAGTAGACCGAAATTTTGCAACAATAGCCTTGTTATGTTTAGCTCATAAGAAAACAACATTTCGAAGATTGTCACCAAGGTAGTAATAGTAAGGAGTATAAATAGCTAGCGCATTATGCGCATATAAAAAAGAACATGACGATGAGCCTTTTAGCTAGTCTCACGCATGTTCTGCTGATAACCCTTTGTTCAAATTTATTTGTCATAATAATCGTTCAATGCCACTTCCAAGCGTTCTTCTAAATGCTGAGAAATATAGCTTAGCACAAATTGCTCCTTATCCATCTCAATTTGAGCTGACTTGAACATTTTAGTGAAAAAACTTACTTTATGCTTCTCTGAAAAAAGCCGTAATGCTTCCGTTCGCAAAGTAGATACAATCTCATTTTCTATATGACGCTCTCTAATCTTCTGCACAATATCCTTCACACTGTTTTCTTGTAGCTCTGAAATTTGCTGTTGGAGATGTTCATTTTCTTGTTTCAATTCTACTGTTTCTTTTTGAATTTCCTCTACTTGAAGAGCGGAGTCTGCGGATAATCGCTGAATATTTTGAGCAAGAAAATCCTGATTGATGTTTACTTGTAATGTTCCTTGCTCTTCATCTGGCAAAATTTGAAAGAGGCCAGTTTGGATCATCTGCTGTAGGACGTTTCCAAGCACATCAATTTTATGTGATAAATCATCAGAATCCATAGTCGTTGCGGTAATTTGATGTTTCAGCAACTGACCATTATCATCAATGCCTAGCAATAATTTTATCCCCCTCACACGATACTCATCCTTCAATAATAAAATCATTCTTAGCCTTACTATAGCAGGTAGGTTTAAACGAATATTACCATTCACGTTCGGCGATGTATTGTCAAAAATGTATTGTTCAAATGGTTTTAAATAGTAGCGAAGCATAGCGTCTGTAATATCAAACCAGCCCGCGACTTCTGCTATTGTATAGTGTTTGGATTCATCGATATCTGTTAAATAAGCATCCTGATAAAGATTCTCCTCTAAAGGCGTATGTTGTAGTGCAACAAACAATGGGTCATCTTGCACAATTCCAAGTACCATTTCTTTTGCATCATTTACTTTAAGCATCCTTTCACACCCCACTTTATTTTTCCCCATGACTAATTGTTCTCTATATAGGTTTCTATTCGTTTGGCAGCAATTGTATGCCTATTTTATGTAGGAAATAATCATTAGAACAATGTACCTTTTAATCTTTTATGACTCTTGAGGAAAATATTAGTCATAAATGGAGATACATTAAAATAGAGGGGGAGGGGATACTCATTTAATACGTACCACGTTTTGTACCCTGAAATCCAATAAATCATTTCAGTAAAAGTGATGATGTTCGATATGTAGTTGCTAAAGAAAATACAGTGTTTTAATTACTAAGCCATTAAGGTTAGGACCAAGCAAATTATGGATACAAAAATTCCTCTTCACCATTTAGGAAGCAATCACCGATTATTACTATGGGTAACTTTAAGTTCATTTGCATCTCATGAACAGGTATCTAAGTGAAATTGCTAATATTGGAAAATTTCATCAGCATTTCCTTTTAGTACATTTTCGCTGCTTTTGCATCTAATTCATGCATAAATTTATTGTTTTTATATTGTTCTAATCTTTTATAAGCGAAATCCCATTCAACATTGAATAGCTCTTGAATTAGTTGAATGGCTTTATCCTCGCTTTCCGGTAAGGTAATTTTATTCAACATAAATGTTGGTACACATGCTTGTACCATAAAATTATTAGCTTTCCACTCTTGATACTCAATCCACGAGTAGGGCATCTTTTCCTGACTGCCACTATGAAATAAAACATGACACAGTTCATGACAAAAATCTTGCCACAATTGTTTAGGGGACAGATTTTGATCTAAAAAAATATAAGCCTGATCACCTAAAAATAGGACTTGACTGGGATTATCCCAGAAATATACTAGAATGCCTAACTTGTAGGCTATTTCATTTACATCTAGTTGATGTGGTAACAAAATTTCTAATTTAGTATAAAGATTTTCTATAAAATCTTCGGTGTATGTAGTATATGACATAAAACCATCCCCAAATTCCTTGTAATGAAACGTATGTTCTTATTTGATTTATAATAAAAGCCCACTTCTAGGAAGAAGGGCTAAAAAATATTATTTCTTTTCATGTTTGATAATCTCCCAAATGTCTCGTAAACGGCGAACAGTTTCTTCATCTGACTTAGGAAGTTCTTTATAAAAGACCTGCAATTCTGGATCATTAGCAAATGCTTGGAAAGCAGCCTCATCTTTATCAAAAGGTTGTTTTTCATCTGTTTCACATAATATATACGCTACGCTTACATCGTATTTTTCTGCTAACTTTTGAAGGCTTCCTATGGAAATTTCATTGCGGCCTTGTTCATAATACCCGTATGCACTTTCAGAAATATTTAAGAATTTGGCAACATCTGCTTGTGTTAATTTAGCTTCTTTTCTTAACTCTTTAAGCCTTTGCGGTACGTTAGACATGATTACACCTCACTTAAATATGTAACCTAATTATACAACAATTTGTTGGGTTTGTAGTTAAATAAAAATAAAAAACAACAAAAAATCTAGTTTTGGTTTGACAGACAACTTTTTGTTGGGTAATATAAAACCATAAAAAGTTGGGGGTGTGGTTTTGGAAACAACAAATCGTCGGTTAATACTTATTGATGCTAGAAAACAAAAAAATTGGTTGCAAAAAGATGTAGTGGAAAAACTTGATATTGAACTCGGTATCACTATTAGTGAAAGCTATTATGGAATGATTGAACAGGGAGTACGCACACCGTCCTTAGATGTAGCATTAGCAATTTCTGACCTATTTGAAATGGCACCATCAAAAATTTTTTTGAAAAATAAAACAACATTTTGTTGTGTTTGGTAAGAAACTAATCTGGAGGTTCTTATATGAATCGATTGCAAACTTTTAACTTTCATAATCAAAACGTTCGAATTGTTGAATTAAATAACGAGCCTTGGTTTGTAGCCGCGGATGTTTGTAGAGTATTAGCACTAACTAATCCTACTGTAGCAATTAACCGTTTAGAAAATGATGAACGGTCGAAGTTCAACTTAGGGCGTCAGGGTGAAACAAACATTGTCAATGAATCTGGACTTTATGAACTAATATTCGCAAGTCGTAAACCAACGGCAAGAGCATTTAAAAAATGGGTTAAATCAGAAGTTTTACCCTCAGTTAGAAAGGATGGTGGCTATATCACTACTATCGAAAACGATGATGATGCATCAATTATGGCTAAAGCTTTATTAATTGCCAGTAAAAAAATCAAAAATAACGAGAAAAATATGGTTGAGCAGCGATTGTTGATTGATTCACAAAAAACAAAAGTGTTATTTGCAGATGCAATACAAGCTAGTGAAACAAGCATTCTTATTGGAGAGTTCGCCAAAATCTTAAAGCAAAATGGTATAGATGTTGGACAAAAGCGTCTATTCAAATGGCTAAGAGAAAATGGCTATTTAATCAAGCGTAAAGGATCAGCTTACAATTCACCAACACAAAAATCAATGCAACTGGGTTTGTTCGAAATTAAAGAAACACCTATTCATCATAACAGTGGGGAAATCAGTATTAGTAAAACATCTAAAATCACTAGTAAAGGACAGGCTTACTTTATTAATAAGTTTTTGGGCAAGGTAGTGACAATATGATTAGTACAATAGTGAACGAATCGATGGTGATTCGAAATTTTTTCATCATGACTAAAGAAAGAATAGAAGGCAACTCAAATAACTTTACTAGAGTCACTCTTCATCCCAAAGTACGTTTTGTTGATTTAGCACAATTAAAAACAATTGTCCCCTTCGAACCTGATTTCAAATAACTTTTTAAACGATCCACTAGTTAGACAACATCAGTGTCAACCACATAGTAAAAAGAACACATTAGGGGGAGAGAAAATGGCTAAATACAGACATGTACACACAACTTTTTGGGATGACGGCTTTGTATTAGATCTTACACCAGAGGAGAAATATTTCTATCTGTATTTGATGACAAACAATAATACAACACAATGTGGTATTTACGAATTACCTTACAGAGTAATAGAAATGCATACAGGTTATAACCGTGAAACAGTACAGAAACTATTACAAAGGTTCTTTGAATACGGAAAAATTACTTACAACGAATTAACGAAAGAAATCATGCTAATTAACTGGGCAAAATACAACTTTATAAATTCGCCTAAAGTTAAAAAATGTATCGAAAAAGAGCTGTTTGCAGTAAAACATACCCCATTTGTTAAGAGCTATGTTACCTCATTGGAACAGTTAGGATACAGTCTCGATACCGTATCAATACTATTAGAAGTACAGGATGAGCAGAAAGAACTTAATCCTAGTAATGACAATGGTTCGATACCGTATCAATACCCTATCGATACACCTTCTAAAGTGTGTGGGGAAGAAAAACAAAAAGAAAAACAAAAAGAAAAACAAAAACAAACAGCAGATAGTGAAATAGTCAGTCAGTCGACAGTCACTGAGGAACAATTAATTTTCTTAACTAAATTCTATGATGAAAACATTCAAAGAGCATCTAGTTATATTTGCGAGTGCATAGAACGCATGGCAAGTGAAAATAATCCAGCACTTGTTTATGAAGCCATGAAAATAACGGCACTACATCAACCAAACATACCAATGCAGTATACAGAACAAATTTTAGCAAACTGGAGAAAGTCTTTTATTAAGAATGTTGAGCAATTAAAGGCCAAGGAAGAAAGGGAGAAAAAAAATAGACAGCAATCTAGCCGATATTCTTATCAAAAGTCTAACAGTCGTACAGAGATAGTGCCAGAGTGGTTCGCCAATCGTAATGATAAAGACGAGTCATCAATTCCATCTGCTGAGTCTAATAACAACACGATAGATTTTGAAGCTGAAAGACAAAAGGTTTTAGAAATGCTTGGTAAATAGGAGTGTATGAGCAATGACTAAAAATGAGATTGCATGATCGTATGTTTTGGTGTTCAAGGATGAAAGAGCATTTAAAAAACAAAACGTATATTGAGGGTGTGCGTTTGACATTTATTTAGCACAATGTAAAAAACATTTGTTATAACGGCCAGTGGTGGAATGCTAGAGCAGAGAGAATTGAAAAGATACATAGGAGGGCATAACTATGATAAAAGAGAAAATACAACTAAATCGTTACCAACTAGATAAGGCAATTAAAAAGTACAATGACAATATGTGCAAGTACATGAGAATGAAGGATGAACTAGATTCATTAACAGCTGTAACATCTACAGCAAAGTATGGCTTTGAGGCAGCAATGCCAAAAGCTATTGGAAGAACAAGCGACCCAGTGCATGCTCATGTTCAAATGAGAGCTTTACGCGAGGAGCGCATGAACAAGATTAAAGATGAGCTACTATTAGTTCAAAATTTAGCTGACAAGGTAACTGGCGACCTTGAACAGGAAGTACTTTTCTGGTTACTAGAAGGCATGCCATTCCGCTGGATTGGTGCAAATCTTAATATGAGTCATACTAGCGTACAACGTGTGCGAGAAAGAGTTTTAGATATGATGCTGAAGTAACCAAAGGGTTACTTCTTTTTTGTGAACCTTTAAATATTTTACTAGGGGTTTTATTGGGCTAACAGAAATGAAGAGCTATTATTTTGTTATATACTTTTTTCATTTAGACGACAATATAGTATCTACTATTTTATTCTAGTATTCATTTAAGAGTGATTGATAATATTTCATTTTACTTGCCAAATGTTCCAAGTGTGACAGATGTTCCAAACGTTCCAAACATATCATTTTAAGTAATAGATAATGTAAACTTGGAAGTAGGACGACGGGTTAAGGATTTCACCTTTTGGAATTTATAAAACAATAAATGACCAAGGCGACAGACCGTCGACCAATCAATGTCCCATAAACTTGTTTGAGGCATAAAAAGGAGTGGTTTTCAGTTGAAAAATTTGTAGGATAGAACTAAATGGGCAAGAGTAGCAGCTATAGCAATCCCATCACTCCAAGAAGCACAAAACGTATTCCAAGCAACCATTTGAAAAGGAGGCTATGTGGAATGGCTAACGTTCAAGTAAAAGTTAAAACGACGCTTTCCTATTCGGTATAAGGAAGGGCGTTTTTTAGTTGGAGATGAATAAAGGATTGACGGTTCAATGTTAGAACGATTTGATGAGCTGAAAAAACTACTTAATGAACTACCAAAACGTTTGAAAGTGAGTGATTCGATGTATTTAATTCTATATTCATATGTTTACTAACTAACTTGTTGAAGGAGGCTTTTGATGGAAATTTATGATATTCAAAACGCTTTATCTAGTAAGCTCCACGAAGCTTTCGGAGCGGAATATAAAAAATATATTGATGAATTACCGCAGGAGTTTAATACGCCTGCTTTTTTAATTCAATTTTTGAGCTTAGAGCATATCCGACAAATAGGTGGTCGATGGAAAGTAACAGCACATTTTAACGTGAAGTATTTCCCTAAAAATGGCATACCTGAGGCGTCTAATATGACTTTAAAGGTTCAACAAGCAATCAAAGAAATAACATTGTTAAATGGTTCACTACTGCTTGGTACCGGAGCAACTAGCGAAGTTATTGAAGGCATTAGTAATAATTTTATTCATTTTAATTTCTTCTTACAAGAAATTGAAGAGAAAGCTTTTATGGGGTCATTAGATCATAATATTAACAAAGAAGAGGTGGTTTCAGTTGGCGAAAGCAATTCAGAAGAAGGTTGAGTCGATGGAAAGCAAAAACGTTGAAAAGGTAATTAGTTCGAATTTACCGAAATTTACAAAAGAGCAACTTTCAAAAAGTCAAAAATATAAAGATCGCCGTGATGCACTCAATGCATTGTTAGAAAAAGAAAAAACTTATTCATTCGCTCAAGTGGATGAAATACTGAAGAAATTCGATAAGGGAGGTAATTAATATGGCGTTAGGTGGAGGAGTATTTTTATCACAAAACAAAGTATTACCAGGGAAATATCACAATTTTATTAGCGCTACTCGTGCATTTGTAAATCTAAGCAATCGCGGTTACGTTGGTTTGCCAATTGCACTTGACTGGGGCGTAGATGGCGAAGTATTTGCTGTAACACAAGAGGATTTACGAAAGAATTCTCGCAAAATTTTTGGTTATGAATATATGGACTCAAAAATGAAAGGTATCCGTGATGTATTTAAAAATGCTATCACGGTTTATTTTTACAAACTTGCTGTGGATGCAGAAGCGGCTACAAATGATTTTGCAACAGCTAAGTACAAAGGTGCACGAGGGAATGATATTACGATTGTCATTCAGGCAAATGTCGATGAGCCATCGAAATTCGATGTTAAAACATTGCTAGCTAATGTGTTAGTAGACGAACAAATGGCGGTAGCTACTGCTACAGAACTAATCGCTAATGATTTTGTTGTGTTTAAAACGAATGCAACTTTAGCTGTTACAGCTGGTACCGCATTAGCTGGAGGTTCCAATGGCTTAGCTATTACTGGTGGGGCACATCAAGAGGCACTAGATGCTTTAGAAGCATATGGTTTCAATACTCTTGGCTGCTTGTCTTCAGAAAGTTCAATTAAATCGTTATATATTGAGTATACAAAGCGTATTCGTGACCAAATCGGTGGTAAATTCCAACTTGTAGGTCATAAACTTGGCAGTACTAACCATGAAGGGATTATTGACGTACAAAACGATACTAATGGACCAGAAGAAGAAGTGTTTGGTGCAGTATATTGGGTATCTGGTGCTCAGGCTGGAGTAGCTGTCAATAAGTCAAATACTAATAAAAAATACGAAGGTGAATTTACAGTTGATATGTCTGAAACAAAGACACAGTCACAACTCACAACGTTATTAAAGGCTGGCAAATATTTATTACATCGTGTTGGGGATGAAATTCGTGTACTTGAAGATGTGAATACCTTTACATCGTTTTCAGATGAGAAAAACGAGGACTTCAGTTTGAATCAAGTCATTCGTGTGCTTGATCAGCTTGCAATTGATACAGCTCAATTGTTTAACACTCATTATTTAGGTCAGGTGCCAAATGATCAAGATGGTCGAATTTCTTTATGGAATGACATTGGTAGTCTTCGAATGGAAATGCAACGTATTAGAGCTATTCAAAATTACAACAAAGATGAACTAACCGTGGCACAAGGTAATTCAAAGAAAGCTGTTGTCGTAAATGAAGTCGTGATTCCTACGGTTGCGATGTCACAACTTTACATCACGACAACAGTAGCATAAGGGGAGGGCAAACAGATGAAATCAAACAAAACATTAATTCCAATGAATCTACAGTATTTTGCGGATGCTACTATGCATGCTCGCAATGCCATTCATGGCGCTCAAGGCCGAGCATACGTGACGGTTGAAGGCAGTCGTTACTTATTTGCTCAATTAATTAATTTAGAAGCCCGTATGGATAAAACTAAAACGCAAGTTCCTATTATGGGGCGTGTAGCTAAGGGTAACAAAGCTACTGGCGCGGAGTATACAGGCAGCGCTACATTCCACTTTAATACTTCAATATTCCGTAAGTTATTAAAGCGTTACAAAGACACTGGGGAGGATATTTATTTTGATATCCAAGTGACTAACGAAGATGGCTCAGCGTCGGTAGGCCGTCAAACAACCATTCTAATTGATTGTAATATGGATGGAGGGATCATCGCTGCATTAGATGCAGATGCGGAGTACTTAGAAGACTCTATAGATTTCACTTTCGAGGATTGGGATATGCCAGAAGAATTTACAACTTTACAAGAAATGCTATAAGACGAGAGCTCATTATATATGGGCTCTTTTAAATATAAATAAAAAGGATATGGTGATTAATTATGTCAAACTTAACTGCATTTTTTGCACACAATAAAAAGCAAAATGAAAACATTAAGCATGCTATTTCAAAGAAATTCGTGGATGAACATGGCGATCCAATTGAATGGGAGTTCGCGCCAATTTCGCCAGAACGGGACGAGGAATTAAAATCTGAATCTACTAAGCGTTCTATGATCATGCAAGGAAAGCGTAAGGGGCAGTATAATACTGATTTTGATCATTTTAAATACCAACGTTTATTAACTGTAGAATCAATTGTATATCCTAATTTAAACGATAAAGAGCTACAGGATTCTTATGGTGTAATGGGGGCAGATGCTTTACTTGGAAAGATGCTGACAATCGGTGAGATTGCAGATGCCTCAGCGGTAGCACAGGAAGTCAATGGGTATCAAGCTGAGCTAGAGGATATGGTTGAAGAAATAAAAAACTAATAGACGACGGTGATGGTGAGGCTAATATAATGCACTGGTGGGTGCACAAAATGCGTCGCCTTCCGTCTGAATATGTGTCACTATCCTTGGCAGATAAAGCTTGTATTATAGCGTCTCTAAGGATCAAAATCGAAGAAGATAAGAAGCAAGAACGAGAGGCAAAACGAGGGTCTAGAAAAGGTAGAAAGCGTTAGGAAGTAGCTTGTTAACCTAAATGGCTATCGTTAAGCTAGCTGTTTTATATGTTTCTTTAAAAGATATGATATAAAAAAGGGACATTTATTTATTTGAATTCTGTCTGTTTTCAATTAAAAGGGTGGAAAGTTACTTTGGAGTCTTGTGAATTTAACCATGCAGGATAATGTAGTTGGAAACAACAGAAAATATATAAATTTACTAAGAAATAGAGAAAGTTAAAGTACAAATTATTAAACAATAGCCATAAAAAGCATCCTTTGAGTAGGATGCTTTTTTAATAAAGAGGTGAGAGTTCATGGCTACAATCCGTACGGCAATTCAAATTGAAGATCGTTTAAGTAAACCAATTAAAGTCATGCATAAAATGGTTTCCAGGATGGTCAATCAGTTGGAAGCTATGCATGCTGCTTCTAGGCAAATGATAGATACCTCTAGTGTTCAACTAGCTCAGAAAGAATTAGCTAGAGCTGCTGAGCAATTTAATAGAGTTGAAAAGGAAATTCGTAATGCTGATCATGCTCAACAAAGTTTTAGCAACAACATTAGGGATGGTACTACAGCAGTTGGTGGATTATTAACTAAAATCAAGGAGATAGCAGGGAAATATTTAGATTTTCAAGTAGTTGGGAGAGTACTCTTGTCCAATGAACATAACACCACATCTGGGTTAAATGTAATCAACAATGGTTTACAAACAACCGAGCAACCTTTAACACAAGCAATGGGAAGTGGAAACCTTCAAGGCCAGGATTTAAATAACGTATTTCAGTCTACGTCAAATGGTGTCCAAAATACTACGAATTACCTTAATGCTTTCATTGAGAAATTACGAGAAATAGCAAGTAGTGGTGAAATTTCTATGGCCAAGATAAGGAATGCTGTACTTGGTTTGGCTTTTGAGGGAATATTTGATGGGATTGTAAAAAGCGATCTTTTTAAGGAGCTCGTGCAAAATGCAGCTATTGCTATGGAGAAATTATCTTCAATTGCCTCGAGTACATTGAATTTTTTTATACCCGATGGAAGTTTAAAGGATAGTTGGTCGTTTATAGTTCCTATAATAAGTACTGTTGCAGCGGCAATGTTGGTATACGAGTCCGCTTTACTACTAGTAAAAGCAGCCGAAATAGCGAGTACGATTTGGACTGGTTTAAGAACGCTTGCAATTGGACTATTAACAGCAACTACATGGACGAGTGTGTCTGCAACATCAGCCGCAACGGCCGCAGCATGGGGCTTAAATGCAGCGATAGCAGCCAATCCAATATTTATTTTAGTAATAGCCATTGTAATTCTTATTGGTCTTTTCTATTTAGCGGTAGCCGCTTTCAATTATTTTGCTGGGACCTCGGTTAGTGCTACAGGAATAATAGCTGGGGCTTTCATGGTGTTAGGATCATGGATTTATAATAGAGTAGCCTATATGTGGAATTTGTGGGCCTCTTTTGTGGAATTCTTTGTAAATGTATGGAAAAATCCGATGTATTCGGTCAAGAAATTATTTTATAATCTAGCAACCAATATGTTAGATTTAATTATTTCAATGATTAGTGGATGGGATGGATTTGCTACAAGCTTTGTTAATGCTATTGTTGACGCAGTTAACTTTGCGATACGAGCTTGGAATTGGTTTGTGAAGCTATTACCAGAGAATATTTCATCTTCTGTAGGTTTAAAAGTGGGCACAGAGTATAGTCACCGAGAGTCCATTACAAGTGATCTAAAAGGTCTTAGAGGAGTTTTGGATAACTGGATTGGCGAAGCTCCTGATGATTATTGGGAAGCGCCGAAAATGGAATTTAAGGATCTTGGTAAGTCTTGGGATAAAGGCTACAATTGGGGAGCCAATCTATTTAAATCGGGTGAAGAAAAAAACGACAGTAATAAAGAAGATAAGATGAAAAATGACATTAATAATGCGCTAGCGTTAGGTGACAAACTCGATAAAGGTAATGAGCTAGGTAAGAAAACAGCAGACAATACCGAAAAAGCAACTGAGGGTATTAAAATAATGAATGAGGATTTAAAGTATCTCCGTGATATAGCTGAACGTGAAGCGATTAATCGTTATACAACGGCAGAAATCAAAGTAGATATGAAAAATGAAAACCGTATCAACAGTGAATTAGATATTGATGGCATTATTGATAGATTTGGTCAACGTGTTGAAGAAGTTTCAGGAATGCTAGCGGAAGGGGGTTCAATCGAAGATGTATAATTTTTTTCTAGATGGTTTACAGTTTCCTATTGCGCCTTCTGAACTAGCTCTAAAGATTAATGGTAGAAACGAAACTATGGTGTTAATGAATGAAGGAGAAGTAAATGTAATAAAGAGAACAGGGCTAACGGATATAGATATTGAGGTATTACTCCCTAACGTCAACTATCCGTTTGCTGTTTATCCGAATGGTTTTCAACCAGCTACATTTTATCTTGATAAACTAGAAAAATTAAAAATCTCTGACAAACCCTTTCAGTTTATCGTTAATCGTATGATGCCGAACGGGAACTTACTATTTGACACAAATATGACAGTATCACTTGAGGATTATGAGATTAAGGAATCAGCCGATAATGGCTTTGATGTTATTGTACGAATCCAGTTAAAACAATACAGGGAGTACGGCAATAAAAAAATCAACTTGAAGCCAGCTACAAAAGCTAATAATGCAGGAAGTACAGCAAAAACCGAATCGAAAGCTGTAGTAGAGCAGAAGCGGCCAACTACAGGCAAAGAAACCCCAAAAACACATACCGTTAAATCAGGTGAAACATTATGGGCTATTGCTAAGAAGTACTTAGGTGATGGCTCTAAATACACTGAGTTAGCAAAAATCAATAATATTAGTAATCCAAACATGATTAAAGCAGGGCAGGTGATAAAGCTTGGCTAAATCAAAACTATATATCATGAGTAAAGGGCAGCTATACGAATGCGTTGCAGAGGAAGGTATAGTGTGGGAAACAAATCGGAAAGGTACTCCAGGAAAGTTGACATTCAATGTAATTAAGGATAATATGCTCAGCTTCCACGAGGGTGATGCAGTCCGTTTCGAATATGACGGACACAAGGTTTTCTATGGTTTTGTTTTTATCAAAAAACGTTCAAATAACAGAATCATTACGGTTACTTGTTACGATCAGCTCCGCTACTTTAAAAATAAAGATACGTATAGGTATGAGAATAAAACAGCTGCTCAAGTACTTCAAATGATTGCAAAGGACTTTAAATTAAAGACAGGCACTATAGACAATACAAAATACGTTATTCCTTCTATGGTTGAGGATAATCAAGAACTGTTCACTGTCATGGATAATGCCTTGGCTGAAACGACTCTTAATACTCAAAGGCTATTTGTGCTCTATGATGACTTTGGAGCTTTGAATTTACGTGAAGCTAAGACACTTCAAACAGATTTACTGATAGATGAAGAATCAGGTGAATCATTTGAGTACACCTCATCCATTGATGAAAACACGTACAATAAAATCAAGTTAGAACGTGAGAATAAAGAGACTGGTGAACGTGATACTTACATTGTCCAAGACGATAGCAGGATAACTGAGTGGGGTGTACTTCAGTTAACAGATAAGTTCGAGGAAGGTGAAAACGGCAAAGCTAAAGCTGCAAGCATGCTCAAGTTCTATAACCGTAAATCACGAAAATTACACATCAATAAGGTGTTTGGTAATCCAATTGTGCGTGGAGGAAGTCAGGTAGCAGTGCTGTTGTATGTTGGTGACGTATCAGTAGCCAATTTCATGATGGTAGAAAGTGTTAAGCATACCTTCAAGGAATCTAATCATCGTATGGATTTAACGTTGATTGGCGGTGATTTCATTGCGTAGTATGGAGGATATTTTAAAAGAAATTCAGAAACTTGTTCTGGGCGTTCTCAATGCACAGAAGCTTGCTACGGTTATTTACGGCAATGTAATAAGTGTAGGTCCTTTAGAGGTTCAAATCGATCAAAAATTGACTTTAAAAGAAAAACAATTGAAGCTCACCCGTGCTGTTATGGATTATGAAGTAGAGATGAGTGTGAATGGTGGAGCAAAGCAGAAAGCTAAAGTCTTTAACGGCTTAATAACAGGTGACAAAGTGACGATGATTCGCGTGCATGGTGGTCAACAATATTTAATTATAGATAAAGAGGTGATTTGATGATTCCACAGGTCATAAATGATGGACTGGCATTCGATTTTGAGGAAGAAATTGAACCTTCTAATACTTTTAAAATAAATAACGAATTAGATCGCTGTTATGGCACCGTTGATGAACTAGAGGCCTTGAAACAAGCGATTTTTTTAATGCTCAATATCGAACGATACAATCATTTAATTTACAGCTGGAACACAGGCTTTGAAACTAATGATTTAATTGGGCAACCAACTGTCTATGTTGTTAGCGAAGTAAAACGACGCATCCAAGAGGCTTTACTACAGGATGATCGCATTACAGAAGTGGATACTTTTGAAGTAACAACAAATAAAAATAAAGTGCATATTCAATACACAGCACATACCATATTTGGTGAAATCACAGCAGAGAAAGAGGTGGATTATTGATGGCAGTAGCCTTTGATTTAAATACTCCCTATGAGGATTTATTAGTTCAGAAACTATCCAATGTACCAACACAGGATAAACGAGAGACATCGTTAATTTATCAGGCAACAGCAGCCAATACAGCTGAGACAGCTCAAATACTTTTTACATTGCTGAACTACGAAAACGAAATGTTCGCAGATACGGCCTCACGGGAAAATTTAGTAAGGCGTGCAGCTGAACGAGGGCTTAGTCCAACCCCTGCAACGAAAGCTATTCGAAAAGGAGTATTCAATATTGATGTTCCGTTAGGCGCACGATTTTCACAGGAAGAATACAACTACGTAGCCCTTGAAAAAATTGAAAAAGGTGTTTTTAAGATGGAGTGTGAAACAGAGGGTGAAGTTGGAAATTTCGAGATAGGGCAGCTTATACCGATTGATTACATTGCAGGTCTTGAGACGGCACAGTTAACGGACTTGTTGATTCCAGGAGAGAACGAAGAAGATACAGAGGCTTTTAGGGCACGTTACTTCAATAGCTTTGAAAGTATTTCGTTTGGTGGGAATCGCGCTGATTACAAAGAGCGAGTTGGAAACATACCTGGGGTTGGAGGTGCACGCATCTACCGAGCGAAGTATGGAGGCGGCACTGTTGGTGTTACAATCATCGATTCTACTTTTTCGAAGCCATCCAATGAATTAGTGGGGTTAGTACAACAGCTGATGGATCCGTTAGATGCGCAAGGTGATGGAGTCGGGCTTGCTCCTATTGATCATATCGTTACTATTTCGGCTGTCAATGAAACGGTAGTGAATATAGTTACAACACTAACGCTTCAATCGGGATGGTCTTTTGAAGATGTAGAGAATGCTATCCAAGAAGTAATCGATGGATACTTTGAGGAGCTTGCGGAATTTTGGGCATCGGCAGTTACTAAACAAGAAGATGAAACAGGGTTGATTATCCGAATAAGTCAAATTGAAACACGTATTCTTGGTATTAATGGAGTCATTGATATAGCTAACACTTTATTAAATGGCAAGGCAAGCAACCTTGAACTTGATAGAGAAGCAATACCGAAAAGGGGGACTATAAGTGGCTAGAAAAGTAGATATTTTAAGCTACCTCCCTCCTATCCTCCATGAAATCAAGGAACTTCAAAAGATTGCATCACTTGAAAATCCATCACTAGAGCGTATATGGGAACTGACTGAATCATTGTTAGGTAATCAATTTATCTTAACCCTAGATGAACGCGGTGCCGATCGTTATGAGAGAATGCTCGGTTTAGTTACAGGCGAATCCGAAACACTCGAAACACGTCGTTTCCGTATTTTATCAAGATATCAAGAACAAGCGCCCTATAGTTTTCCAGTTCTGAAACAGCTACTTGATAGCTTGCTAGGAGAGGGAAAATACGAGCTTACTCGCAGTACATCTGAGAAGTGGGTACGTGTAAAGCTAGAGTTAACGGTGTCTCGTGAATTTGAAATTGTCGAGGTATTACTTGAGCGAGTAACGCCTCAGAACATGTTGGTCTATGTGGAAATCAGATACATCCAACATAGTGCACTGGCGCGCTTTACACACGCTCAACTGGCTGCCTATACACATAAACAAATGAGAGAGGAAGTGTTATCGTAATGTCTACTGACACAGCTAATTATGGTTTTACAAAGGATAATGAAGATGATTTTTATAATGTAAATGTGGTTAATGCCAATCTTGATAAGATCGATACGGAAATGAAACGTATAGAGAATACAATTCCAACCCCGACTGATTCAGTTAAATGGCTTGGAACTGTTGCAGGGACAACGAATGCATTAACTGTTACACATGCAGCGATAACAAGTTATAGTGATGGCCTAGGTGTATCTTTTGCAGCTAATGCTAATAGTTCCGCAGCCACAACCTTAAATATTAATGGATTGGGTGCAATACCAATAAAAAACTCAAAGGGTACTGCAGTAAGCAATTTAAAAACAAATGGAGTATATACTGCCCGTTATCGTGCAGGGGCTTTTATCTTACAGGGTGAAGGGGGTGGATATGGTGTAGGAGAAACTATACGAGCGATGGACGTTATTAACCGATCCTATATACAAACCAACGTGCCTGTACAAAACGTGGGTTACTACGCGTATGCCGCAGGAGCAGTTGCAACAATTAACGGAGAAGAATATGCCTTTGCGCGAAGAAACTCAACACGAGATAGTCAAATGGTCTGTTGGAATACAAGAACAGGTTTTACAATGTGGCGACGTTCGGTTGCTTATGATTGGGCTACTTCTATACAGGTGGTTGGTGATCGCCTATACATTGGCTACTACGACTATGATAATGTAGCAGGTGGCGGCGTAGGACTTGAAACAATGATTGCATTAACAGGACAACGTTTAAAAATGGAAAAAGCAACAGTACCTTTAGTCAGTGCTGCAAATGCTGTATATAACATAGCCGTTACGTTTAACGGTCCAACAAAAGAAATTACAGTATTGTGCGGCTGGGGCAGTGGGACATACTATTTCCTGTGTAGATATAATCTAGATGGTACGTTTTTAGCGTCTAGCGGTGACCTTAAAGGGGTGGGCTTAGACGAATACCCGTTCTATATAGTAGGCGTAGACACCCGAACATTTGTGGCTAGTTATAACACCATCTATATGTTTGGTTCAGTCGGTTTGGGTTATGCAGGTAAAACATCTGCATTTTCAGGATCGTACGTTATAGGCGGAATCGCGCCTAACAACACTGGAGGACTATGTATGTTACACACCAGCGGCATTTTGTATAACTACACAACTTCGCTAGTGGCAGGTCCTCAGTTATCAATAGCTAGCAACGCTGTAGGGCTAACTACACAAGGTGATTGGTTAGGGGTAGTTAGTGCTATGACACTATCGTTATACAAATTTGCTGCCGATGGTAAAAGTATTTCGTCCGAAGCCGCAGCATCATACCAAAATGACTACAACACAAGTTATGTTATAAAAAGTCTGGGAGTGTCAGAAAACGCATTTGTAGTACCTACTAGAAACTCACAACTAGAACCACCTGTATTGACACGTACGTTAAAAATTTTAAGGTAGATAAAGGAGACTATAAGAATGGGCAATGTATTTTTATTTTTAGAAAACACGAATGAACCAAACAAAAAGCGCATTGCGTCATACGTCTACGTTCCAGAGTTGCTAACAGATGAGGAGCTAAAGCTAGGTATTCTAGTAGACGAAGTGCCGCAAGCTGAAACTATCCCTGGTAAACGTGCCGAGTTATTTTATAACACAGATACACAGGAACTGTTTTACAAGTATTTTGACGAAGTGTTACCGCCTACGTCATCAGAGCAATTAATTAAAGACTTGCAAAAAGAGCTAAACGCCGTAAAAGCAGAAAATAATGAATTGAAATTAGCAATAGCTGAATCAGCAGAGGCACAACAGCAAGATAAAATACAGAATCAGTTAGCTATCGCAGAATTAGTAGAGACACTAACAACTAAGGGGGTCTTATAATCATGGCTAAACTATATTGGGATTTAATTAAAATGAATTTGCGAACAGTTGACCAAGTGCCATTAATGTGGCGTGAAGCTGTAAAAGCCTTACTCAATAACGAAAACAAGTAAACGCAGCATAAGCTAGCGTTATTTTTTATGCTATGAGAGCAATCGAGATGGGCAAACGGTACATTGTACTGAACCTCGATGCTTCTCATGGCTTTTTTTACACTAAAAAAAGGGAAAAGGACGTAGATAAATGGAACAATCATTTAAATTTTTACTTAGCACAGTAGGTGGAGTAGTATCGTGGTTCGTAGGTGGATGGGGTTTATTGATGACAGTATTGTTAATATTGAATGTAATTGATTTTTTATCAGGCATGGCAGCAAATTGGGGAATGATTAACAGTAAGAGAGGTTATCAAGGCATCATCAAAAAAGGCATGATGTGGGTTTGGATCGTGGTAGCCAATCTAATTTATTTAGTGCTACAAGATCAAGGGTTTTCAATTGGACAGATTATTCCTGATGCAGTTGTATTATTGTTCATTTTGAACGAGCTTGTTAGCTTAGGAGAAAATTCAGCCAAGCTTGGGGTGGACATGCCTGCACCAGTTAAGAAAGCTTTAGAAATCTTCAATACGAAGGAGGAGAAGACAAAATGAGTACAAGTGTAACAACATGTCGTGATTTAAGGGAATTAACAGCAGCAGCACAAACAGCCTGTCGATTACTCTTTCAGGAGTGTTGTAAAGCAGGTATTGATTTTATATTCGTCACAGAAACATATCGCAGCCAAGCGCGACAAAATTATCTATATGAACAAGGAAGAACAAGACCAGGGCAAGTAGTTACCTGGACGCGTAATAGTAATCATACATCACGTAGAGCATGGGATATCGCTGTAGCACCGCCACGAAATCTATATGATATTTCTACTCTATCGAAGGTGGGAACAATAGCTAAAAAGCTAGGTATCACTTGGGGAGGCTCTTGGCCAGCAGGGCAATACGATGCACCTCATTTTGAAATTCCTACAACATGGCAAATGCCTAATGGCTATAATTTAGAAGGACAAGTAGTAGTGCCAACGAGTAGCGCTGGAAAGGTTCAGCTTATTGTAGAGGATACACTAAAACAAAAGGAGGATGATATAATGCGATTTACAAACGAGACAACTAAAGCCGCAGTACGTGACTACATTAAACAAGCAGTAGATAAAAAGCTCATTGAAAAGTCACATCTAGAAAAATTTGATGCTGGTACATTGACTGACGGTGATTTTGCAGGAATAAAAATCATTATTTCACAACGTAGTAACTAAAGTATAAAAGACCAAGATAGCTTAATTGCTTTCTTGGCCATATAACTATTTTTTATATCTGCTATACTTGTGCGACCCTCTTACTATTAGATATTTCATAGTAGAATTTCTTGTAGTAATCATAGAGTGTTGTTTCCTTCTAAGATAATTGTTTTTTTATCATACGTATCCTAGTATCGTACATAATTTTAATTAAACTATTTTTTATATCTCCCTCAAAATTAAAGGAGTTATTTGTAAGTCACCAAAATAAATTAAAAAAGGACTTTTCATTGTATACTTCATATTTGAAAAGCCGATTTTACTTAAAAACACTATGTACTATAGTAATATGAAGCTATCTTTTTCAAGTCAGATGCTTGGAAATTAGCTAAATCAATCTTGTCCATATCCGTCCTTTTAATGACCGTGGTCATTGCAGACCCAGTAGTAGGGTTACCATAATCATCTTTGAAGTGATCTTGCCAATTGATGTGGATATTACCCATATCCTCTACATCCTTTAAAATTTTAAGTAATTTAACTGTATTTTGTTGAGCATCATTTAGCTTTTTCTTTTTTGTTATGGAATCATCAATCATCAGCTTTAAATAATAGGTATCTCCCATGCTTTCAACCCTAATATCTCGATCGCGGCCATCAGTTGTAGTAGTTCCAAATAAATCAGCAGCTATCTTGGCAATACGTTCCTCTAGGGGGATACTTGTATCATTTGCAGCTTTCATATCAATAACGATGGTATCATTTTTCTCCTTTAATTCCTTTTCAGAAGTTTTCTGATCGTCACCAATCCTTGTAGTTCCAATAGCACCAATTACAATAAATGTGATGATGAAAATAAACCACCATTTTTTATAAAAAGGTTTATTCATAAATGTTGTCTCCTTACATAATTCGTTATTCTATTAAATTATATCAATAATGGAAGGTGTTGTCAGCAGTCGCTCCATATAGCTAATTGTCAAAAATTACTCATCTCAAAGAATGAGTGATTTTTTTTATTAACCTACAAATATTCCATACAAAGATGTAACCATTATGGAATTGATATCAACTAAATATTGTAAAAACTTAAGAAAAAGTTAAGAATTCTCCTTGCAAATCTTTAAGAAATGCTCTTTATAGTTAGAACCATCAACAATGTAAGCAAAGCGAGGAGAAAACGACATGCAACTCATTACCTTCCTAACTGAATTTATCAAACATCCGAAAACAATTGGAGCAATATCACCTAGCTCCAAAAAGTTGGCTCATAAAATGGTACAACCCATTTGCTTTGAAACGGCTCAATGCATTGTCGAGCTTGGACCAGGGATGGGTTCCTTTACTACAGAGCTTGTGAAAAGAAAGCAGCCAGCTACATTGCTTATTCTCATTGAACATAATGCGATTTTTTGTGAAAAGCTACGTCATCAATTTGCACATGAAGCCAATGTTGTGGTAGTCAATGGCTCAGCAGAAAACTTAAGGCAGTTTATGGACGAACTCCATATAGAAAAAATTGATTATGTCATTTCTGGGCTGCCATTTACCTCTTTAAAGTCTGATGTATCATGTTGTATTTTAAGCAATGTGAAGGATTGTTTACACAATGGAAAATTTATAACATTCCAATATTCACTTGTGAAAAAAGCATTCTTTCAAACATATTTTGAAGATATTTCTCATGAAAAAGTATGGATGAATATGCCGCCAGCATATGTACTAAGCTGTAAACTTGGTCATACGAGGGCTAGTTAATGGAGCTACAGGATCTTTTAGGATTCATTGAACAATATGGCTATTTTGCTTTGTTTTTTAGTTTATGGTTAGGCATTATAGGGATGCCGCTACCAGATGAGATGATTGTGATGAGTGGTGGCTTTTTATCTTCGTTAGAAAAAATGGTTGTATGGAAATCCTTTTTACTGACCTATTTAGGTGTTGTTTCGGGGCTTTCACTAGGGTATTTCCTTGGTAAAATCTTTGGACATCGAGTGCTCGACAAACTTATCAAAAAGAACAAGGCAAAATACCTTGTAAAATCAAAGGAATTACTAAATAAATATGGTCGCTTTGCATTAGTTCTGAGCTATTTTATTCCGATTGTTCGACATATCCTACCGTACTTGGTGGGGATGAATAATATGCCCTTTAAAACGTATGCCTTGTTTTCCTATACAACAGGCTTTGTTTGGACATTGATGTATTTTACACTTGGTTTATTATTTGGCAGTCAAATGGAAGTTATTTCGATGCTGGCTATTAAATATGGTATTTATTTTGGAATTTTCAGCGTAATCATCAGCAGTTTTTATTATTTTTATATACGAAAATTAAAAAAATAGTTAAAATGAGGAAACGTTATAATGGACAAATATTTGATTATTGGTGGGGTTAGATGAGTAAAGAAACCATTTTAATTGTAGATGATGAAAAAGAGATAAGAAATCTTATCGCTATTTATTTAAAAAATGAAGGCTATCATGTGCTAGAGGCTTGTGATGGGGATGAAGGCTTACAGCTATTAAAGAAGCATCAGGTGCACTTAATTGTATTGGATTTAATGATGCCTAAAGTGGATGGTACTGAAATGTGTATGAAGGTAAGAGAAATTGCGGAAATGCCTATTATTATGCTGACAGCAAAATCTCAGGATATGGACAAGATTGTTGGCTTAACAATAGGCGCTGATGACTATGTGACAAAGCCCTTTAATCCGTTAGAGTTACTTGCCCGCATTAAATCACAGCTTCGTCGCTATCTGAAAATGAATGGCATGAATAGCAGCAATAGTGAAGAGCTGGAAATCGGTGATTTACGTATTAATACTGCAACACATGAGGTTTTTGTCAATAATGAAAAAGTCAAGTTAACACCAAGAGAGTTTGCGATTTTAGAATTGCTTGTCCGTAATCCAGGCATCGTGATGAGTGCAGAGCAAATTTATGAAAGGGTTTGGAAAGAGGAGGCTTTTCAATCAGAAAATACAGTGATGGTCCATATACGTAAAATTCGAGAGCGAATTGAAACAAATCCAAGAAATCCTCAATATATCAAAACAGTATGGGGAGTAGGATATAAAGTTGAAAAAGATCTTTAGGTTTTTATGTAAGCTCATAGGGCTCTTCAAACAAATCGGTACGAAGATAAAAAACAATATTCAGCGTAGCATTCGAATTCAACTATTTACAACGTTTATCTTATGTGCGCTGGGCAGCTTTTTGGTGTCACGTGCAGTCCTCCCATTGTTTGAGAATATCAATGAGACCGTGATGGTGGATTATAGTGCCAGTATGCAGATGATGTATTATAAGGCACAAGATACAGCAGAATTAGCGATCCAAGAAAATAGTGTTAATGTGTTAAAGCAATGGATTGACCAAGAAAATGACAAGGTGGACAGTGACCAGAATGCTTTACAAATTATTGTGACAGATGAGGGCGGGAAGATTTTATATAAAACCAAGCAGGTCAAAGAGCAAGAAATTGCTCTGCATGAAGAAATAAGAAATGTCATGGATTTTGCAATCAATCAACCGTTTAACCATACGTATCCAGGTGCGATAGAAACATCACGAGAGGCATTTACCACGTTAGTGCCGCTAACCCTGCAAGATAAAAATTATTATTTCTTCGTGAGTGGGCTTCCACAAGGTGAAGCGATAACTAGTACAAGTGAAGGGCCCATACCTTTTTTCATTGGGGTTATTTTGTTTATCGTATCTTTTTTCTATAGTACCAAGCGTAAAATGAATCAAATTGAGGCATTGGCAGAGGGGGTTATGGTCATCGCAAAAGGAAATTTAGCTTATCGTATTGAGAAAAAAGGACAAGATGAAATTGCATTACTAACCGATAATATTAACCAAATGGCGGAAGAAATTATGACAAGCATCGAAATGGAGCGAAAAATCGAGCAACAAAAAAATGAGCTTATTACAAATGTTTCACATGACCTGAGAACACCTCTTACGTCTATTATGGGTTATTTACGTTTATTAAGCGAAGAGAAGTATGAGACGAAAGAGCAGTATGACGAATATTTGAAAATAGCTTTTTCTAAATCTGAGCAATTGAAAAATTTAATTGATGATTTATTTGAGTATACCAAGCTAACGAATGATAAAAATACAATAGTACGACAACAGGTTTGTGTGAATGAGCTACTCGATCAACTAATGGAGGAATTAGTGCCCTTAGCAGAGGAAAAACAACGTATTTTTATGAAACACTTTTCTGAAGAAAAAATTTTTGCGGCGCTTGATTCGGAAAAAATTGTTCGTGTGTTTGATAATTTACTCATTAATGCTATTAATTATAGCGCTGATGATGGAAAAATTATGGTTTCTCTTGAAGGGCAAGACGATCATGTGCGTATCTGCGTGGCAAATCAAAGTGATGCCTTTACAACGGAGGAGCTTGATAGTTTATTCGAGAGATTTTATAAAAAGGATCAAGCGAGAACAAATGTTACAGAAGGTTCGGGACTTGGATTAGCGATTGCCAAAAGCATCGTAGAGCTTCATGGAGGAACGATTCACGCTAAATATAAAAACGAGACATTGTACTTTATTATTACATTGCCATTAGCAGCTTCATAAGTTCAATTGCAGTGGAAGAATGTAAATAGCATGTTGTCTGTGTTTATGATGACCTAGCATTTCCTGCATGGTTGCTAGGAGAGCTGTGTCCTTGATGAAGAGTTGAATTTCTGTTTGCTTGTATTGTTTTTGAAAGTCAAAAATATAGTCTGTAATGATTTGTAAGTTATAGTGGTTTTGAATCTCTACCTCGACGAAAAACGGCAGTGTTAACTCTGGCAGTTTTGTGCTCCCTCCACGACGAATCCAGACCGCTTCCTGCACATAGTAGCGGATAGGTAATTGTCGATTACTAGCGATAAAAATATCCATAAAAAGCTCCCTTCAGTATGTAATTACAGCCTAAAGGAAATGTATTCAGTCGTCAAAAGAAAACATAAGCTGCTCAGCCAAGGATTATGTGCTGAACAGCTTTTTAGTAGAAGGTGGATAGTAAAGGATAGCGTTACTAAAGTGGTGGATAGCGTTATCAAAGTGATGGATAGCAATACCAAAGTGATAGAAAGCATTTCAAAACTTTTGGCTAGTATTCTCGCAACGTTGGTAAGCATCAAGAGATTCTAAAAAATACTGTATTATAGGAGACTGTACATCATCCTTACGATAAATAAACCACGTAGGAATTTGTGCTTGCTTGTTCGTGATCGCATGCAGTGCCAATGCTTGTGTGGCACTATATTTTTCCGCGATGGCACGAGGAAGTAAGGTAAAACCTAATCCCGCAGCAACACAGCCTAAGATTCCATCAAGTGTTCCAAACTCCATTCGATTTTGTGGGCGTACACCATCCTCATGTAACCAATGATCTAAAATAGCCCGATAGGAACAGCCATGACGGAATGTAATTACAGTGCTACTCGCTAAATCTCGCAGCTGCTTAATTGGTTTATGCTTGCTAGATGTGACAATAACAAGCTCCTCGTAGACAAACTCCTTTACCAATAGATTTTCTTTATAAACAGGTCCAGTGACAAATGCACCATCTAATTCATAATTTTCTAACCGGTCAATATTATCCTGTGAAGGGCTTGTCAAAATGGTAATATCCACCTGTTCATGAGCTTGATGAAATATGGTTAATAACGCTGGTAAGTGTAGTGCTGCAGTCGTTTCCATTGATCCAATTCGTAATACACCTTTTGGTTCTCCTGTATCCTGAACAATCTCAAAGGATTTTTCATAGAGGTGAAGCATTTTTAAGACTAGCTCGTAAAATTGTTCTCCTTTCGGTGTAAGCTGTATTCCACGATGTCCACGATAAAAAAATGTTGTGCTATACAGCGTCTCAAGACTTTGAATTTTCATAGAGATGTTGGATTGCGTGTAATTAAGTGCTGTGGCAGCTTTAGAAAAACTACCTGTTTGGACGACTGTCCGAAAGATCGTTAAATCATTAATATTCATAGATCCTCCAACTATCAGTTTTTTTGATACCTATTATAACGAATTGAGTCTATTTGTGATATCTGGATATTTGTTATAGTAAATTGGAAGGAGTGATTCTATGCACAAGCAAACGATTCAATATGTAATTGGTGGGATTTTTACATTGGTAATCGCCATGGGCATCGCTCGTTTCTCCTATACAGTTATTTTACCGTATATGCAAGAAACATTTGAATTTAGCCGTGCAACAGCAGGATATTTAGCCACAAGCAATTATTTAGGCTATTTAGTAGGAGCATTGGTGGCAGGGCGTTTACCTATAGCAAATAAACGCATTCCTTTTTTACAGCTAGCACTCGTTATTAGCATTTTAACTACTGCCTTCATGGGCATTACGAATGCAATCCTTATATGGTACATACTGCGGTTTATCTCAGGTGTAATGAGTGCCTTTATTTTTGTCGTCATTGCGAGCCTTGTCCTTGATCAGTTAGCTAGCAGTCGTAACATGCATCTATCAGGACTTTTCTATAGTGGGGTAGGGACAGGTATTGCTTTAAGTGCCATCATTGTTTCACCAATACATGCCATTTTTCAATGGAATGGAACTTGGATTGCTTTAGCTCTGTTTTGTGTCGTATTGTTTGTGCTGATTATAAGATTCATCAAACCGATCCCACCGTATGAACAACACTTAGTAAGTCAAGCCATTGCGCCTCAGAAAGCTCCACCGAAGACGTGGCTAAAATGGTTAATCATAGCTTATAGCCTTGAGGGGCTTGGCTATATTGTCACAGGTACCTTTATTGTGTCGATTGCACAGGAGTCAACAAGCTTTCATGGAGATGCAGCTTTTGTATGGTTTGTAGTGGGCGTTGCGGCGATTCCTTCATGTATTGTATGGTCGAAGCTAGCACAGCATTATGGCTATGTAAGAACATTACTGATCTCTATGCTATTGCAAGCATTTGGTATCGTGTTACCTGCATTTACAACGAATACGCTTACCCTTTATGCCAGTGCCTTTACTTTTGGTGCAACCTTTATGGGCATTACAACAGTTGGCACAACATTAGCAAGACATATTGTACCGATAAACAGTCATCAAATTATAGGCTATTTAACTGCTGGTTATGCATTTGGCCAAATGATTGGCCCATCCATAGCAGGGACAATGGCGAATATGACGAATAGCTATCAGTATGCATTGATAGGCGCTGCAGCCGTAGTAGTGCTTGGGGCTCTATGTTTAATTGGTGGAGTAAAATATGATAGGACGACTGCTCCCATAAGTGAATAAAAAAAGTAAGTAAGACCTATCTGTGTCTTACTTACTTTTACATTAATGGATATCTCGTTTCTTAAAGTTCCCACCACGAACTTCTGAAACATCAGAAATGACAACAAAAGCACCTTCATCGATATCCTTTATAATTGAAACTAATTTATTTTCTTCCATACGGTTAATGACACAGTTTAAAATTTCCGTTGGTTCGTTAGAGAAACCACCACGTCCATGTGTATAAGTAACACCACGTCCTAGACGAGCTTGGATCGCGTCCCCAATTTCCTCAGATTTTGCACTAACCACACGAACTTCTTTTGATTTCTCTAAACCAACTTGGATAATATCAATAACATTTTTTGCAATATAATATGTTAAAGCTGAGTATAAAGCACTCTCTAAGCCAAAGATAAAGCTTGCCCCTAAGAAAATAAAGGCGTTGATAAATAAGATAATATCGCCGACTGAAAATGGAATTTTACGTGATAATAGTACAGCTAAAACTTCAGAACCATCTAAAGCACCACCGTTACGTAATACAATCCCGATACCCACACCGAGCAGCATACCACCAGATAAGACAATCAGTAAGGGATCATTTGGGCCTAAAATGGTTTTAACATCATGTAAAAGCACCGTAGAAATGGATAATGCTGCGATACCAGCACTACTCATTAATGCAAAGGTTTTTCCAACTTGCTTATAACCGATATAAATGAACGGAATATTTAAGACAAAGAGCAGTATGCCTAACGGGATTCCGAAGAGGTGAGCCCCCATAATACTTAGACCCGTTACACCGCCGTCAATGACAGCATTTGGAATTAATACAGCTTCTAGTCCATAAGCGGCAATCACTGCTCCAATAATAATCATAATTAATTTTCGTATATTTTCTAGTGACTTTCCTTTTTTCATAAATCTTCTCCATTTCTTTACGTCAATAGTACTTAAGGTTTTGGAATAATATTTATCGCAATTGTTTTAGTCTCAGAACCTTTATTTGAGTCGGCCATATTATAGTATTTAGTGAGTAAATTGTTAAGATCATGTTCGAAGCTTACAAATTGATCAGTAGTTAAGGTTAAATCATGTAAAGAAAAAGTAGCTAAGTCGCTTTCACTTTCTTTTTCTTCAAGTGAGGATAAATAATGTTGATATTTAGACAGTAATGTTAATTGATAATAGGACATATACGTTAATTTTTGCTTCTTCGTTAGTTTTCGCCAATCCTCCTCGCTAAATTTTGCCGCATGTTCATTTAAGGCATAAAATTTTTCTGTAACTGAACGGATTTTTCGCTCTCTAACAATTTTGATGATGTTTTCGTCCATAAGGATTTGAATGTGGCGATATAAAGTAGCTTGTGGCACATCCTTAATGATTGTAATCATCTCTAAAGTACTTAAGCCTTCCTTTTTCATATGCAACAGAGCTTGTAAAATCTTCATTCTCACAGGATGTATTAAGACATCTGCTTTGCTGTGCATCAATTCTCCTCCTTCTAAAAATGAGATGGCTTTAAGGAAAGAAAGTAATATTATCAAAATGAGAACGTTATCAAATATAATATATTTTTTTTAAGATGTACAGTCATATGGCAAGTGAATTTTCCTCTTTTATAGAAGGAACAGGAAATAATTCATTGTATCACTCTCTACTAAGATGGTAGATTAAAAACATAGCAACTATCGCAACAAGCCCAATGACCACAGATATTAAATTTCGTCTTGTCAGCTCAAATGGGCTCACATTACAAATGGCAGCGGCTGGAATTAATGCCCAAGGAATCAATGTTCCGCCACCGATATAAAACATATTAGGACATTCTAATTGAAACCGCGTCATTATTATTACTCTGAGCTGTTTCCAATTTAGACATATTAAGTAGGTCAAGTCCATGAAAGTTTTTTAAATTATTAAGGTATAATGTTTAAAATAAGGATATAATTAACAAATTAGTGTTATGGAGAGTAGGAAAATAAAGTATCTGAGAATTATCTCTTTTTGCTCTTTATAATCAAGACTTTAATAATAAAAAGAATGGAGTGATATTGTAATGTCATGGTTAGCAATTGTCGGATTTTTTTTACTCTTTATAATATTTATAACTTGCAGTATATACTTATTACTTAAAAATAAAAAGGAAAAAAATGTGCATAATAATATATTAGCTTTTATTTTTTTATTAGTAGGGATATGTCTATTAATATTAAATTTATTATTTTTGCTCGATTAATAATTAGAATAACATTCCCTAAAACTATATATATAACCAATTATATAGTAATATGGAAATATAGGGGAAATTAATAAAGGATAGGAGAGTGAGGGAGATGTGAGGAATTTAACTATTCCCTAAATAACTTGAATGGAGAATAAAAAATGAAAAAAATTATTAAAAGTTTAATTTTTGTGATTACTGCTGTTCTTATATTTTCAAATTTCGCTCCAATTCTAGCAAACGCTAACGAAATGGAAAAGAATAACTTCCTATCTTCGTCAAAAAAATTAATTGATAATTCGGACTTTAATTCAGAATTAGGTATGGTTGATAAGGAAGCAATTGAATACCTTGATAGTCTTCAAATAAATGTAATTGAAGATAATGAGAATTTTAGAATAGTAGAGTCAATTGAAAATGGCAAACCAATGGTCGCAATATTTGATAAAAATTCGAATGTTTTAACAACTCAAATTAAGGGTGATGATTCATCCAAATTAGTAATAGATTTGAATGAACTTGCAGCTTTAGAAGAGTCATTGAAAGAATCGATATCTGGAGATATTAGCGCTTTCGCATCTTCGATGAAACAAGATACTTTCACAAACTATGAATATACTATTGAATTTACTTCACCTGAATCATGGCAATTACGCAGACCAAATCCTGATAATCCAATAAACTGGTTGTATAAAGATGTAAAGAAAACAACTGGTAACGCAACTAACCTAGAAAAGTTTAAAAATGCTGTTAACGATTTAAATGATTATGAATGGAAGTATATTGGTGCAGCATCTGGAGCTGGCATATTAGCTATAGCTGCGCTAATAGTTGGTGCTATAAATGGAGGTGCAGGGATTGCAGTCGGATTAGCTGCAGCTGGAGTAACTGGTGCTGCTTACAATTATGCAATATCAATGAATAGAGCAGCAAAAGACGCTCATTATTATTACTTCCAAGTTTAAGATTATACGTATCACTAAAGGCCATCTGTCTGGAATTTTTTAGATAGATGGCTAATTTGTATGTTAATAAAATTACTTTGAAACGAGCAATCTATAGAGCTCGTTTTTTCTGTGTACACTTGCCATGTTTGAATTTTTAATAGTACATGCAATAAATTGACTCGAGGAAAAAGGACTACCGATATAGTCCTGTACCCCAAAAGTTAGATTTTTGACTCTAACTTTTGGGGACATCAAGGAGCCTTATTTAAATCAAAAACACCGCAACTATCGTCGTCGCAACAAGCCCAATGACCACAGGGATTAAGTTTCGTCTTGCTAGCTCAAATGGGCTCACATTACAAATGGCAGCGGCTGGAATTAATGCCCAAGGAATCAATGTTCCGCCACCAACCCAAATAGCTGTGATTTGTCCTAAAGCAGTTAATGTTGCGGTTCCTTCACCAATAGCATTGCCGAACAGACTTCCGACAGAGCCAGCTAGGGAAATTCCGGAAAAGCCTGAGCCATCTAACCCTGTAATAGCGCCAACCACTGCTAAAGTGACCACGGCAATTTCCTTTGTTAAAGGTACTACCGCAGCAAGACCAACACCAAGATCATTGACAATTCCATGTGAGGTAGCGGGTAAATGGTCACCGAGAATTTGTGTAAAGCCAGCATCTCCAAGATAGAAAAAGGCGGCAATAGGGATGACAGGTCCGAACACTTTAAAGCCGAATTGGAATCCTTGAATCAAATAGCTTGTCGTCTTTTCGAGCCCCTCAGCTTTGTGAGTAACAACACTAAGCAAAAGTAAGATGAAAACAGAAGTTCCTCCGATTAAAGCTGTTGCATCGCCGCCTTGCAATTTAAAGACAGCCATTGCAATGACATCTAAGACGAAAGCAATGGGAATGAGTACAGCAAAAAATCGTCTTTGCCCGACAGACAGTAAATTTTCCACAATTTCATGTCTATCTTCACCAGCTTCACCGACAGTATTCAAAAGTAAGGTTCCTCGTTTCATATCTCGTCGTAAGAAAAAATAAGCAACAATTGTCGTTACAATCCCCATTGTAATGACGAGCGGAATACTAGCTGAAACGACATCACCAACAGGAATTCCAGCAGCATCAGCTGTTAGTTTTGGAGCCCCTTGTATGACAAAATCACTTGATAACGCAATACCATGCCCAAATAAGTTCATCGCCATGGCAACGCCAAGTGCTGGGAGGCCAGCCCGAATCGCAACAGGTAATAGCACCGCCCCTAACAGTGCCACTGCAGGAGATGGCCAGAAAAACCATGAGATAAACATCATTAATAGACCAATCGTCCAATAGGCGAGTGCTGGTGTTTTAATGATCTTCGTGAAAGGTGCAACCATAACCTCATTAATACCAGAAGTCATCATCACTCGACTCATGGCAACAATAATCGAAATAATAAGAATCGTTGATAGCAGCTCTGTAATGGCATAAATAAAGCTGTTAAACACACCACTTATGGACGAAGTGAAATCGCCAGTCGCAACAATCGCTAGCATAAAGATGCCTACTACACAAATGAGGGTGGTATCGCGACGTTTAACCATAAATCCGATGATGAGTACAATAAAAACAACATAAATCCAATGGAGAGCTGTGAATTCAATCCCCATATGTTTCCCCCTCAATATTCTGATTCTATAGAATATGAAGAGAAAAAAAGATGGTGATGATTTTGAAAAATTTTGACCTAGGTGAAATGCTGTGTGAATTGATAATAGAAATAATTAACTAATAATGATGGGAAATTAAGTTATTAATGAAGTGCTCAAATTGTAAGGAGAACTTTAAGCAATCTTAACCATAGGATTTTCTAGTGTGGTTATCTACATCTTTGCAAACTATCTCAAACGCCTCTTATTATAAACAAGTAATCAACTGAACAACCACTTTCTTAGCAAATTAAAGGGTCTCTTAAAAGATACTTGATGTTATACAATAGTGGCGGAAAACTACACCTCAAACAAGATAATTGAAAGAAATGAATTTTTATATTAAAATACTTTTATAGATTATCGATAATCTATAATCCATAATATATAACACCTATAGCGAATCACCCTATACACTAAACTATGTTAAAATAAAGGATATAAATTTAATGGAGTGGTTTGATGGGGTTTGATGAAAGTTCAATTTCAAAAAAAACAATTTCTGAACAAATAGCTGAACGATTATTATTTCGCATATTTTCTGGTTATTATGAACAAGGTCAGCGCTTAATCGAAGCGGAAATTGCAAAAGAGTTACAAGTAAGTCATGCACCTGTCCGTGAGGCTCTTTATCTTTTACAAAAAGATGGTGTAGTCGAAAAAGTACAACATAAAGGTGTAAGAGTTAAGACTATATCGGATCAGGAATTGAAGGATTATTTGGAAGCGCTTTATTACCTATTGGATTCTGCACTTACAAAGTGTGAACCTAAATGGAATGCCGATTTGCAAAATGAACTATTACTTCGTTTTGAAGCGATGAAACAAAGAAAGTCTGCTGAAAATATTTATGAATATGTTGTTTCGTTTGCGCACTTGTTACAATTGTTTTTTGATGTTACAGGAAATATTGCGATGCTACGATTCTTTAAAGAAACCATATTTGTTACAAATGTAGCTGCACAAACAAAATGGAAAATGGATCTAGTTGAATCCTACCATCTGTCCATCAACACGTTTATCAGGTGTATAGAAGTGTCGGATTTTAATCATGCACGAGTGGCTATTAAAGATGTTATTTTATGGTACCAATTTAAATAATTTTATGGGGGTAACATAAATGAAAGCTGCAGTTTGGCATAATGTGAAAGATATTAGAGTCGAAGAGGTTGAATTACGAGCTTTAAGAGAAGAAGAAGTGAAAGTAAAAGTAGCATGGGCTGGTATTTGTGGAAGTGATTTGCATGAATACGAAGAAGGTCCAGTTTTTGTACCAGTTGATGTAAAAGCTGAATTAACAGGTGAAGTTGCCCCGCTTACAATGGGTCATGAATTTGCTGGGATTATCGAAGAAGTTGGCTCTAAGGTTACGGACTTAAAGGCAGGAGACCGAGTTGTCATCAATCCTACATTAACTTATAGAAACAAACATGAAGATGTCGATCGATATGATGGATTTAACTTCATCGGACTACATGGAAACGGTGGATTTGCGGAATATGTCAATGTCCCTGTAACAAATGTACACCGTTTAGCAGATAAC
The DNA here is from genome assembly GCF_028356935.1 of Lysinibacillus sp. OF-1. Taxonomy (NCBI): domain Bacteria; kingdom Bacillati; phylum Bacillota; class Bacilli; order Caryophanales; family Bacillaceae; genus Lysinibacillus; species Lysinibacillus sp. OF-1. Next base: position 1,367,056 of record NZ_CP102798.1, read on the forward strand.
TTAACATTAAAAGATGGTGCACTAGTAGAACCAATGGCTGTTGCTGTACAAGCTGTCAAAGATGCTGGGGTTACATTAGGAGATTCTGTAGCCGTATTTGGGGCTGGACCAATTGGATTGTTAACAGTAATCGCTGCAAAAGCATCTGGTGCAAGTAAAGTTATCGTATTAGATTTATCCGATGATCGATTAGAAAAGGCAAAAGAATTAGGTGCAACCCATGCCATTAACTCTGGTAAAGAAAATCCTGTACAAGCCGTTCGATCGATTGTAGCAGGTGGGGTTGATGTATCCTTTGAAGTTGCGGGAGTAGCTCCTACCTTTAAACAAGCAATTGATGTTACAAAACCACGCGGTAACATGATGATCGTTTCGATTTTTGCAAGACCAATCGAATGGAATCCAATGCAGCTTACAAACACAGGTGTTAATGTACTGTCATCAATTGTTTATACACCGTCAATTTTCCAAAGAACAATTGATGCAATGAGCTCTGGTCAATTAAATCCACAGGGTATCATCACAAGTCAAATTGAATTAGATGACATTGTTGACAAAGGATTCAAAACGTTAACAAACGACAAATCACAATCTAAAATTTTAGTCGCGATAAGTGGAGAAAATTAATAACATGGATAGATTAAAATAAATCTATCCTAACAAAGGGAGTATGGCTTATTATAGTCATGCTCTTTTCTTATAGCCTGTTTGATGATTCAAAACTGTTTTTCAAAGGATTTGCTGAACTTCATTGAGGGGAAGAGGGGCGTTGCAGCTTAAGAAAGCGTTTATACTCGATATTTTTGAAATATAATAAGAGAAGAAAAATGACAAAAAGAATCGAGAATGAATTTCACGATTCTTTTTGTCATATAGTTTAATTTCTTTCTCTTGCCCTCTGTGTGTCTCTAATATTTTTTTGAACTGTTATGGAGGCAAATAAACTAAGGACAAATGACATACCATAGAATCCTTTTTCGCTTAAAACAATACTTCCAGCATTATATAAACCAATACCCATTAATAAAATAGATACAATAAGTGCAATCCAACTAATACCATAATAAATAGTAGTAACTGGTATTCCCTCATCTTTATCTCTTACTGATTTTTGTAAAGATACTGCTGAATAGAGCCCGAATACTAAAACAGCTAAGTAATATCCTTTTTCGTTTAGTTGCATCGTTGCGTTAAATAGGCCTATAAGATAAGCAGTAACACCTACGAACAGTGCTGCCCAGGAAGCACCCTTGAAAGCAGCAGTCGGTTCTCCCTCTTTCCTTTCTACTTTTATTTTCGGATCAGGCTGTTTTCCCTTATCTAATGATGTCTCATTTTGATTAGACAATATCTTTCTCCTCCTTCTATCTCTGTATCAAAACATTCTTATTCTACAGGGATGTGATGAGAACAGAAATTTCTCTAAAACTGGCTTTTCAGTAATAAAGCAACCCCCTTTGAAGGAAGCGGCTTTATACTTGACCGTTATTTTGCTGCACTATAGATAGTCAATGTGGCTTCATCAAATTTAAAGGGACGATTATTGTTTCTTGGTAAATTTGCGCTTTACCCCGAGACAATTTTTTCTGTCCTTTGTTGCAATTCCTTTTTAGGGGCAGGAATCTGTTGTACCGATAAGAACTAGGTGTATAACTTTTTTTCATTTTATTCAAATAGACAGCTGAATATGTTAGGTAGATGTGGCTGCCTATTGTTGCTTTGCCCACTGTTATTGACGAACAATGAACGAAATAATTTAAATGGTTGATAATAGCTAAGGCATAAATAAAGCTGTGTAAAACCTGACTTATGGTTGAAATTAAATTGGTCAGTTGCAACAATTGTATTTAAATGCTAATAAAAGGCTTTTAAAGAAAATTTAAAAGCCTAGGCCCATTTGAAAGTGAGTAGCTGGTTTCAAAAAAGTACCCCTCACGTAGAAAGAGATTGCGCCACTGCAACCAACCTTTTTACTCCTTCCCTTAGCTGTTTTTCATTTGCATAAGAATAGCTTAAACGTATCCAGGATGATAGTTGTTTTAATGGATCACAAATTTGACCCGGTACAAAGGATATAGATTGTTCAATACTTTTAGATAGTAATAATTCAGTTGGAACATTATCTGGGAGCTGCACCCATAAATTCAGACCACCTTTTGGGCTAGTCCATCGCCAACCTGTTACAGCTAGCTCTTCTTCCATGATTTCCTTTCGAATCTGTAGGGCGATCCTAATTTTCTCCAAATGCTGTTGCAATCTTAGGGATGAAAAGTAATGGAGAAAAATTTTTTGATTGAGAAGTGGTGAGCCATTATCAGCCAATGATTTTTCTATTAGGAGTGAGTTCATTAATGATGATTGACAAATCACAGTCGCAATTCTCAAGCCAGGAGAGATATATTTGCAAAAGCTTCGGATATAAATGACTGTTCCAGCACTATCGTACGTGTAAATGGGTGGTGGTGGGGCTTGATCAAAATAGATGTCGTGATAGGCATCGTCTTCAATTAATAGAAATCGATATTGTTCAGCTAGTTCTACTAATTTTTTGCGCTGCTCGACAGAAACAGTATAACCAGTCGGGTTATGGAATGTGGGGTTGAGATAAAATAGGCGCGGCTTGTATTGTTTAATATAGTATTCAACCTGTTCTAAATCGTAGCCCTCTGGATGGATATCAACCGTTACAATCTGTGCTCCTTGTGCTCTAAAAATATCAATCGCAGCACTGTAGCTTGGACGTTCAAATAAAACGACGTCTCTTGGTTTAATAAAAGCTTGAGCGATTAAGTGAATCGCTTGCTGTGAGCCAGAAGTGATTAACAGATTATCTGCACTCAAATGAGTTTTATACTGGTTGATAAAATAGTGAGTGAGTGTTTCACGCAGCTCTAGATCACCTTGTACAGTTGAGTAGGTGGCAAGTACTTTAGGATAAAGATCAAACACTTCCTTCACATAATCTGAAAAATAATGATTAGGCAAAAGATTTGGATCAATCAACGCCTGAGAAAAATGATAGGAAACAGAGGGTTGATGGATTTCGGATAAATGATTTTTTTTTACGTATGCAGAAACAATGGGATTGTCCTGATCTAGATATTCAAGATTTTTCGTTACAGTTGATTGGACATAATAGCCTGCTTTATCTTTTACATAAACTTTGTCATGCTGTTTTAGTAATTGATAAGCTTTTAATACCGTTAATCGATGAACATTCATTTCAGATGCTAATTGTCGGACGGAGGGAATCTTGTCATGTTCTTTCCATTCTTTACGTTCTATACGGTGCAGTACATAATCGTAAACTTTGTTAAAAAGATAATCTTCATTTTGATTTGCTTTGCCCATATTGATTCCTCCTTTTCAAAACGATTGTACCACGAACCTATCTAATCTGTTCTATCCCTTTTAATCTGTTCTATTGTCTTTCTTTTATGATAGAAAAAGAGGAGGAGGTTTATATGGTACTTATTAATTATTTTTTCATGTGTTTGATTTTTGGAACGACCTTTTTAGCGATTAAAATTGGTGTTGATGCAGGAATGCCTCCGTTTTTATCAGCTGGCCTCCGTTTTTTTATTGCCGGTTTATTGCTATTTAGTTTTATGGTTTGGAGAGAAAGAACGACAATACGGGTGTTATTTCGTAAAGAGATGTTTTTTACAGGAGTGGGCTTAACCTTTGGGACGTTTGCCACATTATATTGGGCAGAACAGTATGTGACATCAGGGATTGCAGCTGTCTTATCTGCTACAGGTCCAATGATGATCATTATTATACAGACATTCCTATTGAAGCAAAAAGGAAATCGAAAATCATTTATTGGTTGTGTTGTCGGAGTCATTGGTGTTACGTTCTTGATCTTACCTAGCTTTTCAATTGAGATTAGTCCCTTCTGGATGGTTGGTTGTTTTGCCATAATATTAGGGGAAGTTTTTTATGCATCTGGAACCATTTATACGAAGCATGTCATCCGAAAATTTGAAACGACATCTCCAATTGCTTTAAATGCAGCGCAAATGATGCATGGTGGGATTTTATTAATCGTTTTGTCACTTTTTACTGAGAACATTCAGCTTCATTATCTTTTAAGCCCAGCTTCAATTGGCTCTCTTCTTTATTTAATTATTTTTGGTTCAATGATCGGCCATAGCATTTATTATTGGCTTGTTTCCCGAACGAATCCTGTTTTTCCTTCTACATGGCTGTATATCTCACCAGTCATTGCCGTTACATTAGGTGTGACCCTCTATCATGAATATATTTCTTGGCTAACAGGCATAGGTACTCTGACGATTATTGCTGGAACGGTTCTAGTCAATTTTGAAACATTGAGGGAGTTACTTTGGCGCAATAGGACTATGCTTCAGGATGTGAAAAATTAATATAGCTTGAATAAGAGAGGTAAGAAATTCTATTATTCTAAATTGATTAAATCTAATTTAAAAGGAGAATGAAGCTATGAAAATTTCTAAGGGAGTAGAGATTCTGGATCTTGAATTTAATGGGAACATCATTCATCCAACACTTTTATGGGATCAGGAAATGGCTGTTTTAATAGACACTGGATTCCCAGGTCAAATGGAAGATTTGCGCGTAGCAATGGATAAGGTAGGCGTGTCGTTCGATAACCTAAAGGTTGTGATTTTGACACATCAGGATATAGATCATATAGGCAGCCTCCCGGAAATAGTGCGAAATTGTGGAAGTAATATAAAAGTCTATGCGCACGAACTAGATAAGCCTTATATCCAGGGGGATTTACCACTTTTGAAAGACGCGCACATAGCGAATCCACCCAAGGGGAAAGTGGATGTGGCCTTGAAAGACGGTCAAGAACTACCGTATTGTGGCGGAATTCGAGTGATCCATACTCCAGGGCACACGCCTGGCCATATCAGCTTATATTTAAAGCAAAATAAAACACTTGTTGCTGGAGATTCGATGTATAGTGTAAACGGTACACTGGGAGGAATTCATGTTCCAACTACTTTGGATATAAAGGTCGCTCGTCAATCTTTGAAGAAATATTTAGACTTAGACATTGAATCTGTAGTTTGTTACCATGGAGGATTATGTAACGTAAATATTAAAGAGCAGATTCAAAAATTTTACAAATAATGATCTCTTTTTTTTGAGGAACTATTGCTAAGTGTAAATGGAAGTCTGTTTTATTGTTAGCCAGCTCATGTTATAATGAAGAGCTTAAGATGATTAAGACCTTTTTATAACGGATGCCAAGAAAAGCCTCCGCAAAATGAAAAATATGGAGGTGTAAGAGAATGAATAAGCGTTGGACGATTAGTGAAATTCAAAAGTTTGTTGAGAATAATTCGGAAAGTAAGTTGCTAACGACTGAATATCATGGTTTTTCTCAAAAGTTATTATTTAAATGTGCATGTGGAAGTAACTTTGAAAAAACATTTACGAAATTTAAAAATAAACATCAACGAAAATGTGATGTATGCCAACCGCCAAAAGAGTCACGCTAAATGTATTGCCAATTTTTACTAAAGAGAAATAGACTTTTTCTATGTGACTGATAGAAGAAAATGTTGATTAAAATCACTTTACTCTTATAGGTAAGGTGATTTTTTTGCCTAGGATTACTACTGAAAAAGATGGTAAAGTAACATACTTAAGCAAATACAGAATAAAACATCACCAATTTAACCTTCTGTATTAATGAAATATCATGGATAGAAGCCAAACCCTTGATACATCTGGGTTTGGCTTTTTTAATATTTCCAAAATTTTTCTTTTTTCACTGAAAAACTCGGTTTGTAAACCATTATTGCCGAAAAAAAGATTGTAAAATAACAATCAGTGATTTATATTGGAGATTATGATTTTTTTTCAAAATCTCAAAATCATAATCGAAATTTAATTTATATACAAGTTTTAAGAGGGAAGTGAATTAGCAAAATGTATCTTTATCCCCTATTAGTCATTATTGCAGCTAGTAGTTTTGGAATCGTTTCAACTATCATAAAACTGGCAATGCGTAGTGGCTTTTCGGTATCAGAGGCAGTGACAAGTCAATTTTTTGTTGGCTTCTGTATAGCAGTATGTATCTGCTTAGTTACAAACAGGTCAAAATTTAGCTTTAAAGGTGTTAAAATCCTTTTATTTGCAGGTATCTTAACTGGGTTAACAAATATTTTATATGGTCATTCTTTGAACTTTTTGCCAGCTTCCTTGGCAGTAGTACTACTGTTTCAATTTACATGGATCGGTATGTTGATCTCTTGTATTACAAAACGGCAATTTCCAAGCAGAATTGAATTAATCTCTTTAATTATATTGGTAGCTGGAACCATACCAGCTGCTGGAATAATTGATGTTGATTTATCCCAAATACCTTTGCAGGGATGGTTATGGGGATTAGCAGCTGCTCTTTGTTACTCTTTATTTTTATATGTGAACGGTAAGGCAACTGCAAGTATGACAACCTCTAACCGTTTAGTATTGGTTTCTTTCTTTGCTTTTATGATTACGGCGGCTTTTCAGTCTCCAGAAATTATTTGGAATGGTACTTTGTTTAATGAGGGACTTTGGATTTATGGATTGGCATTAGGGTTATTTGGCATGATTATCCCCGTTTTCTTATTCACTATTGCAGTTCCTAAAGTTGGATTAGGTATGTCCTCTATATTGAGTGCTGTTGAATTGCCAATCGCCGTGATGGTATCTGTTATCCTATTAAGCGAAACGGTTACCATTTTGCAAATAGCAGGTATCGTCACGATCGTTGTCGGTATAAGCTTACCAACATTGCTAGATAAAGATGGATTGTTAAGTAGCGTCAAAACTAAGTACAAAAAATCCAGCAAAGAAGTAGCGAAAGGGTCTTCGATTTGAAGATCCTTTTTTCATGACAATCAAGCAATGTGATAACAATTCGGTTTTCTGATACGAATTTAACGTCCTCCTTAGTAGATTCAATTACACCTTTTATGCAACGCTGTAAATTTTTTTGTTCATACTCCGTTCATATTGTTGTCATAAGCAGTACACCTTCGTTGTATAAGCTATCCTTAACGGTTTATGAAAGTAGCCGGAATCCACATAGAGATAACGAAAGGGAGGTGTGGCACGAGAGCAATGGAGAAAACGGTGATCGCTTACCGTTCTATACTATCGTGCAAACATAATGAAAAAAATGATCATCATTTTAAGTAAATTAATAGCTGTTTTTGCTGTAGCCATCATACTTTTTTTAGCGATTGTTTTCCTAGTGAATATTGTCTGCTCTAAAATAGAGCAAGGAAAAATAGAAACTTATGGGCAGTCTGTAGCAGTGGACGGGAAAACGATGAATGTCTTCATTCAAGGAGAAGGCGAAGAAACCGTTGTGCTTTTACCTGGTTATGGAACAGCGGCACCAGCACTTGATTTTAAATTTCTAGTAGATGAATTATCTCCATTTTACAAAGTGGTTGTCATCGAGCCTTTTGGTTATGGGTTAAGTGATCTAATTGAAAAAGAACGTAGCACAGAGAATATTGTTAGTGAAATACATGAAGCTTTACAGCGTCTTCATATTGAACGTTATATTCTGATGGGACACTCCATTTCAGGCCTTTACGGATTGGATTATGTGAACAAATATCCAGAAGAGGTGAGTGCATTTGTCGGGCTTGATAGCAGTGTTCCAACGATAAGCGAGAAAAAGATTGATTCTTCTATAATAAGAACTATAAAACTACTTAAAAAATCGGGTTTAGCGAGATTGCAAGTAAAGCTAGGGGATGACCCATACGCCGTACTACCATATGATGATAAAACAAAAGAACAATTGAGAATTCTTAAACACAAAAACATGTATAACCCAAGCCAGTTAAATGAAGCTGAAATGATGTATGAAAATTTTAAAGCAGCTGAAAATAGATCCTTCCCAAAAAATCTCCCTGTGATTTTCTTTATACAAGAAAATCATCCAGTAACTGACAGATGGATACCAGAGCATAAAAAACAAATAGAAGATTCTATAAATGGGAAAGTGATGACATTTGAAGGGGATCATTATTTATATCGTACCAAAGCAAAAGAAATCGTTGAAGGCTTCAGAGAATTTATGAAGGAAGTACAGTGAAGGTACTGAGAAAGATCCTTTATTTTATCTTATATTAATGGTCAGTAAGCGCCTATCTCGATTGGGGAAATTAGGGTGAGCCAACTAAGTGCCTCCGATCAAGTGTAATATATTTGTTGTAGTTAATTATTTTGTGCGTATGAACAGCCAGTATCTATTTTGAAGCCAATTAAATAAAGTTCTTGAAATGAATAACCAGGCGCTCATATGAGTACCTGGCCTTTTTTATGCAGTATTAGAAGTGTTCAAAAAGGTTCTGAAAGGCGTAACGATAACGCTGAAACCATCATCAGGCGGCTCATGGCAAAAATCATGGGGAACAGCTCTGTAATGACATAAATAGCGCTAACCAACTACTTACTTAATAGAGTATGGGTTTACTTTTATACTGTATCTAGTACAACTTGATTATGTTTAGATCTCTGAACGGAAGTTGTTACCTAGCTTGCTTCCCAGACCAAAATAATGCCGAAAATTATAAATAAGTGGGCTCCATTTATTTGGATCAATATGATTTTCTTCAATAATAATTTCCTCATGAGCATGTACATGTATCGTTTGTGTCTCAACAATTGCAAAAGTAGGAGAATAATCTGGGATACGAATATGTTTTACCTTTGCCTCGATTTGAATGGGACACTCCATAATCCGAGTAGGAATGACCGTTGTAGAATTAATAGGTGTGAATCCACAAATATCAAATTTCTCTTTTCTATATGTAAAACCAATTTGTTTCTTAAAATCTGGAACTGTTTTTTTTCCTGTGTAAGGAGCTAACTGCTCCACATTTTCCCATAGAGAGGGGTCAGGAATATTAATGACACATTCAGGATGTCGTTCTAAATTTTCTATTGCTTTTCCACCAAGGCCAATACCTAAGACAATACAGTCTCCTAATGCCCAAGAAGATGACAAAGGGCTAATATTCACTGTTCCATCCTCATTTAATGTACTCAGTAAAATTACAGGAAATCCATAATATAAAATTTTAGGATTTATCATTTTTGTATTTGGTATTTGCTTTATTATTGTCATTTTAAGTTCCTCCTACTAAATATTTTCGCTGTCATAACTCATTGTAAAATATAAAGATTTCGATAAGCATCGAAGTGTTGATTACAAAATAATTACTTCAACAAAAGAATATGGAGGAAAGGTAAAGTTTAAAGTTCTTCATTTCGTCTCCTTGATATTTCTAAATTTTTTATGCCAATTTCCTTGACTTCATAAGAAAAATATGGAAATATATAAATAAACCGTTGGTCGGTTTATTTATAGGAGGTTTATGATGGCAAGGACAAATAAAAACTATGAACATAAAAAAAACGACATTTTAATTCGAATTTGGGAGGTTCTTCTGCAATATGGTTATGAAAAAATGACACTTCCGATAATCATAAAGGAATTGGGCATATCAAGAGGAGCCTTTTATCATTATTTTCAGTCAAAAGAAGAATGTGTAGATGAAGCTGTTAAATTGTTTGTTGAAAATGCGGTAGTGGAAATAAAGACGATGGATAATAAGACATTATCCGCAGATGTAAGACTTAAAATGGCAGTTCAAAATAGTATTTCTCTTTTTCATCAAAATAAAGAGCAAGATCGAATGATGAATCAACCTGAAAATGCTGTATTCCATCAAAAACTGATGATAGGTCTAACTAAATATCTTGCTCCGTATTTTGCAGAAATCATTGAACAGGGAGTGGAGGAAAAAATTTTTTACACAAATTATCCCTTAGAAATAGCTGAAATGTTATTGACACTATCAAATTTTTATTTAGATAAAGATTTATTTCATTGGGATCCAGAAACCATTCCATATAAAATAACAGCCTATGAAGAATTGATCAATAAAGGTTTAGGAACAACTGATAATATTGGCTTTTTTACTAACTAAAAAGGAGATTGGTAAATGGAAGCTGTTTTAAAATTACAAAATATAAGCAAAAAATTTAATGATTTTGATACAGTTTTACAAGAAATTAACCTTTCATTTTTTGCCCATACGTTTAATGTGATACTCGGACAAAGTGGTTGTGGGAAATCAACACTCATCAATATCATGTCAGGACTAATGAAGCCAACAAGAGGAAATGTTTATTATAAAGATTTAGATATTTCTCATGCGGAACAAAAAGAGATGATTCAATTCAGACGCTATAATTTCAGTAATATTTTCCAAGACTATTTACTATTGTCGGAATTAACGGTACGGGAGAATATTGAATTAGGGAAAACAGGGAATGCTCAAGATTTAGAATTCCGTGAACTTATAGCAAGGCTAGGGATCGAAACATTAGCAGATCGATTTCCCAATGAATTATCTGGTGGTCAGCAACAACGAGTTTCTATCGCACGTGCAATGATTAAAAATCCTGAAATTTTGTTTTGTGATGAAGCAACAGGAGCATTGGATGAGCATAACAGCAAACAAGTTGTGGACTATTTAAAGGAATTAAATAAAACCTATGGTACACTCATTATTTTTTCTACACATAACCTCAAAATTTCCACAGTTGCAGACCGTATTATTGTCATGAAGGACGGTCTTATTGAGGACGATTATTTAAATACTTCTCCACGGAGATTCTATAATGAGTAGTGTGTTTAAACAAATTTTCAAGAGTTTACTATGTGAAAAAGCGACTATGTCTGTGTTATTTTTTCTGAGCTGTTTAGGCTCATTTATGTACTTTTTTGTTCAAGTATCTATAGATGGGAATCTAAAACATTTGGCTTACAATAAAGCAAATGGGATATTAATTAATAGCTCGCAAAAAGAGCTATTGATTGCATTGCATTCTAATCAAATTTTAGCAGCTACTTTTTTAATCATTTTTTCTGTAATTGCAGCCTTTGCATTTTATATGTTTTTTTTAAAATATTACCGTAATCATCTGAAAGAAATTGGTTGCTATAAGGCTTTCGGATGTTCAAATAAACAAATAATCGCAGTTATGTTTTTCATTAATAGTAGTCTTTCTTTTATTGCCTTTATAGTAGGCTTTATATTGGGATGGATTTGCTCAGATGTATTATTACAATTATATCGTTCATCTTTTGATATTGAATCACTTCAAAAGGGAATTTTCCCTTCAAATTTAGCAATAGGTTTCCTATTTATTGTTGTATTATCGGGAATCATGGCAATAGTGCCATACTATAAGTTTTTAAAATTTGATATTTCCTCATTATTATGTAATTTCCCTGAAGAACACCAAAATAAATGGATAGTTTTCATTAGCAATAAACTATCCAATGCAGTTCCAATCAAATATCGGCGCTCATTTCGCATAGCTTTACGTAAGCCATTAGCAGTGTCTTTACTATTCCTGTCAGTAGGCTGTTTTACAGTTTTATGGATTATGAGCATGTCACTTCATTTCAGCAGTCAATATATTTATGAAACCCAGACACTTGGTAGGTCCTATAAATATGATATTCAGTTTGAAAATTATCAGCCGTATCATCCACTAGAAGAAGATAGTACTTTCTATTTAAGAAGTAATGTGAAGATTTCATGGAAAGGAAATGAAATTAATCAACAAGCAATAGGATTTCATAAAAAACCAAATTTGTTTCAATTTTATACATTAGATCACAAGGCGCTTTTCTTACCTAAAGAAAAAGAGGTGTATATAAATGAAGCTTTATCTGAACTCTATGGAATACGACAAAATGATTATATTGAAGTAAATATTAAACATAAAATCTATAAACTAAAAGTTGCTGCTATTGTGGGAAATGCAGAGAATAAGACTATTTATCTTTCAGAACCGCAATTAGCAAGTATGTTATCCATAAAAGAGTCAAGCTATAACGGAATACTTTCAAACACTGTTCCTAAACAGTATGAGAATAAATCAATAATAACAGAAAAGGAACGTTTAGCTTATTTACAAAAAAATAATGTTTCAAATAAAATAAGTGCAGTGATAAATCAACTATTAGGATGTATGATTGGCTGTTTGCTTCTTTATCTTGTCATACTGCTAAATTTTCAAGATTGCACAAGAAATATTCTTATTTTAAATATGTTAGGGTATTCTGCAAAGTCCATTAACAAAATGTTAATCAGTATTTATAAACCTCTTTTAAATGTGGCATTTATCATTATGGTTTCATTAAGTGTTATAGTTTGTCAGTTCATACAAAAAAGCCTCTCGATAAAAACGGGTGATTATATACCGTTTCAAACGAATTTGTTTATAATTGGCGGTATATGGTTGTTGCTAAATCTACTTTATCATCTTATCCACTGTAGATTTAATAATAAAATTGAAAAAATTCAAAATGCAGAACAGACTAAAAAATACATCCTTTAACACCAACATAAGTAAAATGATGTGACTATTAAGGAGATAGCAAACGAAGATGTTTTGAATGTAAAGAAATGCACCTCAAGGAACAGTGCATGGTAGTTGAAGATGCTGTTTGTTTTATCTTTCGTACGAGGGAAACTAAGGAATACAACATTAATTTTATGAACAGGGTAAATCATATTACTATATGAATAACTTCTTCTACTGGTAGAAATCTAAAGAGAATTCAATCACCATTTGATTATGAACGGTGGGGATTATTTAATGCTTATACAGTAAGCGATTTCGAAAGAATGGATGACAGAAATGAGCGAACTAACTGTATCATCTTTGTTTAAATGTGAGCATTCACCATATCCTAAGGGGTGCTTGAAAAGATGTATAAAATAGTGGTTGTAAAGTACAATAAGATGGGATACTCATAAGCTAAATTTCATTACGTGAGTTATCTACTATTTTCTTCATTCAATATAATTCTGTCTCTCTAATTTAGAAGGGTTAAATACGATGTTTAAAAATAAAAGGATTACATTAAAAACGAAAATACTAGGGTTAATTAGTTCCCTTATACTTCTCATTATTACGCTGCTTGCAAGTGTCTTTGCTTATTTACAAGCAGTAGATACTAGAAATCAAGTAGAACAATTAGCATTACAAGCGGCAAAATCGATTTCACTTATGCCTGAATTAAGAGATGCAATTGAACAAGAGGACTTAGAAACTCAATTTCGTCCTATCGCTGAGCAAGTGATAGATCAGGTAAACGCAGCAAATATTATCATTGAAAATCGTGATAAGATCATTTATTCTCATGTAGAAAATGATATTGAGGAAAGTGGTTTAGATGATACCAATGATCTAGCACTGCTATTTGGAGGCTCAAATATTTTTGAAGTTGAGCGAAGCAGTGGCTCCGTTATTATTGGGAAAGTGCCAATAATGGCCGACTATGGTGATTTCCAGCGCATAATTGGAGTCGTTTCGGTAGAGTTTTTGGAAACAGACATTTATCGAAATATTATTAGTAGAATTAAGACCATTGTCATTGCCTCTATTGTGATACTAATGCTCGGTATCATAGGTGGTATTTTTCTAACAAAAAGTATTAGAAAGGATACCTTAGGTTTAGAACCACACGAGATTTCATCGCTATACCTAGAAAGAAGCGCAATTCTTTTGTCTATTAAAGAAGGAATTCTTGCGATTGATCAAAATGGATTGTTAACATTAATCAATCATTCGGCTAAGAAAATGATGAATCTTAATGAAGAAAGATTAATTGGTCAGCATATCAATGACGTTCTAAAGAATTCAAAAATTGAAGAGGTTTTGCAAACAGGAAAAATGATGCACAATGTTGAGATTCTCTTGAATGATATCGTTTTTATCTTTAACGTTATTCCTATTATAAAAAACAATCAAATTATGGGGGCTGTATCTAGTTTCCGTGATAAGACTGAATTAAAGAATTTAATCAATACTATATCAGAGGTTAGGGCTTATTCAGAAGGCTTACGAGCGCAAACCCACGAATACACCAATAAATTATATTTAATATCTGGTTTGCTCCAATTAGAACGATATAAGGATGCTTTTGATTTTATTCAAAAGGAGTCAATCACCTATCAACATAGAAATCAAATATTATTTAATCAAATTCATGATGCTAATGTGCAAGCAATTTTGTTAGGGAAACTAGGGAAAGCTTCTGAAAAGAAAATAACATTAGAAATTGATCCTGATAGTCATGTCGATCCTTTGCCAAGCAATATTGAGGTAACAGATATTATTACAATTATCGGAAATCTCATTGATAATGCCTTTGATGCGGTCGCTAATCAACAAAGTAAGAAGGTATTGTTTTCAATTACTGGCTTTGGTAATGACATCATAATAGAAGTAACAGACAACGGAAAAGGGCTGTCTGAGGAACAAATAGATACCATATTCACTTTGGGCTATTCTTCTAAAGGGGAGAATAGGGGGTATGGCTTATTCAATGTTAAACGAATTGTGGAGTCATTAAGGGGCACAATTGAAGTGCATAATGATAAGAGTGGAGGAGCCATTTTTACAGTATACCTGCCAAAAAGGGCTTTCATATGAGGAGAGAAGTAAAGTGATAAAAGTTGTGATTGCAGAGGATGACTTTCGAATTGCACAAATACAAGAGGGATTTTTGAAGAGAGTATCTGATGTAAGCTTGGTTGGGAAGGCGTTAAATGCTAAAGAAACATTGAACCTGCTTGAGCAAGAAGAAGTTGATTTACTTCTATTAGATATTTATATGCCCGATGAGCTTGGAACTGATTTACTTCAGAAAATAAGGGGAGACTATCCAAATGTAGATATTATTATGGTTACGGCAGCAACTGAAAAAGCTATGCTAGAAAAGGCTATGCGTTTTGGCGTTTTCCACTATCTTTTAAAGCCGGTAACAATGGAAAAGTTTATTGAAATCATCGAGGAATATAAAAGGAAAAAAGAGCTCTTTAATAGTAGGGATGAAATCGATCAGTCAATTATTGATAGTTTCTTTGGCACTTCTGTCCAAACTGTGATGAATCAAAAGGACCTTCCTTCAGGGGTGGATCGTTTAACCTTGCAAAAAGTCAAAGAAATAATGTTTGAGCTTAAAGGTGGCGTTTCAATTGAGGAAATGGGGGAAAAGATGGGGGCATCTAGAACAACGGCAAGAAGATACCTAGAGTATTTGGTTTCAATCAACGTCTGTACAGCTAAACATGATTATGGAATTGTCGGAAGACCTGAAAGGAAGTATTACCTAATATGACAAAACACTGTAAATTTATGATAAAGGTCTAACGAATGAAGAAGAAACAACTCATGTTATTCCTACTGTTCATGATAATTCTCTTTACTTGCTCTACAAATGAATTTAAAATCGAGGAACCAATCACAAAAGAGGTAACGATTATTGCACCTAGCTCAATTGGTGGGGGATGGGATGTAACAGCTAGGGCTATGCAAGATATATTGATAAGTGAAAATTTGATGAATCAGAATATTTCTGTTATTAATAAAGTCGGTGTTGGCGGGGAATTAGGCTGGAAATATACAAAGGATCAAACAGATTCAGTAATAGCCATTAATTCAAGTCTACTTATCACTAATTATTTATTGGGTCAAAGTAAATTAACGTATAAAGACTTTACACCAATTGCCACCTTAGCGACTGAATGGGAAGTTACCATTGTTTCAAAAGGTTCGAAAATATCCAGTGCTAAACAGTTAATGGACGATCTCAAGAAAGATCCGCATGCTTATAAAATCGGTGTTTCCCCAAGGCTTGGAAATGATGATCAACTTTCCTTTGTATTAGCTAGTCAACAGGTTGGGCTGAAAACGGAACAGCTCGACTTTTATGTTTATGAAAATAGTGAACAAGTGGTGGAGGCATTATTAAAAAAACAAATCGATGTTGCCACGATGTCTTTATCAGAGGCGAAAAAATATGCTGAATCAAATCAAATAAAATTACTAGTGATTTCTTCTGAAAAAAGATTAAAGGAGTTACCAGAGGTTCCGACATGGGCTGAGCAAGGAATTGATTTAGTTTTTGAACATTGGCGTGGAGTGATGGGGCCTCCGAACATGTCAAATGCTGAAATTGAATTTTGGGATGCAACAATCGAAAAAATGGTGAAGACTGAGAAATGGAAGAAAACGCTTCAAATGTATATGTGGAATGATTTTTATAAAAATAGAAGAGAAACGATTATTTTTCTAGAAAATCAAAGTAGGATGTATGAACAATTAATGGGTATTCATATGGATTCGTAAATAAAGGGGCCGCTACATCTTAAAAGTAGCGGTCCCTTGTACTTAGTACTAGCTTAATGATAAGCCGATAGGAATACACAGTGGTGTTTGATCAACAGGATTTTCAATAATACAGCAATCAAGTCCAAATGCTTCTCTAATCATGCTTTTGGTAAATACTTTTTCAGGCGGCCCCTCTTGAAAAATTTTTCCTTTAACAATGCTAATAAGGTGGTCAGCATATTGTGCTGCCTGATTTAAATCATGTAAAACCATAACAATTGTTCGACCATGAGTTACGTTTAAATTGCGTAACAATTCTAGTATTTCAATTTGATGAGCCAAATCTAAATAGGTTGTTGGTTCATCTAATAATAAAAGATCTGTGTCTTGTGCTAAAGCCATTGAAATCCAAGCCCTTTGCCTTTGCCCTCCAGATAGCTCATCCAATGTACGATCTACAAAATCGGTCATTTTGGTGGCCATTAACGCACGGTTTACAATCGCATCATCTTCCAGCGTTTGTCTAGACAATAAACCTTTATGTGGATGTCTACCATAATAACAAAGATCTTTAACAGTTATATCTTCCGGAGCTTCTGGACCTTGAGGTAAAATAGCCAATTTCTTTGCAATTTCTTTAGAAGATTGCTGATGAATGGCTTTTCCATCTAAATAGACTATTCCTTCTTGAGGTGTTAATAATCTAGCTAAGGAGCGCAAAATAGTTGATTTGCCGCAACCATTCGACCCAATAATAACACTAATCTTACCTTCAGGAATGACTAAATTTATATCATCAAGGATTTGAGTTGATCCATAGGACAGTGAAAGATGCTCGGCTGATAATGTTGTCATAAATGTTCACCTTTCTTATGCTTTTTTTCGTTCAGCACGTAATAAATATAAAAAATATGGTGCACCAATCACTGCTGTAATGATACCAGCAGGTATTTCTATTGGAGGAAATAGACCTCTACCTAGGCTATCAGCGACTAAGAGAAGGATAGCACCGAAGAGCGCAGAAGCAGGAAGTAAAACGTTAAATTTAGATCCTACAATTCTTCTGGCAATATGAGGAGCGATTAAACCAATAAATCCGATAGAACCTACTGTGGCAACACATACGCCAATTAAAATAACGGAAACGCTTAGTAAAATATATCGCAAAAATTTTGAGCGTTCTCCAAGACCTGTAGCTATATCATCACCAAGGCTCAAAATATCTAATTTAGCAGTTAATCCAAATAGTATTGGGATAAGAATGAGGCATGGCAGCAAAAGATACACTTGGTCCCATCCTCTTGCCCAAAGACTTCCAGTCAACCATAAAAGAGTCATGCTTACATCATCTGGAAACTTAATCATTAAATATTCTATCCCTGCTTGACATATTGCTCCTAAAGCTATTCCCACTAAAGCCAACGTATTTGGCTGAGCACCTTTTTTATAAACAAACAGCATTAGAATGGCAGCAATGATAGCTGCTCCAATAAAAGCTGAAAGGGGAAGAAAAATAATAGGTGACGTTGGGAATAGAACAATGATGATAACGGCTGCTAAACCAGCCCCTTTCGTAACGCCGATTACATCTGGAGAGGCTAATGGATTACGGAGAATTCCTTGCAAAATTGCTCCAGCTGTTGCTAGTCCAGCTCCTACGATGATAGCGATTATAATACGGGGAATACGATAATTGTTTAGTATAAATCTTTGACTTTGTGTTCCTTCCCCAATTAAATTGTGAATGATTTCTGATGGTGTAATGTAAATAGCTCCTAAACCTAGACTTACTATTGATAAAATGAAGATGATGATTAAAAGCACAGGGAGAATAAGCTTAGGATGAAAATATTGTTTTTGCCTAAACTGTTGTCTATTATTCATTGTTTAATATGCCTTCCTTTCCTTGCTAAATAAAGGAAGAATGGTGCCCCAATGATTGCTGTAACTATTCCAACTGGCGATTCAAAAGGGTAAGCGATAAATCGAGCGAGAATATCTGCGTAAACTAAAAGTATAGCCCCAAAAAGTGCAGAGAATGGAATGATTCTTTGATAATCTCCTCCTAGCACTCTCCTAACAATATGAGGAACAATTAATCCTACAAAGCCTATTGGACCTGCGACAGCTACAGAAGAGCCAGCCAAAATAATGACCAGTATGCCAGCTAGAATACGGATGCGATTTACTTGTTGTCCGAGACCTTGGGCAGTGCTTTCTCCTAGGACAAGTATAGAAATAGATCGAGAAAGTAATAAGGCAATGAATAGCCCAGAAATAGACCATGGAAGAATGATCATAATATGTGTCCATGATTTTCCATTAATTGACCCCACTAGCCAATACAGAACATCCTTTGCCTGCTCACTAAAAATAATGATTCCTTGAGTTAAAGAGGACAAAAGAAAATGTACGGCCATTCCGGCTAACGCCAGTTTTACATGAGTCATTCCCCCTCCGGAAGCAAAGGAATAGACTGTTATTCCTCCTATTGCTGCCCCGATAAAAGCAGAGAAAACAAGCGATGGGGAAGAGAGAGAAGGAAAGAGGGCGAAAGCAGTGACAATAAACAATGAAGCACCTGCATTCACACCAAATACTTGTGGGGAAGCTAATGAATTTCGAGTAATCGCCTGCATAAGAGCACCTGCTACGGCTAAATTAGCACCAACTAATGCTCCGATGATAGCTCGGGGCAATCGAAGGGTCTGAATAATTAATTGATCTTTTGATGGATTGGTTTCGAAGAAGGACTTCAAAACCATTAATAGATCGACATCTGCTACCCCTACAGAGACACTAATGATAATTCCTAAAATTAATAAAACGATTGCAGTTATTGCTGTACTATATATTTTTACTTTACCTTTAACTATAGATTCCATTAACTACAACACACTTTCTTACAAAAGATAAGACTTACTAGAAAGAGAAGTAAGTAGAATAGCTTACTTACTCCTCTTTTATTTATTTTATTTTTCATTCAGCTTTGTTAATGTGTCTTTAGCAATTGCTTCTGCTGAAATAATGCCTCGGAATCTTGTCCATAAATCTCTATCAACACTATAAATCTGTTCATTTTTTACTGCTTTTAAGTCTTTCCAAAGTGGATTTTCCTTCCATTCATCAGTAAGCAGTTTGCCTTCATTATTAGCTAAAAGTAGTACATCTGGATTGATTTCTACAAGTTGTTCCAGACTCATTTCAACATAAGGTTGTTCGTTCTGAATGGCCACCTTCAGACCTAATTGTTCAAGCAATTCTCCATCATAAGAAGAAGTAGTATGTGCTTGAAATGATGTATCTCGTACAACCGCAGGTAAAACAGTTAGATTCGAATCATGGCTTAGCTTTGAATTAATTTCGTTTATAATTTGTTTATGTTCATTTAATCTCTTTTCAGCAGCTTCCTTTTGATCTAATGTTTCTGCAATTGTTTTAAAAGAGTCCAAATTATCCTGGTATGTCGATTCACGACTTTTTAAGACAATTGTAGGAGCTATTTGCTGCAAGTCTTTGTAAATAGCACTGTGTCGCTCAGCATCTGCAATGATTAAATCTGGCTGTAAAGAGCTAATAACCTCTAAGTTAGGCTGTTCACGAGTCCCTACAGATGTATAATCTATGTCACGACCAACAAGCTTGGCAATCATATCCTTTTTATTATCATCCGCAATTCCTATAGGCTTGATTCCTAAAGTATTTAAAGAATCAACAAAAGATAGCTCTAGAGTAACTATCTTTTGAGGAGTGTTAGTAATAATAGTTTCTCCCATCTCGTGTTTAATTGTTCTACTATTAGATTCTTTTGCTTCAGTAGAAGTTTGTTCCTTTTTCTCTGTTTCTGTATTTTTTTGAGTAGCATTGCATCCAGTTAAAACCATCATGACTGTTAATAGGAGCAATAGCGTTATACCACTCAATTTCCCTAACTTAGTAAATCCTTGCATTAGTCTAATCATTCCTCTCTGGTAATATAAATGAAAATGATAATCATTAACAGGGATTATAATAGAATGTTCAATGCGGAGGGTCAATATAAAGAAAGTTATGTGACATAAAATTAATAGGAGTAAAAAGTTCATTTTGAACATTTTGTTCATAGCGGGTGACTAAGTTGAATATTCGCTTCGATAACATCGGGAAAGTGAGGGGAATAAACAGATATTTTATTTTCACCACCTACATACTTCCTTTAAATTCATACGAATAGATACGATTTTTTTGACATACAAAAATCCCCTTTAAGTTTCAACGTATTGTAGTTTTTTTACGTTCTAATGAAAGGGGATAATATCATGTCCTCAACAGGGTGAAGGTGATCTTTTTATTTTTTAGCTCCTTCATCCTTTATGAAAACATTTATATTAAATTTTTTAATTGAATTTTCAGTAATGGAGTTTAATTCATCTACAGTCCATGATTGGGGCTTGAAACGATAAGCTTTTTCTGAGAAATTGAAGACATCAGTGTTTATTTCCAGCCCTTTATTAAATGTACTTTGAAACTGTGATAAAATAATATTTTTAATATCATTTTCAATTGTTTCTTTTCCAATATTTTTTGGATTTTCTCTGATAGAAGCTTTTATTTCTAAATTAAGTATATATTTAGGAATCGAATTATCCACAATTTCTATATGATAATCTATATTATCAATAAACATCGAAACAGACTTATCCTTTATTGATAATTTCATGTTTTTAAAATCCTTATTAAACCAATCTAACCCTGATAGTTCTTCTTCCTTTATCCAGCCATTGAATTTTTGATGTGAAAGAAAATAGGCACCACTTATTTTTAATATATCTTTAGATGTATTATCCTCCATCCAATAATCTTCACTAATCTGTATGGAAGGAACCATTATTGATCCAACTGGTTCATAATATCTTTTAATCATGTCTTGTACAGTACTGGTGGAGATGAACGAATTAAAGAATAATTGTTCATTTGGATCATAAGGAAATGTTAAGATAGGTGGTTTATAAAAGAGACCATGTACATTCATTATCTCTTTAATATCATCATCTTCAAATCCATAGGCTAAAGTATTGTAACGTAAATAGTAATCCCTACTAAAAAAATCAAAAAATTCATCTAAATGTCCATCCAATATATTTTTGGAAATAAAGAAAGTTTGTATATGTCCATAATACAAAGGGTTAACCGAATTCTTTTCTATATCATCGATTGCTCCCTGTATTGTTTCACCTTCTCCATGTCCAACAACAATTGGAGCAGGCTCAGATGAAATGCCAGGATCTGAGCCCGCAACATTCGTAAATCCGAAAGCTTGAAAATATAAATGATACACATCATTAGAATAATCTATACCAAGAGCGGTAATATAAACTTCACTTTGTATTTCCTTCGTGCCTAAACAACCGCCTAGCATAAATAATAAAGGAAAAATGAATGTTATTTTGAATATGCAAGTATAGTAATGGGCCAATTATAATCTCCCTTCTGCTGAAAAAGCAGTCAGTCTTTTATTTTAATTCTAAATGGCATTTTTAAAAAACCTTTAATAAGATTGGGTATACTTACTTTGTAAAATGTAGAAAGGTAAGGATGCCCGAAACTTTCTAATGATGAGATATATGTTAAGAAAAATAAGACGCTTAAAACAAAGCCATACATTCCAAAAAAGGAGGCAATTACTAATGTAGCAACTCTTATTAAAAATACATTTCCTAGTATATTTTGATTAATTAATGTATAGCTAGATATAACAGTAAGTGCTCCAATTACTAATGTTGATGGTGATGTAAATCCTGCTCTTATGGCAGCATCACCAACTATTAAGCCTCCTAAAACTGCAACAGTTTGACCTACAGCTTTAGGTAAACGTATGCCCGCTTCTCGAAAGAGGTCAAAAAAAACGAGCATAATAAGAATTTCGAACGAAGAAGAGACGGGTAGTCCAATTTTAGATGCAGATATTGAAACTAGTAAGGGAAAGGGTAACTGGTTAAGTTGATGGACAGTTAATGCAATCCAAAACCCAGGTAAAAATATACTTGTTAATAAAGAGGTAATCCTTAAAATTCGTGAAAAACTCACAAATAAAAAATTAGTTTGATCATCTTCCGGGGCTTTCAAAATAAGTAGTAAATTTGCGGGTCCAATTAAACAGCTTGGACTTCCATCTACCAATATGACAAAACGGCCCTTATTGAGAGAACTTACTACAAAATCGGGTCTTCCTGAATAATCAAGGAGAGGGAAGAGGGTCAACTTATCATAAAGTAATTCTTCAATATGATAACTACTTGCAATATTATCTACTTTTATTTTATTTAGTTTGTTTTGTACATTCTTTAAAGTGGTCTGATCAATATTGTTCTCAATGTAGAGCAATAAAACTTTTGTTTTACTTATATCACCAATTGTAAACTGGTCACTTGATAAATTTTTACTTTTTAATCTCATTCTTATTAAAGAAAAATTGGTATCTATATTTTCAATAAACCCGTCTCTGGGTCCTCTTAATGAGACTTCCATATTTGATTCTTCAATGGATCGTTCAGGTAGTTTAGCTAAATTGGTTGAATATAAGCTGTTTGATGGAACATGAAAAAAATATAAAAAACCTGAGAAAATTTTGCTATTTATTTCATCTGTCTTCGTTCTGAACTCTTTTCTCTCCTGTACTTCTAAATAGCGATTTATAATTTCGACATCGTGTAAATGGCCTTGTTCAGCCAAAAATCTAATATTTGGTAATAATGAATTCAAAAAAAGTACACTATCAATTAAACTATGGCAATAGATAAATATAACTTCATGTTTTTCGTTATTAAACATATAGAATTTACTACTTACCGTTATATCTGATTGGTGACTTAATTCTTTATAAAAAAAATCCCTATTTTCAGTCAAGATTATGAACTCCCTTTTGCTTTTTTTCTAATACGTAGAAAACAGTCATAAATAAGAATAAAAATACAAAAATAGAAAGGAGATAAGTGCTTTTTATAAATGACAAAAAATCAGAAACAGACCAAGGAATTAATAATCCTATTGTTAAACATAGATAACAAATGAATAATATTAATTTTCGGTTTTTAAAAAAGGAAGATACAATATACATAAATAAGCATATGCGAATAAAAGCCACTGATAATATTTGGAGAACAGATAAAGAATCCAATCTTGTAAAGTACTTACCAAATGATAAAACCCTCCATTGCTCGTTTAGAGGAAAGAGCATTTTCTGGGTTATATAAATGCCGAATTCAGATATAGCAGTCGCAATGGAAATAAAAACCAAAATGACAAATACAATAGAAAAAACGAGTATTCCTTTTCTTTTCATTCTCTCTTTTACATAACCATTTAAAACAATTAAAATAAAACCCATTTCTAAAATACCAATACATATGTATAATATTCCCCATAAAATGGACGGAGTATTACTTGTATATACTGGTAATAATAGTTCATATTCATTGTTCATTGAGTTCCCTAAGTTGAGGAGTATAAACAAAAAAATGTAGAGTGAACAAATAATTATGGACTGGATAGCTATGGTTTTGATCCCTTTTAAGGAACCATAAAAGCATAATAATATAAATAAAATAACTGTTATAAAATATGGATAATCAGAGTTAAAACTTTCATCTGCCCAAATAATTGTAAATTTGAGTGAGACGAAAGTGGATGAAATAAAATAAACTATATATGAAGTAATGATGAATAAATAGAGTGATCTGCTAGTCTGGACAGATGTTAATTCAAGAAATGAAGTATTATTTGTTGTAATTCTAGAAATAAACAAGGCAAAAAAGAATATTGGGATTACACTAGCTAATGCACTTATCCATGCTTCACGTTCGACCACTGTGAAAATTGTGGGAATTAAAACGAAATGTGCTAAAAAACTAACTGATAAGAATAACAAACAATATACATGTATTGGTTGTAAAACTTTGTTCATTTTATCTTAAACCCCCTCCTAACAATACTCCCCATGTTTGTTGTCATCTAATCTAAATGGACTTCTTTTTATTATTAACACACATGAACCCCGTTATAGCTCTAACTCAAAATTTCGCTCTCTTCATGGAAGTTAAAATGAGGCATTGCATAAATAATTAATCTAACAATGATGCTACTAATTATCAAAGCAAGTTAAAAAACTATCAAAAGTAGATTTTGATTTATTTTATATAACTGCTAAGATTTAACTAAATTAAAGCCTTTTTTAACAGTGCGAAACTGAGAAAAGGTTTTATAAATTATAAAAAAAATTACATAGACTATAAAATTTAATGAATATTTTTATGATTTAAATGAAAAGGGGACTTTTTCAATTTGCTTAAGAAGAATATGATCATTTTAGAAAACAATCTTTATTTGAAAATGGGTTTAGTGAAAATACTGGAAAGTGATTACAATATTTATTCAGACATTGACTTATCAAAAAATCTTTATGATTTAATGAAACATTACAAGCCAGATATTATTGTCATTAATGATCTAAGTAAAAATAACCTAAAACATGTAAAACGGATTCGATCCGAATATCCTAATACATATGTTGTTATTCTTACTTCAATTATTTTAGAGGACGAGATTCATGAGGCTTTGTTAGCTGGCGTCTCAGGTTATGTTTTATATAATATAAAATCAAAAGAATTAAGAAAGGCAATAGATTTAATTTCCAAAGGTGAATACTACTTTAATAGTTCGACAATGACCATTTTTATAAAAAGTTATTTAAAACTTTTTGATTCGAAGGAAATTATATCCCATCTTTTTACAAAGCGTGAATATGTCATTTTGCTCATGCTTGCAGAAGGTAAAAATATACAAGAGATTAGTCAAACACTCAATATCTCGGAAAAATCGATTAATATAAATATTAATAAAATTTATAATAAATTATCAGTGAAGACTCGTATTCAAGCAATAGATAAAGCAGTTAAAAACAGGTGGATTCCTTATAATTTAGCTATATCTAATTTATATGTAAATTATAATAAAAAACGTACATTACTATAATGGAAGAAATCCGAATATTATTTATATTCGGATAATTTTGTTTTATTGGGGAATACTCCCTTTTAAGCAGCTAGCTCATTTTCTTTTAACTGATTTGTATCTACATAAAGCTTTCGACACCAAAATCGTTAATTGCCATAACGAAATTTCTTATATTACAAATACTTCTTTTTTCTTATATCTAATTATCAAATTATGCTTCATTTGAAACAAATGTTGATTTTGAAGACATGTGAATAGATGTTATGGTATTTGTTAATTAGAGATAAAGAGGTACCTAACATAGGTATTTTTGATTATTTCAAATGAATTTAATAGGGATTCTTTGCTCGATAGGTTTTAAAAAAAGTGCAATAAACCATAATGTAGTTACCAGTTCTATATATGCGTATTTTCGGCGTATTGATAGACAAATTAGTAAGAAATAGAGGTGAGAGTATGTACAATTTTTTAGATCGTTTCACTTTACAAAAGGTGCAATTATTAGATCATATCCATAATGAAAAACGTTTCTTTTCTAGTCAGGAGTTGGCTAAAAAAATGGATTTATCTGAAAGAACCATCTTAAAAATAGTAACAGAACTCTCAGGTGATTTACAAAAATTTGATGAAGCTACTTTTTTAAAAGAAATTAAACATAAGCAATTTAAATTAGATTGTAAAGATTATTTTTCAATTAAAGCAATAGAAAGATATTACTTACAAAATTCTTTAGCATATAAAATCTTTAATGATATTTTCTACAATAAATTAGTCGATTTTAATATGTTTATTATAGAGAATTTTACAAGTCAAGCTTCTATATATCGCCAAATAAATAAGATTAAACCTTTATTAAAAGAATTTCAATTAAAATATACATCTCAAGATTTTATTACACTTGAAGGATCTGAAAAACAATTTCGCTATTTCTATTATTTATTCTATTGGAATTCATGTTGGGGAGAAATTTGGCCTTTCACAGGAATATCTAGAGAAGAAATATTAGAAGTAATTAAGGGGTATAATCGAGAACTTCCAATATCTGTTTTATATTTGCTGGCGATTTGCTTAATACGAGCTAAAATGGGTTTTGTCATAGAAGAAGACGCAGCATATACAAGATACACAGAACATCATTATCAATATGAAAAGTTTTCACAAACATTTAGTTCTTTATTTAAAAAATTCACAGCCCTTAATGATGAAGCAATAGAAAAAGAGATAAAGTTTTCATTTTCATTTCTAGAATCTCAACATCGTTATGAGAAAAATGAAAGTACAATAAGTTTAATGATGAATTTTGCTCAATACCATAATCAAGAATTATTTGTGCAAGCTACTTTGTATTGGATGGAGAAATTCAGGGAGTTTTTTTCTATTACTTTAGATATAGAGGAATATGGCGTATTGTTTGTAAACTTACTTAACCTTCATTATTATACGGTGAATTTTTCTGGTCCTGCATTTCTATTTAAAGAGGATCTTTATAAAAAGAGATTTGATAGTCATGCCACTATACAAATTGAAATTATGAATCAATTTTATGATTATCTCTTAGAGAATGAAGCATTTTATAAGATTTTTGAACGTAGGGAGCTTTTAATTGGTAGATATCATCGATTACTAAAACAATCAATCGACGTACTTAAAAGAAGCACAATAAAGGTAAAAATATACTCTGTGATAAATGATGTTCCTTATTTATTTGATAAGGTCAAACGCGTTTTTTCGCATGTTGATTATTGCACAAAAGATGAAGAAGCCGAATTGATAATCACTGATCGCCTATACTTAAATATTGCTAAAGATAAAGAAGATATTTTTGTGTGGAATTCTATACCTGAAAGGGAGGATTTTTTCAGACTAGGTAAAAGACTTCAAAAAATTTATTTTACTAAAGAACAACAGCCAGACCAACTACTTTTAAAAACATTATTAAGTCAAGTATAGAGTGGGGGAATTTAATTGATCTTGAGAAAAGGATACTGGGATAAAAATTATTGGATTATTTTGAATATTGAATTTAAAAATGATAGAAGGAGAATATAAAACTAAGTTATACATGATGAAAAATATTATTGATATAAATCTATTATCATTGATTTTAAAATACATACTTTTGTTGGGTTTGATGTTTTCTTGAAAATTACTGAAGGAAAGGATACTAGACTCATAGATGATAAAAAGTTAGACAGAGCAGACTATACATCAGAGGTTAGAATGCTACCGTGCTATATAAAATAGTTTGGATAATAGAGACACGAACCAATGATAAAGTAAGACAAACTTATTACCTATTGTTATTAAATGAATAACCAGTAAAACAAACAAATTTTCGTTTACTACATTTTCAAATCAGAGGGGATAATTATGATGTTACGCAATCTTTCCACAATGAAAAAATTATTAATCTTAATGTTAATATCCATATCTACAGTTGGTATTATTCAAGTGGTTGGGTATAACACGATGAAATCTTTAAAAAATAATATAGA
The DNA here is from genome assembly GCF_028356935.1 of Lysinibacillus sp. OF-1. NCBI lineage: Bacteria > Bacillati > Bacillota > Bacilli > Caryophanales > Bacillaceae > Lysinibacillus > Lysinibacillus sp. OF-1. The sequence continues at coordinate 1,394,751 of NZ_CP102798.1, forward strand.
GGATATATTTAAGGACCGCTTAGAACCAGGGATTATATTGACTGATTACAGGCTAAATAATCGTATTATTTTAACAGATATGTATAGATCCTTCCTTTATACTGATGAAAAAACGATTGAATTAATCAATAATGAGGTGAACAAAGCTTTTGAAGATAATGAAATGAATCTTCAATTACTTAATGACACCAACTTGAAGTCAGATGAAGCAGAAATTATAAGTGAACTGGTGGAACAATATCCAATTTTTAAAGAGACTATGGAGCAAGTATTCCAACTGAGTCTTGCTAATAAGAATGAGGAAGCGTTAAACCTCTATTATTCTATAGGTGAGCCTGAGTATAATAGCATTTTATCAAAAGGTTTAAAGTTAACAGAACTGAATAGAGATTATGCAAGCTCTTTATATAAAGATAGTGTAGACCAAGTAGATAAAAATACCAGAAATACAATGATCGTTTCAGTGGTATTAAGCATACTGTATGTTGTAATTGGGTTTATTGGTGTTCGAAAATATATAACTGCTCCAATAGAAAAAATAAAAACTGCTGTTCAACGAGCAGAAGCGGGAGAATTAAATTTTAGTGTAGATTATAATTCTAAGGATGAATTTGGGATATTATCTACCTCACTTAATCGTATGATTGCTCAATTACGAGATTTAATTGGTCAGGTAAAGCAATCGTCTGAACATATGGTAGCATTTTCTACTGAACTCACAGCAAGTACAGAACAAACAAATTCAGCTAGCGAGCATATTGCGACTGTTACGTTAGATATTGCAAGCGGATCAGAGCATCAAGTTAGAACGATAATAGAAACAGAAGATATTGTTACACAAATGGTACAAGATGTCCAAACAATTGAAAGTAATTCAACTAGCGTATCAGAGGCAGCTATCCACGCAGAACAAATATCAGTGGATGGGAATGAAATCATTAAAAACGCTGTTCAACAAATGGACAAAATCCAAACTTCTATCGATAATCTAAATAATGTGATCTTTGGTTTAGGTGATCGCTCTTCAGAGATTGGACAAATCGTAGAAGTTATTACAAGTATTGCTGAACAGACTAACTTACTAGCATTAAATGCAGCGATTGAAGCGGCAAGAGCAGGGGAAAATGGTAAAGGTTTTGCTGTTGTTTCAGAAGAAGTTCGAAAATTAGCTGAAGAATCCTCTTTATCCGCACAGAGAATTTCTGTGTTAATTGATGGAATTCAAACGGAAACGAATAGAGCAGTAGAATCAATGCAGTTCACAACAAATGAAGTGGTTATAGGTATGAATAGTGTAAACACCGCAGGAGAAGCCTTCAAAAAAATTCAACATGCTACCAAACAAGTATCTGTTCAAGTTCAGGGGATTTCTACTTCGGTAGAACATATGGCTATAGAAATGAATAATATGACTGATTCGATGAAGCAAATCAATGGAATCGCCCAAAGTTCTGCAGAAGGAACACAAAATATTTCTGCAGCTACAGAGGAACAGCTAGCCTCAATGGAAGAAATTACAGCATCTACTTTTACACTTTCTAAAATGGCAGAAGAATTACAAAATAAAACAAATATGTTCAAAGTATGACGTGTATGATTTATTTGAAATTCTTAGGCAAAGATAAAATGGTTTGATAAACAGACATTATGAACTATAAGCCAATAAATTAGTATTAAATGTTACTATAGTATTTCACACGAAATGTATTTACATTTAACTATTTAACGCTCGACCAGGAACTCATATAACAAGTGAGTTTCTGGTCTTTTTTATGTGGAATCATAAGAATTAGACAGATTCCTCATCAATGATATAAATCCATATGTTTAAGATTTTATATGCATATGAAGATGCAAGCGTACCTCTTACAAAAAATATAACAGCTTTAGCACAAGTGTCTTCTAATATATACGGTTATGATTTTGCATTTGATCGACTATCAATCCATTAGTTGCTACAAGGATTTAAGATGGGGTAAACCTTCCATTGCTATTACTATTTACAACTTCGCGGCTTTCTATATTTGGGGGATACAATGAATCCCTCAATTTTTTACTAATTATTGAGGACGTTAAATTATTTACATAACCAAGGAAGTGTTGAAATAGTATTAAAAGTGTATGCATATATTGAACTTTAATCCTCAAATATAGGAGTGGGGCAAGTGAAGGATATAGAGTTGTTTTTAAAGAAATTACATTACTTTGATAATAAATTTAAGTTATTTATTTATCAAAACAAGGATCATCTACTAGTTGATTATTTAGAGTTGTGTGCGTTAATTGATGAGTATTCTTCTTTTATTATAAATCATGACAATGAAACACAATGGAATAATTTAGGGCGGTCAATTGAAATAGTATCATTAGTTCAAAATCTACGAAAGAACTCTTCTGTTTGTGTCCAAATCATGGAAAAATACTGGGCTTTATTATTAAGTCATGAAGAAAAGGAGATGACGGATTACTTTCGTAATATAGGAGACTGTATTGGCAAGGAATTCGGAGGTTTTCAAGTTACTAGTCAATCTAAGGTGCTTTTAATAGGATCTGGGTCTTTTCCTATAACATTATTAATGGTTGCGGAACAAACAGGAGCAGACGTTTTTGGAATTGATATTGATGATGAGGCGATTCAGTTGGGGAAACATGTAGTAAATAAATTAGGAAGTCATTTATCCATTCAAATTGACAAGAAGACAGTAGAAGAGCTCGCAGTTATGGAACAGATTAGTCATATTATATTTAGTTCAACTGTAAGCAGGAAATATGACATATTAGACCAATTATATGATGTAACAAATAAAGATGTGCTGATTGCTATGCGTTATGGAAATGGGTTAAAGTCTCTTTTTAATTATCCAATGCAGAAGGTAAACAAAAATAAATGGCATACAATAGAAGAAATTATCCACCCTCAACATGTCTTTGATGTTGTTTTATATCAAAAGGTACAATGATTTTAATAGGTGAGGAGAAGACTATGTCTTATTTTAATAAAGTATTACTGTTAGGAACAGGGCCTACAGTAATTCAATTAGCTGTGAATTTCAAAAATTATTGTAATAGTAAAGTAGCTATTGCAGGTCGAGAATCTTTACGCTCCAACATTTTCTTTGACACGATCGTTCAGCAACAACTTGCACTCAAAGTATTTATTCAAAATACACAACATCAGGCTGTTGCGGGAAAATGTACGATTGATGCGTTTTTTAAGGGTTATCATAAAATATCTGGAAATTGGGATACCGTAGTTCTTTGTGTTACTACAGACTCTTATCTTTCAGTATTAGCACAAATTGATACGAAAGTGTTGAAGCAGGCTAGCTGCTATATATTAATGTCACCTACATTTGGTTCTAGTCATTTAATAGCAAATTTCCTAAAGAATCTAACTCCTCAGGCAGAGATTATTAGTTTTTCAACATATTATGGGGATACTAGATGGATAGATGGAATACCATCAAATGAAGTATTGACAACAGGAGTGAAGAAAACAGTTTATGTAGGTTCAACTTACTCAAAATCACATAGACTAGATAAATTATCTGAATTATTTCATCATTTAGGGATTCATTTAAAAAAATTAGCTTCTCCCCTTGAGGCAGAAACAAGAAATATTTCTTTATACGTACATCCTCCCTTATTTATGAATGATTTTTCATTAAAGGCAATATTTGATGAGGATAGTATAACAAAGTATGTGTATAAGCTTTATCCTGAGGGTCCTATTACTTATACAATAATTCGGCATCTATTAAATTATTGGAAAGAAATGATGGAAATTGTGAAACACTTCGATATTCAACCTCTCAATCTATTAAAATTTATGGTAGACGATAATTATCCATTGCAGCCAGCAAGTATAGACGGACAAGAAATAGAGAATTTTAATAAACTCGAATCTATACATCAAGAATATCTGCTCTATATTCGTTATGCATCCTTATTAATTGATCCATTTTCTATACCAAATAAAGAAGGAAGATACTTTGATTTTTCTGCCGTTCCTTTTAGAGGTATTTATAAAAATCTTGATGGAGAATGGGATATTCCTAGAATGCCAAAAGAGGACTATTTCCGTATGAAAATCATTCAAGGGATTGCGCATGCCCTGAAATTGAAAAGCCCGACGCTTGATTATTTTGTACAAACCTATGAAGAAAAACTACAACAAGTTGTGGCTTCATCTAAGCATAAAATCTTTTCTGATGCCTTTCAAATAAAATCTTTTTCACAAGAAATAGAGATGATTTGTAAGGAGTTAATTTTGAGTAAGAAAACAAAAGAAGGAGAAGAAGAATATATAAAATGATAAAAAGCTATTAAGTTTACAATAAGGTTTAACAAAAAAGCCACTATAGCGGTGTGCGAAAACTAAGGGCAATTAGCGGACCTTTCAAAATTCTTTAGACATGGCTCAGTTTCCGAGTTTTTCATGCGTAGTGCAAGCCACCAATTAGTAGATGGGTGGTTCTATTTCAAATTGACAATGATAATCATTATCGATAAGGTGGGGATAGACGAAAGTCATCATGCCCACCTTTTCGCATTTCAGGGGCTAAACATGATCAGTAATTTGGCTGAGATGACTCAACCCGCCGATTGATTATGGAATCCTTAAAATCAGTTCTCGATGCCACTGAAACTTACTTTGAGCAGTAGCTTGTTGAGGGGTCCATGCTATTTGTTGTCAAAAGCCATTACTAGTAAACAATTTTGAAACGAGGTATGCAATTTGAAAATCGATGTGAATCAGTTAGCAGAACATTTAGCACATATTCCTTTCCAAGTAGAAGGAATATATCGATATACGAGTTATTTAGGTGTGCCGTACGCTGATTATACAGATTCCTTTCCTGGATTTATTTTTCCACTTACAGGGAAAATACAATTTCAATTTAATGGCACGCCTTATATCTTTTCACCAGGAAAAGTTGTGCATGGTGGTGCAAAAATGAAACTAGATCAAAAAAATTTTGATAATGCGAACTGGGAATATATTCTTGTTTTATACCGAATATGTAACTCAGAACTACAAGAGTCCAGTTTTTCTCATCAGCATTTTGAATTATCGACTGGACAATCTCCTCGTCTTATTGAATTACTTATGCGTCTTTGGCATGTGTATAATCAGCGCGGAGGTATTTCAATGTTTCAGACCGAAATGCTGTTTCGCGATGTACTGAATGAAGCCTTATTATGTGTTGCTAATAGGCAAAATAGCTGTGAATCACATACTTTATTCGAACGGGTATCTTCTTATATTCATGAATACTATCATCAAAGCCTTACAATCCCCTTGCTTGCAGAACAATATAACGTGAATCGAAATCGACTTTCTTATGTATTTAGAAAACATGCAGGTATGGGACCAGCAGAATATTTATTAAAATATCGTATCAACATGGCGCAAAAAATGCTTTTTACAAGTGATGCGCCTGTACAATATATTGCGCAAACTGTTGGAATTGCTGATCCCTTTTATTTTAGTAGAGTGTTTAAGAAACAATTTGGTCTTTCTCCTACTGAATATCGAGAGAAGTTCATCAATAATCCATGCTAATTTCAACAAGCATCCATTCAAATCCGAAAATTCCTTTACTATACTAATAGCGTATCAAAGATAATTTGTTGGAGGAATTTCGGATGCACAAGATCAAAGGACTATTATTCTCAACGCTATTATTAGCAGGCATACTAGCAGGTTGCAATGAAACATCAGTTGAAAAGAAAGGCGTAGCTACAGAAGACACTTCTACCTCTGCGGTTAATGCAGATGCAACTCATTGGCCAAGAACCATTAAGGATGCTTTAGGTAAAGAAATTGTTATCGAGAAAAAACCAGAAAAAATAGTTTCCCTATGGTATTTTTATCCTGAAATACTAGTTGCATTAGGTGAGCCGCCTACAGCTTCTACTGACAAAGAGTATCTATCTTCTTTATCTTATTTAAATGGAAAGCTAGATTCAACTGAAGAATTAGGAGATAAATTGTCTCCTAGTATTGAAAAAATTTTATCGACTGAGCCTGATTATATTTTAGCAACGGAACATCATGAAAAATTATATGAGTCACTAGAAAAAGTTGCGCCAGTCATTACGCTGAAATCTAAGGACATCTATGATGACTGGCAATATGGCCTTCGTACAGTAGCCGAGATTATTGGAAAGGAAGACGAAGCGGAAAAAGTAATTGATAAAATGATGCAAGAAATTACAATTGGTCGTGAAGCATTAAAGTCGATTCAAGGAGAGTCAGTAGCACTTGTGTTGTCTTGGGATGGAAAAACTTTTAATGTTCTAGGTGAAGAAAATCCTGTATATATTCTTGCGTTTGATAAAGAAAAGGGATTGGGGCTTACACCAGATATCACATTTAAAGGAAAAAATAATCAGTTTACTGCATTCGAAGGAATTTCAACAATTCAAGCAGACCATATTTTCCTTATAGGTGACATTACAAAAAAGGAAACATTAATGAGTGAATTACAACAAAGTAATGTATGGAATAATATGAACGCCGTAAAAAAAGGGAATATTCATTTAATGGATACTTCCGCTATTACTGGTGGTCCATTAGCTATTGAATACGCTTTGCAAAATATAACAAATGCCCTGCAAAAACAATAAAACGAAGAATTTAATTCGAGAAACAAACAGTGTTAAGAAGGTCAATAGATGATAAGGAGAGATGGTTATGCCCTACCAAGTTATAAATATAAAAGAAAATTTGTCTCAAATAAATGAGCTCTGGTCTCCGAAAGTTGTAGGTGAAATAAACGACTTTCAATTCAAACTAATTAAGATTGATGGAGATTTTATATGGCACGAGCATCAAGGTGCCGATAAGGTATTTATTGTGCTAGAAGGAGAAATGTTCATTGCTTTTCGTGATGGCCAGGTAAAAATTTCTAAGGGAGAGATGTTTATTGTTCCGGGAGGAGCAGAGCAAAAGCCTTTCGCTGAAAAGGAATGCCATATTATGTTGGTTGAGCCTAAAGTTGCTGTAAACACTGGCGGTATTGAGTCTAAATAAACGGCATCAAATGCTACAGAGGATCTAATGTTTGTCATTAGTCCGAATTCAATATTTGAGAAAATGGTTCACGGCTAACTGAATGGGCAGTAAATGGATTAAATTGCTGTATCGCAAATCGTAGAATTAACCTCTAGATAAATAAGTAGGACAAGAGGCAACATACAATGAAGGAGACCGTTCGTGTTAATTAAACGGTCTCCTTTTGTTTTTCTTATATTTATACTTCACTTCATTACATGTGGTCTATCTTCTGGATTCTGATTACCTACCTTTGCTACAGCATATGCAATAGTAAAATGAGATTGTTTATTTGATTTCTTTCTATTGATTTTAATGAGTAGCTAAAATTGAAAAGATTGAAATTCATTCTAGGTAAAATATATTATTTTCATTTAATGCCATTTTTTTAACCTGATTTTAACCTTTCTACATTAATTTAGTGTAAGAGATACATCATTAAAGGAAGGTGTTTTAAATGGATCCATATGTTGGAGAAATTCGAATGTTTGCAGGTAATTATGCTCCAGATGGCTGGGCATTGTGCAATGGGCAACTCATATCCATTGCAGAAAATGAAGTACTTTATTCCTTAATTGGTACAACTTATGGCGGGAATGGACAAACGACATTCGCGTTACCAAATTTTCAAAGTAGAGTAGTTGTCCATCAAGGACAGAATCAAGCAACTGGTACGAACTATGTGATAGGTCAAATAGGAGGGGTGGAAACTGTCACTTTAAACACTTCACAGCTTCCAGCTCATACGCATCAAGTAAATGCTTTCTCACTTGAAGGTACAACACTGAGTCCTGAAAAAGCTGTTTGGGCAAAAAATATACAATATTCAACACAACCAGCAAATAGCACAATGAATGCAACAGTCGTTTCAAGTGTTGGAGGAAATACTCCTCATGACAATGTAATGCCGTTTCTGACAATTAGTTTTATTATCGCTCTTTACGGTATATACCCATCATTTTGATTAGGAGGAATGAAAAGATGAGTGAGCCATATGTAGGTGAAATCAGATTATTTAGCTTTGGAAGGGTCCCAAGAGGATGGGCATTATGCGATGGTCGAGTTTTGCCAATTAATACAAACCAAGCCCTATATTCCATATTGGGAACAACTTATGGTGGCGATGGCAGAACGACATTTGCATTGCCTGATTTAAGGGGGAGAGTTCCCGTTCATGTAGGTAACGGTGTCTCACTAGGACAAAAGGCGGGAGAAGAGACACATGTATTAACTATAAACGAAATGCCAGCTCATACACATGCAGTCAACGGTAGCTTGGACAGTGCTACGGTGAAAGCGGCTGCGGGTAATGTATGGGGGGCATCCACTAATAATATCTATTCTGATAATCAACTGAATACTTATATGAACACACAAGCATTGTCAACATCAGGAAGTTCACTGCCCCATCAAAATATGCAGCCTTACAGTGTGGCAAATTATTGTATGGCTCTAGTTGGAATTTATCCATCAAGAAATTAAGAAAAAAGGAGATGCAGGAAAATGTCAGAAGCCTATATTGGAGAAATCAGAATATTTGGCGGTAATTTCGCACCAAAAGATTGGGCTTTATGTAATGGTCAGCTCTTATCAATTACTTCCAATACAGCGTTATTTGCCATTTTAGGTGCAAATTATGGAGGAGATGGAAGGACCACCTTTGCTTTACCGAATCTAAATGGTAGGGCAGCGCTTCATCAAGGAACAGGAGCTGGATTAACACCGAGGAGTGTTGGAGCATCAGGGGGTGAAGCTACTGTTACGCTATTAACAACTCAAATGCCTAGTCATCATCATATAGCTGCTTGTAACAATGTTCAAACTTCAAATAATGACCCAACTGGAGCAATATGGACAGAGCAACAGGGAAGAGGCTCTGTCCCTGTCTATGCGACACAAGTAAATACACAAATGAGTTTATTGGCAATAGATGTAGTGGGTGGGAATCAACCACATAATAATATGCAACCATATCTTGGGTTGAACTTTATCATTTGCTTAGCTGGAGAATGGCCTCCAAGGAGTTAAGAATGAATGAAATGAAGGATGTGAAACAATTATAAAGGAGTAGTGTAGAGAATGGGGAAAAAGATAATAGCCATAACCTTGTGTTTTATGTTAGTAGTTTATAGTCAATTGACAGTCATATTGTTTGTTGCCCCTTTAAAAGCAGAGGCGGCTAATTGTGGAACGTCTAATTATCCAACTTGTGTTCAAGATTTAACACAAGCAAATTGGCTAAGTGATACAACGAACGGATTTGAAGTGTCTGGCATTGCAGGGAATGATGGTATTCATTTATTCACGTATAGTAATGATGCACAATTTCCAGCTGGCTATTATTTTAATGCAGATGAATATTCAACACCAAAATCGATTAGAATCTCTGCAGGTGAAAGTTTTTCAGGTGGTGTCTTTGATTTAAAAACGTTAAAGATTAATACTATCAATTCACATGCCGAAAATGATGCCTTGTCTCTGACGATTCAAGGGTATGATGAAGCAGGAAATCCAAAAGGGAATCCAGTTGTTTTTAAGACAATTGCAAGGCATGACCCTATTTATGATATACCTATTAATATTGAGGGTATTAACTCTTTTATCATTACTGCAAGTGTGCAATTTATCAATACTGTACAGGCGGGGTTGTGGGATTTAACGTTTACGGAATTTACGATAGATATACCAAATAATAATCCTCCCAATAACCCACCGACATCTAGTAATGGAATCGTAAATGTAAACGAGGGGCAAATGTATACATTTGATAGTACTTCCTTCATTTTTAATGATGCAGATGCTGGAGATACTTTGAAACAGATTCAAATCTCTACAATTCCTAATAGCGGACAACTCTTTCTCGATAACAATAATAATCAGCAATTTGAGGCAGGGGAAGCTATTGCAAATGGTGAGACAATAAGTAAAGCTGACTTAGATGTGGGTAAATTAAAATATATGACGGAAAATGGCTCTTCTGCATCTTTTACATTTAAGGTAAGTGACGGTATTGACTATAGCACTGTCTATACAATGAATCTAGTCGTTAATGCACGTCCTTCCGTGACCATTCCAACAACTATATCTAGCCCAACAAATAGCAATCCAATTTCTATAACGATTGTTTTCAGTGAGCCAGTGACTGGTTTAGCGGCTGGAGATATAACTGTTACAAATGGAACTATTCTATCTATCACAGGAAGTGGTGCCACATATACTGCCCAAATATCACCAAATGTGGATGGAGCAGTGAAAATTAAAATTCCTGAAAATGTAGTTGCTAATAGCAGTGGCGCATTGAATAAAGCATCTGCGGAATATCAAATAATCTATGATAGTACACCACCTACGAATATTGAACTCAGTAATACTACTATAGAAGAAAAGAAGCCCATTGGTACAACTGTTGGAACAATGACGGCAACAGACTCAGGAAGTGCACAAACTTTTACGTATTCACTGCAATCTGGGGATATAAGCTTCTTTACAATTGATGGAAATGTATTAAAGACAAATGCCCCGTTTGCCTATGATACGAAAAATAGTTATAAGATTACGATAAGAGTAACAGATGCTGCTGGTAATACGTTTGATAAGGAATTTACAATTCACATTACTAAAAATCATGCCCCAACAGGCACTATTATGATTAATGGTGGAGCAGGCTATACAAATACTACTAATGTTACTTTAACAATGACTGCAAGTGATTTAGAAGGAGAAGCGATAGAAATGCGCTTGTCAAATGATGGTACTACTTGGTCCGGTTGGGAGCCGCGTTTATCTCCAAGAAATTGGACATTGTCACCTGGTGAAGGTAGTAAAACCGTTTATATGCAACTAAGGGATACTGCTGGCAATATATCGAATACATTATCAAATACAATTGTGTTAGATACGACCCCTCCTACCATAACAGGAGTGACAAATAACGGTGTTTATAATACAGACGTAACAATTAGTTTCAGTGAAGGAACAGCGACATTAAATGGTGCTCTCTTTACAAGTGGAAGCATTGTAAGTACATCTGGAAATTATACTTTGGTAGCAACAGATAACGCAGGTAATACAACAACAGTTTCATTTGTGATTGATAAAACGATGCCACAAGCTGTAGAGGTGACGATTAAGTCGAATAATCATGATCCGACAAAGGCCAAGATAGGGGATACTATTACATTAACAATTAAGACAGATAAAAGTATTCAAGCACCTACAGTTAAGATTGCAGGAAAAGCCGCAACTGTCAATGGAGCTGCAACAAACTGGCAAGCAACATATATGGTAACAAATGGAGATATGGAGGGGACAACACCCTTTACCATAAATTTCAAAGATTTACTAGGCACTCCAGCAACAGAGGTCACTGATGTAACTGATGGAAGCTATGTCATAGTTGATAGTAGGAAGCCAACTGTTCAGCAGGTGACAATGGCATCTAATAATGCCAATCCATTAGTCGCGAAGGTAGATGATATTATCACAATAGATTTTGTGACAAGTGAGGATATTCAATCACCCAATGTAACGATTCTCGGACAAACAGCCATCATAACCGATAAAGGTGATGGAGATGCTAAAACTTGGCAAGCAAGCTATACACTGAAATCTGGGGACACAGAGGGACCAATTAGCTTTGCAATTGATTATCGGGATTTAATGGGGCATGAAGGCATACAAGTAACGGAGGTTTCTTCAGGATCAATTGTGATATTTGATAAAAAATCTCCAGAAGTAACAGCTTATTTCCCAATACATCAAGCAATGGATGTACAGTTTACAGAAAATCTCGTATTAACATTTAATGAAAAGGTTTTACCTGTAACGAATAGAAATATTGTCATTCGTAATAGTTCAGACAATCAAGTTGTTGAAACAATTGAAGTTACGCAAGCAAACGTCTCTATTATTAATGAATCCGTGACAATTAATCCTACATTAGAATTAACCCAAAATACAGCTTACAGTATTCAAATTGATGCAGGTGCCTTTACTGATTTAGCGGGTAATGTGTATGAAGGTATTACTGATAATACTACCTGGAATTTTACAACGGGCGCACTGCCAACATATACAGTTACGTATGACGGTAACGGAGCTGAAGGAGGTAAAGTGCCAATTGATTCGAAGCAGTATATTGCTCACGAATTAATTAAAGTTATAGGCAATACAGGTAATTTAATGAAAGTCGGCTATACATTAATAGGATGGAATACAAGGTCTGATGGAAAAGGTGTTACTTACAAAGAGGGGCAAACCATTCAAATGGGGAAAGTGAATTTGATGTTGTATGCTGTATGGACAAAAAACATTGTACCGGGAGATGGAGGATCGTCCACTCCAAGTCCAGCACCTGAACCAGGTCTGCCAAGTAATCAAGTAAAGGTGAATGTTGTAGATCCGAATAAGCCAAACGAGGTTCTTCTTCAAACAGTGTTAACACGTCTATATATCAACGGTGAGATACAAGATACGGTAGCGTTTTCAATTGCCAATGCACAAGAGTTTCTTCGGAAATTAGTGAAGCTGGAAGAAAAACAATCTCGAATTGTCATACCAAATATGGAACCATCTGCAAGTGAAACAAAGGTGATACTTGCTAAAGAGGCAGCTAAACTATTAGTAGAAGGAAAATCTAGCTTTGGGATAGATATGAGGAATGTTAAAATCGAAATTCCATATAATTCAATGTCAGATTTCAACGAGGATATTTATTTCCGAATTGTACCGATTAAGAGTACAATCTCACAGGAAGATATTGAAGAGCGTGAAAGGGCATTGGGATTAACAAAAGGTACGAAAGTGAAAGTTATCAGCCAACCATTAACAATTGAAACGAACTTGCAAAATCGTCAAGTGTCATTGCTACTACCACTGCCAAAGAACCTGACATCCGTGCAAGAAAGAAATATAAGGGTTTATGTAGAACATAGTAATGGTACATCGGAATTATTGTCTGGAAGATTGGTAGAATTCAATAAAGGGCAGACAGGTATCATTTTTGATGTACAGCATTTCTCTACTTTTTCTTTAGTACATTTAGAACAAAAAGAGCTAGAGAGAACATCCGTCCCTTACATCCAAGGCTATGAAGATGGTACTTTCCGTCCGAATGAAAGTGTTACACGTTCACAAATGGCCGCAATGTTGGCAAGAAGTTTGAGTAATAATAATGTACCGGAAGTAACTGGAACTTTTTATAGAGATACAGCTCATTCATGGGCTAAACATGATATTGAGTATATCCGTACACAAGGAATCATGGAGGGACGACAAGATCATTCTTTTGGCCCCAATGATGAAATAACAAGAGCTCAAATGGCAGTTATTGCTATGCGTTGGCTTAATAAGCAATGCTCAGAGGAGACGACTGCTACTCCTTATTGCAATCTAAAGATAGGTGATAAGAAATACCATGATGTAGCTTCTACGCATTGGGCTGCCCAGGCAATAGAGGCTATTAGTGAGATGGAGATCATGGTAGGTTCTGGAAATGGACAATTTAGCCCAGATGAAAAGCTAACACGTGCCCAAGCAGTAAAGGTATTAAATCGAATTTTTAATCGTCCAATACCAACTTTAGATTCAGAACCAATCTTCAAGGATATACCAAAAGAACATTGGGCCTTTTTTGAAATTCAAGCAGCTACAATGAAATAAAAACATAATGAACTTTTTAACGGATTTGGAATTGCATAACTTCCAAATCCGTTTCTTTATTATTGATTTTTTATAACTGATAAAAGACTCCATATTCGATTCATCTAATTCTAGTAACACTGCACGAATTAAAAGCACATTCCTTAATCGAGCTACAGCAGGAGATGACCCGAAAAAACAAGAGATAATCAATTTTAAAATATGTCAATGGAAGTTTTATTTTGAGACACCACTTTTTTCATAAAAATAGAGATTTTTTTCTTATCAATCTGTTTTCATTGCTTCATAGACTTTTTGATTCTTACTTAACTTTTAAAATTGTTTAGGAAAAATAATCTATTTTGTATTAGTATTGACAAATTAATGTATACATAATATCATTCAATTAGTGATAATGATTATCATTATCATGATTAATATGTCGAACACGCAGAATAATAAAAAGGGATATTTTCTAATATCCCTTTTTATATGCATAGTGTTGATAATGATTATCAATTGAAAGGGGGTTTTACTATCAAAAGGTTAATTTCAGTAATGTTAGTCGCATTTTTAACAATTTTCGTTACACCTAATTTAAATGCTTCTGCTGCGCTTGCAGATGGGAAATATACAATCAATTACCAAGTGAATAAACCAGATTCTTCATCTGCTTCGATGGCAAATGATTACTTTTTGAAGCCTGCAACAATTATCGTTCAGAATGGTACTTCGGTTGTACAACTGAAGATGAAAAAAAGTGCGTGGATAACGAAATTTGAATCAAGTACAGGCGGTAATAAAGTCGTCAGCGAAAATAAGGCAGAGGATACACGTATCGTCCAATTTGCATTACCTGCTTATACATCAAAAACTGCTGTTACGATGAAGGTGGACATTGATGACTTAAATTATCATCATGAATATACAGTAGATTTTGTATGGGATGCGGCATCATTGAAAAATGAAGATGGTAGTGCAGTAGCAGCTACAACAGTACAAAATAACACTAACATGACTAAAAAAACAGATAATACTGGTAAAACAGATATTTCGTCAGTTAAAGAAAAAGAAGTAAATCCACAAACAAGTGATGCTTTTCCAATAGGTATACTTTTATTGTTCTGTGTCAGTGGATTTATCCTATTTAATTTTAAAAAACGCATGAAGGAAGAAATCCATTGAAATATTTCGGAAGCACCCTCATCTACTTCACTCAGGTAGGAGTAGGGTGCTTTTTAAAAGGAGTGAATGGACATGATAAAAGAAACAAAAGTAAATAGTAGAAAGTTACATATGGTGGTGCTATGTATTATTTTTGTCGTTCTTTCAGCATGTACTAATTCAATTAAGGAAAATGAAAATAAGGTAAAAGAAAAAAAGGATGAAAATAAGACAACTGTTCAAGATGAAAATCGAATTATTCCAACGACAGTTGCAGTTGCTCATATTCTAGATGCACTAAATTTAGATGCCGTCGCTATTCCTACGACGATATATGATTTACCTAAACGATATGAGGGTTTACCCGAGGTTGGTAGTCCGATGTCACCTGATATGGAAATTGTAAAATCCTTGAATCCAACAGAGGTTTTCTCAGTGACTACGTTGGAGGCAGATTTGAAAAAGACATTTGATGAAGTTGGTATTAATGCTTCATATGTGAATTTACAGAGTATTGATAGTATGAAAGCTGCTATTTTAGAAATTGGAGAAAAATATAAACGGACAGAAGAGGCCATGAAGCTAGTGACGGAGCTAGAAGGAAAGATTACAGCCATTTCAATGAAGGCGGAATTAAATGAATCACCAAAGGTGCTGATTTTATTAGGCATTCCAGGTAGCTATTTGGTGGCAACAGAAAATTCATATATTGGAGACTTAGTGAGATTGGCTGGAGGTCAAAATGTGATGAGCGGGCAAGAACCGGAATATTTACCGTCTAATACGGAATTTTTACAACAAAGCAATCCAGATATTATTATTCGTCTGGCACATGGTCTGCCTGAACAAGTTGTGGAAATGTTTAATGAGGAATTTACTACGAATGATATTTGGAAGCATTTTGACGCAGTAAAAAATGGACGTGTTTATGATTTAGATGAACCGTTATTTGGTACAACAGCAACGCTTGCAGTACCTCAAGCGCTAGAAGAATTAATTAACATTATGTATCCATAATGAGAAATGTAGAGGACTGAGATGAATAAAAAAATAAGTAGTTTTTTAGTTGTAAGTCTATTACTTTTAGTCGTTATTATATATTCAGCCATTACTGGCTCTATTAAAATGGATACGATGGAGTTTATTAGGGCTCTTTTTGGGGAAGAAAACTCAAATTACACAGTCATTAAAGATTTACGATTTCCACGGATTATTGTTGCTTTATTTGCAGGAGCATCTTTATCCATTTCCGGCGTATTATTGCAGGCAGTTATGCGTAATCCATTAGCCGATGCAGGTGTAATTGGCATCTCAGCAGGAGCATCATTTGTACAATTATTAATCATTACATTATTTCCAATGATGTTTTTCTTTACGCCATTATTAGCTTTTTTTGGAGGAGCCTTTGCTTGCTTTTTAGTATTTATGTTGTCCTGGAAATCAGGATTAAATCCTTTGAAAATAATTTTAGTGGGTATTGCGATTAATGCGATGTTTACGGGTCTAACAGAAGCCTTTGTTACGCTATGTAGCTATATGAATGTGATGGTTGGCGGTGTAGGTGGCTCTAATTTATCGATGCGAACTTGGAGTGATGTACGTTTAATTTCATTTTACGGTTTGATTGGTTTACTAGCTGCTCTTCTAATAGCCTCTTGGTGCAATTTATTGGCTTTACAAGATAAAACGGCCAAGAGTCTAGGCTTTAATGTAACACGTGCACGACTATTTATTGCAGCGATAGCGGTATTACTAGCGGCTATTTCAACTGCTACAGCTGGTGTTATTGCATTTGTCGGTTTATTAGTACCGCATATTTCAAGAAGGTTAGTAGGATCAGATCATAAATGGTTAATACCATTCTCGGCATTAGCTGGTGCCCTGCTAATTTTAACTGCCGATACATTAGGTAGAATATTAGTTGCGCCACTGGAAATACCAGCATCCACAATCATGGCGATAATCGGTGGACCATTTTTAATCTTCTTAATTCGAAAAGATAAGTAAAGAGAGGTGAGTGTATTGAACGTTTCTCAAATTAAACTATCTTATGATCAGAAGCAAAATCATTTAGATGGGGTTACGACAACTATTGAAAAGGGAAAAATCACGACGATTATTGGCCCGAATGGTTGTGGAAAAACAACATTATTAAGTGTTATTTCACGTAATAATATGCCGCAACAAGGATCAGTAACGTTAGAACAGAAGGATATAATGACATACAAGGCCAAGGAATTTGCGAAAAAACTAGCCATTGTTTATCAGCAAAATTCAGTGCCGCAAGATATCACGATTGAAAAACTAGTTGCTTATGGACGGGTACCCCATCAACAATTAATGAAAAGAAATGTTGAAGAAGATGAGGCGGCAGTCAATTGGGCACTGGCAGCAACAAATTTAACACAGAAACGTACATGTAAATTGGATGCATTATCGGGTGGTGAACGTCAACGTGTTTGGATTGCCATGGCACTTGCTCAAAAATCATCCATTCTTTGTTTAGATGAGCCAACAACATATTTAGATATTTTTTATCAAATAGAATTAATGGAGTTAGTGAAGAAATTGAACAAAGAACATGCTCTAACAATTGTGATGGTGTTGCATGATATTAATCAAGCAATAAAATATAGCGATCATATTATTTTGATGAAAGACGGTAAAATATTATGCGAAGGTGCACCTATAGAAACCGTAACAGCAGAACGGATGAAAGAAGTGTATGGTGTAGAAGTGATTATTCAAACGCATGAAAGTGTTGGTACATATATGATTCCATTAAGCATTTAGGAAAATTATATGAGACAGATTAGCAGCTTCTTAGAGTTAATGAAGGTAAATTTTTAATCCTTTTAAATTTACAGTAAATATTTCAATGACAGTATGTTATTTAGCATTATTTACACAAAATAAAATAACAAAACATATTTTAACTTTCTTGACAATAATAGTTTGTGAGTTATAATTGGTGAGAATGAGAATCATAATCAATTAAAAAGGTAGATTTACTCACTAACATCCATGTAATTAATAGATGTTTTTCTTTTAATTTTAATTGAGAATGGGAATCATTTGGGTTTGTGGTAGTACTAGTTAAATTGTTTATACAAAAGGAGGTAATAACGCTTAGGATAGGTTGAAATAATTAAAAAACTCAGGAGGTTAGAGTATTGAAGAAATTTTTACAATATGTAGCAATGATAGTGTTGATGTTAGGTGCAGTATTACCTGGCTTGGGAATGGAAGTAAAGGCGGAAGAGAATACCGGATCTAGCTGCGTAGTTGACTATTCGGCAAATATCAAAATGCTCAACGAACAGCAAACAGCAGATTCAATGATGAATAGCTATGTTCAAAAAGAAGCTACTGTTCAACAAAAAGATGGTCAATTTACAGTAGACATTACTGTGCCACAAGCATATACAGCGTGGTACCAGGATTTTAAAGTAGAATCTGGCGGAGAATTAAAAAAAGCTATTGAAAAAACAACAGACACTAATGGTAACGATATTTACACATTCGTAGTCGATCAATATGAGCAAACAATAAAGGCATGGGTTGATGTTTATATTCCAATGCTATCGTATGATCATGACTATATAGTGTATTTAAAAATTGCTGATGTTACGGAAGTTAATCGTGTATGTGATGAAGCAACAGAACAACCAGAAGATAACAAAGATGAAATTATTACAAAAAACGTTCCTTTTACATTTTTAACAAATAATAAAACATATGATACGTATTTTAAAAGTTATATTAATTATGCTGATTTAGCGACAATTGGTGAAGAAAAATATGCCTATATTAAACTAACAGGTCACACATATGCATTTACGACACTAAAAGTAGGCAGTGAAAACGGAGAAGACGTAAAAATCGTAAGCTCTGAAGGAGAAGGCAATTCATTAGTACGTGTTATAAAGGTAAAATTAGATGCTGATTTAAAGGCTACAGTGATTATGTCAGGTGACAAGTATCCAGCAACACCGTTTACGTTTGATTTTGCACCGGTAAAAGAACAAATTGTATATTTACCTGAGCATTTCAACTCGAACAATCAAGTAATTGAGTTTGGACTGACACCTGTTAGCTCTGGTGCACCTGCTCATACAATAATCGCATCCCTTTTAGGACAAGCATATGCTACAAAAACAGCAGACAATAAAATTGCTGTAACAATTAATTTAGTTGTAAATGGTACAACGAAGGGCTTTTCTGTAAAACAAGGAAATAAAATGATTGCAGAATGGACAGCAGGGGACACGAAAAATGTCATTAAATTTACAGTAGATTCATTAGAAAATTTAGCATTCACGTCAACAACTGAGCGAAATGGGAATGCATCCACAATGAGTACGACAGTTGAAAAAGTACTATTAACGGGTGAGATTGCTAAGCAAGAGGAGAATAGTTCGGAAGGAAATACCAACGGCAGTGAATCAGGTTCTGGGGAGAACAATAATAATTCAAATACCGGTGGCAATAACAATTCTAACACTGAAAACAATGAACAATCAACTAATGGGCTGTATACAGTGAACTTTACGTTCTTAAATGAATCAGGTACGGGTAGCTCTATTATGAACACATATGTTGATAATCAAGCATATGTAGTGAAAAATGGCTCTTCCTATCAAGTTCAATTAACACTAAAAAATAGTTCATGGATTACTGGATTTACAGTGAATGGTGCAACACCTAGTACAATTAGCGATACAAATGATGTACGAGTAGTGCAATTTACAGTATCGAATTTAGCTACTCTTCAAAATGCGTGGGTAAAAGTCGATATTGCGGATCTTAACTATCATCATGACTATAATATTCTATTAAAATTTGAAGAAGCGTCACTTTCAAAGATTAATGATAGTACAACATTCCCAAGTACAGGTGGTTCAACTAATAGTGGTTCAACAAATGGTAGTTCAACTAATAGCGGAACAAATACAAGTACTACAGGGAACTTTAGTCAAGAGGGAGTAGTTAAATTTGAATTTGCAAACAATACAAAAGAGATAGCTGTCTTCCTACAAAAAGCAAAAACAGTATTTGAAAATAACAAATATAAAGTTATGCTTTCATTAAATATTGAAAATAACTTACAAAATTTTATTGTCAAACAAAACGGTAAAGAAATTGCAAAATGGTCGAATAAAGTAGCTTCATTAGTACCGATTGCAACTGCAAAAACAACAACACTTTCATTTGAAATTGCTACACTAGATAATCTTGTTTTTGAAGCAATAACGGCGGATAAGACGATTTCCACAAATGTATCAGCAACGACAACAAAGACAAATGAAAAGAATACTCGTCAGTCCATTACGTATAAAATGGTGGCTGATCCAAACGGTAATATGGCTGATTTTATTACAAACTATTTAGCACCATACTTCACGAAAGCTGAATTAGTAACACTTGACGGTAAACGTTATATTGAAATGACACTAATTGGTAAAGCTTATGGTTTTGAAACACTTGCTTATATTGATGAAAATGGTAAGCAACAAAAAATCGAAGTGATAAGTTCTACAGGCGAAAAAATGGATCAAGTACGTGTTGTACGTTTACCATTAATTCAAGATCGCAATGGCGTAACGAAAATATTTGTAGATTCAGGTAGTTTAGGTTATGGGGCGTACACATTATTCTTTACGTTTGATGTGCCAGCTTTAGAGGAAGAAACAACAAACTCTAATAATACAGAGAAAACGGATAATATTAAAAATCCTTTTACAGATATTGGTAATATATTCAGCAAAGATGAAATTTTAGCTTTATACGCTGCTGGAATTTCAACAGGTACAACAGCTACAACATTTAGTCCAAATAAAAATATAACTCGTGCACAATTTGCAGTAATGGTCGCTCGAGCTTTAAATATTCAATCTGCTAAAGCAACCGCGTTTAAAGATGTTAAAGGTCAGTGGTTTGAAAATGAAGTACAAGCACTTGCAGAGGTAGGTATTGTAACAGGTGTAAATGCCACAACATTTAACCCAACAGCAAATATTACACGTCAGCAAGCAGCGGCAATGATTTTACGCATGCTTGAATATAAAGGCTATAAAGTAACGGTTGATAAAAATGCCTTATCCTACAAAGATGCTAATCAAGTAGTTGACTACTCAAAGCAAGCCGTATCGGAATTACAGGCACTAGACATTATGACAGGGTCTAATGGCTATTTAAATCCAGAAAGTAATTTAACACGTGCTCAAATGGCGAAGGTTTTAAAACGATCACTAGATTTAGTCAATTTAATTGATTAATAATTAAAGCAAGATACTATTACTATCCCATAAACTCCTCTAACAGTTGGATGAGGTGACTATATCATGTGCTTCTATGAGGTTTTCAGCTTGAGCTATTGCCGAAGGGGGTCGCCTCATCCAATAAAAAAATGCAATTCAAGTAGAAATTGAATTGCATTTTTTAAACATTTATACATCCGATTTTTTTAGTTTGCCTAAAACAAGCGTTTACTTTTCTAGGCTAATCTTATAGTGAAGACATGCGAATGTTAAGGGAAGCGTTCTAAACATAAAATTTGGCCAATATTAACTGCAAAAGTAGAAATACGGTGATTTATTTTGAAAATAGTTCATAAAAACTGTTGTCTTAGAAGAGGGATCCACAATAAATTATTGTGGAGGTTTTATAAAATAATTTAAAAAACGTTCTTAAACGATGCGAGTTTGAAATGCCAGGCTGTAAACTCGATGAAAAACGTCTAAGAACGTATAGTTATTATTCTTGTATTTTTACTGATATGTGTAATGTTAATCTTACAGATGGAAGAGGGAGCTGGCACATCTTTATCCTTTTAAGAAATCCTTGTACAGAAATTGCTGCTACTTTACTAAAGTTGCAGCAATTTCTGAAATAACAACCCGGTTACCCATTATTGGGGAAGACTCATTGTTTTCTTTGTTACCAATCTCTTCACGACGGTGTAAATTTTTAAAGTCATCTGATTCGCGCCATGCTTTGAATTGCTCGACTGTATCCCAGAACATCATAACGTTCATTTCATCGTGATCTTCTGGTTCAGAGCAAACGTTCACTTCAACTTTATTAAACCCTTCCCAGTTCAATAAATTTTTATCAGATATAAATAATGGTGCCATTTTATGAGCAAAACCTTTTTTTACTAAAAAACGGTTAGTTACTGTAATCATCTATTATATTGACCCCTTTATGACATTTTTAATTGATATTGATTTTCATTATCAATTAAAACATACATTAATTGGCTATGCAATAAAAAATTTTAAAAAATAACATTAAAAACGTTTGTTGACAATTATTTTTATTTCAAATAGAATCATAAACAACTGTATGAGAATGATTATCAATTTCAATTTGATTTTTAAAAAAAGAAAGGGTTGGTAGTTACCATGAAGAAGTTTAAATTTCTATTAGTAGGTGCGTTAGCATTAGTATTAACAGCATGTGGAGAGGAAAGTAAACCAGCAGATGTGGGTGCTTCAACAGATAAAATAGAAATGGAACAACAAGTTGAAACAGGGGGGGCGGTAACATTAATAGATGACCTTGGAAATAAGCATGAATTTGAAGCAATACCGAGTTCAGTTGCTACATTAAATCCAGGAATGATGAATATTTTGCTTGCATTAGGTGCAAACGTTACTGGTCGACCAACGATTACATCCGATATGAAGGCAGAAGTAAAAGCTATTCAAGAGATAGGTAACCCACATGAACCATCATTTGAGCAAATTGCTGCATTGAATGCGGAAATACTTATTGTGCCACTTAGCTTCCAGCAGTTCGCTAAAACGGTAGAAGCTACAGGTACGAAAATTGTGTACTCAAATATGAATTCAGTAGATGATATAAAAAAGACGATTACAAAATATGGAGCATTATTTAATAACACAGCAAAAGCGGAGAAGTTAGTTGGACAAATTGATGAGGAAATTGCAAAAGGCTCAACAAAATCAACGTTAGATGCTCTCATTGTTTACGGTGCACCAGGTACATATTTAGCCGCGCTTGATAATTCACTATACGGAGATATTTTAAATAAGGCAGGTGGTAAAAATATAGCAGCTGATTTACCAGCGACAGATAAGTTTCCAACATACGCAACATTAAGTGTTGAGAAAATTGTTGAACGTAACCCAAAAATAATTATGCTAATTACGCACGCCAATCCAGCAACAGTAAAAGAAGGTTTTGAAAAACAATTGAAAGAAAATACAGCGTGGAAAAACTTAGATGCAGTAAAGAATAAACAGATTATTATTTTACCAGCAGAATTGTTTGATAATCCTGGTACACAAGTTGTAGAAGCTATTGACTATATGCGCGGGCTTTTAAAGACAGCTGAAGAAGCAGTTAAATAATTTTATTGTGGGGAAATAACGATGATAGCAGAAGCGGAAAAATATGCACACCCACTTGCTAAAAAACGAAAAATAGCGCTAATTGTGTTACCTATACTATTAATCATTGTGAGTATTGGCAGCCTTATGATAGGACAAGTTTCGTTTTCAGTAAGTGAAGTGTTTAATGGAATTTTTAGTTCAGAAGATACTATGGCACGACGAATTGTTTGGGAAATCCGAATGCCCCGTATACTAACGGGTATGATTATTGGTGTTTGCTTGGCTATTGCGGGTTCGATTTTACAAGGAGTCATGCAAAATCCATTAGCCGATCCAGGAGTTATTGGAATTACTTCTGGCGCTGGAATGATGGCTGTAGCGGTTATGGTTGTATTTCCTGGCTATATTATTTACTTACCTATAGCAGCTTTTTTAGGTGCTTTTGTAGCGGCAATGATTGTGTATTCATTATCGGTGAAAAAAGGTGGCACATCCCCAATGCGAATTATTTTAGTTGGGGTAGCCATCAATGCACTTTGTGGTGCAGGAACAAATGCATTAATGATTCTTTATAGCGATCGTGTACAATCTGTATTGCCGTGGTTGTCAGGCGGTTTAACGGGTGTTGGTTGGATGCAATTAGAGATGATTGTCTACTATGTCCTTGTAGCTATTATATTATCAATTTATGCGATTAAACATATTCGTATAATGCGTCTAGGCGATGAAATGGCAAGTCTTTTAGGACACAATGTTGAACGCAGTCGATTCTTTTTAATTGTATTAAGTACGTTACTAGCAGGAATTGCAGTAAGTGTTGCTGGTTTAATTGGTTTTGTAGGTTTGGTAGTACCACATATTTTACGATTAATTATCGGTGGAGATCATAAGTATTTAATACCTACTTCAGCATTGGCTGGTGGCTTACTTGTTGTTTTCGCAGATACAATTGCGAGAACTGTATTTGATCCTATTGAATTTCCTGTTGGCATTTTACTAGCATTTATCGGAGGGCCATATTTCCTGTATTTAATTCATAGAAAGGGGAATTCCATTGCTACGAACTGAGCATATCAATTACCAACATGAGTTCACCAACTTCCAGTTAGATGATATTTCCTTGACAATCAATGAAGGAGAAGTTGTTAGTTTAATAGGACCAAATGGCTCGGGAAAATCAACTTTATTACGTGTAATTTCACGTCTTTTAAAGCCGAATAGTGGGGCAGTATATTTAGATGAGCGGAATATTCATGAAATGAAGTCTAAAGAAGTGGCTAAAACATTAACGATGCTCCCACAAATGAATAATCATCAATTAGATTTAACGGTGCGTGAGTTAGTTGAATTTGGGCGTCATCCGCATAGTGGAGGGAAAACGTCGCTGTCAAAAGAGGATATAAAAATTGTCGATTGGGCAATTGATGTAACTGGATTGAATCACATGCAAAATCGGGTACTACCTTCGATGTCTGGAGGAGAACGCCAACGTGCTTGGATTGCAATGACTGTAGCACAGCATCCCAAAGTTTTGCTATTAGATGAACCAACAACATATCTAGATATTGCTCATCAATTAGAAGTGATGGAGCTTGTAAAAGAGTTAAATCATAAATACAATATGACCGTTATCATGGTGTTGCATGATATTAACCAAGCCGCACAAAATAGCCAACGTCTAATTGTATTAAAAAATGGGAAAATTCATTATGATGATTCACCCCATTGTGTAATATGTAAAGAAATGTTTCAATCCATTT
The DNA here is from genome assembly GCF_028356935.1 of Lysinibacillus sp. OF-1. NCBI lineage: Bacteria > Bacillati > Bacillota > Bacilli > Caryophanales > Bacillaceae > Lysinibacillus > Lysinibacillus sp. OF-1. The sequence continues at coordinate 1,419,734 of NZ_CP102798.1, forward strand.
TTGAAATTGATGCTGAAATTTATATGCAGCATGGAAATCCTGTCTTTACCCCAGTAAAATTGTGTTCAAGTTCTTGTAAATGAACGTATTTTTTCTATGGTCACAAGATGCTTCTGTTAGAAATAGTAATTTGAAATTTATGAAGCATCTGTAGCACATATAAAATTAACTTATTCCATTGAAGTAAAGGAGTTTATAAAAATGATTGGTATAATTTATTACGCTTATGGCGCACCAAAATCTTTAGACGATGTTACACCTTATTTTTCACATATTATGAATGGTAAAACGCCACCACCTCATGTGATTGAAAATATTACAGCGCAATTTAAAAAATTAGGTGGTGTTGATCCGTTAGCAGCCAATACGAGCCGTATTGCTAAAGGGTTGGAACATGCTTTACAGCAACGCTTAGCCCAGCCTGTAAAAGTATATAATGCTTACAAACATACAGAACCTTACATTCCAGATGTTGTTAACACGATGCTTGAAGATGGTATCTCAACTTTTATTACGCTACCTGTAAATCCGATTATGTCTTCAGGTGCTGCTGCGTTTCATGATGAAGTAAGTGCATTGCTAGCTTCTCATGATGTTACTATTATAAGTGGTCAAAATTGGCATTTAAATACAGAATTACTTGCTGTTTATAAAGATCGTGTTCATCGTGCCTATGAATGGATTCCCACTGAAAAACGAGTGCACACTCATGTTTTATATACCGTGCATAGTCAGCCGATTAATCCTGAACGAAATGAACTGTATGTACGCCAATTCTCCGAATTAGCAGAGGCCATCTCAAAAGCTGCTCAAATTGATAACTGGCATATTACCTATCGAAGTAGTCATGGCAAAGGTGACTGGCTTGCTCCAGATGTAAAGGAAAAGATTAAAACATTACATGCAGAAGGTGCTCAAGGTTTTGTCACATGTGAACTCCTTTCACTTTCTGCGGATATTGAATCCTATTTTGAAATCGGAAGTGAATGTCAAAAAATTTGTGAAGAACTTCAAGTTGATTTTGCCCAAGCGGAATTTCCAGGTGACAGCTACGATACCATTCAAGCATTAGCTACCATTGTTGAATCATTTATTCCAGCGGCACAATAATAAAGGCTCAATTATTTACAACACCGAAGCGCTCCCACGGATGTAGTGGTTTAGCCAAGGCGACAACATACCTTAGTTTAATGGAGTTTCTTGTATTATAACGCCAAATTTTATGACTATGATGTAACTGACGAACAACTAAAAGACGCTTTAAATCCACCGTCTGAAGCAGCAAAATATTAGTGAAGATGAAGTTACTCACTGGAGCAAAATTGCTGGTCGTCAAACTGCTTTAAAGGATGAACATTGTGTAATAGTCGTTCGCCCTGTCATTATAAATAAGAAGATATAGCCATCTGATACCGATATTGAATTGGTGTCAGATGGCTTTATTGTTTTAAAATTAGAAAAGCAGCGGATACAGTTTAAGCACACTTCTATTACTGTTCCTTGCTCCGTTTTTAAATAATATTGCTAAAAAATGCGAGATAGTTAGTTGATGATAGAAAATAGCTTTTAAATATTTTTGTGAATAAAGTTTAGGGGACTGGGGCTAATATTCATTTAATCGATTTAGACAAAATAATTTTAGCAATCAACTAATTATTAACCTAGAATTTAACACTGATAGAGCTTTAATTTTGTTCAGCTATTATATTAAGAAAGTAATAAAACAAATGTAAATGAAAAAGAACTGATTACATATAATCCCTTTAAGTAGGTGAACTTTATGCCTATTCTATCTATTTTTCTATATTATAGAAATTTTCTATGAAAAGATTACCTATATAACCAATCTAGTAGTAAAATTACCTTATTTTTAGCGTTTATTTATTGGTAATCTAGTTATATTATTGTCTTGTAAAGCAAATTACAGTTTGATTGGGATATTTAATCTTGGTAAATTTAGAAGTTTGCTTTCCCTATAATTGGTTGTAATTATTATTTGCGAGAACAATTTATACATATTTTAACAATTGAATAGCGCGATAATATTGTTCTCACAGAATAATATAATTTATTAGAATTCTGGAGGAATATACTATGAAGAAACAAAACAAAGGTCGTAAATTTTTCGCAACTACTGCAACAGCAGCACTTGTAGCATCAGCAATCGTACCAGTAGCATCGGCTGCCGAATTTAATGATGCAGATAGCATTTCATCTTGGGCAAAAGAAGCTGTACAATTTTTAACTGACAAAGGCTACATCCAAGGTGATGAAAAAGGGAACTTCAACCCAGCTGGTACGCTTACTCGTGCAGAAGCTGCTGAAATTTTATCAAAAGCTTTAGATTTAAAAGCTACAGGAACAGAAGATTTTTCAGATGTTGATGAAAATGACTGGTTCTATAATGCAGTACTTGCAACTTCACCAGAATTATTTGATGGTATGGGTAATGGCAGATTTGAACCTAAAGCTCAATTAACAAGAGAACAAGCTGCGAAAGTTATCGTACAAGGCTACCAATTAACAGGTAAAGCAGACCTTAGCCAATTCGCAGATGCTTCGAAAGCTTCTAAATGGGCTGTATCTTACTTAGAAACGGCTGTTGACAACGGCGTAATCAATGGTAAAGGTTCATTATTAGCACCACAAGATAAAATCAGCCGTGAAGAATTCGCTACTATGGTAAAACGTACAATTGATGCAACTGTGAAAGAGGTAACACCAGCTGTAGCATCTGTAAAAGGGTTAAATGCAAAAGAGCTTGAAGTAAAATTCAACACAGCTGTTGATGCAAAAGATGCGGCAATCACAACGAAGTATGCTATTGAAGGCGTAGCTATCACAAGTGCAGTAGTGGCTGAAGACGGCATGTCTGTTACTTTAACGACTGATAAGGAGTTAAAATTAACTAACGGAAAAGTGACTGTAAAACCAGTCAAAACAAAAGCAGATGCTAAAGTTTTAACTGAAGAATTTAACAATTTATTAACTTTTGCAGATACAACACCTGTTAGTGTGAATACTGTAGAAGCAAAAGGTACTACAGCAGTGATCACTTTCGATGAGCTTGTACAAAATGAAGGAACAGTAAGCTTAAATGGTACTGAACTGTCAAAAGATCGCTATACTTTATCTGGTAAAAAATTAACAATTACTGGATTGACAGCTGAGCAAACTTATAAAGTAGATATTGTTGGTGCCACTGATTTCGCGAATAATATCGCGAATCCTATCGCTGTGAACTTCACAGTTGCTAAAGCAGATGTAGATAATTCAAAACCAACTGTTTCAACAGCTGTAAACGGTACAGAAATTACGTTTGATTTCTCAGAAGAATTAATGAAACAAAAATTTGTTGTAGATGCTGATGCTTCAGTTGAAGGGTATGCGAAAGTAACTGTAGGATCAACTGTTTTCTACTTAAAAGATGCTGATTTGAAAGATGTAGCTGATAAAACTGTATTCACGATTGATGCGAAAGCAGTGTTAGGTTCATCAACATTTATTAATACAAATATTAAAGTAGAAGGACAAAAAGATGTAGCTGGAAATGCTGGAGACGCATTTGAGTTCAATGCTATTCTAACTAAAGATACAACGCCTGCTACACTTGTCTCTGCTTCTACAAAAATGTTAGTAGCTGATGATGTGAAGGTAACTACAGATGTAGATGCTTTATACCTTACTTTTAGTGAGCCTGTCAAAGTAGATGGTATTTTAACAATTAAAACTCAGAACGGTATTGCTTACACTGCTGGAAAAGAAATAGCGGTAAAAGACGTTAAAGGTACTGGTTACGATGTAGATGGTAATGGCAAAATTGAGGGTGCAGAGAAAAACACAGTTAAAGTTGACATTGATTTAGATAGCAATTCAACATACACATTTGAATTATCTGCTGGAGCAGTGAAAGATTTATCTAAAAACGTGACTGCAGAGACGATTACATTTAATGTTACAACTGGAACGTTCGAAGCTACACCTGAAACGCCTACAGATTCATTAGTATTTGGAGCTACACCAGTTGTTGTAACAAATAACAATGTATTCACTGTTGAATATGCTACAGATGTGACTGCTACAGCAACAAATGCTGCTAACTACACACTTGGCGGAAAAGAGCTACCTGCTGGAACTCAACTTCAATTTGTAGATGGTACTAAAAAAGTCCGATTCACTTTACCTGAAGGTTCTATTACTGCTAATGGTAATTATGTACTTGAAGCTAAAAATGTAGTTGATACAAAAGGAAATACACTTAAAAATGGGAAAGCTACAACTCAAGTAACACTGAAAGAAAATATTGTCCCTGTAGCTTCTCAAGTAACAGTAGTAGATAATAAAACATTTATCGTAGACTTCTCTGAAAGTATTGTAAATGAAGCTACACCAACAGGTTTAACAGTGAAAATTGCTGGCTCTACTGTGAAAATTACTGCTGCTGTTGTAGAAAACGGTAAACTTAAAGTGACAACTAAAGATCAATATGCTTTAACAGATAGCATTGTAGTAGAATTCAAATCAACTAACTTAGCTGATGTGAATAACAATAAAGTAAAAGACGGTTCTATTTCAAAATAATTCAACCTGTCAATTATAAGAAGCCCTGTAGAGATATCTCTACAGGGTTTTTAGTTTTATGATAATCTATGAATTTTATTTATAAGGGAACTTTTGCGGAATAGGCCCAAAAGCAATCCAATGGTATTTGAAAAATCTGCCCATTAACAGCACAATCATCCATGTAATAAATAGAGCAAAGATAAAGCCGCCAGCACTCCATAGGTGATAGAGGACACTATTGCCGCCAGTACTAATTTGTCTGTAAAGGAAAAGGAAAAATGGATGCAATAGATAGACGCCAAATGATACTACTCCTAAGTTTATGAAACCGTTGACCCATGCATGGTTCCATTTATTATAGATCCAATAAGAAAGCTGTAATAAGACGATACAGGCTGTTAAAGATTGGAGCTGAAAAACTAGTTCAAATATGGTGCTGTTCACTAAATAGGTTTGTGACGAAAAAACATAGTAATATAAATAAACATTATAGATAGTAGATAATAGCCCTACACACCATATAAAAAGGAGGGGGATAGGAAAATTTCCTTTTTTTAATTGAAGCCATCCTTTATATTTTTCAAAATAAATACCTAAAAATGCACCAGCTAAAAAATAGCAAATATAAGAGAAAGAAATACTCCCTCTATAGGGATACTGCCAAAACTCTGCATTTAATAGAATAAAGGCCCATTGAAGAACGAAGCCAATCCAAATTAGATGAGGAGATAGGGCTGGCTTTTTCTTTAAAACATATAAGAATAAAGGGAATATAAGATAGAACTGTACAATGATAAAAATATAATATAAATGGGTGTACGCTTTTCCTATTAATAGTTTTTTGAGAAATTCAACACTAAATAAAGCATGCCATGTGGATACTAAATCATGTGTCACATAAAATTGCATGGCTGTATAATAAAAAATAGAAAAAAAGAGATAAGGGATGAGAATTTGTGTCACTCTTTTTTTATAGAAACGAATGATAAGCTCTTTCGTTAGTTCTTTTTGTATATAGTTGTAAAATAAAACGAATCCGCTTAAGAAAATAAAAACAGGAACAGCGAATTTGGGAAAAATATTGAGAAATACATATAGTGGATAAAATTTTGATTCATTAGATAATGCTGTAACTGGTGTACTAGTAGAATGGATGAGGAGTACAGCAAGAATGGCTAATGCACGTGTAATATTTAATTCATTGATATGTGCTCGCTTCATATGATCATCTCCAAAAGTTGATTATAGTTTTCAGTTCCCAAAATGCTGCCTACATACTCTATGGGTATGCTTGTTAATGTTAAATTAGACAAACATTATCGTCTGAATTTGTTTAAAGTGAGCAAGTGGGTCGTTCATGAATTACTATAAATGGCCATTATGTCAGGGAGATGTCAGCCAAAAAAAAGCTACCACGCTTTATATGCGTAGTAGCCTTTGTATCATTGATGATGACTATCAATATTTTCTGGGAAATAAAAAGGGGAATGAGATAGTATATCAAACCTTTTTAAATTTAAATCGAATAGCTTATAAAGTAACAAGAATTCTTCCTCTTGCTTGGCCTCTCAGTAAAAGAGGTAAAACATTTGGAAGTTGCTGTAGTGTGACCTCTTGCTGAATGAAATTGCCAAGGTTTACTGGTTTAAAATCTGTCGCAAGGCGCTGCCAGATGTTTAAGCGAATATCCATTGGACAATAAACAGAATCAATTCCAAGTAAATTTACCCCTCTTAAAATGAAGGGGAAGACACTTGTAGGAAGCTGTGTGCCTGCAGTTAAACCACTAATCGCAACAGCACCTCCGTATTGAATTTGACTTAATAAAGAGGCGAGTGGCTCTCCGCCAACAGAATCAACAGCAGCCGCCCATTTTTGTTTACCTAATGCTCTAATCTTCCCATCATAAACTTCTTCCCGAGTAACGATTGAAGTAGCCCCAAGATTATTTAAAAAGTCCTGTTCAGCTTTTTTTCCTGTGCTTGCTTCTACTTGATAACCAAGTGTTGAAAGAATAGAGACCGCAAAACTACCGACACCACCTGTTGCGCCAGTAACAAGAATTTTTCCTTTTTCAGGGTTAATGCCATTGTCCTCTAATTTTTTGATAGACAATGCAGCCGTAAATCCTGCAGTACCAATTACCATTGCTTCCTTGAGCGAAAGCCCTTTTGGAAGAGGCACAATCCATTTAGCAGGGATACGAGCATATTCACTAAAACCACCAAAATGAGAGACCCCTATTTCATAGCTAGTCGCAATGACCTCATCACCTTCGTTAAAGCGAGGGTCTTCAGAGGAAACAACGACTCCAGCTAAATCAATACCAGGAACAAAAGGATAGGAAGTAACGATTTTACCATCAGGAATAGAAGCAAGACTATCTTTATAATTAATGCTTGAATAATGAATCTTAATTAATACCTCACCTTGTGGTAGGTCTGCTAATGTCAATTCGTTTACTTTAACTGTAAATTCTTCCTCTTGATTGACAACTAACGCTTTAAAACTTCCTATTGTCATAGTAAACATCCCCTTATCATTTAATTCCAATAAACAGTAACAAAATTATTCTGACCGGTCAATATAAAATTGGAGTTTACCTATTCTTCCTGTATAATAGCTTTAACTTGATTCAGTATATGTTTTTGTATTGTTATGTACAGAAATCCCTCTCATTTATAATGGGAGATAGCCGTTGAATCCTCATAAAGCCGCCAGCGGATGTCTCAGTTTTTTGAAATGAGCTTTCGAGCAAAATCAAAAAAATCTGGATGCATTGTTTCTTCGCGTACAAGCGAAGCGTCAGCGGCAATTACACTGAGGCGTAATTGATTAAATCACCGGAGGCATCTATGAAAAAGAAAGAGGAAGAACGTAAAAAACAAATTATGAAAGCAGCCTTTAATGCTGTTTCAAAGTTAGGTTATGATAAAGTTACACTACAAGACATAGCCGATCATGCCAATGTTTCAAAAGGGGTAGTTCACTACTACTTTACAAGTAAACAAAATATATTATTGGCATTACTGGAATCCACTACGAGCAAAATCTATAGTGTTGAAATACAAGAAATAGGCAAATATCAAACAGCTATAGAAAAGCTTCAAGCCTACTTAAACGCTGTTTTTGTGTCACCCCAAGATAATAAAAAGTTTTACAGAGTCTATTTAGATTTTTTAGCCAAGGCAAACGGCAATGAGGATTATAAAAGAATCAACTTAAAATTTTATGAGAATTGCTGGGGAATTGGTCAAGAAATTATTGAATTAGGAAAAAGGGAAGGTGTGTTTAGCCCAAACATTGATTCCTTAGCCTCTGCAAAAATGATGAGAGCAATGATTGATGGTTCGTTAATACAATGGTTAACTTGTGATTTAGAAGAACAACATAAATTTTATAAAGAAACCTGTTTGAATAGTATTGTGAAATTATTAAAATAGGGATAATAAAGCCTAATTACTATTGTAGTAAGGCTTTTTTTATGTAGAAAAAAAGGGGTTAATTTGAATAAATTAGAAATTATTTATCAATATATTATCTTTTTTGCTAAAATTACCATCTTAATTTTCAAAAAAAACAATGGAAATAGAATATTTTTAATATTCATTTTGGTAATTTATGTAAAACGATAGCTTAAAATAGGAAAAAATTGTTTTAATATTCACTGAAATAGCGTTTATGCAATCGTTTATACAAGCAAATATCTATGTTTTCAATAATTTAAACTGTATAAAAATTTAAAATAATGTCGAGTTGAGTCAGTATATCATTTTCTTTATACTGTGAAAGTAATTATTGGAGAGGAGAAATGATCATGAATAAAGAAGTGACAATTATTGGGGTACCCATGGATTTAGGCCAAACTAGAAGAGGGGTAGACATGGGACCAAGTGCTATTAGATATGCAGGGGTAACGGAACGACTTGAGGGCCTTGGTTATTCCATACATGACGAAGGGGATTTAACCATTGACATCGAACAGGAAGATAAAGAAATAGAAGGAAAGACAAACTTAAAAAATTTAAAAACGGTCACAGAAAGTAATGAAAAACTAGGTCAGAAAGTAGATCATGAAATTTCCTTAAAACGTTTTCCTTTAGTTTTAGGTGGAGATCATAGTATTGCGATTGGCACATTAGCAGGTGTCTCAAAGAATTATGAGAATTTAGGTGTCATTTGGTATGATGCACACGGTGATCTAAACACAGGTGAGACATCTCCTTCAGGAAATATTCACGGTATGTCTTTAGCTGTAAGTTTAGGTCTTGGCCATCCTGCACTAACGAATATCGGAGGCTATGCGCCAAAAGTTAAGCCTGAAAATGTTGTGATTATTGGTGCTCGTGATTTAGATCCAGGTGAAAAAAAGCTTATTAAAGAAATTGGTATTAAAGTGTATACGATGCATGAAATCGATCGTTTAGGGATGACAACTGTAATGTCACAAACAATTGATTATTTAAAGGAGCGTACCGACGGTGTTCATTTATCTTTGGATTTAGATGGACTTGATCCAAACGATGCGCCAGGTGTAGGAACCCCAGTTGCAGGTGGTATTAGTTACCGTGAGAGCCATTTAGCGATGGAAATGCTATCAGAAGCAAATATCATTACTTCTGCAGAGTTTGTTGAGACAAATCCAGTATTAGATCAATATAATAAAACGGCAATTGCTGCTGTAGCTTTAATCAGCTCTCTATTCGGTGATACATTACTGTAAACAAAGGATAGTGACATCATTTCTCTCGTAAAGGAAGAACTTTTCTTAGACTATAAGGTCGCCACAACCAAATATAAGAAAGTAGCTCTCCCTAAATAAAGTTTACTATAGAAAAAGCAAATGCTCTAGCACATCAATAGCCTTTATTTTGTCAGAAAATTGACAGTTTATAAAATATATTAACTTGAACATCTATCAATTATTTAAATTTCAAATAGTTATCTGTCGTGCACGAAAAAAAGAAAGTGCTTACAAGATAATTAGTGTAAGGAGTTTTTTATGGCAGCAGAACAATATGAATTGAAAAGAAGTATGAAAGCTAGACACTTATTTATGATTTCTCTCGGAGGATGTATTGGAACTGGTTTTTTTCTTGGCTCAGGGTACACCATTAATCAAGCGGGGCCAACCGGTGCCATTCTAGCTTATTTAGTAGGCGGAGCAGTAATGTATTTAACAATGCTATGCTTGGGTGAATTATCTGTTGCTATGCCAGTATCTGGTTCATTCCAAACATATACGACGAAGTTTATCGGTCCTGCCACTGGTTTTGCTGTTGGCTGGCTGTACTGGCTAGGCTGGGCAGTAACTGTTGCACTCGAATTTTTAGGTGCTGGACAACTTATGCAAAGGTGGTTTCCTGATTCTCCAGTATGGATGTGGTGCCTAATATTTGCTGCACTGCTCTTTGTCTTGAATGGTTTATCTGCAAAAGCCTTTGGCGAAGCAGAATTTGTCTTCTCAAGCATTAAAATTTTGGCCATCCTGATGTTCCTTGCGGTTGGGGGAGCAGCTATGTTTGGGCTGATCGATATGAAAAATGGAACAGATGCCCCATTTCTTACTCATTTTTATGAGGGTGGTCTTTTTCCAAATGGTTTAACAGCACTGCTCATTACCATGATTACCGTGAATTTTTCATTTCAAGGTACAGAATTAATCGGTATTGCTGCTGGAGAGAGTGAAAATCCCGAAAAAACAATCCCTAAATCTATTAAACAAACCGTGTGGCGTACGCTGTTCTTCTTTGTGTTATCTGTCTTTGTATTGGCAGCTATGATTCCTATGGATAAAGCGGGTGTTGTTGAAAGTCCATTTGTTGTTGTATTAGATAGTATAGGGATTCCGTATGCAGCAGATATTATGAATTTTGTTATTCTAACAGCTTTATTATCGGTCGCTAACTCGGGTTTATATGCTGCAACACGTATGCTGTTTTCTCTTTCCGTTGAAAAGATGGCAAGTCCATTGTTAGGGAAGGTGAATAGAAGAGGAATTCCAATGAATGCATTATTGATTACCCTTGCTGTTGCTGGTTTGTCATTATTGTCAAGCGTATTTGCCGCTAATACCGTATTTGTGTGGCTTTTATCCCTAGCAGGTTTAGGTGCACAAATTGGGTGGATTGCAATTACTGCTTCTCAAATTGCATTTAGACGCTCCTATTTACGCCAAGGAGGAAAAGTGGAGGATTTAAAATTCAAAGCACCATTCTATCCGGTTATTCCTATTTTAGGATTATTGGCAAACTGCATCGTTATGGCAAGCTTGGCTTTTGATCCCGCTCAACGATTAGCCCTTTACTGTGGTGGAGCTTTCTTCATTGGCTGTTATATTGTTTATTATTTAAAAGTGAAAAAAGTTACAAATTTAGTAATAAACCAACAAGAAGTCCAGTTAAAATTAGATCAAAAAATGTATCTTTAAGTAATAAGAGTAGCTGTATTATGTGGCTACTCTTTTCTTTATTAATAAAGAACAACAAAGACGAAACTACCAAAGAATAGTTCCAAAATAAAACGAAAAAATTTATCGTTTTTCGATAAAAAAATATTGAAATAGGATAATTTATCGTTTATTCTTCATACAAGAATAAATTTAGTTTTGAGCTAATCTGAGGTGGATTCATGTTAAAAAATTTTGTTAAAGATTTAGGAATCTTTACGTATCAACAATCGTTATCCTGTATTTTTCCTGTTGTAATATTTATTACACTTGCATTTTCTAGAGCTGTTCCAATACCAGGTGTAGCAAGATACGATTTCATTCTAGTCATCTGTCTATTGACGCAATACTTGATGTATAGATTTGGATTAGAAACAAAGGATGAAATAAAAGTCATCTGTCTGTTTCATATTATTGGACTTGTGCTAGAACTGTATAAAGTAAATTTTAATTCTTGGTCTTATCCTGAAGAGGCGTGGTCAAAAGTGGGAGGTGTGCCATTATATAGTGGATTTATGTATGCTAGTGTGGCGAGTTATATTTGCCAAGCCTGGCGTAGATTCGATTTGAAAATCGTGAGTTGGCCAAAAAGTTATGTAGCCATTCCACTAGGAGCCATGATTTACTTCAATTTCTTCACCCATCATTTTATTTATGATTTTAGATGGCTGTTAATGGCATTACTTTTTGTGGTGTTTTATCGAACAATGGTCAAATTTAAGGTGCGAAATAAAATCTATCAAATGCCCATCGTTGCGTCTTTCTTTTTGATTGGCTTTTTCATTTGGATTGCTGAAAATATCGCTACTTTCTTTGGGGCATGGTCATATCCTAATCAAGAGGTAGCATGGTCGATTGTGCATTTTGGCAAAATAAGCTCTTGGTTTTTACTTGTAGTCATTAGCATTCTGATTGTTGCACAGCTTAAATTATTTTATCGAGATGCAGGTGAATAAATAAAGTGCATAACTAACTTTCATTTCAATATTTGAAAGTTGTACCCATCCCTTTTCATAAAACTGTCCCTTTTTTAGAGGGCAATCCTGCTGTAGACTCCTCTTTAGTAGAGGATAGGGGGATAAAAAGATGAAAACAGACATTCGAATGTTGCAAAGAGCTTGTACAGATGAAAAACAAATTCAACCATTTTTAAAAGACGCACAAACCGCTTTTCTTGGTTTAGTGGATCAACATACACCATATGTTCTGCCACTAAATTATGTCTTCAAAGATGGGAGTTTTTATTTCCACGGTGCCAATGAAGGCAGGAAAATAGACATCCTAACAGCCAACCCAAATGCATGTATTTCTATATGCGAGAATTATGGAACAATGGTAGATCCCATTCCTGCTAACACGGATACAGCTTATATGAGTGTCATCGCAAATGGTTTGGTGGAAATTGTCACAGATTTAGATGAGGCTACTGTGGCAATGCAGGCAATGCTTGATAAATATGTCCCAGGTTATTATCACGCCCCTTTGTCGAAAACACATATCGAAAAGTATCAATCATCACTCGGGAGTAAGACGCTTGTTCTGAAAGTAAGGCCAACCAATTTAACCGTAAAAGAGCATAAATTAAATGAACAAATGCACTATTATTCAGGCAGAGTGGTAACACAGGATTTGAATCGGAAATCTACTACTGTGGCGACCAATTGAACAAATTAAATATCGAATAACGATAAGGCTTGGGATTCAATATGGAAAGTAGAGTTGGAAAGAGGTTTTTTCCATCTCTACTTTTTTATAGCGCTTTAAATAACCTATTCTTATTAATAGATATAGCTATTCGTAAGTGCTATAATGCCTGTGAAAAATCATTGGAAATTGTGTAAGTAGAAGGAGAGGACAATTCATTTGAATATTTTAGTTGTTGACGATGAAAAAGAAATTGCAGATTTAATTGAGTTATATTTAAAAAATGAAAACTACCATGTATTTAAGTACTATACAGCTCAAGAGGCTCTGGCGTGTATTATACGGGAAAATGTGGATTTAGCTGTTCTCGATATTATGATGCCAGAGATAGATGGCTTTACCATTTTACAAAAAATCCGAGAAACATTTAATTTTCCAGTGATTATGCTTACGGCAAAGGAAGAAGAGATTGATAAAATAAATGGATTTTCTTTAGGAGCAGATGATTATATAACAAAGCCATTTCGTCCATTGGAATTGGTTGCTCGTGTCAAGGCACAAATAAGAAGATTTACATTGTACAACCAAGGTTCGAAGCAAACAGAAGATATCATTGATTTCGCTGGTTTGATGATCAATCAGAACACACGGCAGGTCTTTTTAAATGAAAGACAGGTATCCCTAACCCCTACGGAATTCGCAATTCTATGGTATTTGTGTACAAATCGAGGGAAGGTCATTAGTTCAGAGCAATTATTTCAAGAAATTTGGGGGGACAAGTATTTTAACAGCAATAATACCGTAATGGTTCATATACGACATTTAAGGGAAAAAATGAAAGATTCTGCGGAAAACCCAAAATTTATTAAAACTGTTTGGGGAGTGGGGTATACCATTGAAAAATGAGTTTGGCGGATTGAAGAGGAAGATGATTTTACAAATCGTTTTTATTCTTATTATAGCAATCATAATAGGTTTTATAATCAACTTTGCATTCATTGATGGTGTTTTACAAGCTCCCTTTGCAGATGCTTTTATAGCCTTTTGCGAAAATGTCTTGCAGCTCGATTACTTTGCTGCACAAAATGCCTACAATGTGTTATTTCAACAAAATAAACCTCTTTGGCTTACTATAGGATTTATCCTATTATTGTTGATCATTTTTTATATTGCCCTCTCTCGTTTTACTCGTTATTTTCATCAAATTAGTAACAGTATCATTACGCTTGCAGATGAGTCAGAGAAGGAAATTCATCTTCCGACAGAGCTCGATTTTTTAGAGAAGAAATTAAATGATGTGAAATATAAATTAGAAAAGCGTGCGAGGGATGCACAAGAAGCAGAACAACGTAAAAATGATCTGGTTGTTTATTTAGCCCATGATATAAAAACACCCTTAACATCTATCATTGGTTACTTAAGCCTTTTAGATGAGGCAAGGGATATGCCTGTTGAGCAAAAAGAAAAATATGTAACGATTACATTAGAGAAATCCTATAGACTAGAACAATTAATCAATGAGTTTTTTGAAATCACAAGATTTAATTTACAATCCATCGTTTTAGAGAAAGACCTTATTCCTCTTAACTATATGTTAATGCAAGTAGCCGATGAGTTTTACCCATTGTTAGCACCAAAGGGTCAAAAAGCCATCGTCAATATAGATGGAGAGATGACTATCTATGCAGACAGAAATAAATTAGCAAGGGTATTTAATAATATTTTAAAAAATGCAATTGCCTATAGTGAACCCAACAGTACAATCGAAATTAGTGCACAAAATGAAAACAATCAAACGTTTATTTCATTTAAGAATACAGGGAAGACCATACCGCCTGAAAAATTAAAGATGATATTCGAAAAGTTTTACCGTTTAGATAGTGCAAGGTCTACACAAACGGGTGGTGCTGGACTTGGTTTAGCCATTTCAAATGAAATTGTGCAAGCCCATGGAGGGACGATTACAGCTACTTCTCATCACAATCAAACCGTGTTCATAGTTATGATTCCAGCCAATTCTTAAGAAACCTTAAGAATTCACTAATAGTTAATTAAAAATAAGCTCCTTTTTTTATGGTTCAATAAAAGCATAAAGAGAAGGAGTTGTTTTTATGTTCACAAGAAAAGGTATTGTAAGTATATTGTTCCTGTTCATGATCGTATTTGTTTATTTGATATTGAAAGAAACACCTGTAACATTACGTCAGGAGATGGTTGATTCACCAAAAGTAATATCGACGATGAGTAGCGATATGCTCAATATCGATTTATATAGTTCTAATGCCATTTTAGTGAATTTAGATGAAAATCAAGTACTATTAGATAAAAATAGTGAGGAAGTCATTTATCCTGCATCTTTGACGAAAATGATGACTGTTTTAGTCGCGATTGAGCAAATTCCAAGCTTACAAGATGAAATCGTTTTACCTAAAAACATCTTTA
Organism: Lysinibacillus sp. OF-1; assembly: GCF_028356935.1. Classification (NCBI taxonomy): domain Bacteria; kingdom Bacillati; phylum Bacillota; class Bacilli; order Caryophanales; family Bacillaceae; genus Lysinibacillus; species Lysinibacillus sp. OF-1. The sequence goes on from NZ_CP102798.1 coordinate 1,434,831, forward strand.
ATGATTTATACGAGGAAAATGCTTCAGTGGCAGGTTTTCTTCCGAATGAGAGGTTGACGATAGAGGATTTATTGTATGGTTCCATGCTGCCATCAGGTGCAGAGGCATCCATTGGTTTAGCTGAATATGCTGCTGGTTCAGAACGGAAATTTGTAAAGCTTATGAATGATAAGGCGCAGCAACTGGGAATGAAAAATACTCATTTTATGAATACAACAGGACTGCATCATCCAGATCATTATACAACTGTGAAAGATATGTCACTACTCTTACAATATGCCTTAACAAATGATGAGTTTCGAAATGTTTATACAGCAGAAAGATATTCTATTAAGTCAACGAACCTTCATCCGGAGGGTATTACATTTACTAATCGAATGTTTCAACATATGACATCAAGTGTATTGCCAGGAGGGAAAATCCTAGGTGGCAAGACGGGTTATACAGAGGATGCAGGATTATGTTTAGCAAGTTTAGCAACTGTTAATGGACAAGAATATGTGTTAGTGACAGTAGGAGCTGAAGGAGGTCCTCGGACGGAGCAATATAACATTACGGATGCATTTTCTGTGTATAGTCAATTGTAAAACTGGTGACTATTTTCTATATGTTTTAATTTTCAATCTTTTTGAAAATGCTATATAGTGAATATATTCACCTTGAAGGAGAGGGTACTATGGGAAGATTAGTTCATTTTGAAATCCACGTAAATGATATGGAGCGGGCAAAGCATTTTTACGGGAAAGTATTTGGCTGGTCATTTCAAGACTGGAGTGACTATGCAGGCATGCCGTACTTTGGAGCAGTGACAGGTGAGGAAGATGAACTTGGTATTAATGGTGCGTTAATGCAACGCCAAGGCCCACCACCAGAAGTCAATCAAGCGTTGAATGGCTTTGCTTGTACCATGGGTGTCGAAAGTTACGATGGAACAGAAGCCAAAATTCTTGAAAATGGTGGCAAAGTAGCTATCTCGAAACATGCTTTACCTGGGATGGCATGGCAAGGCTATTATATCGATACAGAAGGCAATATTTTTGGCATTCACCAACCTGATAAAAATGCAAAGTAGCATTCGCTCCATAGTTGAGGGGTAATGCTCAAAAATGGGGAAGCCGCTTCAGTTGGAGGTTGCGCTGGGAAAGTGAGGAAGTTGCTTAGAAAAGATTGGTCTCGGCTCATTGGAAGAGCGACCTCCTTATAAACATGAAGAAACCACTCCAAAGCTAGAAGACTGCACCTGATCAAAAATAAACTTTTCTCACAACCATCTACAATAGTAAAGACCTATGTTCATTTTTTCTTGAACATAGGTTTTTTTGATCTCACTATAGAATGGTGATATTTATAAATATATGATGTTTTGTTTTGTAAAATTTGGTATGGTTAAATTATGGAAATATTAAATTTCTACATATGATCAAGGAGTATTTGTGATGAAAAAGAGAAAGTGTTTATTTAGTTTAATCGCATCCATAGGGTTATTAGCATCTTGTAGTAGTGGTGAGGTTGAGCCTGATACGACGAATGAAAAAATGTATATTTCATCTATTCAAAAAAAGGAAGCCTATGAAATTCAACAGCCTGCAAAAAGTAATATTGCGCGAGGCTTAATGGTTAACAATATGAATAATGCGTTAAATATAAATGAAATAGAGAGGGGACTCATGGATTTATCTGTGAATCATTTTGCAACTGAAAAGTATTATTTGCAGGAAGGTCAATATTTGGATGAGCAAATGATTAAGCAATGGTTAGGGAGAAAAACAGAGGAAGGTATTGGCTTGAACCCAGCCATTGAAACTAGAACTGGTGATGTTTTAGAGGATGAGAAAAAGTATCCGCTAATTCTCTCTCATGTAGTAGAACATAATTTTATTCATAAGGAAAGTAACAAGCTAGAGGGAATGTCGATTGCGATATCGTTAAATGAATTTTATGATATACGTGTATCGGATGACAAAGGGTTAATTTACACAGGACAAGTGAAAGTAGATCAAAATGATGATGATAGCAATGATGTGAAAAATTACGGCAAAAAAATAGCTGGCAAGATCATTCAGGATATAAGAAACAATAAAAAGATACCGGAAGTCCCTATTTATTTAACTTTATATCAGGAATCCAACATAAATGATATTATTCCTGGCTTATTTTTAGCTGAAACCTTTATTGCAAAAGGAGAAAATACTATAACAAAGTGGTCTGAGATTGATAAAAAGTATTACTCATTTCCATCAGAGGCATTATATAGCTTAGATCAAAATATGTATAATAAATTATTAATTTTTAAAGAAGATATTCAAGCAGGGTTTAAGCATTTAAACCCTAAAATTATAGGGAGACTTCGCTATGAAGAGGGTAAATTAACAGATATTAAAATGGAAGTACACGCGCCGCTAATCAATGATACGGAATTAGTAGGCTTGTTACAACTGATTAGTACAAAATTAAATACGATTTTATTTGAGTATATCCCTATTACCGTTCGGATCATTGATCAGAAGAAGGATGTGGGAATTGTTCTATGGGAACCGACAGAAAAACAAATTTTCGCAAATCCTATCTAACTATCATGTAAAAAGTCGTCGCAACTCAAATGAGAGACTCATGATTTTCCATGGGGCATAGTAAACGAAAAGTAATAAATAGCAATCAAAATAACAGGTCCTTATTCATTAGGTACCTGTCTTTTTTTGTATGTAAAGGATTTGGTTGCAATATTTAAAAAGTAAGCCTATTATGAAAATGATAATCATTTTCAATTAAAGAGAGGAGAATATAACAATGAGAAGACATCTTATTATTGGCATGCATATAGCTGTACATGGTAATCATGGTAAGAAGGGTGCATTACTTGATGAACATATTGCATTTGCACAGCGTGCTGAGGAAGCTAAATTAGATTTTTTATTTAAGGCTGATTATTTAGTAGCACATCCAGAATTAATGGCTAAAACAAAAGGAACGGTTGGCTTAGATCCTAGCTTTTTAATGGCAACGGTGGCACGAGAAACTAAGCAGATTGGTTTAGTGACTACCATCTCGACATCCTTTATACCACCATATTTGATTGCACGTCAATTGCAATCGTTGAATTGGATTAGTGAGGGACGAGTAGGCTGGAATATCGTCACTTCCATTGATGGGGCCAATAATTTCAGTAATGAACCTATGGCTTCATCAGAGGAGAGGTATGCTAAAGCCTCAGAATGTATAGAGGTCGTGAAACAGCTATGGCATAGTCATCCCTATGAAGTATTGGAAACAAATGGTGATTTAGAGAAAATAAATGAGCTTGTCAAGCCGATTGAGCATGAGGGTGAGTTTTTCCATATTAATGGCCCTTTAAATCTACCTATGCATCCAGCAGGAGATATACCATTCTTCCAAGCAGGTGCATCGGATGTAGGTCGTCAATTTGCGGCTACTGTTTCCAATGCGATTTTTGCAGCGACACCTGCTATGGAGGTGGGTGTTGAAATGCGTAATGACTTGCGTAAACGCGCGGTTGAGGTTGGTCGTTCAGCCGATGATATTCGGTTATTACCAGGGCTCTATTTCTTTATAGGCGATACATATGAGGAAGCACTCGAAATGTACCGTCAAGCACATGCACATTTAACACTTGAGCGTCGCTATAGTGCTCTAGAATCAGTGATAGGCATGGATATTCGTCATTTGGCACTGCAAGATCAGATAACGGCTGATATGCTGCCGCCAAAAGATCAAAAAGTACGTAGTAAAACACATGCCGATTTGGTGCGTCGTTATATTATCGACAATGAACCAACTGTTGAGGTATTGCTTGCACGTCCAGAAGTAATTGGCTCAGCTCACCTTGTGGCAATCGGCACACCACAGGACATTGTCAATCAAATCATTACTTTTTATGAGGAGGGTGCATTGGATGGCTTTATTGCTGTACCAGGTGGACCTCCGAAATCTTTAGATTTATTCTTTAGTGATGTGATCCCTATGCTAGTAGAGCGGGGGCTATTCCGTGCTGAATATGAAGGGAGCACATTACGTTCCCATTTAGGTCTAGATGTACTATTACCCAATTAATAGATGAAAAAGGTGATGTCAACGGCAGAAACAGTCATTTTGAAAGGCGAGGGGTTGATTTCTGTTCCGCCAGCGTCCTTTCCAGGGGCGTCCGATAAGCCGCTGCTCCAATCCACCATGTGGTAAAAGGATAGACTCTTATTTTCGATGTGGAGAAGTGATGAGTGACAACACCAGTAGTGAATACCTTCACTTTATTTGAAAAACTTTGCTAACAAGAAATATTTTTATAGAGTGGAAGGCTACTTGACTCCCGTAGGATAGCAAGACAGGCGAGCCTCTAAACGGAGCGGCTCGGCGCTCGCCCACAGGAAAGCAAGTAGCCTGCAACGGAAATCCTTTTTCACCTTTCACAAAAATTCTATGGATCGTTTTGTTTTTCAACACTATGAAAGGGCAAAGATATAAACTTTGCCCTTTCATGTTGCTAGAAACTCATTCGAATATTTATGGGGTAAAGATATGGTGATTCAGGCTGTTCAATTGTTACCCAATCATCAATATGAATAACGGGTAGGCTTGCACCCTCATAAGTTGTTTGACCGATTGTACCGATTACCTCAATCCATGTATCCTCTTTGATAGTTGGAACCTCAGGAAATTCTGTCAAAAAGCCTACGATACTTGCATCAGCAACACAATGGGTAATAAGGAATCTGGAAACCACTAGTTGCTTTTCTGTAAAGCTATCTTCTTTCAAAACAAAGCCTTTTAACTGGATTTGCTTCCCTAAATAGTTTGCTAGATGTTGATGCATGTCCTCGTAATAAATCGTATAATCCTCATCTGTCATTTTCAGCATAGTTTGTTGAAATAGCTGTTGCTTTAATTGTTCATATTGCTTTTTTGTCATTTCCTGCTTTTCCTCCATTAGTTTAGGGTCAGGATCATGCTCGTCATAGATATTTTCATCAATCGTTTCATTTGAAGTGAGGTAATCCTCAATTTTGGATGGTTGACTTTGCTGAGTGAGAAAGAAGGCCCCACCCTTTTTATCAGCGATTGCAGCATCTAAAATTTTGGCAGGCACGAAGAAGCCCGTCAAAATCGGTGTCATAATAATAAGATAGGCTAGCCATTTTTTGCGTGTAAAGACTGAATGACCATGGTCATGATGTGAACAGCAAGCATGTCCACTGTCGTCGCAATGATGGGTCGTCTGGGTAAATGATATGACTCCTGTTAGCTGAACAAGAAACAGTATAAAAAATAAAATGGCAGCTGTTTGGCTAAGGCTTTCATATTTGGGGTTAATGAATTTTGTTAGTTCCCCGGTCCAATGCAGGCTCGCAATCATAGCTGAGAAAGCAAGTAGAATAAGGGCTCTTAGCGCTTGCTGAACGTGAAATTTCATGGTTTTCCCCCTTAGAGATACGGTGAAAGAATCCATATACTAATATAGACAATGATAGCCACTAAGGCGGCTAACCAGAAGACAAATTTGAAGCGAAATACGCTCATTAACATAATGGTATTTTTCAAGTCAATCATGGGACCAAAAACAAGAAATGCAAGAATGGATGGGGTTGAGAAAGTAGCACTAAAGGATGCCCCAATAAAGGCATCTGCCTCCGAGCAAAGTGAAAGAATAAAGGCTAAGCCCATCATGACCAAAATAGAGGAGGATACGCCATCTCCAATTTCTACGAGTGTTTTGGTAGATACATAGGTTTGGACAAAAGCAGCTAAAAATGCCCCAATAATTAAGTATTTGCCCATATCAAAAAATTCATCAATGGCATGTTTGAACATATTGAATAGTTTTGTGACAAAGGATGTTGGTTGGTTAGCTGTTGCCAATGAATGAGGTTGTAAGGAGCTTTTAAATTGTGAACCTTTAAAAAACAAGCTAATGAGTAATGCTACGACAATAGCGATAACAAAACCTAGCAGCATTCGTAAGCTGGCTATTTTCAAATCATTTCCAAATGCCATATAGGTAGAGAGAATAACGATTGGATTAATGAGTGGGCCAGTTAACATAAAGCCTATAGCTGCATGTATCGGTACACCTTTGGCAATCAATCTTCTCACAATAGGCACGATTCCACATTCGCAGGCTGGAAATAATGCGCCTACAAGACAGCTCATGACAACGGCCATTACCGCATTTTGAGGAATCCACCTTTGAATATGTTCCTCTGTGATAAAAATCTGAATAAAGCCCGCAATGATGATACCAATTAACACAAACGGTAATGCCTCAATTAAAATACTTAAAAAAATAGTATGCAGACTGAGTAAAGAGGAACTTAAATCACTTAATGCTGAGATATTGAATAACAGGAATGGTAGCAAGCTTACTAATAGCATGAAGATGAACCAAAAATTCAATACATACCTTGAAAGATGGAGACGTTCCACATGTACCTCCTTAAAGTGTAATGATTACGTTTTAAAATATGCAAGTGGTACTGCAAGTATGACTTTTACTATGTAAAAAGAAAGTAAAAGCTGGTCACGAACATTCTTTTACTTTCTTTATTATTGATGGACATCCTTATTTCTATATTGCTTAGGGGTGATACCTGTAAATTTCTTGAAAACTTTTATAAAATAGCTTTGATCTGTGAAATTAAGTAATGAACCAATGTCTAAAATGGGGTAGCTTGTATAGGTTAATAGCTTTTTTGCCTCTTCAATCCTTTGTTGCTGAATATATTCACTAAAGGAAATCCCTACTTCCTTTTTAAACAAGGAAGAAAGATAATTGGGGCTTAAGTGGCAAATTGCTGAAAGTTGATTGAGTGTTATTTCACTATATAGTTGATTTTCGATCGAATGGATGCAGGTTGTAATGGGTGCTGAATATTTGTTTTGCTTAGCTTGTGACACACGACGTGTAAAATCATAAATAGCTTCCTCCATTAACGAAAGAATGTCGATTAAGCTGCTTTGATCCTCAAGTTTTTGAATGTAAAAATCACTTAATGTAAAGGCTGTTTCTTCATTTAATCCACCTTCAATAGCAGCACGACAAATTAGTGCAATTCCTGTAATCATCAAATATTGTACACTTCTTAAATGATTGTGCTTTGAAAGCACTCCAAGTTGTGCTTGTCCGACAATGGAATAGTTCAAGACTTCGTTTAATTTCTCCATCCGCCCATTTTTCACATTGTCTAACAATATTTTTTCATAGTAAAGATTTGTATGCACACTATCTTTTCTTCTTGCATAGGAAAGTTCAAGCGCAGTATGTCCCTCATGACGAATAAGGGGCTTTAACGCGTGGTTGTGGTGAATCACAGCTGTTTTAGATATTTTTTTTTGGTAGATTGAATAATAAACAAATAAACTGATGGCTAAGCATTGCTGATAATGGAGAGTAGGAAACAAATCAGGCTCATGATAAATAGTTGATTTTATAGTGTCTTCTATTACTGGTGAAAGGGACGGCCCAACTACAAGCGCCCCTAAATATTGATTGTCTACTGTTAAGTTAATATAAAAATAATTGCATTCAGCTATAGAGAAAAAAATAGGATAGCTATTTGAAGCCGTATGATATGGGTATGTTTTTAGCTGTTCCTTTAGAGAAATATAGGATGGATTACTGGTATATTCTGCTGATGAATATTCAAAAACTACTTCTCCCGCTACATTAATATAAGAGACAGGGAGATGATGTATTTCAGAAATTAGTTGACTTATATATTGAAGATCGATAGTGGATATTTTCACATTTCTGCACCCCCGTTCGTAATAATACTATCAAAATGAAAGCAGTTTCAATTTTTATTGTATAGACAATGAGAAAGTACTATTTTGTGTAAAATAATACAATAAAAAAGAGAGAAGTAGCAATAAAATAGACAATGACTTCAAAATGTTAGGGAGGAATAGAAGATGGATCTTTTGAATAAAATTGCAGTTGTAACAGGTGCTGGAAGCGGTATTGGAAGAGCCAGCAGTTTGAAGCTTGCTAGCAATGGTGCAAAAGTGGTAGTCGTTGATTTCAACAAAGCAACAGGGGAAGAGACATTAAGCTTGATTAAAAAGCAAGGTGGAGAAGGTATCTTCGTTCAGGCAGATGTTTCGAGAAACGAAGATGTTCAAAAATATGTAAATGTTGCTGTTGATACTTATGGACGCATTGATATATTTTTCAATAATGCAGGAGTTATTCAAAAAATTTCTCCATTAACAGAGATTGAGGATGTAGAGTATGAACGCATTATGGCTATCAATGTGAAAGGTGTATTCCTTGGCTTAAAATATGTTTTAAAGGTAATGGAAGAACAAGGTAGCGGCTCTATTATTAATACGGCTTCAACAGCTGGAATTCGTAGTGAGCATAGTATGGCTGTTTACTCTGCAAGTAAGCATGCAGTAGTAGGTTTAACAAAAGCAGCTTCTTTAGAGTATGTAAAAAAGGGGATTCGAATCAACGGAATTTGTCCAGGAGGCGTAGAGACAGCATTAACAAACAGTGTAACAACTATGTTTGAAACAGGTGGCTATATTCCAGAAGAAATTCCAAATATGAGAATGGGACGCTATGCAAAACCAGAGGAACTGGCTGAAATGGTTGTTTTCCTAGCATCAGACAAAGCAAGCTATATGACAGGCTCAATCGTGGTAGTTGATGGCGGCTTAACTTTATAATAAAAAGAGGAAATCCAGTGAACATTATTCACTGGATTTCATGTTGTTGAAAAAAGGTAATGTCAACGGCATAATAAGCAATTTTGTAAGGCGAGGGGTTGATTTCCGTTCCACCAGCGTCCTTTCCAGGGGGCGTCCGATGAGCCACTTCACTTACTGCGTTCGTTCCAGGGTCTCCTCTGTGACGCTGGATCCACTCCAATCAACCATTCTGCAAAAGTGTCTTTTCCTGAACAAAATAGCCCATTATTTATATTATAAGAGAGGATAGCCTCTCTTACTTTCAATGTGGAGAAGTGATGTGTGACAACACCCCTCCATAAAGAGTAGTAAAGACCTTTGCTAAAAAAGGCAATATTTTTGTGGGTTGGAGTGGAAGGCTACTTTCCCCCCGTGGGATAGCGAGACAGGCGAGCCTCTAAACGGAGCGGTAGCAGAGGAAGCGGCTCGGCGCTCGCCCACAGGAAAGCAAGTAGCCTACAACAGAAATCCTTTTTTACCTTTCATATAAATTCTATGGGTGGTTTTGTTTTTCAACACTAAGAAATCCAGTGAACATTCATTCACTGGATTTTGTTTGGTAAAGATATTATAAGGTGAATTTTTTCAGCTCATGCATCAATGTATCTGTCATACCTTGCAGATCGTCAATTTTAGCGCTAATTTTTTGGAAGGCAAGTAACTGATCCTGTGTCGAAGCTGAAATTTCTTCTGTACCTGCTGCTGTTTCTTCTGTAATAGCTGAAATATTTTCTATCGTACTATTCACTTGCTGGCTCATTTCATTCGTTTGAACCATTTCCTTTGTAAGGCTTTGTAAATCATGATGAATGTCTGCGATATGTGTCGCAATGACAGCAAATGATTGTTCCGTTTCTACCATTGAATGGGACTGTTCATTTGAAAGCTGATATCCTCGCTCAGCCGTAGTAAGAATATGTGAGATGCCATCCTGTATATGTGTGACCATAGAAGTGATTAAATTTGTTGCATTCTCCGTTTCAGAAGAAAGCTTTTTCACTTCCTCTGCGACAATGGCAAACCCCTTACCGGCTTCTCCAGCACGGGCAGCCTCAATGGCAGCGTTTAAAGCTAATAGATTTGTTTGGCTAGCAATAGTGTGGACAGCATTGGCCGCTCCTTCAATTTCTGAAGTGAATTGCGAAAATTGCGTAACAGCCTCTTTAATATCAAGTGATGTCGTCGAAATATCTTTTGCAATGGTTGATTGTTTTTCTAATGAATACTGACCATTTTGAACAGCCTCTAATGCCTGTTTACCATTGTTAGCGGATTGCTCACTTGTTTGCATAACCCCCTTAAATTGGTCGGTCATATTATTCATAAGGATGGCCACAGATTGAATATCTTCTGACATCGTATAGCTACCTTTTGCTAATTCGTCAGTAGATGTGGCAATTTGATTACTGCTTTCATGAATATTTCTCATATGGCTTGTCACATCTTGTGTGAATACGTTAACATCCTTACCGATATGATCGATGGATTGTACAGTACTTTTCAAATTATTCATCATCTGTGAAAAGCTTTCCGATAGTTGATCAATCTCGTATCGACTGTTTGGTTGATAGGAGAGTGTAGAGGTATCTATAGTTAAATCTCCTGTAGCTGCCCCCTGTGCACACTCTACAATCTGATTAATCGGTTTGGTAATTCTTTTTGCTGCCACATAGGAATAAATAATCGTTGCCAAAATTAATAGCACACTGCCGATGATTGTAGTGGTTGTAATAAAACCAATTTTTTGCTTTGTCACTTGTATCATCTCTTGATACCATTCGTTCGTTTCTTTTTTGAGCAAATGCATATCGTTTAAAATACCTTTAATTCGGATAGATTGCTTTTTTATTTCAGAGCGGTTGTTTTCTTGAAAGCCGCTTTCTGTAGCTTTTTCTAGGTCATCAAATTTATCAGAAATTTTGTCGATAATCTGTTGATGGTCAGGTATTCTTGTGAGAGCAGCCAATGCTTCTAAATTGCTTTTTGTTTCTTGTAAAATAGCAAGTGCTTCATTTTTATTCGCTTCACTATCTAAATAGGTATAATTATTTAATGATTGGCTGGCCACAACCAAACTTTGCTCCAGCTCTTTCACTGCAAGCAAAAGTTTCGTGTCATCCTGTGCGGTTGTTTGGATATTAAATGTTTGAATGATAATAAAGCCAATCATAGCCATAGCCAGTACGATTGGGATGAGTGTATTCATAAATAATTTTTTACGTAATGTCACTGGCCATTCCCCTTTTCTGCAGTAACTTTTATCTTGCCCGAGATAATGGCTTCTTGTGCCTTTTCAATGGCAGCCTGTTGCTCTGATGTTAGTTGAATGACACGAATATCAGCTAGTCCCACACCTTGATCTGCTAGCCCTAATGCAAACGATTTTTGGGTAATTTTTCCGTCCTCTACTAATGTTTTAGCAAGTTGATAGACAGCAAGATCCACATTTTTTAGCATGGATGTGACAACCGTCTTTTCGGCAACAAAAAATTGATCGATATCAACACCCGCTGCATAAATCCCCATTTCCTCGGCCTTTTTAATGGCGCCGAAACCAGTAAAGCCAGCTGCATGATAAATAAAATCAACGTTATTTTTTATATATTGATCTGCTATTGCTGCACCAGCCTGCGTGTCATCAAAGGTACCCGCATATTCGCTCATAATGTCAATAGTTGGTTGTACATAACGAGCTCCTTCGATAAAGCCATTTTCAAAGTGATGAATAACAGGGGCATCTGCACCACCAATAAAGCCAATTTTCCCTGTCTTGCTTGTCATAGCAGCAACCATACCAACTAAAAAACTGCCTTCTTGTTCTTTAAAGGTAATCGAAATAATGTTGTCAACATCAGATTGCCCATCAATCAATATGAATTGTTGGTCGGGATATTGTTTCGCAGTTTTCTCTAGTGCTTCCTGTACAGAGAAACCAAGACCAATGATGATATCATATTTTTCTGCTACAAGCTCGTTCAGCTTGTCCTCATAATTACCATCAGGAGCCTCTTTGTAATCAAACAAAATGCCAAGCTCATCTCGAGCCTTTTCGAGCCCTTTAAAAGCTGAATCATTAAATGATTCATCGCCTAGTCCCGCGTCTGATAGTAAAACGCCTATCTTATATCCTTCAGTTGATGTCTCTGTCTGTGCGGATGAACAGCCTGTTAGCAATAGACCCATCAAAAGAAAAGTAATCATCAATTTCTTCAAAATGTTTGTACCTCCTGTTGTTTATAGCCTATATATCGGCAAAATGTGATTTTTTTTAGTCTGATGTCAGACTACAATGAAAATAAATTTTTATGTAGAGCATAAGAATAAATAGTCATTTCTATATACATAATAAGTTAATATTATAAACCTAGATGACTAATTAAGTAATATATTTATGAAGGTTTCTACAGCAAGCTCTGTATGCCTAATCAATAATAAAGCCTAACGCAGATAGCGTTAGGCTTTCATGTTGTTGAAAAAAGGTAATGTCAACGGCATAATAAGCAATTTTGCAAGGCGAGGGGTTGATTTCCGTTCCGCCAGCGTCCTTTCCAGGGGGCGTCCGATGAGCCGCTTCACTCACTGCGTTCGCTCCAGGGTCTCCTCTGTGACGCTAAATCCCCTAGGAGTGACGCTGGTTCCACTCCAATCAACCATTCTGCAAAAGTGTCTTTTCCTGAACAAAATAGCCCATTATTTATAGTATAAGAGAGGATAGCCTCTTACTTTCAATTTGGAGAAGTGATGTGTGACAACACCCCTCCACAAAAGAGTAGTGAATACCTTCACTTTTTTATGGATTGGAGTGGAAGGCTACTTGACTCCCGTGGGATAGCGAGACAGGCGAGCCTCTAAACGGAGTGGTAGCGGTAGAAGCGGCTCGGCGCTCGCCCACAGGAAAGCAAGTAGCCTGCAACGGAAATCCTTTTTCACCTTTCACATAAATTCTATGGATGGTTTTGTTTTTCAACACTATGAAAGCCTAACGCAGATAGCGTTAGGCTTTACTATATGTTCTAAACAGCTCCGAATAATTTTAATAGATTAATAATAATAATGCCGATAACACCGAAATCTGAATCGCCAAAGGTTGTGCCTTCATAGCCGATGTCGCCCATAAAGATTAGGAGTATGGCTGGAATAAAGCTAATTAATAGACCATTAGCAAAGGCCCCAGACATGGCACCGATTCTGCCGCCTGTAGCATTGCCAAAGACGCCAGCTGCAGCTCCCGTGAAGAAATGGGGAACGAGGCCAGGAACAATCACTTTTAAACCAATGAAGGGGAGGATAAACATAGAGACAAGTCCTGCTAAAAAACTAAAGATGAAACCAATGATGACAGCGTTTGGTGCAAAGGGGAAAATAGTTGGGCAATCTAGTGCTGGTTTTGTGTTTGGGACAAGCTTATCAGCAATGCCTTTAAAGGCTGGAATAATTTCAGCAATTAACATACGGACACCCGCCAAAATAATATAGACACCTGCAGCGAATGTGATCGCTTGCATAATAGCGAAAATAATAAAATTAGAGCCAGCTGATAATTGTGCCTCAATATAGGAGGGGCCTGCGAAAAGGGCAACAATGACAAAGAATACGCTCATTGTTAAAGAAATAGCGACAGAGGTATCTCGTAAAAAGCCTAATGATTTTGGAACCTGTATGTCCTCAGTTGATTTCGTTTTATTACCAAAGAGCTTACCAATTTTTGCAGAAACATAGTAGCCAACACTGCCGAAGTGACCTACAGCAAAATCATCACTACCTGTTATTTGCCGAACAGTGGGTTGTAAAATGGCAGGGAACACTACCATACAAAGACCAAGAATGATAGACCCTACGATAATAAGAGGTGTACCACTCATTCCACCAACTGACAATGAAGCCGCGATTAAACAAGCCATAAATAATGTATGATGCCCAGTTAAAAAGATATACTTTAATGGCGTAAATCGCGCAAATAATAGATTCATTATCATACCAAATACCATTATCAATGCTGTAGCTGTACCAAAATTAGTCTGAGCAGCTGCCACGATGGCCTCGTTGTTGGGAATGACTCCCTGTACTTGAAAGGCATGATCAAACATTTTACTAAAATGGTCTAACGAGCCAATCAAGACAGTGGCACCAGCACCAAGAATGACAAAGCCCATAATTGTTTTGAATGTACCTGAAAGAACAGTGGAGCTAGATTTTTTTTGAATGAGTAAACCAATAAAAGCGAATAGGCCGACTAGTATAGCTGGTGTTCCTAAAATGTCATGCATGATAACATCCAACATATCAACACCTCATCCTATCCAAATTTTCCGTACTTAAAGCAAAGGTTCTAGTTTTCCTTTTATTTCCACAATACTCATCATATTGACGATGCTCACAATGGTTCCATTGTCTTTCGCTAATTCATTCACAATGTCTGCTGCCCCTAAATAAATATCTGCTTTCTCCGCCTTTGCAGATGCTAAGTCTGTATGGGTTACCTCAGCATTTATACCCAATGCCTCTAATGCCTTTTTTACATTCCATTCTAAAATCAAGCTACTACCTAAACCATTTCCACACACGACTAAAATTTTCATCCTGGTGACTCCTTTGTCGTATATTGTTTGATTTTTTCACAAATCATGTCTGCATGCTGACAGGCAATCAGGCCTTCAATCTGGTCAGGGTCTTGTAATACTGCTGCCAAATCAGCTAACGCCTGTAGATGTGACGTATTGTCGATGGCAGCTAACACAATTAGTAAGTAAACAGGCTGATTAGGGTTAAAAAAAACAGGCTGTTGTAACCGGAGCAAACTCATGGCAAGCTCATGAACACCATCAGATGGCCGTGCATGGGGAATGGCCACTTTTGGTGTAATGACGATGTAGGAGCCATATTGCTCAATAGATTGAATCATGGCTTCGACATAGCGTTGCTCAATTTTATTTTGCTGTACTAATGGTCTTGCAGCTAAATGAATCGCTTCTTGCCACGAATGGACAAAGTTTGCAAGCTGTATACAATCCTTTGTCAGAAGCCTAGTTAGCAAGGACAACCCTCCTTTCTTAAAAATATGCTCCCATTCCATGTTATTACGACTACCTGTGGAATTATGTCATAACAGGGGACATTTTTAATTGCTTTGCTACATCGTAAACCGACGTTTTGACAAATTCATCAAGGGTATGATCTAAACGCGTTTTCGGATAAATCAACTGAATCTTTCTGTGAAGCGTCACATCATCTAAATCCTTCTTCATCAGTACACCCGATGTTAACTCCTCTTCTATTAAGGCAATAGATAGAAAAGCCACGTTTTTTCCAAAGGTCAGCATTTTTTTATGATGCTCACAGAATCCAGCTCAATCGTATAAGTAGAAGGCTGGAAAGAGTCCATCCACTTCTCAATGAAGTGATTAGTGGAGCTAGAAGAGGTATGCAATAAAAGCTTATTTTTAAGAATATCTTCTTTGGTGCTGTCCTATTTAGTCGCTAGTTTGTGTGAAGGGCTAAATGCCAAAACAAGTGCATCTTCCCCAATTGTTTCGTAATGCAGGAAGGGATTTTCCTGTTGGGTCTCTATGATAAGCCCGAAATCTAATTCTTGAAGTGCTCTTTTTTTTCAATTTCAGGTGCTGTTTTTATGTCTAATGAAATGCGGATATCTGGTAAGCTGTTGAAACTTGATGAATTAAATTTGGCATAAAAATATGAGCAGGTAAGCCACTTGCCCCAAAACATATCGTGATATACGCCTTCTCCTGCCAACGAAAGGTGTTTTGATTTTATTTGTCCCTTCAGTATGAAGACAGCTATATCGAGAAGAGATCTATTTTTATGTTACTATTTTTGAATAGTGAAGAGTGATTTTATGGTAATTAAGAGGAGGATATAATATGGTGCAAACAGTTATTTTAGAAGGATTTGAAAATCGTCAACTTATTACGACACAATCAAAAGTAGAGCCATATAATATGTATATTATGAGTAGAGATATAAGTGAAAGTTGGAGCTATTTAACTGGTTATTATGAAGGTATTGTTCGCTATAATTATCAACTTAATCAAGTTGATCAATTGCTAATTCCGAATGGATTTCAGTTATCAAGTAATTCTTTTTATAATGAATATTTTTATTGCAGCAGATTGATGTGGGAAGGAAAAACTGCAAATTTAATATTAAACCAAATTGATTGCAAAAACCTAATTTTAAAAGATTCAATAACATTAAAAATAGAGGATAATAGTTCCAATCCTGAGAATTCTTCTTTATCTGAAACAGAGCTGTATGGCTTGGGAGAAAGATATTTAGTTGTATGTGTACCACAGATAGAATCGCAAAAATTTACTAGGCACTCAAATTGTATTCTCGTAGATTTTTTAGAAAATAAGTATTACTCAATACCTGAAAAAATAGGACAGGATGATACCTTTTTAAATGTTAATAACATAAAAGTAATTGATAAAAAAAATAAAAAATTCGTTTATTTTACAACTGGCTCATTATCCTACAGTAATAAAAAAAATGCATGGAATCATAGGGAAAAGGAAAATTCAAATTTTACTGAGAGCATTGTAATCATTGACTATAATTTATTTATAGAACAAATAAAAAATGATTTGCCAATTTCAGAGACTTGTATAGTAGATCAATGTGATAATAGTGAAAGCTTTGTATTGGAAAATAATAAAAACGAATGTGTTTATTGGTATAAACATAATCTTAGAGATGAAACATATATTTTGAAAATGTTTAATCCATTCAGTGAAAATTATCTAGAAAGAATTATTGATGGGAAGTATGATGTCATCTATTTCTTTAATGATGATTTATATGGAGTAAAAGAAAGCGAACATACACAAGTATTATATGATGCCAGTAATAATAAGGAGTTATATACAGTAGGAAATTCAAGTTATTTCTATTATGGAAACAAAGAATGGATTGTTTTCTTTGAAAATCCAACTAATAGTTTTAATATGAAATGGATTGTTTATGATTTAATTCATAACAAAGAAGTTGCTTCAATGGAAAGCCCTCATCCAACAGTAGATTATATTAAAGAAAATAATACGATTATATTTATAAAATAATTGCCTCTCCTCTTTTTGCTTGGGGTATGGTAGCAGGGAGTACGAAGGGAGCCTATCATACTTTTGTCTCTTACGATACGGTTGATGCGAGTGTTGCCCAAAAATTGATTCTCGAAAATTCGGCAAAGAAATTGTAAATTGGCATTCAGAAGCATGGTATAAAAATACGTTAGCTCAGGTAGTAGAATATGGATTTGCTAATGCCATAACTTATAAAGAAGCTTTCTAGAGCAAGAAGCGTACAAAGGAGACATTATGGTGGAGCTTTCTACAAAAGCAGATAATGCCAACCAAGTGGCTGTTATCGAAAAGCAATGGTATGAGCAGCTATTATCTGCAGGCTACTTAAGTATAGATCAGCGTGGAAAAACCGCATTTGTCATGAATAAATAAGTAAGAACATAATAAATTCGCAGCATTTTGAAACAATGAGAAAGATTTTGTATGCTCATTGATAGAATTGAGGCGAATTTTTCCTTTGTGAACAGAGATATTAAAAAAGTAGGTCTATGTTGTTCTAACTTTGATATTTTGGCTTACACTTACTATAGGACGAACTTTGGATGATATGAGGGGGAATTAACATAGCGAAGAAAATGGGCATTGTTACGCTACTATTATTCGGTGTTTACGTGCTTTGTATGTACTGGTATATATTCCATAGCGGCGGAGGAAAAATACCTAGTGCCTTACAAGGAACGGTGGCAGATCCAGTAATGTTTATGTCTGGTAAGGAGCTTTTTTTAAGTGGTGAATATTCAAAAATACGGAATTTTTTATTCTTTGTAGCGACTCCTTTGGAATGGCTTATTTACTTTTTGATTTTATTATTGGGCATCTCCCGTTATTTTGAAAAAGTGACGACCTCCCAAACGAAGTGGAAGCTATTGCAAAATGCAGGCTACCTATTCCTGCTATCCCTATTGCTCTATATTGTTTTATTCCCGCTTGATTATTATCGCTATTACCTCAGCAAAAGCTATGGCATCAGTACGCAAGCATTTGCGTCTTGGATGAAAGATGGTGTTATTGATTTTTGGGTGAACTTTGGGATGAGCTTCATCATTGTGACGGTTATTTATTGGCTCATTAAAAAGAGCGAGAAAAGGTGGTGGCTTTACGCTTGGCTATTAACCATCCCTTTTACAATCTTTGTGATGTTCATCCAGCCAGTTGTCATTGATCCTTTGTACAATGATTTTTATCCGTTAAAAAATAAAGAGCTGGAAACGAAGATACTCTCAATTGCTGAGCAGGCGAATATACCAGCAGAGCATGTTTATGAGGTCAATATGGCACAAAAGACCAACTCCTTAAATGCTTATGTGACAGGGATTGGTAGCAATTCGAGAATTGTACTGTGGGATACCACATTAAATAGACTGACGGACAATGAAATTTTATTTATCATGGCACATGAGATGGGCCATTATGTAGAAAAGCATATTTATTTTGGCATTGCAGGTTATTTATTGCTTACGTTGGTGGGGTTATGGTTTACAGCGAAGGTTATGCGACGTTTGGTTGGACGCTATGGACAGGTACTGAAAATCAATAAAGTTGGCAGCATTAGCTCATATCCATTATTTTTGCTCATTACCTCTATATTGTTATTTGCCTCTAATCCAGTGTCGAACTTCATCTCAAGATATCAGGAGACAAGAGCAGATCAGTATGCAATTAACCTCATGAATGATCGTGAAGCGGCCGTAACAGCTTTTCAAAAACTAACGATTTCAGGATTAAGTGAGGTCAACCCTCCGCTTCTTGTTAAATGGTTCCGCTATACACATCCGCCGATGCTAGAGCGTATTTATAAGGTGGCCGATACAGGTGATCACAAACAGACTGCCCCTTTAAAGGAAGAACAGAAGAAAAAGTAGGAATATAGGTTTTTCATCAGCAGAAATTGGGTAATCTATGAGAAAGATATATCAAAATTTGGTCGTTGATTGATAGGGGATATCATTATGCGTAATGTGATTATAATTACTCTTTCTTCCATTTTAGTGGCCTTTGCCTATAATTATTTATTAATTCCCCATGAAATCTTGAGTGGTGGATTGAGTGGTATCGCCATCATGCTTGGCATTATTACCCCTTGGAATACAGGGGTATTAAATTTACTGCTTAATTTGCCTTTACTGATTTTAGGTGTGATGAAGCTTGGTAAGCGATTTATCAGCTATACGATTCTTTCTGTAGCCGTTTTGTCAGTGAGTTTATATGTTATTCCAATTCACAAGGCAACACAAGATCCTATCCTTGCATCCCTATTTGGAGGAGTTATTGTAGGCTTTGCGATGGGTATGATTTTTCGTGCAGCAGGCTCCTCTGGGGGCTTTGATATTATTGCCATGCTACTAAGTCGTAAACGAGATTTTCCACTCGGTACATTAATTGCTGCTATGAATGGTGTTGTAGTGGCAGCTTCTGGCTTTGTCTTTAGCTGGGACGCGGCATTATTAACGCTTGTTTCCATTTATGCAACAGGAAAAGTGGTAGATACGATTCATACAAGCCATATTAAATTAACGTTGATGATTATTACGAGTAAAGGGGAAGAAGTCAAGCAGCAGCTGTTGCAAAAACTTCATCGTGGTGTAACGATTATCGATGCGAAGGGAGCCTACTCTGGTGAAGGACGAAAAGTGTTAATCACTGTCATTACGCGTTATCAACTCGCGGATGTAAAAAGTACGATTAAGGAAACCGATCCAAAGTCGTTTGTGAATATCCTACAGACAACAGAGGTTATGGGCATGTTTGATCGAAGTACGAACTAAATAAGGCTAGTCCCTACACACGTTTTAGGTTATACTAACCATAATCGAACGTGTGTTTTATTTTGTGTCGAAAGGGGAAGAAATAGATGGAAAAAGAAATGATTCATGCTCATTGTCTACAACTACAGGGAACGATTTATGACTATAAGGAGGAATGGCAAGCAGACCGCTATCATATTGGTGGGAAAATGTATGCCATGATTGGGGGAAATGCTACAGGTAAGCCTGTATTAACGTTAAAATGCGAACCTGCACGAGCAGAGGAATTACGAGAATCCTTTGTCAGTATTATACCTGGCTACTATATGAATAAAACGCATTGGAACTCCATTTATATGGATGCTGAAGATGTCCCAATGGATTTGGTAGAGAATCTTATTAAGCATTCGTATGAGCTTGTTTTCAGTAAATTAACGAAAAAAGTACAGCAAGAAATTCAGTTGTTAGAAGTGACAAAATAAACAAAGAAAGTTAAACTGTCTCAATCCAACTGAAAATGCTATAGGGTGGAGAAAATAGATGAGAAAATTCTTGTTATTAGCAATAGTCACTTTGAGCGCTTTATTATTGTTAGGAGGCTATCGTTTAACTGCATTAAGCGCTGTAAAAGCCAATTTTTTTATGACACCTGAGTATAAGATTGTTGAAAAGATTCAAGAAGGACACGATATTTTTTATTTGTTTAAGCGTGATAAAAAAGAAATCTATCAAACTGTTTTGGTACAAAAAAACGTATTTCTATATAAAAGGGTTTATGCTACAGGTATCTCCTCCACGAATGATTCCTTAGAGACAATAGGAGGCATGAGCTATCGTTTGCATCATGAAGGAACTTTGTTTGTTGTATTATCTCATGATGAAAATGTTTCCTATATAACAATTAACTCAAAGCAAGGAATTATCAAAAAATCCATTGAACATAGTAAACTAGTTTCGTTTTATATACCTTATGCGCAGCAAATTGATTTATTAGAAGCTGTTGCTTATGATAAGCACGATCGCCCAATCTATTATTATGGCTATGATGATGCTGATAATTTAAGATGGAATCGTGTGGATGAATAAAAAATAGCTGAGGGAACTGTTAAATTTTCATTTGCTTGATCCCACAGCTATCTATTGGATAAATCCTAAGAATTATACCCACGCTCACCATAAGGATTTAGCGTGTCGAGCCATTTTTGCTCTAGCTTTTCAAGCTCTTTTTTGGCATCGAAATAGCCATCTTCTTTTTTCTTTAAATATTCAACGATTTTCACCTCAAAAGCATCTTGACCAAATGAATTGTAGTCCGCTTGAAGCTCCTTATTCGTATGTGTATTCGTTTTGAGCATAAACTGAAAACCATTTAAACGTTTTAAATTATTAAAGCTCCCCACAAACACTTTCCCAGTTTCTGTATTAGTCATCGTAAAAACGCCCGCTTCAATTTTCATGTCCTTATACATCTCTTTTAACTCTTTTTTATGATCCATTTCAAAAACCTGCCTTCTTATTTTTTAACCCAGTAAGCGCTACCGTCAGCTTTGCGGTCCAGAAAACCGTATTCAATTAAGTAGCGACGTATATGAACGTAGTCTTCATACATCGGTTTGATGATTTCATTTAATTCTTTTTCTGTATATTGTTTTTCTTTGTCAAAAAGCATTGTAATGGCACGAAGTACTATAATTTTTTGTTTTTCACGCTTAGGAAAACGAACTAGCTCCTTGCCAACACCATGTGGAAATAATTTCGCCAATAATTGCTGTTCTTCTGAGAGAGTGACATTATAGCGATCGTCAACCATTGTAGCTGTTTTATGAATAGACACAAATGGTTCCTCCTTTCGATCTTGTTCCTTCAATAATTCCATCATGACCAACAATGTTTTGGCTTGGCGTTCCTTTTCCTTTAAAGCAAAACGATGATGGCGAATGGTCGTGGCACTACCAATCTCTAATTCCTCTTTTATTTCCTGATCTGATCTACCTTCATAAAATAAGCGTAAAATATGGCTTTGATGTTCTGTTAAGCCTGTCATTTTTTTATTGAGACCGTTTAAATAATGAAAAACAGATTGATGTGTCATTGTCATATGCTGCTGCATCATTTTTTCGGCTTCATACAATAAGCCTTCATAAGGATAAATGATTCCTTTCTCTACTTTTTCACCGCACAGAAGGCAGGTGAAATGTGTTCCCTCATTGGTATAACCCTTTTTGAGGTCATCGATAGGAGCTTGCCAAAATAGTTCATTTACATCCATAGGGGAATCCTCCATAAATACAAACAATATTTATTTTTGTTTATTAATTTATATTTAAAATAACAAATTGTTTGTTTAAATGCAATAAAAAACACATCGTTTCCTAAACGATGTGTAAATCTGTTAGCTAAAATTTATTTATATTTTCTTTTAAATAACATCATAGATGCTAGCGCAAGTATGACGATTGTACAAACGATAATGATGAGGCTAGTCGAAGTGCTGAGTATTTTTCCATGAAGCTCATAGACAATACCATAATTGATTTTATAGTCTTCCACATAGGAAGCAGGCACACCTTCAAAAACATCGCCAATAGAGCTATCCATAAATGCATTGCGTAACAGTAATGTTGTATGACTAATGGGGAAATACATGATTAAATTTTGAGCAAAGCCTGGTAGAGCACCAAGAGGTACATAGACACCACATAAAAAGCCGAGTACTGTCCCGACGATTGTGCCGAGTGTTGAAAAAGCATTTTGCGTGGACACAAATAATGACAGAAATAAATTAAAGACACTTGCTAGCAGGACAGATAAAAACAAAATGCCGAGTACATGAACAAAATCCCCAAAGCTTAGGAGCTTACCACCTGTTGCTACAAGAAAGATTTCACAGCCGATGAGTGCGATAAAGGAAAAAATACTTCCGATGATAAACGCATTGATGACATAGCTTAGCTGAATCGTTGAACGGGAAAGGGGAGCTGTTAAAAAATCTGCTTGTGCTTTTGACTCCTGATCCTTAACGGCAATGCCATATGCACCGAGTGTAGTAGAAACAGCAATCATGGACAGTAATCCTGCTACAAGCCATTCATTGACCATCGTCATTAATTCTGGTGTTGCTTCTGTTAGTCGTTCAATGGCATCTACCTGCATTTTTTGGAGAAAGACAGCGTACAGCACAATGACAATAATGACTGATAGTAGGGAGAAGAATACCTGCGTTTTATCTCTTCTAAATACTTTATTATTCCGCTGAACTAGACTAATTAATGTTTCCACTACGCGATCTCCTCCTCTGCCATAATATGAAGAAAGACATCATCCATCGATCCTTTAATGACCTCAAAGGAAGCAATGAGTTTCTCTGCTTGTTTTAATAGGGTCAGCGCATGTAGAGTAGAGGATAAACGAATAGTATATATCCCTTGTTTCTCTGTATAAGAGAGCGCATTTTCCTCTAGCCACCTTACACCTTTCAATGGATTGTGAAAAACGAGAGCCATTGAATCATAGGCATATTTTGTTTTCAGCGCATCGGGTGTACCCTGCGCGACAATTGTCCCTTGCTTTAAGACAAGGACTTGATGGGCTACTGCTGCTTCCTCCATATAATGAGTTGTTAAAAAAACGGTCATATTAGTTTCCTGTTGAAGCTGCTTGATAGCCTGCCAAACGAATTGTCGTGTTTGTGGATCTAAACCCGTTGTAGGCTCATCTAGAAATAAAATACTAGGGCGATGAATAAGTGCACGAGCGATATCTGCTCGTCTTTTTTGTCCACCAGATAATGTTCCGTATTTTTGCTTTTCAATATCATCTAAATGCAAATAGGTGGAGACAAATTGATAATTTTCTGTGAGCTGTGTTTTTGATAAACCATATGTTTGACCACGATGCAGGATATTTTCGCGCACAGTTAATCGTTCATCTAATATACTTTGCTGGAAAACGACACCGATGGATTTGCGAATATCCCCATTATCATTGCTTGCGTCAAGAGTGAAACCATTGATGGTTACTTGACCGCTTGATTTTTTTAATAATGTACAAAGTATTTCAATGGTAGTAGATTTACCAGCACCATTTGCCCCTAAAAAAGCAAATAGAGTGCCTTGTTCAACTGTAAAAGAAATGCCTTTGACAGCTTGCTGTTCGCCATAGTGTTTACATAAATTCTCAACTTCTATTGCAATGGTCATCTTTGTTAATCCTTTCTTTTTTGAATTTCTCGATTCATTTTTTCAATATCCCTTATTTGAAAAACATATATAATACACCAAACAATGGAATAAATGATGGCTTCCGATAGCAACACATATGTCACACCTGAATGCTCAAACCAATTCCCGAAGTAGCCTGCCGTTAATACACATGCTGTGACAGCTATTAAATGTAAAAGTAGCTGAATCGTAAAAGGTATTGGCTCGATATCAAAAATGGCGGAAAATAGTCCAATCGCAATACCAAGAAGGGTAGCAATGATAATCTCCTCCAGTAATTCTGCTCCTGACATAACCGCATTGTTTGAAAGGACGCTTAATGTGACTAAGATGTAAGAAGAGCTAAGGGAAATGAGTAGTCCAATAATCATCATGCGTAAATACTTCATGCTATAGATCCCTCCCAATACCTAAATGTCGCTTTAATTCTTTTAAGTATTTTCGACTGACATGAATGGCTACTTCATTTTCGAGTAATAGTTGTGTAGTGCCGATTTTGCCCATTTGAATAGAGGCGATTTTATGGATATTGACAAGTGTAGATTTGCTCACGCGTACAAAATCTTTGGCTAGCTGTGCCTCTAGCTCATATAATTTTCGCTTTGACTCAAACTCTTGCTCATCCGTTTGTAAAAATACTTTGGCACCCTCCGCGTAAATGGAATAAATATCAGAAATTTTTAATAGATGAATTTCTTGTTGGAAATACCCGTCTAGCATCGTCGTTTGGGATGCTTGAAGCTGTTTCATCAATCTTTCAATTTGCTCATTATATTCGTTGGCATGAATATGAACCTCTGTTTCTTCAAGTTCATGATTGATGGTTAAATGAATTTTCATAGGAGGCCTCCTTTTAAAACACTGAATCAGGTATTACTAATGTAGCATAGAAAATTTTAACAAGGATAAAATCTTCGATAAGAGGTTTTATTTTATAGATAACGGGTTCTTTTTAAGCGATACAGTTCACAAGTCGGCCCGGTAGAAAAAAAGATGCTTAAACGTCATAATAGGCTTATCGAGTTGAAGGGGTTGCTACCATGTTTGTTTTTGATAAGCATATGTTCATCACATTATGCATTGGTTTAATAGGTGCTGTGATTTTTCAATTTTTACATATACCGATGCCTTGGTTGCTAGGTGCGATTACAGCGGTGCTCATCGTGCAGCTGTCAACCAACGTACAATTGAAATGGCATCATTCTTTTCGTAATATTGGTTTAATCGTAGCGGGGTACTCCATTGGTTATGCTTTTACACCAGAGGCTGTTCAGGATATTAAGCTTTTTTTAGGGAGCATGGTCATTTTAAATATATTATTTATTTTGCTATTTTTCGCTGTTAGTTTTCTTGTAGCAAAGCGCACCGATTTGGATTTTGCGACTGCCTTGACGTGCTGTGTCCCTGGTGGCATGTCACAGGTTGTGGCATTTGCTGAAGAACAAGAGGAGATGGATATGGTAGTTATTACGTTCTTTCAAATCCTTCGTGTCCTTTTAATCGTCGGCTTTGTTCCTTTAATGGTAGCAGGCGCTGGTAGTAGCAGTTCTATGATTGATGGAATGTATACATTTAATCTTGTTGGTATACTTGTGGTATGTGGTGTAGCAGGGTGGCTAGCTCAAAAGTTAAAAATTCCAACAGGCTATATGCTTGGACCAGTGTTTTTACTAATGGGTATTAATATGGCAGGGGTAGAGGTACCCAAGCTACCATTATCATTACTGCATATTGCTCAACTCATGCTAGGAATTTATATCGGCTTATTGTTGAAAAAAGAGGATCTCCATTTATCGAAGAAGCATATTTTTTATGCATTTGTCTCAGCAGGTATTTTTATCGGAGCAGCTTATGGTCTAACATTTGTGATGACAGTGTTGTACAGTCTCGACTTTAGGACAGGCTTTTTAAGCATTGTACCTGGGGGACTTGATCAAATGGGAATTATCGCCGCTTCTGTACATGCAAACGTGGCAATCGTGATGGCTTTTCAGCTATTCCGTGTACTAGTGGTCTCGATCTTCCTTGTGCCCGTGGTAAAAATGTTTGTGAAAAAAGTGAAAACATGAGGGGATAGTAGTACACTAAACCCTCATGTTTTTCTTTTATTTAATATTTAAATTGATGAATCAAATCCTGTAATGTTTCAGCGTTTCTCGTTAGCTGTGACGCAGCATCATTAATATCATCCATTGATAATAGATTGGTTTCCGCAATCTGAGTAACGACTTTTGATTGCTCACGAGCATCTATGGCAATTTCGGCCATAATTTGTGTGGAAGCATTGGCTTGTTCAATTCTTGCATATAACTCCTCTGCAATTCCTGAAACCTCTTGAATCTTATTCGTTACAAGCGACACTTTGGTTGTAATTTCTTCAAAGGCTTTACTTGTCGTGTGAACCACCTCGGCACTTGTTGTGGCTTCTTGCTTACTTTGCTGCATGTGAACGCGGGCTTCCTTAGAAAGCTGTTGCATAGTATGGATTGTGTCTGTAATTTCTGCTGCAGAAGTTTTGGATTGTTCCGCAAGTTTACGAACCTCTTCTGCAACGACAGCAAAGCCTTTGCCATGTTCACCAGCGCGTGCTGCTTCAATGGATGCATTGAGTGCTAGTAAATTCGTTTGCTCAGCAATCGCATGAATGACTTCCACAATTTCATCAATTTTATTAGCATGTGTGTCAAGGGCTGCAATGGAATTAGCACTTTCTTGAACAGCCTCTGACATCCTGCGCATTTGAAGCTGCATATCTTGTGCCGCTTCTTCTCCATGTTTAGCTGTATCCCAAGCATCGGATGCATAGGAGGATACTTCACCATTTGTTTCCGTAACGAGCTGAATCCCTCCAGCAATATCTTGCATTGCTTCAGCATTCTCATGAGCACTATGCTTTTGTGTACTCGCACCACTCGCTAATTCTTGCATATTAGCTGTTAATTTTTCTGTCGTTGCCGTAGTTGATCCCGCAGTGGCAGACAATTCCAAAGAGGATGCGGATACCTGATTGGCCGTTTCATCTACTTGTTGCATCATGCTTCGTAAGGTGGTAAGCATGGCATTAAAGGATTTTGCGACTTGGCCAATTTCATCTTGCGAGTTCACCACAATTTGCTGAGTTAAATCGCCTTTCCCAGCTGAAATTGTTTCTAGCTGGTGATTTAATTGTTTCAAAGGTTTGACAATACCTCGTACGAAGAGCATGCCCGCAAGCACAGCAATGATAGCAGAAATCACAGCTATAATGCCCGTTTTTAGCAACATTTTTTGAGCTACTACATCAATGTCAGAAGAAGGTACGCCAGCGAAAATCATGCCAATAATTTCTCCATTTTTAGTTTTTATGGGTTTATATTTTGTAAAGTAGGGTTTGCCCACAACTTCAGCTGTACCAGAATATATTTTCCCTGTTGTTAAAACTGTGTCCGCTACTTTTGGATCGACAGTTGTGCCAATAGCACGTTGACCGTCAATGACAATATTTGTGTTAATACGTGTTTCTCCAGAAAAAATCGTAATCGCAGCCTGTGATAATTCTCCTAATGTATCAATAAGTGTTGTTTCCTTTGCGATGTTGACGTTTCCTTTGTGCAGTTCCCCGTTTTTTATTTGCCAATCACCTGGGTGTGTTTGATCAAGATTATGTATACTTACATCTAAAATTTGATTGAGCCTTGTTTGGTACTCATTTTCTAAAGTTTTTCTCATTTCGCTTGTATTCATGAGACCGATGGCAATTAGCACAAACCCAATGATAACTACAATTAATAAGCTCATTTTACTTTGCATTCCTAGCTTTTTCATTAAATGTCCCTCCACATTTTTAGCTACATCATAAAACATGCATGAAAAACCATTACCAATAACCTAAATATTGAAATTAATTGGTAAATAATTTCTATTTTATATTAGTATATAACTAGAATGTCTATTTGTATATTTATAAAATTTAATGATTAGTGAATTTTTTCCTTTCCAAATAATCTGACTAATGTTATGATACCTATAACTATTATGAACGGAGGTGAAAAGGAATGAATAAAAACGCTACGAAAACATGTGTAAAAGTGGATACAGCTATGTATTTTGCACGTGTGATTACTTTCGATTTTGCGAACAACGGGATAGGTCTGTCCATTTTTAAGCAAAATCAAATAACAAACGTAGCGAATTAACCATTCTTTTTCACACATTTATATGAGAAGAAGACTGCTTGTTAAGGAGCAGTCTTTTTTGTGTTCTAAAGATGTTTTCGCACGTTTCATTGGAGGAAAAAACGATGCAAATGAAAGCTGAACAACTACAAAAAATTATGGGTGGCAATATAGTATTCGAAAATTTACAGCTAGAGGTAAATAGTGGCGAGCATGTGGCGATTGTCGGTGTGAACGGCAGTGGTAAAACGACTCTCCTACAGCTACTTGCAGGTGTAGAAATACCTGAAAAGGGGCGAATTATTAAAAGTAAGGAAGCAACGATTGGCTATTTACATCAAATTCCCCACTATCCACAACATGCTGTGAAAGAAGTGCTGGAGGAGGCATTTTCGGATATTTATGCAATGAAAGCAAGAATGACAGCACTTGAGCAAGAAATGCAGTCAACGGTAACGGATAAAATATTATTGCAATACGGGCGAGTGCAGGAGCAGTTTATGTTGCTGGGGGGCTATGAAGTAGACACCCAGTTAGCCATGATCGCAAATGGACTAGGTATTACGGATATGCTAGAACAACCGTTTAACAGTTTAAGTGGCGGAGAAAAAACAAAGGTAATGCTTGGGCAAATTTTATTGAAAAAGCCTTCTATTTTGTTATTAGATGAACCAACGAACCATCTTGATATGCAGGCAATTGAGTGGCTTGAAAACTATGTACGAAACTTTGAGGGCATTGTCATTGTCGTCTCTCATGACCGGCATTTTATGAATCAAGTAGCGCAAAAGATTATCGAAATTGAGGATGGAGAGGCTTTTACGTATAACGGCGATTATGATGCTTTTATAGCACAAAAAGAAGCAAAGGTTGAACAACAGTTTGCAAATTATGAGGAGCAACAAAAGAAAATTAAAAAAATGCAAGAAACGATTAAACGTTTAAAGCAGTGGGCGAATGAAGCGAACCCGCCAAATGCGTCTATGCATAGACGTGCTAAGAGTATGG
This sequence comes from Lysinibacillus sp. OF-1, assembly GCF_028356935.1. Lineage (NCBI taxonomy): Bacteria > Bacillati > Bacillota > Bacilli > Caryophanales > Bacillaceae > Lysinibacillus > Lysinibacillus sp. OF-1. The sequence goes on from NZ_CP102798.1 coordinate 1,463,753, forward strand.
AAAAAGCACTGGCACGTATCGAGCGAGTAAAGAAGCCAATCACCAAAAAGAAAATGGATTTAGCGCTAACAATGGCTGAGCGTAGTGGCAAAGAGGTAGTGCTATTAGAAGGGGTTCATCATGGATATGATAAACCTTTATTGAAGGACAGCAACCTCGCTGTTTATTTTGGGGAAAGATTGGCGATTGTTGGGAACAATGGTAGTGGGAAGTCAACGTTATTAAAAATGATGCTAGGGGAAATCGTTCCGAAGCGTGGAATCTGTTATGTTGGTAGCAATGTGAAATTTGGCTATCTCTCACAGCAATTTGAACATCAAAATCCTTCTATCCGATTAATTGATGCCTTTCGTGAAAATGTTGCAGTGTCAGAGGCTGAAGCCCGGCATATTCTCGCACGATTTTTATTCTATGGCTATGATGTCTTTAAAAAAGTGAAGGACTTAAGTGGTGGAGAAAAAATGCGTCTACGTTTGGCACAACTAATGCATGAGGATATTAATGTACTAATCCTAGATGAACCGACCAACCATTTAGATATTGAAGCAAGAGAAGTTTTGGAAGAGACACTAGAATCCTTTGAAGGCACAATCATTGGTGTGTCCCATGACCGCTATTTCTTACAGAAAATTTTCGCGAAAACAGCATGGATAGATAATCAAACAATTCAGGTTTTTGAGGGAGATTATGAGTGGGCTAAACAAAAAAGACAGGAATTCACAAAGAAAACGATTGAAAAACAACCAGCAAATAAAACACAGCCACCTAAAAAAGAACTACTGATTGAACAACAAATTGAAAAATTAGAGATAAAACTACAACAACCATCGCTTGCTAAAGAACAACGGCAGAAGCTTGAAATACAATTAGAACATTTATATGAAAGATGGTTAGAGGGGGGCGCAGAGCATGTTTAATTTAGAACGCATTATGCAGCTAGATAGAGAGTATGTGAAGAGTTTCAGTGAAGTGGAGATTTGTAAGGAGGGGGTCTTATTTTACAATCAGTCTATTCCAACCTATTATGATGCAAATCATGCACAGATTTGGAGAAAGATTGAACAGCCAGATGCGTTTTTACAAGCTATCAAAGCGTTCTATCAATCAAAATCTCTGATTCCACGGATTTATTTATATAATCTTGAAGAAAATCAGTTATGTATGAAAGCATTAGAATCACATGGCTTTCAATATGAGCATTTTGTCAACGAAATTCAATACTGGAACGGTGAATATGCGATACTTCCACCTAATCCTGCCATTCAAATTGAGCGTGTAACGGATGCAAATATGGAGGAAGCATTAGCAGTAGAAATGAGCATTGCTGCATTTGGAGAGCCTTCATTAATAAAAAAGGCATTTGAGCAAACCTATCATTCGTCACATTTTACGTATTATCTATTAAGACTAGATGGGGTGGCGTGCTGCTCGGCAAATATTTTTGTGTCAGGAAATCAAGGAAGGATCGAAAGTGTTGCAACAACTGAAAACTATCGTGGTCGAGGTTTAATCGGCTATATGCTGCAACATATCCAACAGCAGTCAGTGAAACAGGCATTAGAGGATCTTTGGATATTACCGATTAGTGAACAGGTTGCCAACGTCTATGACAAGGCAAATTTTAAATCGGTGGGCTCCATTGCATCAATTCATGCGTTTACTGAGGGGAAGAGCATTCAAGACATTCGCCAACAGGCTTAAATAGATACACATAAAGATTGCCAAATTCCTGTAGTGCTTACAAGGAATTTGGCATTTTTATTTAGAACTGTACTTGCCAATTTTGATTACAAGTTACTTTGATGAAGGGATGCTTTAAAATATAATCAGCCATTATTTCGGTCATATCAATTTGTATTTCTTTTACAACGGGGCAATTTCTTAAAAAGTCAAAATTCCCTGCTCCTGTAGCACGATAGCTGCTCATTACGACATCAAATTCCGCATCCATTTGGATAGCCTTGCCATTGTACAAAAGTTTTGTCACACGTTCACCAATCGGTTTGGATATGTCAAAGATGTATTCGATACCCTCCCACATATCATAATTATAGGGCTGTGCCTTAGGATAAAGAAATGGCTCTGCCACTTTTAATTGTCCTGCCTCGACCGTAAAATAACTAGCAGATTGTTCAAGGGCCAGCAAGATGTCCTGTCCGGTTAATCGAAGTACCTTTAATGTATTGGCATAGATGTAGTTTGTAACAATATCACGCATGGTGACAGCTTGCTTTAAGCCACCTCGTTCATCATGGAAAAGAGCCGTACAAGAAATAGAAGTTCCGGATGTCGCCATTTGAATGCGATTGATAAACTCTATATAAGGATGCTCTTGAATGCGTGCTAGAAACGGATCTTCGATTTGTAAATCTCCTTGGATCACACCAATCGTTTCATCTAACCAGGCTTCGGTTTTTTCAAATATAGGAGAGATAAGCTGACAAACAGCTGCATTAGGTATTGTACTTTCAGCGCTATAAATAAGAGATGGTGTATGAGAAATCGTTTGGATCGTATGCTGGTCATCCATCTCGATTTCGAGTTGAATGCTACCGAGACAAACTCCTTTAGTACTAGGTTGAACAACGGATTTTCCCATAATAGTTGTGCAAATCTCACGATGTTGATGACCAGAAATAATAATGTCGACTTCATCAATTTCTGCGCACATGCGGTACCCTTGATTTTCACCATCCTCTGCTTCAAGCAATTCTCCCGTTTCAAGATTTCGCTCAAATCCCCCGTGATAGCAAAGAATGAGAACATCAATTTGTTCATTAGCACGAATCCATTTTGCCCAGTAGCTAGCACTCGAAAAGGCATCCTCAAAGTGAAGGCCTTGGATATGGAGCGGTTCTTCCCATTTTGTTACAAAATGCGTGGTCACACCTAAAATAGCCAATCGAACACCATCTACTTCTTTTAGTATATAAGGCTTCGTAAATGGCTTGCCATCCTCTGTAACGATATTTGCTCCTAGCCATGGAAAATTGGATTGGCTCCTAATAGATTGTAACGTCTCTTGACCATAATTAAATTCGTGATTGCCGAATACCATGGCATCATATTGAAGCTCATTGGCAACTTGAATCAATGGATTCGGTTCTTGTGTTTGGAATTTCTGGTGATAAAAAGTCATGGGACTTCCCTGAATAAAGTCACCATTATCAATTAAGAGGGTAGGCATTTCAAGCCGTTTTTCCTCGATGATGGTTGCTAGCTTTGCTAAGCCAATTGCTTCATTATGATTGTTTCGGAAAGTAGTTGGCATAATATAGCCGTGAATATCGCTAGTTGCAAGTATTTGTATGGTTTTTATCGTCATAAGTGATCCTCCGATTAGTAGTATATCCACAGTATATAAAGTAATAGCCAGGAAAATAGCGTATTTACAATATCAAAATACTATTTTACGAATTAGATACATAGATTTACTCTTTTTTAACACTAGGAAAATATTAACTGTATATACTGAGGAAGCATTTCAAAAATGGGGAGGATAACACTTTGAAGAAATTACTACTTTTGACGTTAATGTGCATGCTTTCTGTGTTCTTGATGGCATGTGGAAATGAAGTTACTAGTACATCAAGTGCTGATAAAACTGTAGAGACGTCTACTGAGGCGAGTGGCAATGAATCAGTAGACAAATTAACGATTGGCTTTGTGCCTTCACGTAATCCAGATGAAATTATTACAGCAACAGAACCTTTAAAGGGGTTGCTGAAGGACGAGCTCGCAAAATTAGGCTTTGATGTAGGTGAGATCGATATTACAGTAGGAACAAATTTTGAAGCAGTGGGTGAAGCCTTATCTGCAGGTACGACCGATATTGGCTTAATTCCTGGGGGAACTTATGTGCTCTATGATGATGGTGCAGAAGTCATTTTAACAGCTACACGTGCAGGCTTAAATAATGACTCTGATCATCCAATTGATTGGAATAAAAACAAGCCAACTGCTCCGACAACAACACAGGCCACTTCTTATAGAGCCATTTTGGTGGCAGGGCCATCTGAAAAAGGGAAAGCATTAGCAGCGAAAGTCAATAACGGTGAAAAATTAACGTTTGAAGATTTAAATGATGCTACTTGGAACGTCATGTCCTCTTCTTCACCAGCGGGCTATATTTATCCAACATTATGGTTACATGAGAATTTTGATAAAACAATTCCTGATTTAACGAAGGTTGTTCAGGCGGATTCTTATGGGAGTGCCTTTGCCCGTTTAGCAGCAGGTCAAACGGATGTTTTGGTCACATATGCAGATGCACGTCGCGATTATGAAGAAAGCTGGCAAGGCGAATTTGCCCGCTCTGCTTCCATTTGGGAGGAGACAGATTTGATTGGTGTTATGCCCGCTATTTATAATGACACGATTAGTGTGAGTAAAAACTCAAAGGTTATGACAGCAGAGTTGAAAGAGGCAGTTCAACAGGCATTCATAAATATTGGCAACACTGAAAAAGGGAAAGAAGTGATTGCTATCTATAGCCATGAAGGCTATCAGGCTGCAAAGGATAGTGACTATGACAATGAGCGTAAAGCACAGAAATTAGTGCAAAATCTAGGTTCGAACTAAAGTCAGTCTTGAAGGTGAAGAATCTGTGGCTTGCGGTTATCCCGCAGAAAGCAGATTCTTCTTTCATTCATTCGGTGAGATTCTTTTTTAGAAATGGAGCGGTACAATGATTGAGTTTAAGGAAGTAGAAAAACGTTATCCAAATGGTTATCTTGCCTTACAGCAAATTAATCTTCAAATTGAGCAAGGTGAATTTGTGGCTATCATCGGTTTATCGGGTGCAGGAAAATCAACACTGTTGCGCTGTATTAATAAAATGCATGATATTACGGGGGGAACATTGCATGTTAATGATGTGAATGTGCATCGACTCAAGGGCAAGGGTATTCGCCATCTACGCCGTAATATTGGCATGATTTTTCAATCTTTTAACCTTGTTACTCGTGTATCAGTTTTGCAAAATGTGTTGGTTTCCTTTGTACCGACTATGCCTGCCTGGCGAAAAATTTTAGGCATTTTTACGAAAGAGGAAAAGCGTAAAGCATTAATGGCACTTGATCAGGTTGGTATTTTAGATAAGGCCTATGTACGTGTCGATCAGTTATCGGGTGGACAGCAACAGCGTGTTGCTTTAGCTCGTACGCTTGCTCAAAATCCTCAAATCATTTTAGCTGACGAGCCTGTTGCATCGTTAGACCCTGTAACAGCAAAGCAAGTTATGGAGGACTTTAAACGGATTAACCAAGAGCTAAACATGACCATTTTGATTAACATTCATCATGTTGATTTGGCATTAGCTTACGCAACACGTGTTATTGGTGTACGTGGTGGTGAAATTGTCTTTGATGGACAAGCCGATGAAATCAACGAGGAAACGCTTGCGTTCATCTATCACAATACGAATCAGGAAAGAGGCGTAACGAACCATGCGATGGAAGCTGCTATCACCGAAAAAAATAGTATTGCCTAATGGCAAAGAAGTGCTGGGAAAACGGTCATTCAAGCCAATCGTGTGGCTTATTCTATTCGTATTAACTGTGCTTGCCATTCGTATTACAGGCTTTAGCTTAGAAATTTTAGTGAACCGAATTCAACAATTTTTTGTCATCCTACAACAGATGATTCCACCGAATTGGGCCTACTTATCAAAGCTATGGCAGCCGCTCTTCGATACGATTAAAATGTCGTTATTTGGCTCTATTGCGGGGGCTATATGTGCCTTACCAATAGCCGTTCTTTCAGCGACCAATATAACCAAGCATAGAGGAATTGCGCTGGTAAGTAAGTTTATTTTAAGCCTACTTCGAACTTTACCGACACTGATTATTGCACTTATTGCGACATTTATTTTTGGGCTTGGAACGATGGCTGGCACAGTAGCCATTTTCCTATTTACCATTGCATATGTTGGAAAGCTATTATATGAGCAAATAGAAAACGCTAATATGGAAGCCTACGAGGCCATGCAGTCGATGGGGCTAACGACCATTCAAGCCTTTCGTTTTGCCATCCTGCCACAAATCCTTCCTAACTACTTGTCGACATCATTGTTTTGCTTTGAAGGGAATGTTCGTTATGCGTCTATTTTAGGATACGTCGGTGCAGGGGGAATCGGCCTGCTGCTCAATGAAAGTTTAGGCTGGAGAAGCTACGAGAATGTGGGCATGATTCTTTTAATGCTTGTTGGTACTGTTTTTATCATTGAAACAACGAGCGAATATTTCCGTAAAAAATTAATGTAGAGGTGATGTTATGAATGCAATCGGAAAACAATTACAGTTACAATCAAATCGACGCATGTCATACATCATGATAATTGTGATCGTTTGTCTTTTATTTATTTGGTCTATAACAACGATTCATTTTGAGAATATATCAGTAAATGGGATAAAAATCGCTAAAAATATATTTGTAGGATTGCTGAATCCCGATTGGTCATTATTAGTCAATACGACAACAGCAGGTGTACCTTATTTATTAATCGAAACGATGGCCATAGCATTTCTTGGAACCATTGTCGGCGCATTGCTAGCCATCCCTTTAGCCTTTTTGTCGGCTTCTAACATTGTGCCAAAGCCTATTGCTTTTGTTGTCCGTTTACTGTTAATAATCATTCGTACGATTCCTGCCATTGTCTATGGTCTTATGTTCATCAGAGTAACAGGCCCTGGTCCATTTGCTGGTGTACTGACGATGTCATTAACTTCTATCGGAATGCTGTCAAAGCTCTATGTTGATGTTATTGAGGACTTAGATAAAAGTATTCTAGAGTCAATGGAGGCAATTGGTTGTACGTTGCTGGAAAAAATACGTTACGGTATTTGGCCACAGCTAACAGCATTATTTTTATCCATTGTGATCTATCGTTTTGATATGAATTTACGAGATGCAACCGTACTCGGCTTAGTTGGAGCAGGTGGAATCGGTGCGCCATTAATTTTTGCGATGAACGCATATAAATGGTCTGAGGTAGGGTCCATTTTATTGGGACTTGTCCTGCTTATTTTACTCGTGGAGTATGTTTCGAATCGCATACGTACGAAGCTTGTCAAAGGGTAAGTATGAATTGATGAAAACTAGTAAAATCCTGAATAGTATCGACTATTCAGGGTTTTTCATTTATTGTTAAAAAGAAGGATTTTCAATTATTAAAAGTTTTTTACTTGAAAAAATGTCGTATTCGATTTATTGTCTTTAGAGATACTTGTTTAATGGACTTGGAGGATATAAAATGCACGGAATTTATATACGCTATAATGTCTCAGAAGAAACCCAAGCAGCACAATGGCCCAAAAAAATGGATGCATTTGCGTATGTTCAACGAGGAAAACCACAACAAGACAATGTTAGCTTGCTGTCAAAAGAAGAGCTGAAAAACCATGCCATACGCTATATTAAAAGCTTAAAAGACAATGCAAGTGTACATTTAGTAGAGCAACGCAACGGCGAAATTGAACATTTTGATCGACGTTATATGGAATCATTAAAGTTAAAAGAAAGCATCGATTCACAACTTATTAATCTAGAAGAAATTCGTTTATTATTACAATTAATGAATGTCTTGAATTTATCGCATGCATTTGGAGAAAATGCTGGAAAGCTATTGCGTCAAATTACCCCTTATGCAAAAGATGTGGAGCATCCAACATTCCAAACAACACGTGTTGAGCGCCATTTCTATTCGGAATTAATTGAACAAATTGAAATGGTCTATGCCCGAATTATGCGTCAACACAACCCATCAACGACTGAAATGCAGCAATCAGAAAAGCTCTGGACAACAGTCTGTGAGCAAGCAATAGAAAAGGTAGAAGCCCGCATTGAACGTTTATCTTCTATCAAATTAAAGCATGAGAAAAATTTACTAGAGTTTAATCACTTAAAACAGCAAAATATCGAGGCGAAGGAACGCTTAGATCTAGCTGTGAATGAACTGGATGAAATTTTAAATGTCCTAGAATCATAAGAAAAGCATGTCTACCGATTGGAGTGCCAGTCGATAGACATGCTTTTTATGCTGTAGACGGATAGAAACGCCAAAGTGACGGATAGAACCTTTGATATGAAGGATAGAAATGAGAAAATGCTGGATTAAGCCATAGAAGTGACGGATAGCACCACTCTTGCTTTACTTTTCCTCATTTTGATCGCGTTTGGTTTGGCGTGAAATACGCAGTAAATCAAGTACAAGCAATACGACAATGATATAGAAAAGAGGGCTAGTAAACGATAAACCGATTTGCGACTGGCCACCAAGCAGTGTTAAAACAATCCATAAACCAACTGTATACAGCGTCAAACCAATATAGGCTTTTTTGGACAATTTTTTATATCTACCTTTATCGATAGCTAGCTGTATGATAACTAACACGACTAATAGAAGAAGAATGATTTTTTTAGTTAAGACTGCTGCAATCGTTGTGTCAGGGAAAAAATCATTCACGAATAATAATGTGAAAAATACTAGAATTAAAAAATTTAAGATCGTTGAAAGTTTCATGCCATATCTCCTTAGTTGCCAAAATTCTTTTCTATTGTAACATGGTTCAGTTAGAGAGAAATGAAATTATGATATATTGAAGCGAAAATTATGTATGGGGTAGGAAATATTAATTTTTATTGAAAGAATCATGATATCTTTTTAGCATTGTCGCAAATTGCTCACGTGTTAAGAAATTTTGAGGATGAGTGCCATCTGTAATACCTTTATTTCTTAACCACTCCCACGCAGCATTATGCATGTTTGAGGCTTTTCGAGCAGGGACAATAGCTTGCTTTGTTTTTAAAGCCTCCTCAAGCTCTTTTATTTTACTGAGTAATTCTGTATATTGTGACATTGTTAGTTCTCCTTTATTAGCTAAGATAGTATTTTGGACAACTTTAAGAGCTCTTAAAAAATTGTCCATGCAGGCGATTCTTACTTTTACTGCCCTGAATTTAAAGAAACTGGTGACTTGCTCCATTTTTGTTTGAAAAATGCGAAAAATTTCGAAACTTTTCCAGGGGTATATCCGTATAGTAGGTAATATGATGAAAGGGGTGAGCAACTTGACGCTATTTGGCTATTCACTCGAACAGATCTTTTTGGTTGTTTTGATTTTTGCTGGTCTTGCCACAATACTCGTTATGTTTTTTGGTGATGCTGTCGAAGGTATTGGTGAAGGACTGCCCATTTTTAATCCGAGTGTCATTCTATCTTTCATTACGTTGATGTCAGCAGCAGGATTTATTTTAGAAAAACTAGCCTGGTTCTCTAGCGTTTGGAACATTATTGCTGCATGTATCATCGGCGTTATTTTAAGTACTTTGTTTTATTTATTCGTCCTTGTTCCGCTGCGATCAGCTGATGTTTCATTGGCTTATACGGAGGAATCACTAGGGGGGCAATTGGGAAAAGTCATTGTACCAATTCCTGTAAATGGTTTTGGTGAGGTTGTTATCGAAACGACAAGTGGTATGATTTCGAAACGGGCAACAGGCTATGATAATGAAGCCATTGACTATGATGAGACCGTGCTTGTTGTAGATGTGAAGGATGGTACACTTTTTGTCAGAACGTATGAGAAAAAATTTGTATAAAGGAGAGATCTATCTATGTCAACCGATATTTTAATTGTTTTAGGAATTGTAGCATTTGTATTAATCGCCCTAGTCGGCTTATATGTGACAAAGTATCGTACGGCGGGTCCTGATGAAGCACTGATTGTGACAGGTAGCTATCTCGGCTCAAAAAATGTACATAAAGATGAGTCGGGGAATCGCATTAAAATAATTCGTGGGGGCGGTACATTTGTATTCCCTATTTTCCAGCAAGCACAGCCATTAAGTTTACTATCTAGTAAACTAGAGGTAACAACGCCTGAAGTTTATACAGAACAAGGTGTACCTGTTATGGCTGATGGTACAGCCATTATTAAAATTGGCGGCTCCATTTCTGAAATTGCAACAGCAGCAGAGCAGTTTTTAGGAAAGCAAAAAACGGAGCGTGAAGCGGAAGCACGCGAGGTTTTAGAAGGCCATTTACGTTCAATTTTAGGCTCCATGACGGTGGAGGAGATTTACAAAAACCGTGATAAATTCTCACAGGAAGTTCAACGTGTTGCTTCTCAGGATTTAGCTAAGATGGGTCTTGTGATCGTATCCTTCACGATCAAAGATGTACGAGATAAAAATGGCTATTTAGATTCACTTGGTAAACCAAGAATTGCACAGGTAAAACGAGATGCAGATATTGCGACGGCAGATGCAGAGAAAGAAACGCGTATCAAACGTGCAGAAGCCTCTAAGGAAGCACAAAAGGCAGAGCTAGAACGTGCGACAGAAATTGCGGAAGCGGAAAAGGAAAATCAATTAAAGGTAGCTGAGTTCCGTCGTGAGCAGGATATTGCAAAAGCCCGTGCTGACCAAGCCTATGAGCTTGAAACAGCTCGTGCTAAGCAGGAAGTTACGGAGCAAGAAATGCAAATTCGCATTATTGAGCGTCAAAAGCAAATTGAATTAGAAGAAAAAGAGATTTTACGTCGTGAGAAGCAATATGACTCTGAAGTGAAGAAAAAGGCTGATGCGGATCGTTATGCAGTGGAACAAAATGCCGCTGCCGAAAAAATGCGAGAGCTTGCGCAGGCTGATGCGGAAAAATATCGGATTGAATCGTTAGCGAAAGCAGAGGCGGAGAAAATTCGTTTGGATGGTCTTGCTAAAGCAGATGCCGAAAGAGCGCAAGGTGAGACAGAAGCAGATATTATTCGACTACGAGGTCTTGCAGAAGCTGAGGCTAAACGTAAAATTGCCGAAGCCTTTGAATACTATGGTCAAGCAGCTGTGCTGGATATGGTAGTGCGTATGATGCCAGAATATGCAAAAGAGCTTGCGAGTCCTCTTGGTAATATCGATAAAATTACAGTGGTCGATACTGGTGGTGGCGAAGGCAGTGGAGCAAATAAGGTTACGTCTTATGCAACTAATTTAATGTCTACACTACAAGAAACATTAAAAGAAACTTCTGGTATCGATGTGAAGGAACTGATCGAAAGCTATGCTGGTAAGCACACTTTGCGTCCAGAATTAGAGCAAATTGCCCTAGGTTTGGAAAAAAAGCAAGCACCTGTTGAAGCAGTAGAAACAAAAGAAACTGTAGAACAATCCTAATAAAAATATATTTACCCAAAGAAAAATGGCATTTCCAATTGTGATAGGTTCCCTATTAGGTAGACAGATTAAAAAATAAAATCTGTTTATCTAATGGGGATTTTTTTATGACAAAATATTCTTTCACTGAAGAAACAGTTAGCCATTATATCATTCTAGCAGGAGGAGCATTACACATTAAATGAAGTAGCAAAAAATTTAGATGTACACCAAGATACAAAAAAGATTGGCAAAATAATGATCTTTATTTTGAAGAAGGGGTCTGAGCAATTAAACCAATAGAAACCTACTCTAAAGAAATAACATTGAGACAAATATTTCGTTTTACAACAATGAATGCTACCAAGAAAATTTAATAGAATTTAAGGATCAACACTCATAAAGAATTTTTTATTTTCACTGTCTACTTGACTGGGAGCACCACACCCACATTTTTATGCAAAAAAGCCCAATCCTTTCAAATTGCGCTAATTACGTTTCATATTTAGTTTTACATAGTTGTCACATTATTTTTTTCTGAGGAAACCCGTAATTTTTTTGCCAGTTCGGGATGATTTTCAGCTTTGCCAACTGCTTTTGTTTCGTTTCGGCACTGGTTTTCAAATAACGTCTTGTGGTGTCAATGCTTTTATGTCCTAAAATATCCGCTAAATCCGACAGTGGATTGCCGCAGTCTAAAAAGCTTCGGGCGAAGTAGTGCCGCAGATTATGGGGGAAAACCATTGCTGGATCAACTCCGCATTGCTCTGCTACTTCTTTCATTGCACGTGCAATATAGGAACGGCTAATAGGGCTGCCTTTACTGCCCGTAAAAACAATACCGCTTTTCACATTTTTTTCCTTGCAATATAAGGATAAATGACCTTGTAAATCCTTATGTATGACAATCGTGCGTACAGTTCCTTTATTGTTAATAAGAACCTTACCGCTCTTGATAGCCTCAACGGTGATAAACTGCAGTTCCCCTATGCGTATTCCTGTGTAGGCAAGCGTTAGCATAATCATCGCAGTTTTCGTCTTTTTATTCGTGAAGGCGCTTTCAATCAACTTGTCAAATTCCTTTTGGGTAAGCTCATGTTGAGCGGTGGTCTGTTCTTGAATTCTCAGAGCCTTTAGGGTGAGATCATCCATCTCCATAAATTTTAAAAATTTGTTGACCGCCGCAATGCTGCGGTTGACGCTTGAAGGTTTCAGCCTTATTTCCATTGATTTTTTATACTCTATTAAATATTCCTTTTGCAGTTTCCCATCTTTTCCCTCTAAAAAATCAATCAATTTCAAAATATCTTTTTGATAGCTTCTGATACTATTTTTTGCGTATTCATTGTATGTTAAATGTTTAATGAATTTAGGCAAACCACCCTTTAGCTTGTTTAATAACATAAAAATAATATACTCCTTTTTGACTTTGACAAGAGTATATCAGCAAGTATTACAATTTACAACATAGTTGCGATAAATATAATTATCGCAACTACTAGTTTTATAATAAACTATAATGGGCATAGTAAACCCTACAATTATTTCATTATTTGAACAAATCGAAATAATTCAAAGCTTGCAAAGCTCCTTCTTAAGGGTTTTTATAAAACTTTTTAGTTGCGATAATTATATTTATCGCAACTCAAATAAAAAGATATGTAGGCAAAGGAACTGGTTCGGCTGGGGGGGAGAAGCATATTAACACATACTTATGCGATCTTTTTGTTAACAGAATACATCACAAAAGTAATACTAATCCAAATTTAAAGTTGTCCAGAAGGAAGTTAGTAACAAATTGGAGGTAATTAAAAAATGAATTATTTTAAAAGAATAACGGGTACTGTAAAAGGAATAGCCAATAAGCGAATGATTTCACTGCTGTTATTTCTGACAATGTTTTTTTCACTCATGCCACAGTTTATGTTGTCGGCAAATGCGGATAGCGAAGTTACCCTGTTTGTATCACCCAGTACAGTTTCCAACGATACTGCTCCTAGAGCGGATGGCGCAACCTATGCCACGCTGCAGGGAGCGATAAATGCAGCCCAGAACAATGATACGATTGCTGTAACAGAAGATATAACGATGTCAACGACAATTTCAATTATGAAAGATATTACGCTAATAGCTAGTGGAGGAAATTCCAAAATTACATTGGGTATTAATGCTAGTTTTTGGGTCCAGAATGGCTTTGATTTGACTTTGGGTGGAGGCTCGGATACTGAAGTACTTACGCTTACGGGTTCTCAGAGAACACTTATATCTGTTGCAAATGGCAATATTGTAGTAAACAACGGAGCAAAGCTTTTAGCAACTGGCACTGGGAATATGGTACTGGATTTATACGATCCGAAGGCGTCCGGAAAAATAACTGGCGGACATTTGGAATCTTCCGGATCAATCGCCATTTCGATGACGAATGGTGCTACACTGGAGGAAATCAGTGGCGGAACTATCATTGGTAAAATGCACTCGTTATATATGTATGACGAAGGTACAAAAGTCAATCTAATTTCGGGTGGCACTTTCAAAAATTTGGCTGCTGCTCCAGATAGGTGGGCAAATGTTCAGGTGGACGGTAAGGCACAAATTGGTGAGATTTCCAACGGTGATTTTTTTGCGGAACATGAGATTTCCGCTCTTCGCCTAATTCGAGGTGGAAAAATTGGGGAAATCAGCGGTGGGAGATTTATTTGTGCGTATACTGGACTTACTACTAATAAAGAAGGAAGAGGAGTTGACATTGTAGCATTGGACTATCCGTCAGGTATCGATGAAATATCAGGCGGAACTTTCGACGGAGAGATAGGTGTTCTGCTGATCGAGGCCGGCGCTTATATTAACACGATAAGCGGAGGAACTTTTTCAGGTGGACAATCTGGCCTCCAAAATGATATTGGCGGTACTATTGGTACCATTAACAATGCCGTTATCACTTCAACGAACATCGGTCTTCTGAATGTTGGCACGATTAATGAAATCGGCAGTGGCACAGAAATCACTGGAGATTCTCTTGCCCTTTGGAACTATGCGTCGAATAATCCAAATGCTATTATCAAGCTCATCAGTGGGGGCAAATTTACCACCGTTAGCGCATCTGGGGAAGCTTTTCTAAACGAAACCACAGTAAACTTGATTTCAGGCGGCATTTTCACTGGTGGGTTCTATGCAATCAATTCAACTACATCAAGCAGCACTTCTCCTGCAAAAATCGGCACTATATCGGGAGGCGTTTTTTACGCCCAAACAACAGGTGGTGCAAGCCTTGTAGCTATCAAACTAGCCAATCCGTTAATTTTGGAGCCTGCTTTAATTACTAATAAGGGGGTAGCGCGTTTTTGGGGAAACGGAGGCAGTATTTTTAATGATGAATCCCTTGTAATCTACCCAGCAGGTTATCATATGAGTACTGCTACTGAAGCGGTAAGCAGTATTGCAGGTGTAGAATTTAAATATTTGACAAAGTCACTTTATACGGTAACCTTTAATTCCAACGGTGGTTCTGTAGTGGCAGAAAAAACGGATATACCCCTAGGTAGCCTTATAACCGAGCCAACGTTACCGACCAAAAGTGGCTATACATTCAGCGGTTGGTATAAAGAAGATTCCCTAACCAATGCATGGGACTTTGCTATAGATACTGTTACCGACAACATTACGTTATACGCAAAATGGATAAGTAAAGGTGGTAGTGGTAGCGGTAATGGCAGTGGCAGTGGCGATGGCAGTGGTACACCTACGGCAACATTACTAGTTCAAGGCATAGACAAGCAAACCGGGGAAATTATTTATAGTAAAAGTTCAAGTATTACAGTTGGCAGCACAGTAACTATAAACGCCCCGGCTATTGAGAGTTATCAATTGGATGCAGGCAGTAAAAGGACGGAAACGATAACGATCAAATCAGGTGAAAACAAGGTTGTATTCTACTATAACAAGAACACAGTCGCTATCCCTGAGCTTGAAACCGGTGAGCATATCAAGTATATCAATGGCTACCCTGACGGCAACGTAAAGCCAGAAAGCTCAATCACAAGAGCGGAAGCAGCAGCAATATTTTTCAGACTGATAAAAGACGAAAATAAGAATACGGCTGTAAGTGGAAAGTTCAGCGATGTCGGTGGCGGCACATGGTATGAACAGTCGGTCAATTACCTTGCAAGTCAAGGTATACTGAAAGGGTATGGGGATGGCACGTTCAAACCTAGACAGACAATCACAAGAGCGGAATTTGCAGCCATAGCCTCAAGATTTGATAACCTGTTAACAAGCGAAAACACTTCGTTCAATGATGTGCCAATCAATCATTGGGCGGCAGAGTATATTGACAGCGCGTATACTAAGGGTTGGATTAATGGCTATCCTGACGGCAGCTTTAGACCAGCAAGTTCAATCACCCGCGCGGAAGTTGTGAAAATTGTAAACACCATGTTAAACCGCAAAATCGAACTTAACGATATTCCATCGGACGCGCCGCAATACAAGGATTTAAATAAAACACATTGGGCATATTGCCACATCATAGAAGCGTCTACAGAGCATACCTACACACGTAAGGAAAACGGCTATGAGCTGTGGAAATAGTAAAGTAATTATTTTCTATTATTTTACTCTGCATGTTTCGATCTATGTGCCGAAAGAAAAAACAAAATCAGCGGAGGAGACCTTAAATTTGATATAATGATCGTTCTTCCGTTGAATTGTTAAAAGCATAGATAAATAAACTGGTGATAGGTATGCAACAAGAGTTCGATTAGGGGAAATTGATCTGGCTGATTCTCATATTCGAAAGTGAACTGCGCCGAATTGTTAGATCCACTCTAACAATTAGAGGTGCAGTTTTTCTATGGATAAATTTACTGCTGAGGAAAAATTAGGAGCCGTTTTACGCTATTTAAACGGCAAAGAAGGTTATAGAGAAATGGGGGAAATTATCATCTGCTGATAATACCCTATTGAATCGTTTCTTCTGCATTAAAATCTGAAACGTTCTATATAGACAATTGAAAGCGTACTATGACGGCAATCGTCAAACAAACTGTCAAAGACTATATAAATTTTGATAATGATATCCGAATACAAGCGACACTAAACAACCAGTCGCCGATTTAGTACCGACAACTGATTGGATAATGCTTTTTGATCCCTGTCTTATATTGGGGCAGTCTCAAATTGATTCATCAGGACGCTACTTTTATTTTTGTTGCTGCCATTCACTTACAAGCATGCCGTATGCAACATGATCCACATAATGGTCATAGAGCCATTCTGCTGAGCGAATCGTACCTTCTTTTATTAGGCCAAGTCGTTCGGGTATTGCACGGCTTTTGTGATTGGTTTCAGCAACACGAATTTCCACTTTATGCAGCTGCAATGTTTCAAAGGCATATTGTAAGAGAGCTTTTACCGTTTTTGTCATAATGCCATGTCCCTGAGCACCTTCACTTAGCCAATAGCCGATCGTACCAATGTTATTATTCGGATTAATGGCATTAAAGCCAGCTATGCCGACGATTTCATGGTTAAAAAGAATAACGAGGGAGAGACTACTTTTTGATTCATGTCCTTTAATACAGCCCTCAATATAAGCTTTCGTGTCTGCCACTTCCTTCGTGTAATCCAACCATGGTAGCCATTCTTTTAGATACTCTCTAGAGGCATCTGTTAAGGCAAAAACCTTTTCTGCATCCTCCAAGGTGATTGTACGTAAAGATAGATCTTGGTCAATGGTTATTTGCATCTTGTGCACCTCCCAATTATTTTAATGCATCGTGCATAAAGCCCTTCATTTCGCGGCTTAGTACAGTCAGCTCTTCAATGATTTCGCTAAAATCCTGTACAAGCTGTGCTTGCTCATTCGTTGCATCATTGATTTGTCCCATATTTTGCTTTAAGTTTTCAAGATTTCTATTAATATTACGTAAGGAAGATTCTATATTTTCGGTAGCACTAGATGTCTCAAAGGACAATTTTCGAACTTCCTGTGCCACAATATTAAAGCCAGCACCATGCTGTCCAGCGCGAGCAGCCTCTATGGATGCATTTAAACCAAGTAAATTGGTTTGGCGGGAAATGCTTTTGATTAAATCCGTTACGGCATTGGTTTTTTCTGAATCTTCTAGGGCATGCTGTGCCTGCTTATTTATTTCCTCACTAGTAGCCGCTAATTCCTCTGAATGGGAAGCGATTGTGTGGACTTTATCTTGTAGGCTATTGACGATATTATCCATAGTACTCATATAATCTTCGAGTTTAAGCTCATTATCTATTGGTAGGCCAAATGCTAAGGCACCTACTACTTGACCATTTTCACGAATGGGGAATGAAAAAGCATTGATTGCTACGCCGTAAACATCCTTTGGTATAACCACATCTGCATTTTGTCCGTTAAAGGCAATGTAAACATTTTGGTCATTAGCATTTACTTTTTGTCCATCATGATAGCCTGAATCTACACGTTTCCCCGCTAAATACTTGATGACTGTTTCACTATCCTTTTCAATAACAGCTACAATGGCTTCTTGCTTTAATGCAAGGTGAATATAAGGTGCTGCAAGGGCTAAAGCTTCAATAATTTTCATAAAAATTCCTCCAAGTCTAGTCAATGAAAAATGGTTGTGTCATCTGTATTCATTGTGACAATGGTTCTAGATGATTACCTTTACTGTAGCATAATATTTGCCAAGTCAAAATAGTAAATTCCTTTTTATAAATAGCTTTTAAAAAGAGAGTTGGCGTGTTTTGAATGTCAATTAAAATTTGCTTTTTCCGGGTGAAAATGGTGATGAATTTGTCTATTATTTGACGGAGGGATCGTGTGTTTTACGAAATATTGTATTAGAATAATAGTAGTATGTTGAAGAGCTGAAGGAGAGAGAGTCATGGAATATATACAAAAAGGCACGAGAGCGTTTCATAAAGCAAACTGGGCCTTATTTTTGGCAGGCTTTATTACTTTTGCAAATCTCTATATAACGCAGCCATTACTACCGACATTTGCAGATGTGTTTCACGTCTCGCCAGCTGTAGCAAGTTTATCTCTTTCTGTCACTACCTTTGCCTTAGCAGTGAGTTTAATTATTGTTAGTTCTTTATCTGAGGCATGGGGAAGAAAATCATTGATGACGATTTCTATTTTTGCAGCCTCTGTATTGACAGTGGCACTAGCTTTTTCACCTAACTTTGAAATAATTTTAGGATTGCGTGTGCTACAAGGCATCGTTTTTGCAGGTTTACCGGCAATTGCCATGGCTTATTTGGGGGAGGAAATGGAACCAGCAAGCTTAGGTGTTGCCATGGGCTTATACATTAGTGGTAATTCTGTGGGAGGGCTTAGTGGACGAGTCATTATCGGGACATTAACGGACCATTATAACTGGCATATAGGGATGATGGTGCTAGGAGGAATTAGCCTTTTTGTCAGTGTGTTGTTTGTCTGGATGCTGCCAAGCTCCAAGCATTTTAGCCCACGTCCTTTACAATTAAAAGCATTAACTAAAACGCTGTTGCAACATCTGAAGGACCCTTCTATGTTGTGTCTATATGGTATAGGATTTGTTCTAATGGGAAGCTTTGTCACACTTTATAACTATATTGGCTTTCAATTAATGGCCCCTCCCTATAATTTGAGCGCGACCATTGTAGGCTGGATATTTGTCATATACCTAGTAGGGACATTTAGTTCAGCATGGTTTGGTAGCCTAGCCGATCGTTACGGACGCCAACAAATGTTATTACTAGCCATTGCCATTATGTTGGCAGGAGCCATAGTAACACTTAATGGGCTCCTTACTTTAAAAATTATCGGCATTACGGTGTTTACCTTTGGCTTTTTTGCAGCTCATTCTATCGCGAGTGGCTGGGTGAGTAGACGGGCAACACATGATAAAGCGCAAGCATCATCCCTTTATTTATTTTTTTATTATGTTGGTTCGAGTGTTGGCGGGACAGTAGGTGGTGTTTTTTGGATGAAGTATGGCTGGGTAGGTGTGATCGCCATGATTGCTCTATTTTTACTAATTGCTTGCGTGTTATCTTTCTTATTGAAGGAATTAATTGCTAAGCAACATGCAATAACCACTCTATAGTACTAAATGATGTGAGGTGTCGTTTTGCAGGAATTACTTTTGTACTTTTTTATTATACTAACAGCTTCCATTTTGCAAACAAGTACGGGGTTTGGTTTTTCTATCATGGCCACCCCTTTTTTACTGTTGCTTTTTTCTCCGCAAGAGGCAATGCAAATAAATATCGTACTGTCCCTTGTTATTTCATGTTCTCTCATTTGGAAGGTGAGGCATGATATTGATGTCGCTTTGCTGAAGAAGATAATAATTGGTAGTGTTGTGGGCGCTCCTTTTGGCAGTATTTTATTTGCCTTAGTCGATGTCACGACATTTAAACTTATTATCGCCATCCTCTTAATAGGTCTTACGTTTCTCTTGATGAAAAATCTCTCCATTCAACAAACAAGTGGTAGAGATTATGGCGTTGGTTTAATCTCAGGAATGTTTACAACAAGTATTGGTATGGCAGGGCCGCCATTGTTGCTGTATTTTGCGAGCACCCATCGAAATAAGGAAACCATTAGAGCTATTTCACTAGCCTATTATATTTTTATCTATCTTATTAGTTTACTATCTCAAGTCACTGTTGAGGGCACAAGTAAACTGGTTTGGATTTATAGTCTGTATGCCTTGCCTATTGTTTTCATCGGCCTTATTTTAGGACAAATCTTGTTTACTAGGCTCAATCAAAAGCTATTTAAATCATTAATTTATCTTCTTTTAATAGCAGCAGGTATGATTTTATTGATACAAACTATATGGACGATGCTATAAAAAAGAATGGAAGAGAATATTTATCTTCCATTCTCATAGTGTTGAGAAACAAAACCATCCATAGCATTTTTGTGAAAGGTGAAAAAGGATTTCCGTTGGAGGCTACTTGCTTTCCTGTGGGCGAGCGCTGAGCTACTTCCTACGCTACCGCTCAGAGGCTTGCCTGTCTCGCTATATAGTTAACCCATAATATTGTAGCCAGCGTCGATGTAAATTGTTTCACCAGTTACACCACGTGATAGGTGAGATAGCATAACAATCGTCATATCGGCTACTTCGTCTTGTTGAACATTCCGTTTTAATGGAGCTGTTTCTTCAATTTTGTGTAAAATGGTATTAAAAGAAGGTACACCTTTTGCAGCAAGTGTACGAATAGCTCCAGCTGAAATGGCATTGACACGAATATTATCCTGACCAATATCAGCAGCAAGATAGCGCATGGAAGCCTCTAATGCAGCTTTTGCTACACCCATAACATTATAGCCATCAAGCACACGTTCAGCCCCTAAGTAACTCATCGTGACAATAGAGCCACCTTCTGTCATATACGGATGAGCCGCTTTTGCTGTTGAAATAAGTGAATAAGCACTTGTATCTTGTGCAAATGCATAGCCTTCACGAGTTGTTTCAAGGAAGCGGTTGTGTAAGTCTTCGGCGTGGGCAAAAGCTACTGAATGCACAATACCATGAATAACGCCAACCTTTGAGCCGATTTCATCGAAAGCCGCTTTTGTACTGTCATCACTATTTACATCGCATTGCACGATGAGTGAATCAGAATGGCCAATTGTGTCTAATTGCTTTTGTAATTTCTTTAATGAGCGTTCTTGTCGATAGGTGAAAATAACATTTGCACCTACGTCAAATAAGCGTTTCGCAATGCCCCAAGCAATACTACGATCATTTGCTACACCCATAACTACAATGTTTTTATCTTTTAATTGTAATAAATTATCCATCATTATAAAGAACTCCTTTGCGAGATAATATCTGTTATTAGTACCAACTACTAAAATCTTATCATACATAAAATATCGTTGCAATAACAAGATGAAAAGAGAAGTCGTTTCATAAGCAAAAAAAATTCATCTCTTTCTTATGAGAGACGAATTAAAGATAGTCCTATTTTATTTGTTACCATGCTGTTCATACAGATATACTGCTCGATTAACAGCACTGCTGACGGTGATTCTAAAGCTATTTTGTGAGCGAATGACTTGAGCTAGTATTTTGATTGCTCTTGTTTGATCTCGGTGGAATATAGCATTGTCTGTTTGAAAATCATCCTCTAAATGAGCGAGAAAATATGGTTTTAAGTGTTGAGGGAGTAATAAATCAGCTTCAGAGCTTTTTTCAAGCGTATTGTACACCCACAGGTCTATTGCATTTGCTAATTGGAAAGCGACAAAATACTGTAAATCATCATTCTCAAATTCTTTTGTTTTTTGAATTATTTGAATCTTTTTGAGCTCGTCTATTAAAAATGTATTGATGGAATAGTTAATTGCTTTAGAAGGATTGAGAATGAGTTCATCGGTGAACTGAGATTTTAAGAAAACCCAGTTATTTAACACGATGGCCCATGAATCTAGTGTATTCAAACATTTAGCACAAACATCTGGAAAAACTGGTTGCCATTTAGCAGCAAGATTTTTAAATAAATTCATATGGTCTTGATTAATAAGAAATAAACTATGTTCAACTTGTAGCTGCTTAAACATTATCATTCCTCCAATAGATTGGTATGTATAGCAATAGACCATATGATTATCTCTTGATGCAAATATTTAATACACATAAGAAGGCACCCAAAGTAGGATGCCTTTTAGGGTATACATTTACTTGAAGACTATTCGAATTTTAATGAATCGCCATCGAAAGTTTCGTCGGCTACTTTGATGGAGTCTGTTGGACAACCTTCAAAAGCATCTTGCATATCTTCTAATAGATCTTCTGGTACTTCAGCAGTTCCCATGTTATCATCTAAAATAACGAAGGCAATCCCTTCATCATCATAATCATAAATGTCTGGCGCTGCGGCTCCACATGCGCCACAGGCGATGCATGTATCTTTATCAACTATTGTGTATTTAGCCATTTTTTTCTCTCCTTTAACGATGTTCCTACAAAGCTTCATACTCATTTTAAAGATGTTTATCTTACATTTCAACTTAAATACTATTAAATTGGAGGAATTTGCGTCAATGTTTCATCAAATTTTATTGCAAATCTTTCAAAAACTCCATAAGGAGCGGACAATTTCGGCAGCCTATCATGTCCTAAGAGGAAAGCGTTCAGGCCAGACAATTCAAGATATTGGCCTTTTTCAGTTGCATCCATATTTTGGTCTGTTGCCGAAACTACCTCGTGCCACATTTGACGAGGCGGTTACCTTATTTATGCAATATAGTTGGTTAAACGTGCAGGAATCCGGTCATTTTTACATGGAAAAGCTAGGATTGCAGCGTGCACAGCAAACACCGACCTTTTTCTTTGATGGTTGGCATTATCGAGGGAATGAGCATGTTTTTTATGCAAGGCTTTCTCTCCTTGTCCAAAGCTTGTCACATCAAACTGCAACAGTTCGTTCTTTTTTACCAATCAGTAGGGATCCAGTAATTCAAGCATGGGTGCGCTCTTTTTTACAGGAGCATCATTACAAGGAGGGTCATTTGCAGCAACAATTAGTGGTAGAATGTACAAATGTACTCCAAACGATCCCTGTTTCAGATGCCAACAAACAGCTTGTTCTTTACCGCCTCAGTGGTTATCGATTACCAGGCTGGACTTGGCAACAGCTTGCATTTGAACGGAAGGAGAACGTGTTAGATAGTCAATTAGCATTTATAGAAACACTACATATATTATTAAATGAAGTGCAACAAAAATTAAATGATTACCCACTGCTTGGTCGAGTGGCTGAAGGGTTAAAAGTGACAATTTTATTAACTGATTCTGCCCAGCAAACAGCACAGTTATATGAGCAAGGCTATTCAATGGAGGAAATTGTACAAAAGCGAAAATTAAAACAAAGTACAATTGAGGATCATTTTGTAGAATTAGCCATGTATGAACCGAACTTTTCTATTGGACCATTCGTCTCATATGAAGAAGCACAAAAAGTTTGGCAGGTATCCAAGCAATATCAAACAAAAAAATTGAAAATATTACATGAAGCATTAGAGGACATGAGTTATTTTCAATTAAGGCTTGTCCTTGCGAAAGGAGAAGTTTAAATGGAACTTGAACAATTATTGCACAAGCATTTTGGTTATTCATCATTTCGACCAGGGCAGAAAGAAGTCATTGAAGCTTTGCTGCAAGAGCAAGACGTTATTGCCTTATTGCCGACAGGAATGGGGAAATCACTCTGCTACCAGCTTCCAGCCTATATATTAGAAAAGCCTGTCTTAATTGTGTCACCATTGCTTTCATTAATGCAGGATCAGGTAGAAGAGCTGAAGCGTTTTGGAGAAAAGAGAGTGATCGCTTTAAATTCTTTTTTATCCCAAACAGAAAAACGCTATGTACTACATTATCTAGAGCAGTATCGGTTTATCTTTACCTCACCAGAAATGTTATTACAGCAGCAGGTACAAGAGAAATTAGCGCAAATGAAGCTTGGCTTAATCGTAGTGGATGAAGCGCACTGTATATCACAATGGGGCTTTGATTTTCGACCGGATTATTTACGAATTGGTGAATGGTTTTCGAGGGGAAATCGCCCGCCAATATTGGCGCTATCCGCCACAGCAACGGATAAGGTTGTTCGAGATATACGTGAGACCCTATCACTCAAGGCGCCATTTGAATTTATGTATAATGTTGACCGTGCAAATATTCATTTAGGTCGTATAGTAGTAGAGGATAAGGCTGATAAAGCTAGGTGGCTCATGCAGCATATTAAAGAAACAGCAGGGCCAGGTATTTTGTATGTATCTTCACGCAAACGTGCGCAGCAATATAGTGAAGCCCTTTTACAAGCAGGTATTCGCACCGCAGCATACCATGCAGGCTATGGAGCAGAAGACCGTCAGTTTATTCAGCAGCAGTTTATAGATGGTGAACTGGATTGGATAGTCGCCACGAATGCTTTTGGTATGGGCATCAATAAACTTAATATACGTCAGGTTATACATGAATCGATGCCTGCCAACATAGCGAATTATATGCAGGAAATAGGTCGTGCAGGGCGTGATGGTCAGTCTGCACTTGCCATTTTGCTGTATAGTGAAGGGGATGAAGAGCTAGCGAAATTTGTTGTGACAGGTGATTTGCCGACACCACACCATGTTGATCGCTATCAGGAGCTGCTTTCCCAGCAAATACAGCCAACACAGATGCTGAAAAATGGTGAGCTGAGCGAGACAGCTTTTCGTGTGCTGGATTATTGGGTGCAACAAGAATCTAGTGAACAAGTGAAGGCTCGATTAAATCATTTAGCCCTAGAGAAATACAGTGCGGTGAACGAAATGCTAAAAATCATTCAGACAAAAGACTGTATTCGTGAACATTTAGTCGGGTATTTTGGGCAAAAATTGCAGAAAAAGCCGGAAAACTGTTGTGAAAATTGTGGAATCCATTATGATGAAATCAAGAAAACACGCTTACAAGAAGATAAGAAAATTGAAATGGTTTCGTGGGAAAGTCGATTGCAGCAACTTTTAATGGGTATTTAGACTAAAACTGACGGTCATTTACTTTTTTCGTAAAATTCGTCATAATAGACATGATAGAAAGCGTAGTAAGGTTGGGGGAAAGGCGAATGAATAAAGAAGATTATCGCGATAAAATAGAAGAACATCGTCAATCATTTGAAGATGAACAAAATGAACAGCAATCCTTATCAAGAGTTTCCAGAATGAATAAAAATGGCAATAAAAATAAAAAGCCAAAAAATACAAGACGGAAAACACCGTTAATGACGATTTTGTTTGTTATTTTTATCCTAATTCCATTAACAATTCTTATTTATTTTTGGAAATTTTATGAGCCAGGAAAAACGATTGAACAAGCTGAAAAAGATACAGCAGAACAGGTCGTCGAATTAGATCCTTCCGAGTCATCTGCATCTGATAAAGAGAAAGATAAAGGTAAGGGACAAGACGATCAAGGAGATAAAAAAGCACAGGAGCAATCTCAAAAAGATGCAGACAAATTAGCAGCTGAACAAAAGGCTGCGGAAGAAGCGAAAAAAGCTGAAGAAGCAAAAAAAGCTGAGGAAGCGAAAAAAGCCGAAGAAGCTAGAATAGCACAACAACAGGCAGAGGCAGCAAGAAAAGCAGAAGAGGCGAAAAAAGCCGAAGAAGCGAAACAAAATGCTAAAGCCACTACACATACTGTCAAAGCGAATGAGAACTTATACCGAATCGCATTGAATCATTATGGCGATGGTAGTGAGGCGACATTAGCTAAAATTCGTGCTTTCAATGGTATGTCTTCAAATACGGTCAGGGTTGGGCAAGTAATTAGGCTACCTTAATAAGATTTTTTAATGGTTATATAGTTTTTCTAGTATAAAATAACAGACAAACGTTCACACCAAAACGTACGTCTGATTTAGCGAAAAGGCGATTCTTCTTAAGAAATGAATCGCCTTTTTGCTGTCGTAAGGAGAAGTGAGGAAATGCTATATATAGGGCTATTTCTTTTAGTTGTCATCGCCTTTCTACTTTATATGTGGAAGGTAGCGCATGAAAATAATGTATTACATCACCAGCTTTCATTACACGGTGAACAGGAACAGGTACGATTATTTTTTATTTCAGATGTACATTTACGTAAAATAAATAAAAAAATGATTGCACAATTAGAGGGACATTTTGATGCTGTGATTATTGGTGGTGACTTTGCAGATAGCCGCACACCTATTGAACGGATTCATGAAAATTTGACTTTATTAAAGTCTATCGCACCAATCTATTTTGTGTGGGGCAATAATGACAGAGAAATTGGAGAAGAAAGGCTAAAGGACATTTTACAGGCCTATCAGGTTCAAATCATTGTCAATGATGCTGTGCTACTTCCTGTAAAAAATCGTTTTTGGTTAAGTGCAATTGAAGATACAACAGTGAAAGAATATAGCTTTGAAAAGGCCTTTGAAAAGGTAGGAGAGCAGGATTTAGTTGTTTTCATTGCACATAACCCAGGTGTTTTTGCCAAAGTTCGAGCAAAGTTCCGAGCAGATTTAATGATGGGGGGACATTTACATGGGGGGCAGATTCGATTCGGTCCTTATGGTGTTCATCCCAACGGTTCCTATCGACAGCGTGATGGTGTCATGACCTTAGTAAGTAATGGCTATGGCACGACATTAGTGCCTTTTCGACTTGGCGCAAAACCTCAATGTCATATTATTGACATTGATATTTCGAGTAAATAACCAACCAATTCTTGTGAGAAGGCGTATAATAAAAAGGTATCGTCTATTCTATAATTATGTGAAAGCATGAAGCAGCAACTAATGCTGTTCAAATTCGATTGGAGTGTCAAGAAATGCAGCAAGCAGATGCAATTATTGTTGGAGGTGGCCCATGTGGCTTAGCAGCAGCAATAGCTTTGCAAAATATTGGATTACAACCTATTGTGATCGAAAAGGGCAATATCGTGAATGCCATCTATCACTATCCTACACATCAAACTTTTTTCAGTACAAGTGAACGTTTAGCTATTGGTGACGTACCTTTTATTATTGAAGGCCGTAAACCAAAACGAAACCAAGCACTTGTTTACTATCGAGAGGTTGTCCGCTTGAAAAATATACAAGTAAATCGCTTTGAAAAAGTGCAAAGTGTTGTGAAAAATAACGATGTGTTCACTGTCACATCTGATAAAGATACGTATGAAACGCCGTATGTAGTAATTGCAACGGGCTATTACGATCACCCGAATTATATAAATATTAAGGGTGAACAGTTACCCAAAGTATTCCATTACTTTAAAGAGGGACATGAATTTTTTGATACGGATGTACTTGTTATTGGTGGCAAAAATTCAGCTATAGATGCTGCGTTGGAATTAAATAAAGCAGGCGCTCGTGTAACAGTTGTCTATCGTGGTAGTGAATATTCTTCAAGCATCAAACCGTGGGTCTTACCTGAATTTGAAGGGGTAGTCAAAACGGGAGAAGTTGACATGCGTTTTAATACGAATGTGCTAGAAATTCGTGAGCATGAAGTGGTTTTAGAAGTAGCTGGGCAAGAGCAAGTAGTAAAAAATGATTTCGTTTTTGCTATGACTGGCTACCATCCAGATCACACTTTTGTCAAAGCGATGGGCGTTGAGATTGATGAAGAAACAGGGCGTCCTTTTGTTACGCCAGAAACGATGGAAACTAATGTCGAGGGCTTATTCATTGCGGGAGTTATTGCAGCAGGGAATAATGCCAATGAAATTTTTATCGAAAATGGGCGTTTCCATGGTGAATGTATTGCTCGAATTATTGAGCAAAGAAAAAAATAATGACCGAGGCTGTATAGGCATCTAGCTTATACAGCCTTTTTAGTAAGGAGGAATCACATTGATTGGGTTGTACTGGGCCCTTAGCTATTTAATGGGAAACTTCATGACAGCTTATTTCGTTGGTAAGGTGTATGGTGTCAATTTGCAGGCAGAGCGTAGTAAAAACTTGGGCGCACGTAATGCGGGAAGTGTTATTGGAAAAGCGGCTTTTGTTTGGACTTTTCTTGGTGATGCACTGAAAGGAGTACTAGTCGTTTGGTTAGGGTATTTGTGGCAATTAGAAGAATGGGTCATGATTGGTGGAGCTGCATGGGTGATAGCCGGACATTTATTTCCTATCTGGTTGAAATTTAATGGCGGAAAAGGTGTGGCTACTTTTATCGGTGTTGGAATCGCCTTATCACCGAGCCTATTTTTATGGATGATTATTGGTACCATGCTTTCACTTGTCTTTACACGAAGTTTGACACTTAGTATGGTTGGAGGCTTTATTTTCTATATAGGGGCTATTATTCAGGCGGGGAAATTAGAGCCATATGGACTGCTCATTATAGCAATCATGTGCATGCTCATCAAGCATATGTCTAATATTCAGGAATCGTTAAAAAGGAGGAAGTGAAGAGATGTATTGGTGTAAAATTGCCCAAACAAATGCCGAGTTTGAGGCTATCGCTCGATTGAATTATGAAACATTTGTTGAAGAGATTCCACAGCATGAAGCGAATTCGACAAGAATAAAAGTTGATCGATTTCATCAGGAGAATACATATGTCGTTGTGTATAAGGAAACAGAATTAATTGGAATGGTCGCGTTTAGAGATCAACGACCGTTCTCGATTGATGAAAAAATTGGCGAGATTGAGGGATATTTACCTAAAGAAAATTGTGTGAAACCTTGCGAAATTCGATTACTTTCAGTGAAAAAGGGTTATCGAACGGGGCGGGTACTATTGAAACTTACACAAGCTTTAACTACCTTTGCCTACGAAAAAGGCTATACAGCAGCAGTAATTTCAGGGACAACAAGAGAAGAAAAGCTGTATAAGCAGATGGGCTTTAAACAATTTGCACCAGCTGTAGGAGCAAAAGATGCAATATTTTTACCGATGGTGCTAACAAGACATGAATTTGAACAATCATTACAACATAGACTAGCGACGGAACAGTTTACATTTTATCCAGGGCCTGTGAAGCAATTGGAGATGAGTGATTATTCAGATTTATCGCACCGATCGTTACCATTTTATGCACTTTATGAACGAGTGCAAAAAAAGCTACTGCATTTATCGAATGCCAATTATATTGGTGTAATCGTTGGTACGGGAACATTGGCAAATGAAGTGATGCTGGCCCAATTAAAGGTGCAACAATTAGGGAAAGGGCTTATTTTAACAAATGGTGAATTTGGCGAACGTTTACGGAAGCAAGCTACTCGCTGGTCATTATCGTTTGATGTAGTGGAGAAAGACTGGGGGACAGCGTTTGATGGAGATGAGGTGGCGTCACTGCTTGAAACGGGGGCTTATCAGTGGATGCTAGCAGTGCATGGTGAGACTTCCACAGGGACTTGTAATGATTTAGAGCATTTGAGTGAGCTAGCTAAGCAATACCATGTAAAGCTATGTATAGATAGTATCAGTACGTTTGGTGCCATGCCATTTTCTTTACAAGACTGTTATTTGGCTACAGCAGTGAGTGGCAAAGCCATCGGTGCGTTAAGCGGGCTAGCATTTGTGTTTTCACAATCCCTTGTACCACCAGCTGCTACATTACCTGCTTATCTTGATTTAGCAAATTATCAGCAAGGTGCCATACCATTTACACTACCTGCAATGTTATTGGGTAATGTTGAGGTGGCATTACAAGCCTATCCAGCACGCTATGAGCAGCTGCAGCAACGCTTTCAGGCACTGCTGCAGCTTCCCATCATGCAATATCAATACCGAACAGTCCACTATCCAATGCTTGTAACTGTTCGATTGCCAAGTGCTTATTCTAACCTACCCATTGATCTAGCATTAAATGGGCTATTGGTTCATGGTGAAAGTCATTATTTACAACAAAGGGGATTCATTCAATTTTCCGTAATACAACCAGATTTCGACGAAGCCTTAGCTCGTCTTCGTGAAATATTGTACTACTATGAACAAGTGATAGCGGCAGAGCAAAGTACCAGCTAAAAATATATTGCCTTTACAGGAAAAAGTCCTTTAAGTTAATAGGCGTGCCTGTAGTGTTTAGACCTATTAACAATTTTAAGCGTGCCTTTTGGCCATTAATACCTGTGGCGAAAATTGCACCTAAGTCTTCCAGCATTTTCCCTCCACCAATGTAGCCATAAACACCCTCTGCAATCCCATTGAAGCAGCGGGATACGAGCACTACTGGAATGTCTCGCTGTAAGAGGCTTTCAATTCCTTTTACTACAGATGGAGGGACATTCCCTTGACCTAGTCCTTCCAGTACGACGCCATCATATTTGCATGCAAGCACGATATCTAGTAAATCTTCCTCCATTCCAGCATACACTTTTAACATCGCCACGCGCTTGGATAAATTGTTAACATCTACATATTGTCGACGAATGGGTGCATGATGGAATAGGATACGTGATTTTGTAATTAATCCAATCGGCCCATACTGTGGAGATTGGAAAGTATTCACTGAGCTCGTGCTTGTTTTAGTTGTGTTAACAGCAAGATGAACCTCATCATTCATGACAACAAGTACCCCTTTATTACGTGCTTCTTCATCGACAGCTACTCGGACTGCTTCCACTAAATTATAAATGCCATCTGCCCCTAGTTCGTTAGAAGAGCGCATGGCACCTGTCAGTACAATGGGGATGTCTAAGTTCGTTGTTAGTTCTAAGAAATAGGCAGTTTCTTCTAAAGTATCCGTACCATGTGTGATGACAACACCATCGATTGGCTGTGCTGTCATTTGCTCCATAATCACGTTGCGCAATTGTAGCATTTCCTTCGGTGTGATATGTGGAGAAGGAAGGTTAAAAGCTTCTATTTCGATGATGCTTGCAAGTGAAGCTAGTTTATTACTTTCCTTCATAAGGGGATTTTCTTCATTCGGCATGACTGCTCCTTCAGCACTCATAGCCATGGAGATTGTGCCGCCAGTATGAATTAATAAAATTGTTTTTTTCATAAAAAATAAAATCTCCTTTTAAAAAGTTTTTTTGTCATTACATGGTATAATAATAGCAGTCTAATTGTTGAAAGGAGCCGGCATCATGATCATTTTATTATCTGCTGCCATTGCTCCCGGTCTAGCGCTTTTTAGTTATTTCTATTTGCGCAATCAGATGGCTACGGAGCCAAGAAGAACTTTACTACAAACGTTTTTATACGGTGCATTCTTAACGTTCCCAATCATGTTTTTACAGTATGTATTAACAGAGGAAGGGGTTTTTCGATATCTTTATCTTCAAGACGTTCTTTTTTCTAGTGTCATTGAAGAGTTTTTTAAATGGTTTGTGCTATTAATTGCAATCTATAATCATGTAGAATTTGATGACCCATACGATGGTATATTATATGGTGCCAGCATATCACTTGGTTTTGCTACGATTGAAAATGTTCTCTATTTACTGTCCTTTGGCTTGGACACGGCATTCATGCGAGCCTTATTACCAGTATCGAGCCATGCATTGTTTGGTGTCGTAATGGGCTATTATTATGGACGGGCTAAGTTTTCAAAGCTTGTTAAGACGAAAGAAATGATTGCTATGGCGCTCTGTGCACCAGTTGTACTTCACATTCTATACAATACAATATTATCATTCAAAGGTCACTGGGTTTATTTAATGATACCTTTTATGTTGTTTTTATGGTGGTTTGGCTTGCGCAAAGTAAAACTTGCTCATTACCATCTGGTACAACATCTCCATATGCAAAAGAAAATTTAAAGCGTAGAAATCGTCAAAGATTTCTACGCTTTATTTCTGTTTTAGCATGTATAAATTACTCCTTTTGTTTCAAGCTATAAAAAAAAGGAGTGATAAAAGTGCGTTTAGTAAGCATACTTTTTGCTTTGATATTAGGAATTAGTATAATTGCGATTCCTCAAAATGATGCCAATGCATTTAGCGATCAGCAAATTACTCGTGGTGCCTATGGAGATGATGTTATTGAATTACAGGCTAGGCTACAATACTTAGGTTTTTATAAGAGTAAAATTGATGGCAAATTTGGCTATAACACATACTGGGCTTTGCGTAATTTCCAAGAGAATTATGGTTTGCCAGTAGACGGAATTGCCGGCACTAAGACAAAAAAAGCATTAGCAGGCAATTCTGATTATGATGAAAAATGGGTTAAGGCACAATTGAATGCAGGAAATCAATTTACTTACTATGGTGGTAAGCCACTTGATCAACAAGTGAAAAAAGGCACTGGCGGTGGTAATAGCAGTGGAAGTAGCAATAAGAATGGTACACAGACACAGGTTCCACCAAAATATACGGAACGAGATTTACAATTAATAGCCAATGCCGTTTATGGAGAAGCTAGGGGAGAACCTTATGAGGGGCAAGTAGCAGTAGCGGCCGTTATTTTGAACCGCTTGGAAAGCCCAGATTTCCCGAATACTATTTCAGGTATTATCTTCCAACCGTTAGCGTTTACAGCAGTAGCAGATGGTCAAATTTGGCTAGAACCAAATGAACGTGCAAAAGAAGCTGTTATTGATGCTATGAACGGCTGGGACCCATCTGAAAATGCATTGTATTATTTCAATCCTAAAACAGCAACAAGTAAATGGATTTGGTCACGCCCACAAATTAAACAAATAGGAGAGCATATTTTCTGTTCATAGGAAGGAGGAACATAGATGAAAACTTGGCTCGTGGTCTTAACAATCGCTGTCATTGGATTAGGAGCATATAGTATTAATTTACATGGAGATAAAGAAGATTTACAACGTACCGTGCTCGCACAGTATACAGATAAGTTAACAGATGCTTCTGAAAAACTGTCCCATCTTCAGCGTTCAGTATCGCAATCCCTCTTGTTTCAAGACGAGCAGGCGATTCACAATGAGCTAGACTCAGTTTGGCGTTTAAGCTCAGAAGTTCGTTCTTCTATTGCAAATATTCCTATTGGACAAGAATTATCGAATCAATGGATGAATTACTTAGGGCGACTTGGCGATGAAGCTAAAAGAACAGCCAA
Organism: Lysinibacillus sp. OF-1; assembly: GCF_028356935.1. Lineage (NCBI taxonomy): Bacteria > Bacillati > Bacillota > Bacilli > Caryophanales > Bacillaceae > Lysinibacillus > Lysinibacillus sp. OF-1. The sequence continues at coordinate 1,496,391 of NZ_CP102798.1, forward strand.
AACAGGTGATTATGATGCTTGGCGTGAAAAGATGCCACAGGTGTCAACCAATTTACAGTCTCTTTCTGATGAATGGACAGCTGCAACCGTTGATTTTTATAAGCATGATGGAAAAATGGATATTTGGCTACAGCAAGTAGATAATAAAAATCCAAATACACAATTTGATACTGTGAAAGATACGTTAAAAGGCTATGGTGAAAAGGATTTCCCATTAACTTTATCTGAATCTGATTGGCAGAAAAAAATTGAGTTAAAGGCATTGCAGGATGCTGTTATTACCGAAAAAGAAGCACTAGAGAAAGTGAAATATTTATTCCCAGTCATTAAAGATGCTACATTCACTGTCACAAAAAGTAGTGATACAGCACCATATCCTTTCTATCATATCCAATTCCACCAAGGGATACGTCTAGGGTATGTTGATTTAACAGAAAAGGGTGGCCATTTATTATCCTATTTAGTAGAACGACCTGTTGATGAAGCTAAGCTATCACAAGAAGAAGTTCTTAAAAAGGCACAAGATTATGTTAAGAAATTAGGCATGAAGGATGTAGCCTATGTGGAATCACGTGAAAACCACCAAGCATGGCATGTGACATTTGCCCGTGTAAATCCAGGCGATAATGCGTTAATTTATGCTGACGGTGTGCAATTAAAATTAGCGAAAGATACAGGTGAGCTATTAGGTGCTAATGCGATGGAATATATTCAAGAAGAGAATATCAAACCGCAAACCGCTAAGCCTATTGATTGGAAAACGTTCTTCCAGGACGATATTCAAGTACAAGAAGTAAAAAATATTTATACAGACAATGGACAATTTGAACAACGTCTTTGCTATGAGGTCATTGCATTACGTGACGGAAATACACAAGAAACATTCCGAATCGTTATTGATGCGGAAAATCACAACGTATTAAAAGTAGAATATCTCACTTAGTAATAAGAAAATACTACCAATTTTTATAGCCAAAATAAACATCTCATGAGATAATTAAACTATAATTTTCGTACGGGGAGATGCTCATGGAAATAAAAATTGGTACACAATTACAACTTGAACCTACTTATACCGAGCGTGTGGAGAAATTCCAATGTAAAGTGGTAGAGCAGCAAGACAATATTCTTTATATCGACTATCCAGTTAATACGGCAACGAAGAAAACGGCGTTTTTAATAGATGGCTCAGAATTTAGAGCGACTTTTCGAACCGAAGATAAACATTCCTTTGCTTTTAAAACAGAGGTCATTGGTCGTAAAGCAGGTAATATACCGATGATTATGTTGCATTGTCCAAAGCCGGAGGAATTTATAAAAATTCAACGACGAGAATATGTCCGAGTGGAAACACCAGTGGATGTAGCGGTCCAATTCAAGGATCATAAATATCAACTTGTGTCAGCAGATATTAGCGCAGGAGGCTTGGCAATCATCTTGAAGGAAACAGTAGCTTTCAAAGATGATGATGAGGTAAAATTAACGATCGCATTGCCGTTTACTAATGGAGAAGTCAAATACGTTATTACAGAAGCTACCGTCGTGCGCATTTTTGAAAAAGAGGGTAAACGCATTGCGACAATCCAGCTAACGGATACAGATGACGTCGACCAACAGCATATTGTGCGTTTTTGCTTTGAGCGTCAATTAGTCAATCGTCGTAAGGAATTGAATCCATTTAATGTTTAATGTTCATGATGAATATTTTTATTTAGCCCTCTCCTAGCAGAGGGCTTTTTTTAGGTTATATGGTACAATAAAAAGCGATAGAAAGTAGGGAAGAATATGAAAAAAAACATTCAAATTGCGATAGACGGACCGGCTGGTGCTGGTAAAAGTACAATCGCGAAAATTGTTGCAGAAGCACTTGGATTTACTTATATTGACACAGGTGCAATGTATCGAGCAGTTACGTATAAAGCGATGCAACAAAACATACATTTAAATGATGAAGCAAAATTAGCAGAGATGCTAGCGGCTAGCACAATCGAATTGAAACCATCCCAACAAGGACAGCTAGTCTTTTTAGATGGTCACGATGTGACAGCGGAAATACGCTCAAATGAAGTCACTTCATCCGTTTCTCAAGTTGCTGCCCATGCGAAAGTTCGTGAGCTATTGGTTGCGCAACAGCAAAAGCTGGCAGCTAATGGTGGAGTGGTCATGGACGGTCGTGATATTGCGACACATGTATTAAAACATGCAGAGCTCAAGATTTTTATGTCTGCAACAGTAGAAGAACGTGCTAGACGTCGATTGATTGATAATCAAAAAAGAGGAATTGACTCCTCTCTTGAAAAACTTCAAGAAGAAATTGCGCTCCGTGATAAAAAAGATAGTGAGCGTGAAGCATCGCCACTGATTCAAGCGGAAGATGCCCTATTTTTAGATACGACAGCATTATCCATTGATGATGCAGCACAAGCTATTTTAAAATTAGCAGAAGAAAAAATGCTATAAATCCTAAAATTTCAGACATTTTTAGAATTTAAAGGATTTATTTTTGTCTTTGTCTTCAATATCGAATAAAATAGTAAGGGAAGATGCGAAGGAGGGTTACATATGTCTGAAGAAATGAACTATGCAGAACAAACGTTTAACGAAGGTGATATCGTCAAAGGTATTGCAGCGCAAGTTGATGAAAAGGCAGTATCTGTGTCAATTCCAGGTGCACCGTTTGATGGAATTGTACCGATTAGTGAATTATCAAGCTTACACATTGAGAAAGCTTCTGATGTCATCTCTGTAGGGGATGAATTAGAGTTGATGATTACAAAGGTTGAAGAAGAGAACTTTGTCTTATCAAAACGTAAAGTTGATGCTTTAAAAGCATGGGATACACTTGAGCAGCAATTTGCCGCAGAGGAAATTTTCGAAGCGGAAGTAAAGGATATTGTTAAAGGTGGTCTTGTCGTAGATTTAGGTGTACGTGGCTTTGTACCAGCATCCCTTGTAGAAGACTACTTTGTTGATGATTTTGAAGGCTATAAAGGCAAAACATTAAGCTTCAAAATTGTTGAGCTGGATAAGGACAAAAATCGCCTTATCTTATCACACCGTGCAGTAGTAGAAGCGGAAAAAGCTTCTCAAAAGAAAAATGTCATCAATCAAATTAAAGCTGGCGAGGTATTAGATGGTAAAGTACAGCGTTTAGCATCATTTGGCGCATTTATCGACCTTGGCGGTATTGATGGCCTTGTACACATTTCACAAGTGTCACATGAGCATGTGAGTGATGTGAGCGAGGTTTTAGCTGAAGGACAAGACGTTAAAGTAAAAGTTCTGTCAGTGGACCCAGAAAATGAACGTATTTCATTATCCATCAAAGAAACGATGCCAGGACCTTGGTCAAGTATCGAAGAACGTGCAGCGAAAGGCACTATTTTAGATGGTCGAGTGAAGCGTCTTACTTCATTTGGTGCATTTGTGGAAGTATTCCCAGGTGTGGAAGGCTTAGTGCATATTTCACAAATCGCACATAAGCATATTAATACGCCACATGAAGCGTTAAAAGAGGGACAAGAAGTACAAGTAAAAGTGCTTGATGTCAATGCTGAAGAAGGCCGCTTAGCGCTAAGCATTAAAGAATTACTGGAAAATCCCGAAGCAGAAGAAGTGATCGACTATGAATTACCTGAAGAAAACACAGGTTTCTCATTTGGCGATGTGATTGGCGATCAACTAAAAAACTTTAAATAATAATGTATGGAGCGAGGATGCATAAAAGTATCCTCGCTTTTTTATGTTGACGATGCGGATAGAATTCTCAAATCGAAGACTAGCATATAAAGTGGTGGATAAAAACTTCAGATAGAAGGATAGAACTTATAAAGAGGTGGATAGAATCTTTAAATGGAAGGATAGAACTGAAAAAGCGTTGGATAGAACCCTCGAATCAAAGGCTAGTACATAAAGTGATGGATAGAATTTTCAAATCGAGGGATAGAATTGAAAAAGCAGTGGATAGAACCCTCAAATCGAAGGCTAACTCATAAAGTGGCGGATAAAAACTTCAAATTGAAGGATAGAACAGAAAAAGTGTTGGATAGAATCTTTAAATGGAAGGATAGAACAGAAAAAGCGGTGGATAGAACCCTCGAATCAAAGGCTAGTACATAAAGTGATGGATAGAATTTTCAAATCGAGGGATAGAATAGAAAAAGCGGTGGAGAGAATGCTCAAATCGAAGGCTAACTCATAAAGAGGCGGATAAAAACTTCAGATAGAAGGATAGAACTTATAAAGAGGTGGATAGAATCTTTAAATGGAAGGATAGAACTGAAAAAGCGATGGATAGAACCCTCGAATCGAAGGCTAGTACATAAAGCGATGGATAGAACCCTCGAATCGAAGGCTAACGCTTAAAGCGTAGGATAGAACCCTCGAATCGAAGGCTAATGCTTAAAGCGTAGGATAGAATCTTCAAATCGCAAGATAAAACTCAAAAATCAGAGGATAGAATCAAATAAAATTCATCAAACGTCTCGTTATTGCCATACATAGCGTTCTACATTATGGATATGATATGATATAATGGCATTTTTCGTGTATAATAGCGAAAGACAAGAAGTTGGAAGGATGAAGTACAGATGACGAAACCAGTAGTAGCCATCGTAGGTCGTCCGAACGTAGGTAAGTCGACGATTTTTAATCGTATCGTTGGAGAGCGTGTTTCGATTGTGGAGGATATCCCAGGCGTAACGCGTGATCGTATTTATAGTTCGGCAGAGTGGTTAACACACGATTTTAATATTATTGATACAGGTGGGATTGAAATTGGAGACGAGCCGTTTTTAGAGCAAATTCGTCAACAAGCTGAAATCGCCATTGATGAAGCGGACGTTATTATTTTTATGACTAATGGTCGTGAAGGGGTAACGGCAGCAGATGAGCAAGTTGCTAAAATTTTATACAAAACAAAAAAACCAGTCGTATTAGCAGTCAATAAAATTGATAATCCTGATATGCGTGAAATGATTTATGATTTTTATGCACTTGGCTTCGGAGAGCCTTGGCCGATTTCTGGTTCGCATGGCTTAGGTTTAGGGGATTTATTAGACGAATGTGCAAAGCATTTCCCGAAAGAAGATGAAGAACAATATGGAGATGATGTGATTAAATTCTCTTTAATTGGTCGTCCGAATGTTGGGAAATCTTCATTAGTAAATGCTTTCTTAGGGCAAGAACGCGTTATCGTTAGTAATATTGCGGGGACAACACGTGATGCTATTGATACGCCATATGAGTATGACGATCAGGAATATGTCATTATTGATACAGCCGGCATGCGTAAAAAAGGGAAAATCTATGAAACCACTGAGAAATACTCGGTTTTACGTGCGCTACGTGCCATTGAACGCTCAGACGTTGTTTTAGTGGTAATGAATGCAGAAGAGGGTATTCAGGAGCAGGATAAAAAAATTGCAGGCTATGCACATGAGGCTGGAAAAGCTGTTGTGATCGTAGTGAATAAATGGGATGCCATTGAAAAAGACGAAAAAACGATGAATGTCTTTACACAGCAAATTCGTGAGCATTTCCTATTTTTAGATTATGCCCCGATTATTTTTGTATCGGCTAATACAAAACAGCGTGTGCATCAAATTTTACCGATTATTCAACGTGTAAGTGAAAATCATGCGATGCGTATTCAGTCTTCTATCTTAAATGAAGTGATTGAGGATTCCGTGGCACGTAATCCTGCGCCGACGGATAAAGGTCGTCGTTTACGTATTTACTATGCTACTCAGGTTGCGATTAAGCCACCGACATTTGTTGTGTTCGTGAATGAGCCTGAGCTGATGCATTTTTCATACGAACGTTTCTTAGAAAATCGAATTCGTGAAACATTTGACTTTGAAGGAACACCAATTCGTTTAATTACACGTGCTCGTGCTTAAGGTACTAGCTATACACATACAATACGCCAACCCGACATATTTGTTGGGTGGCGTCTTTTTACAAGAACAGAAATTATTATAGACAACCCAACAAAGGGAGGATTTTTTATGGAAAAAGTTTGTGTGTTAGGGGCAGGCTCATGGGGTACTGCACTGGCGATGGTACTAGCGGAAAATGGACATGATACGCTTGTATGGACACATAGAGCTAATCAGGCAGAAGAAATCAACCATCTGCATACGAATAAAAAATATTTACCAGAGACCGTTCTGCCTGCAAATTTACATGCGACGAGTGATATAGCAATGGCAGCTACGCATGCAGAGACTATTGTTGTGGCTGTTCCTACGAAAGCTATTCGAGAAGTTTGTGAGAAATTAACGGCTAAACTAGCTAGAAAAGTGTTATTTGTCCATGTTTCTAAAGGGATTGAGCCAGATTCATTAAAACGAATTTCTGAAATTTTAGCGGAAAGTTTGCCAGCTGAAAATGTGGAAGAAATTGTCGTTCTTTCCGGACCAAGTCATGCCGAGGAAGTTGTGCTGCACCACCCGACAACGGTTACTGCTGCTTGTGCTAACATAGACGCTGCTGAAAAAGTTCAGGATTTATTTATGAATCAATTTTTCCGTGTTTACACAAACGATGATGTGATCGGTGTAGAAATTGGTGGGGCACTGAAAAATGTCATTGCATTAGCTGCAGGTATTACAGATGGCTTGAATTATGGTGATAACGCGAAAGCAGCACTTATTACACGAGGACTTGCGGAGATTACACGTTTAGGTGTAAAAATGGGCGGTAATCCATTTACCTTCTCAGGGCTTACAGGCATGGGAGATTTAATTGTAACCTGTACAAGCGTTCACTCCCGAAACTGGCGAGCTGGGAATATGCTAGGGCAAGGGATGAAGCTACAAGAAGTGTTAGATCAAATGGGCATGGTTGTAGAAGGTGTACGTACCACAAAGGCAGCCTATCAATTAGCAGAAAAGTATGGTGTGGCTATGCCGATTTCCACAGAGCTTTATAGTGTTCTATTTAATGATGTTGAACCGAAAGTGGCGGTTGACGCATTAATGATGCGTATGAAAAAACGAGAAATAGATGATATGAAGCATTAATATTAATTTTTTGATTAAATCTGTCATAAAACGGACATAAATAAGGTGTCTCAACGAATCTGTTGAGACGCCTTATTGTGTGCTATTAGTTGAATAGTGCAAGCACTGTAAAAGAGTTGTCCATTTCTTGATAGTTATGGGACAACTATTTCTTTTTAGCGAAGGCACATAGTATAATATACTTTGATTGTTTCTTGACATTGAACGAAAGGTGGTTATTTGAAATGGGCCCGTTAGCTCATATGCCTGCACTGGATGTAATGTGGGTGTCGTTTTATTGTATAGGCTTTATGATAATATCAGTCGGCTTAATTTATTTAGCTCGGAATAAGATTTCAAATGTATTTTTACGAACAATCGTAAATTTATGTGCATACATACTGTTTGGACTTGGCACATTTTTAATGGTACTAATAGTTGCCACATGGCCAGCATAAAAAATTAATGAGGTGTTCAGTAACATGAAAAAACTAAGTGCTTTTCTGTTGGTATTTGCAACTGCCATACTGTTAGTAGGGTGTGCGTACCCAGAAGACGAAAAAAGGGCAAAGGTCACACCTGATGTCGACCAGTTAGCTGCAGTTCAACGTGCCGTGAATGAATACCGCGAAGCAACTGGTGGGCTAGTACCAATTAAAAATAGTGAACTTGATACAGACATTTATATCAAATACTTAATCGACTTTGAAAAGCTTATGCCGAAGTATTTGACGACAATTCCTGGTAATGCCTATGAAAAAGGCGGTATATATCAATATATTATTTGGGATCCTGAAGATCAAGCGACGGTCAAATTAGTAGATTTAAATGCGGCTGAGCGTATACGTGAAATAGGTATTCGTAAACTATCTACACAGTATTTGCCAATCAAAGGTTCAATGTCCGATAATGTTTATCAAATTAATTATAAAGATTTGGGCTATAAAACAGATGTGACAGTGAAAAGTCCTTATTCTGGCGTCGAATTACCGCTCTTTATGACAGGTGACGGTGAATTGCATGTGGATTATTCTGTGGATTTAGGACAACTTTTAAAAGAAGACAAGCCTGATGTCAAACCTGGTGATGATATTCGTCAGTTACTTGTCGACAAATATCCTGTAGTGCCTGCTTATTCTGTTCCCTATACAGTGGATGATAATGGTGAGCCAATTTATGATATGGAAACGTATAGTGTAGATGTCCAAAAGGCGAAAGAACGACAAAAACAAGAGGCAGAAGCCGCTGAGAAAAAAGAAGAATAAGAAACAAAGCTCCTTACATTTGTGAGGGGCTTTTTCATATTTGTCTACAAGCTTGCATATAGTGAAAAAGCGTAGATAAAGGAGGCAGAAACCTTGAGTGAAGCAGTATTTAGAGAAATTGCAGAGCGCACAAATGGCGATGTTTATATTGGTGTTGTCGGTCCAGTACGTGTAGGTAAATCAACATTTGTAAAAAAGGTAATGGAATCAGTCGTGTTACCAAATATTGTGGATGAAACAGAAAGAATGCGAGCACAAGATGAGTTGCCACAAAGTTCTCCGGGGCCTGTCATTATGACTGCTGAGCCGAAGTTTGTGCCTGCTCAAGCAACCCGTATTGTGGTCGGCGAAGATGAGATGCCATTCCAAATTCGTTTAGCAGATTGTGTTGGTTATATTATTGATGGGACAAAGGGCTATGAAGATGAAAACGGTCCTAAATATGTTCATACGCCTTGGCATACAGAGCCAATTCCATTTCAGGAAGCCGCTAAAATTGGCACAGATAAGGTGATTCGTGACCATGCGAATATCGGTATTGTTGTTACGACTGATGGTACCGTTAACGGAATCAGTCGCCGTGCCGCAGAGAAGGCAGAAGAGGAAATTGTTGAACAGTTAAAAGAAATCGGCAAGCCTTTTGTCATCCTTCTGAATTGCCAAATGCCAGCGAGAGAGGAAACGGTTCAGCTTCGCAATGAATTGTTTGAACGTTACAATGTGCCTGTTATTGCCATGGCGATTGACCAAATGAGGGAAACGGATATTCAATATATTTTACAAGAGGCGTTATTTGAGTTTCCTATCCGTACAATTGAGGTGGAAAAACCAGATTGGCTGGACGTTTTAGATGCTACACACCCATTAAATGTTGCCTTGATTGATTCCATGGAGGAAGTACTCTCTTCTGTAATGAAAATTCGGGATGTGCAACAGGCGTCAGATGCCTTTAAAGCCATTGATTTTATCGATCAAAGTGAAGTCGTTCATGTAGATGCTGGTGTGGGAACGGCGGTAATTCGTGTATCCCTACAGGGCGAATTGTACAAATCGGTTTGTAATGAATGGCTAGAAGAGCCGATTGAAACGAAAAAGGATTGGCTGCTCTTTATTAAAGAGGCGGCAGAGGCAAAAGAAGCCCAAAAACGCTTCAAAAGTGCGATTCATGATGCTGATACGTCAGGTTATGGTGTGACATTGCCGATGATGCAAGAATTTGAGCCAACAGCACCAGAGCTCATTAAGCAAAATAATTTCTTTGGTGTACGAATGAAAGCAAAGGCGCCATCTTACCATATTATCCGTGTAGATATGGAATCTGAGTTTGCACCGTTAATCGGTTCGGAATTCCATAGTCAGCAACTGCTAAAAGATTTAAATCATGCTTATTTACATGATCGTGATGCATTATGGAATACACAGCTTTTTGGAACGCCACTACACGAAGTATTAAAAGAAGGAATACGCTATAAAATGGATGCAGTTCCATCTACTGCTAAAAAACGTATGCGTCAAACGATTGAACGTATGGTCAACGAAGGTGATCGAGGTTTAGTGACATTTATTTTATAGTGATAAAAATCAAAAAAAAGTACGAAAAATAGGTGAAGGGCTTTTCGTTTTTATGCGAAAAGTCCTTTTATTTTTGTTTTTTGGGTGAAAAACTGATTTTTTGGTTATAATCATGTATGAATACAGTTGCGTAGCGGTTTTCTATGTGTTACTCTTTTTACAGAATTGGTTCATGACCCTTTGAGAGGAGGTGAATGGTGTGAATAAAACAGAATTAGTAAACTCTGTTGCTGAAGCTGCAGGTCTTTCTAAAAAAGACGCTTCTAAAGCAGTTGAAGCTGTATTTGATACAATTCAAGATGCTCTTGCAAAGGGTGACAAAGTACAATTAATTGGTTTTGGTAACTTTGAAGTACGTGAACGTGCGGCTCGTAAAGGTCGTAACCCACAAACTGGTAAAGAAATCGAAATCGCTGCTAGCAAGGTGCCTGCTTTCAAACCAGGTAAAGCGCTTAAAGACGCGGTAAAATAATACACGTCTAGTAGTTACATAGAGCAGTCTTCATGTTAACGAACATGAAGGCTGCTCTTTTTAACGTTAAAATTCATTTTACATAACATTAATACGGGAATTTGCTGAGCTAGAAATGAATTTCTAATGAATCAGGTAAGTCATTTTGCGCTTCCCTTTTGGATGTGCTACGATGCATAGGGAAATGTGTAATGTTTTGATACGCAGGAGGGTTTTTCGGATGTCGAATATTGATTTATTAAAAATAGAAGAAGCAGTAAAAATGATTTTAGAGGCGGTAGGTGAAGACGTAAATCGCGAAGGTTTATTGGATACACCAAAACGTGTAGCAAAAATGTATGCTGAGATGTTTAGCGGCTTGCATGAGGATGCAAAAGATTATTTTAAAACGGTGTTTCATGAGGATCATGAAGAATTAGTGCTTGTCAAAGATATTCCTTTTTATTCGATGTGTGAGCATCATCTAGTACCTTTCTATGGCAAAGCACATGTCGCATACATACCAAATGACGGCGTTGTAGCTGGCCTTAGTAAACTTGGACGAGCAGTGGAAACGATTGCCCGCAGACCGCAATTGCAAGAGCGTATTACCTCTTCAGTAGCGGAAACAATTATGGAGATGCTTGCACCAAAAGGCGTTTATGTGGTCATTGAGGCTGAGCATATGTGCATGACAATGCGAGGACTAAAAAAACCGGGTTCCAAAACGGTAACATCTGTTGCTCGTGGTATTTACGAAGAAGATGAAGTGAAACGAAGAGAAGTACTGTCATTTATTCAAATGTCTTAAATTGCATGTCTAATTATGTTATGATGTACTAAGAATTTGTCGGATTTAAGGAGTGTACAAAGATGTCACAAGATTATATTGTTATTCAAGCAGAAGAAGATGGTGTCCATGTCATTGGTTTAACTCGTGGAACAGATACAAAATTCCATCATTCAGAAAAGCTAGATGCCGGCGAAGTAATGATTGCTCAATTTACAGAACACACATCTGCCATGAAAATACGTGGTAAAGCACAAATTCATACAGCACATGGTGTGATCAATAGCGAAGCAAAAAAATAATAAAGAGTTCTTTCGATAGGTTTTGCCCTGTTTTAAGTATGACAGGCACATAGAAAAACAATCATTGTGAAAAACTGAGTAAGAGGTTTCTGGGCAGTTAGTATTCCCGCATCAAATAATGGGAATGCTTTACTGCCTGTCCTATGAAGAAAGCAAATTTTTTTTATTCCACATCGTTGCATATGCTATAATGACTCAGTAAGCAAGCGTTAAGTCTTAGATAAGACTAGCGTATCTGAAAGTGAAATGGAGTAAGGTCTATGAATGCAACATACATTCAAAATTCAATTGCACAGTTAAAAACAGAGATTTTCATGGATGTTCGTCATAGAACTTTGCAAAAATACACAGGAGTTCCTGTGATAGATGAAAATCAATTGTTTTATTTGTTAATCCCTTTTTTGAATGGTGAAGAGTGGCAACAAGAGCAACAAGAGGCTGCAATTACTGTTGGCATTGTATACGCAGCATTAGCGGCTCACGATCATATAAAAGAAATAGATGCAACATCAAAAGAACAGCAGCTTACCGTTTTAGCTGGAGATTTTTATAGTGGTCGTTATTATGAAATATTAGCGATGTCAGGAAATGTCGCATTGATCCGAAATTTGTCACAAGGTATAGTGGCTCGTTGTGAACACCAGATTAAAGTGTATGAAGCAGAGCAACGAACAATCGAGCAATGGTATGCGTCGTTGTGTAATATTGAAGCGGGATTAATTGCTCAATTTTTCGGTCTTTATTCTTTCAGTGACTATATACCGCTTATAGAAAAAAGCTTATTAATCTTGCGTTTAGAAAGAGAATGGGCGGCTTATCAGCGTGGGCAAATGTCTTTAATGGGTAAGGCACTTGAAGCAAGTGTCAGACAAAATGGCGCAACCTTTAATAGCGTCATCCAGGAAAAAATTGTGCATTTAAAAACAGAGCTATCACAGATCATCAATCATTCAACTTTTTTACAAAGTGATATCAAACAAGCTTTACATGCACACGTAGAGGCATCCATTGCTTCTACTAACGGATAAGAGAGGTTTTTCAAAATGGCTAAAACGAAAGAAGAACACGTTCACGAAGTATTTGAGAGTATTTCGGACAACTACGACAAAATGAATGGTGTAATTAGTTTCCAGATGCATGTTGGCTGGCGTAACGATACGATGAAGCATATGGCTGTAAAACCTGGAACAAAAGCGCTGGATGTATGCTGTGGCACGGCAGACTGGACAATCGCTTTGGCAGAAGCAGTAGGTGAAAGTGGAGAAGTTAAAGGTCTCGACTTTAGTCAAAACATGCTGAAAGTTGGCGAACAAAAGGTGCAGTCATACCCGCAAATAGAACTAATTCATGGAAACGCGATGGAGTTACCTTTTCCAGATGATACGTTTGATTATGTGACGATTGGCTTTGGTCTTCGCAATGTACCTGATTATTTACAAGTCTTGAAGGAAATGCATCGTGTCGTAAAACCAGGTGGTATGGTGGTATGTTTAGAAACATCTCAATCTGAAATTCCTGGTTATCGTCAACTGTTCCGTTTTTATTTTAAATATATAATGCCGATATTTGGTAAAATATTTGCGAAAAGCTATAAGGAATATTCTTGGCTTCAGGAATCTGCGAATGATTTCCCAGGTATGAAGAAGTTAGCGGCATTGTTTGAGCAGGCAGGATTAGAAAAAGTAACGTACAAAGCATACAGTGGCGGGGCTGCGGCAATGCATATGGGCTTTAAAAAGGTACGTTAATGGGGGAAGGTTTTCACACGTGGAAAAGATGAAGTTAAAACTACTCTATTCCGATTTGAAATCAGATATCGATATCATTGAACGAGAGTTAGAAAAAGCGGTGGACTCGTCTTCATATTTGATCAACGATGCTTCTCTCCATTTATTACAAGCTGGTGGCAAACGGATACGACCAATTTTTGTGTTACTAGGTGCAAAATTTGGCGATTATGACATTGAGAAGATGAAGGATGTAGCAGTGCCTTTAGAACTCATTCATATGGCATCACTTGTGCATGATGATGTCATTGATGATTCCAATATGCGAAGAGGACGCCCGACTGTCAAATCACAATGGAATAACAGAGTAGCAATGTACACGGGCGATTTTATTTTTGCACGTGCACTAGAATATATTACAAAGCTGGAAGACCCGCTTGTTCATCAAATTTTAGCCCGTACCATGGTAGAGATTTGTAACGGTGAAGTCATTCAAATTGAAGATAAATTTAGATTAGATCAAGGCTTAAAAGATTATTTTAGAAGAATCAAACGCAAAACAGCATTACTTATTTCCTCAAGCTGTGAGCTAGGGGCTGTAGCGGCAGGTGTTGATGCTAAAACAGTGCGACATTTAAAACGCTTCGGCTACTTTGTAGGCATGAGCTTCCAAATTATCGATGATGTGTTAGATATCATGGCAACAGATAAGGAGCTAGGGAAGCCTGCAGGTAGTGATTTATTGCAGGGCAATATTACATTACCGATTCTATTGCTGAAAGATGAGCCAGAGATGCAGCCATACTTAGTCAAAGTATTTGCAGGCACATTAACAGAACCGGAACGTCAAAATATGTTGCAATATGTGCGTAAATCTCATGCAATTGAGCAAGCTAATCGTATGAGTGATAAATATTTGAAAAAGGCCTTACAGGAAATTGATGCTTTACCAAAACATCCCGTAAAGAAAAAACTGCGTGATGTAGCATTGTTCATGGGTAAGCGCAAATTCTAGCTTTTTGTTGTATAAAGGCTCATTTTTTGTTAATATTTATCGGTAGGTGTAAAACCTGTTAGACGAATTTAAGGAGTGTTTTAAACATGGCAATTGAACAAACTTTTTTAATGGTTAAGCCTGACGGCGTTGAACGTCAAGTAATTGGAGACATCGTTGACCGTTTCGAACGTCGCGGTTTTGTAATGAAAGGTGCTAAATTAATGGTAATTCCTAAAGAATTAGCAGAAAAGCACTATGCTGAGCATGCTGAGCGTCCATTCTTTGGTGAATTAGTTGATTTCATCACTTCTGGTCCTGTATTCGCTATGGTATGGGAAGGCGAGAACGTAATCAAGCTTGCTCGTACAATGATGGGTGCAACTAAACCTGAAGAATCTAACCCAGGTACAATCCGTGGTGACTATGCAACAACTGTTTCTCACAACATCATCCACGGTTCTGACTCTCTTGCTTCTGCAGAGCGCGAAATCGCTTTATTCTTCGGTGAAGATTTAGTTTAATTTGCGAATCTAAGAAGCGTAGCGAAAATAACTACGAATAGAACTCAATAAAAAAATCATCTATTTTTCCGATGTAACTTTTACCTTCTAACAAAAAATGTTAGGGGGTTTTTTATTTGTCAAAATCATTCAATAAAGTTAACACAAACATTGATTTAAGCTTATTGACTATCAAAACTGAAAAAGAACCAAAGAAAGAAATGGTGACAAAAATCAATAACTCAATAGTTAAAATGGATACGTTTGATGAATTGGACAACAGAAATATAACCATTAAACATGCCATACAAATTTTAAATCAACAATGGCGACTAAACGGATTAAGACCAAGGACAATTGATAGTTACAACTATAATTTTAAGCGATTTGTTGAAGTTACTAAAGTTGAATTTCTCCATGAAATCAACAATGAAAAAATTTATCAATATGGGAATTCCTTCTTTTTTTATTTGCGTTTCTTTTCCATGACGACTTTTGGTAGAATATTGTTAATACATATAAAAAGAAGGGGTAAATCACATGAATAACAAAATTGCATCAATACTTATTTGTGTTTTATTAGTCACTATAGGTGTCATTGGATATTTTGTTTATAACGAATATCAGATTGACAGTGCGAATGATGAATCTAATGTAAGTAAGGGTAAAGAATTAGAGTATGAGGAATTTGAGGAAAACTTAGAAGATGCTGAAATTAATAACGAAGTAGTAGAGGAGGATACTGAATTAATAAGAGAAATCAAAAACAAAATTTCTAGTGCGCATTCATCAGACTCTTATGAAGGATTTATTGAAGCATATAAACTTTCGCAAGGGGTTGATACAGAGGATGAAGAATTTAATATATTACTTACTTTTGCAAAAATGAGAATAACTACATGGAATGCAGCAAAAGAATCGGTAGGTGAATCTTTTACACCTCTATTATCTAGTGGAGATCAAAGGGAAATACAAGATGTTGCTAGTTTAGTACATCCTGATTATTATAATGGAATGATGGCAGATACAATTATAGAAATAGTGTATAGGCATATGAGTAGAGAAAAATGGATGGAAATATATAATAAAGCAAATGGTATTTATATGGGTGAACCAATTATTGGAATGACTAAGCAGGATATAATAGATAAAACTACGTGGGGTAGACCAACAAAAATCAATAAAACTGAGAATATAAATGGTGTAAGTGAGCAGTGGGTTTATCCAAACCATCAGTATTTATATATTGAGGATGGAATATTAACGTCAATTTCAACAAGTTACTAAGAAGGTGTAACAACCTTCCTTATCTACTTCATTTATAATCGAAAATAGAAGGTAAAAAAACTTAGTTCTAATTTAGTTTTTTTCGTTTATTTCAGAGAACCCATGATATTAGTGATTTCAGAGACAATAGTTATAGACTATTTTCTTGGTAGTAACCCAGGTACAATCCGTGGTGACTACGCAACAACTGTTTCTCACAACATCATCCACGGTTCAGACTCTCTTGCTTCTGCAGAGCGTGAAATTGGCTTATTCTTCGGTGAAGATTTAGTTTAATTTGCGAATAGAATAGATTAGGCAGTCTCAATTTACTTGGGATTGCTTTTTTTATTGCCTAAAAAGTAAGGATAGATAGTATGGCAATAGAGAAATTATCTATTTCTAGATAGATATAGAATTGTTAAAAGCTTTTTCCTCCTGTACAATTAAAGATGTAATATTCTGATAATTAAGTTAGGAATAGATTGATAGGCCTGTCAATAAACTGTGAGGGATGACAAGGAAAAGGGGTTATGGATATGAGAGAAGTGGTAATCGTAGCAGCTGTGCGAACTGCTGTAGGGCGTAGTAAGGGAGCATTAAGTCAAGTTCGAGCGGATGATTTAGCAGCAGATGTGTTACAGGAGGCTGTAAGGCGAGCAGGGATTGGCAAGGAACAAGTGGATGATGTCATATTAGGCTGTGTAACGCAAACAGCTGAACAAGGGGGGAATATTGCACGGACAGCTTTATTGATGGCTGGCTTTCCAGATAGTGTGCCAGGGGTAACCATTGATCGTCAATGTGGCTCTAGCCAACAGGCCGTCCATTTTGCAGCACAGGCCATTCTAGCGGGGGATATGGATATTGTCATTGCTGGTGGCGTGGAAAGTATGTCAAGGGTACAGATGGGCTCAAATATGCAAAATGCACATGCTGGCAAACGCTTACAGGAGAATTATGATATTATCCATCAAGGATTATCAGCGGAGAAAATCGCCTCACAATGGTCTTTATCAAAAGAACAGCTCAATAGCTATGCTTATCAAAGCCATCAACGAGCAATCGCAGCCATTGAAGCAGGTCATTTCAAAGATGAAATACTACCTATTCGAGTTCCACAGGAGGATGGATCAGTGACAACATTTACTGTTGATGAAGGTCCTCGTGCAGAAACAACTGTCGATATTTTAAATGGGCTAAAAACTGTTTTTCAAGAGGATGGCGTTATTACTGCTGGCAATGCAAGTCAGATGAGTGATGGGGCATCAGCGGTAGTGGTGATGTCCTTGGATAAAGCCCAGGAACTTGGTATTCAGCCACTTGCTAAAATTGTGGCAAGAGTGGTCGTAGGCTCTGATCCAACATTAATGTTAACAGGGCCAATCGAAGCTACGAGAAAAGCGCTAGAACGATCAGGTCTCAACATAGAGGATATCGACACATATGAGGTAAATGAAGCCTTTGCACCAGTACCGCTCGCATGGCTACAGGACATGGGTGGAGATCCGAAGAAGCTCAATCCTGATGGGGGAGCGATTGCATTAGGGCATCCATTAGGGGCAACTGGTACAAAATTGTTAACGACTATGTTATATCGCATGGAGCGAGAAAATTATCGTTACGGCTTACTGGCAATCTGTGAGGGAATGGGGATGGCAAATGCCACGATCATCGAAAAAATGTAAGGGGGATATGTTTGATGAAACATCATGAAGTGGTAGCGGTAGTAACGGGTGGTGCTTCAGGTTTAGGGGAGGCAACTGTCCGTCACCTTGTTGAACGAGGTGGCAAAGCGGTTGTTTTTGATGTCAATGATGAACGTGGACAAGCTCTAGTAGAGGAATTAGGGCAAAATGTCATCTATGCACGAGTGGATGTTACGAAGGAGGAGGACGTGGCAACAGGTCTTGAGCAGGCCATTGCAGCATTTGGCAAGATTAATGTAGCGGTGAATTGTGCTGGCATTGCTGATGCGAGTAAAGTGATTTCGAAGCGAGGCGTACATGCCCTTGCTTTATTTGAAAAAGTGATCACTGTTAATTTAATTGGTACATTTAATGTCATCCGTCTAGTCGCGGAGAAAATGCAGCACAATGAGTCGAATGAGGATGGGCAGAGAGGTGTTATTATTAATACTGCGTCTGTGGCTGCATTTGATGGTCAAATTGGACAAGCAGCTTATAGTGCGTCAAAGGGTGGAGTGGCAGCGATGACATTGCCAATTGCACGAGAACTTGCGGAGATCGGTGTACGTGTGATGACCATCGCGCCAGGTTTAATTGAAACACCGATGTTTGCTTCGTTACCTGAGCCTGCAAGAACAGCTCTTGCTCAAATGACACCATTCCCTAAGCGGCTTGGAAAACCTTCGGAGTATGCCCTTTTAGTTGAAAGTATTATCCATAATGGTTTGTTAAATGGTGAGGTCATTCGTCTGGATGGTGCGATCCGTATGCAGCCTAAGTAACAACAACAATATTTAATTTTTGAAGTGGTTTGTCGCAGCTAGTAGTCTTGGTCGTTTCAAAATTTGATGTATGAAGGGACGCGGTATAATGCATATGATGGACACACCTTTATTATTAACAAGTTTTTTGAATCGCGCAGAACGATTTTTTCATTCGAAGAAAATTTATTCTAGAACAAGTGCGACAACTATTCATGAGTTTACGTATAAAGAATATGTTAAACGAACGCGCCGATTAGCGGATGCACTTACCAAGCTTGGAATGGAGCGAGGTATGAAGGTAGGCACATTTGCTTGGAATCACCATCGACATTTGGAAGCCTATTTTGCAGTCCCATGTGCAGGAGCAGTACTGCATATGATTAATATTCGGTTAGCACCTGAGCACATTGCTTATGTCATCAATCATGCAGAGGATGAAATATTACTAATTGATGATAATCTAGTACCACTTATTGCACCAATCTTGTCACAGCTGAAAACGGTAAAACATTTTATCATTATGGGAGATGCTGTTGCAGTCGAATCTATCCCCATCCCAAATGCTCTTTCTTATGAGGCTTTGCTCGCTGAGGCCAATGAACATTTCGTATTCCCAGAAGATTTAGATGAAAATACACCTGCTGGCATGTGCTATACAAGTGCAACGACAGGCATGCCCAAGGGAGTTGTTTATACTCATCGTAGCATCGTTCTGCATAGTTTAACGGCTGGCCTTGCTGATAGTATTGCTATTTGTGAATCGGATGTAGTGTTACCAGTTGTCCCAATGTTCCATGCTAATGCATGGGGATTACCTTTTGCCAGTGTCGCATTTGGTGCTACACAGGTCTTACCAGGTCCGATGTTTACACCACAGCTTTTACTTGAGTTATTTGACGTATATAAAGTAACGTTGACGGCAGGAGTACCTACGATATGGCTAGGGGTTTTACAGGAGCAACGTCAAAATCCGCGTGATTTATCATCGATGCGATTAATTGTTTGTGGGGGATCTGCCTCACCAATTGGCCTAATTCGAGGCTTTGAACAAGAACTCAATATCCCTTACATGACAGGCTATGGTATGACCGAGACATCACCGCTCGTAAGTCTCTCCACCTATTTAACCCATATGCAAGACTACACAGCTGATGAGAAAATGCATGTTCGAATTACGCAAGGTATGACCATGCCTCTAATTGAAACACGGGTAGTCAATGAACATGGTGAAGTGCCATGGGATGGCAAAACGATGGGAGAACTAACGATTCGAGGTCCGTGGATTGCTAATGAGTACTATCATGATGAGCGCACAGATGAAGCCTTTAAAGATGGTTGGCTCTATACAGGCGACATCGCGGTGATGACAGCAGATGGCTATATAAAAATTACCGATCGTACAAAGGATTTAATTAAGAGTGGTGGCGAATGGATTTCTTCTGTAGAGCTTGAAAATGCATTGATGTCCCATCCAAAAGTATTTGAGGCTGCTGTTATTGCTATTCCGCATGAAAAATGGTTGGAGCGACCATTAGCATGTGTGGTAGCGAAGCCTGAATTTAAAGAATCGATTACCAAGGCAGAGCTACTAGAGAGTTTACAGAAGCAATTCCATAAAACGTGGATTCCTGATGATATCGTCTTCATTGAAGAGGTACCGAAAACGTCAGTAGGTAAATTCCTAAAGGCCAAATTACGAGAAGATTTAAAGGCGTATCGCGTACAAGTTTAATACAATGGTTAGCATGAAGGTAGTGAAAAACTACCTTCATTTTTTGTGCGAAATTTATTATATATCAGTGCATCTGAACAACTACTGACTAATGCAAAAAATATTGTATTAGAAGAAGATAAATTCCTGAAAAATGAAACTATTTTTTCCATTTTGCCGTATAATCTTAGTAACGAAAGGATGTGGATGGATTGTCAATTGCCATTGTAGCGATTATTGGAGGCGTCATTATTTCATTAGCTGGGATTTTTACAGACGCTCGCACAAGACAACAAAAAATTAAACTGAAGGCTGTTGAGAAAGAAGTAGAGTTAGAAAAGCTTAGATTGGAAACGTATACGATAGAAACAGAAAAAATGCGCCTAGAATTAGAACAGTCGAAAGTGTTACTATTAGAAGAAAAACAAAATGCAAGCAAGTAGATTGGCTTACCCAAGAAAGACTATTTCAGGATTGGGACTTTTCCGCTATAATGGAAATACGACGCTAGAGGGGAAGATGACCATATGTCTGATTATGAACAATTTATAGAAGGTATTAAGCGCAAAACAGGAATAGATTTAGCGTTATATAAAGAAGCGCAAATGAAAAGACGATTAACCTCTCTTTATGAGAAAAAGGGCTATCGTAATTTTGTAGACTTTCTAAAGGCACTTGAACAAGATCGTGATTTAATGAATGAATTTTTAGATCGTATGACGATTAATGTTTCTGAATTTTATCGCAATGGAAAGCGTTGGGAAGTATTACAAAAGAAAATCTTGCCGAAGCTATTACAAACAAATAAGCGTTTAAAAATTTGGAGTGCTGCTTGTTCAACAGGAGAAGAGCCATATTCTTTAGTAATGGTATTATCTCAATTGGTGCCTTTATCTCAAATTCAAATTATTGCTACTGATTTAGATGAGAATGTCATACAAAAAGCGAAATTAGGTGTTTATCCTGAACGTTCTTTAGCAGAGGTGCCAAGTGACATTAAAGCAAAGTATTTTGAACAAGAGGGCTCCTACTATCGAGTGAAGGATGAAATTAAGCGTTGTGTAACCTTTAAGAAACATAATTTACTGAATGATTCCTACGACAGCCATTATGATTTAATTGTTTGTCGCAATGTCATGATCTATTTCACAGAAGATGCAAAAGATCAAATTTATAATAATTTTAGTAAAGCCCTGCGCAAAGATGGTATTTTATTTGTTGGCTCAACAGAGCAAATTTTTAATCCAGCACGTTATGAATTTGATGTAGAGGACACGTTCTTCTATCGGAAAAATAGCTAATAATATGGATGAAAAGCTTTGTACAAATGACCAAAATAGTCTTGTACATATAGTAAGCAAGTATTAAACATAGATATTTCATACGCTTTTCGCTTATCATAAGCAAAGGCGTATTTTTTATAAAATTTAGCACTTCACTTTAGTAGTGCAACGAGTACTTTGTCAAATGCATGTTGTATCGAAGGCGAAACGTCAGCGGCAATTATGCTGTAGCGTAATGGATACAATTCAGCACGCCATTTCAGTAGTACACCGATTTCCTTTATAGACGTCGTTCAGAATATTCGCATTTAGAACGATGGAAATGGGGTGTACTGAAAAGACATTTGTAAAAGGACTGTTTTTTTAAAGAATATATGTTATAGTGAAAAATACATACTTTAGCGAGTTGAAGGGAGAAAGTGTTTATGCGTTACTTAACAGCAGGAGAGTCACACGGACCTCAATTAACGACAATTATTGAGGGTTTACCGTCACTCTTACCCATTACAGCAGAAAAAATTAATCATGATTTAAAACGACGCCAAGGAGGTCATGGACGGGGGCGCCGCATGCAAATCGAAACAGATACAGTAGAGATTGTTGCTGGTGTTCGACATGGTCAAACACTTGGCTCTCCTGTCGCACTAGTTGTAACAAATGATGACTGGAAGCACTGGACTAAAATTATGGGTGCTGAGCCATTAGCAGATGATATTAATCCTGAAGATATTAAGCGTCAAATTTCACGACCTCGTCCAGGTCATGCGGATTTAGTTGGGGGCATGAAATATGGTCACCGTGATTTACGCAATGTATTAGAGCGTTCTTCTGCACGTGAAACAACTGTGCGTGTAGCAGTCGGCTCTGTGGCAAAAGCTTTACTCAATGAATTAGGCATTTCCATTGTTGCACATGTGACTGAAATCGTAGGAATTAAGGCAGATACATCTGTACTAGAAGGAAAAACAACAGAAGAAATTCGTGCTATTGTCGAAGCAGATCCTTGTTACTGTGCTGACCCTGTAGCGTCTGCCAAAATGGTAGAGGCTATTGATGAGGCGAAAAAAGCTGGAGATTCTATCGGTGGTGTTGTAGAAGTCATTGTCGAAGGTATGCCAGCAGGTGTCGGCTCTTATGTGCATTATGATCGTAAGCTTGATGCGAAACTAGCAGCAGCCATGCTATCGATCAATGCATTCAAAGGTGTAGAATTTGGTCTAGGTTTTGAAATGGCACGACGTAAAGGCTCTGAAGTGCATGATGAAATTATTTGGTCTGAAGAAGAGGGCTACACACGAGCAACGAATCGACTCGGTGGCTTAGAGGGCGGTATGTCAACAGGAATGCCGATTGTCGTACGTGGTGTCATGAAACCAATTCCTACATTATACAAACCATTACAAAGTGTGGATATCGAAACAAAAGAGCCATTTAAAGCAAGCGTTGAGCGCTCTGATAGCTGTGCAGTACCCGCAGCATCTGTAGTTGCAGAACATGTTATTGCCTGGGAAATAGCGAATGCTATTTTGGAGCAATTTCATAGTGATCAACTACCTCAATTACAAGCTCAAATTGACGAGCATCGTCAATATACAAAGGGGTTCTGATTTATGCGTGTACCAGTTGCAACAAAATCGCATCAGTATGAAGTTGTTCTCGGTCATCAATTTCTAACTGAAGCTGTTCAAGCATTTGCAGATAAACTTCAAAAAGCAGATAAGCTGATCGTATTTACAGATAGCAATGTTTGGGCTGCACAGGGAGATTATTTCAAGGCAAATTTCCCATATGATTTTGAGGTTTTTATTTTACCTGGTGGTGAAGCTTGTAAAACCTTTGAACAATACAATGCTGCTCAAACATTTTTATTGGAACAAAAATGCTCGCGAAAATCATTTGTTTTTGCTTTTGGGGGTGGAGCTGTCGGCGATTTAACAGGCTTCGTTGCGGCAACCTATATGCGTGGAATTCCTTTTATTCAAATTCCAACGACCATTTTAGCCCATGATTCTGCAGTTGGTGGTAAAACAGCTATTAATCATCCGTTAGGAAAGAATATGATTGGTGCATTTTATCAGCCTGAAGGTGTTATTTACGATACGGCTCTTACCGAAAGCTTATCCGAACGTGAAGTGCGTTCAGGAACAGCAGAGTTAATTAAACATGCGATGATTTCTGATTCTATTTGGTTAGAGGAATTAATGACAGCTGATTCAGTGATTCATTTTAATCAAAATGAACTGGCCAAGCAGCTGAAAAAAGGAATTGAAGTGAAAGCTCAAATCGTAGCTCAGGATGAAACAGAGCAGTCCGTTCGGAAATTTTTAAACTTAGGCCATACATATGGACATGCCATTGAGGCGGCAGCTGGTTATGGCAAAGTAGCACATGGAGAAGCCGTAATGATGGGGTTGGTCTATAGCCTATTGTTAAGCGAGCGTTACGGAAAGCTGGAGCGAGCGTTCACCAAGACATTTTTACAGTTCGCAGTGAAAAATGGCTATCCATTTGAGCCTGTGAATGATTATTCATTTGAACAGTTAACTAGTTATTTAATGAAAGATAAAAAAGTGGAATATGGCATTTTACAGTTCGTTCTTTTGGAAGAGATAGGTAAACCTTTTGTGAGAGCCGTTGATTTAGAAGAATGCAGAGAAGTAGATGCCGAATATAGACAGTTATTAGCGGAGGTGCTTGTATGATTCGTGGACTTAGAGGAGCAATAACAATTGAATCGGACAGGCCAGAGCTTGTATGGGATGAGACAGCAAGATTAGTGCGTGAGGTTGTGGCAGCAAATCATGTGGAGATCGATGATATTGCATCAATCCTTATTTCTACAACGCCAGATATTACCTCTGCATTTCCTGCCCGTGCAGTACGCTTGATGGACGGCTGGCAATATGTCCCTGTTATGTGTACACATGAAATGGATGTGCCGAACGCTTTACCTTTATGTATTCGTGTATTAATTCATGCGAACGTAGAGGTAGCCCAAAAAGATGTAAAGCACTTGTATCTCAACGATGCAGTGAAATTAAGACCAGATTTGGCGCAGGCTAAATAAGTAGAGGAGATGTTTTAGATGAAGTGGAAACAACAATTGGACGGTATGCAAGCATATAAGCCAGGGAAACCAATTGAAGAAGTACAACGTGAATACGGCTTAAAGGAAGTCATTAAATTGGCATCGAATGAAAATCCGTTTGGGTGCTCACCTAAGGTAACAGCTTATTTACAAAATAATGCAGTGAATCATGCCCTTTATCCAGATGGCTATGCACAAAATTTACGTACAGCTGTTGCGGATCATCTAGGTGTCAAGGAAACACAGCTTCTTTTTGGCAACGGCTCTGATGACATTATTGCTATTATTACGCGTGCACTGTTGTATCCAGGAGTAAATACGATTATGGCGGATCCTTCCTTCTCTCAATACTGGCACAACGCTGAAATTGAAGGTGCTGAGGTACGAAAAATTCCTTGTGTTGAAGGTGCCCACGATTTAGATAGCATGGCAGCTGCAATTGATGACCAAACATCGATTGTTTGGGTATGTAGTCCAAATAATCCTACAGGAGTTGTCATACCTGATACGGCATTACGTGCTTTTCTTGCAAAAGTACCAAGCGATGTCCTTGTCGTGTTGGATGAAGCTTACATTGAATATGTAACACATCCTGGCCATAAGGATACGTTACCAATCATTGATGAATATCCGAATGTACTTTTATTACGTACATTTTCTAAAGCCTATGGACTAGCTTCATTCCGTGTTGGCTATGCGATTGGGCAAGCTGGCGTTATTGCTAAGCTTGATCCTGTTCGCGCACCATTTAATAATACAATCTTAAGTCAAGCTGTGGCAGCTATTGCACTCAGCGATCAAGCTTACATTGAAGCATGTCGTGAAGCCAATGAAAACGGCAAAAAGCAATATGTAGAATTCTGTGAAAAGCATAATTTAAAATACTTCCCATCTGATACGAACTTTATTTTCTTTGATACTCAAGCTGATAGTGATGTTGTCTTCCAAGAGCTGATGAAAAGAGGCTTTATTGTCCGCAGTGGCAATGCTCTAGGATTACAAGGGTTTATCCGTGTCACAATTGGTACAGAGGCACAAAATGCAGCATTACTTAGCCAGCTTGACGAAGTATTAACACAGCAAGGAGTATTTGCATGACACGCAAAGTACTCGTTATTGGGCTAGGCTTAATCGGCGGTTCGATTGCCCTTGCTTTGCAAAAAGCACCCGAAACAAAAATTATTGGCTATGATATGGATACACAAACACGTGAGCATGCAAAAACATTAAATATTGTGCATGAGATTGTTACAGATCCGCAGGCTGTTGCGGCAGATGTCGATATCATTATCTTTGGTACACCTGTTAATGCAACACTTGTGTGGATGGAGCAATTAAAATCATGGCCATTAAAAAATAAAGTCATTATAACAGATACTGGGAGTACAAAAAAATTAATTATGCAAAAGGCCAGCGAATTACGTGAGCTTGGCATTACATTCATTGGTGGACATCCAATGGCAGGTTCTCATAAAAGTGGTGTGTTGGCTGCAAAGGCGCATCTTTTTGAAAATGCGTATTATATGCTGACGCCGCTTGCTGGAGAAGAAATCGTTCATATGGCTAAGCTTGAAAGTTTGCTAAAATTTACACATGCAAAAGTAGTCAGTGTATCTGCGAGTGAACATGACCATATGACAGCTGTGGTGAGTCATTTTCCACATGTTATCGCAGCCTCACTGGTCCATCAATTAGGTGAGGAAAATGGAGAATACCCGATGACACGCTCGCTTGCAGCAGGCGGTTTTCGTGATGTTACACGAATTGCTTCCTCGAACCCCGTTTTATGGCGAGATATTACGCTACAAAATCGTGAGGAGCTACTTACTCAGTTAGAAGGCTGGGAAAAAGAAATGACTCGCATTAAGGAACTGCTGACGGATGGTTCTTCACAGGCTATTGAAAACTATTTTTCTGTTGCCAAAGAGCTGAGAGATGAATTGCCGATTAGTGCAGGGGCCATGTATACGCCATTTGACTTATATGTTGATGTTCCTGACTATCCAGGCGTTATTTCAGAAGTGACGGGCTTGTTAGCGGATGAAGCGATCAGTATTACGAATCTACGAATCGTTGAATCACGTGAAGATGTTTTCGGTATTCTCGTTATTAGCTTCCAAAGCGAAAATGATCGCGAACGTGCTGCGTCATGTATCCAACAACGAGCAAATTTCGAAACGTATATTTCATAGCATAAGAAAGCGTCGGTATTTCGGCGCTTTCTATCTTCATATTGAAGGGAAGAAAGTTTATGAGTGAAAAAATTTTGCAATACAATAAGCCTTCTTTACAGGGCACTTTAACCATTCCAGGCGATAAATCTGTATCCCATCGTTCTGTCATGTTTGGAGCCATTGCTAGCGGGACAACGACAGTAGAGGGCTTTTTACTAGGGGAAGATTGTTTAAGTACAATCGATTGCTTCCAGAAGCTTGGCGTTCAAATTGAGGTCGAAGGAACTAATGTAACGATTCATAGTCCTGGCATGGATGGCTGGCAGGAGCCAACAGACGTGTTGTATACGGGTAACTCTGGCACAACAACACGCTTAATGTTGGGTATTTTAGCTGGTTCTTCGGTTCATTCCGTGATGACGGGAGATGCATCTATCGGCAAACGACCAATGCGACGTGTGATAGACCCACTGCGTCAAATGGGTGCTCATATTACAGGGCGTGCTGACGGGCAGTACACACCCCTTGCTATACAAGGTACAAAACTACAGGCCATCGATTACAAGATGCCTGTAGCAAGTGCACAAGTGAAATCTGCTATTTTACTAGCAGGCTTGCGTGCTGAAGGAACAACGATTGTTAGAGAAATGGAAGTTTCAAGAGATCACACAGAGCGAATGCTGCGACAATTTGGTGCACAGGTAGAAGTAGACAATGGCGTTGTCTCCATTGAAGGCGGACAGTCTCTCAGCGGGACACATGTTGCTGTTCCAGGGGATATTTCCTCGGCAGCCTTCTTCTTAGTGGCAGGAGCCATTTGTGAGCATAGTCACGTAACATTAAATAATGTTGGTATTAACCCAACGCGTGATGGCATTGTCGAGGTACTTGAAAAAATGGGCGCAACAATGACCGTGACACCGAATGAGGATAATCAAGCTGAACCTACAGCAACCATTCAAATGGCCACATCTACTTTAACAGGCACAACAATTGAGGGGGACATTATTCCTCGTTTAATTGATGAAATTCCGATCCTTGCCTTACTCGCTACGCAAGCACATGGTCAAACAATCATTAAAGATGCTGAGGAGCTAAAAGTGAAGGAAACGGATCGCATCACGGCGGTTGTAACTGAATTGAAAAAGCTAGGTGCACAAATAGAAGCAACAGAAGATGGAATGATCATTAATGGACCAACACCATTAAAAGGTGCAAGTCTTCGCACATACGGCGATCATCGAATTGGTATGATGGGGGCTGTTGCAGCTCTAATTTCGGATGGAGCCGTAACATTAGATGATGCACAATGCATTGCTGTATCCTACCCATCGTTCTTTGAACATATTGAGGCAGTGAAATAACAATTCAAGATAGACTCTCCAGCTTTTGGGGAGTTTTTTCTTGTTTCAATGGTAAATGTTTTGTAGCATAAAGGTATCAATGAAAGAATAGGTGAATGACTGTGAACAATGCGATGACTGAAATGATGCAAGCACTTGAACAAGGGGACTTAGCATTAATAGATCAGCTACTAGAATCATTTTTAACGAAGGAGCTACCTGAGGAGATTTATGCACTCGCTGAGATTTTTATGCAGTATGGGTACATGAAAGAAGCTGACCGTGTGCTGGAGCATTTACAATTTTTATTCCCAGAAGAGGCACAGTTAAAAATAGATCGTGCAAATGTATTAATGGAGCTTGGTGATGAAGATGAAGCATTGGATTTATTATTAGAAATCGAAGAAGCATCACCAGAATATCCGCAAGCCTTATTAGTTCTAGCCGATTATTATCAAATGCAGGGGTTATTTGAGGTTGCAGAAAAACGTATAAATGAAGCATTAGCGATTTTACCTGACGAGCCGTTATTACATTTTGCTAAAGCAGAACTTTTATTTGAAACAGGTCGTTTTTTAGAAGCTGCAAGGTTGTACGAAGACTTATATGAGCAGCAAAATGAATTTGCAGGTATTCAACTTGTTGAACGATTGGCAGAGGTGTATCGTGCAGGGGCTGCCTATGAAACGGCTTTTGATTATTATGTCAAGGCCCTTGAGGATGAGGTAAAGCCAGATATTTTATTTGGAGCGGCTTATTCCGCTTTCCAATCACAAAAGTACGAGATGGCTATTAAACAACTAGAGGAATTGAAAGAATTAGATCCGGATTACTTCTCAGCCTATTTATTGCTTGCGGAAAGCTATGCTATGACAGAGGATAATAAAAAAGCTTATGGGGCCATTCAAGAGGGGCTAAAACGCGATGAATATGATAAATCATTGTATTTATTTGCTGGTAAAATGGCGTTGAAAAATGGTTTGCCAGAAGAAGCGGAGCAACATCTGCGAGAAGCTATAGCGTTGGATCCTGAGTACATGGAGGCGGTATTAGCCCTTATTTCTGTGTTGGGACAACAGGAGCGTCATGAGGATGTTATCGAATTATTTGAAACGCTACAGCAAAATGATTTTGAATGGAGCACATTATATCCATTTGCAGCAGAGGCATATGAAAATTTAGAATTGTACGACCGTGCATACGAATTTTACCGTTTGGCATATAATGATTTTAAGGAAGACGCAACATTTTTAGAAAAATATGTTTACTTCTTATTAGAGGAAGGAAAACGTTCAGAGGCAAAAGAGGTTCTTGGACAATTAATCAACATTCAACCGGGTGAACCAGAGTGGCAAGAGAAGTTAGAAGCCTTAGAATTTGAGTAAAGGAGGGAGTGGGTATGACTGCTTCTGTATCAGTTGTTGATAAAAAAGCATTTGTTCGATGGTTTTTAAAAAATTATCAATTGAAACGTCGTGAGTGTGTATGGATTTTAAATTATTTATTAAGCAATGATGACTTACTAAAAAGAATCCGATTTGTGGAAGAAGCTCACTATTGTCCTAGAGCGATGGTGATGTCGACAGTAGACTCAACAGGTGTACCTTTTCGTTTCTACAAAGGCAATGTGATGACAGCAGATGCTGAGAAGTCTTTCCATGATTTACGCTTACATGAACAAGAAGATATGTATATACAATTGAATTTTCCAAATATACCACCAAGTGCACAATACTTAGCAGTTCTCGAAGAAAACCCTTATATGCCAGAAACACTGCTAGTCAGTGAAAAAGATCGTTTACTGGCAGAAGAGCTGCTTTCCAATAGCTTACTCGTATTCCAAGAAGAAAAATTACTCGCACAAATTGATGAAGCCCTCGACCAGGGAGATGAAGAACGCTTTTATGAATTGTCTAATTTGTTACAAGCATTAAAGGGAACGGCTAATTTACGTTAATCATAGGTAAAAATTGAATGTCCTTTATCCACTTCAATATGGTAACATTACTAGTGAATGAATGATTGTTTTCACTTTTAATTGGGTATCCTATTTTAGAGTGGATAAGGGCATTTTTATTTTGCGATAAAAGGAGGTTTGTTGAATGTATTTTAATGCAAACGATGTGACATCGTTTCTGGCACAGAAGGATTTCATTGATACCGCTATTGTTCCACTTGTATCCATCGATCTCTCTTCTGAAAAAATGAAACAGAGTGGTGCCGAAGTAGATTTTGTTATGTCTTTAACTTCGTTTATAGAGCAACAGTTCAAAGGCCGTTTATTAGTTATGCCACCATTTTCTTATATGACAAATTTAAAAAACGATGAATTTCCACAGCAATTAGAAGCACAATTACATAATGCTGGATTTAAGCATGTGTTCTTCATTACTTGTGACCACTATTGGACAAAGAGTGAAGAGAAAGTCAATATAGTTTGGTTACCAGCTATTCCGTTAGAGAGCATGGATGCAAGTGTGAAAAAATCTATTTTAGAAGATCAATTACGCCAGGTGATTCCAATGCTTTCGACTAAATGGGCACAGATTTAACAATTAGTTTCAATAAATGTTCACATTCTCCAGCTTTCCACAGAATGCTATATTGACCAAGCTATGGACTTGATATATCATATATATGTCCTAGTATTACTATTTGTAAAAGTATGTCCGTTGGACTGACCTTTAAGTTAGAGGGGGGAAAATAATGAGTAATAATCGAGTTTCACGTCGTCAATTTCTAAGTTATACTCTTACTGGTGTAGGTGGATTTATGGCGGCAGGTATGTTAATGCCGATGCTTCGCTTTGCAATTGATCCAGTGTTACAAAAGCATGATGGTGGAGATTTTGTAGAAACAGAGCATAAAATCGCTGACCTCACTGAAGAGCCTGTCAAAGTTGACT
The DNA here is from genome assembly GCF_028356935.1 of Lysinibacillus sp. OF-1. Classification (NCBI taxonomy): domain Bacteria; kingdom Bacillati; phylum Bacillota; class Bacilli; order Caryophanales; family Bacillaceae; genus Lysinibacillus; species Lysinibacillus sp. OF-1. The sequence continues at coordinate 1,527,221 of NZ_CP102798.1, forward strand.
TTTCATTCGAGCAAGTGGATGCATGGTACAAATCGAATGTTACAAACGTAGCGTGGGTTTATAAAAATGGCGATCAAATCATTGCTCTATCACCTGTTTGTAAGCATTTAGGATGTATGGTTGATTGGAGTGGAGATTCTGGACACCCAGATCAATTCTTCTGCCCATGTCACGCAGGTCGTTACGAGAAAAACGGGAAAAACGTTGCAGGTACACCGCCTCTAGGTCCGTTGGATGAATTTGAAGTACAAGAAAAAGATGGCTATTTAATGATTGGTCCAGCAAAAGCAAATACTCTAGTTAAATAAGTAAGGGGGTACGACAACAGTGCTAAATAAAATTTATGATTGGGTCGATGAACGCCTAGATATTACACCGATTTGGCGTGATATTGCCGACCACGAAGTGCCAGAGCACGTTAACCCTGCACATCATTTTTCAGCATTCGTTTATTGCTTTGGTGGATTAACATTCTTCATCACAGTAATTCAAATTCTATCTGGTATGTTCCTAACAATGTACTATGTACCAGACGTTGTGAATGCCTGGAAATCAGTTTATTATTTACAAAACGAAGTAGCATTTGGTGAAATCGTACGCGGTATGCACCACTGGGGAGCTTCATTAGTTATCGTAATGATGTTCTTACATACACTTCGTGTATTCTTCACAGGTTCTTATAAAAAACCTCGTGAGTTAAACTGGATGGTTGGTGTAGGTATTTTTGGTGTAATGATGGGTCTTGGCTTTACAGGATACTTATTACCATGGGATATGAAAGCATTATTCGCTACTAAAGTAGGTATCGAAATTGCTGCATCTGTACCGTTTATCGGTGGGATGATTAAAATATTATTAGCGGGTGACACTACGATTCTTGGTGCTCAAACGTTAACTCGATTCTTTGCGATTCATGTATTCTTCTTACCTGCAGTATTGTTTGGGTTACTTGCAGCGCACTTTATCATGATTCGTCGTCAAGGAATTTCAGGACCGTTGTAATTGTCTTGACGGTTCGATGATCTTTAAAAGGAGGGGACACTATGCATCGCGGAAAAGGAATGAAATTTGTCGGCGATTCTCGTATTAAAGCGAATCACAGAATGCCGAATGTTCCAAAGGATTATTCCGAATATCCAGGTAAGACGGAAGCTTTCTGGCCGAACTTCTTACTGAAGGAATGGATGGTAGGTGCTGTATTTTTAATTGGATACTTATTATTAACTGTCGCTCACCCGTCACCACTTGAAGGGCCGGCAGATCCAACTAGAGCATATACACCGCTACCGGACTGGTACTTCTTATTTATGTATCAACTTTTAAAATACTCATTTGCTTCTGGTCCATACAATGTAATCGGAGCTATTGTAATTCCAGGTCTTGCATTTGGAGCGCTATTATTAATGCCATTTTTAGACAAGGGTCCAGAACGTCGTCCATCTAAACGTCCATTACCAACAGCGTTCATGTTATTAACTTTAGCTGCTATGTTCTACCTAACTTGGGAGTCAGTTGTTAACCACGACTGGGAAGCTCAAAAAGCTATGGGTGCGATTGTAGAAACAGTTGAGTTCGATAAAGAATCAGAAGGTTATAAAGTTTACGCTGGTTCAGCATGTATTACATGTCACGGTGAAGGTTTAGAAGGTGGAGCTGGAGCGCCTACTCTAATGAACACAGGTTTAACTGCTGATCAAATTAAGGACATTGCTCATAACGGTACTGAGAGCGGTAAAATGCCACCAGGATTATGGACAGGTTCAGATGAAGATCTTCAAAAACTTGCTGAATTCATCGAAAGTTTAAAAGCAGAGTAATAGTAAAAGAGTCAGGGAACTGGCTCTTTTTTTCTACCTTGTTATACTATTGGGACTGAGAGCCAAGTTAAAAGGTTCCCTGGTATAAGAATTTTTAGCGAAAAATGTCGAAAAATATTATTTTGTCTGGATTCAGCAAGTATTAGTTGTATCGAAAGTGAAGCATCAGCGGCAAAATTAATGGGACAAATAAGCGCATTAAATCAACAAACTAACACATATTGATGGTGAGGAACAATTGAAATGTAGAGGGATTGCTCTAGGATTTCAGAACAATACATAACGAATGTTTTTTAAGAACGGAAGGAGTTGACTTCATGCAACTAACAAGAGCAAATATTTGGTATCTTCTGACCCATAAATCATTCTTATTAGCACTGCTCATTATTAATCTATTAGGGACAATTTACGGCTATTATTGGTACGGTTGGCAGCTGGCTATTACCAAGCCGATTTTTTATATTTTTGTTCCTGATAGCCCGACAGCTAGCCTATTCTTCTGTTTTGTGCTGATAGCATGGATTATAGGAAAAAGCTGGCCACTAATGGAGGTGCTCGCTCTCGTTACATTGGTGAAGTATGGTCTTTGGGCAGATGTTATGAATATTTGGACATTGATTGAAACTGGTACCATTGGCTGGCAGGGCTGGATGTTAGTTGGATCGCATTTTGCTATGGCAGTCCAAGCTATACTTTATTTGAAGAAGTATGTCTTCACTTATTGGCATGTAGCTATAGCAGCAGTGTGGACATTGCATAATGATGTCATTGACTATGTGTTTGGTCAAATGCCTATGTATCGAGATTTAGCTCAATACACAAGCTATATTGGTTACTTTACGTTTTGGTTATCCATTGCGTGTATTTTTCTTGCGATTTTCTCAATTAGGCAGCGCAAATATTTGCCGAATTAAGGTATAAATTATAGAATTATAGTATTGAGGTAGAAAGGGGTTAGAAAATTGTCAACTAGCATGTATATTGTTTATTTTGCCATTATTATGCTGCTCCCACTTTATGCACAGATGAAGGTAAAGGGGACGTATAAGAAGTTTGCAAAACAACGTACAATGAAGGGGCAGACTGGTGCAGAGGTAGCGCGTGCGATTTTAGATGCGAACGGCTTATATGATGTACGAGTTGTGCCAACGCAAGGTGTGTTGTCTGATCATTATAATCCGGCAACAAAAACAGTTGCTTTATCAGAAAGTAACTTTTATGAAGCGAGTGTTGCAGGTGCTGCGGTTGCTGCCCATGAGGTAGGTCACGCCATCCAACATAAAGAAGCTTATTCTATGCTTACATTACGTAGTAAGCTCGTTCCCGTAGCAAATATTTCGTCTAATATGTCTTGGATTTTTGTAATGATTGGTATTTTTGCAAGTAGTACGAATTTCTTGCTGTTAGGTATCATATTATTAGCAGCAGGTGTTGTTTTCCAATTAGTGACACTGCCAGTGGAATTCGATGCTTCAAAGCGTGCCTTAGTTCAAATGAATTCATTAGGTATTGTTACAAATGAAGAAGAACGTCCGGCACGAAAAGTGTTAAGTGCAGCAGCGCTAACATATGTAGCGGCGGCAGCAGTAGCCGTACTTGAGTTATTACGTTTAGTGTTAATTTTTACAAATATGCGTAGCGACGACTAAGAAAAAACTTGTTATAGTGGTACACCACTATAGCAAGTTTTTTATCTTCGTATGCTTAATGCAGTGGCTGCTTTTGATCGTCTAAGGTGAAGCCTTCCCCAGCCACATCTCGTACTTCTATAATGGAAACAAAGGCGTGCGGGTCGACTTCATGCACAATTGATTTTAATCGTACAACTTCATTGCGGCCAATGACACAATAGATCACTTCTTTAGGCTGTTTGGTAAAATGACCATGACCTTCTAAGATCGTTATCCCTCGCTCCATTCGTAGCGCGATCGTTTCAGCAATTGCACCAGACTTTTCAGATATAATAAGAGCACCACGTGCAGCGTAGGCACCTTCTTGGACAAAGTCAATAACACGAGCACCTACAAATACAGCAACTAGTGTATACATCATCGATCGAGCATCTAAGAACGTTAGCCACGAAAGGATGATGACAATGGCATCGAAGACAAACATAGTTTTCCCCATACTCCAGCCAAAATATTTATGACCAAGCCGAGCCAAAATATCGACTCCACCTGTAGTGCCGCCAAAGCGAAAAACAATACCAAGTCCAAGTCCGACGAAGACACCAGCAAAAAGTGCCACAAGTAACATGTCATCCTCTAAATGAATGGTAAATTGGTATTTTTGAAAAATCTTTAGAAAAAGAGAGACAGATAAAGTGCCGACAAGTGTATAGACAAATGATTTCTTTCCAAGCAATCGATAACCTATGATAAACATGGGAATATTTAATAATAGGTTCATTAAGGCGGGGTCCCATCCTAATGTAAAGTACAGTATGAGTGTAATCCCACTTAGCCCACCTTCACCCAGCTGATTTTGGATGTTGAAGTGAACAAAGCCGAAGCTAAAAACGGCGGCTCCGAGCATAATTGCGATAATATTACGAATTTTAATCTGTTTTAGCATTTGACCTCCTGTAGTTCCAAACAAATGAAGTAATGTTATCTATTATCTGACATTTTATTGGTTTTGACAACAATGGTGTAAATTTTATAGGATGGTAAATAGGAGCGTGATGATAATGACAGATCAATTAACAATGCAAGCATTGCAACAGCGTGTTGATGATTATATAGGACAATTTAAAGAAGGCTATTTCCCACCATTTGAGCTACTTGCGCGTTTAACAGAAGAATTAGGTGAACTGTCACGTGAGGTTCAGGATGTATATGGCCAAAAAAAGAAAAAAAGCACAGAGGACACAAATAGCATTGAAGAAGAGCTAGGAGATTTTCTCTTTGTACTAGTATGTTTTGCAAATGCACAAGGTATTAAACTAGATGAAGCACTTTTACGCGTCATACATAAATTTGAAACTAGAGATAAGGATCGTTGGACTAGAAAGGATGAAGAATGATGTCGATTCGTGTAGCCATTGCGGGTGCAAGAGGAAAAATGGGGGCTGAGGCTGTACATACGGTCATGAAACATGACAAAATGGAATTAGTAGCTGTACTAGATTATAAGGAAGTAGGAAAAACATTAGCTGATTTAGACATGTTTCCAGCAAGCTATACGGTACCTATATTTACTGAAATGCATGACCTTGTAGAAGTCACTGCACCAGATGTATTAGTAGATTTAACCAACCCACATGCAGTCTATAAGCATACTAAGGAAGCATTGAATTTAAATGTACGACCTGTAATTGGTACAACAGGATTTACAGATACACAACTAGAAGAATTATCAGCCATGGCCAAAGAAAAAGAGTTGGGTTGCATTATTGCACCAAACTTTGCGATTGGCGCTATCCTAATGATGAAATTTGCAAAAGAAGCGGCCAAATACTTACCAGATGTAGAGGTTATTGAAATGCACCATGATCAAAAGCTCGATGCACCATCTGGGACAGCGTTAAAAACAGCACAGCTAATACAAGAGGCCCGTATGCAAAAGACTCAAGGACACCCAGAGGAAAAGGAAACCATTAAAGGTGCAAGAGGTGGAGACTTTGATGGCATGCGCATTCACTCCGTTCGTTTACCTGGTTTAGTGGCACACCAGCAAGTATTATTTGGAGGAGATGGGCAGCTACTGACGATTCGCCATGATTCATTAAACCGAAACTCCTTCATGTCAGGCGTTGCATTTTGCATAGAAGAGGTTATGAAAATGGATCAGCTTGTTTATGGTTTAGAAAACATCATCTAAAGATTGGGATGGAAGCTATATGAAAATCGCATTGATTGCACATGATCGTAAAAAAGACAATTTAGTACAGTTTGCTATTGCTTACAAAGATATTTTACTTGAACATACGCTATATGCTACTGGAACAACGGGACAACGTGTCATTGAAGCTACTGGTTTAGAAGTCACACGTTTTCGTTCGGGGCCGCTTGGTGGCGACCAACAAATTGGTGCTATGATTGCCAATAACGATATGGACATGGTTATTTTTTTCCGTGATCCATTAACAGCACAACCACATGAGCCAGATGTTTCTGCACTTATCCGTCTTTGTGATGTTTACCAAGTGCCACTGGCAACAAATATGGGAACAGCAGAAATATTATTAAAAGGCCTACAAGAGGGCTTTGTGGATTGGAGACTGATACAAGAAAGACGTAACTAATAAAAGACGTGATTTAGAAAGGATGATCATCGAATGAAAAAGCTAAAAATCGGCATTACCTGTTATCCTACAGTTGGTGGCTCTGGTGTCATTGCAACAGAATTAGGCAAAATGCTTGCAGAAAGAGGACATGAAATTCATTTCATCACCTCAAGCGTACCATTTCGATTGAATAAAATTTATCCAACCGTCTTTTTCCATGAAGTCGAAGTTAATAATTATTCAGTGTTTCAATATTCTCCATACGATATTGCATTAGCGAGTAAAATGGCAGACGTCATTAAGGATGAAGAGTTGGATGTGTTGCATGTGCATTATGCCATCCCACATGCGGTATGTGCGGTATTAGCACGTGAAATGAGTGGTCGAGATGTTGGCATCGTCACAACCCTTCATGGCACAGATATATCGGTGCTTGGGCAAGATTCTACGTTGTCACAAGCCATTAAGTATGGAATTGATAAATCTGATATTGTGACAACGGTGTCACATGCATTAAAAGAACAAACCTATGAATTGATTGATACAGTAAAACCAATTGAAACGATTTATAACTTTGTGGATGAGCGTGAGTACTATCCTCGTAATTCAGGAAATTTAAAAGAGCAATTTGGTATTCAAGAAGATGAAAAAGTGCTTATTCATGTGTCAAACTTCCGTAAAATTAAGAATCTTCCGGATATTATAGATGCCTTTATGAAAATTCGGGCTAATATGAAGGCGAAACTCTTATTGGTAGGAGATGGTCCAGAAAAGCATCGTGTCATGGATCAAGTAAAGGAAAGTCTGTATATGAAGGATGTTTTATTTTTAGGGAAACAGGAAAATTTAGCAGAATTATATGCGATTAGCGATATGAAACTACTACTTTCACAGCAGGAATCGTTTGGACTGGTTTTATTAGAAGCAATGGCTTGTGGCGTACCTTGTATTGGGTCAAATGTAGGCGGTATACCAGAAGTTATTGAACATGGTGTAGATGGCTATATTGTGGAATTAGGGGACACAGATGCAGTTGCAGCGTATGCGACCCATTTACTGCAGGATGAAGAGCTATTATTGCGTTTCCGGGAAGCGGCCATCCGTGCAGTAGATAACAAATTCCACTCATCTAAAATTGTTGAACAATATGAAAAAATGTATGAGAAGGTTGCGGAAAGAAATCATGCAAAACAATAAAGAATGGCAGGCAGCCTATTCAGTCATTGAACAACTAGAACAGGCTGGCTATGAGGCAGTTATTGTGGGTGGCGCTGTAAGGGATACTTTACTTAATCGCCCAGCTCATGATGTAGATGTTGCTACAAATGCCTTGCCTGAAGAAGTGAAATCGGTATTTCCACGAACTGTAGATATTGGGATTCAGCATGGGACGGTACTTGTTATCGTACCCGCTGGACCTGTTGAAGTGACTACCTATCGGACAGACGGGGAATACACGGATCACCGTCGTCCAGAAAAAGTACAATTTGTACGTTCACTGCAAGAAGATTTACAACGTCGAGACTTTACGATGAATGCCATTGCAATGCGTCTTGATGGCTCTTATGTGGATTATTACGGTGGTTACCAAGATATTGAAAAGCATATGATTCGAGCAGTAGGAGATGCACAACAACGTTTTTCAGAAGACGCTTTACGCATGCTGCGAGCGGTACGCTTTTCAGCACAGCTTGATTTTGCCATAGCAGCAGATACAATGTCTGCGATTCAAACTAGAGCATCTGATATTGCTTTTATCGCAAGGGAACGGATCAAAGCAGAGCTCGATAAGCTATGGGTAGGACAAGCAGTTTTTGGTGGTATTCAAAAATTAGAGGAAAGTGGTTTGGCTGCCTATTTACCAGGTGACTTTCAGGCTGAGTATTGGCGTGGCTTTCATACAGAGGACAAGCTCTTGGGCTGGGCTTATTTTGCCTTACTGCAAGGGACAGATTGGCGAGAGATAGTGAGAGATTACCGCCTATCTAATAAAGAAATGGCGTTTGTCAAATCGGTTTTGAGCGCATATGAAGCGTTAAAAGAGGGATGGACAAATACCCATTATTTTATGTACACAGCACAAGAGTTAGAGGCTGCCCAATATTTTGCACGGCTTCGCCAATTGGACGCAGCGCTACCACAGCTGTCTATTCGAGAATTACAGGCAATGCTGCCCATTCAGCAAAAGCAAGATTTAGTGGTGAATGGGGCGGATTTATTAAAATGGTCTGGAAAAAAGGGTGGACCATGGCTAAAAGATGCATTGGAGGACATGTTGAGCGCTATTATTCATCATGAACTCCAAAATGATCGACAACAGATTAAAAACTGGCTAGAGCAGCACTATTTCTAGGAAAGCGGGGCTGACTTATGGCTAACACAATATACAACAAGCAGCCGTCTCAGAAACATGGGACGGCTTTTATCTTTGGTGGTCATTTAGACTGATTTACAGTATGATAAAGACAAAATAGGTTACATAAAAAATAGCATAGTTGACTAAAGGATTGATGTGAAGATGACAATTTCCATGAAAGACGAAATTTTAAAAAGAATACTGGCTGCTGATGGTGAAGCAGTTTCAGGTCAGGAATTAGCAGATTCTTTGGGTGTCTCTCGGACGGCTGTCTGGAAGCATATGCAGACATTGCAGGAGGAAGGGTATACATTTGAAACCATCAAGAAAAAGGGGTATGTATTGACGGGTGTACCTAATAGCTTGAATCCAACCCAAATTGAGCTCTTTTTAAAGACAGCGCATTTTGGACGTGAAATCCATTATTATGATGTGGTAGATTCTACACAAACGATTGCGCATAAGCTAGCTCAAGAAGGAGCCCCACACGGTACGATCATTATTGGTGAGGAACAAACAGCGGGGCGTGGCCGTATGGCGCGTCCTTGGGAATCTGCACATGGTACTGGGATTTGGATGACCATTATTGTACGACCTGATGTTACCCCCCAACAGGCATCCTCCTATACACTTGTGGTGGCAGTAGCAGTTACAATGGCTATCAAAACATTATATAAGCATGTAGAACCAGCCATTAAATGGCCCAACGATTTATTAATTAATGGCAAAAAATGTACAGGTATTTTAACGGAGATGCAGGCAGAGGCTGATCTTGTGCAAGCTTTACTTGTTGGGATTGGCATAAATGCGAACCAAGCAGCAGCTGATTTTTCACCTGATATAGCAGATATAGCTACTTCATTACGATTAGAGGCTGGAGAAGAAATCAACCGCGCAGCCCTTGTGGCATCTATCTTGCACTATTTAGAACAATTTACAGAGTTATATGTGAAAGAGGGCTTCGCGAGTATCAAAACGCTATGGCAGCAATTATCCTGTACAATTGGTCAACGTATAGAGGTGAAGACATTACGTGAACGTTTTGAAGGGATTGCTAGTGGAATTACAGATGATGGCGTTTTACAGCTTACTCAGGACAATGGGATAATCCGAACGATTTATGCAGGGGACATTAAAATATTATAGAAAAGAAGCTGCAAGGAATTTTTCTTGCAGCTTCTTGAATTCAACTTTACTTCAGTGATACATCTAAATCACCATGTGATAAGGAAACATGCAGTTGATGGTCACCATTAGTTACTTGCGTCACCTTGCCACTTTGTTCTTCACCATCCATCGTAATATCACCGAAACTAGTTTTTAAGTCATAGCCTAAATCACTTTGTTTGTTTTGTAAGTGAAGTGTCATATCGCCAAAGCTAGAAGAAATGGTGGATTGACCATTTAATGTACCATCTATAGTGATGTCACCATGCTCACTTTCAATGCTAATGCCGTTACTAGCATATTGTTGGAGCGTCAAATCACCAAAGGACTGTGTAATCTCTGTTTTGTCACCAGTCGTGTTAGTGAAGGTAATATCTCCGTAATCTTGCATGAGTTGAAGCTCCTCATAATGTAATCCACGAACAGCTGTATCACCAAAATCACTGTCTATTACAACTGACTCTACTTTTGTATCTTTCGGGACATAGAGCTTGATAGAGGGAGAAGAAAAGTTATTAAAGCCAAATTGAAAACCATCCCTTTTCTTCGCCTTTGTTTCAATCGTTAAAACACCATTGTCTATATGATAGGTTACGTCTTGCTGCTCAAAGACCTGTGTCTCTAATCTATAGTCGTTATCTCTCGCAATAATTTCAATATCTCCATAGTCATTCACTATATTAATACTTGTAAACGTATCTAACTCATGTGATTGACTCACTAGATTTGTATGGCTTGGGACGTGAAGACCGTCGGCATCTTTGAAAATAAGCCAGCGACCGCCCGAAAAATAACCAACCAATGCAAGTAAAATACCTAATGCAATCATTGTCATGGCGATAAGGGTATTTTTAGATGTCATTTAGAAGCCCCCTTTCCGTTTTTTCGTTATTTTGTGGAATAGTCTTCCTAATGCTTCAACAGAAACAAGAACCGTTTTCTTAATAAAACGTGTGACAAAAGGAAAGAGTAGGACACCTAAGCCCGTTACAACCAATCCCGCACCCATAAAGAGCAGTGCAGTAGGCCAATGCTCTGTTAAAATCAAGAAGCCTGAAATAAGGGCTACGATGCCACCAGCAAAAATACTAATGACTGTCGCGATAATAGCCAGGATCAAGCTGACGATGACTGCGCCGAATGAAAAAATAAGTGCAATAGCTGTTGCCAGTAATGGCAGTGAAAGTGGCGCAGACAATATGGCTAGAATAATGAGCCAAATGGCTGACATATTCTTTTTCGTTGATTTGGCTGAGGAGGTTTCCAAATCCTTTAGTGCGAAATCAGCTAATATTTGTGAGGCGACATGAGAAGGGGAGCCAAGTTGCGACATGACCTGTTGCTCATTTTCCTCTCCAGCTTCCGCAAAGTATTCTTCATAATAAGTAAGTGCAGCATCTAACTCATGCGCAGGAAGCCGACGTAATTTTCCTCGTAGCTGTTTCAAATAGCTTGCTCTATCCATCTAAATTCCCTCCTAAAAGTACACAATCAACCTTTTCCTTATACACTTGCCATTCTTTTAATAGCTCTAATAATCGTATACGTCCTTGCTCTGTAATTTGATAATAGCGTCTATTTCTACCTTGATAGGGCTGATCGTATGTTGTTAAGTAATGTGCTTTTTGTAAGCGGCGTAATACTGGGTACAGTGTAGACTCCGAAATCTCCATGACCGATTGTACTTGCTGTGTTAAAGAATAGCCATAGGCGTCCTCTTTATCGACGATAGCCAATACACAAGCATCAAGTAAAGCTGAACCAAGCTGAAATGTCATCTCTCCACCTCACATATAGTACCTATACTTCATTTTATATTATATGACGTATAGTATGTGGATAGTATATGACGTATAGCATTAATTGTCAATTCTAATAAAAGATAAATTTTACCAATGTCGTTAAACGATGATATTGTAAAAAAATAATATTTGAAGATTAGTAGGAGAATCTGTTATAGTATGAGCTGAAGGGCAGTATCCATTGTGAACGGCACCTTCAAAAGCGCAAGATCCCATATTAACCAATATCTGCCTTGATCTTTTTAGACAGGGACGGAAGAAAACGATACGTTCAAATAGCTTTCTTTTTGTAAGCTATTGCCTCTTGATGAGGTTTTTCCAATGAACGAAACACTACCCTTCTGTCCTTTTTCGGCACAGAGGGGTTTTTCTGTTTTCTTCCCTTAAAAAAGGAGGACTACAACATGAAAACGACGACAGATTTTTTAAAGATGAAAGCAGCAGGCGAAAAAATCGTAATGGTGACGGCCTATGATTATCCGGCTGCTACATTCGCTGAAGACGCTGGTGTCGATATGATACTGGTCGGTGATTCACTTGGAATGGTCGTGCTTGGCTATGATTCTACAATGCCAGTGACTGTAGCGGATATGATTCATCATGCTAAAGCGGTTCGACGTGGAGCAAAGGATACGTTTATGGTCGTGGATATGCCATTCGGTTCTTATCATGGCGATGTCAATGAAACATTAACAACAGCCATTGCGATGATGCAACAAACTGGGGCTGATGCCTTAAAGGTAGAGGGAGCGGGTGAGGTTATTGCTGTCATTCGTAAATTAACATCAGCTGGTATTCCTGTCGTTGCTCATTTAGGTTTATTGCCACAGTCAGCAGGGGTGCTAGGCGGTTATAAAGTACAAGGAAAAACGGCTGAACAGGCTGCCACGTTAATTGAAGAAGCAAAACAATGCGAAGAAGCGGGTGCTTGTGCAGTCGTATTAGAATGTATCCCTCACCAGCTGACTGAGGTTGTCTCCGCTAGTTTAATGATTCCGACCATTGGCATTGGTGCAGGAGTAGAAGCTGATGGACAAGTGCTGGTGTATCATGACATGTTAAGCTACGGCTCACATCATGTGCCGAAGTTTGTTCAACAATTTGCCGATATGGGCAAAGAAGCAAGCGCTGGCATGGTTCGCTATGTTGAAGCTGTGAAAGCAGGTACTTTCCCTGCACCAAAGCATTTCTTTACGATGAAAGAAGAAGCATTAGATAAGTTATATGGGGGCGTCCAAGCATGAGAGTCGTAACTACCATACAAGCATTAGCTGAAGAAATAAACGCAGCCAAGCAGGCTCATCAAACCATTGGACTTGTTCCGACGATGGGCTATTTACATGAAGGTCATTTAACATTGGCACAAACAGCTCGTGCTGAAAATGATGTAGTCGTTATGAGTATATTCGTCAACCCAACACAATTTGGACCAAATGAAGATTTTGAAAGCTATCCTCGTGATTTACCTAGAGATACTGCATTGGCACAGTCTGTTGGTGTTGATATTATGTTTGCACCAAGTGTGGAAGAAATGTATCCCCACGATGGTGGCATCCGTATACAGGCTGGTGAGCAAGCAACCATTCTTTGTGGTGCGAGTCGTCCAGGCCATTTTGATGGCGTGTTACAGATTGTCTCGAAATTATTTCACTTAGCACAACCAACTCGGGCTTATTTTGGACAAAAGGATGCACAGCAAGTTGCCATTATTGCAACGATGGTACGTGATTTTAATTTCCCATTAGAAATACGTGTTGTCCCAATTGTCCGTGAGGAAGACGGTTTAGCGAAATCTTCTCGCAATGTCTATTTAAGTGAGACAGAGCGACAGGAGGCCCCAGCCATCTATGAAGCATTACAATTGGCACGTGATAGCTTTCTAGCGAATGGTGATGCTGTGCGTGCACTGGCTAAAGCAAAAGCTCATATTCATGCACGAACGCATGGTCAGATTGACTATATCCAAATATTAGCTTACCCAGATTTAACACCCGTGACTGCTACGACACAGCAAGCTCTGTTGGCAGCAGCTGTCTATATAGGTAAAACACGCTTAATCGATAATTGTATCTTTACTGTGAAAGAAGGACTGTAAATATGTTACGTATGATGATGAATAGTAAAATCCACCGTGCAACAGTGACACAGGCGGATTTAAATTACGTCGGCTCCATAACAATTGATGAAGATATTTTAGATGCAGTAGGTATGCTAGCAAATGAAAAAGTACATGTCGTGAATAATAATAATGGTGCTCGTTTTGAAACATATATCATTGCTGGTGAACGAGGTTCAGGCGTAATTTGTGTGAATGGTGCAGCAGCGCGACTTGTGCAACGTGGTGATATTGTGATCATTATTTCCTATGTCTATGTGGATAATCATGAAGCCAAAGAGCATAAACCAACAGTGGCCATTATGGGAGAGGGCAATACTATTAAAGAAATGATTGCACATGAGCCAGAAGCAACAGTGATGTAGTGAAGTGAGTAGCATTCATTAAGATGGACGCAGCAATTTATAATTTGATATTAGATAGGAGGATGGCAAAGTATAGCCGATCCTCCTTTTTTCTGTATTCGTATCCATTACAAAAGTTTTGGAAAAATTTTTCTTTTCTTATTATTAAACTAGTTTTAAGATTATAATTTTGTAAAAAAATTCGAATGTTCTAGTATTTTGTGTCATATTTATGTAGAATTTAGTTGTTAGTACATCATTTTACTAGTGGAGGTATCATTTGTAATGGAAAATAAACGTAACAAATTTTTAACAGCAACTGCCGCAGCGTTAGCTGTAACAGCGGTAGCAGTAGCACCAGTATCGGCAGCAAGTCCTTTTTCAGATGTAAAAGAAAGTCATGCAGACTTTGATGGCATCGCTACTCTTTATGCAGCGGGGATTATTAGCGGATACCCAGATGGTACATTTAAACCTGATACAAATGTCACACGTGGACAGGCTGCTAAAATGATTGCAGGTGCCTTAAAGCTGGATACGAAAGATGTTGAGAATCCTAACTTTACGGATATTGGTGCATCCAATCCATATTATGGTTCCATTGCAGCGCTTGTAGAGCTAAAAGTTATTTCAGGCTATGGGGACAAAACATTCCGTCCAAACCAAACAATTACACATGGTGATTTAGCAAAAATCTTGTCGTCTATTCCAACATTACCAGAGCTAGAAAGTGTAAAAAACCATGCGGCTAGCGAAAATGTTACACGTGGACAGCTAGCAACTGTGATTGCAGAAGCCCTAACAAAATCAACGCCAGAAGATGGATTTACTTTATCAATTTTACATGTAAATGATACACACGCTCGTGCAAATGAACTACCTAAATTAGCAACAGCTGTAAAGGAGCAACGTGCAGCAAAGGAGAATGTTCTAACATTACATGCTGGTGATGCATTTAGCGGTACACTATACTTTAACGAATTCCATGGACAAGCAGACTTAGCATTATTAAATGAAATCGGCTTTGACGCCATGGTATTTGGTAACCACGAATTTGATTTAGGTTCATCACCTGAAGGCCATCAAGCACTAGTAGACTTTATTAAAGGTGCTAAATTCCCATTTGTGGATGCCAATACAGATTTCTCAGCAGATGACAAATTCACTGGTTTATTTACAGATTTAATTTCAAGTGAGCCTGAAAACGGTAAAATTTATTCAGGTATCGTGAAAGAAATCAATGGAGAAAAAGTAGGTATTTTCGGCTTAACGACAGAAGAAACGAAAGATATTGCTTCTCCAAACAAAGTGAAATTTACAAACTATATCGAGGAAGCGGAAAAAGCAGTGGCTGCCTTTGAAGGAATGGGCGTCAACAAAATTATCGCTTTAACACATATCGGTTATAACGATAACCCTAATGTGGATAATGATATTTTACTAGCACAAAACGTACCAGGCATTGATGTCATTGTTGGTGGTCATGATCATACAAAATTAGAGGAACCATTTGTAGTTGACACAAACACGGTTGGCGAAGCAAAAGATGCTACATTAATTGTACAAGCAAATGAGTATGTAAAATATTTAGGTACACTCGATGTAACATTTGATGGAGATGGTGTTGTCACAAAGTATAAAGGTGAATTAATTGACCTTGGTAAAGTAGCGGAAGATAAGAAATTAGTGAAGCTGCTTGCACCGTATAAAGCAAAAGTAGATGAAGTGAACAACAAAGAAATTGGTGTAACACTGAAAGAAGCATTAGCCAACCCTCGTTCAAGTGAAACTAGTTTTGAAAGTGTGCGTAGCAATGAAACAGCTCTAGGTAATATTATTACTGATGGTATGTTAGCAAAAGCACAAAAATTTACAGATAAAACAGTTGTAATGGCATTGCAAAACGGAGGAGGTATCCGAGAAGCAATTCCAGCAGGTAATATTACTGTTGGTCAGGTTATTACAGTCTTACCATTTGGTAATACATTAGCATTAATGGACGCAACTGGTGCTGAGCTAAAAGCTGCGTTTGAAGTATCATTGAAAAATGTACCGAATGAAAATGGTGGCTTCCTGCACATCGCTGGGGCAAAATTACAATATGATTCATCGAAAGAAGCAGGCTCACGTGTTGTATCTGTGGAGTACTTCGACAAAGCGACAGGTAAGTACGTTCCGTTGCAGGATGATAAACGGTATACAGTAGCAACGAATGCATACACGGCTAAAGGTGGAGATGGCTTTGATATGTTTGCGAAAGCATATGAAGAAGGTCGTGTTACAGATTTAGGCTTGTCTGACTGGGAAAACCTTCAAGAGCAATTACTATCCCTAAAAGAAGTGAAAACAACAACAGAAGGTCGTATTGTTGACCTAGCTAAAAAACAATAAACTTCTGATTGATTAGGTAAACAGGTAATCGTATTTTCTTTTACGCAACCTTAGGGGCTTCCTCTAAGGTTGCGTTTTTTGTATGGATGAAGTGGCTCACCGAAGGAGGAGAAAGGATGCCGTAAAGACAAATCTATGATAAAATTCAACTTATCTAATGTGAACTGTGAGTTGAGATGTATGATGGAAAGTCAAAAATATGCAATTGTAGATTTGGAGACAACTGGTCATTCACCAGCAAATGGAGACCGGATGATTCAAATCGCGATTGTTATTATGAAAGATTGGGAAATTGAGCGTACCTATACGAAGTTCATTAATCCAGGAAAAACCATTCCATCTTTCATTCAAGATTTAACGCATATCACGGATGAAGATGTTAAGGATGCCTTACCATTTGAGGCACATGCGGATTACATATATGAACTCTTAACTGATTGTGTGTTTGTCGCACATAATGCAGATTTTGACTTATCCTTTTTACAAGCAGAATTTAAACGTGCCGGACTATTGAAGTGGCAGGGTAAAAAAATGGATACGGTGGAGCTAGCTAAAATTTTGTTTCCGATGTCCCTCAGCTTTAAGCTAGGGGATTTAGCAGCAGATTTAAATATCGAGCTAGCCAATGCACATCGAGCAGACGACGATGCTCTTGCTACGGCAGAGCTATTCAAATATTGCTGGAAGGAGCTGTTAAATCTCCCACAGCTAACGCTAGAGCAGATGCACAAGCGTTCATTTCGCATGAAATCAAATATTGCTCAGCTTTTTTTCGAGGCATTACAAATTAAACGTCAGCATCTGACAGGTCATGAAAATGTGCATTATTACCGCAATTTTGCCATTTGTAATGGTCGTAATCAGCATGAGAATGAATCACAAACGATGGACTATCCGCAAACGGTGGATGAAAAAAAGGCATTCATGGCAAAGGCACTCCCAAATTTTGAGGTAAGACCTGCACAATTTGAGATGATGGACACGATTTGGCAGGCATTACATGAACAAAAAGAGTGTGTGATTGAAGCTTCTACAGGTATTGGCAAAACCGCTGGCTATTTACTTCCTGCGATTTTGTATGCACGAGCTGTCCATAAAAAGATAGCCATTAGCACCTATACTTCTCATCTACAGGAACAGCTTGTAGAGGAAGAGCTACCTAAGATTGAAAAAATTCTTGGGACAAAAGTGAATTTATGTGTGCTAAAGGGAATGCAACATTACATTGATCTGGAACGCTTTGAGCAATGTATGGCCCATGCTGATGAATCCTATGATGATACATTTACTATTTTACAAATACTTGTTTGGCTGACAAAAACAGAGACAGGTGTGTTAAGTGAGCTCAATGTTTCTGGTGGCGGCCAACTGTTTTTAGAGAAAATCCGCAAAATACCGAGTGACAAGCCTTCAAAGGGCTTTGATTTCTATGAACGAGCGTTAAAGAATAGCACTGTTGCGGACTGTATTGTGACGAATCATGCCATGGTATTGAGCGATTTAGTGCGTCAAACACCGCTCTTTACACAAATTGATGGCTGGATTATGGATGAGGCACATCAATTTATTCAGGCAGCAATGCAGCAAGATGAGGTTGTCTTCTCCTATACACAATGGAAGTATATTTTCGGCCAAATCGGCACGATGGAGGACAGTGCTTTATTTCAACAGTTTTGCCAGGCAGCAAAGAAAAAACAGCGAGTAGCTATGCAAAATTTACAGCGACTGGATGCACAATTTATCCGTCTACAACGAACATTTGATGAAACAATTCAGCAAGCGATTCAAAAAATGCAACAGCAAGTTAAAGGGAAGCAAACTGGTAGTAAATGTACCTTGTTTTTAGAGGATGTTTCATTGGCGAAAGAGCCATTTGCACTAGTCAGTAAACTGACACAGCAATGGTTGGATCTAGCTAGTGGAATTACGCAGGCTTTCGAAAATAATATCGAGCAATTAGATAAAAATGACCTTTTTGTATTGTCTGAATGGCAGTATTGGATTCGAGAAGTGAAAATAAAAATTGCAGAATGGGAAGATATTTTTCTCTCCCCGCAGGACGGCAATTCTGTTTGGTTAGAATTTGATGTACGAAGTGTTCCAGGCAGTCTCCATGTCTTTAAAAAGCCCGTCAATGTCACACCAATTATTGAACAAGTGTTAGCACCTCTACGTCAGCAAGCAAGTATTGTTTGGACATCAGGTACATTAACGGTACCTGGCAATGAACGTTTTATTACACGTCAGCTAGGCATCTCAAATGAAGTCAAAGTTATGAAACTACAAGCACCACCAGCCTATTATGCGGGCGCTAAGGCATTTATTGTAACTGATATGCCAGATATTCAGCATGTCAGCCAAGAAGAATACATTGAGGCTGTTGCCCATGCTATTACACGGACAGTTCGTATGACAGAGGGGCGTTGCTTTGTGCTCTTTACGGCACAGGATATGCTACGAAAAACGGTCGAGCTTATTCAAGATAGTGAGCTTTTAGATGACTATATGCTTTTTGCACAAGGTGTGACAGGCGGTAGCCGTATGCGCATTTTAAAATCATTCCAAAAATTTAGCCATGCCGTGCTTTTTGGCACAAATAGCTTTTGGGAGGGTGTGGATGTGCCAGGGGATGCCCTTGCCTCTGTCATTGTCGTACGCCTACCATTTTCTTCACCAGAAGAGCCCGTCTTTAAAGCGAGAGCAAAGCATCTAACAGCTCAAGGCCGTAATTCCTTTACAGAGCTTTCCTTACCAGAGGCCATTATGCGCTTTAAGCAAGGCTTTGGTCGATTAATTCGTTCTTCACAAGATAAAGGTGCGTTCATTGTACTAGATCGTCGTATTACTAGTAAGTCCTATGGAAAAGAGTTTATTAAGGCATTACCGCCCATCGACGTAAGGAAATTACAGCTACCCGAATTGTTAAAAGAACTAAATCATTGGCAAAAATAACAGTAACCCCTTTTAGCATAAGCTAGAAGGGGTTTTACTATTGTATTGAGGGGTTTGATAATATTATTTTGCTATCATAATCACTGTTGCTTATTTTTATTTTACACATAAAAAAAGGTTGGCGTTTCGAACAATCTCAGTAATATAGTTCATGACGATTTCCGTTGCTTGTTGAACATCTTAGCCATTATTGGGTTTATTACAGTGGTCATTTGGCAACGTGTAACGAAAGAAAAACGACAAGAGATTGCCTTCCAGCGTAAGCATGCAAAGGAACAGGTGCTTACTTAATGTAGTTTGATTTGAAATAACATGAAAAGACGTCAGGACAAAGCGATTGTTTTGGACGTCTTTTTTGTATGCTCCTATTGCGTCCAACAAGACCATAATAGCAAGATTGAGGACGAAATAAGTGGAGAATTCCTGATAATATGAGGTCAATCAAACAGTATGGAGGCTTTCGCTATGTCAAAAATTCAGGAATTCAATGATTTACATTGTGCACAAGAGCTGTTGTTTTTAGGAAATGCTTGGGATGTATTATCGGCATTAGCATTAGAAAAAGCAGGTTTTCAGGCGATTGGCACAACTAGCTGGGGTATAGCGAATTCATTAGGCTATGCTGACGGTGAATGGATAGACTTTCAACACCATCTAAATATTATTCAAGCTATTGCAGAGCAGGTGAACATCCCCGTATCTGCGGATATTGAAGCGGGGTATGGTCATGATGAACAAAGTATTATCGACAATGTGTTAAGAACAGCAGATGTTGGAGTAGCAGGAATTAACATCGAGGATTCCTTTAAAAAGCAAACTGGATTAAGAAATATAACAAAACACTGTCACCTGCTAGCAAATATGAGGGCAAGGCTAGATAATCATGGCTATAAAGATTTCTTTATTAATGCAAGAACAGATACGTATTTGCTGCTAATGCATCCGTTCGAGGAAACCATGATGAGAGCACAAGCTTATAGCGAGAGCGGAGCAAGTGGGGTCTTTATCCCAGGCTTAATAGATGTCAATGAAATAAGTGCTATCACAAGCAATGTGGATGCACCCATCAATCTTCTTTCTTTACCAGGATTAACAAATTGCCAACTATTAAAAGAATTAGGGGTAAGGCGTTTGAGCTTTGGCAATGCACTTTCAGATAAAATCATTGCCTATTTATCACAGCATGCTGCACAATTAGTAAAAGACCAAGATACTTCTTCTTTATATGTGTAATCTATGAAATCGAGGTGGTTCATTCGTGGACAATCCAATCAATTTATCCTTTGAGGAAAAGTGGGAAAAAATCATAGCATGTGATCAAACCTATGATGGGCTATTTTATACGGCAGTTAAAACCACTAAAATATATTGCCGTCCTTCCTGTAAATCAAGAAAACCGAAAAAGGTGAATGTTGAATTTTATGAAGATATTCAAGAAGTAGAAGCAGCCGGGTATCGTGCATGTAAACGTTGTCAGCCTGAAATCGAACATTCACCACATACCCAATTGATTAAAAATATTACAGCATTTATCATCAACGAGTATAAACAAAAGCTGACATTACAGGATATGGCGGCGCATGTCGGCATCAGTCCATTTCATCTTGAACGATTATTTAAACAAGAAACAGAAGAGACTCCCAGAACATATCTAGAAAAAATAAGAATTGATAAAGCTGCCCACTTATTAAAGCATACAGATGCTACAAATTTAGAAATTTGCTATGAAGTAGGATTTCAAAGTCCATCCAATTTTTATAAAGTTTTTCGACGGTTGAAAAATTGTTCACCTACACAATATCGACACCTTTCATAGAAAGGAGACCTATTATGAATTGGATAAATGCCGATTGTTATGTAGTCATCGAACCACCAAAAGAATTCAATTATATGGAATGTTTGCTGTTCTTAAAGCGCTCCAATCAAGAAAATTTGCATCATATAAAAAAGGACACACTCTTCAAATTATTAAAGATAAATGAACGGCTTATTTTATGTACCGTCACCGAGCAAGACAATAAAATAAAAGTATCCTTTCTGATGAATCAGCCAGCTGTCCATGAACGAGCAATCATCGTACAATATATAACAGAGTGGTTTGATTTAAACAGGAACTTGCAGGACTATTACCAGATGGCTGAACAGGATCCCATCTTATGTTCACTTACGAAAAAATATAGTGGATTACGTTTAATCGGAATTCCTGATTTATTTGAAGCACTGGTGTGGGCTATTATTGGACAACAAATCAATTTAACATTCGCTTATACGTTAAAAAAACGATTTGTAGAACATTTTGGAGAGCATGTTCACTTTAAGGGACAAAGCTACTGGCTCTTTCCGACACCAGAAAAAATAGCAGCCATTCAGGTAGAGGACTTGAGAAGCCTTCAATTTACATTGAGGAAATCAGAGTACATTATTGATATTGCGAAAAGTATAGCAAATGGTCAATTGACAAAAGGTTTATTGCGTCAAAAAGACGGCTACGAGGACATGAAACAAAGTTTAATGGCTATTCGAGGCATTGGTGCATGGACAGCCGACTATGTGTTGATGAAATGTTTACAAGAGCCATCTGCTTTCCCTATTGCAGATGTTGGATTGCATAATGCAATAAAAACACAATTAGCATTAGAGCGAAAACCAACGCTTGAGGAAATTCATCACTATGCGAAACATTGGCAAGGCTGGCAAGCTTATGCCACCTTTTATTTATGGAGGTCACTATATGAAACGGTATAAATTAGATTACAAATCGCCCATTGGAATTATTGAAATCGAAGGTAGTGAAACAGCTATTGATGGGATTAATTTTGCAGAGCGAGGGGAGATTGTCAATGTCCCTCAACGAGATACTCCTCAAGTGCTACTAACATGTGCTAAGCAATTGCATGAGTATTTTATTGGTGAACGTCATGCATTTTCATTTCCCTACACCTTTAAAGGTACTGATTTTCAGCAAGCAGTTTGGCATGCCTTACCTAGTATAGGCTATGGTGAAACAGCTTCTTATAAAGATATTGCAATGGCCATTAACAATGAAAAAGCTGTAAGAGCTGTCGGTAGTGCCAATGGCAAAAATAATATAAGCATTGTTGTTCCTTGCCATCGAATTATTGGCTCCAATGGAACGTTGACAGGGTATGGTGGCGGGATGTGGCGCAAAGAATGGCTACTTCAGCATGAGCAAACCTATAAAAATCCATCCAAGTAATGTTCGTTCATCGTCGTACCTTTCTTTGTGATAATAGCATCACTGCAATTCCATGCTGTATAAAAAAGTAGTTATTGCAAAAAATAAGACCGTCAAAATGGCGGTTTTAATGACTAGTCTTTGTCATTTTATCGCTTCTTATGACATCTCCCTGCTAAAAATTCAGCTTGGAGTAAAGACGATAAAGGAGGTGTACGCATGAGCGTGCTTTATAGAATTGCCTTAGTATTAGTCATTATAGGTGCAATCAACTGGGGACTCATTGGATTCTTTAGATTTGATTTAGTTGCTTATTTGTTTGGTGGACAAACTGCGGTCTTATCTCGATGGATATATGCCCTTGTTGGACTTGCGGGTCTAATCACCATACCAATTCTTGTGAAGCGATTTGAAGACGAGGATGATGTAGATACATTCACTCGTATGGACAGAAATCCTAGCTATGGCATGGAGGCTGGGGAGGAAGCGGATTTCACTGAAGTAACAAAGACAGAAGTGAAAAAAGTGGAGAAAAAAGAGAACGACTAATCAATCTGCAAAAACTGGTGACCCAATTTGGTTCGTCAGTTTTTTTAATAGAGCAAAAACATTCGCATGGCTCCTTTAAGAAGCAACACGAATGTTTATTTTAGTGATTAGTCTTGATTACTCGGAAAAGCAAAGGATGAGGTTACATCATTTCCTTGTTCCACCCATCTTTCTGATATGGTTTTCGTTTTTGTGAAGAAACGTACTTGGTCAGGGCCAAACATATGCCCTTCACCGAATCTTGAACGTTTCCAGCCACCGAAATTGTGATAGCCTACTGGAATAGGAATGGGCACGTTGACACCTACCATTCCAACTTCAATTTCAGTGGTAAATTTCCGAGCAGCCGCACCATTGTTTGTAAAGATTGTCACACCATTCCCTAATTCATGGGCATTAATAAGAGCAATTGCCTCATCCAATGTAGCTACTCGAACAATATTCCGTGCAGGTCCAAATACTTCTTGCTCATAAATTTCCATCCCAGGCTTTACGTGATCGAGTAGGGTAGGACCCAAGTAGAAACCATTCGATTGCTTGGCGATATTAGGATTTCTTCCATCACAGACAATTGTAGCACCTTCTTCCACGCTACGATCGATAAAACCAATAATGGCATCCTTGGACTGCTGTGTAATAACTGGTCCAAAATCGACTTCGGAGTCTGTATACGGACCCACTTTTAATTTGGCAATTTTATCAGCAAGAATACTGACTAATTTATTGGCTGTATCCTCACCTACAGGAATAATAGTTGAAATCGCCATACAACGCTGAGAGGCAGCTCCAAAGGCAGCAC
This sequence comes from Lysinibacillus sp. OF-1, assembly GCF_028356935.1. Taxonomy (NCBI): domain Bacteria; kingdom Bacillati; phylum Bacillota; class Bacilli; order Caryophanales; family Bacillaceae; genus Lysinibacillus; species Lysinibacillus sp. OF-1. The sequence goes on from NZ_CP102798.1 coordinate 1,550,938, forward strand.
CTAGAAAGGCATTGGCAACGTGCTCTAAGTCAGCATCTGGCATAACCACCATATTATTTTTACCACCACCTAACGCTGTCACACGTTTCCCATGTTTAGAGGCTGTGGCATAAATAGCTTCTGCGACGGGTGTAGAGCCGACAAAGGAAATTGCTTCAATGGCTGGGTTGCATAACAGCTCATTGACAGCCTCTTTATCGCCATTAATGACAGTCCAGACACCATCTGGTAAACCAGCTTCTTTCCATAGCTCTGATAAAAATAGAGCGGAGCAAGGAACACGCTCTGATGGCTTTAAAATCACACAATTTCCTACGGCTATCGCCATGCTTGTAATGGCTAGTGGAACCATGGCAGGGAAATTAAATGGCGAGATAGCCGCCACTACGCCTAATGGTACTTTCATCGAATAGGCATTGATATGACCACCTACATTAACGGAATATTCACCTTTTAGTAGATGTGGGGCATTAATAGCTAAATCTACTGACTCTAAACCTCGTGTAATTTCGCCTTTTGCATCCTCCATTGTTTTGCCACTTTCAGTACAGATCATATCGATTAACTCATCCATATTTTCTGTTAATAGTTGGCGAAACTTTAGGACGATTTCTGCTCGTTTCCCAATAGATAAAGCACGCCAAGCTGGGAAGGCAGCTTTGGCAGCAGTAATCGCTTCCTGCACCTCCGCTGTTGTTGCTAAAGGAACACGAGCGATGACAGTGCCAGTACTTGGGTTGTAAACATCTGATAACTGGCCACTTTTCCCTAAAATCGTTTGTCCATTGATAAAATGACCTAGCTCTTTTATGTCAGTATTCGTTACCATCTAGCCATTCCTCCTACAGTTTAATAGATTGTAATGCCTGCACAAATTTTTCAATAATAAAATCTTTCTCATCTGAGGAGATAATCAGTGGCGGAGATAATGTCAATACATTATTGAAACCTGCAACGGTTACACCATTTTTCCCAATGATTAATCCGAGTTCCTTACATTGCGCAATCACTTTGTTTACAAGCGTAACATCGAGTGGTGTTTTGCTGTCTTTATCTTGAACAAGCTCAACGCCAATCAATAAGCCTTTCCCACGAATATCCCCAACATATGGATGTTCCTTTAATTGCTCCTGTAAGGTAGCCAGAAGTGTTGCTCCTAGCGAAGCGGACTGGGCAAATAAATCTTCCCGCTCCATTATTTCAATATTTTTTAGTGCTACGGCACATGCCGCTGGTGATCCACCGAATGTGTTGACATGGCGGAAAAAGTCATATTCCTCACTCCCTGCAAAAGCCTCATAAATTTCACGGCGAACAGCTGTAGCTGACAGAGGCATATAAGCACTTGTTAAGCCTTTCGCCATTGTCACAATATCAGGCTGGATGCCGTAATTTTGAAATCCAAAAGCTTTGCCAGTACGTCCAAAACCACAAATTACTTCATCGACAATAAGCAATGCACCATGCTTTTCACAAATAGTTTTGACCCCTTGTAAGTAATGGTCATGGGGCATAAGCACGCCACCACCAGTGATGATCGGCTCCATAATGATAGCTGCAATGGAATCGGACATTTCCCATGTCATAAGATGATCAATCGCTTGAACGGATGGTAATGCACAAGGGTCCTTACTTTTAATATGGTCTTCATTTGCACGATACGTGTCAGGCGGTGTGACATGAAGAAAACCAGGTGCCAGTGGCTCATATTTATATTTTCGCTGAGCTTGTCCAGTAGCTGCCAAAGCACCCATTGAGCTCCCATGATAGGCACGATAACGAGAGATAATTTTCGTTCGATTGGCATGACCTTTTTGTTGATGATATTGTCTAGCGATTTTGAAGGCAGCCTCATTTGCTTCAGAGCCACTATTGGAGAAAAAGACGACATAATCATCTTCTAAAAGCTCACTAATTTTTTCGCTTAATTTAATGGCAGGGATATGCCCTACAGATAATGGTGTATACGTATTTTCAAGCAATTGCTCATAGGCAACTTTGGCAATGTCCTCTCGTCCATAGCCAACATTCACACACCATAAACCAGCCATAGCATCTAAATAGCGTTTTCCTTCAATGTCGGTAATCCATGCTCCTTTAGACGATTGGACAATCATCGTTGCATTCGGATTGTATGGCTTCATAGAGTGCCAAACAAATTGTTCATCTTTCACTTGCCAATTTGGGCTTGTTACATTAGTCACGAAGCTTCACTCCCTCTGTATAGGTGGTTGAATAGCATGCATATGTTTGTATCAGATGTGGACAACGAAAATGCACAGTTGACCCCATTTGTACTTTATATGTATGCCTTAAGTGTTTTAGAAGGGGTATTTATCTTGATTGAACTGAAGATTTCCTCCTACACTGAGGGAGATGAGTGTTTGCAGTGGGTGTTCAATCAATCGCTGAAAGAAAAGAACACCGTCAAAAAACACCACGTTCTGTGGCAATGACGGTGTGACCAATATCATGTTGCCTCACAATCTCAGGAGGATGTCGCAAATTTTGTAGCCGAGTTTTTTTGAAAAAATAGCAGAAGTAAAAAGATTTAAAAATCAGATAATTAAGTAATCTACTGATGTGTTAAAACATCCTCAATTAAAAAAGCAATATACAGGTTAGTTTTCGTAAAGGGATTACTTAAGTCCATGTCCAATAGCATTTCGATTTTCTTTATTTTATAAAGAACCGTATTACGATGAATAAATTGACGTTCACTAATCCTACTTGTACTGCCATTTTCCTCAACAAATATGCGTAAAAAAGGAACGTAATCTGTGTTGTGCAATTCATCATAGCGATAAAGCTGTCCTAAAATATCCTGACTGAAAGACTTCATCAAGGGCTGATTTTGCACAGCCATAAGTATTTTATAGGCACCAATTTCTTGATATTTGTATAAGTAACGGTTGTTATGAAGCTGTGCTAAATGAATGACAGTTAATGACTCATCATAGCTTTTACGAGCATTTTCTAGCTCTTTATAATAGTTCCCTTTTCCGATAATAATATCTAAGAAACCGTTTTTTAAGGTGATTTTTTCATAGATTTCTTCCACGACTTTTGAGAAGGGTACATTCGGTGTTATGATTTGAGCTTTATCAATTAGAAAAATGAGGTGATTTTTATGCTTTAATTTTAAGAAGCGTTGATAGCGATTTTGAAAAGCGAATTGCATCATCACCTCATAACGGTCAATAGAGGCTTGGGTGCCAATGGTTGTGCAAGTAATGATCGCTAATTCTCTCCCGTGGGGAAATCCTAGCTGTGCTAGTTGATCTTTCATCGTGTTAGCGTTTTGTTTGTAGTGAAATAGTAGATTGAAAAGTACCTTTTCTTCGATGGAGAGCTCTTGATGATGGTTGGCAATAAATTGAAAAGTAGTTTTTAATAGATCGGCAATACGATAATTCCATGGCATTTGAAAAATAGGGAAATCATGTTGATTAGCGAAAGAGATGACGGCTTCAGGAATATCAGGAATGAAAGGCCCTGTATTAATGATAAAGCCAGCTACTTTTTTGGTGTAGGCTTGTTTGACAAGCTGTTCTAAGGAAGCTGCTTGTGCATCTAAATGAATGCCTGTTGTGACGACTAATTCATTAGGTCTACAAAACATGATTAAATCACTGCTCTCCACAACGTTAATACCAGTAACTCTGCGATACGTACCACTATGTCCAGCGACTAATGTGAGCATTGGGAATTGAACACCCTCTACAATTTTACGAATCGTCCCCATATTTACCCCCCTTAATTATGAACATAACTTACCATATATGATGTGCAGTTGCACATATTTTTTTAGTTTACTATCCATATCTCACAAGTTTTATTTATTTTAGAATGTTTAATAACTACTGTGAAAGAGAGGACTTGCATATGTATAAATGTAATAGTAGACGATTGCAAGAGTTAATTGAACAATTTAGTCAATTTGGAGCCACTGACAATGGTGGTGTCACACGTTTGTCTCTTTCGGATGAGGACGTTTTAGCAAGAAACTATTTTTGTAAGTGTTGTGAGGCGTTAGGTATGAACATTCAGGTAGATGATATGGGGAATATTTATGCCACGCTTCCTGGGAAAAAGAATGTGCCGCCCATCGTTATGGGTTCCCATCTAGATTCTGTTGAAAAAGGTGGGAGATTTGATGGCGTGTTAGGCGTACTAACAGCTATCGAGGCCATTCGAACAATAAAGGAAAATGACATTGAAGTGGATATTCCACTCATGATTGTCAATTTCACGAACGAAGAGGGGGCACGTTTTGATCCAGCCATGATGAGTTCAGGGGTCATCACCTCGAAGTTTGATAAAGAAAAAATGCTGCAATCCACAGATAAAAATGGCATTCGCTTTCAAGAAGCATTACAAGCAAGTGGCTATGAAGGAGAGCAGATCAATCGTCTAAAAGAAGCACTGGCTTATATTGAATTGCATATTGAGCAAGGGCCAGTATTAGAGACAAAACAACGTGAGATTGGTGTTGTTGAAGGTGTACTAGGCATGGTCTGCTACGAAATCACCATTACGGGGCAATCGAATCACGCAGGGACAACGCCAATGTCAATGCGCAAAGATCCGATGATTGTTGCATCGACGATCATGACAGAGCTCCATGAGCAATTAGGCAAGGTGGATAAACAGCTTGTGTTTACCTTTGGTCGTATGCATGTTTCTCCAAATATTCATACAGTCATCCCGAATAAGGTGACATTTACCATTGATTCCCGTCACCAAAAGCCAGAGGTCATGCAATTGGTTGAGGATATTCTCCATGCACTTCCAGAGACAGCAGGCGGATGCCATATTCAGCCTGTCAAGCTATGGGGAAGAGATACCGTGCATTTCGATAGCGCCATTTGCAATGAAGTAGAAAGAGCATGTCAAAGCTTTGGTTACTCAGCTCATCGTATGTTTAGCGGCGCTGGTCATGATGCACAGTATATGGCAAGTATGGTTCCTTCCGCGATGATTTTTGTCCCAAGTATCGAAGGCAAGAGTCATTGTGAAGAAGAGGAAACAACCTTTGAGGATTGTGCAAAGGGAGCAGATATTCTACTAGAAACGGTGTTAACGCTACAAACAAAGTTTAGTCTGGGCGAGACATATACACTGCATTAAACATCAAGGATTCTCTAATTTTGTGATGAAGGGTGAGGGGCACAATGAAAAAAATCATTAAAGGTGGACGAGTTGCAACTGCTGCTGACGTATTTGAGGCAGATATTTTAATTGATAACGGTAAAATTGTTCAGATTGGACAAAATTTAACGGATGCTAATGCTGAAATAATTGATGCAACAGGTAAGTACGTATTACCTGGTGGCATTGATCCCCATACGCATTTAGATATGCCATTCAATAATACGGTGACAGATGATGATTGGAAATCAGGTACAATTGCAGCGGCCTATGGTGGGACAACTACTATTTTAGATTTCTGTTTAACAGCTGGGGAAGAAAAATTGTCTACAGCGGTGGAGAAATGGCATGACAAGGCTAAAGGAAAGTCAGCTATTGATTATGGTTTCCACCTAATGATTGGCGACTTAACACCTGAAACGGAAGCTGAATTACCTAAGCTACTGGAGCAAGAGGGCATTACCTCTGTAAAAGTCTTTATGGCGTATGCAAAAGAATTCCAAGCAACAGATCGTACTTTATTTAAAGCCTTTAAAATCGCTAAAGATCTTGGTGCTGTGGTGATGGTACATTGTGAGAATGGCTCTGTTATTGATGAGCTGGTAGAAGAAGCTCGACGTGCTGGTCATAAGGAACCCATTTATCATGCACTGACTCGTCCAGCCGAATTAGAGGGAGAGGCAACAAAGCGTGCCATCGAATTAGCCCATATTGCTGGAGCAAAGCTCTATGTGGTGCATGTGACATGTAAAGAAGCAGTGGATGAAATTATTGCTGCTCGTGAAAAAGGCTATGACGTCTATGGTGAAACTTGTCCGCCATATTTAACACTCGATCAATCAGCCTTAGCACAGCCAGGCTTTGAGGGAGCCAAATATGTATGGTCGCCACCACTTCGTCCGAAGTATCATCAAGAGCATTTATGGCATGCATTAAAGGCGAAACAGCTTCAGACCATTGGCTCAGATCAATGCTCCTTTAGCTTTAAGGGCAAAAAGCAGCTAGGCTTAAATGATTTCTCGAAAATTCCAAATGGCGGGCCATTCATTGAAGATCGATTCAGTATTTTATATTCGGAGGGTGTAGCAAAGGGGAGAATTTCAATCCATGAATTTGTGGATATGATTTCTACTAGTGCGGCAAAAATATTTGGCTTATTCCCGCAAAAAGGAACGATTGCGATTGGTTCTGATGCGGATATCGTTATTTTTGACCCAGAGGCAAAACGCCAAATTTCGGCTAAAACGCATCATATGAATGTTGACTATAACCCATATGAAGGCTGGGAAGTGACAGGGGAGCCTGTTAGTGTCCTAGTCCGAGGGAAATATGTCATTAAAAATAAAGAATTTGTAGGCATACTTGGCAGTGGACAATACATTAAACGTCCATTAAGAACAGTAGTTGCGGAAGCGTTAAATATTTAGCTTCCTTCAGTAGACGACCGATTGTTTTGACTGGAGAACAAAACAATCGGTTTAGTAATTGATTCACGGAAAAAATGCTCACATGAGGGGGATGTGGAAATGGTTCCGATTCAAGAAAACGCGATGACCATACAGCTTAGACGTAATTTCATGGAATTAAAAGGAAAGATGACAAAGAATGAGGCTATTGAGGAAGCCAATCGTTGTCTATATTGCTATGACGCTCCATGTATTAAAGCCTGTCCAACAAGTATTCAAATCCCGAATTTCATAAAAAAAATTGCATCTGGTAATATGAAGGGTTCTGCTACGACTATATTAGAAGCAAATCCTATTGGTGCAAGCTGTGCGAGGGTTTGTCCAACAGAAGAACTATGTGAAGGGGCGTGTGTCTTAAATTCTTCAACAAAGCCAATTAAAATTGGTGAGTTACAGCGTTATGCAACGGATTGGGCAATGGAAACAAATGCCCAGCTATTCCAACCAGGCCAGCATAATGGACAGAAAGTAGCCATTATTGGAGCAGGCCCTGCTGGTTTATCGGCAGCACGTGAACTCAGCCGCTTAGGCTATCATGTAACGATTTATGAGGCGGAGGCAAAGGCTGGAGGTTTAGGTAGCTATGGCATTGTAGCGTTCCGTTTACCAAATGAAGTTGTAGATTGGGAAGTGGACCAAATTGAACAGCTCGGTGTGGACATTCAAACCAATACAGCTGTAGGTGTGGATATTACAGCAGCTGAAATTTTGGCGCAATATGACAGTGTGATATTAGCTGTCGGTATGGGGGCTGTGCCGAATCTGGGCATTAAAGGTGAAGAACTAGAAGGTGTACATGATGCCATTGACTTTGTGCGAAAAACAAAAATGGGACCGCTTACAAATGATATTGTAGGAAAACGAGTAGCTGTGATTGGAGCAGGAAATACAGCCATTGATGGTGCTACAAGTGCAGTGCGCTTAGGTGCTGACAATGTGCAAATTCTGTACAGAAGAACGCAAAAAGAAATGACAGCGTACAAATTTGAATATGAATTTGCTAAGCAGGATGGCGTGGAATTTAAATGGCTAACTGCACCGAAGAAAATTATTGGCAATGAAGCGGGCAAGGTGACAGGCATTGAATGTGTGAAAATGAAGCTTGGTGAGGCTGGTGCTGATGGGAGACAACGACCAGAAGAAGTTGAAGGCTCCAATTTTATCATCGAAGTGGATGCGGTGATTAAAGCCATTGGACAAACGCGTTTTGTATCGTTAATTGAAGCCTTTGGTTTAGCCCATACAAATGGGGTTGTCGATATTGATGAAACGACAATGCAAACGTCTCATGACAAAGTATTTGCTTGTGGAGATGTTGTCTTTGGTAATGGACAGGGGGAAGCGATGGTGGTGACCGCTGTACAACAAGGAAAAGATGCAGCATACAAGATTCATGAACGTTTAAGAAAACCAAGTGAGATTGCATAAAGTGAACCTTCAATCCGTGGAGGTTTTTCATCCTCCACGGATTGTTAGTTTCACCAATCGGGTTTTTACAGGCTGTTGATCCTTCATTTGAATACTTTAGCATTACTTTACATTGGGAAGTAGTGGACTTACAGCCTGTTAATACGGGATAAAGTGAACCTTCAATCCGTGGAGGTTTTTCATCCTCCACGGATTGTTCGTTTCACCAATCGGGTTTTTACAGGCTGTTGATTCAGCATTTGAATATTTGGGCATACCTTTACATTCTGAAGTCGGGGTCTTACAGCTTATACCTGATGCTATGCTTTCGGTACAAAATAGCTTGTTAATAAGGGATAGAGGGGGAACTTATATGGCTGACTTACGCATTAATTTAGCGGGTATCAAATCACCTAATCCATTTTGGCTAGCATCCGCACCACCAACGAATTCAGGTTATCAAGTACAGCGTGCATTTGAAGCAGGCTGGGGTGGTGCTGTTTGGAAAACATTGGGGGAACCAATTTTAAATGTGTCCTCTCGTTTTGCAGCAGTTAGTTTTAATGGTCAACGTGTCGCAGGTTTCAACAATATTGAGTTAATTACAGATCGACCATTAGAAGTAAATTTACAAGAAATATATGAGACGAAAAAGAGATTTCCGAATCATGCGATTATTGCCTCGTTAATGGTAGAGCCAAAGCAGGAAAAGTGGCATGAAATTGTGAAACGCGTAGAAGATGTGGGGGTTGATGGTCTTGAGCTTAACTTTGGTTGTCCACATGGGATGGCAGAACGAGGCATGGGTTCTGCCTCTGGTCAAGTCCCTGAGTTGGTGGAAAAACAAACGTACTGGGTAAAGGAAGCAGCGCGTACACCTGTTATTGTGAAGCTAACACCAAACATTACAGATATTACTGTAACGGCGGAGGCAGCGACAAGAGGTGGAGCAGATGCAGTTAGTATGATTAATACGATTAATAGTTTAGCAGGTGTCGATTTAGATTCGTGGAATACAGTACCTAATGTAGCTGGCAAAGGGGCACATGGTGGCTATTGTGGTCCAGCAGTTAAACCGATTGCCCTCAATATGGTTGCAGAATGTGCCCGTAATCCATTAGTCAATGTACCGATTTCGGGCATTGGTGGTATCTCGAACTGGCAAGATGCAGCAGAGTTTATTTTAATGGGTGCCACAGGCGTCCAAGTATGTACAGCAGCGATGCATCATGGTTTTAGTATTGTGGAGGATATGATTGATGGACTGAATAATTATTTAGATGATAAAGGCCTAGCTTCGGTCATGGATTTAGTAGGTCGCTCTGTGCAAAGATATTCAAGCTGGGGTGATTTGGATTTAAATTATAAAATTGTTGCAGAAATTAATAATGATGTTTGTATCAATTGTAATAAGTGCCATATTGCGTGCGAGGATACTTCCCATCAATGTATTGATCTCTATACAGAGGGTGATCGTCCAATGCTAAAGGTTCGTGAGGAAGACTGTGTCGGCTGTAACCTATGCTCCATTGTTTGTCCTGTCGACGGTGCCATTACAATGGTAGAACGTCCATCAACGATTCCGCCAATGACATGGAATGAACGTCAAGCCCTTCTGAGCAGTCTGTCAAAATAATGGCCTCTTTAGCTCAATACTGAATATAAGATAAAAGATGATTAAAATCGAAATTCCACCTTCCTTCAGCATTTGGTGGAGGAAGGCATAACTTCAAGTAGGTTGTCACGGAAATTAGAGAAAAAGGAGAGAAGTAGGATGGAACGTGAAGGGAATTATTTGAAATCCCCAGATTTACTTCCAGTGACACATCAACAAAGAAATATTGGAACATTTGGTTTTGCAGTGATTTGGATTGGCATGGCGATTGTTCTAGCGGCTTTTGCCATTGGTGGCTCAGCCATTATGAACTTATCACTACCAATGGTTATTGTAGCAACATTGGTAGGCTCTTGTTTAATCGGTGTCTTTATGACGTTAATTGGTGATATAGGAATTGAGCATGGGCTATCATTCCCAGTCTATATGCGTGCACCTTTTGGCACATTCGGTACACATATACCTTCCCTTGTACGTGGTGTCACAGCTGCTTGTTGGTTTGGTCTTAATACGTATTTCGGTGCTTTAGCGATAAATGGTATTTTAAATTTAATGTTTGGCTTTAATAATTGGTTTATCTGTTTCCTTGTATTTGCTGCTCTTCAACTTTTTAATACATCCCTAGGGATTAAATCCATTGAGCGCTTTGCTGATTTAGCAGCACCTGTCATTATTTTAATTTCTTGTTGGATGTACTACACATTAGCAGATAGTGCAACGTCACAAGGAAAAAATATTTGGACGTGGGTGGAAACCCCAACAACAGGCATTGCTGCTTTTACCGCTTTTATGGTAGTCGTGATGGCAAATATGGGCTTTTGGGCAACACTCGCAGCCGATATGCCTTCCCTATCTCGTTTCTTTAAGGCACCTAAAAATGAGCGAAATTGGTTTAAACGTAATAAAACACAGCTTGTTGGCTCATTAATTGTTATGCCAATTACCAATACATTCATTGTCGCAATTGGAGCAGTTTGTTATATGGCTGTTGCATCGGCTGATCCGATCAACGCCCTACAACAAAGTGCAAGCGGCTTTATTTTAGGTATTTTATTGTTGATGATTGTGTTAGCGCAATGGTCGACTAATACCTCTGCCAATGTTGTGCCAGCTGCGACGATTTTCTCTAATATTGGCGGTCCTAAAGTACCGTTTTGGGTAGGGGTTGTCATTGCAGGAATTATTGGTATTATTGCACAGCCTTGGAGCCTATTTGATGTGATGGTCAATGTCCTATTAATAATTGGCGGTATTTTAACGGCCATTGTAGGTATTTTATTTGCTGATTATTACCTAATTCGTAAACGCCGTGTTCATGTTAAAGAGCTTTATGAGTTAGATGGGCAATTTAAATATTATAAGGGCTTTAATATGGCCGGGTTAATTGCCTGGGTCATTGGGGGAGCGGTCGCGAATATTTTTGCAACTTATTCCTCTTTAGTAGGATTTGTTGTTGGAGCGGCTGTATATTATGTATTAGCGAAGTATTGGTGGTTTAAAAAGTATCCACAGGCGGAGCTAGAAGACCCGAGTGATGCCAAATATTTAGGCATTACAGTCGGGCATAATTTGGATGAACTATTTGGGCAACCAGCATCTGCTCCAACGTCGGCCCTAGAGGAGGAAGAACTTGTGGAGCAACCAGATCCTCTGTTAGAAATGAAGGGCGCCGAGTAAGATAGACTACATCAAGACATTTTCAAAAGAAGGTGAGGTGATGACATGTCTGAATTCCAACAAAGCACAGAGGAAATCCAAAAAGTAGATCATTATTTAGATAGTGGCTTTAAAATCAAATATGTCTACGAAAATTTAAGTGGGATGTTTGTAGAATTTGCTCGTCAGGAAGAAGTGACATTGTTGCAAATTCTGACAGCGGATGCACGTAAATACTTCTCTGCAAAATTACAAGAACAAACATTATTACAATAATGACCTACACTCTATTCCTTTCAATGAGATGGGAATAGAGTTTTTTGTATCTTTTGAAACGATGCGAGGGTTCCAAAGAGCTTCTAGCTATAGACAAGAAAAAAACCCTTTCGTACAATGAGGTCTGGTCAATCAACTTCGTACGAAAGGAAATCCAAATGGATTATAAAAGTTTAGCACACAACATGGAATTGTAAGTATTAAATCGTCTTTGCTCCCCAGTATAGAAGACAGATTATTTATGGGCAAATCAAAGCAGATATAGGTAAAGTTTTACGCCAGATGGTAAGCATAAGAAAGCTACTCCTGCTAGAAGCAGTAATACTAAAAGCTTATACATTTCATTACTTATTCTTTTGTTGCTTTAAACATATAGCCGCTATAAGATTTGTAGATAATCATCACAATACCCATTAGCATAAAATTTGATATTAGTGAACTTCCACCATAGCTTAAAAATGGCAGTGTCATACCAGTTACTGGTAGAAGCCCAATGGTCATACCAATATTTTGGGTAATTTGGAAGGCCAATAAGCTAGAAATTCCTGCACCCATCAGTGTCATAAATGGGTCTCTTGCTTGTACTGTAATAACAACAATACGGTAAATAACAAAAAATAAAAGTGCAATTATAAATGATCCTCCAATAAAGCCTAGCTCTTCGGCAATATTCGCAAAAATAAAATCAGTATGTTTCTCCACGACATAAACATTATTGTTCATGTATCCTTTCCCAGTAAACTCACCTGTACCAATTGCTAAAAACCCCTGCCTCGTTTGATAAGAAGAATCTGGATATTCATATGGCTGTAACCAACCATGAATTCGAGAAATTTGATGCCCTGATAATTTATTTAAAATTTTATCTGTAAAAAAATCGTGGGATTTTATATATAAAAGTACCACAACACTAATAATTGATAGAGGGACGGCTGTAAAGATGACAAGCAATTTTCTTTGTATACCTGAAAAGAAAATCATTGGTAAAATCATCGACATATAAAGCATGACCATGCCTGTATCAGGTTGCTTGTAAACGGCGAGCATCGGTGGAAGAGATATAATAGCAATTATGAAGAGAAGCCTCATATCCGTGAAAAAGGTAGGACGTTCGTATTTCTCTCGATGTGCGACGATAACCTTGCTGACAACGATTAAAAAGGCGAACTTTAAAAACTCTGACGGCTGAAATGATCCTAGCAAAGGAATTTGGTACCAGCGCTTCGCCTCGTTTATAGTTCTAGCTATACTTTCAGGTGCAATGAATAAGCTAAATGTTAATAACACCATTATCCAATAAAACGGCCAGCCAATTTTTTTAAGCTGTTCAATATCAAGTATGGCTATCCCATACATAGTTAAAAATCCGATTATGTAATAAATAAACTGCTTTATAATAAATGAGCTTGAATACTGTTCGAACACCGTACTACTGGAATGGACAAAGAGACAACTAATCATACCTAGTAGCATCAAGCTAATTACTAAACTTTTATCCAATTTATTGAAATGTAACATTCAAATATCTCCCCTTTGTTAGAAGCAACTATTAACGATAACGATTGGTAACTATGGAAGGTTGCGACATAACGGGGTAATAAATTTGACTTCAGATTATTTTGCTTAACTATTCATCCAATTTCCACAAAAATAGAACAAGTGATTTCTAGCTATATACTTTAATTATTGGTGATATATGGATAACTGTTTTTTGATACATATGGGAAAGACAAGCTACTTGTACTATCGAATGGATTATTAGGTATTTTTAATGTTGATAATTTAGGGAAAAGTTATACTAGCCTATTAATCAAATTAAGCGTTAAAAGAAGTCTCTACTAACCTAGTGGAGACTTCTCTTAGTGTGGAAAAACAAAACAGTCAATTGAAAGGGAGAAATGGATTTCCGTTGCAGGCTACTTGCTTTCCTGTGGGCGAGCGCCGAGCCGCTTCCTCCGCTACCGCTCCGTTTAGAGGCTCGCCTGTCTCGCTATCCCACGGGAGTCAAGTAGCCTTCCACTCCAGCCCACAAAAGTGTTACCTTTTTAGCGAAATTTTCAAATAAAGTGAAGGTGTTCACTACTTTTTATGAAGAGGTGTTGTCACGCATCACTTCTCCATATTGAAAATAAGAGCTTATTCCCTCTAAAAATAATGGGCTATTTAATCGCTATATTACTATGAAAAAAGTAAAGGCACTTTGCAGAAGGGTTGATTGGAGTGGAGCCAGCGTCACTCCTAGGGGATTTAGCGTCACAGATGAGACCCTGGAGCGAGCGTAAGTGAGTGAAGCGGCTCATCGGACGCCCCCTGGAAAGGGCGCTGACGGAACGGAAATCAACCTCTCACCTTGCAAAGTTGCTTTTTCTGCCGTTGACATCATCTTTTTTCAACAACATGAGAAGTCTCTACTAACCTAGTGGAGACTCCTTTGCGTTATTTAGTAAAGTTATAAAATGAAAGAGCGGTATGAGCTAAATCTATCAAAATATCATTATTTTTTGTTTTTCCTAAAAATACATTTGTCTTTTTTAGAAAAATTGATTATGATTTTAAAGGTATTCAACGTAGAGAGAACATCAGAAAAGAGGCGTTAACGAGTGGCCAATAAGGAATTAAAACGAGGATTAGAAGCACGTCATATCCAAATGATTGCACTTGGCGGTACGATTGGTGTAGGGCTATTTATGGGCTCGGCCAGTGCAATTCAATGGACGGGACCTTCTGTACTCCTTGCCTATGGTATTGCAGGTATTTTTATTTTTTTCATTATGAGGGCAATGGGTGAGATGCTTTATATGGAGCCGAGTACAGGCTCTTTTGCAACGTTTGGCTATAAATATATCCATCCTTTAGCGGGGTATTTAACAGCGTGGAGTAACTGGTTCCAATGGGTTATTGTTGGGATGTCTGAAATTATAGCAGTCGGAACGTATATGCAATACTGGTATCCAGAATTACCAGCGTGGATACCAGGTCTTATTGCGATGATTATTTTAGGTTTGGCGAACTTTATTTCTGTCAAATCATTTGGGGAATTTGAATTTTGGTTTGCGATGATTAAAATTGTCACGATCATTTTAATGATTGTAGCAGGTGTAGGGCTGATCTTCTTTGGCTTTGGCAATGATGGTATTGCAATTGGTTTATCTAATTTGTGGAGTCACGGTGGCTTCTTTACAGGTGGCTGGACAGGCTTCTTCTTTGCCTTATCTTTAGTTGTTGCTGCATATCAAGGGGTAGAGCTTATCGGGATTACGGCTGGAGAAGCAAAAAATCCACAAAAAACGATTACTAATGCCATTCAAAGTATCATTTGGCGTATTTTAATTTTCTATATCGGTGCGATCTTTGTCATTGTGACGGTGTATCCTTGGGATGAACTTGGGACAATAGGTAGTCCATTTGTGGCGACATTTGCTAAAGTAGGTATTACAGCTGCCGCAGGTATCATTAATTTTGTTGTAATCACAGCAGCTATGTCAGGCTGTAACAGTGGGATTTATAGCGCTGGACGTATGTTATATACTCTTGCGATGAATGGACAAGCACCAAAATTTTTCGCCAAGCTTTCAAGGAATGGCGTACCTTTATTTGGAACAGCAGGTGTGTTAGTCGGGTTATTCATTGGTGTCATCCTAAGCTATATTGCTCCTGAAAATTTATTTGTTTATATATATAGTGCGAGTGTTTTACCAGGAATGATTCCATGGTTTATTATTTTAATCAGTCAAATTCGCTTTAGAAAAGAGAAGGGTATGCAACTGGCTAAGCATCCTTTCAAAATGCCTTTCGCACCCATTACAAACTATGTAACGATTATCTTTTTAATCATGGTATTAGTTGGTATGTGGATTAATGATGATACACGTATATCATTAATTGTCGGTATTATTTTCCTAATCCTCGTAACAATTAGCTACTATGTGTTTGGGATTGGCAAAAACCGCTACAGTAAAGATTCTATAGAATAAGCTAGAGGGATGTATCTCAACGTGAGATGCATCCTTTTTTCTGTCTATTTTTGCTAGCACAATTTTTACATAAATGAACGGATAAAAGCCAAACTACTAAAAAATGAATGACAATGACTGGTATTCATCGGAATTAAAGGGGTTGAATGAAATGAACGAGATACCGGAACAAATTGTAGCTAAATTGACGCAGGAAATCAACGAAATCGATGATGTAAAACTGAAAATGGTGGCGACAGAAGAGGGAGATGTCACGGTCATTTATTTCTCCTCGCTCATTGAAAAAATGACCTTACAAACCATGGTGACGATTCCGTTGGCTAATAATTTAAAACAAATTCATCAAATCGCTCAATATGTGGACCCAAAGGATGTCCAGGGAGCCGTTAAAAAATTGAATGCTGGGCAAACCCTCCTTTTTTTTCATGAAACGAATGCGTTGTTAAGCGTGGATACGTATAGTGCACCGACAAGGGCCATTACAGATACTGAAACGGAGTCCACAGTAATCGGTCCACAGGATGCATTTACAGAATCATTAGAAACAAATATTTCATTGGTGAGAAGACGCATACAAAGCGCTATGCTTAAAAACGAAAACCGTGTTGTCGGGTCTGAAGCCAATATTAAAATCTCGATTATGTATATGGATAATATTGTGAGTCATAAAAATTTAGAGGATTTAAGAAATCGGATAGATCAAGTAGATTATCCATTATTTACGGATATATCTGTGCTGAAGCAATTAATTGAGGATAATCCGTTATCACCCTTTCCGCAATATTATATGACAGTTCGTCCAGATAGTATTTGCCGTTATCTTCTAGATGGTAGAATCGTCGTTTTTATGGATAATAGTCAGTTAGCAATTGTTTGTCCTACGTCTTTTTTTGAAATGTTTGTGTCGATTGAAGATTATTACAACCGATGGACAACGGCAACTTTACTAAGGATGTTACGCTTTTTTGGTTTTTTCCTAACAATTATGATTACCCCCATGTATATATCAGCTCTAACCTTTCATCCAGAAATATTGCCCTATGAATTATTATTAAATCTTCAAGAGTCGAGGAGTAAAGTACCATTTCCACCGCTGATTGAAGTGCTATTTATCGAGCTGATTATTGAAGTGTTACGAGAAGCGGGTTCTCGAATGCCTGCCAAAGTCGGTCAAACAATTGGTATCGTAGGAGGTATTGTCATTGGGACTGCTGCTGTAGAAGCGGGGTTACTCAGTAATATTCTCATCGTGCTAGTCGCGACATCGGCCTTATTATCGTTCCTACCGCCGATTTTCTTAATGAGTAATACTAGCCGTTTTGTGCGCTATATTTTTATCTTATCAGCAGGACTCTTTGGCTTATTTGGCCAGATGCTCGCCTTTGCTTGGTTAATTCATCATTTATTAAGTTTAAAATCGTTAGGAACGCATTATATGACACCCGCTATTCCTAGAAAGCCAAGCGATTTATTGGATGGTGTCATCCGATTTCCAACTAAATACCTAAAAAGTAAATCAGGTCTTTCAAAAGCACAGAAAAAATAGAACTAGAAGAATGAGGTGGTCAACTTTGAGTACAACGAAAGGCAAAGTATTAAATCGCTATCATGTCATTTTTTTAGCTCAAAGTGTAATGCTTGGTACGGGTATCCTTTCACTACCTCAAAAATTAAGTTCTATGGGATATTCTCAAACATTTATGCCACTTTTATATGGTCTGATAGCAACTCTTACACTGTTTGCAATGGTATGGCTGTGTTCAAAATTTCCTAATGATGATTTATTTAAGATGAACGAAATACTTTTAGGAAAATATATCGGGAAAACCATCAATTTTTTCATCATTATACAATGTATTGTTTTTAGTGCAGGGATTATAAGTAACTATATGCATTTAATACAAAGTACAGCGTTACAGGAACAAACGATTACATTACCTGTACTTTGCTTTTTACTTTTGCTTATTTACATCGTAAACGGCGGTATAAAATCAATTGCAAGATTTTGTATCATGACATTTTTTATTACGATTTGGATGTTCTATTTTACACGGTGGGCGATTGAAAAAGGGAGTGTAAGTCATCTTCTTCCTCTCTTTAATTTTACGACTAAAGAGTTTTATGCAGCATTCAAGCAAGGCTATTTTTCATTTCTTGGATATGAATTAATTGTATTTTATTTTCCTTTTATCATTGATAAAAAGAAGGCTTTTCGTCATTCCTTATTAGGCGTTTGGATTAGTGTTTTTTTATGTTTTATCACAACGCTTATTAGTGTGATGTATTATTCGGAATGGCAATTGAAAAATGTAGAGTTTTCGGTGTTGAATTTATTTAAAGCAGGGGAATTTACCTTTATAAAGCGTATTGATATTATTGGCATTACACTTTGGGTATTTCTGATTTTAACTTCTATGACTGCTTATGTATGGTGTGCGAAACAAGGTGCCCATGCATTATTTCCGTTACCTAAAAAAAAGAAGAATTATTACTTATATATGATTACCTGTCTGATTTTTGTCATTATTAAAATGCCTGTTTCGCGAGAGGTTCAGGATAAATTATTTATGGCAAGTAACTATATAGGGTATATCTTAATTATTTGGCCACTATTTTTAATCATGATCTACTTATTTAGGAAAAAGCAGGTGCAAGTATGAAAACACGTCTATGTATACTCAGTTTGATTGTTTTAATTTTACTTGTGGGCTGTTCTCGAAAAGAACTAAAAGTGCCATTAGAGGATATTGGCATGGTTGATTCGATGGCATTTGATTACATTGATGAAAATGAGATGAGGCTTACAGTGGCTATTCCTCAATACTCTCCAGAGGCAGAGCAGGATACGCAAAATTTTTCCATTACGACAGATCTAGTGTCCAGTGGCATAGTCAAAATAGAAAAACAATCAGATAAAAAGATTGTTTTCAATCAATTACGTGTGGTATTAGTCAATGAGGATTTTGCACGAAAAGGAAATGTCAGAAAGATTATTCAGCATTTATATCGCAATGCAGAGGTGGGAAATAAAGTGCTCATCGCTGTTGTAAAAGATAACGCAGAAGCTATTCTAAAGGGAGATTATCCTGATAAACCTAATATTAACTTTTATTTAAATGATCTATTAGAACCTAGTATTAATACAGCCTTTAATCCAAACACCAATATCCATGATTTTATGTATACAATTACGAATCCAGTAATTGATACCATTTTACCTTATATTGAAAAGCGAGGAGATAAATTAGAGGTGGAAGGTGTTGCAATTTTCAAAGGAAATCATATGCATGAACTGATTAAACCAGAGGAAGCACTGGTGATTCAAGCTTTGAATGGACGGAAAAATCTTGCTCCGTTACACTTGGACTTAAACGCAGGGCATGGGGAAGAGAAACTCATGATTGATTTAATTGAGAGCAGTGTAAAAAAAGAGAGTAATCAAAACGTGAATTCACCAAAATTAACGATTTTCTTAACAATCAAGGGTACATTAAGCGAGTATAAGGGTAAAAGAGAATCTCATTTGTTTACAGTTGAAAGCATTAGTAATTTAGAAAAAGATGTGAATAAACAGCTTGAACAGGATATTGGTGATTTTTTAGAGCGATTAAATAAAGCAGAGGTGGACCCAGCTGGCTTAAGTGAGGAATTTAGAATGTACTATCATGGGAAATGGACGACGAAAAAAACGAGGGCGCTTATTAGTAAATTAGACGTTAAAGTCCATGTAGAAACGTCCATTATTAGTACAGGTACATTAAAATAAATGGAGGCCAATTCGTCAAGAATTGGCCTTTGCAATTAGGATGTTTTCCGCATAATAAAGCTTAAATGTCTTCCTGCCTGTTTGTCCTGACGGTAGGAAAAGCCATTTGGGCTAAGGAACGTACAAGTTTCATCAATTTGAATTTTGTCAGCTGGAATACCAGCAAGCTCACATTGTTTTTTTACTGTTTGCTGATTATCAATATGATATTTATTCGTTTCTGCATTGTAGTACATAAAGTCTTCCGCATAACCAAGGCTGTGAAACTTTTCGTAG
Organism: Lysinibacillus sp. OF-1; assembly: GCF_028356935.1. Lineage (NCBI taxonomy): Bacteria > Bacillati > Bacillota > Bacilli > Caryophanales > Bacillaceae > Lysinibacillus > Lysinibacillus sp. OF-1. The sequence goes on from NZ_CP102798.1 coordinate 1,570,525, forward strand.
ACATCTGCGTCCACCTCAAACTTTTGCTGACTCAGCGCCATACCAATTTGGACATGAAAATCCTCTGGTCGACATTGTTCTTCATTCATCAGATGCTCAAACAATTTGGGCGTTATTTCTTTGACAGTTCCTTGCCAACCTGAATGAATAACGCCAACTAGTCCGTTCACAGCATTATAAAAAATAACGGGAACGCAATCAGCCGTAAAACTACATAATAATAAATTCGGCTCTATGGTATAAAGGGCATCGGTATTTTTAACTGCTGTATCGATTTGCTCAGCACCTCGCCCTTTATCAGCTAATGTGACTTTATGAAAGTTCGCACTATGTGTTTGCTCGGTGCAAATAAAATGCTGCAAATCACAGTTCAACGTAGCGGCTAAATGCTGCCGATTGTCGATGATAGCTTGAACATTATCACAAATATGCAAAGCCATATTGTTTTGCTCTAGTTCCATGTCATCTTTCAAGGTAGTCCCAGCGATAAATTGTTCATTATCCACATAAATTTTTGTTTTCATTCAATCACCTCGTTTTACTATATAAGATTACTTATGGAATGTATAGGTTGCATCTATTTGATATTTAGCTACCCCTTTACCCTTCTATTAAACTTTTAGACATAATGAATCGTTTTCCTCACATATAGTAGGAGGAATGCTATATAGGGGAGAGAGCGAACATTGACTGAACTAAACCTATTATTAATTTGCCAATTAGGAATGGGTCTGTTTTGGATAATTACATACATACTCGTGATTTATAAAGGGTGGCAAGATAAAAAATATGGAATGCCTATGGCCGCTATTTGTGCCAATATTTCATGGGAGTTTATCTTTGCTTTTATTTACCCACAAAATGATCTCCAACGATACATTACACTCATTTGGCTTGTATTGGATATCTTTATTTTAACGCAGTTTTTACGCTATGCGCCAAGTGAATATCGTAGGATACTTACTAAAAAAATATTGTATGGCTCCTTTTTGGTTACGTTTCTTTTCAGCATGTTGATGATTTTTGGCATCGTCTATGAGTTTCAGGATTTTGAAGGGAAGTACACAGCATTTTTCCAAAATCTTATGATGTCAGGGTTATTTATCGCTTTATTGTTGCAAAGAGGGAACTTAGCCGGTCAATCAATGGGAATTGCCGTCTGTAAAATGGTAGGTACATTGTTTGCTGCGGTTGGCTTTTATCTCTACTTCCGTACGCCATTGATTACCATTATTTCCATGGCAACGCTCTTTTATGATGGGCTCTATATTCTACTAATTTATCGATTAAAACGTAAACAATTAGCAAAATAGGCTATTTTGAGTCATTTTAAATAGCTGAATGTATTAGTAATGTATGCCAATTACAAAAAGATTGCAACTTGATGACAAAGCATATGATGAAAAATAGCGTAATAAAGGGTTTTGTTCGTTTGTGTTGTGTCGATGTCATACAATTGTAAAAATCCTTCCAAATATTTTGTGATGATTATGGCTCTGAAACTATTTACGATAATAGTAGAGCAAACAGGAAGGATGATGAACATGTTCAAAAAAATAAAAAAAGCAACACTCTCTTCAGTAATCGCAGCTTCATTATTAGTACCAGCAGCGGCAATGGCAGCCGAATCCTATACAGTGACATCTGGTGACACACTTTGGAAAATAGCGTTGAAAACTGAGACAGGCGTACAAGAATTAATAGATGCCAATCCACAGCTTGCCAATCCGAATCAAATTTCCCCTGGGCAAAAAATCAATATCCCTGTAAAGGAACAGGCCACGGTTGAGCAATAGGTTGTTAAACTTGTTAATGCAGAACGCGCCAAAGCAGGTCTGCCAGCATTACAGGAAAATTGGGAGCTATCCCGAGTAGCCAAATATAAATCTCAAGATATGCATGATAAACAGTACTTTGACCATACAAGCCCAACATATGGTACACCTTTTACCATGATGAAAAACTTTGGTATTACGTACAAAGCTGCTGGTGAAAATATTGCAAAAGGTCAACGCTCAGCTCAAGAAGTTGTAACAGCTTGGATGAACAGTGCAGGACATCGTGCCAATATTCTCAATAAAAGCTATACCCATATCGGTGTAGGCTATGTGCAGGATGGTCATTATTGGACACAAATGTTTATTCAAAAATAAAATAGGACACTGTTCTGTACTTGAGCTTTTTTACAAGAGTTAAAAATGATAGAGCATCTACTGGCTCATTTGATAGCTAATAGATGCTCTTTTTTACGTAAACTTTGAACGTCATTTCTGTTGCTTCGCGAGTAATTTCCTTTCTTCACGGGAATTCATCTTGCTTATCGACAATAGGGCGTGCTAATTGGTAGAAATAACTTTTCATGCGATACGGCTGAAAGTTAGTAATTAAAATTCCGATGATTTCTCTATAAATTAGAATGGACGAGGGTTTTCAGTTAAGATTCTATATTAAAAGTTGCACAACAATATATTAACCCTGTTCTAAAATTAGGACAGGGTTAACATTATTTTATTGTCCTTCACCATATAGGTGTTTCTCATTTACATAAAATAATTTGACGTAAAAAAGACTGTTTTTTAGCAATACATCGGTCAACTATCTCGAATCCAGCTTCTTCAATTAAGTTATCAATCGTATCAATTGTGGCAATAATAATTTTATCTGAAATTCGTCGAGCGTGCTTTAGTATCTCACTTTGTTCTTCCCTTGATGCGTGAGTAAATAAGTTATATGGTAAATCAACAATCGCTACATCATAGTGCTCCGTTACCTCTGAAATCGGTCCTAGTGTAATTTTACCTTCTAGTCCGAAATAAGTGATATTACTTCTGGAACCCTGACATACATGATAATTAATGTCTCGACCTTCAATATCAATTCCCATTGAAAGTCCCTCTATTATGACAGTTCCTATTCCACAACAGGGATCGATAGCACGTACATTTTCTATATGTGGAACTGCAATATTAGTAATAGCACGAGCAACTCTTGTGCTCAATGCGGTTGAATAATTGTGTGGCTTCTGTTTATGTTTAAGCCAAATGGGTTCACTTTTTGTATAGTTGCCAAAATACCAACGACCGTCTAACGTAATAATCCCCAAGATAATTTCTGGATTGTCTAAATCTGGTTCTCCGTTAATCGACAATCCAATTTCTCTTTCAATTTTACGACGCTCTGCATGGTTTATCTTATTAGTAGTATTTATGACCATTTTATTTAAACTAATTACTTTGTAAGTGTTTTCTCCTACATTGAAATGCTTAAGACGATCCTTTAATACGTCTAAATCATTCTCTTCATATAATATCTCAAGTCTCTCTTCAATAAATGGGCTACGGCTTGGATCAATTTTAACATCGCTAATTAAATAGTTTGAGTCAGAATCTTTTCCAAAAAATGAGCGCATCTCCATTCTACATAAATCATATTCATCAATATGATGAATATAAGTGTAGATATACTTATCACGTATTTTTAAATCATTAGTCAATTTATTTTTCTTCCTTTAAATTCCAGATTTTATTTATGGGAAATGTAGTTATAAGTAGTGTTTTAATATAAAACAAAATTTAGTCATTTATTTTAATCTAAAGAATCATTCTACTAAACTTTAGCCTTATTTGCCATTTTATTTCTTTGAGAAATAATGTTTTTAGGCTGTATAAATGATTCATGCGGAATAATCTTATCTAAATTAAGATAGCGAAGAGAAAATAGCTGCACCAAATAGTACTTACAATCCTCTATCGTCTAAAGGTTTATTCAATCATAAAATTTCACAGGTAATAGTGGTCTTCATATAGTGTGTTTTTGCAGTATTGACAAATAAAAATCATCAAAAAACAACACACTATGAGCAATCTACGAATAAGATGTCTCTGTAGTATGAAGATAGAGGTAGGTGTTCATGGTTGAGAAAGAAGTGGCTGGCTATATGCGGCATTATCTGTACGCTTGGGCTAGTAGGATGTTGTCAGGACAAAGCGGCAAACGATAACAAGCTAGAACAAGAAATTCAACAACATGAAGAAGCTCAGCAGTCTGTTACGTATGAACAAGAGCACCCAATTGAGCCTATTGTAGAGGTTATTGATCCCGTAACACAGCAGATGGTTCAAACAATCTCTCCTAAGGAATTTGGCTTTGACACAGATCCGCAAGCTTATTACCAGCAGCTAGAACAATTAGCAAAGGAATTGGCGAGAGGAACAGACACAATGACTGGCTATGATCAACGAATGGTGCTCGATCGATTGGGAGAAGAAGGGCAAGTAATCAAAGGAAGACCGCAAACTATTTTAAAAGAAAGCGAATTAGTAGAGCGAATTCTAGAGGCTTCAACGACGGGTGGTCAAGTGGAAATGCCGCTCTATGTAACAGAAAGTGGCTATTATTTAGAGGATCTTCCTTTATTAGAGGATGTCGTTGTTGCATCCTATACGACATATTTCAATAGCACAGATAGTGGAAGAAATAAAAACATCGAGCTGTCGGCTAGGGCAATCAATAATGTCATTGTAGGTAGTGGTGATTATTTTTCTTTTAATACGATTGTGGGTCCGAGGGATGAAGCGAATGGCTATCAACCTGCACCGGAAATTATTAATAAGAAGGTAGTCATGGGGATTGGCGGTGGAATCTGTCAAACGTCTTCAACCCTGTTTAATGCTGTCGATCAAATTCCAATTAACTATGTGGAACGTCATCACCATTCCTTAGATGTGGGGTATGTACCTAAAGGAAGAGATGCTACTGTTTCCTACGGCAGTTTAGACTTTAGGTTCCAAAACACGAATGATGTACCATTTTTAATAAAGGCTACCTATGGCAATGATTTTCTAACAATTGAAATCAGAACGGCAGCGAAATATGTAGAAAAATTGACAAAGTCATAATGGCATGACAAGACACCACTGGACGGTGGTGTCTTTTTTTAAGTGACATGATATAGTTAAATTGAGATATTTTACAAAAGCTTTGGGAGAAGGGGGAAGACAATGCATCCAAAACTACAGGCAGCGATTGATTCGATTGATTTATACCAAGCAACTTATCCAGAGGATGCTTGTGTCATCGTGGCAGATAGAGAGAAAGTTCTTGCCTATAAACCGGGGAAACGTGTTGATTTAAAAGTAGGGGTTGGTGAACCAGTACATAAATATCGAGGGACTGCAACGGAAATAGCCTTAAGCTCAGGCCGCTTTGTGAAAGAAGAGCGCGGGGCGGAAGGGTTTGGCATGGCATACATTGCCTCTGCACAGCCTATTTTTGACGGAGGTCAGGTAATTGGTGTAGTAAGTGCCATTATTTCCAATGAAAAAATGGATAGTATGCGCTTGTTGGCAACTGAGCTTTCAAGTGCTGTTGAAGAAATGACGACTACCAATGAAGGATTAGCTACTTCCAGTATGGATGTGTCCAATCGTTTAGAGGAATTATCGAACTTCTCGGAATCGATGGCAAGTGATATTAAGCAGATTAATGACATTGTGAATTTAGTAAAGGATTTGGCTATGAAATCCAAAATTCTCGGCTTGAATGCATCCATTGAAGCAGCACGTTCAGGTGAGCATGGTCGTGGCTTTGCCGTGGTTGCTTCAGAAATACAAAAAATGTCCCAAAGCAGTACAGAAAGTGCTGATAGCATTACAGTGCAACTAGAAAATATTAAACAATCCATCGATCAAGTCAATGCGTCAGCAAATCAAATTTCTGCGTTTACACAGCAATTTGCTGCGAGTATGCATGAATTAACAGATGCCTATAAAGGGGTTAATAGCACGGCAGAAAAGCTCATGCAGATTAGTGAGATGAAAGGATAATAATATAAAAAAAGGATAATAGACAGGTAACATGCTATTATCCTTCCCCATAATTAAATAATCTCTAAAATTTCCTGTGGTGTAGCGACCTTATATTCAGGATTTTCGTTTTGCACGACCTCTATGGCATCATAGCCCCATTCTACCCATACAATCGGGACACCTGCTTTCTTACAAGCCACGATATCCCTTTGTTCATCCCCAATATATAACACGTCAGCTGAGTTGACATTTGAGTCCTTTAAAAACTTTTTCATCACTTTATCCTTGCCAAAAATTCGATTGGAGCAAAGAACATCTGCTACACAGTGAATACCGTTCATTTTAAGAAATGCTAAAATATTTTCCTTAGAATTAGAGGAAATAATAATGATTTTATAGCCTCTCTTATCAATTTCCATCAGGACTTCCTTCATTCCATCAAAAAGATGAACATCATTTAATGATTGACGATACAATTTATAAAATTGCGGTAAAATCATGGGCAATTTATACATTGGGAAATCAAATAATTTACTGCGTTCAGAAATCGATAATTTTTTCAGTGTATCAATTTCCTTTAATTCGATGCCTTTAAATTTATATTTTTGCGCTAATGTATTCCATGCTGATGCAAACACTGCGGTTGAATCTGCCAGTGTTCCATCAAAATCAAAGATAATATGCTTCATTGCTAATTTTCTCCTTTTCCATCTCGTTGTAATTGACGTTTTATCTTAATTCAGCAAGTGTTTTTTGTACCAAAAGTGAAGCAGTACTATAGAGAAAGAAAAATACTTGTGTTGTTTTCTCCAATGGGTGTTCAAATGCCCACTAAAAAAGCTGAACTCAGGCTAAGAACGCCACATCTTGTGCCATATCTGAGTAATTCATCATCATGTTAACCCGAAGCCTCGGCGGAAGTCACTGATTTTGAAGTTGACCTGCACGATGCAAGTCAGTTAACTGTTACAGGACGTGATGGTCTGAGGTTAACGATCTACTCATCAGCTCGAAAAAACGGGGCGCAAAGTTGATCTGCGCGAAAATGCAGAATCAGCGGCAATTACGTCAAAGGCGTAATTGATGTTTAAAGATATTACATAGGATGGGCGACCTAGTGTAGTGCATCATGAAACAACAACTATTTTGAGCGTACGTAAACATCTTATGGTAAATATTATCAGAAAATACTGCGATTGCAACGGAAATGACATAACAAAAGGAGGTGCCTTAAAATTCCTTCGAGACACCTCCCTTCTATACTAAAATGATTGAGTTTTTTTCAAAAAGAAAGAGAGTATGACATTGATGATTGCCAGAGCAAAACTGATTGTAAAGACAAATGCAGAGCCTGAAGCCGCCGCCTCTTGAGCATTAGTTGTACTGTCAGTTAAGAATTGCTGCTGCTTAGCTGAGAACAACGAGACCATTACAGCAATGCCTATGGCACCTGATACTTGTTGAGAGGTTTGTGTAATCGCAATACCATCAGGAAAATATTGTCTTGGCAAAGCATTGAGCGTATTCGTTTGGACAGAGGCTAATACCATACCAACCCCAAGCATCATGATGATATGTGTTAACACTAATGCCCAAGTAGCTGTTTCGGTACCATTTAAAGCATAAAGTCCATAGCCAATCACAACAAGTATGGTTCCGGGGGTAATGATTGCACGTGGTCCGTATTTATCGAAGTATTTACCGATGGTTGGTGCTAATAGGCAGTTTAGTAGACTACCAGGAAGCATCATTAAACCTGTTACAAAGGCCGATACCAAAAGTGCCGTTTGCATATACATCGGGAGCACCACTAGCATAGACAGCATATTGAAGAAGGTAATCATATTCATCAGAAGACCCAATACGAACATTGGATACTGGAAAGCTCTCAAATTTAACATAGGATGGTCCATTTTTGATTGACGCAACACAAATAAACATAAGGCAATTACACCTAGTAAAATGGTGCTAAGTACGTTGATGCTTGTCCAACCCAATTCTCCACCGCTACTTACACCATAGACGATGCCACCAAAGCCAATCGTAGATAAGATAATAGACCATATATCTATAGCAAGCTGCTTTCTTTCATTCACATTGGGAATAAAGATAAAACCAAAAATGATCGAGAATAATAAGAAGGGGACAGTAACCCAAAATATCCAGTGCCAGGATAGCGTGTCTAAAATCATCCCTGCTAATGTCGGGCCGAAAGCGGGTCCTGCTAAAATGACGAGACCCATCATCCCCATAGCACTACCACGTTTATTAGCTGGAAAAATCGTGAAAATCACATTTTGCGTTAATGGTAATATAATCGCTAAACCTGCAGCTTGAATAACACGTGCTATAAGTAAGACAGCAAAGATTGGTGCAACAGCGGCAAGTATGGTACCAATTATGGAAAAGAGTAAAGAGATTATAAACATTTGGCGAGTGGTAAATTTTTGCATTAAAATGCCTGTAACAGGTACTAAAATGCCTAATGTGAGAAAATAGCCTGTTGCTAGCCATTGGATAGTTGTGGCATCCACGCTGAAAAGTTGGCTAAGTTCCCCTAGTGCAATATTTAATGCTGTCTCACTAAATAGCCCTACAAAGCCGGCTACTAAGAGAGCAGCCATAATTGGACCTGTTTTTATTTCCTTATTCACTGTAAAAACTCCTTCAAAAATGTTCAACTTTCATAGAATGTATAAAAACAGAATATTCGGAAAAATAAAGTTGCGATGCTTCTACTATTTCATGTTCTGCATTATAAAAAAGTCTATGAAGATATAATCGTGATGTCGATTATCAGCGATCATGATTCCTTTTAGCTAGTACACCTCCGCGATACTAACTGCTCTGTTTTTTACTATAGCAAAAAAAAATTCTCAAATGTAAGTACTAATTTGAGCGATTACTATACGATTTCATCATTTAGACACATTTTTTTGAGATAGCATTCATTTTTTGAAGGAGAGGAGGAGATTTGTCCAGACCTCTCACAAACGAGTGATAGGTCTGAACTCTTTTATGAGAGCTTTTCGGTTTTTTCACGTGTTCGAATTAAGTAATAGGCATTGACGGAGGAGGCGATCGGAATAATCAGTGCAATACCGATGCCAGCACAAAAAATAGTCGTCATTTCAGCACTAAAAACCTTGGAGTTGACGATTTCACCAATCGAATAGGAGAGATCTTTGAACCATATTAATAAGCTTAAATAGCCACCAAAGAAAGCGAAGAATAACGTATTCGTATCGGTTCCTAAAATATCTCTCCCGATATTTAAGCCGGATGTAAATAATTTCTTTCTACTAATCGAAGGGTTACGATAAAAAATCTCATGCATGGAAGTAGCAATGGAAATAGCGACATCCATAATTGCTCCAATCGTACTCATAATAATGACGGAGGCACCAATCTGCACAAAATCAACACCAATATAAAGGGAAAAGATGCTTATTTCTTCTGTTGTTTCTTCACCAAATCCTTGAATCATCAACTTTTTCGTTACAAATGTAATAAAAAGAAGTAAGACAACAATCGTCACCATAGTGGAGATAAATGCTGTAATGGTTTTACTGTTTGTTTTATTGATATAGAAAAGGCTAATACAACTAATAATTGTACAGGCAACGAACGTTAAGATGATGGGGCTATTTTTAGGGTTGGTCATTAAAAAGATCGTCACAAAGAGCACACCGAAATTTAGGAATAAAGAAAGAAACGAACGTACACCTTGCTTCCCGCCAATTGCGACCATCAATAGACATAAAATAAAAGCTAATAACACAATTACATTCATTCTTGAACCCTCTTTCGATTAATGAAAAATAGAGCAGTATACTGACTGATCGGAATCGTGAGGACAACCCCAATACCACCTGCTAAGGCGCGAGCTAATTCTAAAGAAAGATTCAAGGACAGCGTGAGTCCTAAAGTAGAAGAATTTTTCAAATAGAGAATAACCATCGGTATGGAGCCACAAAGGTAGGCAAAGAACAAAATACTCGTAATGGTGCCCATAATATCTTTCCCGATTTCATGCCCTGAAGATTTAAGTGCCTTCACAGAAATAGTAGGGTCTTGTTCATATAAAGCAAAGATTGAAGAAGCCATCGTAATAGAGACATCCATGACAGCCCCAAGTGAGCCAATAAATAAGCCAGCCATAAAGACTGTACGATAGGGGCGTGTTAAAAATTGCATTTCTTCATAGCGAAGACCGTTTTCACCAGTTAACCACATCACGACAGAGCTAATGATGAGTGCCATAACGGTTCCTAAAAGTGTAGACACAATAGCTGCATACGTTTTCGTGTTCAAGCCGCTAATCAGTAACAACGAAATGATCGTAAATAGAAGAGCGCAAATACCACTGATGACTAACAAGCTCAGGTTACCATGTTTCACATATAAATCTAACGCGAATGATAAAATCAATGCATTGACAATTAAACTAATAATGGAAAACAAGCCTTGTCTTTTTCCTATAAGGAGTAAGACAAAAATAAAAATCCACGCAATCATGAGAAGGGTTTGATCTCGTTTTAAATCGAGAATGGTCCCAGTTAGCCCTGACTGTGATGCGTGATTATCTATGGAGACAAAGATTTCATTGCCCACACGGTATTCTTGATCGAAAGCTCCAGAGGCGGAATAGTCATTCGTCAAATGGATGGATTGCCCTTTATGTGGTCCATTTTGTATCACGGCTGTAATATGCTGTGTAAATAAATAATCATCATTATCATACATATCTGTCATTGGTTCTGATTCTGCTACATCAGCTTTTATCACCTCAGCAATCGGTCGATCATAAAATGATTCATTATGATGAACGAACACAATCGAAAGCACGCAGCAGAGCATTAATAAGGCATAGAAAATACCTTGCTTCAATGGGATGTTTTTAAAAAATAGCAAGTAAATGACCTCCAAAGTGCTGGACTGAATTGTCACTTGTAAAGGAACGTTTTAGTGAAAGGGAAGTTCCATGCACAGTTTAAATGTTATCAGTTTAATGATTTCGTTTACATTTATCAAGTCATTGTTATATTAAGCTGAAGACTCCCTTGCGGCGAGTGATTAAACACCTGATAACACCATCAAAAAACGCCGTCTCCTGTGGCAATAACATTGCATGTTGCTCAATGCCTCAGGCGGACGTCACAAACGCGAAAAACCTGGATGCATTGTTGATCTGCTATAATTCTTTTTGAAAAATTTTTAAAAAGAGGGATGGATAATAGAATAAAATAGTGTTATCGTAAGATTAGCTAAATAAAAAATCCTTCAGGGTAGGGTGAAATTCCCGATCGGCGGTGATGAAGTAATTCAAAGTCCGTGAGCGCAAGCTGATTTGGTGCAAATCCAAAACCGACAGTTATAGTCTGGATGGGAGAAGGGTAAAAATGCGAGCTTTTTAAATTGATTGTAATTTAGAAGGTTTATTTTCCTATGCATTTATTACACTACTTCCCACAAGCTTGTTGGGAAGTTTTTTATTTAGTGCCAATCGAATAGAAGATGTTCTTCGGGGTAGGGTGAAATTCCCAATCGGCGGTGATGAAGTAATTCAAAGTCCGTGAGCGCAAGCTGATTTGGTGCAAATCCAAAACCGACAGTTATAGTCTGGATGGGAGAAGAACAAATGAGATGACAGTCTATGGAAAAAATAGTTTTCAATTAGGCTTATTTGTTGATGTCTTATACTCCCAAACCCCTTTGCTGAAAGGGGTTTTTGTTTTTTATCGATAGCTAGAGAAGGAGAAGGAGGAGACGGATAAAACTAGAGAAGTGACGGATAGACCTTCGAAACTGATGGATAAGACTTCAAAAGTGAAGGATAGAAGCCTAAATCAATGAAAAGTAGGTGATGGAATGTTTACAGGGCTTGTAGAGGATATTGGCATTTTAAAAGCCATGCAAAGCGATAGGGACAGTATGAAAATAACAGTTCAATCAGCCAAGATAGCAGAAGATGTCAAGCTTGGAGACAGTATCGCGGTTAATGGTGTTTGTTTAACGGTGACATATTTTACGGAACAGACGCTTACGATGGATGTGATGCCTGAAACAGTCAACGCAACCAATTTACAGCAGCTCGTGGTAGGGGATTCCGTGAATTTAGAGCGTGCCATGCCTGCTAATGGGCGATTTGGCGGTCATTTTGTTGCTGGGCATGTGGATGGGGTCGGTAAAATTTTGCGCAAACGTCCAGTAGCCAACGCAGTCTATATCGATATCGAATTGTCAGAGGAACTAACCAAATTTTGCATTCCGAAGGGTTCTATTACGATTGATGGCACAAGCTTAACCCTTTTCCATGTTGACACGAACAGTGTCACGATTTCACTAATTCCCCATACGTACAAAGAAACCGTATTAGGCATGAAGAAGGCTGGAGCGATTGTGAATATCGAAACAGATTTAGTTGGTAAATATATTTTACAGCAACTGAAAAAAGGGCAAGCAACACCAACCATTACGAGAGATTACTTAGCACAACATGGTTTTTAACAACTGAACGAGGAGATGACAAAAGTGCTATATGCAATTGAAGAGGCCATTGAGGATTTAAAGCAAGGCAAAATGATTGTAGTGGTTGATGACGAGGATCGGGAAAATGAAGGAGATCTTCTGGCACTCGCTGAATTCATGACACCAGCAACTATAAACTTTATGGCAACCTATGGTAGAGGATTAATTTGTACACCGATTTCACAGCAGCTTGCACAACAGCTAGATTTACATCCGATGGTTCAGCACAATACGGATAATCACCAAACAGCGTTTACCGTAAGTATCGACCATGAGGATACAACGACAGGAATTAGTGCGTATGAACGAGCATTTACGATACAAAAAATGATTGAAAAGCAAGCGAAGCCGATTGAGTTTCGTCGACCTGGTCATGTTTTTCCGCTCATTGCGAAGGATAATGGTGTTTTAGAGCGAAGAGGGCATACGGAGGCGACTGTCGATTTGGCAAAACTTTGTCATAGTGTGCCAGTGGGTGTTATTTGCGAGATCATGGGCGATGATGGTCATATGCTACGCTTTGAGGAATTGATAAAGTACGCAGCACAGCATGACTTGAAAATGATATCAATAGAGGCACTTGTAGCATACCGCAGTCAATTGCTGACAACTGAAAATAAAATTTCTATTTAAAAAGGAGAAAGAACAATGGGTCAAACATTTGAAGCACAATTAATTGGAACGGGTTTAAAAATTGCAGTTGTGGTAGGTCGATTTAATGAATTCATCACAAGCAAATTATTGGACGGTGCAATGGACGGCTTAACACGACATGGTGTTGATGAAGCGTCTATTGATGTTGCTTGGGTTCCAGGAGCTTTTGAAGTTCCTTTTATTGCGAAACAACTAGCAGAAACAAAGAACTATGATGCCATTATTGGTTTAGGTACGGTTATTCGCGGCTCTACAACACACTATGATTATGTTTGTAATGAGTCAGCAAAAGGTATTGCCAATGTATCGTTATCAACCAATGTCCCTGTTATTTTCGGTATTGTGACGACGGAAAATATTGAGCAGGCGATTGAACGTGCTGGTACAAAATCTGGTAATAAAGGATACGATGCTGCCATGTCTGCCATTGAGATGGCTAATCTAAAGAAAATGATTGGATAATGACCAAATGTTTCTTTGAATATTTTGCACATCCATGGGAAAAATATGCTTAAGTGTATTTATTGAAGGTAATCGTTTTTCATAAATGTACTAATCTGGAGCTGGCTCAGTAGGAGATGAGAAGTATTTCATCAATGGAACAAATGATCAATTTGAAAATGTTGAAATCACTATTTCAACGCTCTGCTGATGTGATTTTTCAACAATATAAATTTCAGCAATATACAGTACATTTGATAACTTGTGATGCAATGATCAACGAACAAATACTTCAGACGGTAGTTGTTCAGCGAGTCCAATCCTTATTAAGTGATGTCGCTGATGACATGTTAGAGGAACAAATCGACCAGCATTTACACATTCCCTATTTACAAAAGGTTTTAACGCAAGAGGATGCCATAACAAGAGTCTATAAAGGGCATGTATTATTGTATTTTGAAGAAAATCAATTACTATTTTCTAGTGATATTTCTAAAAAACCGAATCGAGAGCCCGGAGAAACATCGCTAGAATTAGTGGTCAAAGGGCCAAGAGATGACTTTATAGAAGATGTTTTTATTAATATTGCTTTATTAAGAAAGCGTTTGCCCACTAATTCTTTTAGTGTAGAAACATTAGAAATTGGGAGACGTTCCAAAACCACTGTAGCGGTACTCTATATGGATGACATTGTGAATTTAAATATGCTAGAACAAATCCGTCTACAATTACAAAAGATTGATACGGATATTGTTGTCAATGGTGATTTATTGATGGAAGCAATTGAACAAACAGCCAAAGTACTGCCCAGGCATGATTATACCGGGAGACCGGATTTTGCTATGCAGGCATTAATTAGGGGAAGAATACTAATAATGATTGATGGTGTTTCCTACGCATTGATCACACCTACGAATATAATGTTGCTCTTTAAATCGGGTGAGGATAATGATTTTCCTGTCATTGTCAGTTCAATGGAAAGATTGCTTCGTATTGTTGGGATATTAATTAGTATGCTAACACCAGGCTTTTGGCTTGCGCTGACGACGTATCATCAAGAACAACTTCCTTTTCTTCTTCTAGCAACAGTTGTTGAGTCGAGAACGGGACTGCCATTCCCAACGATTCTTGAAATACTAATGATGCTATTTATGTTTGAATTGTTTCGTGAAGCCAACTTACGTCTTCCGAGTGCAATTAGTGGATCAATTAGTGTTGTGGGAGGTTTAATTATCGGAGATGCAGCGATAAAAGCTGGCGTTACGAGCCCTTCAATGATTGTTGTCATTGCAATTTCGAGTATTGCGGCTTTTACATTGGTTAACCAATCATTTGTAACAGCCATGAGTATTTTTCGACTAATCATTATTATAGCCTCTGCCTTTTTTGGATTATTTGGTTTTTTTATTGCAGTATTTTTCATCATCTTATACGCAGCGAATATGCGTGTGCTAGGTGTACCCTATTTAAATTTTAGTGCACATTTGAAGAAGGAAAATCTAAAAAAATCATTATTAAGACTTTCATCAAAGGGCTACAGTAGACGACCTTCCTTTTTAAAGCCACAGGATCGAACACGTACTTCGAATAAAAAATAAACAAATTTCATTGAAGATCAGGTATTGTAGTAGGTACCTGATCTTTTTGTGACTTTTGCTTTAGGAAGGTATTACATTAGCTTATAGGATAGGAAATGAGACATAAAATGTTATTAGTTACCTTTTTAGTTTACTTTCTTGTAAAGGATTATTAAACTATTGGTTACGGTGTGTAATTTTAGTAGAGTTCAAGTAAAATGGATTTTCTGTTTTCATTTCTGTAGGATAATCAAGAAATGTTCACTTTACAAACAAAAAATAGAGTTAATTATTATATAATGATATTCCAGAATATTTATAGGTGAGGAAGTCCCGTTTTATATGAAAAATCGAAAAATAAAACTAATATTAATTCTATCAACGCTTTTATTATGTTTGTTTACAAGTTTAAACATCATTACATCCTATGTGAAAATTAAAAAGACCGTTGAAGAGTCAATTGCCAATCAAAGCTTAGAGGCTGCCAACTCCATTGCTTCTTCTATTGATACAGCTGCTTATCAGCAGTTTTTGAAGAATCCACAGAAGAATGATTATTATTGGGAAGTAAGAAGCTATTTAAATGATGCCAGAGTAAAACTAGGTGCATTGTTTGTTTATACGTTGAAGGTGGATAATCCAGAAGTATCAAGTGCGATGATTATGGGGCTGCCAAATGAACTGAAAAAAGGCTTTGATATAGGAGAGGTTTGTACTGTCCCAGCAAAGCAAGTGGCAAAAGCCTACAAAGGTGAAACCTATGTTACAGAGGTGATTCATGATTCTGTACATGGTTCTTATTTATCGGTTGGTACACCTATCAAAGATGAGAATGGTAAAATTATTGGGTATCTAGGCATTGATATCAGCGCAGACACATTAAATGGCATTAAGGGAAAAGTCATTGAAGACAATTTATTTATTTTTATTTTTAATGGTGTATTTATTTTAATTGTCATTGGTTCTTTTTTATTTTTACAACGATGGTATCAAAAAGAGGTAGCGAAAGAAGTCGGCGCTACAGAGGACACATATCAAGCAGAAATTAAAACTTTGATTACTTCGGTATCATCATTACGTCATGATTTCACTAATCATATTCAAGTGTTACATGGTCTTTTACAATTAGAAAAAACAGAGCAAGCAAAACAATATTTGTCTTCACTATCTAAAGAAGTTCAAGCGATTAAGTCTTTAAAATTAAATATTGACCACCCAGGTCTGTCCATCTTATTACAAACGAAAAAATTAACCGCTCAAAATCATAATATTGATATGGACTTTACCATTTCTCAAAATGACTTTAATAAGATTAAAACGACAGATTTAATCAAGATTCTATCCAATTTAATTGATAATGCCATTGATGCTGCGGTTGAATTACCTGAAGGACAACGTAAAATTATGATTTGCTGTACAGCTGATGAAGTACAGTATGAATTTAAAATTACTAATACAGGGCCAAATATTGTGGATGCTGACCACATATTTAAGCAAGGGTTTTCAACGAAAAGGCATGAGCAGGGTCGCATAAGAGGACAAGGGTTATTTATTGTGAAAGAAATTGTCCATAAATACAATGGTCATATTTCAATCGACTCATCGAAACATTTAGAAACAACTGCTATTGTCCATATTCCCATTAAATAACTGAAAATAGCTTCCTACAAATTGTAGGGAGCTTTTTTCTATTTGTTAGACATACATTACAAAATAGAAAGTGTTATGATGAAGGGGATGAAAAAAATGGAAAAGGATCTCCTGACGTTATTGAGAAAGGGTGGGCTTCATTTATATGCAAGGCATGGAACGGCCACAGTTGGTGTAGATCAGGCATATGGCACGTTTCACAGTTGCCGCTATCAAAGAAACCTATCAGAGCATGGTCGTAGGGAGGCTGTTTACTATGGTCAAATGCTGCGTTATTGGCAAATTCCCATCCTTTCGCCCATTACAGCAAGTCCGTTCTGTCGAACAAAGGAAACGGCTCTACTTGCATTTCCAACTAACGGTGTACAAATTGACCCTTTTTTGTTTGAGATCTTCATGTTAGGTGGCAATCTTACCAGTGCTGAGCAAACTAGCATTTTAACGACACTGACATCCAAGCTGGAAATAAAACCATCACAAGGCATGAATAATGTAATGATTGGTCATAGCTTTCCGAGAGACGTGGGCCTTGGCATCCTTTCGAATATGGGGACGGTTGTCATCAAGCCTAAAGGTCCAGGGCGTGGGTATGATATCGTGAAAAAACTAACCTTAGAAGATTTAGCGACATTAGATTCCATTTGAGAAGAGGGAAAATATGAAGGTCAAAACAGTTGAACAATGCACATTAGAGGAAGTATTGAAAGCATGGAACAAAGGCTTCGAAGGCTATTTTGTGGATATCCATATGACGGCCGAAATGTTTTTACATCGACTGGCTGGGGAGGGGCTGTCTCCTAAACATTCCATTGTCATTTTTGACCAAGATGAACCGATTGCAGTTGTTATGAACGGTTTCCGTATCATAAATGGCAAGAAAACAGCTTGGAACGGTGGTACAGGTATTTCCCCAGCCTATCGTGGTAAAGGCGTCTCACGCTTATTAATGGAGGAAACCTTAGCTATCTATAAACGAGAACATGTAGAAATCGCTACGCTGGAGGCAATTAAAGAAAATCAGGTAGCTATTGCTTTGTATGAAAAATATGGCTATGAGGTTGCTTCTTCATTATTATTTTTAAGTGGCGAATATGGAGCGAACGTAGAGCCTACAGCCGCCATTCACGTTGCAACCATTCGCCCTGAGCAGCTAGCATATCTCTCTTTTTATCAGGAAGATGTTCCTTGGCAGTGTGGCTGGCAGAGTGTGAAGCAGGGGGAAGCCAAGGTTTTCTATAATGACAACAATGAAGCCCTAGGCTATATGCTATACAAAACCGTGTGGAATGACAGCGGTGAGATGGAGCGTATTCTACTCTATCAATTGGTGATCCTAGCAGAAAGTCATATAGATTTAATACCGCAATTTTTAGCCAGCGTCACAACACATAAAGTTCAGATAACGACAGTGAACTTTTTAGCAAGCAATCCAGCAACAAGCTATTTATTAAAGAATGGGCTTAAGGTGACAACAGAGCAGGTACAGATGACAAGGAGATTCTAGGCATGGTTGCCAACCTCCTAAAAATCCAGTATACTAATGCGATAAAGAATGGAAATAAAGGATGAATGAGATGACTTTTGAAGAAGTATTACCACGCTTAAAAGCAGGAGAAAAAGTAATTCGCAATGGCTGGGGTGGTGCTGAGCTATATGTGAAGCTGGTTGGTCAAAGCCAGCATGATGGTGAGACATTGAATCCTTATTTTTTAATTAACGTTCGTGGTGAGGGCTATACAATGTTCACACCTACAGTATGTGATCTATTAGCGGAAGATTGGATAATCGTAGAATCGTAATGAGTGAAGTCATCTCTTCTAGTGAGATGACTTCTTTCTGTAAGGAGACACAATATGAAGTTTGATGAATATAGAGAAAAGACGGTTTTTATTACGGGGGCCGCTTCAGGCATTGGACATGCTCAAGTTATTGCATTTTTAGAAAATGGAGCAACTGTTTTTGGATTGGATGTAGAGGAGCAGGGGTTAATACAGTTACAGCAGCAATATCCTGATCGTTTTGCCTATAAGGTTGGCTCTGTAAGTAGCCAACAAGATGTGGAGCAGTCGTACAAAGAAGCTATTTCACTATTTGGGCAAATTGATATTTTATGTAATACTGTTGGGATTTTAGATGGTTTTGCGAAAACTTTGGATACAGACGAAGCGCTGTGGGATAAAATTATGAACACGAATGTGAAGGGCACGTTTTTTGTGACGAACATGATTTTACCACATATGGTAGAACGTGGCACTGGTACAATCGTCAATATGGCGTCGATTGCTGGACTTGTTGCTGGTGGTGGTGGTGCAGCCTACACAGCTTCTAAGCATGCCATTGTCGGTTATACGAAGCAGCTAGACTTAGATTATTGTCGAGCGGGTATTCGTGCGAATGCGATTGCGCCTGGAGCCATCCAAACACCGATGAATAAGGCTGATTTTGAAGGGGACGGGGAAATGGCTAAATGGGTAGCTGAAGAAACGCCAGCAGGTCGATGGGCACAGCCTTATGAAGTGGCGAATTTGACTTTATTTTTAGCAAGCTCGGCTGCCGATTATATTCATGGGGCAGTGATGCCGATTGATGGTGGTTGGCTGACAAAATAGCATTGTTCAATTCGATATTCTTCTGCTATAATACGCAGGTAAGCAAAAACGGCTTGCACTACGGCACTTCAGATAGGGCGTGAAGCTCTCTTCCTTTGGTCGTAGTTATTACTAAAATAGCAACTAGCTATTTTACAAAGGAGAATAAAATTGAATACATCTATTGTAAAAGATTCTAGCCGTGTTTCTGTAAGTGAACTTACAAAAACGGCACTTGTTGCAGCCCTTTACGTCGCTGTAACGGTTTTGTTGTCAGTCATTAGCTTTGGCGCTGTTCAGCTACGTTTGTCAGAAATGTTTAATTATCTGGCACTGTACAATAAGCGCTATGTGGTAGCGGTGACGATTGGCGTCATACTTGCAAACTTCATGTCACCAACATGGATTTTAGATGTGCCAATCGGTGGAATTGCGACCTTTCTTGTCTTATTACTTTGTAGAAGCGTCACAAAACATATGACAAATGACATTGCAAAAATGGTTGTTACTGCTTTGATTTTTGCTGTCTCCATGTTTACGGTGGCTGGTCAATTAACTATCCTTTACGATCTACCATTTTGGGCGACCTGGTTCACAGTGGGCGTTGGGGAATTATTGTCTATGACTGTTGGTGGACTGACTATTTACTTATTAAATAAAAAAATTGATTTATCTAAATAAATTCGATGAATAAAAAAGACATTATCATCGTAAGGGTGAGAGTATCAAGTTTAGAATAACTCTAACACTTCGGCTGAGTTATCCGTTCAAACTACCGCTTTAGCTACTTAATATAGTATTTTTCACTGAATATCAAAAAAGCCTCTTTGCCCGGATTCTGTCTAGCATTTTTCAGAACAAAATCCGGGCTTTTATTTATTTCCTCACGGCCAATAGCCAGATAGCAACAAGGCATCCCAAATCGCAAACCAATAGCTAACTCCTTATAAGCCGATTTTAGGTCACTTCCAAGCTACTTATGCCAAACAACATATCCAACTGCTAGAGCACAATTGCCTTATTTCTATGATCCTTAAGAGGATAAGCGCATTTTACATATTACTAAATGTTTTTCACAACTACTTGATTGCTATCTATGCTTGTCAGACCAATCACTTGTGGGAGGGTCTAGAGACAATGTATTGCGCAGCACACAACAAGAAAGGACTCCCGATGATCCATAAAGAAGCATTGGGAGTCCCTACTATAAAGAAATTCTTTGTCCTATTGATTAATTGGAGTGTCTTGAGACGGCTCAACATTGATATTATCAGGTTTTGCCAGAAGCTGCACCGAATTAATAGACGAGTTTGATAGTATATAATTTCCATTTACCACAGCTAAAACCTTAGCAACGTATTCTGTGGAGGAAGTGAGTGGGTTACCAAATGCATCCAATTCTATGCTTAGATCTTGACTTACATTGGAGAGCCCATTTTGATAAATTCTAGTACTATTATCATTATTCATTGCATTACTTTCTTTGAAACCATCTGCTGCATCTTTAGGTAACATAAACACTCTATACTCCGTTACGTTTTGTCCGTTTTTGACATCGAAGCTAATTTTAATATCGGAATATTTATTTTTGTCCCCTTGAACACTCAGTTTCACATTCTCCACCGCTACAGGTGCTGAATGATCCACTAAAGTAATAGCAGAAGATGCGAACGATAAGTTATACATTGCCTTGGAATTTCCATTACCTATGGACAATATATACACGCGATATTCTTGGCCATTTGTTATAAGTTTTCCATCCGTATCTTTACTACCAGTTCCCAAACTCATACTATATTGGCCTTTATTTATATCTGTAAAATCAGTGACTTTAAGAGCTGCGTTCACATCAAAGCCATTTGCTTTTGATGCGGGTACGACAAGAATACGGTAATTACCTATATTGGATTCATCAGAAGGCTTCGAGAATGATATTTGTAAATCTCGACCATCTCCATAGTCCCCAATATCGCTTACATTAATATTACTTACCGCCTGAACAGCTTTACTTTTACTAAGTGTAATCACAGGCGAAGCAGAGGATAGGGCATAAGTATTCGGAGTATTTCCATTGGCTACAGTTAGTACATAGACACGATAGCTAGTTCCTTCCGTAATAAAATTACCGCGCACATCCCTAACTCCATCCAACGTTCTAGTTGCAGCTATATTCCCACCTTTGCTTTCTGTAATGTAATAATTGCTACTATTGGCTTGTGAAAGATTAAAGCTGCTGTAATAAGCTGTAGGTACGATTAGAATTCGATAATGATTGACATTTGCTTCATTAGAGGGCTTCGTGAACGTTACTTGCACATCACGCCCATCTCCATTATCAGCTATATCCGCCACATTCAGATTGGTTACAGCTTGCACATTAAAATTCTTATTTAGCGTAATCGTAGACGTCGGTGCAGATAGTGCATTGCTTCCTATTCCATTCGCTACAGTTAAAACATAGATACGGTAGCTAGTACCTTCTTTGATCGTATTACCGCGCACATCCCGAGTATTTTCAGCTAACGCCTGCTCATATGTGGACTTTCCAGATTTGTAGACAGTCGTGTAATTGTTGCTGGATACATTATTTGCTTCCGTCAGACTGAAGTTATTGTAATAAGCTGTAGGTACAACTAGAATCCGATAGTGACTAATAATTGACTCGTCTACAGCCTTATTGAAAGAAACAAAGAGGTCACGCCCGTTGCCATAATCACTTACATCGCTTGCATTGAGATTCGATACTGCACCCGCATTGCTGCTAAATAGCGTAATCGTATTGGAGGCTGAAGACAACACGTTATTCGCTGAGTTATTTGCTACAGCCATAACGAATACACGATAGCTAACTCCATTCTGAATGGGATAACCATCAGTATCTCTTGCCCCTGAAGAGAGCACCTGCGTAATATTGTAGCCTGTCTTGTTCACTTGTGTGTAATAAGTGTTAGATAAACTGTTCGCCTTCGTCAATGTAAAGTTCGAATAGTTGTTAGCTCTTACAACAAAAATTCGGTAAGCGTTGATAGTAGATTCATTGGACACATTATTGAAGCTAACTCTCAGGTCTCGACCATCCCCAAAGTCATTGACATCACTCACTTGTGTAATAATCGGAGTAGACATTGTATTTTGACTAAGTGTTACTGATGATGAGGCAGACGACAGTTTATTGCCTACTGAATTCGTATTACTTACAGACAGAACGACCGCTGTATAAGGTACGTTATTTCTAATGAACTCACCAGAGGTATCACGTGCTGAGGAAGACAAAGTTCCTACGCCGTTACTTCCCGATTTATTCACTGTTGTATAGTAGCTGCTTGATAAATTATTCGCAGTAGTAAGACTAAAATTGCTAGCATCCTTGGTTTTTACGATAAACACACGATAATTGGAAATATTGTTATCATTCTGCGGACGAGTGAAGCTAACTGAGACATCGCGTCCATCGCCAAAATCGTTAATATCGTTAATCTTTACATTTGTTACCTCTGTAACAGAAGACAAATTGGTTAAGGTCATCTTCGGAGAAGAAGTCGATAAAACGCTAGAATAAGAACCTTTCCCAACAGCAAGTATACGAACCACATAAGGCTGATCATTTCTAATGTAGTCTCCATCCACATCTCGTGAATTCTGCGATAAATTGATGGTACGGTTCGAACTTGAAGTAGTTACCACTGTATAATTAGAAGGGGAGACTTTCAAGGCAGATGCTAAATTAAAGCTTTTTGAAGCCTTCACAACCATAATGCGATAATGATCGACGTATGATTCTGTAGACGATCTGGAAAAGCTAACCTCCATGTCACGTCCATCTCCCTGATCATTAACATCGCGAACGGATACATGGCTCGCAGGAGCAATACTGATATTGCCTGGAATGTTTGGATTGCTTGGAGTGTCAGATTGAATCGTTACGGTCTGATTTACTGAGTTCCAGTCAACATCCTGACCAAGCGCTTCACTAACGAAGCGGACTGGTACCATTGTTCTGCCTCTTAAAATTTGTGCTGGTACATCAAGCGTAACTGACTTGCCATTAATAGTAGCTACCTTCGATTTCATCTTGAGCACTACTGTTGTATCTTCTTTATACCCTGTTACCGTTTGATTCTTTGAATCCCAATTTACACTGGCACCTAATGCCTCAAAGATTGCTCTAAGTGGCAGCATAACACGCCCTTGAATCATCGCTGGCGGTTGATCGGTCTTCAATTGAACCCCGTCCACAGTAATTGTGATGGCTTTTGCCGCTTGTGCGGTTGCCGGTTGCAGCAATAGCGGTACAATAAGCATTGCTGCGAAAAATAAAGTCCATATTTTTTTCATAAATTCCACCCTTCTTCATGCCATATGACTGACGCAGCATGACAATTAATTTAACGTATCAAAGGGCTAAAAGTTTCATCCTTTTACCTCGTAAAGAAAATTTAACCATTTTAGGCTATATCGATGCTATTTTCTGATTCACTTACCGTAACAAAGATTGAGAATTTTGAGGGGAGGTACCCAACTATTCGGTGCAGGAGGATCGGTTAATAACGAGGATTATACTTAGAGTCTTTACGAAACAAAGGAAGCAACTCCCTTGCCCATAGTCGTTTCCACTAAAGGTTGTGGATTCTATCATCAGTTTCATTTTGTCAACTGAATCAGAGGTGTTTGACGTGACTATAGATAAAAGAATTGCCAAGAAATATCATATACTATGGCTTGAACTATAGAAGTGTTTACTTTTTAGTTTTTATTCCACTGTCACTGAAAGTTCCTTGACAAGTAGCGAAGAGGAGCCATAGCCTTTTGGCAGGAAGTAAAGCTCAGAGCTAGTTTCTTTGATATCTTTTAAGAACTCGAAAAAATTTCCGGCTATTGTCATTTGCTTAACAGGGGAGGCAATTTTTCCATTTTGAATATGAAACCCTTTTGCAGCGACTGAAAAATCACCTGTAACCGTATTCGTACCAGAGTGAAGCCCAGATAATTCAGTAATAAATACCCCGTTACTAACCGAGTGAATTAACTCATCAAGAGATTTCTCGCCAGTTGAAATATATAAAATTTGGGGCGCAATCGTTAACGTTCCTTTGTAAGAATCTTTATGGGCATGCCCTGTTGTTTCACAGTTATCCTTTTTAGCTGTTTTCCTGTTATGCAAAAGTGTTTGGAGTGTACCCTCTAAAATAATTTCCTGCTCTTTTGTTGCAATACCTTCACCATCAAAGTTTGCTCCAGACAATGCGGCAGGATGGAATGGCGTACTCAGCAATGTAACTGCTTCTGATGCCACTTTTTGTCCGACTTTTCCTTTTAATAGAGATTGATCTTTTTGAGCATTTTCAGCTGATAGTATTGGCATAAAAGTGTCTAATAAAGAGGCTGATGCATCAGAGCGGAAAACGATTGGATATTTTCCACCTGGAATCGATTTTTCACCTAAATTGGCAAGGGCTTCCTCAGCTGCTTCTTTTGCAATATCATCAACATGAAGAGAATGGAAATCACGTGTCATTTTCAAATAACGGCCTGTTTTCATTTCTTCACCCTCCTTTACAACTGTGGAGAGGAAAATCACTAAGCCGTTCTCTTTATGTGATAAGTCAAGATTTTTACTATTTACTAATGAACGTTCAGCTGTATATTCTTGCAGTAAACAATAATCAAGAGCAATGATGCGTGAATCGTATGCACGAATCTTTTCTTCGATGGAACGAAGAAGCTCTATTTTTTCTGGAATTCCGATAGTCTCTAATTCTTCATTGTAATATTCATAAGATGGGTATTCAGAGCTACCATCAAAAATAGCTATGCCCTCATCCTCATCAAGTATGTTTGCATTTGCTTTGGCGCTATTGATTAAAAAGGAAATCGAATCATCGTCTAACTTTTCCGTATAGGAATAGCCCACTTTTCCGTTGTAAAGTCCTCGTAGACTTAGACCTCCGTCTTCAGATGTTTCGTAGCTATCAATCTCGCCCTTGTAGAGCGTGCATCCAATAGATTTATTTTGTTCATAATAAACCTCAGCTTCTATAAAGCCGGTTTCTAGCGCCTTGTCTAATAGTTTTTCTTGAAATTTAGCAATGTTCATCAATTATTCCCCCTTCGTTCCACCAACTGTTATTTCACTTACGCGTATCATTGGCTGACCTACATTGACAGGAAGGCTCCCGCTAAGTGAACCACACATACCTGCTCCATGGGCGAGATTATTACCTACTCGATCAACAAGCTGCAATGTTTTTGCGCCATTGCCTATGAGTGTCGCGCCACGTACAGGGCGTTCAATTTTTCCGTCTTTGATGATATAGGCCTCCATTACCGCAAAATTATAATCGCCAGTAGCAGGGGAAACTTGTCCACCTCCCATATATTTTGCATATATACCATACTCTGTCGATGAGATAATATCGGCTGGTGTCGATGTGCCTGGTGCGATATACGTATTTGTCATCCGCGATGTAGGATTAAATCGATAGGATTGTCGACGAGAAGAGCCTGTGGGCTGAGCATTCATGCGTCGAGCATTAAATTTATCGATTAAGTAGCCCTTTAAAATACCATTTTCAATTAAAACATTCTTCCTTGTTTTTTCTCCTTCATCATCAATATTTAGAGAGCCCCACTCGTTCGGTAGTGTGCCATCATCGATATATGTAACAATTTCAGGAGCGACTCTTTCACCGATACGATTGGCGAAGACCGAATTGTTTTTGGCAACAGCAGTTGCTTCTAAGCCATGTCCACAAGCCTCATGGAAAATGACACCACCAAATTCATTATCAATAATGACAGGGAATTTACCGCTTGGACATTCATCTGCGTGAAGCATTGTGACAGCGATACGTGCAGCTTCTCCTGCATAATGGTTAAGGTCTAGCTTTTCAATAAATTCAAAGCCTGCATGTGCACCTGGGCCATAGAATCCTGTTTGTACTTCAGTCCCTTCTGTAGCCGTCGCTTGCATACTAAGTCTACTGTGAACTCGCGTATCCTCTACAAATTTACCCTCTGAATTTGCGATCAGGACGTTTTGTTGCTCATCAAGATATCGAACTTTTACTTGGTGAATCCGAGGATCATAATGTCTTGCAATAGCGTCTGCTTGTCGCATGACCGCTGTTTTTCTTGTGTGCTCCACTGTATGAGGCATGTGGAGAATTTGATGAATAGGCGTGATGATTTCTTTGTGAAGAGGGTGAATGGTACCCGATCCACCACCTTTGATAGCTAGGGCTGCACGTTCTGCTGCTGCTAGTAAACCTTCCTCAGAAAAATCATTGGTGTAAGTATAGATGCTTTGAAGTCCTGAAAAAATACGGATGCCGATTCCAAAATCACGCCCAGAAATACTTTGTTCAATCTTGCCACTTTGTAAGACAAAGTCATTTACATATTTATCTTCAATAAAAATTTCAGAAAAATCCCCACCAGTTGCTAGCGCGGCTTCAAGTACATTTTCAATAATGGATTGTTTAATCATATATCTTCCTCCTTTTCTTGATTGTACCAAATAGTTAAAAAATTCTGTATTATATTATTTTCTCAGATTTGAAGTTATGGTCACATAAAATTATGTATAGTACTTAAAAAATTTTTTTATGACATATTTCTCTAACCATTTCACCACACTAACGGAAAGAAAGAGGAAGGTGAAGAAATGCAACAACCATATAATGTCGGTGATATCGTTTATATTTTTTATCGGAATCCTCATATTCAGGATGTAGCGAATATACAGGAAGCCGCAGTAGTTTATCATCCAGAGCAACCAGAGGAGCTGGCTCTATTTTTATTTGAAACATATTATCCAATTTCAAATGATATGTTAATTTTTTCAAGCGAGATGGCGGCTGAGCAAGCCTATCATCAGTATTTTCATTGAGGGAGGGCTACTATGATCAAACCGTTTATCCCTCAGCTTGTCTATTTTGAGCCTGATGCGCTCCAGTATCCATTAGGTCAGGAGCTAAAAGAAAAATTTGAACAAAAGGGGATTGAAATTCGCTATACGACTTCGCACAATCAAGTGAGAAATCTTCCTGGCGACAATGATTTTCAAAAGTATCGAGTAGCGAAATCGACATTAGTAGTAGGTATTCGAAAAACGTTAAAGTTTGATACATCTAAGCCCTCAGCAGAGTATGCGATTCCGTTTGCAACAGGCTGCATGGGGCATTGTCATTATTGTTATTTACAAACAACAATGGGCAGCAAACCTTATATTCGTACGTATGTGAATGTTGATGAAATTTTAGAGCAAGCAGATCTTTATATGGCAGAACGAGCTCCTGATATCACACGCTTTGAGGCATCCTGTACTTCAGATATTGTAGGGATTGATCATTTAACACATACGTTGAAGCGCGCTATTGAACATTTTGGACAAAGTGAGTTAGGCCAATTACGATTTGTGACGAAGTTCCATCATGTGGATCACCTATTGGATGCCAAACATAATGGTAAAACGAGGTTCCGCTTTAGCGTCAATGCCGATTATGTCATTAAACATTTTGAGCCAGGAACATCACCATTAGTGAAGCGTATAGAGGCTGCGGGGAAAGTGGCAAGGGCTGGATATCCGCTTGGATTTATTGTTGCCCCAATCTATCTTCATGAGGGCTGGCAGGAGGGCTACTATGAGATGTTTGAGCGTTTGGATGCGGAATTGCCAAAGGATGTACGTGACGACATCACATTTGAGTTTATTCAACATCGTTTTACAAAGCCTGCCAAACGCGTAATTGAAAAAAATTATCCCATGACGAAGCTAGAACTTGACGAAACAGTGAGAAGGTATAAATGGGGGAAATATGGGATTGGTAAATATATTTATCAAAAAGAAGAAGAGGAAGATATAAAGGAACACTTGTATGGCTATATGCAAAAATTTTTCCCTCAAGCAAAATTAGAATATTTCACATGACAATAAGAGGGAACAATGTGTTCTCTCTAACTTATTATTTGTGTATGTTAAATCATCTGATAAATCCAATAATGAAAAAATACCACATTGTCTCTGATTCACGGTAATTAATGACTAAATCATCTGTAGTATTCTTGTAAACTAAACGGCAGTTACAGAGTAAAGTTCATCGCCATTAGATAGTAATCAGGTCCAGAAAAAATTAAGATTAACTGTAAATCTGTGCTGGCTAGTCCTGTTTCTTCTGGTCTCTCTCCTTTGTTAAGCTATCCACTAATTCCATCAAGTCACCTGGAAGCCCCAACCACCATTATATCTCTCTTGCCATAACACTACGTTTTCACTATTTAACATGATGATAACGGAACTAAGTAAAAAAGATTGGTTGATGCCCTCTATATTTATTTAGAAAATCCTTCTTATTTATTGTGTTTGTATAATCTAAATGTCAATGGTAACGCTAACAGAGATTGAATAAGAAGGGGAGAGTACTGGATGGATTCATTTCAAGTAAATTGTTGGTCTGAATATGACGAACTGAAGGTTGTGATGCTTTGTGCACCTTCGATAGTAGATGTAACAGATAGCACAATAGCGGAGCAGGTTGGATGGAGTGATACAGTCAACCATAATAAGGCGATGGACAATTTCCTAGCACTCAAAACAATTTTAGAAAACGCTGGAGTAAAGGTTCTAGATTATGCAAATGAGCT
Source organism: Lysinibacillus sp. OF-1 (assembly GCF_028356935.1). Lineage (NCBI taxonomy): Bacteria > Bacillati > Bacillota > Bacilli > Caryophanales > Bacillaceae > Lysinibacillus > Lysinibacillus sp. OF-1. The sequence continues at coordinate 1,599,415 of NZ_CP102798.1, forward strand.
AGCCCATGAGCAGCAATTGTTAAGTGAACAGCTTATAAATCGTTATTTTGTGCGTGATCTTGCCTGTGTCATTGGTAATCGACTTTTACCTGGAAGGGCTGGGAGCTCATTAAGGAGACCAGAATATCCTCTAGCCCATGCCCTTTTAGAGAAATGGTTTCCTCAACAATTTACGGCACAGTCGCAAGCACTTCATTCATTTGAGTGTGGTGATCTGTTGATTTTAAACAAGGATGCTGTGCTCATTAATCTCGGAATGAGAACGACATTAGAGGCCATCGACAAGATAAAAGAAAGCATTTTTCAAGAGGGATTTTCGGAAATTGCCGTTATTGATTTACCGAAAAGTAATGACACACTGCATTTAGATATGAATTGTAATGTTGTGAACGTTAATTTGGTCATCGCTAAAAGCTTTGTGCGCCTTTTTCCTGTACAGGTATTGACAGCACAAAGCAGCCGTTTCGACATGATTGAGCCATTTTTAAAGCGTCATGGTTTTGATGTTTACTGGCGTGACACCTATAAGACAATACCAGATATTAATTTCATCAACCTTAATCCAGAAACACTATTGATTAGCAAGCAGGCGACGAAACAACAATTCTTGGCGCATCCACTTCTAAAGAAAAAGAACGTGCTTGAAGTCGACGTCACAGAGCTTGAAAAGGGTGGCGGTGGCATTCGTTGTATGACATTGCCATTGGTAAGAACGTAACGAAGGACTGATAAACATGACTTCTACTTCAAATAAAGGAAGGTTGTCTTGGTGGCAACTTTCGCTTCTCGGTATCGGTTGTACACTGGGAACAGGCTTTTTTCTTGGGACAAGTATGGCCATCCATAAAAGTGGACCGGCTGTACTCATTCCTTTTTTGTTAGCAGCTATATGTACGTATATTGTGTATGAGGCACTTGTCAAAATGTCTGTGGAAAACCCTGATAAAGGCTCCTTCCGTACTTATGCCAAGCAGGCTTTTGGGCGATGGGCAGGATTTAGTAATGGCTGGGTGTACTTAATTTCCGAGCTATTAATCATGGGTAGCCAGCTGATGGCACTCGGTATATTTACGAAGTTTTGGTTCCCAGCGTTGCCACTCTGGGTTGCTGCATCGATTTATGCTGTCCTTGGCTTAGTCGTCATTCTTACTGGCATGAAGGGCTTTGAAAACTTTCAAAATATTTTCGGGGCATTAAAAGCCGCTGCGATTGTCATGTTTATTATCGTAGCGATCATCATCATCATAAGAGCTACACAATCAGCTCCAATTGAATCATTACAGTCAAATTATGAAGGATTTTTCTCACAAGGAATCAAAGGAATTTGGCTTGGCCTGCTCTATGCATTTTATGCCTATGGTGGAATTGAGGTGATGGGTTTAATGGTCATCGATTTAAAAAATCCAAAAGAGGCGCCAAAAGCAGGGAGAATTATGCTCATTGTCATTACTATTATTTTTATCATGGCTATTGCGCTTGCGTTGGCACTTGTTTCCTGGAAAGACTTTTCGATAGATGAAAGTCCTTTTATTACAGCGCTTCAAGGTTATCATATCCCTTTTGTGGCAGATATTTTTAACGGTGTTTTAATCATTGCTGGTTTTTCAACCATGGTTGCTTCGCTTTACGCGGTCATAACCATTCTCACTACACTTGCCGAGGATCATGATGCGCCTGCCATCTTAGCAAAAAAGGGGAAGATGAAAATTCCTTTTCCTGCCTTTTTATTTTTAACAAGTGGCTTAGTAATTACGATTGTCATTGGTTTTTTGATGCCAGAAAAAATCTTTGAATATTTGATAACGGCAGCAGGTTTAATGTTGATCTATAATTGGCTCTTTATTTTAATAACATATAGAAAGCTAATGGAGCTATCGAGGTGGGAGCAAATTAAGAACAGTCTTGGCATGTTGCTTATTGCTGTAACCGTGTCTGGTACTTTAGGCGAAAAAACGAGCAGACTCGGTTTTTGCGTGAGCCTGCTCTTTATTGTCCTAATCGGTGTGGCGACCTGGATCGTTGTGAAAAGGCAAAAAAACATTGCGTAATGTCCTATTTTCCTGTGACATCCGTAAAAAAGGGCATTCGGATGGACTATGATTGTCATCACTTAAAAAATATTGCTTCCATTCATAGCTATCCTCTTGACCATACCATTTTAAATCTGGATGCCCTGGAATCTCGTCATATTCTGCGATGCGCTGGCGGATAAGTTTTTTGATTTTTCGTCCAAATGCAGTAGCGTCGTTTATATCGTCAAATATCCAACGTGGCTGAATAGCCATTAGCAAAGTAGAAAAGTGACGACTCTTCCGCAATTGATGAGCTGGTGTTGCACAAGAAATAAAATAGGGTTCTCCATTAAAGCAAAACTCCCATTCATGATGGTCTGGATTTGTCGGTATTGCCTCAGGCCAATCCAACTCATCCATATTGGTTAAATTGTTTAAAATGGACCAAAATAATTGCTGGTAATCCGCCACCTTATAGCTATCAAGCATATCATGAGGGGTATGAAAGAACACCGTGAGCGTTGTATATTTTCCAAAAGATCTTGCTGTGTTCCCATATTCCTTTAAGCATTCAGCTAACATCTGAATCGATTGCTCCTCCCGTGGATCCCCTATAAAGCTATAGCGTAAATGGTTCGATAAAAACCCCATTCTGGCTGGTACACAAGGAAACGTATTCCCTTCATCGGCAATTGTGGCAGCAAAGTCAGTATAGGCTGACTGTTGCCACAACGGCAATGTCTCCAAATGTTCCTCAATCCACTTCCGATCAAACACGACTACTTCCACTGGAAACTCCTCCTTTTACTCACATTTATTCTATTAAAGAAAAAGCAAATGGGTTACGACTCTGTGCAGTGTGCAAGGATGTTCTTTTTAAGGAGATTTTTAAAGATTTAAGGTAAATCATCAATAATCAATTTTTAGTTAAGGGATTGCTTTGATTAAGGAAATAGCTAAAAAACATCGTTTTTTGCAGAGGTTTGGGCTGTTGCGAGCGCTTCGGGCAAAGGAAAGAACGATTTTGAAGCAAAAGAGAGCACTTCGAGCAAAGATATGAGTGGAATTGAGCCAAAAGAGAGCGCCTCGAGTAAAGGGATGAGCGGTGTTGAGTCCAGGGTGAGCGCTTTGAGTCAAAGAATGGGCAGTATGAGCCAAGAGAGCGCTTAAATCAACGTTAAGAGCGACTCTAACCTCAGAAAGAGTGATTCAAGCCGCTAACACACAATCGAGGCTTAGTCTTTTTGTTGAAAGACCTTTTGCTCAAGGATGGTTAGGGCATGCTGGATGTCCTTTAAATCATCCGATGTGGCATGCTGAATAAGCGCTAAAAAGCGTTCCTCAATACAGGCGAATGCCTCTGCCATCATTTTTTCACCTTCGGGTGACAGGCGTACATATTGCTTTCTTCGATCCTCCGTGTCGCTAAATTTTTCAATTAATTGGCGTTCTTGTAGTTTTCGTAATTCACGGCTTGTATTCGGTAAGGACATGTGCTGACATTCACTGATTTCGGTTGGTGTGACAGGTTGGCTTACTTTAATATATTCAAGAATTTTATAGTGAAGCGGTGTGATATTAGCTGTGGTTACATTTTGTGTGAGATCATGTGTCACTTGATGGATCGTGGCTGTGAATGATACAAACTGATGAAATAAAGTACTTTTATTCAATGGGATCACCTCTACTGACAAGATAACAAATAACTTGTCCTAAAACAATTATCATTTGACAACTAAAAAGGAATGGTTTATTATTTTGTTATCAAATGATAAGTAATTGGAGGGCACATGATGAAAACGTTAATTATTTATACATATCCAAATCATAAAAGTTTAAATTATGCTTTTTTACAGGAAGTATTAAAAGGTTGTCAAGAGAATCCTGCCATCGAAGAAATACAGATACTAGATTTATATGAAGAGGAATTTGATCCACGTTTAATTTTCCATGAGCATAAACGACGTCGTGATATGTATCAGGATCCGAAATTGGAAAAATATCGACAACAGCTTTCCTGGGCGGATCAGCTTGTATTTGTTTATCCGATCTGGTGGGGAAGACCGCCAGCAATGTTGTTGGGTTATATTGATCAATTGTTTGCAGCTAACTTTGCTTATCGGGATACAAAGGGGTTATTTCCAGAGGGACTTTTAAAAGGGAAGTCGGTTGTTTGTGTGTCGACGATGAAGGGACCAACCAATTATCCGTTTTTATGGTTGAATAATGCGCATAAAATTTTAATGAAGAGAGCATTGTTTAAGTTTGTTGGGATGAAAAAAGTAAAGTTTTTTGAGTTTGGAAATATGGAAAGTAAAAAGGGGAAACAGCAGCAAAAATTGGATAAAGTATATCACTATTTTAGAAAAGTTGCTTACTAGTTAAAAATAACTCGTGCAGACCGCTTTTAGTCGTTTGCACGAGCTGATGTACTATCGGTGGGCACTGTAACCAAAAAGCTTGTAAATTCAGCGAGCTTGCTCTCCACAGCAATAGTTCCATGGTGCATATCAATAATTTTTTTGACAATGGCTAATCCTAAGCCACTGCCACCATTAGCCGATGTTCGTGATTGATCAGCCTTATAAAACCTTTCAAAAATATGCATTTGTTGTTCTTCTGTTAGACCAATGCCAGAATCTTGAATAATGACAGTGATCGAATCTAATTGCTTCTTCATAGACAATGTGATGGTCCCTTTAGCAGGTGTAAATTTAATGCTATTCGTTAGCAAATTCATCCAGACTTGATTCATTAAATCCTCATCTGCTGTGATGCTTATATTGTCAAGATGGAGGTCAAAGTCAAGCTGTTTGGCTAGCCAATTCGGTTCAAGAGCTAGGACAACAGTGCGTAATTGTTTATCAAGCCGATAATTTTTAGGTTCAAAGGGATGGTGATGTGATTCTAAGGATGTTAGTTTGAGTAAATTATCACTGATTTTTGATAAACGATTACTTTCCAATTCAATAATGTCTAAATAATGCTGACGCTTTTCTTCGGGCAAATTAATATTTTTAAGTGCCTTCGCAAAGCCATTAATAGACGTTAAAGGTGACTGAATTTCATGAGAGACATTTGAAATGAACTCTTGACGCATTCTTTCAAGTTCACCTAATTCAACGGCCATATGATTGATGCCATGGATTAATTGCCCAAATTGGTCTTTTTCATCTGCTTTCAAGTCTAACTGGACATCAAAATCACCTTTTGCCATGCGACTTAATGCATCAACGATTTTATCCCAGTAGTTACGTTGTCGGTTCAGTCCAATTAAAAAGATAATTGCTGCAGAACAGGCAAAGAGTACAAATACACCAATTACCGTGCCTAATTGTAGCCAGAAACCATGGGGCTCTGTCCCTAATCGAGCATACAGCCAAGTGGTTGCGTGATAGGCAATAAAAGCAAATACAGTATTGGCAATAAGGAACAGGCAAAAGACCATTGCCAATCTTACAAGGAATCTTCGTTTTCTCATGACATTAATTCCAAACGATAGCCAAGACCACGAATAGTGCGAATGACAAAGCCACTCAGCTCTTGTGGGAAACGCTCGCGTATTCTTTTAATATGAACATCGACTGTTCGCTCATCTCCCTCATAGTCATAGCCCCATATTTCTTCAATTAATTGTTCTCTTGAAAAGGTTTTACCAACATAGCTGGCTAGGGTAAATAAAAGCTCGAACTCCTTTAAGCGAAGTAGAATAGTCTGTCCATTCATATCTACTTCATGTGTATGGCGATTGAGTTTGACGTTACCTGCTTCGACAACCTGAGAGAGAGAAATGCGATATCTTTTTAAAATCGATTTTACACGCACGATTAGCTCGGCTGGCTCGAATGGCTTCACGAGATAATCATCTGTCCCTAAATGAAAGCCTTTGACCTTTTGAGAAGTTTCGCCCTTCGCTGTCAGCATCAGGATAGGGAGGTCTGTATCAAATGAACGTATTTCCTCACATAATGCCCAGCCATCCATATTGGGCATCATAATATCCATTATGACCATATCCACTTTTTCAGTGGCTAATTGGGACAGTGCATCCACACCGTCCATAGCCTCAATCACCTCTAAGCCTTCATTTTGTAGAAAGACTTTTACTAATTCTCGAATATGTGCATCATCATCCACCACTAATAGTTTTGTCATCTCAACAAACCCCTTTATTCATCCTCTTTAATACGTAATTGTTGCATCGCAAACTCACGGTACATAGCATGTGTTTCAAAGAGCGTTTCGTGTGTACCACATCCTGTAATATGCCCTTTCTCAATAAATAGTATTTGATCGGCATCTACTACTGTTGATAGACGGTGCGCAATAACCAATGTTGTGCGACCTTCCATTAAGTTGTCTAATGCTTTTTGTACATAAATTTCTGACTTACTATCTAAACTCGATGTTGCTTCATCTAACATTAATATTTGTGGATTACGTAAAAGCGCTCTTGCAATAGAGATACGTTGACGCTGTCCTCCTGAAAGCTTAATGCCTCGTTCTCCAACTTCTGTGTCAAACTTATCTGGCAGCTCGTTAATAAATTGATCGGCATAGGCCATTTTGGCTACCTTTTCTAGCTCATCATCTTGCACATCTCGCTCAATACCATAGCAAATATTTTCTCGAATCGTTCCTGATAATAGGGCACTTTCCTGCGCCACATAGCCAATTTGACTGCGCCAAGAATGGAGTGAGAATGTTTCTATTGGTATATCTCCTAGCGTAATACTACCGCTCGTCGGCTGATAATATCTTTCTAACAGTGAAAATGTAGTTGTTTTACCACCACCACTTGGCCCGACGATGGCTGTTACTTTGCCTGGTTCAATCGTGAAGTTTATATCAGATAAAATAGGTTCTTCCCCATAAGAGAAATCGACATTTTTAACATAAATGGGTTGATTTACTTTTTCAACTGTTAAGCCTTCTTCAATATGTTCCTCTTCATGTTCAAGCAATGCACTAATACGTTCTGTTGCACCCATTGCTTTTTGCAGTTGAGTAAAGAACATTGTCAATTGCGTCATTGGCATAATGATTTGGATTAAATATAAAATAAATGCCACCATATCGCCAGCCGTCAGCTCCCCAGAGGAAACACGGACACCACCATAGCCAATAATAGCTACAAGCACAGACATCAGCACAAATGAAATAAGCGGTGAAATCAATGCATGGATTTTTGCTTCTTTTAAGCCAAATGTAAAGAGATTAGAAATACCTTTTTTTCCACGCGCATATTCAATTTGTTCAGCATTGGAAGCCTTGACTAGACGTGTTTCGGGTAAAACTTGATTCAATACAGACGTAAATTTCGCTGTCTCATCTTGCATACCTTTTGAAATGACAAACATGCGTCGACCAAGCAACATTAAAATGACCATTGCCAGTGGTACAGCAATCAGCATCACTAACGTCATTTTCCAATCTAAAAATAACAGAATGATGATCGAACCAATAATCGAAATAACACCAGATAAACAATTTGCTAAATGCTCTGTAATCAGTTCTTTCACAACAGCTGTGTCATTTGTAACACGGCTCAAGGTTTCCCCTGTATCATGTTCATCATAATAGGGGATTGGTAAGTGTAGCAGTTTTCTCCATAATTGATCGCGTAATTTTGCTACAACATGATGACCAACTCGATTTAAATAGTAAATAGATAAGCCACTCGCAACAGCTTGTGCGATAAAGGCAATACCTAGCACAATGATTTGCCAATAATTAAGTGATTCTAAAGAAAAGCCATCCACTAATTGTTTTGTAAATAATGGAACAATAAAACCTACACCCGTTGTCGCTAAACTCATCACTAAAGCGATGACGAGTAGCCAAATCGGCGGCTCAGCCCGTTTTATTAATTGTATAAAGCGTCGCCAATCTTTTTGTTTTGTCGTATCTTTTGATGTCTCTTGCAAAGAAATAAGCCTCCTTCATTGTTCGAAAACAATGTTTTTCGTTTCTATGGCTTTACTATAGCATGCGATTATGAACTGAATATGAAATGAATCGTCATTAAAAAAGGTGATGTCACCATCATCTTTTGCTATTAGTCTGCGAATTCATCATGGTAGCAAGACTTCCCAAGCAAGTGATAGGTTCTAAGCTTTAGTTGAATTTGTAAAAGTTCCTCATAGCTTTTTAAATCAGTTTATAAAATTTCTTTAATCTATTCGATACGATAAATCAACATTTCCTTGGCGGTTTCGCTAATTTTCATATTTATGTAGATGCAATATGAATTGCAGAGGTACCCATTTAATGAAGGCCAACAAACGATTCAAAAATAAAAAGACGACCTACCTTGCTAGGAAGTCGTCTTTTTCATATGGATATGAGGTTGATTCTGATTGCCAATTTTTAGTTGAATCAGGACCATAGCTAGAACGATGATAATCATGCCAATAATCGCAACTGAAAAATTGCCTGTGAAGTCTCGTACTAGACCAACAAAAAATGGACCCAGGGCAGCGAATACGAAACCAACTGATTGTGTCATGGCTGCCAGGAAGCTTGCCTCGCTCATATCCTTGGCCTCATCGATAGGTAATGTTAATCCTAATGAGAATAGCCCACCTGCACCAATGCCAATCAACATACTACTTAACCAAGGATTATAAGAAAACAGTAGCATCAATAACCCAATTAATTCTAATGATGAACTGCTGATTAGCCATACAGCTCGATGCTGAAAACGATTATTTAAGATAGGCACTAAAAACGTGGCAGGCATTTGGGCGACGGTTAATAGTGTCAGCATCATGCCAGCATCGTGTTTGCTGTAGCCCATATTTTCAGCGATTGGTGGTAACCAAGCCATTATGGTATAAAACATGAAGGCCATTAAACCAAAAAAGCCTGTTAAAAGCCAAGCCTTTTGATTCGTTAGCATGTGCTTCACATTTATACCAGCACTAGATGGTTTAGCAGCGCCTGATTTTTGTTCGACTGGTTTCCACCAAAAGACTAAAGCAATCAGGGCAAGTATAGCCCATGAAGCGGCAGAAGCTTGCCATGAATGAAAGAGATTGCTCAATGGGATGGAAAGCCCTGAACCAAGTCCAGCGCCTACAACAAGTGCTAACGAGTAAAGACCGATTACACGAGACGGATTCGAAAACTTCTCCTTAATATAGCCCGATAATAAAGGACCCGCTATAGCAATACCAATGCCTGATAAAAAAGCCGTAACTAGCATCACCCAGGCAGAATAAGCAAAAAATCTTGCAGCTGTTGCAAGTCCAATAAGAATAAGGGAGTAAGCAATGGCTCTCTCAATGCTCCAACGATTGGCTAGTTGTATCGCAAAAGGAGCAAACAAGCCCATACATAGCACAGCTAAAGATGTTAATAAACTTGCAGTAGCCGCACTCATATGTAAAGATTCGCGGATGGTGCCTAACAAAGGTGAGACCGAAGTAATCACAGGACGTAAATTAAATGAAGCTAAAATAATAGCGATAATGGGTATAATTGTTTGCTTTGCATTCATGTTATTTCAACTCCGATACAATTCATAGTAAGTTCAAATTGAAGTCTATACCAACCAAGATGATTGAACAATACTATTATTACTATTACAATAATAGATAAAAACTATGATTGGGTGTGATCGGTGTGGAAATACGTCATTTACACTATTTTATGGCAGTCTGTGAGGAGTTACATTTTACAAAAGCTGCTGAGAAACTTGGCATTTCTCAGCCAACATTAAGTCAGCAAATACGCGTGCTTGAGGACGAGTTAGGTATGCCATTGTTTGATCGGATTGGAAAAAAGATTGTTGCAACAGAGGCTGGCTCTCTATTATTTAGCTATGCTACGGAAATGCTCACAACATTACAAAATGTTAAAGATGCTATCAATGATTTACAGGAGCTGCAAAGAGGACAAATAAGTGTTGGCATTATGCCATCTGATTTAGATTATCGGATTACACAGCTTGTCATTGACTTTCATCAAAAATTTCCGAAAGTAAAACTGAAGATACTGGCTTCTATTGATATTATGCGGCAGGTTCTTGAAAATGAAGTGGATATTGGCATTGGGACGAATGTGGAGCCAGATGATCGTTTGGTAATCATTCCTTTACGTAGAGAGGAGTATGTACTGACCGTTTCACAGGAGCACCCATTGGCGAATCAAACCGCTATCACCATTGCTGAATTGAAAGGCCTGCCTATGGTGATGTATCCAGAAGGCTTCTTTGGCAGAGAGATTGTAGAGGAGGCTGTAAAAAAACATGGTTTTCAGCTTCATTCTATTCTTGAAACAAGCTCTGTCACGTCGATTATGAATCTTGTTCGTGCCAATATTGGTGCGACAGTGCAACCATACCATCTAATCCAACAAATAAATGATCCTACTTTGTGTAGTATACGTATTTCAGATGGAGCACCTAGCCGTAGCTTGTCTATCATTTACCGAGTAGATCGCTATGTCAGCCAAGCAACAACAGCATTTATTAAACAAATTAAAGAATATTTCAAGGCTTGAAGCAAACGGTTAAGAAGATAAATTGCCAAATAAAGTTCCTTTTTTTGGTGAGATTACATATACTATTTATAAACCGACAGTCAGTCTAATTTATGTAGGGCAAGATATGAAGCGTGTAAAGTTTCACTTGTGCCTACACTTTTTTTACATAAATAATGACCGACAGTCGGTCTAATAAATTGAAGAGGTGGTCATTAAATGGAAATAACAATAACAGAAAAGGGCTATTCGAAAGATTTTTTTATAATGGTAGTTGGGCAAATTATTTCTATTTTGGGCTCTGCACTTTTAAGATTTGCTTTGTCACTTTTTGTGTTAGATATGACAGGACGCGCAGATCTTTTCGCTTTGCTTTTTGCTATTTCATGCCTACCTATTTTACTTACGCCATTTGGTGGTGCTATAGCAGATCGATTCAATCGACGTAATTTAATGGTCCTATTTGATTTTATCAGTAGTGCTATTGTCTTTATTTTCTTTTTCGTGTTACTGACAGACAATCATTCCGTGTTATCGATAGGGTTTGTTATGGTGCTGTTATCACTTGTCAGTGCAATGTATACACCAGCCGTAATGGCTAGTATCCCTATATTGGTTAGTGAACAGAAACTAGAACAAGCCAATGGCATTGTCAACGGAGTGCAGGCTTTGGCAGGTGTGACTGCACCTGTACTAGGGGGAATTTTATATGGTGTGCTCGGCCTAAAAATGCTGGTCATTGTAAGTGGTTTTTTATTCTTCTTTACAGCTATTGTAGAAATGTTTATGACGATTCCCTTTATAAAGCGAGACTACGATGGGCATTTGGTGCAAATATTAATGAAGGATATGAAAGAAGGCTTTACCTATGTCGTGAAGCAAACATTTATTTTAAAATGCACGCTACTAGCTGCTTTATTGAATTTATTATTGACACCGCTTTTTGTTGTGGGCGTACCGATTATCCTTCGCGTCACAATGGAAAGTAGTGATGCATTATATGGAATAGGTATGGGTATCATTGATTTGGCAACCATTTTAGGAGCATTAACGATGGGCTATTTTGCACAAAAGCTTCGTATTCACAACCTCTACATTTGGGTGTTGCTGTCGGCATTATTAGTCATTCCTATGGCGATGGCTGTGTTGCCTCGAATGTTACTAGTAGGCTATTATCCTTCATACGGCATCTTTATTGGGTGTGCCGTTGTGATTGCGATGATGATGACGATCATTTCCATTTACGTGATGACCCTTGTCCAAAAGCAAACACCAAATGATAAATTAGGGAAGGTCATGGCAATTATGATGGCAGTATCACAATGTATGGCTCCACTTGGGCAAATAGGGTATGGTATGTTGTTCGAGGTCTTTCAAGGTAGGATTTATATACCTGTTCTCATGATAGCTGTATGTGTACTATTGTTAGCGTTCATAACGAACAGAGTATGGCGATTTGAGACTAAATGATTTGTTATAACAAAGAAAACCACCTTTTTAATGGTAGTTTTCTTTGTAAAGCTTAAAATCTTCTCGCTCTATGACGCCTCTGCCTGTTAGTAGGAGCCTGCGTAGGCAAGAATGGGAAGAGAAGTGGTGGCCTAAACTGTGCATTATTGCCTACATGGACAGCCAGCGATTCCTTTTCACTCGTAGGAGCCGCACTCTCTTCCTCCTGTGCTATGGCGTTTAATAGCGGTGCTGGAGACTCGTTATGATGTGTAGTACTGGTAGTTTCAGTAGGATTTGTTGTAGCAGTCGCTTCTTGATGTTGTGCTGGATGTTCGATGGCAGCATGTGGCTGCTGGACTGCATGGACGTCTTTCATGACGAGGATTGGCCGCATCATATCATGGTCCTCGTGCTCAAGGAAGTGACAATGCCACATATAATGACCAATATGATCTTTCCAATGCATAATAATTTTCGTTACCTTACCTGCATCAGCTTTCACTGTATCCTTCCAGCCTCGCTCATAGTCACGTGGCTCCTCAGGTGGCCCTGTGAATTCTATAATGCCTTCATTTTGATAAAGTTCCAGATTAAAGGGTCTTCGCTCCAAAATTTTAAATTGAATGAGATGTAAGTGAATAGGGTGAAGAAAAGGTGTAGCATTAATAAAATTCCATATTTCCACACTATCTAAAGATGGTTTTTCTGTTGCTGGGTCATGGTACATACGGTCATTTAATAATAACATGGGGCGTCCAAATTCATCAGTTGTAGCTGTCAAGGGCAGTTGTCTTTCAATATGTGCATGGTGTGTATGGAGATCCATCGTAACGGCTAGCCTTTCAGGAATATCACTTGTATCTTCACATTTTAAAGGTACTGTGACTCTAAACTGCATAATGACATTTGTGTGTTCATTACTGAAATCTGTATCCGCATTGATTAAGGTGATTTCCTGTCCCGCACAGTTTGAAAAATCGATAATCACATCTGTACGTTCTGCTGGCAACAACTCGACAGATTGGATCAGTTGGGGGGCGGATAAGAAACCGCCATCTGTACCAATTTGAAACATTGGCTGACCATTTGACAGGCTGATAACATAGCCCCTCCGATTGGAACCATTAAGAAAACGAAATCTATATTTACGTGGCTCTACATCTAAGTAAGGCCATAATTTTCCGTTCACTACGATTGTATTACCAACAAAACCAGGTGTAATGGAGGGGTGAACGGGGACTGGGAATGGTGGTTCATCAGGATAAAACAACGAGCCATCCTCATTAAAGGATTTATCTTGTATTAAAACCGGATATTCGTAGTCTCCACATGGTAAATTAGCGCGTTCCTCAAGTGCGTCTCTCAGTAAATAAAAGCCTGCTAATCCTGCATAGACATTTAAACGTGTTAAGGCCATTGCATGGTCATGATACCACATGGTAGTGCCAGGCTGATGATTTGTATATTCATGTATTTCCTTATTAAATTTTGGCCCAGTATGCCGATAGTCTCTTGTGTACCATGCTTCTGGATGACCATCACTCTCCCAATCCACATTGGCGCCATGTAAGTGAGTGACGGTTCTTACCTCTTGAGAATCGTTGGCGGCATGAAGTGTAAAATCTACGGGTAAAAAGTGCTGTAAGGGTAGCTGATTTTTATATTTCACGTAAATGGTTTTGTCTTTAGTAGCTTCAATGGTTGGTCCTGGATAAAGCCCGTTATAGCCCCAAATGTATGTTTTGGGGAAATGCTTATGAAAACGGTGCTCGCCTTCCATCATGACTAATTCATAATAATCATTTTTTTGTTGCCCTCTACTATATTTGGGTTTAGCTATCATTGGTTTTGGAAGTTCATCTACAAATTTTGGAATAGTTGCTGGATCAGAAGGGTTAATTTGCATACTCACAACATCACGTCCTTTTTCAATACTTAAAATGGCTAATTATTTCATCATATGGGTAAAAACAATAGGTAACGGGGACAATGATGGAGAAAAGTGTGTGAAGGCATAAAAATTTAACGACAACTATGAATGGAAAGCGATGATTCATTTTGAAGGTGTAGCGCAAGAAAAAGATGGTTGGACCTAGTAAGAGATTTTGAAATGCAGGAAATAGTTGGTTATCTAATGAAAAGGGCGGACGGAGTGAATAAATATACCTTATAATTGAGAAAGCACAAAGTGTATAGGGCTTGGAGAAGTGGTGAAACGGTGAAATTAACATTAGAAGAGTTAAATAAAACGATTATGGAAATGCGCACGAAGGGGTTTTTAACGGAAGCATTAAAACTAGCGGATCAAGGTCTTTTAGTCGCATTAGAGAGCGAAAATTATGCATATGTATTGGATTTGTACTATCAAAAAATACTAGTTCACCATTCTTTAGGTGACACCTTAAGCATGGTCAGTCTTATGCATGATTATGAGGCGATTTGTCAAAAATATGGTTCTAGCAAAGATTTAATGCATTATCATTTAATCATGTCTTTAATCTATGACTTGGTAGGCATACGTGAAAAAACAGTAGAGATGACGAAGAAATCGATCGCCTATGCACAAGAGTTGCAGGACGCCATCATGCTTGTTCGGTGTCATAATAATTTATGTTATTTAGAGGTGGAGAAGGGCTGTACGAAGGAAGCACTTCAAGCAGGGCTTTTAGCTAGAACATATAATCAGTCCTTATCTAAGACAATGCCCGATCTTGCAAAATTACATGATATTCGTATTAATAATAATTTAGCAGATGTTTATATTTTAGAAGGGGATTTTAAAACGGGGAAGGCCTTGCTGGACAGCACGTTATCCTCTGACATTATTCATCAGCATAAACGCGAAAAAGTAGCTGCGTTGTTTGGCTATGGCTTTTTATATGAAAAGCAGCAAAAGCTTGAAGAAGCCGTCCCCTATTATAAAAAGGCTGTAGAGCTTGCTAAATCCTACGGGGATAAACCGACAACGAAAAAAGTCATGCGTTTACTGTTAGATGTATTGTATCAATTGAATTGGCGGGATGAAATTTTTGATGTACAGCGTGAATATATTGATCTTACAGAAAAAATGAGTGTTGCGAATTTACTACAGCAAGTCATGAATTTGGAATTTAAGCGTCAAAAGGAGAAGCTTGAGAAAAAAGCCCATTATGATCCATTAACGGGCGTGTTAAATCGTCATTTTTTGGATCATGAGCTACATGAATGGTTAAACATAGCCGAAATGACGCAATCATATGTGTGTATTACGGTACTAGATATTGATCATTTTAAATTGTTTAATGATATGCATGGTCATCTGTTTGGGGATATGGCTTTACAGCTTTTAGCCAAGGGCTTGAAGAACTTTTTACATAAGGAAGATGTGAAAATTATTCGGTATGGCGGAGATGAATTTATCCTTTGTATCAAGCATCAACAAAAGGACTATATCAAAACACTTGTCAACAACACGCATGCTTATTTACTCACTTTAAAGCTAGAACAAGAGCATCAAAGCTATCCGTTAAAGGTGAGTATGGGTGCTTGTGTCAACAATCAGCAAAATTATCAGTATAAAGAGTTATTTGAGCGAGCAGATAGCTGTTTGTACGAAGCGAAAGATAATGGCCGTGCCAGCTATGTTCTGTGCGAACTATCATAAATTTACGCATTCCTATTTACTTGGTTGAATAGGAATTTTTCAATGGAATTAAATTTGCTATACCAATCATTTGAAAACGTTATTCTAGCAACGTACAATATATGAAATTAGGAAACACGACAGTACAAAATTGTTGTATAATGTTGTGGTATGAGGAAAGAAAGCAGGTTGACAAAATGGAAAGCAAAATGAATGGTTATACAGTGATAGACATACACAAGCTTCAGCTATGTGTTATGCCAAAACAGCTCGATAGGAAACATAAGGTGAATAGATGAAAAACTGGTTAATTTTCATTTCTGTCTTTATTGTTTCATTGTCACTTGTCATTAGCATTTTAGTACTCTGGAAAGCCGAGGCTCCGTTCCGTTCAATTGAAGAGAAGGCTGAACAGTTGGCACTCGATGCCAAAGCCCTCGCAATTGTCTCGGAGTCCTACACATATAATGGCAAACATTCGTATGTTACTGTGTTCGGGGTAGACGAATACGGTGATAAAAAAGCTGTCTTTGTTCCAACGAATCTAGATGAGGATTCCATTCAGGAAGTGTTATTAGAAGATGGTATTACGGAAAAGCAAGCATTATCGGTTTTTAAAAATGAAGGAAATGTACAAAAAGTCCTCCACATGAAATTAGGTTATGAGGAACCTGGCGCTGTTTGGGAGATTACCTATCTAAACAACCATGATCAGCTCAACTATGTCTATATCATGTTTAAGGATGGCGACTGGTGGAAGCGCATTACGAATTTATAAGAGGAGTAGATCCCGGATGAAAAATTTATTAGCAACACGTGTAAAAACTTTAACACCATCTTCAACATTAGCTATTACTGCGAAAGCAAAAGCATTGAAAGAGCAAGGTATTGATGTTATTGGTCTTGGGGCTGGTGAACCAGACTTTAACACACCTCAAAATATTTTAAATGCAGCCATTGATTCAATGGAAAAAGGATTAACAAAATATACACCTGCTGGCGGACTTCCAGTTTTGAAAAAAGCTATTATTGATAAGCTTCAACGCGATAATAATCTTGCCTATCAATCAAATGAAGTCATTGTCGGCGTAGGGGCAAAGCATATTTTATATACGCTATTCCAAGTTATTTTAAACGAGGGCGATGAGGTTATCATTCCAATTCCTTATTGGGTGTCTTATCCAGAACAAGTGAAATTAGCTGGTGGCGTACCTGTATATGTTGAAGGTACACGTGAACAAAGCTATAAAATTACAGCGGATCAACTAAGAGCAGCTGTGACAGATAAAACGAAAGCCGTTATTATCAATTCACCTAGCAACCCATCAGGCATGATTTATTCTCGTGAGGAGCTAGCAGAGCTTGCAGCTGTTGCAGAAGAAAAAGATATTTTAATCGTGTCAGATGAAATTTATGAAAAGCTTGTATACAATGGTATTGAGCATTTTTCAATTGCACAACTTTCTGATGCAGTGAAAGCACGTACAATCGTTGTAAATGGTGTGGCAAAATCTCACTCTATGACAGGCTGGCGTATTGGGTATGCTGCAGGTGACGCAGACATAGTTAAAGCAATGACTGACCTTGCATCACACTCAACATCTAATGCGACAACAACAGCACAATATGCAACTGTGGAGGCGTATAATGGTCCTCAGGATGCAGTAGAAGAAATGCGTCAAGCATTTGAATCTCGTCTTGAAAAAATTTATCCACAGTTAAGTGCAATTCCTGGCTTCCATGTCTTAAAACCACAGGGTGCATTCTACTTATTACCAGACGTAGCAGAAGCTATGGCCCACACTGGCTATGATTCAGTAGATACATTCGCTGCGGATATTTTAACAGAAGCAAACGTAGCAGTGATCCCAGGCTCTGGCTTTGGTGCACCAACTACAATGCGATTATCCTATGCTACATCTTTAGAATTATTAGAAGAGGCAGTCCGTCGTATTGATGCATTTGTAAAATCAAAATGGCAAGACTAATCCCTCTAGTCGACTTTGGAGGATTTCTATGAAAAAAATTATGATTAAAGATATGCCACAGCATATCGGTGAAACAGTCAAAATTGGCGTTTGGTTAGCTAACAAACGTTCAAGCGGAAAAATCGCGTTCTTACAGCTACGTGATGGTTCTGGCTTTGTACAGGGCGTTGTCGTGAAAGAAGAAGTAGGCGAAGAAATTTTTGCTACGGCAAAAGGAATGACGCAAGAAACGTCTATGTACGTTACGGGCGAAGTGAAAGCTGACGAACGCTCAAGCTTTGGCTGTGAGCTTGCTGTAACAGGTATTGAGGTACTACATGCAGCAACAGATTTCCCAATTACACCAAAAGAACATGGTCCTGAATTTTTAATGGATAACCGTCATTTATGGCTACGCTCTCGTAAACAGCATGCCATAATGAAAATCCGTAACGAAATTATTCGTGCCACATATGAATTTTTCAACAATAATGGTTTTACAAAAATGGACCCACCAATTTTAACAGGATCTGCACCTGAAGGTACTTCAGAGCTATTCCATACAAAATATTTTGATGAAGATGCTTATCTATCTCAATCTGGTCAGCTTTACATGGAAGCGGCTGCAATGGCGTTAGGAAAAGTATTCTCATTCGGTCCAACTTTCCGTGCTGAAAAATCTAAAACACGTCGTCACCTAATCGAGTTTTGGATGATTGAGCCTGAGATGGCATTTGTAGAATTTGAAGAAAACTTAGAAGTACAAGAGCAATATGTAGCGCACATCGTACAATCCGTACTGGCAAACTGCAAATTAGAATTAGAGCGACTTGGCCGTGATACATCGACACTTGAAAACATCAAAGCGCCATTCCCTCGTATTTCGTATGATGATGCGATCAAGCTTTTACATGAACAAGGCTTCGACGATATCGAATGGGGCGATGATTTTGGTGCGCCACATGAAACAGCTATTGCGAATTCATTTGACAAACCAGTATTTATTACTTGTTACCCAGTAGGCATTAAACCATTCTATATGCAACCACATCCAGAGCGTGATGATGTTGTCTTATGTGCTGATTTAATCGCACCAGAGGGTTACGGTGAAATTATTGGTGGTTCTGAGCGTATTCATGACTATGAATTATTAAAATCACGTTTGGAAGAGCATAATCTATCATTAGATGCTTATGCATGGTATTTAGAGCTTCGCAAACATGGTTCTGTCCCACATTCAGGCTTTGGTCTTGGATTAGAGCGAACTGTAGCATGGATTTCTGGCACAGAGCATATCCGTGAAACGATTCCATTCCCACGTTTACTGAACCGCTTATATCCATAAGCTAATCAATTTAAAAGTCGCGTAGTGAAATATCTACGCGGCTTTTCTACTTACTAAAGAAGGAGTCTGGAGAAACATGAACGTAAATAATCATCGACTCCGTACATGGACTGAGCAGAGAATGATTCCCATTCCTCAGCTTTTTTTTCAGTTTTATAAGGAGTTAAATATGGAAGATGAAGAGGCACTCATTGTCATGCACTTATTAGCCTTTCATATGGAAGGGAATGATTTCCCAACACCTAATGATCTCAAAAATCGCCTCACAATGTCTGACCATGACATCACATCACGTTTACAACGCTTAATGCAAAAAGGTTTTCTTGAAATTTCACGCGATGTTGATGCGGGAGGCAAGCTATATGAAAAATATTCCGTGTACCCACTATGGGAGCGCATTGTGCAGATGATGGATATGAAAGAGCAGCAAAAAACGGCAGTGACACTTCGACAAGAAGAAGGCGAGCTATTCCGTCTATTTGAAGAGGAAATGGGGCGTCTTTTATCTCCTTTAGAGCTTGAAAAAATAGGATGTTGGCTTGATGAGGACAAGCATAGTCCAGCACTCATTAAGGAAGCACTAAAGGAGGCTGTCTTTGCTGGGAAACTGAGTATTCGTTATATTGATCGCATTTTATTAGAGTGGAAAAAGAAAAATATTACGACACCACAAGCCGCACAAAAGCAAAGCGAGCAGTTCCGTGAGAAACAGACATTTAACAGAGCACCAGGGCGGACAGCTCAACAAGAAACAACGCAACCAACGAATAAAGTACCATTTTATAATTGGTTAGAGGAAAGAGAATAGGGGGGCATCTGGTTTGTTAACAAAAAAACAGTGGGAGCATTGTCTAGAAGAGATGGATCGAATGTTTCCAGATGCACATTGTGAGCTCGTGCATGACAATGCCTTTGAGCTGACGATTGCTACATTATTATCCGCACAATGTACAGATGTGTTAGTCAATAAAGTAACGAAAACATTATTTCAAAAATATAAAACGCCAGAAGATTATTTAGCGGTATCCTTAGAGGAGTTACAGCAGGATATTCGTTCTATCGGTCTTTATCGTAATAAGGCAAAGAACATTCAGGCATTATGTCAACGATTGCTCACTGAGTATGGTGGTGAAATACCTGCAACACGTGAAGCACTTGTGACATTACCAGGCGTAGGGCGAAAAACAGCCAATGTCGTGCTTTCCGTTGCCTTTGATATTCCAGCACTTGCAGTGGATACGCATGTGGAGCGAGTTTCAAAACGGCTAGGGCTCTGTCGATGGAAAGATTCGGTGCTTGAAGTAGAAGAAACGATTATGAAAAAAACACCTATGGACAAATGGTCGAAAACACATCACCAGTTAATTTTCTTTGGACGTTATCATTGCAAGGCACAAAATCCTGGGTGTCATGCCTGCCCTTTACTCGCTGATTGTCGTGAAGGTCAAAAACGCTTAAAGAAAGGCTTGGTGAAGGAAGCGTGAACAATGAGGCTATCGCAAAAGATAAAGTAGATGCATGGTTTGCTCAATGGTCAACCTTGCAAGCAGCGATCCATACAGCCCACGATGCGAGAAACGGTACAGCTAAAGGGCTAATGGAACAAGCCATCGAGCTATTTGAACAACTTGTACAGGCAGCAGGCGATGAGGTGCTACCGATCAATGGTGTTGAAAGACTTTCCTTTATTAAAGCCAAGCCAGGCCAATATGCATGCTACCGTCAGCTAGATGAATTATTCAAAGAAACCAAAAAGCGCACAGCTCGATTGCGAATTCAAGCTAGCAAAAGCTAGGAGTCGATAGAGCACCAAGATGCGGATAAAGTGCAAGAAGTGGTGGATAGAAAGTCAAAAGTAGCGGATAGAATGAGAAAATTGGTGGATAGAGCAAGCAGAGTGATGGATAGAGTGCCAAGTAGCGGATAAAGTGCAAGAAGTGATGGATAAAATGCCAAAAGTAGCGGATAGAATGAGCAAAGTGATGGATAGAGCGCCAGAATTGATCGATAGAGCACTAACAAAGTGTTAAGAACGAATTTAAAAAGCCGAGAAGCAAATTGCTGCTTCTCGGCTTTGTGTTTATTCTGAGCTTTGGTCTTCTTCTATTGGGTTGGTTGGTTCGGTAGGAGGGGTTGGCTGTTGATTGCCATCATTGTTACCACTGTTGCTACCGTTACCGTTATTACCTTGCCCATTACCATTATTATTGTTGTTATTGCCATTGTCGTCATTCCCGTTGTCATTGTCTTCTTGACCAGGATCTGTTGGTAAATCGATTTCTGGCTCATCTGGGTCTTCTGTTTCTAAATCTTCCTCAGGCGTACTTGTGATTTGGAAGGTAGTTGTGCCAGGTTCACTGCGTGTGCCATCTACAATGGCTACGACAGAGATTGTGTAATTACCATCTTCAAGCGTGTTGCCAACAGTTAAGCCTTTGCTGTCTGTTGTACCAAGCGTTATTGATTCTCCGCCATCACGTTTGGCAGTTACTTCAAATGAAGTTGGTAATGGTTCATCTGTTTTTGGATCTAGGATCGCATCATGTTCCCAAGAGATATTAATAGACTGTGCTCCTAAATCTAGGCTTGCTGATACATTGTAAGGTGTAGATAATTCTGGAGCCTCGTACACACTCGACACCTCTGTTGGTTCAGTACCACGAACGAATAGTTCTGTTTGACGTAGTTCGCTAGGTGTATAATCACTTGCTAATTTAAGTGGTTTAGAGCCGACTTCAATCGTTGCTTCTACAACGGTATTTGGCTTTTTAAAGCTTGTATTTTCAACATTTGATGAAATATCTTGCATAATTGATTTAAATAAATTTTGTGGTAATCGACGTTCTTCCCACGTTGTAATTGGATCAAAGTGTTTTTCATAACCACTCCAGATAGCAATGGAGTAGTTTGTTGTGTAACCCGCAAACCATGAGTCTGGTACACTTGTATTTGGTAGATTATATTTGCTAAAATCTTCTGCTGAGTAGTTGGTTGTACCTGTTTTACCTGCGATATCTAAGCCAGGTACATTGGCAGCAGTACCAGATGCATCTGGTTTATTGCCAACGACATCACGTAGCATATCTGTCACCATATAAGCTGTGTAATCGCTCATAGCCACTTTAGGCTCAGGTGTGTAATTTTTAGATGTTTTACCGTCACGGTAGACGATTTTTGTAATGGCATGTGGATCTGTATAGACCCCGTTATTGCCGAAAGCAGCATAGGAAGCAGCCATTTGGATAGGGGAGATTGTAATGGCACCTCCACCAATCGCATCTGACTCATATAGATTTTCCGTTTCAATTCCTAAACGCCCTACAAATTCTTTTGCTTTGTCAGTACCAACCTCTTGTAATGCTTTGACAGCTGGTACGTTACGTGATGCATATAACGCTTTACGTGCCGTCATGGCCCCCATATATCTGCCATCCCAGTTCGTGATTGTTTGTTTTGAATTTGTATAGTTCATTGGTTCATCGACAAGTGTTTGACCTGTAGACCATTTTAAATATTCAATTGCTGGACCGTAGTCAACTAATGGTTTCATTGTGGAACCAGGTTGATTTTTTGTTAGGTCATCTGCATAGTTGAAACCACGCTCAGCACCGTAATGACGACCACCACCAACGGCTTGAATGGCACCAGTCTTTGTATCGATGACAGCTACACCTGACTGAATTTCTTCAGTAGGGAAATTACTGTCGTCGTTCATTACGTTTTCTACAACTTGTTGGGCATTCGGATCAAGTGTTGTATAAACTTTAATTCCTTCTGCCATCGCTGTTCCATCACCATTATTTTCTAATTCATTGATCACAATATCGAGGAAGGCATCATATTTCGAACCTGCAAATGATTGACGTGTTGCATCATCCGCTAGACCTGATTGGACTTCCATTTGTTTTGCTTCTTCCATCTCAGCTTTTGTAATTTTTCCATGTTGATGCATTAAGCCTAAAACCGTATTACGACGTTTTTTCGCAAGCTCAGGGTTTTTTAATGGATTATAAGCATTTGGTCGTTGGACTAATCCTGCTAATAATGCTTCTTCATCTAATGTTAAATCTTTTAATTCTTTACCATAGAAATATTGTGCTGCTGTTCCGAACCCGTAAATACGACCCGACATGAGCATTTTATTGAAGTACATTTCAAAAATCTCTTCTTTTGAATACTTACGTTCTAGTTGGAAGGCTAGCCAAGCTTCTTGTGCCTTACGCTTTAGTTTTTTCTCGTTTTGTAAAAATGAGTTTTTGACAACTTGCTGTGTCAGGGTAGACGCACCTTGTGCACCAAAGCCATCACGGAAGTTTGCCAAAATAGCACCGCCTAGACGATAAAAGTCCATGCCGTGGTGCTCAAAAAAGCGCACATCTTCCGTTGCGAGAATAGCATTGACCATATCTTCAGGTATATCTTCATACTTTATATATTTACGGTTTTCAGCACCGATTGTAGCAAATAGTTCACCGTTTTTATCGTAGAACTCTGAAGAAACAGGGTCCTTTAATAATTCTTCATCAAGCTCTGGAGCTGTGCTTGCATAGTAGGCAAACAATCCAGCGCCTCCAATGAAGCCCGCCACACCGATTGCTAAGAGTGTTAAGAAAATACGTTTAAACCACGTCTTAGCAGGTGAAGATGATGTTGTTTTTTTCTTACCTTTTTTATTTTTTTCAGCGAGAGCTTTTTGGTGCTCTCCACGTGTTCGACGACGTTCAGTCATTCTTATTTCTCCTCACTTTCAGACCTGAAGCATGTTGCATCGATCCATTGTTGGATAATGGGTAAGTAATCGATACGTGGATAATAACTTGTAGGAATTTCATATGCCTCTTCTTCAATCGTTGAAAAGGGTATCGATTTACGATCGCCATTCTCCATTGCTTGCCAGGCCTTTTGTAAAACTTCGTAGGGCACAATAAAATATCGTTCAAAGGCAGAAAAGCGAACGATAATAAAAGCCATACCATTTTGTTCCGTCACTTGCTGCATATGGATCATTTGATGCTCATGAATATTTTTTAAGGGGAAGCTCGTTTTGGAAGCCGTTTCCTTTGCATCAAAATCTATATAATGCCCATTCCAAACACCATTGTAGTCGGTTGTAGAGGGTGTTCGAAAATATGCTTCACGAATAACAGCAGCACTTCGTGAAGGGTACTCTACTTTGACGATTTGCACAGGAACAGGTTTCTTATGAATGATAGCAAGTCGCCTTTTTATATAATAGTCGTTTGCTTCATTAATTTCATCTTCTAGAGTCTTGCCACGATTACTAAAAGACAAATCTTTGCTATTCCTTTTTTTCTCTGTTTTCTGTACAGACACATTCGGCGTATACAATTTTCCGTTTGGATAACGAATTGTCATTCAACTCACCCTTTATCATACTGCTTTTCTATACACTAGTTTACCATGTTTTAGCGGCTATTCTCTACCTCCATCAGTCATGTTATTGCTAATAGAATCGTAGAGAACAGATGGGAAGTAGAAACAAATTACGTCGAAAAATCACTAGCTTCTATTTTACTCGAATCGTCAAAATAACTGATTAATTTTAGTCATGAATTGGCTGAAAATATGTCCCTTTCAGATCTTTCATAGAAGACGTTTTTTTAGGTTGAAGGTTCATTTTTAAAAATTTATCGAAAATCTTCTTCTTTCAGCTAACTTACGCTTATTTTGTCACGCTTGAAGGTAATTCTATACATACGAGGAATACTAAAGTAAAGCAAAGGAGGCGTTATATTGAACAAGTTAGAACAATTAGTTGCGCAGTTAGATCTGGTCAATCAATTACTTTTCACGAGAGTGTCCCTGGAAAACAATGCACATAGTTTGCACTTTTTTATGCAGCTTCAAGCGGTTAGCCAGAAAGTAAGCTTAGCAGAAAAGAACTGGCAAGTAAAGAATGCTTGTTCGCCTATTAGTAGTGAAAAATGATAGACTTTGGTACACTTATCTCATAAGCAATTGAACTAACACAATAGCATTAAAATTGATACATTATTTACCATGAAATAGCGGTGAATAAAGATCAAGAGCGTGATATTTCCATAGTTGCTTTGTTGGACAAAATATACTCACCATGTATATGCAGTGACTACGAAATATATTTGCTTATGCGTAATTGATGAGAGATGAGGTGCAAAATTGTTAGTGATTCAGCAAACATCCCAATTAATAGATGAATGTGAACAATGTGTTTTACGATTCTGGCAAATGCGTGAGGAAGATCGGACACCTGATTTTTTCCAAGAGGTGAAACCACACGCTGATGAAATTCATCAACTATTGAAGGAATGGCAGCAAGAGGCCAATACATGGATTCAAAAAAATAAACCGAAATATATGCATACGCAGCAAATTGCTTCAGTGGTAGAATCGATGGAGCAATTTGTTGTGCAATCTTTTTATAAAGAAACTAGTAAAAAACGTTTTTTAGATGCGACCCATTCTACCTCCTATACTTTAAAAACCTTTGAACGATTACTAAAGGAGGAGGAATCGAATGCTATCGAAGAAACGAACGATTAGTGAGCTTTTACAGGAATGGAGATACGATGAAGAATTAAAAGAGCGTATTTTACATTGGCAAACACTAGAAAGTCGACCAGCCAAATATGCACCTTTCCCAGGAAATTTACACTCATCCCTAGTGAAAGCACTACAGGCAAGGGGTATCGAGCAACTATATACACACCAGCGAGAAGCCTTTGATTTGGCGCAGCATGGTACATCTTTTACAGCGGTTACGCCAACTGCTTCGGGTAAATCCTATTGCTATCATCTACCAGTGCTGCAAAAAATAATAGAAGATAAAAATGCGCGGGCCATTTATTTATTTCCAACAAAGGCATTAGCACAGGATCAAAAAAATGATTTAAATGAACTCATTGAGCAAAGTGGCGAGGAAATTTTAAGTTATACGTATGATGGAGATACGGCGCCAGGCATTCGCCAAAAAGTTCGAAAGGCAGGGCATATCGTTATGACGAACCCCGATATGCTGCATTCCGGAATTTTGCCACATCATACTAAATGGGTCTCACTCTTTGAAAATTTGCAGTATATCGTTATTGATGAATTGCATACATATAAAGGGGTATTTGGTTCGCATGTTGCCCACGTTATTCGAAGACTAAAGCGTATTTGTGAGTTTTATGGTAGTAAGCCGGTGTTTATTTGTACATCAGCTACCATTAAAAACCCGAAAGAACTTGCTGAGCTTCTGACGAATGAATCACATGCACTAATTGCTGATTCAGGCGCACCTGTTGGCAAAAAAACCTTCCTTTTTTATAATCCACCAATTATTCATAAAACATTTGGGGTGCGTAGAAGTGCCGTGTTAGAGGTTAGTGATTTAGCCAAAAGGTTGTACATAGCTGGCATTCAATCCATCATTTTTGCCAAAAGTCGAGTACGAGTCGAGATGATTGTCACATACTTAAAGGAGCTCACTCGCGATAAGCTACTCGATGAATCTGTGCGTGGCTATCGAGGTGGATACTTGCCCTCTGAGCGACGTGTCATCGAAAAAGGCTTGCGTGAGGGTACGATTCAAACAGTGGTTAGCACCAATGCATTAGAACTAGGTGTTGATATCGGTCAATTACAAGCTTGTATTATGACAGGTTACCCGGGAAATATTGCGAGTGCTTGGCAGCAAGCAGGACGTGCGGGAAGACGTCAGGATGAGGCATTGATTATATATGTTGCACAATCTTCTGCATTGGATCAGTATGTGGTCAATCATCCTTTGTTTTTGCTTGGTAGTACGCCAGAGGAAGCGCGTATCTATCCAGAAAATATGTTGATTTTAATGGATCATTTGAAATGTGCTGCCTTCGAGCTACCCTTTTCAATAGGCGATTCGTATGGAGAATATGACATACAGGAATTGTTGGATTACTTGGCGGAGGAAGGGGTTGTCTTTAAGACGAGTGACAAATGGCATTGGATGAGTGATCGTTTCCCTGCGCATGATATTAGCCTGCGTTCTGCGTCACAGGAAAATGTGGTCATAATTGATCTGTCCGTCCCTGCACAGACAAAGGTGATTGGAGAAATGGATCGTCATAGTGCCATGACCCTTTTACATGAAGAAGCCATTTACCTACACCAAGGTATTCAATTTCAAGTGGAGAAGCTCGATTGGGAAGAAAAAAAAGCCTTTGTACGTGAAGTAGATGTGGATTACTATACAGATGCCAATCTAGCAGTCGAAATGAAGGTGCTAGAGGAGGATCGTAGCCGTCCCTATGGAGGCGGTACAATTAGCTTTGGCGATGTTGGCTTAGTCGCACAAGCAACGATCTTTAAGAAAATCCGCTTCGGCACACATGACAATATCGGTTCAGGGCCTATCCACCTCCCGCCAGATGAAATGCATACAAGTGCTTCGTGGCTTTCGTTCAATAGGGTGTCTCAATGGTCAGAGGCAGAATTAACGGATGCTATGGTAGGAGCTGCTTATGCGATGAACGCTTTTATCCCGATTTTTATCCAGTGTGATAGTAGTGATGTAGCAGTTGTGCCGCAAGTAAAGGCATCACACAATGAGTTACCAACGTTCTTTGTTTATGATAAGTATCCAGGTGGGATCGGTTTAAGTGAGAGAGTATTTGCACTATGGGAAGAACTGTTAAACAAAACGCTACAACATGTATCGAGCTGTCCTTGTGAATCAGGTTGTCCGTCTTGTATTGGGGCGCAAGATAGTTTAGAGCAAGGGAAGAAAAGAGTGATAGATCTTCTTCGAATGTTAAATTAAATAAAAAGGGCTTAGGGAATAAGCAAGTTCGTTCCTCAAGCCCTTTTATATTTTATAAATAGTATCATCTTATTTGTTAAAACGAGGGTTACCTACTACGCTTGTGGGAAGGAGGAAGTCGATTTGCTATTCGACCAAATGACACATTTTCTTTTTCATTTTCTTGATATTAAAATTTTATCAAGCAAGACGAAACGGCATTATCAACAAAGACTTGAGAGCCATTGCTTACTGTTTACCACAAAGGGGAAAGCTAATTTGGCTTTTGGAAATCACCAACACAGGCTGCTTAAAGATAGTGTCTACCTTTGCCCTGCTCAGAGCGAGCTTATCTTAAAGGTGGATTTAGAGAAGTTAACTACCGTTTACCTTATTACCTTTAATGCTCTCCCACAGATGGAGGCGAAGACTGATAGAGGAGAAGAGATAAATCTTGAACAAACAGAAGAAATCATCCGTCTTTGTAACAGTCTAATGGCATTGGTTGAGAGTCCTATCAAAGAGGACATTTTATTAAGCCAAGCACATTTTTACTTGCTTTTACATACCATCACTCAGCATCGGAAAACCTCTAATAGAGACTTGCAACATATGTTAGAAAAAACAAAACAACATATGGAGTATCATTTTCAAGAAGCTATTCAAGTGAAAGATTTAGCCCAAATGATGAATATAAGTGCAAAATATTATATGGAACTATTTCGAAAACAGTTTGGTATTAGTGCCATCCAGTATTTAATGAATATAAGAATGGAAGCGTCTAAATGGCTTTTAATAAAAGGAGGTAAAACCCTTCGAGAAATTGCAAGTGAGGTTGGGTATAAAGACGAGTTTTACTTCAGTCGTCGATTCAAACAACAAATGGGTATGTCTCCCTCTCTATTTATGAAAAGTCGTAGAAAAAACATCGCTGTTTTAGATAGTTCTTTTTTTGGCTTGCTTGCACCACTACATTATATCCCCATTGCAGCACCGCTCCATCCAACATGGCGATTTCATTACTATAAGACTTTTGGCAATCATGTACCTATTCAGCTAGCTGTGGGCAGAACGCCAGCCGTTTTAAATGAAAATATCGCGTTACTTCTACAAGAAAATCTGCAATATGATTATATATTTTGCTTAGATAATGTGACGGATGAGCAGTTGACGATATTACAAAAGAGAGGCCATGTTTATCGACTTGCGTGGAGCAGTTTATCATGGCGTGAACAGTTGCTAGAGGTTGCAAAAATCCTAGATGCAGAGATCGAAGCAAGGAAATGGCTTATAGAATACGAACAAACTGTACAAGAGGCGGTTGCTAGCTTAGCGTACATTTGCCATGAGCGAAGTATGTTATTTTTGTTAGTGAGAGGGGATGAATGCTATCTGTATCAGGATAGAAGTATTCAAGAAGTTTTGCTGGAGGACCTAGGACTAAATGTGATGATCTCTGACACACAAGAACCTATTACAATTGGGCAATTATCTGAAATGAATCCAGATTTCATCATGGTACTTGTTTATGAAGACGAAGAATCGATGATGAAATGGGACGAGCTTCAATCAGATGAGCTGTGGCTTGAATTGAAATCAGTGCGAAATGATTCCGTCTATACACTTACTCATTTTCCATGGCGCGACTATGCTCCGTTGCCACATTTACTGATTGTAAAAGAAGTCATGCAATTGTTAACCGCAGATAGTTCATTATAAAATCCGCCTTTTCTACATGGACGCCAAAAGAACGCTTGTTTATTATTGATAATAGTTTTCATTCTCAATTGAGATTAGCGTAAAAGGAGGCGTTCTTGATGAAAAAAACTATGGTCATTTTAAGCATCATAGTATTAACTTTAACTTTATCTGCATGTACAAAAGATAAAGAAGAATCAACATCATCTGTCTTGCAAAAAAAGGAAAGTGAAGAACAGACAACAAAAATTACTTATTTAAATAATCATTACAGCGTTCCAGTAAAACCAGAGAAAATTCTCTTTTTAAATGCCTTTGAATCCATTGAGGATGCTGTGATTTTGGGCATAGAACCCTATGCAGCAAGTGCAATTGGTAGTGATGAGGAGCCATTCCCCAGTTTTTTTGGCGACGTTACGGCGAATACAATTCCTTTATTAACAACGAGTGGGGACAGTTTGGAGTACGTTTTGCAACTTGCACCAGATTTAATTATCAGTACAGATATGGAAGATCCAAAAGTTTTAGAACAGTTAGAGAAAATCGCACCAGTAATTCCAACTTCTCATTATGGACCAGATTGGCAGGAGAATCTTGAAATGCTAGCTGAGATTACTGGAAAGGCTGAAAAAGCAAAAACACTTATTGATAAATACCATCAGGATAAGCAAAATGCTATCCATTATCTCGATTCATTCCAAGACAAGGATATAGTAGCCATACGTATTCGAGGTGGCGAAATGATGATTTACCCTAAAGACGTATTTCTCAATGATGTACTATACGGTGAATTGAATCTCCCTGTGCCAGAAGCTATTAACAAGGTGAATCAGCAAACCGTTATTACTTTGGAGGGCCTCTATCAAGCCAATCCAGATTATATTTTTATTCAGTATGATCTTTATGAAAATGATATGGATGGAAGTATACTTGAGGAGCTTCAACAAAGCCCAGTTTGGAAAGGATTAAAGGCAGTCGAAAGCAATCAAGTTTTTATTAATGCCGTAGATCCATTGGTAATGGGTGGAGGGACATTGAATGGTCGAATTCGTATTTTAGAAGCAACTATGGAAGCATTAAGTAACTAAAATACGTAAAGGTGATAAGGAGCGATTGTGTGAAATTATCAGAGGAACTTAATCAACTATTTATGTCAAAATTTGAACAAGGGCTTTTCTCAGGCAATATTTTAGTAGCGAAGGAAGGTAAACCTATTTATATAGGTACTTTTGGCTTATCAAATTACCATAGTGGCAAGAAGCTTTCCGAAAATTCCTTATTTGAGTTAGCTTCAGTAACGAAGCCTATGACAGCCATGGGCATTATGATTCTCGAGGAACAAGGGAAACTTAATTATGATGACGCTATCAAGAAATGGATTCCCTCATTTCCATACGAAACCATTACTTTACGACATGCATTAACACATACATCTGGATTGCCAGATTATATGGAATTATTCGAAAGCCACTGGGATCATCATTGTATTGCGACGAATAGAGATGTACTACGTTTACTAACGGAACATAGACCACCGCTCTATTTTGACTCAGGTGAAAAGTATCAATATAGTAATACAGGTTATGTTTGCCTGGCAATGATAATTGAAAAAGTATCAGATATGTCCTATGCCATGTTCATGTTACAGCATATATTTAAACCGTCAGCAATGCAACGAACAAGGGTCATGAATCGCAGGTATTATCCTGAAGATGTTGAGGATTTTGCTTTTGGCTATATCCGTGATGAGAATAGTGCATTAATCTCCTTGCCTGACGACCTTCCAGGTTATGAGTTTGTGAACTATTTAGACGGAATCCAAGGGGATGGAATGATTCATTCAACCATAATGGACTTACTTTCGTTGGATAGAGCACTAAAAAGGGGGGATTTGCTTTGTGCATCATCTCTTGAATTGGCTCTGTCCTCAATTGTGACAAAGGATGGTCAAAAGACACCATGTGGCTTTGGTTGGTTCATTGATCAATCACCAAAAACAGGGAAAAAGGTATTCCATAGTGGTGGTTGGCCAGGTTATACCACGATGTTATGCTGTTATATAGAGACTGATTACACCATTATTATCCTCAATAATGTAGAATACCATACAGAAGATAACCTGCATGAAAGCGTATCAGATTGGTTACAGCAAATTGAAACATATATATTTCATTGAATGTGATACAGATAGAAACTCAGTGGGACTTTTTCCATTGAGTTTTTTTATCTTAATTCTGTGGATAGTATGCTATAGGTCGTGATAGTTTTAGGTTAACTTCTGCTCGTCAGTGTGAAAAACTAGACGAAATGACTTTGAATGAGTCTAACAATCATGGTAATCTTGCAAGAGAGTCTTATACTATAAGCAGAAAATGAGTGAAATGCATGTCTTACGAAAATAAAATACTACAAATGAAAAAAATGCTTGGTAAAAAACCAACAGCAGCTCAACAAAAGGTAGAAGAACCAGCTTATCAAAAGCCAACTAAGCCGAGCTATACCGAGCGCTGGGAAAAGGCGGGGCTTACGGTTGTAGAAAATGATTTTGGGATTGTGTTTAAGCGCCATGTGCAGTATCCGTTTTCTTATCAGCATGGTCATTATCAGCTACAGTCATTCTTTGATGCCTTGAAAAAATGGCAGGGTGCCGAGTTTGACCATCCTTATGCACTTGATTTACAGGAGCCTGTATTATTTTTTGATACGGAAACGACGGGCTTAAAAGGTGTTGGTACGCATATTTTTTTGCTTGGGTTTTTAGAGGTAGACGAAGAATGTTTTAAATTGACTCAATATATTCTTGCAGATCCTGCACATGAGGCAGCTTTCTTGTTTGAATCAAAGCTTTGGCAAAAATCAGCGACTGTGATTACCTACAATGGGAAAAGCTTTGATTGGCCGCAACTTGAAACGAGATGGACGCTCCATCAAAAAACATTACCAAAATTACGAGCGCAGCGACAGATTGATTTGTTGCATAGTTCGAAGCGTTTATGGAAAAATGATATGGAGCGCTTAAAATTAAAATCTGTGGAGGAAGAGAAACTTGGTTTTTCTCGTATAGGAGATATTCCAGGCCATCTTGCACCAATTATTTATTTAGATGCTGTGAAAAGTGGCATACCTGACGCTCTTATGAAGGTGCTGCTTCATAATGAGTGGGATTTACTGTCCCTCATCACACTTTATAGTCATTCAACGCAATTATTGTTTGAAGAGGACCATGAGGAATCAGCAAAAACCTTCACCAATATTGGGAAATGGTATGGCGATTTAAAAGAAAGCACACAAAGCGTAAGGGTTTTAGAAAAGGTGACAATGCAATTTGATGCACTAGAAGCGGGGAATGCTCAATATTATTTAGCGTTACAGCATAAAAAGGGAAAACGTTATAATGAAGCTATTGACTCATTTGTAGCCTCTCTCCATTTTGTTGAACCAAGGACAAAGTTACATGCCCTTGAGCAGTTAGCCATACTTTATGAGCATCAAATGAAAGACTATGACCAGGCCCTTTATTATACGCAAGAAGGCATACGTCTTATTCAAAATCATGAGCAATGGAGAATAGAACAAAAACAAAAATGGGAAATTTCGTGGGAAAAGCGATTACACAGATTAGGAAATAAGAAATAATTTCCTGGGGAAGCGCAAGAAACGACAAGTTTAGCCTTACAATTGGTGTTTTCAGACGATATAATGTGATGAAGTATGCTATAATGTATTCGTGTATGTAGTGTGAGGAAGGGCGATGTGAATGGACATTAAATTAACGTCAAAAATGATCCTTGAAAAGGAATTTAAAAAGAACTTTAAAGGCTACAATGTAGAAGAAGTAGATTCTTTTCTTGATGAAATTATTCAAGATTATGAAACGTTTGAAAAAGCGGTGGCCCAACTACGTGAAGAAAATAGACAGTTAAAAGAAGAAATTGATAGTACCCCAAAGAGACAACCAGTTGCATCAGCAGCTGCTGGTACAACTAATTTTGATATTTTAAAACGTCTTTCTAATTTGGAAAAGCATGTATTTGGCAGCAAGCTATACGAATAATTTTTTATTAATTATATTGTATTTAACATAAAACTCTAGTATAATCTTTCGTATCATCATGAAATTCTGGTAATCGCTGCGGCGCTAGACGTCGTAGAGGAAAGTCCATGCTCACACGGTTCTGAGATGTCCGTAGTGTTCGTGCTTACTGAAAAAATAAGGTAAGGCAGCTGTTCAAGCTGACGGCGGAAGGAAAACCTAAGTCCTAGGATATGGTTGACACTTCCTGAAAGTGCCACAGTGACGAAGCTTGCTTGGAAACATGCAAGGTGGAACGAGGTAAACCCCACGAGTGAGAAACCCAAATTATGGTAGGGGCACTCTCTTGAAGGAATTGAACGGATAGAGGGACAGAGTATGCTCTGTAGATAGATGGTTACCACCTGATCGTACGAGGCGCAAGCTGTTTGAGTACTCAGGAACAAAACATGGCTTATGGAATTTTTTGATGCTTATCTACGAAATATCAAACGCTCTCCAATTCGGTGGAGAGCTTTTATTTTGAGTTCATGAGGAAAAAGTAACCTTGTTAATCAAGTCTTGGTATGCGCGATACGTTTGAAAATGGCGAATATATCGCTACCGCTTCTAAGTCATAACATCTGAAAACGGCTATCGCATCCACGTGATGTATTGCTCTTGATGGCATATTTTATCGGGTGTCTAAACACCCGTTGATCAAGATAAAGCCTCTGGCGAATGGCGCAGATTTTAGTAATTTGCAGAACATGTAAGTTCGAGAATATCTGGACACAATTAGCTGAGGCGGAATGGATTACATACCGGTTAACCTGACATAAATGCCCTTTGAGGGGGAGTATAGAGAGATAGGATGGAGCGGAAACATGAACGGAGTAAACAATTGGGAAAGTATGGATAAACTAAAGCTGATTTCTAAATATCCGACTACCTTAATACTTAAAATCTTCGAAAATGTATCTGAAGGTATCATGATTACAGATGAATTCAAAAAGATAGTAATGGTCAATCCTGCCTTTGAATTTGTTACAGGCTATACACGTGATGAGGTGGTTGGAAAAACGCCAGCCGTATTACAATCAGGTGTACATGAGTTGCCATTCTATTTAGAGATGTGGGAACAGATACGACAAGAAGGCATTTGGCAAGGTGAGATATGGAATCGTCGTAAAACTGGAGACGTATATCCTGAATGGTTAACAATTGTTTGTGTAACCAACGATGAGGGTGAGGTTACAAATTACTGTGGTATTTTCACAGATTTGTCTGAAAGAAAAATAGTAGAAAACGAATTAGAAAAGCGTTTGCTTACGGATTCATTAACAGATGTATCCAATCGTTTTGCCTATATTGAAAGAATGGATAATCTCTTAGAATCGACTTCTGCTATTTCTCATTCAGTGCAGCATGCGATCTATTTCTTAGATTTGGATCGATTTAAGCAAATTAATGATACATTAGGCCATGCTGTTGGAGATTTAATTTTGAAAGAAGTAGCAAATCGTCTAAAACAGCTACTAAAAAACAAAGACATTATTGCTAGATATGGTGGCGATGAATTCGTCATTACTTTAACCAATGTGAAAAATGTGAAAGAGGCTGCAAAATTTGCTGATCAAATTATTAGTTGTATCGAACAACCAATGATGATTAACGGTCAGGAAGTTTTTATGTCGACAAGTGTGGGTATTAGTGTTTATCCAGTAGATGGTAAAAATACAGAACAACTCATCAATTGTGCAGATCGAGCAATGACCTATTCCAAAAAGAATGAATTAAACGGCTATTCCTTTTATTTTGATGAACTACAAACAGACGCACAGCGCGTTTTATTGCTAGATTCAGAGCTAAGAAAAGCTATAGAAAACCGTGAATTTGAGCTGCATTTTCAGCCGAAGATTTCGATGGAAGATGAGCAAATTCAAGGCTTAGAGGCACTGGCTCGCTGGAATAGCGAGAGGTTAGGCTTTGTGTCACCTGCGGAGTTTATTTCCTATGCGGAGGATACGGGTTTAATCATTCCGTTAAGTGAGCTTATTATTGAAAAAGCATGTGAGGCAGTTATTCAAATGCAGCAACAGGGTTGGAAAATACCTGTTGCCATTAATATATCGAGTATACACTTTAAACAGCAGAATTTTTTAGAATCGATACAAGCCATATTAGAGCGCTATAATATGCCAGCTAATAATTTTGAAATAGAAGTGACGGAGCGAACGGTGATGAACAGTGCGAACGAGACGGTTAGTAAATTGGTTCGTTTGAAACAATTAGGCTTTAAAATCTCAATCGACGATTTTGGGACAGGCTATTCATCCCTAAGCTATTTAGTTCGCTTTCCATTAGATTGTTTAAAAATTGATCGAAGCTTTATTCAGCATATTGGCTCACTCGATGAAAAACAGGCAGTTGTAGATGCGATTATTCAAATGTCCCATCGCCTAAAAATGAAAGTTGTTGCTGAGGGTGTAGAACAGGCACAACAAGTGGATATACTACGTAAAATGAACTGTGATATTATCCAGGGCTATTATTACAGCAAACCATTACCATTAAACGATCTCATTGAGTTTATGGAGTTTTGGGAAATTGAGCATCAAGGAAGGAAATAAGTTATGGCAAACTATCAATTAGTAGCTACGTCAGCAATGGGCTTAGAGTCTATTGTGGCCCAAGAAGTAAAAGCTCTTGGCTATGAAACAACTGTTGAAAATGGCAAAGTATATTTTGAGGGCGATGAAACGGCTATCGCACGCACCAATTTATGGTTGCGTGTAGCGGATCGTGTCAAGATAGTCGTTGGACAATTCCCAGCAAAATCTTTTGAGCAATTATTCGAAAGTGTCAAAGCATTACCATGGGAAAAATATTTACCTGTGGATGCGGCTTTTCCGGTTTCAGGGAAATCTGTAAAATCGAAATTATTTAGTGTACCAGATTGCCAAGCAATTACCAAAAAAGCAATCGTTGAACGAATGAAACAGCATTATAAACGACTTGGCTTTTTAGATGAATCGGGTGCGACTTACAAAATTGAGGTTTCGATTTTAAAAGATGTGGCGACACTGACTATTGATACATCTGGCGCAGGCTTACATAAGCGTGGCTATCGTCAGGCACAAGGGGAGGCACCGTTAAAGGAAACGTTAGCGGCGGCACTTGTGCAAATTTCGAAGTGGAATCCAAATCGTCCGTTCGTTGACCCATTCTGTGGCTCTGGTACTATTACACTTGAAGCGGCAATGTTTGGACAAAATATTGCACCAGGGTATAACCGTGAATTTATTTCTGAGGATTGGCCTTGGATGAAAGCGGCCATCTGGGATCAAGTCCGTGATGAAGCGGAAAGTTTAGCCAATTATGATCAGCCATTAGAAATTATTGGTTCTGATATTGACCATCGTATGGTCAGCATTGCACAAGAAAACGCAATAGAAGCGGGCTTTGGTGAGTTAATCACGTTTAAGCAAATGCAAGCACGCGATTTTACAACACAGTTAACGGATGGTGTCATGATTGGGAACCCACCATATGGAGAACGTATTGGTGATGTAGAAGTCGTGGAGCAGGTAATCCGTGATGTCGGGAAAGTCATGAAAAACTATCCATCTTGGTCTGTGTATATGCTATCCTCCATGAAAAATTTTGAAGAATTATATGGACGCCAAGCGACGAAGAAACGAAAATTATTTAATGGTTTTATTGAAACAAATTATTATCAGTTCTGGGGTCAAAAGTCTAAAAGAGATTAACGAATAGTAACGGAAGATAAGATCTTTTCTTATCTTCCGTTTCGTCGCGTATAATAGCACCAGATAGTTAGAGGGGGAACATCAATTGCGTAAATCTTTACCATTTGCATTATCAAAGGACCGTTCATTTTTTGAATCATTAGGTGATTGGATGGGCGATGTCCTTTATGATGAATTACCTGAAAAAGGCTTTGAATGCCGTGATGAGCAAATTTTTATGGCTTATCAAATAGAGCAAGCACTGAAAGAAAAAAATATCCTCTTTGCAGAGGCAGGCGTAGGAACTGGGAAAACAATCGCTTATTTATTACCAGCCATCTCTTATGCACGCTACACAGGGAAGCCTGCGCTAATTGCTTGTGCAGATGAAACATTAATCGACCAACTCGTGAAAGAGGGGGGCGATATTTATAAACTCCAAAAAACGTTAGGGCTCGATATAGATGTTCGTCTTGCAAAATCGAGAGACCAATATTTATGCTTAAAACGCTTTGAGGAAGCAGAAAAAGTGGAGACTGATGAATGGATTGATGATATTGCCTTTTCCATCCCTGATGGTGTCTATGCACAAGGCTCTATGATTGCTTTACAGCCATATGGAGAACGTAGTGACTATCCAACGGTTAGTGATGAGGATTGGCAAAAAGTGAATTACAATGCCATTATGCAATGTTCTGTTTGTGAGCTGCGTAATCGCTGTGGGCAAACGTTGCATCGCTCCCATTATCGTAAATCAACAGATCTTGTCATTTGTTCTCAGGATTTTTTAATGGAGCATTTGGCTACAAAGGAATCTCGTGAGCGTGAAGGTCAGCTTGCTTTACTGCCAGAGGTATCGATGATTGTGTTAGATGAAGGGCATTTATTGGAATATGCTGCGCAAAAGGCAATGACATATAAAGTTCAGGCAACTACCATCGTACAATTATTAGAGCGATTGATGGTAGATGGCGTACGCGAGCGTACACTGTATGCGATGGAAAAATTACAGGATGATCATGAGCTATTTTTTGATCAGCTTCGTGATGATATCGTTGCTTCAAATGAGGATCGTAAACGTATAAACAAATCGAAAGCATTACTTGATTATGGGAAGCAGCTAATAAATGATGTGGAAGTTTTGATGGAAGAATTCGTCTTTGAATCAGAAATGTATATGATTCCTGAATATGAGTTAAATATGGCGGAAGAATACTTAGAACAATATGAGGCTTCCTTACGTATTTTCATAGCACAGGGAGATGCGGTGGATTGGTTAGAGGAAACAGATGGCGAGGAAACGCTTGTCATTATGCCTCGTTTAATCACAGAAGTTTTAGCAGAAAAATTATTCTCTAAAAAGCTTCCAATCGTCTTTTCTTCTGCCACATTATCGGTCAATAAAGACTTTTCTTACATTGCCTACAGTTTAGGTATTCGCGATTACCAATCATTTTCTGTGCCTTCTCCATTCGACTATGAAGAAGTGATGAAAATTTATTTACATGAGCTTACGCAACGTGACAAAACAGCGCGTGTTCAGCAATTGCTGCGTGATGGCGAGCAAACATTGATTTTATTTAAATCAAAGCAAGCCATGCTAAATTTTAAGGCAGAATTGCCGATTATGGAGCGTATGTATGTAGCATTTGAAGGAGATCGAGAGCTATCCGCCATTGTTCGAGATTTCCAGCAGGGGACTATTAAAACATTATGCTCCTATCATTTATGGGAAGGCTTAGATTTACCTGAGGAAGCCTTAACACGTGTGATTATTTATGATTTACCATTTCCTCCACAGGATCCATTATTTGATGCGAAACGTACGTTTGCTGAAAATCCATTTGAAGAAGTGGAACTACCTTTCATGCAACTACGCTTGCAGCAAGGGATGGGTCGCTTAATCCGTACATCTAATGACCATGGAGATATTCATATTTTATTAAATGAAGAAGAACAAAAACAACGTGCAGCCTTTGAAAATATAGTAGCGGTTGTACCAGAAATAAAATAGAAAGAAGCGAGTTTGCCATAAAGGTAAGCTCGCTTTTTTAATATATTAAAATAACATTATGGGTATGGATATAATGTGGTGGTTTAAAAAACTGTTGAATATTTCTCTTTTAAGCTATATAGTTCTTTGTAATGCAACGAAATTTGGTGAAAGAAAATATTTTTTGTATTGAAAATAATTTCACAAAAGGTTTATAATAATGACAAGAATTTTTAAGAATAGTCAAATTGCTTGCTGACT
The DNA here is from genome assembly GCF_028356935.1 of Lysinibacillus sp. OF-1. Lineage (NCBI taxonomy): Bacteria > Bacillati > Bacillota > Bacilli > Caryophanales > Bacillaceae > Lysinibacillus > Lysinibacillus sp. OF-1. The sequence continues at coordinate 1,638,774 of NZ_CP102798.1, forward strand.
ATTCCTTGATAGGGGGCTTAAACCTGTCGAACATTCAATCATTGTGTAGAAAATATACAAATCTATCGGCAACGGATATTGACAAGTTAATAGAAATTGAAGCTACGCTAACGTATTATGCTGAGTTGACTGATTGTTATATGTTCATAGATTGCCTGCTGGAAAATTTACCGCATGCAATTGTTGTGGCAGAGGCATTCCCGAAAAAGGAAATTGGTTTATATGAAAAATCAGTTATCGGAAAATTCGTATTTGAAAGTTTTGAACCAGCTGTATTTGCTGCATTCAAACATCAAGAAAAATCTTCTATTTCCAGAGCGATTACGCAGGAAGGGATTACGGTAGAGCAAAATGTGATGCCTATTTTTAATGAGCAACAGCAAGTGATTGCTGTGTTGATTCAGGAAAAAATGGTGAAGATGCAAACGACACCGAAAGATGATTTTCAAAATATGCCTTTTGCTTTAATTGAGCATATTGTAGAACCGAATCCGCAACCGATACCCGTTGTTTCTGATTTACTTGTAGAGTCCATAATTCTCACCAATCATGAAAATAAAGTGATTTATAGCAATCCTGCTGGCTATCATTTTATTTCTGAGCTATCGGGATTAGAGAACTTTGACAATGTTGCATTGGATAAAATTTTACCTTTTTTACAAGAAGTCTATGATAAAGGCGATGATGTCTTTTTCTTAGAAATTACAATTGATCGTAAATCCTTTATTGTAAAGAAAATTCCGATTCGCAGTCAAAACGAGAAGGTCACTCTACTCATTATTCATGATCTAACAGAGCTTAAGCTGAAAGAAAATGAGTTAATGATGAAAACCTTTGCGATACGAGAAATTCACCACCGCGTGAAAAATAATCTTCAGACAGTGACAAGCTTATTACGCCTGCAAATGCGCAATGATCGGTCTGCTGCGAATGCAAGTGCTTTTCAAGAGGCATTAAATCGAATATATAGTATTTCATCTGTTTATGAGCTTATTTTAGAAAATGAAGATAACGCTGAAGAAAAAGTAGATGTTATCGCGTTAGCTAAAAAAATTGGTCATAAAATGATTGATACGTCCAATACAGCAACTATTCAACTAGCCTTTCAACATGATAATTTGCAGCTATTCTGTCATTCAAAAAAAGCGGTATCTCTCGCACTCATTATTTGCGAGCTCCTGCAAAATGCATTAAAGTATGCTTTTATCGGTCGTGATGAAGGAACCATTGATATTCAATTCATTCAGGAAGAGTCTACTATTTCACTCCATATTTCTGACAACGGCGTTGGAATGCAAGAGGTGAAGGCATCTTTTGGGATGGAGATTATCACAAGGCTTGTAGAGTATGATTTAGCTGGCTCATTTTCAATTATCCCTAGTGAAGAAGGTACACATACTCAAATTCAGTTTCCTGTAAGTGAGGAGGTATTTATCGTAAATGACTAGGAAAGTTATGATTGTCGAAGATGAATCACTGATTGCGATTGATTTGAAGTTTATGTTAGAAGACAATGGCTACGAAGTAGTAGCACAGGCGAGTAATGGGGAAACAGCCATTGAATTAGCCTTTTTACATAAACCGCAATTAATCTTAATGGACATTAAAATGCCTAAACTTGATGGGTTGAAGGCAAGTAAAATTATTGAACAACAGCTTGGTATACCCGTTCTTTTCATCTCGGCATACAGTGAAAAAGAATTGTTGCTATACATGAAGCAAGACAATATATTAGGCTATGTCATGAAACCGTTTTCTGAGAAAAATGTGTTGCCTGTGTTAGAGGTTGCTTTTCATCAAATTGATAAATTTAACCGACTCAATGGCGAGATCTTACATAAGCAAACACAATTGGAAAAACGAAAAATCATTGAACGAGCAAAGGGTTTGCTCATGCAGGCTGAAAACATTAGTGAGGACGAGGCTTACCGTAAGATTCGCAATGAAAGCATGCAAACACAACAGGAAATGGTACACATTGCACAGCAAATTATAAACACCTTACAAGTCAATAGTTGAAGCAAAGGCGCTTTAAAGAGATTTCTTCTTTAAAGTGCCTTTTTTTATATAAATTTAATAATGAAAAAGGGGTGATGAGTAAGATGGCAATGATAGGAACGATTATCGTTTATATTATTATGATTTGTGCTGTTTTAGGGGCAATCGGGGCTATCCGAGATGCTGAGTATGGGATTGGGAAAGAATTTATGAATGGGATTCATACCGTTGGGCATATTTTTGTCCCAGCAGCAGGGATCATGGCAGCTATACCTTACTTAACATGGTTTATTAGTCATTTTATTAGTCCGATTTTTGAGTTAATTGGTGCAGATCCTGCGATTGCAGCGACGACGATTTTAGCCTCGGACATGGGTGGTTACCAATTAGCCAATGCGTTAAAGGAGTCTTATGAGGGATGGGTAATGGCTCTTGTTGTTGGCTTTATGTCAGGTGCTACCATTGTATTCTCAATTCCAATGGGTCTTGCGATGTTAGATAAGCGTGATCATAAATATATGGCGCTAGGTATTATGGCTGGCGTATTAACAATTCCGATTGGTGCATTTATTTCTTCGATCATGATCGTGCTATTTAACACAGAAGTACGTGAAGTTATTAGTACAACAGAGGCACCTACCTATGTGTTTGCCATTTCTGTTTTACAAATATTAATTAATTTACTACCGTTATTCATTTTCGTTATTTTAATCGCACTAGGCTTAAAGCTTATTCCGAACGGTATGATTGCAGGCTTCATGATATTCGGACGCGTGATGGATGCGGGGATTAAATTAGTGTTAGTGTTCTCGATTGTAGAGATTTTTACAGGTATTTTTACAAAGATATTTGGTGCGTGGGGCTTCGATCCAATCATGGCTGATGAAATCGACCAATTCCGGGCATTAGAAACAGCTGGTTATATTGGAATTATGCTAGCGGGTGCGTTCCCAATGGTGTATTTAATTCGAAAATATGCTTCCAAACCACTTGAAGCGGCTGGTAAAAAATTGGGTTTATCATCTGTAGGAAGTGCGGGGATTTTAGCAACAATTGCTAATATTTTGGCGATGTTTACACTGATTCGCCATATGCCACCGAAGGATAAAGTAATTAACATCGCGTTTGGTGTATGTTCGGCCTTTTTATTAGGCGATCACTTATCATTCACAGCTAACTTCCAGCCAACCATTATTTTACCTGTAATCGCTGGGAAGTTTTTAGCCGGTGTTATTGCGATTATTTTTGCTTATAAGCTTTCTGTACCAACTGCATTAAGGCTGGAAATTGAGGATCGCAAGGCAGGCATTATTAAAGAAGGCGAATATTTAACAGATCAAAAATCTTAATTGATTAAAAAGTGAGGTGATGACGTGTGAGTGAAGAGAAAAAAAGATTTATTCAGGAGTTTGTGCCGGGTAAACAGCTAACATTGAGTCACCTTATAGCCAATCCTGATCCCGATATGTTTCAAAAGCTGGGTATCCAAGAATCGGGCGCACTGGGCATTATGACGTGTACCCCAAGTGAAACGGTGATTATCGCAGGAGATTTAGCGACAAAGGCTGCCAATGTCAGACTAGGATTTTTAGATCGTTTTACAGGTAGTCTCGTTATTGTTGGTAGTGTATCAGAGGTGGAAATGGCGATGTTAGAAATTAATCGTTTTTTATCTGAGGTATTAGGTTATACACCATCAAAAATAACAAAATCATAGGATGTGTCATATGAAAAATCGAGTAATGATAATAGGCGGTGTGCAGGCAGGAAAGTCAACATTGATGAATACTTTGTTGGGTAAAGAAAGCAGTGCCAATAAAACACAAGCACTCGTTTATGATGACTGGATTGTTGATACACCAGGTGAATATGTTGAAAATCCAATGTATTACAGGAATATTATGGCAACATCATTGGAAGTAACCCATGTCATTTACTTGCAGGATGCCACCTCTGCAAGAAGTGTGTTCCCTCCGCAATTTAGCTTAGGGATTCCTAAAATACAGATTGGTGTTATTACCAAGATAGATGCCCCTAATGCCAATATGGAAAGGGCTATAGCCTTATTAAAAAATGTGATGACACATGGGCCCATCGTGAAAACCTCTTCCTGGCAAAAGTTAGGCATCGAGTTGATTGAACCATTGATTCAACTTACGACACAGGAAGAAATTCGTCAATTCGTCAAGGATCGCGATAGTCCGTATCTCATGTATTGCTCACAGTAGCGAGAGGGAGGTATAGGGTGAAAACTGAAAAAATATTTAGTGCAGGCATTGATATTGGGACAAGTACTACCAAAATGGTGGTCAGTAGTTTTCTGTTAAAGAATGTGGCTGGTGTGACACATGTGCCAAGGATTGAAATTATTGAGAAAACGGTGTTACATCAAAGTCCAATCATTAAAACACCTTTTATCAATCGAGACATCATCGATATGAAAAAAATTGAAGAATTTATTTTTCAGCAATATCAATTAGCACAAATCGCACCAACTGACATTTCAACAGGTGCCATTATTATTACAGGCGAATCGGCCACGAAGGAAAATGCAAGCGAGGTTGTCCATACCATTGCCGATGGTGCAGGTCATTTTTTAGTTGCTACCGCTGGTCCTGATTTAGAGGCCATCATTGCTGCTAAAGGGGCTGGTACCCTACAGCAATCAAAGAATTCAGCTAAGGTGATTGCCAATATTGATATTGGCGGAGGAACTGCCAATATTGCTGTGATGCAGTTTGGAGAAGTTATTGGTACATGTACCTTACATGTTGGTGGTAGATTGATTGAATTTAAGGATGGGAGGGTTCAATCAATTTCTCCGCCACTCATGCGACTAATGGAACAATGGGCTAATCCGTTAGCTGTCGGTGATGCGGCCGATGATGCTCGTGTTTCACAATGTATTGACGAAATGGTTGGAACACTTGCCATGATTCTTAGTGGACAGTGTACCGATGGAGAGCATCCATTATTACTAGGGCATTTACCGAACTGGCATAAACCAGTGGATGCCATCGTCTTTTCTGGTGGTGTAGCTTCCTGTATTTATGAAAATGAATGTACTCAGCGCCAATATGATGATATAGGCGAAAAATTAGCGAAAATGCTTATACAACATGAGCAACTACAATCGTTTTTATGGCTACGACCAGAAGAAACAGCACGTGCAACAGTCACTGGAGCAGGTACACAAACAACTGAAATTAGCGGGGCAACCATTCAGGTAGATGCCGAGGTGTTACCACTAAAAAATGTACCTGTTTTCAACTGCCATATGGAGTCAGCGAAAGATTTTAATACTACGGTGAAGACAGCCGTAGAACGAGCAGATGATTTATTTTCCATCCAGGATAATCGTTCGCCTTTCGCACTCTATTTTAGCGAATTGCCGTATTTAAGCTTTCAGGATGTACATGCATTGTGCCAGGCTATTTTGCAACATTTGGCGACAAGATGTTCCAAGGACATACCAATTATCATAGTCATTCAATCAGATTACGCAAAGATTATTGGACAGACCATACAAGCCATTCATGCGACAGTACCAATTATTTGCATCGATCAAATTAAAGTGGAGACGGGCGATTATATCGACATTGGAGAGGCTCTGCCATCTGGCGTTGTTCCTGTTGTGGTGAAGACCCTTGCCTTCCACTCAAAGTAAGGAGGATGAATGTGAATCTATCGGTGATATTTGGTGGAGAAAAATATAATTTTAAATCATTAAAAGATGTAATGGCTAAGGCCAATGAAGAAAAATCAGGCGATCGGCTAGCTGGTATTGCAGCTGAGACGGTTCAACAACGAATCGCAGCTAAAGCTGTATTAAGTGAGCTTTTAGTCAAAGATATCCGAGAAAATCCATTAGTGCCGCAGGAAAATGATGAGGTTTCACGCATTATTGAGGGCGATATTAATGAGCAAATCTATGGAGAAATCAAAAACTGGAGCATCGAGCAGCTGCGTGAATATATTTTATCGAATGACACAGGGGATCGTGAATTAAAGCGATTAAGCAAAGGGATGAATTCAGAAATTATTGCTGCTGTCACAAAGCTCATGTCAAATCTAGATCTTGTTCATGCAGCCAATAAAGTAGAAATACTGTCAACGTGTAATATTACCATTGGGCAAAAAGGGACACTGTCCTCTCGCCTACAGCCAAACCATCCAACAGACAATATTGATGGCATCATCGCCTCACTAAAAGAAGGACTGTCTTATGGTATTGGAGATGCTGTTATCGGTATTAATCCTGTAGATGATTCAGTTGAAAGTGTCAAAAAGGTACTTACGGCTACAAAAGAATTTATCAATGACTGGTCCATCCCTACACAAAACTGTGTCCTAGCTCATATCACAACACAGATGAAAGCAATTAAGCAAGGCGCACCAGCAGATATGATTTTCCAAAGTATTGCTGGGACGGAAATTGCCAACCGTTCGTTCGGTATTTCTGCGGATTTAATAAGAGAAGCAGAGGAGCTCATTAAAAAGCAAGGAACGGGTACTGGCCCAAATTTATTCTACTTTGAAACGGGCCAAGGCTCAGAGCTATCGGCAGAGGCTCATATGGACATTGACCAAGTAACACTCGAATCTCGCAATTATGGATTTGCAAGACATTTTAATCCTTACATTGTGAACACAGTAGTGGGCTTTATCGGTCCAGAGTATTTATACAATAATAAACAGGTTATTCGAGCAGGTCTAGAAGATCATTTCATGGGCAAAATGCACGGTATTCCAATGGGTGTAGATATTTGTTATACCAACCATATTAAGGCGGACCAAAATGATGTTGAAGATTTAAGTGTGCTACTAACAGCAGCTGGCGTTAACTTTATTATTGCTGCGCCGATGGGAGATGATGTTATGCTCAACTATCAATCAATGAGCTTCCATGATGTGGCTACATTACTCCAAACATTTGGTAAAAAACCAGCACCAGAATATTTAGCATGGTTAGAGAAAATGGGCATTTATGAAAATGGTCGACTTTCAGCAAGAGCTGGCGATTTATCCATTTTTGAAAGGTAGGTGAGTCCAGTGAATGATCAATTAGTCTCTATGATTACACAGCTTGTTATGGAAAAGATGGAGAAAAGCACCGAGAGCCAAGTGCCTGAAACGGTAGCTACTCCAACAGAACAACCTCTTATTACGTTTTATGATACAGCAGCACATCAGGCAACAGAAACAACAACATCAAGAGCAACATCGCAGGAGCCATTAATTCAGCTGTATCAGCATGGAGCTCCACAGCAGGCGACGGTAGCTCCTACTGCTACTTTCGAACAACCCATCAATGTAGCTGTGTCGATTAAGCCTTTTCAGTTTGAGGCAGATACGTTAACGGATAGTGTACAAGCCGCTAAAAAACATACACCTGCTCGAATTGGCGTTGGAAGAGCGGGGACAAGACCAAAAACAAAAACTTGGTTAAAATTCCGACTCGATCATGCTGCTGCAGTGGATGCCGTGTATGGTGAAGTGTCCGAGGGTCTTTTACAAAAGCTTGATGTCTTTCAGGTCACAACGAAAGTCAAGGATAAAGAGGAATACATTACAAGACCTGACTTAGGTCGTCGTCTATCAGACGAATCAAAAGCGTTAATTCAGCAAAAATGTAAGCCGCAACCAAAAGTACAGATTATTATTTCGAATGGCTTAAGTGCTAGTGCGATTGAGGAAAATGTGCAAGATGTGTACTTAGCCCTTCAGCAAAGTCTTAGCAATTTAAATATTGATATCGGCACAACTTTCTATATTGATAAAGGGCGTGTTGCTTTAATGGATGAAATTGGTGAGCTGCTACAGGCAGAAGTGATTGTTTATCTCATTGGTGAACGTCCAGGGCTTGTATCTGCTGAATCGATGAGTGCGTATCTATGCTACAAGCCAAGAATCGGTACAGTGGAAGCGGAGCGTATGGTGATATCAAATATCCATAAAGGTGGTATCCCACCATTAGAAGCAGGTGCTTATCTAGGAACCATTGTAGAAAAAATCTTGCATTATCAGGCAAGTGGTGTAGAGCTTGTCGCAAAAGAAGGTTAGGGGGCTGAACCATGAATCCTCAAAAAATTATGGCGCAAATTTTAGCGATGCAAACCATTCCAAGAGTGAACAGTGAACTAGCAGAGCAGTTAGATTTGAAGCCATATCAACACAGCATTGGACTTGTCACACTGACAATCGACGATGTGGGTTATGTTGCCTTAGACGAGGCAACAAAAAAGGCAGATGTCGATGTTGTCTATGCGAAGAGTTTTTATGCGGGAGCGGCTCATGCATCTGGCCCATTGTCAGGTGAAGTAATTGGCATCATTGCGGGAAGCTCACCTGATGAAATTCGTAGTGGACTTGATGCCATTCAACAAAAAATTGAATTTGATACGTACTTTGAAGCCATTAATCATAATGACAATCACGCCCTGTTTGCCCATACCGTGGCAAGCTGTGGTACGTATCTTGCCGAGCTTGCAGATGTAAAGGTTGGCACACCACTTGCTTATTTAATCGCACCGCCATTAGAGGCAATGATTGGATTAGATGCAGCATTAAAAGCGGCAGATGTGGAGTTAAAGGTTTTCTTTGGCCCTCCGTCTGAAACCAATTTTGGTGGCGGCTTATTAAGTGGTAGTCAATCGTCATGTGAGGCTGCGGCAAATGCTTTCAGAGAAGCTATTGAAAATGTAGCTAGAAATCCAGTGATCTAGAAAGGAGGCGGCTTTATGGCCACATTAGACAAAGACTTATTAGCGATTCAGGAAATGAGAGATGCTGTAAAACATGCTAATACAGCACAGGCTGCCTACATGCAATTTTCACAGCAACAAGTAGACAACATTGTGAAGGCTGTTGCGGATGCTGCCTTTAAGGAAGCAGACCGTTTAGCAAAAATGGCGGTGCAAGAAACAGGGATGGGTATTCCCAACCATAAAAAGATGAAAAATGAAGTGGCTTCAAGAGATGTCTATGAGGATATCAAAGACTTAAAAACGGTTGGCATTGTGGGCTATGACCGCATGAAAAAAGTAGCCGAAATCGCTAGTCCTTTTGGCGTCATCGCAGGTATAGTGCCAACGACCAATCCAACCTCTACAGCCATCTTTAAAACACTTATTTCTTTAAAAACAAGAAATGGCTTAGTACTTAGTCCACATCCATATGCCGTGAAATGTACGAAAGAGGCTTTAGATATTTGTCGAGTAGCTGCTGAAAAAGCAGGTGCACCAGAAGGTTTACTACAATGTTTAACGATGTCTTCTATGGAGGCAACACAGCAGCTAATGAAGCATCCTGACATTCATTTAATTTTAGCGACTGGTGGCGGTGCATTGGTGAAGGCAGCGTATAGCTCTGGCAAACCTGCTTATGGTGTAGGGCCAGGGAATGTACCAGCTTACATCGAAAAATCGGCTAATCTTCAAAAATCTGTACGTCAATTAGTGCAAAGCAAATCGTTCGATAATGGCACAATCTGTGCAACAGAGCAAGCCATTATTGTGGATAAGGCAATTGCAGAGCAAGTGCAGACAGAATTAAAGAAAAATGGTGCTTATTTATTAAATGCTGAAGAAAAGGCCAAAATGGAGAAATTGATTTCGCCTGTTCCTGGAAAAGTAAATCCACAGATTGTCGGCAAATCAGCTACTTGCTTAGCAGATTCTGTTGGCATTACGGTACCAGACGATACAAAAGTACTCGTTGGATTGGAAACGATGATCGGTAAAAATATTCCGTTTGCTCTTGAAAAATTGTCACCAATCTTTGCCCTTTATGTAGTAGAAAACAGTACAGAAGCAAAGCAAGTCATGATTGACCTGTTAAATATTGGTGGACGCGGACACACATGCTCTATTCACACAGAAAATGCAGCATTAGCAGAGCAATTCTCCGTTGAATTACCAGTATCACGCATTGTGGTCAATACATTATCATCTATCGGTGCAGTAGGTGGCACAACGGGGCTAGCCCCATCCTTTACATTAGGCTGCGGTACATTTGGCGGCAATATTACGTCAGATAATATAACAGCAAGACATCTATTAAATATTAAACGTATGGCGTACGGTATTAAAGATGTTGAAGTGCCAAAACCAGAATTTGAAGTACTGTCCGTTGTCGAGTCGGTTGTAGCACAAGAACCTTCTTTAGATACGACAATGGTTCAGCAAATTGTCGATCAAGTATTAAAACAAATCACATTACAAAATAAATAATTTGGAGGAATGACAAATGAGTACAGCATTAGGAATGGTAGAAACAAAAGGTTTAGTAGGAGCAATTGAAGCAGCGGACGCAATGGTAAAGGCAGCAAGTGTTAATTTAGTAGGCAAAGTACATGTTGGTGGCGGTATCGTGACAGTTCTTGTACGCGGAGATGTGGGTGCGGTGAAAGCAGCAACAGATGCAGGTGCAGCAGCAGCACAACGTGTAGGAGAACTATTATCTGTGCATGTAATCCCACGTCCACACCACGAATTAGAAATGATTTTACCAAAAGCAGAAGCATAATTTATCTTCTTTCAGTAGGAGACGCTTATTGCTATAGATGGTGTGAGATAAATGCCAATATAGCTTCCATTTACAAAACACGTACTGGATAAGAAGCCATTATGCCAAGACGTAATGGATCAGCATGAGAGCTGACCTAACCGTAGGAAAGCTCTTATCTTGTCCAAGTCAAAACAATTTATGAAATATAGAGGTGGCTAACGTGATAACAGCGACAAAAACATTTCCAGTGGCCATTTCGGCTCGTCATATCCATCTTAGTGAAGCGGATTTACAAGCACTTTTTGGTCCAAATGCAACGTTAACAAAGGATTTTGACTTATCACAGCCAGGGCAATTTGCTGCCAAGGAGCGTGTCTCAATCGAAGGGCCAAAGGGCATTATTCATAATGTCCGTGTCCTTGGACCTGTAAGACCAGCAACCCAAGTGGAAGTCAGCCGCACAGATGCGATGAAGCTTGGGGTTACCCCTCCTTTAAGGCAATCAGGAAATATTGAAAACTCGGCAGGCATTAAAATACTTTATCAAGACAAAGTGTTGGAGATACAGCAGGGGGTCATTATTGCACAGGCACACATCCATATGACAGAACAAGATGCCAAAGAATTGGAAGTACACAATAATGAATTGGTTTCAGTGGAAGTCATCAGTGATCGACCTGTCACTTTCCGTGGTGTCGTTGTACGTGTTTCAAATGACTTTAGTTTAGAGATGCACATTGATACAGATGAAGCAAATGCAGGCTTTATCGAACAACAAGCACAAGGTAGATTAGTAAAAGTATCATCGTAAGGAGGAGGCAAGATGCAAGAAAATTTAGTGCAAAAAATTGTGGAAGAAGTTCTGCAACAAGTTTTAAAAAATCAATCTTCCTCTCCACATGACGGTAAAATTCCCGTTGGCGTATCCGCTCGCCATGTCCATCTTGCACAAGCAGAGGTGGAGCAACTTTTTGGTGAGAATTATGAGCTTACACCAAAGTTTGAGCTTTCACAGCCAGGACAATTTGCTGCGGAGGAAACCGTTGTCATCGCTGGTCCCAAAGGATCGATTGAGCGAGTTCGTATTCTGGGCCCAGCTCGCTCCTTGTCTCAAGTGGAAGTAAGCTGGACAGATGCAATGAAAATAGGATTGAAGCCCCCGTTAAGAGTTTCGGGTGATATTCAAGGCTCTAGCCCTGTTACATTGATTGGTCCAAAGGGGAGTGTTGTGTTAAATGAAGGACTCATTGTAGCACAGGCACATATCCATATGTCCCCTGCGGATAGTGCGAGATTCAATGTAGTAGATGGACAGTCTGTACAAATCAAGGTAGGGGGTATTCGCCCCATTATTTTATCGAATGTGATCGTCCGCGTATCAGAGCGTTATCGATTAGAAATGCATATTGATACAGATGAAGCAAATGCAGGGTTCATTCAACAAGGAACGTTTGCTGAAATGATCCATCATCAAGTAAGCGAGCCAGCCATACCTGAGAAAGAACAGTCACCAGCTATACAGAAAGTAGCGCAACCATCTGTCTATCATTATGACAAAAAGCTACTTTCACAAATAGAAGTGCTAGATATCGATGCACAAGAAATTGTGGTCCCGAAGAAAACGATTGTGACAGCACTGGCTTATGATAAATTACGAGAGTTAAATAAAACATTAACAATCCGTTCGGAGTAATAAGAAAATCTGTGTCGCATAAAGAGGGTGAAGTTCATGCAAATGGGAAGAGTGATAGGCAGTGTATGGGCAACACGCAAGGAGGAAGGGCTGAATGGTTTAAAGCTACTCATCATTCAACCAATTGACTCCAATCAACAGCCGATTCGCACAGAAATGGTGGCAGCTGATCGTATTGGTGCGGGTATTGGTGATGATGTACTCATTACAAGCGGTGGGTCATCACGCTATATTATGAAAGAAAATCCGTTACCAATCGATGCAGTGGTCATTGGTATTATTGATTCTACTGAAGTGATGAGAGGTGAGGACAATGAGTAGTGCAATTGGTATGATTGAGACCAAAGGATTAGTTGGTTCATATGAAGCGGCTGATGCGATGATTAAAGCGTCAGATGTGACAATCGTTAAACAAGAATTCGTCGATGGTGGTATTGTGACGATAGTCGTAAAGGGCGACGTAGGTTCTGTACAAGCAGCAGTGGAAGCTGGTAAGGCTGCTGCCATGCGTGTTGGTGAATTATTAGGTGCTCACGTCATTCCGAGACCTGATGAAGAAGTATTCCAAATGATTAAAGGACCAGAGGCACCAAAGAAAAAGCCTGCCACTACAACAGCATCAACACGTGCTAAAAAAACAGCAGACACAACATCACCGACAGATAATAGAGGTGACGCATAATGGCATTTCGTAAAAATAAAATTGCTGTGATTGGTGCAGGTCATACAGGTGCTACATTAAGTTTATTTTTAGCACAGAAAGAATTAGGCGATGTGGTGCTAGTAGATATTCCAGAAGCGGAGAACCCGACAAAAGGGAAAGCATTGGATTTACTACAAACAGGCCCTATCGAAAAATTCAATGTGTCGATTAAAGGGACAAGTCATTACGAAGATATTGCTGGTGCTGATATTGTGGTCATTACAGCAGGTATCCCTCGTAAACCAGGGATGAGCCGCGATGATTTAGTCACAACAAATGCAAAAATCATTCAACAAGTGTCAAGACAGATTAAACACTATGCACCCAACAGTATTGTCCTTGTGTTAAGTAATCCGGTTGATGCCATGACCTATGTGTGTCATAAGGAAACAGGCTTTGCCAAAAATCGGATTATCGGTCAGTCTGGTGTATTAGATACAGCCCGTTTCAATACATTTGTTGCACAAGAGCTACAAATTGCTCCAGAGGATGTATCAGGCTTTGTGTTAGGTGGACATGGTGATGAAATGGTGCCATTAATTCGCTATTCCTATGCAGGAGGCATTCCATTAGAAAAGCTAATTCCCCAGGATCGACTACAACAAATCGTTGAACGTACACGTAAGGGCGGCGGTGAGATTGTCGGATTGCTAGGCAATGGTAGTGCCTACTATGCACCAGCAGCAGCGTGTGCACAAATGGTAGAAATTATTATGAAAGATCAACGGAAAATTATCCCCTCTATTGCCCTATTAGAAGGAGAGTATGGCTACAACGATCTGTTTTTAGGTGTACCAACTATTTTAGGTGGCAATGGGATTGAATCTGTGATTGAATTGCACCTAACAACTGAAGAACAAGCAGCTCTCCAGCATTCAGCTGAGGCTGTGAAGCAAGTGATTGCTATTTGCCAAAACATTGAATAGGGTAAACAGACTCTGTTCTTTGATAGAAAGAAAGTATCCCCAACTTTCTTTCTTATTGCTCTTAATTAATGTTTGATTGGAAACCGAACATGACTTGAAAGCTAGTTAAAATCCCCCTAATAATATATAAAGCTCTTATTTGTAAGAGGATAAACTGTAGCAAGCTCAAAAGTTTGCTACAGTTTTTTTATTGCACATTCACAACTTATATCATAAAAACAATGATGCCTTCTACTATAATCAAAGTAGGAGGGATGTGGATGAACAACATCGTACAGGAGATGATTGATTGCATTGAAGGTCATCTCTTAGAAGGGTTTTCGTTAGAGCAATTAGGGAAGGAGATGGGCTATTCTCCTTATTATTGTTCTTTCAAATTTCATCAGATGACGGGGATGACGATTAAAAAATATATGTCATTACGAAAAATCTATCTTGCATCCTTGGTATTAAAAGAGACAGAGGAGAAAATTATTGATATTGCTTTCTGCTATGGTTTTTCATCTCAGGAATCCTTTTCAAGAGCATTTAAAAGGGTCTTTGGCATAAGCCCGTATGATTATAGGAGGTCTCCTCAGCCTATGCAAACATTTGTGAAGTTAAATTTAAATGATGAAAGAGGCTGGTTTATAATGGACATTTCTCAAAAATTGAAAATTAAGGAATTACAAGAAAAGATTTTTGAGCAATTTGATCAAGAGACTTTGAATGTATTAAATGGTCAGATGATGTATGAAGAATTTGCAAAACATCAATTAATGGGAAATAGTGATTATGTACCTTTCAATGAAGCCATGTGTACGAATCCGACTGCTAGCCCGATTTTCAGCGAGGAATTCAATCAAATCCGAGCGGCTGGGCATCAAGTGTCATTACAGGCATACGAGCAAATGACATTGAATCCTTTGAAGCCTCTATGGACAAAAGGCTATCAATGCATTGTGTTATGGTTTGGGGATGATATGTTTTGTCAGATGAATTTATTGACCATGCTTGCTTTTCTCGAACAACAAGGATATCAAGGCAAGGTCTATTTCCATATGGTCAAGGAAACGACCTATGATGTGGAGGAAACAGAGCTGGAGTTAGGAGGCTATCTAGAGGTCTATCAAGAAGTTTTCATGCACCATCGTTTTCCGAAGGCTACACTTTTACCCGTCATGTATCAGGGCATTCAATTATATTTTAACTATTTACAGGAAGAAAATGATATTACGACGTATATAAAAAAGCATCTTGAGCAGCCGCTAGGGGATTTAATGAAGCAATTATTTTCTCTCTTCCCTCACTATGGGTTAGGAGATAGTCAATATTTAAAAATAATAGAGAAAGTAAAAGACGAATATTCTGAATAAAAATACTAAAAAGTCCACAATATACAAAATTTTCGAAAATATGATAAACTTATAATGTAAAAGGAGGATGAATGCATGACAGTTCAACAATTTACAGACTATGTGAAGAAAATGCAGCATTATGAGGAAGCACTCAATGTCGTTTATTGGGATATGCGTACGGGTGCACCGAAAAAAGGTTTAGCACAACGTTCAGAGGTAATCGGTACATTATCTGCTTCTTTATTTGATATGCAAACAAGTGAAGAATTGGGGGAGCTTTTAGTAGCTTTAGAGTCACAAAAAGCTAATCTTGACTATGTAACATTGCGTTTAGTGGAAGAAGTAAGAAAGAATTATGATCAAAACAAAAAAATTCCAGCTGACGAGTATAAAAAATACGTCATTCTTCAATCGAAGTCTGAAACTGCTTGGGAAGAAGCGAAGGCAAGTAATAATTTTGCATTATTCCTTCCATATTTAGAGGAAATCATTCAATGGCAGAAAAAATTCATTCACTATTGGGGAATTAAAAATGGATCTCCTTACAATACATTACTCGATTTATATGAACCAGATATGACGACTGATGTTTTAGATCAAGTATTTGGTGACCTACGCACATCCATTGTGGAACTGGTCCAAAAAATTGCCAATTCATCGAATAAACCAGATACAAGCATGTTATTTAAGCATTTCCCACGTGAAGCACAGCGTGAATTATCGTTAGAATTGCTTGCCCAGCTTGGTTATGATTTTGATGCAGGGCGCTTGGATGAAAGTGTGCACCCATTCATGATTGGCTTAAACTATGGAGATGCTCGGATTACCACTAAATATGATGAAAATGACTTCCGTTCTGCTATTTTTGGCACAATTCATGAGTGTGGTCATGCGATGTATGAGCAAAACATTGATGAAAAGCTTGCAGGTCTGCCATTGGCTACTGGTACTTCAATGGGTATTCATGAATCTCAATCATTATTTTATGAAAACTTTGTCGGCAGAAATGAAAAGTTCTGGGAGCATAACTACGAGCGTCTTCAGCATTTCTCACCAGCACAATTTGGCGATGTTGCATTAGGCGATTTTTTACGTGCCATCAATATGGTCGAACCATCCTTTATTCGTATTGAAGCAGATGAACTAACGTATCCTTTACATATCATGATTCGCTATGAAATTGAACGTGATTTGTTCAATGGGGATTTACAGGCGAAGGATCTACCACAAGTTTGGAATGATAAATATGAGGAATATTTAGGCATTCGTCCTGAGTCAGATGCTCAAGGTGTGCTACAAGATATGCACTGGTCAGGGGGCATGTTTGGCTATTTCCCATCCTATGCTTTAGGTATGGTTTATGCAGCACAGTGGAAGCATGCGATGGATAAGGATATTCCAAACTTTGATGCGCTACTAGAAAAGGGAGAGCTACTACCAATTCGAGAGTGGCTAACTGAGAAAGTTCATCAATATGGAGCATTGAAAAAGCCATTCGAATTACTTAAAGAAGCGACAGGGGAAGGCTTAAATGCTAAATACTTAGCAGACTATTTACAAGATAAATATAGGAAGCTCTATCAACTATAATATAAAAAAAGCGATTTCTCGTTTCTGAGAAATCGCTTTTTATGTCTAAATGCTTACCACAATTGATAGCCTTTGGAGCCAGCCGGTGAGTTCGAAATAATATCGATAATTGGCACTGTGTAAGCGAATAAAATTAACGCTACTAAAATAACAAGCCATACTTTGAAGTTTTCTAAAATAGCTGGTGTTGGGCCGCTAAGCTCATGTACATCACCAATAGGGAATTCTTCTTCACCTTTAGGTGCAAACCAAGCTAATTTCACGACGATATACATAATGACTAGAATCGCGATAAAGAGAATCGTTCCGCCTACAGCTTGTGCGATTTGATAAGGAATCCAATCATAGGCCTGTGAAGCACCACCATATTCTGAGTAATCTGAGCGACGAGGTGCACCGATAAGACCAGCAATATGCATCGCAGAAGACATAATCGTCATACCAGTAGCCCATAAGATACCAGCGAAATTACTAAGATTATTTAATGATTTCGTCAATGTACGACCTGTTAAATGTGGAATTAACCAGAAGGCCGCACCGAAGTAAGTTAAAACAACAGCTGTAGCAATTGTTAAATGGAAATGCCCTGTAACCCAAATGGTATTATGGATTAATTGGTTCATTTGATAGGAGGCATTGACAATACCACCTGCACCACCAGGAATAAATGCCACCATACCGATAAATGGAACGAAGAAACGAGCATCTTTCCATGGTAATTTTTTAAACCATCCGAACAGCCCTTTACCACCTAATTCACGACCACGTAACTCGAACATGGCAAACATCGAGAAGGCTGTCATAAGAGATGGGACAATTACAGCGAACGTTAATACAACTTGAATGAACTTCCATGTACCATCAATACCAGGCTCTGTTAACTGATGGTGAATCCCAACAGGAATAGAGAAGAGTAAGAACAGCATGAACGAAAGTCTTGCTAAAGAATCGGAGAAAATTTTTCCGCCAATTACTTTTGGGATAATCACGTACCAAACCATGTAGGCAGGTAATAGCCAGAAGTATACAAGTGCATGCCCGAAATACCAGAAGAGGGTACGGGATAATGCAACATCGACACGTTCAATTAAACCTAATGACCATGGTAACAGTTGAATTAATACAGAAGCTGCTACACCAAGTGTTGCCACGAACCACATTAAATTATTGACAACTACCATAAACGATAATAATGGGCTGCGTTGTCCGCTACCTTTATTTTCTTTGCGCCACTGTACATAACGTAAAATTTGACCTGCGCCGCCAACCCAAGAACCAACCACGACTAATGTAAGGCCTAAATAGAAAATCCAGTGTGCCTTTAGAGGTGCATAGAATGTATAAAGTACAGTTGCTTTATTCAATAAAACCATGGTTGCTGAAGCAGCTGTACCAATTGTCATTAACCAAAAACCGATCCAGCCAAGTCTACGTTGACTAGCAGTGAATGTACCAGATGTACGACTTACACTAGCAATTTGGAAGCCGTAAATAAAGAATGTAGTTAAAATAAGACCAAGTAATACACCGTGTACTGTTAAAACTTGATAATAGCCAATGCCTGCTGGTAATGTAAATTGACCAGAACGCACAAATACTTGTAATAAACCTGCAAGACCACCTAATAGCAATGAGATGAATGCCACATAAATATGTGCCATTGCTAGCTTTGCATCGCGACGATCTACTTTTGTCATCGAATTAGTGTGACTCATTTGAATCCACCACCTTTAGCATAGAGTGCATCATCGTATGTCCTGTACCACAATACTCATTACATACGATTAAAAACTCGCCTACTTTGTTAACTTCTGTTACGTATTCCGAAATATAACCAGGCTCAAGCATCATGTTGATATTCGTACCTGCCACCTCAAAACCGTGCATAACATCTTCGCTTGTTGCGATGAATTTCACCTTTGCACCAAGTGGTACCTCAATTTGTGGAGGATTATAATTGAATGCAGAAGCTACTACTACCACTTCATAATCCCAATCTTTTCCCTCAACCTTATGGACTCCTGGATTATCAAAAGGTGCTGTCTCTTTCACTTTCTCGTAATCTAGTGTTTTTTTACCATTGTTCGGATGGGAGCCTTGATGAAATGCCCCGATACCGAGAATGATCAGGAATGCAACTAAAGTAGCAACTCCGAACACAAGCCAATACTTCTCATACTTATGTATGTGCATATGTTTCTGTCCCTTCTTTATATATTAAAATCTTCCAATGAACAAATCGAAGCAGTACACCCAAAGTAAAATGATGATAATACCAACTCCAAAAACTGCATAGAGTGAACCTTTTAAATTTTCATCTGACTTCTTTTTGTTGTTTGCCATTTTTGCCCCTCCTACGCTTTTTATTGTTGTGTTTCTTACTGTCATCATATAAAAATCCATATCATTTTGATGTGAAAAAAATCACACTTCTACACGTATTATGTGAAGAAAGTGTGAAGAATTAAAAAAAGAAAAAAACAAGCCATCTCAAAAGTCATTGAGAGAGCTTGTTATCTTATTATATTTTGCTTAATTTTAATAAAAACAATAGATGGAGAAAGACTTGCACATTCCTTCCCGTTTTTTCTACCTATACATGAAGGCTGTAGGCTTTTGCATACAATGATCCATTCTAGTTTTTTATCCTTCTTCCTCGATGGTTAATAGAACTGTTAATGCACCAATGCTTGGAACCGAAACTGGGAGAACAAATGCTTTTTCAAAGCCGTATAACTTTGTATTGCCCACCATCACGGTTGGCGGAGTGATATCAATTTCTAAGCTTTCTTGCCCAACAGTTGTACATAAATTTCCTGCAATCATGTTACCAAATTCTCCAGTAAAGGATTCTAGCATTTCTCCCTCCAGTGGCATACCGAACATGGTACTCCCAATCCCGCTAAACACATCGGGGGATGAATCAATGATAACGCGACCCTTTACATCTCCAATTAAACCAATTAATACGCCCATTTGCTGCTGTTGAAAGGGTTCAGAAATAATACTAGGCGACTTTACTTCTATATCCATAGGAAGAATGGATTTTAAAGCGTGAATAGTCCCGTTTAAAATAGTTTGAAAGTACTTCGAATTACTCATCATTACCGCATCCTTTTTCCGACTTTTCTACATCTTACCATGTAAAAAGGGTAAGATGAAAGTATGTCTTGACGAATTAACGTGAAATTTATAATATAATAATGAGAATGATTTTCAAATTCAATGAGATGGTCTGAAAGCCTAATAAAAAAATACATAATTTATATGAAAAGGAGCGGTTAGCAATGACATTCGTATTGATTGGAGCAGCTGTAGTGATCTATATTGGTGTTGGGAAATACGTCATGAAACAGGCGACTGCACATTTGAAATAATTACAGCCAAAAGAGTATGGAGCATCAGCGCTTCATACTCTTTTTACTTGCCCAAATGAAGAGAAATATTTATTTTTTCAGAAAATTGTTGTAAAATAAAGCCAATCCTTTAGGGTTATACATAAAGAAATCAGGTGACTAACATGACAAAACTATTAGTAACGGGGTTTGAGCCATTCCTTCATTATAAAATAAATCCAACGATGCAAATTGTCGAAAATTTAGATGGAGAAACAATAGGAGACTATCGCATTGTTGGACGAATTCTTTCTGTAGATTTTCAGCAATCGGCGGAACAATTAAAGCAGTATATAGAGGAAGTAAAGCCACAAATTATTATTTCTTTAGGATTAGCAGGAGGGCGTTTTAAAATAACGCCAGAGCGCATTGCCATTAATGTGAAAGATGGTGAGCCTGATAATAATGGCTACACGCCGGTCGATGAAAGCATTGATAAGGATGGAGCGGATGCTTATTTAACGAATTTACCGATTCGCAATATGGTGAATCGCATACAGGCAGCGGGGTATCCAGCAGAAATTTCAAATACTGCAGGTACGTACTTATGCAATAATATTATGTATGAAGGACTTGTTTATGCACAGCAACACGAAGGGGTTCGTGCTGGCTTTATTCATATTCCGGCATCATTTGACCTGGCCATCCAACATGGCAAAATTCCTGGCTGGCATATCCGAGATTTAATAGCTGCGGTAAAGCTTTGTATTGAGGAGAGCATACGTGCAACCAATCATTGAATTTCCTCATGCGATGTGGATTAGCCAACATACTATTCGCTTTGCATTCAAGGAGGAAATCTCCCACGCCAACTTTCAGGCAGTCCAAGCATTTAATCGGTTTCTGAAACAGCAGCTACAGCATAATCTCGTCGAAAGTGTTGCAAGCTATCATACAGTTACAGCCTATGTCAAACAGCCTCTAGATATCGATTCATTGAGAGGGCATTGGCTAGAGATGCAAACTCTCACAGCAATGGCAGAAGGAACGAAGAAAATTTTAAGAATACCCGTTTGCTATGATGAGGAATTTGCCTTAGATAAGCAGCGAGTCATGAACTATACAGGTTTATCATTTGAAGACTTTAAAACATTACACTTATCGAAAAGCTATTATGTTTATGTTATGGGCTTTTTACCAGGTTTTCCTTATTTAGGTGAATTAGATACTAAGTTGTGTGTACCACGCTTAAAGAAGCCACGAGCTACTGTTTCAGCTAGTTCTGTTGGTATAGGCGGTAGGCAAACAGGCATCTACCCTGTTGAGTCACCAGGTGGCTGGAATATTATCGGGAAAACTCCTCTAGATTTATTTAATGTTGATCGCCAAGAGCCATTTTTATTGGCTCTTGGCGATGAAGTTCAATTTTATGAAATAACTAAACAACAGTTTTGGGAAATGAAAAGCAAAGGAGTGTAGCGATTGAAGCCACTTCTGCTCGTCACTAAACAAGGTGTCTATGGTAGCCTACAGGACCAAGGTAGATTTGGCTATCGGGCATTTGGTATTCCGTTATCTGGACCGATGGACAAAGTATCGTTTCAAGCAGCACAGCTAATCTTAGAAAATCCTCATGACCAAACATCCTTTGAAATGTTTGTGGGTGGCTTTGAATTTGAGGCATTGGCAGATGGAGTCTATGTATTAACAGGTGGACATTGTACATGCTTGGTCAATAATACACCGATAGAGATGTGGAAAACATTCCACTTAATGAATGGCGATCAGTTGGTGATTAAACATGTGAATCAAGGCGCGATTGTTTATTTGACACCTCTTGGCGGGTTTACTTCACAAGTTAAGCTTGGTAGTCGCTCAAACCTGTCACTTGGTCAACTAGGAACAAACATCACAAAAGGTAGCATTTTGTATGGGCAAGACTCAGCGCCATTCCATTATAATCGAGGTCTTTATGCGCCATATCGTCCAACTTTTGATCGTGCTATTTCAGTTAGAGTGCTGAAAGGCCCTCATTTTCATTTATTTAGGGAAGAGAGTCAACACCATTTTTTACAAAATGCTTTTCAATTTATTGGTGGTAATCGCATGGGCTATTACGTAAAGGGAACTGTTTTACAGCTGCAAGAAATGCAAGATATTTTGTCAGAGGCGACCCAGTTCGGCACCATTCAAGTGCCGCCAAGCGGTCATCCTATCATTTTAATGGCCGATGCCCAAACGGTAGGGGGTTATCCTATTATTGCGACGGTACATGAAGACGATTTACATAAAGTAGCTCAAATGCGTATGTTTAACACGATACGATTTGCACTGGAGGTAAGAGGATGCCAATAGATATTAACTGTGATTTAGCTGAATATGATGATGCTTTTCTAACAGGAAAAGAGGAAGAAATATTGGACTATGTCACATCCATTAATATAGCATGCGGCTATCATGCAGGGCATCATACGTTGATGCATCAAACTGTTCGCAGTGCCATTCGTAAAAATGTTCATATTGGTGCACATCCAGGCTATCCTGATCGAGAGGGCTTTGGTCGTCGAAACATGGCATTTAGCGCAGCAGAAATTTATGATATGATGGTCTATCAGATTGGCGCATTACAAGCCTTCGTTCAAATTGAAAAAGGCATGCTCCATCATATTAAGCCACATGGCGCACTCTATAATCAATGCGTAAATGATCGGGAAAAAGCGTCAGCTGTCGTCGATGCAGTCTATGATCTTAATCCACAGCTTATTTTATATTGTTTATCTGGTAGCCAAATCGTAGAGATTGCAAGAGGCAAGGGGCTTCAAGTATATGAGGAAGTTTTTTCGGATCGACGTTATAACGATGATGGCACTTTAGTGGATAGACAGGAGCCTAATGCCTTAATACAAACAGAGCAAGAAATGCTGATACATGTAAAAGGTATTTTAACGGCCAATGAAGTCTTGTCTGTGCAATCTAAAAAAATAAAAGTCGCTGCTCAAACTCTATGTATTCATGGAGATGGCCCCCGTGCGCTAGACTATGCAAAAAAAATTGCCGCGCTCAGACAGCAACTATAATAGTAAAATGGATGCCCTAAGGAGAGTTTAGGGCATCCATATTATGCAGCTTCAAACACAATAATTGCAGCGAGGTTTTTTTACGCAATGATGGTTGGGGCATATAAAAGTTCACATCCATTGCGAACTTTTTAAATCTAAAGACCTCTTACTTTGCATATATTTTCTTGCGTAGCAAGGTAGATTCAAAAAGACGACCTAGTAACATAACTATGTAAGTTACCCCTAATCCAATACATGCGCCTGCTAACACATCTAGAAAGTAGTGCACACCGATAAAAATTCTTGAAATGGCCATTAAGCAGGCCAGCAGGATGAGTACAGTGCCCATTTTTCTTCGTTTCCAAAACAAAGCGAATGCCAGGGCAAATGAACCAGCAGCATGATTACTTGGAAATGAAGGGTCCAGATTTGATTTTTCGAGTAATAATGTTACGCTATGATTGACAAATGGGCGAGGTCGAAAATACGCCATTTCTATAATTTTATCTATACCAAGTGTAAGAATAACAATCGTTAATGCATATAATACTATTTTTCTATTTTCCTGCTGATTTTGGGATTTTGAAAACCATAGCCATATAAATACCAGTCCAAATAGAATGGGCCCATATTTTGAAAACAAGAGGACAAGTTGATCTAAAATCGGATATTTTCCTGCAAACTGGTTTAGTAGTTTGAAAAGTTGATAATCTATATTCATATTCTCTCTAAGATGAAACTCCTTCTAATTTAGTCACTTGTACATTGTCCTCTGATGATAAAAACTCTTCTAATGCACTTTTGTTCTTTTCCAAATCAATATCTAGCACTGCGCCTACATTTACATGTTTGTTGTCAAAAGAACTGGCGACAGGAATTCGTAAAGTATCCACACCATTAGATTTCCCATCTATTAAACCTTTCCCAATTGCAAGAATGGTTTTATTGTCAATATTAGTATCGATATATGCCTCAGCAACACCAAGTATTTTTGGTAAATTTATTAAACTTTGAAAGCTAATTTGTTCTTTGACCTTTGTCATAACTTCCTGTTGGCGTTCAACTCGCCCGAAATCACTTAAACGATCGTGGCGGAATCGTACATAAGCTAATAACTGGTCACCGTGTAAAGTTTGTTCTCCAGGAAATAATGTCATACCAATTCCATATGACATTTCATAAGGGATATCAACTTCAATCCCATTTGGTGCTAGAAGATCCACAATTTTGGGGAATCCTTCAAAATCAACGATAGCGTAGTAATTGACATCAATATCAAAATTCTGCTTAATTGATTTCCTTACAAGTTCTGGGCCTCCAAAAGCAAATGCAGCGTTTATTTTATTCATCCCGTAATCTGGGATGTCAACATACGTATCTCTCATAATCGAAACGATTTTTACATTATTCGTAGTTTGATTATAGTGTGCAATCATTAAAGCATCAGATCTACCTTCGTCTCCTCTAGAGTCACTGCCTATCAATAGCACATTAATCTCACCAAATTGCGGGTCTACACCTTTGAAAGGCTCAAAAGTCTCTTCATCTTCTTTATTGATATCGTCTTCTGCCATAGCCAATCCACTATTGTACTGATATATCCAATAAACAATCCCTATTGAGATGATTAATGCAAATGCTAAAAACGAATTTCTTAGCCATCTACGGCTCGTTTTACTATGTTTCATAAATTAATTAATCCACCTATCAGTTATTTTTTAACAAACCTTTTGCAGTAAGTTGTACAGCTATCGCATCGTCCAAATAACCAATAGGAAATAGATAATCCGGAATGACATCCACTGGAATAATAAAATACAATAATGTACTTCCAATTATTGTTAATTCAAATAGTGTACCCTTATTTGTTGTAAATTTTTCATATAACTCTTTCAACTTGCTAATAAATGGTCCAACGCTACCTACACTCTGAATCTTTTCGTTAAAACTCTTATGAATTGTATTTTTTCCTTCTTCTGTTTGAGCAAATAATCCATAATCGTCTAATTTTTTTTCAACATCTTGCACTGAAAATTGATTGTCATAAACATTAGAAGCCTTAAGAAAAGTCTGTATTGCATCAACAGAAGTATGAATATCTGATTGAGACTCTTCATGTCTCTGTTCGATAGGATACCCTGCAGCTTCAACAAGATTAATGAAAGGAATACCAAGACATTCAGCGAATTTTTCTAAATGTTGAGGTGTTGCCTTTCGTTTATTATTGATAATCCGTGAAATCGTAGCTGTATCGACCCCTGTAAGTTCACTAAACTTCCGCATGGATAATGAGCGTTCTTTTAGTAATTCTTTCAACAATAAACCTAGAGTAGTACTTTCTCTATTTTCTGCCATATTCGATTCTCCCTTCTGTTAGTTCCTTAATGATTGTCTAATGGAAAATTACCGTTGTACAGAAGTGTAATATTGTGTTGACAAAATGTCAACACAATATTAATAAAATGCTGCAAAAGCAAGCAGTAACATCAACAAACCACTAATTACTGTGCCAAATTGCCCTATAGTAAATGAACTAACCTGAACATCAGCGACCTTACTTCCTAATTTGACTCCTGCCCAAACAGTAATAAAGCTCCCGATTGCAGCTGTTAACGAAATGACAACAGGTGAAAGTCCGAGTAGGCCAGCGCCCACACCATTTGTAAGTGCATTTGCTGATAATGCAATACCAAGAAGTATAGATTCTCCCCAGCCGATTTCATCAGACTTATTAAAATCAGCTTCCTCAGGGTTTTTAAAAATACTTTGCCCATTTTTGGGCTGTAACGCCTCTTTTGAAGGTTCATTTTTACGTGGTTTAGCTAAAAGAATGATGCGAATTCCAATGATAAATAACAATAAGGCTCCAAAGATTACAGGAAGCATACCTGGAAGAATAGTCGAGAGCCAAACCCCAAACGTAATGCCTCCCATACTCATAACAAAGCATATAATTGCTATTAATAAATTTTTCCCAAAACTAACATGTATCTTTCGAATCCCGTAAGAGAGCCCTACGCCTAAATTATCTATACTTGATGAAAGCGTAAAAGCTAAAATGATTAACCAAGTCACAGCTTACACCCCTTATTTTTTTATATCATATTATTTATGTTGACAATTGGTGCCTGTTTTCCTAAAATTGTTGACAAAAAAGCAACGGTTATGCCACTTAAAAAAACTCGTCCATTATTGAGCACCATTGTTTTGTTTCATGTACTTACAATGTATTAATTAAGTGTCCTTCGATTTTGGAATAAAAAAAGACCCAATCCAAGCCTAATAGACAAAGAATCGGAGCTTTCGGTTTTCATTATTTTTTTACTTATTTTAACAGGGGAATCCAGACTACTGCCTTGTACAATTTTCCGAACAGTTTTCATTTTGTTAGAAGTATTGGTTTGAAGTCTATTGCCTGTAAATTTTTTCTTCAAGTGACTTAGATTTCTGTGAATCAATGGACAGAGCAGAAGTACCTGTTACATTAACATGACTATTGATAATGGAAAGTACCACCGATTTACGCCCTTTAGGGTCTTTATTTCATGGTGAAGCCTGTCTGTGCAATCTAAAAAATAAAAGTGGCTGCTTAAACTCTATGTATTCATGGAGATAGGCGTCATGAGCTAGACTATTGTAAGCGCTCAGAGAGCTACTACAATTGTAAAATAGATGCCCTAAGAGAGTTTAGGGCATCTATTTTAGTTAGGTTAGGTAGTTGTGACTAATTCAACTGCTTCAAGCACAATTGGTGTACCAGCAGAAAGTGATGCTGTAACAGTGTTGAATGTAACTTCAGTTGCAGAAACTGTATAAGCATCACCCTCCTGTAGAACGCCATTGATATATAAATTATAGTAGCCGTTTGTAACTACTGGAAATGCAGTTGCCGCTGTACCGCTATCATCTAAAAAAGTTGTAGCAGCGACTGTAGTACCATCTGTAATGGCAAGAGGTGCAGCTAAAACGTTAAAAAATCGTGTAGATGTACCTGTGACATTGACATGAATATTAATAATGGAAAGTGCCATATGATTCACCTCCTTTCTTGGATATTAATTTGTCATAAAGCCAAGCGATTCAATGATAATGGGTGTGCCTCGATACAAAGTGGCATTGTAGGGTACGATTGTTAAGGCGGCTGGTGTTATGGTGTAAATGCCACCTTCTTGCATCACCGCATTAATATAAAGATTGACGTAACCGTTTGGCGAGAAGAGGGTAAACTCTGTAATATTGTCAGCATTATCATTCCAGAAGAGAGTCGCTGGCAGCGTGACCCCATTTGTTAGATCAAGATCGGCTGTGACGATATAAAAATAGCGGTGGATAATCGGCAAAATAGTGCCCTCTGGAACGATAGGAGGAGGGACGATGGGCGTGCCGTTTGTTGCTTTGATACGGGGCCAGAAAAATCGATCCTCACAGTGACACGGACAACTTTTTTCTATGATTCGATGAGACTTAGGATTCAGCATGTGCGATCACACTCCATTCTTAAAAAATAACCTTTGCCCCGAATACATTTACTATAAAATATGAAGAAAATAGCAAGAGAACTAGTTGACCATCTATCATTTGAGGAAGATTATTTCGGATCATCAAGATTTTATGATGGGACTTATTAGGATAGAAACGTTGGCATACATGCTTTTTACCGTAAATTAGTGTTATACTTTGCTAGTTGAATAAGGTAGAATACTAATTATGAATAATTAACGAAAAAGGGGTAACTGGTTTCATGAAAGATTTTGAACAACAATTGGAGGAGCTATTAAAGCAAGCTTCTTTGCAATACATAATCTATCAGCATAATGGTGATACAGAACGCATGGATAAAACCTCTCTTTTTGCTCGAAAAATTCAGCAAAAAGAGTATGTGATTGGCTTTGCGGGTCATTTCTCTGCTGGGAAGTCGAGTATGATTAATGCGCTGTCTGGTGAAAACTTACTGGCATCTAGTCCAATTCCAACAAGTGCGAATATCGTAAAAGTGCATAAATCAGAGGAAGATTTTGCAATTGTCTATATGCACAATGAAAAGCCTGTGAAATTTGAGGCAGGCTATGATTTTAAAACAGTAAAAGAGCTTAGTAAGAATGGGGATTTAGTGTCACAAATCGAAATTGGGCACAGTGCCTCTACACTACCACTAGGCGTTACTGTCATGGATACGCCAGGAGTAGACTCCACAGATGATGCACACCGTATGTCAACGGAATCGGCGCTCCATATTGCAGATATCGTATTTTATACAATGGATTATAACCATGTGCAGTCGGAACTGAATTTCCAATTTACAAAGCAATTAATGAAATACAATCCAAACGTTTATTTAATTGTCAATATGATTGATAAGCATAAAGATAATGAATTGAGCTTTGAAGACTTTAAAGCAACGGTTCATCAATCCTTTGCCGCATGGGGCGTTGTGCCGAAGGGTGTATTTTTCACATCATTGAGAGAGCCTGAACATCCACATAATGATTTTGAGGTCGTAAAGAACATCGTGATGGACAGTATGAATGATTGGCAGGAGCAGCTTGTACAAACGGCAACGAATACATTGCGTTTACTGCAAAGTGAGCATGACCATTATTTAATGGAAGAAAGACAGGATCGTTTAACTATTGATGAAGAAATTTTAAGTGCGGACGACTGGGCACACCATCAAGATATTTTGGAGCAATACAATAAATTAAATCGTCAAGTTGAATTATTCTCAGTAGAGGCATGGAATGAAACATTTGAGGAGCAACGGAAGGAACTACTAGCCAATGCAGCCATCATGCCAGCTGATGTACGTGATCGCCTCCGCCTTTATTTAGAAAGTGTGCAGGAGGGCTTTAAAGTAGGGGGACTCTTTACAGCGAAGAAAAAAACAGAGGAAGAGCGTAACCGTCGTAAAGAGGATGCATATAGTGCCTATCAGAACGTCGTTCATGCACAAATTACTGGGCATTTAAAAGGACTTATGAAAAAAGCATTAAAAGATGTAGGTGCATTAAATGAAGAGCGTGCTTCCGCCATTGATGCCTATGTATTTGACTTACCTTTTTCATTGATTGAGCAGCAAGTTCAAACTGGTGCCCTGTTAACAGGTGATGCTGTGTTAAACTTCGCCAACCGTGTCGCGGAGGCAACGAAGCGCTACTTTATTCAGGAAACAGATAGCTGGAAAAATGCGCAAGCAACAACGCTTGAAGCTGTGGCAACAGAAACGGCTGCACCATCAAAATTAAAAATGGCGGGTATGCAAGACAAAGTGGATGCAATTAAGGCAGTGCTTGAAATCGAAGGCTATCAGCAATATAGTGCAAGCATTATGCATCAAGCGAGCAATGAAATCCGTAAAGTTGCGAATCAGCAGCTAGCCAATTGGGCACAGTCATTTAAGCAAGATTTAGCCGATATACGTTTGTTTGATGAGTCCATGCTGAAGCCAAAAGAGCAGGTCATCGAACAAGAGGAAACGCAGCAAGCCATCAGTGCAACGACTCTTCCAATCGATGGTGTGATTAATCGCGCACTGCATACAGCCAATGCAGTCAAAGAGGTTCAAGGCTTTGCAGAAGTTGCCCATTACCTTGAAAATAAAGTGGAACGTTTACAGAAAAAAGATTTTACGATTGCTTTGTTTGGCGCATTTAGTGCAGGGAAATCATCCTTCTCCAATGCCTTAATGGGTGCAAAGGTGTTACCTGTATCACCGAACCCAACAACAGCAGCCATCAATAAAATTCGTCCAGTAACACCAGAGCATCCACATGAAACGGCCGATGTACAGCTTAAAACAGCCGAGCAAATGCTAGAGGATATTCAAGGCTCGTATGCGGCAATTGGCTTGTCTGTAGCTTCGTTGGAGGAAGCCTATAATCGTGCTGATGAAGGGCTTGCCGTTCAGTTAACGGATGAACGTTTAAATGTTCATAAGTCATTTATTCGTGCCTATAAGGAAGGCTATCCAACATTTAAATCTGAGCTTGGTACGATCATTCGTGTAGGCCGTGAAGAATTTGAAAAATTTGTGGCGCAAGAAAACAAATCATGCTTTGTTGATAATATTGATTTCTATTACGATAGCCCATTGACACGCATGGGTGTGACACTTGTTGACACACCAGGAGCGGACTCGATTAATGCTCGTCATACAGGTGTAGCCTTTGAATATATTCGTAATGCTGATGCCATCCTATTTATTACGTACTATAACCATGCCTTTGCTAAAGCTGACCGTGAGTTTTTAATTCAGCTTGGTCGTGTCAAGGATGCATTTGAACTTGATAAAATGTTCTTTATTGTAAATGCCATTGATTTAGCAACAACAGAAGAAGAACAGGAAGACGTAAAAGGCTATGTTCGTTCAGAGTTACAACGTTTTGGCATTCGTTTCCCACGACTGTATGGGGTATCCAGTCTTTTAGCATTAAAAGAAAAAGTAGAAGGTGCTGATTTAACATCTGGCATGCCACCATTCGAAAGCGACTTCCATACATTTTTAAATGATGAATTAAGTGCCTTAGCAGTACAGGCTCTTGCAGAAGAAGTCGATAAAACAGAGCAACGTTTAGCCGATTTAATCGCACAAACGGAGGAAAACTTAAAACGTAAAGATGAGCGTTTAGAGGAATTAACAACACTTGAACAACATATCCAATCGAAGTTCAGCGTGCTCAATACAAGCATGCTAGAGAGTGAAACAAAGCAAGAGCTTGATGAGCTCCTGTATTATGTTCTCCAACGTGTCTATTATCGTTATCCTGAGTTCTTTAAGGAAGGTTATAATCCTTCGACATTTGCTGCGATGCCAGCACAGCAAGCATTGGAGCATGCACTGAAGGAAGTGATGCAAAGCTTGCGTTTTGATTTTACACAAGAAATGCGTGTCACAAACTTCCGTTTATCACAGTTCATAAGCAAGAAAATGCAGCAACGCTTCAAAGATGAGGTGCGTGAGCTGAAAGAGTTGAATAGAAGCTTCTCGTTCCTAAACTTTGAATCTTCAGAGCCAAATTTACTGGATTTTGAAGGGCCATTCACAGATATTTCAAAATATACTAGCGTAAAATCTCACTTCCGCAATCAAAAAGCTTTCTTTGAGAAGAATGAAAAAATAAAGTTGAGCGAGGCGCTGGAAGCTGTAACAAAACCAGATGCACAAGATTATTTAGATGCACAGAAAGTTTTTCTTATGACATGGGCCATTACGTTTATTGCAGAGGAAGCCGAAAAATTACGTTTATATATTTATCATCAAGCGCTTGAACAAATTGAGACAGAAAGACTTGCCTTACAAGAAGAGAGCCGTTTAGCTTCTTGGAAAGCAATTTACGCACAATTACAATACGCATGAGGTGATTTATATGGGAAGAGTATTCAAATCAGTGGATGAAATACAGTTTGATGGCGTCCGTTTTATCGATGCTCGCTTCGATCTTCAGGACAAAGAAGCTGGAAAAAAAGCATTTGAAGAAGGACATGCAACTGGTGCTATTTATATTGATTTAGAACAACAGTTATCCGATATGGACAGTAAGGACGGCCGTCACCCGATGCCGAGCAAAGAAAAGTTGACTTCCGTATTTCAAGAATTAGGTTTACGCTATGAAGATCAAATTGTTGTCTACGACCAGGGAGCAGCCCCGTTCGCTCCGCGCGCCTGGTGGATGCTGACATACGCTGGTTTCCCAAATGTAGTGATTGTCAATGGCGGTGCCCCTGCGCTAGAGGCAAAAATTCCGTTCACCAAGGATATTATAAAATATCCCCCAACGATCATAGAATTTGATTGGAAGGATGAACTATATGCGCCACGCCAAGCGGTAAAGGCAATAGTAGACGGCGAAGTACAAGCAACCTTGCTCGATGCACGTGCAGCTGAACGTTATCGTGGCGAAATGGAACCACTGGATAAGGTAGCAGGCCATATTCCAACCGCAAAAAACTTTGACTGGGAGCAATTAAAGACAGACGGCCAATTAAAAGCGAACGACGCATTACGCCAAAAAGTTACGCCTGATGAGCAGATTGTCGTCTACTGTGGTAGCGGCGTGACAGCCTCACCGTTATATGCAGTGCTAGCAGATGAAGGCTATGAAAACATCCAATTATATGTAGGCAGCTTCAGTGATTGGATTACCGCGTATGATGTGGAAAAAGGCACAAATGAATAAATAAATTGAAACGCTCACTTCGGTGGGCGTTTTTTTAGCGCTTAGAGAAGTGGATAGAAAGCATAAATTGATGGATAGAACAGAAAAAGTAGTGGATAGAACGTGCAAAGTGATGGATAGAACAAAAAAAGTAGTGGATAGACTGCTCGAAGTATCAGATAGCACGATTAAAATAGAAAAACGTACCTAGAGAATTAAAAATAAACACTGTTTACTTTTTAAATTTAAGATGCTAAAATATTCTTAAAATTTAGAAAAGGAGTGTGTATTGATGCATGTTGGAGAAAAAACATATAGTTTTCGAGAATTTATTGACAAAAGAGATGCTATGAATGATTTAGATAATCCTTTTTTATTACAAGTTTTGCAACAGTTTTGTCATGAAACATGGGATGAGATGCTGCCGAGACTGGAGCCTTTTGTGAAAAAACTATCATCGGACTGGCGTGCAATAGCTGCTGAAAGTGCACGTCCGGAAAATCAGCCTAAAATAAGACATTACAATGCATATAATGAGCGCATTGATCGCATTATTCGTTCAAACCAGATGCAACAAATGGAGAAAGACATATTTGGACAGGGTCTATTTTCTAAGGAACAGTTGAAAAATGAAGGGATCATTAAGCGCTTTTTTTTACATGGTAATGGAGAAGCTGGTATTACTTGTCCACTAGCATGTACAGACGGACTGGTTGCTTTAATCGATCATTTCAAGGAGGAGGTTCCTGATGAAGTAAAGCGTATATATGAGCACGTGACAGAAGGCTATGAGGGACATTTTGGCATCGGTGCACAGTATATGTCAGAGATTCAAGGGGGATCAAACATTCCAGCGAATGTACTAATGGCTAAGCCTGAGGGCGATCATTATCGGTTATTTGGCAATAAATTTTTCTGCTCAGCGGTGCATGCCGATTATGCTGTAGTGACTGCGCGCATCGAGCACACTGATGATATTGCGGTGTTTATTGTACCTACTTGGCTTCAAGGGGATAAGGAAAAAGAGAAAAGAAATCATCACGTGATCAATCGTTTGAAATGGAAAATTGGTACTGCAGAGTTACCATCAGCAGAAATCGATTATCAAGGAGCTATTGCTTATCGCGTAGGCCCACAAAATAGAGGTGTTGCTCTTGCTGTTAGTATTGTTTTAACCCGCTCAAGGTTGGATATTGGATTTGCTAGTGGTGCTTTTTTAATGAGAGCAGCACAAGAAGCTAAGCTATACGCAAGCTTTAGATCAGTATTTGATCGGCGCATTGATGAATTTCCAATGGCTGCAGCACAGCTTGAGGATTTAGAATATGCCGCTAAACGTATTGTAGGCTCAGCCTTTCATATTTACCAAGCGTTTCTTCAAACACAACAAGAACCTAATACTCTTGAAGCGTTCGTTGTGCGTGAATTAATTTTATTGCAAAAAATTTATGCTTCTAAAGAAGCTGTAGATAAGCTAAGGTTGGCTATTTCTATTTTTGGTGGACATGGGGCGATTGAAGATTTTTCAGTCATTCCAAGATTGTTTAGAGATAGTCTAGTGAATGAATTATGGGAGGGGCCAAGAAATGTTTTATTATCTCAGATATATAGAGATCTTGTGAAGATGAGACCGCAAATTTCTATTTATGATTTAATTGCTAGTATTCTTGTAGATAGCTCGGCGAAGGAAGTAAAGCGGTTTGCAGAGCAAATCGAACAATTAATGCAAGTGAATTTAACCGCGTTACCAAACTTTGAAAATCGACAAGCAGCAAGGAAATGGGAACAAATCTGGGAAGAGATTTTTACCTTATTCCAGGAGCAAACGATAAAGGATATAAAGGATTTACCAATTGCACTAGATTAATATGTGGACAAAAATTGTTTAGGGGTGACAATTATGAACATTAATATTGGTAAGTTATTACAGGATCGTGCAGTTTTAATGGGGGAGAAGGAGGCTTTTATTCACAAAGACAAGCGGTGGACCTTTCAACAAATGAATGTGAGGGCCAATGGCTTTGCTCATTTTTTAAAGAAGCAAGGTTTTGCTAAAGGGGATCGTCTAGCGATTTTATCCAAAAACAATGAGGATTTCATTGCAGTGTTAATGGGGGCAGCGAAAATGGGTGTCATCACCGTTGTTTTAAATTGGCGTCTACAAGTGCCGGAGCTTCAATATATTGTGGAGAATAGTAAAGTAAAACTCATTGTTTATGATGTTGATTTTGCGTCAATGATGCAAGCATTACAAGTACAAGGTGTCAATACTGACATTCTATCACATGCAACTGTCCCTTCCTTGCAAGCTATTTTTGAAGAGAACAGTCAAGAACCTGTTTATGATGCAAGTAATGATGACGTAGCGCTTATTATGTATACATCGGGTACAACAGGTAAGCCAAAGGGAGCGATGATTTCCCATAATAATTTATTGGCTGCTGGGATGGGGTTATCGCAAACCATCGACTGGTGGGAGGATGATCGTTTTTTAATGGTTGCACCATTTTTTCACATAGGTGGCATCGCTCCGCTCATCACAAATATTCTGTGTGGTTGTACAATGGTACTCATGGAAGCGTTTGAGCCTATGGCGGCTTGGAAAATTGTCGAACAAGAAAAGATTACGACCATGATGACAGTACCAACAATGTTAGCATACTTATTAAAAACGTATGAGGCTGCTAACGCTGACTCATCTTCTATTCGTAACATTACCTGTGGTGCTTCATCTGTGCCTGTGCCACTTATTTTAGGATTTCGTCAACTAGGTATTCCGATTCAGCAGGTATATGGTATTACGGAATACACAGGGGCAGTGACAATGTGGAAGGAGCAGATGAATAAAGATAAGTATGATTCTATGGGCAAATCGATGATGCATGGTGAAATAGCCGTAGTTGATGTGAAATCAGGCGAAGTGTTACCTGCAGGTGAGGTAGGAGAAATCCGCTTACGTGGCTCACAAGTGTTTGTTGGCTATTTCGAAAATAGGGAAGCGACAAAGCAAGTATTAAAGAATGGTTGGTACCATACTGGAGATGTTGGTTATATAGATCGTGATGGCTACTTATATGTTGTTGATCGAATAAAAGATATGATTATTAGTGGCGGAGAAAATATTTATTCTGCAGAATTAGAATTAGCTCTTGCCAACCATCCAGCTGTTGCTGATGTAGCGGTGATTGGCATGCCGGATGAAAAGTGGGGCGAGATTCCAAAAGCTTATATAGTGGTAAAACCAAACATATCGATAACAGAAGCGGACATAATGGCGTTTTGTAAAGAAAATTTAGCTTCTTATAAAGCAGTGAAAGAAGTAGAGTTTGTTGAACAGCTTCCTCGCAATGCTGTTGGAAAATTACTCAAGCATCAGTTAAAGCAGGTAGTCAAACAACCATAAAAAAATAAAAGGCAGGTATTATTTTTCCTGCCTTTTTATTGTATGGACCAAAAGATTTGTTAGTTGCTTAATATGTTGCAAATTGGAGTCTGATGAACGACCAGGTAAATTTTTATAGGTAATTAATAGGCCATTTAACGATGCGAAAAAAAGTTGAACAGTATGTTTAAGATGGTCATCAGGGAGATGTTGTCTTAAAGCTTCTCTGAAAAGTGAAAATAACTCATCGATTATGTCATGTAGCTCTTGTGAGACATTGCCATGTTGTTCGTTTTCTAGCATGAAATAGGTCATCATATGATATAAATTATCGTGCATATACATGTATTCTATATATTTTGTTGCCAGTAATTCGAGTTGATGATCTTGTCCCTCGACGGTTTGGTGCAATACGTTTAAAAGGCTGGAGCTTTCAATTTTAAATGCCGTCATAAATAAATGTTGTTGATCATCAAAATATTGATAGATTAGACCTGGAGAAACGTTTGCATGTTTAGCGATAGCCCGCATGCTCACCTCGGCAAATGACTTTGAACTAAATAATTCGATAGCGGCATTAATAATATTTTCTCTATTGATCGTTTTCTTCTGTTGTCGCTTGGATACATGCTGAACCTCTTTTGTCTCCATAAGTATTGCTCCTTTACACTTTATATAAATAAGATTCTATAAAAAACATCAGATATTGACAATCAAATTACGTGATACTCAGTGTAATAAAATTGTATTTTTTAAGATAAATGGATTTTTTGTGTTAACAGGGAGGTAAGCAAATCCAGTAAACACGCAGCTGTAAGAGTGTTAAAACTTTTCATCATTGTTAGTTAGAAATTTTTACAAATGACTGGCAGGTAGTCATACATTGCTTTTGCTGACTGTCAATATATGTTTATTTCTTTATGTGTTAGCATTTCGGAAAACATGTAAAGAAAAATTCCGTTGTTGTTACCTATTCGCAAAAATGACTCGCCATTCATTATATGCTACACTTTTTTGTACAAGGGGCAAAGGGGGAAGAGGATGTTTACACGTGAGAAAAGTATAGAGATTGAACAGCATCGTGATGTACGATGTGCACATGGTAAAGTAGCAGTTCAGGGGATTGGCATGAGTGTGTACAGTTTTTTTGTGGATGGGTTACTGATTGATACAGGCTCCTATTCGCTGTCGCAGGAATTCCAATCCTTTTTTAATGAAATACCAATAGAGCAATTGGCCTTAACGCATTCTCATGAGGATCATGTAGGCAATGCTGCATGGATTCAACACCATCATAAAAATGTACCTATCTATATACACCGAGATTCAGTCAGCATTTGTGCAGTGGATGGAGATTATCCGCTTTATCGTCAGGCACTGTGGGGGGAACGATCGGCGTTTGTTGCCCAAGCAATTGGCGATACTATTCAAACGAAATCAGCTACATGGGATGTCATTGAAACACCTGGGCATACAACAGATCATTTGTCGTTTTACAATCGGGAAACAGGTGCTATGTTTACAGGAGATTTGTTTATCCAGCCAAAGACGAAGGTTGTGCTTGATGAAGAAAACATCGTACATACCTTGGCGTCTTTGAGGAAAATAGTCAACTACGATTTCGATGTCGTCTATTGCTGTCATGCGGGCTTTATAGCAGATGGGCGAACAAAAATACAGGAAAAAATTGCTTATTTAGAAGACATGGAGGGAAAAGTAAAGCAATTGTTTATGCAAGGTTATACGATTGAAGAAATGACCAAAACAATTTTTCCTCGTGATTATCCGATTACGAAAGTATCTGGGGAACAATGGTCTTCCAAGCATATTATCACGGCTTTTATCCATCACTTTACGCAGGAGTCCTTAACATAAGGGCTCTTTTTTTGTTGGTTAGCTGTGACTTACATAAATACTTTGAGATACATAATAAAAAACTTTGTGAAAAAATGTGAATAAATTGTGACAAACTCAATTAAGACAATGGATGCGCTTACATAAGTTTGTGAAAAAATTCTCATTTACATAAGAAAAATACTATGTGAAAAGATGAACAGGTGAAAAGGCTACAGTTGTACATTTTATGCGACGTAATATAGAACATTAATTATCTCAAAATAATTGATTGTGAAATGTTTAATTTGACAGAAAAATATATTTAAAGTCATTAAATACTGTATTTTTGAAGGATAAAATAAATTGACAGAAAATTTATTGACTATGTTTTCACAAAGTATTATGATTCTGAAATATAATGAAAAACAAAGGGAAAAGGATGGGATGGAATGGACGTAATGAAAAAAGCATTAGAAATGCATGCACACTATAGCGGAAAATTAGAGGTTATTTCGAAGGTGCCAGTACAGGATTCTTATGATCTTAGTTTGGCTTATTCACCTGGAGTAGCAGCTCCATGTGTGGAGATTGAGAAAAACCCATCACTTGTCTATGACTATACGATGAAAGGCAATATGGTAGCTGTTGTTTCGGATGGCACGGCAGTTTTAGGCTTAGGGGATATTGGACCTAAAGCGGCATTACCAGTAATGGAAGGGAAGGCGATTTTACTAAAGCGTTTTGCCAATGTTGATGCTTTTCCAATCTGTTTAGATACGAAAAATACGGATGAAATCGTCAGTATTGTGAAGGCGCTTGCCCCGACATTTGGTGCTGTGAACTTAGAGGATATTTCAGCGCCTAGATGCTTTGAAATTGAAGATCGCCTACGTCAGGAATGTGATATTCCAGTATTTCATGACGATCAGCATGGAACAGCGATTGTTGTAGGAGCAGCCATGATTAATGCCAACCGTATTGTGAAGAAGGATGTTGCAACGATGAAGGTTGTGATAAATGGTGCTGGTGCTGCGGGGATTGCGATTTTACGAATTCTTGTACAAATGGGCTACAAAAATATTTATATGTGCGATACAAAAGGCATTATTTATGAGGGACGTACAGAAGGGATGAATCCGATTAAAGAAGCAGTAGCTCATTTAACTAATCCAGAAAAACTGCATGGCACACTGGAAGATGCGCTAACAGGTGCGGATGTCTTTATTGGGGTTTCTGTCGCAAATTTATTAACAGAGGCACACATTGCATCCATGAATGAAAATCCAGTCGTCTTTGCCCTAGCCAATCCAAATCCTGAAATTACCTATGAAAATGCTAAAGCTTGGGGTGTGCGTATTATGGGCACGGGTCGTTCAGATTATCCAAATCAAATTAATAATGTTCTAGCATTCCCTGGTATTTTCCGTGGGGCCTTAGATGTGCGAGCAACGGATATTAATGAGACGATGAAATTAGCGGCAGTTGAAGCCATTGCTTCTCTTGTAAGTGACGCCGAATTAACAGAGGAATATATTGTACCGAAATCTTTAGATGAGCGTGTTGTGGCAATCGTTTCACGAGCTGTAAGTGGCGCTGCTGTTGAATCGGGCGTATCGGAACTATTCCAACAAAGTACAGCTCTATCTGTCTAGTGAATAACCGCTTTCTAAAGATAGATAAAGAAAAGTGATAAACTTTTCTTTATCTATTTTTTTGTGATTTAATGGCGAATATGCTCGAAAAATGTTGTTGTTTGATTTTTTATGTAATAAAATGAATATGAATAATGTAATAATTTACATTTTCTGTTTTAGAGGAATAACTGCTTAATTTTTCAATTTTATTGTGAAAATTAGGTCTAAAGTACATATAAAATGAAAGAGGTGTTGGCCGTATGAAGTCATTATTTCAATTTCGATCCATTAAGGCGAAGCTGATTGCTTTCTCTTTGCTGCTTTTATTGATTCCCCTTATTATTCTTGGCTTTTCAAGTTATCAACAAAGTAAAGCAAATTTAGAGACTGTAGGAAAAGAGAATTTACGAAACAGTGTAGAAATGACCATTGCCATGATTGAGCAATTCAATCAACAGGTAGAGGCAGGCAATCTATCCTTAGAGGAAGCGCAAGAAAAAGTAAAGATTGCGATTTTAGGTGAGAAGGATAGCGAAGGAAAACGACCGATTAATAAAGAGATTAAGCTAGGCGATAACGGCTATATATTCGTCGTAGACCAAAAAGGGAACTCCATCGCACACCCTAATATAGAGGGCTCTAATGTCTGGGATGAGCAGGATGATAGTGGCTTTAAATATATGCAAGAAATCATTGCCGTTGGGAATGATGGTGGTGGCTTTGTAAGCTATGAATGGGCATTACCAAATACAGATCAATTGGAAGAAAAGGGTGTTTATACAGAAACAGACCCTTATTGGGGATGGGT
This sequence comes from Lysinibacillus sp. OF-1, assembly GCF_028356935.1. NCBI lineage: Bacteria > Bacillati > Bacillota > Bacilli > Caryophanales > Bacillaceae > Lysinibacillus > Lysinibacillus sp. OF-1. Next base: position 1,678,735 of record NZ_CP102798.1, read on the forward strand.
TATTGGTGCGAGTACTTATTTAATGGATTTCAATAAACCAGCAGAAAGTATTTTAAAATTAACAATCATTGTGATTGCTATTGCGGTTATTGTGGGCATATTTGTGATTTGGCAATATGCAAGTAGTATGGCAAAACCGATTAACCGAGTGGCTCAAGCTATGGAACAGTTTGCGCAGGGTGATTTATCTCAAGACAGCATATCTATTCGATCAAAGGATGAAATAGGCAAGCTGGCAAATGCAATGAATCAAATGCAACAGAAATTGAAGGATATGATTCATAATATCGCGCAAGCTTCTGATTTGATTAATACTTCTAGTAAAGAACTGACACAATCAGCAAATGAAGTGAATATGGGAGCGGAGCAAGTGGCGATTACGATGCATGAATTAGCATCAGGTGCAGAAGGACAAGCTCATCATTCGAATGAATTAACATCCTTGATGGAACGCTTCACGGCGGATTTACAGGAAACGAATCAGCATGGTGCTCATATTCATCAATCCTCTGTGGAAGTATTAGCATTAACAAATGAAGGAAGTCAGCTAATGACATCCTCCAATTCTCAAATGGTGAAGATTGATAGCATTGTGCAAAATGCGGTAGAGAAAGTGAAAAATTTAGATGCCCAAGCTCAGGAAATTTCAAAGCTGGTCGTTGTTATTAAAGATATAGCAGATCAAACGAACCTGCTAGCTTTGAATGCTGCCATTGAAGCGGCTAGAGCTGGTGAGCAGGGCAAAGGATTTGCAGTGGTGGCAGATGAAGTACGCAAGCTGGCAGAACAAGTAGCGTTTTCAGTTAACGACATTACATCAATTGTCACGAACATTCAGCAGGATTTTGATGTTGTCACAACCTCTTTAGAGGATGGTTATCAAGAGGTTAAAGAAGGAACGAATCAAATAAAAGCTACTAGCGAAACGTTTAATACAATTAGTTATTCCATCAATGATGTAGTAGAAAGTGTTAAACTAATTTCAACGAATTTATCGAAGGTTACAGAAGACGGTCGTAAAATGAACAACTCGATTCAGGAGATTGCTGCGGTAGCAGAGGAATCTGCTGCAGGTGTTGAGCAGACAACGGCTACAACGGAAGAGACAAGTAGCTCTATGGATGATATGGCAGGGAAATCTGCCCAATTATCAGAGTTAGCCTTACAATTGAAAGCGTTGATTGCCCAATTCAAACTATAGCCAAAAATCTCCCGCTCTCTTCAGAGAGGGGAGATTTTTTTAAATCATACCAACACCGATAATGCCAATGAGAATGATAAAGAAAAGAACAAACAATACAACGAAAAGAATGATTCCTGGAATAAAAATAGTGAAGAAGGCCATCCAGTTAGAGATTTGATGTGCTTCGGCAACAACACCTACTGAAATAACAAAAGACCAGATACTAACAACGATGGTTACTAAAATAGTTGGCCAAAAAATCCACGGCAATGAACCGATAAAGTTTGGGTCTAATAAAGAATCTGGGGAAGTTATTAACCAAATTAAATAAAGTGGGATTAGTACAATAAATGGAATGGCTGTAAGGCTCAATCCTTTAAATAAGTCCGAATAAGTACCAGTGCCTTTGAATAATTTACCAAATAGCCATGAAATGAGGGCGGAAAAAGCCGTACCAATAATCCCAGCGATTGGCGCAAAAATAACACATAATAAGGCTAAAATCCATGGTGAGAGATTAGGGAATAATTCCGAATCAATCAGCCCTGACATAAGAGAGCCGATATAACCAATAGACAAAACCAAAATGGCAAAGCCAATCGATTTTTCATTAATCATATAACGAGCTGCTTGTTTTGGATGCATCCAAACTGCTAAAAACGGATTTAGTTTAGGCCTCTCTTCTTTCGGTGTCTCCGTATAGTTTTCCATTAAACTACCTCCAAAATTATAGAATAATTGCTTATTACAATAGTTAATATACGAGTGGTGGAAGGAAAAGTTTCGTCAAAAATAAAAAAAGAGCCGCAGCCGACTCTTTTTCATAATTGCTTCTATTATTCAGCTAACATCATTTTTTCAAGCTCTAACGGTTCAATATATTCTTCGCCTTTGTAAGCACGCATATTACCGCCAGAAATTTCATCAATTAATAAAATATCATTTGTTTTAGCGTCACGACCGAATTCTAATTTAATGTCATACAGTGTTAAGCCTTTTTTAGCAAGCTCTGCCGCCACAAATTTTGAAATTTCAATTGTATTTTGTTTTAAAATGGCGTATTCTTCGTGAGTTAACAGGTTTAACATCGCTAAAGCATCTTCAGAAATAGGGGGGTCTAAACGATCATCATCTTTAATCGTTACTTCCACAAAAGAGTCCAGCTCCTGTCCTTCCTTTACATAAGCACCATAACGGCGTAAGAATGAACCGACTGCCTTGAAGCGGCAAATGACTTCTAAACCTTTCCCAAAAACAGTTGCTGGTTTCACGGTCATAGTGGCATCCTCAAAGTTTGCGTCAACATAGTGCGTAGGTACACCTTGTTGATTTAATTTCGAATAGAAATAAGAAGTTAAGCGCAAAGCAGCTAAGCCCGCACCGTCAATCGTTAAACCAACAGTATTAGCACCTGGGTCAAACACACCATTTTCTCCTGTAACATCATCTTTAAATTTTAATAAATAATGGCCGTCTTCTAATTTGAACACATTTTTTGTTTTACCTGTATACAATAATTCCACAAAAAAACCTCCAATATTTCATAGTACTCCAAAATTATAACACGAATATTTCAAATATTTAATAACAAAAACGTTCGTTTAAAACGTTTATTTATATGTTTTATAACGAAATTTCTAATAAAAAATAAGATGATAACGAATGTTCGTTACCATCTTGCGTGAAATTAAGAATATTCCCAATTCAAATGTTAGGAAACTGTTAAAAAAGAATGTTATTAATAGACACCTTCAGTAAGCATGCCATCTGCTACTTTGATAAAGCCAGCGATGTTTGCACCAACTACTAAGTTCCCTGGGAAGCCATATTTTTCAGCTGCTGCTTTACTATCTGTATAAATATTTTTCATAATTTGGTGAAGTTTCGCATCTACTTCTTCAAATGACCAAAATACGCGACTTGAATCTTGTGCCATTTCAAGAGCAGATACAGCAACTCCACCAGCATTCGCCGCTTTTGCAGGACCAAATAAAACCCCTGCATTTAGGAATTCATTGATGGCTTCAAGGTCTGATGGCATATTTGCACCTTCACCAATTGCTTTAACACCATTTGAAATTAATGTACGAGCTGACTCTCCGTTAATTTCATTTTGCGTAGCACATGGTAGGGCAATGTCACAAGGAATTGTCCAAATACCTGTACAACCTTCTGTAAAAGTAGCATTTGGTCGGTAATTAATGTAAGTTGAAATACGGTCACCTTTAACTTCTTTGATTTCTTTAATAGCTTCTAGATCTAAGCCCTCTGGGTCAAAGATATAGCCTGAAGAATCCGAACAAGCAACCACTTTTGCACCATATTGTTGTGCTTTTTCAATCGCATAAGTAGAAACGTTACCAGAACCAGAAACAACTACTGTTTTTCCTTGGAATGAATCGTTCGCATCTTTTAGCATTTCATTAACAAAATAAACCGTGCCGTAACCTGTTGCTTCTTTACGTGCTAAAGAGCCACCATAGCCAGGCGTTTTACCTGTTAATACACCAGATTCATTTGCTTTTGTTAAACGTTTATATTGGCCCCATAAATAACCTACTTCACGAGCACCAACGCCAATATCACCAGCAGGAACATCGACATCTGGACCAATATGACGGTATAATTCAGTCATGAATGCTTGGCAGAAACGCATAATTTCTGAGTCTGATTTGCCTTTCGGATCGAAGTTTGAACCGCCTTTACCACCACCGATTGGTTGCCCTGTTAAAGCATTTTTAAAGATTTGCTCAAAGCCTAGGAACTTAATGATGGATTCATTCACGGAAGGGTGGAAACGAAGACCGCCTTTGTAAGGTCCCATTACATTGCTGTATTGAACGCGATAACCACGATTTACCTGTACTTGGTTGTGATCATCTTGCCATGCTACACGGAAAGAAATAATGCGATCTGGCTCCACGATACGAGATAAAATATTGGCCTTGATATATTCAGGATGCTGTGTGAATACAGGTACTAATGAGATGAAAATTTCTTCAGCTGCTTGTAAAAATTCCGCTTGATGACTGTTCTGTTGTTTAAGTTGCTCAAATACGCCATCTACGTATTCTTTTGCTAATTGCTCGTTGCTAACAGTTGTCATTGTCATAGTTAAAACCCCCATTTAGTTGATAGGTGTATCGTATATCTATTTTTCAAACTATTCAATAAAATACTTTTTAAGTTTGTGAAAAATTGAGCAAGAGAGGTTACGAAAATAATATATTAAAATAATTTTATTTGAAGTGATTTATCTAATTATGAGAAAGGAATGATGCTTTATTGTGAAGGTTCTAATTGACGCAGATGCTTGTCCAGTCGTGGATTTGGCGCTATCTATATCATCTGAATTTGAGATTGAAACTATCTTGTTTTGCGATACATCCCATCGGGTGGAACGTGATAATGTAATAACAATTATTGTACCCAAAGGTCCAGATTCAGTTGATTTTACGCTAGTGAACGCGCTTTCAAAACACGATATTGTTATAACACAGGATTACGGATTAGCTGCAATGGTTTTAGCAAGAGGAGGCTATCCAATTGATCAAAATGGACGAGAAATGTCTGATGAAAATATCGAACGTTTGCTCGATATGCGTCATGTTGGTCAAAAAATTAGACGGGCAGGAGGAAGAACAAAGGGACCTAAAAAAAGGACACAAGAAAACAATAATTCGTTTGAAATGAAATTTCGACAAATTTGTGAACGAGCAATTTTAGCTCATAAAATGGAGGAATCTACAGGTGAAAAATGAACGTAAACGCGAACTATTTCAGCAATATCCACAGCTAAAGGAAATAGCAAATAAGGGAACTGTATTGTGGGAAAATACAAATTGGATGGAAAATCCAGAAACAAGACTCTTTACTATGGCCGAAGTCGAGGATGCGGAAAACACACTACAACGATTTTCTTCTTATTTAAAAGTGGCATTTCCTGAGCTCGTAGAAAGTGATGGCCTAATTGAATCCACGATTCAGGAGATTCCAGCGATGAAAAAGGCACTTGAACAAAAATACGGTGTGTCTATACCAGGTCACCTGCTATTAAAATGCGATCATGCGCTACCCATCTCAGGCTCAATCAAAGCACGAGGTGGGATTTATGAAGTATTAAAACATGCAGAAAGGCTAGCGGTGGCAAGTGGAAGGCTCAAAGTAGAGGATGATTATGCACTTTTAGCAACAGAGGCATTCCAGTCGTTTTTCCAGCAATACACGATTGCAGTAGGCTCCACAGGTAATTTAGGTTTAAGTATCGGCATTATGGGCAAGAAGCTCGGCTTTAATGTCGTTGTACATATGTCGAGTGATGCTAAGGAATGGAAAAAAGCCTTGCTCCGAGAGAAGGGAGCTACTGTAATTGAATATGAGGCTGATTACAGTGTAGCCGTAGAACAGGGTCGACAAGAAGCTGAGCAAGATCCGATGTGTCATTTTATTGATGATGAAAATTCAAAGGATTTATTTGCAGGCTATGCAGTAGCCGCAAAACGATTAAAAGACCAGTTAGAAAAGAAGAATATTACAGTCCATGAAGAGCAGCCATTGTTCGTCTATTTACCATGTGGTGTCGGTGGAGGACCAGGGGGGGTGGCCTATGGATTACGGGAAATATTCGGCGAGCATGTGCATATTTTCTTTGCTGAGCCAGTCGCCTCTCCTTGTATGACGATTGGTCTAATGACTGGTTTACATGATGCCATTAGTGTGGAGGATATTGGCCTTGACAATAAAACAGAAGCAGATGGTCTAGCTGTTGGTCGTGCATCCAAGTTTGTTGGCAAAGTGATGGAAACCTATATAAGTGGCTGCTATACAGTGTCAGATCAAGAATTATTTACATCATTAGGGTTAGCTATGGACAGCGAAGCATTGTTTTTAGAACCATCGGCAAATGCCGGAATGTTTGGCGCTATCCGCTTACTCCAAAAAGGTTCGTCCTATTTCGAAAAGCACAACCTCGTTAGCCACCTATCGCAAGCCACACATCTTGTGTGGGCAACAGGTGGCAGTATGGTCCCTGCCACAATGCGTGCCGCTTATTTGGCGAAGAGCAGGGAGTTGGATTAAAGGCAGTGCTTTGTTTTGATTGGGGGGATGATGGTAGTAGATTCGCTCCATTTTGATGGAGGAAGTGGGAATGCCTGTAAAATGTACTGGACCCGCTCAAGAGGAGAGTCAAGTGCACAAGAAGTATACTGAACCGTTCAAAAAGAAGGTCACAATGCTCGCCAAGATGTTACCTCACTCAAAAAAGGAAAAGCCCTCACCAAGTATAATTAGAACACCGCTCACTGCAATTTCAAAATTAACCAAAAAAACAGGTGGAGAAATTTTTCTCCACCTGTTGGTTGTTTTAACGTTGCAATGCTTTGCGTTGTGCTGCTAGAAATACTTCGTGTGCAGCAAGGACGCCTGCCCCTGGCTCAAAATCGTAGGAGAAGTCTTGGAGGGCAGCTTCCATTAGGGAAACGGCTTGTAAAATGTCACTTGGGAAGCAGTAGCCCATATGACCGAATCTGAAAATTTTCCCTTGTAGATGACCAAGCCCGCCAGCAAAATCTAGATGATAGTGCTGTTTCAGATGGGCTAAAAATTCGCCAAGATCGATTCCTTGAGGGGCCTTGATTGCTGTAATGGTTGGTGACGCGTATTGGTCCTCTGTTAATAGCTCAATGTGTAAGGCTTTCATAGCGCTACGTACCATATTTTTCATAAGTTCATGACGATCTACAGTTCGCGCAAAGCCGCCTTCCTGCTCAATCAGTTGACATACTTCGTGCAATCCATAGATCAGTGTGATGGCTGGGGTATTTGGCGTCATGCCCTTTTCGGCCCAGCTTCGATAGCTTAATAAGTTTAAATAGTAAGCGGGTGTTTGATTGTCCTCAATGACTTTCCAAGCTCTTTCGCTGACGCTGATAAGGGAAAGTCCTGGAGGTAGCATCATAGCTTTTTGAGAGCCTGTCACCAAAATGTCGATGCCCCAAGCATCCATTTCAGCAGGGGCACCACCAATACAGCTTACGCCATCTACAATAACAAGGGCATCTGTTTCGTCGCGGATTACCTGCGCTAAGTCAGCAACGGGGTTTATAATGCCTGTAGATGTTTCATTGTACGTAACAAAAACGGCTTTAACGTTGTGCAATGGCTGTAAAAATGCTCGTAGTTCCTCGGCTGTGCAAGCTTGTCCCCATTCTTTTTCAAGCTTATGTACATGGAAGCCATATTGCTCACAAATGGACACGAAATAGTCACCAAATGCTCCAACGGTAATGACCACAACTTCATCACCCGCAGTGACGGTATTGACTGCCGCAGCCTCCAAGGCAGCTGTTCCACCTGATGGCAAAAGTAAGATGTCCTGTGTCGTACCAAAAACAGGTTTTACTAATTCGATTGTTTCTCGGTATAACGTTACAAATTCTTGACTCCGATGACTAAAAATATCCCGATTCATCGCCAACTGAACCCTTTTTGGTATCGGCGTTGGCCCTGGGTGTCTTAAAATATTTTCATACACATTCATCAATCCCTTTCGTTTTGAATTCTAAATTTTCTAACTATAATAATATCATATTTAGGATGATAGCTAGCTGCTATTTTGAAAAATATTGGAAGATATTAATATTAAGATACAATAAAAAGGGGACTGTACAGATGGAAACAATCATGCACTATCCATATATTTATTTTTTGTACAAACCAAATCAGGTATTGGTATATAAAATTCAAACATTTGAATATATCTCGCTTGCAGATGTGATGGAAAAGGGTGAATGGTCGAGCTATGCACTACAGCCATCTGAATCATTTACAGCTTTTCACCATGAACAACGTCAGCCACAGGAGGGTTGGACCTTTTGGATGGAGCAGGAACAGCTTTATTTTTTTGTAGAAATGATTAATGACTATATTCAGCAGGTCATGATCACAACTACTGCACAAGCGGTACATATTGTTTGCTCTGAAGCTGTAGCTGGCTCTTTACGAGGGGCCCTTGCTCCACCGAAATATGTTATCGGGTTTCCAGAGGATTTGTCGATCGGCCCTCTCTGGAAACTCGATGAAGAAAGAGGACAGGCATTTCGTCATGAATGGTTAAGGGAAAATATAAATGATGGGTTGGACGATTTTGTCAATGACAATCATTTTAAGAATGCGATAAGAGAAATACAGGATATGCCAAGTCATCTACCCATCTATATTTGGTATGGACATAATGCAGAAGAACAATGTGGCCTTCGTTTTTTCCTTTGTTTATTGCGCGATAAAAGCAATGACATCATGCTCATTAACACGGGTGAACAGAATGTGATTAATCGTCAATGGGACATAGCGCTATATGACAACAAGCCATTGACTACTAAAGAACACCTGATGTTTCAACAGCAATGGCAAGATTTGGCCCAAACAAAGGATGTATGCCGTTTATGGCGGCATCAGCGAATACAAGGAGTGTCAGAGAATCACTATGATTCCGTCATTATTTCGATGCTAGGACAACTTCATCAGGAACAAGGAAGTATCGATTTTATACAAACAGGCGTATTCCTTTCAGAGCTACTTGTAAGAATGGAAGAACCACCAAATATCTTCTTTTTAGAGTATAGAATTCGAACTTTAGTCTATAGTGGGGAGTTTGAATTAAAGGGGATTCCTAAATCCATGCGACATTATCAGGTGAGATTACGTCAAAAAACCTCTTTAGCCTGAAGGCATAAAGAGGTTTAACAAGTTGTATTAAGCGGCAACGAATGGTTTGTTCATACGCATTAAACCGTAAATGGCAAAGAATAATCCGCCCGTAATAACCGTTAAAATTGTGTATAGTACAGCCTTACCTGTTTCGCCACACCAGCGATAGAATAGACGATACATGAAATAAATTGAAAAGCCTACCATACCTAGAGAAGCGAGTATGCCGAGAAATGGAATAAACGAAACGATGAACATGCCCGCATAAATAAGCGTATTTTTTAACGCTGTGGCACGTACCGTTTCCCGATTATCCCCACCAGCAGTCAGTAGGAAAAGACTGTATACATTAATAATAGGAATCCAAGCGATATAGGCTACATCTCCAAAACCATTTGTTTTAGACGTCATAAAATAAATGAGTGCACTAATAATGTAGGCGATTAAACCAAGAACAAGAGCTGCTAAAATAAGTATTATAAACAGACCACCCATAGCTGCATCCCAATCATTAGAGTAATAAGAACTATCGTAATTATACATCAGTGAAACCTCCCTTCATTTGAAAATACCAACTAATCATAACAAGCCTAGCCTGTTTAAGCTACAACGAATTTAATGTAATATTTAGTAGAAATCGCACGAATGTACTAGAATATAATTTATTTTTAAGTCTTTGATGATGATTTTTTGAGTAATAAATACAAAAAAAGCAAAAAATATCCTTGTGAAAATTATTGTGCTAGTTTTGGAGAACCATTTTTAGTGTTTTTCATTTGCTTTATACAAAACATTACTATCCTATGATGATAGAAGGTCAGAACATGCCATTGAATTCTAAAAAAAGCCATCCTACTAAAATATAGGGTGGCATTTTTACTTGGATTAAATGAATTTAGCGATATGCTCTAGCTCAATACGAGAAGAATTATATGCAGGAGCTGCTGCTTTACCAATCGCAATTAAAATGACGGGTACGATATGGTCTTCTAATGCAAAGTGTTGAGCGAAGGCTTCTTTATTAAATCCGCCCATTGGGACTGTATCATAGCCCATGTCTTTTGCTAAAAGCATAATTTGCATAGAAATTAGACCAGCATCAAATGTAACGATATTCTTTAACACTTCTTGTGGAAGCTGAGAATATAAGTTTATCGAGTTATTGATCATTAAATCTTTGGTTGCTTCATCAATATAACCAAGATCAAAGTTTTTCGTATAAACAGCCTCGGCATTTTCGTACATTTTTGTATCGCCTAAAACGGCAATAATCGCTGAGGATGTTTCGATTTGTTCTTGATTGTTTGCGATGGCACGTAATTCTTTTTTGATTGCCTCGTCTTGAATTACTAAAAAGCGCCAAGGTTGTAGGTTGCTAGATGATGGAGCAGAAGTCGCTTCTACAAGTAATTGTTCTAATTGCTCTTGTGGAATTTTATAGTTTTCGTCGTATTTACGAACAGATTTACGTTCATGCATAATTTTATTTAAAGAACTTTTTGTCACTGTCATAATTTTTTGTCTCCTTCATTATATGATGCGTTTTTTACTATACGATAAACGCATTCATTTTCCAAGTAAATTGCTCGAATTAAAGAGTCTTGAAAACAGGATTTATTATCTGCCTATCATTTAAAAAGTTACAAAAAAATATATTTTTATAGAGGTAATCCATTTATACTAGAAGGTAAATAGAGCAAAAATAACAGGTATGGAGTGACAGACAGATGAAAAAACTATTGGGAAATTTAAAGATTATGGCAAAAATAGGGATACTTATTCCTATTGTTATTGTTTTTCTAGGTGGTATGTCCTTCCTTAATTATTTGAGTGTATCACATGAACTTGAAAGCTCTATTGAAAATGAAATGTCTTTACTGGCAGATGATGTAACGGGCTCTGTTGAGAGCAAATTACATGCGCATATTCAGTTGATTTATAGTGCAAAGACAACGATAGAATCAGCTGACAGTATGATGACGAGAGAGCAATTTATTCGCTATGTACAGCAGCTATTGCCATACAATAAGGAAACTTATGGTATGAGGTTATGGCTAGAGGAGGATGTGGCAAAGGGGGAAATTTTTGGCCCGTATGCCTATAAAGAAGGAGAAAAAATTGTCTCTACGGATACGTATGAAGATCCAGCCTATCATTTTCATGAGCAGGAATGGTACCGCAACAGCATCCACTCGAATAGCATTGTCCATACAACACCTTATTTTGATGAGGCTTTAGGAGAAATGTTTATTTCATTTGGCACACAAATTGTGAAAGATTCTAAGCCAGTGGGGGTTATTACAGGGGATTATGTGTTAGATTCTATCCAATCCATTGTCTCTGATGTGCAAATTCGACAGAGTGGCTATGCCTTTTTAATAGATGATAGTGGGAATTTTTTAACGCATCCTGATGTAGATAAAGTAAATAAAGAGACGATTCAGCAATTTTTAAATATTCCTGTTGAGCAGCTAGCTGAGCAGAAAAAGCTAATACAGACAACGATTGATGGGAATGACTTTACGCTACAATATCAGCAAATTCAGAACATGCCGTGGAAATTGGTTTTACTTGTTCCTACAGATGAGCTTTACAGTGAGGTACAGGCGATGCTTCAGCAGCAAATCGTGATTAGTGTGGTGCTTATTGCCCTGATCACCATCATTATTTATTTCCTTGCTCGCTATATACGTACGGAAGTGAAAACGATGAATACATATTTAGGCTACCTTGCTACGGGTGATTTAACGAAACAAATGGCCATTCATACAAAGGATGAATTTGGTGAAATGGCACAGTACTATAATGAGTCTGTGGAAGGGTTAGGGTCTATGATACAGCGCATTGTTGCTGAAACGGAGACAGTTGCCTCCACTGCCGAAGAATTAACAGCCAGTGTACAAGAGGTCAATAAAACCGTGACGGAAGTAGCTGTTTCTATGCAAAATGTGGCTGAAAATACGAGTTCACAGCAGCAGGTGAGTGGTCAATTAACAGGTGTCACAACACAATTAGGTGATGACATGAAGACTGCCATGGACGATTTACAAGAGGCAGTGCAACAGTCGGTAACAACCTCTCATCTAGCTACAGGGGGCTCGCAAAAAATACGGGCTTTTGTGGATGACATTGTCCAGCTTCATGCACAGGTAGACAGCAGTGCTAATCTGGTGAGTAGCCTGAAGGTGCAATCCGCTCAAATTGAGCAAATGAGTCAGCTTATTTCTGCTATTACTGACCAAACCAATTTATTATCTCTCAATGCGGCTATAGAGGCGGCACGAGCAGGCGAGGCAGGAAAAGGTTTTGCCGTTGTAGCTGGTGAGGTTAAAGCACTTGCTGAACAGACAAGTAGAGCCTCTTTAGACATTGCGAAGGTCGTGCTGACGATTCAGGACCAAATGAATGAGGCGGTGGACATGATGGAGCAAAGTCGAAAAATTGCTCACCAAGGTATTGGTTCTGTCCAGCAAGCAGGTACTACCTTTGATACGATTGCTAGTGCCATTGAAGGGCTCCAGATGACGATACGAGAAACGAGTAATACAACAGCAGATGCTTTTAAAAACTTGCAGGAAGTGACAGCACAAGTGCAGATGATTAACCAACAGGCGATGGCAACAAATGATCATACATTAAATGTTTCGGCCATCACTGAGGAACAAGCCTCCACCATGAATGAAATGGCTGTAGCCTCTGAGCAGTTAGCACAGCTTGCTCAAAATTTGCAGGAAGAAACAGCTGAATTTACTGTCTAATAGTAGGGCGTACATCGATAGGAAGATGTACGCCTTTTTAGGATCTAAATGAAAAAGCTTCCCACTCCACGCTTTTTGTAGGCAGAGCCGATTTGAATTGTTTAATCATTTTTGGGGGTCCACAAATATAAACACTTGTTTCAGCAGATAGTGACAGCTGATGGAAGGATAGCTTTTCTTCATGAGCTGTATTAATAAAGGTGACAGTGAAATGATCGTTCATTCGAGCATAGCTCTGTAGAAAATCTTTGTAGATGGCATTGTCTTGACCATGGAAGGAATAATACAAGTCAATTTTCTTATCAGGCTTTGTTTGTAAATAGGCAAGAAAAGGTGTAATGCCCATGCCACCAGCAATCCAAATTTGCTGATTGGCCACTCGATCAAAGTCAAAATGACCATATGGCCCAGCTATGGCAACTGGTGTATTGAATTGAAGATCGTTGTAGAGCTGTTTCGTATAATCTCCAATGGCTTTGATTGTTACCGTGATTTGTTCGCCATTACCACCAGTAATAGAGAAGGGGTGTGGCGCTTTTTCGATACCCTCTTGAAAAATTTTTAAAAAGAGAAATTGTCCTGGTCGATAGTCGAGTTTTTTTGTGAGTGTCAGTTCAACTTCAATCACATGGGCGTTCAGCTTTTGAATGGCTGAAACATGACCTGTATATGGAAAGAACATATCTTGATACATTGTCAACATATACAGAGCAGACATAAAACCAATCGTTGTTGTCAGTGCTGTGAAAATGCCTAAAGGAGAAGGCTGTAATAAATCATATTGGCTAGAAAAATAAGCATGATAAATACCGAAAGTATAAGGTACAAGTAGTAAACGATGTAGCCAGCGCCAATGCTCATACTTTAAAAACTTTGCAATGAACGCTAGGACAATCAGGGCAATAAAGCCATATTGGGCAAGCTCACCAAGGTCATTAGCGAAGTCTTTTAGTGAGGTTTCTTGTATGACTGCCTCATTAGGAATCATTTTTTGCAACTGACCATGCAAGAGGATGAATCCAAGTGAAAGGATTGCGAGTAATTTATGATAAAAATAAACATGCTCAAGACTAGAAAACCAACGCTCTAACAGTTTCATTCTGGTAGCTAATAAGAACACAAGAAATAAACTAGTCATGGCTAAGCCTCCAATGAGATGGCTTAGTATGTTCAATGGGTGGATGGGCTCCATAGGTGTAGCGGCATACCAAAGGAAAGCACTAGTGCCCATTATGCAAAAGATAAAAAGTAGTCCTTTATAAGCTCTCATATATAACCTCCATCCCTATTTTTATCCATATTCTATATCGCTATACAAATAATGAGTTGAAAAATATTTTCGAGCGTATGTTCGGAATGTACGTTCCCTTTCGGGCGGAATTATGGTACAGTAAGAAGGAAAAAATAGAGAGAGAAGGAGTGGAAGTAATTTATGCAAGGGAACACCCATATTGTTGGGGGCATCACAGCAAGTCTCGCCTTTGCACAGTTTTCAAATGATAACCCACTTGTCTTAGTAGGGGCAGGTGTTATCGGTGCATTACTTCCAGATATATGTCATAGAGGTAGTAAAATCGGTCGAACATTTCCCATCCTAGCGAAGCTGGTTAATACAGTGTTTGGACATCGTTCCTTTACACATAGTTTGCTTTTCCTATTGTTCGTTATGGTGGCGTTACATACTTTAGTTCCTTACAAAGCAATTTCCATTGGGATTATTATAGGGATGGCTAGTCATATCCTGCTTGATATGTGTACAAAAAAGGGCGTTAAACTATTTTTCCCAGCGACTGTATCCATTCGTTTTCCACTTACAACGAAAACGGGTAGCAAGGTGGAAGGGATCGTACTTATGTTGCTTTCGATGCTGTCCATCTATTTGAGCTATGAATTGATTGTCAAATTTATAGATTCGATATAAATTAAGAAGAGCCCCAGTATTGGTTTACTGGGGCTTTTGATGTTAGTCAGCTTGTACCTCTTCCACAGTCTGCTCTACTTCGGCGCGCGTCATTTTTTCTCGACCTTCTTGCATCGCCTTCAACGTTTTGTGGGCTAAGGCAAGTGGTAGGCGGCAAAATAGCAGAATGGTACGTTTATTAATATCTTTCATATAGAGGTCTGCTTTGGCTAAATTTTCTTCAGCATAGACAAACAAATCTTCGCGTGTCCAGCCATCAGGCACGAAGTTGACACCACGTTCATCTAAATCCTCATGCTGATTACGTAAGATGTTAACAGCCTGGAGTCCACGACCATAGCCTATTGCTAGCTCACGATCAGTTTGAACGTTGGCACCCCACGCCCAAAGCTCAGACAGCATCGTCCCTACAAGCCCTGCCACGTAGTATGTATAATCATCTAAATCCTCGCGTGTATGCACTTGCCAATTGGCCTTTGCCCATTTGGCCATACCAAAAGCCATTTCGCTTGTGGAAGCCTGAACAATTTTTCGCGATTCCTCAGGGCAAAATGTTAGCCAATCTGCTAATCGAAGGGATACTTCTGGCAGTTGATCGGCATAAGGTGCTAATAATGCTTGATAAGCTTCTTTATTAAATGTGTCCTTTAATAATTCACTTGTTGCGGACAATAAATTAAATTTCACATCATTCGAAAGCTGTTCATGATCTTCAATTTCATCAATGGCACGCATGGCTAAATAGGCAGCAGCCACCGATATCTTTAAATCATTTTTTAAAAAAGTAATAGGTATATAAAACGTGCGGCTTGTATCTTTTAAAACCTGCATCGCTTCTTTGTAAAGTCTTTTTTGTTCGTTCACTTGTATTCCTCCGTTCAAATGGTTCCATATCTATAGTATATCGTATCGTAAAAAAAGGGAAAGATAAAACAGATTGTTCATATTTAGAGAGATATTCTTTGAAAACGATTACTATAAATGATATAGTTTAATAGTAAACTATTTAAATCTATACTTTTATGGTGGTCAATAAGAGTGGATTTATACTAGTATAGCTACATCAATTTCAAATGAGAGGAAGTTTAATGAAATGGGACGTTTAAATAATAAAATTGCTATGATTACAGGCGGCGCTTCTGGTATGGGTGCAGCAATGGCTAAACTGTTTGCACAAGAAGGTGCTACAGTAATTGCAGCTGATATTAATGAAGAAAACTTAGCAAAAATTTCTGAGCTAGAAAATGTAGAGGGAATGAAATTAGATGTTTCCTCTGACGAAAACTGGGCAGAAGTGACGAAAGCCATTGTCGAGAAATATGGTCGCATTGATATTTTAATTAACAATGCTGGTATTTCATCCGAAAAAGGACCCGATCAAATTACACAGGCAGACTGGTCAATTATGCATAATATCAATGCATTTGGACCATTTCTTGGTATTAAACATGCTGCGCACTATATGAAAGAAGCAGGCAAAGGCTCCATTGTTAATACATCGTCTTACACAGCGATTATTGGGGCAGGCTTTAATGCCTATACAGCCTCTAAAGGTTCTTTACGTGCGATTGCTCGTGCAGCAGCTTCAGAGCTTGGTGCTTTCAATGTCCGTGTGAACACGGTATTCCCTGGTGTCATCGAAACACCAATGACAGCCAAATTATCAGAAGCAAAAGAGGCAATGGATATGTTAGTAAGAGCTACACCAATGGGGCGTCTTGGTCAACCAGAGGAAGTAGCAAATGCTATTTTATTTTTAGCATCAGACGAGGCTTCTTACATTACGGGTGCCGAGCTTGTCATTGATGGTGGCTATTCAGCACGCTAGTTAAATATAGTAATTGAAAAGTGGAAATGCCTGTTCAAGCAGTGCATTTTCACTTTTTTTGTTTTTTTAGTAGAATGATGATAAAGCTTTAGAAATTCGTCAAAAAACAGCTATTGATTAGATAAATTTTGATATTTTTCGTGATTTTTTCAAGAAAGTGTACGAAGTTATTGCACAATCATTTCAACAGCGTTAAAGTTTAGAAAGGGCAAAATGTCATTACACGATTTGGGGGACTGTACTGAGCGTTTAGCTTTTGTACGAACAAAATCAGGAGTCAGGATTTTGGCATACATAACTCCTTGCAAAATCCTGGATACCAAAGAGGGCATGAATTTGATGAATTGCCTGAATCATAGCGTAAACCGTCATCATAGTATGAGAAAATTACGTAATAAAAACAAAGGAGAATTGTATGCCAAAGGCTATAGGTATTGATGCAGGCGGCACATTGACAAAGGTTGCTTATTTAGATCAAGACAATGAACTTGTGTTAACAACCTTTCCGTCGAATGATTTGCAATCTGTCACAAAATGGATTATTGATCATCCAGATATTGAGGATATTGGTGTTACGGGGGGACGTACAGAGCAATTACTTGATGTCATTAAAACAATGAAATCGATTCATTATATAGTGGAATTTGAAGCTACATTAAAGGGTGTCCGATTTTTGCTTAATAAAGAAGGCTACTTTTTTGAGCGCAGTATGATTACCAATATTGGGACAGGTACGTCCATTCATTATATGGAAGGTAATACACATATTCGCGTTGGTGGGACAGGCGTTGGTGGTGGGACACTAATTGGTTTGTCAGCGCTTACAACGGGCATTACAGATTACAATGAAATCCGTGAAATGGCTGCCAATGGCAATCGTGAAGGAATCGATTTATTGGTCAAGGATATTTATCAAGGCATGGATACACCGATTGACGGTCATTTAACGGCTAGTAATTTTGGGAAAGTAGGCATTACAAAGTCGATAAAGCATCCTGCTGAGGATATTATTGCGACCGTTCAAGGACTAGTAGGCGAAGTCATTACAACACTCAGCATTCAATATGCGGAGGAAAAAAATGCACAGCATATCGTTTATATTGGCTCCACATTAAGCAATAATGATCATCTTACCCGAGTGATTGCAAATTATACACGCACGAAAAAGCATACACCTGTCTTTATTAATGACCATGGCTTTTCTGGTGCTGTCGGAGCATTACTTAATATTACAGAATATACAATTGTCTAACGATTTAAGGACATAACATATTGTATGACAACTAGTTATGTCCTTTGTTATTCAACTACAATAAGAAGTTATTTAAACACTTTATCTATTTTGTCTTTATCATAATCTAATATCCAGTCATTGTATGTATAATAAATGTCTCGTATAGATTCAGGTGAGGTAGCAAGTAAATCACAGCCTCTATCATCGTAAACGTGAAAAATGGTTTTCTTTTTGATATTTAAAAAATATATCCTATGAAAAATACTTGGTTGGATTCCTAAATCTTGATTACATACTGCTTTTAACAATGGAATGTACTTCAAATCAGATGTTTTACATGCAAGTGTAAACCTATGTGTTTTATATTTTCCGTCCTCATCATCTTCGGGGAAAATAGAAGACATTTCTGTATGCTTCAATTTATATAAGACTGATTTATCATAGATATATGGAGAAAAAATTCTCGCTTTGTGCTGATAGGTTTTTCTACCTCCAAGATCATTGATATCTACTACCATAAAAATTTCCTCGTCTTGTAAATGTAGTGCTTCAAACAGCGTGACAGCCCTTTTATAAACCTCCTGTATATAAAGACGATCTTCATAATCGTATTCTCTAGCTCGCTCTACCCCTAGTTCGAACCGTATGCCAATTTCCCAGTTATAAAACAAAGGTGGTCTAAGAAGTAAGGAAGGAAAATTTTCATTCATATAGTCATTTAAAAGCATATTTGCACCTCAACTTATTTTTTTAATTTTCCCATTAACAAACTGCCAGAATAAAGAAGAAAATGACTCAACCTATTAATTTAGAAATTATATTTCGCTTTCGTTACTGCATTGGGGTAGATGATCAATTTGCCAGTTAGCATCTACAAATTCAATATTACTAATATAAGCATTTATCAATTTTGTTTTACCTGAACCTATTCCACCATTTAAAAATTAAGCTAGGAAAGTATTGATAACGCCTCCGTAAGCTACTATTAACAGCTTCCATTCTACTAACGATTTTTACATAATCCATTCATAACACCATCATTTAATCCAAACGCTTGTAAATACATAACCATGAGAAATCTCACCATTGGGATTTTTAAGATAATCAATTGGTGTCGAAGAATTAATTGGTATTATATACCATTCGTCATAACTCATTCCTGTTGTAGTTTTAAACCTTACTTCTCCTTTTGTTCTCCTGTATTATACATAATATTCCGATTATTCGATATATATTTAACATCAAATTGATCATGTTCATTTTTTTTACAAATAGCGAAGAAACTTACCTACATGAAAACATCTCGAACTGAACAAATTAGGTAGTAGGAGGTGAAGCTACGTGGGAAAGCGTAATAATCGAAACAACAGTAAAACCATGAATATGAGAACACATAATCCTTTTGGCACTTACAAAAGCAAAGACCTCGATCGAAGTAATAGCAATAATAACAACCCAAATGATAACTTGAATGAAGAGTTCGCGGCAGAATTTGATGCAAAGGCTAAAAATAAAAACAATAAAACGAATCATGATAAAAACCAACAGTCGAATAAAACAAAATAGTGGAGGTACAAATCATGGCAAAAAAGAATAAGACAAGCTTTAAAAAGAAAAAGAAGGAAGATACACACAAAAAGAATGATCGTGAGGAATATTCAGCAGAATTTAATCAGGTCATTCATAATAATCCCCAACAGCCAAAGCAATAAACACAAGCTGCTCCAAAGTCTTTTGGAGCTCTTATTTTTTACTGTTTGTGCTGCTTTATACAGTCAAAAAGGGAGTGATTCAAGTGAGAAAATTTTATTTACTTGGGCTTCTTTTTGTTTCTCTAGCTATGTTTATACAAATACCAGTGGTTGCCAATGCACAACAAGAAACACCAGCTTATGCAAAATGGGGACAGCTGGCTATCAAAGAGGTAAAGGCGAAATATCCTACGGCTAAAATTGTGGATTATTTGCATGAGGGCAAGGAAGTACAGGGGGCATCAACCATTGAGAAATTTAAGCTTTGGCTCAAGCAGCCTGACAAGGAATTTGGTGTTCATGTCAGAATCAGCTACCAAACGACAACGCAGGAAGTAGAAAAAATTGAATTTCAAGAAAGTACTTCATAAAATAAGGATGCCCTATTTTAGGCATCCTTGTTCTTTAACCCTCTAGCTTTTGAATAAATGCACGCATTAAGCCTGGTAAATCAGGCCATGCATGCCCACTTATTAAATTACCATCTGTGTGAAGGTTGGCATCAATGTAAGTTGCTCCTGCCACCTGCACCTCAGGCTTGCAGGCAATATAGGCTGTTAGCTCACGCCCTTTTAGCACTTCAGGAATGGTCGCGAAAATTTGCGCTGCATGACAAACGGCTGCAATTGGTTTATTCGTTTCAAAGAAGTGGCTTACTAGTGCTGGGACATGCTCATTCAAACGAATGTATTCAGGTGCACGTCCACCAGGAATAATGAGCCCATCGAATTGTGTTGGATCAATAGCAGCAAAAGCAGCGTGGGCCTCTAATCCATAAGCAGGACGCTCGATATATGTATCGACACCCTCTACAAAGTCGTGTAATACGGTTTGTAATTTCTTAGCGGATGGTGCTGCAATTGTGACATCATACCCTGCTTCAAGACAACGATAATAAGGATAAAAAATCTCTAAAGCCTCTACTGCATCTCCTGCGAGTATTAAAACCTTTTTCCCCATGCTTCCATCTCCTTTACATTGTAAATCTACTAAGTTTTATTCGACACTTGCAAAAAATTTCCTGCTTACAGTAGGGTTACCTTTCCAAATTCCTTGCTTTACAAAGAAAAAAATGAAGCGTATAGTATTTATTTAACTAGGTAAATAAATTCGCAGGAGGTAAACAATATGAATCCAATATTTCATGCTTTATTCCAAAAAAGTCGGTATTTAACGAACTGCTTAAATGAAGTATTAAAGCAACATCATTTATATAGCTCCCAATGGGCCATTTTATATTGCTTACATAAAAACGGGCCAATGACCTTAACACAAATTTGGAAATATTTAAATGTGGAAGCGCCCAGTATTACAAGAGCTATTACACGACTAGAAACATTGGGCTGGGTCCAACGATTAGATGGAGAGGATAAGCGAGAAAAAATTGTGACTCTTTCCGCTCTAGGGGAGGAGCGCTTACCAGCGATCACCGTAACCATATTAGCATTTGAGGAAGAAATGGTGGGCTCTTTAACTGTTGAGGAGCAGCAGCAATTTCTGAAGTTATTGGAAAAAATGAAAGGTTGATGGACATGCAGCAAGAAGAAAATACACAAATATGGACGAAGCGTTTCATTAGCCTCTTTTTAACGAATATCTCTGTATTTTTTGTTTTTTATGGACTTGTAACGACTTTACCACTCTATGCGATTGGTGAACTACATCAGACAGATAAGGAAGCGGGCCTATTATTGTCAGGCTTTTTATTGTCAGCTATTATTGTACGCCCGTTTTCAGGTAAGTTATTAGATGTTTTTGGCAAGAAAAAACTGTTAGTCCTATCTATAGTGGGCTATTTTATCTGTACCGTTTTATATTTATTTATTCATCCGTTTGGACTTTTACTTGGTCTTCGCTTTATTCAAGGGATTTTCTTTAGTATTATCACAACAGCTGCAGGATCTTTAGCGGCTGATATCGTTCCTGCTAAACGAAAAGGGGCGGGGCTAGGCTACTTTACGATGTCTACGAATCTAGCTGTCGTCATTGGACCATTTATCGGCTTATTATTAATTCAATATAGTACCTTTAATGTCTTATTCATAGTCATGAGTATATGTATTCTAGCAGGAGGAATTTTAGCATTAACGGTCAATACAGATGATTTACCGAAGCCAGTGCATGAAGGAAAACTAACTTTTAAATTGAATGATTTATTTGAGCGTAAGGCGCTTCCTGTTGCAGCAATTGCCAGCCTCGTCGCTTTTTCGTATGCCAGTGTGCTATCCTTTTTATCGGTCTATGCACAGCAAAAGGATTTAATGGCTGTAGCTAGTCTCTTTTATGCAGTATTTGCAGCGGCAATGCTCATTACACGTCCATATACAGGAAAACTTTACGATACGAAGGGACCGCAATTTGTCATTATTCCTGGCATTATTTCCTTTGCCATCGGTCTAGTCATGCTAGCATTTGTTGAAGGACCAATGTTATTTTTAAGTGCTGCTATTTTTATAGGCTTTGGCTATGGAGCTGTAACGACTAGCTTACAAGCATTAGCAGTTCAATCCACTGCCATTCAACGAAGCGGCTATGCAACAGCAACCTATTTTACGATGTTTGACCTGGGTATCGCACTAGGTTCGTATATTTTAGGAATGGTAGCTGTACAGGCAGGCTATGCTTCTGTCTATTTATCGGGGGCAGGCTTACTGGGGGTTGTCTTTATTATTTATCTATTACGCCTTGCAAAGATGAAACCGAAAAAAGTAGTGCATATATAGTCAAACAGTTGGGGTTGTGCCCAACTGTTTTTATAATTGTCCCAGACTCATCAAAATAAATTTTGTTCATTTATAAGAAAGATACGATTTATAAAAAGTTTTAATGAGCTCTTTTTCAAAATGAGTATTACTTTTGTCCTTTTTAAATCTAACGAAAACTACTTTTTGTTTACTTATCTTTAATAATGTTGACAATTGTCGGAAATTCTAATCGATTTCTTAAAACGCAGTACTGGTATTGGATTCATGATAAAAATTATATAATAGACGATTAAAGGAGAGCCACCCAAGCATGCTCTCCATTTTTATATTCTTATTTCTTTATCCTAGTCCAACATTAAAGCCTGTAGCTTAACTAAATTTTTCATTTCAAGCTTTTGTATTTAGCATAAAGAATGCATAGAGAAAAACACTAAGAAAATCTTAAGAATTGATGTCGGAGTTTGTTAAGATTTAATTAGTATTATATCCTTATACGAATCCTATAGGGGTGATGACATGAACCTAAAGTGGTGGAGGAGTGAATGTAGTTGAACATTTTGATTTGTGATGATGATAAAGAAATTGTTAGGGCGATTAGCATTTATTTAGAAAATGAGGGCTATCATGTATTCAAAGCTTACAATGGTATAGAGGCAATCGATCTTATTCGGGATCACGTTATTCATCTTATTATTATGGATATTATGATGCCAAAAATGGATGGGATTACGGCGACGATGAAGATTAGGCAAGATAATATGATTCCGTTAATAATGCTTTCTGCTAAATCGGAGGATTATGACAAAATACTCGGATTAAATATTGGAGCAGATGATTATATGGCTAAGCCGTTTAATCCATTAGAACTTGTGGCTAGAGTGAAATCACAGCTAAGAAGGTATACGACATTTGGGAGCCTCGAGATGAGCAGTTCTGTATTTCAAACGGGCGGGCTTGTGATTGATGATGAACAAAAAGTCATTACTGTTGATAAACAAGAGGTTCATTTAACACCAGTGCAATATAAAATCTTAAAGCTTCTGACAGCCAATGCTGGTAGGGTGTTCACGATTGAAGAGATTTATGAAAAGGTATGGAATGTCAGGGCTATTAATCCTGAAAATACGGTTTCGGTTCATATTCGAAAGATTCGAGAAAAAATTGAAATTAATCCAAAAGAGCCAAAGTATTTAAAAGTTGTATGGGGAGTTGGGTATAAGGTTGAGAAAGTTGAGAAGTATTAGTCATGCACTTATAACGAAAATAGTTGTGTTTCTAATTGCCATCGCTTGTTTAATTGGTATAGCGAGGGTAATGATCAACATGGAATTTAATGGAATTCACCTTAGTAGTTTAAATCAAGATAATTATTTTGAAAGCCGAGCATTCGCTGATGAAAGTTACAGCATTATGGCTCCTTTAGCGCAATTAATCGGGAAATATAAAAGTGAAGAATATATTTTAAGTGGTAAAACACTAACAGAAGAGGATAATAGAAGAATCGAAGAGGAATTATATTATGATTTTCGTAATTCTTACAGATATAATTCGAATTTGAGTGAAGAGGAAAATAAGCATATCTATCAAGAAAAATATGCAAATGACATTGCTAGAACAAAAGATGAAAGCATAAATGAACAGGTAAGAAATTTTTATCAGTTACGTAGTACGTTAGAAGCTTATGAAGGAATTGTGTTTTATGCGAGTGACGGTGAACATGAATTTTCCAATAGTGATCTCAAGAAGAAAGAGCAATTTAAATCCTTTGATGCATATATGCTATTTGAGGATTACCAACAAAAGCTTTATCCAAATGAAATGAAAGAAAGTCAATACTTGGGTTACATTACACACGAAGTTGACACGTTGAACCCACAGACAGATGTTATGTATGTGGCGTTTAAAGATTCTTTCTTACAACAAAAAATGGCGGAATGGGAAAAAGATAAAGAGAATGCCCAAAGTTTTCTGAATGAATTCATGGTATTTTTAGCAGGGTTTATTTTATCTTTTGTTTATTTAATCATAGTTATTGGAAGAAGGTCATTTAAAGATAAAGAAATTCATTTCCATGTCATAGATAAACTCTATAATGATTTCAATATTGTGCTAGTTGGTTGCTTAACAGCGATGTGGATCACCATGATTGTTGAAGTGTTCCATGATATGTACATGTTCTTCACCGTGCCTATTTTTATCATTGCCTTACTATTGATTTTATCGCTCGTAAAGCATATTAAAAATAGATCGTTATTTCAGCATACACTGCTCTATCAAGTTTTCAAAAAGCTATTTATTTGGGTGAAACATGTTTTTGACAGTGGTAGTACAGGCGTGAAAATTGTGCTACTAGTCATTGGCTATCCATTAGTTGTAGCGGCAACATTTTTTATATTTCCCATTACGATAGGTGTAGCTGCCTGGTTGGCGATGCGAAAGGTGAAGTCATTTAATCGCATTAAAGAGGGCGTAGAGCAAATTAAGAATGGGGATCTTCATCATCGAATTGAAGTCGATGGAAAAGGGGAGTTTAGTCAACTTGCAGAAAATATTAATCGTATTACAGATGGGTTAAAAAAGGCAGTGGATAGTGAAATCAAGAGTGAGCGTTTAAAAACAGAGCTTATTACGAATGTTTCGCATGATATCAGAACGCCTTTAACATCAATTATTACGTATGTCGATTTATTAAAATTAGAAAACGATCCTGAAATGATTGCTGAATATGTAGACGTGTTAGATCAAAAGTCGAAAAGACTCCAGCACTTAACGGATGATTTATTTGAAGCGGCTAAAGCATCAAGTGGTAGTATACCTGTCCAGTTAGAGCGGATTGATATCGTATCATTACTAACACAAGGAATCGGAGAAATGGATGAAAAAATTGAAGCCTCGTCATTAGATTTTAAGTTAGCCCATCCAACAGAAAAGGTGTATGTGAAGGCTGATGGTAAACTTCTATGGCGTTCCATCGAAAACTTATTCTCGAATATTTTTAAATACGCACAGCCTACATCAAGGGTATATATTAGTGTTGAAGATTTAGGGAATGAAATACTTGTGACATTTAAAAATATTTCAGCATACGAATTAAATATCTCAGTCGATGAGCTAATGGAACGTTTTAAACGAGGAGATGAATCGAGATCAAGTCAAGGTAGCGGATTAGGGTTATCGATTGCTGAAAGCCTTATTCACATCCAGAACGGCAAGTTCTTAGTTCAAGTAGATGGCGATTTATTTAAGGTCATGATTTATCTACCGAAATTTCCAAATGAATAATGTCCTATTCCTTTATGACTGTAGACAAACTCAACGAATTTTGAGTTTGCTTACAGTCTTTTTTCTTTTACAATGAAATAAAGTAAAGCCGTTGATTTCCACTACGGGCGGGGTCGAGCTGCTTCCCTCGCTTCGTTACTGTCGCTTCGCTTTCGTACAGAAAACATCCGCTCAGTCCATTTTCTATCGTATATTAAAAGAGATTATGCATCAGGGACTCCTCCTGCAGACCATCTATTTATGGATTCTACGCATGTGAAAGCGAGTGCGAATAAACGGAAGTATGATAAAAAGGTTGTGCGAAAAGAAACACGGGCTTATGAAGAGAAGCTTCAATTAGAGTTAAATATGGATCGTGAAGAACACGGAAAAAAGCCCTTTCCCCCAGAGAAGTTTGAAAAGGAAGAATGGAAAGAAATAAAGGAAAGCACGACAGATCCTGAAAGTGGCTATTACGTGAAGGATGAACGTACGAAACACCTCCTTGAAACCGAATAAGAGAGCAACATTTCAAATGATGTTCCTTGATATAATTCTCTATGTAATATAACTATGTTTGAACAAGGAGATGGAAGCATGAGTAAGTTAACAGGGAAAATCGCTTTAGTTACAGGATCAAGTCGAGGAATTGGCCGCAGTATTGCACTGCGTCTGGCACAAGAGGGAGCCTTTGTCGTCGTCCATTACGGGAAAAGACGTAATGAGGCAGAAGCAGTTGTTCACCAGATCGAACAAAGTGGAGGAAATGCTTGCGTGATTGGTGCTGACCTTAGTACCTTAGATGGTATTCAAGATTTATTTACTACTTTGGATGATACTATTCGGGAATATATGGGCGGTGGCGGATTCGATATTCTTGTCAACAATGCTGGAATTGGTCAAATTATTAGTTTAGAAGAGACGACGGAAGAATCATTTGATGAGGTAATGAAGATTAATGTTAAAGCACCACTTTTTGTTACTCAGCAAGCTTTGCCACGTTTAAAAGATGGAGGACGTATTATTAATATTTCATCTTTTGTGACTCGTGCAGCCTCGCCAAGTGTCTTCACGTACAGTATATCCAAAGGTGCTATCGACACATTTACGCGACTTCTAGCCAAACAACTAGGGAGCCGTAATATTACGGTAAATGCCATCCAGCCTGGAATTATTAACACAGAGATGAATGCTGAGACATTGGAAAATCTTGATGGACAAAAATATGCTGCTGGTCTTTCCATTTTCAACAGATGGGGTGAACCCGAGGATGTGGCAGATATTGCCGCCTTTCTTGCTTCCTCAGACAGCCGTTGGGTAACAGGTCAGCTGCTTGATGCAAGTGGAGGATCTCATCTATAACAAATTTATAAGGAACTTCAAATGAAGTGACCCCAAAAAGTTAGACACATATTTTAAACAGTTATTGAGGAATGAACTCTGTATTGGGCAGGTCTCATTCCTTTTTGCGATAAATTTCTCAACACGTATTGTTTCTGTACTTGCATTGTTATTTACTTTTGCACAAAAAAGTAAACCGCCCCTGCCTCGCCAGCATGTGAGAGGGTTTACTTTCATCACTTGGCAAATCGCCTTTGAAGCGATTCGTATTTATTAATATACATGGATAAACGTTTTTTTAAATATTGTAAATTTAATAACTCTGGATAGAAACAACGAGTAAAAGAGTTCAGCTATTTAAGAAGTATATTCAAAAATGCTTATTAGTTAAATGAAAGAGGAGCCCTCATTGAAATCTAAGAACATTGTCAATATAACAATTCTTTTTCAATAGCTTAATTTCAAAGCTTTCAATATCCTCTCTGATTACGTTACTTATCTTTAATACCACCGAACTTATTATATTTTTTCTAATCAAGATTGTTTAATTTTAAAAATTATGAAAGCATAGTAGTAATTTAAATAATGGGAAGAACCCACTTCAAAAATCTATTTGTCGTAACTTTTTTGTTATGGCTACTTGATGGTGTTTTGAAGCGGGTTCTTTCATTTTATTAAAATCTTTTTCAGGAATGGGGGGGACTAACTAATGACCTTCGGGAATTTGATAGATCCTCTAAAAATGGTAAAATTAGAGTATACAAAAATCTAATTCATTTGGAGGGAATAAATATGAAACGTGGTACTTTTAGAAAGAACTCAAACAAATTATTACTTGCGACTTTAGCTCTAGCTGTGGCGACTCCGGTGTACGCTATACCTGCTACATATACTGTTGCAGAAGCGGCAACGAAAACGACATTTAAAGATGTCCCTAAATCGCATTGGGCATATGAGTCTATTAAGCAAGTAGCAGAAAAAGGGCTTGTGGCAGGCTACAGTGACGGTACATACAAACCATCTGCACAGGTAACACGAGCAGAGTTTGCAACATTCCTATCACGCGTATACGACGGAAACGACCGTACACCATCTAAATTTTCAGATGTTGGAGCTTCACATTGGGCAAATGACGCTATTCAAGAAGGACTAGCAGTTGGATTCATTAAAGCTAGTGATTTCTCAAATAACAAATTTGAACCAAACAAAGCAATGACTCGCGGTGAAATGTCTCGTTGGTTAGCAAATGGTTTAGCACATGCGAACGCTGATTATGGTAAAGCGATTGAAGAAATGGCAAATTCAAGCCTTACAATTATTCCGATTCCAGAATTTTATGGTGGAGGGGTTAATAAGAAGGATCTTCCGTATATCGGGGTAGCACTTGGTACTGGCTTGCTATCAGGCTATGAAGATTTCACATTCAAGCCAAATGGCAAAACAACACGTGCAGAGGTAGCAACTATCCTTATCCGCTTCATGGATGCAATGAAAAAAGCGCCTTCCGATTTTACAGGGTTAAAAGAACTTCGTGAAGTTGCTAGCACAGGGACAAATATTTTATCAATCTCAAATTTCAAAAAATCCCAAAACTCTAGTGGGTTTGAAGCAGTTCTTGGAAAAAAACACACTCATTTGAATAATACTGGAGTTACGACAATTGAACGAGCAATTGTAGTAGATACTACAGGTTCTAAAGCAAAAGGAATCTATAAAGATATGTTCTTTAATGAAATTTCAGAACCATATTCATTAAATAAAAATTTCTATCGAGTATTTTACGAGTATACATTGGTTCCAAGCCGTGATGTCAGTCTAAATGGAATTGCGAATGGTGCTGATAAAAGCTACGTATCTTCAATGCGAGTAGATAAAAGTAAAAGTGAAAAATTCAATATTGTAACACCTAAAAATGTTATGGATAACGTTTTTAAAAAAGGTGAAAAAAATCAATATTGGGCACAAAATGGATTATTAAATAAACCAGGACATTCATTAGAGGGTCGAGCAGATGATGGAAGCATGTTCATTTATGAAGTACCGAAATAGGAGTTGATAATTCAATTGAAACTATTAAAAAAAGGTACGATTGTGATCGTATCTTTCTATTGGCCTTTGCATGGCAGTAGGGAAATATAGGGATTTTAAAAAACTTAAGGAGTTTATAAACAATTTATTTCGAAGCATACATAAGTAAGAAAAATAAAAAGTAGAGCGACAGAAACACGCTCTACTAAAGATTCTTCTGTAAAAATGCCTTGGTGCGGTCGTTTTGTGGGTTTGTAAAAAAGTTGTCTGGATGATTAGATTCAATGATCTGACCATCATCCATAAAGACGACTTTGTTCGCTACCTCACGCGCAAAGCCCATTTCATGTGTGACGACAATCATCGTCATGTGGTCTTCAGCTAAGCTTTTCATGACCTTTAAGACTTCTCCTGTCAGTTCAGGGTCTAGGGCAGAGGTTGGTTCGTCAAATAATAAAATTTGAGGATTCATCATCAAGGCACGGGCAATGGCTACACGCTGCTTTTGACCCCCAGATAGATTGGCAGGATAGGCCTTTGCTTTGTCGGCAAGTCCAATTTTCTGCAGTAAATCCTGACAGCGGCTCGTAATAGCCTCCGCTGATTCTGTTTTTAATAAGCTCGGCGCCATTTCGAGGTTTTGCTGGACTGTTAAGTGGGGAAACAGATTGAAGTGTTGAAAGACCATCCCCATTTTAGCTGTTATCGCTTTGATGTGCTGTGGCTTAGCATATTGACCGTTTTGAACAAGAAAATCGCCATCAATCACTATACTGCCACCTTCAATTTCTTCTAAATGTATTAAGCTGCGAAGCATGGTACTTTTCCCAGATCCAGATGGGCCGATGACAGCAATGACATCGTTTTTCTCCACTGTAAATGTAATTTGTTTCAGCACTTCCACCTGATCAAAAGATTTCTTTAAGTTTGTTACTTGCATCAATGCCATATGTGTCACCTCTATTCAAATGTAAAACGTTTTTCAAGCCATTTAAAGAACATCGTCAAGACAAGCGTCATAACTAAATAAATAGCACCCGCGATAAAGAACGGCGTAATCGTGAAGTCACGATTTACGGCTGTTTGCGCAAAATGGAGTAATTCAGGCACAGCTACTGCATAGAGTAGGGCTGTATCCTTAATAAGTGTAACGGATTCATTTGATAATGCGGGTAATGCGACGCGGAACATTTGTGGCAAAATTACACGCGTCGTCGTTTGCCACTTGGATAAGCCAAGTACCTGAGCTGCCTCATATTGTCCTTTATCAATGGCAAGAAGACCGCCACGGAATATTTCTGCAAAGTAGGCAGCATAATTTAAAATAAAGCCAAGGCAAGCGGCCACAAAACGATCAAGTACTAAGTATTCACCGATTACTGGCAGCATAGGTAAACCAAAGCAAATTAATAATAATTGTAGTAATAGTGGTGTACCACGCATGATATAAATATACGTATGTGCAAGCCAAGAGATTGGTTGAATGCGACTTTTTACTGCGAGTGTTAGTAAAAAGCCTAATGGAATCGAAACCAGAATAGCGATGAAAAACAGTAACACTGTCGTTTTCGCACCTTCTAGCATCGGCCATATCATAGTTTGCCAGTAATCCGCCATAAAGATGTCCCTCCAAAAAGAGTAAGAGTTTCACAAAGGAAACTCTTACAAATGATGTGTCCTGTCATTACTTTAATACTTTGTCTTCACCGAACCATTTGGTAGAAATTTCAGCAGCTGTACCATCTTCGTTCATTTTGTCTAATGCGGCTTGTAATTTTTCCAGTAGGGCTTCATTGCCTGGTTTCACGCCAATTCCATACTGTTCTGGTGCAAGTGATTCCTCTAATAATTTAAATGTATCAGGCTCCTGTGTCATATAATATTCTGCAACAACCGCATCGATAACAACGGCATCAACACGACCTGTTTTTAAGTCGGATAAAGCTAAAACATTATCCGCAAACTCTGTAATTTTTTTCACTTCTTTATGAATTGGATGCCCGTTTAGTGCATCTGCCGCAGAAGAAAGAGATTGAATACCTACTTCTTGTCCAGCTAAATCACTTAGTTTCAAAATCTTTGAATCTGCTTTTGTCATGACAACTTGAGCGTTTTCAAGATAAGGCTTTGTAAATAGTACTTTTTCTTTACGCTCATCTGTAATGGTATAACCGTTCCAAATTAAATCAATTCGCCCACTTAGTAATTCTGCCTCTTTTGTTTTCCAATCGATTGGTTGAAATTCTGCTTCGACGCCCATATGCTCAGCTGCCGCACGGGCTAAATCGATATCGAACCCAACGATGTTGTTCTTGTCATCACGGAAGCCCATTGGCGCAAATTTATCGTCAATGCCAATAATCATTTTTTCTACATCAGCAGCTTTTTCATCTTTCTTTGCTGCATTTTCTTTCGATGTACCACACGCTGCTAAAACGATCACAGCTGTCAGCATCATGAATAAAGTCAATACTCGTTTCATTTTGTTTCCCCCTATAATCTATCGCTTTCGTTTGCTAAACTACTAATGTGTTAAAGGATATCATCGTGATCTAACAATGTCAATATCGTTTTGGATTAATCAGAAAGTTAGCTGCATTTCCTAGCATTTTTTGAATGAAGCTTATTTTCATAAAAAGTTTGAATAGGGGGAATAGTAAACAACGGAAGAAAAGGGGAAAAGAAAACGAGACTGTACATGATGGACAGTCCCATGAAATAGGATTAAGTATTTTTACTTTGAATTGCTTTTCGAGCCAAAGCATCGGCAGCTTTATTTTGTGAGTCGGGCACCCATTTAATAAAGAATAAATCAAAGCTAGTGGCTAGTGCTAAAGCTTTTTCAAGATAAGGTTTAAATGCCTCGTTTTTAACATATTCTTTTTCCATAGAAGCGACAACGATTTTAGAATCCGAGCGTACGGATACTAGTGTTGAGCCTAGCTTTTGTGCTTCTTCAAGACCGCGAACTAGTGCAGTGAATTCAGCGATATGATTATTTGTTTCGCCAATATACTCACTAATTTGGATATGATGGCCTTCACCTTTAATAAATAGCCCGATCCCACTTGGACCAGGATTTCCTGCACTGGCAGCGTCTATATAAACTTCTAACATACCATCCCTACTTTGCAATGTGACTTCTCTATAATTGTACAACAAGGATCAGAATCATAGTCTGTAAAAAATGGAACAAACAAAATAGTTGCTTGTTCAAATTGAACGCTTCATAATAATAAGAAGTGAATTTTGGACGTGAAAGGAGCGGGGGCTCAACATGGATAAAGTGACGGTTATGAGGGATATTGACGAACTGCATGATACGTATTGTGCGGATTGCTTGGTGATTAAGCAATTACGTAAAGAACGTGGTAAACCAGGAGCTCACCGTTTCTGTATTGAGGCGTGTTCAGTTGGAGAAAAGTTACAGTTTTTGGGAGAAGAGCTTTTGAAAGTGTATAGTAAATAAAATACGAACCTCATGAGAAAAAGCTACATTGATTAGCAATCCGCTGGTCAATGTAGCTTCTTTCATTATTACTTTTATTTTGTTTCAGCATAACTGCTTAGGTCTTGATAATATTTTGTCAGAGACGAAGCAGAAATATCAAAAGTTGCAGCAATTTCCTTTACGGTCATGGATAGGGACTCGAATAGCTCTTTTTCCTGACCATAACGAATCGCACCAGCTGCAATAGCCGCTTCTTTGCGAGCAGTCGGTTGTCCTTCGATTAAATAGTCCTCTAAAAGTTCAAGCATCGGAGCTGATTCACGCTCATTTTGCTCTAAGAAATCTTTTACTTGTGTCAGGACATTGCTTTCGAAGTTTGAAAACTCCTCACCTTTATAGCCATTCGATACTAATAGTTCCCAGAATGTTAGATGCTCTTCTTTTAAGAATGAGCTTACCTTCTTCTCGGATGCCTCATAGTTTTTCTTAAATTCTTCAAATACTTTTGCATGATCCTCAGGGAAGAAAATTAGGGTAGACACAGCTAAATAATGTGTCGATTTCTTCGTTCCATCTGGTAAGATAAAGGCAAATACATGCATACCTTCAGGAATCGGTTTATTATTTTCACGACGAATAGAAAGCTCTTCATTCGTAAGTAAATGATTAGCCTTGAAATATTTTTCCTCAACAACAGACACCGTACCAATAAATAAAGCCGGCTGAGACCAGTCTTCAAGTACCTTGACAGTAGATGGTCTTACTGCCTTTTTCTTCGTTTTCTTTAAATAACTTTTCCAAATAGATGGTTCTTGATGGAAGAAAAAGTCGTCTAAAGCGATTGCTTCAATGAGCTCACGCTGTAGCACACTCTCTAATTTAGGCTGCCATGTGCCGACATGCTCAATATATGCACGAACATCTTTACGTTCGGGATATTCTAAGTAAAAAGTTTGTAGCACACGCTCTAATTCTTCGATTTGTACTGTTTCCACTGTTACTTGCTGTTTGCCTTCACAACATTTTTTATATTTTTTGCCGCTACCGCATGGGCATGGATCATTACGTTTTACCATAATTAGAACACTTCCTTTAATAATTGTTAATCGTATATTGCTAAATAATTTGCGTACTCTTAATAATAACGGTACTTTTGTATGAAGAAAAATGATTGTCTATTTTGAAATATCTAAAAAATGTAGAGGGACGCCCTGATTCTATTATATGTACGTATTTTTCCACTTAGAACTAAAAAAAGAAAACGATCTGCACCTTTAGCATGCAGGACCGTTTTCTTGCTAGATTATTGCTGAACCGCTTCAATTTCCAAAGTTATGCGTTCAAGCTCATCAATCAAATGACCGATATAGGCAATCGTATCACGAAGCGGTTGGTCTGTTGTAATATCGACACCAGCCATTTGTGCTAACTCTACTGGTGATTTTGTGCCACCAGCCTGTAAGACAGCTAACCATTCTTCAACAGCTGTGTCACCCTCTTTTAAAATACGTTGAGACACTTGTGTAGAGATAGTTAACCCAGCACTATATGTGTATGGGTAAAGACCCATATAATAGTGAGGTTGACGCATCCATGTAAGTTCTGCACCTTCAGAAATGTCGACTGTATCACCCCAGAAATCTTCTAGCACAGAGCGTTTTAATTGATTTAAAATTGTTGCATTAACAGCTTCACCAGCATCAATTAATTCATACACTTTACGTTGATAGGCTGCTTCTAGTAAATGAGTGACAAAGTTATGATAATACGTTTTCGACACAATATTTGAAATCACCCAACGTTTAAACCGTAAATCATCGTTATGTGTTAGTAAATAATTCGCTAACAGCATTTCATTCATTGTTGATGGTGCTTCAATAAAGTATAGAGAAGGTCGGCTATTAAGATAAGATTGATGTTCATGCGTATTCGCAAAATGCCCTGCATGACCAAGCTCATGAATAAGAGTAAAGACTTCATTCATGCGTTCGTTCCATGACATTAAAATATAAGGATGGCTACCATACGGACTTGAGCAAAATGCCCCTGTAGATTTTCCTTTGTTTGGTGCATAGTCAATCCAACGTTCATTGAAGGCTCTATCCATTAAATGATTATAGTCTTCCCCCATAACAGCTAATGCTTTTTCAACATATTCT
Organism: Lysinibacillus sp. OF-1; assembly: GCF_028356935.1. Taxonomy (NCBI): domain Bacteria; kingdom Bacillati; phylum Bacillota; class Bacilli; order Caryophanales; family Bacillaceae; genus Lysinibacillus; species Lysinibacillus sp. OF-1. The sequence goes on from NZ_CP102798.1 coordinate 1,713,065, forward strand.
TTCGCCTCAGCCATCGATAATTTTGGATCATAATCAGAATCAAGCGCTATTTTTAAATCTGCAAATGTCATTTTATCGATATCGTTCGCTTTTTGAATTAAAGCTGCATAACGACGCATATGTGGGGCAAGCTCTGTCGTAATTAAATCAATTTGACGATTATAGAGCGAACGATCGACGTCCTGATCAAAGAGTAAATAATCAATGACCGAGTTAAAGCCTCGTAGGTCTGCCATTGTTTTTTCCTGCTGAATATGCGTGTTATACACTTGTGCTGTTGTATGCTGGTAATCGCGTAGCTTGCTTGAAAAGGCTTTAAAGGCAGCGCGGCGTATTTCTGTATTCGCTTCAAACTCCCAGTCATTTTCGTAAAGGACGAAGCTAAGTGGATGCTTTTCACCATTGGCTTCAAATTGACCAAAGTTCATGTCTACTAATTTCGTCGTATTGTATATTTCATATGGTGCATCGAATGTAGCACTAAATGCGGCCAATGCTTTTTCGACTTCAGGATGTAGCTGGTGAGGCTTTTGCTTTAACAGTTCCTCTAGATAACGTTTGTAAAGAGGGCTTGATGCTGCCGCTTCTTGTAAAATAGCTTCATCCAACGCTAGTAACTCACTGCGCACGAAGGAGAGAGCGCTGCTTACCTTTCCAATAGCTGTAGCAAATTTTGCAGCCCGCATTTGCGCTCCATCATTTGTACGATCTGTTTCAAGGTTTAAGCTGGCATACGTGCCAATCGGAACAAACCTTTTTTGTAGCTCTTCAAAGGCAGATAGCACGTCAATAACTTTTTGTGCATCTGTAATCGTTCCTTGGTATTGCTGCTCGAAGCTAAGTGCGTCTTCCACCAATTGTGCTAAAGTAGGTTCAAAATCAGCATCATGGCTCAATAAATCTGTTAAATCCCAAGTTTCTTCTACTGCTACATCTTTTCGTAATGGTAAAACTTCCATTCATAGACACCCCTTTACATGTAAGTGATTTCATTATAACGAAACTATTTCGGAAAGTGAAATAATTTCATAGAATAGTTGCAATATTCTTAATGTAGATCGTTTGTCGAAGACATGTTTGAAATATTGTCGGGCGGGAACAATAGATGTATAGCCGACATCATTTGTTACACATATTAAAGGCTAGAACAAGACATATTGGAGGAGAAAGTGATTATGACACAAAACTTAAACAAACAATTAAATAAGCTAGTGGCTACATGGTCTGTACTTTATACAAAGCTGCACAATTATCATTGGTATGTGACAGGACACTCATTCTTTACACTGCATGCAAAATTTGAAGAGTTGTATAATGAAACAACCTTGAATTTAGATGAAATTGCGGAGCGTATTCTTTCAAAGGATGGCAAGCCAGTCGCAACATTAAAAGAACATCTAGAGCTTTCCTATGTAGAGGAGGCGGCAGGAAATGAGACGACAGAGGAAATGGTCGCTACGATAATTTCGGATTTCCAAAAGCTCATGAAAGCATTAAATGCCACAATGGAGCTAGCAGCAGAAGAAGGGGACGATCGTACAGAGGATCTACTTAACGCCATGTACCAATCTCTTGAAAAGCATACATGGATGTTAAAAGCCTTTCTTGACAAGTAAAAACGACAGTTACAGCATGTTGGAGATATTAAGTACTCTGGCATGCTTTTTTTCTGCAATTAATGCTTGATGTCAAAGCCATAACATGTATTAAGGGTTCATAACAATTATGACAGTTTGGTAAAAAGCGTTTGCTTGTGTACAGCAAGGGTAATTATCTAGTAAGCCATATAAATTAGGAGGAATTGAACATGATGAATGAACAAAACCCACAAATTGAGGTGGCCCATACGAGGGATGAAATGCTTCACATTTTAGAAAGTATGCGGTTAGAAGGTTATCAACAAGATGATATTCATATTATTGCGAAAGATTCCGAACAGTTTGAGGATGTAAAATGGGATGCTGATGTCCAAACACATGAGGCTGGTAATTGGGTGGACCAATTTAAGTCTTGGTTTACAGGTGACTCGGCTGTGACAGAGGGCTTAAAACGATTTAATCTATCAGAGGGACAAATCGCTTATTATGCACATCTTGTGGAGCAAGGTAGTATCGTCTTATATGCGGAACGTGAGGATGATGTAGATCCGCTACAAGCACATTCTGAGACAGTTGCCGAGCAAGAGGCACGTTTAAAACAGCAAGAGCGTATGATAGAGGCAGAGCAATATAGAAGGTTTTTATAATGATCAAACCAGTGAGATATGGCTCTGGCTTGCTGGTTAAAATATAGACAAAGTCGTTTTATTCGACTTTGTCTATTATTTTATTTAATATTGTTGTCCTTTAAATCCCATATCTATATTTAGCAATGTTATCCTTCGCATTTAAAATCGAAAGTATCGGGTCACTTGTAGGCTTTTCAAATGGCTGCTTAAACAGGTTATGAGGCATAGTATGTAAATGGCTAGCTTCTTTATTGTCATGGCTTTGTTTAGTTTCCATCAGGAGTACTCTTTGTCCATTTGGTTTAACAAGATATTGACGCACATAGCCATTTTCGTGTCTGACTTCAATTTTCGATTTGTTCTTTTTGGCGTCTTCCTCTTCACTGCCATCCACATATTTAAGTAAATCCAATAGGTTTTCTGTTTTAATAGGTTGATTGACCTTAGCTGGTAAATAGTATGATGTATTTCGGGGTTGAATTTGCATAGATGACTCTCCTCCAATTAGTTTCTGTAAAAAATAGACTGTATAGTAAACTATTTTACATGTAGTGATGCTATAAATTCAATACATAGTAGAAAAGGAAGCTTGAGATATAACTCTCAGCTTCCTTTTTCATTCGTAAATGAAGTGACATGACACACTATTTTATTGTATGACTTTTTCCTGTGCTTCTTTTTTAATAAAACGTAACGCATGGAAGTGCTCTAATTGAGCCACTAAATTACCGATAAGGATAAAGCTACCGCCAATCACTAATTTCACTGTTAAACTTTCACCAATAAACATCATGGCAAACATGGCTGCAAAAATTGGTTCTAATGAAAAAATAAGTCCTGTATGTGTAGCAGAAGTATACTGTTGTGCAACAGTTTGGCCAACAAAGCAAAATGCACTACAAATGATACCGAGCCCTAAAATAGCCAGCCAGGATGACATTGAATTTGGCAATGTCGGTGTTTCAAATATAAATGTTAAGACAAGGGCATAGATACCAGCAAAGCCGAGCTGATAAATTCCGTATGAAATGGATTCAACATTTCGTGTAAATGAGCTATTTAGTAGTAAATAAATGGAATAGCATAGTGCTGCAATGGCTACTAATAAATCCCCTTTATGGAAGGTGAATGAGCCATGTGCTGTTAAGACTGTAATACCAATCATCGTGCAAATGACCGCAAAGCTAACGGCTCTCGATGGTAATTTTTTTTCAATGAAACTGCTGAAAATCGGCACTAATACTACGGTTAGGCTTAAAATAAAGCCTGCATTTGAGGCAGAAGTAGACTGTAAACCAAATAAACTTAACGCGAACACAATGAATAATAAAAATCCTTGAATAGCCGCATATTTTAATGTTTTACCATTTACTTTGATCATCCGTTTATAAAAAATAAGTCCTGCTACGAAAAATGCAATGATACAACGCAATGCCACCACATTATAAACTGCCAATGTTTCAAGCCCCATGACCATAAAGGTATAAGATAGTCCCCAAAACATTGTGACAATAACCATCAATACATTTGCTTTTCCTTGGATACTCATTATGTTCACCTACCATCTGTGTACTAAAACAGTTTTTATACTAAAATTTACTATATATCTTGTATTGTGATTAGTAAAACGAATGTTTATAATGAATAGGATTAAAAAAATTCATGTATATAGAGGGATGACGGATGAGCTTAGTTAAATATGAGATTTTAACAAAGGTGGCAGAGGTAGCAAGCTTTACAAAAGCAGCGGATGCACTAGGACTAACGCAGTCTGCTGTGAGCCATGCCGTGTCTAGTTTAGAAAAAGAATTTGGCTTTGCTCTCATTCATCGAAGTCGTGCAGGTGTAACACTGACGAGTGAGGGGCAGACCATGCTAAGGGCGATGCGTCAGGTTCTGGATGCCCAGGAATTATTGCAGCAGGAAGCGGCCCATATACTGGGTGTAACACGCGGGAAAGTTCGAATTGGCGTTATTTCAAGTATTTCCTCGAATTGGATGCCAGAAATTGTTCGTATTATGGATCATCAATTTCCAGGGATACAAGTAGAGTTACGAGAGGGAGATTATTACGAAATTGAACAATGGCTGCTAAGTGGGGAAGTCGAGGTAGGATTCTTGAATGGTCAAAAATCAGAGCAATATCAATTTATGGAATTACAACAAGACCCTTTATTATGTATTGTTTCGGATAAAAGCCCTTTATTTCATAAGACAGAAATTGATATTGTTGACCTAGAAGATATGCCTTTTATCATGACTTCCTATAAAGGGACAAATGATGTAAAGGTACTGTTGGAGCAATATCATGTAAAGCCCCATATTCGCTTTGAGCTTTCTGAGGAGGTAGGGATTCTTTCAATGATTTCCCATCATTTAGGCATTAGTATTTTGCCTCAATTGGTCATTCAACATTTACCATCAACGTTAAAAGCAATCCCGCTAAAGCAAGGAGGCTACCGTACCATTGGAATTGCGATGAAGCACCATGCTTCCCCTGTTACTAAGAAATTTGCGGAAATATTAAGTGCTTGGTTAAAAGAGCAAAATAGTACGCTATGATTGTGGCTATTGAAGCACATCCTTACATTACGTTAAAATAGTATTTGTATATATTGTAGAAAATAGGTGAGTGTATGGGGACATTACAAGGCAAAACCGTACTCATTACAAGTGGGGGAACACTTGAAAAATGGGATCGTGTACGAGGGCACACGAATTTATCAAAAGGGACAATGGGCTGTTATTTAGCAGAGGCCGCATTGGCTAAGGGTGCGAATGTAATATATATGCATGGCTACTTTGCACAGCTTCCAGCAAATCACGACAAAATGACATTGGTAAAATTTGAAGGTATTGAGGATTTAGGAGAAAAGGTACGTCATGCGGTTCAGCTACAACAAGTCGATATTGTTATTATGGCTGCTGCTGGCTCCGATTGGGTTATTGACAAGGTTTATGATCAATCCGGTAATTTAATGGAGGAAGCGGGGAAAATGCCTTCTGACGAACCACCTATTATCCATTTTAAAAAGGCACCAAAAGTATTAGGGCAAATCAAGGGCTGGCAACCGAATGTAACGCTAGTGGGCTTTAAGCTAGAAGCTACAAATGATGAGGATTTTTTACTCGCTCGTGCAAGACTGCGTATGGAAGCCGCGCATGCTCAATTTATGGTTGCAAATAGCTCGCAGTCTTTATATGGCGGGGATGAGCCTCATTGGATCGTGCCTGCTGAGGGACAATCAATTAAGGTGATGGGCAAGCAACAGACAGCACAAACTTTAATGGAATGTTTGCATAGGGAATAACGTGATGAACTGTGGAGAAGGTCATACTTCTACACAGTTTTTTTCTTTGCCATTGTGGTTAGATAGACTGACATAGCATACAATACGATAGGATTATGAGTGAATTGTAACAGAGAGGATGCTATTACAAAGTATTCAGCTAGGTTTTCTAATATTTTATATTGACATTCGGATAACAGAATTATAGAATTATTTTCAAGAAACGCAGTACTCTTATCAAGAGAGGTGGAGGGACTTGGCCCCATGAAGCCTCGGCAACCGAGAAGATAGGTGCCAAATCCAACAGATGGTGTCTGAGAGATAGGAGGGGCTATCAATCGGTTTGATGCGTTGGCCTCTTTTGTACAACTAGGAGAATAAAGAGGGGGTGTATCGTATGGCTCAATCGGCAAAGGTAGATGATAAAAAATTAGAGGCAATTGCTAAGGCAATTCAAAATCTTGAATTTGGTGAAGTGAATATTACGATTCAAGATGGTGTGATTGTGCAAATTAATAGGCTTGAAAAGCAGAGATTTCCACAGAAGAAATAATGCTCATTTCAGTTGAACGATGTGAAAAGGCCACTAATAAGCATGGTTTCCATTGCTTACAAGTGGCTCTTTTTTATGGAAATTAGCTATAAAAGCTTTTTGGAATTGGACCGATATGACGACGATGATAGAGAAGGGGTTCTTTTTGAGAATTTGTAATGTCTAGCACTTGCCCAATAAAAATAGTATGATCGCCTGCATCTATTTGCTGAAATGATTTACATTGTAAAATAGCTGCTGTATCATGTAAAATCGGTAGCCCAAAAGTAGAAGTAGACCATTTAGCTTGAGCAAAGCGATCCGGGACTTTACTTGCAAATAATGTACATAAATGCTCTTGATTACTCGCTAAAATATTGACAGCGAATTTTTCCGCACCCATAAAGTAAGAATGGAGCTGAGATTTTTTATCAAGTGACCATAAAATAAGTAGTGGGTCAATGGAAACAGATGCAAAAGAATTGACTGTTAAGCCAATTGGATTCGTTTCATGACATGCTGTCACAACCGTTACACCTGTAGGATAGTTACCTAATGCCAATTTAAAAGCAGCTACTTGATCTGTCATTCAAATCACCTCTTTATAGTTAGTCATAAATTAGTTAACGGAGTTAGTAGGTAAATTGCACTTTTTTTCATACCATATAGTAACTCCTTTTCTTAAGTAAATTTTAAATCAATTAAACATCCAGGTAAAGCTAATGGGGGAAAGAAAGGGGAATTGCCATGACTTTATATTTTGATCATCTGGTACATCAAGTAGAATCACCAGAAAATATAAAGGTTTTCTTCAATAAACGAAATGTCCGTACAGTGAACGGTGGTCAACACACGATGTGGGGGACTTATAATACGCTAAGCTATTTTGGCTTAAGCTATATTGAACAAATCGCTATTTATGATCGTGATTTATTTGAGCAAGCGGCTCTGTACCCTTATTCCCTACATTATACGTTTAAACGTGATCGTGAGCGCCAAGGATTTTCACGAATTGCCTTGCGCACCAAAAATATTGAAGACGAGGGTCAACGATTGCGTGCATTGGGCTTTGAAGTATATGGTCCCGATGCTTGTAGCCGAACAAGACCAGATGGCACGACACTAGAATGGAAGCTATTGCATTTTGGCATGCCCAACCTTTCATTGGATTTTCCATTCTTAATTGAATGGGCAGATGAAGATGAGGAACGTTTGGCACAATTAAAAGCTAGTGGTGCAATCGATGAAAACCAAGCCATCACAATGGAATCTATTCAGTTTTTTGTCAAGGATGTGGAGGAGACGGTTCAGCTTTGGCAAAAGGTATTACAGCTACCCGATTCCGAGCAGCATGAGCAATTTGTGTCACTACAGCTACCAAATATGCGCTTGGATTTTTATGAGGAGACGGCAGCATCTGCCATGACGTTAGGGCATTTAAAAGAAGGACCCATCGGTGTAACATTGAAAGATCCACACCGAACAAAGGAAACATTAGTTTGTCCAGGTGCTTTTTATTGGATTAATAGATAAATTAAAAATCCACTTCAATTGTTGAAGTGGATTTTTATGTGCAAACATGTCAAAAAGCGGATTGAGCACTATTCATCTACCTCATCCACTTTCAATTTTGGAGCTTATAATTTTACAACATTTGATGCCTGGGGTCCTCGATTGCCTTCCACAACATCAAATGACACCTTCTGACCTTCTTCAAGTGTACGGAAGCCTTCCTCCTGGATGCCCGTAAAATGTACAAATACATCTTCTCCATCATCACATTCAATAAAGCCATAACCCTTTTCATTATTGAACCACTTTACGATCCCCTGTTGCATAAGCATTCGCCTCCAATGCGCTTGAATGTAAAATAAAGTTAACTAAGTTGTGCTATCATTGAGAAAATGTGAAAAATTGCATTTTCTCTTAGAACATACATGAATTGAACAAAGATGTCAATTGATTGTCGAAATGCTTGTGTATCTGGCTTTCTTTTTTTTCACAATTAAGACTATAATGGAAATGAACAACATAGAAAGTAGGATGCCAAATGACAACGAAAAATCAACCATTATCAGATTTAGAAATCGCTAGTCAAGCAGTAATCAAACCGATTACGGAAATTGCCAATGCTGCGGGTATTCCAGAGGATGCTCTTGAGCAGTATGGACGCTACAAAGCAAAAATTGATCCTTTAAAAATTACAGCTCAGGGTGAGGACGCAAAGGTTGTGCTAGTTTCAGCTATTAGTCCGACACCAGCAGGTGAAGGGAAGTCGACGGTTACTGTAGGACTAGCAGATGCTCTTCATCAATTAAATAAGAAAGTAATGGTCGCTTTACGTGAACCGTCATTGGGTCCAGTTATGGGCGTAAAAGGCGGGGCAACTGGCGGCGGCTACGCACAGGTTGTACCAATGGAGGATATTAATTTACATTTCACTGGTGACCTTCATGCGATTACAACAGCCAACAATGCTTTATCCGCATTCATTGATAATCATATCCATCAAGGAAATGCATTAAACATTGATCCACGACGCATTATTTGGAAGCGTGTGATGGACTTAAATGATCGTGCCCTTCGTAAAGTGGTTGTGGGATTAGGTGGCCCTGTTCAGGGCATGCCGCGCGAGGACGGCTTTGATATTACAGTGGCCTCCGAAATTATGGCGGTGTTCTGTTTAGCGACAAGTATTGAGGATTTACGTGAACGCATAGCTAGCATTGTGGTTGGCTATACATTTGAGCGTGAGCCTGTCTTTGTACGTGATTTACAAGTAGAAGGTGCCTTAACATTATTATTGAAAGATGCCTTCAAGCCAAACTTAGTTCAAACATTAGAAGGCACTCCAGCTATTATACATGGTGGTCCATTTGCTAATATTGCCCACGGCTGTAATTCCATTATGGCGACACAAACTGCTCGCAAGCTAGCGGACATTGTCGTAACAGAAGCGGGCTTTGGCTCCGATTTAGGTGCTGAAAAATTTATGAATATTAAAGCACGTAAAGCGGGCTTTAAACCAAGTGCAGTCGTTATCGTAGCAACGATTCGTGCCTTAAAAATGCATGGTGGTGTACCGAAAACGGCACTTGTTGACGAAAATGTGAATGCCCTGCTACAAGGAATTGAAAACTTAGCTAAGCATGTTGATACGGTACGTACATTTGGTGTTGAACCGATTATTGCGTTAAATCGTTTTATTACAGACTCAGAGGCGGAGCTAGAGGCTGTTCTGAACTGGTGTCAGGAAAATCAAGTTCGTATTGCCCGTACAAATGTCTGGGAAGAGGGCGGGAAAGGCGGATTAGCACTAGCTGAACAAGTATTAGCTGTGCTTGAAGAAGAAAACAACTTCTCTCCTTTATATGATGTAACGGAGTCCATTGAAGAAAAAGTGCGTACGATTGTGCAAAAGGTATATGGCGGAAAAGATGTACAATTTACAGATCAAGCCAAAAAACAAATTGCTCAAATCGAAAAATTCGGCTGGGACTCTCTGCCAGTTTGTATGGCGAAAACACAGTATTCTTTATCCGACCAACCAAGTTTACTCGGCCGACCAGAAGGCTTTACGATCACAATTCGTGAAGTTATTCCAAAGCTTGGTGCAGGCTTCCTAGTTTGTCTGACAGGCGATATTATGACCATGCCAGGACTACCTAAAACTCCAGCTGCCCTTCGCATGAATGTTGATAATGAAGGCCATGCGGTAGGATTATTCTAATATCTTCTTTAAAGCTGCCCAACTTAAATGGGCAGCTTTTTTTAATGGATAAAGGGGAAAACTTGGTTCCTAGATGCTCTCTGCATAATTTGGAAGAGAGCTACTATTTATTTTCCGCACGACTCATCGTCTATTTACAATTCAAGGATGGCATAAATGTGAAATTTTAGTTGATTTCTTCATCTACTACATGAGTGAAAGTTCATAAAAGTTAATTTTTTTAAAAAATTTTAAGATTCTAGTGAAAATTAGGATCTTTTTTATGTTGCAAAAAAATCATGAGAACTTTCCTTATATAAATGTTTTTGGTATTTTTTATTAATAGTTCTCTGATTTTGGAAAGATAGAGCGGATTTTTACAACGCAGATTAATTGTCAAATGAATTTTTATTTAAAAAATACATTGAATTTTCTTTTTCTTTTAAATATAATTTACTTAATTCTAATTCGGAACACTGTTCCGATAATAGGAACATGGAGGGATGCAGTCTTGAAAATCGCAACAGATATTGGCGGTACTTTTACCGACTTAGTTTTCACAGATGAAAAAGGAAATCTTCATTTTGATAAGGGACATACAACACCTGGTCACTTTGAGGATGGCATATTAAATGTATTAGGACGACATGTTACAGAAGAATCTCTGATTGAATCATTTATTCATGGTTCAACGGTTATTATCAATACATTAACGGAAAGAAAAGGGGGCGTAGTTGGGTTAATTACAACTAAAGGCTTCCGTGACGTCATAGAAATTGCACGTGGGAATCGACCGGACTTATATAACTTTAAATATAAAAAGCCACAACCATTTGTAGAACGTTACTTACGACAGGAAATGGATGAACGCATCGATTTTAAAGGAAATATTATGAAAGCGCTTAACACCGAAGAAGTCGATGAAATCGTTCGTAAATTTAAAAAATTGGGTGTTGAGGCGATTGCCATTTCATTCATTCACGGCTATAAAAACCCTATTCATGAACAACAGCTAAAAGAGGAAATTTTAAAAATTTGGCCTGAGGTGTATATCACACTTTCAAGTGAAACCATTAAAGAATATCGTGAGTATGAAAGAACGAATACAACGGTGTTGAATTCTTATGTAAAGCCGATTGCCCATGCCTATTTAAAAAGCTTAAAAGAAAAATTAAGTACGATCGGTATTACAGACCATTTAAAAATTATGCAATCAAATGGTGGGACGACAAGCTTTGATAAAGCAATGGAGCTACCGATCAATTTAGTGGAATCTGGTCCTGTTGCGGGGATGTTTGGGGCAGCCAAATTAGGGCAGCTACTCAATGAATCGAATATTATTGCGTTCGATGTTGGTGGGACGACGGCAAAATGCTCCCTTATTACAGATGGCAAAGTAAATGTGACAACAGATTACTATATCGAAAGAAATGAAAAATTTGCGGGTTATCCAATTAAAACGCCTGTAGTGGATATTGTTGAAATCGGTAATGGCGGTGGCTCCATCGCACGTGTAGATCCATTTGGCTCGTTAAAGGTTGGTCCAGATTCTGCTGGTGCAAACCCAGGGCCAGTGGCATATGGCTTAGGCAATACACAGCCGACAATTACCGATGCAAATGTGTATTTAGGAAGATTATCATTAGAAAACTTTGATAATCCAGTATCCATTGACAAAGTAGAGGAGGCTCTAGTGGAAGCCATTGCGAAACCGTTTAATGTAACGGCAGAAGAAGCGGCTCAAGGTATTTTAGATATTGCGAACTCTAATATGTTAAATGCACTGAAGTTGATTTCGATTCGTAAAGGCTATGATCCAGAAGACTTCACAATGGTAGCATTCGGTGGTGGTGGCCCACTACATGCGATTAACCTAGCAGAAGAATTAGGTATGAAAAAAGTGATTATTCCATATGGTTCTTCCGTCTTTTCAGCATTAGGTATGATGATGACAGAATACCGACAAGATTATATTCAAACAAGTTTAATGGGCTTTGATGCCAACCATCTTGCGGCAATTCAAGAAAATATTGATCAGGCGATTGCCAATGCCTATGCGGATGCCCCTTTATCAAAGGATCATTATTATTTTGAGATTAATTATGATTTACGATACAAAGGACAAGAGCATGCAGTGAAATTGAACGCATCGACTAGCACGATTACAGAAGAGGGGCTACGCGAATTAGCGGAGGCTTTCCATGTTAAACATAAACAAGAGTTTTCATTTGATTTACCAGCTACGCCCATTGAGTTAGTCAATTTACATCTTACAATCTACGGAAAAGATGAGGCAGTTCAGTTTAAGGAACTAGACTTCTCACAGGTCGACGCTTCCACATGTATCAAAGCACAGCGTAATTTATATGTGAAGGGAACAGGTTGGGTAGAGGTCAATGTCTACGATCAACAAAAGCTCGTACCAGGTTATGTCATTGCAGGTCCTGCTATTGTGGAAAATCCAACATCTACGGTCGTAATCAATGACAAGCAATCCATTGAAATTGATAAATATGGCAATTTGATTGTAGAGATGGAGGGGAAATAAAACATGAAAAAAGACGTTTTTGCAGTAGAAATTATTCAAGATTCATTGCTAGCCATAGGGGACGAAATGTTTGTGGCTCTAGCACGTTCATCCATGAGCCCAGTTATTTATGAAGTATTAGACTACGCTTGTGGTTTAACGGATGCCAAAGGTAATTTAATTAGCCAAGGGAATGGTGTCACAAGCTTTATTGGGATGCTAAGTCCAATGGTGCAACGTGTTATTGAAAAATTCGATAATGGAAAGTTGCATGAAGGCGATGTCATTATTATTAACGACCCATATGTTGGGGGTGGATCGCATTTATCGGATGTGGGCTTAGTATTACCGATTTTTTATAAAGGTGAAATTATTGCTTACTCTGCCAATAAAGCACACTGGACAGAGGTAGGAGGGATGGACCCAGGTTCGTTTACAAGTAATTCTAATGAAATCTATCAGGAAGGTTTACAGCTACCAGGTGTCAAACTTTATCATAAAGGGGAGTTGAACGAGGCGGTCTATGAAATTATAGCAACGAACGTTCGTTTACCAGAGCTTTCAATTGGCGATATGTTTGCACAAGTGGCAGCCTTAAAAACAGGTGAAAAACGCATTGCAGAGCTTTGTCAGAAGTTTGGTGCTGAATCGGTGAAATTGTCCATTCAAAGATTATTGGACAAGGGGGAGAAAATTGTAGAGCTTGAGCTTCAACATTTACCAAAAGGTGAATTTTATGCGGAAGACTTTATTGAAGGGGATCCATTAAAGGGCGGACCCTATCCAATTAAAGTGAAAGTAACGATTAGTGATGAAGAATTTATTTGTGATTTTAGAGGCTCGCATCCTGCGGTCAATGTGCCAGTGAACTGTTCACAATTTGGTTTAATGGCAAGTGTGCGCGTTATGTTCTTAGCTTTACTTGGCGATATTGATGTAATTAACGAGGGTGTCTTTAAACGCTTAACGATTATCACAGATGAAAATTCGATTGTTTCCGCTAAACGTCCACATCCTGTATCCATGAACTTTGAGGCGCGTATTGGGGCTGCGGATTTAATTTGGAAAGCTCTTGCACCGCATTTGCCAGAAAGATTATCGGCAGGGCATTTACAGTCCGTTTGTACATTTATCTTAACAGGTAAAAACCCTGAAAATGATGAGTCGTTCCTAATTGTTGAACCATCTGTTGGTGGTTGGGGAGCAGCAAATGATGAGGATGGTCAAAGTGGGCAATACTGCATGGGAGATGGTGAAACCTATAACCTTCCTGTGGAAATTGCAGAAACAAAATACGGTATTCAAATTGACGAATATAGTTTAAACTGCGATGGTGCTGGTGTCGGTCAATTTAGGGGTGGCTTAGGTGTACGTCGTGTCTATACAGTCAATCATGATGGTCAAAAGGTTTCTGTGAACCTAGGCAGACATCAATTTGCGCCATTCGGTTTAAATGGTGGTGGGGAAGGCTCTCACAATTATTTAATCGTTCATAAAAAGGATGGAACGAAGGTTGGACCAGTAGGTGTACTTGCCAATTATGAATTGCAAAAAGGAGACCGTATTGAGCTTGTTACAGCAACTGGCGGTGGTTACGGCAATCCATTAGAAAGAAGCACGGAAGCCATTGAACGTGATTTATTAAATGAATATATTTCTGAAGAAGTGGCGAGAAAGCAATACGCTTATCAAAACGCTTAAGGGAGAAACAAATGACTGTCAAGACATTAAAAAACTCATTGGATATACTAGAATGCTTTGCTACGACAGAAAACGCATTAGGTGTTCGTGAAATTTCACGCATGATGAAGTTGCCGACAAGTGTTGTGCAAAGAACCATTAATACATTTACAGAAGCGGGTTATTTAATACAGGATGAATACACTAAAAAATATAAATTAGGTTACAAAATGTACCTTTTTTATGATGTGCTATCGAATTCAAAAGACCCACACTCGACCATTTATGAATTAATGCAAAATCTTGCTAGTGAAATGAATGAATCAGTATTTCTTACTTATATGGACAATGAATATGGTGTCACAACAAAAATAGCCGAAAGCAATAAAAATGTAAAGTATGCGGTGTCTTTAGGAACGAAGACACCCCTTTACATCGGTGCCTCCTGTAAGGTGATGTTTGCCTATTTAGAGGAGAACAGACAGCTCGAATTAATAGCCTTCTTTCAAGAGGAACAATCGAAAGAAGAACATAAGTCCTACCTTGAATCATTAAAGGGAGAGCTGCAGCAAATCCGTCGCAACAACTGGTGTGGAACGGTTGGGGAGTATAATGAACATGCATTTGGCATCAGTGTACCATTATTTAACTATAAAAAAGAAATCATCGCATCTCTTACAATTTCTGGTTTGGTATATGATTTAAATGATCAAAGGGAGAAATATATGCTTGAACAGTTAGTGAAAGTAGCTCAGCAAATACAATCACACATTTCAAAACTATAACAACAATAGGGGAGCTGTCACTATGAATAATAAAGTATTACATCCTAGGGCTTTAGAGCCTGTAACGTTACTAATGATCGTCTTAACATCTGTCGTTGGGGCTATTATTGGGATTCAACTGATTACAACTTTAGGGATTTCTGCTAATACATCGATCGTTGGGGCAATATTTGCGATGATTCTCGGAAGAATACCAATAGGAAAGCTCATTGCATTCAAATCCGTGCACAGACAAAATATTATTCAAACGGCGATTTCATCGGCTACATTTAGTGCAGCAAGTAGCTTAATGCTGCCAATCGGTATTCCATACGTTTTAGGTTATGAAAATTTAGTTTTACCATTGTTTATCGGTGTTATTTTAGCGATGTTTGTTGATGCTTTATTATTATATAAATTTTTTGATACAAAGATTTTCCCGGCAGCAGGTACTTGGCCACCAGGGATTGCAACTGCTGAAGCTATTAAAGCTGGCGATAAAGGCGGTAAAAATGCAAAGGTATTAGTTGGTGGTGTATTAATCGGTATCGTGGGAGCTGTTCTTAAAATTCCAATGTCAGCTTTTGGGGTGGCGTTCATCGGCAATATTTGGGCGCTGACGATGTTTGGAATTGGTCTTTTACTAAGAGGCTATTCTGTTCAATTATTTAATGTTGATTTAAATGCCTATTATATTCCACATGGTATTATGATTGGTGCCGGAATTGTGGCTCTTTTCCAAGTAGCATTTACATTAATGAATAAACGCTCTGCTAAAAAGTCAGAAGAGTTAAGCTATTCAAAAGATGCTAAAGAAATTCGCCAAGGTTTTGGTGTAGGTTTTATTGCTTATTTAGTCATTGCATTATTAATCGCCCTTTTAGGCGGAATAATTACACATATGTCATTCGGTATGTTAATAGGCTTCATCATTTTCGCAACAATTGCAGCATTTGTCCATGAGCTAATCGTTGGTATTGCAGCGATGCATGCAGGTTGGTTCCCAGCATTTGCAGTGGCATTTATTACACTAATTGTTGGTATTTTAATAGGTTTCCCAGCACCAGCACTTGCTTTATTAGCAGGCTATAGTGCCGCTACGGGGGTAGCATTTGCCGATATGGGCTATGATTTGAAAACAGGTTTCATTTTACGTGGAAATGGTAGTGACCCAGCTTTAGAAAAAGAAGGACGCAAGCAGCAAATGATTGCGGGTATGTTAGCCTTCTCGATTTCAGCAGTAGTTGTTCTACTTTCCTATAAATCTTATTTTGCACAAGGTTTAGTAGCACCAGTGAATCATGTCTATGCAGCGACAATTCAATCAGGTGTTACAGGCGATGTAGCGAAACAATTAATGATTTGGGCGATTCCTGGTGCATTGATTCAATTAATAGGTGGTTCAAAACGACAAATGGGTATCCTGTTTGCTACTGGTTTATTACTGATTAACCCGATTGCTGGTTGGGCTGTATTAGTGGGTATCTTGCTTCGTGTTATTTTCACGTATATGACGAAAGGTAAGAGAGAATCTGAAATGACGGTCTTTGCAGCGGGTGTCATTGCTGGAGATGCGTTGTATAGCTTCTTCTCCTCTATTCTAAAAATAGGGAAATAGAAAGGAGTAAGGTTGAATGGTAAAAGTATTATCATATGAGGATGGGATTGCTGCAGTTTATGGAGGAGCAATCCTTGGTGGTGGCGGAGGTGGTCTCCTAGAGGAAGGGCTCAAGCTAGTGGAGGAAATCTTTGCTGCTGGGACACCTCAATTAATGGATATCTCTGAATTAAATCATGAGGACTTAGTGGCATGTGTAGCAATGGTCGGCGCACCATCAGCAGCCGATCAATACATTTCTAGCGAGCAGCTTTGTTGGAGCTACCATAGTATGAATCACTATTGCGATCAACGTCTGAAGGGCATCATTACGAATGAAAATGGTGCCAATACGACGATTAATGGCTGGTTACAGTCGGTCCTATTAAATGTCCCAGTCGTTGACGCTCCTTGTAATGGACGAGCACATCCGACAGGTATTATGGGTTCTTTAAATCTACATGAACAACCAAATTATCAATCCGTACAATTTTACGCAGGAGGAAAAGCTCATTTTGCAGTTCAAGGTTTTGTGGAAGGAACTTTACACAATACGGCAAAAACAGCACGCCAAGCCTCTATTTTAGCAGGTGGGCTTGTAGGCGTAACAAGAAATCCAGTGACGATTGACTATCTACAGAAGCATGGTGCACCAAATGCCATCACAATGGCCATTGAGCTTGGCTATGGCTTTTTAAAGGGACAAACTTTTGAAGAAAAATTAGCTCATGTTTTACAGCAATTGAATGGGGTACACATCGTTTCAGGTGCAGTAAAGAAATATTCATTAACGAAGGAAAATGGCTTTGATGTTGGGAAATTAGCAGTTGGTGATTATCACCTAACTTTCTGGAATGAATATATGACGTTATCGAAGGAAGGACAGGTGCAATCGAAATTTCCAGATCTCATTATGACATTCGATATCGAAAAAATGATTCCTGTGCCAAGCGCAAGTATTCAAGAGGGGATGCATGTAGCAGTTATCCACGTAGACCAAGCTAATTTGAAATTAAGTTCAACGATGCAAAATGAAGCCCTTTTACAGGAAATTGATGCAATCATTCAAGACGTACTGTAAAGAAAAAAGACAAAACAGTAAAAGCTGCCATCATCTACTTGATTGTAAGATGGGCAGCTTTTATTTGTCCTTCAGCGGGAGGGTCATACTTTTTATCAAAATTGTTCCTACTTCCTTTATCGCTTCATACATTTATGGCTTACATGTTTTTCATTCTAATGAGCACAACTCATTGAACATGGTGTTCACAAGCTGTAAACAAGGATCGTGCACGATTTTCATTAATGGGAGGAGCTACGTTCATACATACTCAAATAATTGACTAGAAGAAGGTAACAACCATTAATAAAAAACAATTCACTTTTGCTACATCTAGTGAAATCCTTTTGGTCATGCATCAAACTAACTTGTTGTTCATATTTTTTTGCATGTACATATGGCTATGCGGGTTAAACAAAGAATTTCTAAGGGAAAGTGTTCACTTTTATTTGTTTAGATGATTGGTTTTCAATACGCACGTCATCTTTAAAACAGGTTATTCAATTGTAAGCCCGCTGAAGTTGATGTTCCATTTGTCAAACACATAGCTGTTGTACACGACTAAAAAAATATGAGATACAGAACAAATAGATTGTTCTGTACGTTTATCATATAATATTCAGAAAAATTTGTCAATTGAAATGGTGTTGTTTTTTTATTTTACTACATTACCTTTTACTCGAAAAAGTACAGTATAATCTTATAGGAAAGGAATGAGAGTACATGATGGATCATTTAATGAATAAAGTACGTGAAGTATATGCACAATTTGATGCTAGTCATGATTTTCAACATATTGAACGCGTTTATCAAAACGCATTAGCTATCTTACATACCGAGCCTACAGCAGATGTTGAGGTGGTCAAAATAGCGGTGCTTTTGCATGATGTTAGTGACAAAAAGTATACTGATAGCAAGGAACAGGAAGAACAGCTTATTGCAGAGTTACCTGTTAGCGAGGAAAAAAAGCGGCATATTCGAGACTGTATCGCACAAGTGTCGTTTAATGGTGGAAATGAGCTAGAAGCAACCTCATTGGAAGCAAAGATTGTTCGAGATGCTGATCGTTTAGATGCGATTGGGGCTATTGGCATCGCTAGAACATTTGCTTACGGTGGAGCAAAAGGTCGCAAGCTATATGATAAGGACGAAGACGCACGTACAAATATGTCTGAGTCAGAATATCGTCAAAAAAATACTGCATCTGTTACGCATTTTTATGAGAAATTACTACTACTAAAAGATTTAATGGTGACAGAAAAGGGCAAGCAAATGGCCTTAGAGCGTCATCAATTTATGGAAAGCTTTTTAAAGCAATTACAGCACGAAATCGGTCAATAGCACAAAGAACCGCCTTTGAATTTACCCCTGTCAAGTAGACTGTTTTAAAAAGACTAAGCAGCTATCTGATGTCGATATTCTATCGGTGTCAGATGGTTGAGTAGTTTTTGGAAGCGTTTATAGTTATACTGTTCAACAGCTCGGATCATTTCCTCTTCAGAATGATCTTGTAAAAGATACAAACATTCTCTTTTAAAGTGTGAGAAGAATGATTCAATGCAGGTGTTATCGTGGCAATTACCTTTGCGGGAATGGCTGCCAATCATGCCAAGTTGTTCAATTGTTTGATGATATTTAAGGGATGTGTATTGAAAGCCTTGATCTGAGTGGATGATGCTTCGATAACACATTTCTTTTTGTTGTTAACCCGCTTAATGTGTCCATCATCAGCTGTAAATCATTCCATTTGCCTACTTGCCAAGCCACAATTTCGTTGTTGTTTAAATCTTGAATGGCAGACAGATATAGAAAGCCTGTTTCTGTCGGTAAATACGTAATGTCTGTGACGAATACTTCATTCTTTGCACGGTCTTTAAATTGGCGTTCTAACACATTGTCAAATGTACGTGATACTTGATTTTTCCACACGCGACGTTTCTTACGGATGATGGATTGGATGCCTAATTCGCTCATTAATCGATACACTTTTTGTGATTCACCTTAAATCCTTTATCACGTAAAGCGATTTTTATGCGTGGATAACCATACATTTTATTTGTTTGATGAATGGTTAAAATGTGTTCTTTTCAGAGGATATCATCCTGTTTCCGCAACGATACCTTGCTATTTTTCAACCACTTATAATAGCCGGAACGTTGGATTTTCGCCATTTCTGCAAGCCACGTAATCGGATAACGGTCTTTCATTTCTTCAATTATTTGATAACGATCTGGATAAGTGGGCATTCCTCCATTTACAGATTTGGGTACTGCTTTTTTAAGTATTCTATCTGTGCCTTGTAGTAGTCACGTTCTTCTTCTATATCCTTGAAGTGAATCCGTTTGCCTTTGAACGGATTTTTTACGTCTTTTGCCCCTGACCCTGAAGATGGAAGACGGTTAAACGCTTCAATCGATTCTACTTCTTTAAATTTTCTCAACCATACCTTTACTTGTGAAACATTACGAATCTCGTATTTTTCCACAACCTTTTGCATACTTTCTTCTCCCGCCAAATAAGCCTGTGCTACTTCTAATTTCAACTCATTTGAATACGTATTATTTTTTCTCGACATAGAAAAACCCCCTTAAAGTAAACTGTTATCTACAGCGTACTGTAGTTTTTTTAACATTGTCTACCTAAAGGGGATAATATCACCTTAGAAATTATTGAAATTAGCCATTATGGTTTTCAACATAGTATCACTTTTATTTGCCATTCCTAAAATTTTTATCAGTTCATTATTCCTATTTTATATTTAGTTATTTATAACCACTTTACTTACAGATATTGATAATAAAATTTATATTATCACATTTGAATCAGGAGGCAAAGCGCTACTGTTAGACCACACCCTATTGGTAGGAAATGGAGTTACCACAATTCTATAAATCCATCTTTTTTAAGTTCTTAGACTTCCTTTAGTATTAAATATATTATAAACAGTAATAAAGTTACTATGCCAATTTCATATACTATTCTCACAATATCAAGCTCATAAATTGGATAATAATCATCAACTTGGAGTTCCTTAGATTGTAATTGCCATAAAGGAACATACCTTTTATCATAAAATTCAAGTTGATGCCCCCACTTTAATGATACTGGTACAAATAATATGCCAATGCAGGAAATTATTACGAAATATACAGAGAGTAAAAATTTTTTCAACAATACCAAATCCTTTCTAATAAATGCATTATTTACATATTTTACTTTAAAAGTATATATATATGCATTATAATATGAGTGAATTACAAAAAGGAGGTAATAAAATGTTTGAAAAAGCTTTTGGTTCATTATTTTTAGCGTCAATTTTTTGTTTTTCAATAGTTCCAACATCTTTTGCGAGTACCTCTTCATCCGATTGTAAGGTAGATGGTATGAAGATTGAAAGCGAAGATACTATGACTTCAAAAATACCCATTAGCCTAGAGATGCAAACGCAATTACAGTCCTCTGAAGGTGTATCATCTGTAATTATTACAGATAAGTCAGTATTGGAAGAAATTGCAGTAGAACAAGGTTTAGAAGAAGTTCCTGTTAGAATTGAATATGAATATACACCTTCAGAAACAGACTTTAGTAAACCAGACCAAGAAGTTACTCCGTATGCGAAGGGCGAAATATGTTATGTAAAAGACTTAGGGTCTGGCTGGTATAACGAAAATTACCCATATAAAACCTTCTTTATAGATGGTCCAGATACCTTTAAAATATCAGAAAAGAAAAGTTTTAAATCAACTTTTGACGGAACTTTTGGTGCCTCTAAAGCTGGTCTCGAAGCTAAAATCGGATTTAAGTTGGAGCAGGATTTCACTGTTGAGTTCACAAGTAATACACCAATCAAAGCAGATGAAAGCATCTATTTCGAACTTTTCACAACTCACCACAAAGTTCAGTATGCTGTAGATACTGGTTCTACATGTAATTTCGGACATGCTTATAAACCAGATGGTACTTTCATTAAAAAAACCGTTTATAAAAAATAAGATTAATCACCACAAAACACAAAATCCCATGGGAAAGCAGACAGGTTTGCTTTTCCGTGGGATTCTTTTATCATTGTTTGACTAAACTTAACTTTTTTGAAACATAAATATGAGCACTAGCGTCGCATTAAAATAAATCAACGCTTTTTTAAAAAGTGAACTCGAATAAAAATTTTTTGGACTTACCCCTGTCAAGTAGACTGTTTTAAAAAGACTACGCAGTAATTTTACCCCTTAATGCATGACGATTATTGATGTTTTTTTCTAAAATGAACACAAAGTTAGCAATAGTTAAAACTAAATTTTTGACGACTGCTAACTCCATAAAAAATCCCCATTAAAAAATAGGATAGTTGTTGACATAACCCTGTTATTGTAATAAATTAGTTGAAATTTTTTTAATAAAATCGGCCGTACTTGCATATTGAGCAATTTCAGCACCCGTAAAATGTATCGAATTATCTGAACTCTCTTCTATAAAGCTGTATCGTTTTTCAAATAGCATAAATATCGTGTTGAACTCTTCTTCTAGGTGGCTATTTGCCTGTGTTAAGCTATGGTCCTTGAAATAGATTTGGACAAATATATTCGTGCATTTGCCCTTGTCATTTGTTGCTCTACATTTGAACCAATAATCATTGTATTTTGAATCAAACGTAAAACGGCGATTTTGCACTTTTTCTTTTTCTGCAACTCATTTTTTATTTTCATAAAAACTAGCAACTTCCCAATTTGATTTCTTGATTGAAACTAATAATTCTTCCTTTATGTCTATGCTCTCAGCAAGCATCATATCAAAGCCAATAGCAGTACTTTGGCTAACTTCTTTCCTATCTGTTACGTTTACATGGTCAATGTTTGCCCCACTCTGTTTGACTAACTTTAGTAATTCAAAAAAACGATCCAAGTCTTGTTCCTCAAAATACGCAATGTCTAACGCAGTAAGGGAATAAAGATTTGCCCAAATATTTTTATCAGAAATAAATAGTAATTCATCATCGGTAGAAACGGCAAACCATTGCTTGTATTACATTCGTATCTAAACCACAGGACATAGAACAAGGAATCATCAAGCTTTGTCAGCTTATGCACACGAATTTACAGGACATTCACCCATCGTAAGTACGGGTTGTTGTTCTTTGTTTACCTGTCAAATGATGTTATGATGAATAATGGATATCAATAATCGTCTACATAAAAATCGTGTGGGCATGAACAATACCTAACATGAAAGAGATGGAATAGTGGAATGAGTCATTTAATCGTACAAAATCTAACCAAAACGGTGGGCGATAAAACGCTTTTTCAAAATATTGAATTTACCATTTATGAAGGAGAGCGAGCAGGCTTAATCGGTATTAATGGAACGGGCAAATCAACCCTGTTATCCATTTTAGCTGGAGATATAGAAGCAGACATGATAACAGTCGATCGTCCGAATAAATACCGTGTTGCCTATTTGCCACAGGAGCCGACATTTAATGCTGGAGAAACGGTTTTACAGGCTGTCTTTGCAGGCGATTCACCGATTTTACAACTCAATCGCCAATATGAAGATACAGTAGCTGCACTAGCTGTCAACCCAACATCCGAAAGTTTACAAAAGACATTGTTTAGTCTGCAACAGCGCATGGATGAAGAGCAGGCATGGGATGTTAATGCCCTTGCGAAAACGGCATTAACGAAGCTAGGCATCGAAACATTCGATAAAGAGGTGTTAACGCTATCAGGTGGTCAGCAAAAACGAGTTGCCTTAGCCAAAGTGTTAATTGAACCTGCAGATCTTTATTTATTGGATGAACCTACCAACCATTTAGATGTGGAGTCAACGGAGTGGCTCCAAGAAATGGTGCTACGTCTAAAGGGTGCAGTCATTTTCATCACCCATGATCGTTATTTCCTCGATGAATTATCGACACATATTTATGAGCTTGCAGATCAAACGTTGTATCGTCATACAGGAAATTATGGTGATTATTTAGAGTCACGTGCTATTCGTGAGGAAATGAAGGCTGCCTCTGCGCAAAAGGATCGCAACCGTTATCGTTCAGAGTTGAAATGGATTCGTCGTGGTGCGAAGGCACGTTCAACTAAGCAAAAAGCGCGTATTCAACGCTTTGAAAAGCTGGAGGATAACCTAGAGCGCAAATCAGAGGATGTTTCATTGGAATTGGGCCTTGCAACTACACGCCTTGGTCGAAAAGTGCTAGAGGCTGAAAATATTTCGAAAGCCTTCGGACAGCAAAAAATTCTTGAACACTTTTCATTTTTACTACAGCAGGGGGACCGTATCGGCATTATTGGTGCGAATGGTGTAGGAAAATCAACTTTATTGAACATGCTGGCAGGTGAGCTAACACCCGATCAAGGTGAAATTCTTGTAGGGTCAACAGTGAAGCTGGCACATTTCAAGCAAACATTGCCGAAAATGAATGAAAATGAGCGTATGATTGAATATATACGTGAGGCTTCTAATGATATTACCGATGCAGAGGGCGTTCGCTATTCAGCAGCTCAAATGTTAGAGCGCTTTTTATTCCCGCTGCACGCACATGGTACACCCATTGGAAAATTATCTGGTGGTGAGCGCAAACGTCTTCATTTATTACGTTTATTAATGGAGCAACCAAATGTTTTATTACTTGATGAGCCAACCAATGACCTGGATATTGAGACATTGGGTGTGTTAGAGGATTTCATTGAGCATTTCCCTGGCGTTGTCATCACGATTTCCCATGACCGTTTCTTCCTAGACCGAATTGCGAAAAAGCTATGGATATTGGATGGACAAGGACAGGTAGAGGAAACGCTGGATCTATACAGTGAGTATTTAGAGAAGCGCGAGCAGGCAGCTACTGTCAAAGCAGAGGCGCCAAAAGTCGAAAAGGCGAAGACCGAAAAGCCAAAATCAGACAAGAAAAAGCTATCGTTTAAAGAGCAAAAGGAATGGGAAACGATTGCAGATGACATTGAAAAGACGGAAACAGCCATTATGGAGACTGAAGACGGAATCGCGAATGCGGGCTCAGATTTTACAAAATTACAGGAATTAACAGCCAAGTTGGATGAGCTAAATGCTCACTATGAGCATCTGATTGAAAGATGGTCTTATTTAGATGAAATTGTCAACGGATAAGGAGCGATAGACATGAAGATTATTACAATTGAACCGACGCCAAGTCCCAATTCGATGAAGATTGTCGTTGATACAGAGCTACCGTTCGGGAAAAGCTATAATTTTACAAAGGATAATAAAGACGAGGCAACTGACGAGGCTGCAGCCATTTTAGCTATTGAAGGGGTAAAGGGCGTTTACCACGTAGCCGATTTCTTTGCTGTTGAGCGTAATGCCAAATATGCATGGGAAGGTATTCTCGCAAGCATTCGTCAAGTGTTAGGGGAAGATGTACAAACACAAGATGAAACCGTTGTAGCCAATGAATTTTATGGTGAGGTTTATGTGCATGTACAGTTTTACAAGCAAGTGCCACTACAAGTAAAAGTTTTTGATAATCAGCGCGAACATCGTGTTAGCTGTGGTGACCGCTTTGTTGATGCCTTTAATCAAATTATTGAGTCGGCAGTAGATGAAAACTATATTTTCCAACGCAAATGGATTGATTATGGTGTACGCTATGGCGAGCTTGAGGATATAGCAGAAACAGTCAAGCAGGAGATCGATGTCACGTATTCTGCGGAGCGTTTAGCAGAAATTGTCACAGCTATTAATAATGATGATGAAAAAGCAGCTATTAAAACAGCTAAAATAAAAGTGACAGTGGAGCAGTTCAATCAACCAGAATGGGAGAAACGCTTCCAGTTGCTCGATCAAATGGCTGATCCAGAGCTAGATGATTTACCATTACTTGATTTGGCCTTACAGGATGAACAAATGTCCATTCGTCGACTAGCGACTGTCTACTTAGGCATGATTGAAGATGTGGCTGTTGTGCCTTATTTAGAAAGAGCCTTACAGGATAAAAGTGCAGCGGTACGTCGAACAGCAGGCGACTGTATGAGTGATCTTGGCCTTGTAGAATTTGAAGAAGCCATGCAGCAAGCCTTACAGGATAAAAACAAATTGGTTCGCTGGCGTGCAGCGATGTATTTATATGAGGTCGGCACGGAGCAATCTTTACCAGCACTAAAAGCGGCTGAGGATGATAAAGAATTCGAAGTGAAATTACAAGTGAAAATGGCTATTGCTCGTATCGAACAAGGTGAGGAAGCAAAAGGCTCGGTCTGGAAGCAAATGACCGAATCCCGTCAACAATAAACAGGAAAAAACCAGCAGCTGCTGGTTTTTTTCGTTTTAGGAGGGGATAGGGTGGTTCGCTCTCAAATAAAAGAAAAGGTCGCTCATAAGTAGCGTGAGGCTCAGCTCTAAAAGGAGAACAAGTCTTTCAAAAGTAGGATGCACCGACTCACTCACTATAAAATCAAGCACCCCAAAATCGAACCATAAACTCTTCTTTATTCAAAAAATCTATCAAAAATTCATGTAAAACAGAATAATTTGTCATTTTCTAGCGTTTTATTGCTAAACAAAAAGTTAAGGTCATTCTAGGAATCATTAACATATTGTCTAGTTTCATAGAGAAAGGACAATGATAAAATGATATAAATTCAGAATATTCTATAAAAATAGGAGGGCCTTTGCATGACAGTAACTAGTTTGAAAGCAACGAAATCGTATGTGCGTGATCGGGAGGCGGTCATTGCATTAACACAGAAGCTTGTGCGAATTGAAAGCGTTTACCGTGAGAACGATCCGAAGGGTAATGAGCAAGAGGTGGCAACTTTTGTAGCCTCTTATTTACGAGATATTGGCATCGAAACGCATGTAGAGGAAGTTGTGCCAGGGCGACCGAATGTAATTGGCATTATTGATTCGGGCAAGCCTGGGAAAACATTACTTTTCGAAGGACATACAGATGTCGTGACAGAGGGCAATCGAGAGGCTTGGGCTTATGATCCATTTGGAGCAGAGATTGTGGATGGGCGTATGTATGGTAGGGGAACGAATGATACAAAGGGGAATCTGGCTTGTATGATTACGGCTTGCCAGTCATTGCTGCTAGATCGAGAGGAGTTTACTGGCAAGATTATTTTATGTATTCCTTGTGATGAAGAGGGGCTAATGCTTGGCATTAAGCATTTTATTAAAAATGGCTGGGCTGATGGAGTGGATGGTGCGATTATCTGTGAGCCACAGGAAAATAATGTATGTATTGCACAGCGTGGGGCCATACGTTTACAAGTAGATATTTTCGGTAAAATGGCGCATGGTGCTATTTCGTGGAGCGGTATAAATCCAAACTGGCGTATGGCGCGTTTTATCGTAGAACTTGAAAAATTGGAAAAAGAGGAGCAAGCACGATTAGGGCGTGATCCGATGCTGAATTGGCCATCTATCACACCAACGATTTTACGTGCGCCGGTTAAAGGTGATGCACAAATCAATGTCATTCCAGATCATTGTATGACGACGCTCGACATCCGCACGGTGCCTGCTCAGGATCATGATGAGCTAGTAGGCAAAATCGAGGCCATTATTAAACGATTACAAGCAGATGACCCTGATTTTAAAGTCGAACTAACGGTGCTTGATAATCGGCCAGCTACTGCAACGGCTAAGGAAGATCCTGTGGTACAGGCTATTTATGAGGCAGTGGCAGAGGTGACGGAGAAAGAACCGAAATATAATGGTGTTCCGGGTGCGACAGATGGTACGTTTCTTCATGTTCATGGCATCCCGATTGTGACGGTCGGTGCTGGAGATCGCGAAATCCCTCATCAAATCAATGAATATGTAGAGCTTGAAGAATTAGCAGAAACAACGGCTATTTACCGTTTAGCAGCATTAAAATTTTTGGCGGGTGATGAACAATGACGTCAATAAAAATGGCCGTCATACCAGGGGATGGCATAGGAAAAGAGGTAATGCAGGAAGCATTAAAGGTGCTGACATGTTTGCAGGAACAGGACAGTTCCTTACACATTGAAACGACCATTTTTCCTTGGAGCTCTGATTATTATGTGCAGCACGGCTGTATGATGCCCGAGAATGCATTGGAAACACTTCAAACATATGATGCGATTTTATTTGGTGCAATTGGCGATGCTCGTGTGCCAGATGATGTCACGGTTTGGCAATTAATTATGCCTATTCGGAAACATTTCCAGCAGTATGTGAATTTCCGTCCTATTAAATCGTTGCCAGGGATAGCATCTCCTTTAACGAATGGTAAAGACATTGACTTTGTCATCTTCCGTGAAAATGCGGAGGGCGAATATTCGGATAGTGGTGGTCGACTGTATCAGCAGCAGCCACAGGAAATGACCATTCAAAATACCATTATGACGCGGATTGGCATTGAAAAAATTGTCCGAGCTGCCTGTAATTATGCCAAGCAACATGGTAAAACCAATATCACCAGTGCGACAAAATCGAATGCCATTATTCATTCGATGAAATTTTGGGATGAACAGACAAAAAAAACGGTGGCACAAAGCTCATCAGACCTACAGTTGAAATCCATTTATATTGATGCTTTGGTAGCCTATTTTGTCGAACGTCCACAGGATTTCGAGGTGGTTGTGGCGTCCAATTTATTCGGCGATATTTTATCCGATTTAGGCTCAGCTATTGTCGGGGGACTTGGTCTGTCTCCATCGGCAAACCTGAATCCAGAAAAGGATTTTCCATCGATGTTTGAGCCTGTTCATGGGTCTGCACCAGATATTGCAGGTAAGGGCATTGCTAACCCCATTGCACAAATTTGGTCGCTTGCCTTACTTCTTGGACATCAAGGTAGAAGCGATTTAGAACAGCTCATTGTTAAGGCGATTACAACAGTGCTACAGGAAGGTATCGTAAAGACAGCAGATATTGGTGGACAAGCGACAACGGCACAAATGGGCGATGCAATTTGTCAGGAAATCATTAATAGGACTTTAACAGCAGGAGGTGTTTAGGATGGCAATCGAGCAAAAGGTGGTCGTAGTTACAGGTGCAGGAGGCGGTATGGGAAAAGCGATTATTCAAGAGCAGCTAAAGCAGGGTAATCAGGTTGTAGGGCTTGATTTATCAATAGATGCACTATCAGATATCGCCCATGATTCATTACAATGTGTTGAAGTCAATGTATTGCAGGAGGAACGTGTTCAAAGCATTTGCCAACAGGTTTTTGACAAGTATGGCAGAATAGATGGCCTTGTCAATGCACTAGGAATTGCCCAGTCAGCGACACCGATTGAGCAGGTCACGATGGATGAGTGGAACCGTTTAATGGATGTCAATGTAAAAAGCTTGTTTATCACGACAAAAGCAGTTGTTCCTTTTATGAAAAAACAGCAAGGGGGCTCCATTATTACAATAGCCTCTATTTCTGCCGTGCGTCCTAGACCAGGCTTACAGGCTTATATTGCCTCAAAGGGGGCGGCAGAAAGCTTTACAAGAGGGCTTGCAATTGAACTTGCATCAAGCCAAATTCGCGTTAATACGATTCATCCAGGCCCAGCTGACACACAAATGCTTGGTCAATTTGCTGCACAGGATGCTGATATAGAGCAAACGAAGCAAAATGTGTTTGTGCAGTCTGTCCCACTTGGGCGCTTAGTACAGCCAGCGGATATAGCAGGGGCAGTCAGCTATTTATTGTCTGATGCGGCAAGTATGGTCACTGGAACGACATTGCATGTAGATGGTGGTCGTGGATTATAGGAGGGGTACGATGAGAAAAATTCCTATGTTAATTAATAGGGAGTGGGTTCATGGTGAAGAAGAGACATACTTAGCAGTTAAAAATCCCTCGACTGGGGAAGTGATTGCACAAATTAGCAATGCAAGTAAAGCGCATGTGGAACAAGCAGTACATTCAGCCCGTCTAGCGTTTGAAGGACAAGACTGGCGTCAATGGAAGGCCTATGAACGGGGGCAGTTATTAATTGAATTTGCCCATTATATTCGACAGCATGCAGAGGAATGGAGTTTACTAGAATGTCGAGACGTAGGAAAGCCCTTATCACAGGCAAGAGCAGATATTGAAGCAGCGGCTCGCTATTTTGAATTTTATGGTGGTGCAGCGGATAAGGTGATGGGGGATACCATTCCGATTGAGGATGGACTATTAAATGCGGTAGTGCTAGAGCCAGTTGGCATTACGGTACATATTGTGCCATGGAATTATCCGATTCAAATTACGGCAAGAAGTGTCGCAGCGGCTATAGCAACTGGTAATGCTGTGATTGTGAAAAGTGCAGAGGATACACCCCTGACAACACATGCCATCGCTGAATGGTTTGCCAATAAAGTGCCGAAAGGGATTTTCCAGCATATTACAGGATTGGGGCGAGAGGTTGGGCTCTATTTAACGTCACATCCCGATATTAATCATATTACGTTTACGGGTTCTGTGCCGACAGGGATAGCGGTGATGAAGGCAGCAGCAGAAAATGTTGTGCCTGTGACATTAGAGCTTGGAGGAAAATCGCCTAATATTGTGTTTGCAGATGCCGATATGGAGCAAGCATTAGAGGGGGTTGTACGTGCCATTATTCAAAATGCCGGTCAAACTTGCTCTGCAGGGGCACGTTTACTCATTGAAGAAAGTATTAAAGATACATTCATTGCACAACTAGCGCAAAAATTCCAAGCGATACAAGTTGGACCTGGGGAAGCGGATATGGATATGGGACCGCTATTAAATGAACGCCAATATACGAAAATCACGGCATTATTACAACAAGCAAAGACAGATGGCTATGTGATTACGGGTGGCGAACCAGTGACGATAAAAGGCTATGAAAAGGGCTTTTATGTACAGCCAACTATACTGGATGGCGTTGATCCAAATGATCCATTAGCGCAGGAAGAAATTTTCGGCCCTGTCTTAACCGTCCTGCCATTTTCCAGCGCAGACGAGGCTATTGCATTAGCCAATAGCACTGACTACGGCTTAGTTGCTGGTGTTTGGTCACAGCATATTGATACGGCTCATTATGTGGCAAGTCGTGTGCAGGCTGGCCAAGTATTTGTCAATAATTATGGGGCTGCAGGTGGCATTCAAATGCCGTTTGGCGGCTATAAAAAAAGCGGAATTGGTCGAGAGAAGGGCTTTGTTGCACTGCGAAACTATACGCAAATGAAAAACATCGCTATACGCTATGCACCACCTAATCAACAGTGAGATGGAGGGACGCATATGGAACAGCCAAAAGAAAAAGAAGTGCTTTTAGAGGTCAATCAATTATCCATCCAATTTCAGTTAAAAAATGGCAAAGAGGCGAAGGTTGTTGAAGATGTAAACTTTACTATTCATAAAGGAGAAACCGTTGCACTGGTAGGTGAATCAGGAAGCGGCAAAAGTATCACATCCTTAGCGATTATGCGTTTACTGCCCATACCACCAGGTGAAATTACAGCAGGTTCCATTGCCTTAAACGGTAAAAATCTACTCGCCTATAAACAGAAAGAGATGAGCCGTATTCGTGGTAATGAAATTAGTATGATTTTTCAAGAGCCTATGACCTCTTTAGATCCCGTCTTTACGATTGGCAATCAAATGATTGAGGGCATTCGCAGACATCAAAAGGTATCGAGAAAAGAGGCATGGAAGAAAGCATTACTACTTTTACAGGAGGTAGGGATTGCCAATGCAGAAAAGGTGATTGCTGAATATCCTCATCAACTATCAGGGGGAATGCGGCAACGTGTCATGATTGCTATTGCGATGTCTAATAATCCGCAGCTATTGATTGCAGATGAACCAACCACAGCACTGGATGTGACGGTACAGGCACAAATTTTAAAGCTGATGCTGAAAATGAAGAAAGACCATCAGTCGGCCATCTTATTTATTACACATGATATGAGTGTTGTTGCAGAAACAGCCGATCGTGTCATGGTGATGTATGCAGGGCAAATTGTCGAGGAAGCTCCAGTGAGAGAGCTCTTTTTAAATCCGCAGCATCCTTATACAACTGCTCTCTTAAAAACGATGCCTAGCCTTGATTCAGATGTCAAAAGGCTGCCGTCGATCCCTGGCACCGTACCACCAGCGTATGCATTGCCTGATGGCTGTCGCTTTGCCCCACGCTGTCCACATGCGATGGCACATTGTCATGTGGAGCAACCGGCTATCCATTACATTCAAGAGGCACATAAAGTACGCTGTCATTTATTCACAGAGAAAGGGGAGCTGGCTCATGATGGAGAAAGAAGTTTTGCTGGAAATTAATCATTTAAAAGCCTACTTTCCTGTGAAACGCAAATCGATGAAGGAAGAAAAAAAGGTCATCAAGGCGGTTGACGATATTTCAATAGAGATTTTTAGAGGAGAAACATTGGGCATTGTAGGAGAATCAGGCTCAGGCAAATCAACCTTTGGGCGAACGATTTTAAAGCTCGTTGAACCAACAGCAGGGGAAGTATTGTATAAAGGGCAGCCAATCCAGCATTTAAAGGGCAGTAAGCTACAAAGTTATCGCAATCAAATGCAAATGATTTTTCAAGATCCCTTTTCCTCCCTTAATCCTCGGATGCGGGTAGGCTCTATTATCGAGGAACCGATGAAACTGCAATTAACATTGACGAAGGAACAACGAAAAGAGCGTGTGAAGGAGCTCTTACAAAAGGTAGGGCTACCTGAGGATGCCATGCATAAGTTTCCGCATGAATTTTCTGGTGGGCAGCGACAACGAATTGGTATTGCCCGAGCATTAGCGATACACCCAGAATTCATTATTGCTGATGAGCCGGTATCTGCTCTGGATGTGTCGGTGCAATCGCAAGTTCTTAATCTCATGATGGATTTACAAGATGAATTTCAATTAACTTATTTATTTATTTCACATGACTTAAGTGTTGTGAAGCATATTAGTGACCGTGTGGCAGTGCTGTATTTAGGAAGAGTTGTGGAGATTGGGACAAAGAAGGAGCTCTACGCCAATCCATTACATCCCTACACACAAGCATTGCTATCTGCTATACCAGTCGTTAATTTTGATGAGCCGAAACAAGAAATACTTTTACAAGGTGAATTACCAAGTCCAATGAATCCACCTGTTGGCTGTGTCTTTCATACCCGTTGTCCATTTGTGATGGAAAGATGTGATCAGGAAAGACCGATGCTTCAACATGAAAATGACCATCAACGAGTGGCTTGCTTTTTATATGATAAATAATCAGAAAATTAAATTTATTTTGGAGTGGAGGTATTGCAGATGTTTGGCAATATAACGGATGTGCCAGGTGTCAAAGTCGGACATCGTGAAAATAAGGAAGGGATTACAGGCTGCACGGTGCTATTAGTAGAAAGTGGGGCGGTGTGTGGAGTGGATGTTCGAGGCTCTGCACCAGGCACTCGTGAAACAGATGCATTAGACCCTATTAATGAAATTGATCGAGTCCACGCCATCTGTTTAGCTGGGGGCAGCGCCTTCGGATTAGATGCTGCCACAGGTGTCATGCAATTTTTAGCCGAGCAAGGAATTGGCGTCGATGCAGGTGTGGCAAAAATACCGATTGTGCCGAGTGCTGTTCTCTTTGACTTATTTATCGGTGATCCTCATGCTCGACCTACTGCGCAAATGGGCTATGAAGCGGCACAAGCAGCACAAGTTGGCCCATTTACCAATGGCAATATAGGTGCTGGCTATGGCGCAACTATTGGCAAACTAGCAGGACCTAATTTTGCGATGAAGGGTGGGCTTGGTAGTGCTTCCTATGCGGGGAAAGATGGTCTCGTAGCAGGAGCCATCGTGGCAGTGAATGCCGTGGGAGATGTCAAGGACCCTGCTACACGGAAAATTTTAGCAGGAGCCAGAGATGCGCATTCTGGTCAGTGGGTGGATTGCTGTGCCTATTTAGAGCAGCATGCACAATCAGAGGCATTAGCTGGCACTAATACAACGATCGGTGTGGTAGCAGTGAATGCCAAGTTAACGAAGGCAGAGGCTAAAAAAATTGCACAGCTTACGCAAAATGCTTTAGCACGAACGATTTATCCCGTTCATACCATGCTGGATGGCGATACGATTTTTGTGCTAGGGACAGGCGATCAACCTTATGCACTTGATTATCTAGGACATTTAGCAACAAAGGTAATGGAGGAAGCCATTCTCGCTGGCATTAAAGGCGCTGATAAATTGGCAGATGTTGAAAGCTATACAAGCATTCAAAGATAGGCATATGGGAAAAGGGGGAACGACTATGCAATGGAAAAAAAGAGGACTGATGCTCGTGACATTGTTATTAGCAATTATCATGACAGCATGTTCAGGTGATGGAAAGAAAAATACGACAGGTTCAAGTTCTATAGATGGTCAAACGGTAGCCGATGTTCCACAGGAAATCGTTGTACGTGTCAATGACGATCCAGATTTTTTAGATCCACATAAGGCTACAGCGTCTATTTCCTATCAAATGATTCTTAATCTGTTTGAAGGGCTTATGGCACCTGAAACGGATGGTTCCTTGAAAGAGGGGCTTGCAGAGAGCTACGACATCTCAGAGGATGGTTTAACGTATACGTTTAAAATACGCCAAGGTGTGAAGTTTCATAATGGTGATGATTTAACGATGGAGGATATCCAATATTCCTTTGACCGTTTAATGGGGAAAAATGGTGGGGAGAAAATGTCTAATAACTTTGATAATGTGGCATCTACGGAGGCACCTGATGCGACTACATTTATTATCAAGTTAAAAGAGCCGAACTCTAATTTCTTGTATTCATTAACAGCAAGACAATCAGCTATTATTCCTAAAAGTAATGATGGTAAGCATAATGAAAACCCAATTGGGACAGGACCATTTGCCTTTGTAAAATACGCACCTGGCACCAATTTAGAGCTCAAGAAAAATGAGCAGTATTGGCAGGAAGGATTGCCTTATTTGAATAAAGTAACCTTTGCCTTCCAATCAGATGATCAGGCAGCCATTATGAGCTTGATGGCGAATGAGGTAGATTTAACGAGTGTTCCTTGGCATCGTGTTGGTGAGGTAGAGGGTAGCTATAATTTATCCCATCAAAATAATAACTCATCATTAATCGTTACTTTTAACGAAACAAAGGCACCTTTTGATAATGTGAAGGTTCGTCAAGCGATCAATTACGCCATTAGTAAATCCGATATTATTGATTCTGTATTTGCGGGCTATGCTGTTCCTCTTGGATCTAATATGAGTCCAGCAATGGGAGACTTCCAAAAGAAGGGCTTAGAAAGCATGTATGAGCGAGATGTGGAAAAAGCGAAAGCCTTATTAGCGGAAGCGGGTTATCCTGATGGCTTTAAAACAAAAATAACGGTGTCTTCACATAATGATATTTACTCAAATATTGCCCAAATTGTAGTGGCTAATTTGCAGGAAATTGGCATTGATGTAGAAATTGAAGTAGTTGAATGGGGTATCTGGCTAGATCGTGTGTACTTTGGTCGCGACTATGAGATG
This sequence comes from Lysinibacillus sp. OF-1, assembly GCF_028356935.1. NCBI lineage: Bacteria > Bacillati > Bacillota > Bacilli > Caryophanales > Bacillaceae > Lysinibacillus > Lysinibacillus sp. OF-1. The sequence goes on from NZ_CP102798.1 coordinate 1,747,899, forward strand.
ACAACGATTGATTTAACAGGTCGTGCATCTGCCTTTGAAATTTTGAATGACTATATCTCCACAAATGATAGTGAAAACTTCTTCCTGTTTAAAAACGAAGAATACGACAAAATTATGGCTGATGTCTTGAAGGAAACTGATCAAGCTAAACAAATCGACTACTACCATCGTGCACAGGAAATTTTAGCAGAGCAAGCCACTGCGGTTTACATTGCTGATTATCAAATCGTGTGGGGTACTGACAAACAAGTGACGGGGCTTAAAAGTTATCCATTCTGGTTCCATGATATGTCTGAGGTTAAGTTTTCAAACTAGAAAGGGATGAATGCTTATGATGTATATCCTACGTCGAATCATCCTGTTAATAATCACCATCCTTCTAGTATCCATCATTACATTTGGCGTTTTTCAAATATTACCTGGTGATCCGGTTCGCACGATGTTAGGGACGGAGGCGGATCCCACACAAATTGAAAATTTACGATCTGAGCTCGGCTTGGATCGTCCTCTTTATGAACAATATGTAGATTGGATGAAGGGCTTATTGACAGGGCAATTAGGGAATTCCATTCGATTTTCCATGCCAGTAAAAGAATTATTATTTGATCGACTTCCTGTCACCATGTCATTAGCAGGGCTTACCCTTATTATGGTCTTAATCATTTCCTTACCTTTAGGGATGTTTGCTGCAAGAAGACAAAATAAATTAAGTGATGTGTCATTATCCACTATGACGCAAATTGGGATGGCAGTACCATCCTTTTGGCTAGGGATGATGCTTATTCTTTACATTGGCTTACAGTTTAGCTTCTTTAAAATTAGTGGCTATATTCCTTGGACCCAAAGTATAGCAGGAGCACTTAGCACGCTTATTCTTCCAGCTTTAACGATTGCCATTCCACAAATTGCGGTGAATTTCCGTTATGTCCGTACAGCTATTCTAGAACAAGTCCAACTCGATTATGTCCGTACAATTCGCAGTAAAGGGATGTCTGAACAAAATGTAATGTATAAGCATGTATTAAAAAATTCGATGATCCCGATTTTAACGGTTTTTGGTTTGATCATGGCAGAGGTAGTAGCAGGAACGATTATTGTGGAGCAGGTGTTTTCCTTGCCAGGTATCGGTCAGCTACTAATTACGGCTATTAGTAATCGTGATTTTCCACTTGTGCAGGGGATTGTCATGTATATTACAGTAGCTGTCGTCATGATTAATTTTATCGTTGATGTTTTATATTCTGTGTTGGACCCTAGAATTCGATTACGTTAAGAGGTGGCTACCATGAAACAACTACAGCGCTATACTAAAAAAATCAATTTAGTCATTGGTCTCCTCGTTATTGTCGGCTTTTTGCTCGTCATGCTTGTTAGTTTCTTTTATACACCACATGATGTCAATGCGATGAATATACCTGAAAAATTGCGTGGACCTGGTGGTGCCTATATGTTTGGAACAGATGAATTCGGGCGTGATATTTTTAGCCGCATTATGAAGGGGACACAAACAGCCTTTGCTGTGGGTCTATTAACCGTGGCAATTGGAACGGTGTTTGGCATTCTTATCGGTGGTATTGCGGGCTATATTGGTGGCTGGATCGATGAAATCTTTATGCGGACGATGGACGCTTTAATGGCTTTTCCAGGCATTATTTTAGCCTTAATGCTTGTAGCAGTATTCGGTCCAGGGATTACAAATACCGCTATAGCGCTTGGCATTATCGCTATTCCAGCTATTGCAAGGATTGCACGTAGTGGCTTTGTGCAGCAACGTGACTCGGAATATGTACTGGCAGCGAAATTAATCGGGGTCAAGCCTTATAGCATTATGTTCCGCCATATTTTACCGAACATTTCGTCGCAAATTATTGTGGCTGCAACCGTGACATTTGCGACGGCGATGTTAGCCGAGGCAGCACTAAGCTATTTAGGGCTTGGAGTACAACCACCAAACCCTAGCTGGGGCAGAATGTTAAAAGATTCACAAGCCTATTTAATCGGTGCCCCTTGGTATACGTATGCGCCAGGAGGAGCCATTACCATTCTTGTTCTTGGTTTATATATGCTCAGTAATGCTTTACGAGATTTTATGGACCCACGTTCAAAATCGTAACAAATCAGGTGCTGTTTTTTGTAAGAGTTCATATGCCTTAACAGCCATTTCAATATTGAGGCGATGGGGAGCTTGTAAAAAATCAGCACCTAATATACTTTCTAGCCGTTCAATTCGTTTATAGAGTGTTTGACGGACGATAAACAGCTGTTCTGCCGTATCATTTTTAGCCCCGTTACAGGCCAAATAAACAGCTAATGTTTGAAATAAATCAAGGCTACTTTTTTGATCTAATAACAATATCTCTTGTAAATAATCTTTCACAAATTGTAGGAGAGCTGTCTGATCCTGCTGTAATAATAATCGATAGACACCTAGATCCTTATAGTAGATGGAGCTAGCCAATTGCTGATGTTGCATTTGAATGGCCGATTTCGCCTCTTTATAGCCAAGATGAACACTTTCAATCGACTGATAGACATTGCTAATGCCACAGCTAAGGATAAGCTGTTCAAAAAACTGTGCTGCTTTTCTCCCTATAATCTGTGAAATGGCTTGATCGAAGGAATCACGATTGTCTTTCATATAATCTGCGGCAATAAAAAAGGCTAAAATAATAATCTCATGCTGTCGTACCGAAACAGTAGGGAAAAATCCGAGCTTTTTTAAAATTGAGCGAATATACATGGCATTTTGGAGCTGTATTTCCTGCCACTCTTCTTCAGACACTGTATTAGCTTTATCATGAAGATTGAATACGACGACTCGGTAAAATAAATTACGACTCTCGATTGGCAAATAGCTTTGATAGTATGGTATATCAACGGGCTGTCCTTGAATTAAGGCAAGGATAAATTCATCCTCACGGCTTTGCTGTCGCTCCTGCAGCATGCGATTACGCATTAAAATATGGGCTATTGACATCGTAGCCCGTTCTAGATTCAACAAGGTGTAATCACTCGGCTTTGGCAGTCCAGAATGCATACATAAATAGCCCCAAACTTGTCCAAGTCCATTCACAGGGATGATGACAAAATGATCCTTATCAATGGATAAAAGGTGCAGAGGCTCTTGTATTTCTAACTGCTGACAATGCTCCTCCATAACACGCAAGTATTTTTTAGCCTCCACAGGATAATAAAAGCTTTTTGTATCTTCTGAGACAAATAAAAAGGGCGCATCCGTATCTTGGTGGAGAACTTGTAATATTTTTAAAATTCCATTTGGCATTAACGATAATTCCATAAATGTTTTGGAGAGTGTATCTAGCTGTGTTAGTGCCTGCTGGTGTTGATTAATTATGTACGTGTGTAAATCTTGCGTAATATCGATAAATCGTACAATGTCTTCAAAAATAATAATTGGGAAATGATGGGCGTTCGCCATAGCAATCAATTCTACAGGGACATGATCGAAATAGTCTCCAATTTCTATACAAAGACCAGCAGCTTCATTGCGAATAAGGTTTTGTAAGTAGGCGATTTGTGTTTCACGTTCGAGCTGTAAACCAACACCAGTAGTTAAAATCAATTCACCACCATTAATTAATGTATCAAAATCTTTGATTTCTAATATATGTGTCCATAAAACTTGGCGATCAAGACCATGCTGCCCAGCGATAAGCTTCGCTGATTCAAAATGCTTGCGCTTGAGGACATCACGTACGAGTAGAGGATGTTTCGCCATCAATTAGCACCTGCCCTTCGAATGTACAATGTCTATTTCATTATGTTAGAGAAATCAGAAAATTTCAATATTAACTAGTTTAATAGGGAAAATGGTGATAGATAAAAAGACATCGATGATCACGATTGGAGGTCATGATATGGAGCAGAACGATCAATTCACACATGATTTACAGCAAAAAGACCATGAAAATGTTTGGCATCATATGTCTATGTACAATGACAATGCGCCCCCTATTATTGAACAGGGAGAAGGAGCATGGATTACCGATAGTTTAGGCAACCGCTTTTTAGATGGCATGTCAGGCTTATGGGCAGTGAACGTAGGCTATGGCCGTGAGCGTCTTGCTAAAGTTGCGTATGAGCAACTGAAAAAGCTATGCTATGCCCCTTTAACCCAAAGTCATGAACCGGCCATCAGACTCGCTGAAAAAATGAACAGCTTACTAGAAGATGACTATATGATGTTTTATTCCAATAGCAGTTCGGACGCGAATGAAGTAGCCTTTAAGCTAATACGTCAATACCATCAACAAAATGGGGAAGGAACTCGTTATAAAATCATTGCTCGTTATCGAGGTTATCATGGCAGTTCACTGGGGGCATTGGCAGCCACAGGACAGGCCTTACGTAAATATAAATATGAACCCTTAACACCAGGCTTTTTGCATGTTGCCCCACCTGATCATTATCGTCGACCAAAAGGGCAGCCCGTGGAGGCGTATAGTTTAGCATGTGCTCGTGAAATCGAGGAAAAGATCATTTGGGAGCAAAAAGAAACAATAGCGGCCGTTATTATGGAGCCACTGATTACTGGTGGTGGCGTTCTTATTCCACACCCTACTTATGTTAAGGAAGTCGAGCGCATTTGTAGACGACATGGGGTATTACTTATCATTGATGAAGTCATATGTGGCTTTGGACGAACAGGGATGCTATTTGGTCATCAGCATTTTGACATTCGACCAGATGTCATTACTATGGGAAAGGGGTTAACAAGTGCCTACCTACCGTTATCCATCACGGCTGTACGCAAAGACATTTATGAAAAATTTAAAGAGATGGACGGCTATAGTCATTTTCGGCATATTAATACGTTTGGTGGTAATCCAGCAGCCTGTGCAGTGGCTTTAGAAAATATAAAAATCATAGAAGAAGAAGGGCTCGTACAGCGCGCAAGAGATTTGGGTATACAATTGCTACATGATTTGCAAGACTTATTGGAGCTACCCTTTGTTGGAGATATACGAGGGCTTGGGTTGCTCATAGGCATCGAGCTTGTCGAAGATAAACCATCACAAGCACCCGCAAAGCCAGAGCGAATAGCGAAAATTATAGCTGATTGTCAAGCAAACGGGTTAATTGTTGGGAGAAATGGCGAAACAGTAGAGGGCTATCATCATATCATTATATTAAGTCCGCCACTTTGCTGTACTGATGAAGATCTTGATTTTATGGTAGCCGTGTTAAAAAGAGTATTGGCAGCCAATGTTTAGTACGTGGCGATTCCAAACATGTGGAAATACAAGGAATCGCCTTTAATAGTGTCGTTTATGCCCCTTTTTTACATCCTCCCAGTCAATCTCGATGTTATGCAAAACACGCGTTAGTAGATTGTGGATGCTGTCAATCTCTCCAGTGGAAAAACCTGCAAGTGCACGAGCATTGGAATATTCGCCCTCTCGTTTCAAGAAAGGATAAATCTCTAAGCTTTTTGCTGTTGGGAAGAGCAATTTATTTTTTTTATTTCCTTGTTCAATACGCTTTTCAATAAAGCCCTTGGTCTCTAATTTTTGAATAGCCCGCGAAGCAGTCGTACGATCCACCTTTAATAGCTCTGCAACTTTTTCTTGAATGATACCAGGATTTTCACAAATTCGGATGACATATAAATATTGTCCCTTTGTTAAATCCAACTCCTTAAATTCAATATTACTAATTGAGTCTAATGCCCGTGCAATAGCACCTATTTCACGTAAAATTTCTTTCATGGTCGATCCTCCTGAAATTTTTATTGTATTTGCAATAAAAATTATTCTATACTAATAGTATCATCTTCGAAGTGAAATTGCACCTAGTGAAGATGGTCAATAGGAGAAACTAGGAGGAATATTCATGAGCATAAAAAAAGTGACAACTGAAGAAGAATTACAAACAGCGTTCGATTTTCGTCGACATGTTTTTATTGAAGAACAACAAGTACCTGAGGTAGAAGAGTACGATGAATTTGATTCGCTCGATGCACCATGTGATCATATTCTTGTGTATTACAAGGAGCAACCTGTTGGAACAGGCAGGCTTCGCATTGTGGAGGGCTATGGCAAACTAGAACGTATTTGTATATTGGAACAATACCGTAAATTTGGCCTGGGGAAAGAAATCATTATGGGCTTAGAGCAAATCGCACGAGACAAAGGTTTAACAAAAGTAAAGCTGAATGCCCAGTCCTATGCAGAAGGTTTTTATGAAAAATTAGGCTACCAGCGTGAAGGCGAAGAATTCATGGATTGTGGCATCCCACATATTTTAATGAAAAAATATTGGTAGTGGACGAAATCGTCTTTTCAATAACCTTCTCATTAGTGCTAGATTTTGTCACTTAGTATTCGTTTGCAGAGAGAAGGCGGAAGATCTGTTTTCGATAAAGTATACAATTCAATGGCACTACTTATGTTTAGCTGCCATTAGAAAAGGCTCCTCCTTAGCTAAGGGGAGCCATTTTTTTGCACGACGGATTCTAGTTTCAATTAAAAACTACCTTCATAAAGAAAGTTGGGCAGCTTTCAATTATTTTTCTTTGACAATCGTACCTGCGAAATTGTCATGAGGTAGACGTTGTCCATGCTGTTGCTCAAAGGTCTGGCGATTTTTTAGATAATCAAACGTACTGAGGGTGTCTCGATAAGCCATTCGTTTAATTATTTGACCGTCTGATAGTGGATGGCCATCTTCATTTTCGAGTGCCAGTTTCATTGCTTTGTAGCCAATGGTTTGTCCATTTTGACGGAGCTGTGCATATTCTAGTGCCCATAGCACGGCTGTTGGCGTAACGAGCGCATGAACGACTTCGTTTTTCACTTTTTTTCGTAGGAAATATTCAACACCCAACGTGACTGCGGTTGATATCGCTGTATCGATTAAAAATGCTGCTGTTCGTCTTTTTGTGATCGGCTCCATGTATGTCCTCCTTTATTACTCTGTCACTAGTACATACGAAAAATAAGGACAAGAAGTTTCGCGTTAATCTTGATTTATTTCCAATGGCAATACGGGATAAGAGGGAATGGCCCCATGCTTCGTTGTCGAAATCCCTGCATAACGGTTTGCAAAAGTGAGCAGGGACATCGCATGCTGTTCGCAATAGGTTTCAACATCAGCTACTGCTAGTTGATGTTGAAGGAATTTACTTAAAACTGCCCCAATAAATGCATCTCCAGCCCCTGTTGTATCGACAGTTTGTACCTCCTTAGCAGGAGCCTTTACATGAAGCTTTTTCGTATATAAAGTAGCCCCAGCAGCGCCATGTGTAATGATGATGACGGCTACATGCCCCTGAAATAATGCTTGGACAGCCGCCTGTTCCTCCTCTACTGCTGTTAAAAACAATAGCTCCTCCTCTGAAAGCTTCACAATATGTGCTTTAGGTAGAAAGGCGAGGATGGTTGCCCGACACGCAGTCTCATCCTGCCATAAAGGTAAGCGCACATTCGGATCAAAGGAAACAAGACTACCTGCTTGATGTGCCTGTTCAATAAAAGCAAGATGTGCTTGCTTCATAGGGCTTTCCACAAGATTAACAGAGCAAAAATGAACGATATCTTGTGCAGTGAGTAATTGTAAGGGGAGATAGTCTTGCTTGTACAATAAGTCCGCAGCATGTCGGCGATAAAATTGAAAATCACGCTCACCGTGACCATTTAATGAGACAAAAGCAAGACTTGTTTCTCCATCAGCTGTTTGGCGAATGTACTGCGTGTCTACACCTGTTTGCTGTAACGTTTTTATTAGGAAATCGCCAAAGGCATCCTGACCGACCTGTGTTAGAAGAGCTGCCTGCTGACCTAGCTTTGCACAGACCGCTGCTACATTTGCAGGTGCACCACCCGCATGTTTAGTAAAGTGCTCGATATCGGCAAGGGAGCCATGCTGCTCTGTTGGCGTAAAATCAATTAGTAATTCCCCTATAGTAAAGAGCTTGCTCATGAGGATGCCTCCTGTGGCAGCCGCTTTTTCTTCGGAATGTAAACTGTATAGAAAATACCTCCGAAAATAAGCAGGATACCTAACGTTTGCATAATGCTTGGCATAAAATCAAGCAACAGCATATCCAGTAAAATCGCGACAACAGGGTCAACGAACACTAATACGGATACAAGAATGGTCGTAAGATTGCGAATACTATCAAAAAATAAATAGTAAACAAATCCTGTATGAATAAAGCCTGTGCCCAAAATATAAAACCAATTGGAAGTGGTTAATCCCTCAAACAAGGAGAAGTCGATGAAAGGCAGTAGTATGACGATACCAACCGTTGTTTGAATATAGGTTAACGCATAGGAGCTAAGCTTCGTAATGGTTTTGCTTGTTAGCATGGTGAGGGCATAAAAGACCGCTGACAGTAATGCCCACACAAAACCAGATTGCATAAACTCTGAGAAAGACACAAAATTATGGAGACCAATGATGAAAATACTACCAATAAAGCAAGTGATGGTTGCTACAAGTGCTTGAATGGTCATTTTTTCCTTTAAAAAGATAGCGCCTAAAATTAAGACAAAAATAGGAGCTAAATTATAGATGGAAATGGCAATCGAAATCGACATTTCTTCAAAGGCTTTAAATAAAAATACCCAGTTTAAAACGATAAAGACGCCACAAATAATTGTTTGGAGAATTTCCTTCTTATCCCAAACCTCTGATTTATGCCCCCCTGTAATAAGCCACATTCCTCCTAGAAAGAGGGTGGCACAAATGCATCGAACAAAGACAAGCTCTGTAGCAGGAACACCAGTATGAACCGTAAAAAAGCCTATGGAACCAAACAGTGCCATGGAGACGGTTAGTTTAATCATTGCGGAGATGTTCATACGACACCTTCTTTCTATTTTTTGTAAAATTATTAAAGCAAATAAGTAACGGGCGGCTTCCTTTTATTCACGAATTTGGCCGTTGCCATATATGAAATATTTAGTTGAGGTTAACGCGGGCAAGCCCATTGGCCCACGAGCATGTAGTTTTTGCGTACTAATGCCAATTTCTGCACCATAGCCAAATTCAAAGCCATCCGTGAAGCGGGTAGAGGCATTATGATAAACAGCCGCTGCATCGACATTATTTAAAAATGTTTCTGCGACCAATTGATCTTCTGTAATGATCGCTTCAGAATGATGTGTGCCAAAGCGATGAATATGCTCAATTGCTTCATAGACATTTTCCACCAATTTAACACTTATTGTTAAATCAAGATATTCCATCGCATAGTCTTCCTCCGTAGCTGGAAGAGCAGCCTCAAATAGCTGACATACTTGTTCATCACCGATGATGGTCACACCTGCGTCATGTAGTGCTGTTAACAGTTGCATACCATGAGACTTAAACCAAATAGGATGAATGAGTAAGCTTTCTGCTGCATTGCAAACAGAAGGGCGCTGCGTTTTAGCATTCAGGCAAATTTTTTCTGCTTTTATGTAATCCGCCATTTGATCTACGTAAATGTGACAGTTGCCCGCACCTGTTTCAAGTACAGGGACAGTTGCTTCCTTCACAACTAAATCAATAAGCGCTTTGCCGCCACGAGGAATTAATACATCTAAGTACTCTTTTAAATGAAATAATTCTTTCACCGTTTCACGACTTGTATCCTCAATTAATTGCACAGCCTCTATAGGAATAGATGTTTTAGCAAGTGCACGGTGGATACTTGCCACTAGGGCGGTATTTGAAAATTTAGCTGAGGAGCTGCCACGTAAAATGACGGCATTGCCCGTTTTCAGAGAGAGAGTCGCTGCATCTACTGTGACATTTGGGCGTGCCTCATAAATCATACCAATGACCCCAAGTGGTACAATCCGCTTTTCGATGTGTAAGCCATTCTCTTTATCAATCTGCTCAATAACTGTGCCTACTGGATCTTGTAGGGAGACAAGTAAATGAATGGCATCGGCCATTGCCATTATACGTTCTTCATTGAGCATCATTCGATCTAGTGTAGAAGCAGGCAAGCTCTGTTTCTCACCCAGTGCTAAATCTTTGGCATTTTCAGCCATAATAGTATGCTGGTCAATGATTAACTGTTCTGCAATTTTTGTTAGCGCCTCATTCTTTTCACAGGTCGTTTTAATATTTAATATGTAGCTGGCAGCCTTTGCCCGTTGTCCTTTTCCTTGAATTTCACTTGTCATTCGTCATTCCTCCCTCATTCGTTTGAATTTTCAGCCATTTATCTCTGTGTATCACCTCAATAGGGCATTTCGACAATGTATCCGTCCGTTTTCCCATTGCTACAGTTAGCTCTAGGGAAGAGTACAGTACTTCGCCACGTCCTAATAAACCTTGTTCACTATAAACTTCTACAACATCCCCATTGTCAAAATCACCTTCTACACGATATACGCCAGCGGGTAATAAGCTTTTGCCATTGTCCATTAACGCCTTTTCAGCACCACTATCTATAAAAATTTTACCAGAAACTTCCGTAAGTGCAATCCACTGTTTATGATTTGTTAAAATCGCAAGTTCATCATGCTCGACATAAGTGCCATCCCCATGGCCTGCTAAAATAGCAAGTAGTTTATGTGCACCTTGACCTGTTCCGATAAATACTTTCACACCTGCACGTAGCGCTGTTCGGGCTGCTAATAGCTTAGATGCCATGCCACCCGTGCCAACCTTTGAAGCTGTACCATCAGCAAAGCTTAACATATCATCGGTAATAGCTGTTAACCGATCAATACGTTCCGCCTGCGGATTTTTAGCAGGATTGGCATTATATAAGCCATTGATGTCTGTTAAAATGATGAGCTGATCTGCATGGACAAGACCACTTACAAGTGCGGACAGCATATCATTATCCCCAAATGTCAATTCACTAATAGATACTGTATCGTTTTCATTAATAATTGGTAGCATGGAACGTTCTAATAATTCCTCGAAAGTAGCATAGGCATTTTTATAGCATTCTTTTTTAGAAAAATCTGTGCGTGTCAGTAAAATTTGAGCAGGCGTTATATCGTAAATGCTAAATAAGGCACTGTATGTTTGGATCAGTAAGCTCTGTCCAACAGCTGCCGCGGCCTGTTTTCCTTTTACCGTTACAGGACGAGCAGGGTAGCCAAGTTGTTTAAAACCAGCGGCTACTGCACCCGATGATACAAGCAAAACTTCATGACCCTGCTTCTTTAATTCGGCGATTGCCTGCACATGATCCATTAAACGAACTTTATCGATTTCGCCTTTTACATTTGTTAAAGAGCTACTGCCAATCTTCACAACAATCCTTTTTCTCTCCATCACACTACCTCCAGTTGTCTTATGTTCGTCATTGCTTTGTTAAATAGAGCAATGACGTTTCATCTTTGACACCAAAATTTTGCTGAATCAAGATAAAAAAAGCCTTTTCATCCTAAAAATTAGGACGAAAAGACTTGCCTTCCGTGGTACCACCTACATTGAACATCATGCGACATTCCACTTTTCTCATAACGCTAGAGACTGCGCCTAGTTTGGCCAGGACGTTTTACGAAGTAGGTTCATCAGTCTTCCTTGTACAATGCCTTACAGCCGATGGGCATTGCTCTCTTTTCAAGCAGTGGCTAACTACTAGTCTCCGTTCGTTTTCTCATCATGGAGTTGGTAACTATTGACTAAAGAATGCACTACTTCCTAAAGTCTGTCAAGCTGAATAGTGAAATTACTTGAAAGTTTTGATAAATTAAGAAGGAGAGATTCAAAAATGCTAAAGAGGCAACCTATTCGATTATTTAAACCACCAAATGGCAATGAACAGGGGAAGCATAGCCAAAACAATGACAAAAAAACTCCAAATAACTTGTTTACCTGTTGACATATTTCTTGGTTTAATACTCATTTGTTCATAAAGCTGGTTAATGGCACGTTGCTCTTTCGAATAAAGCATTGCTTGAAATTCTTCGTAATCTTGAATATAGCTGGAGGGGGGACGTGGACTAAAGCGTAAATTTCGAATGGAGTCCGTAATCTCTTGATCGCCCATCCAATAGGTGATCACTGGAGCAAGACCTGCGTTTTGTGCGGCCTTGACGTCAATGTCATGTGATTTCATTTTATAGTAAATCTGTCCATGCTCATCCTCATACTGTGTAACAATATCACTTACTGCCATTAACAATCACCTCTTATGGAAGTTATCTATTTTTTCATGAGTTTCTACTATTATAATGGATTAGGTGAGAAAAGTATCGCATGAACGAGCAGAATTTGTGAAATGAAAATTTGTGAAAAGTTTTTGATAAAGTCATAAACTTACAGCTAATGAGTACAACGTCATGTAGTATAATGTAAATAGTTTTTTAAAAGAAGTTGAAAGAAGGGAAAGTTTTGGAAATTTCAACGTTATTCGCGTTTTTAGGGGCTGCTATTATTTTAACCATTATGCCAGGGCCAGATAATTTATTTGTACTTGCCCAAAGCATTACACAAGATAAAAAGGCTGGTATTGCTACATCCCTTGGTCTATGTACAGGGCTCCTTGTCCATATTAGTGCAGCAGTACTTGGTATATCTGCGATTATTTATCAATCCACAATCATTTTTTCAATTGTCAAATTTGCAGGAGCAGCCTATCTATTATATTTAGCTTGGCAATCATTTCGAGCCAAGGGAGATCCATTTACCTTACAGCAGCAAAATACACAAACTTATATTACATTATATAAAAAAGGAATTTTAATGAATATTTTAAATCCAAAAGTATCATTATTTTTCTTAGCGTTATTACCACAGTTTGTGAATCCCGCACAGGGACATGTTGCGTTTCAAATGCTTATTTTGGGTATAGTATTTTTAGTGCAAGCACTCGTATTATTTTCGTTATTTAGTATATTTGCAGGGAAAGTCAGAAAACTCATTATTGGTCAACCTGCAATTGCCAAGCGATTAAATATGATTCAAGGTATCCTCTTCACATTTATCGGGATACAAATTGCCATCAGCAAACAGTAGGAGGAATGGTCATGGCTATTTTACATATTACCTTTAGCTTAGCAACGCAGGGCTCCCTGAAGTTTGCAATTCGTCAGCATCATTTGCAGCGTAATGAAACGGTTTTAAGTGTCCATGATGATTTCTCAATTGGACCACTTCAACATTTAGAAGAACGTAAAACTTGGTTAAACACTCATATTTTTAAGGATAATGAAGATCAGCAATTGTATGATGATATGTATGAGAACTGGATGAAAAAAATCGCAAGTTTACCTTGTGATTTGGATGTATGGATTTGGTATAGTCAAAACACACACGAACAAATTGGCCTGCGCTGTGTGATGAGTGAGTTGATTCATAAATGTAGTATGGTTTATGGAATTGATACAACTGAGGGTTTGAAACGATTGCAGCCTAATATGAGTATTCGTCATACAGGGGAACTTTCCTCCAATATGCTCATGAAGCTTCGTCCTGAGGCCAAACGATTTTCTGTCCAAGCATGCCAACAACTCGCGAAGGAATGGGAAGATATCAAAAAACAGCCAAGTACGTTGCGATTGTGGAAAAATGAGCTAGTGCATGTAGAGGAAGATGCGCTGGATGCACTCATTATGGCTAGTGCAAAAGAGTTGCAGATCCAGTACAAGGAAGAATGGCTGATGCCTACACATATTTTGGCTCAAACATTTGGGGCAATTGATCATTATGTCGGGGATGAATTTGTAGAGTATCGCTTAAGGACCCTCGTCGAGCAAGGATTATTTGAGATTCAAGGTGATATAACGGACATCTTTTCATATCAGGTTAAAGTACGTTAGGATATGGAAAATAACAACACAACTAAATGAACGAGCAATAAAAAAGATCAGGAGCGCAAAGCCTGATCTTTTCTATTGCTCCAAATTCATGAAGCAGTTGTTCTATGCATAACAGGATATTTAAGTCTCTATCTTGTTATACGAAGTGCTTTCATGTTGATAGCATGTTACATATTCATCTTTCATTAACAAGCTTTGACAAGCCAAACCATTTTCGTGATAAATCTCTTTATCCACATTTAATTCTATACTTCTATTTGAATTTGTATACTTAGACTCATGATTAACAATAGATAATTTAACCTCGTCTAGCCATTCCATTGAAAATTGACTTTTTGCAGCTGCATAATAGATGGTTTTGATTGTATGATTCTCGTTATTTGAAATTTCTACCCATACATTGACACCACTACTTGGACCTGCACCACCATAGGGTTCATAATAAGCGTTCGCTGTGTATTTTCCAGAAGGGGATGATACAGATTCGGGTCCTTTTTGCATCAGTTTTTTATCTATAGTTCTAAATGTAAAAAAGTATTGGATAGATATAAATAGGCCAAAAAACAGGACTAAACCCGCCACAAATGCTGTTAATGTTTTTTTAGGGAAATGATTCCGCTTAAAAAAGAAAATGATTAATTTGCTAACAAAAATGAAAAATAATAGCAATGTAAATAAAAATACAAAGAAGCCAATCGTGTTAAGGTATAAATGCAAATTATTACCTCCTTAGTATGATGAACAGGTTAATAGATTGTATAGTTGTAATTAGAAATTTAACATGTTTTTCTACAGTTATCGTTAAAAATCTTTATGTTCAAACCAAAAATCAAAATAAAGCGAGTAACATTGACACCGAGGTGATGTTGTTACTCGCTCTTTTTCTATTTTTTTTCATAAAAATCGAAGACAAACTGTTTAAATTGGCGTGCAGAGGGGGGAAGATAGCGATTGTCAATCCAAGCCATGCCGATAATTCGTTCACATACCATATCCTCAACATGGATTTTAACGATTTTCTTCGGATTTAAATCCTCATCATCTGGAAGTAAGGAAACGCCCAGCCCCGCACCTACAAAACCAGCAATGGTCGATACTTCGTCCCCTTCATAAGAAATTTTAGGCTTTATGCCAGCAGCATTTAACAATCGATCAGCAGAGCGGCGCAGTGCATAGCCCTTTTTCATGAGCACAAAGTTTTCATGCTCCAGCTCTTTCATTTTAATGCTTTTACGATGTGCAAGCGGATGATCAATCGGTACCATAATAAAAAGCTCATCTCGCCATAATTCCTTCCAACATACTGGCGGCTCTGTATCAATGGCTGCCAATAAGCAAAGATCTAATTCACCAGCCAATAATTGTTTTAATTGTGAGTGAGAGTAGTTTTGCGTGAAATGAAAACGAATATGGGGGTGTTTCTGACGAAAAGCACGAATCAAGTCTGGTACGATACTCGTTCCAAGCGTATGTAAAAAACCGAGTGATACATCGCCGAGCTCTGGATTATTAAGCTCTTGTAATTCTAAAACAGCCTTTTCATATTCTTTGCGCATTCGCAGTACACGATATAAAAACAGTTCACCATATCGGTTAAGCATAATTGAGCGCCCTTGTCTGTCGAAAAGCGGTACACCTAATTCTTCTTCCAGCTTTGAAATAGAACGACTAAGTGCTGGTTGTGAAATCGCTAATGTTTCAGCAGCTCGTGTCATATGCTCTAACTTTGCCACGGTTACAAAATATTCTAATTGTTGCCACTCCATTTTTTCACCTCTTTTCTCGTTATTTTTAAGTTATCTGCATTATAACGGGAAACAGAGTGGAAGTATAGGTTGCAAATTATTTTTAAAAGGACGTTGCATTTTATTAGCAGAATGGAAAAGTTAAGTAGCAAAAGTGTGATAGCACAGCGGTTAAGTTGACATCATTCATGCATGGTACACATTGATTTGATAAAAACTATAAATTATACATTATGAATAAAGGGTGGTAAGATAGACACATAAAATACACAATTATAAATTTCCGTGAAGGGGATATCATAAAATGAAGTTAACTAAGCCACAACCTCTAACTATTGAGGGAGGCAAAAAAGCCGTACTATTACTGCATGGATTCACAGGTAGCACAAAAGATGTGAAAAAACTAGGAGAATTTTTATCTCAACGAGGTTATACCGTTCATGCACCAATTTATAGTGGGCATGGTGTAGAACCAGAAGCATTATTAGAAACAAAACCAGAGGACTGGTGGAACGATGTAGTGGAAGGTTATAACTTCCTCCAAGAGAATGGCTATGAAGAAATCGCTGTTGTTGGGATTTCACTTGGTGGCGTCTTCTCATTAAAAGTAGCAGAGACGTTTCCAGTGAAAGCGTGTGTAGCGATGTGTGCACCAATTACACGTGATAATTCAAAAGGCTTATTTACACGTTTGTACCATTATGCTCGTTTATATAAACACTTTGAAAATAAATCAAAAGATCAAATCATTTCAGAATTACATGAATTACGCATTACACCAAAGGATTCTTTGGATGGCGTAACACGTTTAACAACTGAAACTCGTGAGGAATTATCAACGATCAAAGCACCTACACTTGTGTTACAAGGTTCACTAGATGATGACCTATACCAAGAAAGCGCACCTTTCATTTTAAATACAGTAGAAACAGATGACAAAGAAATCATTTGGTATGAAAATTCTGGTCACATTATTACATTAGATAAAGAACGTGATAAAGTGTATGAAGATGTTTATAAATTTTTAGATCATATTGAATGGTCAGTTGCAAACTAAGGAGGGGCTGTCAGCAGGCAGCTCTTTTTTTGTTCAATCAACTGAACTTTGTAGCATTCATCTAGATAAACGAAAAAACTATTGTAATTATAATAAATGCTTGATAACATGATGAAATTATAGTGAAAAATCATTCGATTAAAATAATTTGCTATGGTCTAAAACTTCTAAGGAGCACATCAATTATGCAACAAAAAATACCTTTTTCAACCTATGCAGTCATCGGAACAATGTTATTTGGACTGTATTTTGGAGCAGGGAACCTCATTTTTCCTATTCAAATGGGCCAATTTGCTGGAACTAATTTTTGGTTTGGGTTAATCGGATTTTTAGTTACTGCCATCGGGCTACCATTCCTCGGAATTTTAGCGATTGGTTTATCAGGTAGTAATGGTTTACGTGATTTAGCGAACCGTGTTCATCCTATATTTGGCATTGTTTTTTCATTGGCACTGTATTTAACAATCGGTCCGTTTTTTGCCATTCCACGTACAGCAACCGTACCATTTGTTGTAGGCTTTGAGCCATACATTCAACCACAACATGCAACGCTGCTACTAGCAGTATTTAGCTTTGTATTTTTTGCCGTTGTCTATTATTTCTCTTTAAATCCAGCAAAAATTATGGATTACATCGGTAAATATTTAACGCCTGCTTTTTTAGTCGTCTTATTTATTATAATTATCACAAGCATCATCAAACCAATGGGTGATTTCCAGCAGCCAGTCGGTGATTATTTGGATGCTGCTTTTATGACGGGCTTTAAAGAGGGTTATAATACGATGGATGCCCTAGCATCGCTGGCATTCGGGATTGTTGTCATCAATGCTATTAAAAGTGCAGGAATTACAGATCGCAAGGAAATAGCCAAGGCTACATGGACATCGGGTATTTTTGCGATGGCTTTAATGACACTTATTTACGGCTTAATTACGTATATGGGAGCTTCTAGTATTGATGCTGTTGGTACTTTTGACAATGGTGGTTTAATTTTTGCCGCAGTAGCAGATCACTATTTTGGCTCTTTTGGGGCCATTTTATTGGCGCTTATTATTGTCCTTGCTTGTTTAAAGACAAGTATAGGGTTAATTACGTCCTGTAGTGAATTTTTCCACGAAGTGTTTCCAAAAATCAGCTATAAATGGTTTGTGTTTTTACTTTGTCTTGTGTCCTTTACGATTGCAAACTTCGGCTTAAACAATATCATCCAATTTGCGATCCCTGTTTTAATGTTCTTATATCCACTAGCCATTGTATTAATTTTGCTTGCTCTTTGCTCATCCTTCTTTAAGAATAAGCAAACAGTTTATGCCATTGCGATGATTTTTACATTTTTCATCAGTTTAATTGATGGCTATAAAGCCTTGGTGGAAAGTGTGCCAGGAGCGAACTTAGGCGTTTTGGACGCAGTGGAGAAGCTGTATTCAACGATCCTTCCTTTTTATGACATCGGATTAGGTTGGATACTACCAGCTCTTGTAGGAGCAGTGATTGGGAGCTTGTTCCCGTCTAGAAAAGTCATATAAATGAATAACCACGCACAGACATGATTCACTGTGCGTGGTTTTTTATGGCTTAATAAGCTGTCCAGCCACCATCCACCGCAATCACTTGTCCATTCACAAAGCTTGCTTCGTCTGAACCAAGGAAAATAGCTAATTGTGCGATTTCTTCTGGTTGACCAGCACGAGGATTAATCGATAGTCCAAGTGATTGGCGTGCAGCACCCGTTTCACTCATACTAGTCATAGAAGAGGCGATATTAGTCATAACTGCTCCTGGTGCAATCCCATTACAACGAATATTTTTATCAGCATACATAAACGCTGTATTTTTTGTTAAACCGACAACGGCATGCTTCGAAGCTGTATAGGCTGCCCCTGCGCGTGCCCCGTATAAGCCACCAGCAGAAATATTATTCACAAAGACACCATGCCCTTGCGCAAGGAAAATTTCTGTAGCCATACGCATAGAGCGCATAACGGCTGTAGTATTCACGGCGAATACTCGATCCCAACGTTCATCAGAAATTTCACCAACTGGCTCCATCCCATCCATAATGCCCGCATTGTTCACTAAAATATCTAATTGACCGTAGTTCGTGTTCGTTTCGTCAAATAAACGTTGTAAGTCTTCTGTTGATGCGACATTTGTTTGAATGGCAAATGCTGTACCCCCAGCTGCTTGAATACCGTCCACAACTGCTTGGGCACCCTCTAAATTTAAGTCTGAAACGACAACCTTAGCGCCCTCTTTTGCATATCCTTCAGCAATGGCTTTCCCCATGCCTGAAGCTGCACCTGTCACAATGGCTACTTTACCTTCTAATCTCATCTCAAAGACCTCCTCATGTATGTCGATAGTTATTGAACATCTGTTCATTAAAATCATATAATAAATATGAAAGCGATTTCAATATGCAAATTATCATGATGTGTTGAGTATTCAACACTTTTGGAAAAACTGTTGAATAAGGAGCTGAAAAAATTGCGTACAACCGATTTACGGATTATTAAAACGAAACAAGCCCTGCACAACGCCTTATTGACCTTGCTCAGCCAAAAGCCATTGGAGCAAATATCGATTGCAGAAATTTGTAGAGAGGCGAAGATTAATCGAGGAACATTCTATTTACATTACGAGCAAAAAGAGGGGCTCTTTGAAGAATACTTTCAGGAAATTATGGAGGATTTATATCAATCCTATGAAGAACCCTACCGTGCCGTCCCAACCTTGGACACCCATCAACTCGATCCAACAACCATTCGGATTTTTCATCATATTGAACGCTTTAAAATGTTTTATCGTATCGTATTTTCTAAAAATGTCCCGTTGACCTACTATTACATGCTATTTGACGGGATTTATTCACTGTTAAAGCGAGACATTACTACACACCATGAGCATCAAATAGCGGACCATATTTCGATCGACTATTATAGTGCCTATCAAGCAAACGCCATCATCGGACTCATCATCCAATGGTATCGCGGAGATTTTAGCGACAGTGTAACAGTTCTAAACCAGCAACTAGCTTCGATTTTAAAAAATGTCCGGAGTGAAGGGTAGAGAGACAAGCGTAGGATAGAACCCGAAAAGCGGTGGATAGAACGCTAAAAGCGAAGGATAGCCTGTTAAAAGTGGAGGATAGGAAAGGAAAAGCGGTGGATAGAATGCTAAATAATGAAGGATAGAGAGAGAAGTGTAGGATGAAACCGGAAAAGCAGAGGATACTCCGCTCAAAACGAAGGATTTGCTTATCTCTTTCAAAGTGATAAAGCGATGGGCTACTAGCAACGTAGCCCATCGCTTATTTGAATTATGGAATTGGAGCAGGTTTCAGAGCGACAACGATTGTCACAAGGATGATGAGCTGTATAGCCCTTTTCACTTATCAATTGTAGAGCAGCTTCGATAATTCGTTGTGCAGTTCCTTTCGTGCAAGTAATTACTTACATGCTAACGAAGTATATTTTTATTGCAACATAATGGAAGAGCATTGACAACTATATCGACTGCTGATATATTTTAATTGTATCGACTGACGATATATTGATGGGCGATATAAGGGGGGATTTAGATGACACAGGAACATCCGCCATTAACAGAGGGCGTTTATTATATTTTATTAGCATTATACGAGGTTAGGCATGGCTATGGCATTATGCAATTAGTGGAGGAAATGAGCAATGGGCGAGTGCGTTTAGGCGCAGGTACCATTTATGGTGCGATTAAAACATTGCTAGAACGAGGCTGGATAGAGGCGCTTGATGAAGATGGGCGAAAGAAAGAATATATCATTACCGCTACTGGAAAAACGGTCATTGAATATGAAATTTTGAGATTAAGGGAACTTTTTGACAATGGTATCCGTATAACGAAAGGAGTTGAATAATATGCATAAATATCGCTTGATGATTAATCCCTATGCAATAGAGAAGTGGGTTAATGACATGGCTTGTCAGGGCTGGCATTTAAAAAAATTCACATGGATTCGGTTTACGTTTGAACGAGGAGAACCAGGTCGCTATATTTATCGCCACGATGAATTGGAGCGATTTGGCAGTCACTATGAAGAGGACTACCTGGAATTTCTTCAATCCTCTGGCATTGAACAGGTTGATCGCTCTGGCAATTTTGTGTTTTTTAGAAAAGTAGCACAGGAAGGTCCATTTGAGCTCTATACAGATAAAAAAACCAAAATTGGCAACTTGTCAAAAAAGATGACACTGTTATTTTCCCTTATTCTACTAAATTTGTTCATTGGTATCATCGGTTTAATGGGCGATTTTTCGGAGCAAACGACTGACTGGGTTGGTTTCACATTGAATACGTTGAATCTAGTTGTTGTCGTATTATTCTCTCTCCCACTCTATAAGCTTATGCGTGTACGTAATCGATTAAAGAAAGAATTAAATGTATTTTCAGATTAACAAGCGAGCATTATTTTCCGGGAAATCAGAAAATAATGAAAATTTAAGCATGACTTCATAGTAGAGGTGATATTAGATGAAAAAAAGGATGTATCGTTTTTTTATGGATTACGAAAAGGAAGAACGATGGGTCAATGATATGGCGGATCGGGGGTGGAATCTAAAAAAAACAGTGGCAGGTTACTTTGTATTTGAAAAAGGCACACCAGAACTATATATTTATCGAAATGAATTTGTGAATAGAAAATCAAAGGATTATTTTGAGTTTCTAGACGCGATGAATATTGAGTGTGTGTCCAAATTTGGTGGATGGGCCTATTATCGAAAACTAAAATCAGAGGGACCCTTTGAAATATTTACAGATATCACTTCCAAATTTAACTATATAAAATCAATGAATCGCTTTTTTATACTCGTGTTACTGTTAAATTTAATGACTGGTATTTATAATATAGCGCTAGGTTTATGGGAATCTGCTGCAGGACTAGTGAATACTAGTGTAGGATGCATGAGCTTGATCGTAGCCTTACTGCTGGTCATTCCTATTGTGAAAAATGAAAACCGCAAAAAGGGCTTAAAACAAGACTTACATATATTTGAAGGATAAGGAGGATGACAACATGACATTACAGTTACAGCGTGTTACAAAGAAGTACAAGGATTTTACAGCTGTGGATGATTTGAATTTTACCATTGAAAAAGGTGAAATTTTTGGTCTGATTGGACAAAACGGTGCAGGGAAGACAACGACATTCCGAATGATTTTAGATTTACAGGAAACGACGGCGGGTACAATTACTTGGTGAGCTACGTGGTATGAAAAAAGCAGCGCTAAAAAAAGAAATAGATTTTTGGATTCAACGCTTTGAACTGGAAGAAAAACGTAAAGATAAGGCAGAAACATTATCAAAGGGGAACCAGCAAAAGGTTCAGCTCATTGCAAGCTTTATCCATAAACCAGCGTTTTTAATTTTAGATGAACCATTTAGTGGACTAGATCCCGTTAATAAAGATTTACTGAAGGATGCGATTTTACTATTAAAAGAGCAGGGTACGACCATTTTATTCTCCAGTCACCAAATGGATAATGTCGAGGAGCTTTGTGATCATTTGTGCTTATTAAAACGAGGTGTCTCTTTATTTTCTGGAAGCTTACTAGATTTAAAGAAACAATATGGCAAAACAAAGCTTGCAGTTCGTACGGATTGGTCGACGACACAGCTATTGGCACTAGAAGGCGTCAAGGATGTGCGTGTAGAGAAGGAGCAAACGGTTCTTACATTAGCAGACGAAAGCTTTGCCCAAAGTATTTTTGAGCAGCTGTCCAATGGGAAATATATTGAAAAATTCAGCTTGGATTATTTATCGTTAGATGAAATCTTTAAAGACAAGGTAGGTGGCCATGTTGTCGAAGTTTAGTTTACTAATGAAGCAATTATATAAATCTAAAATCAAGTCCAAATCGTTTATCTTAATGACCTGTTTATATGTCCTTGTCATGTCTGTAGCTGTATTCTGGTCAGAAATTAAAGAGCTATTTACGGGTGATGATGAAGCACAGCAAATCGCCATTATTAATGAAACTTCTGCAGATTTAAGTGGAATCTTTGTCTCCAATGGGGATATGGCCTTTATTCAGGATGAACAGGATGTTTCAAAACTTGAAAAAAAAGTAAAGGATGGCAAGCTTGATGCGATTGTGACGATTAACGATCAAGATGGTCAGCTACAAGCAGAAATCGCGACATTCACACCATTGAAATTGAACGATCAATCCACATTGTCATCCTTATTGCAGTATGCTGGTCAGCATTATGCCGTACAGCAATTATCGTTATCACCTGAGCAAGCAGCACAAATTATGGCGGCTCAAACAACGATTTCAACGAAAAACTTAAATGAGGAATCAGCAGGTGGGAAAAGTGAGGAAGAAAAGCAATCAGGGTTAGTTGTTTCCTATGCTGTCGGCATTTTAATCTATTTCTTCATTTCTACATTCCTATCGATGATTACGACTGAAATTGCCTCTGAAAAAGGCTCACGAGCAATGGAAATGCTCCTAGTAAGTGTCAAACCAGCGACACATTTTAAAGCGAAAATTGCTGGTGTATTATTGCTGGCTTTAACACAGATGGGTATTATTGCAGCAGTTTTCCTCATCTATGCGAAATTTATTAAAGGTGGCATGGTATGGGATGCGGCTGCTAGCATCATCAAGGAGTTATCTATTGGCTATGTGATCTATGCTATCGTATTCCTGTTGTTAACGGTCATTCTGTATTTAATCATTGGTGCATTATTTGGTTCATTGGTATCAAAGGTAGAAGAAGCGGGTCAAGTTTTAATGCCAGCGATGATTATTACGATCATTGGCTTCTATGTCATGCTTACAGGCATGGGGAATCCGGATACATTAATCATTAAAATTTTCTCTTATATCCCGTTAACTTCTGGTATGATCATGCCAATGCGAATTGGTGCTACAGATATCGGAGGTATTGTTCCACTATTATCCTTAGGTATTTTAATCGCAACGATTGTTGTCGTGTACCTATTTAGTTTATCGTTCTATAAACGCAGTGTATTGACATATAGCTCTGGCGGTGTCATTCAAAAAATTAAAACGGTATTAAAGGTAACAACATAACACAAGACCAAAAACAGCTACATGGATGATGTAGCTGTTTTTTTGGTCATTAGATGTCATTGCTAGCAAACAATGCAAAGGAATTTACGGAATCAGTCGAATTTTGTATAGAAAGAAGCTATAATTTAAAAAAGGGGTGAGACTATGTTAACTAAATCAGAGGTGGACGCGCTTCTTGCCCTAAAGCCAAAGTGTCGTTTAACAACACCTGAGGAAAAAGCTCAGTTCTTTCAAAAACTTCAACAGCGATGTCCCATCAATAAAGAAATGGAAGACATTCTCCTTCATCGTGCCCAGATAGAGGTTTTTATTCATAATGCTCACCCTAACCAATATAGCTTACAATATAGGCTTCACCAAAATGACTATAATGTAACAAACTCGTATTTTTTCATACTGTAGGAAATGAAACTTTTTTACATGGTAATCGTAAGTAATTTAGTAGAGATAAATTGCAGGGGGTAAAACGTATGTCTGAATTCAACAATGATCTTTTAAAATCCAAGGACCCATTCGCTTCAGAAAATCCTTTATTACAGCCAAATCCACTAGTTCAACAGGCATCTGAGCAAAAGCCGGTACTTGTGTCAGAGCAGGAGTTATCGCAAATTGCACAAAATCAGCTGGTGTTAAAGCAAGATCCTGAGGTTCATGCACTGGCACAAAAAATTGATGTGAAAGATCAAATTGCTATGCTTGAGCTTGGTAAAGAAACAGCAAGTGGCATTTCTACCTTTTCAGATAAAATGCTCGCAACGATGAAAGCCAGTAAGCTGGAAGAGTCGAGTGTGCTATTAAATAATCTTAATAAAATTATGGATAAGTTCGATCCACAAGATTTTGCGGAAGAGAAAAAGGGCGGTTTCATCTCCAAGCTCTTTAATAAAGGGAAAGAGCAATTGGAAAGGTTCTTATCTAAATATGACAGCATGAACAAAGAAGTAGATGTTATTTATCGTGAAATTCAAAAGTATGAAGGTGAAATGAAGCGTAATACCATCGACCTTGAAAATCTGTATGACCAAAATTTAAACTACTTCCAGTCATTAAGTAAATTTGTTGCAGCGATTGAAGTAAAAACAGAAGAGGTTCGCGCATCATTACCTGCACTTGAGCAAAAGGCACAAACAGGTGATCAACTGGCAGCAATGGAATATGAAACAATGCTACGCGCTGTAGAATTATTAGAGCAACGTCGCTATGATTTAGAAATGGCACAGCAAGTATCATTCCAATCAGCACCTCAAATTCGCTTAATGCAGCAGGGGAATAACCATTTAATTGGTAAGATTAACTCTGCCTTTGTAACGACGATTCCCATTTTTAAACAAGGGTTAATTCATGCAGTCACATTGAAACGCCAAAAGCTAATTTCCGATTCGATGGTTGAACTGGACCGTCGTACAAACGAAATGCTTGTTCGCAATGCTGAAAATATTAGTAAAAACAGTGTGAATATTGCACGTCAAGCTGGTAGCCCGAGCATTAAAATCGAAACGATTGAAACAACATGGCAAACGATTATGGCTGGTATTCAAGAAACGAAGCAAATACAAGCAGAAACAGCTAGAAACCGTGAAGAAGGTCGTAAACGAATTGAACGTTTGCAATTGGAATATGAAAAACTGAAAAAAATGTAAGTCTAAAGCTTCCTGCAATCATTTGGCAGGAAGCTTTTTCTATGCCATGTATGACGTGACTCTGTCTCAAATGGAAGTATTACGCCAAGTGAAAATTGTTTTTTGACAAAAAGCAAAATACTGATTATGATAAAATTAAATGAGAATGATTATCAAATGAAAAAGGAAGCGGATAAATGTTACTTCAAGCAATAGGATTACATGAATTGATTCGTGGAGGAGTGAAAAACGAATGCCAAATAAACTAAAGCCCTCTACATTGTCGTATGAGCCTTTTAAAGATGGCACGATTGCTCTCTATACGACAGATAGCTTAATGATCGTTCCGCAAAGCCGCTATTTAGAATTGTTGCATATGGAAGAACTGTACAATACTATGCATACAGATTTAGATAACAAGCAAACAAGTTTAGAACGAGAACGAAAAATGCTAAAAAAACAAAATGCTCAGCTTACAGAGGATTTGCAAAAGGTCAAGCAGCAAAATATGGTGCTACAGAAAAAGGTAACCGAATACAATTGTGTGATAGAGGAGATGAAGGTGCTCCGCCAACAAAATACGGAGCTACTGATTGAATTAAGTAAATATACAG
This sequence comes from Lysinibacillus sp. OF-1, assembly GCF_028356935.1. NCBI lineage: Bacteria > Bacillati > Bacillota > Bacilli > Caryophanales > Bacillaceae > Lysinibacillus > Lysinibacillus sp. OF-1. The sequence goes on from NZ_CP102798.1 coordinate 1,773,753, forward strand.
CTATGTCTAGAGAGTCACTGACGGGTCCTTTGAAGTCGATGATTCGAGATATGCGTGAACAAGGGGTTGGAATTAAAGAAATCCATATTCGCATCAAACGCCAGATCAATCCAGATATTAGCTATAGCACCGTGCGAAGATACATTTCCGAGCTAGAATCTGAGCCAAAAGGCTAACAGCTATTGTCAGGCACTTGAAATTTGGCATTTACAGTTGCCGCACAAAGTCCTATAATGGGTCTATTCTTTAACTAGTTTAAGAGTATGTGAAGTCGTTCATCGATTTCAATAAGAGTAGGAGCGTTATTGGCCATGTCAAATGAGAAAAAAGGGGTTTTGGCTGCTATTTTAGCCTATGCCTTTTGGGGAGCATTCCCTTTATATTGGAAACTACTTGAACATGTACCAAGTATGGAAATTTTATTATCCCGTGTCATTTGGTCTTTTGTCTTTACGGTACTGGCTGTCATCGTCTTTCGAATGCGGAAGGATCTTGTTGCAGATTTAAAATATTTATGGTCTCATCAAAAGCATTTTTGGCAGCTTGCGGGTGCATCCTTTGTTATTTCAATGAACTGGTATTTGTATATTTGGGCAGTCACACATAACCATTTAATTGAAACGAGCTTAGGCTATTATATTAATCCGCTCTTGTCTGTTATTTTTGGGGTGATTTTCTTTAAAGAATCGCTAAGTCGTGCACAATGGGTAGCGACGGGAATTGCTTTTATTGCGGTAATTATTTTAACGATTAATTATGGCTCTGTGCCATGGGTAGCATTGTTGATCGCGCTATCTTTCGCTATTTACGGTGTACTGAAAAAGAAAATTACACTGGACCCTACAAGGGGATTAGCGATTGAAACATTATTGATTTTACCGTTTGCATTAGGCTATTACATTTATCTGTTTACAACCCATCAATCCTCATTTTTACATGTCGATGTCAAAACAGACATTTTGATGATCTTCAGTGGGTTAGTCACAGCTGTGCCGCTTATTTTATTTGCGAAGGGCGCACAAAATATTCCTTTATATTTACTAGGCTTTATTCAATATGTGGCGCCAACCATTGTCTTGATTTTAGGCATCGTGCTATACAAAGAGCCGTTTAGTCAAGTAGAGTTCCTCGCATTCAGCATTATTTGGGCGGCTTTACTGCTATTCTCAGGGTCTAAAATCATAGAAACAAGGAAGGCCCATCATAAATCCGTTTCGTAAAAGACTTGTAGAGTTTCTACAGGTCTTTTTTGTGATGGAATTATGACGTCCACGATAACAATAATGGAGAAGTAGAAAAAGAGGTGTTTTAAATTGGAGGAACTTTTCCTTTTCAACCTTTACTTCCATGCTAGCATATAGTAAAATGTCAATAATTAGATAACAATGATAATTTAATGCGAGGTGCATGTTTGTGAGTGCGGTAGGTTCTAACTAGGTAAAAATTGAATGAAATAAAGGCTATGACGACAGGGGATATATGTCATGAACACACCCCTTAATTTGTCATGGATTTATTTCAAAAACCTATGTAGATACCTACAATACTTTATGAAGCGTGGCACACATGCTTGGAACTTCAATTAGATGAGGTTTTATTTGTGATGCTAAAAAACTCGCCTTTTAAAGATGAAGCTGTGGGGAATCCTCACAGCTTTTTTATGTTGCTGTACCCATATGCTTTTGTGCCGAAAGTGAAGCGTCCATTACTTAGAGACGCAATTGCTATGTTTAAAAAACCATCATTGCTATCTAATATTGGGTAGGTATCTTCATGTATGATAAAACATTACAATGAGGAGCATAAACAAATGAATAGTACGACTCTTGATAAATTACAATATGATGAATTAAAAGATATCGTTAAATCCTACTGTGTTAGCGGATTAGGAAAACAACTTTTAGATAAATTAATGCCCAGCTCAAGCTTAAAGGTAGTCAAAACGCGCTTGAATGAAACAACAGAGGCTCGTGCGATTTTAGATGCAGAGGGTCATGTACCCTTTTTAGGGGTATCGAATATAGAGCATTTGATGACGAAGCTTGAAAAGGGCATGATTTTAGATCCAAGTGAGCTAGTCAGTATGTCAGACTTTTTACGAGGCTGTCGTAACATCAAAAAATTCATGCTGGATAAGGAATTTTTTGCACCAGTTCTTTCATCTTATGCCCATTCCATGGCTGAATTTAAAAGCGTTGAAGAAGAAATTAATTTTGCAATCAAAGCCAATCGTGTGGATTCGGCTGCTAGTCGCGAATTAAAGCGTATTCGCCATCATATGGAGACGACAGAGGAAAAAATGAAAGAACGCTTAACGAAATTTTTGAATAACAGTGCCAATAAAACATACATTCAGGAGTTTTTTATTAGTCAAAAAGATGATCGTTATACGATTCCGATAAAGGCTTCTTATAAAAACCATGTACAGGGGACAGTAGTGGAAATTTCCTCAAAAGGGGCAACCGTTTTTATGGAGCCGAGTGTAGTGGCTAAATTAAATGTGGAATTGGCGACCTTAAAAGCCGAGGAAGCGATAGAGGAGTATCAAATTTTAGCAACTTTATCTGGGCTTTTAATGGAACATCTACAAGCCATCCATATTAACATGGAGTTAATTAGCCAGTATGATATGGTCTTTGCCAAGGCAAAGTTCAGTAGACAAATTGGTGGTATGGAGCCACGTATTAATGATTATGGCTTTATCCAATTAATCAATGGCAAGCATCCTTTACTACCAGGAAATGCAGTACCTCTACAGTTTTCTATCGCGAGGGACTACCGTAGCTTAATTATCACAGGACCAAATGCTGGAGGGAAAACGGTCGTGTTGAAAACAATTGGTCTCTTAACATTAGCTACGATGTCAGGCTTTCATATCGTGGCGGATAAAGGAACTGAAATGGCGATATTTGATCATATCTTTGTTGATATTGGCGACAATCAAAGTATAGAAAATGCCTTAAGTACGTTTTCGTCCCATATGAAAAATCTGTCCGACATTATGAGCGCAGCAAATAATCATACACTTTTACTGTTCGATGAAATAGGCAGTGGAACAGAACCAAATGAAGGAGCTGCACTGGCAATTGCAATGCTAGAGGAATTTTACCAGATGGGCTGTATCACCGTAGCGACAACACATTATGGCGAAATTAAACGATTTTCAGAGATGCATCCTGATTTTATGAATGCGGCAATGCGCTTTAATAGTGAAACACTAGAGCCTTTGTATCAATTACTAATTGGCACGTCTGGAGAGAGTAATGCCCTATGGATTTCTAAAAAAATGAATGTCCGTGAAACGGTTTTACAAAGGGCAAAGGATTATTTGAATAATAAGGATTATCAGCTAACGCTTGTTCAAGACAGCAAAATTCGTAAGCCACAAGCAGAGAAAACGAGCATGGGGGCGACGTATGCCTTTGCCAAAGGCGACCGTGTAAAATTATTGGATTATGATGATGTAGGCATTGTCTACGAAGAAATGAATCCATACAATAATGTCAGCGTATTCTATAAGAGGCAAATGCTAGAGGTGCATGTCAAACGACTTACCTTGGAATTACCAGCAGAGGAGCTATATCCTGAGGGGTATGATCTCGAGACATTATTTGTAGACTATCATGAACGCAAGCTTCAGCATGATATCCAACGAGGCTCCAAAAAGGCGTTGCGTAAAATCCATAAACAAATGAAGAACGATCGTCAGTAGTAAAAATAAGGGATTGCACGAGGCTGTGCAATCCCTTTATTTTAGGATATGGAATCAATTTGTGCCTTAATCGTCCGATAGACTTCCTCAATTTTGTGTTTATAGGGTAAATCAACTAATTCCAGTGAATCCGTGTAGGCCATTTTCGCAATGTCATAGGCTGTTGTCAGCTCCCCAAAATGGGCATAGCAAAGGGCTTTATAGGAAAAGCACTCATTTAAAGCTAGGATGTCATACGGATGGCTAATAAAGATCGGTTTTTTTGTAAAGTGTTCAAATGCGGCCTTCGCTTCCTCATAATGACCAAGTAAATAGCAGGACTTTCCTTTTTCAGCATAATAATAGTTTGCATCCAAAATTTCAAAATCTTCATGTATGAGCTCATTAAAACGCTCTATTTCTATCAGAGCCTGCTCATAATTAAGTTTGTAATTATTATAATAATGTGCTCGTAAAATAAAAATTAAAGCATCTACTTGAACACGTTCGGCAAATGCCCGATACTGTTCCAACTTCATAAACATATGCTCCGCTTGTTCAAAGTCATGGTCAATCATGGCACAATACGCACCAATACGATACATATCATCAATTTTATAGAACAGTTGGTTTTTATGTGCGTTGGCAATTGTCTCGTTTATTAACTTTTTCCCTTCCTCATGCTCCCCAATGGCAAGCTGTAAAACGCTTGAATAATAAGTCATTAACAGGGCATCCCGTGAATCAAGCTGATAGTCCTCTTGTTCAATGATTTCTTTTGCCTGTAAAATACAGCTATAAGCCAATTTATATTGCCGTTTTTCAGCGAAAATGGTCATTTGTAGAACGAAGGTTTTAAACCAATGGCTCAGTAAATTAATTTCTTTAAAGATGATACGTGCTTGTTGAAGTGGGGATTCCCATGTCGTTAATCCCGCTTCATACTGTGCATCAGTGTAAATATACAATAAACGGCCTGCTTCATAACTAAGCGGAAGCCCCTCTATAGACGGCCTAATCAAATCTACAATTTTTTGATGATGGTCTGCATCACCACGTTTTACTTCTGTAAATAAAATTTCAACCTGCTCTAAAAGCTGGCGAATGGAGGATGAGGTTACTTCTTCCAGTAACTCACTAGCCTTTACACCTAAACGCTCAGCAATATAGTCAAGGCTTTCCATTGAAGGCTTGGCCTTATCATTTTCTATTTGACTTAGCATTCCTTTTGTTAGACGATCACCAGCAAGTGCTTCTAATGTTAATTTTTGTTCTTTCCTTAATTTGCGAATGCGTGTGCCTAAAGAGTCCATTGCCTCGCCTCCTTTTGTTTAATTATATTAAACTTTTTATTGCGTGAAAAGGGGAAGCTGTGGTATATTTTGTTTAATATAATTAAACTTTTTAATTTAGTTAAAAAACGGAGGGATTTATGGATGAATGAAGCGGATAAATTAAAGAAGGCGACCTACCATTTATGGACATTCACGGCAAGCAAAATGATTGCCATGCTAGGAGCGAATGTCATGGCGTTTGGCTTCAGCTTGTATATTTTAGCGATGACAGGATCGGCGATGAGCTTTGCAACGAATATGATTTGTTCTGTATTACCACGTGCACTTGTAGCCCCTTTAGCAGGCTATGTTGCGGATAACTTTTCGAAAAAACGAACGATTTTAATCGCACAGGCAGGGACTATTTTGACCGTAGGGGGTTTGCTGCTCTATACAGAAACAGTAGGAATGTCTGTTTATGCCATTTACATAGCTACTGTTTTTAATACGATTTGCTCAGCATTTTCTGGTGTAACGTTCTCATCTGCCATTGCAACGCTAGTCAATCCAGAGCGTTTACAGCGTGCGATGTCCTTTAATCAATTGTCGATGTCTGTGGCTGCGATTGGGGGACCAGTCATCGGTGGTATGATGTATGGATTTTTTAACATGGATGTATTTTTAATGGTCAATATGGTGGCCTATACGATTGCCTTTTGTTTAGAGGCTACGATGGATTTTAATCTTTATAGTACAAGAGGGGCAGATGTGATAAAAGAAAAGATGTGGGATGGACTGAAAAATGGGTTTCATTACATCAAGCAACGTACAGTTATTAAAACCATTATGTGGGTGGCATTATGGATTAATTTGTTCTTTTCTGCTATCGCTGTAGGGGGAACATACATTATTATTGAATTGCTAAAAGTAAAATCCATGCATTTTGGTTTTATTGAGGCTTCAGGAGCAGCGGGTATGCTTGTGGCATCCCTTTATTTCGCAACAAGACCAGAAGTGAAGGTGCCGTTACGCTTTTCGAAAATGAGCTTATTGCTATTGGCTGGAAGTGTTGCCTTAGCAATTATCCCATTACTCACAAGCTTTTCCTATATAGCCATCATCATCTTTTATTTAATCATCTACTTTATTTTCGCAATTTTCGAAATGGGCATTAATATGCCGATTGGGGTGTATATGCAAAAAATTATTGCAGAGGAGTATCGTGGGCGTGTCTTTGGCTTAATGGAGACAATGGCGATGTCCATGATGCCAATTGGTATGGTGGTCTATGGAATGTTATATGATACATTACCAGCAACTATTATTTTACCAGTAACAAGCATCATTATTATTATCCTTTCGCTAGCACTGCTACGTCCATCTATCTTGAAGGAAGCACATCCAGAGTATTATGAAAAAGAAAACTCAAGTGAAAACGTTCCAAATACAACAACATAGCTCGAGGAATTGAAAACCCAAACGATCAAAAACACTTCAGCGTTTTGTAGATCGTTTGGGTTTTTTGATGAAGCCATTTCAACGATCCTCAATAACCAAATAAGTAGCTTGAATAGGGCCATGTACACCAACGATGAGAATCATTTCAATATCTGCTGAGTTGCTGGGACCTGTTATAAAGTTAATGCAGGAAGGAATGTTGTCACCACGACGGATTTTTTCGCTAATCCAACGTGCCGCTTGTGTCATACGAGGGACAATCGTACTTTTTGGGATTAAAATAATCGATTTTTCTGGTAAAAAGCTAACGCTTCTCCCTCGCTTCTTACTACTAAAAAGCACAGCAGTTCCTGATTCCGCCAAAGTCATTTCACTTATCGTAATGCCAATATTTGCTTTTTCTGCTTGCCTAATATTTTCCTCAGGTTGCTGTGCATTCCATTCATAGAGTTCGATATTGGCTTGTGGCCATTGTTCGGTCATTAGTGGAGATAGTCCATAATCTTTCAATCTTTCGTCCTTCCATGTAATGACGGACTGACCACCATAATGGTCAACAATAGCTTGTAAATCCTGGGGAAGTGTGGACGTACTAGATATTTTAATATCCGTATGAATGTTAGCACATTGCTTGATTAAAACCTCTACTAATTCATCCTGTGTCGCCTCCTTGAGCACACGATCTTGTGGCTGATACTGCCAAGTTGGGCGTGGAAGTTCTGTTTTAGGAGAACGTCCAAGCTGTTTAGCAATGTTAGCTAAAAAGCTCTCTCGGTGTTGAATCATACTTGTCATTCGTGCTTACCTCCTTTTGTACGCTGCTTCATCCAATCTCGGAAACTATCTTTATTTGGTGCTGGGAAATCCCTTGCTTCAGTCCAAGCCTTTAATGGGCCTGGCCCCTTTGAAATGGTATGGTCCTTCGTAAAAGGGGACATAGCTGGAGCAGCTATTTTTGTTGCCATTTTATAGAGAGTAGGGGAGGAAGCCCCTAAACCGAAAGCCTTCATTAAAAGCTTTTCAGACACGGGTGCTTTGCCTTCATTCTCTACAATAACTTGACGATGTCGATGAATGAGCTGATGTAAAGGAATTTTAACAGGGCATGCATCCGTGCAAGCACCACACAATGTAGAAGCGTATGGCAGTTCTTTAAAATCATCATAGCCTCCTAATAACGGAGACAGGACAACCCCAACAGGACCAGAATAGATAGAGCCATACGTATGCCCGCCAACATGTCGATAGACTGGACAAGCATTGACACAGGCAGCACAGCGAATGCATTGTAAAATAGGTTGAAATTCGCCACCTAAAATCGCAGAGCGCCCATTATCAACTATGACTAAATGGAATTCCTCAGGTCCATCCGTTTCGCCCTCGCCTTTAATCCCTGTTAGTGTGGTAATATAGCTTGTTAGCTTTTGACCAACCGCACTTCTAGTTAGTAAGCTAACAAGGACCTCCATATCTTCAAATGTAGGAACAATTCTTTCCATCCCCATGACTGTGATTTGCGTTTTCGGCAGCGCTGTTACTAAATCCGCGTTGCCCTCATTTGTGACGAGTGTAATCGAACCACTTTCTGCGATAGCAAAGTTGCAGCCTGTAATACCGATATCTGCGGTTAAATATTCCTGTCTTAATTTTTCCCGCACATAGAGAGCAAGCTCCTCAGGCTTCTCGGTTTGACGATAGCCTTGTTTTTCTTTAAAAACATCGCGAATTTGTTCCTTATTTTTATGCAAGGCTGGCGCCACAATATGGGATGGCGGCTCGTGATCTGCGACCTGCAAAATATATTCGCCTAAGTCTGTCTCAATCACTTCACAACCAAGCGCCTCTAAAGCCGTGTTTAAGTTAATTTCTTCTGTCACCATGGATTTTGACTTCACAATTTTTGTCGCATTCTTTTGTTTCGCAATACTTTGAATGTACGCTGTTGCTTCTTGTGCGGTTTGGGCAAAGAAAACATGTCCACCTCTTTTAGCAACATTTTCACTTAATTGATAGAGGTAATAATCTAAATTAGCTAAAACATGCTTGCGAATTTCCTCACCATGCGAGCGCCATTCTTCCCAATGTCCCAATTCTCTTGTTTGTTGAAGGCGGCGTGTTTGGAAACGTTCTTGGGCACTCGAAACAGCATGACGCATAAATTGATTTTCCAGCTCTTTCGTTACACGTTGATGAAAGCGATCATCACTTGTTTTCATAGCCATTCTAATTTCCCCCTCTTAACGGCAGTTTAAGACTTCTGCAATATGCATCACTTTAATCGGCTTGCCTTGACGGTGAATGCGGCCACCAATATTCATTAAACAGCCAGCATCTGCCCCAATTAAAATATTTGCCCCTGTTTCTTCCACATTGTGTACTTTTTCATTGACCATTTCTCCAGAAATATTGCCCATTTTGACTGAGAATGTACCACCAAACCCACAGCATCGATCTTTGCCAGGGAGGTCCACATAGTGTAAGCCCTTGACATTTTTTAATAATTGAAAAGGTGCATCTGTTACACCAAGCAATCGTGTCATATGACAGGATGTGTGATAAGTAGCTTTGCCTTCTAAATGAGCTCCTACATCGTTTATCTTTAAAACGTTGACAATAAACTCTGTAAATTCATAGGTTTTATCTGCTAATGCTTGTGCCTTTGTTGCCCAGATCGGGTCTTCTTTAAAAACCTCAGGATATTCTTTTAACATATAAGCACAAGAACCTGAGGGGGAGACGACGTATTCAGCATGCTCAAAGGCTGTAATCATTTTTTTCATCGCATTTTTCGATTCCTTCACATAGCCGCTATTGTAGGCAGGCTGACCACAGCAAATTTGATCCTCTGGAAAATCAATCTCACAGCCAAGTCTCTCTAACACCTCAACAACGGCTTTCCCTACATCCCCTTGAAACAAATCCACTAGGCAAGTGGCAAATAGTGTGACTTTCATCTTTATCGCTCCTTTTAAAAAAAACAACTGGTCATCTGATGACTTATCAATGATTTTATCATACAACAAATTTTACAGAGAATAAAACTATTTTTCATGAATTTTCGGAAAATAAAAAAACTACCTAGTGAGTGCTAGGCAGTTTACTATGATTGAGACTCAGTTGTTTCAAAATATTGTAAGAGCACTTTTTCAACATTGCTTAAATGAGACGCCATGGCATGTTTGGCTAGCTCCTCATTTTGTTGTTTAATTGCGAGGAAGATTTGCATATGTTCGTCATATAATTGTTCACTCGTTGTTTTCTGGGAGTACAACCATATTCGTCGCGTTTCTTTCATCGTGTCTATCATTAGGCCAGAAATTTGATCTAAGATTGTAGCGAGTAGAGGGTTTTGTGAGGCAGTGGAAATAGCTGCATGGAATTGATAATCTACTTTTTCACCGAGTTCACCATCCCCATGTGCTTGCTTCATGTTCTCTAAAATTTGTAACATCGCTTGTACATCCTGTTCTGAACGATGGATTGCTGCACTTGCTGCTGCTCCTACTTCAATTATTTTACGCACCTCTAATAAATGCGCAATATCCTGTTTATTTGTTAACATGGCAGTGGATAAAGGAAAATCAAGTTGCTTGGCTGGTACACTTTTGACAAAAGTTCCAGAGCCTTGCTTGATTTCAATTAACCCCATAGCTTTTAATGCAGAAAGCGCTTCTCGAACGGCGGATCGACTCACTTGTAATTGTTCGGCAAGCTGTTCTACAGAGTCCAGTCGATCGCCTGGTTTTAGGACACCAGCCCTGATTTTTTCATGCAGGATTTCGGATACTTCTTCATAAATCTTTTTTGGTTTAATTTTTCTTAATTTCAAGGGCTACACCTCTTTTTTTCGATCCATTGCACATCGGTTATCAATATTATACATGAAAAGTAGTCATATACTCATGGTTAACATGAACACTTTGTGGAGTAGGGGATACTTGTCGAAATGTAAGATAATAATATTGTTAATGTTACCTTATAATATGGTCATCTGATGACTTGGTGTTATGATGAATCTGTTCGTCTGAATAGTTTCTTACAATAATTATGAGGGTTTCACTACTAAAGCCTCTTTCAACAATAACGGCAAGCAATCGACAATGTCAAGGCTAGAGGAAAGGAGTGAGCGATAACCTCTATAATAGGGTAGAAGAATGGCGGATTATGTTGACAGAAAATCAAGAGGAGGGCATAATGCAGAAGGAGCTTGATGGAACTTCTTAAAAACCTCATTATTTTGCCATGAAACGTTCACAAACAGAAAGGACGCTTTTTAGCCTTTTTTTTGGTACGATGAATGCAGTAACTGTAAGGAGCGATTAAAAAATATGGGATCTGATATTAACGTATTTTTAGCTTTTGGTGCAGGGTTTTTAAGTTTTATTTCACCATGTACTCTTCCACTATATCCAGCATTTTTATCGTACATAACGGGTATGACACTAGATGAGCTAAAATCAGAAAAAGGCATGCTTCAAAAACGTGCCATTTTCCACACATTATTCTTTTTACTAGGATTTTCAATTATCTTTATCATTATTGGACTAAGCGCTTCATTTGCGGCAGAGTTTTTCCTAAATTATCAAACTTTATTACGACAGGTTGGCGCTATTTTAATTGTAGTATTCGGTTTAATGATTGTCGGATTATTGCAAGTAGACTTCTTAATGAAGGATCGAAAGTTCCAATTTAAAAATAGACCGTCTGGCTATTTTGGATCTGTCTTAATTGGTATTGCCTTTGCGGCAGGTTGGACACCATGTACGGGACCAATCCTTGCGTCTATTATTATGTTAGCTAGTACAAATCCTGGTGCGGGCTTTAGCTATATGCTTGCGTATTATTTAGGATTTGCGATTCCATTCTTCGTGCTATCTTTCTTTATTTCACGTATGACATGGATTCGTACACACAGCCAAAAAATTGTGAAAATCGGTGGTTATGTCATGATTGCCGTGGGGATTTTATTATTCTTTGACGGCTTAACGTATATTACCCGCGTTTTACAGCCTATTTTCGGTGGATTTACAGGCTTTTAATTTGTTAAACTAAAAGGCATACCGAACTTTAACGCGGAGGGAGATGAACATGTGCCTACAGTTTTAGTAGTGGATGATACGCTATTCATGCGTGTTGCAATCAGTAATATGTTTTCAGAATGGGGTTATGAGGTAGTCGGTAAAGCAGCAAATGGCAAAGAAGCTGTGGCGATGTATCGTGATTTACAACCAGATTTAGTCACAATGGATGTAACGATGCCCGTTATGACCGGTATTGCGGCAGTAAAAAAAATCGTCCCAGAATTTCCAAATGCAAAAATTATTATGGTGACAGCATTAGGTCAGCAAAAATTAATCGTAGAAGCGATTGAAAGCGGCGCCAAGGATTTTATCACAAAACCTTTCGAGCCAGAAAGATTAAAGGCTGTCGCCGATCAATTACTTGGACAAAATTGCTAATTAGACATTAGAGGAGGATTTTTATGTTGAGCAGTATCCCTTCTCACTATTATGTTATAGGGTCAACTATCATGGCCATTCTTATGGGCGGCTTTGTGATGATCATACGAATGAGAGCTTCCAAAAAGCCGACAAATGAGAAGAAAATTATTATCCCACCAATTGCCATGTCTTCTGGTGCACTCATGTTTTTATTTGAGCAATTCCGCGTGCCAGCCATGCAAATTTTAGAAGCAGCCGCGGTGGGCATGTTGTTCTCGACAATCTTAATTGCTACTTCGAAATTTGAAGTAAAGGGACGAGACATCTATTTAAAACGTTCCAAAGCCTTCGTTTTTATTTTATTCGGTCTGTTAATATTCCGAGTCGTAGCGAAAATGATTTTAAGTAGTTCCATCGATGTCGGTGAATTAGCAGGTATGTTCTGGATACTAGCCTTCGCCATGCTATTACCTTGGCGAATCGCTATGCTGATCCAGTTTAAAAGAGTCAAAAAAACAATCCCAAAACTACACTAGTGCAGAAGCTAGTGTAGTTTTTTTGTGCTTGAACAGCAAAAGTGTGGATAGAAGCTTAAAAGTAGAGGATAGAATTTTGAAGCGTGGATAGAAGCTCAGAAGTGGTGGATAAAACAGCAAAAGTAGCGGATAGAATGAGGAAAGTGAAGGATAGCTTTGCGAAAGAAGAGGATAGAACCTAGAGCGTGGATAGAAGCTCAGAAGTGGTGGATAAAATAGCAAAAGTAGCGGATAGAATGAGGAAAGCGAAGGATAGCTTTGCGAAAGAAGAGGATAGAACCTAGAGCGTGGATAGAAGCTCAGAAGTGGTGGATAAAATAGCAAAAGTAGCGGATAGGATGAGGAAAACGAAGGATAGCTTTGCGAAAGAAGAGGATAGAGTTTTGAAGCGTGGATAGAAGCTCAAAAGCGAAGGATAGCCTTTCAAAAGCAGCGGATAGCCACGAACACCCACATTATAAATAAGAAAAAACGCTGCACATAGCTTCGTGCAGCGTTTTTTTAATCAAATAAATGTTCGTAGGGGGCGATGTCAATGTGCATTTGTTCTAATTTTTTGCGTAAAAATTTGTGATCGCGTTTTGGTGTGGCCTGGATATATCCACGAATAATAAGGTCATTATTGATGGCAGCAGCCTTCTCTTCTAATGCGAGCTCGCCAATTTTTCCTGCAATTTTTTCCTTTGCTACTTGTCTAAAGAGCTCAGGTACAGGGCTTACTAGCTCATAGAGTAAGTCTTTTTCAGCTTGTCCCCATAAGTGAATCGTTCTATCTAAATAATATTCTTGCCAATCTAAATCTGATTTTCCATCTTGTTTAGGGAGTGCCTTTAAAAATTTTCGGAACATGAAGAATCCGCCAATAGCCATCAATGAAATGAGGACGACAACCCAAAATAAAATAAACCATAAAAACCAACCTTGTAACAAATCGTTCACCTCTTTGCCTTCTCTCATTCTATTATAAGAGCTTCCGAAAAAAAATTCATCCTATAATGTCCCTTTTTTAGCAATTCGCCATTATATAGTGTGCAGAAGGGAGGTGAGACTCGATGGTAGACGTTCACTTTTTAAATGCAACACTGCGTCTTAAGTATGTGACGGGCTATGATGAACAAAATGAACCAATATTCATCACAAAATCATATCGAAATATTAGCCCCTCGCATAATGAGGGCGACTTAGTAGCGGTTGCACATGTCATTGCTAGTCTTTCATCACAGACATTGGCTAGTATTGTCAAGCAAGAAACAAACGAGTTATCTTAAGGAGGAATCAAACATGACACAAGTTTTAGAGTTACTCTTTGCAACGACTGATGGGAAAACGACAACACTTACAATTGATGCACCAAAGCCGCATATCACAGCGGCTGAAATACAGCAGGCTATGACATCGATCATAGGTAAAAATGTCTTTGCTGGACAGACTGGTGCTTTATCTTCCATCAAGGGTGCACGCATGGTAGATCGTCAAGTAACAGAATTTGATGTAGCAACAGAATAATTCAAAACAGGTCTTTGCAATGAAACCGCAAAGACCTGTTTTACTGTAGGAGAGAGGGGGAGACAAATGGAACCGTGGCTGAACATGATATCCGATATCGGTTTTCCGATTTTAGTGTCATTTTATTTATTGCACCGTGTCGAAGTAAAGCTTGATGCGATTCATGCGGCGCTCGTTTCGTTAAAATGAAATTTATTTCACAAAGATGTACGAAAGCTGTCACGTAGAAGTTCTTGTCAACGTTTACAACCTACGGTAGGATGAGGGTAGTGTAGGTTAGGGAGAGTGTTGACATGAAACGTAAGTTAATAGGGCTAGTTCTACTTTTAGCCTGTGCATCTGTGCTTGGCGCATGTGGAAATTCAAAATTTAAAGCAGACTACAGCCTCGAAATACCCGATTTTGAACATATTAATCAACGTGGTGAAACCGTTTCGCTCGAAAGTTTAAAAGGTAAGCCTTGGATCGGCATGTATATTTTCACGAACTGTATATCGATTTGCCCGCCGATGTCATTGAACATGGCACAAGTGCAGGAAAAGCTCCAGAAAAAAGGAGTAGAGGATTATCACATCGTTGCCTTTTCAGTAGATCCAGACGTTGATAAACCAGAAGTGTTAGCTAATTATATCAGTAAATACAATGTGCCAGATGAATCTAAGTGGAATCTTCTGACAGGCTATTCACAAAAATATATTGAACAGTTTGCAGTGAAAAATACAAAGATATTAGTGAAAAACGACCCTAACAGTGACCAAGTCATTCATGGCAATCAATTTTTCTTAGTGGACAAAGATGGTGTAATGGTCAAAATGTATAATGGCTTTGCTGAAAATATTGAAGATGTACCAATTGATACGATAGCTTCTGATATCGAAACATATATTGATGAAAATTTATAAAGAAGCAATAAACCGTCTCGAATTTTAGAGGCGGTTTTTTTATGTCATTATCAGCTGGAAAAATAATCTTTTTCTGGTTGGGAATCGTTTATAGTGTGGAAGGAGGGAAATCACATGTCAGATAACGAAAAATTAGAGCAGCTAATGGCTATACATACGGAGCAAATGTTTCGAATTGCTTATTACTATACGAAGGATTTACAAATAGCCGAAGATATTGTGCAGGACGTATTTATTAAATTTTATCATCAAAAGGATTATGAAGAGAGAGGGGAGATGAAAGCATATCTTGCCCGCATGACAATCAATAAATGTAAGGATTACTTAAAAAGCTGGGCATACAGAAAAATTACATTGCAGCATAGATTTTTTACAAAGCAAAAAATGGTCTTACAGGACACACTGATTCGTCAAGATGAGCAAGCCTTACTAGATGAAGCGATTTTACGCTTACCAATCAAGCAACGCGAAGCAATCGTTTATTTTTATTTAGAGGAGATGACGATTAAAGAGATTGCGGAATTACTTACAATTCCTGAAGGTACTGTGAAATCTCGTTTAAAGAAGGGGAAGGAGCTATTAAAAATAGATTTGCAACATATTGAATGGGAGGTACTTTTCCATGGATAAGCATACAATGCAGGCGTTACAAGATGTTTCAGCACATAAAGAAGCAATCATACATAAGGTTCGCCAACAAATTCAGCAAGAGCCTTATCCGTCCAAACCAAAGTGGACGTATCGTGCAGTTACCATCATGATGACATGCTCTATTTTATTTTTCATTGCCTGGCAAGCAGCCAAACCGTCTAATCAACTGACGACACAGGTAATGAATGAAGAAGAAAAACCTCCTTTTACGGATTTGTTTCAAACAGAAGTGGAAGGAACAGATACAACATACAGTCAGTTTTTCCCGCTAGCCAATTTTTTAAGTCAGGCAAAAAATATCAAATATTATGCACCACTTCAGGGTTTCGTGGCTATGCAATCAGTAGCAACCTCACTGGGCAATGTCGTTCATCTTACTACACCGGAAGAGTTGCCATTTCAACCAAATATTCAGGAGGTCTATGCGGTATCATCCAAAATGGATGATGGCAGTCAACAAACGCAATTTCAATTTAGCTATAAAGAAAAATCCTCCACTGGCAGGGATCTACAATACATTAATTTCTCAGTGACAAATGTAAATCGTAATCCCTTATCAACATATATTAAATCGAAAGATATTGAGGAAACTTTAGGGATTAAAGTTTCAAATGTAGGTTTAAATTTTATGAATCCTTTATATTATCGGGAGATGACACCAGATCGAGGTTTTGTTTACATTTACTATAATTACGATGAAACAGATAAGCGCATCTTTCAAATGACTACAAATGCCAATGAATTTTATACGTACTATAACGGCTATGTCTATCATATTGGTTATCAATTAGATGGCGACCCACAAGAAGTCCAAGAAAAAATGGCGACCATCGTAAGGACGTTTATTCTTGGCGATTAGTAAAGCGCAGATGAGACAATCCCTTTGAACTATTATAGAATGATAGAAAAGAGGGGATGGGTACAATCATGACAATCGCACACACTTATTTACAAGTTGTTCAAAAAAGATTTAACAATGTGAAAGAGCAGGGGGATAAGGCGCTTGCCCAATTAGAAGAGGCACAGTTACATTGGGCGTATAATGAGGAATCCAATAGTATCGCAGTTATTGTGAAGCATGTTAGTGGCAATATGATTTCACGCTGGACAGATTTTTTAACGACGGATGGTGAGAAGTCTACACGTAATCGAGATGATGAGTTTATGGATAGTCTTCACACGAAAGAGGCCATGCTCGTAGCTTGGGAAAAGGGTTGGCAAGTGTTTTTAGACGCCTTAGCGAGTTTAACAGAATCTGATTTGCAGCGATATGTCACAATTAGAGGAGAGCAGCTAGCAGTCATTGATGCCATTGAAAGACAGATGGCGCATTATGCACAGCATGTCGGTCAAATTATTTATATTGCGAAACAAGTTAAGGGCTCTGCTTGGCAAACGCTTAGTATTCCAAAAGGACAGTCACAGGCTTTTACAGAATCCATGCTAGATAAACAGCAACGTTAACTAAAGAAAGATCGTAGCCAATAACATGTGCTACGATCTTTTTATGTTAAATATAGCTTGTACATGGTCGTTTCTGCATCAATAGCTTGGGCGAGTTCGAATGCTTCCTGCTGATTTCTTTGATTCGTGATGATCTCATAGAAAAAGCGAATAAGAAACATGAGATTTGCGTTACCTTCTATATAATCATCGGGTGCTAAATAGGAGTGACAGCCACTTTCTAAAAAGGCTGTCGCTAGCTGTTGCCAGCCTAATGTACAGCCAGCTGCTATCACCTTGACATCCTGTAGCTGACAATAGGATAGGACATCCTGTCGTTCAAAGTAGATACTTTTAGGTTCATTGTCTTCATATACATCTTCGCCTAACTCGGGTAAACAAAAGCGTCCCTCATTACCGTGGAAGTTTAAAATAAGATAGTCCATTTTGCTTGGCAGATCCTCTCCAGACAAGACATCAATCAAATCATTTGGTCTTCCGATTAAATGAATTGTCACCCATGCATCAAAGGATTCTAGTGCCGCTCTGATGGCCATGGATTCGAAATCACAATCAGGTCCAATGACTAAATGTACGTATAATGCTGGTTTACTCATATTTGCTTCACCTCTATTATTAGTATAGATGAAACTTATTGGGAGTGTAAACCGTATATTACAATAATTACTATATATAAAAGTCTGTAAAGGAGGCGTAGGGATGCACAAGGGAGGCCATATTTATACACTGTTACTAGGCATTATTCTTAGTATAAGTACACTTCTACTTTTCAGTTACAATGAAAGGCAGCGAGAGGAGCTAGTATCCCTGCATCATAGTGAATTTCAAACAATTCAAGAGGCTTGGTATTTGTCTGGAAGTGATAGCAAGGAGCAATATTTGTATCCATTAAAGCAAGTGTTCTACATCAACCGTTATGAGGTGAAAGACAAGGAACATCTCCAACAAGCATTACAGTCCCCAAAAAATCCGGTTAGTCGACCAGCTAATGCTACTACGGTAAGCGACTTATATATACGTCTTTATAATGGCAAGGAAATGGCCGTGAAGGTGATTAGCAAGGATGAACGATTATTCCTAATGGATCAGAAAACGATGCAGTATTATGAACTAAAGGCACAAGATATGGTGGATTATTTTCATTTGTTGAATGAAGAAAGTAGAATGCCGTTTCTATTATTTATTGTGTATACAATTATATTTTTCAGTCTAGCCTTTATGCTAGCAAAGAAACTTACAGGGGCTAAATCGATAGAAAAAGAAACGGCTCCTCCCATATATTTAAACAAAGCGAAGAGCAAGAGACCGTTAGCAGATTTTATTTTTCCAGCCGCCTTGCCATTCGTTATTACATTTTCTTTGCAGATCTATGGGGCTCAGCATAGCTTATTGTTACTAAGTGCTATTATGCTTACTTCAGGCATTCGAGAATATGTTGAAAAAAGAGGGCTTTTTCTTAAAATGGTTCTGTTGCTCCCTCTCTTTTGGGTTTACCTCTACGGTTTCCAAATGCTTTCTACCTATTTAAACTAGCGATATAGTGGATATTATTGTCAATAGATTGAGCGTGGAGTTCTTATTTTTGTTAAATTTTAGCGATAATTTATGAGGATAGATACATATTATATAGGTTAATAGGTTTAGGTAGGCTATACTCAATATGATTATAGTAGAATTGAGGGAATCATATGAGACTAACTGTGGAACGAAAACTACAAATTGCTTTTGGCATTGTACTCGTCTTCCTACTGCTTATTTCAGGTATTGCATTATACTACTTGAATCATAATAATCAGACTCTAGCAGAAATTGAAGACAAGACAGAATTTATTCATTTATATCAAGATATCTCGTTCCAAACAGTTCGAGCAAATGCAGCTATTCGTGGGTATATATTATATGGCAAGGAAGAAATGCTTAACAACCACCATGAAATCCGCGAGACCTTACATACGTCGATTAATCGTCTCCAAGAAAAAGGCGATAGCAATGAAGAGTTTGAGCAGTTTTTACAGCAACTAGCCGATTGGGAAAAGGCGATAGATGGGCAGATAGTGCCACTTTATCAACGAGGAGATCATCAACAAGCCCAACAGCAAGCATTGCCAATTTTAGGTGAAGGTTCTCTGAAGTTAGTTGTCTTTGGTAAGACGATGGCAACGGCTCAACAGGAAGAGATGCAAGCTCATATTGAAGCAACCAAGCAAGAAGGAGAAAGAAGCGGGGTAGAAATTACAATACTAGCCGTTATTTCTTTGATTGTTAGTATCATCATTGCCACAGTATTTGGGAGACGAATCGCTAAAAACATTCAGCAAACAGTAATAGAAATGGATAAATTCTCTGAAGGGAATTTGCACACGCATTTACAATTTAAAACCAAGGATGAATTCGCCCATTTGGCCGAGTCCTTTAATAGTATGTCACAAAAGCTTCGACTGATGATGAAACAAGTAGGCAACTCCTCCGAACAAGTTGCAGCCACATCAGAACAACTGACGGCTAGTAGCATGGAGGTTACACAGGCGACAGAAGTGGTGACGGAATCTATTCACGATATTGCACAAGGAATTGACCAGCAGGACACTTTAACAAGCGATGTACGGAATTTATCAGCTCATATTTTAAAGAAAATGAATGATATTTCTACAAGTATCCATAACGTGAATCATGCAACCGTCGAAACGAAAAATATGGCGAGTATAGGGCGTTCTTCTGTGCATGATGTGACGGAACAAATGAATGAAATTTCTGCCAATACAAGCGAGTTAAATACCCGTGTGCAAGATTTAGATGACAATACAGCGGCGATTGTAAAAGCCGTGAATGTCATTAAAAGTATTGCGACACAAACTAATTTACTGGCAATCAATGCCTCGATTGAAGCGGCAAGAAGCGGTGAACATGGCAAAGGCTTTGCGGTTGTTGCAGAGGAAGTACGCAAGCTAGCAGATGAGTCCAATCTTGCAGCGGGGGACATTGAAAAAGTAGTGGCACAAATTACCGATAGCACGAGAGTCATTGAAGAGGATATGGTCAATAGCAATGATTCGGTCCATGTAGGACGTGAAAAGGTCAATGTGGCAAGAGATAATTTTATACAGATTGATGATGCCATTAATGATGTACAAGCACAAACTGAGATAGTGACAACAGCCATTCGGACTATTCATCAGGATGTAGAAAAGTTAGTCAAAGAAATTGATTATATTAGTGAAGTCTCAATGAAATCGAGTCGCCATGTACAAAGTGTTGCAGCCTCTTCAGAAGAACAAAATGCAGCAATGGAGGAGGTAGCAGCTTCCTCTACACATCTAGCGAAAATGGCGATAGATTTGCAAGAGTCTATACAGTCATTTAAATATTAACGAAACACTACCTCTGTATATTTACAGGGGTTTTCTAGTTGTCTGCAAAGCCTGAATAATAAGAAATTCAAAAATATGTTTGAAAAATAATATTTCATCCGATAAAAGCTTTGGGAGAAATGTGAAGCAGATAAAGAGAGGGAAATACTGTGGAAAATAGCTTGCTATTTTTTCACGACAAGAATCAAAAGGAGATTGATATATGAAGAAACTATTTAGCAGTTTTAAGGGCAAGCTTTATACTTTATTTGCGCTAGTATTACTAATTCCTGTCATTTCTGTTGGGAGTTTATCTTATTTATCTGCAAAAGACTCAATAGAAGAAGAAATATTATTTAGTGCCAATGAAAGTGTGGGCATTTTAAATAAGCTTATTGATAAAACCATTAGCGAAAAAATGGATGATATCAATGTATTTAGCAGTGAATTAGATGCAGGAAAATATCAGCAATCCCAAGCCTCTATTGAGACGAATTTGCATCAGTATGTAGAGCTAAATCCAGATGTGCTAAGTATTTATATTGGCATGAACGATGGCTCCTTTACACAAGAGCCAAAATTAAATGATGCAGACTATAATCCACTAGATCGAGATTGGTATAAAGAGGCAACAGCCCTCAAAGGAGAAACGTTAATCACAAATCCTTATAAAGATGCAGGAACTGGCGATATGGTTGTGACGGTTGCCAAACAGATTAAGGATCATGCTGGGGTTGTGGCTATTGATATTAAACTGACAGACCTTCAAAAAATTGCAGATTCCATTCGAATCGGGAAAAATGGTTATCCTTCTATTTTTGGTGAAGAAAATATGGTTATCTCACACCCTACGCTTGAAGCTGGAGGAAAACTAAAAGAAAGCTTCCTCGATCAAATGTACGAAAATCCTTCTGGTACCTATAAATATGTCTTTGACGGTGATAACCGAATCCTGTTCTATACAACAAATGAACTGACTGATTGGAAAATCACAGGGACCATTTTTGCCAAAGAAATTGATGAATCGGCATCTAAAATTTTATACCATACGATTTTAGTGCTGATTGCGGCTATTGTTATTAGTACGATTGTCTTTTATTTTGTTATGAGGGCTGTGTTAAAGCCAATTAAAGCTTTAAAGGATAGTGCTGTGACGATCAGTAAAGGCGATTTGACAGAAACGGTGACGGTTACGTCGAAGGATGAGATTGGTCAATTAGGACAAGCCTTTAATGATATGCAAGAAAGCTTACGGACACTTATTCAAAAAATTGAGCAAAATGCAGAGGAAGTGGCTTCGTCAGCAGAGGAGCTAACAGCCAACGCGAATCAAACAAGCATTGCAACGGAAAAAGTGGCGATTTCTATTCAGGATGTTGCCTCAAGTGCTGATTCGCAAACGATCAGTGCCAATAAAAATGCAGAATCACTGCATGAGCTTTCAACAGCTATTTTGCATATTGCCGAAATATCCTCTGCTGTGACAGACCTTTCGCAGCATGCAACATCACAAGCAGATGAGGGTGGACAAGCTGTGCAGAATACGAAGGATCAAATGCAATCCATTCATTTATCTGTAGCAGATTCCAATGCGAAAATTCAAACCTTGCATGAACGATCTCAGCAAATTACGTCCATCTTAGATGTCATTACGAGCATTGCCGATCAAACGAACTTACTTGCATTAAATGCAGCTATTGAGGCGGCAAGAGCAGGTGAGCATGGGAAAGGGTTTGCCGTTGTGGCAGATGAGGTTCGCAAGCTAGCAGAACAATCACAAGAATCGGCCAAACAAATATTTGAGCTTATTCGAGGTATTCAGCAAGAGACGGAGCAATCTGTCAGTATTATGGCGAAGGTAACGGAGGATGTGCAAAGTGGTCTGCATATTTCGGATGAAGCCATTGCAAAATTCCAAGTCATTATGGCAAGCATGAATGAAATTACACCTAAAATGGAGGAAGTCTCTTCAGCCTCTGAGCAAATGTCAGCAGGCGTCCAAGAGGTGGCAGCCGTAACAGAAGATTTGGCATTCTCTGCAAAAGGCAATGCTTCTGCATCCGAGGATGTAGCGGCATCAACAGAGGAACAATTAGCCTCAATGGAAGAAATCAATGCCTCGGCACAAGCACTCGCACATATGGCGGATGAATTAAAGCAACTGATTAGTCAATTTAAATATTAAAGCACAAACGCCATTCCTATCAAAAGGAGTGGCTTTTCATAGTGTTGAAAAACAAAACCATCCATAGAATTTATGTGAAAGGTGAAAAAGGATTTCCGTTGCAGGCTACTTGCTTTCCTGTGGGCGAGCGCCGAGCCGCTTCCTCCGCTACCGCTCCGTGCAGGGGCTCGCCTGTCTCGCTATTCCCACGGGAGTCAAGTAGCCTTCCACTCCAATCCATAAAATAAAAATGTTCACTTTTTAGCAAAAAAGTGAACATACTCACTACTCTTTTATGGAGGGGTGTTGTCACACATCACTTCTCCACATTGAAAGTAAGAAGCTATCCTCTCTTATACTATAAATAATGGGCTATTTTGTTCAGGAAAAGACACTTTGGCAGAATGGTTGATTGGAGTGGAGCCAGTGTCACTCCTAGGGGATTTAGCGTCACAGAGGAGACCCTGGAGCGAACGCAGTGAGTGAAGCGGCTCATCGGACGCCCCCTGGAAAGGACGCTGGCGGAACGGAAATCAACCCCTCGCCTTACAAAATTGCTTATTATGCCGTTGACATTACCTTTTTTCAACAACATGAAACGCCACTCCTATCAAAAGGAGTGGCGTTAGCTGTTTATCGATTTTCTTCCCAACAGTCTGTATTTTTTAAGGTTGGAATTGATTTTGCATAAAAGACAGGATTTTTACCAGCTTTACGTTGCTGTGTAAAGTCGTCTAATACAAGGAAGGCAATTTTACCGAGAATAATAATAATGGCTATATTGATGAGCGCCATTAGACCCATAAATAGGTCAGCTAAATTCCATACAAGCTGTACCTGAGCTACAGAGCCAAACATGACCATAGCTAACACTAATATACGATAGCTAAACATCCAACCTTTATGCGCATCCATAAACTCAATATTGGATTCACCATAATAATAGTTTCCAATGATCGAACTGAAGGCAAAGAAGATGATGGCGATAGCAATAAAGTAAGGAGCCCAGTCCCCAACTTGGACAGCTAAAGAATTTTGCGTCAAGATAATGCCGTCACTTTCGCCTTTATCATATAAGCCAGCTAAAATAATGATAAAGGCAGTCGCTGTACAAATCATGATCGTATCAAAAAAGACACCTAAGCTTTGTACTAGCCCTTGTTTGGCAGGGTGTGAGGTATTGGCAGTTGCCGCCGCATTAGGTACACTCCCCATACCAGCCTCGTTGGAAAATAAACCACGACGGACACCTTGCATAATAGCCGCCCCAATTGCACCACCAGCAGCTTCCTGTAGGCCAAATGCATGTGTGAAAATTAAGTTAAAAACATGCGGGATTTCCGAGAAATTTGTCACTACAACAAAAAGGGCTACAAGTAAATAGAAAATCGCCATGACAGGTACAAGAATTTGCGTCACCTTCACAATTCTATGAACACCGCCAAAAATAATTAAGGCTGTTAAGGCGACAAGTATTATCCCAATGATCGCTGGTTTGATATCAAATGCTTCTCCAACTGACGTGGCAATTGTATTGGACTGTACAGCATTAAAAATAAACCCAAAGCTAAATGTTAATAAAATACTAAAAATAATTCCTAGCTTTCGTTGACCTAACGCTTTTTCCATGTAGTAGGCAGGTCCACCCCGGAATGTATTACCATCCTTCACTTTATAAACCTGTGCTAAGGTACTTTCAATGAAGGCAGTAGCCATCCCTAAAATAGCGATGATCCACATCCAAAAAACAGCACCTGGTCCTCCTACACCAATGGCTAAGGCAACACCTGTAATATTTCCTGTGCCGACACGTGAAGCAGCACTAATAGTAAAAGCCTGGAACGGTGATACACCTGATTCGCCCTCTCTTTTTTCTACAATTAAACGAAACATTTCAGGAAACAGACGAATTTGTACAAACTTCGTACCAAATGAAAAATATAGTCCTGCTACGATTAATAAGATAATTAGGATATATGTCCATAAAACATTATTTCCACTATTTACAATACTTGAAATCCATTCCATAAGTTGTCCTCCTTTTACAATACGCTTTAGTCTACACTGTTTTTTTATAAAAAATCAACATTTCTAAAATAATGAAAATAATCATAATATTTTGTGATTTTAAAATATTTAAATGGATAGAGTTGCTTTAAATACTATTTTTCTGTCATATTCGATAGGGAGATAAAGCATTAAATTTGGAAAATTCTCTTATTTCATTGCGAGTTATGCGTATAATAATAGAAAAGGAGTGTGATGTTGATGAAAACAATCGGCTTAATTGGTGGGATGAGCTGGGAATCCTCCGCTGCCTATTACAGGCTCATGAATGAGCAGGTCAAACAGCGACTAGGAGGCTTACATTCTGCCAAATGTATTTTATATAGTGTGGATTTCCAACAAATTGAGCATTTTCAAGCGAAAGGAGAGTGGGACAAAGCGGGGAATGTTCTGGCACAAGCAGCGCAATCACTTGAGCGTGCAGGTGCAGATTTCGTTATTATTTGTACGAATACGATGCATAAGGTCATTGATATTATAGAGGCAGCGATTACCATCCCGATTTTACATATTGCGGATGCAACGGCTAGACAAATTAAAGAGGCAGGTCTACAGAAAATAGCCCTTCTTGGCACGAAGTATACGATGGAGCAGGCGTTTTATAAAGCAAGAGTAGAGGGCTTTGGTATTGAGGTTATTGTGCCAGACAGCCACGAACGAATGGAAGTAAATCGGATTATTTATGAAGAACTGTGTTTAGGTATCATTAAGCAAGACGCCAAATCGTACTATATCCAAGTTGTTGAGGAGCTTGTGCAAGCGGGGGCACAAGGAGTGATTTTAGGCTGTACGGAGATTGGTTTATTGATTCAGCAGGAGGATATTAGTGTGCCAGTGTTTGATACAGCAGCCATTCATGCACAAACTGCGGTGTCCATGGCGATTCAGGAGGAGTTGTAATATGCCAGGCAAGGTACGACAAATGGGCATCAAGATTGGCAAGTTACCAGTTGGACCAAAAAACTGTATGACCGATGTAGCGGGAGTTCAGGTGGGACATGTCACATTGGATGAGCCATTAGATCAGGACGGTGCTTATGCGTGTACAGGAGTCACAGCCATTTTACCGCATGGTGGTAATTTATTTCAGCAAAAGGTAACGGCGGCAAGCTATGTGTTAAATGGTTTCGGAAAAACAACGGGACTTGTGCAAGTCAATGAGCTTGGTGTGATCGAATCACCTATTATGTTAACGAATACCTTTGGCGTGCCAGCCGTTACACAAGGAACACTAAGCTATATGTTGGACTTGAATGAAGATATTGGGCTCATAACAGGAACGATTAATCTTGTTGTAGGCGAATGTAATGATAGTTATTTAAATTCGATTCGAGCGTGTCCCGTGACACCAGAACATGCAATAGCAGCCATTCGTCAAGCCTCTACGGATATAGTACAGGAAGGAGCCGTTGGAGCAGGGAAAGGTATGATGTGTTTTGGCTATAAAGGGGGGATTGGTTCGTCTTCTCGCCTTGTTAAAGTTGAACAACAGGAAATTAGCTATACAGTAGGTTGTCTAGTTCTCAGTAATTTTGGTCAAAGCACTGATTTTTTAGCCGAGCGTTACAACGCTTCCAATAGGCAAAGCCAATCAACATTATCTCCTACAGATGGTTCAATACTTATTATTCTTGCAACGGATGCCCCGTTGAGTAGCCGCCAATTGCTGCGTGTCATTAAACGCTGTGGTATCGGTCTCGGTCGGA
Source organism: Lysinibacillus sp. OF-1 (assembly GCF_028356935.1). Classification (NCBI taxonomy): domain Bacteria; kingdom Bacillati; phylum Bacillota; class Bacilli; order Caryophanales; family Bacillaceae; genus Lysinibacillus; species Lysinibacillus sp. OF-1. Next base: position 1,799,960 of record NZ_CP102798.1, read on the forward strand.
CAGGTAGTCACTTTTCACATGGTAGTGGAGACGTAGTCATTGGTTTTACAACGGCACACAGTATTCCTCATACGACAGATCAGCTGATGGAAACAAGAACACAGCTACGTGAGGATCATCCCGTCATGAATCAGTTGTTTGTCGCCGCAGCTGAAGCGACAGAGGAAGCGATACTCAATTCATTATCTCAGGCCCAGACTACAACGGGACGCAATGGCCATACAGTGGAAGCTTACGCTTTTCATAAGGCATAACGATTAAAGCTATTGAGACATCATCCATGTTTCGATAGCTTTTTTTGTACTTCGTTAGCATGAGCGAGCAATGTGATGAATAAAATCCTTAACTAGAGGACAAAAGTGATTTTTCGACAGTGTTTTGCTGGAATATGAATCATTATAGGAGAAAAACTATTATATTGTAATTATTCCTTTTTTATCTAGTCAATGCTAGAGAGATATGATAACATTCATTTTAAAAAAACTGAATTATCTAAAAATTAAGGAGGTGTGCCAATATCATCAACCTATTTCAACCAATAGCGGCAGCTGTAAATAGGAATCCACCTCTATCTCCGTTTGTTCGTGAAAACGGTGAGCCGCTTATCCGGGTCACAGCTACACATCCGAGACTATTCATGGAGCCTATCTACTATCAGCAACAGATTCCTGATAGTTTGCAAGTTATTTATGTGCGAGAAGGGGTCTATAAGCGTTTGCAGCAGGCGTTAACGTTATTACCACAGGAATATAGTCTCTTACTTTATGATGGGTATCGTCCGTTTCAAGTACAGCAATATTTGTTTACCCATTTTTCAAAGCAATTAGCACAACAAATGCCACAGGCAACATCACAGGAGCTTGTGCAGGCTACGAAAAAATATGTAGCTTTGCCAAGTGAAGAATTCGCCCCACATTTAACAGGTGGTGCAATTGATGTCACGCTGGCTGATGTCCATGGTAAAGCGTTGGATCTTGGTACAGCTTTTGACGAAATGCATGAAAAATCTGCGACACGTTATTTTGAACAGCACTTGAAGGAAAATCCGCTGGCCTGTCAGCATCGGCGTCTGCTGTACAACTGCTTGTCACTTGCTGGATTCACGAATTATGCAGAGGAATGGTGGCATTACGATTATCACAATGTGGCATGGGCAAGACGTGTGCAAGCACAGGTAGCCCATTATGGAGCAGTACACGCAACAATACAAAATCATAATGTAAAGGAGTTGCGATTTCTATGAAGGTTTATATTAGCGCAGATATTGAAGGGATTACAGGTACAACATCATGGAGTGAGACCGAGTTAAACGCACCGGACTATCTGTTTTTCCAAAGACAAATGACACGAGAAGTAGAAGCAGCCATTGAAGGAGCGATAGCAGGAGGCGCCACAGAAATTTTATTAAAGGATGCCCATGATTCTGCTCGCAATCTCGATATTTCCAATTTACCCATCAATTGTAAAGTCATCCGTGGCTGGACATATGATCCAATGTGTATGGTGGCAGGTCTTGATCAAAGCTTTGACCGTGCCATTTTTATTGGCTATCACAGTAAAGGAGGAAGTGAGCGCAACCCACTTGCCCATACACTTTGCACATATGCCGACGTCAAAATTAATGGTCATTATGCAAGCGAATTTTTAATCAATACGTATGCGGCGGCTTTACATGATGTTCCTGTATCCTTCGTTAGTGGGGATGTGGGGCTAACAGAGGAAATACAGGCCTTGAATGAACATATGATTACATTTGCCACAAAGGAAGGCATCGGAAATGCAACGATTAGTGTCAGCCCACAGCTAACCATTATGGAAACCAAACGTCTGGTAGAGTCTGCAATGAAAGTGCCACGTGCTGATTTGCAGGTAGCGTTACCAGAACGCTTTGTGGTGGAGATTATTTATCGAGACCATACACGAGCTTATCGCAATTCTTTCTATCCAAATGCCACATTCAAACCACATAATACCGTAGAGTTTATCACCGATGATTTTTATGAGGTGCTTCGTATTTTACAATTTTTAACATGATGCTACTGAGCTTGCTTTATCAATGAATGATCAATAGTGATAGCTTCGTTCCAAAATAGGAATAGAGTGCTCATTCAGGAAAAGCCTTACTCATGGAAAGGTGAAAAGCGCTCATCGAAGCGATGACCTCGCTCAGAAAGAGGAGAGGCGCTCACCCGAGTGAAGAATTTGCTCAGTAAAGCGCTTGCCCCGATCACAACAAGGCAAAATCGCTCATTCCAGCGAAGCCACCACTCAAAGATGTAGTCAAAAAGCAGTGGGACACGCTGTCCAATATGTTTGATTTGATAGAACCTACAAATTTATCTCATTACCGTGACAACGAGCATGGAATCGTTGTGCATTTCATCGATAGTGGGTCGATTTAGAAGGACCTAGCTTATGTTTGAAAGATCCTATTGAAGGTGCATCCGTCCTTGCAATAGGATTTTCATTATAAAAAGATGATTAGGGGGATGCTTGTGAGAAAGTCTTGGTTGCTGTTCATATGTCTGGTCGTATTGTTTTGTGTAGCCTGCAATGATGAATCATTGAGTGAAAAGGCATCGGAATATCGTGTTGTGTATTCGGGAGAAATTAAAACGTTAAATTATTTAAAGACGTCTGAAACAAATGAATTTGCGGTGGCCGCAAATATGGTGGATGGACTCATAGAATACGATCAATATGGAGTCGTTCAGCCAGGATTGGCGAAGGAATGGTCTGCTAATGAGGATGCTACTGTTTGGACGTTCAAGCTACGTGATGATGCTAAATGGGTCACACATGAGGGGAAGGACTATGCAGATGTTGTGGCACAAGACTTTGTGGATGGCTTACATTATGTGCTTGATGCTAAAAATGAATCATCGACGTCTTGGATTGCGACGGTCGTAAAAAATGGGGAGGCCTTCTATAACGGCGAGTTGGCTGATTTCAAGGAGGTTGGCATAAAGGCGCTAGATGAACATACAGTAGAATATACTTTAGAAGCCCCGACACCCTATTTCCTTTCTATGTTGAACTATGTTTGTTTCTTCCCGGTGAATGGCAAGTTCATTGCCGAGAAAGGGAAGGATTTTGGTACGACGCGTGAAAATTTCCTTTATAATGGCGCTTATCTTTTAGATAAATTTGAACCGCAAAATGAGCGTGTTCTTGTGAAAAATGAGTCGTATTGGGATAAAGACAAGGTGCTGATTGATCGCATTCGCTATAAATACAATAAAGAAGCGGCAACAGTGGCACCAGAGCTGTTTTTACGTGGAGAAATTGATTCTGCTAGTATTCCAACCTCTATTATTGATGAATGGTTTAAAGACGAGAAGAAAAAATCCCAGGTTCGTCAAACACAAAATAACTTCTATACCTACTTCTATGCACTTAACTTTAATCCACAATTTGACGCCCAATATGAGCCAGATAACTGGAAGGTTGCAGTCAATAATAAAGATTTCCGTAAATCCTTATTCCATGCACTGGATCGGGTGTCCGCAATGCTGACGGTTGAGCCTTATAATCCAGCAGATTTGCTGAGCAATACTATTACACCGAAAAACTTTGTCGATGTGGAAGGGGTGGATTATACCCAATTAGCGCCACTTACGACCATTTCCAATGAAGATTCCTTCAATAAAGAGCTCGCTCTAGAGTACAAAGAAAAAGCGAAAACAGCATTAGCAGGTAAAGCCACGTTCCCTGTAAAAGTATTAATGCCCTATAATGCAGGCAGTCCAGATTGGGCCAATCGTTCTCAAGTAGTGGAACAGCAGATTGAAAAATTACTAGGGACAGATTATGTCGACATTATTGTAGAGGCTGGTCCATCGACAGGCTTCTTATCAGAGGTGCGTCGTCCTGGCAAGTTTGCGCTTTTAGAAGCGAACTGGGGTCCTGACTTTGCAGATCCCTCTACGTATACAGATCCATTCACAGTGGACGGTACTTACAATAAACCAGAATTAGCAGAAGGCTATAAAGAGGCAAATGGCAAAACGACGTACCAAAACCTTGTGGATCAAGCGAAAGAAACGATTGATGCTGCAAAACGCTATGAGCTATTTGCAAAGGCAGAGGCCTTTTTAATTGATGAAGCCTTTGTGATCCCTTATTCAGTAGGGGGGAGTGGCTATGTGGCGTCTAAATTAAATCCATTTGAGGCGCAATATTCGCCATTCGGTGTAACGGCAGAGAAATTTAAAGGACAGCAAGTGCTGGAGAAGCCAATGAGTAATGAAGAATTTAAAAAGGCGCTCGCGCAGTGGGAGCAAGAACGTGCGGAAGCGTTAGCGAATGCTGAAAAGTAGTATGGCTTCGTAGAGGAAAAGGAGATACCGAAAGAATAGTCGGCATCTCCTTTAGTCTTTTGGATAAAGGAGGATAGCGCCATGTTGCAGTATATAGGAAAACGTCTCTTACAATCCGTGTTCACCCTTTTAATTATCATCACGATCGTCTTTTCATTATTACGATTAATGCCGGAGGAAGGATATTTAGGAGCGGCAGCCGATAAAATGTCACCGGCTCAGCAAGAAGTTTATTTAACAAATCTTGGCTTGCGTGATCCATTGCTTGTTCAGTTAGGAAATTTTTATAAAAATTTGTTGCAAGGGGATTTAGGCAAATCGGTCACTTATCGTACGGATGTACCGGTTGTGACGATTATTGCGGATAAAATTATGTATTCTCTGCTCTTTGGTTTGGGGGCAGTAGCTTTATCGCTACTCATTGGTGTGCCGTTAGGGATTTTGATGGCCTATCGTAAGGGGCGTTGGCTAGATCGGCTAGGGACAGGCTATATCGTCTTTGTCGTTGCTGTCCCTGCAGCAGTCTACTACTTAGTCATTCAAATGTATATTACGGAACTCTTTCAATTACCGATGCTGTTTGATGCGTACAGGCCGATTACTTGGATTTTGCCACTTACCTCCATGGCGTTGGCGCCGACAGCCTCCTATGCGATGTGGATGCGACGATATATGGTAGATGAACTGAACAAGGACTATATTAAGCTAGCAAGGGCGAAGGGTGTGAAGGAGCGGACATTGATGTTCCAGCATGTACTGCGAAATGCCTTTATTCCAATGGCACAATACTTACCTGCCACCATTCTATTTACGATTACAGGCTCTATTTATATCGAATCGCTCTATTCCATTCCAGGGATGGGGGGCTTGCTCGTGGATGCCATTCAGCGTCAGGATAATACGATTGTGCAAGGTTTAGTGCTAGTGTTCTCTTCTCTTGGCATCATCGGACTTATTTTAGGGGACATTGCCATGGCACTTGTCGATCCACGCATTAAATTAGGCAAGGGAGGGGGTGTGCGCTAATGGGTATGTATACAGATGAAATCAATAATATTTCGAATAAGTCCCGTCAAACATTGTTTGAATTTGCTGAAGTTGACGCAAGACAGGCAGAGGAAACTGGCTATTCCAATTACTCTTATTGGCGGTCTACATGGCAATCCTTTTTAAAAAATAGACTAGCTGTTTTTTTATTAGTGGGAGTGATTATTATTGTCAGCTTCACCATTCTCCAGCCTTATTTACCAGCGCAAAAATCACCAACTGAAATTTACTTGGATGAACAAACAGGGATGCAGGCACGCAATATTACCCCCAATGCAGAGTTTTGGTTTGGCACGAATTCCATTGGTCAGGATTTATGGTCTCGTATTTGGGCGGGCACAAGAACATCTCTCTTTATTGGCTGTGTCGTAGCCTTGGTAGAGGCAGTAGTCGGTATTACAATCGGTACACTGTGGGGCTTTTCACGAAAATTAGAAGCATCGATAACGCAGCTATATAATGTTGTCGATAATATCCCCACAACCATTGTGCTCATTTTAATGTCTTATATTTTACGCCCAAGTATTTCGACGATCATTATAGCTATGTGTATAACGGGATGGGTGGAAATGGCGAGATTTATTCGCAATCAAATTGTTATTTTACGTGACCGTGAATACAACCTAGCCTCAAAATGTTTAGGCACTCCTGATTACCGTATTATCTTAAAAAATTTATTACCTTATTTAACTTCAGTGATTATGTTGCGTATGAGCCTCGCTATTCCCTTTGCGATAGGAGCCGAAGTATTTCTAACATATATCGGTTTAGGGCTACCAATCAGCGAGCCGTCCTTAGGAAATTTAATTAATGAAGGACGCGTACTCATGATGTCACCAGATTTACGTTATCAGCTGATTTTTCCAAGTATTGTGTTAAGTGTCATCACGATAGCATTCTATATTATTGGTAATTCTTTTGCAGATGCAGCAGATCCGAAAAACCATGTGTAAGGAGAGGAAATAAGTGACATTGAAAAAATCGCGCATATTAGTCATACAAAATTTAATCATTCAGTTTACGCTACGGGGTCGTGTCTTAACAGCTATCCGCGATATTTCACTCGACCTTTACAAGGGAGAAAGCTTAGCCATTGTTGGTGAATCAGGTTCGGGAAAATCGGTGCTGATGAAATCCATTATGGGCTTGCTAGATAAAAATGGCAGCATTCAGCAAGGACGAATCATTTACAATGCACAGGATGTAACTCAGTTTACGACAGAGCAAGAATGGTTGCGTATTCGAGGTAAGGAAATTGCGATGGTAACGCAGGACCCAATGACATCGTTGAATCCGCTCAAAACCATTGGGAAGCAAATTGAGGAATGTGTCGTCATGCATCAAGGCTTAAGAGGCAAGGAAGCCTATGAAGAAACATTAAAGTTGCTAACAGATGTAGGTATTACAGATGTGAAAAAACGCTATAAGCAATACCCACATGAATTTTCGGGAGGCATGCGCCAACGTATTGTCATCGCTATTGCGATTGCCTGTAAACCGAATATTTTAATTTGTGATGAACCAACAACCGCTTTAGATGTGACCATTCAAGCTCAGATATTACAACTATTAAAGAATCTTCAGCAGAAATATGGCTTATCCATTGTCTATATTACGCATGATTTAGGCGTTGTCGCAAAGGTGGCTGATCGTATTGCCGTGATGTATGCGGGTGATGTCATTGAGGTCGGGGAAACGCATGAAATTTTCTTTAATAGTAAGCATCCTTATACGTGGGCACTCATTTCCTCCTTACCTCAGCTTGGCTCAAAGGGGGAACAATTATATTCAATTAAGGGCACGCCACCGAATCTTTTTCAGGAAATAAAGGGTGATGCCTTTGCACCACGCAATCCATATGCATTAAAAATTGACTTTGTAGAGCGTCCACCTTTTTTTCAGGTCAGTGACACCCACTATGCGCGCACATGGTTATTAGATCCACTTGCACCAAAAGTAGAGCCGCCAGCCGCTTTACAAGCATTTTTTGTAGAAGGGAGGCAGTATGCTAATGACCGATAAAGAAGTGCTAGTAGAAGTGCAAAATGTATCCGTCGTATTTGGTAAAGGGAAACATAAATTTACAGCGATTGATGATGTCAGCTTTCATATTTTTAAAGGTGAAACATTTGGCATTGTAGGTGAATCAGGATCTGGGAAAACAACGATTGGTCGGGCTATTATGCGCATTAATGAGGTGACAGAAGGACAAATTTTGTATCATGGCAAAAGTATACAGGGCAAAATTTCGAAAGAGTGGGATAGAGAAATTACGCAGAAAATCCAAATGATTTTTCAGGACCCGATGGCCTCCCTCAATGAGCGAGCAAAAGTAGATTATATTATTTCCGAAGGATTATACTCTTCAAAGAAATATAAGGATGAGGCTGACCGTCAGCAAAAGGTTCGCAATGCTTTATTAAATGTAGGCTTGCTGCCAGAGTTCTCTAGCCGCTTTCCTCATGAGTTTTCAGGAGGACAACGGCAGCGTATTGGCATTGCTCGTGCTTTAGTGATGGACCCCGAGTTTATTATTGCAGATGAGCCTATCTCTGCCCTAGATGTGTCCATCCGAGCACAAGTATTGAATTTATTAGCTAGTCTGCAACAGCGTAATCATTTAACGTATTTATTTATTGCCCATGATTTATCAATTGTCCGTTTTATTACCGATCGGACAGCGGTCATTTATAAAGGGAAAATGGTTGAGCTGGCAGACACAGAAAAGCTATTTACTCATCCGCTGCATCCTTATACAAAGGCACTGTTATCTGCAGTACCAGAGCCGAATCCCTATAAGGAACGAGGGAAAATCGTTGAAGTGTATGATCCGTCACAGCATCGTTATGAGGAAAATCCTCCTTCATTTGTTGAAGTAGAGAAAGGTCATTTTATTTTGGCCAATGAAGAGGAACTAACGCATTATCGTACTTCACTGAAAATGGAGGGAAAAACATGATTCGTCCAAAGGCATTGAAAAAAGGTGACACTATTGGTCTTATTAGTGCTTCTGGGGCAACACCACCAGAAAAGCTGCAGCCTGCTATTGCGAGTATTGAGAAGCTAGGGCTCAAGGTGGTCGTTGGGGAGACCTGTCACGCAAGGCATGGTTATTTAGCAGGTGCTGATGATGTGCGGGCGGCAGATGTCCATCGCATGTTTGGTGATCCGACCATTGACGGCATTTTTTGTATACGTGGAGGCTATGGGGCGACGAAGATTTTAGCACAATTAGATTTTGAGCTGATTCGAGCAAATCCTAAAGTATTTGCAGGCTATAGTGATGTGACTGCCTTACATATAGCCTTTCAACAGCTATGTGGCTTTGTTACGTATCATACCCCGATGCCATCCACAGAATTTATTAGACAGGAAATGGACGACTACACATGGCAATCCTTCAGGCAGCAGATTATGGACAATGACAAAACGTCGTTCTACTTAGAAAATCCCTCTAACCAGCCCATGTCAACACTTGTCAGCGGGAATGCTACAGGTCAGCTAATTGGTGGTAATTTAACATTGATTACAGCGTCACTTGGCACACCCTATGAAATTGATACAAGAGGTAAAATTCTGTTTTTAGAAGATGTCGATGAAACGCAACAACGGGTCGATCGTATGTTTACACAATTAAAACTGGCGGGGAAGTTGGATGACGCGGCAGGTATTTTGTTAGGAGCATGGACTAATTGTGGGCCTGAAAATCTGCAAAGGCCAGAGCATAGCTTATCACTACACATGATTTTCCAAGAAATACTAGTGCCTCTAGGTAAGCCAATTATAGCCGAAATGGCATGTGGTCATTGCTTACCAACGATGTCGCTGCCTTTAGGAAGAACGATCTCAATGGATGCGGACAACCAGCGAATCCATGTGATTGAGTAGGTATTATATGGAGCAGATTATTGAAAAAATGGTTCAGGAATCCCCTTACAACGTACATCTATTTGTTCATAATCTCACAACCAATCAATTGCTTACGAGTCATCAGCTAGAGACTGCATTTTCTAGTGCCAGTGTCATAAAAGTTCCAATTCTAATAGCCTTGCTCTCATATATAGAGCATAACAAATTATCACTTGATACTACGCTGCCGATTTCACCAGACGATTGGGTGGGTTTTAGCGTGATAAGTGAGCAACGGCTTACCCAAAGCACTTTATATGACCTTCTTGTATGGATGATTATTACGAGTGATAATACAGCTACGAATGTCTTAATTGATGAAGTAGGGATGAGCTTTTTGAATGACTATTTTCGGCATATTGGGTTACAGGACACGGTGTTACAGCGAAAAATGATGGATGTAGAACGGCTAGCTCAGGGCATAGACAATCGCACGTCAGCACGGGATATGGCGCATCTTTTTACGCGTATCTATCGGCAAGAGCTACTAACAGCCCCTTACAGTCAACTGGTCATTGATATCTTAAGCCGTCAGCGTGTGCACGACTCCTTAAAGCGTTATCTTGTGGAGGATGTGAAGCTGGCACATAAAACAGGCGGGCTTGATACGGTCGATCATGATGTCGGGATTGTTTATAGTAGCACAATCGATTATAGTATCGGTGTTTTTATGACAAACGTGATGGATAATGAGCAGGCTCGCCAACTAATCGGTCGTCTATCAAAGGTTGTTTATGCGCAGTTGGTGGAGGGAAAGGAGGGACACAGTTGAAGGCTATCGTGACAGCAATGGTTGCCAATTTACAGGCCAAGCCAGATGCAGCTTCTGAATTAGTCGATGAGGTACTTTATGGGATGACAGTAGATATTGTCAAAGAGGTGAATGAAGCTTGGGTATATGTCCAAACAGCCTATCGCTATGAAGGCTATTGTCAGAAGACAGATTTACTGTTAGATGCAGCAATCGCCTCCACGTGGCAACGGGAAGCACAGCATGTCATTCGTCAAAGCTTTGCAGATGTTTTGCAGCAACCACGTATCCAAAGTACCAAACGACTCACGCTTGTAAAGGGCTCGTTCGTCAAAGTCATGTCTTTAAAGGATGTACCAGAAGAATGGTCGGCCATTCAACTCGTATCGGGACAAACAGGATATGTTCGGACAAAATGGCTGCAGCCGAAAATTTCAGTTCAGGCATTATCGGAGGCACAGTTTCGAGAAAACGTTGTGGAAACGGCACTTAGCTATTTAACAGCACCCTATCGATGGGGTGGTAAATCGCCTTTAGGGATTGATTGCTCTGGCTTATGTTCAATGGCCTATCTGTTCAATGGCGTTTATATTTTTCGAGATGCCAAAATAGTAGAGGGCTTTCCGATTGTCAAAATAGACCAAGACCAGATGCAAAAGGGTGATTTAATCTATTTCCCTGGTCATATTGCTTTATATATGGGCGATCAGCTTTATATCCACTCATCACTAGGAGGCAATGAAGTGACCATTAATAGTCTAGATGAAAAACATCCGCTCTTTCGACAGGATTTAGCTACGACGATAGTAGCAGTAGGTACTTTTTTTCAGGAGAAGCCAAATATTTAGGCTTCTCTTTGAGTTTTTATAAGAGAAAAATCGATGGCATGTCTGTCCAATCAACAATGAGATTTAAGTCGATCCAGTTTTTTTAAGGACATCCCAATTTTGGTGATAACTAATGTACTAACATTCACAAGCAGTAACGCTATTAGCTGCCACACACCGATAAAAAAAGTAATCATACATAAATCAAAGGCTGCTTCACCTGGGGGCATGTCTGGATAGGGCTCTAATTGCCAATAATGCAACACAAAATAACAGGCTAAAGCTGTTCCTTGACCGACATAGATAAAGATCCAATGGATAGAGGATGCTATTTTGAGTCGACAACACCAAAGCGCTAAATTTAGCAAAAGGATAAGTAGCGGAAACAGCAACAGTTGAAACATACTTTCAGCTATGGTCGTAATGAAAAATAGGTTATAGCTTAGCTGAATGACTGGCAAAAGGATTAAGTTGACGGTGATAACACTGAGCAGTTGTATGCGCGTCATGATATGTCTACCCTTTCCGTATTTTTACATAAAGACGTTTTGACAAAAGAAAGGGTTTCGTCCACTATAAGAAACCCTCCATACGCTTGTTTGTTGGCTGAGTACGGAGGGTTTTGGATTAATAATGATAGATATTAAGTTGTTGGCCTGCTTCAAGGCGATCTGATCGCAGCTGATTCCATTGTTTAATTGATGTCACCTTTACATTATAGACCTCTGCAATCTTCATAAGTGAATCCCCATCAGCCACCGTAATCGTTTTCTTATCTTTCACAGGGGTGTCATATTGTTGTAGATCATATTTTGCAATTAGTGCATTTAATTTTTCACTGTATGATGAATCAGTAGCATAGGAGCCTGTTAAAAACGCCGTCGCATCTGTATAGACCTTTGTGTTGCTTTTGAAAACGCCCGCGTAAAAATCCTTGTTCCATGAAACGCCATTACGCATTAACTTTACATAATCTTGCATGGATGCCTCATAGGAAGGGTATTTGCGGAAGGCAGCCATGATTGTGGAAAGATTACCAGAACCATCATCCTCTGATGTTTCGAGTGTTACGGAATCATTTTGGTAGCTGCCTTTCATGCCAAATAAATTATAATTGGGTGCAGAACCTAGTCCACTTTGACCATGCTCACTTTCTAGAATCGCTTGGGCAATCATGACGGATGCGTATAGGTCATTATCAGCACCAAGGTCCCGAGCAGTTTCGGCGATTTCACCAATAAACTCCTCCACACTTGGGCCATTATCAATGACGACAGGCTCTTCTCTGTCAGTCGTATTCAATAACTGTGTTACCATATAAAACGAAATACAAATAACAACAATGGTAATCATAAGTCCTTTAAAAAAGTTTAGCACGTATTTCATTGTAGCTGGATGTTGGTCGTGACCACATCTCCCTCCCTTCTATTAAAAGTTTAGCTATCTCTCATTATTACAGAGAGTTTAAAAGAAATAAAGAGCAGTCTAAATAAATAGATTTCATCATTAATAGAACGCTACCAGTGCTAATTAGTTCCTCGTTATTGCTCACTTATACTTTAAAATTTTGGGACATAAATTGTTTGAATCTCTCAAAATATTGCTCGGAGGCTTCCCATTGTCTAGTGTTCAAATAAGATAGCTCTTGAAGACCATAATAATGAGGAGGCTGATAATAACGGGAAACATAGGATTGATTTTCAAGTGTATAAAAATAATACGCTTCGTCAGGCGTCTGAATTTCAATGCGAGCATGTATCCTATCACCATCCTCATCCAGATAGGCTTGACGGAAACTATAGCATTTGGAACCATCCCAGAAACCATCATGGTCTTCTTCTAATTCTTGGATTGCTGACTGCTGGAAAATTTGTCGTACATATTGTATCTCGATAGTATGCAAGTAAAGCTCTGCTACATTGATGCACGTTAAAAGCATGAGCCAGTGATCGTGAATATCCACTAAATGCGCCTGCGATGATTCTGTAATATCCCACCATTCAGCTTCTTCCTCTAGTGTTTTTCTCAAGAGGGAGACGGATTGATCCTCATTAAGCCAAATAAAATAGTGATACTGAGAAGTCTTCATATAAACACTATCATTGCGTTTGTCTCCATCAGCATTGGTATGTGCGCGCTGGATCATGAAATAAACATCCTGTTCCGTCAAATCAAAAGAAGGCTTGTCTGGTGTCATCAAAATACATGTAGTCAGTTTCAGTATGTTTTCCGCATTAATCGAATGGTGCGTGAAATAAACAGAAGATGCTATCGTCCTTTGAGGAACGCTTGTAAAATGAGTGAGTGCGGAACGTCCTTCTTTAAAAATTTGCACCAGTGAAGCGAATGAAAAGCCGACCTCATCCTCATCCTCATCTTCATCCTCGTCTAAAAATACTTCATCGATTAATATGTCCTGAATACGAATGGGGAGTTCTTGAAAAATACCGTCTCCGTGCCAAATATTTACGATACACTGAAGCGACCTCTGGCCATTTACATTGATGCGATACTCGTCATCCTGAACTAATGTTGCTGCTTGAAGATTGCCGTTAACAATAGCTTCTCCATGATTGTATGAGCCACATAAAATATTCTCGACCGTCAGATTTCCATGTACATAGATTTCCTGACCACCGACCGCTATATTTTTAGCCATTAAATTGCCCATCACCATCAGCCCAATTGCACCATCTGTTTCTAAATTGTATAGGTTGTCAACGGTTAAATGGCCATTGATGAAAATAAGAATGGTCTTATCTTGCTGTGGAAAAGGCATACCCCAATCCAAATCAAGAGAGGGAAGTGTCAAATCGCCCTCATAGTACGCTACTAGATCATCCTCACTAAAATCCTTGTAAAACTTTGCCCACCAAGAGTCTGCTGGAAATCTTTCAGCTAGTTGGGAAATCGCCATGAATTGATAGACATTGTGCATACGTCACGACCTCTCTATTGCTATTTTTTTTATCTTCTCACAGCGAGTAATTGGCAGTCAATTTCATAGATTGGTAGAGACAAGCACAATTTAATAGAAAATGGTATTATGAACCTTTAAAATGATTAGTTGAAAGGAAGTTTTGATTGAATACGATTTTTAGTGTTACACAAAAACAACTATACGATTTTCTACTGAATGTAGCGACGATACGACCTGTCTTTATTTGGGGAGCGCCTGGCATAGGGAAATCAGCGATTGTTGAAAATTTTGCTAGCGAATTAGGCTTGCCCTGTGTTTCGTTATTGGGCAGTCAGCTAGCACCCGAGGATATCATTGGCGTTCCGCAAATTAAGGATGGCTACAGTGTTTTTTGTCCACCCAAAATGATTGCGCGAAATGAGCCTTATTGCCTTTTTTTAGATGAATTAAATGCTTGCTCACAGGAAGTACAAAAAGCTTTTTATAGTCTCATTCATGAACGCAGAATTGGAGAGTTTACGTTGCCAGAGGGCACGATTGTCATTGGCGCAGGCAATCGTGCTCAGGATAATGCGATTGTTAAACCGATGTCCTCAGCATTAATCAATCGTATGGTCCATGTTCAGCTAAGGGCATCGCACAAAGATTGGCTTGAATGGGCCTATGCACATGAAATACATCCCTATGTGATTGAGTATATTCAAATGCGTCCCGACCATTTATGGAGCGAACCGCCGAAAACAGAGGAACCATTCTCTACACCACGTTCATGGCATATGCTAAGTGATTGCTTGTATGCATACGGCAATAGCTTGCCAGAACAAACAATCGATCTATTAGCAAGCAGCTGCCTATCTGCACATATTGCCAGTCAATTTAAAGCCTTTATCAAACAAGTGCAAAGTAAATATGATCTAGCCAAAATTATCAATGGTGAATTGCGTTGGCCAGATCGACCGGAAGAAAGAGATTTGCTTTATTTCATGGCGCAATCCTTCCGTGCGCAGTTACTGAAGGAGCTTCCAAACGAGCATACGACATTGAAGGGGAATCAACGACAATTAGCCTTTCGTGCCAAAGATTTGATCAAGGACTTAGCGTCCATTAGCTTAGAAATTGCACAGATGGTTGTGTCAGAGCAAAAGGGTGAAGCTTTACCCGCTTGGTTTATGCTGGAGGTTATTCGGGATTTACCACGTTTAGTAGCCAAAAAGGACGGTTAACATATGGCCAAAAAAAAGAAAGCATCACAGCAGGAGCAGAAAAATGAGAAAGCGATCGCGCGTGGGCATGAGATTGTTTGTACACATCCCTTGTTCGAGGCGTTATGTCATGCTGTGTACATGCAATATGAAAGTATGCCACAAAAGGATTGGGCTTACGTCACAAGCGCGGGTGTCATCTGTGTTAATCAAGATAAAAAAGGACAGCCCAACGAATGGGCCTATGTCATAGCGCATTGTTTGCTACACCTTGGCTTACATCATCATCAACCAAAAGAGCAGCAGGAACTGTGGAATATCGCCTGTGACTGCTATATTACAAAGTTTTTAGCAGAGCTAAAATTTGGTCAAGCACCTAAAGACATGAGTAATCCGCTTTTTGAAGCTTTTAGCTCAGAGGAAAAATTGTATGACAGATTTTTACGCGAAGGTGTGCCAGACGATTTGAAAGGCTATAGTACAATGCCAGGACAAGTGGATTTTATTATTTCACAAAATAAAACGAATGTTCTTTATAGAGGCGCTAGCAATTACGCTGCGTTATTTGCAGAAGGTTTATCGAAAGCAGTGCAAAGCGCCATTCTTGTAGCAGGTGGGGTAGAGACCACATTTGGAGGAACAACGAGGGTAACACAAGCACAACGCGCAAAGGCTTGGTTTATGAGCTCATATCCCTTATTTGGTGCTTTAGCTGCGGATTTTACGATAATTGAAGACCCACTTGTTTGTACAAGAATGGATATCTCTGTTGCCGCCATCGCAGTGGAAACGAAGGAGATTTATTTGAATACGGCTGTAGGGATGACCGATGAGGAAATGCGCTTTTTAATGGCACACGAACTGCTGCATGCGGGATTAAGCCATGCTACGCGCAGACAAGGACGTGATCCCTATCTATGGAATGTTGCTTGTGATTATGTCATCAATGGCTGGCTCATCGATATGAAAATTGGCGAGATGCCAGCATTTGGTGGGCTATATGATCCAGCCTTAAAAGGGCTCTCGGCAGAATCTATTTATGATCGCATTGTTACGGATATCAGGATGTATCGCAAATTAAGAACCTTTCGAGGGCAAGGCACAGTAGATATGATTGAAACGAATCCACCAGACTTTTGGGAAGGTAAGGCAGGTGTGGATTTGGATGCTTTTTATAGAAGAGCATTGAGTCAAGGATTAAGCTATCATATGGCACAGGAGAGAGGATACTTACCACAAGGACTCATTGAGGAAATTCGTAGTCTAGCACAGCCACCTATTGCTTGGGATGTGGCCTTAGCCAAATGGTTTGATCGCATGTTTCAGCCAATAGAAAAGGTCAGAACGTATGCACGACCAAGTAGAAGGCAAGCATCGACACCTGATATAGCTAGACCAAGATGGGTTCATCAAAGCGGAGAGGAAGATGGGCGTACTTTCGCAGTCCTTATTGATACCTCAGGCTCTATGGATCGTCTCTTACTAGGAAAAGCACTCGGCACAATCGCGAGCTATAGTATTGCCAGAGATGTTCCCCTTGTACGAGTGATATTTTGTGATGCCGTTGCCTATGATGCAGGCTATCTAGCACCTGAAGAGCTATTGTCTAAAGTGAAAGTAAGAGGCAGAGGAGGCACGGTGCTACAGCCTGGTGTCCGTTTACTAGAAGAAGCGCAGGATTTTCCAAAGGATGGTCCTATCCTTATTATTACGGATGGTCAATGTGATCGTTTAACCATAAAAAGAGAGCACGCCTTCGTATTGCCACAAGGGGCCAAGCTACCGTTTGTGCCAAAAGGCGAAGTATTTAGAATGAAATAGCCAAACCTACCTGCACATGTTTGAAAGAACTGTTGTTGGTGAAATATAGAAGTGAACTTATTCTCATTTCATTCGCAAATTTAAAAGGAGATGACAGATGATTACATTTGACAATGTCTCAAAAAAATATGATAACGACCATACAGCTGTCAAAGCTCTAAATGTCGAAATTAAAAAGGGTGAATTTTTTGTCATTATCGGCCCTAGTGGATGTGGCAAAACTACTTTATTGAAGATGATTAATCGATTAATTCCATTAACAGAAGGAACGATTTGGATCAATGGTAAAAGAATCAGTGACTATAATATCCATGAGTTACGTTGGAGTATCGGTTATGTATTACAGCAGATCGCCCTGTTTCCACATATGACGATTGAAGAAAATATTGCGATTGTGCCAGAATTGAAACATTGGCATAAAACAAAAATTCAAAAGCGTGTGGAGGAACTGCTGGAGATGGTTGGGCTTGAACCAGAAAAATATCGCCAGCGTAAGCCACAGGAGTTATCAGGTGGCGAACAACAAAGAGTGGGCGTTATTCGTGCCTTAGCGGCTGACCCATCGATTATCTTAATGGATGAGCCGTTCAGTGCCTTAGACCCCATCAGTCGTACAAAACTCCAGGATGATTTACTGGAGATGCAACGTACGATAAGGAAAACCATTGTATTTGTCTCACATGATATGCAGGAGGCACTGAAGTTAGGGGATCGCCTCTGTATTATGAAAGATGGCGAAATTGTCCAAATAGGTACGCCACAAGAATTGATACAAAACCCTGCCAATGACTTTGTACAACAGTTTATTGGTAGCAGGCATCAGGTAGAGCATGCGTTTACTATCCATGCCATCATGCAACCAATCATGACAACAAGCGAGTTCCAGGATACGATACTTGTGGATGCTTCACTTGCGACAATTTTTGACAAGCTAGCCCAGCATGACTTATTAGGTGTCGAGGAGGATGGCAAGCTCATCGGTATGGTGACAAGAGCCTCTATGCTGCACTATTTAGCAAAGGATTCAAAGGAAAGAGGTCTTGCGCATGACTAATGTGATGGAGATGTTTCAAGAACGGAAGGCACAACTGCTAGCGGCATTGCTAGAACATATCCAACTATCCTTCATCGCTTTATTTTTTGCTGTTCTCATTGCCATTCCTCTAGGTATCTATTTAACCAATAAAAAGAAAATAGCTGAAAGTATCATTGGCATCAGTGCCGTTTTGCAAACGATCCCTTCATTAGCTTTACTGGGCTTATTAATACCTCTATTTGGCATTGGGAAAGTTCCCGCCATTATTGCGTTAGTCGTCTATGCGCTATTGCCTATTTTGCGAAACACCTATACGGGCATTAATGAAGTCGATCCATCATTAAAGGAAGCGGCATTAGCCATGGGGATGAATAGAACGAAGCGTTTATTGAAAGTAGAATTACCACTGGCCATGCCTGTCATGATGGCAGGTATTCGAACAGCGATGGTGTTAATTGTGGGGACCGCCACATTAGCTGCTTTAATTGGAGCTGGAGGATTAGGAGACATCATTTTACTTGGAATTGACCGTAATAATACAGCCCTCATTTTAATAGGAGCTATACCGGCAGCCATGTTAGCATTGATTTTTGATGTGTTGCTCAAAAAATTAGAATCCCTGTCCTTTAAAAAAACATTGACTACATTGAGTCTCGTTAGTTTGACGGCATTCATCATTATTTTCTTCCCGCTATTTAGTAATAAACCACAAGATGAAATCGTGATAGCAGGAAAGCTAGGCTCTGAACCTGAGATACTCATCAATATGTATAAATTATTGATTGAACAGGAAACGGACTTAACTGTGCAGCTAAAGCCAGGGCTTGGTAAAACCTCGTTTGTATTCAATGCGTTAAAATCGGGGAGTATTGATATTTACCCTGAATTTACGGGCACAGCTATTACGGAATTTTTAAAAGAGGAAGCGATCAATCATAACCAAGCCGATGTCTACCATCAGGCAAAAGATGGCATGCTGGCGCAATTTGATATGGTCATGCTAAGCCCCATGAACTATAACAATACGTATGCATTGGCCGTATCACAGGATTTGGCGGAGACGTATCAATTGCAAAAAATTTCTGATCTGCAAGCGATAGAGCAGAAGGTGAAGGCAGGCTTTACATTAGAATTTAATGACCGTGAAGATGGCTATGTTGGCATTCAAAAACGTTATGGGATTGTGTTTCCAACACTTGCAACGATGGAGCCAAAGCTTCGCTATCAGGCGATACAATCGGGCGATATTAATTTACTAGATGCCTATTCAACGGATAGTGAAATTCGTCAATACAAGCTACATGTATTGGAGGACGATCAAGCATTGTTTCCACCCTATCAAGGAGCACCATTGCTAAGAAAAGAAACGCTAACAAACTATCCAGAGATTGAAAAGGCATTAAATCAACTAGCAAACCATATTACAGACGATGAAATGCGAGAAATGAATTATCAAGTAAATGTGGAAGGAAAGCTCGCAGCAGACGTAGCAAAAGCATTTTTAGTAGAGACAGGATTATTAAAATAAAAGCCAGGCCCTCTAGCATTAGAGGGTTTTATTTTTATCGATAATTATTGATAGGGATAAAAAAGGAAGGAAAGGGGATGCTGATTTTTGGCTTGACGATGCTTGTGATTCTTTTGGTAGGAACAATGAAGGTATCAGAACAATTAGTAGCCAAGGGGAGTATGGCGGCTTCTATTCATTTTAAAGGGTTGGAAATGCTGTTGTCCGATTAGGTAGGCAAGGATATGCATTATGCAAAAAAGATGTCATGACCCTTTTATTTACTGCTACAATATACATAGCTATTGTCTTATTGATTGTTGTCTAATTTACAAAAGGTATCCTATTTTCGTTAGCTAATAGTGAAAAAATAGCAAGAATTAGATACTGTGTGATCGTGTTGAGCTTGAAGCTAATGCATTCCATACCTATATCCCCTATCTGATGATGCAACAGCTTAGGAAGTGAGAACATGACCATAATGATTCGCTTAGATCGTATGCTAGCGGATCGTAAAATGCAGCTAAGTGATGGTCAATCTCTCTAATTTAAAAACGGGTAAGGTAATACGATTAGTAAAGCGCAATCTATTGGAGTATGTTGAGGAAGAAGATGACAGATAGAAGTGAACTAGAAAGGATTTTCAAGAATGATGGTTTTTAGTTTTTTATTGATCGCCATTGTAGCAGAGGTTTTTGCAAGCTCCATGCTAAAGCGCACAGAAGGTTTCACGCGCATTTGGCCCTCTGTTGGTGTGGTGGTTGGCTACGTAGCGGCATTTTATTGTTTAGCCTTGACATTACAGGTTATCCCTATCGGCACAGCCTATGCCATATGGGCAGGTTTAGGGACAGCGTTAACGGCTATTGTCGGGGTTGTCCTTTATAAGGAACAATTTAATCGCAAGAAGGTCATAGGGATACTATGTATTATTTTGGGTGTCGTAGTACTCAATCTTGCAGGTGGACATTAGGAGGCGAACAGCATGAAGGGCTATTTATTTTTAACATTATCGATTATAAGTGAGGTTTTTGCGACAACTATGCTCAAGCTTTCTGAAGGCTTCACCGTGCTGGGTCCCTCTTTAGCGGTGGCACTTGGCTATGGTATTTCATTTTATAGCTTATCCTTATGCCTAAAAACATTGCCATTAAGCCTAGCCTACGCTATTTGGTCAGGTGTTGGGACAGCTTTAACCGTTCTCGTAGGTATGATTATTTGGCACGACATGTTTAACCTTTACTCTGCACTTGGCATAGCCCTCATCATTGGCGGCGTGATTTTGTTAAATCAAGGGGATAAACGTGACAAGGTGATGGATAGTTTGCAGGAGTAGGTGGATAGAGTTGTAAAAGTACTGGATAGCAGGAAAAGAAGGATAGAGTTGCAAAAAAGGTGGATAGAACAGTGAAAGCGGTGGATAGAAATGCAAAAGTAATGGATAGAACAGCAAAAGAGGTGGATAGAGTTATAAAAGTACCAGATTGAAGGAAAAGAAGGATAGAACAGCGAAAGCGGTGGATAGAAATGCAAAAGCAACGGATAGAACAACAAAAGCAACGGATAGAACAGTAAAAGCAGAGGATAACATGCTGTATAGAAGTACGATAGCGTTGGATTAGTTCAAAGGGGGAAAGTAGGATGTTGAAAGCGATTATTTTTGATTTTGATGGTACGATTATTGATACAGAAACGGCGTGGTATACCGTTTTCAAGGAGGCCTATGCTCATTATGGTGTTGCGTTATCGTTGGAAATGTATGCAAAATGCCTTGGTACAAATCTTCAAGCCTTTAATCCTTATACATATCTTGTTACACATCATCACATCAAATTAGATGTGGAGGCATTTCGAGCATCTATTCAACAAAGTCATGCACAATTAATGGAAAAGGAAACGCTCAGACCGGGTATATTAACACTGCTGCAGCAAGCAAAGGAAGCGAGTTTACAAATTGGTCTTGCTAGTAGCTCGAGTCGTCAATGGATTGATCAGTATGTTGATAAGCTTGGCATTCAAGATTTTTTTGATTGCTATTGTACCGCGGACACCGTGACAAATGTTAAGCCTGATCCAGAGCTATACTTGCAGGCGCTTAAACAATTAGGTGTAAAGGGCAAGGAAGCGATAGCGATTGAGGATTCACCGAATGGCGCACAAGCAGCTGTGGCGGCGGGCCTTTATACAGTGGTTATCCCAAATGCTATTACGAAGCAATTACCATTCGGCACAGGGCATCATACAATGGGTACATTAGAACCGAATAATGTGCAAGAACTGCTGACATGTTTCTCTCAATGATCTCATGAAGAAAGCCTCTCCATTCTATGGTAGAGGTTTTTTTAGTTTCTGTGTGAAAAAGTCGTCATATTTTTTGTCGCTACATATTATAACGAGAGGGCAACTTACATGGACCAACAGACATATTCAAACTAGAGAGGGGGCTACAATTTGAACAGTGAGAAGAAAAGAAATCACTTTTTATGCGAAGCTTTAAGTGATTTGAAGGATCTTCAGGATATTATGATGAATTTTCATTCTAAATATTTCGGTCAGCTACTTGTCAAAATAGTCGGTAGTGATACGATTCCATTTTTTTTAATTACACATAGTGGCGCTCATTTAAGGTTAATGGATACAGTGAAACAATTTGAAACGGAGTATTTCCGTATCGAGGCGATTGATAAAGAGCGTTGCCGTGGCACAGTGTCGTTGTTGCGCGCTTTTGATTATGAAGGAAATGATACCAATTCGATTGCTGACGTAGTGAGGTTAGAAAAAACAAGTACGCACAAATCGATTGAACTTAGTGGGATATCGGCGATTCAGCTCTTAAAGCCAGACATGTTGAAGGGGAAATTTATCATTGAGCCTAAATGGTAGCGCCATATTAAACTACTAAAGCTAGAGCATCTGTCTATATGTGAGGGATACAAAGTGAATGTAATAGAGAGAGAATCTAATGAAAGGAAGTTTAACTATGACGATTATTGGTATGCTGCATCATCGACTTGATCCAACTACAGTTCTCAAGTCATATGCCTATGCAGCAGTTGCGAAAGCAGAAGGGGCACAGTTTTTTTACTTCACCCCTAAAAGTGTTGACTTTGCCAAACGCTCCATTCAAGCAAAGATCTATGAGAATGGCGAGTGGCAGGAAAAAACGATGCCCTTTCCTGATGTGATCTATAATGCGGGGAGCCCAGAGAAATTATCTGTTTCTAAAGATATTATCGATCGTTTAAAAGAAGAGATTCCATTTACGACCTATTCGATAGGGAATAAATGGAATGTCATGAAGCGATTGAAGGAAGCAAAGGAATTTGAACAGTATTTGATTCCATCGGAAATTGTAAAGGATGTCGATTTATTTCACAAGTTCATTAATTATTATAAACGGGTTGTCTTCAAGCCGATTGATGGACGTAAGGGGAAGGGCATTTATTTTATTACGAAGGCGGGAACTAAGCATTTCGAGGTTCGAAAGGATAGCACCAATACGGTTTATTCAAAGCCTCAATTAGATGCATTGATAAAGGAGCAGCTTGCGTCTGGTACGTTTATTATGCAGCCCTATATTCAATCGGTCACAAAGTCGGGTCAGGTTTATGATTTCCGTTTGCATGTTCAGAAAAATGGTGAAGGGAAATGGGTAGTGACGACAGTGTACCCACGAATTGCACCAAATGGTTCCATCATACCGAATATTAATAATGGGGGCTATACGAATTATTTAGATCCATTTTTAGAACAGGAATTTAAGGAAGAGGCTTATAATATTCGGCGAATGCTGGAGCATTTCTCCTTAGCGCTAGCTCATCACCTGGATGAAATTCAAATGGTGAAGTTTGGGGAAGTGATTGATGAAATTGGGATTGATGTTGGCCTAGATCAGCAGCAAAAAATTTGGATGTATGAGGTCAATTGGCGACCAGGCTGTCCTCCTGCCTTTTACTTGGAGCTAGATGTGGTCATTCATTCCATCCGCTATGCGATGTATCTTGCGAAAAATCAAAAACCTCTAAAAAAGAAAATTGTCCAACAAAAAAGTAAGCAACAGGCTGACAAGAAAAACTTGCCGATTATTGCCATTACGGGAAGTGCAGGCAAAACAACAACAAAGGCATTTGTGGGCTCGATTTTATCGAAAAAGTGGAATGTTTTTGAGTCGAAGGATTATTGGAATACGACTGAGCATACGAAAAAGCATAAGGAAGAAATCAATGATACACATCAGGCTGTCGTATTAGAGTATGGTATGGCCTACCCAGGTATTATTACCAACCACTGTAGTATAATTCAGCCGAATATTAGTATTGTAACGAATATTGGCTTAGCGCATGTGGGGAACTTTGATGGGGATGTAAGAGGCGTTGCTAAGGCGAAGTCCGAATTGATTCATGGTATGGATCAGCAGGGCTTACTCATTGTCAATCAAGATGATGACAATTCCAGATACTTAGAGACAGAGCAATTTAAAGGGAAAATCTTGACGGTGGGTATTAAAAAAGAAGCCGATTATCGTGCCTATGATTTGCAGTATAAGGATATTGGCATGTCCTTTAAAATGAAGCTACATGGGGAAGAAATCGAAATGTATATTCCAATTTTAGGGGAACATCATGTTTACAATGCGCTCAATGCAGTGGCAGTGGCAGATCTTTTAGGGTTCACGCCCTTTGAAATTCAGGCGGGGCTCAACTTTAAAAAACCACCAAGACGTTTAACGATCTATAACTTGCGTGATGATATTACGGTCATTGATGATACGGTTCACTCTCATCCACAAGGGGTTCGAGCTGCGATTGATGTACTAACGAATATCGCGAAGGAACGGAAAGTAGCGATTATTGGACAAATGCGAGAGCTCGGCGTCTTGAGGGAGGAAGAATATAAAAAGGTTGGGGAGTACATTTACGAGGTAGGCATTGATGAATTCATTACCTATGGCTTTAGGACGGAAGAAATGAGCAATGCCGCCATTGCGAAGGGCATGGACCCATCCAAGGTACATCATTTTATCAATAAAGACGAATTGCATGTCCTACTAGAAACATTGGTAGAGCCTCATGATACCATTCTTGTAAAAGGTGCTAGTAAAACGAATATGTTTGAAACTGTGAAATTTTTAGACGAAACGTTTAAGGAAGAATGAAGTATACTCTGATGTAATTGCGGCTGACGCTTCGCTTCCGTGCAGATACAATAATGCGTCCAACTTCATATTGAATAATGAACAGACCTGCATCGTGCAGGTCTCTCTTTCATGATATCTGTCAAATCAAGATAAAAAAGCCCGAGTAACTGTCCACTGGCAAGCGGCAATTATTCGGGATATTTTTTTCAAACTCTCAAAATAAATTTAATTTCTTTTGCTGCATTTGTTGCATGATTTCTAGCTTCCCTCAATGTTGACCCTTCTGCAATTACATAAGCATAACGATGTCCCATCGATAAAGGTGGCATTAGCAGTGTCCCTTTTCTCGGTTTGACATACACTTCTACGACACCTGTTGATCTTGTCGCTCTTGCCTTGCCAATCACCTTCTCTAAAATGCCTTTACTTTCCACAATAACATATTTTGTATAAACAAATTTTTTATGTCTTGGCTCGAGATTAGGCTGTTCACCAAGTAATAGTTTCAATGTTTCTTCCACTAAACTAAATCCTAGTGCTGCCTGTAGCATATTGTTCATGGCACCACCAGAAATCCGTGGATTGATTTCGATAAGCTTCCATCCATTTTGCGTTAATCGAAGCTCTAAATGGAGTGCTCCATTTTCGATATCAAAGGCCTTCACAATGGAATGGAGTACCTCTTCGATTCCTGATTGGATGTCTTGCGGAGCTTTAACTAAAACACCGTAGCCTGTAATAATAAATCGTTTTCCTTGCGTAATTTCCTGTTCAATAATGCCAATGACATGTGGTTGTTGTTGGTACACAACCGCTTCTACTAAATATTGTGGACCATCCAAATATTCTTCAATCATGATGGATTCGTAGGGATTTTTACTGCGTAATGCTTTGAGGTGATGATTAAGTTGCTCTGCATCTGTTGCTAATAATACATCTTTTGAACCTGTTGATTTTGGTGATTTTACGATTAATGGGAAGGTCAAATTTTTAGCAATAGGTTCCTGGGGCTTCAGAAGTGAAAACTTTGGTGAGTATGGTTGGTCTTTTAAAAAATTTCTTGTTTTCTCTTTATCCTCCATCATTTCAATAGCAGTGGAGGATGCATAGTTATGACAAAATTCATCACATAGCATAGAAGCAACATGGACAAATGGATCAACAAAACTAACGATACTTTTAATCTCTAATCCGGTTTTCCCTAGTTTATCAATTTCCTCTTTCATTCTCTCTATATTCAAAGTATCAATGAGTATCATTTTGTGGATGTCGGGGTAGGCACGTCGCTGCTGAAGTTGTTTTTCATTATTTGTGAAAAGTACTGTGAAGTAGCCTAGTTTTTCTGCTGCTCTCGTTGCTTCACGACTAGACCCGGATTTGTTTGTACCGATAAATACAATGGCTTTCAGGTATATCACTCCTTCTATTGGTACTTAGATACTTAATCACCTTTATATATATGCAGTGAAATAGTTTTCTTCTAGTTATGTATCTTGTCTACATCCAAGCAACTTTTAAGAGGTTACATATACTAGAAAAGAAAGGAGGGAGAAAAGATATGAAGCCTCTTTCGGTGAAAAATTTAGCAATGATTACGGCAGGCTATCTAGTGCAAGGGTCAGAGGATGTACTGATTCAGCATGGGGCTTATCGATTAAAACAAGTGAAAAAGTCCAATACGGCACTATTTACAAGTAAACGTATTGTGAATTGGAAAAGTCTTGAGCCGCTTTCTCCTCTAGTGCTAGTGACCGATAGAGCTTATCGGCCAAATGACATTCCAAACCAAGTCATTATGATACAGGTAGCGAATGCAGAAGAGGCCTATTGGAAATTTGTTCATTTTTATCGCAATCAGTTTCATATTCCGATTGTAGCGATTACAGGTACTTCAGGTAAAACAACGACAAAAGAGATGATTAAACATCTTCTTTCTGCTGATCGGAAAGTGACAGCAACGACATTAAGCAGTAATTCTAGAACCGCTTCATTGCAATATTTATTGGGCATTGAGGAAGAAACAGAGGCAGCCGTCTTTGAAACAGCAGTTGGCTCGCCAGGAGATGTCACGAATGCGGGAAAATATTTTAAACCGACCATAGGGATTATTACTAATATCGGAGCTCACCACTTAAACTATTGCAAAACATTAGAAGGCTATATACAAGCAAAGGGAGAAATGCTAGATATCATTCACCCCAAAGGTACATTAATTATTAATGCGGAAGATAGCAATACGCAGAAGCTAGATATTTCTAGATTCCGTGGTCGTTTGCTTAAAGTAGGGAAGCATGAGTCCTGTGATTTTCGAGCAAGTCATATCCACTACTATCAAAAAGGGATGAAATTCGTTCTTCAGCACAATAAAAAAAACTATGACATTCTTGTGCCAGGATTTGGAGAACACCAGGTCTATAATGCGCTTGCTGCCATCGCAGCCGTCTATGACATGGGAATGCCCATTCCAGTCGCAGCCAAACTACTCCAATCATTCCGTCAATTGAAAAAACAATTACAACTTTTTGAGGGCATCAATCATTCCATGCTATTGGATGATACCTGGAGTATTACAACCACTTCCTTGGAGGCAGCCTTAAAAGTGTTGAATGAGCTAGGAGATGGCAAGAAAAAGATTGCTGTCATTGGTACGATTACCGACTTAGGTTCATGGGGTTATATTATTCACGAGCAAGCGGGGGAATTAATAAAACGCATTGGCGTGGATGTCTTGATTACCATAGGGGAGCATGCAAGGATTATGGCTGATCATGCAGTCAAGTTAGGATTTAGCGAGTCTGTCTATACATTTAAAAATAGTACACTCGTCTATCCGTTATTGCAGAAGATTGTCGATGACAATACGATTGTGCTCATAAAGGGAGATATGTATAGCAAACAGATTTCTAAACTAGCAGCGGAGCTAAAGCTGAAACCTACCCCACCTGCTGATTAGTCAGCTTCTTTCTATATAGGATATTGACTGTGCCACATAGAAGAACATTCTAATAAGGTATAGTAATTGATCAGAATATAACACGCTGAATCAAGAGAAGGAGTAAGTCATATACAAGATTGATAAAGAGAGGAGGCGCAGTACACTTGCAACCCATTAGTGTGCAAAAACTTAGAACCGTTCTACAAGGAAAGCTCATTCATGGATCAGAACAATGGTCTGTGCAGCAGGCCATTTACTATAATCGGCATGACCTAACAAAAAGTCATTCCCTCATGTTTGTTAGTCGAAACGATAAAATCAACTGGCAAGAGGTTGATCGGAAGGGACCGTCTTTAATCATCTCCGATAAACCGTCTACAGAATTGAAAAGCGCTTTAGCTAATACAACCGTTTTACAAGTGAAAAGTGTTGCACAGGCCTACTGGACATTTATCGAGTATTATCGTGGTCTTTTTCAAATTCCTGTTGTGGCTTTAACAGGAACTTGTGGTAAAACAACGACAAAAGAGATGCTAAAACATATCGCTAGTAAGCATTGGCAAGTGCAGGCATCCGTTAGCAGTAAAAACGAGCCAAGGCAATCATTGCCTTATTTAACGGGTATTGAAGAAAAAACACAAGCCGCTATCTTTGAATTAGGTTTAGGCAACACAGGGAATATTAAACATCAGTGTATGATCTATCAACCGACTATTGGTATTATTACAAATATTGGTGTGCATCATTTAGATGGCTGTCTCAACCTAGAAGGCTATATAAAGGCCAAGGCAGAAATTGTGGAAGGCATTAAGGAAGATGGTACGTTAATTATTAATGCCGATGATACCAACATCAAAAAAATTTCGCTGAAAAAGTTTAAGGGGAAAATTATTAAGTTTGGTTTACATGAGACGGCAGACTTTAAAGCGACGAATGTAGAGTTTGCCAATACGGGCATGAAGTTTACTTTAGAAGTAGATGCTATCACGTACAATGTATTTGTCCCTGGCTACGGAGAGCATCAAGTCTATAATGCATTAGCCGCGATTGCAGCTTGTCGTGAAATGGGGCTGACAATTCGTCAGGCTATAGCTGGGTTACGAACGTTTAAACAGATGGCAAGACATTTAGAATTTACGACAGGGCTTGGTGACAGTACGATTATTGATGATACGTGGACAAATAACCCGACATCTGTAGAGGCAGCTCTAAAAGTGCTAGATACGGTAGGAAAAGAGAAGAAAGTCATTCTCGTTCTAGGGGATATTAAACGATTAGGTAATTTTGAAGAAAAATACCATCGCGAAATTGGCTCCATGGTAGCAGAAAGAAAGATTGATACATTAATTACTATCGGCAAAAGGGCGGAAAAGATTGCCGATCAAGCTCAAAAAGATGGAACCAGCGCAGAGGTTCATACGTTTAAAGAGGTAACAGGCGTTTTAGAATTATTGAAACCAAAGCTCGATGCAGACACAATTGTCCTAATAAAAGGACCGATGTCGAGTAGATCAATGATTGAATTTGCCAATACGCTTAAAAACTCATCCTAGCAAAAAAGGGTGTCTCAACCTCATTGAGACACCCAACCATTCTTATTTTAAAACACGTCGAGCTGTTACAAAATTCTTTTGTGCCCAAGTGGAAGAAATGTTTTGTTTCACAATACCATTAGTAGTCATACTAATATATTGATTATTTCCTAAATAAATACCAGTTTGCGTGATATCTTGTCCACCATTATTCGTTGAGAAGAACAGTAAATCACCTTTTTGAAGCTGTGATTTTTGGATACGTGTCCCTACTAGAGCTTGCTTACTTGCTAGCTTATCCTTTAAATCAATACCATGCTTTTTAAAGACATAGTACGTAAAACCAGCACTTGTAAAAGTCAGTGCACTTTCGTTGTACGTATAGCCGAATTTTGCTTTGCTTGTTAACCCGGTAGCTGTTGCAATAATTTGATTGGCTGAAGTACTAGCTGAAGGTGCACTTACACTGGGAGATGAGTTGGAATCAGAGAAAACGCGCTTCGCTGTAATATAATGTTCAGTATAATAATCTACAAATAACACTCTTGTCATCACACCGTCTGAATTAGGAATGATGATTCGATGATCGCCCGCATAAATCCCTACAAGCGAAGGTGTCTTAGAGCCTTTAACACTATTAAAGAAGACTAAATCGCCCTTTCTCAAATTAGCACGAGCCACTGTTGATCCTTGGTTCATTAAATTGCTTAACGTAGTAGCGCCGAGTGTCACGCCACTTTTACGATAGATGAAATCAACAAATGCTGGAGCTGTGAAGCGTAGGCTTGACTCGCTTGTTGAAGTGCCAATCGTTACTTTGTTTTTATACGTCAGGGCATTCTCTACAATTTTATCGCCTTTTGTTGCAGGATTGGCTGATAGTAGGGTAGGCAATACTCTACGTGCAGATACATAGTTTTCTGTATAATACGGCTTACTGTTTAAATCAGAAATGACAATATTTTGTTTGGAATCAGCCATGTGGATGATTTTATTGTCACCGATATACATGCCGACATGATCGGGGTCAGTCCCTGTTTTTTTACTTTTAAAGAACACTAAATCGCCTTTTTGTAATTGGTTCCTTGCTACATATGTCCCTTGCTGAATCATATAATTTTCATTATATGTCCCAAGGTCTACACCATTTTTCTCAAAGATGTACATTAAAAATGAAGCACAAGAAAATTTATATGGATATGTAGACTTGTAAACCGAATTGCTATATGTCGCTTGACCCATCAAGCTTTTCCCTGTCTGAATGAGTTGATCTGCTTTCGCTGCAACAGCCTGTGCGTTGTTTTGAGCATTTGTTGTAGCAGCCTCGACCTGTATCGGCTGGATGGCTGTGTGCACCATTCCGAATGAACTGAAGCCAATTGTTAAGGCAAGTGTTGTAGATAAAAATCGTTTATTCATGTTGTTATAACCTCCTGAAGCATCTAGTAGAATTTCTCCTGTATAGCTTTGCCATGGAAATAATCGTAGCATGAAAATAGAGGGCTTCCGGGAGGTAAATGTTACCAGGGTAACTAGAGGGAGGGCTTCAACACTTGCTATAAAAGGCTTTATCAAGGGAATTTACAGTTTTATTACAAATGTTTCAGCAAGATGTAATATGGAACAGTTCCATGAAAAAACTGCCCTAATAGCAGGGCAGTTTATCTTAATTTTTGAATCATTTCGACGCGATTACCAAACGGATCTCGAAATTCAAATCGCTCATAATGAGGGATTGGCACAGAATCCAGTATGTCTATTTGATGTTCTGCTAGTTTCCTCTTCCAGTACTCAATATCTTCTACTTGATACGCAATATGCGCCTTTGTTGTCAAGCGATCAAAGCCATCTTCCGTGCCCACATGAACCTCCTGCTGACCAAGCTGTAACCAGAATCCGCCTCGTCCCTTCAGCGACCCAGGCTTCTCCAATTCCTGCAAACCTAAAACCTGACAATAAAAAGCTTTCCCCTGCTCCTCTAATCCTTGTGGAATGGTAATTTGCACATGATGTAAACCGATAATCATCTCATAATGCCCCCTTTTTCTTTAAGTATAGTTTAATTTTTGAATATTTAAAATGTTAGCGGATAGCAATGGGAAAGTGATGGATAGCTTTTCAAAAGAGGAGGATAGAATCTTCGAAGAGAAGGATAACCTTCAAACAGAAGGAAAGCCCATTAAAAGTGATGGATAAAATCTCAAAAGAGGTGGATAGAACCTTCTAAGTGCAGGATAACCCATCAAAAGAGGTGGATAAAACCTGCAAAGAGAGGGATAGCCCATCAAAAGAGGAGGATAGCCCATCAAAAGAGGAGGATAGAACCTTCTAAGTGCAGGATAATCCATCAAAAGAAGTGGATAAAACCTGCAAAGAGAAGGATAACCTTCAAACAGGAGGATAGAATCTTCTAAGTGCAGGATAACCTATCAAAAGAGGTGGATAAAACCTGCAAAGAGAAGGATAACCTTCAAACTGGTGGATAGAATCTTCTAAGTGCAGGATAACCTATCAAAAGTAGTAGATAAAACCTGGAAAGAGAGGGATAACCCTCAAACAGGAGGATAGCACCTTCTAAGTGAAGGATAAAATCTCAAAAGAGGTGGATAGCACCTTCGAAGAGAAGGATAACCTATCAAAAGAAGTGGATAAAACCTGCAAAGAGAGGGATAACCCATCAAAAGAGGAGGATAGAACCCCTGAAGAGAAGGATAACCCTCAAAGTATGGATAGAACTCAAAAAAGGGGGATAGAGCCCCCAAAAAGCAAAGGATAGTCACTCATACAACACCTACATATTCGCTTATTCTTCAGCTCCAAAAAGATTCAAATTATACTTTTCTGAAAGGGATATGATAGTATTCCATGATTTATTTAGTTCCTGTAAAGATTGCTCATACTCTTCTTTAGCATTTACTCTATCAATTTGGTATGTTGCATCGACTAATCTAATAGTTGGAAAATCATGAGAGCTTTTTTTTTCTTTAAAATCAATTATCGCATTATAGAGTTCTTTTTCTTCTGGGGAGCTTGTTTTAGGTTTGAAATCTATTTTATTATGTGAATAGTCTATTGCATCTTCATAATATGCTTGCTGTTGTGAGAGTGCTTTTTTTATTCCATCGCTGGAATGGGCCATTGAATATGTTTGTGATTCATATAAATTATTCAAGTTATTTATATTATTTTCTTCTATGTTTTTATATTTCGCTTCTACTTGAATATAGTCTTTTAAATCAGCGATAAATTGATCATCGAAGCCTGTCTCATTTTCTTTACTACAGCCAGATAAAAGTAAGATAAAGAGTAAACTTTTCAATAGTAGTATTGCGGTTTTATTGCGTTTCATATGTATTCCTCCTGAAATCTATGTTTCTTTATATGGTAACATAGTAATAAAATAGAAGAAAGTTAAGTGTAAATGGAAGTGCCGATCAAGTCATTACATCTATCACAGTATTTTATGAAGATCGGGTCTGTGCACACAAATCTTTATGGTATAATAATAAAAACGGAATAATAGGATAGAGGTACAAATCAGATTTTAGGATTTGTTTAAAAGGGAAGATCGGTGTAATTCCGACGCTGTCCCGCAACTGTAAATGGGAGCACTTTTCAAAAGGCCACTGTTACGTGTCGTAATGGGAAGGTGAAAGGTGTGATGAACATAAGCCAGGAGACCTGCCTTTATCTAGTACAGCCAAAAAACCTACGCGGATAGGGGGTGTTGAGTGTGACTAGAGAAATTCTCCTGCATGCTCATAGTACGATGACTGCTAAAAAGGTAGCTTCTATGTTGAATAGAAAGCTTATTTCCAGCTGGCAATCACCGTATTATGTCATGTATTTGTCATAGTAGACATCTTTCTAATAAGAGAAAGATGTCTTTTTTATGTAAAACATTAAAGGAGCGGTCCACATGAATCCACAAGTTGTTGAGTATTATGAGAGCCTATTAAAAATTGAAATTATGCAAGAGCCTTATGCTGCAAAGCCTCTAAAGGAGCTTGTTGAACAATATGTTGGGCATGATGCTGCACATGAGCAATCCATTTTAGCAGCGTATACCAATGTTTTAAAAGAATTACTTGGATAGAATGGTTTTGGCTACTTCGTTTTTCGAAGTAGCCATTTTTAATAAGCGCATGCTTTGACAATTAGTACGAGGAGGCGTAAAATTTCGTTGAACAATTGTTTTGAACGTTTGTTCAAAAAAGAGGTGAGTACAGTCGATCAGAAAGAGAACGTATCAAAAGAAAAAAATAAAGAGGTAAAGGATCAAATTTTACAGGCCGCGAAGTCGTTGTTTTCGTCCAGAGGCTATGATGGGACGACGGTGAGACAAATTTGTGATGAGGCAAATGTGTCACTTGCGCTTGTTTCCTATCATTTTGGTGGCAAAGAAAATGTATTTAATGCATTGTTTGAACCGCTACGCCACACCTTTATGAATGCCCATTATGATATCCATGATTCACTTGGTGCACTTCGTAGCTTTTGCCGAAACTTTGTGCTTTATCGCATTCATGAGCATGAATTAATTGATATTTTACAGCAAGAGATTGTTATGAATAGTCCTAGGTTAGAGATGCTTAAAGATGTTTTTTTACCTTCCTGGGAGCAACTTCGGACGATTTTATTAGCTTGTCAGGAGCAGCAGACCATTCGCTTTGAGTCGCTTGATGTTGCGCTGAACTTTATTATGGGGACGTTAATGTACTCCTTGAACAATCCATTTTTAAATCGTTCTTCCTTACAATCAACACCTGAACAAATTGCAGAACATGCAGTCAACTTTGTGTTATACGGTCTTCAAACTAAATCATAAAAAGAAGGTAATTCTAATGAAAGCAGCAAAATTTTACGGTATTCAAGATATTCGAGTAGAGGAAGCACAATTGCCAGCACTAGAACCAGGCATGGTAAAAGTAAAAGTCGCATTTGCAGGAATTTGTGGTAGTGATTTACATGAATATGTAGGGGGTGCCTATGCATTTCGTACACAACCTGTATTAGGTCATGAATTTGCAGGTGTTGTTGTAGAGGTCGCAGCAGGTGTTACTCAAATAAAAATAGGGGATCGTGTAGCAGTGGAGCCACCGATTCCTTGTGGAAAATGTAATAATTGTCGACGTGGGTATACTAACTTATGTAAACGTGGACAATCCTACGGTTATACGATTTCAGGTGGATTTGCTGAATATGCTATTGTGCAGGAAGAAAATATTCACCACCTTCCGGATGACATGAGCCTAGAGCTAGGCGCACTTGTTGAACCTACAGCAGTAGCCGTTCATGCAGTGCGTCAAAGTCAATTAAAGCTGGGCGATACAGCAGCTATTTTTGGCGCAGGTCCTATTGGTTTATTAGTCTTACAGGCTGTGAAGGCAGCGGGGGCAAGTGAAATTTTTGTCGTGGAGGTTTCTGATGAACGACGCCAAAAAGCACTTGAATTAGGCGCAACCTATGTCATCAATCCAATTGACACAGATGCTGTCGCGTTTATTCGTGAAAAAACAAATGGTGGGGTGGATGTTGCGTATGATGCAGCAGGTGTGCAGGCAACGTTTACAAGTGGTGTCAGTGCGGTACATCCAGGCGGCGAATTTAAAATCGTTAGCGTCTGGGAAAGACCAGTAGAATTTAATCCAAATGCGGTCGTTTCTCCAGAAGTGAAAATTAGTGGCTCATTTGCTTATGTTAATATTTTCCCCGAAGTAATTCGTCTACTCGCTCGTGGGGTCATTGATGGTCAAGCTGTTATTACAAGCCAAATCGCTTTAGAGGATATTGTGGAAAAAGGTTTTGAAGCATTAACGAAAGACCGTAGTCAATGTAAAATTCTTGTCAATATGAATCTATAAATCTTACTGAAAATCGTAGCCAAACTTGCGTTAAAACAGGTTTGGCTACCATTATTTTTGGTCTATTAAATAGCATAATACCAATTGGATTACATTTATTTGTCATAAAACTGTCTTTAGGACTTCATTCATATTTCACTTTTACTTTATATAATAAATTTGCTATTTATAAATAGAATGGAGATCAAATATGAAAAATCTGCTTTATTCAAGGTTTTGGCGATTGCATTTTTTCGCAGCACTTTTTATTACACCATTACTGCTATCTCTCACATTAAGCGGGATTGGCTATTTATTTTTCACAGATGTAGAAAATCGATTATATGATGATTACTTCTTTGGCGAAAGCCATAAAGAAGAGGTTTTAACGATTGATGAAGCCGTGGAAAAAGCGGAAGCGGCATTTGCAGGCTACTCCACTACGAAAGTTATTATGCTGGAAGAGCCTTATAATACGCGTTTAACTTTATCAAATGGCAAAGAACAGAAGTACGTATTTTTAGATGATCACAATCAAATGGTTGGTAGTCAGGATGCGAATTATACATTTTCTAATATTATGAGAAATACACACAGCTCCCTATTTATTGGCGGTACTTTTGTCAATTATTTAGTGGAACTAGCGGCATGCTGGACAATCTTTTTATTATTGTCAGGACTTTATATGACATTTAAAGGAAATCTTTTGAAGAAGCCAAAGGCAGAGAATAAACGACAAAAAAGTAAGAGATTGCATGCACTCGTTGGGACAATCATTACAATTCCAATGGTGCTGTTTATTTCTACAGGGCTATTATGGTCTGCTTTTCAAGGGTCGATTCTTGTGAATATAGCTTCAGAAAGTCCAACTTTTGGTTACCCATTATTACAGCAAAAGCCACCAACATCGGATGTCTCTGAAATTCCTTGGGCCACTCGACAATTAGAGGCGCCTATATCAGAAGGTGAACATGCGCAGCATCATGGAGGCGGAGCTGTCCGTTATACAAATGACAGCCAAATTTCGATTGCTGATCTTGAAAAAGAAATCAATGTCATGAATATCACAAAACCTTATTCGATTATTTACCCGTCAAATGAGGAGGGCGTATATACAGTGGCGAAGGCGAGTAATTCAGGTGTAACAGGTCTGGATGTGAAGCCTTCAGCAGAAGCAACGATGTATTTCGATCAATATAGTGGGAAGTTTATCGATCAAGTAAATTATGCTGATTATGGCATGTTGGCTAAATTCTTTACATGGGGCATTCCTTTACATGAAGGTCACTTATTTGGCTGGCCTAATAAGATTCTAAACTTAGTGGTTTGTCTAGCCTTTTTAGCCGTCATTATGTGGGGCATTCGCACATGGATTTTACGTAGAAAAAAAGGGGAGCTTTCTGCACCACCGCAAATTTCTCATAAAATGTCCATGCCGTTTATCATTTTCCTTGTTATTTTAGGCATTATAATGCCGTTATTTGGCGCCTCCTTGATCGCTGTCGTATTGATGGAGCTCATCATTATAGGCTGGCAAACAAAGAAGAAGTTAAGAGCAGAAGAAACTAAATAATGCGAATGGATACGGTACAACAGGATTGTGCCGTATCTTTTTTGTTTATTTCGTTTATATGAACGCAATACTATACTGAAGCTGCAAAAATGTTTATAGATTTTTCAGCCCAATTTTATAAAGTTTTAAGATTTGTATGGTACATTGCTAGTAGTTTCAGCTTATTGGGGGAGTGTAGATGTCAATTAAAACGAGGTTTTTGCTATCTTATGTGGGTGTTATTATCATTGCTATCACGCTTTTACTTGCAGCCGTTTTTCTTTTTTCCTTTGCGATTACGGGTGATATCAAAGCAATAGAGCATTTTTATAAAAAATCCTATGTACAAAAGCCTTTGACGACGG
Organism: Lysinibacillus sp. OF-1; assembly: GCF_028356935.1. NCBI lineage: Bacteria > Bacillati > Bacillota > Bacilli > Caryophanales > Bacillaceae > Lysinibacillus > Lysinibacillus sp. OF-1. Next base: position 1,836,663 of record NZ_CP102798.1, read on the forward strand.
TAGAAGAAAACGCTTTTCTAGATTTAAAATTACTAGCTAAAAATAATCCCCAGCAGCTTTTAGATCTCGAACAGCTAGAAAAAATCAATGCACCTTCGATTGAGATTGTGGTACGAAAAGATCATCAAATTGTTTATTCAACGCAGAAAGAGCATGAACAATTATTACTTCAAAGCTTACCTGGCTTTGAAGCGACCAATATTAATTCACGTGATACCATCATGATTAATCAAGCCTTTTATACGTATGTAAAATTTGATTTTTATTTTCCAGATAAAACCGAGGGAAGTATTTTCGTTTTAAGAGAGGTTAGTTCTCATGCGGAAGTAACGCGTGAACTGTTGCCCATTCTTTTAGGAATCTTATTTGTACTATTTATGATGATTATTGGCTTATTAAATTATTTAGTTTCAAGAAGTATTATTAATCCAATCTCAGCTTTAAAGGATGGGGCTGAACGCATTAAATCGGGCGACTTAGATTTTGAAATTACGTCTCATTCCAATGATGAAATTGGTCAGTTGAATCGATCGTTTGAGGAAATGAGAGTTAAGCTAAAAGAATCAATCCAGCTTCAGCTTCAATATGAGGAAAATCGGAAAGAGCTATTATCGAATATTTCCCATGATTTAAAAACGCCTATGACTTCCATTATCGGCTATGTAGAGGGCATTAAAGATGGCGTGGCGAATACAGAGGAGAAGATGGATAAATATTTAACAACCATCTATACAAAAGCAAAGGATATGGATGTATTAATTGATGAGCTGTTCTTATTTTCTAAATTGGATTTAAAAAAGGTTCCATTCCAAATGGAAAGCGTCAATCTCCAGCAATATATGCATGATTATGTAGAGGATGCGAGCTTTGATTTTATTGCACGAGACATTCATTTACAATATATATCAGCAGGTTCTCCTCTTTTGGCCATGGCTGATCGTGATAAATTAAGACGTGTCCTGTCAAATTTACTAAGCAATAGTGAGAAATATATGGATAAATCCTATAAGCAAATTATTATTTCGTTGCACGAGCGAACTGAGGATGCGATTATTCAGGTAACAGATAATGGTACGGGCATTGATCCTGCTGCGTTACCTCATATTTTTGATCGTTTTTACCGTGCAGAGCCTTCCCGTAATTCGCAAACAGGAGGTAGTGGCTTAGGGTTAGCGATTGCGAAACAAATCGTCCTTGAAATGGGCGGCGACATTTGGGCGAAGAGTGAATTAACGAAGGGAACGAGCATATTCATTTCATTGAAAAAGGCTGAGGAGAAGGGGAGTCATCATGAAAAAAATTCTGTTAATTGAAGATGAAGTGAGCATAGCAGAGCTCCAACGAGATTATTTAGAGATTAATGATTTTTCAGTAGATATCCAGCATAACGGAGACGATGGCCTGAAGCAGGCACTAAAAGGTGATTATGCTTTAATCATTTTGGATATTATGCTGCCTGGGATGAATGGCTTTGATATTTGTAAACAAGTTCGAGCAGTGCACAATATGCCCATTTTATTTGTTTCAGCCAAAAAAGAGGATATTGATAAAATTCGTGGCCTTGGTCTAGGGGCAGATGATTATATTACGAAGCCCTTTAGTCCAAGTGAGCTAGTAGCAAGAGTCAAGGCACATTTAGCCAGGTATGAGCGCCTCGCTACGAATCAGCAAGCAAACCATACGATGTCCATTCATGGCATTACGATCGATACATCTGCTAGAAAGGTTTTTGTCAATGGAGATGAAATTGCCTTTACAACAAAGGAATTTGATTTACTCGTTTTTTTTGTTAAACACCCAAATCAAGTATTAAGTAAAGAGCAGTTATATGAGCGAAACTGGGGCTATGAATCAGCTGCAGATGTTTCGACCGTTACCGTTCATATTCGCAAGCTACGTGAAAAAATTGAACGTGATCCCGCACAGCCAAAGTTTTTGGAAACGGTATGGGGAGCAGGCTATCGTTTCAATGTTTAAGAGCAAAATATCTCGTCCATGTGGCGAGGTATTTTTTTGGCCAATTTTTAGACTTTTTTAAGAAATGGTTAATGGAATATTTAGCATTACCACTTACACTAAAATAAGGAAGACAGCAATAAATAAGAGAGTGTGGTGCAAGGGGTGAAAAAAATACAAACGGTTATGATCGCATTATCATTTTTGCTTCAAGGATGTGCCTCCAACGAATCAGAGGCAATACAGCTTGATAAAGGGGAGAGTGAAGTGGTGAAATCAAATTGGAAGAGTGAACTGTTTAAAGCAGCCGAAATGGGAGATATGGAAGCGTTACAACGTGCTTTGGATCAAAAAGTTGATATCAATGTCCAAGATTCAAATAGCAGAACAGCTTTGATGATTGCAACCTATAATCAGAATGTCGAGGCAGCACAATTATTAATAAATGCTGGGGCCGATGTCAATATACAGGACAATAGGCAAAATACGCCCTTTCTTTATGCTGGAGCAGAAGGCTATCTGGATATATTAAAGATGACGATTCAAGCTGGTGCTGATCCTACTATTTTGAACCGATATGGAGGAACCGCATTAATCCCAGCAGCAGAGCATGGTTATGTGGAGGTCATCGAGGAGTTGTTGCGTAACAGCGACATCGACGTCAATCATGTGAATCATTTAGGATGGACAGCGCTGATGGAGGCGATTGTGTTAAATAACGGCAATCCAACACAGCAAACGGTAATTCAGTTATTGATTGAGCATGGTGCTGATGTGAATATTCCGGATCAAAATAATGTGACACCATTACAACATGCGAGACAGCGAGGATTTAACGAGATTGAACAAATCCTGATTGCAGCGGGAGCGAAGTAATGCAAACTGTAGGGATTTTTATGAAAGCCCATTACAAATTTTGTAGTGGGCTTGGAAACATTAATTCAGTATACGTATTACCAATTGGAGTTGCAGTTTCAGTACGTCTTTTTTTACACCAACACGGCTATATTTATTAGGATACAGCGATAACGATGATTTTAAAAAAGGTGGCATAAGAGTGGCGAATAACAGGCGGATTTTTTGTGCTTTACTTGGACTATTGTTTACGCAAACGGCTTGTAGCAACGGTGTAAGAGTTGATTATGAAGAGGAATTTGTAATTTCGGAAACCGCGCAATTAGAAAATGTAAGAGTACTAGAACTGGACACTAATGACGAAGATAATCAAAAGGTACTTAACGTATTTAGAGGAGACTTAAAAGATGGCGTTTATGCTTATGACGAGAATAAGCATAAAACCTATATCTTGATAAATACCAATACTAGGAATTATGCTGATTATTCGTTTAAATTAGATAAGGAAAATAAAATTCTAACACTTTTCTATACAACTACAGAAGGAAGTGTTACAAATAAAAAAACGCTATTCCTTATAGAAAGTAAAAACAAGCATCCACTTGAGGAAATAAAATTGATTAACAACGGAAATGATGATGGTTTTTTAGGAGTGTATACTAATTAAAGAAGGTCTGACATCATTTATAATTATCCATTGATTGTGTGGCTAAAAATAGCCCCACTTCAAACCAACAATTGCGTGAAGTGGGTAAACTATTAATAATCAAGCGAAGTATCTTATTTTAAAATGGTGAAAATCTCGTCACGGCTGTGGCGAGATTTTTTGTTATAGCCAGCCTTTGTCACTTGCTATCTGAGCAGCCTGCTGTCTTGATTCCACTTGCAGCTTTTGAATAGAGGTAGATAAATAATTGCGAATGGTACCCTTTGTTAAAAACAATTGCTTGCTGATTTCATTTGTGGTCAAACCCTCTTTGACAAGCTGTAGTACTGCAATTTCTCGTTCGTTTAAAGGGTTTTGCTCCTTCATAAACAAGGTAGCGGCTAGATCCTTACTAACCACCTTTTCTCCCTGCATGATTTTTCGAATGGTAGCGATTAAATAATCGATCGGTTCATCTTTCAATAGATAGCCGTGTACCTCGCAATCCATAGCCTTTTGTAAATAGCCAGGCCGAGCAAAAGTTGTGACAATCATCACTTTACACGGTAGGTTAGCCTGTTTAATTTTTTCAGCTAGCTCTAGCCCAGACAGATGGGGCATTTCAATATCTACGAGGCAAACATCTGGTAGCTCCTGTTGGATGTAGTCCCATGCTTTTAGCCCATCTGCCACCTCGGCTATGACTTCAATATCTGGTTCAAACGATAAGAGCGATGTTAAGGCACCGCGTAGCATTTGTTGGTCCTCCGCTAGTAATACACGTATCATGATGTGGGCTCCTTTCCGTCTTGAATTGGTAGCGTAAGAGTTACGCTCGTGCCTGTAGGTGTATGGCTGTTAATCGTGGCATAACCTTGCAGGATATGCATTCTTTCCTTCATCGAGTGGATGCCATTGCCAAATCCTTTTTGCTGTAAGCCTATGCCATCATCTTTCATGATTAGCGTGTATTGTCCCGTGTGATATTGAATGATGATGTGGCATTTTTTTGCCTGACTGTGCTTGAGTATATTGGTCGTAGCCTCTCTTACACATAATGCGAGCATCGTTTCCTCCACACTAGAAAGAACAATTTGAGGGCATTGATTGTGAAGGCTTGTTGTGATATTTGCACTTTGTAAAAGCTGTTTGCAATGCACTAGCTCCGTCTGTAACGAAATGAAATTCATATCAGATACTAGCTCACGCACTTGTTTTAAGGCTGTACGTGTAGTGGCTAATATATCATCCAATTCTTGCTTCACCTTTGAAGGATCTCGGTCAATTAGTTTTGTCGTTAGTTCCGTTCTAATTTTAATCATTGTGAGTGTATGACCAATTGTATCGTGAAGGTCTCTTGCAATACGCTGTCGCTCCTCCTGCTGAACAAGCTGCATATTGACGTCTGCCAATTCAGCTTGCAGATTTTTCGACTTTTCCACAAAGTAAATAAGAATTGGCAATACTAGCTGAAACATCATGATAGGTACTAACACCTGTGATTCCTTCTGTAAAAAGGAGTCTGTCGCCAGATACATGACCGTCAAAAACATGATCGCGATGGCTAATATTCCACAGCCGATATGCCATTTTGATTTCGCCCGTCCAAGTAAATCGGCAAAGGTAAAGCCAAAAATAAGCATAAAGGGCTCTATATAAATACTTAGTATAGTGATAACGATGAAGCCTACTAATGATGCGACAAGGAGTCTCCCATTTTTATGCCATAAAGCATTATAGAAAGCTCCTAAGTATAAAAGGAGCAATGTTATTTTCATAGCTAAAGGAAGTGATCCAGACCATAGTACTATTGCGATGAGAAAAATCACAGAAGCTACATCGATGATTAAATAATGCTTTATTTGTTCTCTAGGATATATTTTTATTGCCTACACCTTCCTTTGTTGCAAATTGTTGCGTCATTGCTCGAATGGATTTTTGACGAATCCATTCCATCGGACCCAATTGAAAATGCTGTAACCAAATAGACGCCATGACCAGTTGTAGGAATGACAAAGTTAGCCAAATGCAAATGGCGATCACGCTATTGACATGCCCTCCTAAGCCAAGGCCCCAACCATAAAAAATAAATGATGCAAGTATGTTTTGAAGGACATAACAGCTTAAAGACATTTTACCGACTTGTGCAAAACGTTGCCAAAGCCAATTGAACCTCTTATATTCTACCAGTTTCCCTAAAATTCCAATATAGCCAATCGAAAGAATAGGGGCACATAAATAGCGAACAGGAAAATCAAAAAGCCCTCCTGGTATAAAGATAAGTAAATTGAGGGGAATGCCAATGTATATACCAATCGTAAACAGCTTTTGGCGTATTTGCCGTCCTCTGTCTGTTTGTGAAAATACATCGTTGCGCATAAGCTTCACACCAAGTAAAAATAAAAAGATATTCATAGGGATAATGAAAATAGCCTCTGATCGATAGAATAAAAAATTTGTCAGACGATGCTGTACTTGTGCTAGCCATGAGCCGTTTTCATACAATGTGGCAACGCTCTCCATCCCATTGAAGGAAACACCAACACCTTGTAATGTACTGATAAAAATAAGGAGGATCAGTAGGACATGAAAGCTGCCAAAAAGATAGAAAGCCCATGTCATGGCTTTGTTACCTAATCGGATGAGAAAGGCAACGATGAAGGCTGTAGCAGCATAGCTCATTAAAATATCATATTCCATGACAAGGGTATAATGAAGCAGTCCCTCTAGCCCTAAAAAGACGATTGTCCAAAGATAGACCCCAGGCCAAGCATTGCCTCTGCGTAAGGCTTGCTGATATTTTAATTGTAAACCTACCCCAAACATAATCGTTAACAAGCCTAGTAGCTTACCGTTGACGAAAAATAAGACTACCATTCGTAAAAAATCCTGGAAGGACCACCAACCAGAGTAGTTGCTTGTTGTGATATACGATAAATCACCTAAATAAGCAAAAATCCAAATATTGGTGCCAAGCGTTCCTAAAACGGCGAAGCCTCTTAACATATCGATAAAGGGAAGTCTTTGTTGCATTTGCATATGTTCAATCACTCTTTCTGTATTTTCTTACCTTCAGGATAAGAAAATACGAAGAAAAAACCTATTCACACCAGTCAAAGGAATTTTATGACAGGTGTCATAAAGTGATTGGGACCACATAAAAAACCAGCAACGCTTTGGGTGCTGGTTCGTTTATTTCGTACAAGTATAGATGCGATAGTCTAAAAATGGCTGATATTTTTCGTTCATGGCAAGATGCTGATCCATGACCTCATAAAACTCGGATTCAATCGCTGCGGAAACATCAAATTCAGGCTTGGAGGAGATGGATTGATTTTTTTGTATGCGAATATCGTGAAAACCAGCCTGTTGCAGTAGCTTTACCCAATCCTTTTTCATCAGGAGGGACTTGAATCCGTAAAATTGTTGGATGTCGTCTGCTAGGTCAGGGGGAAGAGTTATAGGTTTGGTGAATTCAATAGCAATGAAGCGTCCACTTTTCTTTAATAAACGATAAATTTCTTGCAAAGCCTGTTGCTGATTTACAAAGGCTAGTACTGATTCAGCTAGAATCAAGTCAAATGATTCATTTGGTAACGAAGTTTTTTCAATTGAGCCTTGCAATAGACGGACGGGTAAACGCGCTTTTTGCATTCGTTTCTGCGCCTTTTTGATCATGACGGGGTGAATATCGATGCCTGTGACACTAGCTTGATAGGCAGTCGCCAAATAAGCAGCCGTTTGTCCTGTACCACATCCTACATCTAAAATATCGGCGCCTGGCGTAATATTCTCTGTTGAAAAGAGAGCCTTTGATAGATTAATTCCTCCTGGATGCGCTCCTCCAATGCCGAATTGAGCTAAAAAGGTAAGATAATGTGAGCCTTGAATGCGTATCACCTTCTTTTTTCTTATAGTATGACAGGGAAACTAGTCTTGTTCCCTCAAACATCTTGAGTGGGCAAGAGAATATTTTTACAGCCTTCTTCAAAAGTCTATTTCACTACTAAAATTCCCACATATACTAGTTAGAAGCTTTCAGACAGGAGGTGTATAAATGCCATATTTTCAGCCGAATGCTAGAAGAGGTCCCTATCCGCCAAGCAATAGACAATATTTTGGCCCACCTTTTCGAGGTAGAATGGTGCAACCTTACTATTCTCCCTATCAACAACAACAAGGATCCAGATTAGGCAGTTTGCCAGATCATTTAAATACGATTATGGGGCATGCTGGGACGATTACAAATGGAGTCAATATGTTGAGGCAGATGGGATCGTTACTAAGTTTATTTAGATAAAGCTAGAAACCCTCTTAAGAAAATATCTTAAGAGGGTTCATGTTCGTGCTTAATCGGCTTGGACAAGTTGTTTTTCAATAATCGAGCGATTCTTTTCTTTAAATAGCTCATTATGAGACGATACCATGCCATGACGATAGGCTGTTGGCTCCAAATACGTTTTAATGGAGTTGACCGCATTGGCTGCATCTTGGAATGTTCCTAGTAGCAAGTGGATTTTTCCTTCAAATGATAAAATATCACCAGCCGCAAAAATACCTGGCTGTGCCGTTTCACCTGTTGCTTTCCCTTCAAAATAATAATCATCCTTTTTGGGAATAGCAATGGCTTCATCAAATGCGAGAGATGCCTCACGGTTATAGCCATGACTAACGATCACCTCATCGATTTGACGGGTATAACTTTGCTGCGTTTTCGTATTTTCACATGTTACTAATTGAATAGCCGTTTTATCAGCATTCGCTGACAGCTTTGTAATCGTCGTATTGCACTCTATATTTACTCCCGCATCAAGTGCTTCCTGTACCGTTGCTTCATGCGCTGATAAATGCTCTTTACGGTAAACTAGGGTCACGCTTTTAGCAATTGGGCTTAACTCAACAGCCCAATCGATGGCTGCATTACCACCACCAGAAATCATAATATCTTTGTCGACAAAACGTTTATAGGATTGAACGGTATAATGTAAATTTGACATTTCATATTTTTCAGCGCCCTCAAGCGTCAGTTTTTGAGGGTTAATAATACCACCACCTACAGCTAGCAGCACCGTTTTAGAATAATGCTTTTCACCAGCTGCTGTATGGATAATAAAAACATCATTCTGGCGTTCAATCAAATCTACTTTTGTATCTGTCAAAATGGTAGGATCGAATGTTTTGGCTTGCTCGATTAATTGTTTGACAAATTGCTCGCCTAAAACAGGAGGATGTCCGCCAATATCCCAAATCAGCTTTTCAGGATAAAGTAATACTTTTCCGCCAAGCTGTGATTGACTCTCAATCAATTTTGTTTTTAATCCACGCAGACCGCTGTAGAAGGCACTATATAAGCCAGCAGGGCCGCCACCAATAATTGTCACATCATATACATGTTGCATTTTTATTGCCACATCCTTAAAAAATAGTAAAAAGTAATTGACAAATTCTTATCAGAAACTAGACTGAATCTAGTGATAATGATTATCATTTTAAGCTGTGAATAGCATAGCATGGAAAGATGTAAAAAGAAAGAGAGGCTCCGATTTGCAGGATGCGCTAGTGACTGCTGCTGTCTCTATAACAGATGGTGTAGCCTTGTTGGTTCATATTGCCACTTTTCAGTGGAGCGAGCTTGCTGAAATGGTTATGTCGGCACACTTCTTGTATTTATTGAATGACTAGAAAAGTATTAGCAAATGTTAGTTGCTGCTCGAAAGAACAGACTTTTGATCTAATAAAAACTGTGAAAAATTAATTTTACAACATCGACCTTTCAAGTTTTTGAGAACCTCATTTGTTGTGGTTCTTTTTTTATATAATCAGGGCAGGAGGTGAATACATGATTCTATTAGCACGGCAACCATCAGATTCGCAGAAAATACTGGAGGCGATGCTACAAAGATTGCCTCAGACACACAAGGAATACGCGTATGTACGAGAGCGTTTAGGACGTGTCAAAGCAGGGCTCGCTGGTGAACAGCGTGTCGATGCAGAATGGCTTGAGCTGGACTTACCAACCCCCCATTATTTTCTCCATGATTTTCAAACAATGAATGACTTCGGTTCAACACATCAAATGGACACCATCTTTCTCTGTCCCCATTTTTTACTGATCCTAGAAATCAAAAATATAACAGGCATTCTCTCATATGATGCTTCATACGCTCAACTAACACGCACGACCATAGAGGGTACGGTCGAAGGGATGGTTGATCCATTTCTTCAACTGGAGCGGCATGTGGCCTGGATGAAAAAATTATTACAGCGTGAACGTTTTCATTTACCAATTGTGCATGCAGTTGTACTGGCAACGAGAAATGGAATTTTAACAAAGGGGTTTGAGGGGCAGCCTATATTTCATGTGACGGGGCTGCGTTCTTGTATCCAAAGATGGACAGAGATGTATCAACCCGTAAAGGCAGAAACCCTCTTACCCTTTGCGACACGTTTATTGTCGATGCACACAAGGTTAAAAAAAGAGATGACTGTGCCTTTTAAGGAAATGATGAAAGGCGTAGTATGTCCTCATTGTGGGAATGGACAGCGATTACAGTATCACTATAGAAAATGGACTTGCCCTCGCTGTGGATTGGTGGATCACAATGCATTAAATCGAACATTGGAGGACTACCGATTACTAGTCGGACCACAGCTGACCAATCGAAGCTTTCGTGAATTCTTCGCCATTGAATCCCCAAACCTAGCGTACAAATTGTTGCAGCAACTACCTTTGAAAGCAGAGGGTGAAAAAAAGCATAGGAAGTACTGGATTATAGATTAAGGATTTAAAAGCCCAGCAACCATTCAAGCGGTCTGAATGTGTTGCTTGGTGGATAGAACGCGCGAAGTGATGGATAGAGCGGAGAAAGTAGAGGATACGCATGAGGTTGGTGGATAGGAAAAGAAAAGTGTTGGATAGAACAGAGAAAGTAGCGGATAGAACGCGCAGAGTGATGGATAGAGTGGAGAAAGTAGAGGATACGCGTGAAATTGGTGGATAGGAAAAGAAAAGTGTTGGATAAATTAGAGAAAGTAACGGATAGAACGCGCAGAGTGGTGGATAGAGTGGAGAAAGAGGAGGATACGTATGAGGATGGTGGATAGGAAAAGAAAAGTGTTGGATAGAACAGAGAAAGTAGCGGATAGAACGCGCAGAGTGATGGATAGAGCGGAGAAAGTAGAGGATACGCATGAGGATGGTGGATAGGAAAAGAAAAGTGTTGGATAAATTAGAGAAAGTAGCGGATAGAACGCACGAAGTGATGGATAGAGTGGAGAAAGAGGAGGATATGCGTGAAGTTTTTGCATAGAACAAAGAAGCGTATACGCTTGCTTCAATTGGACAGGATAGAACTCACAAAAAGAGCGCTATAACCTGTCTTGCTGAGCAAGGGTTCGCTTATTTCCTACTAGACAAATGGATTTTTTAAGTATATAGTTAGCTAGGCTAACTAATTTAAAAGGAAGTGATAGTGTGACAATTGAACAGGAATTTTTTAATCAGTACCGCTTAATGTATAGGCCATTTATTAATCAGCTGAATGTGCAGCTTGAACCTTATCAGTTATATAGCTCGCAGTGGGCAGTGCTTCGTTTCTTGAAGGATAAGGGTCCACATTCTTTTGTAGATATCGCTAACTTCATGTCTATAGAGAAGCCAAGTGTCACGAAGCTTGTACATAAATTGGTGGAGCTAGGCTATGTGGAAACGATGACGGGCAAGGATAAGCGTGAAAAACTGGTACATCTATCAAAGCATGGGGAAGAGCTTGTGCTGGAAATAAAGTCGCATCTAAATCCGTTTTTTGTGCAGGCATTGGCAGGTGTGCCGAAGCAAGATATTGACATTGCGACACAGGTTTTAGCAAGAATTTGTATGAATATCAATTAGTAGGAGAGAGTAACGTGGAAGCAACTAGAAAGAAACTATGGACAAAGGATTTTTTAATTGTCTCACTTATTAATTTTACCATTACGTTAATCTTTTATTTATTAATGGTGACCATCGCGGCTTATGCTGTGGAGCATTTTAATGCTTCTACAAGTACAGCGGGGCTGGTATCGAGTATTTTTATTATTGGAACATTGTTAGGGCGGCTTGGTACAGGGCGTATTATTGGTGATTGGGGTAGCAAAAAAACATTGTTTTGTGGCTTGCTGTTATTTATGTTATCCACGATGTCTTATTTTGTAGCAGGCAATTTACCGCTGCTTATGGTTAATCGTTTAATACAAGGGATTGCTCTTGGGATAGCTAGTACAGCAACGGGAACCATTATTGCACAAATTCTACCGCCGGAACGACGTGGCGAAGGGATTGGTTATTATAGCTTAAGTGCGATTTTAGCGACAGCTATTGGTCCATTCATTGGCATTTTATTAACACAATTATTTGAGGATTATCGCATGATCTTTGCAGTCGATTCGGTTTTAGCTATTATTTGCTTTTTTATGTACTTCATAGTGACCGTACCAGATGCACCGAAAAAAGCGACGGATACAGCTGTGAAGGCAGGCTTTAAGGTGACAAACTTTATTGAAATGCGTGCGGTGCCGATTGCCTTTGTGGCACTTGTTATTGGCTTTGCCTACTCAGGTGTCATGTCCTTTATGACGTTTTATGCAAAAGAGCTACATTTAGTATCAGCAGGAAGCTATTTCTTTATTATTTATGCCATTGTCATTTTGGCTACCCGCCCATTTACAGGGAAATTATTAGATACGCGAGGGGCTAATATTATTATCTATCCTTGCTTAGTGCTTTTTGCAATTGGCATGTATGCCTTTAGTTCAGCGACAACAACGATCGCCTTTTTAATCGCTGCTGCCTGTATCGGGGTTGGCTATGGAAACTTCAACTCCGTTGCGCAGGCGATTGCTATTAAAGTGACACCGAATGAGCGTTTAGGACTTGCGACATCCACGTATTTTATATTTTATGATTTAGGTTTAGGTATTGGGCCTTATTTCTTAGGGCTATTTGTTCCTTCTATGGGCTACAGTGCGATCTTCTTTGCTATGGTCTTTGTCATTTTTGTATCGATTGTGCTTTATTATTTCTTACATGGAAAACATGAAAATTTGAAACAAGCAAAAATCTTGTAGATTAGAATCATTATATTGTAGAAAAAACGTTATTTTTCTAGTTGTGTATACAGATCAACTGAAAAATGACGTTTTTTTCTATTTCAAAAAATAGTTGTTGCAATAGATGATGATAATCATTATCATCACAAATATAAAACTAATTCGGAAGTAGGTACTAAGTATGAAAAACAGATCATTTTTGTCGGTATTAGTAGCAGGGGGCATTTTAATGGCTGGCTGTGGCAATACAGAAGAAGCTAAAAAAGAGGACAAGCCGGCAACAGAACAGGCAGAGCAAGCGACACAAGAGGTGGATTTATCTGCTGAACTATCAGCCTATCAGCAATTTGCTTTAGAGCAAATGGATCAATTTTTACTGGACACAGAAAAATTCGTAAATTTATTCAAGGCGGGCGATATTGAAGGCGCTAAAGCAGCGTATGCGCCAGCACGTATGTATTTTGAGCGCTCAGAGCCAATCGCAGAAAGCTTTGGTGATCTTGACCCTCGCATCGATGGACGTTTAGCGGATATTCAAGAAGAAGGAAAAGGCGAGGAAGAATGGTCAGGCTATCATAAGCTTGAGTATGCACTATGGGAAGAAAATACAACTAAAGGTTATGAGGCTGTAGCAGATCAACTGCTTGCGGATGCGAAGGAATTACATGCACTAGTGCAAACGGTGGAAGTGACACCTGATTTAATGATTACTGGTGCGGTAGATTTATTAAATGAAGTTTCAACATCTAAAATTACTGGTGAGGAAGAAATTTACTCACATACAGACCTGTATGATTTTAAAGCGAATATTGAAGGCGCAGAAAAAATCTTTGAAATTTTACGTTCAAAATTAGAAGCGAAAGATTCAACACTAGTGTCAACACTTGATGAAAAATTTAAAGCGGTGGACGATTTATTAGCGCAGCATGCAACGGCTGATGGTGGTTATGTATCCTATGAGGAATTAACGGAAGACAATACGAAAGCACTTGCGGCAGCGGTGAATCAGCTTGGTGAACCATTAAGTCAAATGGGGATCATTTTGGAGTGAAAAAAATGACAACGTCCAATGAAGAAAAATTGATTAATAAAAAAATTTCTAGACGTGATATGTTGAAGCTGACAAGCATCGGTGTGGCAGGTGTTGCCATCGGTGCCTCCGGTTTGGGTGGTGTCATGAAAGCGATGGGCTATGATGTTTTTGAGACAGCAGCAGATAGCACGACGGCTAGCAATAAGATCAATTTCTATGGCGAGCACCAGTCGGGTATCGTGACACCTGTTCAAACGAATATTTATTTTGCTTCTTTAGATGTGTTAGTGACATCGAAGAAGGAACTACAAGAGTTGTTCCAGCAATGGACACCTCTTGTTGTGCGTTTAATGAATGGTGAATTAATGGTCGATGTTTCGACGAATACGAGAGTACCAACAGGTGATACAGGAGAGGCAGAGGGCTTAGATGCAGCCAATTTATCGATTACTATCGGTGTAGGTCCTTCGCTATTCGATAAACTGGGAATGCAGCATGTAAAACCAGCGGAGCTAAAGAATTTACCACATTTCCCTAAAGATCAGCTACAGAAGGAATATACAGGTGGTGATCTGTGTATTCAAGCCTGTGCAGATGATCCACAGGTGGCATTCCATGCAGTGCGCAATTTAGTACGAGCTGCTTCTGGTAAAGTAGAGATTAAATGGTCACAGGCTGGCTTTAACTCGTTTCCAGCTGGTGGAGGGACACCTCGAAATCTCTTTGCCTTCAAGGATGGTACGGTGAATCCAGCCATTACGGATGAAAAAGACTTAAATAAGATTGTGTGGGTGGATAAAGGCTGGCTAAAGGGCGGCTCTTATTTAATCGCACGAAAAGTTCAAATGCATCTTGAAACATGGGATCGCACATCATTGAAAGATCAAGAGGCTACATTTGGTCGTTATCGTGACAGTGGTGCACCATTTGGCAAAACAAAGGAATTTGATGATTTTGATGTAGAGGCAAAGGATGACAAGGGCAATTATATTATGCCTGATACGTCACATGTTCATTTAGCACGTAAATCGGGTGCACGTGTTTTACGACGTTCTTACTCGTATGCATCGGGTGTCATGTCGAATACAGGAACCCATGATGCAGGGCTAATCTTTATTTCTTTTCAAAAAGACCCAGCCCAATTTACAACAATCCAAAATAGCTTAGGGCGTATGGATAAAATGAATGAGTATATTACCCATCGAGGCAGTGCCGTGTTTGCTTGCTTCCCTGGTGTACAAAAGGGGAGTTATTTAGGTGAAGCACTTTTTAACGCGCTGTAGTATTATCATTGCCTTAATCCTAACTTTAGCTCTACCTGTGCAGGCAGCGCAATCTTATAGCCATTTATATATTGCGATTAGTGATGCACTGATGAATACGAAGCAGGATAAAGAGACGGAGGCCAAGCAGGCGCTCGAACAATTTGCTGCGGACTGGGCTAAAGTTTCTTCAGAGCAGAAAGATGCCAAAGCAAAGGTCGATGAAATGCTTGCGCAGGCTACTGAAGCAACATCCAAAGACGAGCGTTTAGAGGCGTTGTCGGCACTGTCGAATGCATTACGTGCCCTAGAAAAACTTGAAAATCCAGTGGACGAAGCGGCACAGCGAGCAGAGTTTGGGCAAAAGTTTAAGCCGATCATGGCAGACTTCGAAAAAGCTTTAGCCAGTGGGGACATTCAGTCTATTGATGAAGCCTACAAAGATTTTAATAGCAAATGGAATAAAAATGAGCGCCCTGTGCGTGAGCAAAGCATTGCGATGTATGGGCAAATCGAAACACAAATGGCGTTTCTACGTATCGCCATTTCGGCAGAGGAGCCAGATATAGCCCTTATGCAATCTCAATTTGAGGATTTGCAGCAAACGATTGAGGATTTTGTGGCTGGTAACGAAACAGCTGAAGTGGTTGAAGGGGACTATTCGTTAGCGACATTGATTGCTTATATCGATGAGGCAAAGGACTTTGTTGATGCTGGTGATTATCAGGCGGCTGCTGATAAAATACGTGAGTTTATTACCATTTGGCCAAGTGTAGAGATTGAAATTTCCACACGTAATGGCAGTCTTTATACGAAAATCGAAAGTGATATGCCGATTATCGCAAGTGATTTATTAAAATCCAACGTCGATCAGCAAGCAATCACAAAAAAATTAGATACTTTCCGTACTGAAATCGAACTGATTCAAGGGGATTCAGATTATACAATTTGGGATGCTGCATTAATTTTGCTGCGTGAGGGACTAGAGGCGCTACTGATTATTTTAGCCTTAGTATCATTCCTCAATAAATCAGGACAGAATAAGATGCGCAAATGGATTTATGTTGGAGCGTTTGTCGGCGTTCTATTATCAGCCATTGCTGCCATCCTCATGTCCACGATTTTGAATTCAGCAACAATTGATACGAATCGAGAATTAATGGAAGGTTATGTTGGGCTAGTTGCAGCAGCGATGATGATCGGTGTTGGTATTTGGCTGCATAGTAAATCAAGTGTAGTCAGTTGGAATCGCTATATTTCGAAACAAATGGGCAATGCCATTTCTAGTGGTTCTATTTTTGCGATGGCTGCCATTAGTTTCTTATCGGTCTTCCGTGAAGGAGCCGAAACACTAGTCTTTTACGCGGGTATTGCACCGAAAATGGAGACTTCGCAATTTATTCTTGGGATTGTTATAGCACTGCTTATACTTACTGTACTGGCTATTGTATTATTTAAAGCAAGTGGCAAAATCTCCATCCATAAATTTTTTGCTGTCGCAACGGTGCTTATTTATGTATTAGCCTTTAAAATTATTGGTGTCAGTCTGCATACATTGCAGCTCACGGATAATCTGTCCACGACGATTGTTGATGGCTTACCTGTCATTAGCCTGATTGGCTTCTATCCAACAGCGGAAACCATCATTGGGCAGGCAATCTTACTTGTGTTAGTGGCAGCTACTATAATCTATAAAAAGAAACGAGCCTAACGATAAAGGGTAGATGAGCGTACGTAAACCGCCATCTACCTTTTTGATTGCCAATGGGCAGGTCGTTTCAGATAGGAAGGCAATTTAGTAGAGCGGTCACCTTGTGCGGCGTTCATTTGCATTTGTGTTAAAAACAGACTTGTCGAAAGGTCAGCCCCACGTAAATTGGCATCACGTAAATCAGCTCCGATGAAATCTACTGCTTGTAAATTAGCATCTTGAAGATTGGCCGCGATTAAATAGCTACCCCTTAGATCAGTCGCTCGTAAATCCTTGCCTTTTAAATTTTTGCCCATCCAATCCGCTCCACGCTGATTCAAATGTCGCGTGATTTTGCCTTTCAGCCTCTGTTGACGAATTTGTTCGCTTGTTTGTAGTAATAGCGCATTGACAGGCATACGAATAGCCATCATATCGAGTGCTAATAAGGCATCGGCATCAAGTGATTTTGCTTGTTGTAGCTGCTCCAATTGCGTTAGAAGCTGCTCATCAAGCGGCTGTTCACCTGATAGGATAAGGCCTCAGCTACATAAGCAAGCATTTCGTAAAGCTGTTCCATGATTGGGAAAACCCGAAACAACTTGTCAGCATGCTCACGGGATTGTCGCCAATCTTGTCCATGAAACGTGACCTGTGACACTTGCTGCCCAGCACCCAAGCAATCAAAAACCGTACAGCCTTTAAAGCCTGTGTCTTGTAGCTTGCTATGGATATGACAGCTATAGTCATCCTGTAAATTAGGGCATGGGGAGCCAGCTGGTTTATTGATGGCAAAGTCACTGGAAGCAACGATATTTAAAGCGGTACAGCATAAGCCGAAATAGCTTTGGCAATCCGCCTGTAAGCTTTCACGGATTTTTTGCCAACAGAGGTAGCTCTTTTTGTCTGATGTGACATCCTCATTGTCCTCTCTTACCTCATTCATATAGTTAATAGTTTATTATTAACGACAGACTAGCAGTTAAAATAAGGATAAAACTGTATTTTGAAAGATCGTAGGGGATATGGTATTCTTCTTCAAAAGAGTTGTGGAGAAAAGTGGTGGTGAAGCATGGGGTAACGGTCAATGAATTATTACAATTGCCATCCTTTCGGGGGGCAGAGGTGCTAACAGGTCGAAATAATTTACATCGTACGGTATCTTCCTTATCTGTATTAGAGGTATCCAATGTTGATTTTTATTCTAAAATTATTAATCGTGTGCAAGAGGAATGGTATGCAGAAGAGATTGTCATTAGCTCTTTTTACTCCATACGAGATAGTGTGGAGCAGCAATGCGAAACGATTCAGCATTTACATGATTTAGGAGAGCTTGGTCTTATTTTATATTATGTCGGTATTGTCTTGCCCGATATTCCAAAGGAAGTGCTTGACTTAGCGGAGGCGCAAGGATTTATTATCATTTGTATGCCAAGAAATGATTATTCACTGCGTTATAACGAGGTAATTTATGAGGTAATGGAGGCAATTGTTAGCAATCAAGGTGTGAATGATCATTTTGTGAAAGAAACGTTGGAAAAGGTATCCTTACTGCCAGAGCATTTAAGAAGTGTTGAAATTACGCTGAAAATGCTCTCAGATCGTTTGAAAGCCAATATTGTGCTCACAAATAATCATTTTGATATTGTGAATCAAGTGATGTGGCCACGAAATTCATCATTAGATGTAGCGAACGTTATTGAAGAATGCTCGCAGGCCAACTTCCAGCACGAAACAGGAAAGCTAGAGCTAGAAAGAAGTGATGTCTCCTGTGTCGTTGACTATAAAAGAGTGCATCAGAAAAATGGCGAGCCCCTCTTTTTATTCTTAATTAAAGAAAATACAAAACTGCCTGCCAAAACGATTGAAAAAGTAAGTGAGGTTGTGCAAGTAGCCATTAATTTATGGGGGGACAAGCATGATGAGGTAAGTGAGTATGCCTTAGTGAAAGCCATTATTAATGATGAAAGTGAAAAAATGAGAAGATTAGCGAATCTCCTTCATATAGATGTTTCCGCCATTCAAATGATGTGGCTCGTCTACATGCATGATTTAGCGGACGAAAAAAGAATTCGCGATGAATTAGAAGAGCAGCTGTCCAAGTATTACCAAACAAGAGTGATACAATGCATTGATCATTGTATAATTGTGTTACTAGGGAATTGTTTGTATAAACATCATGAATTTGAAATTGCCACTGAATTTAACGATACTACAAGCTATACTGCTCAAATAGCGGAAATTGTTTATGCGCCCAAAATGAGAAATACAAAGTCTGTTCGTCAAATGTATCAATTGGTCAATCAGGTGGGGGACAAGGCCCATACCATTTATCCAATGCAAAAGCTGTTTACGGCAGCGGAAGTACGCTCCATGAAAAGGGCGATGGATGTCAGTATACAGGGAGAAGAAATGATTGAAGAGTATTTGTCTGTCATTGAACCTATCTTGCGCGATCATGATTCCTTACAGACCTTAATTACCTTTTTATTAGACGCAAATGCTAGTGTGGAGCGCTGTGCAGAGCTACTTTATATTCATAAAAATACAGTGAAATATCGCATTAAAAAAATTAGTGAGTTGATTGGCACAGATGTCACAGTATACGCAGAATTTTACGATGTGTATATGGCTTGTATGCTGTATCGATTGATTAATGATTGATTAGAATAATCTGAAATTTTGTCATTTTGAACAAAATTTCAGATTATTTTTTTCATTTACGCAAAAGACGTGAAACCACCCTTTCTTTTATAATGAAGAACATTAACCAATCAAGCAATAACAAGGAGGGAGTCATATGCAAAACGAAAACAAAGGTCAATCATGGTATAGCTTAGGCATTATTTGGGCGGGTGCCATGATTTGTATTCCCAGTTTATTAGTAGGTAACGCACTCATAACAAATATGAGTCTATCAAAGGCACTTGCTGTCGCTTTTGTAGGCTACGCGATTGTCGTATTCATTATGATTTTACAAGGAATGCAAAGCAGTGATTTAGGAAAACCAACTGTTCATGTGGCAGGGCAAGTGTTTGGTAAAAAAGGCTCTCGTACTATTTTGTCCATTATTTTAGCCATTGCTTGCTTAGGCTGGTTTGGTATTCAGGCCAATGTTTGTGGCGTTGCCTTAGCGAATTTACTAGCAATCTATCATTTGAATATACCTATTCCGCTTGCTTCATTGATAAGTGGTATGGTGATGGTCGTATCCGCTCTTTATGGAATGAAAGTGTTACGTGTATTAAGCTATATCGCCGTACCATTACTTGTCATCATTTGCCTTTACGGTTTAGGGCAAACATTAACGGGCGATCAGCTACAGCTTATTCGAGACTATCAGCCACAGGGGAATATGAACTTTATGGATGGTTTAGCTGTAACGATTGGATCTTTTGCTTTAGGGGCTGTCATAGCGGGAGATTATTCGCAATTTTCCAAAAAGCGTTCAGATGTAGTCAAGGCCGCTGCATTGGGCATTATTCCAGCTGGTGTACTAATGATTGTGGTAGGAGCCATCTTAACGATTGCCTATCAGACAAGTGATATTACAGCTGTCTTTCTGCATATCGCAACACCGTTTATTGGTGGGGTTGGCTTGATTTTAGCGACATGGAAAACGAATTTGGTCAATGCCATTTCTGGCGGTATCGCTTTAATTAATGTGTTCGATGTTGCCAAAAACAAAGAGCGCTTAGCGATTGGGGTTGCAGGAACAATTGGCACAATTTTAGCGGTAGTTGGGATATTAAATTATTTTACACCTATTATGTCGATCTTATCGGCCATGATTCCACCTGTTGCAGGGGTGATGATTGCCTCCTATTGGGTGATTCATAAAGGCAAAGCAGATAGCTGGCATGAGGTGGAAGGGGTCAATCGATTAGGCGTATTTTCTTGGTTAGTAGGGGCTATGATTGCCTGTATGCCAGTGGTATTCTCTTTATTCCCTGAGTTGCCATCACTGCCAAATCAACCGATGATTGGCATTATTATTTCATTCGTTATTTATTATATTGGGTATCGTCTATCCATACAAAAAACGGTCATACTGGAGGAACATAGATGAGATATTTAGATCAAGCAGCTATTGAACATATTGCCATTGGTGCAGCATTTCTAGGAACAGGTGGAGGCGGAGATCCATACATTGGGAAACTTATGGCGCTTTCTGCCATCGAAAAAAATGGGCCTGTGAAGTTGTATTCGGTGGATGAAATTGGGGATGATGACTTTTTCATTCCAGCAGCGATGATGGGTGCACCTTCCGTGTTAGTAGAAAAATTTCCACGTGGGGATGAATTTGTCAAGGTATTCCAAAAGCTTGCTCAATATTTAGGAAAAGAAAAAATTGCAGGCACTTATCCAATGGAAGCGGGCGGCGTCAATTCGATGATTCCGATTGTAGTAGCTGCACAGCTTGGATTACCGCTGATTGATTGCGACGGGATGGGTCGTGCATTCCCGGAATTACAAATGGTGACCTTTAACCTAGATGGAATTTCGGCAACCCCAATGGCCATCACAGATGAAAAAGGGAATATTGGTATTTTTGAAACGATTGATAATAAATGGACGGAGCGTCTCGCCCGAACTGCAACGGTAGAGATGGGCGCTAGTTCTCTAGTGAGCCTGTATCCTACGACCGGTGCACAAATTAAGAAAAGTGGTGTGCATCATATTGTGACGCTTTCTGAAAAAATCGGTGAAATTATTGCCTCTAAAGATCAAGAGGTGAACGATAAGCTAGAAAATCTTTTAACGCTTGTAGAGGGCTATGAGCTATTCCAAGGAAAAATAGTAGATGTTATTCGTGAAACAAAAGGTGGCTTTAATCTAGGTAAAATGAATCTTGAAGGGATTGATTCCTATAAAAACGATCAAATGAAGGTTCATTTCCAAAATGAAAACTTATTAGCAGAGAAAAACGAGCAGGTTGTTGCGATGACACCAGACTTAATTTGTTTGGTGGATTATGAAACATTATTGCCTGTTACAACAGAAAGCTTAAAATATGGTAAACGTGTGCGTGTGATTGGCTTACCAGCACATGAAAAGTGGCGTACAGCAAAAGGCATTGAAACAGCAGGACCAAGATACTTTGGCTATGATTATGATTACATGCCAATTGAGGAAATGGTGAAAAAGGAGGTAGCAAAACATGTATAAAATTGGAATTGATGTGGGCGGAACAAATACGGATGCCATCCTTTTAGACCATAATAGTCAACTTATTTACAGTGTGAAATCACCAACAAGCTTAGATATTAAAACGGGTATTGAAAAGTCCTTGCAACAATTACTCAAGGGTGCAAATATTGATAAAACAAAAATAACACATGCAATGTTAGGGACAACCCAATGTACAAATGCCATTGTTGAACGTAAAAAGCTAGCAAAAGTCGGTGTTATTCGGTTAGGCTATCCAGCAACGGCATCAGTACTTCCTTATACAGCTTGGCCAGCGGATATGATCGATCAATTGTCGGGTCATTATGCGATTGCACATGGTGGCTATGAATACGATGGTCAATTATTAAGTGCTCTTAATCAAGAAGAAATTAAAAAACTATTAGAGGAATGGCACGACCAAGTAGAATCGATTGCAATTGTTGGTGTCTTTTCTTCTATTAAAAATGATCAAGAATTACAGGTTCGTGAATGGATTCAAGAGGTCTATGGCGAGGAATTTCCTATTTCCTGCTCCTCATTAATTGGTTCTGTCGGGCTAATTGAACGTGAAAATGCAACGATCCTAAATGCGGCATTATGTAAGGTCATTGAGACAACAACACAGGGCTTTGTCCAGGCGCTTCAAACGGAAGGTATTTTTAATGTAGACGTTTATTTATGTCAGAATGACGGTACGTTAATGTCCATCGATTATGCAAAACAATTCCCAATTTTAACGATTGCCTGTGGGCCAACAAACAGTATTCGTGGAGCGTCGTATTTATCCCAAATTCAAAATACAATGGTGCTGGACGTTGGGGGAACGACTTCAGATATAGGCGTATTACAGGATGGATTCCCACGAGAATCTTCAGTTGCTGTGGAAGTAGGAGACATTCGGACAAACTTTAGGATGCCAGATATTATTTCAGTTGGTCTTGGTGGTGGTAGTATTGTTCGTGTGAACGGTGACAAAATTACCGTTGGACCAGATAGTGTAGGCTATCAAATTAGTGAGGAGGCACTTGTCTTTGGTGGCTCGACTTTAACAACAACGGATATCGCTGTCCGTCTAGGCTTAGCAGAAGTAGGCGACCCCACTTTAGTCGCACATCTAGATGAAGCATTTGCCAAAGCCGTTCAAGAAGAAATTTCTTCCTTACTGGAGCAGGCCATTGATAAGATGAAAACCTCCTCAGAAGATGTGTCACTGGTCTTAGTAGGCGGTGGGGGGATTATCGTGCCAGAGCAGATTCGAGGCGTTTCCATTATTGTGAAAAATGAATATGGTGGTGTGGCGAATGCCATCGGTGCCTCTATTGCGCAAATTAGTGGTCAATATGAGCAAATTTATATTTATGCCAAGGAACCTCGCGAGGAATCATTAAAGGATGCCCAAAGTAAAGCGGTGAAACAAGCAGTATTAGCAGGAGCCATTAAAGAGACGATTGAGCTGGTAGAAGTAGAAGAAACACCACTAGCCTATCATCCAGAAAATGCAACAAGATTAAAGGTAAAAGTAGTAGGGAAAATGGTCTAACACATAAAGGAAGAGTCCTAATCAAACAGGGCTCTTCCTTTTGCTAATGGATCAAACGAATGAATCTCTGCATAGGGTCTGATGTCAGTATCATTTTTGTGCCTATATGGATTGAACCATATACCCTTGATCTTTGCATGCTGACAGCCGCCGATATCCTTTTCTAAGTCATCTCCAACGAATAATGCATCTTCTGGTTGCACTTGAAGCTTGTTTAAGGCAAGTTCAAAAATGCGCTTGTCAGGCTTGCTGTAGCCCACTTCCTCAGAAATAATGAGGAGATTGAAACAGCTAGTTAAATGAGTGTGCATGATTTTTGCTTTTTGTCTCTGAGCCGACCCGTTTGTGATAATGCCAACTTGTACATGCTTTTTGATAGAATGGATAATATTCAACGTATTTTGATTGATAGAAAAACAACAAGGAAACTGTCGATTCCAAAAGTCTTCGATTCAGTAATGTATCGTCTAAATCAAATAGCATCGCTTTCAACTAGCTGTGAATTTGTAAAAATTTATTAAAAATCATTTCAGCTTCGTAGATTTCTGAAAGTGAAATAGTTTTTTGAAGTTGCTATAAAGATTGTGAAGAAAGATATTGAAACGAACCAAAGCAGATTTGCTGAATAAGGTTACACAAAAGTTTTTAAACTTTCCCTCTAAAATTTTCAAGATATTGTTAGGCAGTAAATAAATGTCTCAAGTTGTAACCTCCAAAATATAATATTGTAAAAAATATGGAATAATGGTATATTCAAATAGTAATGGGTTTTTTATGCAGATAAGAGGTGAATATATTTCCTTTATAATGAGGAAAATTCCATTACATTAAGATATTTAATTTACTATTTTCTCAAAAGTTTTATCCTTTACTCATTCTAGAGATTGAAAATTTACCGAGTTATAGTTGAATTAAGTGGAAAAACTACTAGTTGGAGGGAGAAGTTAAGATGAAAAAAAATAGCAAAGTAATAGCGGGAGTACTTTCCTTGGGTCTTTTAACAACTGGCGTGTTAAACGTACAAGCTCTAACAGAGCCCCGTAACATCAATGCGTCTGTTCCTGGTTTAAATCAATCATCAGCTGATGGATATCAACAGAAATCTATCTCAGATAAGGATGGATATTTATTTATTGATTCTATCTCTAACGAGAGTAAACTAGATGCAAGAGCAGAGACGGCAAAACTTACAAATACGGGTCCTTGGGTACGTTTATCTCATGTTAATAAGGGCTATCTATTAGAAAATTCAATTAAAAAAGATAAATATATACAAGCAAGATTCAGTTCTGATGTAACATCATTTTTACCTATCACCGTTACTGGAACATTCCAAGGTAACTAATTCACGGATTTTGTCAACCTGTTTAAACAGATTTAAAGACCATGAGGATTTTAAATCCACATGGTCTTTGTTAATAAGTAAACTTTATTTTTTATTTTACTCCTTTCATTAATTACTATTTAATCTATCTTTTTTAGAGTTGATACTATTAATTAGGGAAACTAGAATTTTGTAAAGTTACCGTTATTTTAGATGTTTGTTATTTTAAGTCGAAGAATAGGAGAGAGAGATGTTAAAACAACAAATAGGGGTTGAATTTAAGCAAATACTTACGTTTAATAGAGTTCTAACTTGGTTTCTTATTATTATTTTACCCGTATGGATACAATATTTAATAATCCATGAAGGCTATTCCTTCACTGACAATATTGATCTCTATGGGCGTTTGCTCAATGGTATTGGAGCAATGATTTTTCCAATTTTAGTATTATTCGTTTTTGCAGATACAATCATTCATGAGAGAAATAATAATTATTTAACATATACCAAAATAAGAATAGATTTTAATATCTATTTGAACGCTAAAATCATAGTAAATGCACTTCTTTCATTTGGGGTTTCATTTTTGTATGCGTTTTTACCATTCCTCTTTGCTCAATATATAAACCCCCAATTTGCATTCATCACTAATATTGGAGATAGTGGGAATATGCCTGGTACGGTAACATTCGATCAACTCTTAGTTTACGGACCTTTTATGTATGGATTTATATACTCCCTCTGGGTAGGTATCAATGGAGTTTTATATGCTACTTTACCTTTAATCTTATGCTTGATCTTAGATAATTCCTTTGTTGCTTTATCGATACCATTTGTATGGTATCAAGCAATGAGCTTTGTTTCTGCTGTGTTAGGTATTTCGAAGTTTGCACCATTATATACAGTTTTTCCGTACTCTATAATGCAACAAGACTTATGGACTGTATTTGTACCATTTATGTTTTTATTAATAATTGTGATTGTGAGTTATGTATATCTTAAGAGAAGGAATTCGACAGAATGGTTATTTTGAGAAGTCTTATCAATGAGTTGCTGCAGTTAAGGTGGAATGTGTTGGGTTTCGTTATTTTTATTTATTGTTTTGGAATAAGAAGAACAATTATTGAAAGTTATGCACCTGTTAATGCTTGGGATCTACTAATAATATTATTAAGTGATGTTAACTTAATTATTTATTTCGTTTTACCATTCCTCTTATATTTCTATGTAACTTTTTTAGTAAAAGGTTTTGAATATCATATATTGATCAGATTAGGCTCATATAAAAAGTGGGTACTCATGGCTTCTAAGAAAATTTTATTGTATTTAGCTTTGACGATTATAGTTTGGCTATTAGTGGCATTCATCATGAGTATAGGGCTTCCCTTTGCAAGTGAATGGAGTTCTGGAAGTAAATTATTTGAACCTACTGCCATTATGAGACAGTATTTTGATCTCCCTCTTCTTGCTCTTTTATATCAAATAGTTATGTTCGTTATTACTACATTTATTATTTTAATGTCGGTTACTACTATATATGTCTTTCTTCAGTCATGGAGATGGATAAGCTTTGTTGTTACGGTTCTATATATATTTTCTTTTGTATCCTGGAAACTTTTCCCTGAGTATTTAGCGAAATTGTCTTTATCAAACTATGTTGTTATGTTCCAAACATTAAATCTTTGGAATAACACATTAACTATCCCTTTAATAGCAATTGTTTCTCTTGGATTAATCTATTTAGCCGTGCAATTTAAAGATGGAAAACAAATAGTCAGCTTTACTTCTTTTCAGACGGGCATAGTAGTATACCTTTTTGTATTAGTATTAGGAACTTACTTTATGGCAGATACCCGAAGTAATACTGTAATTGATCTATTTCTCCTTAATTTTTTCGGTACATCATCTGAGGGTTATACTTTTTTGTCGTATTTGTATTACATAGTAATTTTCTTCGGCTTTTTATATTTGGCACAAATCTATTTAGCAAGTGAGTTTTCTGAGTTGAGCTACTACAAAATTATTCGCTACAACTCTATGTTTAAATGGATGGGCGAATGGTTGCGTAATATTTTATTAATGGCAATATTGTATTTGTTTTTTATATTTATATTGACTTTAACAGTGGCATATTTTAAGGGCATTGAATTTTCCTTTCGAGTGACAGTAGTGGAAGATATGAAATTTACTTCTTTGCTATATCACTTTTTTATCAATGGCTTTCTACAAATAAGCATTTACATTCTGCTGTCGATTACATTACAAATAGTTTCAAAGAGCAGTTCAACCAATTTGGTTACTATAGGCATCTTTATCGCATTATTATTCCCTGGTTATAAATACATTCCAGTGGGTTTAAATGGGTACAGCCATTTGATATATGGCACATCACCAATGATCGTATCATTGTATTTGATCCTTATAGTATTAGTTGAAGGGGTATGTATATTTTATTTACTTAACAAAAAATATATATTTGAGGGAGTATGACTATATATGAGCCTTATTGAAGTAAGAAATGTCAAAAAGTCCTATAAGGGCTTAACTATATTTCAAGATATAGATTTAACTATTGAAAAGGGGAAAATATATGGAATTGTAGGTCCTAACGGTTCTGGGAAATCTGTATTATTTAAGTTGATTTGTGGATTTGTTAGACCCGATCATGGTGAAATAGTAATCAGGGGAGAATATTTACATAAGGATATAACTTTTCCTAAGAACTTTGGAGTCATAATTGATAGGCCAGGATATTTAGGAAATAAAACGGGTTTTGAAAATCTAAAATCTCTGGCTATGATACAGAATAAAATTGATGATGAGCAAATCATTAAAACAATGGAATTAGTTGGACTTCAGCCCACAGCTGAACAGAAAGTACGGAAGTATTCACTAGGCATGAAGCAAAAGCTAGCTTTAGCACAAGCATTTATGGAAAATCAAGAAGTATTAATATTAGATGAACCATTTAATGCTTTAGATTTTGAAAGTGTAGAAAACTTACGTAGCCTCTTACTTAATTATAAAAAGGAAGGGAAAACAATTATTATGACCAGTCATAATCAAGAGGATATCGATCTTCTTTGTGATGAAGTTTATAGAATAAATAAATTTAAGTTAGAGAAGTTATAAAAGTAATATTATTAACAATTTAACTCAGAAGCTATAATTAGAAGGATCAACTTCTAAAAGCTATAAGTGAATAGAGGATCTTTCTCAAATAGCAATTGATTATAAGTGTCCAAAACATGATGAAGATTTTTACAGACTATGGTATTTTAATAAATTGAAGAAGCATTAGAAGCTCATTTAATTGATTAAATATTCTTATAAAAATTCCATACTTAGTTAGAAAGATTAACTCCATTTTGATCATTTTTTTCAAAATGGAGTTTTTGCATTTGCTGATAAATAAAGGATGAAGGGAATTTTTAAATCAAAAGCAATACTAGCTCCATATCCTTTCTTATTACTCATTAAGAGTGCTTCGCTTATGCTTTTCAGTAATAATTTTCTTATTGAGGATTTGCACCTTATGTACCATAAGCAAGCGCATATCTTCCACAATATACTTTGCTAGCTCTTCGTCCGATATATCATCTCCATTAAGATCAAGACGGAATTCCTGCCCTTGTATGCCACCTCCATTTGTAAACTCAATTTCAAAGTCAAAGACAACTCTTTTCTCCATTCATATACCACCTTATCTCTTAGAATGCTATCAATATATTCTGTTTTTCACATGCGAATACCTTCTTTCGAGAAGCAGCGTTTTGAAAAGAAGTGTTTCTGCATGCACAAATGAGCCCCGTTCATTCAATCAAATATTCATTCATATTGCAAAAGAATAAAGGAATGGAAGGCTTTTTAAAAGGACAGACCTAAAGAAAAAGTTTTTTCCTTTTTCTTGTATTTGCCACTTGAAAATTAAAAAGTCATAGTGTACTATTTGACTAGTACACTATGACATGAGGTGTTGAGGTTGAAAAGTTTTGCAGGGCTTTTAAAAAAAGAATGGGTACTTTACCGATCATGGTTTCTAGTGGGGATATTTATTGGTCTCATGTTATCTTGGATCGTTCCCTATGTATTACATCAATATGTTGATCTCTTTGCGCATGAGAATCAACTAGCATTTGCCTTTACGATGCTCGTCCTTGCTCTAGGCGGATTTTATTCTGTCTTACAATTTTTAGCGACGTTGCGTTTGGATATTAAAGCAAAGGAGAGCTGGTTACATTCAACAAGCTCTATCACGAAGCTTATCGGTGCAAAGTTGGTTTGCTCGTTAATAGGCTATGTCCTCTTCAATACACTTTTTACGAGTATAGCCATCTACAATATTAAAGATGAACTGATTGTAAGTACTGGACAAATTTTATTGACTTTGGTATTAGTTGTTATTGTGTTAATGATTTTCCAATTAATGCTATTTATCCTTCTTTTATTCTTTTTAGCTTTTTATTTGCAGTTGAAGCGCGTAATAGGACGTTTTTCGATTGTGCTGACAATGGCTGCATTTTATTTAACGACAGCTGGTTGGGTGCGAATGATGGAAAGTGAGCTGTACCAAACGATCTTCCTCCGTGGAGAAGTTTCGCTTCGCCATATCGAACAGTACTTACCAAAAGGGAAAGAGATGACAATGGAATGGATGCTAGGCTCGTTTTATGTTGTCGAAGAAGTGGCAATGACATTATTCATGCTACTGCTCTTTTTAGCAGCATCTAAATGGCTTGAAAAGGTGGTATTACGATGACAATGGATTTTTCACGTGATAAACCGATTTATAGCCAGCTTGTCGATCGAATTTGTGGGGACATTTTGAAGGGAAAGTTACGGCTGGGAGATCGACTGCCGTCCGTTCGAGAATATGCAGTTGAAACAGGTGTGAATGTCAATACGGTGCAACGTGTCTATAAGGAGTTAGAGGCGATGAAGATAACGGAAACCAAACGAGGTCAGGGTACATTTATTACAAGCAATGAGGAACGCATTGAATTATTACGAGAAGAAATGAAAAATCAGCTAGCTGAAAACTTTTTAACATCGATTGAGGCACTAGGCTTTTCAAAGGAAGAAATGCTTGATGTTTTGAAAAATAAAGCGTGAGGTGAAGGGTATGTTAGAGCTATCAAATGTGTCTTTTCAATATAAGAAACAGCCGATTTTACAGGATATATCCTTTTCCTTCCCGATAGGACAAATCATTGGGCTTGTAGGGGAAAATGGAAGTGGTAAATCTACGCTAATGAAAGTATTAGCGGGTTTATTACGACCTTCTGCCGGTAAAGTCACACTGAATGGCAAGCCTGTCACACGTAGAAGTGCGGACCAAATTGCTTATTTACCCGATACGGATTTGTTTTTTGAGTATTATACGGGCGAACAGCTATTCCAGTATTATGCCTCTCAATTTGAAGATTTTTCCTATGATAAGGCCTGTATCGTCGCACAATTTTTACAGGTGGATAAAAATACGAAGCTACGTCAATTATCAAAGGGTAATCGTGGTCGGATGAAAATGGCTGCTACGCTTGGTCGAGAGGTTCCTTTTTATGTCATGGATGAGCCATTTGCTGGGCTTGATCCCATTGTGAGAGAACAGCTGATTAAGGGCTTAATTCAATTTACAGATATCGAAAATCAAACGATTTTGCTATCAACACATGAATTATATGAGGTAGAACCTATTTTAGATCAAATTATTTTATTGCAGGCGGGGTCCATCACGGCTTATGAAGAAGTTGAAACCTTACGCGATGTGGCGAATAAGGACGCAGTCGAGTGGATGAAGGGATTTTATCGTCAGTAAGCATTTTTAGCAGTGTTGCTTCAATAGCATCCACTGATTGAGGATATAGTCGCTGGCAGATGTCATAGATTTTGATCGTGGAAGAAGTACCATCAAAATCTGGACACCATTATGCCAAGGCGAAATGGATAAGAAAGGGTGAAAAAATATGACAGAACCAATTGTACAATTGCAAAATTTATCGAAAACAATTCGAGGCAAGCAATTAATTCAACAGTTAAACATTGATTTATATCCAGGGCAGATTACAGGATTTTTAGGACCGAATGGAGCGGGGAAAACAACAACCATACGAATGATGACCGGGCTGATGCATCCAACAGAGGGCAATGTCATTATTGATGGGCTTTCCCTACAAGAGCATTATGAGGAAGCCATTAGTAAGGTTGGCGTAATTGTCGAAAATCCAGAGATGTATAAATTTATGTCAGGCTATAAAAATTTACTCCATTTTGCACGTATGCATAAAAATGTGACGAAAGAACGAATTCAAGAGGTCGTTCAACAGGTGGGTCTTGAAAACCGTATACATGAAAAGGTTTCTACGTATTCACTAGGGATGCGCCAACGACTAGGATTAGCGCAGGCGCTGCTACATCGACCAAAGTTTTTAATTTTAGATGAACCAACAAATGGCTTAGACCCTGCTGGTATTCGTGAGTTCCGTATGTACCTGCGCAAGATTGCTTCGGAAGATGGCGTATCCGTTTTTGTATCGAGTCATTTATTATCTGAAATTGAGTTAATGTGTGATCGCGTGGCAGTGATTCAAAATGGGCAACTCATTGACCTCCGTGATATTCACAATGAAAGCTCATCCTTTTATTATGTGGAGGCACAGCCAAAAGAACAGCTGTCTGCTCATTTTGAACAGCATGATTACCATTTCGTTGCTGAAAATGATGGCTATGTAGTGGAAATGAAGAAAGAGGATGTTCCAGCATTGACGACTCAATTAGTGCAAGCGGGTATGCAACTATTTGCTGTACAGCCACATCAAAAAACATTAGAGGATCAATTCTTAGAAATGACTGGAGGCGGACAAATTGCTGAAGCTAATTCAAAATGAGTGGATGAAATTATGGCATAAAAAAGGAACCTGGGCAATGGTGGCGATGCTCATTCTTGTTATTCTTGTTCCTGGTGCTATCATGAAATATTATGAAGTAAAATCAACAGATGAAGGCTCCTGGCAGGAGATCGAGCAGCAAGCAATCCAAGCGAACAAGGAGATGCTTGCAAGTGATGATTTAATGGAGGAAGATAAGGCCCGTTATGAAGAGCAAATCGCTATTTCTGAATATCGTTTAGCTAATGATGCGCCTAGTCAAAAGGATAATAGTCTTGCGAGCTTTATGTCCTTTACAAGTGGTATGCTCACACTTGTTACTTTATTTACGGTCATTACAGCGGCTAGTATTGTGTCGAGCGAATTTTCAACGGGTACGATTAAAATGCTGTTAACACGTCCGATGTCTCGTGCGAAAGTGTTAACGTCCAAACTACTGTCAACCTTCCTATTTGGTTTATTCTTATATGCTGTGAATGTGGTGGTAAGTGCTCTTGTGGGCTTGGTCTTGTTTGGTATGGGAACAGGTGTCGAATTAGAAATCGTCAATGGTCAAGTAGTTGAAAAGGCTGTATGGGGGGATTTAGCGTATCATTATCTACTTTCTAGTGGTGATTTTGTTATGTCTACATTATTTGC
Source organism: Lysinibacillus sp. OF-1 (assembly GCF_028356935.1). Lineage (NCBI taxonomy): Bacteria > Bacillati > Bacillota > Bacilli > Caryophanales > Bacillaceae > Lysinibacillus > Lysinibacillus sp. OF-1. Next base: position 1,868,751 of record NZ_CP102798.1, read on the forward strand.
CTTTTTAGTAGGTTCGGTGTTCCGTTCAAGCTCATTAGCGATTGGTTTAACGATGTTCCTCTCCTTTACAGGTGGCATGATTGTTATGTTCTTGAGTAGATACGACATTGTCAAATACATTTGGCTCACGCATTCAGATTTAACACAGTATGAACATGGTGGTGGCTCCATGATTGCGGATGTTACGATGCCTTTCTCTTTAACTGTGCTTGCTGTTTATGCATTCTTGTTCCTTGTGATTAGTTATACAACCTTTATGAAACGTGATATAACTGCATAATCTAAAATAAGAACTGTGCCCTAATTGAATTAGGGTGCGGTTTTTTTATTGGGCAACACGAAATATTAAAAAAGTATTTATTTTTTTTTGAATTGCGCCTATAATAATAGCAACTTAGTGAAAACGCTTTTTTTTTTACTAAAGTGGTCTAGACAACTATACCAAAGGGGGATAAATAATGTTTGCTTTCTTACAAAAAATCGGTAAGTCTCTCATGTTTCCAATCGCTACATTACCAGCAGCAGCATTACTATTGCGTTTAGGTTCAGGGGATATGCTTGGAGCCGTACCGAATGAAGCAATCCAGTACATTGCTAGTATTATGGCCGCTTCGGGCAATGCTATACTTGGCAATTTACCAATCATTTTTGCGATTGGGATTGCGATGGGATTTGCACATGATAGCAGTGGGGGCGCAGCACTTGCAGGTGCAATTGCTCATCTTGTATTAGTGGCCGTTTTAGGAACTGTTAATGAAGAATTAAATATGGGTGTGTTTGGTGGTATTATTGCCGGTATTACGGCAGGCTTATTATATAACAAATATTATAATGTGAAATTTCCAGAATGGTTATCATTCTTTGGCGGACGGCGCTTTGTACCGATTATTACGTCCATTACCATGGCGATTTTAGCTAGTATTTTAGCGATTGTGTGGGGACCAATTCAAGGTGGTATTGATTCTGTCGGCAATTGGATGATTGGCGCAGGATCACTTGGTGTTGGAATGTATGGTTTCTTCAACCGTCTATTAATTCCAGTTGGTTTACACCATGTCATTAACACGGTCATTTGGTTTGATTTTGGTGAATTTACGAATGCTGCGGGCGAAGTGGTGAAAGGGGACATCCACCGTTTCTTAGCGGGAGACCCATCAGCTGGACATTTCCAAGCTGGTTTCTTCCCAATCATGATGTTTGGTTTACCAGCAGCATGTTTGGCGATGTACTTTGCAGCGAAAAAAGAAAAACGTCCTGTCGTTGGTGGGATGTTCTTTTCCATCGCTTTGACAGCTTTTTTAACAGGTGTTACAGAACCGATTGAGTTTTCATTTATGTTCTTATCACCAGTTCTATATGGTATTCATGCTGTACTAACAGGTATAGCACTCGCTGTGGCCTATATCGTTGGATTCCGTGATGGCTTTGGATTCTCGGCAGGTTTAATTGACTATTTGTTAAACTTAGGTCTAGCAGATAAACCATTGCTCTTACTGCCTTTAGGCTTAGGCTTTGGTGCGATTTACTTTGTTGTATTCTATTTCTTAATCAAAAAATTAGACTTAAAAACACCTGGACGTGAAGACGACGAGGAAGAGGATGGAGAAGCAAATGCTGCCATTTCTGACGATGTTGATTTACGTGCCTACTATACAATTGAAGCATTAGGTGGAAAAGAGAATATTCAGCAAGTGGATTACTGTACAACTCGCTTACGACTGTCTGTACAGGATGCCGATGTTGTAGATGAAAAAACATTGAAGCAAACAGGTGCACGAGGGGTAATGCGCATTAGTAAAACGAATGTTCAAGTGATTATTGGTACATCTGTTGAGTTTTTAGCAGAGGCTATCAAAGATCGTTTGAAAAAAGGCAATCCAGCACCTACAAATACACAAGTGCCAACAGCACAGTCTGTAGTGCAAGAAGCAGTCAAAAATGAAACAACGAACTTCCATGATTTTGAAATGCCCATGACAGGTGATTTATTGCCATTATCAGAAGTGCCAGATGAGGCATTTTCGGCAGGGTTGATGGGTCCAGGGTTTGGTATTCGTCCAATGGATGGCACAGTTTATGCACCGTTTGATGGGGAAGTGGTGATGATTTTTCCAACGAAGCATGCGATTGGCTTGAAATCAGATGCAGGTCTGGAAGTATTAATTCATGTTGGTTTAGATACAGTTAAACTTGATGGTAAAGGCTTTGACCTGTTCGTCACGGATGGTCAAAAAATTCAGCGTGGAGATATGCTTTTAAAGGCTGATATCAATCAGATTAAAGACCAAGTACCTTCTGTGATCACACCAGTTGTTTTCACAAGTTTAATGGGTCAAGAGATTACACTCGGAAAATCTGGCTATCAACGAGCGGGCTCTACCAATATTATTGCAATGAAAAAGTAACAACAAATAGGGCTGTTTGCAAAAGCTACACATAGGCAATAGGAAATGGCAAATGGACACCTTTTCAACAGCCCTTGTTCAAGAAGAGGAGATGTTTTTCTTGAGTTTAATAATTCGGAACATCACAGTGGTCAACGCAAATGGTCGAGATGAGCAAGTGGATGTGTGGATGAAGGATGGCAAAATTGCACAAATTGCTACACAGCTCAATGTCAATCATGTGGAACAGCTAGATGGTTCAGGGAAATTTTTATTGCCTGGATTTATTGATATGCATATTCATGGGTCCGCTCAAATGGATACAATGGATGCCTCAGATGAGGGACTTCATATAATGGCACAATCGTTACTAAAAGAAGGTACGACAAGCTTTTTAGCAACAACTATGACACAAAGCTATGACAAAATTGAGCGGGCCATTGCCAATGTGGCACAGTTCCAGCCACAGTCAGATGAGGCGGAAATATTGGGGCTTCATATTGAAGGACCATTTGTTTCAAAAGAGCGGGCGGGAGCACAACCTCTTGACTATATTGTCCCGCTTGATATGGCTATATGGACAAAATGGCAGGAATTAAGTGGCCATAAAATTAAGCAAATTACGCTAGCACCAGAGGAAACGAATGGCATGGCAGCAGTGCAAAGCATTTCTGCAAGCGGTGTCATCGTATCGATTGGTCATTCAGATGCAACATTTGAGCAAATGCAAGAAGCGGTTCAATTAGGTGCTTCACAGGGGACACATTTATACAATCAAATGCGTCCATTCCATCATCGTGACCCAGGTGTCGTTGGTGGCGTCTTGTTGCTAGATGCCATCAAGGCTGAGCTCATTGTTGATTTTATTCATATGCATGAAGGGGCAGTGGAAATGGCCTATCGGTTAAAGGGAGCAGACGGTCTTATATTAATTACTGATGCGATGCGCGCAAAGGGTATGCCATATGGAGCGTATGATTTAGGCGGCCAAATGGTTCATGTGACTGAAGCGGGCGCTCATTTATCAAACGGTGCTTTAGCGGGTAGTATTTTAAAAATGGATCAAGCTCTACGAAATATGCGTCATATTACGAAATGTACAATGGAGGAGCTTGTGAAAATGTCAAGCTTCAATGCTGCTCAGCAATTGAAATTAACCAATAAAGGGCAGCTTGTGCAAGGCTATGATGCAGATGCTGTGATTATGGATGAACATTTAAAGCTTTATCAAACAATTAAGGCAGGCAAGGTCTTATATGATGCCATGCAATAGGCGATGACCGTTAACGTCAGAAGGCATGCAAACATCTAGCATGGAACGATCGAAATGAAAAGGTGATAGAACATGAATACCTATTTTCAACAAGTCAATCGATATTTAACAATGGTGGCACAGCAGGAAAGTGAACAAATTAGACATGTTGCCCAGCAAAGTGTTGAACGTCTCACAAAGGGAGGCATTATCCAGCTGTTCGGCTCTGGTCATTCCATGTTATTAGCACAGGAATGTTATTACAGAGCGGGTGGCTTAGTGCCTGTTAAACCGATACACATTGAATCGTTAATGCTGCATCAGGGTGCACGGCAATCCTCGCAAAATGAAAAAAAACAGGCATTTTTAGCCTCATATAAGGATCAGCTACAGTTTGATGACCACGATGTTTGTATCATCATTTCGACATCTGCCAATAATCCAGCACCAATTGATATGGCTATCTACGCTAAGGAAGCGGGTGCTTTAACCATATCCCTGCAATCACTGGAGTATCAGCAACAGCCATCACGACATCCATCAGGCAAGCGTTTAGAGCATGTGGTCGATGAAGTATTGAATACGCATGTTCCATTAGGGGATGGTGTGTTAACTGTTAATCAGTTGCAATATGCACCTGTGTCCACCGTCTTAGGTGCGACATTATTAAATGCTTTATTCGCACAAATTATTGAGCTAATGCATGAACAGGGTGCAAATATACCAGTGTTTGGTAGCAATAATCTAGGTAAAAATAATAACGATGCGCTCATTGATCAATATGGTCAGCGTATTCATTTTTAAGGCACGAATGAAGGAGGATGAACGGTGAGATTAAAAAGATTTTCCTCAATTGATGATTTATATGCACAAGCCGTGACAACAATCGTTGAAGCTAAAAATAATGGGGCGACAACTTTTGGATTGGCTACTGGTGGAACAATGGAACCGTTATATGCTAAAATCTGCAAAACAGATCTCGATTTTTCACATTGCATTAGCTTTAATTTAGATGAATATGTGGGGCTTGAGGCAACTCACGAGCAAAGCTATGCCTATTATATGAACAAACATTTATTTCAGCAAAAACCATTTCGAGCATCCTATTTGCCAAATGGTCTAGCAGCAGATCCTTTAGTGGAGGTAGCTCGCTATGAAGCCTTACTGCAACAGTATCCCTTAGACTTCCAATTGCTTGGGATTGGTCAAAATGGTCATATCGGCTTTAATGAACCAGGCACGTCATTTGCTTCCTTGACGCATCTTGTCACATTGGAAGAATCTACTCGTCAAGCCAATGCTCGTTTCTTTTCATCCATTGATGAGGTGCCGACACAGGCATTCACGATGGGGATTCAATCAATTATGCGTGCAAAGTGCATTTTGTTAATCGCAGTGGGAGAAACTAAGCGTGAGGTTTTAGAGCGCATGCTGGCATCTGATTATACAGAAGATGTTCCAGCAAGTGTGTTGTCCAAACACCCAAACGTTATCATTTTGACAGACTTACAAGAAGAGGAGAATATATAATGAAAACACAACAATTTACAGTAGTCGATCCTTTAGGAATTCATGCACGTCCAGCAAGCCAACTTGTGGCAAAAGCAACACCATTTACTTCATCAATTGAAGTGCGTACAGAAGAAAAAGCAGCTAATTTAAAATCCATTTTAGGTGTGATGGGATTAGCCTTGAAGCAAGGCTCACAATTTACACTTGTTGTAGATGGGGAAGATGAAGAGCAAGCATTAACAGCTTTAACGACACTCATAACAGAAATGGGGCTTGCACAATGACACAACTCACTGGTATTGCCGCTTCAGACGGCATTGCCATTGCCAAAGCATATCGTTTTGTCCAACCAGATTTAACATTCACGAAAACAACGGTTCAAGATATCGAGGCTGAGCAACAACGTTTAGCAGCCGCTCTTGCCAAAGCAGAGCAAGAGCTGGTGGTCATTCAACAGCAAACATTGAAAAAATTTAGTGCTGAAGAGGCTGCGATTTTTGAGGCGCATTTATTAGTGGTGAATGATCCAGAATTAATTGGGCCGATCAATCAAAAAATTGCAGATGAGGCGGTTAACGCAGAGTATGCCTTACATGAAGTATCGTCTATGTTTGTGGCATTATTTGAAGGTATGGACAACGAATACATGAGTGAGCGTGCATCCGATATTAAAGATGTGACAAACCGCATATTAGCACATTTGCTCGATGTACATATTCCAAATCCAAGCAGTATTAACGAACAGGTGATTATTGTTGCGAATGATTTGACCCCTTCAGAGACAGCCCAATTAGACCGTAATTATGTCCTTGGTTTTATTACGGATATCGGTGGTCGTACATCCCATTCAGCCATCATGGCACGCTCGTTAGAAATTCCAGCAGTCGTAGGGGCAGGGACGGCAACGACAACGATTCAAGATGGCGATTGGTTAATCGTCGATGGTTTATCTGGTAAAGTGCTTGTAAATCCAACAGCAGATGTCATTGCTAATTATCAAGAAAAGGCACAACATTATCGTACACAGCAGGCGGAGTGGTCTACATTAGTAAACGAACAAACTGTGTCCAAGGATGGCGTACATGTTGAACTAGCTGCGAATATTGGATCACCAAGTGATTTGGACGGTGTGCTGCGTCATGGTGCTGAAGGAATTGGCCTGTATCGTACAGAGTTTTTATATATGGGTCGAGAAAACTTGCCATCAGAGGACGAACAATTCACCGCATACAAAACAGTCATTGAAGGAATGAAGGGTAAGCCAGTAGTTATTCGAACACTGGATATCGGTGGTGACAAACACTTACCATATTTGCCATTGCAAGAAGAAATGAACCCATTTCTCGGTCATCGTGCCATTCGTCTATGCTTAGAGCAACAAGAGCTATTCCGTACACAATTACGCGCTTTATTACGGGCTTCGGTATATGGTAACTTAAAAATTATGTTCCCAATGATTGCGACCATCCAAGAATTTCGGGAAGCAAAAGCCATTTTGCTGGAAGAAAAAGAAAAGCTTGTAGCGGCATGTATTGCTGTAAGCTCAGACATGGAAATCGGAATGATGGTTGAAATTCCAGCCACAGCAGTAATGGCAGACATCTTTGCGAAAGAAGTGGATTTCTTCTCCATTGGTACCAATGATTTAATTCAATATACAATGGCTGCGGATCGTATGAATGAAAAGGTTTCTTATTTATATCAACCGTATAACCCAGCCATTTTACGCTTAATTCAAATGGTTATCGAAGCTGCCCATAAAGAACAAAAATGGGTAGGGATGTGTGGTGAAATGGCAGGCGATGAGTTTGCTGTTCCACTATTGCTAGGATTAGGCTTAGATGAATTCTCCATGAGTGCTGCATCTATTTTAAAAACACGCTCCTTGCTAAAGCAATTATCTGCCACAGAAATGCAAGCTTTAGCAGCACAAGCCCTCCAATTAGCAACAGCCGAGGAAGTGTTGGAAAAAGTAAAGCAGGCTGTGAAATAAGATAGACCAAAACCCATCTACCTATACACAATTATGGTAGATGGGTTTATATTGTTAAAAAATAACATTAAAAACCATTATAGCAAGGCTAGGGGTCGATTTCCGTTCCACCAGGGTCCTTTCCAGTGAGCACGTAGAAGTTATATTGCACTCTAATCAACCATGCTACCAAAATAATCGAGAAAGGATTAGACATAACATCAATAAAATAAGTAGATTTTTACCTTTCATAATAGTTCTATTCTAAATAGAATTTAAATAAAAAGTAGCTGAAGATAAGCTTCAACTACTTTTTTAGTGAATTATGCATGTTTTGAAATGATTTGCTGAAGCTTAGCTTGCAGTGTCGGTAGGTCATGCATCGTAATCGTTGTTCTGACATAGCGTTCATCCATATCTAATGCCTCTGCAAAAAAGCTACCAATGCCTCTTACCTTGCGATCAATTTGCATTAAAATTTCCGCTGAATGATTAGACTGGGAGAGGAAAACGATTTCCAGCTCATCTAAATGCCCTCTATATTGTCCAGTTGGTACAAATTCAAATTCCTGTACAAATGGATAGTAGCCACGGAAGCGGGAAGGGGCTTGTTCGCATTCAGCTTCCCGTAAACGGAAACCTAGGCCTTGAATTGTATCCAGTATATGGCTTGCAAGCGTTGTTGGCTCCACACGAATATAATCCTTATCACTTGGATCGACAGCATTTTTAATATCAAGGCCCGTTTGAATCCAAACCTGTGTTTTACCAGCACTAATCGGTGTTTCAAATGGCAGTGTTATCGAAATAGGAAAGGCCTTTTCTTCACCAGCCGCCAGTGTGAAAGGCTCTGTTACTTTGACTTTTTGTAGAGCAGCAACCTCTGTATGTTTATGATCATTGGACTCGCGAATATAGGTCGTATTAACTGACAGATAAATAGCATCAACTTGTTGGTCAATTTGACCGCCACGCACGATGATTTCCCCCTGCATAACCTCTCCAGCGCGATAAGTATCCTTTGCCAATCTTGTATCCACTGTTGCTGCACCTATTCCAAAACTTGCTAATGCTTTATGAAAAAAAGACATCTTTCATTCCTCCTACTGACATGGTTAGCTATACATACGCTCGTGTTGAAAAAAGGTTTCAAGACTGGCAAATTTTTCGCTATACTAGTTGGAAAATGAAATTTTTAAATGCGTGTTGTTTTTGTAAGAATACTAAGGTAAGTAATGGTTTCTGCACCGATTATTCATATTTAGCTTTTATACTAAATGAATGTAGGTCTTCCTAATGATGAAAGATAGAGGGTGTTGAAATGTATAGTGTGATGTCCACCATTAGTCAGTTTATTAGTGAGCCAATTACGCAATTATTACATGGCTATGAGCATTCTGCATGGATGATGGCCGTTCTGCTTGACTTGATAGGTGCACTTGCTCCATGTCAAATAACAGGGAATATGAGTGCCATTACGTTTTATGGCAGTCGAACGCTTCATAGGAGCAGTATTTTGCAGGAGATTATGTTTTTTATGATGGGCAAAGTGGTTGTTTTTAGTGGGCTTGGACTGCTAGCTTGGCTGTTGGGTCAATCGTTTGAAACGAAGATGACGCTATATTTTCCAATCTTTCGTCAGGCAATCGGACCAATGCTGCTATTAACAGGATTCGTGCTAATCGGTTTAGTAAAATTCACCTTTCTGCAACGCTTGTCATCGAAATTACCACCTATAGTAAAAGAAGGGAAATTGGGTGCCTTTTTGATGGGTGCTAGTTTTTCGATTGCCTTTTGTCCGACCATGTTTGTCTTGTTCTTTGTGTGGCTCATGCCCGTTGTAGCAAGCACTTCCTATGGCTTCATCCTACCAAGTATTTTTGGCGTGGCAACGGCTGTACCGCTTATAATCATGCTCCTCTTGCTATATGTTTTTAATGCCAAACGTCTTATTGTAAGGACAAGCATGAAGATGGGGAGAAGTATGCAAATGATTGCTGGTTTATTATTACTATTAGTCGGCATGATAGACACGATTACATATTGGGGATTATAAGGATAAAGAGAACATAGCCGAGTGTTTTTGCTTGGAAACAATAAGGTAAATCGTCTGTGCCAAAGTGACATCTTAAATATACTCGATTTTTGCAGAGCTAGATTTTCGATTAAACATATACCCAATTTGGCAACGAAATTTAGTTTTTCACCATATCACGTCATCATCTTTGCGTATGCAGATGCTGGCAATATACCGATTAGTCTCTTCATGGTAATTACTAATAAGATGGTTGAGTGAAAGGGAGATGAATGGTTATGGTATATCCTGCAAAAGTAAACAAGGTTCCGGTTATATTGAGCTTCTTAATGGTCTGGCTCATGGCGGCTATGGCACTGTGGCTCTTCGCAACATCTTTAATGGTCATGATTATGTCTGTGTGTTTTATTCTTTCAGCAAGCGTCGTCTGGTGGTACGCCACATCTATTCAGTTTGTTTTTGATGAAGAATATCTATTAGAAGTGGTCCATTTAAAAGTAAAATCCCGTACCAAGGCATCACAAAGATTGCTCCTACAACTGCCGAATTTACGGGTTATCAGATTTCTACAGCTGATAAGGGATTAGAACTTTTCTATCAAACGCCAGCTCAAGGGAGTGTAAAGATGTTGCCACAGGATAAATGGGCATTTCTTAGTGAGCTAACAAAGCGATGTCCCCATGTACAGATTCCACAAGCCCAACATTTCAAGTAATGCTAGATAAGTTAAAAAAGGTAGCTGATGTGTTGATCAGCTACCTTTTGTTATTGATCAAGCTTTGTTAACGTTTTGCCGCTCCAACCAAAAATAATTGTTAGAATGGGACCTAGTAAGCAGAAGAAGGTGAAGGGTAGATAATCCAGTGTGGAGATACCGAGGACACTTGTGATGAAAATACCACAAACACTCCAAGGGACTAGCGGATTGACGACCGTACCAGCATCCTCCATGACACGAGAAAGGTTTTTCGGCGCAAGACCTACCTTGGCAAATTGCGCTTTAAAGGCTTCACCAGTTAACAGAATGGATAAATACTGCTCACCGATTAATGTATTGACACCAATGCCCGTAATCGCAGCACCTGTTATAACGGAGCCAGCACTTTTAAATAAGCTTTCAACTTTCCCTAAAATACTTTGAATAATGCCGAGTGTAAATAATAATCCACCCATTGTTAAAGCAAGTAAGACAAGCGCGATTGTAAAGAGCATACTATTCATGCCACCACGCGTTAGCAAGGCATCTACTTCCTCATTACCAGTTTGAGAGACATAGCCATCAAAGAGAATTTTGAAAACATCTGCAGCTGGTAACGGGTCAAGCATATAGGAAAGACCTACACCGATAATGGATACGACTGCCAAAGTAATGACAGCAGGTGCTTTATAAAAGGTCATGATTACAAGGACAACAATTGGCAATAATGTATACCAATGAATCAATCCTGTCGACAGTAGTCCTTCTTTAAATAGCTCCACGGTCTCAAACGATGTTGAAGCACCAGATGGCGATAAAATAGCGTACAGCACAAAGGAAATGATGAAAGCAGGAATAGTGGTCCAGCCCATATTTTTAATATGCTCAAAAAGATCTACCCCAACCGTACCTGAAGCAAGATTGGTTGTATCCGATAAAGGAGACATTTTATCACCAAAGAAGGCACCAGAAACAATCGCTCCAGCCGTGATCGTTAATGAAATGTCCATCGCACCAGCAATGCCCATAAATGCCACACCAACTGTTGCCACCGTTGTTAACGAGCTCCCAACAGAGATGCCGACGACGCTACATATAAGGAAAACAATCGCAAAGAAAAAGTTCGGTGAAACGGTTAAAAAACCATAGTAGATGAGCGTTGGGATCGTTCCACCCATAATCCAGCTCGAAATTAAAATACCAATGAAGAAGAAAATAAAAACGGCACCAAGTCCAGCACTAGCACCAGCAATCATACCGCCTTCCAGGTCACGAAAGGATACTTTCTTCCATAACCCATAAGCCAGCAAAATGGCAATCACTAAAAAAATCGGGATGTGGGGTGCTGCTTTTAAATAGCCAATACTATAAGCCATTGTGATAATAATTAACAGTATAATAAAGAATGCCTCTATAAATCGAGGGTTACTCTTTGCTTCTATTCGAAACATGTGAATCCTCCTAATACGAATAAATACTTCTGCGCTTCAATGCGGTGAAGCCAAAAAGTATTATAGCACGCTAATATTTTTTGTCAATTGACTGAAAACAGAAGGCCCACATGTTTTCATGCATTTATTGTATAAGCAACTCTAAGGACGAGCATAACAAGAAGGAATACGTTTGCGCGTACGATAAAATACAAAAAATAACAATGAAATTCCAGCATTTTCATGTAAATTTCGTTTACAATTCCTTAACATTTCACATCATAAACAAATAAGCGAAAAAAAGTTTATTTCAAGTATTTTTATAAAAATAACAGAAAAAACGGTTATATTTAAAGAAAAAACGGTGATTTTTAATATTTGATTTCCAACGTTTGCAACTTGAAAAACAGCTTAAAAATAAATGTGGCAAAATTTATATTACATTTTTGTAAAATCAACATCTGCATGTTTAAAATTTTGTTGAATTGTGTAAATGTTTTGTTATGATGATTCAGAAATCGACAATATTTATTTCACAGGAGGAACAGGATGTTCAACTCAAATAAGCAAGATCCATTTTTTCAGTCATTATTAAAAATCGCAAAAAACGTGAATGAAGGTATTTATTATGCACATAATGCTCGCATTCAAGATATAGATGCGTTAAAAGAAATTGCCGATACAATGAAGCAATATGAAACAAGTGGCGATAAACTAATTCATGAACTTATTGTGATGCTAAATAAATCTTTTATGACGCCTATCGAGCGTGAGGATATTTTAGCATTAGCGAATAAGCTAGATGATGTGATTGACGGAATGGAGGGCTGTATTGCTCACTTCAATATGTACAACTTAACGGAAGTGACTGAGCCAATGCGCCAATTCCTCACATATATTGCAAAAAGCACAGATGAAATGGTACAAGCCATGGAACTGTTAAATAGTAAAAAGCTTGTAGAAATGCGTAAACATGCTATTCAAATTAAAGATAATGAACGTGAATGTGATGAAATTTTCCGTTCTTCCATGAAGCAGTTATTTATCCAGGAAAAAGATCCAATGCGTCTGATTGTTTTCAAGGATATTTATGAGCAATTTGAAGATATTGCCGATAGCTGTCAAACAGTAGCTAATACAATTGAAACAATAATTATGCGTAATGCGTAAGATGGAGTGTACGAAATGGATACGATATTATTAATCACCATACTAGTCGTTATTTTCGCACTTGTGTTCGATTTTATTAACGGCTTCCATGATACAGCAAATGCCATTGCCACTTCTGTATCAACCCGTGCCTTAAAGCCACGTACTGCGGTTTACATGGCAGCGGTAATGAACTTCGTCGGAGCCATTACCTTCGTTGGGGTAGCGAAAGCATTAACAAAGGATATTGTGGACCCGTTTACTTTAAATGCCTATGACGGCGATATTACAGGTTCTGTAGTGATTTTAGCAGCTTTATTATCTGCCATCACATGGAACTTGTTAACATGGTACTTTGGGATTCCATCCAGTTCTTCTCATACATTAATTGGTTCTGTTGCAGGCGCAGCCATTGCCGCTGCAGGATTTGATATTTTGAACTATGCTGGGTTTATTAAAATTCTTCAAGCACTTATTTTTTCACCATTGCTAGCATTCGCAGCTGGTTTCCTAATGATGACAATATTGAAGATTATCTTCAAAGATATGAATTTATATCGCACAAATAAAGGCTTCCGTACCATGCAAATTGGGACAGCTGCCTTACAGTCTTTTACACACGGAACAAATGATGCTCAAAAAGCGATGGGGATTATTACACTAGCTCTAATCGCGGGCGGCCTACACCATGGGGACGATATCCCATTCTGGGTACGTTTTGCAGCAGCAACAGCGATGGGTCTTGGTACATCTGTAGGTGGCTATAAAATCATCAAAACAGTTGGTGGTAAGATTATGAAAATTCGCCCAGTAAATGGAGTAGCGGCAGATTTAGCTTCTGCTTCCATCATCTTTGGTGCGACGTTGATCCACTTACCAGTATCTACAACACATGTTATTTCTTCATCCATCATGGGTGTAGGAACAGCGCACCGCGTCAAAGGCGTTAAATGGGGCATGGCACGCAAAATCGTCACAACTTGGGTCATCACAATGCCAATCTCAGCCGTTATGGCAGCCTTGATTTACTATTTTTTAAGTTTATTTTTCTAGTACGATAAGAGGAATGCACAGCAATTGTGCATTCTTTTTTTATTGTGTGCTTTGAAAACCCCCTGCTATGCAGGGGGTTCCGGAAAGCTTTTAGCTATGGACAATAAAAAAACTCCAAACGTACAATAAAGTCAGGTCTAGTCAACCGACTTCGTACGAAAGGAGCCACCATAAATGGATAATAAAAGTTTAGCACATACAACGTGGAATTGTAAGTATCATATCGTCTTTGCGCCAAAGTATAGAAGGCAGATTATTTATGGTCAAATTAAAGCAGATGTTGGAAGAATATTGCGCCAATTATGTGAAAGAAAAGATGTAGAAATCATAGAGGCAACAGCCTGTCCTGACCATATTCATATGTTGGTAAGTATTCCTCCGAAATTGAGTGTATCTGCGTTCATGGGTTATTTAAAAGGGAAGAGTAGTCTAATGATTTTCGACCGACATGCAAATTTAAAGTATAAATACGGTAATCGTCAATTCTGGTGTCGAGGATACTATGTGGACACAGTCGGCCGAAATAAGAAAAAGATACAAGAGTATATAAAAAATCAATTACAAGAAGATATCCTGCAAGATCAAATGACGATGAAAGAATTCATTGACCCATTCACAGGAGAAGAGATCAAGAGAAAGAAAAAATAAGTAAGCCGCTTTAGCGGTTTGTGTGAAAACGGAGTGCGGTTGGCAGACCATTCAGAATGTCTTTAGACATGGGCCAGTACCCCAGCGTTTCACGCGCAGAGCAAACCACCAGTTATACTGGTGGTTCTGATTTGCGTAGATAAGTGAAGGATAGCGAGAGCAAGAAACAGGATAAAGGAGAGGAAGAGGATAGGAAGAGCAAAGTGGAGGATAGAACGAGAAAAGCGGAGGATAGAACGCTCAAAGTGGAGGATAGAACGAGAAAAGTAGTGGATACAACGCTTAAAGTGGAGGATAGCGGAGAGGAAGTGGATAGGAAGAGCAAAGTGGAGGAAAGAACGCTCAAAGTAGGGGATAGCCTGAACATAGCGGTGGATACAACGCGCAAAGTAAAGGTTACACCTAGTAGAATGTTGGGAACACTCCTACTTGTGCGAGGAGCGGATTCTCTCTAAGGTTAATTATAAAGAAAGTATAAACTTCGGAGAAAATCACTTTTTCCATAGTAAGGTGGAAACAGGAGGAGAACGAATGAAGGAAAAGTTACTACTGATTGAGGATGATGTCGCTATTGGTCGGATTGTCAAAGAGACGCTAGAGCAGGAGGGGTACGGTGTGGCGTGGGCGACTACGGGCCTTGAAGGGTTAGCAGATTTTCAGGCGGATTCCTTCGATTTAGTGTTGGTGGATTGGATGCTGCCAGAGATGGATGGGCTTGCGGTTTGTCAGAATATACGCTGGGAAAGTGATGTGCCGATCATCATGATGAGTGCTCGTAAGGAGGAAGCGGATAAGGTGGAGGGCTTGCAGGGGGCAGATGATTATATTGCAAAGCCGTTTAGTTTAGAGGAGTTGAAGGCACGTGTGGCTTCCCATCTTAGGCGCTGGAAACGTTATAACAAGCTAGAGGAAGTAGAAGATCGGACTGCCTATGCCTTTGGATTAATGATTGATTGGCAACGAGCGATAGTGAGTGTTAATCAGCAAGAGCTAGCGTTAACCCAAAAAGAATTTGCTCTTTTCAGGCTACTTGCTAAAAATCCGAGTCAAACCTTCACAAAGGAGGAACTGTATCAGCATATTTGGCAGCAGCCGAGTATAGAGGACACACATACGGTCACAGTACATATCAAGGCATTGCGTGAAAAGCTCAATGATTCTGTGAAAAGCCCTCATTTTATTCAAACTGTATGGGGCAAGGGATACCGTTTTATAGGTGAACCATTATGAAAATTAAAACATGGTTACTCCTTACTTTTTTTCTTGTCATGGTGTTACCGATTGCAGGGGCATACAGCCTTTATGTATGGATAAATGCTTATTATCAAGATAAAAATGTTGCGGAATACTTTGATAAGTGGACTGAGCTGAATCAAATAAAAGCAACCATTGACAATCCAGCGCTCTATCAAAAAAACGCGGATTTACAAGAGTTAGAAGAGCTGACAAATGAGCAGCTAGGAATTACCCTTTATACAAAATCTGGCTTTATTTTATATTCCTCCAATCCTTTGTTATCAGGCTATGTTGGAAAAGAGCGCATGTTTAAAGGATTATTTGATTTACAACAAACATACAACGCCTTTACCTATAAGGAGCCTGTCTATCAACAGGGCGATTTATTGGGTGTCTATGAAATTCAATTAGTTAGGGTAGATTGGGTAAAGGGTGTTGAAAATCGTTCATGGCTTGTTATAACAGGTTCCATTCTACTATTCCTTGCCATCTATTTAGCTGTCCTGTTCGTGCTTAATCGTAGACTAAATCGACCATTAAAAGAGCTGATGCAGCAAATGCGCATTTTTGCAAAAGGTGGTCATGTGGAAACAAATCTTAGCGCAAGGAAAGATGAAATTGGAGAATTAGCTCAATCATTTGTGGCCATGCAGAATGAAATTGAGAAGACAAGAGCTTCCTTAAAAGAGGAGCAGCTACAAAAAGAGTTGATGATTGCAAGTATTTCTCATGATTTAAAAACGCCCCTGACTGCCATTCAAGCCTATGCAGAATCTTTACAAAGTAGGGGGCTTACAGAACAGCAACAAGATGAATATCAGCAGGTCATCGTAACGAAGGCTGATCGGATGAAGCATATGCTAGAGGATTTACTCATGTATACATTGCTCCAATCAACGAATTATGAATTAGAGCTGGTTGCTGTTGATGCTGCAGAATTTTTTGAGATGGCATTGTCTGACTATGAACCATTATGTGAGGAACAAGGATTTACTTTAAACGTTTTCTGCGATGTAGATGGGCTATATGCGGTTCACCCGAAACAATTACAGCGTGTGATTGATAATTTAATGAGCAATGCTTGGCGCTATGGTGAAATCGGTACATCTATTGGCTTAGCGGCCGTCAATGCTGGGAGTTATCCAGTATGGAGTTTTGATTTCCTGAAGTCAACTTTGAACAAGCAAGAAGGTGTATATATCATTGTACAAAATAGTGGTCAAGGTATTTTGCAGGAGGACATCACAAAATTATTTGAGCCCATGTATCAAGCAGATCGTGCAAGAACGAAGGCTGGAGAACGAGGGACAGGTCTAGGTTTAAATATTACAAAACAAATTATCGAAAAACATGGTGGTACAGTAGAGCTGTTTTCGCAGGAGAATATCGGAACAGCTGTAGTATGCTGGCTACCACCTTTTAAAGGAGCAATTAAAAATGAAATGGAAAAAAACATGCCGAACAGCGGGCTTAATTGCTGTGATGACATTTAGCTTAGTGGGCTGTAATACGGAGGCATCGTATTCACCACAGGAAATTATTGAGCAAGCACTACAAGAATCCAAAGAACCACTAACTTATTATGGCGAATACACATTAGATATGGGGGAGCTTGGTGGCAAAGCCCAAGTGAAAGAGTGGGTCAAGGATGGCAATAGACGTATGGAGATGACAGGTGACAATGGTGAACACGTCATCTCAGTCATGACTGATTCACAAGTGATAAGCTATGATGTTGCTGAAAATACAGCCTATAAAATGGCCTTTCCACAAGGCGGACTAGATGGGCTTCAATCACCTAGAGATCAAGTACAGCTTATTTTTAAGTTAATCAAGGATACACATGAGATTAAGATCGCAGGTGAGGAAAAGGTAGCTGGTAGAGACACGTATAAAATTGTAGCCAAAACGAAAAAAAGCGAATCGTTATTTGGGGATATCGAAGTATGGATTGACAAGAAAACATGGCTGACATTAAAAACGAAGACAGATAATGCAGGAAATCAAATGATCACGGAATTTACAAAGATGGAGGAGGGTAAAAAAATAGATGACCAACAATTTACACTAGATCTACCTAAGGATGTAACGATTGAAGAAATTAGTGGGGAGGATACTTCAGAATCTGTTTCGTTAGAAAGTGCCAAAGAAAAACTAGGAGCTTTTTTAGTAGTCCCACAAGAAAATGATCTAACGCTAGACAAGATTTCCATGGCTAAAGGATTAGAAGATCGACCTGAATATTCGTTTGACTATGGATTAGATGGGCAGCCAGCATTTTTTGTTACTATTTTCAAGGCAGATCCGAGTTTAGCAGAAATTGAGCCAATATTAAATGAAAAAGAGATGGTTATTCGAGGGCAAAAAGGAACTGTTATGGATGATGAAAATTTCCGTTCCATTTCTTGGCAGGAAAATGGCTATCAATACAATATCGTTGGGGAAAATCCAGCGTTAACGCTTGAGGATCTTTTAAGCTATGTGCAACAAATGACATTTGTTCAATGAGGTGATGCTATGAAAAGAGCAGAAGGGCTGAAATGTCTTGCATTGTTTTTATTTACCACTATTTTCTTATATGGAGTAGGGGAAACCTATGGAGTATCTTGGCTACAATTTCACTTTTTAGGTCAGTATGATGATGCAGGTTTTTATTTTAGTTTTACATCCCTGATTCCCATCGTGATTGGCCTATTTATGGTAGGGCTTTATGAATCCATCTTAAAACGTTTTATCTAAATAGAACAGTGGTAGGATCACAGATGGATGATCCTGCCTTTTTATGGTTTAATTTAAAAAAGGAGGTTTTTGACGATGTCTACATTTATAGTTGGTGCACTCCAACAATTGACCTCACCCCTGTTGATGGTTGTATGCTTTTATTTTACATTAACTTATTTTCATCATCTAAAGATAGGTGATGATAGGGGCATCAAGAACACAAAATGGGCAGCGGTGCTGTGCTTAGCGCTTGCTTTGATATTACCGTTTATTTACAACTTTCTTATCTTCATCATGAGGGGATAAAATGATCCGTACATAGTAAATGTAGCAGGTTTATGATTTATAAATAGATGATCTATTAGTTTAAAAACAACCACTCTATACGGTCACCGAACCATGTAGAGTGGTTGTTTTTTTGTAATACTTACGTAATTTGCTGTAAATGTGTTTTCTGAAAGGCTTCCTCATATTTTAAACCGTAGCCAAGTGCGCGATCTAAGAAAATATGTGCGAGCCAAATTAAAGCAACCATCAGAAATATAGAGCTAGACATCATAAAGTCTATTACTAGAAGGAGGGCAGGCAATACAAAGCTATGCCCAATATTATAGAAAACAGCGCCTATTTTCGGATTGAGGAGATAGCCGATCATAGTGATGTCAGGGAGTAATAAAAACACCATAAAATACAGCCATGAAAAATCCAAGTGCCCATAGAAAAAGACGGTGATAATCAAGGCAATCACATATTCTAAAGAGATGATTTTACGTAATTTCATCATAAGCCACGACCTTCCAATAAATTTTGATACATCCCCTCTATGAGAGAGGCAATTTTTTCTTGATTTTTTTCATATTGTCCGTCAGCCATTAATGTTTTAGTCAATTGTAATGATTGCAGTGCGTGCTGATAAAAACGTAGTTGTTGCTCGATTTGTGCTATTTTGACTGAAAATAGCTGTACGGTTTCTTCATTACAAGCTGTGGAGATAGGTTTTTGTTCCAATGTCAGTAAATGTTTAATTTCTTGTAAGGTAAAGCCGAGTTGACGTAAGACGATGATGAATTTCATTGTCTGCTCACATGCGGCATCATACACACGATAGCCATTGTCCTGTTTTCGGGGATGTAAAAGACCCTCTTTTTCGTAGTAACGGACTGTATCAGTTGTGAAGTGAAATTTTTCGGCGAATTGTTTAATTTTCATACGAGCACCTCCTAAATTAATCCTAACATTGGAGTATGCTCCAAGGTCAAGGTTCTTTTTGAATAATAGTTAAAAAATGAAACGGTTATTTAGTGGCAGTCGTTTATAGTGTAAGAAGGGGAGGTGGACGGCATACTTGAAGAAATAATCGATGAACATGCAGAACATTTATTACGTCTCGCCTATTTTTACGTGAAAAACCGGCAAACAGCCGAGGATATTGTGCAAGAGGTCTTTATTAAATTTTCTCAGCGTGGCTATGAGGAGCGAGGGCAGCTACGTGCATACTTATCCACGTTAACGATTAATCAAAGCAAAGATTATTTAAAAAGCTGGCATTATAGAAAATTACTATTCCAAGAAAAACTATTTCCGCTACAGGGGCATAAACAGCGGGATGAGCTCGTTGCAGCAGAGGAACGATCTCAGATTGGGGCAGCCATTTTAAAATTGTCCTTAGCCTATCGTGAGCCCGTCATTCTTTATTATTTTGAAGAAATGAAGATTCGTGATATTGCGCAGCTACTAGGAATTGCAGAAAATACGGTGAAAACAAGGCTGAAACGGGCAAGAGAAGCATTAAAGCCCCATCTAAAGCAGGAGGAATGGGAGGTGCTAGGGCATGAATGATATACAGAAGGAATTAGTCAATGTAGCAGGGGATGTGACAGTGAGCAAAGAAAGCGTCAAAAAACATGTGTTACAACAGCCGACTAACAGAAAAAAATCTGTACGATTCACGCTATTAACGGTTGTGCTCACTCTTTGTGTTGTGGGTTTTATAATGATGCAGCTTTTAACGAATGAAACAAAGCAGACGACCGCCCTATTCCATGAAAGGCAACTGGAGCACTTTGAGCGTATTAGCCATATGATACGGTCAGGGCAAGAGCAGGCATATTATAAAGAGGAGGCGTATTTTTCATATGAAAAACTTGTTGCCTCCTACTATTTTGCGAAATCATTAGGGGTTACCTATTCTAAGAAAGAGTTAGAGGCAGAAAGAAAGAAACAGGTTGAGCAATTGGAAATGCTACAGCAATCGCCTGAATCTGAAGCTCTTTTTCTCGGACTAGAGCCGAAACAATATGCGAAAACATACCTTGAACCCCTCCTGCCAATGTATACAGCTAGGACGAAGCTGTATACGATATATCAAGAAAAATATCCAACCTTTTATGCTTATCAAGAGGTAGCCAATATTGATGCCAAACGGTATTTCCAAGCGCATTTTGCTGAGCAGGCAAGAACCTTTCAAAAGGAGCATAACATCGAAATACGTACCAGTGCACATGGCTCTTCAATGGTCGGCACAGTTGCGAAGGTCGAATCGAATGTTTTCTTATTTATAGAAGGAGTGATTCCTGAGGATCTAAATCATATGACGGAGGGACAGCTTGCGGAAAAATATGAACAAGCCGATTGGTATCCTGTGCTGGATGAATTTCCTGTCAAGCAGGGGGATTATATTACTTTCACTTCAATGGGAACAGGGAGCATTGAGGAAAACGGAGTCGTAAGAAAATATGGTTTATTAACTAAATTGGAAAAACTAGAGCCAACCATTACAAAGGTGCTTGAGCTGGAAAATGAACAAGAAGTCGCTCAGTTTTTGCAGGATGTCCCGTGGCAGCCAGCCAATAAGATAGCAAGACCTCCCGAGTATTCTTTTCAGGTTGATGGCGTGCGTATCGAAATGTGGAAGGGCTATGGTGGATCTCTTTATCTTCAAAAGGTAGGGAGTGGAGAAATCCAGCTGAATGCTAAAAGAGCAATGCAGTTAAAAGCGCTAATAGGTTTACAGGAATCTTAGCAAGTCTCTTTGAAAGAGGCTTGTTTTTTGTTGAGGAGAAAATTATAGTGAAAGTACCATGTTAAAATAACTTTTCATTACATCTAGGATAAAATACATAGAGATATTTGTTGTTAGGAATAATTGCTTAATGATGGGAAATTAAATGAGTCCAAAGAATTGTAATATTTTGTGTGCAAAGGTAGTATTAAAGAAGTAAGGGTGAAAATAAGGGGGAGCGGTATGAACACACAAGAATTTGAAGAATTATGGATTACGCTCAATGAATTATATAATGCTGATCGCTTTTTAGAATATATAGAAATAAGTAGTGCCGCAATCGAGAGTGCCATTGAGCTTGGAATGTATGATAAGGCTATCCTGCTATTGCGCTATAGTTGTGCTAGTTATTTTCAAACGGGTGATCTACAGCTTTCCATCAGTGTCCTTGAACAATATCGTGAGCTAACCTTTCAACATGGCAATGATATCGATTTAATTCAATACTACAATTTAGCCGCTATTTATTGGGGAACATTTGGTCATTTAAAGAAATCAGAAGAGTTAATGCTGAAGGGCTTAAAAATAGCTGAAACGATTCATCATGTGGAGAGTATGGGGAAAATTTACAATAACCTAAGTGATTTAGAAATTTCGATGGGCAACTATCGCACAGCCAAGGAATTTGCCCTAAAAAGTCTTTACTATTCGAATGCATTTGAAGTGAAGCATAAAGAGCCCTATACAGGGGTTATGTATCCTAAAACGAACCTAGCTGTTGCACTTATCTGGCTGGAAGAATTTGATGAAGCGAACGAACTCTTACTAGAATTGCTGGCAACGATTCAAGATCCGCCTTATTCGAAAGTACAACTAGAGGTATTCAATGCGTACGCCTTCCTATGTGAAAAACAAGGGCGTATCAGTGAAGCCATTGACTTATATCAAAAGACGAAACATTATGCCCTGCAAAACAATGACCTGTCCTTGCTGCAAATCATTTATAATTCTTTAGTGAAATTAATTGAGGCACAGGGCAATAAAATTGTGTTATGTGCTATACAAAAAGAATTTATAAATATTTTATTAGAAATTCAACGTGAAAACTATTCACATGTATTGTTTGAAATGGAATACAACGATCATAAGAAGCAATTTGAAAAAAATGCCTATATGGATCCGCTGACAAATATCTACAATCGACGCTATTTTGATGAACAGGCGAAAAAGATGGTTGAAAAAGCGGCCGAAAGTAATCAGCAACTAGCTTTAATGATGGTGGATTTAGACCATTTTAAAGAAATCAATGATATGAATGGACATTTAATTGGCGATGATGCGTTGACGAGTACAGCCAAAGCATTAAAGGACTATTTTGAACCGTTTGAGTCCATTGTTGCTCGTTTTGGTGGGGATGAATTTATTGTGCTAAGTCAGGTTAAGGAAGGGGAATCGGTGCAAATATTGGCTGATAATCTTTATCACGCATTAACGGCATTGTCTCTGGTAGTGAATAATGAAAAGGTTCATTTGGAATTTAGCATTGGAGTAAGTACCAATCAGCAAGGCAGCATTGTAAAAGTGGAAGAACTAATCCAACATGCAGATGAAGCGCTCTATAAGTCCAAGCGCAATGGTCGCAACCAAATTACGCACTATAATCATTATTCCGATGTGGGAAATGGTATATAAACGAGGGAGAGGCATATCTGCATAGGAAGTGCCTCTTTTGTGTAAGTTGTCAACTAATGGTTTGGATTGATTAAGCCATAATAAACAATATCTTCGAAAGCACCATTTTTATACACATGCTGTTTTAGGGTTCCCTCATAATGCATCCCGCATTTCTCCATGATTTTGCCGGATGCAGGATTGGATTGAAAATACTGAGCATAGACACGATGATACTTTTTCTCTTGAAACGCAAAGGCGATGATTGCTTGGGCTGCTTCTGTCCCATAGCCATTTCCCCAATAGGGCTCCCCAATCCAATAGGCGATTTCACCCCTTTGATGTGGCTGCTGATTGGACAACCCTATCGCCCCGTATAATTGCCCACTGTGTTTGTCTGTTATAGCCCATTCATAGAGGCGATTCTCCTCAAAGTTTTGTTGATGAGTGGCTATCCATGACAATGCACAATCTATTGTATAGGGATAAGGTACGTTCAGTGTGCTTTTGTAAATGGCATAATTGTTACATAAAACACTTACCTCAGGTGCATCTGCTTCTGTAAAAGGGCGGAGTAATAAACGCTCAGTCTCCATTGTTTTTTCTGCTGCTCGGTAAATCATCGAATTCCTCCTTTGTCTTCAGTGCTATTTTTTAAAGCTTGAGAAGATGAATCGATTATAGCACAATAAAAGGGAAAATAAACCAAATAACAGTTAAAAATACATCTTGAATCAGAATAAATATTTATTGAAAAACGATAAAAATTATGATAAATTGTACAGGAGAATAAATAAAAGAGGTGCGTCAGATGAAACGAGAAACGCTCTTTTTAAAGATAGCTGTTTTTCTAATGGGAATACCGGTTCTTGCCTTATGTCTATTGGTAGTTCCTCGTGTAGCGATAGGGGCAGCACAGCATTTTCCGAAAACAACCATTTTTGCTTTACTAGGTGTTTATGCAACGGCCATCGCCTATTTTGTTGCTCTGTATACGACGATTAAACTACTAAGCTATATCGATCAAAATATTGCGTTTTCAGAACGATCCGTGAAAGCTTTAATCAATATTAAATATTGTGCAATTATCATTAGTGGTGTATATGTGGTAGGGATGCCACTGATATACTATGTGGCAGAAGTAGATGATGCCCCTGGTCTTATTATTATCGGAATGGTTATTATTTTTGCTTCCTTTGTCGTGGCAGTCTTTGCTGCTGTGCTGCAAAAGCTTCTAAAAAATGCCATCGATATCAAATCAGAAAACGATTTAACGGTTTGAGGTGAATACTATGGCAATGATCATCAATATTGATGTAATGCTGGCAAAACGAAAAATGAGCGTAACAGAGCTTTCAGAAAAAGTGGGCATCACGATGGCAAACCTTTCTATTTTAAAAAACGGCAAGGCCAAAGCCATTCGTTTTTCAACGTTAGAGGCCATTTGTGAGGCATTGAATTGTCAGCCTGGCGATATTTTGGAATATCGAAAGAACGAGGACACGCAAAAATAAGAGTCTGCTTCATGCAGATTCTTTTTTTGTAGGAATTATTGCCAGTAATAGTCGTCCTATGATACGATAAAGAAAAGATATATCGACAGGCAGTCGGTCAAATGCAAGGGGTTGTGATTATGAGGGAAATGAAGAAGGCGGAAGAGCGTCGCAATGAAATATTAGATGCAGCAGACGAATTATTTACACAGAAGGGGTTTGACGGTACTAGCACCAGCAATATTCTTGAAAAAGTGGGCATTGCACGGGGCACGCTTTATTATCACTTTAAGTCTAAGGAAGATATTATGGATGCCCTCATTGAGCGTTATACAAGTACGATGCTTGCAAAGGCAAGAGCGATTGCAGAAGACAAAAGCATTGCTGTGAATGAGCGCATTCTACGTGTTGTGATGGCATTAAACATACAGCATGAAAATGGTGGTCAGGAGATTATGGAGCATGTGCATAAGCCGCAAAATGCATTAATGCATCGAAAAATACAGCAGGTGGTGATGAATCAAGTGCCACCAATCCTTACGGCCATTATTCGTGATGGTATTGAACAGGGCGTTTATCATACTCCCTATCCATATGAGTGTATGGAAATGATTATCGCCTATACCAATGCTGTATTCGATGATGATTTAGTGCTGATGACAGATGAAGAACGAGCGGCACGCATTCCAGCATTTATCTTTAATGTCGAACGAATGCTTGGAGTGGAAAATGGTAGTTTGCTCTATATGATGCAAATGTTTGGCAAGGATGGCGAAGGTAGTACGACATAAATACGAATGAGGGTCTTATTGGGTTTGACGGTAGTTAAAAACTTCCAAAGAGGTGACCTATGTATTGGAAATTTGTGCGAAATGATGTGGCAAAGAGCAAGCTTATAGCAGGTATCACGATACTGTTTGTGGCAGCTGCTGCTATGCTTGTCACGCTCTCGGCAATGCTCATTGTCCATTTAACAAGTGCGATGGAAACGATGATGGAGCAAGCAGAAACGTCTCATTTTCTACAGATGCATGCAGGCAAAATTGATCAAGCACGACTCACTGAGTTTGCGGAACGTGATGAACGTGTAGACGAATTTCAGGTCAATGAATTTCTCAATGTAGATGGGGCCAAGATCCATATTGCTGGCACCACACTAGCGCATAGTGTACAGGACAATGGCTTTAGTACGCAAAGTGAGAAATTCGATTATTTACTGGACCTGGATGGTCATGTAATTGAAGTGGCGAATGGCGATATTTATGTGCCAATAGGCTATTGGAAGGATGGGACAGCCAAACTGGGTGACACCGTGATTGTTCAAGATAAGCACTTGACGATTGCAGGATTTTTACGAGATTCACAAATGAATGCTATGCTGGCCTCTTCAAAACGCTTTCTTGTCAGTGACCAGGACTATGCAGCCATCCAGGGAGCGGGCACGGTTGAATATTTGATTGAATTTCGGTTAAACGATTTGGCTGAATTAAAAGATTTTGAAGAAGCCTACACACGTGCAGGGTTAGAAGCGAATGGACCATCCATTACGTTGCCGCTATTCAAAATGCTAAATGCACTATCGGATGGGCTAATGATTGCTGTCATTTTATTAATTAGCCTTCTTGTAGTATTCATTGCTTTTATGTGTATTCGTTTTACATTACTCACGAAGATGGAAGAGGATTATCGCGAAATTGGTGTCATGAAAGCGATTGGCATTCGTGTTGCGGATATTCAAAAGATGTATTTTGCCAAATATGCTGTGATCACGGTAATAGGCTGTATGCTAGGGTTTGCTAGCTCTTTCTTGCTTCGAGATAGGCTACTTGAAAATATCCGTTTGTTCATGGGGGAAACGGGCAATACCTCACTGATTTGGCTGTTCACCTTCATCGGGCTATTGCTCGTATTTATCGTGATAATGGGCTATGTACAATCTGTTCTGAAACAATTTCGCAAGCTATCAGCCACTCAGGCGTTGCGTTTTGGTACAACACAAGGAAAAACACAGCATACAAAATGGTTGAACCTCAGCTCAAATAAAAGACTTCCCATTAATCTCTTTCTTGGGGTGAAGGATGTCCTGTCACGGAAAAGGCTGTATGCCACTATGCTGGTCGTCTTACTCCTGGCAACATTTATCATCATTGTACCTCATAATTTACACAATACAATTGCCGCCAAAAGCTTTATGACGTATATGGGCATTGGCAATAGTGATATTCGAATAGATGTCCCACAAAGCAAGCAAACTGCCCAGCAGGTGGCAGCTGTCATTAAGACATTAGAACAAGACAAAGCAATCGAGCATTATAGTGTGTTGACGACAAAAAAATTCACGACAATGGCTGATGATGGCTCGGAAGCAAGCTTAAAAACAGAGCTGGGCGACCATACCATTTTCCCAGTAGAATATGCACATGGCAGGGCACCAATTGCCCACAATGAAATCGCGCTTTCTGTGCTAAATGCTGAAGAGCTTCACAAAAAGGTTGGCGATGCTATGTCATTGATCATTCATGGTGAAGTGAAGGATTTGATTGTTAGCGGCATTTATTCTGATATTACGAATGGTGGCAAGACAGCAAAGGCAGCTTTCTTTGACCATTCTACAGAAAGTATGTGGAGTGTCATCTATGGAACGATGTCTAAGCCATCGCAGGTCGAGGAGAAGCGAAAGGAATATGCAGAAACATTTTCTTTTGCAAAGGTCTCAGGCATTGATGATTATATCAACCAAACCTTTAGCACGACCATCCATGCCATTGAAAAAGCATCTCGTGCAGCACTTGCCATAGCCCTCTTGCTATGTTTGCTCGTCACGCTGTTATTTATGAACATGCTAATGGCGAAGGATCAAACATCTATCGCTATTATGAAGGCATTAGGCTTTACCAACAGAGATATCGCTACACAATATGCGGCTCGAGCCGTGTTTGTTTTACTATTGGCTATAACAATGGGGACGTTCCTCGCCAACACGCTAGGTGAGCTTGTGACAAGTACGGTTATCGCATCATTTGGTGCGGCTTCATTTAAGTTTACGATTCAACCTCTAGCGGCCTATGTTTTTTGCCCATTAGCGCTCACAAGCGTTGTTCTGCTAGCTACACTCATAGGTACGTCCAGGGCGGGGCATGTCAAAATGATGGACCATATAAAGGAGTAGAACCTTATGAAACTAGTGAGTGGTAAGCAAATAGCAAAGTCATTTCAGGTCGGCGATGAACAGTATAATGTGTTAATGAATATATCCGTTACAATAAATAAAGGGGAGTTCGTTGCCATTATGGGGCCCTCTGGCTGTGGGAAATCGACACTCTTGTATGCACTTAGTGGGATGGACACTATCGATCATGGGCAAGTGATCTTTGATGGCATGGATTTAGCCTCACTTCGTGACAATGAGCTTGCGGATTTGCGCAGAACAAGAATGGGCTTTGTGTTTCAGCAGCCGACCTTTCTAAAAAACTTAAATATCCTTGATAATATTTTGTTACCTGCGATGCGTGATCAACGAAAAAATGTGAGCATCTTAACAGACAAAGCGCTGTCCATCATGGAAAAAATGGGGATTGCGGATTTAGCAAAGCGAGATTTGACACAAGTTTCTGGCGGACAATTGCAACGAGCAGGCATCTGTCGTGCATTGATTAGCGATCCTCTAATGATTTTTGGAGATGAACCAACAGGTGCTCTAAATTCAACGTCTGCACAGGAAATCATGGATTTATTCACGGTCATCAATAGCGAGGGCACAACAATCATGCTCGTGACACATGACCCAAAAATTGCTGCCAGAACGGAGCGTATTCTCTTTATGTGTGATGGAGCCATCGTAAATGAGCTACGATTGCCCACCTTTACAGGCATAGATTTAGACGATAGAATGGCCAAAGTAGTGGCTACTATGCGAGAAATAGGTATTTAAATAGATGAGAATCCGTAATGATTAAAAAATTACGGATTTTTTTTGTGAAAATTGAATCGTAATAGCAGTGGCGTCCGTCAGTAGTGTAGAAAGAAGGTGAGAGCAATGATGGATATTGAACAGATAATCGAGGAGCATGGTGATTACTTGCTAAAGGTCGCCTATCTATATGTGAAAAATAAGACGACAGCAGAAGACATTGTGCAGGATGTGTTCATCGCCTTTTATCAAAAGCAGGAACAGTTTCGCCAGGAAGCATCATTGCGTACATATTTAGTGAAAATGACGGTTAATCGAAGTCATGATTATTTACGGAGTTGGAAAAGCAAACGGCTGACACTGTTTGAAAAGATTACAGGGCGCACGACAACGGTTACACCTGAAAAGGAGATGCTAGAGAAATCCGTCAAAAAAGAGCTAATGGAGGCATTGTTTACGTTATCAGTCGCCTATCGAGAGGTCTTGATTTTGTATTATTTTGAGGAGATGACGACTGTGGAAATTGCCCAGCTCGTGCATTGTCCAGAAGCAACAATTCGTACAAGACTACAGCGAGCCCGTAAACAGCTGGCAGCAGCAATGGGTGACTTTGATTGGGAGGGGCTACGTCATGAATCAATTTAAAGAGGATTTGCTTAAGGAGCTACAGGATGTCAAGCTCTCACAACAGCGCAAGCAATTAATCGCTGACAAAGCGCGACGACAAGGGCAACGTAAAACAGGAGGGGAATGGACATATCGTCTCGTGCTGGCAACCTTTACTGTTTTCGTCATTGGTTTTAGCTATATTTTGACACAGCAAAAGGAACAACGTACCACAGGACAGCAAGCAGCTAGTACATCATCAGATACATGGCACTGGTGGTCCCTTTTTGACTCCGATTATGTAAGAGGCATGTTATTGCTTGGTATATTTATCGGAGCAACTTTTATTGTCAAGCGTTTGTTAGTGAAAAAAGGATATGGCCTACCTGTTTGTATTGAATGTGGGGAGAGCTGGTCTGAGAAAGATGCACGTAAGTTGTATCGCAAAAATGGTGAAATTGTGTGCCCTCATTGTGGACAAAAACAATATCGCACAAAAAAATCCATTCAAATCAGTGGTGTGATGACGATGCCAGTGCCGTTATTGATTATGCTGCAGCATGTTTTCCAACATTTTGTTATCGGACTTATTTTCTTTTTAGTGGGCATGTTCTTTTATCATCATCAAATTGCGCCATATGTGTTTAAGCTGCAAGAAAAAGATCCAATGAATGAACCTTTATGGTAATCATTTTGAAAGGAAATTGCTATTGTAATCTAGCAATTTCTTTTTTTATTCGAAAATAGATTGACAACGGTTTTTATTTGCTTTATCTTTGTGTTAACTTATTTTAATTATTGGTTAACGTACAAGGGGAGGCTTTTTACATTGAAAAAAGGAAGTACATATCAATACGTGTTAGCAGCATTTGGGGCAGCGATTATCGCCGTTCTAGCACAAGTAACGATTCCACTACCACTTATTCCGATTACAGGACAAACTTTAGCGGTTGGAATTGTCGTAACCATTTTAGGGACAAGATTAGGGACGATATCTGTCCTGCTCTATATACTATTAGGCGCAGTAGGTTTACCTGTATTTAGCGGGATGTCAGGCGGACTCGGAATTTTAGTTGGTCCAACAGGCGGATATATTGTCGGTTTCCTTGTCACAGCGATTATTATGGGCTTATACTTAGATCAATTTGGTATTACATTTGTTCACGCTATTATTGCGAATATTATTGGCATGATCATCACATTAGCGTTCGGAACAGTGTGGTTAAAAATTGTAGCAGAATACACATGGACAGCTGCCTTTATGGGTGGTGTTGCACCATTTATCGTAGTGGGGATCGTCAAAGCGGTACTTGCAGCGTGGATTGGTGTCATTGTCCGTCGTCGCTTAGAGAGCGCACATTTAATTGAAGCAACAGCATAGGACATGGGAGGAATTGTTTTGGCAACATTATGGACAGGTGGCAAGATTTACACGATGGCTCAGATTGGTGAAACAGTGGAAGCAGTCCTTGTAGAAGATGGAAAAATTGTGGCGACAGGCTCAGTGGAGAGCTTGTCGCCACTAGCTGCTTCTATCCAACATTTAGAGGGCAAGACCATGTATCCTGGTTTTGTAGACAGTCATTTACATATTATTGGCTACGGAGAAAAACTTAAGCATCTTGATGTCTCAGCAGTTACCAGTAAAGAGGCATTACTTGAGAAGCTTCAGGAGCGAATGTCCGAGGCATCAGCACATGAATGGGTCATTGCGATTGGGCTAAATGAAAACCAATTTGAGGAGCCCATTTTCCCAACTTTAGCGGAGCTAGATGCCCTTGGAGAGGCCCATTTAATCATTAAACGGAGCTGTCATCATTTGATCTTAGCCAATACTAAGGCACTCACTTTTGCAGGAATTACACATGATACACCTTCACCAGAGGGCGGTGTCATTGACAAAGTCGACGGTCAGCTCACAGGTGTACTAAAGGACGCAGCATTGTATTTAATTGTCAACCATATGCCGCATATTACACCTGCGTATATCGAGGATGCTTTGGCAAAAGCGGTGGCCTCGCTCCAATCCTATGGTTTAGTAGGAGGGCATTCTGAGGACTTAAGCTATTACGGACCACCAAGCCAACCGATTCTGGCTTATCGTAAAATCGTGGAGGCACAGCAATCCTTTAAAGTTCATTTATTACAGCATCATACGGTCTTTGAAGCGGTCGCAAAAATGGATTTAGCCTCATCACCATTTTTAGAGTTTGGCGCTATGAAAATTTTTATTGACGGAGCCTTTGGCGGTCGCACGGCGGCACTACGTCAACCGTATAGTGATGACTCTAACAATGCTGGGATGCTCATTCATACAACAGAGCAATTAACGACCTATGTTCAGCTTGCTCGTCAGTACGGACAAACTGTGGCCGTGCATACGATTGGAGATTTAGCAATAGCAACGATTTTAGACGTTTTTGCGGCCTATCCGCCGCAGGATGGTCAGTTTGATCGCGTGATTCACTGTAGTTTAGTCGATGATGAACTATTAGCCAAGCTAGCTACTTTACCTGTTGCGGTAGATATGCAGCCGCAATTTGTACAGGGAGAATATCAAGCAGAGTTATCGAGACTTGGAGAGGAGCGCGTTCAAGGCTTACATCCTTTAAAGTCGCTTCTTGACCGAGGGCTGATTGTGGCAGGGGGCAGTGACGCCCCGATTGAGGTTCCCAATCCGCTACAAGGCATTTACGCTGCTGTCACAAGAAGAAATATTGGCGAAAGCCATGAGGGCTATAATCCGCAGGAGAAAATTTCACGGTTTGAGGCCGTCCATCTGTATACCGTAGGAGCAGCCGAAATAATCGGTCAGTCACATAAGCGTGGCAAAATTGCAGCAGGCTATGCAGCCGATTTTACGGTTTTACAGGAGGATCTTTTTACTGTAGATATTGAACAACTACCACATATACAAGTAGCTTGTACGGTGGTGGATGGGAAGATGGTATATGAAAATCGCTGTGAAGGATAACCTTTGCAGCGATTTTTTCTCGGTCTATTGTTTGTCAGCCAAATTTTTTACTTGCTGCTCTAAGCTCGATACACGTTTTGTTAAGTCCTCTACTTGCTGTTGCATGGTTGGTGGAGGAGGCACAGGGACGGTTGACTTCATTTTTTTAATCATATGAATCATCACGAAAAAGATAGCTAGAAACATACATAAAAGAACAGTTGTACTAATGATATCGCCAAGAGTGAATTTCATGTTTGCGCTCCTTTCTCTAGTGGGTATCTAGTTATATACTGGATAGCAACATGAAAAGTTTCAAAAAAATGGAGAAAGTCACGATAAATACACAAATCTTCTCTTACTTTGATGCATAGGATACTTGAACAAATTGCTATTTTAGCGGCTTTCAGTACTGTGCTATAGCTATTTGAACATACGTTAGAAGAGAGCTATTTTAACAGCATGACAGGGGTGAGTACGTGCACAAGGCAGGACAAGTAATGCGACAGGCTGTCCACAATATTTATGCGTATCGGTTAGATTATGTACAAGTTTTCGCATTGATTAGAATTTTTCAGTTTTTATTGATAATCCCTGTAACCTCGATCGTCTTGAAGCTCATGCTCCGAGTAACAGGGTATACACATATTACTGAGCAAAATTGGCAAAGCTTTGTGGCGCATCCCTTTGTCATCATGATGATTTGTCTATTAATTTTGCTGTTTTTATTATTTGTTTATTATGAAATGGGCTTTCTCTTTCTTATGGCCTTTCATCAGCAAAGGGGGATGCGCTATCGCTTTCTTCCTTTATGGCAGCAATTGAATCGAAAAGTTATTTATTTTTTTAGTGTCCAAGTCTTATTTTTAATTGTCTATCTTGCCCTATTAATGCCATTAGCTTCCTTTATGCTACCACTTACCTTAACGCAATCCGTTTCTCTGCCACATTTTTTAACAGACGAAATAATGAGCAGTCGAGCTGGTAGGCTAGCATATGCTGCGGTGGCAAGTATCGTGGTGATGATCGGCATTCGTAGTATTTTAACGTTACCAATTTTTACAATCCAGCCCAACATCTCGATTCTACGTTCCTTTAAGCAAAGCTGGCATTTTTCTAAACGAGGTTTATTTGAACTGTTAGTATTATTAGCGATGCTTTTAACAGGTCATTTGCTAATGATGCTAGGAATAACGGTCATCAGTACGTTTCCGCTCTATTTAATAGAGCGCATAATGCCGAGCGCAGCATTGGTCACAGCGGGGCTTACACTTGCCTTGTTGGAAATGGTCTTTGTAGTGCTATTTAGTTTATTACAGGCTATGTTTTCACAAGTCATGGTTGCCATTACGTATAACACGCCAGTGCTAGGCAAAGTCAGAGTGGCTACCAAGAGACAGCGACGCTATAAGCCATTACTATTGATCAGTTTCATCGTTTTTATCGTATTAAGTATGATGAACATCAATTCTTTAGAGAAAAGTGTTTATGCCCCAGATACTAAAATTATTGCCCATCGAGGCTATGTTGCAGGTAATGTAGAAAATACGATTAGCGGGTTAGTAAATGCAGCGAATGCGGGGGCAGATTTAATTGAAATCGATATTCAGCAAACCGTAGATGGTGAATTTGTTGTCTTTCATGATCGAACATTAAGACGGCTAGCCGGTAAAAACGGTGTCATTGCGAATATGACCCTAAGTGAACTAAAGTCATTAACCATTCACCAAAATGGCTACAGCGATAAAATTGCATCTTTAGAGGATTGTATCGAAATTGCCAAAGCGTTAGATGTGGCGTTATTAATCGAATTAAAGGTGCACGGCCAAGAAACGGAAGATGTTTTACCTAAATTAGTCGAGAAGCTACGTCAATACAAGGTGCTGGATTCCTACTATGTGCAATCCGCTGATGTACAGAAAATGGCGCAATTAAAAAAATTGGTGCCCAATTTGCGAGTGGGCATTGTCTATGCACTCAACATCGGACCAATGGAGGAAAATGTTGATTTTATCGCATTAGAAGAATCCTGGGTAACCGAGCAGCTGATTGAGGAATTAAAGCAGCACCCAACTGACCTATTTGTTTGGACACTCAATGACGACCGTTCCTTGCAAACCTTTATTGAAAAAAACGTCAGCGGCGTCATCACCGACCACCCCGACGTCGCCCGCGAGCTAAGAGCACAACAAAGCGAACATCAATACTTCTTACAGCGCATCCTCAATCGACTGCAATTTATCTTTTGAGGGAAGCGAACTGAACGCCCGCGAGCGAAGTGAATACTCGCGGAAGGAAGGTGAATACTCGCGGAAGGAAGGTGAATACTCGCGGAAGGAAGGTGAATACTCGCGGAAGGAGAGTGAATACTCGCGGAAGGAGAGTGAATACTCGCGGAAGGAGAGTGAATACTCGCGGAAGGCAAGCGAATACTCGCGGAAGGAGAGTGAATACTCGCGGAAGGCAAGCGAATACTCGCGGAAGGCAAGCGACAACCCGCGAAAGTAAAGCGAACACCCAGATGCCCTCAAATCAAAGCGAACAACATAAGCGCTTCATCATACGCAACCGTTCGATAGCAGTTTGACTTCGCTGAAAATAAAAAAATCGGTCAGATTGTAACCTTTTTCATGCAGAGGCGACTACTTCTATGAATTCGAGATATGAAGGAGATGCTTTTTTATGAAAATGACGAAAGTCGTACCATTTGCTATGTCAGCATTATTATTAGGGGGCGCGATTGGAGCTCCAACTGCATCAGCTAACGAAGGTGAGGCTGTGGTGACGAACGCAGAAACTACGGAGCAACAAGTGCAGCCGACTTTTATTAAAGTAACGGGTACAGTGGAAAATGTAGATGTTCGTGAAAACGGAACGTCCTATACAGTAATGGACGGTGACAATACGAACATTGTCATCGCTAATAAAGAGTCATTCATTTTCGATAATACAGGAAAAGAAGTCAAGCTTCAAAAAGGGGATAAGGTGTCGGCTTACTCTTATGCCAAAAAACCTATGCTTGCAATTTATCCACCGCAGTATAACCCAGAAGTAATTATTGTTGAAACAGAAGCAATGGGTAGCGTGGAAGTTGATTTCTTCGATAAAAATTTAATCGATACAGACAACAACTTAAAATTAAATGTTGGAGAAGATACTAAATTAGTAAGTGCTTCTGGTAAAGATGTAAAATTGGATGATTTAAAAGAGCAGCATTTAGCCGTGTTCTACACAATTGCTACGATGAGTATTCCTGCTCAAACACCACCTTCAAAAGTCATCGTGTTGGACACGATCGAGAAGGAAGAACCAATTGAAGTAGATCCAGAGCCAACTCCTGAACCAGCACCATCGAATCCAGCTGTTCAAGAAATCATCAAGAAAGACTTTTATGAAGTAGAAGGGACGAAAATGGTGCCACTACGATTAATCGCAGAAGAACTTGGCTTTAAAGTAGAAGTTACGCCAAAAGGTGCTATTATTTCGAAAGGTGCCGTTTCTTATACGATTACTCGCGGTCAAAAGGAATATGGCTACAATAAAGCGCTTCGCCAATTTAAAGTAGCGCCCGCTTTATTAGAAGCTGGCAAAACATATATACCTGTTGAATTAGCAGAAGAACTAATGAAATAATGACATTGAAGTATCTGGCAATTCGCTAGGTACTTCTTTTTTTATTTCCTTCTAATGGAAAATTCAGTACAATGAAAAAGAAAAGTCGAAGCATAAAGGAGAACGTTATGAAGCAAGCACTCATTATTATTGATATCCAAGAGGCTTTCTTTTTGGATAGCCAACAAAATCTATGGAATGATGAAACGATTATTAAAAATATCAATACGGTAATCACATGGGCACGTCATAACGAAGTCCCAATTATTTTTATTCAACATACAGAGGCCAATGATGTTGATTTTGCAAAGGGTCAGCCAGGGTGGGAGCTGTATCATGGACTGCTTAGACAGGCACAAGATAAAGTGATTCAAAAAACAACTTGGGATGCTTTTTATCAAACGGATCTTGCACAATATTTGAACGAACAGCACATTGATCAGTTGATTTTCGCAGGTGCTCAAACAGAGTTTTGTCTTGATACGACGATTCGCAGCGCTTTTAGTCATGGCTACCATCATAATATTTTAATCGAAGATGCACATAGCACCTTAAATAGTCAAGTACTCGCAGCACCTCAGATCATTCAGCATCACGAATCCGAATGGCGTAATCGCTTTGTAAAAATTCAGCCAGTTGAGGAGTTCCCAAATGCTCATTGACCAAAAAGCGTTTCATATAAAAGAGCTAGACTATATTATTCGCTGTGCACAACTTGAGGATGCTCAAGCTTTATCGGATTTGCGCCTACAATTGGACGGTGAAACAGAAAACTTCGACCGAGAGCAGGGGGAGGCATTCATCGATCAAGCGGGCTTCGAGCAGCTTATTCAGCAGGATACAGCAAGTCCGAAAAATCTGTGTTTAGTAGCGGTTGTAGGTGATCAAATCGTTGGGTACTCCAGATGTGAGGGATCTCCATTAAAGAGACTTGCCCATAAAGTAACATTTGGCATCGGTGTTAGGAAGGCTTTTTGGGGCTATGGCATTGGAAAAGCTCTACTACAAGTATCTATTGATTGGGCAGATGCCAATGGTGTACGGAAAATGGCATTAGAAGTGCTAGAAACGAATGAAAAAGCTA
This sequence comes from Lysinibacillus sp. OF-1, assembly GCF_028356935.1. Classification (NCBI taxonomy): domain Bacteria; kingdom Bacillati; phylum Bacillota; class Bacilli; order Caryophanales; family Bacillaceae; genus Lysinibacillus; species Lysinibacillus sp. OF-1. The sequence continues at coordinate 1,905,170 of NZ_CP102798.1, forward strand.
TACAGCTCTATGAAAAATGGGGCTTTACAGTAGAAGGTATTTTGAAAAATGATAAATGCCTTGCAGATGGTAAGTACTATCACACAATCATAATGGGTAGATGGCAACCCTAGTTAAGAAGGAACAGATATGACCAATTTTATGTATATTTTTTGTTTAATTGTCTGGGGACTTAATTTTATTGCAGTAAAGATTCAAGGAACCCCAGTCAGTCTAGAATTATCTTTAACCTATCGTTTAGTTATAACTGCTTTTTTATTTGGCCTACTTGCTTGGTTGATGAAACCACAGGGTAAGCCGCAGCAGCATGATTTTCCATTTATTATCGTCTTTGGTATTTGTAATTTTGCCTTCAGTTATTTAGCTTTATACTATGCGACGATGTTGAGCTCCGCTGCGATTGTCACTTTAATTTTTTCATTAAAAGTAATTTTAACGCCCATTGCTATTCGAATATTTCTTAAAGAACCATTACATCGTCGCGTTTTAATCGGTGGTATTTTAGGGGTAATCGGTGTTGGGGTATTAATCTATCCCACTTTACATAGTTTTTCAGGTTTGGCTGATTTAAAAGGGGTCCTAATTGCTTTACTCGGTACTGTTCTAACAGCAATTGGGGATGCAAGCTCTGCAAGAAATGCAAAGCGCCAGATTGACCCCATTTATGCCAATGCCATTGGTTTTACAGTCGGCAGTGTAGTCATGTGTGGTATTGTCTGGATACAAGGACACAAAATCGTCTTGCCTACATCCATTACCTATTTATCAGCCCTACTGTATTTAACGATTATCGCATCATTTCTTGCCTGGCTATTTTATTTAAAGCTAGTAGAAAAAATTGGCGGGGCGAAGAGTGGCTACATGGTTGCGTTGTTCCCTGTGATTGGCGGGATTGCTTCTGTTGTCATAGGGGAATCTACACTTAATCTGTATTTAATCATAGGCTGCCTCTCTAGCTGTATAGGAGCAGCGATTGCCTTAGGCTTTCAATTTAAGCCTTTTTTACGAGGAACGAAAACCTCCTCCCCTTCATAAAATAGAGAAGAACGCTTGAAAAGGGTGAGGGACAAAATGTCATTCGTTCAATCGAGTACAATGGCAAGTAGCAGAGAAAAAGAAGAGGATCATTGGGACATTGACCGTTGGGAAAATGATGGTGGCAGAAGTTTGCAGACGTAAGGGGGACGAAAATTTGTCTCCCTTATAAAATATTGAAACCTTTTTTCGTGTTGCTCGTATGATTAAGTAGACAAGTTTTAATAGCAGATTTGAAAAAAGGGAGAAATATTTTTTGAACCATTGAACAAAACGATTATTATTCATTATTTATTTGATTGTTATTGCGGATGCATATTACACAACATTGTATATTGAACAAAAAACACCACCGCAATATCAAACCATCAAAGCATCAGCCATTACAGTTAACATGGTACGGTAGCAAGCCTCACAAAAAGAAGCGGACAACCCGTCGCTTGAAGCCTATGTCCTTCAAGCCATTGCTTCAGAGAGTGACCTATGGCATGGTGACACAGGTAAGGAATTTAGAACATCGTACAAAAATGCACGTCTTTTTACGATACCAACAGCTACGTTGCTGACACCCTGTACATTTACAGGGTGTTTTTGATAAGGAGAATGAATGAAATGAGCATGGTAACCTACATAGGATTAAATTTCCAGGCTGCAATAAATGACGACGATATGGAAGATGAAGTTGAAATAACAGATTTGTTCCTTAGTAGCGAAGAGCGTCAAATGCTTCAGCATCAACATTTTACAACGCCATACCTATATGAGCTTGAAGCAAAAGGGAGTCCCATTTGGCAAATGCATAACGACAATAAAGTGCATTCGCCACATAACTACGAAAAATCCAAAAGCACATTACTTCTTGTTTGTAACTTCCTGAAAAAACTTCTGCCAAAAGGTGATTATTGCGAAATCTACATTTGCTGGAAGGGGGAAGAAGGGGAGGATAGCGAAAAGAAATTCGAGCTCCTGTTAGACCAACTCTCAATCGACCAGCTCGAAATGAATGAAAAATACTTGATTACAATCAAAAATCAATTCTAATAAAGATTGAAGCGAAAAGCCTCACCCTTTATTAGAATTGTTTATTGGAAGTCGATCGGAATAAACTCTTCCCCGAAGAATGCCAGGATATTGCAAAGATACTCAAAGACATTCGTGAAACTCGTTTCTCAGATGGCTTGTCTACATTGTGTTAGTATATCGGTATAGTTAGTTGCAAAAAGTTTATTTGTTTCGTATTATGAAACAATCTCACATTTCAAGGTGTTTCGATTTACTGTGATATATTCCCCAGTTGATTTATTCATTACTTGTGACACTTTCTTGGTATGCGTTATCTCGCACCAATCATTTTGTACATCCACCAATAATTTTATTTCCACATCACTTTCTCCATATTTTAAACCACTATAAGATAATTTCGTCATGATCATCCTTCCTTTCTTAATCTTTAATATATTATCAAATATGATATTTCAATCTACCTGTTTCTATTATACTGCACATTTATTGATCTATAAAAAGGCAATAATCTTTACGAAACCAGCCTAAAATAAAACGAGTATAGATATTATTAAACTGCCAGGGCAGTTTGGTTTAATAATCGTACAATTGTTAGAATTTGGTATAATTATTTTGGAGGTGAACGTTTCATATATGATAGTATTTGTGTTCATTAGTATTTATTTAATGCCGATTTTAGCAATTATATTTTGTCTAAACCTTGTAGAAATAATAAAGAAAGTAAAAAAAGAACAACCAACTACTGCTAACACAGTTTGGTTAACAATCTCTTTTGCATTAATTGTATGGAGCATTGCTGTTACATCTTTTGGTGAATAATAGAAACGCTTTAGCCAAAGCAATCAACAGCTCTCCCTTAAAAATAAAATTTAACAACCAGCCACGATTCTGCTAAAAGAATTGTGCCTTTTCTTTGGGGGAAGGGACAGATTGCTAAACGGATAGTAGTTTAAGGCGAGGGGAAAATAAATTTCAGTTAATCGTTCAAGTTGCATACAAATATAAAGTGTGATGAATATTAGTAACTCATTAGCTATAATTATTCCAGAAAAAAGCGCTATTTGTGAGTTGAAAAAAATCCCAATTTCTCAATTTGAACACTAGGAAATTGGGATTTTATTTGATATAACAGTCAGATTTGCTTTTAAATCGCTTTGTTGTATGCAATAGTCAAGCAATTTTAAGCATCGTTTATAAATAGGAGCGTTTAGCTGGCCATGAACCTTGTAGTTTACGAAGTTGTACAATTTGTCCTGTATGATAAGCATCGTGCAAAAGGATATTTAGATATTGTTGCCAAACTGGAAGAGAAGGACTAGGTTGATCCAATTCTGCTTCTTGAAGGGATGCTAATGAAGATTGTAAGGCATCATGTACGTGAAGTGTTCGCTTCACAGTTTCTTGCCAAGCATCCTCATCATTCGCTCCACCTTGGACAAACGTTTCATCATTATTTTGTGGAGCAACAAATGAGTTATCTTTATGTAAGCGAGAAAGTAAGCGCTCTTTAAAGGCTAGTAAATGGTTAGTATTTTCCCAAATCGTATTAGCGGCCTTTCCTTCTGGTTGCCAACATGCTTGTGCAGCAGTGAGATTCTTTAATGCTTCTGATAGTGGTGGATACCATTCTTCTTCGAAAAAAACTTGATTGACTCCATTTTGCAAGAGTTCCTTTTTACTCATTGAGATAGCCTCCTCTTTTGTAACCTTCTAAACATGACTTACTATTAATTTATCAAATTTTCCGAAAAGAGTATATAGGAGTGAAAATATACTAACAGGGACGTTAACTAAAGAGCATTGAGTTGCTTAGGCTCAGTGCAGGTTAGAAGAACAAGAAAGGCTATTGAATGACGTTCTGTTTTGTATCCGGATCTGATGGATTTGCTTAAGTATTTATTTATAATATAAGGGAAAAATACTTACAAAATTTACATTAGAGGTGGCGATAATTCTTGAGAAGGTTAGTCATACTAGTCATGGTGATTTTTGGATTATTTTTCCCGATACAATTGCTATTAGTAAAGGCGAGTATTCAACCAAAATTGGAAAAAGTAGATGTTTCATTTATTCAAGTAAATCGTTTAAACGGGGAAACTCGTTTGTTTAAGGAAAATGATGGATATGAGGAAGTGATTATCGATAAGATTGTTAACTGGATAAATACATCAAGCCCTTCCGAAGAAGCAAATGAGTTAGAGTTAAATCAAACTTCCATCATCTCGATAATGAAAATAAAACTAAAAAACGGAGACGTTGCAGTTATTGAACCAGCTTATAATTGTGTATCCCAAAACCAAGTAAAAACATGCACGATTGCAGATGGTGAGGTTATCTATACAAGTAATAATAAAAAGCTTCGATTGAAATCAGTAGAACTTTATGATTGGCTCTTAGTTGGCTGAAAATATGAAAGTGTTGGGGCACCAAAAGATGAGTTGCTTTAAGAAACTTTATATAGCAGGTATTTTTCCTATCTCGATGAAACTTACGCAGATTTTATCATGTGTCCAAAAATCGATAAAGTTGAAACAATAGATGGCAATACAAGGAGACATATTGTTCAGGCAAATGCGTTAAATTATAGTGCACATCATGGTGATGTTCCCTTTGATAGAATCCATATAATGTTGACTGATACGCCAGAAAATGGAGTGAAAATAAATAAAGTGACAATACAAAAGGGGATTTCTGAAAAAGAAAGCGCTATACAATGTAGGCGAGCGAGCTAAAGGATGACAGTGTAGAGAAGTTGTATGAGAAATACTAGTAAGTTGGTGAATGGATGGAACAATTGATAAAGGAAATAATGTCTCAGAGTAGCCAATATAAAGTTCAAATTATTAAACGTAAGGATTGTCTCTATACTATAGAAGTATTTATGTGGCAAGAAGAGTATGAATATGAGTATTGGCGTCCAATAAAAAAAGATTTGACTTTGGTTGAAACGGAGGAAGGTGCAATAGCATTAGCCATTGAACATTTAAGCGTGTACTCTGGAGAACAATGCTTTTATTAATGTGCCCAATTTTGGATTGATGTTTTAAAATGCACTTGCTTCGGCAGGTGTTTTTTTCATTATCAATGCTCAAAAATAACATGTTTAATAATACAAAAATGGTTAAATATTGTATAATGAAGTTAGGATATTTTGATATTAGTAGCTTGTAGAAAAGAGAAAGTGGTTGAGAAAATGAAGAACAAAAAAGGCATAGTTATTGCTAGTATTATATTATTATACTGTGTGATTTCAGTTATCTATACGCTTTTACTGGATGGAAAAATCAATTGGTCTCTATTATTTTTAGCAATATGTATGATTTATATTATAGAAGTTGCTATATCTAATAATAAATTACTTAAAAAGAAATTGACTAAGTAGGGCCAATACCAAAAGCTTAACAGGTTAAATCAGTTTTTACAGTTAAGTTACATCTGTTGGTAGGGCATCCACTCACATTCCAACGGTTTTATTATTCTCCATGTGCATTTAATACCTCACATTATCAGGTGAATAAGAAGGTGGGTATGCTATTGTTTAAAGAAGTTTCAAAGCTACAATTGGTACTATCTTTTTTGATGGCTTTTATTGGCTTCTCACAAGCATTTAACAACTGGGGAGAAAAGAGAATGTTATCTTTATTCTTTTTGATTGCTAGTATGTTTGTTTTAATTGTTGCGAGTTTAGCTCTGATTTTTTATAGAAAACGGCAAATCATTAAAGAGTAATGATGGGCTTCAAAAAGAAAAAGATTGAAGCTTTTTAGCTCCAATCTTTTTTCTTGTGCAATCATACCGTATTTTCTAGCCGAGGCTCAAAATAGGGGACATGATCTAAAACATTGATATATCAACTTGCATTTATTTTATTTGACGTTTGGATAAATCATCGTTGCTGGGTCGACATATTCATCGAATTGCTCTTCTGTTAGTAAACCACTTGCGATAGCTGCTGCTTTTAAAGTAGTGCCTTCTTTGTGCGCTTTTTTCGCGATTTTTGCTGCGTTTTCATAACCAATGTATGGATTTAATGCCGTTACAAGCATTAATGAATTTTGTAAATTATGATCTAGTACTTCTGTGTTAGGCTCAATGCCTACAGCACAATGGTCGTTAAATGATTTCATTGTATCGGCTAATAGGCGAGTCGATTGTAAGAAGTTGTAAATAATAACGGGTTTAAAGACGTTTAGTTCAAAGTTCCCTTGAGAAGCGGCGAAGGCAATTGTCGCGTCATTGCCGACTACTTGTGTGACAACCATTGTCATAGCCTCACTTTGGGTAGGGTTTACTTTACCTGGCATAATCGATGAGCCTGGCTCGTTTTCAGGGATTGTGATTTCGCCAATACCAGAACGAGGGCCACTCGCAAGCCAGCGAACGTCATTAGCAATTTTCATTAAATCAGCTGCTAATGCTTTTAATGCACCATGAGCAACAACAGCTTCATCATGGCTTGTTAAGGCATGGAATTTATTCGCAGCCGATGTGAACTGTTTGCTTGTTAGTTCACTAATTTCTGCTGCTACACGATCACCAAATTCAGGATGAGCGTTGATACCAGTACCAACAGCTGTGCCACCAATCGCAAGCTCCTTCATGTAGTCAATATTTTGGAGTATCATATGCTCGGATTTTGCTAGCATGGCTGCCCAGCCGCTAATTTCCTGACCTAATGTAAGAGGTGTCGCGTCCTGTAAATGCGTACGGCCAATTTTAATAATATCTTTAAATTGGGCTGCTTTGTCTTCTAACGTTGATTTTAATAGACGAAGTCGTGGTAATAAGTAATCTTCCACTTTTAACACAGCTGCAATATGCAATGCTGTTGGGAATGTATCATTTGAGCTTTGTGATTTATTGACATCATCATTTGGATGAACAATATCAGCTTCGCCAGCGTCCTTTAATAATTGGTTCGCACGGTGTGCAATGACCTCATTCACGTTCATGTTGGATTGTGTACCGCTACCTGTTTGCCAAACAACAAGTGGGAATTGATCGTCCCATTGACCATTTAAAATTTCATCTGCAGCCTGTACGATGGCATTCGTTTTAATATCAGAAAGTTTGCCTAGTTTGTTGTTCGCAATCGCAGCACTTTTCTTTAAAATAGCCATGGCTTGCACAAGCTCAATCGGCATTTGCTCTGTACCAATTTGGAAATTCTCTTTACTGCGCTGTGTTTGCGCACCCCAAATTTTATCAGCAGGTACTTTAATTTCACCCATTGTGTCTTTTTCAATACGATAATCCATGTTCAAACAGCTCCTTTATTATGTAAAACTCTCCTAATATACAGATAAAAACGGATACTCTTAGTCTGATGTAAGAATATCCGTTTGATACATGCTTATTCAAAAAAGAGGGGGATTCTGAATTAAGCAATTTGGAGAAAAGAAATAATCTACTGATAATGATAATTGTTATCAATTAAAAAGTCAACGGTTTTTCTTGAAGAAATTAATGATGAGAATAATTCGCAATCGTTATCTTTGGTTTTCCCGAATTTCTAAGAAATAAACGGCGCTGTGAGGCGTTATCTCTTTTTCTTTCCGATTTCTTTCAACGATTGTTTTTTAGGGATTTTTTCAAATAAAACCTTTACCTGAAAATTATGGTCATCGATTTGAAGTACCTCTATCACCTTGGCTTTGCGCCCTTTAATTCGAATATCCTCTTCCACTGTAGGCAGTTTAACGAGCAATTGGCTTAAAACAGACGTCTTGTTTTCATAAAAATGAGTCACAAACATCGCTCTTCTCCTTCTAACATTTGATGTTACTCAATTTATGAGTGGGGCATAGTAGATAGAACTTTTGGTGAAGTGGTTGATTAGATTGGAGCTTCTTTAAGCGTTCATCAATTGAAGGGACTCGCTCACCGAGATTTCCAAATTGCTCATAAAGCATTCCCCATAAGTAATCTCCCAAAATGTCTGCGCAATAAAATCATTGAAATGAGCCAATTGCTAGGAAAACCAATAATTGTTGCGGAGAAAGCGTGGTTCATTCTGAAATACTTCACCAACAAAAGGTTTTATTTTATTTGAAAATCAAAAATATGACATAATTCTACGTATGAGAATTGCAACTTTCGACATATCCTTTATTTATTTCTCGGGAAATATCTCATAGGGTTATGAGGGAATAGTAAGGATTTCCTAAGCTATTTCAGACAATGATTTGATTAGGGATTCAGATGGGTTCTTTTAGAGAAATATAATGTGTTTATGATTTGATTGACTATTCTTATTTTTCTTTTGACTCGTGAGATAGGTGTATTATGTTTCAGCTAGGGCGATGTTCGTTATAATAAGAGAAAGGAGGAAACGAGATGTATTTAAAATCATGTAAGGTATTACAGGACACGATTCCGAATAAACAAATGTATCCTTTTAATATCCCAAGCTTGCAGGATTTATATGAGCTGGAGTTTCCGACAAATGTAACGTTCTTTGTTGGAGAAAATGGGTCGGGGAAATCAACATTACTTGAAGCAATTGCAGATCGCTGCGATTTTAATACAGCGGGTGGTGGTCGCCAGAATTTATATGACGTACATAAGGCAGAGTCTTCACTGGGTGAATATATCCGCTTGTCGTGGATGCCGAAAATCTCGAATGGCTTTTTTCTACGATCAGAAACATTTTATCAATTTGCCAGTCATATTGATTTGTTAGAAGATCCAAGGAAATATAACGCTTTTGGTGGGAAGTCGTTGCACCACCAATCTCATGGTGAATCTTTTCTTGCATTATTTATGAATCGTTTTAATGGCAAAGCTATCTATTTATTGGATGAGCCTGAGGCAGCATTGTCTCCAACGAGGCAGCTAAGCCTGCTGAAAATTATCAAGGATCTAGAGCATGAAGCCCAATTTATTATTGCCACACACTCGCCCATTTTACTGGGCTATCCCAATGCTACAATATATAGTTTTGATGAAGGAGAGATTGAATCGATTCGCTATGAGGATACCATTCATTACATCGTCACTAAACGTTTTTTAGATGCACCGCAATTCATTTTACGTGAGTTATTTGATGAGGAGAGGGAATTATGAATCAACGAAAAGGCTTAGTCATGCGAGAAATTCGATTAGACGAAATGGCACAGTCCATTGATTTACTGAATTATGTATTTCAGATGTCTATGTCCATTCACAAGGATCGCCGTTTTGTAAATGCCAAGAGCAGGCAGTTTAATGAAGGGCATGCCATTGGTTGGTTTGATGGCAAACAGCTTGTATCCCAAATTTTAAGTCTACCTTTTGAGGTTAATGTACATGGCAAAATTTATGAAATGGGCGGCATCACAGCAGTTGGCACATACCCTGAGTATTCTGGGCATGGCTTAATGGAGAGCTTGATTATTGAAAGCCTGCAAAGTATGCGAAATGAAGGACAATGCATTTCCTATTTATTTCCATATTCTATCCCTTATTATCGCAAAAAGGGATGGGAAATTATGAGCGATATTGTAGAGTTTCAGGTGAAGGATACACAGCTTCCGCATTATGCGGGACTCAATGGGAAAATTCGTCGTGTTGATCCCAAACATGAGGATGTTGTAGATATTTACGCACGTTACGCACAGAAAACGCACGGAGTAATGGTGCGCAATAGCATTGCGTGGAATGAAAAATTTCAGGAGGATTTCTGGGAGGAGAAATTCATTGATAGCGATGTCCAACTACAGGCAGCGGTCTATTATGATGAAGACGATATAGCGCAGGGCTATATGTTCTACCGTATAATGGAGGAAAATTATTATATTGATGAAATCGTTTATTTACAGGAAGAGGCTCGTAAAGGCTTATGGAACTTTGTCTCGGCACATAGCTCGATGGTTTATAATGTTTACGGGAAAACAACGGGAAATGAAGCTGTGGCCTTCTTATTAGAGGATAGCGAGATTATTCAAAAGGTCTCTCCTTATTTCATGGCGAGAATTGTCGATGTCAAAGAGTTTTTACTACGCTATCCCTTTGTCAGTCAGGATTTCGAGCTTCAGCTTGCTGTCAGTGATCGCGTTGTGGCGTGGAATAATGGTACATTCATCATCAAAATGAAAGATGGAAACCTGTCTGTGCAAAAGGTAAGTGAGACGTTAAACGATAATGCTGTTCATTTAACTGTGCAAACATTGGCTACGATGCTGTTAGGCTATAAACGCCCAAATTATTTAGAAAAAATTGAACGGCTACAGGGTCGTGCTGAGGAAATTGCGTTGCTTGAAGCTGTCCTGCCAGTGGGTATCCCAACATTTATTGATTATTTTTAAGCCTTTTAGTGCGCGAGGGGGAGAGCCGTAACGTTGCCAGTTATGGCTGCCATGCCTCTTTTAGCCGTTCGACACCCAGTTTGATTTCTTCCATTGTTAACTTACTAAATCCTAATTGTAGCAATGGGTCCTCACTTGTTTGATTAATAAAAAACGGGCTTGTTGGATAAACCTTCACACCATAAGTCTCGGCTCGCTGGATGAGCTGTTGTTCTGAAAGCGGAGACTTGACCTTCACTACTATATAAAGCCCCGATTGCTCGCCCAATACAGCTATTTGTGGACCAAATTGTCGTTGCAGCTCCTGAACAAGGTGCTGCATTTTTTGTTTATACGTCAAGCGCATTCGTTTAATATGACGTGTCCATTCCCCTTGTGCCATGAATTGGGCCATTGTCCGTTGATGAAGGGACGAGGCATTTTGTTCAAAATGAGCAAAGCGCTCTTTAAATGGCTGTACTAGCGTATTCGGCAAGACCATATAGCTTAATCGTACACCAGGTAAAAACGATTTTGAGAAGGTGCCGAGATAGATTACCTTTGAAGGGTCGATCGAGGCAAGGGCAGGAAATGGTTGTTGTGTATAGCGAAATTCGCCATCATAATCATCCTCAAGAATATAGCCATTGACTTGCTGCGCCCATTGAATTAAGGTTTGTCGCTGCTGAATGGTCATGGACACACCGTATGGGAAATGATGTGAAGGGGTGACATACAATAAGCGTGATTGACAATGTTTAAGTATATCAAGTTGTGCCCCTGTCTCCATTACTGGCAATGTCTCTATGACAAAACGATGTAACTGAAAGGCCTCACGCGCCCCATTATAGCCAGGGTCTTCTAAAAGAACACTTGGGAAATGGTCTTTTAATAAAAAGCCCACATACAGTAGCATTTGCTGTGTGCTACTGCCGATCATGATATTTTCGCTCGTTGTCGATACGCCTCTTGCTTGTAGTAAATACGGTACAAGCTGCTCCTTGAGCAAGGGATCTCCAAATAGCTCTCCATATTGATAGCATGATGGTTCCTGTAGCACTTGATTGGCTAATTGACGCCATGTTTTCATAGGAAAATATGTCTGGTCAACAGCCCCAGCACGAAAATCTACAAGCAATGATGTTGTGTTGCTGGTTGGCTGTGATAGAACTGGCTGTTCCTGTTCCTGTTCCTGCAAGAAAACTGGCTCTAATGCATTGACGAAATAGCCTTTGCGTCCTTCTCCACGTATATATCCCTCAGCTACAAGCTGTTCGTAAGCAGTTAACGTTGTATTACGGCTAACCTGTAACGTTTCTGCTAATTTTCGAATGGAGGGCAGAGAATCGTTTGTTTGAAGTGTTCCTTGTGTAATGAGTATTTTCATTTGCTGATACACTTGTTTATATTTAGCCTCTTTTTCTGTTAATAGAAAGATAAAGTCATCCATATGATACCACCTTGACATGTTGAAATATTTGAAATTGTTTCTTTTGGAATGTCAGATTATTTACTACCATCATATAAGAAGGACAATGAAAAAGAAATGGGGAATCGAAACATGAAAATTTATACAGTGACACAGGCAACCATTGAGGATGTTGTGCCTTTATTTAATGCCTATCGGGAATTTTATGGGCAACTGTCTAATATACAGAAAGCGGAGCAATTTATACGTGAGCGAATAGAACGGGCAGAGTCCATTATTTTTCTTGCGTATCAGGAGGATGAGGCAGTAGGGTTCGCTCAATTATTTCCTCTCTTTTCATCCGTAGCCATGAAAAAAGCGTTTATCTTAAACGATTTATTTGTTGCCAAACAAGCCAGACAACAAGGGGTGGCACAGGCTTTAATGGAACAATGCTACGTCTACTGTAAGCAGGAAAACGCTCGTTACATGATGCTTGAAACTGCAACGGATAACATCAATGCACAGAAGCTCTATGAAAAGATGGGCATGACGATTGATAACAATGTCTATTATTATAGTATTTATTGGTAATTAAGCTGTATGGTTGCTTAAGCGTGGAGCTCGATTGGTTGGTGATGGGATTGCTCATAAAAGGACGAAAGTGCTAGACCTCGCCATGTCTAATTAGACATAGCGGGGCCTTGTGTTAGGCATGACTCATCCAGCCTGCGAAAAGACCAGAGGAGAAAAAGCGGGTAATGTTTTTGAATCCAGCTTCACTTAATAATTGTTGGATTTCTTGATCGGAAATGAAAGAGATATTCATGATGACTTTACCCATATTTTCTACTTTCTCTTTTGTGTAGCCAGCGTCTAAAAAGCCACTTTGCCAGATTTTGATACGATCTTGTAGTTCGTCACTTTCTCGGTCTCCATAGGCACAAGCAAGGACGAATGGTTTTCCGGGCTTTAATTGATCGTGAATGTTTTGTAGTAGATGTAGTTTTTCCTGACGATCTACAATGAAATGAAGGACGAGGATACAGCTGGCCGCATCGAATTTTGGCGTGGTTTGTGGCAAGCTCTCAATAGTTCCTTGTAGCAGTCGAACTCGGCTTTCTAATTCGAGTTGTACGGCCTTGTGTTGAGCGATTTGGAGCATTTCCTCAGCTGGGTCAATGCCTGTGAATGTCCACAGAGGGTTCGTTGGTCCCCATGCGGAAAGTTCATTGCCACCGCCAGCCCCCACAACTAGCAGGGATGCCTCTTGTTCACCTAAATGAGAACGGAAATAGGCTTGAGCCACGGCAAATAATGTGTCATAGGCAGGCACCGAAATACGAGTACTTTGCTCATATGTACGTGCCTTTTCTAATAAATGTGTTGATAGTTTATCCATCGATATAGCCTCCATTGCTTTATTATATATATTACAGACCCTTATTATCTGTAATTGAGTATAAATGAAAATGATTGAAAGGACAAAGAAATCGCTTTTTATAAAAGAGATTGGCGAAGCCTTTTGGTTTTCAAATGAGCAATTTCATGCAGGGCATCGTGTTTGGCTGAGCTATGTTGTGGGGACACTTTCCGTTCATGTGACCTTGTTAGCCGTGCTTATGACGGCATTTGCGGGCTATGTCATATGATAGATGAATGAACGGATGACAGGAGGCTTCATAGTATCGCGATTTTGGTAGCAGCAGGTTTTTCTATGTTTTCAATGCTATCATGATGACATTTTGACTTATTTGCATTTCTTGGCGGACGCTTGCATAATAGGGCAGAGAATATTTTTTCGTGAAGGGACGTGCAAGCATGACAGAATGGCCTAAGGGAGTAGCAAAACCAGCAATTCGTGCATTACAGGCAGCGGGTTATACAGAATTGAAGCAGCTGGAAAAAGTGGACCTTACGACACTAGCTCATTTACATGGGATGGGACCAAAAGCGTTAGCGGCGATTGAAGCGGCTCTAAAGGAAGGTAGTGAGCCTCGTGAATAAGCTAACATTGTTTTTACTAGCTATGGTTGTCTACTATATTATCGTTGTATTCCTTATTAGCAAGCTGTTTATTATTCCAATCATGAAAGTGATGGCCTTGATCTTTTTTATAGGGGCAGGCTATATTTTTTCTCGTAAAATGCGTAGAAAATTACAGTAGGAGGCAATATGAAAATTGTAAATCTAACATTCTTTTATGGAGCGGTTATTATCTTAGCGATTACGCTGTCATTAGCAGGTGTTCGACTATCCATCTCACTCGGGATATTTGCGTTATTCGCAATAGGGGTAATTTATCGTCATATACATATTTTATATCGCACCAACAATATGGAGCAGGTGGATAAATGGGTGAAAAAACATAGAAAAGAACCCATCTTTGCTGCACTTTATGCCAATGCTTATGAGACGAAGGAAGAACAGATTCGTGCAGTTGATGCTATCATCGACTATTACAAGCAACCTGCCGTAAAGTATAATTATCAATTTATTAAAGCAATCATGGAAGAGAATTTGGGTGACGCGAAAGTAGCGGCAACAAAAATTGGCAAAGAACCTTTAGCTAGCTATGCACATTGTTATATCGCTGCACTCGAAGGCAGAACAGCTGACATGACAAGTGATAAGCTAACACAGCCGTGGATGCAACCCGCAATCGAAGCAGTCTATGCCTATACAGTAAAGGATCAAGCAAAGTTTCGCCAATTTGCAGATGCGAGCATCGAACACGCTCGTGGCATACAGAAATATGGTCTTATACATAATTTCAAGCAACTAGAAGAAGATTTGGTCATTCAATAATAGTTGGGCTACTTGGTAACCAGTACATACGGTATCAAGTAGCCTGTTTTCGTGTAGCTTACAATAAATGAAAAAATGATTCTATGAGGTGACAATGATTGTCTAAAATTGATCATATGATGCAGATTCTATGGATGCTACATTCAGGCAGGAAAATTACTGCGAAAGAAATAGCTGAAAAATTAGAGATGAATATAAGGACAGTATACCGATATATTGACGCACTTTCTGCCAGTGGTGTACCGATTATAGCAGAAGCAGGTCATAACGGAGGGTATACCCTGTTGAATAATTTTATTAAAAGTCCTCTTCTATTTGAGATTGATGAGAAAGCGGCATTACTTCATGCTGCTATTTTTGCAAAAGAAGCTGGTTATTTTTTAGATGAGGCATTAAATAGTGCAACATCAAAGCTAACAAAATTTTCAAATCAAGAGCAAGATAAAATGATTAAGCAACATTTAGAAGGATTCGAAATTGTAAGTCCTAATGCTCAATCATCTATGGAGCCGATATTGAAAAAAATAGAGGAAAGTATAGTAAACGAAACATCTGTTGAAATGGAGTACCGTACAAATAATGAAGAACAACCTAAACATAGGTTGATTAACCCGTATGGCTTAGTTTATTGGAATAATAGCTGGTATGTCATTGCCTATTGTCATTTAAGGAAGGAGATCCGTAATTTTAAAGTAAGCCGCATTATCAATATGAACCAAACAGCCATTACCTTCCAGCGACCACAACCTTTCTCGGCAAGTGATTTTTTTATGAAAAGCATTCTACCACAAGTAGAAGATAAACGGGAGCTTACGCCTTTCATCATTTGTGGTAAGACGGATGCGGTAGATGACATAAGTCAGCATTGGTTTTTAAGGGATCACCTCAAAGAACGGACCTCAAAGAAAGCGATATTTCTAGTAGAGGAAGAAGCGTTACATAAATATGTTCCCTATTTGCTATTACCATATGGAAAATCAATACAAATAGTAGAACCAATAAGCTTAAAGCAAAAAATGATTGACGTACTTTATGAGCTAATTAATTTTTATCAAGTTGAAAACTTTACTGACGGAGAATGTCAGTGAAGTTTTTTTATAATAAGCGTAATTCATTTAAAAGGAGTGGTTATTATGCATACAAGAAGAGTGTATCTTTATGTATTTAATACGATGTCAGACTGGGAAATAGGCTATTTAATTGCTGAACTGAATTCAGGAAGGTATTTTAAAAAAGGATTAGCGGCTTTTGAGGTAATTACGGTAGGTATTGATAGAAGCCCTGTTACTACGATGGGAGGAATTACAATACTTCCTACTATTTCCATTGATGAATGTCAATTGAATAGTACGGATGTCTTAATTCTTCCAGGAGGCAATACATGGCTTGAGTCTATACATGATCCTCTATTGAAGAAAGTATCCATAGCGTTGAACGAAGAAATTATCATAGCTGCAATATGTGGCGCAACTATGGGTCTCGCAAAGATTGGTTTGCTAGATTCAAGAAAACATACAAGCAACGATTTAGAATACTTGAAAATGTTTTGTCCACATTATATAGGGGATAAACATTTTGAGGAAGGCCCTGCTACAACGGATGGAAATTTAGTTACGGCATCAGGTACAGCCCCACTGGAATTTGCTGTTCATGTTTTGAGGCTACTTGACGTGTTTAGACTAGAAACATTACAGGCGTGGTTGAATCTTTATCAAACGCATGAAAAAAAATACTATTTTGAATTAATGTCTTCTATTGAATAATTAAGGTCTCAGTGGAGCATGTGTAACAACATGCTCCTAAATTTATTCTTATATAAAGAGGTACACTATCGCATTTTCTTTTCCAACAAAATGCCTCGTACGATGCCACCAATAAAGAGGATGCCTAACACGAAAAGAAATAGGTAGGCATGCCACTGCTGTAAAATACGCTCGTGACCTAGTGCCACTGTCAGGTCATTGAAAAGGGAATAAGTAAAATATAATAATATACTATTTTTTATGAGACAAAACGTCATAATGCCATTTTGTCGCTGTCTATGGGACAGGGGTGCTTTATTTTTGCGCATGACAGGGTAGGCAGCTTTCATTTCTAAATAATGTAAAAGTAAAAATAGCATAAGTGCGATAAAGGGTAAATAAAAGATCGCAATTTTCGGTCCAAACTGGGCTTGCTCATTCGTAAAGCTTTGTAAGACAGGAATCATTGCAGGGAGCTTTGAATATTGGATTAGAGTGGCGGTGATGCCAGCTCCAAAAATAGTGGCCGCTATAACAGTCAGCTGGTGACAAAAGCGCGGTGTGGGTGTTTTTTGTTGTGTATGCATCCTTGCCCCTCATTTCTCATCATTCAAAATGTTAATCTGTTATACTGTAACATAGAATGATTGCTTTTTGTGTTAGAGAAAGAAGGATACTATGGAATACTTGTTGTTTTTACTAATTGGCATCATTGGGAATGTCGTGGGCACATTAGTGGGTGGTGGCGGCTTAATTACCTTGCCTACCATGATGCTTATGGGCGTGCCCGTCCATTCGGCTATTGGCGCGAATAAAGTGTCCAATATGGTGAGTGCCTTTTCCAGTTTTTATACGATTTATAAACGAAAAGAATTAGCCTGGACAGAAATGCGTGCTGTCCTACTTGTATCCTTGATTGGAGGCACACTTGGTGGACTTTTCGCTTCGTTCATGAGCAGTCAAACATTGACGTTCATTGCCATTATGTTACTAGGCTTTGCACTCATCATGTCCTTTATGGGTGGAGCTGATTTTGGTGACAATGAATGCTTTACAATGAATCGAAAAAACGGTCCAATCCTTCTTGGGGTTGGTTTTTATGATGGTATGTTTGGCCCTGGCAGTAGCACATTAGCTCTCTATACATATGCACATGAGAAGATTTCCTATATCAAAGCAGTAGGGCTCTCACGGGTGGGGGTATTTGCCATGTGCTCAGGAGCGGCGATTACGTATATTGCGACGGGAAAAATTGAATGGCCATTAACACTTATTTTGATGATTGGCTCAACGATTGGTGCACAAATTGGGCTCGTGCTTGCGAGAAAAGTGAAAGCGAACCAAGTGAAGCTATTATTGCGGATCGTAACGATTGTGCTGATTGTACAGCTTCTTTATGATTTTATCCATCAGCTTTAGGAGGCGATTGTCCTGTTTGAAATAACACCATACCCAACCTTTTCGTGGTCACTCTCGCGTCATAAAACATTGACAAGCTGCGCTCGCAAATATGGCTATGAATATTATTTTTCACATAACGGCTGGCTCAGCTATAATGTAGAGCCTTACCATCAACAGGTGTATCGCTTAAAAAAGCTACAATCGATGCCTATTTTATTTGGGCAAATTGTCCACCGATATATTGAACAGGCCATTAATGATTATCTACAGACAGGGAAAGCTTCTACACTGGAGGAGCTGATGCAAGGGGCACGTGGACAGCTTAATGCAGCCTTTATTGATTCTACACGCCATGTGGAGTTTTGGAGGCAAAAGCCGAATAAATACTATATGATGCAGGAAATTTATTATTACGGCACACTTTCTTCTGAGCTTGTGCAGGACTATAAAGAACGTTTACAGCTTGTGTTTGACCATTTTTTGATGAGCGAAACATTCCAGCAAATCACGGCACAAAAGGGCGCTCTCCGTATTGGGGAACCAGAGCAATTCCGCTCGATGAAAATAGACGGCATCCAAGTATTCGTCGTCATGGACTTTCATTATTATGATGAACGAGCAGATAAATGGATTATTGTTGACTGGAAAACGGGCGGGGAGTCTGATGATGACCGCCAGCAATTAGCGCTCTACGCCTACTATGTTCAGCAAAAATACCGTGTATCCTTGGAGCAAATCGAGGTCTATAACGAATATTTATTAACGGGAAAACGGAAGAAATATAGGTTTACTGCCTACGATATGGATAATATTTTGCATACATTTCAACGCAGTGTCTTAGCAATGAAAAAATACCAAGCCGATATTTTTTCTAACGAGCCTGTGGACTTGGAAGATTTCGAACAAACACAAGAAAAATGGCATTGTCGAGGTTGTAATTTTAGAGAGTTGTGTGGGACAAGGTGAGAAAGTAAAAGAAGCGAGTGCTAAAATAGCCACTCGCTTCTTTATTATGTCATTTAGGGATGACAATCCAGTACTTCTTCAAGAGACCTTTGTAGTGGTTTTCCTAATAAAATAGAGAAAAATGAGCTGAATGAGCATAACAACTAGAAACACGATGCCCAAAATAATGAATGACACCATTTTAATGGCAGGAGTTTGCACCATCCCAGCAGCATCAACATTTCTTACCCCAATAAATACTGCGAGGGCAGAAAAAATCAATAACCATACAATATTTATAGCCCACCATATAATTTTCGTAAACAAAATGAACATCCTCTTCCTATTTATAATTTCCTTTTATGGTTTTATTATATTGTTTTTGTTTGTTTTTGGAAACACACTTTAGACGGTGTTACCTCTCCGCCTTGAGACGGATTGACTTATTACTCTTCGGTTGGTGTGTAGAAGGTAAAACAATTTTGCCATTTGTCTAGAGCTAAAAAGGCTTTATTCCTTATTTAGGGTATATATGGTAAATTTGGTATATGTAAATATTTAGGTATAAAAGGGGGAGAGAGTATGTTACATAAGAAATCATCTAACCATCACTTAATGGGTATAGCACTGGTAACAAGTGAGGAGACTTCGCAATGCCCAAACAATTTCAAAACACTTTCTGGAGAGGGGGGAGAAAATGATTAATAATAAAAGGATGCTTATTCGTTCAATCGTAATTTTAGGTATATGTATGTGTCTTTTTTTCCCATATCCTTCTAATGAAGTGATGCATGCCCAATCTTCCTTTATGTCGTTTCCTATACAAACACAAGATGGCTATGTGTTGCTCGGCATCATTGGCTCGATTTTATTTATATTTGTGATGATTTTACTAGCTAGGAGCATAAACAAATATCACCTTACAATAATTGTTTTCGTAGTGTTACTCTATTCATTTTTACCCCATTTTCTCATAATGGCGTATCAAGAAACCTTAGCTACTGGTATTATGGCCATTTCATACAAAGGGGATGGCAACTGTGATTTTGAGATGGTGAGCAAAGATTTAATGAATGGGGATTGTACCCTTATCTTACATAATCGAAGCAATGAAGCTGTGTCATTTGATTTAGTATTTTTAGATAGCCATTTCTCGAAAGAAGATGTGCGTATATCATCACTTATGAATATAGCAGGTCCATATCATGTGACAATCGAGGCCAATCGTGAAAAATTGATTCATCTGAAGAAATTACTCGATTTATCAAAAGTTCCCCATCCTATTTATGGTGGAGGTTCGTCCAATGTGCAGGTTAAATTATTGGATGGAAACAATGAAAGAACTTTATAAATAGTCAAGGAGGGGGAAAAGTATGAGTAAATTATCATGGTTTTACTATGCTACCAGCCTAATCATAACGGCTATCATTTTTAGTCTTATACATGTTTTCACTGAACCAATTGTGATAGGAAGCTCCAATGGTATAAGTAATGGTAATCCAGGACTCTTTCCCTTAGTATTTTTCACACCGTTCTTCATTGTTTCCATTATGGGTACATATAAACTTGCCAATAGACTGGCTCTAAAAACGATGAAGACGATGCCATTTTACAGCATGATAGTGCTATCCTTTCTGTTTCCAAGTATTGTCTATTCATTGACTTTGAAAAAAGCACAAGAGCTAAGAGTGTTCGTGTTTGAACATAATCAGTTAGTTACGGAAATAGCTGAAATTCCATTGTTGAACACTTATTCCAATTCTATCTTTTTTACTGGATGGACCTTCCTTGCGCTACATTTTACAGTCATTTGGATCGCTTATCTATTAGCATTTCTAAAGCATAAAGGTTAAACAGTTAGCCACTCCAAACAGTTGCAACCTTAGCTGAACCAGATAGGGTGGATTGTGGATATTAATGCTTCTACATTACAGTTTACTCGTTATCATCACTACTCTAGCACTCTGTGTGGGAACACAATTTTCTAGTATAAAATTGATTCGTTCAACATATACAAATAGTAGAGAACGTATTCCTTTTGACATAATAGAGGAGGATGTAGATGAGTAAACAAATGTCTATGTTTGAGCTTTTGGGAACACCAAAGACC
Organism: Lysinibacillus sp. OF-1; assembly: GCF_028356935.1. Lineage (NCBI taxonomy): Bacteria > Bacillati > Bacillota > Bacilli > Caryophanales > Bacillaceae > Lysinibacillus > Lysinibacillus sp. OF-1. The sequence continues at coordinate 1,925,906 of NZ_CP102798.1, forward strand.
GTAGATGAAGCTATCAAAAGTGTGGAAAAGAAAAATGTAGTCGTACCTCGTAAGGTGGGCTATATTGTGCAGCGATAAAACATGCCATGTAACAATAAATAAAAACGCTGTATTTGCTTTTATGAGTTACTTGTATTAAATTATAATAAGCTATTCATAGATTTTTAGAGAGGAGGCAAAATGTGATGGAAACTGTTTTCAGAAGAACTGCCGTTGAAGTAAAGACATTTTTACAATTAGATGATTACTGTTCAAAGGGACCAGTCTGTGATTTTTTAGAAAAACACCATATAGAACTCAGTAACCGGAAGCTTTTTGCCTTTGTATGTCATTCGTGAAAAACGTATTTTAAAAACGATACAAAGTAATGCCTAGACGCCGGTTTTATGGCGTCTTTTTTGTTGTGATTAAACTTAGAGAGGGTGAGCTAATTGCTGAAAAAATTAAGGCAATTAAGGGATGTTTCAGTGTTCCAAGCGCTTCTAATTTAGCAAAACAATTAGAAGCGAGGAATTTTAACTATGAAAAAACAACCCATTTTTACTACATCATTTCTTTTTCTATTTATAAGTAATTTTTTCATTTTTATAGGATTTGAAATGTTACTGCCTATCTTACCAGCCTATTTATTAAGTATAAACGCCACTCCTATGCAAGTAGGTTTGGTAACGACGGTATTTACACTAGGCGCCATTATAATAAGACCTTTTATAGGTTATTATTTAATCGATCATAAGCGAAAATATCTAGCTATTGGGGCAGGCATCATGTTGCTGATGATTACAATGTTATATCCTTTTCTTAGCACGATTTGGATTTTCCTATTGTTACGGTTTTTCCATGGAACAGCGTGGGGGATTTCTACTACAGCCAATAGTACAATGGCTGTAGATATCATTCCTAAAGCTAGATTAGGAGAAGGAATGGGTTATTTCTCGGTTTCAACAACAGTCGGAGCTATTGTTGCACCAAGTTTAGGTATCCTTATGTATAATTCCTTTTCCTTTCATACACTGATTTGGTCATCTGCATTACTCTGTTTATTTGCGGTTATAATGCTTCCATTTATTCATTCAGCTACACCTAAACAATTTGACAAGCAGCCATTTCGATTTATGGAAGCGATTTTTGAAAAAGATGTATGGTTTCAGTCTTTATTGACTGTAGTGACGACGCTTGGTTTTGGAGCCGTCATTACATTCTTAGTCCTTTTCGGAGAGCAAAAGGGATTAGATCATATTTTTCTATTCTTTTTTATCAACGCAATTGTTTCCACTTTATTACGTCCATTTACAGGAAAATGGTTTGATAAAAATGGACCATGGTCTATTATCATTGTGTCAGCAACACTTGGTTTCTTATCACTAATTGTGTTGTCCTATACAACAAATAATCACACTCTTATTTTGGCAGCCATTTTATTCGGTGCAGGTTATGGGACCGTTATGCCATGTTTACAAACATGGACTGTTCAAAAAGTAAGTGAAGCCAAAAGCGGTGCAGCCAATGCTACTTTTCTTTCAAGCTTTGATGTTGGTGTTGGCGTTAGTGCATTTTTCTTAGGGATTTTAGCAGAATGGATGAGTATAGCAATGATTTTCCGTCTTGTTAGCTTAAGCTTTCTTATTGTTGTCCTGTTAGTATACTGCGATTACATTACCAATAAGAAAATGAACCAGTAATATAATAATAGGGACCAGTCTCAAATGTCTGGTCCCTTTACTATGATTCATTTCCTAATGATAAAAATAAAGGAAGAAAGCAGGGAATTCTGATTAAAAAACAGAAACTAGCTAAATGCCATAATTTATAAGAAACGGTGAAGGAGGCGCATGTTATGCAAATGGCGAACGGGATAGCAATGCTGGAACTCCATTATCAGGGCTTTGTGATTCATCCTACATTGGTGTGGGACCAGGACATGGCGGTGTTGATTGACACCGGTTTTCCTGGGCAAATGGAAGAGCTGCATGAGGCGATAGTACAGGTGGGTGTGTCGTTAAATCAGCTCAAAGCGATTATCTTAACGCATCAGGATGTGGATCATATCGGCTGTCTACCTGATTTATTACAAGTGTGTGGGCCACATGTTCAAGTATATGCACATGCTCTCGACAAGCCCTATATTCAAGGAGAGCTGCCGCTAGTAAAAGATGGACATTTAGAGAACCCTCCGAAGGGTAAGGTGGATGTGGTGCTGAGTGATGGTGAAGAACTACCATTTTGTGGCGGGATTCGTGTTATTCATACACCAGGGCATACACCAGGTCATATTAGCCTGTATTTAACACAGAGTAAAACATTGGTGGCGGGTGACGCGATGTATAGTGTAGACGGTCATATTGAGGGCGTTCATGAACCAACTGCATTGGACGTAGAAGAAGCTCGTCAGTCTTTACAGAAATGCCTAGATATCGACCTTGAAGCAGTGATTTGTTATCACGGAGGCATCAGTAGGGGAGCAGTCCTTGAACAAATGAAAAAAATATTGTCATGATAAAAAGACCACGCCAAGAAGGGTGGTCTCTTCCATTATTCGGCGATGGTCTCTTCAAATGTTTTACGGCCAGGGCTTACTTTATTAATATGAATATCGATTTTACGGATGGAATCCTTCGTTATCGGAATTTTGCCATCCTTTTCTAGTTTCTTCCATGCCTTTACATTATCGCGGTAGAGGTATTCTGATAAGCGAAAGACATCCGCATCCATTTTCAAGCCTTCCTCGAAGGTAGCCATAATTTCATCTTTGACTGCTTTTTCTACTTTTTTTCTTACTTGATCGGGTGTCAGCTTCCCTTTAAAGCCATTTAAAATTGTGTTGAATTTTAAATACACCTCAAATTGGACTTGATTGTTTTGGACGATAGGTTTGACATCGACATCTAACTTTTGAATATCGACAGTTAAGAAATCACTTTTCTCGTTATTTTCCAATTTAACAGTGATTTCCCCTTGCTTTGTTTCATCGTTCATCCATTCAATACCGCGAGCGGCTTTACCTTTAATATAGCCTTTAAAACTATCCTTTGAGAGGATACCGACACCTGCAAAAACGGTTTCTGTTTTGGTACCATCTATGGTTTCCCAGTTTTCATTGACAGTTACGTAAGGGATTTTCATTTCATGGTTTGGCTCATTTAAGCCAATCACTAGCTGTCGCAAATTAACAGGCTCTACAAAGGACTCCTGCTTAGCCGTATTTTTAGGATTACTTAATTTCGCGGCAGTCGGTGACTTCTCTAATAAAGGGGAAACTAATAAAACATCCTCGATTGGGTCTTGTGTACAGTAGACCCAAATATGATATCTAGTTTCACGAAAGCGTAAAAAAGTATCGATTACAGCAATGGCATGCTCATCCTTCATCGCATTCTCTGAGAAAAGAAGATAGGTCATATGCCCCCAAAATACTTCTTGGTCCATGGAACGATATAATTTGTAAATCGCTTCTTCTATTGTTTTTCCCTTCGCTTGACCAATTTCTGTAGGTGAGGCTTGAGGGTTAGATTGTTCTGTTTTCGCTACGTTGGCAAAGTTGATAATTTGTAAGTACACAGTATATTCATTATCCTTATAATCAACCCCAACACCTTGCACATAATACATTCGTTGAGGCTCTGTAACATCCCAGCAGCCTGACATGAGTAGTGTAGTCGTAAGCATTAAAATAACAATCGCAATATTTTTTTGACTCATATGTCTCCCTACTTTTTCTAGTTCATGTATAGTAGTTTGGACAAGAACACATGGTATTATAAGTACAGATTATGTAGGAATGACAAAAGAAAGTGCTATCCCCAGTCAATGTGACATGGTGACAGCACTTGTTGTTTTAGTGGAAATATTTTTCGACACGTTGAATGACGTCATTTGCTGACAAGCCATCTGCATCAATGACAGGGCCTGCCATGACAGGATCACTAATGCCCATCACGTCTCTGTCCTGACCTGTAATGATACAAGCATCACATTTTTTGGCATCCTCTTCATTGCGAAGCTGGATGACCTCATAGCCTTTTGCTTTTAAAGCATCCTCGATATTAGATAATGATTGTTCCACACCAATAATTCTAGACATTTTTTTGTCCACCTCCTATAAATAATGTGCCATTTCAGCTTGTTCATTATTCATATTATTTTTTAGAGAAGATGGATGATGTCTATGCATTTGTCCGTAATAGTGGTTGTGTACTACATCTAAAAGAACCACCAAAGCTTCGGGAGATGTTAAAATCAACGTATTCTACAGTGACACCTCTTTGTACTAATTGCTCGCCAATCCATGTAAATTCTTTATCTGTAATGTAAACCTCTTCATTGATAGGGAGACCGTTTGTTGCAAGTCGTGAGGCATCTTCTAGGGAAACATGAATTTTATCCCAATCCTTCAGCTGTTCGGGGATTCCCTCTAAGAAAGCATCCTCGCAGACAATCATCAGACCATCCCTTACCAAACTAAGTGCACAGTCTAGATGGAGAATCGTTGGATGAAGTGGAACCTCGACCACTGTAAAATCAAAATGACTGGCTAAATTACGCAGCCACTGCACGCCATTTTTATTGGAGGCTAGCCCTGAATTTCCTACGAAAATCGTTTTATCTAGCACTAACACATCGCCACCCTCTAAAAATGGGCCAGCCTCAGAATCCAGCCCGTCTGCGATATCAGGCTTTGGAATGGACACATAGAAACATTGGTTATCGTTTGCTTCCTGAGCTAAAAGATTACGCACTGGCAAGATTTCGTTCCGTCTATGAGGAAATCGAAGGGAGCCTTCAATTAAAAAATGACCGATAGTGAAAAAGGGATCACGAACAAAGAAATTGCTATAGCCATCCTCTTGTCCTAGCTCTTTTTCATAATCTGTTAAAAGTCGTGGCACCTGTACTTCCACACCATATTTTTCAAGTACCCTTTTAAAATTTGCTCGTTCTAATTCCCATTGCTGCTGTCTTTCTGGAAAGACCTCTTTGAAGTTTTTACCGAGCGTATCAACGCCTGCATAAATGGCTAGCGTTTCTTCTGTTAAAAATTCGTCATCTGTTGGATTGCCTGTAGCGGGAAAAGCAAACTCTGATTGAGCCATAACAACTCATTTTAACGGAGCAAACTCACTCTTTACAAAAATATTCGTCATAGTACGACCTCCTGTTATATCATTTAGAGAAAATAGTGAAATTTTTTCCTGCGTTGTTCCATATCGTAAGGGATATAGTTACTACATAGTCAAGAAAGGTTGTAGGGTGGTGAAAAGATGGGCATTGCAGAAGTGTTGACCATTGTCTTTGTCGTTTTAAAGCTAACAGATGTGATTGCTTGGTCGTGGTGGGTCGTTTTATTACCAGCCATACTCTCATTCAGTTTGTATGTCATTGTGGTAGTAATAAAGCTTATGACGGTCCTTATTGCGGTAATCGCTGTTAAAAGGCGGGAAAAAAGGGTGGATCAATAAAACAAGGAGAAAATCGAACAAATTCGAAGATCACCTTATTCGTTGAAGTAGCTTGATTTCATAGTCAAAAATTATTGCACACCGTTCCTCTGGATTCGCTAAAGAAAAAATGATAGAAGCATCTGTATGAGGGAATGAACTTCTTTTTCATTACGAGCTTATCTAATATCGAGATCAGTTACGCTGTTTCCGCTGGATCAGTATAATACGATTTTTCCCTCGTATCTGAAATTAATACAGTATTGACTTCAGATATAGCATCATACTAGTGGTCTACGATAAAATGATAGTAAATAGTAATCGGAAAATAACCAAGTCCATCTTCTTTTAAGAATCGCGGTCGCCTCCCAGTTCTTGCGCCAATATAAATTAATTTTGGAAGTGGGGGAATGATGTTGTCAAAAACTTCAAAGTGGTAAGATCAGCCCGCCTAGGGCCAACCTTACCACTTCACTATTTGCTTAATTCATAGGTTTTCACAGCCGGAGCAACAAAGCTTTCACATTTATCTAAAAGCGTTGCAGTGTCTTCAGCGACAATTAATGCTTCACGATTTTGAGCTTTTAAAAATTGTTCATTTTGCATATGGTCAAAAAATGAGATTAATAAATCAAAATAGCCTTCCATATTGAAAATCGCACAAGGCTTTTGAAGCAGCCCTATTTGATTCCAAGTAAACACTTCGAAAAATTCCTCTAAAGTACCAGGACCACCAGGAAGGGCAATAAAGCCATCAGCTAGCTCCATCATTTTACTTTTCCGTTCATGCATCGTGTTCACAACAATCAGCTCGGTTAAGTGCTGATGCGCAATTTCACGTTCTTCTAATAATGTAGGAATGACCCCTATAACCTTGCCACCTTCTTGTAGCACGGTATTCGCTACTGTAGCCATGATGCCAACTGAAGCACCACCATAAATAAGGGTAATTTGTCTTTTAGCTAATTCTTTTCCTAGTAGAATCGCACCTTCACGATAAGCATCAGAAGCGCCAAGACTTGATCCGCAAAATACAGCAACACTGTTCATAGTAGATTTCCTCCATAACTGATTAAATTCTTCTTGTACCGAAAGCAGTGTAAACGCCCGTTGAACTTAGGGAATAGCGTAAAAACGCCACGCCTTTAGTAATGACAGTCTCATGCTGTTCCCAAAGCCTCCCATGGGTAGCATAGATTTTAACAAGGGCTTTGGCTAAGGCACAAATAATAGTATAATTTATTTTGAAGAGGAAGGAAATGGAGGAAAAGGAATTGGAACTAAATGAATTTCAACGTTGGGTAAAGGATTATTATGAAGCACGAGGCTGGTCAGAGCTCAATATTTTTACACGTATTGGCTTCTTGGCAGAAGAAACTGGTGAGGTAGCGAGAGCCATTCGAGCGATCGAGATTGGTAGAGATCGACCAGATGAAAAAACACAATCCTATGAGGAACATAAACAAGAGCTTATTGAAGAGCTAGGGGATGTACTAGGCAATCTTATTGTCATTGCCAATCAATATGATATTCCATTAGAAGAAATATTTGCGGCTCATCAAGACAAGCTAGTAAAACGCTATCAGGACTAGGAGGAACTCGATGGAATATCAAGTTGAGGTTTTACATAAACAGCATGAAGCGTTTACGAATTTTTTAAGTGAAAAAATTCGCGCCTATAATAATGAACATTCCTCTTATCATCGTGCAAGTAGACAGCAGGGGGCAATCCAACCATTGCAATTGATAGTCACAGATTTACAGCAGCAATGGGTAGGTGGTATAACGGCTGAAGTCTACTGGGGATGGGTGGAAATACATAAGTTTTGGTTTAGTGAAGAGTATCGTGGAAAAGGAATTGGCACAAAGCTCCTAGCCAAGGCAGAGTTAGTAGCAAAGGAAATGGGTGCTACAAAAGCTCTGCTGACAACCTACGAGTTTCAAGCTCGCACATTTTATGAGGCACAAGGCTATCAAGTGGTAGGAGAAATTAAAGATTATCCACCAGGTAGTAGTTATTATACGATGGTGAAAAATCTAGTGTAAGAGCGGTCAATGGCGATAGAAGCCGGCTTTAATTGACATCTCCTAAATAAATCGCTGTTTGTTGTCCTTGGATAAAGTGCTGTAGAGGGCGGATGAATGCTTTAGGATAAAATCTATAAGTGTGTAGCTCTTCTATAGGTATCCACTGTGTGCCGATTTGATGTTGATCTGGATTGGTTGGCTGACAAACTTGCCCATTGAATTGACATTGAAAATAATATTCTACCTGGTGGACATTTGCGTCAAAGGCGGCATGCTCATGATTTTTTCCAATATATTCTCGGATAAAAAGAAGCTCTCCAATCTGAACAGAGGAGCCGATTTCTTCGAGGCATTCTCTTTGCAGTGTTTTAGGGAATGTCTCACCATGCTCTTGTCCACCACCCGGGCAAAGATAAAAATAGCCCTCGTCATCTTGATTTTTTATTAGCAATATATTGCCATCAACGATAATGATGGCTTTTACAGAATTTCTAATCATAGGTATCTCCTTTGGATAGTTATTTTTCGTGGTCATGACTAAAATGCTTCATGAATGTCTACCTTAGTAAAAAGGGGAGATCAAGCGTGTATTCAATGTCCAATTTTAAACTACTTGTCGAAAAACAGGCTGAAATCGATACGATTTATCAGCGTTGTGATGATTTAATTGAGAAGACTGTTACACCGCAATTAGATGAAAAGGTAGAGCAGTTTTTAAAGATGGTCGAACAACATTTAACAAAGCAGGGCTTTAAGGTTACGAATACATCCACAGGTGTAATTGCCAATTATCAAGAAGCCGTCATTAATGTAGATAAACATTCCAAGCATTTGGAAGAATGCTTTTTTATCAATTTAAATAGCTATGCTGAGGATCAAGTATCCATTGTTTTGAACATCTCACCCACGATGCTACCGAAAATATCTAATCAACTCGATGGCTACACGGATATTATCGAGCAAATGACCGATAAGCTAAAGCAAGCCAAAAGTTTAGAAAAAGCCTGTACGAATCCAACATTTCTTTATAAAACGCAAAGCAATAAGATTTTTCATTCGGCACAGGAAGTATTGGATTATTATTTTCAATAATGTCGTCAATAGGAGAAGCCACCTTAATTATTTAAGGTGGCTCATTTTTATGCTGACGATAAGATGCCCGCTTTCATCGATTATCGTATAAATTTTCTCCCACAAAGCCACATCGTCAGGGATAGACCTAAGAAATAGAGTGGCATTGTTAATAAAGAACCGTTGTGTAGCAAACTCATACCCGTTGTGATGGCACTGACTAATAGGTAATAGCCGAGACTAAAAATCGCGCCTGCTGTCCCAATAACATCCTGAAAGTCTACTAGTGCAAGACTTAGGCAATTAGGAAGTGCCATGCCAGAGCCGAGCAGTAGGACGAAAACGGTCAGCAAGATGCCGATTTCTACGAGTATTGCATGCAGTGGCATCAAACAAACGATAGTCAACAGCACAGCACCCAAAAGCATCACCAGACAGCCGAGGTGAATGATTTTTTGCGGTGGATGGTTGATGACCAGTCGTTTTGAAATCATGGCCCCTATGATAGAAGCCAATGCCACAATGATACCAAGAAAACCGTATAGGCCTGGTGACATTTCAAAATGACCAATGAAGATAAAGGGTGCTTCGGCATAGTAGCTAAATAGTACACCATTGATGCCCCCAATCAGTAGTCCATAGACAAGAACGGTTGGCGAAGCAACAATGCGTTTGACGACAGGCCAAATCGCTATTCGTTGTCTTGCGGCTGGATCTGTTGTTTCAGGAAGTCTGTAATAAGCATACATGAACAACAAGATACTCATCACCACAAGGACAAAAAACACGGCTCGAAAGCCAAGTGCTTGATCGACCCAGCCACCAATCAACGGCCCTACCGCAGGGGTAAAGGCAATGACAGCTGAAATTTGTGCGAACATAGCATGTCGCTGGCTACCTGCTACGCTTTCACGCAAAATGGTCTGTGTAATAATGGAGCCAGTGGCAGCCCCAAACGCTTGAATAAATCGACTTGCAATTAGAAAGGGAATCGACTCTGCGTAAACACAGAGCAAGCTCCCTATACCGTAAAAAAGGAGACCGGCTAACATGGCAGGTCGACGGCCAATGAAATCAGAAATCCATCCCCAGCAAAAAACACCTAATGCGAAGCCAATAAAATAGATGCTTAAAGTTAATTGGACAGAACTATTGGATACACCAAGTGCAGCGGCAATATCCGGTAGAGATGGTGTGTATATCGTTTCACTAATTTGTGGAAATGCCACAAGAACAATCATTAATAATAAAGATGGTACTGCCTGTTTTTTCAACATATTGCCCTCCTACAAGCAAAATCTACTTTGTTCGTTACAAGTAGATAGCGTAGCTAGGGAAACGGCGGGACCATTATAAGTATACGTTCATAGGATGTCATGTTGAAAATCACCTTTATCTATACTCAGCAAAAATGGTATACCGAAAAATACGGAAGCTGAGCTGTAATGGACATGCATGTAGTAGGAGTGCATAGTCTGATTACTATTATAAGCTATTTTATAATACCTTTATAGTAATAATTGCTAATCTTATCAATTTTTAAGAGATAGAGCTAGTGTCAAAAAGGATTTTGAAGGTGGATTAGAGAAATGGTAATGGGTGGTAGAGGAGGAGAGGTGTGACATAAACCATATATTTTCTTCATAATAAAGCATAATCTTTCCAACCTTACACCCACAAGGGTTAAGTCAATTTAATTTAGTATACTATCATAGATATTAAACGATATATCAATTTTATTATTTATAATAAACAAGATTTTTAATCAAGCTTATAACCTAAGTTTATTATTATATCTTCCCACTGGTCCCTAATCTCATCTTCTAAAAAAAACGCTACTCCCTAATTTCTTATATATTCTCCCTTTACTCGGAAAAACCCCATTATTATGTAATGCTATTGCAGCATTTTGAACATCACTCAAAATACTTTTGATTCTTTCCTTTTTTAATTTTGTTAAGTACTCTTTATATCTCCTACTAACCTTTTTACATAATTCTGGTGCCCATTTTCTTACCGTTCTTAATGTTAATTGCTTTTCTTTTGCCAACTGGGTTAGGCCACTATGACTAATTTGGTATTTATATTATTTAAAAAATTCAATTAAATCATTTACAATCTCCGATATGTGTATTATTATGGAAAACAAGTAGTTGATTGGTTGGTTAGGAACATATGAACATTATTTCCTATTTAATTCTCAATCTAGTTACACTACTACATGATTTATGGGTTGACATTATATATTGGAGGTGAAAAAGATGAAAAAAATTAAAGTTAAAGTATTACCAAAAGTAGGCCTTCCTGCTAACCGTGCAAATACATGATTTGAAGATGGATATTACATATTGGAGGTGAAAAAGATGAAAAAAATTAAAGTTAAAGTATTACCAAAAGTAGGTCTTCCTGCTAACCGTGCAAATACATGATTTGAAGATGGATATTACATATTGGAGGTGAAAAAGATGAAAAAAATTAAAGTTAAAGTATTACCAAAAGTAGGTCTTCCTGCTAACCGTGCTAACACATGATTTTTTAAAGAAAAGATCCACTCCTAAGGGTGGGTTTTTTCTTTAAAAGAAGAGGATTTATGAAAAATAGAAAGGGTGAAATAATGTAATGTACCAAAAGGAGATTAGTAAGGATACTATGGTTGAAGTACATACCATTGAAACATATCAGCGTGAAAATGATTCCATTACTATTCGACGTATTGGCACTTCAGACTACTTGTTATTAGATGAAATCGCTCTTAATATTTATCGAAGCTTTTCCTCAGACAAGTCAATAGGTGAAGTCGCATTGATGCATAGTGCAAATGATTACGAGATAAATGACATTATAGAATTTGTTGAGGTGTTATTAAATGCGGGATATGTAAAAAGTATTGATGGAGTTCTTATATCGGAAAGTTTAATAGATAACCACCCTTTAAATGCTGAGCCTAGTAAAATCTTGAAGATATTATTTAGTAAGACTGCCTGGGCATTTTATCTATTTTCCGTGTTCGCTAATATATTTTTATTTTATTTTTCCGATAACTTACGCCCTAAGGGTTCGGATCTTTTTGTTAGTACCTCCGGAATTGCATCTATATGTATAATAATTTTAGGTACATGGATAGTTATCTTTTTTCATGAATACGGACATATATGTGCTGCTAAAAGCGTAGGAATTGGAGCTAAAGTTAAATGGGGATATAGACTAGTTTTCCTTGTACTTGAAACGGAAGTAACTGATATCTGGTCCGTATCCAGAAAGAAAAGATATGGTGTTTATTTAGCAGGATTAGCTTGGACAAGTATGTTGATATTATTATGTTTAGTAATGCAATTTTATTTTTCGAATGAAATAATACTTAAGATACTTAAATTTACGGTTTTGATGCAACTACAAACTACTGTATTTCAAACATTACTATTTTTACGTACAGATTTATACTATGTACTTACTAATTTCTTAGAAATAGATGATCTTAATGAATCAATGAAGCTTATTTTTAAAAATATATTCACCCTAAAATTCAATAAAATAAGTAGTATATTAAACAGCATGTCAAATAAAGAGAGGAAAATAACTAAAATTTACAGCTCTTTAAGTTTTATTGGGATTTTTGTTGCTCTCTATTTATTTTTGGTAATTGATCTACCTATTGCTTATTATACTGTCAAACAAACTCTTGAAAAAACTTTAAAAGATCCTTTGTTCTCTATGTCTTATTGGGATGGAATTGCAATGGGAACTTTTACACTTTGTCCATTAGTTATCTTAACAATATATTTAGCATTAGATTTAAGAAAAAAAATAAAAGAAAAGAAAAGAAAAGAATTAGGTCCTATTTTGAGAAACAGTATCTAATAAAATTTTCAGTTAAATTGATAGAATTTGTATTGATGCAACAATTGGAGGTATTATCATGGAGTTGAAAAAAGGATTTATTTTTGTGTTTTCTACTTTACTTTTAATTTCTTTCGTATTAGTAGCAGCCAGTGTCTCTCTTAGAACCATCCTTAATCAATAATAGGAAGTGAATAACATGAAATTGAAAAAAGAGCTTATTTTTTTAAAAAACAATGAATATAGCATACCCAAGAGTTCTAATGTTGAAAATCTTATCGAACAGATGTTAGATAAGATTGGGTCTGTTGATGGCGAATTAAGAGACGATCTTATTTATACGACATTTTCAAACTGGATACTAAATGATTACTTATCAGTAAACGTTCTTCAAAGATTATTAGATACCATATTGGATGAGCAGCATCTTTTTTATGGTATAGGGCAATCAAATTCAGATTCAGTTTTTACACGATCATTTTCAATGCTACTTATACCGCTTATTCTTATGGCGGATCAAAAAAAAAATTTTCTACATGACAAGGATATTTTAGAAATTAAGGAAAAAATTATACGTTACCTTCAATGTGAAAAAGATTTAAGAGGCTATGTTCCCGAGAAAGGTTGGGCACATGCATTAGCACATGCTGCTGATGCATTAAATGAGTTAGCTAAATATGATTTACCAATTGCTGAAAAACAACAGATTTTGGATGTCATTAAAAGTGTGATAAGTACAAAAACAATAAATTACACTAATTTAGAAGATGAAAGACTGATAACAGCTGTGATTACAATTTTGAAAAAAAATACTTTTAATATAGAGTTGCTTGAGAGTTGGGTTAATAGTTTTACGGATTGGGAAAAAACTGAAATTTGGCATGAGGAGTACAAAATTATATCTAATGTTAAAAATTTTTTAGGAAGTCTTTACTTTCGTTTAGAGCAAGAAGCTAATCAAAAATATGTGGCTGAAATTGTGAAAGATAAATTAATTAAAATGATGAAAGCCTATACATAAAGGAGTGAACTAATTTGAAACCGAAATTCAAAGATTTTTATCCAGTTATTTCAATTGATTCACAAACTATTCAAATCGGAGATGAACCGAATAATGCCTATGAAATTACTGACCCAGATGGAATATTAATCAAAATCATACCTTTATTGAATGGTAAGTTGGATACAAAACAAATTTTCAACTTAATTGAAGAACGAACTTTTAGTTTTTTGGAGCTAGAAAATATTATTAAAACACTAGATGAAATTGGTCTAATCGAAGACAGTTCTATTGATAATCTTAAAGATTTAAATGACTGGCAACGTGTAAGATACAATAATAACCTTAATTATTTCAATGTATTTAGCAATACAAATAAAACTAAATCATCTTATCAAAAAAAGCTTTTAGAGACAAAGGTTTTGGTTCTGGGAATGGGTGGATTAGGTAGCAATCTTTTAATGCAATTATCCGGGTTAGGGATTGGACATATTAAGTTTCTCGATTGCGATGAGGTAGAATTAAAAAATTTGAACCGTCAAGTCCTATATTCGGAAAGATATATAGGACAGCCAAAAACTAAAGTAGGCTTTGAAAGATTAAGTGATTTTAATACAACCATTAATTATGAGATGATTGATAAAAGAATAAGTTCAGCTGAGGATTTAGAGAATATCATTACAAAGGACTTAGATTTTGTATTTTGTGCAGCTGATAACCCACCAATGTTGATAAACTCTTGGGTAAATGAACTTTGCGTTAAAAATAATGTTCCCTTTATTTCTGGAGGAGTAGGTTTAACTTGTGGAAGCTTCTACTCAGTTAAGCCAACAATATCACCTTGCTTAGAATGTTACTATACCTTTATTAAAGATCAGTTTGGACAAGTACTAGACGCTTATGATAATTCCAACAATGATTATAATGCAGCTATACTACCTAATATTAGTTTGGTAGCATCAATGATGACAACCGATTTCTTACGAATACATCTTCAAATAGCTGAACCGATTTCGTTAGGGAAAAAGGTAATAGTTAATTTCTTGACTTCAGAGACAACATTTGAAAATCCTTGGGTCAATAATAGTCAATGCGAGGTTTGTTCAATAGAAAAATCAATGGCTACCAATTTATTTCCTAAGTAATAAAAGGTTGGTTTAAAATTTAACAGAAAAAACTCCTTAAACGACCACCTGCTAAAGCAGGTGGATTTTGAAATGAATGTCCACGACTAAAGTCGTTTTTATTTAAGGGGGAAGCCCTTATAAAAGTTCGTGTGCTTAAGCACACTGAATATTGAAGATACCGTTCTTTTCTTCGAATTGATTGGCTATATAGTTTCTTATGATTTCTTCGGTAACCGTTCCAACAGTCGCACAAAAATACCCCCATGCCCACACGGAAAATAAACTATTAGAATGGCAACAGTTTTGGACAACTTTATTAAGGTGGCTAGATGGCTCTCTTAAAGCATAAGGGGCGCACAAGTTGCTTGACATGGAGCCTCTATGGGCTTGATTCGTTGAAAGGCTTAGTAATTGCTCCTTATCCTCTATAAAAAGTGTCCAACATTAATAAGATTACACCTAAAATATTTAATCCCCATACCTCCTTGTCAGCTAAATTATTTAAGCTAAAACTGATTTTTGGGTTGGTTTCTAAAGCTATTATTGTAAAGATAAATAAACTTACCAATATAAATAATATAATCAAATAATTTTCCAATATAATAAATATCTTACAATCAGAATATAACAACGCTAAATTATATCTAGAAAAATAAAAAGAAGGTATGAAAATTAATTCATACCTTGCTTTAAACTACTACATTGTTCATAAAAATTACTCTATTTTATCGAATTAATCCTATGATGTAAATATTCAACCATAAAATTTCCTAGAATAAAATAAAGCGTAAAGTTTCTAAACGGAAATTTTATGCTTTACGTCACAAGAAGGGAATGTTTCCAGTTTTAGAAACGGCAAGACTTAGGTTAAGAGAGCTAACTTTAGAGGATGTACCAGCCATTTTCCGCTGCTTTTCGAATGAGGCTGTAACACGCTATTATGGGCAGGAACCCTTTGTCGATACACAGCAGGCTGAACAGGCTATTAAGCAGTTTGCTAAAAACTTTGAACAAAAAAGAGGGATTCGTTGGGGCATTGAACGCAAAGATTCGAATGAAGTCATTGGTACGATTGGCTTCCATTTATGGTCGGCTGCGCATCATCGAGCAGAAATTGGCTATGAAATTCATCCCGATTACTGGCGACAAGGTTATATAAAAGAAGCCGTGCAAAAAGTGATAGCCTATGGCTTTCAGGACATGAACCTGAATCGCATTGGAGCTGTTGTCTTTTTAGAAAATGAAGCTTCCAGTCAACTATTGATGAAGCTAGGGTTCCAACAAGAAGGCATCCTAAGAGACTATATGTATCAAAATGGGCAAGCCTATGATACATTCATTTATTCTTTATTAAAAAAGGAAGAATAATTCCACTTTTTTATTTTAAAAGAATAATATTTAGTGAAAAAAGGATGATAAATAATGATTTAGGCTGAGTTTCGATGCTGCTTTTTTCGGCTATAGTACTAATATGAACACCAATTCATTTGTTCGTGTAAAAAGTATGTGACGAGGGGCTGGGTGTTATGGAGCAATATAGCACAGCTTATTTTCAAAAGCTAGATTTACTAGCAAGCTTATACGCAGGGCATGCCGCTTTAAAGGATTCAATATCAACAGAGAAAGTCAACCAAATGGAGCGCTATCAACAAATCGAAGCGGCAATTGCCAAGCTAAATAATGAAATAAGACTGATTGAACGGACTATTTTAAAGTCCTCAAGAAATCGTTAATAGCAGCTCAACCCATGCGTGTACATGCATGGGTTTTTATCTGTAGAGGGGAGAAAACATTGCAACATGCATCGATGAATAGAAGATCTTATTGTTGTATAGTTGAGACTTCAGCATCAAAATATTGCACTGCTTTCATAGAGCTATCCTTCTAGTTACTCGATATATCCGCTACTTTTAACACGTTATCCGTTACTCTGTCCGTTTTATCCACCAATTCGCGTATTTTATCCGTTCCCTTCCTGCTACATTGTATTATTGAACAAGCGTCAGTAAAAATTGATCGCGTTCTGCTTCCTCTTGCATTTTACTATCAATAAGCATTGCACCAGATTGGACATTTGTGATGGCATTGTCTACAAGAAATTGCACATTGACCTTGGCTATTTCATTGTCAACGGGGCAATCCCCCTTGAACTCTACGACGTCCTGTCCCTTTTGTGTTTCAAAATAAACCCAATATGGATTTTCACAGGCAGCGGCAAAGGCACTTTCTAAAGTTTTTGTACTATTTTCATACGTATAGTTTTGTACATATGTAATATATTCATTGTTTGTAATATCCTTTTGTGGGCCATAAAAGTACCAAAATACCCCTAAAATACCGATAGGCACAATCCACAATATATTCCTTTTACTTAATTTCCCCATGCTTTGCTTCCCCCTTTATGTGAATATTTTAACATCTTCTTTTGCATTTTTGCTAGCTTACGATAATATTTTCTATAGAAGGCCGTGATTCTGTTCATAACGTGAGCTTTGAATTCAAGTGGCAGTTATGATAACGTTAGTTGATAGATTTGTTTCGAAGTCGCCATTTTGTTTGGTGAAGGAGGTTTTTGCATGCATAAAAGAAGACGTGGTTTGCTCCTAGTTCTCGTGCTGATATTACTGGGTTTGTTCTTTTTTCTCGGCACAAAAATGCGGCCGGCCACACAAACGACAAGAAATTCTGAGCCATCCCCAGTCCAAGAGGAAGTATCTGAACAAGAGGGGGTGTCAGAAAATGTGGAGGTCATCCTACAGGACATAGCCAGTTTAGCACTAGAAGGAAGAGTCCCTTATGTGCCGTTTGCAGCAGGTGAGGCGGATCAACAAGTGGTTCATCAGCAATGGGGGGAGCCTCAGCAAGTAACGGAGTCAGTGAATGGACGATATGAAGCTTATCAGGATGTGACGATTGGCTTTCAAGGTTCACATGCTTTTGATATTCGTTCATTTAAAGAGGATATCAAGAAAATTCATTTAGCCGATATTAAAAATAAGTTAGGTGAACCCGATGAGGTTCGTTATTATCAGGATACAACGACCAATCAAATCATTCTTGTCTACCAAGTGAATGCCGACTATCAATTAAAATGGATTTTACCAAAACCGACTGACAGTGATCCTAATCCTGTCGTTCATCATATTTCGGTCTATACTGAATTAAAGCAACAAGCAGCTGATACGGTCAAGCAGATGACATTGGACGAAAAAATTGGTCAAATGATGTTTGCAGGTGTGTCAGGTACGACGCTTCAGCAGGACACAACAAGCCTCATTCAAGATGACAAAGTGGGTGGTTTGATTCTTTATGGTAATAATCTTGAAACCCCTCAGCAAACAGTCACATTGATGAATGACTTAATGGCTGCCAATACCAATAATCAGGTGCCCCTTTTCATAGGAACCGACCAAGAAGGTGGGAAGGTGGTTAGATTACCAGGGCCTTTAAAAAACTTCCCAACGAATAAAAGCATTGGGGATATCAATCAATCCCAATTGTCATTTAAAGTAGGTCAATTGCTAGGGGAACAATTAAAGGCATTTGGCTTTAACCTTGATTTTGCCCCTGTACTAGACGTCAATAGCAATCCGAATAATCCGATTATAGGAGATCGCTCGTTTTCGAATCATCCCGATATTGTCAGCAAATTAGGCATTCAGACAATGAAAGGGCTAGAGTCCAAGCAAGTAATTCCAGTAATCAAGCATTTCCCTGGGCACGGTGATACTTCCGTGGATTCCCATTTAGAATTGCCAAAGGTGACGAAAAGTTTGGCCGATTTAAAGCAACTGGAGCTTGTCCCCTTTAAAGATGCCATTGATAACGGTGCCGATGTGGTCATGGTTGCTCATATTTTATTACCAAAGATTGACCCACAATACCCTTCATCGATGTCGAAGGAAATTATCACAGGTATGTTAAGGGAGCAGCTAGGCTTCGATGGGGTTGTCATGACAGACGATATGACGATGAAAGCTATCACGAATCATTTTGCTATCGGTCAAGCGGCTGTAGATTCAATCAAGGCTGGCAGTGATATTATATTAATCGCCCATGAGTACACGAATGTCGCATCAGCCATAAAAGCTGTGAAGGCAGCCGTCCATGATGGAGACATAACAGAGGAGCGCATTAATGAGAGTGTCCGTCGAATCATGCAGCTAAAACAAAAGTATCAGCTTGTCAATCAACCCGTGACAGCAGTTGATATCAACAAGCTCAATACAGACATCGAAAACGTATTCAATATGTATAAATAAAGATGGAGAGGGACATACAGCAAGTAATGTATGTTCCTTTTTGTGAATGATGGATAAGGGTGAGAACGTGGATAAGGAATTCAAATTAGCTAGTCGATTATTAACGCTGTTAGATGCTGAACAAAGATGGTTTACTTTAGCGGAGGTTGAAAAAAGTTTACATGTTTCAGATAAAACCATCCGTAAGCTAGTAGAAGAAATCAATAGGCAATTGCCAGCAGCGATGACTATTGAAGTGTCTAGAGGAAAGGGAATCTTTCTACAACGCGATGGGCGAAGTACAACAGTTAGTGAAGTGGTTTCAAGCATGCTTAGACAAACAATCTTCTATCGACTAATGCATTTATTGTTTACAAATGGGCATCAATTCACCATGGAGGAGCTTGCAGAAGCTATGTTTATGAGTACCTCATCTTTGAAGAAATTGATTATGCAATTAAATAATCACGATTTGAAGCCATATAAGCTACGAATTACATACTCGACGCCAGCCGTAAAGGGAAATGAATTGAATATCCGTTATTTTTACTGGAAGTTATATGGTGATGCTTATGAGTTTACAGGATGGCCATTTACGAATAGTGACTGTGATTTTATCAATCAATCCATTACGAATATAGAGAATGAGAAGAACATTGTTTATTTTATCAATTCCAAACGGAAATTATCGTTTTTAATAGCGATTGTACTTGAAAGAGTGAGAAAAGGGAACTATGTCAAAATTGCTGAGGGTGATTATCTTTGGGAAAGTGGGATTTTCTATTTGCCAGTAAAAGAATTTGCGCTGGCACTGGAAGAAAGATTCTCTATAGAATTACCAAAAAATGAATTGTTTTTCATGCAATCCCTATTTAGCCTAAGCCAATATCATTATTATGAAGGGTCTGACATGACGCCGAAGAAAGAAATTGAATTGTACAAGAATAAAGAAGTCGATCAAATGGCGCAGCAGTTATTAACAATATTGGCTAGGGCTTACCCCAATCTAGATAGGCAAGAGCGTTTTATCTTGGAAGTATATGAGTTTCTTGACAAGCTTTTAATCGATAACGCCATTCCTGAATGGTTGACGATTGCAAAAAGTAATTTAACAAACTATGTTCAAATCGAGTGTCAGCAAATTTATCAAGATATGCAGAACTGCATGCAAAAGTGGCAAAAAACATACCCTTCTGTCCTGTATAATGACTTTCATTTAACCAAACTCACCTTACTTGTTCGTTCAGGACTACGCTATAAAAGTAAACGAGCCTTCTTGGTCATTGGTGAGGAGTTTTCTATCCGTCATTATATAGCTAATTTGATAAAAAACGAAATTGGAGACCAGCTCATTATTAATACTTCCATTATGAAGGGGCTAACCGACGAAATGGTGGAGCAGCATCACATTGATTTTGTCATAAGTAATTTTCCTGTTGCCTTAACGACAGTGCCCGTTGTTATTATTTCAACGATTCCTTCAAAAAGGGATTTAGATAATATTCGCCAAGAATTGCTTCAGTAATTTGGTCAATTATTTCCTGTACACTACGTAACAATCTGGTCTAGTTTGTTATGATAAAAAAATCTTATACTCATAGTAGTTTCTGAACCGATTTCTTTTAAGAGAAATTGGTTTGGAAACAGCTATGGGTTTTTTTGATGGCAAATGAAAACGTTTACCTTATGGAATTTGAGATAAATAGTTGGAGGGATAAAGATGAGTAGGCATTTAGGTGCAAAAAAGGGAGAAATAGCAGAGCGTGTGCTGCTTCCTGGAGATCCTCTGCGTGCAAGATTTGTAGCAGAGCATTTTCTAGAGAAGGCTTATTGCTATAACGAAGTAAGAGGGATGTATGGTTACACAGGAATGTACAAAGGTGTGCCGATTTCAGTTCAAGGTACTGGGATGGGCAATCCATCGATGAGTATATATGGTACGGAATTGGTCAACGATTATGGCGTTAAGAAACTGGTTCGTATCGGAACATGTGGTGCGATGCAAAAGGATATTAATATCCGTGATATTATATTAGCCCAAGCAGTGTCCTCAGATAGCAATTTGACGGAGAAAATATTCTACGGTAATAATTATGCACCAACAGCAGATTTTTCTTTATTAATAAAGGCGTATCAACAAGCACAAGACAAAAAAGTAAATGTCTTTGTTGGCAATATTTATAATTCTGATGAATTCTATCGTGAAACACTAGACACGCTTCATAAGTTTATGGAATTCGGTGTGTTAGGTGTAGAAATGGAAAGTACATCCCTCTATACTTTAGCTGCTAAATACGGGGTAAAAGCATTATCTATTTTGACGGTAGGTAGTCAATTATTAACAAATGAAAGCTTATCTCACGAGGAAAGTGAAAAGTCCTTTTATGAAATGGTGGACATTGCACTTCAGACAATCATCGATGAGTAATGCAATAGTAATCGTAAGAAAAGGGGAAGACCGTAATGAAGGCAATATTGTCTGGATTACAGTGGATGGTATTTATGCTCGCTGGTGCTATCGCAGCGCCGATTGCTATCGCAGATGTATATAATCTAACATCTATTGAGACGTCTGGGCTAATCCAAAGTACGATTATTACTTTAGGGATAGCTGGTTTTTTACAAGGGCTGATTGGTCATAAATTACCAATCCATGAAGGGCCAGCTGGTTTATGGTGGAGCATTTTTACCATTTATGCGAGTTTGGTAGGGGTATTATATTCTTCTCACATGGCTGCCTTACAAGCTTTATGTGGAGGAATGATTATAAGTGGTATTTTATTTATCCTACTTTCAGCACTTAAGCTAATGGATAAAATTGCTTGTTTATTTACACCGACCATCACTTTTATCTATTTGCTTTTATTAATCTTTCAATTAAGTGGCTCCTTTATGAAAGGAATGATGGGTATTTCATCAAGCCACGCAACAGTAAATATTAAAGTATTTCTACTTAGTACGATGGTCATTTGTATCACCTTTTGGTTAGGCAACAATCGCTATACTATTCTGCGACAATTTTCAATCATCATTAGTATATTGATAGGTTGGTTATTATTTGTGATTTTTGGTCAGACATCTGGGATTTCACAGGTAAATACACTAGTTAAGCTCCCTGAATTATTCCCATTTGGAAGGCCGAGATTTGACAGTGGAACCATCACTACAGCATTCTTGTTAGCATTGCTATTAATAGTTAATGCGATTGCATCAATCCGTTTGATGGAGACAGTCATGAAACAAAAACAATCAAGGGATGATCGCCGTTATTTGCGTGCTGGATTTATGTCAGGGATTACACAACTAATTTGTGGAGGCCTGGGTGCGATCGGCTCAGTGCCAATTTCGGGGGCAGCAGGATATGTTGAACAAACAGGTATGAAGGAACGCAGGTCGTTTTTAATTGGGTGTTGCTGCGTTATCTGTATCTCCTTACTGCCACCCTTTATGAATATATTAGCGGGTATTCCAGCACCAATAGGCTATGCTGTAACATTCGTTATTTTTGTCAAGATGGTCGGAATCTCCTTGAAAGAATTGAAAACGGTTACGCACGAGGAACGAACGTATATCGTGAGTGGCGTGTCTCTTTTAGTTGGTGTTGGTTTAATGTTTATTCCTTCATCTGCGACAAGCCAATTATCTCCTATCGTGATTGCTATTTTAAACAATGGGTTAATTTGTGGAAGTTTTTTAGCGATTATTTTAGAACAAGGATTAATCTGGAAGGAAAAACATTCGAGTAAGTCTATATCTTAAACAGAGTAAAACACGGAGGGGACAAGATGCATTATTTAATTTCTATAGTAGGACTCATGCTAGTTCTATTATTAGCATGGGTTGCAAGTAATAATAAGAAAAAGATTAAATATCGCCCCATCATGGTGATGATTGCTATCCAACTTATTTTAGGCTTTCTTTTACTTAAAACGGGTATCGGGGAATTTCTAATTAAAGGTTTTGCTGATAGTTTTGCAAAATTACTTGAATACGCCAATGAAGGTACTAATTTTGTATTCGGTGGGATGGCCAATGAAGGTGCACATACATTTTTCCTTTATGTATTAATGCCAATTGTATTTATGTCAGCAATAATTGGAATATTGCAACATTATAAAATCCTCCCATTTATTATTAAGTATATTGGTTTAGTATTAAGTAAAATAAATGGGATGGGTAAACTAGAATCATATAATGCAGTTGCAGCAGCTATAGTAGGACAAAATGAAGTATTTATTTCCGTGAAAAATCAAATTGGATTTTTACCGAAACATCGTCTGTATACATTATGTGCTTCTGCGATGTCAACGGTATCTATGTCGATTGTCGGCTCCTATATGACGATGTTAGAGCCTAAGTATGTAGTGGCAGCATTAATATTAAACTTATTTGGCGGCTTTATCATAGCCTCCATCATTAACCCGTATGACGTAAAAGCCGAAGAGGATATAATTGAAGTACAAGAAGGTGAAAAGCAAACCTTCTTTGAAATGCTAGGCGAATATATTATGGATGGGTTTAAGGTAGCCATCATCGTTGGGGTCATGTTAGTAGGTTTTGTTGGGTTGATTGCCTTGATTAATGGTGTATTTAGCGGTATATTCGGCATCTCGTTCCAAGACATCTTAGGCTATATCTTTGCTCCAATTGCCTTTGTCATGGGTGTACCTTGGCATGAAGCTGTCAATGCCGGAAGTATCATGGCGACAAAGCTTGTGGCAAATGAATTCGTTGCCATGCTGGATTTTGTTAAAATACAAGATAGTTTCAGTGAGCGCACAACAGCCATCGTATCTGTTTTCCTTATATCCTTCGCGAACTTTGGGTCCATTGGTACCATCGTGGGTGCGGTGAAAGGGTTAAATGAAAAGCAAGGGAATGTGGTTGCGCGCTTTGGATTAAAATTGCTATATGGTGCTTCACTTGTAAGTGTTCTATCAGCTATCATTATCGGCATTGTATTTTAAATAGGCTCATAAGATTTGAATGACTTAAGAGTATCTACACCATTTCCTATCACCTAAAATTGCTCAGTTACTTGGAAAAAGGGAGGGTAGATCTCTATAAATAAATATAATTTTTGAGGCTGGGACAAAAGAAAAAATGTTAGACCATTTACAAGTTTGGTCTAACATTTTTTTGCGTTATTAGAACACATATACTTTAATAAATCACAAAAATAACATTCATTTTTTGCTTTTTCTCAATAAAATGAGTTCTGTCCCAGCCTCTTTGCATATTATGTAAAAGGCTAGGAACATTCATAACATATAGACCTTTCACATATGGCAAAATTCTTTTTATCTCCTTGTAATATTTCTCCCTCTCAAAGTACCATATATTAATAACCTCTTAATATCCTCCAAGAAAAGGCAACAGCTTCTACACTTTTACCTATTTCGATGGTTTAAATTGCCATATAGGTCTTTAGACAGTTGAGTCATTTCTGTCTTTCTTATAATATGTAATTATTGTTGAAAATGATAATCATTATCAACGTTTGTCAACAATTCAATTGTTTCCATTTACTTCTTATCATCTCATCAGTCTTTTTAATTTGGAAGACTCATTTTTTTAACAGTGAATGATAATAATTATCATTTGATAGGGAGAAGGCTCTGTGAAAGGATGGTTAATGAATGCAACAGATGGCTAAACAGATTGCAGAAAATGCAACGTTTCAAGCGTTTATGAATTGTTATATACGAGAGGTGAGTAGCGGACACTGGGTCAGAAAGGAGGAATGGATAAAAGAACAGCGACTATCTATCCTGATGACAGAGGAATATATATTAGAAATCGAGTTGCCATTACAAAACACACGTTTTGCATTTGGCATGGAATACAAATCTCTTGTTGGAAGACATAAATTTGGTGACTCGTTGAAGTATTGTACGAAACAAAAACAATGGCTTGTCGAAGATAAATTAACGATACTCATCACATTTATTCAGGAACTCCATTTTATGGCTAAGAAGGACGGATGTCATGAACTTTCCTCCCATTTTGATGAACTCATTCTTCGCATAATTGAGAGCTATCAAACGATGACAAATTATATTGAAAAGCGTCTGGAAAATAAGAAACAAAATGGAGCTAACGGTACGTTTATTGAAGCTGAGCAATCTCTCTTACTTGGACATTGGCTCCATCCGACACCTAAAAGCAGACAAGGGATGTCAGATTGGCAGCAAACGAGTTTTGCTCCAGAGTTACAAGGTTCTTTCCAGCTTCACTATTTTCGTGTCGACCGTAAAAATGTGAAAGAGTCCTCTGTATTAGAAAAAAGTGCAAGTGAACTCATTTCTCAGTCTTTAACAACATCACAACCTGATTTTGTGATGTCAGAGAAGGATTGCCTCATTCCGATGCATCCGCTTCAAGCACAATGGCTTTTGCAGCAACCGCATGTAAAAAAAGCGCTTGCTGAAGGATGGATAAAATACGAAGGTGCACTTGGGGCACTTTATACAGCAACCTCCTCGATAAGAACGGTATATAGCACAAATGAAGAAATGATGTATAAGTTTTCAATTCCAGTCAAAATAACGAATTCATTGCGGGTGACTAGAACGCATGAATTAAAAGCTGGGATTGTTATGGCTCGGTTAATGAATAAGATTGATTTCTTACAGAACCATCCATCTTTCCGGATGATTGATGATCCAGCCTATATGACTGTAGAGTTCCCAAATCAGACGGAATCAGGGTTTGAGGTTATTTTTCGCTCAAATGTATTTCCTGAAGGACATGATGAAGGAATCTGCATGATCGCTACGCTTTTGCAAGAGCCCCTACCAAAAGAAAAATCAAAATTATGTCAGCTCATCATGAAAATCGCTCAATCAGAATTCCGATCAATAGAGAGCGTAAGCTTAGATTGGTTTAAGGCTTATTGGAAATGTTCGATTGAATCGTTATTAAGATTATACGATGAGAATGGAATAGCTCTCGAAGCACACCAGCAAAATAGTTTGTTAAACATTTCTTCCAGTTATCCAACTACTTATTATTATCGTGATAACCAAGGTTATTACTTGTCAAAAACATATAAAGAAGTACTTCTTTCAATAGAGCCTTCTTTACATGAAACAGAAGAGCTATTTTACGAAGATGCCCTTATTCATGATAGATTTACATATTATTTATTTATGAATCAATTGTTTCCCGTTATTTCTCGATTTGGAGCCGATCAGCTAATCGATGAAAAAATTCTTTTGAAGTGGTCTATCGATCAACTGCACTTATTAGAAAAAGAATTTACAGGTTTCGGGAAGGCATTTATTCGTAACATTCTAAAGCAAGAGGAGCTTGCGTTCAAAGCAAATTTATTAACAAGATTTCATGATGTAGATGAACTAGAAGCCGAGCTTGAACAAGCGGTATATACGAAAGTGCCAAATCCGTTCGTTGTTCAGTATGAGGAGGCAGAATATGAAGCAGCTACAGCCTTTAGTTACTAAACAAGAAGAGCTACGTGTAAGGCGGCAGCTTGTAGAAGCAATGATGTTTGAAAGACTAATCAAATATGAAGAAACGCCTCTAGATAAATGGTCTTCCATTTTTACTCTTGTTGGACAGAAATGTACCTATCGTTGTGAAGGGCGAAGAATGGCCTTTGATCGTATCCGAATAAAGGGCGATAGTATTTTTCTAGTAGGAAAAGATGAGACGTTACTAGAAGCTACGCTTGAGGATCTAGTAGATGAATTACTATCTACTCGTAAAGACAAAGTTCGTTTACTGGAAGAACTTCATTTAACGAGTAAGCTTTGTCAATGGAATGAGCGTCATCTCCAAATGCCCATGTCGAGAAGAAATTCGAGCTATGAAGAATTAGAATCAGAAATCATGGAAGGGCATCCCTATCATCCTTGTTTCAAATCTAGAACTGGTTTTACAATTGACGACCATAAAAACTATGGCCCTGAGGCAAAGCAATCATTTACCCTTCAATGGGTTGCGGTGAGAAGAAGCTACGTACGAATCACCGTTCTTGAGGAAGAGAGCTTTTGGAAAAGAGAGCTAGGACATTTGCTATGGGAAGACCTTCTAGCAAAGCTTGCGATTTTCGGTGGAACATTTGACGACTATACGTTCCTACCCGTTCATCCTTGGCAATGGCATAACCTGAAAATGGAACTAGCTGAATTAATTGAGCAAAAAAATTTAATCCCTCTAAATGTGAAAGGAGATTACTATAGGGCAACCCAATCAGTACGAACATTATGGAATGTTTCACATCCTGAAAAGGCGCAATTAAAATGCGCAATGAATATGGTGAATACTTCTTCCTTGCGAAAGTTACATTCTCATGCTGTTTGTGCCGCTCCTCCTATTTCATCATGGCTTAAACAGGTGATTCAATTAGATGCCTATTTACAAAAGGAAGCATCGCTTATTGTACTGGAGGAATATGCAGGTATTATTTTTGAACCGAATGCCCAAAAGCATAGTAGCAAACTAGAAGGTCAGCTTGGTACCATATGGCGAGAAAGTGTGCGCTTGTATATGAAGGATGAAGAGGAAGCGGTTCCTTTTACAGTACTAATGATGATGGAGAGAGATGGGCGTCCATTTATTGATGATTGGCTTTCCCGATATGGAGCAGAGGAGTGGGTAAAACGCTTGATCGAAGTGAGTGTTATTCCTGTGTGGCACTTGCTGGTCGCTCATGGTATTGCGCTGGAGGCACATGCACAAAACATGATTTTATTGCATCAAAATGGGTGGCCCACTCGGGTTGTACTGAGGGATTTCCATGACAGTATCGAATATATGGAAGAATTCATTGCAGACAGAAGCCTCGTTCCAGACTTTGCAACGATACACGAACGTTTTAAAGATGCACCTGTCGATCAGTATTATTGGATGTCTTCTCTAGAGGCTTTACGAGAGTTAATTATGGATACACTATTCGTATTTCATTTAAGTGAACTATCGTATTTGCTAGAGGAGCAGTATGACTTTGCAGAAACACATTTTTGGTGTCAAGTTAAGGACAGCTTACAGAAGCACTTGGAACGCTTTCCATCGTTATGTGCAAGACATGAACAGCTTCAGCATACTAGCACACATATTTATGTTGAATCTTTGCTAACTAAGAAAGTTCAAAATCAAGAGGAAGGTAATTTTCGACATATCGTCAATAATACGTTGGCGCAAGCGGATAAAAAGGAGAAATGATGATGTTTTATGTCAATGATCAATTTTATGCAGTAGAAGATATTGAGAAGCAATTTGAAATATATGAAAGCTTACCTCATCTAAGGGAATGTAACAATCGCAGACTAGCTATTTGTACGGATGATACTTTCCAATATATAGCTCTTTGTTTATACATTCGCGAAAAAGGGGGATCAGTTGTCCCCATCCATTCAGCAACGCCGAAAGAGGGAGCTGTGCGACTTGCTTCTTCAGCAGGTAGTCATCTGCTGTTGTTCCAATCGATTGATACTTTCATTGAACTATCAAATCATTGCAATAACCAAGAGGGCGTATTAGTTCAAATGAGCTCAGGCACAACAGGCGCTCCGAAATGTATTGAACGAACGTGGGGCTCTGTGGAAAAAGAGATTGAAAGTTATGTGACGATGTTACCTGTCGATTCCTTGACAAATTCGGTTGTTGCTTGTCCAGTAACTCATTCCTATGGCTTCATTTGTGGTGTCTTGGCTTGCATAAGAAGGGGAGCAAAGCCAGTTATTATTACGAATAATAATCCTAAATATATTTTGAAAAAGCTAAAAGAATATCCTCAACACATACTTTATGGGGCCCCAGCGTTACTTTATACATTAAGTCGATTATTACCGATGGGTGAACAATTTGATCGTGTCATGACGTCAGGAACTTTGATGCCGCATAGCTGGCTGACAACATTAAGGGAGAAATCTCGCCAAGTACTCCAGCAGTATGGCTGCTCTGAAGCAGGCTGTGTTGCGATTCACCCTAATGTGGAAGATCCGAAAGAAATGGGTTACCCACTTCCTCATGTAAAGGTAACAGCCGGTGATAAACAAACACCGAGCGAAATCATTATTGAATTGTCTACACAAACGATTTATACGAAAGATCTTGGCTATATAGAAGATAATGTTTTGTCTTTTCTAGCAAGAATAGATGACACGATTAATGTAGCAGGCTTGAATGTGTATCCGCAAGAAGTGGAAACCGTGTTAATGGATGACCCAAGAATAGTCGAAGCAGTTGTATATAAGAAACAAGATAGCCTATCAGGAGAGCGGGTATGTGCACTATATGTGTCTACTGAACCAATCGATAATATGGAGCTTCGAGAATGGTGCCGAAAATTTCTAGCTCCACATCAAGTTCCAATAGAGTTTTTGCCTGTTCAAGAAATTGAAAAGCTGCCTAATGGAAAAATAAGTAGAAAAAAACTTGGAGGCATACCAGTATGACGCGACAACAATTGATTCAGAGCATCTATGATATTATGGAAAATTCATTAGAGTTGCCGACACTGTCTTCTTTCAATGAAGATGCCCGATTAAATGAGGATTTGTATATGGATTCCATTATGGTCCTTCAACTGATTCTTCATATAGAGCTGGATCTTGGCATTGCCATCCCCGATGAGGTTCTCGTTCCTAAAGATTTCAAAACAGTAGGAACATTAGCAAGCTTTTTAGAAAAACAGCAAAAGGTAGAATAATCGGAGGCCAAAAATGATAAAAGTTCATTGTTTTGTAAGCTGTGTTTGTGAGGTTATTAAGAAAACGAAAGGTGTCGATCATAGGCCCTACTATTTTGGGGTATGGGACGCTGATTTTGATGTGCTTGATAATGGTGTGCTAACATACCATTCGGATCAAATCGATCATGATTTCTTTCAAACATGGTATGAAATGCTCTATGGCATCAAGCTTTACAAATGGTATGACGAAAAGCAGTCTAAACAAGAAAATATAAACAAATTGCTAGGGCTAGTAGAGAATAAATCGCCACATCAACATGTGATGGTGATGCTGGATTTATCGATGCTGCCAGAGCGAGAGAATAAATTTCATCAACGTCCATTCCCTCATTATGTGATGCTAGAATCGACCGAAAATGAAGAAGAGTGGTTTATGTATGACCCTGATTTTCGCTGGGAAGGAATTTTACCGAAGGAGCGAATTTTAGCTGCAATCCAAGAGCCAACTGTCAAAGGTGGCTATTACTTTGATTCTGAGACGATTATTGCTCCTACTACAGAGACGGTTGAAGCCTATTTTAATACATGCATCAAGCTTGATTGTAATCCGTTGACAGATGCCGTTACCGAAATTATGAAAAAGTCTATCGCAGGAAAAGAACGTCTGTCAAAACTACCGACGGCCTTAAAGCAATTGCCAGTTATCGCGATTAGAAAGTATGCATATGAGCATGCATTTGCATTTTTTTGGGAAGCACTTGGGCGAGAAGAGGAAGGCTTTGACACATGGTGTGATGAAATTGAGCGTCTAGTGACTGGCTATACAACGATTCAGTATCGAGCGATGAAGCTGGCGATGACGCAAGATTTG
Source organism: Lysinibacillus sp. OF-1 (assembly GCF_028356935.1). NCBI lineage: Bacteria > Bacillati > Bacillota > Bacilli > Caryophanales > Bacillaceae > Lysinibacillus > Lysinibacillus sp. OF-1. Next base: position 1,956,173 of record NZ_CP102798.1, read on the forward strand.
TTATTGGTGGAAAATATTTTTGTGAAGTTAGAAGAACAAAATCAGCTTGAGTTCAAAATCAAGCAAGGATTACAAGAATGTTTTCAAGCATGGTTAACATTACAGCACAAGAAAGAGGTCATGTTATGAAACTATCAATTTGTACAATCTCATTTCGGCACCATCTCCACTCGATGGAGCAATTAGCTCAATTTGCTAAAACACAAGGTTTTCAAGGAATCGAGCTCTGGGGCATTCATGCAAAGAACTTGGCAGATGAACCTCATTATGGAGCAGATTGGCTAAGCTCCTACGGTTTGGAAACAAGCATGCTTAGTGATTATTTGCCATTAGATGCACCCGTTTCGGAGATGATGGCTGAAACAGAAAGATTATCTGCACTTGCCAAGCGCTGGGGAACAAATAAAATTCGTACATTTGTAGGAAGGCAAGGCAGCTCAGACACGAGTAAGAAAGAAAGGGCAGAACTTATTGTCAGACTTACAATGCTCTGTGATTATCTTGAGTCACAAGGACAAAATTTGCTGGTAGAAACTCATCCAAATACATTAACAGATAACCTACCTTCAACCATGCAGTTACTTGAAGAAACGAATCACTCCAGCCTACGAGTGAACTTTGACGTTTTACATATATGGGAATCAGGAATGAACCCGATTGTCGCCATGAAGCAACTACGTCCTTATATCTCACATTTTCACTTTAAAAATATTGCCTCACGTGCTCAACTAGATGTTTTTTCACCAAACAATGTGTATGCGGCAGCAGGGTCTAGGGAAGGAATGGTTCCTTTGTTTGAAGGTGCTATTGATTATGGTGAATTCCTAGCAGAAGCAGTTTCAACGATGGAGGTAGATGCATCATTGGAATGGTTTGGATCGAATGTGATGAGCGTATTAGCAAAAGATAGTCAAGAGGTTAAGAAGGCGTTGCAGTTGGTGCAAATATAGTGTAAGGCTGTTTATACCCAGCAATGATGATGGGGTATATGGCTGCTGAGTTGGTTAAATCACAGCCGCCTAATTCCGTCAAATATTCAAGAAGCTAAACGAAATCGATTGGCTTGCATCAACCATTTGAAGGGTCCTTTTAGTTCATAGATTTTAATAAGTGATATTTTTAATTGTTTAAAGTAAAATAGTAGTAAGGTATTCACCATCAACTCAACTAATCTGATTAGTTGAGTTTTATGTTTTTATAGAAAAGCTACGAAACTATTTTAAAGAAGATGTGATGATCAATGGGGAAAATCGCCATTTTAGCAGAGAAGCCATCTCAAGCAAGGGCTTATGCAGATGCATTTAAAATAAAGAAAAAAGAGAAAACATTTATTGAACTGGAACCTTGTTCAACTTTTCCTAATGGTGCAGTCATTACCTGGGCAGTGGGTCATCTTGTTGAATTAAAGGAACCAAAAGAATATCAGAAGGAATGGGAGAAATGGTCACTGGGATCATTACCGATCATTCCACAAAAATTTGAAGACAAAGTTGTTTCTAAAATGTATACACAATTTCATGCAGTCAAAAAAATCTTTAATGATCCGCAAGTAACCATGATTTATAATGGCTGCGATAGTGAACGTGAGGGTTCAAATATCTTCTACTCCCTTTTAAAAATGACGAAAGTCAACAAGCCTGTTAAACGATTATGGATCAATTCATTAGAGGTTGAGGAAATTCGAAAAGGTTTTAATCATATGCAAAGTAATGAGCGTGATTTGCTCATGTACCAAGAAGCAAAAACACGTCAAATTAGCGATTGGTTAGTAGGGATGAACTGTAGTCGCCTCTATACGCTACTTTTACAAAAAAAGGGCTTTAGGGGCAGTATCTCCATCGGACGTGTGCAATCACCAACCGTCTATTTAATTTATAAAAGACAGCAGGAAATCGAACATTTCAAGCCTGAAAAATTTTATGAAATTGAAGGGGTTTTCAAAGCACAAAATGGTATATATAAAGGGAAGGCAAATTTAAAAACGAAAGAGCGTGCAGAGGCTGTGCAATTATTGCAACAGCATGGGATTGAACCGCTGGATACGGGTCTAATTACAAGTATAACGAATAAAAAGAAGCGGATCGCACCACCTAAACTACATGCGTTATCAACATTACAAGCTGCTGCCAATAAGCGTTGGAAATACAGTCCATCGCATGTGTTGAAACTTACGCAATCACTTTATGAGAAAAAGCTCGTTTCTTATCCACGTACTGATTCTCAGCTCATTACACATCATGAGTTTGCCTATTTAAATGACTCATTGGCCAACTATCAGCAGCTCGTGGGAAAGTCATTTCATGCAATCAACCGTGGGAATAACAAACGCTACGTCGATAGTGCCAACGTTGGGGAGCACTATGCTATTATCCCAACGAAAAAAGTGCCGACAGAAAAAGCGTTACAATCCATGAATGCGGATGAACGAAATATTTATTTTGAAATCGTCAATACGACACTCGCTATGTTTCACCAAGATTATCAATACGACGAAAAAACGATCATAACGAATGTCAAAAACGTTGCGTTTAAAACGGTAGGGAAAACAGAGCTTGTAAAAGGTTGGAAAGAATTGTTTTCAAATGAGAAAGAGTTGCAGGAGCGTGAAGAGTCGTTACCTGTTGTTTTCCAAGATGAGATGGTACAAAGTAAGGTTTCTATTTTAGAAGGCACGACAACGGCTCCTAAGCCTTATACAGAAGGTCAACTCATTACGATGATGAAAACATGTGGTAAATCGGTTGAGGATGAAGAGGAAATCGAGGTGCTGAAGTCGATTGAAGGTATTGGGACGGAAGCAACTCGTAGTGGCATTATCGAGACGATTAAAAAGCATGGATTTATTGAAGTACGAAAAAATATCGTGAGTATTACGCCTAAGGGTGCGCTTTTATGTCGATCAATTGAAGGAACATTACTGTCAAGTCCATCGATGACGGCAAAATGGGAAATTTATTTACATAAAATTGGTCATGGAGAAGGGTCAGCCAAACATTTCATTGAAAGCATAGGCAAGTTTATTAATCAATTAATAGCGGAAGTGCCTAAACAGTTAGAGTCACTTACAATTGAAGCGGAGCAGTTTAAACCAGCTGTTGTGAAAGATATTGTGATGTGTCCGACATGTAAAGTAGGAAAAATAGGTTTGCGTAAAAGTTTTTACGGTTGTTCGAATTATAAAAATGGTTGTAAGCAAACGTTTCCAGGAAGGCTATTAGGAAAAAAACTAACGGAGAAGAATATTCATGATTTATGTAAGATTGGTAAAACAGCTGTGATGAAAGGGTTTAAATCAAAGAGTGGCAAACAATTTAATGCGTCACTCCGTTTGGTAGAAGGGAAAATTGAATTTGAGTTTAATGAAAAGTAAAGCGGGGGAGCTTTATGATCTATGGTGCAAAAAAACTGATCAATTGAATTCATTTTATAGCTTTTGCTAACGGTCTTATGTGGATCGAGCAATATAGACAGAAAACCCGAGCTAGTCAAATCATATAGTTCGGGATTTTTTATGGGCTAATGTGAGGTTAATTTTTGATAGTGATGAAGGAGATTCTCTACTTGGTCTTGGATTATTTGTTGTAATGCTTTGGGCTTCACGGAGATAATATGCTGACCATACCTCATAAAATAATTGCCGATAAATGTTTCTTCTCCTGGGTTGTAAAAGCCCTTAATTACAGTTTTATCATCCATTTCTAGTGTCATAGAAGGGTAATGTTCTTTATAAAAAATATCCTTTGCCTGTGCTGAAATTTCTACCTCAAATGCAATACGTTTCTTTGGTTGATCCATTTCTAATGACCGATTGATTAGTGCGTCTAGAGAAAAGTGCATGCTACTATCTATTACTTCAATGGACGTTATTTTATCACATCTGAAAACCTTCACTTTCTTCGTATCCACTTCTATGCCAGTTACATACCATTGCCCAAATTTAGCAGATATTTTGAAAAATTGAACATGGTAATCTTTTGGCTCATTATTTTTTTGATATTGAAATTGACAGCTATATTCATGAAGAATACTCATTAAAATCTTATCTAAAAAAAGACTAATATGATGATGCTGGTTAGCTTCAAATTGCAGGACTTTTTTCATTTGATGCATCTGTTCTACTTGATGTTTAGACAGACAGCTTTCAAATTTTTCATTTAATTGATTAACACTTAGATGAAAAGGTGTTGATTGGTAAGATTCTAATGTGAGCATAGCAAAGTACAAAGCATACACCTCATCCAATGTAAAAATAATAGGGGACAATAGCCTGTTTTTTAAGATGCCATACCGTCCATGTCTTCCATGCTCGGCAAAAATCGGCATGCCTAATTGCTCTAAAGAATGAACATCACGTAGCGCTGTACTTTTAGAAATGCTGTAGGTAGTCATTAAATCTGTTAAATTAAAAAATTCCCGACCATTTAAGTATCTGATCATATCATTAAGTCGTTCTGATTTTTTCATGGTCATCTCCTTAAAAGGTGTCATGTTTTGATACCTTTATATTCTAAAATAAGAGTTAGGTAATATCAATGGAGTTATTATCTAACTATTTTATTAAGGGAGATTGATACGATGAGTGCCACACTTGAAGTCGCTATTTTTTTATCCATGAACGGAAAGGCAAAAGAAGCTGTCCAATTTTACAAAGAACATTTGAATGCGGAGGAACTGTTGCTTGTGACATATGAGGATATGGCAAAACGTGACAAGACAATGCGTCTTACAGAAGAAAATAAACAGCATATAGCACATGCTGTTTTATTAATTGGCAAAACAAAGCTAATGCTAGCAGAAGCTACAATGGATGTTACGGAACACTATGTAGTAGGAAACCATTCCTCATTATGTATACAGAGCGCAGACCTAGAAGAAATGGATCATTTTTACAAGAGCTTAACGTCAGATGAAAGAGTAAGAATCATTGTTCCGTTATCCAGTAATGTTTTTAGTAAAGCTTATGGCATTATCGAAGACCCGTTCGGCATTCAAATACAATTAATGTTTGATGAAAGATTACTAAATGGCGCATAGGTAAGTCCTTTGGGTATGGGCTTAACCTATACCCAAATCTTCTTTACTTTTCAAAGGGATTGTCAATATAAGGCCCTTTAATGGTAATACGCATGAGCTGGGTCGCCATAAATTTTGGTGTATACGGCATATCATGTTCCAACCACCAAACAATCACTTCAAGAAAGGCAGCGGCATAAAACCGTACAGCCATCTCACGGGGCACTGTTAGCTTTTGATCGTTAGGCTCCATAATTTGAATGCCACTTGAGACGAAATTGATAATAATGTTTTTCAAACCATCAGAGAAATAAGGGATATTCTTTTCCGTGAGATAAACCTTATAAAGCTTACTATTCAGCGCTATTTGTTCAAATAAATGCATAAATGTCTCGTGAGGCTGATCATAATTTGGTAATAAATCAAAATCCTTCTTCTCCTCAAAGTTTGGACGAATACTACTGACAAGCTCATGCAAAGTTTCTTCTGAGCTTTGATAGAGAAGGTCCAGCTTATCACGGTAATGTAAATAAAAAGTGGCACGATTTAATGTGGCTCGTTGTGTAATATCTTGAACTGTAATCTTCTCATAGCCTTGTTCATCAATTAATTCCACCAGCGCATCTCTTAATAATTGGCGTGTTCGGATGACGCGGGGGTCCATTTTTTTCGACATTTTTATGCTCCTTGTATCAAATTTTCTATTTAAACAACAGATTTATTGTGAATGTTGTGTAAGCATCATAACAGGTTTTTGTGTTGTTTGCCCTTTTTAAATAGCGAGTTATAATTATATTAACGACACGGTGTCGATAATACAACTAGTTGTTAACGTGTTCATGAATTGTTCATTTATATAGAAGGAAGGAAGTTTTTATTATGGGTCGTTTAAATGGAAAAGTAGCAATTATTACAGGAGCAGCGATGGGGATGGGTGCATCCGAAGCAAAATTATTCGCACAAGAAGGCGCAAAGGTAATTGCAACAGATGTGCAAATCGAGCCATTGCATAACTTAGTTAAAGAAATTAAAGAAAATGGTGGAGAGATTATGGGGCTTTCACATAATGTCACTTCAGAAGACGAGTGGAAAGCAGTAATTGCGGAGGCTGTAAAGGCTTACGGCAAAGTCGATATTCTTGTCAACAATGCAGGCGTTTCATCACCAAAAACGATGGCTGACATGGAAATGGCTGAATGGAATAAAATTATGGATATCAACCTGAATGGCTGTGTTATTGGTATGAAATACGTGATTCCTGAAATGCAAAAAGCGGGCGGCGGTTCAATCATTAATATTTCTTCCATTGGCGGAATCGTTGGGATGGCTGGTACAAGCCCCTATACAGCAGCAAAAGGTGCGCTGCGTGTACTTTCTAAATCGGCTGCTATCGAATACGGCAAAGACAAAATTCGCGTGAATTCTGTGCACCCAGGCATTATCGTCACACCGATGACAGCACCGACAATGGTAGAGGGAGGCGCACTACCATTCTATCAAACTTACACACAACTACCATATTTCGGTGAACCGGAAGATGTAGCCTATGGTGTAGTCTTCCTAGCATCTGACGAATCTCGTTTCATGACAGGCGCAGAGCTAGTGATCGATGGTGGCTGGACAGCCATGTAATCCAATAGCACAAGTAAAACTAGGCATCACATAACGTGAGCCTAGTTTTTTTATGTAGAGGAAGGCGGCTGCTCACGAAAGAGTGTTGCATCCAAGCAATTGAGCGAGAACTTCTATGATTAATAGAATACTCGCGGAAGGAAGAGAAATACTCGCGGAAGGAAGAGGGATACTCGCGGAGGGAAGATGAATACTCGCGGAAGGAGGAGGAATACTCGTGGAAGGGCAGGAAACTCTGTGAATGAGCGATAACGCCCTTGAAATCAAGCGTTAGAACTCTGCTCAAGTCGCCTTTTTTACATACAAAATAGCACAAACATAGTGGCTGTTTGTGCATATCATAGTTGGAGTAAGCGTTTTCTTCATTATATAGAAGAAAGTCAAAATGGAAAATTTCACGAATATGTGAATGTCACGAAAAAAAATTCATAAAAACCTTAACTATTTCATGCGAAATCCGTATAATAAATCAAACAGTACGAAAATTGTCCATATTTCTCGATAAATTGCGTGAATTTTTTAAATTGTATTGACGTAGGAAACGATAATTTGTACACTGTGTACATTCAATTGTTTTTTGGAGGAATACAATTAATTTGAAAAGTTAGGATTTGATAGATATGATCGTGTGTAAATTTGGTGGAACATCTGTAGCAAGTGCAGAACAAATTCAAAAAGTGGCAAACATTGTGAAATCTAATCCGGCACGTAAGATTGTTGCCGTTTCAGCACCAGGGAAACGTTCTGATGACGATATAAAAGTAACAGACCTATTAATACAATTAGCAAATGCAGCGTTACAACATGAGAATACGGAAGAAAAATTGCAAACTGTTGTGAATCGTTTTCGAGCGATTGCAGATGGTTTGGGATTAGACCATGCCATTTGTGACGTAATTGCGGAAGATTTACGTGAACGTGTACAAGGTGACAAAACGAACGTGGAATTATTCATCGATAGTATTAAAGCAGCAGGTGAAGATAATAATGCCAAGCTGATAGCAGCTTACTTTAATGCCATTGGTATGCCCGCACGCTACATTAGTCCAAAAGAAGGTTTAGTGGTCAATGATTTGCCTGAACGCACATTTGCTTTACCCGAAGCGTATGCTAATTTAGCCCCTTTAAAAGATACAAAAGAAATTATTGTGTTCCCAGGGTTCTTCGGTTACACTAAAGCGGGCGTATTGCGAACATTTGACCGCGGTGGCTCTGATATTACAGGTTCCATTTTAGCAGCAGCCGTTGAAGCGGAGCTGTACGAAAACTTTACGGATGTGGATTGTGTGTTCTCTGCGAATCCGAAAGTTGTCAATGATCCAGTGGAAATTAAAGAAATTACGTATCGCGAAATGCGCGAATTATCATATGCAGGCTTTTCAGTGTTCCATGATGAAGCGTTAATGCCTGTCTACAAGATTGGGGTGCCCGTTAACATAAAAAATACAAATAATCCATTAGCCCCAGGTACTCGTATCGTACCAAGCCGTCCTGCAACAGGTCGTCCCGTTACAGGAATCTCGGCAGACAGTGGCTTTTCAACTTTATATGTTTCTAAATATTTGATGAATCGTGAAGTAGGCTTTGGACGAAAGCTGCTCCAAATTTTAGAAGATGAGAATATTTCTTATGAACACACACCGTCTGGCTTAGACGATATTTCTGTTATCATGCGTTCAAATCAACTAACTCCAGAAAATGAAGCACGTATTATTAGTCGTGTGAAAGAAGAGCTACATGCTGAGTATGTAGAAATGCGTCACGGTTTTTCGATGATCGTGATTGTTGGCGAAGGGATGCGTCATAATACAGGTTTAGCTGCCCGTGCTGCCACAGCGATTTCAGAAACTGGCGCAAATATTGAAATGATCAATCAAGGTTCTTCTGAAGTCAGCCTCGTATTTGGGGTCCTTCAGGAATATGAAAACCGTATTTTACAAGCGTTATATGAAGAGTTTTTTGCTCATGCGAAAGCAAAATGACACAATCATCACTAATCCAAGTGTTTCTTGCTTGGATTAGTGTTTTCTTTTTGCTTAGAATACGGTAAAATCGAGGGCGTACATAAGTTGGGAGGGTTTTTCGTGAAGAATTTAACAATTGGGATGCTTTTCTCCATCCTTGGGATACTTTTTGTCTGTTTAACGATTATGGATATTTTACCGTCATCGACCAAAACAATGAAAATTGTTTACATTGGCATTGGCTGGGTCTTTATTATTATAGGCTCTGTGATTCGCTTTAAAAATCTCAAACAAAAGCAACAATAACGCCTTGAAATTGGAATTGTGACAATAGCCAAAGTTATGATACAATTTCAAAGAAAATAAATAATTTGAGTATTATGAAGTTGTTATTCTGTACATACGTTCAGAAGGTTCAAATTTGAATAAAGAATCGACAGTACAAATTCTTCTTTGTAAGAATTTGTTTTTTTATGTTCCGTAACTATCTCGTGCGAGGAGGCGATGAAATGCCTATACTGACGAAAGACCATATTCAACTATTTGATCATTATGTTGCTCTTCAAACAGCTTCACCTATGAAGGTCGTATCCTCCGCCATGCATAATCCAGGCTTTGGACATTATACGCATCTCATGAATCGAACAGTACCCATTACTTATGATGAACGGCAACCCCATCAGGAATTACAGCAATTTTTGCAGGCACAGGGCTTTCCGCCCCACAACACTGTAGCCATGATGACGGCCGTTCAGGCCCAATTTGCGACCATTCGCGACTTTACATTTGAAGGCATCCAACTTGTCATTATGATTACTGCGGGGCTAGGTAATGCGGTCGATATTACACGTGCTTTTCATCGGGAGGAGCAGTACCATGCAGGGACGATTAATACATGGGTGCTCATCAACGGAAAGCTATCGGATGAAGCACTATTTCAGGCAATGATTTCAACAACAGAAGCCAAGGTGAAGGCGTTAGTGGATGAAGCTATTACAGACCCAACAACAGGTACGCAAGCTACAGGTACTTCTACCGATAGCTTGCTAATTGCCTCCACAGAAGAGGGGGACTACCATCAGTATGCAGGCCCCATTACGATGCTCGGCAAGGTCATTGGCTATGGCGTCTATGAAACGATGCGTGAGGCTGTAAGGAAATACAAAAAAGATAAAGAGGAGAGAGCTTGATGATTGCTATCGTAATTGCCTGTATCATAGGGCTTGTTTTCGATTTATTAGTAGGAGACCCTCCAAAGCTTTCCCATCCTGTACGCTGGATTGGACATTTGATTCAATCGCAAACAGCTCTATGGAATAAGGGCAAATGGCGAAAGCTGCGTGGGATGGTGATGGCACTTGCTGTTGTTGGGACGACCATGTTTATAGTGACATTGATTCTGCTCCTTAGTTATCAGGTAAGTATCATTTTTGGCATTCTAGTAGAAGGGCTTCTCATTGGGATTGGACTGGCACAGCGTAGCTTGAAGGAGGCGGCAATGGCTGTCTATGAGCCGCTTGTCAAAGGTGATTTTGCGGAAGCGCGTGTCAAGCTGTCGTGGATTGTTGGACGTGATACCGAGAAGCTGGATGAAGATGAAATTGTGCGTGGTGTGGTAGAAACGGTTTCTGAGAATACAAGCGATGGCGTGACAGCACCGCTCTTTTATGCCTTTTTATTTGGGGCAATTGGGTTATGGGGCTATAAGGCTGTCAATACATTAGATTCGATGGTCGGCTATAAAAATGAAAAATACAAAGACTTTGGCATGTTCTCTGCCAAGCTTGATGATGTGCTGAATTTTATTCCAAGTCGTATTACAGGCTTGCTAATTGTGCTTGGCACAAAAAATGAAACAAATTATTCGCTTGGCAAGCGTTTAAAGCGATGGGCACAGGATGCGAAAAAGCATCCAAGTCCAAACAGTGGCTATTTAGAGGCAGCGACGGCTGTGCAGCTCGGTGTACAGCTCGGTGGAAAAAATACGTATAAGGGTGTTGTCTCTCATCGAGCAATTATGGGAGAAAAATTAGTTCCTTTAACAAAGGAGCATATTGCTACATCTATTCTTCATATGCGTATTGCCACAGTTCTCTTTACGCTTGTCATGCTAGCAGTGGAGGTGTTCATTTATGCCATTACCTAATCACGGAGCAAATCCGCATAATGTGTATCAGCAATTAGGCTTAACTATGCCTGAAGTAGTGTATGATTTTAGTGAAAATGTGAATGCCGCGGGACCGCCATCCTTTGTGGAGGCACGGTGGCGTACATTTTATCCGCTAATTCAACGTTATCCAGATCCTGATGGAGAGCCCTTTTTAACGAAGGTTGCAGCTTTTCATCAAGTGGCAAAGGATACGATTCTATTAGGTAACGGGGCATCAGAGCTTTTTAGTGTGCTAGCAAGACGCTATACGAAAAAGCGTGTCATCATTGTGCATCCGACTTTTTCTGAATATGAGCGAACATTGCGTGCAGTGGGTGCTGATATTGTGCCCGTTTTGGTGACAGACTTCATCGAGTACACATTACCTATGGAGCAGCTACAGCATGAAATGATGGAGGCAGACGCAGTTTATATTTGTACACCTAATAATCCGACGGGCGTCCTGCCGAAAAAAGAAGATTTACTTGCCTTAATAGAGCATGGAGCTGCCGTTAACTGTGAGCTTGTCATTGATGAAGCCTTTATGGATTGGGTAGATGAGGCGTATTCGCTAATTCATAATAGTACACAACAACCGCATGTCATTGTCGTACGTTCGATGACTAAAATGTATGCGATTCCAGGTTTACGTCTAGGTTATTTAGTTGCACATGCTTCCATTGTGAGCACTTTAAAGGACATGCTGCCTCATTGGAATTTAAATGCCTTTGCGCTTGTTATTGGTGCGAGCTGTTTAGATGAACAGCATTATTGTCAGCAAGCCATTAGCTATGCGACAGCGCAAAGAGAATGGCTGCATCGTTATTTACAAGAAAATGGCTGTCAAGTAACCAATAGCGTTACCAATTATGTGTGCTTCTCACTACCAAAAACACAGCAGGCAGATACCTTTTTCACCTATTGTCTAGCACAAGGTATTGTTCTGCGTCATACGAAAAATTTTCAAGGTTTACAGGGTGAATGGTTCCGTATTGGAATAAAAGATATTGCGGCCATGACTTCTTTACATAATTGTCTGCAAGCTTGGTTTAGCGCAAATAAGGGGAGAGAAAAGTGACAACTTTTTATCTAGTAAGACATGGGGAAACACAATGGAATCAAGAGCAACGACTACAGGGGTGGCTGGATTCATCATTAACAGAAAACGGTAGAGCAGCGGCTGAACGGCTACACAAGCAACTGCAACAAATCCCTTTTGCTGCTGCTTATTGTAGCTCAAGTGGTCGTGCGAGAGAGACGATGGCTATTCTCACAGCTAATCGCCAGCTGCCTATTGCCTATGAAGATGATTTACGAGAAATCTATTTAGGGGAATGGCAAGGTCATACCATTGAGGAGATAATGGCGACGAATAAGCTGGATTATGAGCTATATACAAACTATCCAGCACAGTTTATTGCTACTCATACCGAAAGCTTTGGCGCTGTGACAGAAAGAGCGATGTTTACACTCAAAAAAATAGCAGCCCAATATCGGGATGAATCAATCCTCATTGTCTCTCATGCCGTCACCATTAAATGTATTATCAACGCTATTTTACAGCGTAGCATTAGTGAGCTGTGGGCAGCGCCATATATTCATGGGACGAGTGTGACAGTGATTGAACGACAAGCTCAACAATGGCTTGTCCAAGATATCGGTAATTTGCATCATTTACAATAGGAGGTGCCTGAAAATGCCACTCATTTTTATTACAGGTGGTGTGCGTAGTGGTAAATCTCATTTTGCTGAGCAAGCAGCGATGCAGCAATATCAAACGCAGTTTAGTACTGCAAAACGTTTGATATATTTGGCTTCTGGTCTTGCTGTAGATCGTGAAATGGAGAAGCGGATTCATCGTCATCAGGCAGATCGACAGGCACAGCCTATCCAATGGCTGACGGTGGAGGCCCCATATGCGATAGCAGAGGTGTTTGAGACACTTCAAGATGGGGATGTGGTGCTGTGGGATTGCGTCACAACTTGGCTGACCAATGCTTTTTATGAAGGCTATGACAGTGGGACACCGTGTGTACAACGGCCTGGGTGTTTAGAAAATAAGCTACAGATTGTTAAACAGGCTATTCAGTCACTACTAAAGAAGAACATGGCTTTTTTTGTTGTCTCCAATGAACTGTTTGATGAGCCACCTTATAATAGTGATGAAGTAGAATTATACCGACGAACACTCGGACAATTCCATCAATGGTTCGTTGCAATGGCACAGGAGGCCTATGAGATGAATGACGGTATTGTGAAGAGGTGGAAATAAATCGAGAAAGAGGGCAAGACGATGAAAAATTTTTGGCATAGCCTGCTATTGGCATTTCAATTTTTTACGGTTTTGCCAGTACATAAAGAGTTACCATTAACGAGGTTCACCATCACAGGCATGTTCGCTTGCTTACCGTGGATAGGGGCTTTGATGGGGACGACGGTGGCAGCCGTGCTGTATAGTCTCACGCAGTGGACCGCAAGCAGTGAAGTGATGCTAGCTTTTATTGTCATAGGGCTATTTGCTTTATGGACAGGTGGTTTACATTTAGATGGCTTTATCGATATGGGCGATGCCTATTTTTCTTATCGAGATCGAGAGAAACGATTGGAGATTTTAGATGATCCTCGTGTAGGGGCATTCGGGGTATTGTCTGTCGTGTTTTTATTAATGGGTAAATTTGTCATTCTACATGAGCTATTTGTACAGCAGCAATTCGCTTTATGGATGGTGTTATATGTGCCATTTCTAACGAGGGTGGGTATGAGCTTTTATTTTATGTCACTCCACTGCTCCAAGGAAAAAGGCCTTGCCTATTTTTTTAAGTCTCATATTAATGCCAAGCTATTGCAAATATGGTTGCTGTTATCGCTTCTCTTAGCTATAACGGCTGTATTTGTCTTTACTGAGTTCTCTCTGCTACCCATTATATTAGTGATCGTTTTAGCCATTGCGCTTTTTATTTTTCGCCAATTTACGTTGCGTAATTTTGGTGGCGTATCAGGTGATTTACTAGGTGCATCGATTGAAGGGATGGAGGTTGTGCTATGGGTGACATTGTTACTGTGTGCTTAATGAGGCATGCACCAACGAAAGAAAATTTAGAAAAGCGCTATCTTGGTTGGACGGACGCACCATTAGCAGCGACAACCGAGCTTGCTGTTGTAGATGCGAATGTCGATAAGGTTTATGGCAGTGATTTACTACGCTGCCGAGAAACAGCGGCTCATTATTTTCCGAATGCAAGCTACCAGACAGAGCCACGCTTTCGTGAGACAAACTTTGGTGCGTTTGAAGGGCAAACTTATGAGGAATTAAAAATGAATGCCCATTATTGTGCATGGCTTGACGATCCGATTCACACGCCCCCACCACAAGGCGAAGCGTTTGATGATTTTGTAACGCGTGTTATAGACGGCTTCAACCATTTACCAAAGGATGAGGATCATTATTATTTAGTTGTTCATGGCGGGGTCATTCGTGCGTTACTCGTTGCTTTTGCCCCAACAGAGCAGCCTTTTTGGTCCTATCAAGTGCCACATGACAAACAATTTGTTTTAACGTTTTCAAGAAAGGCTTGGGAGGAGGGAGCAAGATGCATGTCTTTATCGGAGGCGCCTATAACGGCAAAACCGACTATGTGAAGGGTTTGTATGAACAGCATCAGATGGTAATGCTTGATGGCGAATTACCAGAGGTGGCACCAGCCTGTGATGTCCTCGTCATAAAAAATTTAGAAAAATGGCTCGTGACACAAAATTTGGAGGAAGATGAACAAGTGGTTCAAACGGTGCTAGCAACAGTACAGACATTAGAACAACAATGTAGATTAGTGCTCATTGTCACGGATATGGGGCGTGGTGTTGTGCCGATGGAAAAGCAAGCACGTCTACTAAGAGATTCATGTGGTCGTTTATACCAAGCTTTGTTCAAGGAAGCAGAGCAAGTTGTACGAATTTGGTATGGATTGGCTGAACAGCTGAAATAAGGTAAACACTCAGATAGAAAAGAGGAGAAGGCATGGAACGACAAAGATTAAGGAAATGGATATTGACGGCAATGGTAGCGGCCATTTGTGCTGTAGGGGCAATGATTAAAGTGCCAACATTTATTTCAACGGCGGCTCTAGACTCGGCTCCAGCCTTTTTAGGGGTTGTCTTTTTATCACCGCTACTAGCAGGTGTCGCTGGGCTGATCGGTCATTTTATTACAGCGCTCACGGCTGGATTTCCACTAGGTCCTCTACATCTACTAATTGCCGTAGAAATGTTGATGGTTGTCTGGGTCTTTGGTGTGATGCATAAAAAAGGCATGCATTTTTGGAAATGGCCCGTTGCCCTAGTATTAAACGGCATTGTGGCGCCACTTCCGTTTTATTTTATTATTAGCCCAGCATTTTTCTGGGGAGCGTTAGGGAGTATTCTGATGGCAACGGTAATCAATTTAGTGATTGTCGCTGTAGTTATGCCCGTTTTGTCAAAGGTTTTTGTGCGTAAGGAAGGTCGTGTACAGTGAGAAATGCGATGAAAGTAGGCTCGTTGGTTGCGACAATGGATAATGCGGCAGCCATTGGAGAAAAACCTCAGGATATTGTGTCTGCATCCGATCAATTGACAGCCTATATGACGGCACGTGTATCGTTTTTAGAGCAGCTTGCCGCGCAGGCATTGCCCATCCAAATACTACTTGCTAATTTTTCTGGTGATGCCGCATGGTCACCCTATGAGAAAGGCATTCAGCAAGTGTTTGAAGAGGCGGGTCTTACATGTCCAGCCATTGCAGGTAGTACAGAATCCAATATGCCCACATTGCAATCAGGTTTAGCTATTACGATGCTAGGGGAGAGCCAACAGCGCTGTGCATTTGACCATGAACAGCTTAGCTGGTACACCTATGGCTTGCCACTTGTGGGCGAGGAAGTGTTGGCTCAGCCTGAAGATGTTGCACAGTTGCAGCCAATTTTTCAGGCATGGCGAGCGGAAATGGTTCAGCAAGTATGGCCTGTTGGATCAAAGGGGCTGCAAGGAGAATTCGCCCGTCTATTTAGCGGGCAGCGTGTTGAAAGTTCTGTTGATTGTACAAAATCCGCAGGGCCCTGCACGGTCACTTTGCTAGGCATTGATCCTAATAAAGAGCAACAGGCACAAAAGCTTTTCCTGCGAAACTTCGAAAAACTACGCATCATTACACTGTAACAGGGCTTGCTTCGAGCAATGGTCATCCTAAGTAAATGCAAGGAGCATGGCCAGGAAAACGCAGCTTTATTGGCATAACAATGGGAACGTCCACATCCGGGCGTTCCCTTGTTTATTACAAAGCTTTTATTTTCAAGGTTTATGTCCTGCGCATATAAGCACGTATTGTGAGAGGGGCCAAGATTGCCACCATCACTACACACCGTAAATGCTTCCAGCACGAACGTTCAGATCGACACCATCAACAGCACGATTATTTCCAAAAAGCTTAACCAAACGATTGGCTTCAATTGCCCACTCGACATTCGTTGCTAGTGATGCTCCCATGGAATTTCCCCTTATATCTACAAACAGATCATACATGACATCAATGAACTGAATATTAACTGGCTAAAAATATGCTAGATAGCACCTAACTTAAATGATTGATAGGGTTGTAAATATTACGAGACCCGAAAAATTATTGCCAAATGGGAATGATTTTCAGTTATAATGAGGAACGAATGGGATTTAAATAGAACGGAGACGAATGTATGCAGGTAGTTAAACAGTTAGGGCAGTATTTGGGGCCTTATAAATTTTTCACTTTGATTGCGCCGTTATTGATGGTGCTAGAGGTGACGATGGATTTAATTCAGCCAACCATCATGCAGCATATGATTGATACAGGGATTGCCAACGGGGATAATCGTTATGTATTGACTATGTTTGTCTGGATGCTTGGCAGCGCAGTGCTGGGGCTTATTGGTGGAGTCGGTTGCTCGTACTACAGCTCGAAGGCAGCGATTCATTTTGCATCGGATGTTCGACAGGCTCTTTATGAGAAGATGATGACGTATTCAGCCAAGGAGCGGGATGCGTTTACGACAGGGAAGCTGATTACGATTTTAACAAGTGATGTGGAAAGTATTCAGCGCGCGTTTATGATGACGCTACGTATTTTTGTGCGTGGGCCTTTGCTTTTTATCGGAGCAGTGATTATCGTGTTTGTGACAGCGCGTGAGCTTTTTTCCATCCTTCTCATTATCGTGCCGTTGTTGATGATCGCCATGTATTTTTTTACAAAGTATTCAGGTGTGCTGTATCGTCGTGTTCAGGAGGCGATTGATGGGGTCAATACGAAGTTACAGGAAAATTTGGCGGGTATTCGTGTGGTCAAAGCGTTTCGTCGTGAGACACAGCAGGTGGCACAATTTGGAGAATTAAATGAGGCGCTGACAAAGCGTTTCATCACTGCAGAGCAAATCGTAGGGGTACTTGTGCCCTTTACGATGTTTATTGTCAATCTGGGCATTGTAGCTGCACTTTGGCTTGGGGCCATTAAGGTAGAGGCGGGTACTTTGAAAGTTGGGGTCATTCTGGCGTTTATCAACTATTTAACGATTATTTTAAATGGCTTAATGTCTTCTAGTACGGTGCTAATGCAAATTGCACGAGCATTGCCTTCAGGCGAACGGATTGTGGATATTTTAAATAAAGACATAGCGGTGAAGGAATCGGAACAGGCGATTTCTGCATCCATACAAGGTGCGATTGACTTCGATCAGGTGAGCTATCGATACTATGATACAGCAGAGGATGTCCTCAAAAAAATTTCTTTTTCTGTAAAGCCTGGGCAAACGGTAGGCATCATTGGAAAAACAGGTAGTGGTAAATCAACGCTAGTAAAGCTGCTTCCTCGCTTATTTGATCCAACAGATGGTGAAATTCGCCTAGATGGCAGACCACTCAAATCGTATGCCCTCGCTACATTACGTGCGCATATCGGCTTTACCTCCCAAAAAGCGTTATTGTTCTCTGGAACAATTGAAGAAAATATTCGACTCGGCAAGGATGAAGCGACAGCCGAGGAAATACAACAGGCAATAGAGGCAGCCTGTGCGAGTGAATTTGTGGAGCGACTTGATAAAGGCTTAGCCCATGAATTGTCACAGGGAGCTACAAATTTATCGGGCGGGCAAAAGCAGCGCCTTGCTTTAGGCCGTGCATTTATTCGTAAGCCTGCCATTCTAGTGCTAGATGATACTACCTCCGCGCTCGATAGTGCGTCGGAGCAGCATGTGCAGCAGGCTATTGCCACACAGTATCAAGACACAACGACATTGATCGTAGCGTCGAAAATTGCCTCGATACAGCAGGCTGATATGATTTTGGTCTTAGAGGATGGCGACATTGTTGGGCAAGGAACCCATCAGCAGTTACTACAAGCCAATACGCATTATCAAGCCATTTATGCGTCGCAGCAAAAGGCTGGTGAACAAAAATGAGTCAAAATCAACCAAAGCAAATGAATTTTGGACGTGGCCCACGTATCGGAGGGCCATCTGAGAAGGCGAAAAATCAAAGAGCAACACTGTTCCGAATATGGCATTATGTCAAACAGCAAAAAGTAGGGATGTTTTTAGCCATCTTTTTTGTCGTTGCTTCTACCTTTTTAAGTCTAGCAGGGCCCTATTTGATTGGGCATATTATTGATGATTATATTATGAAAAAGGATATCGACGGCACGATCCGTTTAGGTATCGTCTTAGCTGTTATTTTTACGGTAGCATCTATTCTGACATGGCTGCAAACCTATGTCATGATTCATGTGGCGATGAAAACAATTCGGACATTGCGGCTGGAACTGTTTCATAAGCTTCAAACGCTCACATTACGATTTTTTGATCAGCGTGCACTTGGTGATTTAATGAGCCGTGTCACAAATGATATTGATAATTTAAATACGGCCCTTGCGCAAAGTGTGACGCAAATCGTGTCATCTATTTTAACTGTCATTGGTGTCAGTATCGCGATGTTCACATTGAGCTGGCAGTTAGCCATTGTGACATTGATTATTATTCCGCTTATTGTGTTCACAACCAAGCAAATTATTAAGCGCAGTGGTAAAAACTATGCAGCAAGGCAACGGGATCTTGGCAGGCTGAACGGCTATATTGAGGAAATGATTACGGGTGCGGAGGTTCTCACGCTTTTTGGGAAGGAGCAGCAAACGATTGATACGTTTCATCAGCAAAACGAAAATCTGCGAAACTCCGCCCAACGTGCAGAAATTACCTCTGGCTTATTAGGACCGATTAATAACTTTATGAATAACTTGGGCTTAGCTGTCGTTATCGGAACGGGTGCCTTTTTAGCCGTGAAGAGCATCATTACAGTTGGGATCATTGCCGCCTTCGTGACGTATACACGGCAATTTTTCCGTCCGCTTAATCAGTTATCGAATCTGTTAAATACCTTTCAGTCGGCCATTGCTGGTGCAGAGCGTGTGTTTGAGATTCTAGATGAACCATCCGAGGTAGCAGATCAGCCTCATGCCATCGAGGCAGCATCGCTCAAAGGGGATGTTATTTTCCAGCAAGTATCTTTTAGCTATGAGCCAAATAAGCCTGTGTTAAAAAATATTCACTTCCATGCCAAGGCAGGAGAGACCATCGCTCTTGTTGGTCCGACAGGCTCAGGGAAAACGACGATTATTAATTTACTGACGCGTTTCTATGACGTGGATCAAGGGGAAATTTTGATTGATGGGCACAATATCGAACACTATCAAATGGCGACCATTCGCCAAAGAGTAGGCGTAGTTTTACAGGACACGTATTTGTTCTCTGGCACCATTCGTGAAAACATTCGCTTTGGGAAGCTAGATGCCACAGATGAAGAGGTCGTGGAAGCGGCGAAAATTGCGAATGCCCATCACTTTATTAAATATTTACCAGCCCAATACGATACACCTGTGCAGGCAGGTGGCGCTAATTTAAGTCAGGGACAACGCCAACTCATCGCCATTGCTCGTGCTATTTTAGAGAATGCTGATATTTTAATTTTGGACGAAGCGACATCGAGTGTGGATACGCAAACAGAGGTCGATATTCAAAAAGGCTTACAGCATTTAATGCAGGGACGCACAAGCTTTGTCATAGCCCATCGTTTAAAAACAATCGAGAATGCCGATCAAATTCTCGTCATTCAACAGGGGGAAATTGTCGAGCAAGGTAATCACCAAACGTTAATGCAGCAGCAGGGTATTTATCGTCATCTCCAGCAAAAATTATTGTTAGAGCAGGTAGAATAGGGAATAATAAAGGTACATCTTCCAGAAAGTGAGGGATAGACATGTATGAATTAAAAATGAAAGAAACAGATGCAAGTGTCATTGAATTTATTGAAAATGTGGACCATCCACAAAAACGAGAAGACGCCTTTCGATTATTGGACATTTTTACAGAGGTCACAGGCTATGAAGCCAAAATGTGGGGACCGAGTATTATCGGCTTTGGTAGCTATCATTACAAATACAAAACAGGGCATGAAGGGGATGCACCCCGTGTTGGCTATTCCCCACGCAAAGCAAAAATTAGCCTGTATTTCGCCCCAGGTGATGAGCGAGAGCAGCTATTACAGCACTTTGGCAAGCACACAACGGGGAAAGCCTGCGTGTATATTAATAAGCTTGCGGATGTGGATGAAGACATCCTAAAAGCCCTTATACAACAAACCATCGACTTTGTACAAAAAAACTATCCAGATGCTTAATACTAAGAAAGCTGCCTATCTCAATGTAGGCAGTTTTTTTATGGAATCACTGCAACGTATATTGCAAATGGTCTCAATTTAATGCCTTGGCTAAATCATTTGCAACGTATATATACAGGATACGTCTAAAAATACTAACAAAAAAGAGGGTGTAACATTATTGCGGCTTTCATTGTATTTAAATAAAAGGAAGTGGTAAGAGCAGTGATACTAGATATTACAGAGAAGTTAAAAAAAGTAAACAGATGATATTTAGAGATAGCTAGTCCAAATGCTTTAACAGTGTCCTATTATACTACTAATGATTTTACTATTGGAATAAAATGAATCGTTCAAAGCTATTCAGCCATCTGGTGCCGATATTCAATCGGGGTCAGATGGCTGAGTCATTTTAGGAAGTGTGCAACTATAATTTTTCTCCAAAAATTAATTAGAAATTTATTTTTAATGTGTATCCTTGCAAGTATGAACAGAGAGGAGCTACGTATGAAGAAATTAAAGAAATTATTGGTATACATAGGAGCATTAATCATGCTTGGAATGGTGGTTGTTTGGATCTACCATTATTATTTAGTACAGAAGGAATCTGCTATTTTACAAAATAATGGCACACTAGTAGACGTCGACGGTCATCAAATTAATGTCTATCAGGAGGGAGTTGGCGAGGACACGTATGTATTTATGGCAGGCTCAGGTATTGCAGCCCCAGTGTATGAGTTAAAGGGGCTGTACCGTAAGTTTTCACAGCACCATCAAATAGCCGTAGTGGATCGAGCTGGCTATGGTTATAGTGATGTAGCCCATGATGCAAGAGACATTGAGACAATCCTAGCGCAAACACGAGAGGCTCTGCTACAAAGTGGTCTTCAGCCTCCTTATATACTCGTACCACATTCCATTTCAGGGCTAGAAGCCATTTACTGGGCACAAAAATACCCCGAAGAAGTAAAGGGAATCATCGCGCTGGACATTGGTTTACCTAGTCAATATGTAAAGCATCCAATGGGAACCGTCGATAGATGGATGGTGAAGGGGATGAGTCTAGCAACTAGAATGGGTTTACACCGACTTCTGCCATCACAGGTCTATAATCCGCAAGTATTGAAAATGTCCTTTTTAACAGCAGAGGAAAAGAAAATGTATCAGGCATTGTCCTTTAGACAGTTTTTTAATGAGGATATGAAAAATGAGCTGTTACAGGTCTATGAAAATAGTTTACAATCAGAACAGCTTCCAAAGCCGCAAAACACGCCAATCTTGCTGATTGATGCCATTGCAGAAGACAATAAAGATTCGCAATATACGAAGCAGAAAAGGCAGGATTATGCAGACTTTGCACAGCAATTCACCTATGCACAGGTGGAAGAGGTCAGTGGCACACATAGTATTTATCTTTATCAACCCGATGAAATCTATCAACTAGCCATGATATTTATGAAAACGAATGCTGATAAGAAAGGTCGATAATATGAAAGGATTTACCATTTTAATTGTAGAAGACGATCAAATGATTGGGGATTTGCTACAAAAAATACTACAGCGAGAAGGCTATGAAGCGATTTGGAAAACAGATGGTCGAGACATTATGTCACTCATTCAGCAAGTGGATTTAGTCATTATGGATATTATGCTGCCAGGAGAGGATGGCTATCAATTAAGCAAAAATATTAAACGATTAGGCTTAAATATCCCCATTATTTTTCTATCGGCACGAAATGATATTGATAGTAAGCTAGAGGGCTTAACGGTCGGGGAGGATTATTTGACAAAGCCATTTGACCCGCGTGAGCTTTTGCTTAGGATGCAAAAAATGTTGAGCCAGCAATATGGTACATTGACGCAAATCCAGCATTTATTTATTGATGGGGAGCGGCGTAAAGTGTTTAATCAAAATCTTCATGATGAAATTGCATTGACAGCGACAGAGCGGAAAATGTTCTTTTATTTATTTGACAATCGAGACAGAGTGTTAACAAAGGATCAATTTTTCGACTATCTTTGGCCACTGGATGAACGCAATCATAATATTCTCAATGTCCATATTAAAAAGATTCGAGCAAAGTTACATGATCCAGCAGGCGGCATTGTGCAAAATATTTATGGAGAAGGGTATCGTTTGAATACCTACATCAAAAAATGACCTTAAAAACGAAATACCGTACTTTATTATTTTTGGCGATTGCTAGTGTACCAATTGTGTTATTAAGCATTAGTGTGGCTATAGCTCTTGTTTATGACAAGGTCTTTAAATTGAAAAATGAAGGCATTCCGTTTCATGAATCCTTTGCCTATCCTATTATGCTCGTAGCGTTTGTGCTGTCATTAGGACTGTTAGCATTATTATTCTCAACAACTATCCATTCTTTATTGTCAAAAATCACGATGCTCAATAAAACGATACGGGAATTAGCTAGTAATGAACGGATACCAAATACGTTAACAATTAGTAGTGAGGATGAAATAGGACAGCTTATGCAGTCTGTCAATCTCTTAATTGAGCGGACGACTTACCGAGAATTAGAGTTAGCGCAGCAGCAGGAGCTCCAAAAAGAGCTGCTGCAAAAGTTACGACATGACATCCATACGCCCTTGACGGCCATACGTTTACAGTTATTTTTTCTAGAAGATCAATTACAAGGGCAGCCGAAATTGGTGGAATCCTTAAATGCACAAATCCACTATATAACGAATTTAACAAATGCATTTCAGTTACAAGCCTTTGATACAAGTGAAAATTCCTTTGTTGTCCAGGAGGAAATCCAGCTTGCACAGCTACTAGAAACGATGATGAAGAAGTGGCGTTATTTATATCGCATGCAAAACATAGCCCTGCATTTTCACCATGACGACCCACATGCTATTTGGATTAGCAATGAATTATGGCTACAACGTTTATTTGATAATGTCTTCCAAAATACATTAAAGCATGCCCAAGCAACTAAGCTAGAGGTTTCGATAAAGAATGGTCAAGTGTTCATGTGTGATGATGGAGTCGGCTTCGAGCCTGATGCCGATTATGCAGGACTTGGGCTCAAAATTATACAGGACATTGCCAAAACATTGAACATCGACGTTTCATTACAATCAAACGACACGGGGACTTCCTTTGGCTTTGCCCAAAAGTCCCTGCAATAACAAAACAACGGCAGCCTTTGCCGTTGTTTTGTCTTAATGAGATTTTCGTTGTTGCAGTAAAAAGAGCGCAAGTCCTAGTAAAATGACGATAATGCCGATCCCTTGTTGAATAGAAATCATCTCATCTAAAATAAAATAAGCTAATATACATGTACCGATCGTTTCGCCTAAAATGCTCATCGAGATAACGGTTGTACTTAACCATTTCAATAGCCAATTAAAAATGGTTTGCCCAAAAATCGTTGCAATAACGGCTAATCCTACAAGAGACCACCAAGTGGATGCTGAATAGTCGAAGAACGATTCCTGCATAAAGAGGGCGTATACCGCTAAGAAGATGGAGCTGCTTCCATAGCCAATGATCGAATAAGGAACAAGTGATAAATCCTTGCGAACAGATTGTCCGATAAAAAAGTAGGCCGTAATAATACCTGCCGCTATAAAGGCAAGGATATCGCCATAAAGAGCTTGTCCACTAATCTGGAAATCCTGCCAGCCGATGATGAAACAACCGATAATGGCTACGCAACAGCCAACAATTGCTCCTTTAGAAAAACGTTCTTTAAATAAAAAATAGCTTCCCACTAAAGAGAATAAAGGTTGTAGTGTTACAATGACTGTTGAACTAGCCACCGATGTGTAGTTTAATGATTCAAACCATAAGACATAGTGACAGGCTAAAAATAATCCTGATAAAATGCCCAGTCCCCACTGTTTTTTGGAGAGGCTCGTCATTTCCTGTCGCAATCCCTTTTGCGCTAATAAAAAGGGGAGTAGCACTAGTAGCGCAAAAAATAATCGATAAAAGGCCGTAATGGCTGGTGGCGCATCGGCAAGCTTGACAAAAATAGCTGAAGTCGATAATGCAAAGACAGCAAAAAATAAAGAGATGTAATAAAACATGATGAACTCCTATGTATTTGTTTATAATAATAAACAAGATTAATAATATTGCCTAACCTATTATAGTGTAGTCTTCCTCAATAAAATAGGGTTTTTAGAATATCAGCACAAAACTAGAAAAATACACATTATGATAAAAAGGAGTCGTGCCATGCAGTATCATCAATTAGGACAAACCGTACTAAGTTATCGGAAGAAAAATGGTATGACCATTAGAGAGTTTGCAGATTACGCAGGCATTAGTACTTCTTTAATTAGTCAAATCGAACGTGGACAAGCGAATCCATCGTTAAGTGTGCTGGAGTTAATTGCAAAGGCTTTACATGTACCATTGTTTACACTTTTTATTCATGATATCGATACAAGTACACTTATTTCACGCAAGCACAACCGCAAAAAAATATATCGAGAAAACAAGGATCATATTGTCTATGATGTATTAACACCTGACTTTATGAAAGCTCGAATTGACATGCTCATGATGGAATTAAATCCACACGCAGTGACCACGGAAAGTCATTATTGTCACAATGATAAAGAAGAGATAGCAGTGATGATGAGGGGGCAAGGCTATGTAGAGCTAGAAGGAGAAGAGTATGAGCTATTGGAAGGGGATGTTGTGCGGATTCCGCCGAATGTTCGACATCGTTTCCTCAATAAAAGCAATGACAGCATCCACGTATTATTCGTTCTAACACCTTCATTAATATAGAATAAGCAAGGACTAGCGAAGCCTTGCTGTATTCGATACTATTCCGTTTCAAGCAAGGACTCTATTACCTGCTTTAATTGCATAATAGAGGAATGCTTGCTGTCGTTTTCATGATAAATAAAGACCGTTTCAATTACTTTATTGAGATCATCCATGTCATAAAAGTGCAGGTCAGGGCAATGATAAAGTGCCAATAATTTCGTATTTAAGACTGCAATCGTATGCTCAATTTCTAAAAAATCAAGAATACTACTAACGGATTTAATTTCTTTCATTGTGAAAGGAACTTGCTTCATTGTTAGCCATTGTGCCAATGCATGTGTATACATACAGCCTTTACTTAAGACGAGTAGTGTTACTGGCGTTCGTTGCTCAAAATCGATGACATGAGAAGGGCTTGAAATGACCTCAAATGTTTCTGACGCAATTAGATCATAGTTTAAATCGGCATACTGTTTAGTTGGATTACTAGTCAGTGCACAATCCAGCTCAGCATTATGTACTTTGTGATTTAAAGATGTACTTGATTCGACAGTGAAATCGACATCAATTGGACTATGACTCGTTTGGAGTTCGTTCATAATGGATGCACCATAAATTTTAATGGTTGTATGAGAAGTTCCAAAATGGAGGCTCGTTTGAGCAGGTCCGATCATTTGTAAAAATTCTTCATAGTTTTGGGCAACCTGTTTTAAAAATTGTAAATAATGGCTACCTACCTCCGTCAGCTTTAAACCTTGTGGTGTTCGTTTAAAGATCTCCTGTCCAATTTCACTTTCTATTTTTTTTACCTTCGAAGTTAAGGCAGATTGTGTATAATTAGTGATTTCAGCTGATTTACTTAAGTTTTGCCTTTCTAAAAGCTCTATTTTTAAGGCAATGTCTTCAATGTTCATATTGTTCGTCACACACCTATTAAATTTTTTGATAGCTGCTATCATTTTCCTCAATTTTACGTATGCTATCAGTCAACGTAAACTCTAGGTAGCGACAAGGTATACTGCATAAATAAAGCGGTATCAACCTGATGGAGGGTTAACATGCATACATATTATCAATGGGTTATTTTACTAGTGGCTACACTGTCACAGACAGCTTCAACCTTTGTCACCTATGGGATGGGGCCAGTTGCCTCTTTTTATCAAATGGAATGGCACTTAACGTCCTTTCAAACTGGACTGATTGTTTCAGCCGTCAATATAGGGCCGATTTTCTCCATGCTGTTATTTGGCTACCTTATGGATAAAAAAGGAGAAAAGCAGATTATTGGATGGGGCTCCATTATACTGGGCCTGTCAGCCTTCCTGTTAATACCTGTGAACCATTATACGACATTGCTGCTCGTATTAATAGTTGTTGGTATCTGGTATGGCAGTGCACAAACTGGCGGCAGTACCGCTATTGTGAAGTGGTTTCCAGATAAGCATCGTGGGCTTGCTATTGGTATTCGCCAGACAGGTATCCCCATTGGTGGGGCACTTTCTTCTATTGTACTAACGTATTTATATCAACAGCACCATCTGTCCACTGTGCATTTGGTACAGGGGTTAGTGGCGATAGGTGGGGGACTTTTATTTTTACTGCTGTATCATGAACCAAAACAGCACGTAACCGTTGCCGCAAATCCTATTTCCTTTAAAGAAAAGATGATGGCTATTCAACATAATCGAGCGCTCTATCCTCTATTTTTTGTCGGCATTGTCATGATGTCCTTACAAATGGTCATCATTGCTCATTTTATGAGCTATTTACATCAAGAGGGCGGCTATACATTAACAGAGGCAGGGAGCTATTTAAGTTTGATTTTGCTGGGAGGCATGCTAGGGAGAATTGTGCTTGCTTGGCTGGGTGACCGATATTTCGCTCATAAACGTGCGTCATTGTTAGTACTTGTCATGGTTGCCACATTTATGATGATTGGCTGTTTGCCCTTTGTCATACATGGGAAGAGCTTGATGATTATTTTTTGTGGTGTGTTTGGTTTTTTAGCACTCGGCTGGTATTCCTTATATATTACCTGTGTCACCGAGCATTCTGATCCTCAAGCTGTGGGACTTACCGTGAGTGCAGCTTTAACGATTAATCAATTTTTTATTGTCTTAGCACCAACGTTGTATGGTTTTTTAGTTGCTGTTTTCTCAAGTCATCAAATAGCCTTGGATTTCATGGCCATGTTCATCATCATTGGGGCATTTCATTTATACCGAACATCCCAAAGTAGTCTATCGTTTGAAAATTCGGTAAAATAATGGAAAACAGAAAAAGGTGGTAATGGTGAATGACCAGTTCGATTTGGATTGATGCGAAAATAGATAGCGTGTGGCAAGCGATTACAGAGGAACAACTCCTCTTGCAATGGTATGCACCAGGCTCCACCTGGGATATCCCTAAACTCGCAGATGGTGAAAAGATAACGTTTACGTTAATGCCTAATGCGCATAATCAGCTATCTGAAAAGCTACCTATGCAGCTCACGATTCAGCACGTAAAAAAACATGAGGAGTTTTCCTTTTACTTAGAGGTGCCGGAAACGTTGATTGCCATTACGCTAGTACAACAGCACGAGGGGACAACTGTAAGCTTTAACTCACCAGGCTATGAGGCTTCGCTGGCTAATTTAAAGGCATTGCTGGAAGGGGGAGATATCCCTTATCAGTAGCGAACCCTACGTCTTAGGTCTTAGATAAATTTCGAGCGCAGGGTCGTATTTTAAAAGGTTGACTCCTATATAATGAAATTATTGGTAGATTATATGGTGGGAGGAAATCATGTTGAAAAAATTAGTTGGTTTAGGTGTCATAATGGGTACATCTGTATTGGTCTTATCGGGGTGTTTCTCCTTTATTCCAAACAACAAGATGCGAGAGGAAGCCATCTTGGTAGAAAAGGATAAAGTGAAAGCATTAGAGGTAGACATTGATCTAGGTGTTGGTGAACTGACAGTATCGAGCGGTGCGAAGGAATGGGTAGAGGGCAAGGCCGACTATAATATTAAAAAGCTAGCCCCACAGGTAGACTATGATGTCCACGGCGATACGGGAGAAGTGGATATTCAGCATAAAGGCTCTACAAAGCTAGGAATCTCAAATATTAAAAACACTTGGGCAATCCAACTGAATGACAGTATCCCGATGGATTTGACAGTTGAAACAGGCGCATCCCTTGCAAACCTAGATTTACAGGGGCTCCAGCTGGAAAAGCTTGATATTGATGCAGGTGTCGGTGATGTAACGGTTAATTTAGGTGGCGATTGGAAAAAGAGCTTTAAGACATCGATTGAAACAGGCGTCGGTCAAACAACCGTTATTTTACCATCAAAGGTTGGTGTCAAATTAACGACAGAGAAGGGCATCGGATCTTCAAATATAGAGGGTCTTGTATCCAAAGGCCAGGGTGTCTATGTCAACGAAGCCTATGATAAGGCAGATGTTGTGCTAGAGGTTCATTCGGAATTGGGTGTCGGAGATATTACCTTTAAATTAGATCAATAAAGGAAAATGTAGTAGGCTACTTAAAATACAGTAGTCTACTTTTTGTATGGCCAAAAAAATAAATAAAAGTGAAACCTTTTGCTTGGATAAAAGACTCTAAGTATGGAAGGAGGGGAAACAAGTATGGAACAAAGCCTTTGATCCAATAGCACAACACGTTGAAAAATTAATCATTACGCCTTATGTTTCCATTCCATCAGGAGGTGGGAGCGTTCAAATAGACGCTGATGGCAAAGAAACACATATCCCATTCAATCCATCAGCCTATAAAGAAGTGAAGTTCCAACCATTTACAGTAGAAGTACCCAAACAATAATAGGAGCGTCAAATACATCCTTTGTATTTGGCGCTTATTTTATGGTAGCTTTAAGAAAGTTATTGTTTTGAAGGAGCGAAAGTCGTGAAAATTTATACATACAAGCAACCAGCAGCTATCGAGTCAACAGAGGCCATCCAAATTATCAATGAAGCAGGGGAGGTATCGTCCACTGTTCAACGTGTTTATTCCAATGCTCTAAAAAAAGCATTTGACCGCACGATGGACTATCGTTATTTTGTTCGCTTTGATGTCAATGATCGCAACGGTCGACCACTTTTTACGTGTAAAAAAGTATCCCGTCGTGGGCGCGTACATTTCAGAGGCAAGGATTTGGTGTCAGGCAAAGACTATATGATTGCCTATGATGGCTGGCAAATCATGATTCCTGATTTACTGATTACAAATGGTGAACAGCAAATCAAGCTCAACAAAGAAATGGAGGGCTGGTCTGTATTTACAGTGAATGAGCAGCCTATCGCACGTTGGCAAGCTACTTTCTGTGAGACGCATTTTGATATTACGCTAGAAATTGAAGACAGTAGTCCCATTCAGGAGGAAGCCTTTTTTATTGCGATAGGACAGGCAGTATTGTTTGTGGGAGCATAAACGAATTCGAGAAAGGGCTTGATTATGTGCTAAAGATACTACCAGCGAAAGAAATTTATTTACAGGGAAACGAGCATGCCGTATTACTTTTACATTCTTTTACAAGTCATACAAGAGATATGAAGAAAGTAGCCACTTCATTACATGCACAAGGCTACACTTGCTATGCACCATTATACCGAGGACACGGTCATACCCCAGAACAGTTATTACACTATCAGATAGACGACTGGTGGCAGGATGTAGTCAATGCCCACCAATTTTTATTGAATGAAGGCTATCAGAAAATTTCGGTCATTGGCTTATCCATCGGTGGCATTTTTACTTTAAAGCTTGCCCAATTCGAAAAGCTATCACAAATCATTGTCTTATCAGTACCAATTGATAAGGAGCCAGCGCAATTAAAACAAAGAATAATTGATTATGCTTACAATTATAAAACGATAGAGGGCAAATCAGCGTCTCAAATTTCACAGGAAATGGAGCCATTTCACCACATGGCGTTAGATGCTATGAGCGCATTTCAACAGTTTATCCAAGCAACGATGCAGCAGCTTGATAGAATTACCGTTCCTATCGCTATCTACTACGGTGAACGCGACGATGCATCGTATGCACAAAGCGCTGAAACGATTTATCAACATGTTCACTCTTCCACTAAGCAGAAGAGGGGCTTTAAAAACGCTAAACATTTGATGACATTAGGCCGGGACCAAGATGAAATCATACAGGAGATAATAGATTTTTTGGAATAAATGCTAATGGAGGAATGTTGCAGGACAAGCATTCTGGAGACCAAGAGGTGTTAGGATAAAACCAATAGATGCACCCAATCGTTAGGGAAAATCTAATGACTGAGGTGCATGTTTCTTTCTAAATTAAAGGATCTTTTGTTTTTGTTTCTCCAGTTGGATTCTTTCGTATTCCACCTCTAATTCTCTGTGTTTAATCAAATACTCTTTTTTTATTTGATACACCTTAATCACACTGAAAATCGCAATAATAAAGGCAAATACAAGCATTAATAATTGTATATTTGAGAAATACAAAAAAACACCTCACTTTCTTTATATATTATACATTTATCTGGATATTATGTATAATGAAGTTAATATTACATTATCCATTAATGTAATATTTTAACATAAATAAATAAAACAAGGAGGTTTGCTGTGATGAAGAAGCTTCAATTTTTTATTTGTGGTTTGATTGTTACGTTGATTGTTGCTACAATTTTTCCGAATTTTGCGAATGCTAATGAATTTGGACGTAAAGAAAGTGCTTTAGCCGAATCCATCTACTATAATTTGGCTACACAAACATTAGAGTTTGATGAAGAAGCTGCCCAGGAATTATATCATTTCTCAGATGAAGAATTAAATTATTACGAATCTCTCGAATCACTATCTCCTAATGAGGTTCACCATAAACTTTTAACCTTTGGGCTAGACATGGAAAATTACGATGGTACAATCCTTTATAAAGAGAATGAAGATGGAGAAGTAACACCATATGCTGTTATCGCATGGCTTGCCGGAATTGGTTTGGTTTCTTTCATAGGCTATTTCTTCTGGGACCGATACTTGACACATAAAGAAAAAATGAATTACATGAATAAATGCTTTGCACAGGGTGGCAACCCCATCATTGACTCAAGAGATGATGCTGGTTTAAATGGACAAACCAATGCGACGGAGGCTAGAAAAATCGGTGGTTATAATTTTGCTTGCCAAAAACCATAACCTTCAATGGAATGGGCAACTCGTCGAAAAAATGACGAAACGAATGTGAGAGCCCTTCAAAATCTGAATTTTGAACAGTAAAGACAACAGCCTTTCTGAATAGAAGGGCTGTTGTCATAGTGTTGAAAATCAAAACCATCAATAGCATTTTTGTGAAAGGTGAGAGGTGAAAAAGGATTTCCGTTGCAGGCTACTTGCTTTTTCTTGTGGGCGAGCGCCGAGCCGCTTCGTGCAGGGGATCGCCTGTCTCACTATCCCACGGGAGTCAAGTAGCCTTCCACTTCAACCCACAAAAATGGTACCTTTTTAGCAAAGGTTTTCAACTAAAGTGAAAGTATTCATTACTCTTTATGGAAGGGTGTTGTCACTCATCACTTCTCCACATGGAAAATAAGAGCCTATCCTTTCTCTCATCATACAAATAATGGGCTATTTTGTTTACTACGGCTCGTATGAAAGATAAGGACAAGACACTTTTGCCACATGGTGATTGGAGTGGAGCCAGCGTCACTCCTAGGGGATTTATGAACTGACCCCAAAAATTTGAACTTTTAAGAAACTCTTCGAAACTCAACTGGACTTTTTCCGTTGAGTTTTATTTTTATCCGTTCATGATTGTAGTAGTGGATATAGTCTACTAACGCTTTTTTGAATGCTTCGTAGTTCTTAAACGTTGTTGCGTATAGAAATTCTGATTTCATAATGCCAAAAAAGCTTTCTATCACGGCATTATCTAAACAATTCCCTTTCCGTGACATACTTTGCTTGATTTCATAAGTGGCCAATAACGCTTTAAAACGTGGTATTTGATATAACCATCCTTGATCAGAATGGATGATTAAGCCACTCTTTTCTGATAGCTGTGTATACGTAAACGCCATTTTCAAAGACTGTTGGACTAACTCAAAATTAGGTGATTTTGATACCTCATATCCAACGATTTCTCGATTGAATAAATCTAATATAGCCGATACATAGATTTTTTGACCGTTTATTTTAAACTCCGTTACATCGGTTACCCATTTCTGATTGGGTGCAGTGGCTTCAAAATCACGTTGGATGATATTCTCTGCGACACAGCCGACTGTCCCTTTATACGAACGGTATTTTTTAGGGCGTATCGTCCCTTTTAAGCCCATTTCTTGCATCAATCGTTGGACCGTTTTATGGTTGATGAAAAACCCTTCATTTCGGAGGGCTAAACAAATACGACGATAGCCATAACGCCCCTTATGGTAATAAAAAAGCGTCTGAATTCGTTCTTTGATCTGCTCATATTTATCGGGTGTTGTCCTTTTGTGAAGGTGATAATAATACGTGCTTTTCTTGATGTTTGCCACTTTTAATAGAGCTTGAAGAGGGAAATCCAACCTTAGCTCATCAATAGCTCTTACTTTTTCTTGGATTTGAAGGCATCCTTTTCTTGAACTAAGGCTTTCAACTTTTTTAAATAGGCATTTTCCATCCGTAAATACTCAATTTCCGCTTTTAACTCTTCCGTTGTTTTTTCATTTAAATCGGACGAAGCTGGTTGTTTTTTTGGCATTGATTGGCGCTCCTTTTCTACTTGATAGAGCACCTCACCAGCTGTTGACATCCACTGTTCTTTCCATCTTCGAATGGTTTCACGAGAAGGAATGTTAAACTTCGCTGCGGTCTGTAAAAGCGAATCGCCTGTCTCTATCAGGTGTTGAATTACTTTTATTTTAAAAGAATCTTCATAATTCGTGAACCCTTGAGGACGAATAATTCCTTCGATGCCATGATATCGATATAATTCAATCCATAATCGAATGTACTGTCGATCCATCTGTAATCGATTGGCAATCTGATACGGACTTTCCTTTTCTTCAAAGTAAGCTAGAACTGCGGCTAATTTTTGTTCATCAGAAATCACTACCTGCACCCCCTATAGTAGATTTTTAAGTCCAATATTTTGGGTGCAGTTCAAAGCGGCTCATCGGACGCCCCCTGGAAAGGACGCTGGCGGAGCGGAAATCACCCGCTCACCTTGCCAAAGGTTCTTTTTCTGCTATTGACATCACCTTTTTTCAACAACAATAACAACAGCCCTTCTGATATAGAAGGGCTGTTGTTATTTAGATTTCCACGATTTCATTCGCTAATTTTTGTCGGCTAATCCAATAGCCTTGGAGCGTAAAGACAATAAGTGTTGCTATTAAGAAGGCGCTGCTTGTTATGCCTAATGTTAAGTAGTCATAGGACATCGGAGAGCTTTCATCAATGAATCCCAGCATTCTTGTTAAAATAAGTCCAATAAACGTGCCAACAGTGAGGCCATATAGCACAAACGATAGGACTTGCGTCAAAATAAGTTTTATTAAACCATTTGGTGATAAGCCTATCAATCGTTGAATGACATAGTCACTACGTTTGCTATAAATGGTATGCAGTAATGTTTGCAGTACACCAAGGACAGTAGCGACAATTAATAGTACAAAGACGCCGACAAATAGGCTCCAACGTTGGAAGAACATTTCACGGGATTGCTCCATCATGGTCACTTTATCCGTAAATTTCAAGGCTGGCCAGCGCTCTTCTAAGAATGACAGGTCAGACAATGCTTGCTCAGGGTTAGTCGTTTCGACCATAATGTCTTCAATGATTGTGTGGTCCTGAGAAGTGAGGAAGGATGACCAATCCACGATTAATTCTGCGTAGTGAAGAGGTGCATCAATAATTCCTATAATTTGTAATTCACCTGTTGGCCGATCCTGCTGTGCAGCAACATCATAGGAGCCTATTGTAATACGATCACCAACCGATAAATGATGACGATTCGCCAAGCTTTTTGTCACTAATAGTCCATCCTGTAAAGGGCCCTCGATTTTTGGCAACTTCCCTAATTGTCCAAATTGCTCGATATCAATGGTTGTATAGTTCTCTGGTAGCCATTCATCGCCGAGTTGCAGGGCAATGTACGCATTATTACTTTGTGCATAAGCATACTGCACGCTTGGCAAGGCCTCCATTTCCTTAATAACTGCGGGTGTAAGGGTTGGATCATTTAATTCATTATTGATTTTTACAGCGGTTTCGTATTGTGATTCGGTGAAGGCTAGGTCATTATGCTGTAACGTTTTCATTAACGAGCTACCAAAGGTTAAAATGACCATTAACCCAATAATGCTGAGCACAATCGGCCTATTTTTGCGTACTTGTGGCATGACTTGCTGGCACGCTAAATAGGCTTCCTTGCCAAACACTGCACGAATCGGTTTTAATGCAACCTGAAGGAGGGCTGTAAACAGATAGGGGATGAATAACAGTAAAATCCCACAAATCAAGATCGTTCCGATTAAAATCAATAGTGCTCCTTGATTGCTTCCTGTTCCTGTCAGTTGTGCTTGCAACAAAAACAAAACAGCGATAATTCCTCCAATGCCGACCATGATCGTTTTCCATTTGGTCCAACGAAGACGTAAATTTTCATTGTCTGTTGCGATTTGTAATGGCAATAATCTGGCACTTTTTGCTACTTGCCATTGTGTCATTACCTGAAGAATCAAGAAGCTCGAAAGCGCGATCACAATCACAAAAGGAAGAGGAAGCTCTGTTCTAGCATTTGGTAAATGTAAGAGGCTAATCAATTGTGGTAGCCAAATTTTTATGACCAGTAAGCTCATCGTTGTTCCGAGCATAACCCCAAAGCAAATAATAAGTGATAATTGTAGTTTGACAATGCGCCTAACTTGCTGCACTGATGCACCGAGAGCACGTAAAATCATCAGCTGTTCTTTAATTTTATAAAATAATAGCTGGAAAGTGGACAGTAATAAAACACTTGCAATGAGTAAAATAAAGACAGCTAGGACAATCATAAAAATCATTAAGCTTTGTAAATTTCTTTTAAACAAATCATAATCACTCATGACATCTACACGAAGAGTTTCATCAAGTTGCTTGATCTCTGTGCCAACTGCCTTAGCAAGCCCATCCTCTGTTTTAATAAGTGCAAACATACCAGCAGTTTGTGGCTGACTATTATTCATCCATGTTTTCACAATGGTATTTGGCAACAATATGATATTAGGGCTATCCGTACCTTTCATCGTTGGTAAAATTTCTCGGACAATAAAATTCTTCGTTTGAATATGAATGGTGTCTCCGACGTTCTTCTTGAAAATACGTGCCACATTTTCTGAAATAATGGCATCGTTCGGACCAAGATTCATCTCGAAATGATAGCGGCTTTTCACAAGGTCATCATTTTCTACGCCAACGGTATAAAAGGTTGTGCTTTTTTCTTGCTCAACCTTTGTGTGAGCTAAAGATACATTAGACACTTGGGTGACACCTGCTAGGCTGGAAAGTAACTCTATTTGTTGTGTCGTTAACAGCTGATGTTGATCTGGATTATAGCCGACCATTATATCCATTTCTCCGTACAAGGCTTGGATGTCAGCCTTCATTTGATTATGGGCGTTTAAAGCGTAGACACTCATCGTCATCACAAGGCAAATGGAGATGGTTATAATGCTAATACTCGTTAGGACATTTGCCCAAGCGGCACGAAAAAGTTTTAGGGCAACGGCACGCATTGTAAACATTATCGCTCCCCCCTCGTAGCCTGCTTAAATTTCATTAAAATACAATCCAAATCCTCTTCATTTTGCTGGTTTTGATAGGAGTCTACAATCGCACCGTCATGGAAGAACAACACCCGATTGGCATAGGTAGCAACATAAGGGTCATGAGTGACAAGTAAAATCGTTTGTTGACTCTTTTTTTGAAGCTCAACAAGCAACTCCAATATCTCATCCGTCGTATTGACGTCCAGCGCTCCTGTTGGCTCATCAGCTAGCAAAATAGGCGGATTTGCGATAATGGCACGAGCAATAGCAACCCGTTGCTTTTGTCCTCCTGATAGCTCATGTGGTCGATGCTTTGCCCAAGCGCCGATTTTCAGTTTTTCCATCATGTGCTGCACGCGCACTTTAATGTCCTTACTAGAAACATCATTTAAAATAAGGGGGAGTGCAATATTATCTTCCACGGATAAATCTTTTAACAGATGAAAGGATTGGAAGATAAAGCCGATATTTTCTTTACGAAATTGCGATGCTTTGGGCTCTTGATATATATCCTGAGCCTCCTGACCAAATAAAAATAATGCCCCGTCTGTTGGTTCATCAATCGCACTAATCATATTCAGTAGGGTACTTTTACCAGAGCCGCTTGTCCCCATAATGGCCACCATCTCTCCTTGATAAATGGTGCAATGGATATTTTTTAAGGCGTTCACGGTGTGATGCTTTTGCTGATAAATTTTGGACATCCCTTCAACACGTAACACTTCCGTTAAACGTCCTTCAGGGATGGGTATTGCATTAATGACTTCTTTCAACGGATTGAACCCACTCATCAAGATATGCCCCCTTTAATTGTTGTCGTAATGCTTGCAAGCCACGGCGAATATGTGTTTTGACGGTGCCTTCAGGGCATTGTAAAATCGCTGCAATATCCTTGACGGAGTAGTCCTGATAAAATCGTAGCAATAACACCGTTTTATACTTTTCCTCAAGCTGGCAAAGAGCCTGCCATAAATCCAGCTCTTCCTCGATATATGTAGGAGATGTACTTTTTAAATCCTCTAAGGTTTGTGGTTCGACAAGCTGAACCTTCTTTTTCTTGGCTATATAGGTTTTACAGCAATTGATCATAATGCGGGTTAGCCAAGTGGTAAAATAGTGCGGCTCCTTTAATTGTGCTAAGCCCTCAAAGGCTCGAATAATCGTTTGCTGAAAAACTTCTACGGCGTCGTTTTCATTTTGTACATAGACATAAGCCATACGATAAAGCTTATGCTGCTCCAGCTCAATTAGCTGATAAAACGCTTGCTCATCGCCATGTTGGGCTAAGGCTACAAGAGATTGTTGCGTGGTTGTAATGAAAATCGCCTCCTTTTCGACTATTAGACTCGGCAAGTCGTCATTTCGATTCAAGTTTTTTATTTTTAGGAAGAAACTTAATAAGCATACCCATTTAATAGAAGGTTATCAATTTACTGCTATAATGATAGTGGTTTAATCGAAAAAAAGGAGTGAGTTTATGAGCAAAAAACCTATTTATGTTGAGATAGACATCCAGGCTCCTATAGAAAAAGCATGGGATTATACACAAAAACCACAGCTGCATGAGCAATGGGATTTACGTTTTACATCCATTACATATATACCGAAAAGAGCACCTGAGGAGTCACAGCGTTTTACCTATGAAACGAAGGTCATACCAGGTTTACAGGTTAGTGGCTGGGGAGAAAGCAAGGGGGAGCATCATAAAGAAAATGGCATCATTGACCGCTTCGCATCGGATGACGATATTGGGGATTCCTTTTTTACAAATTGATTATCATATTGAAAGAAATAAGGTAGATTGGCAGGAAATGACTAGTTCAAACGAGAAGGTCCTTATAGAGTCAACTAAAAAGGAGTGATGGTTTGCGTTTAACAAAAGGAATTACTGGTTTTGATGCCGAGCATTTAATCGAGCAGGATATGCGTACGTTTCAGTCAATGGTGTACCATTTAGTGACAAGTGAACAGCGAGCAAAAGTAAGACAATTTATCGATGAACCTCCCTTTGTCTACATGCAGGCAATGGTGGACTTAGATGGGGAGAAGCTGACAATTCTTCATCATCGATATATGCCCTATATTGCGTTTGCGAAGCAGAATGAGGAGCTTCCCTTTACATTTTTATCAAAGCCTCGGCTACACAAATATTTCCCCATGCGTAAATGCTTAGAAGCGACTACTCTTATGACATTACTATCAAAGGATCAGG
The DNA here is from genome assembly GCF_028356935.1 of Lysinibacillus sp. OF-1. Taxonomy (NCBI): domain Bacteria; kingdom Bacillati; phylum Bacillota; class Bacilli; order Caryophanales; family Bacillaceae; genus Lysinibacillus; species Lysinibacillus sp. OF-1. The sequence continues at coordinate 1,994,372 of NZ_CP102798.1, forward strand.
CTTTACATAGCTTATCAGTGACGGAATGGCAGTACATCGCTTATTTTAATAGCCAAACGATTGGCGACGTTATGTTTAATGCTTGGGATTGATTGTAGTCCAATATACTCAAGACGAAAGATGCTATAAAAAACACTATATTGACCAAGTTATTTCTGGAAATCTAGTAAAAATTCCTAAAGCCACCAATCCTTCTTGTTAAATGGTAGATTACTATTTATGGAATAGATATGGAAAATAAGGAGTTTTTGCAGATGAAGTTCAAAACAATCAGTCGACGCATTGTTTTTTCCTTTAGTATTGTCATCGCCATCATGATAGGCTACATTGCGTACAACTATTATGCCATCACACAAAGCAACAATGCGACAGAACAAATTGTTCAGCAAGAATTACAATTATTAATTGCAGATTTTGAGCAAGCACAAACAATCGATTTAAGAATAGCGGCAGTTAGAGGCTATGTACTGTCTGGTAATGAAAAATATAAAGAGATTTTCCAAGATAATGTGGCGAAGGCAGCCGACAACGAGGAAAAACGATCAGCACTCACAACCTCAGGTGAATTCGGGAAATATGCGCAAATGGCAAAGGAATGGAATCGTTATATTGAACAACAAGTATTTGCAGTATATGACAAGGGTCAAACCGAGCTTGCTATCCAAAATTTAACGAAAATGGATGACACGGCAACCGCGATTCGTGAGGGCTATGAAGGGTTAGCGGCGCAACGAAAGCAAGCCATTAATGAGGTAGGCACGGACATGATTGCTGCTGGTGAAAATAAACAGCTAATTGCGATTGTCGTAGGTATTTTCATTGTCCTGCTAGCCGTGATGATTGAACTACTAAGTGCCCGTGGTATTTCAAGACCCATTATTACATTAACAGAGCGTATGCAACGAATGACGAAGGGGGATTTAAGCGAGCCCCCTTTACCTATTCAATCAACGGATGAAGTGGGCCAGTTGATGGAAGCGACCAACACAATGGCAGATATTTTAAATCGACTCTTGAAACATATTCAAACAGTGTCGGATGAGGTAGCGGCTCACAGTGAGGAGCTTTTGCAGTCAACCACGGAGGTAAAAGCAGGTACAGAACAAGTTGCCACTACTGTAACAGAAATCGCCAGCGGTACAGAACGACAGGCAAACCATGCAGCAGATGTCGCTTCCTCCATAAACGACTTTGCTGTCAAAGTAACGACTGTTCATGACGGCAGTAAAGACGTTCAACAATATTCGCAGGAAGTCAAAGCTTTAACAGAAGAAGGTAGAGATGCCATGACCTCTTCCACAAAGCAAATGGAAGCGATTCAGCAGATGGTAAAGAACGCGGTGGATCAGGTAACTGGTTTCAGTAAACAAACACAAGAAATTTCTAAGCTTGTAGCGGTCATTCAAAATATTGCGGCACAGACAAATTTATTAGCACTGAACGCAGCGATTGAAGCAGCCCGAGCTGGGGAACAAGGAAAGGGCTTTGCGGTGGTAGCCGACGAGGTTCGCGCATTAGCCGAGCAGGTGGCCTTCTCCGTTGATGATATTACAGCCATTGTAGGAACCATTCAGGATGATTCGAGGACAGTGACCTCCTCATTAGAGCAAGGCTATGGGGAAGTAGAAAAAGGCACAGCGCAAATTGCCACGACCAATACAACATTCTATCGTATTGCAGATGCGATCGATGCCATTGCAGCAAGCATTGATGGGATGTCATCAGATTTGCACGGGGTTGTTCACAATACTGTCACGATTCACCAATCTGTCGATGATATTGCGGCTGTCTCTGAACAGTCAGCGGCAGGTATTCAGGAAACATCGGCGACCATTGAACAGGCTGCAAGCTCTATGGAGGAAATGAAACATAGTGCCGAGCATTTAGCAGAAATGGCCGAACAATTAAATGGCCTCATTCGTCGCTTCAAACTATAGAAAATTGCGCTTGATTTCAAACTTCCAACACATTTACGCTGTATACTATTGCATTGGAAGGTGGAATCATTTTGAGAAAATATTTACTTTTATTATTAATGAGTACTTTATTCATGGCACCAGTTGCCTATGCCCATACGATGGATAAAAGTACACTATTCACAGATGTCCCTGAAACAGCCTCCAATATTCAGGACATTATGGTATTACACAGTATTGGGCTTCTTGGGTACAATGGCAAAGATATGGCCTTAAACCCAACAGACAACTTATCACGCAAGGATTTTGCAGGCTGGGTAGGTGGCTTCTTTGGCCTAGCAGGATCGACTGTAGATGAGCTAGCACAAGCAGCACAAAAAGAGGATTACGTTTCTTCCTTAGAGGGGGACCTTACGTACAAAGAAATTAATACTGCCCTTTTTCATCATAAACTAGAACTAGCGAATCCAGATGCAACCATGACAAAAGAGGAGTACATTGCGTTCTTAACAGAGAACCTAACATTTGATATGGGTGGTCATACGCTTATTCAAATGGGCGGCTTTGCAGAAGGACCAACAGGTACTATTGAAGATGTCGTAACAGGTGACGAAACAGGGCTCATCATTGGTGGTAAAACATACATGCTGTCAGGACACCCGCGCATCTTTGCTGATTCAACAGATGCCAAAAACTGGGTAGGTCAACAACTGGAACGCTCTATTTTCACAACAGCAGGAGATCATCATCATGGTCATGACGGTGGTCAAGAAGAAAGTCACGGGGATCATGCAGAGGGGCACGGCGACAGCCATGAACACGAAGCAGCAGCCTCGAATGAAGCTACTCTACAATATGTGCAAATTAGCTCCGCACAAGTAGCAAAAGAGGACGCCAAAGAAGTGCAGTCAGCGAATGCCACACCAAAAGAACAACAAACAGCCGCAGCAGATGACACAACATCCAACTCAAATACAGTATGGATGATTGCCATCCTAATCGTGCTAGCAGCTATTTTCGCCTTTGTTTTTGTGAAACGAAAAAAATAAAGCAAATTTTAAGAACCAGCAATGATCGAGGAAATTCGGTTATTGTTGGTTTTTTTTACAGGAAATGATTGCTATAATAAAGTAAAGTGCGGATAGTAAGCTAACATGATTTCATAGCATGATTCGCACCAAAAATATTGATGGAAATGCCGCTTGGACAGAACTATATTGGTTATTAATACCTATTTTTTATTTATAAACATTAATATTAAGGATATTTTGTTGAGAATTTATTTATTTTCGCAGTCACTCTCTGTATAGAGAGTGTGGATTGAAATTGTTGTAGAAATACCTGTACGATAATGGTCACTCTCTGTATGGAGAGTGAGGATTGAAATAAGTAATACAGTTATTATATCTTCTGACTGGCAGCAGTCACTCTCTGTAAGGAGAGTGTCGATTGAAATCTCCTGCCCCTCGTAACTGCCTAAGTGAGTCCGTCACTTACTGCATAAAAAGTGTGCTATTCTTTAAAACTAAATAACCATCACAGATAAATAAAAAAGGTGAACAGCAACAGGTGGGGTCAGTTGACCTACAATCGCTGTTCATTTTTTATTCCCCAAAACCGTACACATTCATTAAAATGTCAAACCTTTCATGTGAATGCATGCATATTGCAGCAATTTTGCACAAAATTGAATAACCCTAAGCATGTTCGGTATATAAATAGGGTACGATCATTTTTTAGGCTAAGGAGTGTGCAAATGGCTGTACTTGTGGTGAAGAGGAGTATTATGCATCGGTATCAAAGTATCGGGCAGGCAATTGAAGAGGCAATGCCTGGCGATATGATTGAGATTCGGGATGGGATTTATGAGGAGAGCTTGGATATTTCCAAGCGGCTGACGTTGTATGGGGTTGGGAATGTGACCATCAAGGGTGGCGTTTTTATTCGCTATCAAACCCATGTGGATATGCGAAATTTACGGTTTCGGCAAGGGCAGGGGCTATATATCAAAGGGGATTTACAGTTAGAAAACTGTATTATTGAGGAGCAATTGATTCGGACACAGATGATGGTGAGCTATGGTAGTTTGCTGATGAAAAATTGTGCTGTGCTGGCGACATCGCTAAATCATTTTGGGCTACGGGTGGCAAATGGTTCAAGTGTGATCCTCGTTGACACGACATTTGAGCATCATGTGAAGGCCCAAATCATTGCCCAAAATTGTGAGCTGACGTTGACGAATTGTCTGCTGCTGGAGGGGAAAAAGCATGGTATTTTTGCCATTCGTCATGTGAAGCTGGTGCTGGAGGACTGTGAGATTCATGGGCATGCCAAGGCACAAATTATTGCAGCAGCGAGTGAAATGGCTATGACGAATTGTCTGGTTCATCAGGGGCAAGGGGTAGGAATTCAGCTATTTGATGGCACGACTTTGCGGATGGATGGCTGTGAAATAAAAGAGCATCTCGATACGAATATGGTTGTCCACCGCAGTGAGCTAATGATCGCCGATTCAATCTTTTCAGATGGGCAAGGTCACGGTCTTTACCTTGGTGAAAAAACGGAAGCGAAGTTATATGATTGTCAATTTTATCGACATGTGAAGGCACAGATTCTGATTGAAAATAGCCAGGTAGAATTTCGTAAATGCCACATCCGAAATGGCATGGCTGTGGGTGTAGCGATTGTCGACGAAGCAGATGTTTCGTTGACGGAATGTCAAATTCAAAATCATCAGCAATTCCATATCATTGTGGATGCCAGTGGACTTCAGCTTCGTCAATCTACCATTCAATTTGGACAATCGGGTGGTATTTATGGCAATGATCATGCCAAGATTATGATGCAACATACAATGATTCGAGAGCTGCAAAGCCATCACATCTATATAAACAATGCCCGTTTGTTTACACAGTATTGTACCTTTGAACAAATGCAAGGAAATGGCATTACTTGTATTGATGCCATTTTTGAAGTAGCCCATAGCTATTTTAAAGACGGTCAAGAAAGTCCTTATGCCATGATTTGGTCAGATCAATCAATGGGACGTATTGAACATTGTACGGTGGATGAGGCAGCCCGACCATTTTTAGCATTGTCCAATAAATCATTAATGGAGATACGTCATACGGATATTCATGCAGTAAAGGCTCCAGCTGTGGTCCAGGAAAATAGTCAATTATTTGTGCAAGGGCAAGTTCATACAGGGACATGGCAAAAGGATGCAGCGTCCAAGGTTTCCTCAATTGAGGGTATGCAGGTGATGAAAGACCATAAGATAGAAATCCCGAAACATGATATTAAAAAAATAATATAAAAGCCGATTATACAAATAAGATAAGTAGTTTCAATTTTGAAATTACTTTTTTTATGGAATGGAGAAAATAGGTTTTATTCATGTGAAAAGTGGGTAAAGGAATATGTTTGCACAGTTGAAAAACCTTGAGTTTGTGCAAAAGAACACGATAATTCGACAAAATGCATGATTATTTTTATAATAGAATAGATGTCATCCTGCGATTTCTGTAATATTTTGAATATTTTAATGGAAAAGCTATACAATTCCTTGTAAAAGTTATGATGAAAATAATAAAGTATAAATAAAATGTAAAAAAATTATTAAGTAATAATCGATAAGAGATTGATTATTTACGATGTTTTATCCTATAATTAGTAAAAATGGTTCATGTGATAAGATAATTATACGTTATTTGAGAAATGTGTGTAATGATTTTACAATAATAAAATGACAGAGATATTGGGGTGATATGTGTATGTTTGGGCTGACAAAAGAAGAAATTATGTTGCTGCTAGAGGGGGTTGAGTTAGCAGAAAAGCAAAAGAATGTGATTGCTGATATCTTACATTTAAACAATATGCGAATCGAACAACAACTCGCATTAATGATCCATTTAATCATAGATGAGCGCGAACGAAATATTTCCAACAATACATATCTAAACTAAAAAGTATCGAAAAATCACAGGTGAGCTACACAAAGCACCTGTGATTTTTTTGTCAGCCATTTTTATAATTTTTTTGTGAAGCAGATAATGCGATTGGCTTCTGTAAAACCGAGTTGTAGATGGACGCGTAAACTTTCTTCATTATGCCATTCACAGTCACTAGCAAACGCTTGACAGCCTTTGTTCTTTGCCCATTGCTCACAGTGCGCTACAAGCTGTCTTGCATAGCCTTGCTGTCGATAATCTGCCATGACGAAAAGACCTTCTAAATAACCTACAGGGCTAGAGTTAGTACCTTCTACATAATCCGTTCGCAATTGGCATTGAGCAAATCCAATGGCTTTAGCCTGGTCATAGGCTAGAAAAATAGCGGCGTTGTCTTCCTTTAAGAGCTGAGCCATCTCTTCGGCAAATGCCTCTAGTGAATGATTGGGCCAAAGCAGTAAGGCTAATGTGGCTGTTGCTAGAGCATCCGGTTGTGTTGCTTGCTTGATCATACAATCCCCCCCTGGAAAAAAATGAAACGAAACGATTTTTAGCACGTACAAACTAGTAAGAGCTTCCACTAATGTTACATTTTCTATTTTAACACCAGTACTGAAAAAGGGGGAATCTACTGAATGTCACTCTTACAAACGTTAATTGAACAAGCGAAAAAACCTAATGGCTGGATTGGCTCATGGATGCTACGGATAATGAATATTGCCCATCGAGGTATGTATGCATGGCTCATTCGGCAAGGCGCCATCAATGATGGGGATTGTGTGTTAGACATTGGATGCGGGGGCGGAAAAACGCTTCAAAATCTATCCAATTTGAATCCAAATGGTATAATCTATGGTATAGATATTTCTGAGCAGGCAGTGAAGGAATCCATCAAGCTGAATGAAGCACATGTCGCCAGTGGCAAAGTAGTGGTTAAAGAGGCGAGTGTGACAAGCATCCCATACGAGGATCAATTTTTTGATGCCATTACAGCCTTTCAAACACATTATTTTTGGCCATCATTAGAACAAGATGTCAAGGAAGTATGGCGGGTGCTGAAAAACGGAGGAAAATTTATTATTATAGCAGAGCTATATAAAATGAATTACCATATGGAAGCTTATCAAACACCAGCTGCAATGAAGCAATTATTAGAACGTACAGGTTTTCAAACAGTCTATGTTACGGAAAAATCGAGTAAAGGGTGGCTCAGTATGACAGCCATTAAGTAAGAGATACATAAAATGGAGGGAATAAAATGAAAAGATGTGATTGGGTCAAGTTAGATGAGCCTTTGTATGTGGCATACCATGACAAGGAGTGGGGAGTGCCAGTCTATGAGGATCAGCATTTATTTGAAATGCTTTGTCTAGAGGGAGCACAGGCAGGGCTAAGCTGGTGGACGATTTTACAAAAGCGTGAAGGCTACCGTGAGGCATTTGATCAATTCGATGTGGAAAAAATTATACATTATACAGAGGACAAGCTACAGGCATTACAGCAAGACACACGAATCGTGCGCAATAAATTAAAAATTGCTAGTGTGGTGACAAATGCTAAAGCCTATCTACAAATCAAGGAAAAATACGGTTCATTCTCTGACTATATTTGGGGATTTGTTGATCACCAGCCATTGATGAATGAATGGGCATCTATAAAAGATGTACCTGTGACGACAGAAATTAGTGATCGTATGAGCAAGCAATTAAAGAAGGACGGCTTTAAATTTATCGGTAGCACGATTTGCTATTCCTTTATGCAGGCAGTTGGCATGGTGAATGATCATACAACGGACTGCTGCTGTCGCCAGAAGGAGCTAGCGCATGACAATTGAATATATTCGTGCGCAACTAGCAAAGCAGGCCACGATTTTTCAAACAGGTGGTATTCGACCGACACATGATTTATTGGAAAGCTGGATTGGCTATGTCGGCTGGTCTTTACCAGAGGAGGAACAACCACCATCTGGCTATCAGCCGCTTGCTACCTTCTTTTTAAAAGATCTACCCTATGTACCAGCAGCGCTAAAGCCTTTTCAATTAGTCACACTGTTTGTCGATGAACGTCTTTTGGATCATCTAATGGAGGATGATCTTAGTCCTTATTTTCATATTAGAACATACACGACATTGGAAGGTTTAGTAAAGCGTGAATGGCAGCATGATGGCATTCGTGCATTTCCTCTCCAACCAAAGCTTATTACGAATGACTATCCAGTATGGGATGGGGGAGGTATACCGCTTCAAATAGAAGAAGATATTTTGACCTTGGAGCGTGAAGATGAGCTAGAATATTTTGAGGATATCGTAGAAGACCTTTATCCGCTTCATAAAATCGGTGGCTACCCAAGCTTCTGTCAGAGTGGCTATGATTTTGGAGAGGATACACCATTTGTCCTTCAAATTGCCTCGGATGCGAAGGCACGATTGAACATTGTGGATCATGGCAATTTTTATTTTTTCTACAATCCAACAACGCAGACTTGGCGCGTCTATTGCGATTTCTACTGAAGGGAAGAGGGCTTGCCTTTTTCACGAACGGTCCAATCGATGATTCGGTTAATCAAGTATAAGCCGAGATACGCTCCTGTCAATAGAAAAAGAGGGTTTAAGAAAACCGCATGAATCGTTGTCATAAAAACCGCATCCTCAAGAATAATGTGCGTTATAGAAGTAGCAGCAATCGTGCTGAAAAGTATGGCAGCGATGATTCCTACTATGTTGAACAGCAGGCGAAAGATCGCCCATTTGAGCTGTAGATAAACCATAAGGCTCGGGATCACAATGGTGGTAGCCAGCATGAAAATGGTCATAACATCACATCCTTTCTTTCAGGATGCCCTTGTTCGCTTATGCATAAACATCATTGACGATAGGAGGAAAACATGTTGCGCTGGCAAGATGGAGAGGTGAAAAGAACAAAGAAGGTGAAAAGAGTGGAGCATAAAACGGTCGTAAAAAATGGCATTGGCTTTGGTTCAGTTTTAGCGATAACGATTTCATGGAGTGTCCATCATTCGATTATTTGGGCAATCATCCATGGCTGTTTTAGCTGGTTGTATGTTGTATACTATGCCATTACGCGCTAAGCTTGTCTGTCAAACTATCAACGAAGAGGTTGTTTGAATAAAAATAACTGAGGGTACATAAAAACAAATGTTCATAATTTTTGATTTGCCCGCATAAATAACAAAGTGCTCTTTTTCCAAGGCCAATTAAACTGTATGAACGTAGAAGAAAGGTTGATAGTATGACACATCAAGTAACGGCTTTAAGTAATGTTAATGGAAATGCTACGGGAGTGGAAGGTATTTTACAAAATGTAGCATTTATTTTATCAACGTTTACGATCCCTTGTCCGCTTCGAGAATATGCGATCAAGTGTGAAACTCGTAAACCCTTCCAACGTATAAAGAAGCTGAACACAACTCGCCTCATAGAATGTATTCAACGTTTTGAGCCACGAGCTGTCGTAGTAGATGTTGATTATCTTGGCGATGTCAATAGAGGAAAACTAGAGCCCATTGTCAAAGTGATTGTGAATGCATAATAGAAAAAAGTGTATTCTGCCAGGTTTGAGTCAAATAACCTGGCAGAAGATCAAATGTGCTAGTAGTGGTAGGATTTATAGTATATGAATTGGTATCCAACAGGGCGTTCAAACATTTACGCTAGATTGGCACTTCTAATGGCGATAATTTGTTGGCAATCGATGATGAGTGGCGACGCGGCTGCACCGGCTACCTCAAAGAATGTTGCACAGCAAGTTTTAGAATCTAAGCTGATAAAATAAATACCCGCGAAACTACCGCCACCTGCTAAAATAACATCTACGAAAGCACCAGTAGACAGGCATTTTAATTGATGACAAATACAGCCTTTACAGTGGTGATCTTTAGCATGTTCCGCCTCGTAGTAATAATCTTCTTCATCACAGTATTTTTCCTCTTTTTTGCAATGGCAGTGCTTATGCTTTTGTTCCCGCTGACATGGCTCATTTTTTTGCCAACACTTGCATCCATCCTGTTTATGTTCCCATTTATATTGGTCATACTTATGCTTGCACTTACATTCTTCTACTTTGTGCTCACATTTCTTCTGTAAATGACAATTACATTTTACATACTGTTCACAGCACTTTTCTTTTTTCTTATTCCAATTCATATAATGGCTAAATCTACTATCTTGCATCTTTTAATCTCCCTTTTTGTTAGTTTTTTAGTAATGGTAGCGCTCACCTTTACACTTATAATCTATGAAATGATGAACGATACTTCTTGGTAATTGCCCCCTGCGACAGCTTAAAATTATTTTTTGAAAAATCAAGAGAGAGATAGCCATAGATAATTGTGATAACCCTAACAGTTTTCAGGAGAAAAGATTGCTAGACTTCCGCCTGTTAATTTCATGAAGAAATGGAGTGAATGTATGAAGAGAATACTGCAAATCTTCTTTCTTTTCATGTGCTTAATAGTAGTGATCTCATTGCTAATTGTACAAAGGCAGCCTTTAACCACAGCGACCAGTACGAATAGTCCAACTCCCTATGCAGAGGAGCTTGGCCAAAAATTACAGACTACAGATTTTACGAAAAAGGTGTTGCAGGAGATACGAGAGGTAGGCTACGCCCCTGATAGTACTGTTGGCTATTTAATAGACTCGCCAGAACATCAGGTCATCACGATTCAATTACACAATGGCGAAGAAATTGATGTAAGTACAGAAAGTGAGATTCAATCCATCATCGACGAGCTGGCCAGAAAAAACAATATCCCTCTATTTATGGTTAATGTCCAGCTAATAGAGGCTAAATGAGCTGAGAGGGAGGCACATGGGATAGTGTCTCCTTTTACATATAAAGGGAAATTAAAGCATGCTATAATAAGAAAAGAGGTGAGATCAATGAAAATCTTAGTATTAGGGGCGAGTGGACGTGTAGGTAGCCATCTAGTTGAGCTGGCATTAAAGGATCAGCACGAGGTCACTATATTGGTCCGTGATCCTGATAAAATACAGCAACATCATCAACAGCTGCGTGTTATTCAAGGAAATGTTTTAAATAGGCAGGATGTTGAGCAGGCAATGGTTAATGTGGGCGTGGTGGTCAGTGCATTAAATACAGATGGTCGCGATACATTATCGGCGAGTTTACCGTTGATACTTGAGGCGATGACACAACAACAGGTGAAAAGAATCATTACAATCGGAACAGCAGGGATTTTACAAAGTCGTGTTACACCGACGATTCTCCGCTATCAATCGACTGAATCTAAACAAAAATCCACGTTTGCCGCACAGGAGCACCAACATGTATTCGAACAATTACAGCAGTCTGATAGGGACTGGACGATTGTCTGTCCTACTTATCTACCTAAAGGAGCTTGGACAGGGAACTACCGAATCGAACGTGATTTCTTGCCAGAGGGTGGCACTCAAATTTCAGTAGCAGATACTGCAGACTTTGCCTATCAACAAATCTTTAGCGAGGAATTTTTGAAGACACGGGTAGGTATTGCGTATTAAAAAGGGGAATGAGAGATGAAAATTATTCATGCCATCATTGGTATGGTTATCATTGTCGTGGGACTTACATTCCTCAGTACAACGATTGAAGAGGCGCCTGTTAGAAATGTGATGCTGAAAATCTATGGCAGTATTCTAGTTTTTATGGGTACATTCTATCTCAAAAAAATTGCGAAATTTGGTAAGCAAATAGTCTAAATGAACTTATTGCTTTAACTTCTTTTCATACCAGCAGTCAATCCAATATTTCAAATGAGTGAAAAAATATACTGATATTTTCCTTTTTATAGAAGGTTTGCTATACTTTATGTCGAATATATCATTGAAGAGGTGATTGTATGGACAAAGAAATATCAAATAACTGTCAATATCCTCAACACCTAACAGGCCATGATGGAATCGAAACGACAGAATTATATGTCATCAAGATCACAAAGGAACAAGTGGATAGGTTGATTGAGGATATCGATCAAACATTAAAGGCGTCTACATGACGTCTTTTTTTAATGGCAAAAAGGCCACCTTCAGGGGAAAGTGACCTCAAAACAGGAGAGCTTTGGAAAGGCTAGATTTGCTTTACACTACTATACATATGAAAAAGTAATTTTGTTTGCTAGCCATTTGCCCGAGAAATAGATTAAAATTTCTTGAATTTCTAGCATACCACTGCCTGCATTATGTACAACCTCAGTCCTTTCGACATGAAAAGGAATAATTCAATGCCAAATAATCTCGTACGATTTTTGGCTGTCCTCCATTTTCAAGACATAGCTTACTAGCAATTTTAATTTCCTGCTGATTATAGTGAGATTGTGCCCCAATCAAAAATATGCCTGACAGTATCAATAAAGTACCGATTCCCAAAACATATTTTATAATCCTTTTCAATCAACTGACCTCCATTTCCACCTGCCTATTTTCTAGCATATGTTTGACTAGCAAAGCAATATGTTAATTGACATTTTGTATGCAAATGTATACAATTAGTTTAAATAAATGTATACAATTGTATACAAGAGGAGGATTTTTATTAATGAGAGGTTCTGGATTTAGAGAACATATGCGAGAAGGACATCACCGTGGAGGACGTCATAGAGGCATGGATGGTGCAGCACAGCGAGGAGCGAAAACATTCCGACGAGGCAAGGCTATTTCATTTTTAGAAATGCTACATGTTAAGCGAGCAACGATTAAACAGCAATTAGAGCAGCCTGAGTTTCAATCGATTCAGCAAATTTTGATAGGGGAATTAAAAGCGATTGACATGGTCATCCAAGAATTCAGCCAGTTATTTGACATTCAGGAAGGTGAAACAACGGAAGCAGCTGACAGTCCACAGGAGGAAAATGTGCATGAAACAAATGAATAACTATATTGATACGCTATTTTATCAGCAGGATACGCTGTTAGAGAATGTTATTTCCTCCATTGCAGAAAAAGGCATGCCTGCCATTTCCGTGTCACCATCTTCAGGGAAACTGCTGACGATGCTTGTATCGATTACAGGGGCTAAGGCTTTATTAGAAATCGGTGCGCTCGGTGGGTATAGTGGCATCTGTTTGGCAAGAGGATTGGATGCAGAAGGTTCATTGACTTCATTAGAGTTAGATGAAAGCTATGCACAGCTTGCTGCTAAAAATCTTGCCAAGGCAGGCTTTGAGAAGCAGGTTACCTATTTGACGGGCCCTGCATTAAACAGCCTGGAAAAGCTAGTAGCAGATGGACGACGTTTTGATTTGTTCTTTATTGATGCGGATAAGGATAATTATGAAAATTATGTAACGGCGTGCATCAAGCTGGCAAACCCTGGTGCATTAATTGTGACAGACAATGTCCTGGCAGGGGGCAGTGTAGTAGACCCTGAGGCTACACCAAAGCGTTATACAGCCATCATGAAAAAATTCAACGTGACGATCGCTAATCATCCACAGCTTGAGTCCATCCTTCTCCCAATTGGGGATGGTATAACCGTTTCCAAGGTTAAAAAATAGTATAACGAACTGACTATTAATGGTAAAATATTGTTAGCAAACAATAAGGGAGAGATGCTTTTGAAGCAAGCACTAGTGGTGATTGATGCACAGCAAGAACTAATCGAGGGTAATCAGGATGAACAAGCTGTCTATCAGAAAAACGAATTACTGGAGACAATCAATGCCGTCATCCAGAAGGCCGCCGAAGCCCAGGCACATATTATTTTTGTTCGTGACCAAGATGTGGCAGGTGGCGAAGGGGAAGGCTTTCAAGTACATCCAGCGATACAAGTTCCAACGACAGCTGTCTTCTTTGATAAACTGGCAACGAATGCTTTTTACAAAACAGGCTTACTGGACTATTTACAGACCCATGACATTAAACATTTAGTGATGATGGGCTGTAAAACCGAGCATTGTGTGGATACAGCAGTAAAAACAGCAACCGTTCATGGCTTTGATGTCACATTAGTGGCAGAAGGTCATTCCACTAACGGCTCCGACTGTTTATCACCAGAAGCTATTATTGCACATCATAACGACATTTTACATGGCCATTACAATGTGGATCATTTCTCACTTGTGCGCAACGCCGATGAAGCACTATTTAAACCAACACATAATAATTATCGCTAACAAAAAATGACCAAGAATCTAGGTTCTTGGTCATTTCATATTAGGATTGAAAATCATCCTACTACAGTACATACGATGCTATAACGTATCAAACATAGCCCCTGAATATTCAAAGACCCCCTTAAATAAAGCGCATAGTATGCTTGAAAAAAGGTCGCTTGGCTATATTTAATAATAGTAGTAAATGGCATATACAGAAAATTTAAAAATTACATTGCATCATGAATTCTTCTATTTATAAGGGTGTTTTACAAATATTCACATGTAAGCTATTGCTGGTTACAATGGATAGGGCCACCGTGCGAGCAGTGACCCTAAGTATCAAGTCAGGAGGTGTAAGGCTAAAAAATTAGCTTTACACTATTATATATATGAGAAAATAGCTTCGAAAGTTAGTTATTTGCCTGTTCGATAGATTATTTTTTGAAAGGCGACTAAATGGTGCATCAATTGTCGGATGTCGTATTGTTATGCCTGTTAAGATAGTGATAAGGAAGGTGATGGATATGGATTCTTTAACAAGATTAAATGAGGCAGTGGCGTATATTGAAGCTCATCTAACAGAAGAAATAGACTTAAAAGAGGCTACAAGAATAGCTTATTGCTCGGACTATCATTTTAAACGAATGTTTTCCTTTCTAGCAGGGGTATCGTTGTCGGAGTATATTCGTCGTAGGCGGTTGACACTTGCCGCTCTAGAACTGTCGCATTCCTCTAAGAGAATCCTTGATATTGCCATTTGTTATGGCTATCGCTCCGCAGATGCTTTTACAAGAGCCTTTCAGCAAATGCACGGCATCACACCATCCGAGGCGAGGCAAAGTGGTCAAATCTTAAAAGCCTTCCCCCGGATGACCTTCCAACTTACTATTAAAGGAGGTAGTGAAATGAATTACCGACTCGAGCAAAAAGAAGCATTTCACATTATCGGACTCATGAAAAGAGTACCAATTGTTTTTCAAGGAGAAAATCAAGCAATAACAGAGCTGGCTCGCTCTTTGACAATGGCGGACATTGAGCAACTGAAAAAGCTGTCCAATATCGAACCAAAGGGGATAATCCAAGCCTCCACCAACTTTTCAGAAGGGAGAATGGAAGAAAAGGGAGAACTCGACCATTATATTGGAGTGGCCACAACAGAAAAAGGTACCCACCACTTTACAGCGTTGGATGTACCTGCGTGTACGTGGGCCGTATTTGAAGCGGTCGGACCATTCCCGCAAACACTACAGGAAATGTGGGGCCGCATCTATGCCGAATGGTTCCCATCCTCTAGCTATGAGCAAGTAGCTGGCCCTGAAATCGTGCGTCATGCAAGCACCGATTTCTCCTCCCCAACATTTACAAGTGAAATATGGATCCCCATTTATAAAAAGGAGCCTTTTGCGTAATGCAAAGGCTCTTTACTGTATTTTTGTGCCATTTGGTACCTGCTGATCAGGTGTTAACAGGATCACATCGCCCTCTACAGGCACCCCACCAATAACTAACACCTCAGACTTAAAACCAGCGACACGGCGGGGAGGAAAATTAACAATTGCCACTACTTGCTTCCCAATCATTTGCGCCGGTGTATAACGCTTGGTAATTTGTGCAGAAGACTGTTTAATGCCAAGCTCTTCACCAAAATCAATGGTCATTTTAATCGCAGGAACACGCGCTTTTGGCAATTCCTCTGCCTCTATAACCGTGCCAATTCGTATATCAAGTGCTATAAAATCTTCAATGGTAGCCATAATCATACTCCTTCTTCTTTTATGACAATGCTATCATTGAATAGAAAAATATTCAAAAAAAGAAGAGCACGTGCAGCGCTCTTCTCTCATTAACGACGATGCTCTACCAGGTCAATAGCTCCTAACACAATGTGTGCTAGTCCAAAACCAAAGAGGGTATTGGCCACCATTTTGTTAGAGCCGTGCTTTTGCTTCATGGCATATCCAGCAGCAGTAACAGCCGACCCTAGGATAGTAGGGATTAAACCTTCACGAATTCCATTCATAAATTGATCCCTCCGTCGTATGATTCGATGTGAATTTCACACCATACTTACTATGAACGTTTGGCGAGCATACTATACTAAGCATCAATCAAATAGCGTATTTTTGTACTAAAGGAAGAAAGCCTCCTGCAAAAAAAACGAAAAGAATGGCCACTCTCATTTACATAATGTATGTAATTTTTGAAATTATTGAAACAAATAGGAGACGTTAGCCGTATAATAAAATAAGGGGGGCTGAAAATGAAGTATGTAGGCATTGGCACGATATTATCGATTCTAGGCGTTGTATGTTCCATCTTCATATGGGGTACCGAGCAAGCGCATTTGCTCTCAGGGATACTAGGCGGAGTGTTCATCTTTGTCTCGATAGTCATGTCAGGAGCAATAGCGAGCGGAGATAGAATACGAGCCAATCTCGCTACAGAAACAAAAGAAGCTAGAAACGAACGCAATCGCATGATGACTAACGCGTCACTATTAGCCTTACCCAACATTATTGTAGCCATCTTCGCCTATTATCTCTGAAGCATCCATCAATCTGAACGAACACTCCATTCAAAGTAGTTCTATCGCTCAAAATAGTGGTTCGATTCACTTAGAGTAGTTCTATCAATCAAAAAAAGCGTTTTATCGATCAGTTTATGCATTTTATCCACTACATTTTAAGTTCTATCCACCACATTTTGAATTCTATCCATCAGTTTGGATGAACAATCCAATCAGAGAAGTTTAATCAATCAAAAAAAGGTTTCTATCGCTCAATATATGCGTTTTATCCACTACATTTAGAGTTCTATCCATCAATTTGGATGAACAATCCACTTAGAGCAGTTCTATCGCTCAAATAAAGGTTTCTATCGATCAGTTTATGCGTTTTATCCACCACATTTAGAATTCTATCCATCAATCTAGATGAACGCTCCACTGAGAGTAGTTCTATCGCTCAAATAAAGGTTTCTATCGAGCAGTTTATGCGTTTTATCCACTACATTTAGAGTTCTATCCATCAATTTTAGATGAACAATCCAACCAGAGCAGTTCTATCAATCGAAAAAAGAGTTTTATCAATCAAAATAAGTATTCTATCGATTAATATATGCGTTTTATCCACCACATTTAGAATTCTATCCATCAATCTAGATGAACGCTCCAACCAGAGTAGTTCTATCGCTTGAAAAAAGTGTTCTATCCATCAAAATAAGAGTCTATTCACCTCTAATAGAAAGGATGTCGCGTGCTATGGATGAAGAAAAAGATTATTACCCAGAAGCTTCTAGATACACACTTGCTGTTGTTCTTTTGACACTAATTATTTGGGGTATTTATGATTGGCGCAATGCACATGCAAATGGTTTTCAATTCCTGTTAATTAATGAAATTGTAATCACACTTGGGATCACGCGCTATATGTTGAAGAAGCGAGATCAAAGAAGGAAGCGCTCTCAATAATCGGTACATATAAAATTCATAAAACGTGTCACATCTACCCTAGGTGTGACACGTTTTATTGCATTTAATAGTGGATGAGTACATTTGTAATAGAGAGGTGGTACTATGCAATTAACAGATGGTACACGGACATTTGACACGGACATCATTGATGAGGCTGCCAGAAAGAAAGAGCGTGATGAGCAGGAGCGGGAGATGCTCAATGCCTTTGCACGTTATGCTTATCTTCGCTACAAGCAAATACGAGATAAAGTAAATCCACGCAAATGTAAATATATGTATATCCATCAAGTTCGCCAGCAAATAACATCACCTGCTAGGCTTCAACGTGTTTGTAAGCTTCTGACGATGACAGAGGAGGAAGTTCTGTACATTGTGGAATTTGTGCGAAAGTATTTGAAATATGTGAAGTAAACCTCATCGACTGATGGGGTTTTTTTACATAATTTCTAGGGAGAATTATTTTTCAACGACCTGCTCCATATAGTATGATGAACGTGGGTAAAGGAGTGAGAATTTGAGATTCATTAAATTTCTAGTAGTGATGATTATTTTCCTTGGCGTAGCTGGGTATGGTGTGTTACATTTCGGCACAAAATTTGCCTCTGAAAAAATCGTAGATACGTTGTCAACGGAATTAGAAAGCAGCGGACAAAAGGAAGAAATCAAAAATACCATTGAAAATGACCCTCAGTTGAAAGCCTATATGGAGGAAGCAAAAACGGTTGACAGCAGTACATTGCCGTTTACGACAAAAGAAGAGGCGACTAAAGTATTAATTCAAAAAGTGGGGATCACGGAGCTGAACGACATTCGTGTGAAATTGCAAGATGGCTCGATGACACAAGAGGAAGCACTGCAAATGGTTGAAGGAAAATTGTCGGATGAAGAGCTTGCTGCGTTAAAAGTAATCGTTTATCAAGAGCTTTATCAATAAAATTCGGACATGCTGTTGTGGCATGTTCTTTTTTTATGTCCCTTTTTCGAAAAATTCCCTTTATATAATAAGAAAGGGAATTTGACAGAAAGAGGGGATCATAATGATTTATAGAGTAGCCAAAAAGGAGAATTTCGTTGTCTTGGACAAGGGATTTTTAAATGATGATCAATTAAGCTGGAAGGCGAAGGGGCTGCTTGCTTATATGCTGTCCTTACCAGATGATTGGTCTTTTAGTCTTGCCGATTTAGCAACCCGCAGTAAATGTGGACGAGAAGCGACTGCACGAATTGTAGACGAACTGATACAGACGGGTTATCTTCAAAAAATTCAAGAGAGAACAAAAGATGGTAAGTTTCGTAAGGTGGAGTTTCTCGTATATGAAGCTCCAGCACTTGCTGCCATGCCGTCAACGGGAAATGCGTCAACGGTAGCACCACAAACGGAAAAGCCCACACTACTAAATAATGAATTACTAAATAATAAATTACTAAAAAATATAGATGATGATAAACAATCTGCACCCTCTGTCTATCACTTTTACGAGCAACAAGGCTTTGGTGCACAAACTGCCCATATTGGTGAGAGAATTCATCATTGGCTCACTATTTTTACGGAGGAAATGGTTATACATGCGATGAAGCTAGCAGTGGAACACAATGTATTACGTTGGCGGTATGTAGAAAAGATTTTGCAAAATTGGTATAGCAAAAAAATAAAAAGCATGGAAGATATAGCCATCGAGCAGCAGCGATTTCAAGCACGTAAGCAACAGATGGCACGACAGCAAGTTAACAGACGTCAAGAAATCATTCCGAAGTGGTTTCATCAGCGTCATGAAGAGGAAGTACTATGTGATCAACAGCCAACAATGGATTTTGCAGCGGAACGTCAAAAAATATTAGCATTATTAGGGAGCGTATAATCGTCCGAATACCATAAAGGTTTGGTTGATGAAAAGTCATCATGATCCTGTAATATCAAGTGAATTCTTGCTAACGCATCGTCAAAAGAACGTGGGTCATATTGGCGTGTCCAAACAATGGTGGAAAAGACCGTCATTGCCACATATAAGGCATAAAGCTGCCAAAATGTATCGTCTGGAGTAGCCGAAAAATAGCCATTGATTTGCCCGATGCAGTAGGGGATGCTGTGACGTCTACTAAATAAGGCAAGATTATAAAAGTCATGAGAAGGGTCACAGGTCGATGTTTTAGCAGTGGCAGATGCGCCTCAATAAAGCTTCATCATTTTGCTTCCTGTGGTATGTGATAGGAACCTTGCTGGTATGCCTTCCAATAAGCAGAGAATTTCTTGCGCTGTGTCGCCTCCCAATTGAGCATTGGCGGAGCACTCACTTGATGGATTTTTCTCAATTGTTGCCCAGCAGCAAGACCGAGATGGAATTGCTCAAAGTCAGTGAATTGCTGGATGACATCATCCGCGGGTATTCCTTCTAAAAAACGAACGACCGTTGCGGTTAAATGGGCTTCTTGCAGCACCTTATAGTCAATCGCTTTATGTGTTTTTACACCCTGTTTTTCTAATTCCTGTAGCAACATAAATTCATTTTTGCGTTTTTCACGATGCGCTACATCTGCTAATCGTACAAAAAAGCGCGTTTCTCCCACAGTTACGAGATACTTAGTATCAGGAGAATAGCCTTTGAGGACTTTGGTTATTTGCGTAAAACCATCTAAGCTTGGCAATTGCTGAAATATATCTACTATACGCACATGTCATCCCCTCACTTTCAATATTTTAGAAGATACAAAATACTATAGGAAGCAATCTTTGTCAATGTCTTGGATAGTAGGAAGGGGTAAAAAAATCATATATAAAAAATAGTAAAAGAGCACAATTAACTAGAAATCACTGGTATGGGAGCATTTATTAACTATAAGTGAATGTCTTTGTATCATTCACACTCAGAAAGAGAGGTGAAATGATAGCAATAGTCGTATGCAAGAAAAGAACCTGTTAAGCCCCGTAAGGAATACCTCTGATTAATTATCGTTTTTCCCTGAACATCACAAATAGTAGAAATGGATAACATAGCTGTCATTCACGAAAAAATGATAGGAAAGGGTGGTGTAGTATGAGTTATGTTATTGAAAAACAGATCATGTCAGGGTTACCGAATCAAGCGCTCACGGCTATAAAATATGTGGTGGCGCATGAATCAGGTAATAGCAGCAATACTGGTCCAAACGCATTGGAAAACGAGATTGCCTATATGAATAGAAATAAAGCGAATGCTTTTGTATCCCACTGGGTAGGCGGTGGTGGACGAATCGTACAAGTAGCCCCCGTGAATCGTGTGCAATATGGCTGTGGTCCAAAAGGAAATCCATATAGCTATGCCCAGGTGGAGCTGGCACGGACAGCTAATAAGGAACAGTTTAAAAAGGATTATGCAGCGTATATTTGGCTGTTACGTAAGCTTGCCATAGAGGCAGGAGTCCCAACTGTTTTAGATGGCAATGGTAACGGCATTAAGTCACATCGATGGATTACGGAAAATCTAGGAGGTACCACACACAAAGATCCTTTTGCCTATTTAAAAAGTATGGGGATTTCAGAAGCACAGTTCCAGCTAGATATTAAAAATGGACTTGAGGAGGGATTAACAGTGTCACAATATAATGAGCTGAAACAAGAAATTGCGATGTTAAAAAGCTTATTAGCTGAAAAAGCTAGCCTACAAGCAAGCAGGGAAGTAGGAGCATCTCATAAAGAGGCATGGGAATGGGCCGTTAACGAAGGAATTATCCGAGGCGATGGCAGTCAGAACATGAATCCAGCAGGCGCTCTCACGAGGGAACAAATGGCGACAATGCTTAAACGTTATTACGATAAATTTATAGCGAATTAACTGGGGAGGATAGAGCTTGCAGGCAAAAGCGAGCTTTATCCTTTTTCATTAAATAAAGGTTTTTTCAAAGTTTTGTCGAATGTAGTAGAAGAGAGGAGGGGTTTTGATGTTAACGAAAATAAAAAAAGTGAAATTCGAGCAAGAAAGAAAAAAAACATTGTACAAGGTGATAATGGAATGTCCAGAGGGGAAACAATTATATGTGAAGTTTGATTATACTTATAAAACGGAAAATTTCTGGCCTTTAGAAGTGAATTATAATAAAAAGAACTATGGTGCGAAACTAGCATGGTATACAAATGAAGTCGAGAATATGACAGTGGCATCATTTTTAGAAACCATTGCTGGGAAAATTAATAAGAAGTACGACTTTGACTTTAAGCAACAATAAAAAACAGCATCCTGAGGAATGCTGCTGTAAAGCCTATCCATTAATTGGTCGAGATATAAACAATCAATGCTGCCTCATCAAATGTTACATTTGCACCAAGTGCTTGACTAACAAATCTTAGAGGAACCATCGTTGTTCCTTGATAAATTTCAGCTGGATGGCTGAGGGCGATAGTGGATGTAGTACCATTTGCATCAACATAAGCCATTTTATTCCCCACACCAAGCACAATTTTTTTACTGCCCTTTGTTGCCGTTACTTTTTTCGTTGCACTTTCATAAGCAACTGTTGCTCCAAGTGATTCAAAAATGGCCTTCATCGGCACTAATGTTGTGCCATTTTTCATATAAGCGCCAGGCGTGTAATGTTGCTTTACATTATTTAAATAGACAGCAACTTTTGTCAACACTGGGGCTGTAGTTGCTTTTGGTGTCGGTGTAGATTGGCTTTGACCACCTGAGGAGGACCCTCCATTATGATAATGGTAGCCTGAACAAAGCCCTTTCGCTTTGGACTTGTCCGAGCAATTATGCCCACCATTGCCATCTAAACGCCCAGGATGCGCTTCCGCAATAGAGGCTGTAGCGAGAAATAATGTAAACATCGCCATTAATAAAACCAATTTCTTCATAAATACCCTCCTATTATTGAAATATGTAATTATTATACTGTTAAAAAGTAAATTTTGATATGTTTTTATAGTAAAATAGTTGTAAAAGTTGGAGGAAACTAGAGCAATAGGCATGTGGCGTATAAAATGAAGCCCTTTTACGAAGAACTTTCGAAACAGCGGAAGTAGTAGGACATGTATAGGCGATAAATTGGCACTAACAATTAAAAGTTGTTAGTGCCAATTTATTTTGCTTCAGCGGGTGTTGAAACCCATGTCTTATGGCAAACCAATATCCTGTGCCTCTGACGGATGGCACTGGTTTTCGAGCAACTCGAAAAAATGTAGATGCAGCGTAAGCGATTATGCCGAATCGTAATGCCAGTTATGTCTTCCTTGTCAGTAAACATGATGATAGATGCTGCAATGCCAGTGCAAGAAAGAGAACAATCGTGAATGCACAATATTTGATAGTTCTCAAAGCCTTTACAGACGATGCCGAGAACGCTTTATGCTGGTCGGTGTTGATTAAGAGACGATATAACGTAATGTAGTAGGGAACACATAGAGCAGACACATAGATTAAAAAAGATAGGACAAATAAGCAGATTTGGGATGTGCTACTGCGTCTCGATTAGCCATGTCAAGTAACCAAAATAGCCCTAAAGCTAAAGCAGGAATACCTAGCAGAATAATGACAATTTTTAAGAAATGGTTGCCCTTTGTTTCTGTTTCATTCAAAGCACCTCATTGGTTACCTTGATTTTAAAATTCATTGTTTTCTATCTAAAAAAGACATCCGTCCTTGTGGGAGGGATGTCTTATTAGACACGATGTTTAACATCTTACATATTTTCGTTTAAAACCAAGTCTGCCTCGCTCTACTTCCTTTTGAATCGTTTCATAAGCATTTAGCGTAGTGTTTTTTTTGTTGTCTCTTTTCATTACCACTGGACCAATTGCCTGTGCCGTTTCAATGGCTTGCTCATGAAGTGGTACATAGGAAATGGCCACTGTGTATAGAAAATTATTCATCGCAGATTTCGTGCGTGCTGGTGCATCATGAATTGTATTTTTTACCACTTCCAGCATGTTGGCTAATTTGCTCATAGAAAATTCGCTATCCTTGCGATTTCCTAAAAGCCAGCAATAGCAGCTCCAGCCCGCTGACATTCTTAGCTCCTCACCGCTGGCAATCCATGCATCCGCCACCTCCTGTGCAATAGGGGCTTCCGCTAACGTGACCGCTACAACATAATCAGACAGCATATAAAAATAAGCCGCATCCATCCAACGATCAAAATCTTCCACAGTCATTGCTTTGGGATCAGCAATAACGCCTGCAAAATACATCGCATCATAGTTACCTGTAGCATAAAGTTCTTCTGCTAGAGCTTGATTGATTTTGATTTTCTTCGCAATAGGCTTCATGGCTCCCGTTGCCACACCAAATAGTGGCTCCTGAGCACCATTTGACAGATACATTTTTTTCGTCCGTTCCTTGCCTAGAGCCTCTAGCTCCTGCATCACCATTTCTGCATTCATCCAGTAGCACTTCCTTTACCTTTAATAGACACAAGCCCATTATCCTATAACAAACACTCATTTGTCATGGAGGATACAGATAAAATCGCCTAATAATAATGATTTTATGTTAGATGAATGCCTTTTGGGAGATTTAGCTTGGTTGAAGAGGTTAGAGCCTATTCCATATAAACATAAATTGAGCTGCATCGGATTCTAGCGCAATTCGATGATCGTCCGTCGATTGATCTTCAGTCAGCAGGCGACCTTTTTGCACGTTTAAAATGGCATGTTTAATAGTGTCAGGGTGTTCTATTTCGTAGTGAGAGTTTTTCAGGAGGGTTAAGGCAGATTGGCATTTATATTTATCAATGCGCTCATTTTTACCTTTGAAATACAGCTTAATCAAGTAGGGGATATCGTCGATGATTAAACCAAGTTCAGGATTGGAACGCACCGTTAATGCATCACTATACCAATTAGCCTTACCTGGTGCAAACCATTGAACATTTTTATTTTTTAAAAATTTTAAATAGGCTTTTACGACATCCTGATAATTTTTTTGCCGTGCAGGGAGGGCATTATCAATCATATCGAGTAAATAATTGTCAGGCAAACCCTGTTCATGGTATTTTTTTAAACCATCGCGTAATGCCTTCCAATAATCTTTAATTGGATGATAATCTCCCTGATATTTAATATCTTTCACAAACTTCGTCTTGGCTGTACTTCCCTTCATCGTGAAGTCTGTAAATTGGGTTAAGCCAATGGATGGCTTTGTGATAATCGTCATCATTCCATCGCCCTTCTTTCCTTATCAATGACATGTTATAGATTATATTGGAAAGGGGGACTGTATATGATTTTCTGGCGTGTTAAAAGTTATCAATGAAAAGAATTCTACTAGGCATCGCTTTCTCGTACAATTGACATCTTTACAATGAAAAAACAACATTCTATAAAAGAAATGTACCGCCAAGAACACCTTCTATCGATGCTCATTGAAGAACATGAAAGGAATAGTCAATTTGAGCAAACCGTATGGATTCTTAATTGTGCACATCATTTCGTTTCTGACAAGGACTTTGACTATACCAAGCAGCATAGCCTTGCGACCTACCATAAATTATATGAGCAACTGTATGACCATCTTTTGAACCAGCAGACAGTGAAATTAGTTTAGCTAGAAATAATCATTTCATACTGTACTGGGAATAGATCAAACCAAATAGGGCAATGTAAGACTACTTGGAGGTGATCATTTTGTCGAAGGGCAAGCAATATAAACGTCAGTCAGAGTTGGCAGAATTAGCGACAGATTTAAGTCCAGATGATTTAGATGTGCGTGAAGAAAATGCTTTAACACAAGAGCAAAAGAAAAATTCGAACGAAGGTACTCGCTCGAAAAAATCTGCAACACGTAAATCGCAATCATAATACTGACACCACAATCATCGTGATTGTGGTGTTATTTTATCTTTCATTTCACGTCCACTAGACCAATGCCACCTTTCTACAAAACACATTAGCAATAAAAGAAATCCAGAAACAATCCATAGTATACTGTAAACAATAACAATAAATGGTATAATATATAAAATGGTTGAGAGGAGTTGATATAAATGACTTTATTTATCTTGTTTATTGGGATCATCGTTGTCGTCGGTATAGTCAGTATGCTCAATCAACCGTACAATAAATCGAGCGAGCAATCACACCATAGTCACCCAACAAACGATTTTCTAACAAATGATGCACAGATTTCCTCACAGGAAAGCCATCATTGTGCTGATTATAGCGCATCCACTAGCGATTCCTCATGCGGCTCATCAGGGGAATGAAGGAATGGTTTAGGTAATTTGCTATATT
Organism: Lysinibacillus sp. OF-1; assembly: GCF_028356935.1. Lineage (NCBI taxonomy): Bacteria > Bacillati > Bacillota > Bacilli > Caryophanales > Bacillaceae > Lysinibacillus > Lysinibacillus sp. OF-1. Next base: position 2,020,026 of record NZ_CP102798.1, read on the forward strand.
TCCTTGTAATTCCGCTCAAAGGCAAAATCACAAGAAAACGCAGCCAAAAGCGTGTTATAAAATAACCGAATTGTCAGGAAGCATCTCAAAATCGGAGCATAAGCATCCACCACGAAAAAGCTGGAAACCGGTAGTAGACTGGTCTCCAGTTTTATTCATATGTAAGGTTATCTTAAATGTCTTGTTTCTGCATCAATCATCTAGTTAGCCAAATTGACACTCGGAGCGATAGTACTAAAGGAGTACTTGATGTTTACACAGGACGCGGTATGAATGATAGAGGAGCCAGTAAATAGTCAATATTCGGAGCATTTGTTTCTACAATCTCTATTAATTGTGCAGAATCATCGGTGAATGCTGATAAAATGACGATTCATTTGGGACGAACAAAGGGACATCACAATGAGAAGCATCACCCTATCATAAGAACAAACAAATGGCGAAGATGGGGCAATATGGCGTAAGATAGAGTAATAGATAGAGAGAATTTTGGAGGGACTCAATATGATACGATTCGAAAATGATTATGCAGAAGGCGCACATCCACAGATTTTGCAACGATTAGTGACGACAAATGAGGAGCAAACACCTGGCTATGGTATGGATAAGCATTCGGAAACAGCTAGAGCTTATATTAAAAAAGCGATTGCAGCAGAACAAGCAGATATTCACTTTTTAGTCGGCGGTACGCAAACGAATACAATTGTTATCTCGTCTATTTTGCGTCCTCATCAGGGAGTCATTGCCGCGCATACGGGACATATTGCGGTGCATGAAACAGGTGCAATTGAAGCCACTGGTCATAAAGTGCTGACATTGCCGAGCGAGGATGGCAAAATAACGGCGGCACAGGTGAAAGCATGCTATGATGCTCATTGGCAGGATAGCACGCATGAGCATATGGTGCAGCCGGGCTTAGTGTACATATCTCATCCTACAGAAAATGGCACGACGTATAGCAAGGCGGAATTAACGGCTTTAAGTGAGGTTTGTCGAGAATGTGGCTTACCGCTATTTTTAGATGGGGCGCGACTAGGATACGGGCTTGTAGCGCAAGATAGCGATTTATCCTTAGCAGAGATTGCGAAGCTTTGTGATGTTTTTTATATTGGTGGCACGAAAATGGGCGCATTATTTGGCGAAGCGGTCGTAATAGTGAATCCTGCGTATCAAAGGGATTTTCGCTACATGATGAAGCAAAGAGGAGGGCTGCTTGCTAAGGGGCGTTTATTAGGCATTCAGTTTGAAACCCTATTTGAAGAAGACCTTTATATGGCTATTTCTCATCATGCTGTAGACATGGCGATGCTAATTCGACAGGCGTTTATCGACAAAGGCTTTGCATTGCGCTATGATTCGAAAACCAATCAGCAGTTTCCGATTTTACCAAACGACATGCTGACGGCTTTGGCAGAGAAATATTCCTTCTCTACTTGGGAAACCTTTGATGACAACCATACCGTTGTGCGCTTTTGCACAAGCTGGGCCACAAAAAAGGAACAAGTAGATCGCTTGATAGAGGACATTCACCAATTAGCCTAATCAGTGAACTGCACCTGGAATAAAAGGGTGCAGTTTTTTCCTATTATTCCTTAGAGGTTGCTATACTAGAGGAGGAAAGGAAAGGTGGAATGGCATGACGAAATATATAGCATTTTTAAGAGGCATTAATGTAGGTGGACACAATAAATTGAAAATGGCTGAATTAAGAGAAGCGCTTATACCGCTGGGATTACAAAACATTCGGACATATATTCAAAGCGGCAATATCCTGTTTGAATCAAGTGAGTCTGAGGTATACCTACAACAGCAAATACAAGCAACCATTCAAACAGTTTTCCATATCACAAGTATCGTGATAATCAGAACAGCCGAAGAACTGCAATCAATCGTCCATAATTGTCCGTTTTCAGAGCAAGATATGGCTGAGGCAAGTACCACAGCTACAGGGGAAAGTCTCCATGTCGCCATGCTACCAGTTGCACCCACTGAAGTGAATGGTGCGAAGTTATTAGCCTACGAAAGTGAAAAAGAGCGTTGTCTCATCAAGGGCAGAGACGTTTATCTGTTATTTTACGAGAGCATCCGCAATGCCAAGCTGGGTCAACAGCTACACAAGCTGGAGATACCTGCAACGGTGCGCAATTGGAAAACGATGAACAAGCTTGTGATGATGATTGACCAGTAAGACGGATAATAGAGGTGTAAGATTGAGACGAGACCAAATAAGTTATTTTATCTATCCTTGTGCTTATTTCATTGTGAGAACGATCAATCAATGGAGAAAACAAGAATCGATTACATGGGGAGAAAATGTCATGACGATGATTAGCCTAATGTTCTTCATCTATCTGTTGATTCTCATGTGGAATTGGTCAAATAAGCCCTATCAATGGGGGAAAAAAGATAAAGAAACATAAAACAAGAGAGCCCTTTCATTTTCTTTTAAATGATTGCTCTCTTTTTTCAGCTCATCAACATATAAAAAAACCTGCAGCGAAGTTAATCGCTACAGTTCAGAATTGGTTGATACCCTTTGAGTATTCTCATGTATTATAGCATAACTCTTTATTTCCTGTATAGAAATGTTTAAGTCTAAATCAATTTATGCAATTACTGCTTCATCATCACTTGAACGTTTTATAAAAATAGGACTCGATGTGCCGTAATCTCCTCCAAGCAATGCGACCAAAGATGTTATGGTTTGCTGAAGCGATTCAACCGTCAGCTAATCAAGCAATTTTTGTGTAGCAGCAGCTTCACATGTCCAAGAATGTAAAAAATGGTCCATTGTCTGAAACATAAAATCCTCTCCAAAATAGCATGTTTTATTTTGCTATGTGCCCAAAATAAAAGCAATATAAAGTACCGCATAAAGAGGCAAAGCAATTGAAAGCATGATATACATGGTCCATTCACCAATTGTTAGTGTTCCTTGCCATTTCGTTAATTTTAGCTGTCGACGATATACCATACTGGCAATTAATATGACTAACAAAGCGAGATCCTTTAAGTTATCGAAAAAGGTAATCACAGTATCAGCTCCTTTAGGCTTTTGCAATATATGAGCCTACAATTGTCAACATGACTAGCCAAGATAGTGTCCAGATGTCAACATAAAAAGTGCTTCTCTATATAAAATAGAAACGCACGTCCATTTATTCATCTCGAATGACGATAAAAACACCACTCAATATGAACAGGGAGCCTAGCCAAAAGGACAGTCCTATCGTCTCTCCTAATAAGAGCCAGCCTAAAAATGTGCCAACAATGGGCTGGAAGAAAAAAATAAGCCGCCACTTGACGCATTCATTAATTGAAGCCCTTTATTCCACAATAAAAAGCCACCCGCTGTAGAAACAATGCCTAAGTAAAGCAAGCCCCCTGAAATCGTTGGCTGCAAAATAGTTGTTAGCGCCAAATCCTTTAATCTTGGCAGGATAAAAGGTGTCAACAAAATCACAGCTACTATAGATGAGTAGGTTGTCACGACAATTTGTGAGTAATGGCTAGGCACTTTTTTTACTAATGCCGACATGAATGCCCACGTTAAAGCAGCGACTAGTAAGTAGAATCCACCTAATTGCTGTGTAATATCGATTTGGGCGTTGCCCACAATGATCCCAACGCCAATGGTCGCGAGGACGATGGACAAGCATTTTTTAATCGTAATGTTTTCCTGTAAAATAAAACGAGCGAAGACAACCATAAAAGCAGGGGTAGTAGCAGTAATCATCGCTCCCATTTGAGCAGTGGAGAGCATTGTCCCCATTTCTTGCGTGACAATCGAAATCGTATTTCCGATGAGACCAACAAGAAAAATAATCAACCAATCTTTTTTAGCGATTGTCCAAGATTGCTTCATCACGATGCCGATAATACCGAGTGCAATCACCGCAATCAAATAACGAATCCAAACAAGCTCCAATGGTGGCACAACCTCCACCACTACTTTAACTACTACATACATGGCGCCCCAAATACTTGCAGCAAGCGATAAAAAGATGGCGCCGATACCTTTATTTCTCATGTTTTTTCCTCCGTTTTCATAGATACCTATGCCCTTAACGGAGAAAAAGCGCTTCTACCGTTAAGGAAGAAGGATTGCTGGTACGTCCTGTTCAAATAATGGAGCAAACATCATAATAATCCCACCATCCCCAAGTCATTTTTATTAAGTATAATAGACTATCCATCGTTTTCCTAGGGGAGGTGGATGATAATGGTATTACTTCAATACGCGATGGGAGAGAAGGATTTACCAATAATAAAGGAGGTTTACCAATCTGTTGGATGGAAGAAACATGATGAACAGATTATCAAACAAGTTTTCAATGTAAGTACATATCAAGTATTCACTATGGTGGATGGAAAAACAGTGGGCTTGGCCAGATGGAGTATTTTATGCCGCCATTTACAGTGTGGTTGTACATAAAGCTTATCAAGGCTCATTTACTCCTAGAGGATATGATCGTCCAATGAGGAGAGGTATCCTGTAATCAGTTAATCATTACAACAGAAAATGAACCGTATTTATGTAAAAATGGGCTTTGAAAAATATGAAGCTGGGTATGACCATCTATCAAAATCAGCAACTTGCTCAAGAATATCTGGAGTAAAAGGACGCTTTTTCCCACGAAATTTTTTCAAATTACTGTTCCTCCATTTAAAGAAGTTGTTCTTTTCCTTGCTTTCCCTTTATTAAAATAATGGCTTTGGCAATCCATTAAGGTGCGCGATAACGGAGATTTGCCCAATATGGTAAGCTTCATGCGAGTATACATGATGAAACAACCAGTTAAGTGTAGGTACGGAGGGTGGTGTCCAACCATCGGAAAATTTAGGAACTTCAACTAATTGATTGAGTTGCGAATTGTCCAATGTATGTAGAATATTATCCGTATAATTTCTAATTTCAATATAGCTATCTAGTATTTCCTTCGGCGAACAATCATCGTGAAGGTTTAACATACAAGGTTTTTTAAGTCCAATTTCATTCACCCAATAGTCTTCACTACTTGATAAATGCAAAATAACCCATGCTATATTATTTGGATAAAAATCTGACTTTTTAAACCAAAATGCCTCATCAAGTGTGTTTAGGTAAGGTATTAATGTTTTTCTAAGATCATTCCGATATGGAAACAGCAAATCCATCCATCCTTTCATTTATGAATACGTTTATTGTAAAGGGACAAACAAGGGGTAGAAAATGAATACTTTATTTCTCAGGTTGAAGGAGGTCTGGAATAATTAAACGATAGATAGTGTCCAAAAAAATCACCTAGAGAAAGGTGATTAAATCGGATTGACTTTAAGTTCTCTTAGAATCAAAAGAACGCCCATTCCATACACGATAGAGATTGCTAAAGGTACAAGTGTGTAAGCTTGATCGACAAAGAAGCCACCTAAAATCAGAGCAGAAAAACAAACGCCTAAAGTCACAAATAAATAAGCTTTACTTTTATAAATCCATATGTAAGGTAGAAAATGAGCGCCTGCAAGTAAACCAATTGTGAAGGGAAGGAATTCAGGTATGTTCATATACACAATGATAAATACAGGTATGTAAAAAGCTTGAGGAGCGGCAACGATTCCTCCTAACGTCCCTAAAGGGTTACCAGTAGCGTTTAAATTAACACCAAGAATTTTACTAATGAAGAAGCCGATGGGAAAAATAGCTCCTAAGCCAAATATCCAAATTAAACGTACAACTTCTATTGGCAAAACTAAGGGCATTAGGGTGAAAAGTAAAAAAACAACGGCACCAGAAAGTAAAATAGGGAATCCTTTTTTAACTTCAACGATCATTTCTCTTTGTAAATCTTCCAGCGTTTTATCCATCAACGCACCACCTTTCATGAAATAAATACAACCTATAATATACCAGTAATTATCTATTTTTACCATATATGATTTGACATGGAGTTTTTGAAAGGAGCTATGCTGAAAAAGATTGAACATAAAAAAGCCGATTAGCTCGCCTAATCAGCTTCTATTTTTTAGCTTTTTCTCCGTTTCCATACCGACACTGAAAGCCGCGAATACCATACCAAAGAAAAATATAATTTGAACGAATCTGTCTGCGGTCCAATGCCCTAAAAAATTCATGAAGACAAAGATCATAATGAAAATGGTTGAAACCACTTGTATATAGAAACGTAAATTAACAACCATTTGTACACCTCCAATTTATGTAAATCACATCACACTTTAAGGTTAACATGACTAAGGGTGTAAAACCATTATTATTGAATATTGGAAAGATAATGTTATGTAAAGTTATTTATCTTTTTGAGGTTTTACAAAGAATGAAATGAACATAACAGAAACCCCCATGGCAATGAATAGTACTGCAATAGATTTATTTGAAATAAATCTATTGTATTCTAGGGCACCAGTTAATCTCGCTGATCCGATTGAAAGCGATAAGATGCCTAAAACAAATATGATATGTCCAATTTTAGAATGTGTTTTCATTGCATAACAACTCCGGATATTTAGGTTAATAACTTACAAAATGATAACATTATTAGGGAATATTTAAAAATATGGTTCTGTTTGATTGCTGCACAATATAAGGAACATGCTTGAAAGATATTGATTGGTAAAACTATGAAACTTTTTCTTTTTTGGGTTTCACAAAGAAAGAAATGAACATGACAAAAAAGCCCATAGAAATGTATATTAGTGCAACAAATTTATTTGGAATAACTGAATCATATTCAAAGAAACCAGATAATCTTCCCACTCCGCTTATAAGCAAAGTAATGCCAAAAATAAATATGATCCATCCAAGTGTAGACATTGTTTTCATTGCATAACAACTCCTGATATATAGGTAATTACCTATATAAGGACAATATAATTGGGTAATATATGAAAATATGGAATGATGCATTTACTGCACAATCTGAGGATTACAGTAAATAAAAAGGAATTAATAGGACAATTAATTGTTAGGAAATTTGAAAGAAGGTTATAAGCATGAGAGATAGAAGTTCGGTTGTAATAATTGAAAATAAAATGGTTGCACTTATTAGAAGGGAAAGAGATGGTACCGTTTATTATGTTTTTCCAGGCGGTGGAATGGAGAATAATGAAAAACCTGAAGATACTGCAAGGAGAGAAGCATTAGAAGAATTAGGCGTAATCGTTAGGGTCAAGAATTCTTTACTGAACACTTTAAGGCGATTATGCAAAAAAGAGATTTAAAATCAAAAAAAGAGCTGTCCAAAAGAACAGCTAATTATTTGGCAGCTTTAAAAAGAGTTTTTCCCTTATTGTAGAAAAATCTTTCCCACTTAGCTAACAACCCATTGCCATTCTCGCCATTTTCTATTGCTAACGAATGATTTTTATGGAAATCTTTTACTCGTTTATGATGTTCTTTTTGCCATGGGTGCAAAGGTTGATGTTTCATTTTTTAGCCTCCTTTTCGTTACTTAAGTATATGATGGAGTCAGATAAATTAACAGTAAGCTAGATCATCTAATTAAACAGAAAAAATTAGTTTAATAAGGGGATGGAAATGATGGAATTTGAAGAATTATATACTATAGCAAAAGGTGCTTTAAATCCAAAACAAATTTCAAAAAATCTTATGCAGGTTCTGTTGCTGCTGCCATTTTATGCGAAAATGGTAAGGTATAAAGGGGTGTGTTTCGATATGCCTTGCTCTATGGGATTTTGTGCAGAACACGAAGCGATAGCAGCGATGATTACGGATGGTGAATGTAAAATAAAAGGAATCATTGCAGTTTACAAGGATGGAACAATCATACCATCGTGCGGAAGATGTAGAGAGTTTATTTGTCAAATTCATGATGATGACTATCAATGCGAAGTAATGATAGGAGAGAATAAGATCTTGACGATAGGTGATTTACTTCCTATTCGTTGGGCATGAGGATGTTGATACAAAGGAAGGCATTGCAAAGAGCTGAAAGTGTGAATGGATTAGAAAAACTACCTTTATATTGAATATGCCGATTTTCAATATAAAGGTAGGATAAAAACATTTAATATTTTACTTTAGTCATAAAAGGAGTTTCAGTCCTACTATTCATTTTTTTGAATAGCAAGATAGCAAGGAATAAAGCCATGCTTACAATGCCAAAACCTACCGAATTCAAGTTTAGGACAGAGGTATGGCCGATGACAAATCCACCTAATGCAGACCCTAGCGCAAAACCGAATTGGATAAAGGAGGTATTTATGCTTAGGGCTATGTCTGGATTTCGAGGTACTAGCGTGACAAGAAGGAGCTGCTGGGCTGGGGAAATACTCCATGTTGCTACCATAAAAATCATTAAAACTAAGATCAATACAAAGAGATTGATACCAGCTAATGCAAATAAGAGGAGCGTTGTTGCTTGTAGCAGCAAGCCAAAATAAATGGTGAAATGCGAACCCTTTGCATCAGCCAATTGCCCACCCATTCTTGATCCAAGGAAGCTACAGATTCCAGCCAGAAATAGAATGCCGCTAATTTCGGTTATAGAAAGAGTGGATGTGGCTTGCAAGAAAGGCGTTATATAAGTAAATAGGGTAGCGTAGCCACCTACATAAAATAAAGTAATAGCCAGTGCAGTTAGAATTTTTGAATCTTTTAAAATGGAAAGCTGCGACCGGAGGGTAACGGCTTCTTCTTCCTTGATTACTGGAACTTTTTTATAGAGGATAAGCAATGGAAGAATGGTTAATAAACCGATCAACATAAATAAAACTCTCCATCCAAACATTTCGCTAAAAAAATGTGCCAATTGGAACACCCAGCACAAGCGAACTGCTTAGGCCCATCAAAATTATGCCGATAGCACGGCCTCTTCGTTCTTTTTCAACTAGTCGAGTAGCTACTGCCATGGCTACCACTGTAGCGATTCCTCCGCTAACTCCTTGAATAATTCGTATCCATAGTGCGAATTCAAACGTAGAGCTTATAAACATTAGCCCGTTGCTAACAATAAACACACTAACGGTAGCCATAAGCAACTTTTTGCGATCCATATTTATGGTGAGCGCAATGAGAATTGGAGCGAAAATGGCTGCGGCTAGGGCAAATAATGTCACTAATAACCCAGCTTCTGAAATTGTTACTCCAAAGTCTACTGCAATCATTTCAATAACGCCTGTAATAATGTACTCAACGGTTCCGATTAGAAAAACAACAAGCGATAGAACATAGATAATTAGATTATTTTTCAACTCAATTCACTCTTCTTTCAGCTATCTATTTGTAATAGGTATTTGTATTTCCATTAATTGGACGTTTTGTGTTGTAGATAATGGTAAATATATTTCTCTACCTGGTTCGTTTTCCTTGATCTGATAGTTATTTTTCACAATCCAGTTAGCTAAATCAACACAGGCCGTACAGGCAAAGTTAGAATCCGAACGAAAGGTCATTGTGGCCATCATCGGCTCTGGAGGAAGCGTCCGTAGTTGAAATGTATCAGGGAATGATGGAAGCTCCTTGGTTAAAAAATAACCGACTTCAAATTCAAACTCATCTTCTTTTTCCTCTATTTCTTTCCATAAAACGACCTGGGGACTTTGAGCCAAATGGCGCATTTCCTTTTTTAATAATTGATTAAATGTACGAAACAGGTCTGGAATATCTTCTTCTCTCCCACGTGCTTTCAATGAAAGGAACTGCTGAACACCTTCTGCCTTGATTCGGATTTCTTGATCTGATTCCACTTGTCCCTCTCGTTCTAAAAGCTGCATACGCTCTTCAATCCGTGCGAGCTTGGCTTGTTCCGTATCGATAACCAGTTGGATTTCACTTTTTTTCAGCTTAAACATCCCTTGAATATCCTTCAACGAAATATCTTCGTGGAGCAAACGTATAATCTGTGGCAAGGTGAACCCCAATTCCTTATAGAGAAAGATTCGATTGAGCTCAAGTAACTGGTCTGCTGAATAGTATCGGTAGCCAGTGTCATCGTCCACCTTTCTCGGCTTTAAAAGGCCAATCTGATCATAATAGCGCAATGTTTTTAAGGATACTTTGCTTAGCCTAGAAAATTCACTGATTTTAAACACAATATCATCTCCAATCTAATAACTTAATGTAAGTATACAGTTTCCTGTGCAGGGGAAAGTCAAGTGTGCAAAAGGAATTTTTTAAACAACTTTAAGGAGCCTTACTTCAATAAAATGTAGTAAGGCTCTGTCCCTGTAAGCCGATTTTGCGAAAAGTCCAGTTTTCCTAAAGAACCTTCAACCCTTAGTAGCACATTCGCATCATTTTGAATCAATGTAAATCAATCAAACTACATTTTAAAAATCTTAAGTAATAGTGATTTCACAAGGAGACCATAATTTTTAACATAGGCTATCAAACGATGGTTTGGGGGGCTATATTTCATTCAAATAACGAAGCAAACTACTTTAGCGAAGAAAAATATTTAATACAAATTGACTGAACATGATATGATAAAATGGTTATTAATTCCATTGAGTGATTTTAATTTATATGGAGGGTATTTATGCATGATTTTTATTTAATAAAAAAGACTGAAACACAAGATGAAGAGTTTTTTGAATATTTTTGGAGAGACATAGAGCAATACAAAGATTTAATTGTTGCATACATTGGACTTGAAGACAACATCGTTGATTATATTTTTGATTCGCTTACATGGATTCCATGCAGGAACCCAAGCTTGCCTGGAATGCCTCAACACATAGGCTTTAATAACATTGGTGTCACCCTATTTGATGAACATTCGGCAACTTCCCTTATTTCGATTTTCACTGCTTGGTGTGATTTATTAAAAAATGGTCCAGAAGAAATCCTCAAAATGATTTATTACCATGATTACTCTGAGGATGAATTACTGCGTTTCGATAGAGACTATGCGATAGCCAAATTTGAAAAAATGAGTTCAATATCTAAACAACTGTCTGAGGGCAATTATTATATCTATCACATGGGGATATGAAAATCAAAAACTAATTTTTCTTTGAGCAGAAAGCGATGAGCGTTTATCCTGATTAACAATCATAAAGCAATAATCGTACCACACGGCTTTGGGGATTTCGGAAGGTGATGCTGTTAATGGAAAACAAAGAAATAATACTTAAAATCTTAAATGAACTCAAAAATGGCAATATACCTGTTCATACAGATTACAATTTTAATATAGACATGTGGGCAGATCTTATTGAGTATATGCATGATAGAGCATATATTGCTGATGTTACAATTTATTGGTTTGACGATGATGATACATATAACGATGAAAGAGTTTACTCTGTCGATCTATCTAAAGTCATAATGACAACTTTTGGAGAAAGATTTTTAACAGAAGAAATGAATTAATTATGTCATATCCTTTTATATACAGCTTTGGTTAGTAAATCAAAATGAAGAGACTAATGGTTTAAAGCTATTACAGTAACAAGTCCGCAGATGATATACTGGTATTCGTCGTATAAGATAGGGAGTAAAACTATGAATGAATTTAATAAAGCGTTAACATATGTAAATGAATTACTTTATGAACCTCATCATTTGACTATAAAAAACATCCAAGAGGAAACTCAAAATGCTTATTACGGGGCTGGGATTTTTCAGTTGGATTCGAAATCTGTTAGATTTAGAGTCGCAAAAATAACGCCTACCAAGGTAGGACAGTTTGTTTCCTTTTGGGAAAAGGATGCTGCTAATAAAAACCAAGCATTTTCATATGAGAACGCCACTGATTTACTGGTAATAAACACTTTTCATACTAATGGTGATTTTGGCCAATTTGTATTTCCAAAAGAAGTTCTTTTACAACAAAACATCCTTAAAACGGCTAATACAAAGGGGAAAATGGCTATTAGAGTTTACCCAAGTTGGGATACGCCCACCAGCAAACAGGCAATCGCAACTAAAAAGTGGCAATCACCGTATTTTGTTAAAGTGGACGCTACTACTCGTTTATCAATCCATGAGCTATTAAAATTATACGCCCTCTAAAATTAGATATTTTTAACTGTGTCATTCATTTCGAGGGGAAATGTTGTCGCTTCTTCTATAATCAGACGTCATCCTGTAGCATGGATAAATGTAGGTGTAGGATCATCGAATATTAAAAACTTATCAGCGCTCTACTTAGGAGGAATCTTACTGAAGATGAATGAACAAAGCATAAAAAATAAAAAGGCGTGGGAATATCGAGCATATGAATTTTGGCATAAAAGTAACGGCACTCCAAAGGATTTGGCTATTCATATATTAGAAAACCCTAGCGCATGTCTGAAAAAGCACAAACAATACTTTGAACATATTGAAGGAAAGAAGATTGCCAATATTTGCGGTTCAAATGGCAGAAAAGCAGTACCATTAGCATTATTAGGTGCTGAAGTAACCGTATTTGATATTTCAACAGAAAACCAAAAATATGCCTTGGAATTAGCAGAGCATGCAAATACCTCTATTCATTATATTGTCACTGATATTGATGAAATTGACTTAACAAAGTATCGATGTCATTTTGATATGATCTATTTGGAAGGTGGCATATTGCACTATTTTAATGATATTGATAAATTTATGTTGATTCTGTTTTCTTTACTAAAAGATGGTGGGGAAATGATTCTCAGTGATTTTCATCCTTTAAGAAGATGTATAGTTAAAGGGCCTAACGCTGAATGCCAATATCAAATCCAACAAGGTTATTTTGACCAAGAATTACAAAATGGAGACGTAGCGTATAAGCATTTCTTTGATGAGCATGAACAACAGGACTTTCCTGATGTATCTATACGATTTTATACACTTAGTGAGATAATAAATGCTGTCATCACATCGGGTTTCAAATTAAAGAAATTTGATGAGCATCGTGGTTGGAAAAATGAAAATATCCCATGGGAATTTACGATTTTAGCTTTTAAATAAAGACAATCGAAGGAGAAGTAACCACGACAGCAGAAGGCTTAGCAGTCGGTTTCTTTCCGATTGGTCGCCTAATTAATAAGGATAGCAGGTGAATTGAATGAATGAACACTTTAGAGGATGGCCCTCAAATAGCAGGAAAGAATTCTAAAAGTGCAGGATAGAACTAAAAAAATAGCGGATAAAACGTTCAAAGTGGAGGATAGCCCTAAATAGAAGGATAGAATTCCGAAAGTGCAGGATAGAATTAAAAAAGTAGCGGATAGAACGCTCAAAGTGAGGATAGCCCTCAAATAGAAGGAAAGACTTCTAAAAGTGCAGGATAAAACTAAAAAAGTAACGGATAGAACGCTCAAAGTGGGGGATAGCCCCGCAAATTAGGCGGATAGCCTGTAAAGGGAAGGAAAGAATGCTAAAAGACGATAAAATAGAAGCTTTACAAATTGCAAAAATGAGCGCTATCCATAAAAAAGGATAAGCGCTTTATTTTTTTCTTAAACTTTTAAGCCCTCAAACTAGTATTTAACCTTCAATCCTAGTAATGAAGCAAAGCCAATCGCTTGTTCAGAAGATACTTCACAGCCATTTAAACTTTCAGGAGTTACTTGCAGTCTTTTAAATTTACATGTACTGATGTCTATCCCTTTTAAGGAAGTTTGAGAAAAATCAACATCATTTAAATCACTTTCATGAAACGCTACTTTATTTAGTAAACAATCATAATAATTTGCACCCTGTAGGGAGGTGTTATCAAATAATACTTGTTTGAAACGCACTTCAGGGAAATTGCATAAGTTTGCAATACAATTTTCAAATGAAACATTGCCAAGATTAGCTTCAGTAAAATTCAACCCTAATAATTTACAGTTTTTAAAAGCCACTCTATGAATGATGCCTTCACTTAAGTTTGAGTTAGACAAATCACAGTTTTCAAAAATGACATCCGTTAGATCAATTTTTTTAAAGGTACAATTGATGAATGTGACATTTTTAAACATAACTTTAGATACAATGAATCGTTCAACTTCTTCGTGATCAATGACCGTATCAGCAATCATGCCATTTGTTAAATACGGTTCTTCATCATAAAAAATATCCTGAAAATTTGTCTTTTTGAGATTAGTAGGTATTTTTGGTGATGTAATTTGGAAATGGAATGACATATCAGCACACCCTTCAAATGTAAAATAAAAAGATTTTCCTATTTAGTATAAATGTAAATCTAAAATAAAAACACCGTCTATACAACGGAGCTTTTTGTCACCAACTTACTAAAAACAGAAGCTAGCACCTGTTGAAAGAGCATACCGAACACAACAGGCATAGCGACTTTACCTGGAAAGTATGTTGTGGCAACAATGACCCCGACAGCTATATTTCTCATACCGCCCGTAAAGACAAAGGTCGCCATTTGAGGAGCGTCTTTTAAAAGCGTCCGACCAATTAGATAAGCAAAAGCATAGCCTGACACAGCAAGCAAGAACACTAAAAGTATGACGAAAAATAGTTGTAAGTTTATATTTTTTAAATAGGGTGAGATGGCACTACTGTTAATCATGATGACCGCAAATAAACATAGCTTTGAAAAAGGAGCCAGCTTCTTGCCATACTTTTTAGGTATTTCGCCCTTGGAAAGCTCATTCACCAATATGCCTAAAATCGTAGGTAACACAATCATCAGCAATAAATTCACAATCAGTGACGCTACATCCAATTCAATTTTTTCACCCGACACGATATAGAGTATGAAGGGAAGAATGAATGGAGCGAGTAACGTATCAATTAAAATAATCGATAAGCCTAACGGTAAATTGCCTCTACAAATATTAATCCAAATCACACTGGTTACACCTGTTGGGAGGGCGACAGCTAAGACAAAGCCAACCGTCAACAAATGGTCATCGAAAATAACGGTGGATAAAAAATAAGCCCATAAAGGCATCAAGAGATGAAGAAAAATGATGGAGAATAAAATGAGTGCAGGATGCTTGGTAAAAATCTTTACATCTTTAAATTTCATGGATAAGCTTCCTGAGAATGTCATGAATGCAAATAGCCATGACACAAGGAATAATAAATGATGTCCAACACTTTCTAAGAACACACCTACAATTAAACTTAATGGTGTCAGGAGCGCTATGTATTTTTGGAGAAATCTATTTAATTTTTCTAACATACAAAGACCTTCTTTTTTTTATCTGATTTTATCACATTATTATAATAGTAATCATGGAATAGTAGGAGTATTTGTAGCAAAAAAGCAGAAGGTTCACTTCTGCTTGATGAAGGTTTACTTGAAGGGGGATAAGACCTGCTAAGTATTTTCATGTTTTTATCCGTTTCTTTAGTAAATGGAATCCATACAATGTCTACGCTAAATAAAATATTACCTGTCCATCTTATCCATAGATAGTAGGGATGCTCTTTTAAAAAAGACAATGATCATCATCCCAATACCAATCATCCATTTTAAATAAATGGATAAAGAAAACAAGTGTGACGGATGTGAAAAAATGAATAGTAAGAGTGATCCCACTCATGAAGTATTGGTTAGCCATCATGGTGGAGAGACTGCTTGCTGGAAGTGTTCCTAAATAGAAATAAACTTTAGTTTCCTTAAAATCTCGTAATTGTGTAATATATGTAAATAATAACATATTGGCACTGGGAAATGGTGAAGAGTTTACTGGCAAAAACAAGCAGAGAGGAACTTATCTATTAATAAAGATTGCTCAGTTGCTGCTATTTGATAGTAAACCAAAAGGAGTTGTGTTAAAGGTTTAATTTAAATCAACGTAGAGTTTCGTTGAATGAAAGAAATCGGGGTGGAGTTGTGAGCGGGATAGATAAACGAAATAGGCTGAACGAAGAACCATTTACTTATCAAATCACAAAAAAAGGGACAATTGTTATTTATTATAAAGGTAAACAAATTAAAATCGTGAAGGAGAACGAGGCTGAGCATCTTCTAGCAAAAATTCATAAAGTGGAGGGTCAGACAAAGGAAATCCAGTTATTGTTAGCTAAAATTACGGGTAATTTTAAGCGTGGTAACGAAAAATCGGGGAAAAATAAAAGAACATTTTGAATGGGGGGAATAACTTTTTAATATAAGAATTATGCAAATCTAGTATGAACATGCTATATTTAGTTTTCCTTTTTAAGGAAGAAGGTATGGGAGTTAATAAATGCACATAGTTCGACTCGCCATTTGAATCCAATTCCTTGACCTAGCTAATGTAATATTCATAATAAAAACATATTGATAGGATTGATTAATGGGAAGAGGAGAGGCAAATGAGGTTATGGCATGTAGATTTAATTGAGTATTTACCGAAAGGGCAGCTACTTTCACAGTGGAGAGAGCTAAATAGCATATTTGCTAAAGAAGACCAGCATATTTTGATTAATTATGTCTACGAATACCCTAAAGAGGACCTGTATGTGTATAGCGAAAAAGTCATGGAAGAAATGAAGAAGCGCGGTTATCAAATTAGAACATATGAAAAAATGAATCGTTACTTTGATGGCTTGGGACCAGTAAAGGATAGGAAACCGTTTCAACAGCATCATGATAAGGAATATCTTGAAATTTGTTTTTATAATTTAGGGTCTTCGGATTTTATGGTGGAAAAGGGTCTATAAGTTACCCTTCTCCAATTTCTTAATAAGTGTGGAAAAATCTACACCATAGTTGCCTGTTTTGTCACGGTCTGTTATTTGATACGAATTGAAACTATCGTATAACATAGCTTTGCTGAAAGCACTTGAATTAAATCGAGGCTTCCGTTTCTTATGGAGCTTCTCATTAAAAAGTATTTTGGCTCGTAAGGCTTCAAATGAGTAACCTCTACCCATTCGTTCTACTTGCCTAATGATGCTATTTATAGACTCTGTATAAGCGTTAGTGAGCCTTTTATCGAAGTAGTTGAAGATTTCATCTTGCCAGTTTTCTACGGCTCTTACGAGGTCTTTATAGGCGTTTTTAGAGTTACTGGATAAACAACGTTGTCTCCAATACCTGTAACGTTCTCTGCCTTGGTCAAGGTCATCTGTATCCCATATCCAGTAGAACTCTTCTTTAAGTTCATAGGCTTCTTTTAGTTCAGGTAAATTACTTAACCAAGTATCCAAAAGGAATGAGTCTCGTTCATTCAGGTCATGCTTTCGTTTAAGAAGGATATACCTCTCACGCATAAGGGTACGCCTTTCTTTGGCTGTCATATTGGCTTTAAGAGACTTCCTAACACTGTCTAAGGCTTGATTAGCCATACGGACTACATGAAACTTATCTACAACTACTTTTGCGTGTGGCATAACTGTATTAACTGCGTCTTTGTAGGGCTTCCACATATCCATTGTGACGTATTCGATATAAGTATTGTCTGTAATCTCAGAAAGGCGTTGAATGACCGTATCTTTGTTACGATTGGGTTTTATGTCATATATAGTTCTACGTTCCACATTGGTCAATACAAGACGAGGTTTCTTGATAATGTGTATTTCGTCAATACCGAGCCATTTAGGAGTTTCAAACTGGTATTCAAGTTCTTTTAATGCCACATAGTTTTTAAAGATGTTCCTAACGGTTTTCTCGTCTACACCAACGTTTTCTGCTACTTCCACAAAAGTTTTAGACATGGACTGTTCTTCAATGGACTCCAACAATCTTTTAGTCATACTACGCTTTTCGTCAATGGATATAAGGCGTTCCCAAAATGTGGAACCACACTCACGACATTTATAACGTCTACGGTTTACTTGTAAGCCTACTCGCTTTAAATGAATAGGCAAGTCCATGATTAATTGTTTTCGTGAACTATGCTTGTACAGTTTGTCAAAACCGCATTTAGGACAACGTTCAGGTGGTTTGATTGCTTCCACTTTAAACATCATGTCGGTTTCATTTTCTTGTGGTGGTTCTATTGTTTTAAGGTCTGGTAGGAATAATAGGTCTAACATATTGTTCATCCTTTACTACTCCGTGTTTTTCAAGTATAGATTTGATATCAAAATTAAAATTGTTAAATATTTTTTGTGACCACAAATGCACTTAGAAAATCCCTTAAAGCATATACAATAGGTGATAGGAAAATAGTTTGGAAAATTCCTTTTGTAGAGTTTGCATTAAATAATGCACCCTATCGTTGGATAGCCTATGTACAAAAAAGGTTATCCTATAGTTGCACAGGATAACCTTCATTATTATTCAATTATGCAGTTGCACAGCTACAATCTTTGCACTCGCAAACTTCATCAGTACAATGATCTGCACATTCTTGATTACAATAAACTTTTCCATCAACCTCTACTTTGTTCTCACCAATAAGACAATTACAGTTAGAGCGTGCACATTTTTCCACTTTGAATCTCCTCCTATTTTGGTAAATCTTCTGTTAGGCACCATCCTTCGTGTAAAAGGCTGGTTACACAAGGATCAACAACTCGATACCGAATAAAATTTCCCTCACGAGACGAACGAACAATGCCCTTATCATCTAATCGTTGAAGTTGGTTAGAGATGGCTTGAGGTTTCATTTCGAGTTGTTCAGCCAACTCAGTAACGGATATGTTTGGTGTTCGAATCACTGCGTGTAATATCCGAAGCCTCGTGCCGTTTGAAAGGATTTTAAACGTTTCGCTCAATCCCTCCGCATAATCTATATCCAACAAAGGACGATCCGTTAGCTGAGGTTTAGGTGTACAACAATTTTCTTCCATTATTTCCTCCTCCACTTCACTATTACATTATATAGTGTAATAGTTTGTGTGTCAAATTATATTTTTTTAGATTATTCCGCATCAGCCAATGGAATATTACTTTGATTGTTTTCAACCCTTATTCCTTCTTTTTTCCATTTATGCCTGCGTAGGAACATTCCGTTGATAATAATAAGTAATGCACTACCTTCATTTATAATTAAACCTAATGTAAGAGGCATGACTCCGATCAAGGCAGTCACAACAAGGAACGCAACTATCGCTAACGAAATAGCAATATTTTGGTATATTTTAGAAACTGTCTTTTTACTTAATTTTAGTGTATATACTAGTTGATCTAAATTATCCTGCATTAAAGCAATATCTGCTGTCTCTAGTGCAACGTCTGTTCCTTGAACTCCCATTGCAATACCTACATCAGCCTGAGCCAGTGCTGGTGCATCATTTACACCATCTCCTACCATCGCTACCTGCCCATACTGTTTTTGCAATTCTTTCACTGCGTTAATCTTATCTTCTGGAAGGAGTTCTGCTCTTACTTCATCAACGCCAAGTTCTTTACCAATTGCTTCACCTGTTAGTCTATTATCACCTGTTAGCATAACAACCTTTTTCACACCAGCTTCTTTCAAACTTTGAATAGCTTGTTTTGCATTTTCTTTGGGTCTATCAGCTACTGCAATCATCCCAAGTACTTCATTGGCAGTTCCTAAGAGCATGACAGTTTTCCCTTGTCCTTGCAGCTTTTCAATTTGCATGACGTGGTCTTTATTTATGTTTACTTTTAATTCGTTAAACAAGCGTGGATTTCCAATGTAGTAATTATTTCCGTTAATCTTACCTTTTGCCCCACGACCTGTAAGTGAATCGAATTCTTCTACATCTGGAATTGTAATCTTTTTGTTTAATGTTTCTTCCATAATCGCATCAGCTAAAGGATGTTCGGATTGTTTTTCAAGCGCACCAGCAATATCCAATAATTGCTTATTTGAAAGGTCTGATACCGTTACAAGATCCGTGACCGAAGGCTTTCCAACTGTCAAGGTTCCTGTTTTATCAAATGCCACAACTTGAGTACTACCAGCTGATTCTATATAAATACCGCCTTTAACCATTACTCCACTTCGAGCTGCCGTTCCAATGCCAGTAACGACTGCGACTGGCACAGACAGTACTAATCCACAAGAACAAGAAACGACTAGTACCACTAAAGCTCTATATAACCATTCATCAAAAGGTTGACCAAAGAAAAGGGGAGGTACAATAGCCACAATGATCGCTAATACAAACATGGCTGGCGTGTAAATGGCACCAAATTTCTCACTGAACCGCTGTCCTTTCCCTTTTTTCATTTGTGCGCCCTCTACTAATTTAATAATTTGGGCTAGGGTTGTATCTTGAGCAAGTTTAGTCACTTCTATTTCCAATGCACCACGTCCATTTAATGTTGAAGCAAATACCTCATCTCCTAATTGTTTTGATACAGGTATTGACTCTCCAGTAATGGAAGCTTGATCAACTGTAGTTGAACCTTTAGTGACTACACCATCAACTGGTATTTTTTCTCCGGGACGTACCAGAACGATATCTCTGATTTCCACTTGTTCTGTCAATATACGCATTTGACGACCATTTCGAATGACTGTTGCTTCACTAGGGGCTAATTCAACTAATGCTCTAATTGCATTTCTGGCTTTATCTGATGCGTATGATTCCATTAATTCACCTAAAGAGAAAATAACGACAAGCATCGCAGCTTCTTCCCATAATCCTAGATAAATAGCTCCAATTACTGCCGCAATAAGCAATGTATTAATGGAGAGACTTCCATTTCTTAATTCAACCCATGCACTTCTTGCTGGATAGATCCCTCCAACAACAATTGCAATACTATATAAAATAATCGCCCACATTTCAGGTAGACCGAATCCAATTTCTGCAATCAGTGTAAATGCTGTGACGGTTGCGGCAATAATCAACAGTATTGTCCTTGGGTGTTTATACCACCTTGTATTCATTTCTGTGTTCCCCCTTATTTATGTTCCATTTTTAAAATGTAATCAAAAAAATTGATATGTTTTTATTCATTTGATAGGAAAAGATAAATTAAATACTAAACCCCACTCAAAAGTTATCTAAAGGGATAACATTAAGTGGGAAAACTGGAGTTATTTAACTACAGGGTGACCTACTTTTTTTAATTTATCAGCAATGTCGTCAAGAGTTACTCTGGAATCATCATAAGTTACAGTTAATTTTTCCGCAAAAAAGTTAGCCTCTGTACTTTGAATTCCCTTTAATTTTTTCAAAGCTTTTTCAACTGTTGTTGCACATGAAGGGCAATCCAAACCTTCCACTTTTAGAACATCAGTTTTTGCTGAATTCATTTTAAATTCCTCCCTTTTATTTAAGTAAAACGATAATACTTTTTATTACCAATTTCACAATTACATTGTATAGTGTAATAGTATTGTTGTCAATTCCTATATCTTATATTAATGACTGTCCTTTAATTTATCTGCTACATAGGTACAAATACAATAATTCGAATACCTCGATACAGTATAAGTCATAACAATAAGGTCTGTTTTCCAGTATGTCACACACTTTTTCCATGTATTGTGCCATAAATTTTCTTAGCTCTTGTTCGTTAGACTATTTTAACTTTCTCACGTATCTCTCGTATTTAATTGATACATTTATGACACTTAGTATTCCACCAGATATTCCGATTTGAACACTAATTATTTTTAAACTTTAAAAAGATAATTCCACTATAAAATCCGAAGACCCATAATTTAAAAGAGAAATATATTCGTGGTCAGAAGGATTATGCAGAGGAACTATATCAGCAATTATGCATGTATGTAAATAACGTGCTTTAACTAGGAGGAACACTCATGTTGAGAGCGATTATTTTTGATGTAGACGGGACGATTTTGGATACTGAGCAAGCGATTTTACAGTCATTGCAAAGAACGTTACGGGAAGAAACGCAAAAAGAGTATTCATTTGAGGCACTACGATTTGCTTTAGGTATCCCAGGGAAAGATGCCCTACAGAGGCTCAAGGTCGACAACATAGAGGCTGTTCATCAGAAATGGTCTGCGGCGGTTCTTGATTTTTCACACGAGGTGGCCGTCTTTGAAAATCTAGAGGAGGTCATCCAACAGTTAGCAAGAACATCGCTACAAATGGGCATTGTGACTTCTAAAACAGCTCAAGAGGTAGTGGATGAGTTTAATCCGTTTGGGTTAAGTGATTATTTCCAACATATTGTTAGTGCTAGTGATACGGAAAAGCACAAACCACATCCAGAGCCCCTTTTAAAATGTCTGGACACATTGCAGGTAGCTCCAGAAGAGGCTATCTATATTGGCGACTCTATCTATGATTTCCAATGTGCAAAGCAAGCCGGATCCAAATTTGCCCTTGCCCTCTGGGGAGCCAAAACCACTACTGGATTTAAGAATGCAGATTACGTGCTACAGGAGCCAAAGGATATTTTGACACTCATTAGCTAAGAAAAAACACCCGAATTATGACAAAACACTTAAGGTATGGAGTGTTTTGTCATAATTCGGGATTTTCATTGCTTACAATTCTTTTGTTCCCGTCCCTTCGATTGCTTATGTAAAAATTGGAGAAACCTTTCTTGCGCTTGCTTATTCTTCATCATTCGCTTGACCCGAACATTACTTTGAAGATATTTTCTGACATGTCGATTCGCAAAAAATAGGCTGCGGTATTGATCATGATGGTAAATGTCGTGAAACCAATCGCAGTGCTGTAGCCTTGCTATATTTTGATCAATTTTTCTTGTATGTAAAGTTGGTTGACCGACATAGGTATTTGATAAGAAATTGATAATAAATTCTAACATAAATCCACATCCCATAATGACGAATAAATTCTATCGTAATGGATGTCGTTGAAGTGTGCAATAGCAAAAAAATAGAAGGGACACTCGATAGAAGTGCCCCTTAGTAACAAATCGGGAGGTGCCATGTTAAACGAATTCGCTTAACACTACTATTTATATGATAAGATTACTTGGTTTTATAGACCATCATCCTGAGTAAGCTAAAATTTACACTTCGTATCGAAGAATGGCTGTTATCCAGTCTTTTACTAAACGTTCCCGCTGTAGCAGTGAGCTATCTAAAGGAAGAGAAAGACTTTGCAACTCTTTGGGGAGCAAGTGTATTTTGTGACGAATCATTTCATTGTCAGGTGATTCTGTATCGATAAATAAAAGATAGCGTCCGATTAAATCTTCCTTGTACATAGATGGAAAATCAAGAGCTTTTAATACACGTGTAGAAAATTCTACACCATTTAGGTTCACTTCAAAATGTCCCCGCACATTAAATTCACAGCGAATATGTGTACCAGGCAATCGATGTAGCGCTTGGACAAAAGCAGCTAATGTGTTTTCACTGATGAAATAGGTTTCAAAATAGTATTGATTCTCTGTATGAAGATTTGAATTAGCATCATATGTATCATATCTTATTTCTAGTGTGTCTTCTGCTGCGTCAGGTTTTTCCGTAGTGAGGTAATGCCGAACAATTTTTTTAATGGTGTGATGATCTAAGTCACATCCATAGCTGAGAATAGTTACTTGTCTACGTTGTGCTTTGGCGAATAACCACATTTCCAAATGTGCATCATCATTTAAATCCCAGCCATAGCGTGGGTTGTAATGGATACATTTACTTTTGCTCATGGAGTCCTCCTTTTTGCCTTGTCTAATAATAGTATAAATAATTTTGTCTAATTTTCCTTATTTTTCTTTTTAAAATGAAACTTTTGGATTTTAAGTCTCGTATAAACTGGAAAATACTTTTTAGGAGGTAAACATGGCACAATCCTTCTATGTACTTTGCTATTAACAGCCTGTACAGCGGAAACCGTTCAACCTAAAGAGCAAATACAAGAAAAAAACGATGAAAATATTGTGGTGACAAAGGATGGTAAAATAACTTTTGAGATTAAGAATGATATCAACGTTCCAAAAGAAAAAGTAGCTATCTTAAAAGATGAAATCCTTACGGCGTATGATAACATTCAGCAATCCATACATACTTCCTATGTGCCATCTGACAAGATAACTATTTGACGGTCAATCATGGGGCGTAGCATCAAAAATCGAGTTAACTGGCGTTAAAGAAGATATATATCCACTTGTCCATGAAATGACACATTCTTTACTTGGTTATGGCAATAATTTTGGATCTGACCATGGCTATTTTACGCAAGAGGGTTTTGCGAGTTATATGGAGGATCAATATGGAAAAAATAAATTATATTTTGAAAAATACATGAAGCATTATATGGATTCAGACAAGTTAATTCCTATTAGTAAGTTAATTGATCCAAATCAAGATGATGCCTATTTTCGCCCAAAACTTTCAAATATAAAAGAGAATCAAATCCTTATGGAGCTGAGCTACACACATGCGGCTTCATTTACAAAATATTTAATTGATACCTACGGACTAGAAAAGTTTGAACAGATCTACAATGAGAAAGATTTAGCAAAAAAAGTAGAGGAAGTTTACGGAAAGAATAGCGGTGAGTTAGAAAAGGAGTGGTTAGCATTTATTCAAAATCAAAAAGGATTTACTCATGAGGAAAAATTTAAGTCGGGAAATTTTTATGATATGAATACAACTCTTATTCAATTAGATCTAAAATATTTTGAGAAGGAATAATTTTTTCTAAATCATCAAGCATACCCAAGTGCTCTTTATTTTGAGTTCCTGGGTTTTCTTTTGTATGCATGCGGATGAAATTGTCTATGTAATAAATGAACGCCCTGTAAAATGGACAGGACACCAATGATTCTTAATAATATATTTTTGAGCCATACCGTATCGTCAACCGTAATGGCAATCAACATAGGACCAACCATAATCAATGCGATTCCTAGTAATGCTTTTATTACTCTCAACATGTAGGGTTCACCTCAATTTGCCATTTCAGTTAGGTGGGATATTGTTACAAAGCTAATTCTTCTTCATTATCGCACGTCTGTCTGAAATATAAAAGGGTCACTAGGCTGGTAAAGCGACCCTTATAAAATGGTTAAAATGACTTCACACGGCTTTAGCAGCGTGTAAAAGGGTGTTCTAGGTGCTAGTTGGGATGATTAATACATGAAAGAAGCGCCAACGATAACTAATAAAATGAATAACACGACGATTAATACGAATGTTGATCCGTAATAGCCGCCACCGCCAGAGTCGCCGCCATAATAGCAGCTGTTGTTAATATTACCTACGTTTCCACTGTATCCCACTGAAAATCCCCCCTTTCTACAACATATAATATGTATCGATGCAGAAAGGGGAAATGGTATTTACCCTATGATTGCTTTTTTTCTTTTGATTCGCCAGAGATTCACATGACAATATAAAACATAAATAGAGGAAAAACCCTTTATTTGTTGAGACACCTTTCAGGAAGCATGTTATTTGGATATGTTATGATTAAATTTGTGAAGAGATGTAGCATAGTTAAATGAAACAGGAGGACAGAAGATGGATAACCAATATTTCGCAGGTTAGGGCACATTGGCGTTGATAAATGCTGGGCTTGCACAAGGGAAGAATAGATCGGGGTTAAATTGGTTTTTACTTTCTCTTGTATTAGGTCCATTGGCAACACTCATTTTGTTGTTTGTTGAAAAGAGGCAGTAATACAGTAAAAGCACTATTCTTATGCGAAATAGTGCCTTTTTTTGAATCCCTCTATTCTGTTTTCAAAGCCAATGCTATTCAATTTTACTAAAGATATTACATTTTTATTTAAAATGGTGTCGAAACTGAGTATGCAATTAGAAAATGTTAAACATAGTATTGACAATCGAGTTAGAGTTGTAAAGTATGTTAGAATTAGATGCGGGATTTGATGGGAGGACTTAATTTGGCTGCAGAAAAAAAGTTAAAAGTTTGTGAAAAAGGACATACCTTTTACAAAAGCACGGATTGTCCAAGTTGCCCTACATGTGATCAAGAAAATAAACCAACTAGTGGCTTCCTTTCAAAACTTAGTGCACCTGCAAGAAACGCTTTAGTACATGAAGGCATTGATACGTTGGAAAAGCTATCTACGTATACGGAAAAGGACATATTAAAAATACATGGTATTGGACCAGCCTCCTTACCCATTATGAAATCTTCATTGGAAGAAGAAGGCTTGTCATTTAAATAAGCGAGGGGGAAGACAAAGATGACAACGAAGGAATTATCACAAGAGCAACGCGAGGAACTAATCCATACTTTGCAAGTTCGTTTTGAGAAAAATACGTCTCGTCATGAAGGGCTTGACTGGGCTAATGTACAGGCTAAGCTAGAGACTAATATGGAAAAACTAGGGTCGCTCCATGAAATGGAAGCAACGGGCGGTGAACCAGATGTAGTTGGCTATGATGCAAATACAGACGAGTTCATTTTTTATGATTGTTCTGCGGAAAGTCCTAAAGGTCGCAGAAGTTTATGTTACGACCGTGAAGCATGGGAAGCCAGAAAAAATCACAAGCCAGAAAATACGGCGATGGATGTAGCCAAGGATATGGGCATTGAGCTTTTAACAGAAGAGCAATATCGACATCTACAAGAGCTTGGCAAATTCGATTTAAAAACATCGAGCTGGGTACAAACACCCGACAACATTCGAAAACTCGGCGGTGCTATCTTCTGCGACCGTCGCTATGACACGATCTTTATGTATCACAATGGAGCAGAATCCTACTACGCAGCAAGGGGCTTCCGTGGCTCATTACGAGTTTAAGAAATAAAGGCATGTGTTCGATATACGGTCGAGCACATGCCTTTTTCTATGGGAAAGAGGGTTCACCCTAGCCTCTAATGCTGAAAACATAAGGAAACAATATTACATAAGAAGCCTCTCGAACGTCTAGTTATCTTACATTGTATGATAAACTAAAAAAGGGGGTGGAAAGTAATGTTAAATTGTTTGAAAATTATTTTCTCAATCATTGGTATTTCTCTCGCTGCTTATGGACTAATCACCCGTGATTTCCAACTGAATTACCTCATGATATTGTTCTTAGGTTTATTCTTGTTCACTTTAGGCATTCAAGAATGTCAAAAACAGAGAACCGTTTATGGGTGGTTGCTAATCGGGCTATTTTTATTTTCAATTTATGTGTCCATTCAAAGCTTTGTCTTGATTTAACGGAAGAAGTAAGGTTGTTCCAAGAATCAATTAGTTCGATTAAAGTAGGAATCACTTCTTCATTCAAATAATACATATCGTATAAATAAAACCTTCCTTAATCAAATCCTTCCAGTTTATATAATGGTTCTTCATCTGTTTGAAGTTCTATTAAAATGTTGGCGTTTTGCAAGGCATTTTTAATTCGATGTTCACAGCATGTCGTATTTCTTGTCTATTCCCTTCACTATTTGCTCCTTTGTCCCGTCACCATTCATCAGGAAATGCAAACATTGTTACTCTGTTTTCATATTACACCCTACAAGTAATAACAAACTGAATAATAAGAACGTTTTGGTCCTTTTCCATTTGATTATATACATAATGTTGAAATTTTGAATGGACTGACACGATCCTCAGCGTTAGCTAGAGCGTGTAACGAGATGGAGTGATTTATGTTATAATTTACATTAATTACATAAAGAGGTGAGATAATGGGAAATGAAAAGTTAGTTTGCAAGGTTTGCGGTCGAGATACCTTTACAACTGGACAGGTTGGGGGTACGACGAGTCAAGGTAATATAAGACCTATAGGAGCAATAATGGCAGTAGGGTCACCACTTTTGATGACTTTCTGTAAAAACTGTGGGGAAGTAGCTTCCTTTAAAGTGGTAAAACCAGAAAAATTTTAAATAATTGGTGAAAGGACCACTGAATAGAAAGTGACTCTTTTAATATAGTGAAAGTTTCAGATTACCAGATATAATCAGAGAGTCTCAATAAATTTTACTTTCACTAATGGGAGGGAGCAGGCTTAATGATTGAAATAATTTATGATACGAATTTACTCGAAGGTTCATGTTATATCGAGATTTTGCCAGATCAATACAGGGGCGAATGCTGGAATAGTTCTTCTATTTACTTTACCGAAGACAACTTCGGATACATTTTGCCTGCAATCGACAAGCATTACAAGAAATTCGATTATTTTGCTTTCAATGAAATCGAGATGGGTATATGGGATTTAATCAATCAGGAATTGGAAAGAATGAAACAATTTTTAAATAGTAAGCCCAATCCTAATTCATTAAAAGAGGGTATAGGATTTCTATACGGCTATTCAGAGCAGGAGTTCATAGAAAACTATGATACTAATGTCCAACAGCTAATTACCATGATAACGGAATTTCAATCTTGGATCATGCAAAAAAGATCAACAACCCAGTTCATTTCTGTTTTGGGGATCTAATCTATAAGACAGGTGTGAAACGACACCAATTCAAGCATCTCGCCGTTCATTTCTCCTGAAACCCGCACACTTGAGATTGAGTAATTAATTAATCGAGTCATATGTAGGCTATTCAAAGAAGGTTTGAAAATTAGAAATTCCACTTTGTAAATTTAAAAACACCCTCTAATTATTTGGAGGGTGTTTGAATGCTAATAAAATTAGATTGAATGTCGATAAGCGTTTAATGTTGAATTGTGCTTAGTGTTTGATAAAATTTTTTGGAGATTGTGTTTCCCCCATGGTCCTAATGTTTTAGCACTAGAGCCTAACAAACCATCCTTAGCAGCACTTTTAAGTGTTTCAATCTGTTTAGCAGAGAGTCTGGAGGTTTTGCTTTCTTCAATAATTTTACTCACACTGTTAATTCTCTCTTGACCCTTTGTAGAGGTGTTATTAGCTTCATTGCCAGTCTGTTTTGTTAACCCATAGTACTTAGATGAAGACCGACGTGCCATTAAATATTGCATGTTTGAAAATTGAGAAGAGATCATAATTGAATTTACTCCTTTCTATTAAATAATTTATGAATCCATTTTGTTATCGAACAAAATCTGGAATAATTTAGTGTCTGTACATATTTTATAGACAAATATGTACATTTATTGAATTGATTTGAGCCTGGGCGTTTTTGTTTTAATGAAAAAGCAATATCGATTGTATAAATTCCATTTTTGGATGTATGTAAAACTCATGAAATCGAATAATAAAGTATGTCTTTGTGCATTTGTATATAAAACTTACTATATTTTCTTATTTAACGTAATTATTGATTCTGTTGCGAAAAAATCATTGTTAAAATAACAAACAACTAATTGCTAATAAAAGACCAGACAATAATTTTTTGTAATATGCTTATATATACTACCTTTTGTGCTCATGTTTACAAAATTTTAGCAGTAAGTATGCTGTGATATATTCAATGTAGGGAAATTCAGTAAAAAAGGAGAGTGGTCAAATGAATAAAATAGTTTTACCAATACTACTAGTTATTATTTTGACCGGATGCAATGTATTTCCAACCAGTGTTCATAAACAACCAGAAGGTAAAGTTATTTTTGATGATGAGCATTACACTATGATTTCAAGTAATTATGAATGGAAAAACGGGGATTATGAAGTAAGCCTAAAAGGTTCTTCTGATATTAGCGAAATAGCAGATAACTTTGAAACATTAGAAGTCGAAAAAGGGGATATATTAAAGTTTAAAATTGATAAGAATCCTATCTCCATTAACGCAACTAAAATGAATGAAGATGGCACAATTGAAAATGTTGAGATTAAAGATGAAAAAATAACTATGCCATCTAAAGAAGGGTATTATATTTATGAACTTAATACTCTATGGGATAAAGGAAAAGAAACATTTGTTTTTGATGTTAACGTAAAAATCAAGAATCCACCAAATCATATCCCGTTTCTATTACCTCTTTAATAAATGCATTTGCATCCAGTTCAGGTAAGATAAGATTGGTGAAGTAGAAAGAAGGGAAAGTGTTTTAATTTGATTACATATATATTAGTTTTTCTATTGGCTATATCATTTATAGTGGGAGAGATTGATATACTATGTGCTTTATTATTCTTATTAATCTTATCTTTATTTCATGAATATATACTTAGAGAAGCAAAAAGGTATTTTGAAAATTATAGAATGAAAAACAAAAGATGTATTATTGTTACTGGAACACTAATGATTACTGTAGGAGTAACTTTTACTATCAACCGTATATTTTTGAAAATAATGTATTTTTACTATAAATATGATTTTTTTTATAAAATTGGAATTAAACTAAAAAATGCATTAAGTGATTCAGGGATTACAATTAATAATGATATCGAATATATTACTTTAATAATAATAACTTTATTTTTAACATTTTTTGGTTCTTTATTGATTTTAAAATATCTAAGTAAATTTTTAAATAGTAAAATTAGTAGTTATAAATTTTTCTATTTATTTGTTGAATCAAATCAAAAAACTAAGGATATTTTTTCTGTTATAATATTGTGGTTAACACTGGTACCAACTTTTCTCGGTGTTTTTTTTGTGAAAAGTATTGACGAGGAGGCATTGATGCCTTTAATTTGGTTTATTCTAACCATAAGTATTGCCTATAGTATGATTTTTTTGGATATTTACACGTATAAAGAAAGTTCTATTAGCAATCTGAAGGACAACGAAAGATAATAGCGATACGCTGATATCTTTCGTTGTCCTCTTTTTATTTTATCCAAAGGAATGAGCAATATACGAACATTGCAAACTGGATTAATGTGTAAATAGTTTAAGGGATGCCCTTGTGATAACGCAGTGACTGAAGCGATGTCTAAGCTATTTAATGCAGAATTCGCTAGCGGAAGACATTTCTCTACTCTTGAACTTGATGATTATGTCTATTGGTTCAATAACATTCGAATTCACGGAATGATAGGGCATTTATCACCAGTAGAATTCGAGCAACAGATCTTGTGATTTTTGGTAAGTTTAGTGTTGACATACCAGTCAGTTATCAAGGGAAGGTGACGTTTGAGGAGTTTAATCTATTAATTGGCATATGTAAAAACGTATGTTAATATATATATAGTATATGTTTAACATATATTAATTGTTTTGCAGAATTTTGAAAATACATATAGGAAGGAGCATAATATGAGTTCTCTAAAGGTGATTAAGAAAATTGAGGACGATGGCTGGGTGTTAAAACGTATTAATGGTAGTCACCATCACTTTAAGCACCCTACGAAATCAGGTCTTGTTACAGTACCACACCCTCAAAAAGATATACCAATCAAAACTCTTAATAGAATTTTGCAACAGGCAGGCTTATCAAAATAAGCCTCCTGTCCGATGGAAATTTGAGAGATAGAAAGAAGGTGATATATGGATAGATTAAAATATATATTTTCTTATTGAGTTTATAATACTAGATGAAAAATAAAATTTAATTAAAATCAAATTATAAAAATAAAAATCCTAGAGAACTTAAAATTGTGACTTGAAACCCTATAAATTTTGTAAACTAAATGTATGTTAAAGAAAGAATATAATTTTATCAAATAACGAGGAGAGATAATATGTCTAAATATACGTATATATTTATGTGGGATTATAGTTGATAGATAAAAAATAAAATTTTGTTCAACATTATATGTATTGCTAATATTTATATACTAATTATTAAATTAAAATCGATTTATAAAAATAAAAATCCTGAGGAATTAATAAATTATTATGACATAAGATTCTGTGAATTTTGTAAATTAAATGTATGCTAAAGAAGGAATATGGTTTGAGAATTATTTAATTTAACCAAGAAAAAGAATTTAAATTAAAATATTGGGATCTAAATAATGAGGAGAGATAATATGTCTAAATATACGTATATATATTTATTTTTATGTTGAGATTATAGTTATTGCTAATACTAAAATATAAAATTAAAATCGATTTAAATAATAAAACTCCTAAAGAACTTTCAAATAACATTAAATTTGATCCTACAAATTTTGAATACTTAATATGTGTTTTTAAGAAGAAACAGAATTTGATAAATACTTAATTTAAACAAAGACTTAAATTAAAATACAGATATCTAAATAATGAGGAGAGAAAATATGCCTAAATATATGTATATCGCATACTTTGAATGGGAAGAAGAGTCGTCAGTATACAACGTGAGCTTTCCTGATTTGGCAGGGTGCGTGACATTTGGAAAGGACGTGGCTGCAGCCATTAATATGGCAAGAGATGCTTTAGAAGGATATTTGTTAGTTTTAGAAGATGACAAAGATGATATACCAAAAGCTTCAGCTTACCATGAATTTAGACATAATATAAATGAACAAGATTTTATTCAATATATAGAGGCAGATACGGATGCTGCAAGAAAGAGAGAAGATCAAAAAACTGTAAATAAGATGG
Source organism: Lysinibacillus sp. OF-1 (assembly GCF_028356935.1). Classification (NCBI taxonomy): domain Bacteria; kingdom Bacillati; phylum Bacillota; class Bacilli; order Caryophanales; family Bacillaceae; genus Lysinibacillus; species Lysinibacillus sp. OF-1. Next base: position 2,052,033 of record NZ_CP102798.1, read on the forward strand.
TAACTTTGCCAAATTATTTGGTGCAATTAGGTAAAGCAAATAATATTAATTTTTCTGCTTTACTTCAAAAAGCATTGAAAAATGAGTTAAATATTAAATAATAAAATGCTTGAGAATAGCATATCTAAAGTTTCTTAAAAAAAAACGAAACTGGAACAATAGTGATACATTAAATAATAGTAAAAAGAATTTAAACTAATTTCTTTTAGATAGAATTCTAGAGTACACTGAAGAACAACATTGGATAGTAGCAAAGGCTCTATTATCTTTTGTTGTTCTTTTCGTAATTACATAATTTAGGGAATTGTGTATTCTTTTAAACTTGTGTTTAATTAAGAAAGGTTACCGAGAACCTCACTAGTATAACGCCAAGTTGATTTATTTGTTTGGAAAGAAATGCACTCGTTGTCACCAAGTTTAGAAATTACATCACAAATTGTTTTTTTAGTTTCTCAATATCTTGCTCATTGAAGTTGGGGAGAGACTTATAACATTGCTGTAATGATGGGTTGTTAAGTAAAGGCACTTTTAATGCAGGTTTATAAAGAGATCATCTCAAAACTGCCGTTTCAATCAGCTTTATTTCACAATATCTATATGCCATTGGTATTTGTTGTAATGTTTCTGATGTTGGTTTAATAGGAGTATCTGTACGATGATTCTTGCCACAATCAAGCATACATAAGTAAGGCAACTTAATGTTTATATACGCTTAGCGACATCATGTAGACCTTCATTGCCACCGTAGTTCCTTCAATAATTTTGATTGCCTATAACATTCTATTTTAAATTATAGAATATTAGAATAGAGTCATTTAAGTAGTAATAATAATCTAGTATGCATGCATTATCTATTTAAAAGAGCACTTGGCTATTATCGGCCCAGTAAAACTATTGAATACTTCGATGTGTAGCTATTTTTTAAAAATTAAGTTGGTGTGTTTTAAAAATGTCCAATTTATATAAACATACTAACATTAGTAGTACAAACCAGGGCCATGGTTTGTGCTACTATTTTTTTATAGTAGAAGTGAAGAAAAGCCGACCAGCCTCTGGGACCATTTGTGAGTCCGTATATTAAACCGGCTAACTTCATGCCCTTATATGAATCAGTTTAGTATGTTGGGTCCAAGAGATCGTGTATAAGAAAGTGGAATCGATAAGGTACTGTGAAGGCTTCTATGATTGGTCAAAAGGAGAAGAATGAGATGAAACATGTCATTGCGTTAGATGTCAGTAAAGGAAAAAGTACCGTTGCGATTTATGATGGTCACCGCCAATGTGAGTTTGAAGGTATGCTACATCATACACGGTGTGATTTCGAGCGATTACACGAACGAATGGAAGAGATAACAAAGCAAGATGGACAAGCGCCAGCTATCGTATTTGAAGCAACAGGCATCTATTCAAAACCTGTCGAAGCATTTTTCAAAGATTACGGCTATGCATACTGCCGCATGAATCCACTTGAAGCGAATTTACAGATGGCAACGATGCGTCGCAATAAAACTGATATCAGTGATGCCCATGAACTCGCAAAACAACGTACATACAAGACGATTATTATGAACAGATGCGTGCACTGACTCGTTATTACGATGAAATTGACGAAGAAATCATTTTACTCAAAAGTAGAATGCATGCCATTTTACAGCTAAGTTTTCCAGAATTAGAAAAGCTGATTACACCAAGTTCCGCACTATTTTTAAATATTGTACAACTCTATCCGCACCCCGCACTTTTACAGGCCCATTCAAAAACGATGATTAAAAATCGTTTAAAGGTCAATACGCGAAAAAACCTCTCGCTAATGCGTGCGGAGGCTAAAGCTATTACATTATTAGAAGCAGCTGAAAATAGTTACCCAGCGATTAAACACACAGATATTCGTTGTGATCAAGCACGAGATTACGCAGCTCGCATTGCGGATTTATTAGAGAAGAAAGATGCGCTTGTGAAACAGATGGTGGAATTGTCGGAAGGACGAAAAGAATATCTAGTATTTCGTTCGATTCCTGGGATTGGCGATTCAACGGCGTGCCGATTAATTGGAGAGATTGGTGACATCCGCCGCTTTCAAAATGCGAAACAACTGAACGCTTACACAGGCATTGATATTATGCGGTACCAGTCTGGAAATACGCAATATCGAGACAGGATTAATAAACGAGGAAACAAACATTTACGGAAGATTTTATATTTTATGGTGTGCGCCATGCTTATGGCTAAAGGAAAACCGAATCATTTTGTGGACTATTACTACAAATTAAAAAAGCAACCTCAGAGGAAGCCTCATAAGGTTGCGATCATCGCCTGCATCAATAAGTTTCTGAAAGTGACATTTCAGTTACTGACGCGTGGCATTCTTTACGATTATGAGTCCGCACTACCAGCTCAGAAATCGTAATCACCTATAAAGAACTATATCATAATGACCTTTCGAAAAAAATAAAAATCGTCAGGTCTTTTTGGCGTATCTAAAAATGAGTGTGAAGTGGTGAGGGATATCCCTCACCACTTCACACCCATAAAAATATAAATTACTCTTTAAATAAGGTTGACTAATCGTAAGAAAGAGGCTGGGACATAACTCATTTTATTGAGAAAAAGCAAAAAATGAATGTTATTTTTGTAATTTATTAAAATATATGTGTTCTAATAACGCAAAAAAATGTTAGACCAAACTTGTAAATGGTCTAACATTTTTTCTTTTGTCCCAGCCTCTAGAACATATCTTTTTCAATTAAGAGTCGTCGGAAATTCTTGAATACAATGTTTTCAAAATCAGGAATTTGGTTTTCGAATTCTGAATATATATTTTTTAAATCTTTAGGATATAAAATTTTTCTATTCAAACGTGCAAATGGGCCGTCTGTTTCAAATAGAATTAAGTGTTTAGGAATCCTGCTCAAAATTTTTTGACCGTTTTTGCTGTAAAGCATTTTAGGATTGACAGAAAAATAATAACCTTGTTTTGCAATCTCATCTAGGGTTGTTAATTTACCACTATACCAATGGAATATTGCATGCTTCACATTATTTTTCTTCAAAATGCTTAAAATAATATCTTCTGTACCTTTACTGTGAATAGAGTATACTCGCCCTTTGTTAAAATTTTCTGATGTAATATATTCAAATGCATTAATTTGTGCTTGTTTGTTTACTTCATCAGAGTCTTGGAAATCTAAACCGACTTCCCCGATATACCTTGTTGTTTGTACGTAATCACAAAATAAATCCATATTAAATTTATATTCACTTGAAACCTGAGGATGATAACCGATACAAAGTCGTACATATTTAAAATTTTTAAATGATGATGAATGTTTCTTGAATATTTCAGGCAAGTTTGTCACAAACATTGCGTAAATCTTTAGGGATTCATATTCTAGAGCAACTTTCATTGGATCAGGATAAAAATCAATATGGACATATGTATCAATTAGGGGCATATTTCTCCATGTACCTTTCATAATCAAATTTGGACAAATATTAATAATCAACCTGCCGAAGTAAGATGCTTTGTTAATAAAGATGGTCAAATAGAGAGTTTTGATATGTTCTTTCGTGCGGTAAGTCAGCCTAAACCAGGGGCAAATTTGATTATCGATTAAAAAATGAGGATGAAAATTTCATGAAAAAATTGCATTTGAACGGACATTCACTTACACAAAATGAAAATATATTATCTTTCGCAAGTTTTTCTGAAGATGAGAATAAAACTTACTATTATCAATATAATGGTGAAGATATAAAAGAAATATCAAGAGAATCGTATGCGAAAATTAAATTTGATAATAGATGGGGTATTATATCTAGTCAATTGGAAGTATCAAACTATTCATATATTGAAAGTATAGCAAAATGTTGGATAAGTGAAGGAGGAAAAAGAAAGTTAATTAGTCTTAGTGAATACTATAATAACACGTATGGTGAGGATTGGGGAGATAACTACGATTTTGATATAATACCAAATAATATTTTTTCCGATGTTACTAATTTTATGACATGTGCTATACGAAATGAAACGATTTGTCTTCTCTGGCCTCATAATATCATATTGCACTTTAATGAGCATGATCAGCTTGTGCAATATATTTTGTTGGAAACCTCTGACTATTATGATACATTACATAATATTTGTTCAGATGGACAAGCAGTCTGGAGTGTATCCCCGACTATGAATTCTGTTGTAAAATATAGATTTCCGAGTTTTGAAATAGAAAAAATCTACCGTTATACTACTGATGTAGAACTTGCACGAAATCCAGAAGCTATAAATGATGATCTCCATGTAATTTATTGTGAAAATGAGCTTATAGGTTTACAATACCCAGAATATATTTCTTATATTAATGAAGGATTTTATATTTGTGATATGGAAAATAAACGCATTGCAACTTTAAATCCTAACAGTGGGAAAATTGATCCATATATTGCTCTGAATTCTAAACCATTTGAATTTTTAAAATATAAAAATCAATTTGTTATTCAAACAGATACAGGAATATATCTATTGAATGAGAATGAAAAGAATGATTTTTTTGATTAAAAACTCATTAATTTGAGCTGATCCCCTTTTTGTAGACAATGTTACAATACTTACAGTCCGCTGTAGATAACATTTTCCTTAAAGGGGGTTTTTTCTATCTTGAAAAAAAGATACGCATTCAAATGAGTTGGAGAAGTAGTACAGGCTTATTTGGCGGGAGAAGAAAGGTATGCAAAAGATAGCATAAAAATACAATATTTATAAGGTTTTGCAAGTAAAGGTATGGGTGATGATTGGTAGCCATTCATAAAGGTAATTGCCACTATAATCCTGCATGGAATCCTTCTTCTCACATTTTAAAAGCGAGTGTTTGTAACTTTCACAAGATCAATCTAAAGACGAAATGATCCGAGCTGTTGAGCAGTATATCTACGTTTATAACTATAAAGCTCCCAATAACGACTCAACCACCTGACACCGATAGAATATCGACATCAGATGGCCACTTAATCTTTTTAAAACTGTCTACTTGACGGGGAACTGTTCAGAGTACAAGCTTGGGCTTTTTTATTTCCATGAAGATTGTGGAAATTCATTTTTTAGGTAAGTAACGACTTTAAATAAATTCATTCTCTGTTACAAAAAAGTCAAATTTCCCCCGAAATCAAACAAAAAGCATGTCTTTGTACATTCACACAAAACCTTGCTATAATAAGCTTTGCGAATACATAGGAAAGAGGGGAAAAGCATGAACGCTTATGATGAATATATGAAGCAGGTTGTGAAGCCGATGCGTGAGGAGCTAGTGGAGGCTGGATTTACGGAGCTGACAACGGCTGATGCAGTGAATGAGTTTATGGCAGAGACGAAGGGGACTTCGTTAGTGGTTATTAACTCGGTATGTGGATGTGCGGCAGGACTTGCTCGTCCAGCAGCGCGCGAGGCAATTGCTGCGGTGAAGCCTGACCATCTTGTGACGGTGTTTGCAGGGCAGGATCCAGAGGCGACTGCAGCAATGCGCGGTTATTTTGAAGAGGTGCCACCGAGCTCACCGTCTATGGCGATTTTAAAGGACGGGGAACTGGCTTACTTTATTCCGCGTGAACAAATTGAGGGATTCCCTGTGGAGCAAATTGTCTCTCATTTAACTGGCGTGTTAGAGCAAACATGCGAGAACTAAAAACGATTGTGACGACAGCGGGCAGACCAGACGAAGTATCGATGGCGCTCGCTGCTTTTGCGTGTCAAACATTAGGTGCTACATTTGAGCCACGGAAAAAGCGCTCTGTTCGTAAGATTTCACAGGAGTTGCAGGCACATGTGATGGTGGCGGGGAAGAATCGCTATGAATATTATGCCTATGGGGCACAGGAGCCCTTTTTCTTTCATCCGAATTCTGCAGCGTTTCGACTAAAGCGTGTTGCTCGTGGTGAGGCAGAGCCCTTTTTGGAAGCGGCACAGCTTCAACAGGGTGATTCGGTGTTGGATTGTACATTAGGTCTTGCGGCAGATGCTATGCTAGCGGCTTATATCGTGGGGGAGATAGGCCATGTAGTAGGGCTGGAAGCAAATCCAAATGTAGCGTTTATTGTCAGTCGGGGGACGCAAACCTATGATACGTCCGAGTTACCATTAACCGCCTGTATGCGACGAATCGAGGTAGTTCAGGCTGAAGCGATTGCTTATTTAAAAACCTTGCCAGACAAGGCTTTTGATGTGGTCTATATGGACCCGATGTTTGAAGAGGTCATCGAAGAGGCGAATAATTTTCAGGCGTTACGGCTCGCGGGTGAGCACGTTACATTAACGGATGAATGGGTCTATGAGGCCAAGCGTGTAGCGAAAAAGCGGGTGGTATTAAAGGCTCATTTTCGTTCAGAGTGGTTTGCACAGTACGGTTTCCAGCAATTGACGAGAGTAACCGCGAAGTTTCATTATGGTGTGCTAGAAGTCTGACCGAGCTCCAAGAGATATAGAATATATGACAAAAGATGTCCAACCGTTCGAAATGTCTGACTTGGGCATCTTTTGTCATTTTAATTTTTGCGGAAGTGAAGTAGTAGAGGACATTATAATGCATCAGAATATCTGAAATGTGTGAGTGCTACTGAATATTGCTCTCCATGATCCTCGGATAGAGCAAGCCTTTCAACAATTTTAGCTTGCGCAAATTTTCCATTAAGTTTTTTTGTTGAGATGGTTATTTATGAAGACTTAAAAAAGTTTATAATAGAATTTATAAAAGCTTATGGAGGGATTGTTATGGAATTGAAGACATGTCCAAATTGTAATAGTCAGAACATTCATAAGGGTATTATTCGAGCTGTTCATGCTCCGCTCCACATGTTTCCAGAAGAATCATTTAACAAAAACGTACCACTTAATTCTCATCTAGGAAATTCCTCTAAAATAACCTCATACTATTGTCAAGATTGCGGTTATATTTTAGGTGCATTTGTAGATGAACCGAACAAACTTATTAAATAAGTTAAGGTTAAGAATGAAACTTTTTATGAAAATCTTAGCTATAAAGAAAACGCCACTATTCGGGGCTTTTTGTTCATTTCACAAAAAATTTCATTATACTAAAATATACGAAATGAAGAACGGGAGAAATTAGCATTTCGTAATACTAGTTCACTAACTGACATTAGGCTTGATAATATGGGCAGTTCATTTGGGGGTATTTTTGGAAACAAACAGTGATGGTATCGCCATTCGTGGATTTACAAAATCATTGACTGTTGGCAATTCTCGTCTTTGCCCTCAATATTTTTGGCTATTATTTAGTCGGCTGGCTGATTGGTGCAGGGTTTTATCGCTATGGCGGCTTGTTTGGTCTAGCTTTTATAATCATGGCTTTCGTTATTGTTTTGGTACAGGCTGTTTTAGTAAGGGCTGTACTTGGTTTGCCATTAAACTCAGCGATTGTATCGTTTGATGTGCCTGCTGTGATTGCAGCCATAGGGATTTTAACAGTCATCAGCCTTGATCCGTCAACTAACAAAAGGGTTGTCATTAAAATGTAGAGTGGAAATGGAGTATGCAATAATAAAATCAGTATGCTAGGTGACATGTCCTACCATACTGATTTTTTGTCATATATCATGATGTGTATGTTGTATATAAATTTCCAATGTTTATCTACTTATAAACTGGCTTTTTTACAGAAATCACAGGTATTTGAGATTGTTCGATTTACTGAACAGGCACTGTTTGTTGAAGTAGAACTTTCATTTCCTGTGCATAGGATTCTTGATGGAAGTTTTCAGCGTGAATGTACAATTGTTCAGAGGCTCTTGTGATACCTACATACATAGTTTTTCGATATTTTAATGCTTCTTCTTTTACAGAAGTAGAGATAAATCGATCTGTATCCAATAAAAATACGATCGGAGCTTCTAATCCTTTTGCTGATTGATAAGTTGTCACAATAATTTTATGCTCAGTGGATGCTTTTTTATTTAATGATTCCGCTTTTGCTTGTAACACCTTTGGAAGTGTTTGGATGAAAGTGTTAGCTCTCTGCCAGTCTTTACAGAGTACCATTATTTCATTTGGATTATAGCCAGCTTTATAAATCAATTCCTCAATTTTTATGGCTACCTCTTCAAGTTCTCCCTCAATCATCCCGATGCCATTTTCAACCGAATTTTCATACTCAATTTCCTTCATAGGGCAATAAAATTTTTCTACCTCGGCTTTTAATTTTTCATCTACACTTAAAAATTGTAGAGCTAAATCAATATGCTCATTGGCTGAACGATAGGCTTTTTTTAGTAATTTACTTCTGCCGCGCATGTCTAAAATAGGGTCAATTTCTGTCCAAGGTGTATCTGTTGAACGGTAGAGACCTTGTAAGCGATCGCCAGCTAAAAATAAATTAATGCTGTTTTTTTCTTCTTTTTTACTATCAATAGTTTTAAAAGTCTTACAGCTTTGAATGGCTAAACGAATCCAATCGTCTAAAAAATCTTGGTATTCATCAATTAAAATTGCATCATACTTCGGTTTAGCTTTTTGTAGGGACAAACTTGGCAAATCATAGTCCCACCATTTTTGCTGTTCATCACCAGGTAGTTTTGGGACAGAGACATGTGCTATATCTAGTGCAAACTTGTGGAAGGTACTGATTTCAATATTCTCAATATGTATATCTAAAAATGATAAATTTTCTGCTAAGCTTTTTACTTTTTGTTCTAGTTTTGTAGCTAAACTTCTATTGTATGTTAAAACGCGAATTTTCCAATCGGGGTTTTCTCTAATCAAATGAATTGCTCTTGCTAAAAGCATAACTGTTTTTCCACTGCCAGGTACTCCCGTCACCATATAATGACCGTATGAAATATTTTTAGCAAATCGTTCTTGCTCAGCATCTAATGCAGCAATTAGTTCCTGCGTGTGGTTTTCACTTGTAGAGAGAATTTGAATCTCTGGGAAGATAATTGCTCTGAGCATCTTTAAATACATAGGGCTCAAAGGCTTAATTTCTGAAAATAAGTCTGAGATTTCTAAACCGTTAAAATCCTCCGATAATAGATAGTGCGCTGGTTTCTGATTAAAAACATCTGCTAAGTGATTTTCTTCAAAGGCAGCTCTTTTTAAATGAGGCAAAATAGCAAAGGAAGAGAGCTTCACATCTAGTTCACCTTGCGTGTTGTATAATCTATCATCCATTGAAAATAAGCCTTCCAAAGATTTATAATATTGACCAGCTTTAAATACTGGATTATCTAGTTTTTCCCCATTGATATTTTTAATTTCTAGACGAGTCCAAGTGGCAAGGTAGTCAATACTCCAGTCCTTCACTTCTAAAATACTTACTCCTCTTAAACAATCAATTAGAATAAAATCTGGAATAAGATTTTTAATCTTGGGTTGAATATAGAGATAGGCATCACTTTGTTGTGTTTTATATAAATTTTTAATCTTATTGAGCACACTGCGCTCGCCCTTAGTTAATGTAGGAAGATCATTTGGTATGATATGTAGCAAAATATATTAACCTCCAAATATTAGTGTGTTATACAATATTTATAATACACTATATATTGTAAAAAACAACAACTTTAGTCTTGTGGTAAAAAAGTATTATTATAAGCTAAAACATTGGTTATTTAAAATAAGATCCTTTCTAAAGAGGAATTTTTATGAGTCTTTAGGTATATGAATTAGAAAGAGTAAAGAGTGAAAAAAGGGTGTGAAATTGTATTTTGTATAAAATATTTTACTTATTTAATTCACTGTGCTATAATAAGAGACGTGCTATTTTAGGTAGCATATTTCTGTAATCTGGCATTCTGCTTTTTGTTTTTGTAGATACTTATTCACACTGGCGCATGCTTTGGGGCTGCAAGGACGCAAAAGATGGTAGGGTTTGCGTTGCTTAAGTTAGAAGGCACACAGTGGAATTTTACCGCGGTGATGAAACGAATCTGGTTTCAAGATAATATTCCCCAGACGATTGGGTTGAGACTTTTACAATTTACGAGAATGTTACCTATAAATACTAAAGGGGTAGTTTCGCAATAGCGAGGCTGCCCCTTGTCTAATTTTCCCAGCCTGTCGTCCCTAGCTACGACAGGCTTTTTTGGTATACATTACCGTTTACTCTATACCTTAAATAAGTGATAATAAAAGCATGAATTTTAGTAAGAATCTAAATTCCGACATGAAAAAACTGAAAAATCAAAAAGGTGAGGGATATTTATGGAAACAATGAGCACACAATCCACGAATGTGTTTACACAAATAACAGAAATGGCTGCAGCACGGCAAGAAAATAGGGAACAGCTAGTATCACTTTATTGTCAAGAAAGGCTCCTTTATCGTTTATCTGTCTCATCATATAACGATCAATTTTACTTAGCAGGGGATTTATTATTATTTGCATTAACAGAGGGATTGGTGAAGCCCACAAAAGAAATCACACTGCTAGCGAAGCCGAGTGCTCGTCAACAGGAAATAGTGAAACAAGCATTGAAAGAAATATGTTCGATTGCAGTACCAGAGGATGGCATTGAGTGGAACGCAGAAAAAATAGAGAGTGCTTTAACAGAAGACGGTATTCATTTCACAATACCAGCTACACTAGGCCAAACAACAACATACATAGAAGTAAGAATAACCTATAAAGAAAGTGTGCCAGTGACACCGAAAACCATTATGTTTCCAACCTTACTAGCCAGCGAGGTGGCTGTGCTTTATACATATCCAACGGAATTCGTGATAGCACAAAAATTTATCGAAATGTATCAATATCCAGCCTTAGAGAAAACATCAAAAGCAAAGTTGGAAGTTAATCAACTGTTGCAAACCCAAAACATAGAAGGACGTATCTTACAGGCGTATATAGAAGCATTATTTGAGCGCCATCATTTTACAATTGAGCTAAACACTACACTCGAATTAACAGGCGTACTAAAACAATTTTTCAGCCCAATTCATGAAGTGCTATTGGCTGAGCATGAATTTTTCCAGCAGTGGCACTTTGACAATCAGGCTTGGCAATAACGATAGAAACCCGCGGACATTATGTTGTTCGCGGGTTTCTGCATAGTATGAGTAGTTATATGGGAATAGAATAAACATTTTTAGTTATTATCTAACGCATCAAGAAGTAGACATTATAAACTAAAAAAGGAGAGCGGATTTATCTATTATGACTGATGAATTTTCTCTTCTAGAATCACAAAGGGATTAGGTGAAGAATAGGATAAAGCTGGCTAGCTTATGTGTTCAAGAGATTGTTCAAACAGGCGAATTGCTGTGCAGCCGACAAAAAATATGTCTGAGGCGGGGAAAATTTTGCAAGAGGTATAGTTAGATAAAGTATTTTTGCTTGCCTTGACATCCTCAAATAGTATTTGTTATGTTGTAAATCTGAATGAGAATGATAATCATTGAAGCTGTATGATCTATGGGAAGGAGCAATCTAATGGACAGGATCAATAATGTTCATTTCGTGGCAATATTATGAATATAAGCGAAGAAATTCAACTGTGGAATCAAGTCGTCATTCGTGTACTGGACATTCGGGTAAAACGACTTGGGCGTGGTGACGAAATTCGTAATTATGTAACACCAGCAAGCACGTTTATGTTTGTGGCAAATGGACGGGCTGAGCTGTGGGTAAACGATGAAGTATGGCTATCCGAACGGTTTCATTTAATACATATCGGCAAGGGGCAGCGGATAACGGTTCAATCTACTGACTTTCTTGACATCTACATGATTTTATACAATGCTTCTTTGCCAGCTTCAGCATTGCGGGAGTTTCATATGATGATGCAAACAGACAATCCATTTATGAAAAGTTGGGCAGTGTCGCCATCCGAACCGCTCGTTATGTTGGAGAGGCTAGAAACAATGTTGAGCGATTGGCAACAAATAGATAATGGGCAGATAGACAAAGAGAAAGATATGAAGGATGTCCATGAATTAAGAAGATTGAAGGCTAAGGGGGAGTTCATCCGTTTCGTCCATGCAGCGTTACAGGAGCGGATGGAGCTTGCACACGCCCCAACGTTGGCTGAACAAGTTGTCCGCTATATCGCAAGGAATTATCGTGGAATGATTTCCATGGAGCAGTTGGCCCATCAAATGAATTACACCCCACAGTATGTTTCAAGGAAATTTAAAGAGCAGATGGGATGCAGCCCACTTGATTATACGATTCGATTACGCATAGACTTGGCACGAAATTTGCTGTGTGATACCGAAGCGACGCTACAAGAAATAGCTGCTTATGTTGGTTATCCAGACACAGTCTATTTTAACCGTATGTTTAAGAAACAAACAGGTATAACTCCAGGGGAATATCGCAGGCAATACCAGTTTGTAGGTTCGAAAGATACTATGAATTGGACAGATTTGTCCATTGTTGCTCCACATCCAGCCATGTATCATTTAAACGGTAATGATATTCATTATCAATTAATGTTAGATGGAGGAAATGATATGGCAATGAGTAAAAAAAATATGTTAGCGATGACACTATTGTGTCTAACAATGGTTACATCGGCATGCGGGACATCATCAGAAGGGACAAAGGGAACTAGTGGCGCAGCCAAATCTGATCAATTGAATGCAGAAGCACCTGCCAATATCGAAATGCGAACAATTAAGACCGCTCTCGGAGATGTGGAAGTGCCTGCGCATCCACAACGTGTAGCAGCATCGGCATTTTTAGGTACCGTGTTGGCACTAGACGTCCAACCAGTGGCATCTGATTTTTTATTGATGGAAAGTCCGTATTTAGAAGGGATGCTTGACGGTGTCACTAATGTGGGAGATTCGCTTGAAGCACTGGTTGATTTGAAACCAGATTTAATCATTACAAATATTAATAAAGAAGAAACAGTGGACAAATATTCGCTCATCGCGCCAACAGTGGCTATGCCTTATAATAGCTTTGAAAGTATTCAGGAGGAAATGCGATATTTCGGTGATTTATTAGACAAAAAGGATGTCGCTGAACAATGGATTACCGATTTTGAGAGTCGCACAAGTAAGTTACATGATGAAGTTCAAGCTGTACTTGATGAGGGAGAGACTGTCTCCATCATGCAGGAGTATGATGGAAAGGTATTCTTATTCGGGCCGAAGTCTGGACGAGGTGGGCGAATCATGTATGAAATATTGGGCGCGAATCCACCTGCTACGATTCCCGAACATATGCTAGCTGAATCATTTTATGAATTTTCACTGGAATTGCTTCCTGAATATACTGGAGATTATTTGGTTTTAACAACAGAATCGACATTGGAGGAACTACAGGCTGATCCGATTTGGGGTAACCTGCCTGCGATTCGCGATGGAAAAGTATTCTTGTGGACTGAAAGCCAGTCATGGTTTAGAGACCCAATTGCTGTAGAAGGGCAAATAGACAATTTAGCTAATTGGATTTTGGAAGCTGCCAAAACAAAATAGATATTGTAGCGTAAGAACTGACTTACTTAGGCTAAGTAGCTGAAAAATATTGTCTTCTTCATCATCTCGTTTTTCCTCTATTATTTAAAATGAATTTAATCCCTTTACAGATTCCTAACAAGGCTCTAGAAAGTAACCGATTAAAAGTTGCTTTCTAGAGCCTTCCCTTGTCACAATTTCCTATGTATAGATACCTCGTCTGCTTTTTGCAAATTTTAACGTATGATGATAGGTAAAAATTAATAAATTGTGACAATTGATGCTACCTTTTATTATTTTATTGCATCCTTCTGCCCTAAATACAAAATAAACAATATATTTAGGGAAAGAAACGATTAAAAAACGATGAAAAACAATCCATATGTCTTTATAAAAGATAGTTTAAACCCTTTTTTGTGAAAATTAGTGACATTTAATATGATATGTACATTAGGTAATCTATGAACGCCCCCTAGCCAAAAGATCAAAAGTGTACACACTCATTGGTGATGGCACGTTGTATGGATACGGTTAACGTTCATAAATGGGATAGTATAATCAGAAGTTCTATAGTATAGGAGGTCAAATGAAAAATGAATATTAACAACGTAAAAGGAATGATGAATTACAATAATGTATTACATGGTACAAATAATAAGTCTAAGTTCAATAGTATCTCGAATCAATTTAATCATTTCAAAGATGCAGTAGAACTCTCTAGTACAGGGAAAACAGTGATGGAAACACTTGATAAGGGCACAGCAATCAAAACGACACTTTATGTAGATTCCTATACCTATAACCAAATTTTAAACTACACTACCAATAATCCTGAATGTCAATGGAGTGAAATGGGCTTTGATGGTGAAAAACGTTGGGTTGTTGTGAATGGACAACGTTTTGAGTGTCCATTAAGCGAAAAAGAAAAAGCAGCTAGAAAAAGGGCGCAACTTACACTTTTAGATTACATGGAGGAACATCGATTACAGAAGGAGAAGACTAGGCTAAAACATAAAAAATATGAGCAAATAGACATTGATTTTACCGGTACATCTAATGCTAGTATTCTTGGAATTGATCCTAAAATCGATCATTTATTGAGCAATGAAAAAGCAATAAACATGCTTAAAGATATTTCTAAATATACAAATGGAAAGATCTCTTTATCGTCTAATATATAATTACTTTTTTAGACCGAATTGTAATTTAGGTAATCGTTGATAACTAAATACAGTTTTCTGTTGGATGTCAATCAGAGCTAGTATACTTTAAAGCTTTTACAGTTTGGAACGCCTCTTTTAAAGGCGTGTCTATTCGTTTTTAACAATATAAAATGAGTTCTACAAATACTAGTAACTATATGCATGAATCAATCAATGTAACAACTAGCTACTAATTTAGCTATAAGGTTCTTAAATACGAAGCATAAAATTTTCGATTCTATCCCATTCTTTGTGTATCAAAATAGTACTTAGAAAGGAAAGGAGATAAACGTGAATATAAATTCCCTTTCTATCGAAAATCTACTTCTCACACAAAAACTCCTTCAAGAATTGCCTGAAAATAAAACATTAAATTTATCAGAAAAACAAAAAGCTTCTTTCAAACAAATATTAACAGAAGCCCTTCTTAAGAGTTCAGATACAAAAAATTTATCTGATTTACAAAACCAACTGTTTTTAAAAAATCCTACATTATTTAATATGATCAATTTAAATACTCAGAGTGGTTTTCTAAATCTACTCGAAGCTCAATTAGATGAGGATCATTATCTATCCAAAGTGCAAAAACAACTATTAAAAAGTACTGATTTAACGAGCGAAGGATTTATCTCACCTTCTTCAAATATAGTTATTAACACGTTAGTAAATTCTAGATTAAAACCAAATAAAATGGCGGCTAAGTCTCATGTAGACAAGCATAATGCAGCTAAAGCAAAAGCATCATATCCACAACAAATCCCAATAATTTTAAGTACAAATATGGGTGAAATGTTCTCAAGAATTCAGCAAATTACATCTTGTTTTTGGTTTAGAAACCCGTTTTCTTTTTGAAGAAACTGAGGTTTAAATATCTTCTGTCGGTTGAAGAGGCGGTACACCACCGCCTTTTTCGAAGGTATTGGTTTTAACCTTTCTTAGCTTAGTAAGAGACGTTTAAGTTGAACAAAATAGACTGTTTCTTTAAAATTTGAATAATTGTTGTATGATAATAATCTGCTGATTCCAAAATAGCAACAAGTATTCGTCCTATTATCGATTGAATCGCTATTATATACCTCGTAAACTTATTCGATTTTTCACAATTAAGCTTTATTAGAGAATTTCCCTATATGAATCTCTTTTTTGAGAATCCTGCATCTTACTTCCCACTTAGCTACATTACTTCCTGCTACTGCACTCATTTTTTACCTCCTCTAACCACTATACCTTCGTTTGTTATACAAGATATACGTCCCAACCAACCCGCAACATATTTTTACTTTTATTCTTGGAAAATAATAAATTAATCCTTATCGTTCAAGTTGAATTCATTTTTTTGACATTTTAATATTTAAACGAATGGACTGATAAGAATTATGCGTATTTAGCTTCTATTTGTGCTGCGTTTATACAGAATAATAAGCGATTTTTTTAATTTCAGAGAAAAATCAAATCAATAAATTATGACAATTTATGCTAATTTTTATTGTTTTTTATATCCTTCTGCCATAAATACAAAATAAACAATATATTTAGGGATAGAAACTATTAAAAAAATAGTAAAATCAATCCATATGTCTTTATAAAAGATAGTTTTAACCTTTTTTTGTAAAAAATTGTGACATTCGATATTATATTTATATTAAATAATCTATTAATATTAGATATTTAATAAAAAAATATTAGGAGGGTTTCACAATGAAAAATAAAATAATACTGTATGGTGTAGTAACAAGTACTTTATTGGCAGGCGGTCCCTTTTCTAATAATGCAAGTGCTTCTGAAAATCAAGGACTGACGGGGAATAATATTGGAGTTGTTTCAAGCAACATAAAAGCGGCTGAACAAAGTCAAAATAAAAATAGTGCCTATCAAGATATTGATGAAAGAGTGAAAAAGATGTTGATCAGTGCTGCTTTTGATGGTACAGAATATAGATACCACCATATAAAAGATACCGAATTAAACGGTAATATTATAGAAGGGTCTATGATTGAAAACGCTCAAATTTTGACAATTGGAGAAAATATTTTAGAAAATAATCTAGGGCATGAGGTAACGTTATTTACTAGTGGATATGAGCATGAATTTAAGGAAATGACTAGTACAACCAATACTTCAGGTTGGACATTTGGATATAACTACAATGCAACCCTATCTGTAATGATGGTCTCAGCTTCGCAAAGTTTTAGTGTTGATTATAATATGTCCACTTCAAACACTACAGAGAAATCACAAGTTAGAAAGTTCACTGTGCCTCCACAAGGATTTCCTGTTCCAGCAGGGAAAAAATATAAAGTTGAGTATGTATTTGAAAAAATAACAATATCGGGCAGAAACAGACTGAATGCAGATTTATATGGGGACGCTACTTATTATTACAATAATTTACCGATGAGCCCTCAACTTTTATATTCTGCCATGAACTTTGCTTCAGATACTCAAGGATTTGAACGCGTAATTAGAGATAATGCAGAAGGAAATGATCGATTTGGAATTAGAGCGACGGGCGAAGGACGATTTAGCACAGAATTCGGTACACGTTTATATGCTAAAATAACAGATATTACAGATTCGAAAAAGCCCGTAACAATAGAAACAAAAAAAATTCCTGTTAATTTTGAAACCCTTTCTGTGGCTACTAAAATAATTGAATAAGAATAGGAGCATGCAATACCCTTAGCGTATTAAAAGTAAGGGTATTGCATTTTTATATTGCCTCTAAAAATTGGATAACATTTTACATTATCAAAATTTTTATAGCTATAGGTATGTTACAATGAATGGCAATCGAAACGATAGATTATCAATCAACTTTGTGAACAAAACGCTCTTGGAAAACACTAAATCAATCCTTATCGTTCAGGTTGACTTCATTTTTTGTGAAATTTACCCTGGGAGAAATACTTCGATATTCTTGCCTAAAGCATATGAATTATTTTTTGTGACATTTTAATATTTAAACGAATGGACCGATAAGAATTATGCGTATTTATCTTCTAATTGCGCTACATTTATACAGTGAATGAACCAATATAGAATAATAAACGATGTTATTTTTAGTATTTTTGTTTAATTTAATGAAGATTCGCAATTGAAAATAATAATCTGTATGATTGTAACAAAGGAAAAGCAACATGATTTCCAAGAAAGGAGGAACCACATGAGAAATTTTTTCGAAGATCAATATATAAATAGTGGTGAGCAACAAATAATAAACTTAGTTAGTGAAATTAGTGAATATAAAGGAAAGTTGACCGCTTATCAAGAGCAAAGACCTGATATGTTCACTAGGCTTGCAAAAGCGATGCCACTACAATATATAAAAAACTATGTTTCGGTATATGAGGATATAAAAGTTTCTAATAAGCGATTAAAAGAACTTATTTTAGAAGATATGATACCCCAATCGATCTCAGAAGATGCGATATTTTGTTATTATGAAACGCTGACACTTGTACATGAAAAATCTAGTGCTTTCTCTATTAGTCCAGATACTATACAAGAATTGCATTTTCAATTAGTTCATTTTATTACCTCTGACGGTGCAAAATGGCGTCAAAAGCCATTCTCTATCCCGGGAATTCCGGAGAAAGGGATGCACACGATTGTTTATCGTCCTCTTCCTCCTGAAAATATCCCAATGGCTGTAGAACAATTATGCAACCAGTACAATGTATTAAACCATAAAAAAGAGTTACCTACACTTATATTGATAGCTCGTTTTATATTCAATCTTTATTGTATAATCCCATTTAGTCAAGGTAATGGTAGATTAATGCTTATGTTAATGCAATTATTACTAGTAAAAAGCGGACATACATTTGTTAAATATGTTTGTTTAGATGAATATATCAAGAAAAGAGAGGCAGAATACTATGAAGCCGTCTATCAATCATCGGTAAATTGGTATTGTAATGGGCATAATATGAGCTTCTGGTTAAAAACATTCTTATCTATTATTTTAGAGGCTTATAAAAATCTACATAACAGAATACGGGATTCTATATGCAGACATACTAAGATAGAGCGAATTCAGAATTTTATTCTTAATCAAGAACAACCCTTTACAAAAGAATACATTCGAAGTATTTATCCTGATATAGCCGAAAGTACAATTAGTAAAGCTTTAACTGATTTACAAGTAGGTGGTGAAATTAAACTGATTTCAAAAGGGAGAAATGCGTGCTGGATGAAAGTCAAATCTTGAAGTCGGAGGGCTACTAAGTCAGAAAAAATAGTAGTAATGCGAAAAGGAATATTGGAATTACACTGGCCAAGTCACTTATCCATGCTTCACGTTCAACCACTGTGCAAATGGTAGGAATGAAAACGAAATGTGCTAAAAACTAACTGAGAAAAATAACAAATCGTATTGGTTGTAAAACGTTGGTCATTTTATGTTATACCACCTCCTAATGATACTCCTCTTGTTTGATGCCATCTAATCTAAGTGGACATGTTTTAGTTTCTATTGACTCACATAAACTCCCTTCTATCTCTAGATACAAATTCCACGTTCTCCATATTGACGCCAAATAGGTCGAATTTAGTTGGACGATCAAGGTGATATGAAAATAAATTTTTTCAAACGTGCATTCAGTATTAGCAGAATCCACTCATATCTAGCAGGGGGCAACATCTCCTTTTCTTTAATGATTATACGAAGATGAAAGAGTTCTATTTTATAAAAATTCCATGTCATGATGAAGAATACATTCCTCCAAAAAAATCAGCAGATTCAAGATTAAGCCTGTGGATATTTGGGGGAATTTTATTCTATGATGGAACTTATTTTTATGAAATCTAAGTATGACTATAATCGTAGGGTTCATTTATATTTTTTTAGAAAAAACGAGGTATCTTCACATAAACTACAGATTGCGTGGTTATAATGGCTAACTAGGGGGAGATCTTAATGAACTACAAGATTCTTGTAATAGAAGATGATTTAGAAATTCAAGAATTAATTAAGCAGTTTTTGAAGACACAAAATTATACTTTAGCGGTAGCGTCAGATGGAGTAGAGGGAATAAAGAAATTAAATACTCAACCCTTTGATTTAATTCTTCTTGATGTGATGATGCCAAATCTAAATGGATTTGAAGTAGCCAAAATGATTCGTAGTCAATCTAATATACCGATTATTTTCCTAACGGCATTAGAAGAAGAACAAGATCAAATGAAGGGCTTTGATCTTGGTATTGACGATTATATAACGAAGCCATTCTCATTTCATGTGTTGATTAGACGTGTACAAGCCATTCTCAGAAGAAGCAATTATAAAAATCGGGGTAACGATTTACATTTTAATGAACTTAATGTTGATTGTGACGGATACAAAGCTTATGTAAATAAAGAGGAAATATCTTTAACGACAAAGGAATTCGAGATTTTACAACTATTACTTCATAACGAAAAAAAAGTACTTACTAGAGAAATCATTGTAGAAAAAGTTTGGGGATATGATTATTCAGGAGAAACACGGATGATTGATACACATATAAAAAATTTAAGAAAAAAATTAAATATACCCTATATTAAAACAGTCAAGGGTATTGGATATAAAATTGATGAGTAGGATTGTAGACATCATGAAGATGAAAAAAATAACCTATAAACTTTTTATGATTACTTCTCTTATATTGCTATCTTTTGCAGTATTAATTTATTTAACATTATACTTCTTCCTTCCAACATTTTACGAACAATATAAAACAAACCAACTCCAATCAGGTATGGTCGACATCATTAAAAAATCAGAAAAAATAAAATTAGAACATGCAAAAAATCTTTTGGACGAGTACTCCAAAGAAAATAATGCCATCATTTACCTACAAGAAAAGGACGGAAATATTATCTACTCGCCTTCGTTCATGATTCAGGGAAATTCGCCGCCACCAATTATTACTGAAAAAACAACACCATTACAAAATGAAGAAACAGTAAATGCATTTCATAAATCTTTCCCCATTCAATTTCTAGATGAAGGTAATTTAATCGTGAATGTATTTGCTACATTTCAACCTATCGATGAAGCTTCACAGGTCTTAGTACGTTTTCTCCCTTATATTAGCATCATAGTAGTGGGTATTGGATTGGGCAGTGCCTATCTATATTCAAGATTTATTACAAAACCACTCCTTTATATAAATGAGCGTGCGCAAAAGATGGCAAACCTTGATTTTTCCGAAAATATAGTAGTTCGTTCCAATGATGAGTTAGAGGAATTATCTAATAGCTTAAATGAAATGTCGAATAACTTGCAAAAGACAATGAATGATTTACAAATAGCAAATGAGCAATTAAAAGATGATATTGAAAGAGAAAGAAAAATCGAAACAAAACGTAGGGAGTTTTTCACTACAGTTGCACATGAATTAAAAACGCCACTCACTGTCATGAAAGGTTATATAGAAGGGATGATTTATAATATCGGACCTTATCAAAATCGTGACTACTATTTAGAAAAAAACCGTAAAATTATTGAAAGAACAGAACAACTCGTCCGTGAAATTTTAAGTATGTCCAAACTAGAACAAGATACATTTAAAATCCAAGCAAGAGAAATAAATCTCCTAGATTTAATTGAGACTATTACGAAGGACCTCGCTTTTTTTGCATCTCAGAAAAATATTAGAATCATTAACAAAATCCCACCAGATAATTACGTATTTACAGACAGTGATTTATTAGAAAAAGCATTAAAAAATATTATCCATAATGCAATTATGTATTCACCACAGGGAGAAACTGTATATTTAGCATTGACGGAGGATTCAAAACAAAACCAGATTCAAATCCAAATCATTAATACAGGTGTACAAATAAAAGCAGACGAACTACAACAATTGTTTCAGCCTTTTTATAGAATCGAAAAATCAAGAAATAGGAACACTGGTGGAAGTGGCTTAGGCTTATATATTGTCAAACAAATATTTCAATCACTCTCTATTAATTATTCAGTGGATAATATGGAGAATGGTATTCAATTTTTAGTGACATTTCCTGAAAGGTAAATAATTGTTACGAAGGGCAGCTCAAATTTTAGAACCGAATGAAACAGGAATCTTGATTCACTTGAAGATAGGAGATAGATAGATAATGAAGATCAGGGCAAAGTTAATTGTGATTACATTAAGCCTCTTATTCATTCCAAGCTTAATTATCGGCGTAAGCAGTTATTATTCTGCTAAAGAGCACTTGGATGATATGGGAGAAAAAATGCTAAAAAATAATGTTGAAATGGCACTTCAGTTAATTGATGCAATGAATTATGCCGTTCAAACGGGAGAAATATCATTAGAGGATGCTCAAGAAAAAGTAAAACAACATTTAATTGGCGATTTACATAGTGATGGTACCCGTAAAATAACTACTCATGTTGATTTAGGTGAGGACGGCTATTTTGCTATTTACGGATTAGATGGTCAAAGAATAGCCCATCCTTTCGCAGAAGGGAAAAATGCTTGGGAGAGCGTTGATAGTAACGGAATTTATATGATACAAGATATGATAAAAGCAGCAGAAAAGGGTGGGGGTTTTACATATTACGCTAGAGCATTACCGAACCAACCTGATACAGAAGAAGACAAAATAGCCTATAGCGCTTTAGATCCGAATTGGGGTTGGGTGGTAAGTGCTAGTAGCTTCATGGCATCATTTAATCACGGCGTTCAGTTAATTCAACATACGATTATGGTTACACTTGCTAGTAGTGTTGTTATAGGTTTAATCGTTATATTTTTATTTTCAAGACATTTAGCAATTCCAGTTCAGATGGTCACTGATAGTGTTCAAAAGATTGCTAATCAAGATTTAACCTTTAAGCATCTAAAAGTTCAAAATAAAGATGAGTTAGGTCATTTAGCGACAGGAATTAATACGATGACTACAAATTTAAGAGGAATGATTGAATCCGTTTCAAGTTCAGCCGAACATGTGGCAGCTACATCTGAACAACTCACTGCGAGTAGTGAACAAACAAGCATGGCCTCAGATGAAATTACTAAGGCTATTCAAGAAATTTCTACAGGGCAAGAAAAGCAACTGGCTGGTATGGAGGAAGCAAATCATTCAGTTTTACAGATATCATCAAGCATCACAGAAATTACGAAAAATATTAAAGAATTAAGCGATCTATCCATTGAAACTTCTAAGGTTTCTCTTTATGGTAATGAAGTCATTACACAGACAGTGGAACAAATGAATCAAATTAATAGCCAGAACATCGTGACGACTGAAGCAATGCAATTGCTTGAAAGTAAATCACAAGAGATTGGTGAGATTATTAATGTCATTACTAGCATTGCAGCTCAAACCAATTTACTAGCTTTAAACGCAGCAATTGAAGCAGCACGAGCAGGAGAACAAGGGAAAGGATTTGCTGTTGTTGCAGATGAAGTGAGGAAATTAGCAGAGGAATCAGGCAATGCAGCTAACAACATCTCTGCTTTAATAGGTGATATTCAAATGAATACACAAAATACAGTACAAACTGTCAATGAAGGAAAAATGGTAGTGGAAAAGGGGATAGATCATGTTGCGAATGCGGGGAAAACATTTGAAGAAATCGCATTTGATGTAGACCTGATTAACAATAAACTAGCATCTGTCTCTACAGAAATTCAAGATATTAGTGCGAATACAGACATTCTTGTAAATGAAATATGGAAAGTAAAAGATTTTAGCAATCAGTCATCAAGCTATACACAACAAGTCGTAGCGGCAGCGGAGGAACAATCTGCTACGATGATTGAGATGACATTTGCATCCCGTTCTTTAGCAGAGATGTCGCAGGAGCTTCAAAATTTAGTATCGAACTTTAAAACAGATGAATAAATAACGATGGTAAAGGCAGCCATTTAAACTAAATATAGTGAGCTAGCAAATTTCTTGAAGTGGTGATTTGTTAGCTCTTTTTTTGTGCAAGTAAAAGAGCTGAATTATCCACTTTTAACCAATTATTAGTGCTCCACATAAACTTCACATTCAATACACGCCAACTACAGATTCACTTTATAAAATATATTATATGTATAGTAATTTTTTGATAATAATTGGAGGAATTAGGATGGGGACTGGGATAACAAAATTTGAATCAAATCGTAAGTTTGTATTGACGAGTATTGAAAATAAAAAATCTTTCGCATTAGTATATATTACAATCATAAGTTGGCATAATGTAGATACTTTTAATTGTATAGATGAGGTTAAGAGAGAATTAGCAATGTATCAAACAGAGGTTGAATGTTACAGAGTATTTGATAAGGAATATATAGTAGTCTGTAATGTTCAGTCGCAGGCTCTTTCCATTATTAATGATTTATCACATATTGATTATGTAAGGACACACTATCTATATGTACAAGATAGAAGACTTCCAGCGTTAAATTACGTTAGACAAGTCTATTCGCAAAATAAGGATAGTTATGCTGTAAAAGCACCCATTTCACAGGAATGTTTACTATCGAAAGAGTTTGAAATCGTTTTCCAACCCATATTGCACAATGATAGGCAATTATCCTTTGAAGCACTAAGCAGGTGGAAATGCGAAGAACTAGGTTCGATATCACCAGGTGTTTTTATTCCGATGTTAGATAATGAGAGTTTGATAAAGTTAACTAAGAATATTATTAATAAAGCTGTTGATTTGTTGAAAAGATATAATGAGATAGTTTATGTCTCGATTAATTTAACCGCTTCATTAATCAATGATATCACTTGGCTAATGGAGCATTTGGATGACATTAATTTTACGAACAATAAACGAATTGCTTTTGAATTAACGGAGGAAACCCTAATGGGAATCGAGGCGAGAGAAAATTTAAAAGTTATTCGTGAACGTGGTCATATTTTATTAATTGATGATTTTGGTTCTGGCTATTCCAATTTTCAATATATTTCGCTGTTTCCTCTAGATGGGGTGAAATTAGATAGATTGTTTATTGAGAGCAACTCAAATAAAAAGGTAGTTGCATTGCTTACAAAATTTATCAAAACACTAGATTTAAAAGTGATTATAGAAGGAGTAGAAAGCGTTGAGCAGCTTAATTCCTTATCAGAGGCCGAATATGATTCAATACAGGGCTATTACGTATCTAAACCCCTCACTATAAATGAATTGATGCTATTTATGAATGCTTACTAGATAGACAATGAAGCAAAAAGGGAACTCCAGTGTAACTGCACATATAGGATTAACTTGTAAGACAAAATACACCTTAAAAGGAAATGAAATATTATAAAAAGAACATGAGATTGGTTGCTACTACTTTTGATACTATATTTTCTGCATTTGCAGCAAAGTCCCCAACTCAAATTATTGGAAGTAGTGAATTTGTGGTAGATCAAGTGAGTAACCAGCTAACGCTAATGAGATTTCAAAAGAGAAGGTACAAGTCATTTTTAACAAAGCAGAAGCAGAGACATTAACGAAAGAGGAGGCGATAAAACAACTAGGGCGCTTTTCTGAAATAAGAAAACTCCTTTCTCAAATAACGTAAACAATTCTAATATTTTTGTGTATTTATGATGAGAAAAGCGTAAGTTAATAAAATAACCTTTTTATTTATGAGGTTATTTTAAGGGATTTATCAAAATCTATATGGATTGTTAGCTTATCATTCAAATAAGTGACTGATCTAAAATTAATAAGAAACATCTATCAATTCCAATAAGAATTGATAAATTTTATGAAATATGAAATTAGATCCCTTGACGAAGTAATTATAATGAACTGCCATTCAAAGCGTAATCATTACTAATTATGAAGTGTTAGAGATGAGAGTCAATATTACTTTAGCATGTACAGAAACAGGTGATAAAAATTGTATTACGACTAAAAATAAACGAAATAACCCAGAACGATTAGAATTAAAAAAGTATTCTCCCCGACTAAAACGTGTACGTTTCGCCGAGAAACTAAATAATAAAGTAAAAACGCTTTTAGAAAGATTCGTCAGTAATTTTCGAGTCTTCTAAAAGTGTTTTTAATTTAAAAAAATACTTGCAATATGATTAGAAATATGATTAACTAAAATATGTTTCAAATCGTAATGATTACTATTTATTGGTTTTAACATGGATAAAATCACAGTTACATCATTAAGTGGTTATTTAGGGGCTGGTAAAACAACAATACTTAATAATTTGTTATCGAATACAAAAGATTTAAAAATGGCAGTCATTGTAAATGATATGAGTGAAATTAACATTGATGCCGATTACTTTTAGATAGCATTCATCTTACTTTTATACCCCTCATATCATTAAGCTTTGGAATCGTGTGAGATCCATGTAGAATCCTCTGTTATTAAGACTATGAACTGCTTCCCATTGTAAAATACCCATTTTAAAATAGAGTAATTTTTCTATATTTACATTTAGCTTAATAGTGAAATAACAGTCTAAGAGAGGTACATAAAAAGATTATGAAATAGAAATAAAATAAAGTTCCCAGTAGTATTGCGAGAAATGTTATGAAGGAATTTGACCTAAAGGTAATACTTATTGAAAAGAGGCAGTCAAATCATGAATAGAAGATACTAATTGAAATGTCTAATGGGCCTATTTGTTTGTTTTTTGGAAGATTAATAAATGAAATACAGAAACATAAAGACTTTGGGTGTTTGGAGTAGAATGAAAATAAATAAAAAAATATTGATAATAGTAATCATTACTATTTATAATGGTGGAGCGACCTGTTCAAAGCGTAATCATTACTTTTTGTGAATTTGAAGGAAGGAGGAATAAATAACATTATTTATAAAAAGAAATCTGATTAGAAATTACTTCTTTTTGTGTGGATTGATTTTAGCATCAATTAAATGGAATAACGATGAATTTAAGGAGACTAAACATGTTAAAGAGAAAATATTTTTTATTTATCCCATTATTTGTTTTACTTTTTTTAGTAGCTTGTAGCGATGATACAGCACCCAATGCTGGTGAAGAAAGTAGTGTTAATAAAAATACATTGAAAATGTCTTGGCCGTCAGATATAGGAGAGGCGAACCCTCATTTATATTCACCAAACGAAATGTTTGCACAGGCGCTGCTATATGATCCATTAGTTGCTTATGGAAATGATGGGACAATATCTCCAGGATTAGCTGAGAATTGGGATATTTCTGAGGATGGTAAGGAATATACATTTCATTTGCGAGAAGGAGTAGTATATTCTGATGGTTCTATGTTAACAGCAGATAACGTTAAACGTAATTTTGAGACAGTTATCGGAAATAGTTTAGCGCATAGTTGGTTAGAGGTAGTAACAGTTATTGATGAAGTTGAAGTAATTGATGAGTTAACAATAAAGGTCTCATTAAAAGAATCATATTATCCGTTTTTACAGGAGTTGGCTTTAATTCGTCCATTACGTATGTTAGGTGACGCTGGATTTCCAGACAGTGGCAATACAGCAGATGGAATCAAGAAACCAATTGGTACAGGGCCATGGATTTTAAATGAAGCAGATGAAAATCATGCTGTATTTACGAGAAATGAAAATTATTGGGGAGAAAAACCCTCGATTGAAAAAGTAGAAGTGAAATATATTGCTGATTCACAGATGCGTATGATGGCTTTAGAAAATGGTGAAATTGATTTAATTTTCGGAAGTTCCCAACTTACTCCAATTGAGTTTACCACATTGAGACAGAATGACGAGTATTTGACTGAAGTTTCAGACCCTCTATCAACTCGTATATTATCTCTTAATACCACTTTTGGTGTAACTAAATATAAAGAGGTACGATTGGCGCTTCAACATGCACTAGATCGACAAACTATTATTGATCATATTTTAAGTGGTATGGAGCAAGAGGCACACTCTTTATTTTCACCAGGATTCCCATATAGTGATATTGAAATCGAAGAATATAATTTTGATGTAGAAAAATCTAAAAAAATTCTAGATAAAGCTGGCTGGATAGTTGATGGAAAAACTGGGATTCGTTCAAAGAATGGTGAAAAGCTTGAATTACTAATGGCTTACAATTCAAGCGACCAAATTCATAAAGCAATATACGAGTATTTACAAGGAGCTTGGAAAGAAGTTGGTGCGGATGTGAAATTGGTAGCCGAGGATAATCAAGTGTATTATGCGCGAACAAAAGCAGGTGAATACAACATAGTAATGAATGATACTTGGGGCGCACCTTATGATCCTCATATGTATATACGTACTATGACAGGAGAGCAACAAATTGGTAACTATTCCATTATGGGAACAGATTCGAGTGACAAACTTATAGAGGAAATTACACGTGTTATTAGATCTACAGATGTAACTGAGCGGGCTTCATTATATGAAAGTATAATTCAAACAATTCAGCAAGAGGCTATCTTTATGCCAATTTCATATAAGCAAAATTATCTTGTGGCAAATGATGTATTCAAAAAAATCAAATTCTCTCCTCAACAATTTGAGGTACCAATAAATTTATATGAGATGAAGTGATAATAATGGCAAAGTACTTTTTAAACCGCTTTTTTAGTATGACTATAGCAATGATTGGTTTAACGTTAATTGCATTTTCACTCATGCGTATTATGCCTGGTGATCCGATAGAGTCATATTATATGGCAAACCATATTCCAGTAACAGATGAAATACTAGAGCAAGCAAGAGAGGAGCAAGGGTTGGATAAGCCCTTGCTCACACAATATGTAACATGGCTTGGTGGAGTATTAAAATTAGACTTTGGAACTTCATATATGAATGGAAACGCAGTTAGTGAGGAATTATTGTCCTATTTTGGTGTTACAACTCAGTTGGCGCTCGTAGCTTTTCTATTAATATTAGTTATTTCTATTCCTCTTGGAATTTTTAGTGCAGTAAAAAAGGGCTCTGCTTTTGATAATCTAACAAGAATGACTATATTTTTCATTGCCTCGATGCCTAGTTTTTGGCTAGGTTTCGTTCTGATTTATGTTGTAGCTTTTAAGCTTAATCTTCTTCCACTTATGGGATGGGGAAATTTAGATGCAATCATTTTACCAGCATTAACTTTAGCTTTGGCCAATGTACCATTTTACATTCGTATGATTCGTACAAATATGATTGAGCAAATGGATAAGCCTTTTATAACGTTTGCACGTGCTAGAGGTATAAGTGAGTCAGTCATTATTCGTAAGCATATTTTTAAAGCTACATTGACACCATTTATAACTTCACTTGCGATGACATTAGGGGTACTTATTGGTGGGGCTGCAATAGTTGAAATTATTTTTTCTATACCCGGCATGGGCCGTTATATTGTTACTGCAATAACAGCGAGAGATTATAACGTAATGCAAGGTTTCATTATGATTATTGGTTTCTTCTACATTATCATTAATTTTTTAGCGGATATAATATGTGCGTTTATTGATCCGAGAATTCGATTAAAGGAGGAATTGTGATGAGAAAAAAATGGGCATTTTACTGTAGTACGTTTCTTGTAAGCATCCTATTTTTTGTTGCGATATTTGGGCCATTGCTTATGCCAAATGATCCTCATTTACCGAATATGGCCATGAAGCTACAAGGTTTTTCAATACAATATCCTCTTGGGACAGATCATTTAGGACGTTGCGTTTTATCAAGGTTAATCGAAGGTGCGAGAGTGTCGTTATTTGTTGCACTCATTGTACTACTAGTCACGCTACTAATTAGTATGGTCGTTGGTATAACTGCAGGCTATGTTGGAGGTTGGATTGATTTAGTCTTAATGCGTCTATGCGATATTTTGCTCGCAATTCCAAATTTTATTTTTGCGCTTATTATTGTTGGTGCACTTGGAGCAGGGATGGGAAATCTAGTAATTGCAATTGTCATTGTAATTTGGGTCGGCTTTGCACGAGTTATACGGAATATGGTTGTGAGTTTAAAAGAAACGAATTATGTGGTTTATGCCAAAATTTGCGGTGTCCCGACTTTGAAAATTATGTGGCGTCATATCGTACCGTTTGTATTTCCGCAAATGCTTCTACTAAAGCTAATCGGTTTAGGTTCAACGATATTAATGATTTCAGAGTTGTCTTTTTTAGGACTTGGGATAACGCCTCCAACAGCTGAATGGGGCATGATGATTAGTGAGAGTAAAACATACTTAATGATAAAACCTGAGTTAATGATCATTCCAGGTGTAATGCTTTCAATAACTGTATTAACTTTTAATGCATTTGGTGATTCGTTAAGAGATTTACTTAATCCAAAATCAGTGTGAGAAGAGGTGAAATAATATGTTAGAGATTAGAAATTTAACTGTATTTATCCATAATAAACAGGTGCTAAATCAAGTGAGCTTATCAGTTCCGAAAGGCAAGGTTGTTGGAATTATTGGGGAGAGTGGTAGCGGAAAATCTGTATTATGTTCGACGATTTTAAATCTTTACCGTAAAGAGCAATCTGCAAAGGGAAGTATTGAATTTGATGGAAAGAGTTTGCTTTCGATAGAGGAGAGAAAAATGCGTGAGGTGCGAGGAAAGGAAATTGGGCTCATTATGCAAAATCCAATGTCCATGTTTAATCCAATTGTGTCGATTGGTGGACATTTCATTGAAACGCTTCAAGCACATACAAAAATGTCTAAAAAGGAAGCAATTGAGAAAGCAAAGGAGCAGCTCGCACTTTTTCAATTAGGTAATGTAGAGATCTTAAACAAATATCCAAATGAACTAAGCGGAGGAATGCTTCAGCGTATCATGATTGCCATTGCAGCAAGCCTTGAGCCAAAGCTATTACTTGCTGATGAACCTACCACAGCACTAGATACTATGACACAACTTGAAATATTAAAGGAATTAAAAAAACTTCATGAGAAAACGGCAATGTCGATGTTGATTGTATCGCACGATTTAGGTGTTATTGCAAATTTAGCAGAAGAAATTGTTGTAATGAGAAGGGGGATTGTAGTTGAGCATGGTCCCACTACCCATATTTTATTGCATCCGATTCATCCTTACACTCAAACGCTTGTTGCAGCACGGGATGAGCATAGTAAGTTAGAAGTGCTTGCTGATAAGTATGAAGGTTCAGTATCAGGAGAGCTTGTCTTATATGATCAGAACCACTGGGTGAGAATGGAGGGGACAAACAGATGATCCAAGTACAGCAAGTATCTAAAAGCTATAGTCAATCACGATTTTTTAGGAAGAAAAATTCGATGGTAAAGGCAGTAGAAAATGTGTCGCTTAATATAAAAGAAGGCAGTTGCTTTACGTTGCTAGGACAAAGCGGTTCTGGAAAAAGTACGCTTGGTAAAATGATACTTGGAATTGAAAAGCCAGATGATGGTGTGATTTTATTTAATGGGATAAATGTACATAAAACAACTATAAATGAACGAAAACGATTGCAACAATCGTTACAAGTGGTATTTCAAGATTGTCATAGTGCAGTAAATCCTAAGCTCAAAATCAGAGACATTATTGTGGAACCAATACTAGTATATGAAAAGCTAGATATAAATCAAATAGAGGATCGTGTAGGAAAGTTACTAAAAATGGTTGGTCTGTCAGAAGAGGATATGATGAAATATCCTCAGCAATTCAGTGGTGGACAATTACAGCGAATTACAATTGCACGTGCGATTTCCACACAACCTCGATTGATTGTTTTAGATGAATCAGTAAATAGTTTGGATGTCTTGGTGCAAATTAGTATTTTAAAACTACTCAAACGATTACAGCACGAGTTAAAACTAACTTACTTTTTTATCACCCATGACATACATGTAGCTCGACTTTTGGCAGATGAAATCGCGATTATGCATAAAGGAAGAATTGTGGAACAACTACTGATAGATGAGTTAGAGAATGCAAAACATGTGGCCACAAAAGTATTATTGGATTCACAACTTAAAATCGATTCTATTCACCACCAATTGGACCTAAAAGAGGAGTTGGAATTATGAAAGTAAGTCCATTATCTTTTAGCATGCTACAAAACTACGGCTTGGCAATTTTTTATTTTACGGCTAATTCTGTATTAACTGTCATATTCCCTTTGCAGGCAGCTAATCACGGAATGAAAGAGGCAGAAATCGGTCTGATGATGGGAATTTATATGTTTGTTTGTATGGTGTTACGTCCATGGGCTGGTCAAATGGTATCAAAATACAGTGTCCATACAGTAATGAAATATTTATTACTAGGGCATGTAGCAGCACTCCTTTTGTATGTATCGTTTGGTGTTGAAAGTCTTTATGTTGTGCGCATTTTGCAAGGAATCGTGACGGCATTTTTCTCCATGTCGATGCAAATGGGTATCACGGAGACTTTACGAGATGAAGATAGAGGACAAGGTATGGCAATGTATTCTTTATCAAGTGTCATGCCAGGGTTATATGGACCAGCATTAGCAATGGTTATCTGGGTTCAAGGAGATGTATCTTGGCTATTAATTTTTATTACCTGCTTAGCTTTTGCACCTCTTATGTTTTTCATTAGATCACCATTACCGAAAGTAAAAAAAGAAAATGTATCGTTCACCTTGGAGGATATGAGAAAAGGAATGAAATTAGCTCGTGCGCATAAAGGGTTAATCGTTTCTTCGGGGGTAATGCTTATAGGTGCAAGTATATTTGGGGCAATCTCGACATTTTTACCTCTGTACTTTTTAACTACAAATACAGGGAATGTTGGGCTTTATTTATTTCTGCAGGCTCTAGTTGTTGTAGGGAGTAGATTTATTTTTAGAAAATATATTCCATCTGATGGAAAGTGGCATCCAGGTTTCATAACCCTTATATTGAGTAGCTCTATTA
The DNA here is from genome assembly GCF_028356935.1 of Lysinibacillus sp. OF-1. NCBI lineage: Bacteria > Bacillati > Bacillota > Bacilli > Caryophanales > Bacillaceae > Lysinibacillus > Lysinibacillus sp. OF-1. The sequence continues at coordinate 2,084,390 of NZ_CP102798.1, forward strand.
TTGGGACAACGATGCTAGCGGCACTTCCTCTTATCGGATCGTTTGTCTATATTAGTGTTTTATTTAATGGAATAGCAGCAGCGATGTTATATCCTACATTAACCACATACATTTCTTTTGCAATTCCGGAGTCACATAAACATGTATTATTAGGGTTATTTTTAGCATCGTATGACTTAGGTTTTTCTTTAGGTGGGATGGTAATGGGTATTATCGTACAATTTGGTTCATATCCAATGATGTTTTCTGCATGTTCAGTAATTGGTTTATTGGCAATTATATATAATTTAACTGCTAGTGGAGAATATACTAACTTAGAACATTGTGATGCTTTTCAAAGGTCCAAGTAAAGAAGTCAATGAGAATGTCCAAAATACCTTCATTTTTAGCGTGACTTCGCTTCAACATCATTATATTTAATTTAAGATTGATTAGGAACTGATATTTTTTAGGATGGTTGAAAGAATGAATGATCAGATGGGTGCTATTTAAGGGCCATACCTAGTAAAGAAAAATGAAAAACCCCAAAAGCTGCATATAACAGGCTTTTGAGGGCTTTGTAGGGTACATATTACAAAATAAAAAAATTAGTCCGTGAAGCATAAAGATGATAAGTAACCTAACATTAATAAAAGACCAATACCCATTACGATGCTCATGATTTGTACCTCCTTTAAAAAACCGACACATTATTCATAAATATTGTACAATGAATTATAGAAATATGAAACCTTTTAATGGCGAGAACGTATATAATAATAGGAGAATTACCAATTTGTACATAAAGAGTAGGTGACAAAAAATGAAAACGTGGGTTAAAAAAAGTATAGTTATCATGGTTGCGTTTTTAACATTTGGTTTAATAACGCCTACACATGAAATTTGGGAAGCATTTGATCACAATCCTTCGAACCGTGCATCCATCGGCCCTGAACCGAGGACAAGCACTGCTGTTGCTGCTGAGCATGATGATTATCAAGACGAACAGATACAAATTCAAGAAGAAGAGATCGATTATAATGCCTTACTCCTAGATGCAGCAAGAGAGCAATCGTACATAAAATTTGGCACAAAAGTCGGTCCGAAAATTAGCAATGAATTCGACAGCATCATCTTCCCAAAAATGGAGGAAGCAATTGCGATGACAGTGGCTAATCTTGGCGATCAAAGCGCTGCATCATTAACAATCTCTGAAAAGCCAAGTGGTCATTATGGTGAAAAAATTTTCAATGTCATTAACAATGAAACCGGAGCAGATGTAATCCGTTTCCATGTGCGTACAGAAAAAAGACCACAGGAAGGCTACTACTATAACTTCCACTATCACAGTGCCGAGGACGAATTCATGGTACACCACAACCTTGGCGATATCTATTGGGAAAAAAACACACCACCGAAGTGGTTGTCATAAAAGATGTGAAACACTCGTTTACAATGCGAGTGTTTTTTTTATTATTTTAAAATTTAATAGTTATATATTTAAACAATAAAACTATTTATTTTTTGGAAAATGTTGAAAACAAATCCATATTATATTAATATAGCTTTAATAGTTATTTAGGAGGAGTAATATGGATAGTACAAATTTAATGGCCTTGTTTGTTTTTTGTATACTTATAATAATAATTTTTATACAGTATAAGAAAATTTCAAAAATAAATAAGATATATTCCCTTAGTAATCAAGAGACAACAGCAACTATGATTGATTTTAAAAATGAAATAGAAAAGAAAACCATTATTATTGATAAGAAAGAAGAATTTATTTCAAATCAAAGTAATCAAATGCAAATACTTAAACGAAAATATGAAGATGAAATTAGAGATTTAAAGAGTTATTACAAAGGCATCGAGGGACAGTTAAGAAATTTCGGTGAGATTAATACTCATAAAATTTTGGTTGATTTAAAAAGAGAATTGGTAAAAAATAGTGAAATAAAGCCTGATCAGATGCTTATATTGTCAAATGTTTTTGTGCCTTATAGAGACAAATATGGTAAATTAGTAAGCAGGCAAATTGACCATTTATTATTAATGAGTAGTGGAGTATTTATTATTGAATCAAAATATTGGCAAGGAAATATAATGTATGGCGTTTCGAAAAGTAAAGCAAAGGAGTTCAGTTTTATCCTTGATAAGTTGTATCCGAAAAATAAAATGAATGATGAAGCAACAATTATTTTTACGGAAAATTTTGAAACGAATTCAGAAAATGGTAATAAGTCTACTGAGAGTTTGAAAGTACTTTCTTATGGGGATCCATCAAATCAAGTTAAGGGTGCTGCAGCTGTTTTAAATCAACTATTTAGAGATCATGGAGAAAATATTTTTGTTACGCCAGTTTTATTTTTTAATAACTCGAAGAAGAAATTCATGAATTACTCGTCTAATAAAGAACCTTTTGTTTCTGAAGACGAAAAATCATTGCGCAAATTTTTAATAGATAAAATTAAGAATAAAAATGATTTCAGTGTAGAGCAATTAAGGAAAATGGAAAAGATTGTTAAAGATGTAAATTATCTAAACAATTGAATAACAGAAATAGAGACGCGTAATTTTACGTGTCTTTTTATTATTTATAGAAAGAAGGTGACCACATGTAAAATATTCCTTTAAGACTTTCCTTACAATCGCTTAGACCAAGCCCATATTTAGGCATCGAGAAATTGAGTTAGATGAAAACGGCAAGCATACGGAGAACTGAAGCATTAAAGCCTTGTCTCTAAAAACTTTCATGTCTCAGCGCTTTATTTATCCATTCTGTAGGAAGGAAGATTAAAATATATAATTTTACAATTAAAATATTTCGGGATATAACAAGAGAAAGAGTCGATGTTGTAAAAATTGTATCAGGTTTTATGGGCGGTGCAGTAAAGGTTTATGAACGGAAGGGGACAGTATTTATTCATAATGAAAATAAAAAGTCCAGCTCTGCTTATATAGCCAAGTTGATTTTTAACATAAAAATATAGAATAATCAATAATCTATTTTGTGAACATTTTGACGAAGGAAATGGACATTTTCTGAAAGGAATGTCAATGATTAAAGTCGTATTTGATGCTTTTTTACTGTACTGAAATAATTGTAACGCCATAATGTGGCGGTATAATGGCGTGATTTGGCGTTGTTAAAGCTAGAGATCACAAAAAATGGCGGTCATCTTATAAAAAAGTGGCGTGAATTCATGATTGAAAATTAATTTTTAATAATGATAGGATAAATATACCTCGAGGTAATTAAATTCTATAGAAGTAGTGTAAATCTTGTATAAATTAGGAGTGTGGATATGATTGATTATTTTGAAAGAATACTAAGATTTAAAGACATGGAAGTATGGGATGTTAAGTTTGGTAAAGATGTTTATCGATTATTTATAATTGATGAAAATCGAGCTTCTGAAATAAAAGATCAAAACCTATCTCCTAATGATATTTTTTTTGAAGATGATTTAAGGAAAAATTTGATTACCGTTAATGTTTATTCTAAACATCCTGTAAAAAAAGAACATATTGAACCGATTGATCAATTTTCTAAACAACTTACAGACCATGTTGCATTAGCATATTGTCAAGTAGTAGTCACATTTTATACAGGTATTGTTGAAAATGTTTTTAAGACGGTTTTACAAGAGAAATACAACTTAGACTTTGACGAAATTCCTATACAAAAATTATTACATTTAAATCAAGACTAATACAAAAAGGAGCGTTTATTTTGAAAAAGATAATAGCCACATTGATGATATTGGTGCTTACAATATCTATGCTACCTTTATCACCAAATAAAGTAAAAGCAGCAGAAATCGAGACAGAGAAAATGGATATACCTCAAGAAGTATTGAATAGTTTACCAGAAGAGATTCAATCGATGTTGAGTGGTGAAAAGATAACAAAAGAACAATATGAGCTATATTTAGAGCTTGTTGAAAAAGAGAAAAATGAAGAAGATACTAGTTCTTCGGTAGGGATAACACCTTTGGCTTCAAATGTTAATCCTGCAAATTGTCAATATGATTTAGGAAGTAGTTACTGTTTCAGAATTGATCCACAAAATTCTTCAACAGGAGAACCATATCATATACATATTTATAAAAAGAAAGTACACATCTACTGTATGAGATTAGATAATTTTAAAGAATGTGATAAAAACAAAAACGAGGTTCATAAGTTTGATGACTTACCAACTGTAGTTAAAGAAGGTGTTATGGCAAATAAAAAAGTACAAGAACGAGTAAAGGTTTATAACCCTGATGCGCAAAAGTGGTCAGATAGTATACCATTTATAAAAACTTTAGCTATATCAGTAATTGTAGTAGCTTTAGTAGTTACACCTATACCAGGTGATGAGTATGTAGCTTGGGCATATTTTTTAAGAGCTATAGCATAGCAAAATTTTATATGTAAGGTTCAAGAATATTAGATAGCAATCAAAAAATTATAAGAATTGAGAAAAGTACTCCAAAGCGAGCAGATTATTGAAAGATAATCGTCGCATTTGGTGTGCTTTTTTTTGTTGCGAAAATTAAGGAAATGTAGAGAAAAGAAGCAGCTGTTTTGTGTGGCTACTTAAAAATAGAGAAGATTTAACTATATTGGGTATTGGTCTAGATTCGTCGTGATTGTATATGAAAAATGTAATATTGTGATTTTCTAATTTCATAAATTGTATATAGTTCTGAAAGGATATCGTAATCTAATCGCTCTTTTTCAAGCTCTGTTAATTGAGAGAAAATTGTTTGTTTTAACTCGTTGTTGAAAGAAAAATCAAGCCCTAGTTCTGCACTTGAAAGTGTAGTTGCTAACTCACCTTCATATAATCAAAGTTCTTTAAGACTACTGTAATAAATTCTGTAAATATTTTCTCATCAAAGGTGAAGAGATATTATTGGATAATAATTTTTTAATTAATATTTTAAGGTTGAAAAGAAGATTAAAAATTAAGGTTAGTAAAGAAATTCAGGGATTAGGTTACTTACAATTATCCAATAAGATGGAATAATTGGAAATGCTATCTCAATAGTGGAAAACCAACAACTCTCCTAATATGAATGATTCCAAAGATTAATGCTAATGAACACTCTGAGGAAATGGTTTCATCAAATCAAAAAAAACAGACCCTGTAGAAATGGTTACAGGGCCAAAAACGGCACAGTATGGAACTTACCTAAGGCAGCGGGTAGTGTAGGTGATTCGAATATACAGGAGGCTAATAGACCGTGTATAGATAACGTAATTGAGAGATCAGCTAGCTACAAATAAACTTTCATTTTTAAAATTATCTACTGCCTTACTTTACTTCTTCGATAAATGCTCTGAAGTTTTCAGCGATTTCTTTTGATTTGGTATGATGTAAATAATGTGTTCCTTGAAATGTCATCACTTTTCCATGTACAGAATCCTTTATTTGTTCTTCATGTAGTGTTGACCATCCTTCAATTGCAGTACTATTCGGTTGTAAAAAGAAAATAACAGGAAGGTTTTTTGGGAATGTTAAATTTTCAACTGCTTTAAAATTAGGAAACCTATTTTCTATTTCATTCACAATGGTAGGATTTCTAAAGTTTTTGTAAGAAAGAATTCTCATTTGTTCTTTTGTTTCATCATCAACTGGTAGTGTAGCATATGGGTCAGCACTTAGTTTCATTATCAATCTGCCTAAACCTGATTCTTTGAGTAGTGTAATTACTGAAGAAGGTATTGGAGATTCAACAACCTTATCACCATATTGCCTTGGAACACTGCTATCGATCCCGACAAATGCACTTACTTCTTGTTCATATTTATTCACATAATCTAGTCCGTAAATGCCCGCAATGGAGTGACCCATTAGAATATAGCGGTCAATTTTAAGAATCTGTAAAGCTTCGTGGATTTCACTTACAATATTTTCTGTACTCCGCTCTTTTTCGGTTATATCACTTAATCCATAACCAAAAGGCTCAATCACTACAACTTTGTAAAATGGCGATAACTCTTCTACTAGCGGTTTAAAATCAAGTGCTGGTGTTCCTGTCCCCAAACCTGGTAGTAGCACGACTGTTTCTGTGCCTTGTCCCTGAATCAAAACATTCATATTTTTCCCATCTACTGTTACATACTGACCATAAGGTTTTATTTTTCCAGCTTCTAATTTACTACTGATCTTATCAATGACAAAAACAATGGCTATAAAAACGACAATTATTATAACTAATGCTGCTAAAATTTTAAGTAAAATGATCAGCATTATTTTCATCTTATTAGCTGTTTTTTTGCCTGTTGTTGTGTTCAAGTCCATTTTTTCACCTCTCGTATTTTCATTCTATCGTTTTGGCTACCTTTAAGAGCCCTAAGGAAAGCCTAAACGACGAAGATGTACTCACAGTGACAACAATATGAACGGAGTATGAACAAGTGAAAGAAATTGTGTAGTACTAGGAGAATAAGAGTGCAGTGATATAAATAGTAGATGAAAAAGGAAATAGACTTAATCGTCTATTTCCTCCTGCAAGGCCCGCCAGTTCATTTTATATTTCGCTTTAGGGATACCATGATACTGCTCATAACGACATATCCTACAGGAACAGTGAACCTTTCCTTTACTTAATGTTCCGCGTACAGGCAGAGACTCATCTTCCATTTGAAAGACAGTTTTTAAAATCGTTAACTTTTTTTGGATGATTCTCGTTCGTTGATGGCGAGTGTAAGATTTGGAACGGTTTTTCATGTACATCAGCTCCCTTGAGAAACCCGAGCTTGCAAGAAGCGTCAAGGGATGTTAAAGCACTCCCTACAAGCTCGGTATTGAGCCGATATACTGATTTAATTGATTCATTTCATAATTCCTTTCATGATTTACCTGATGATAGTATTGCATAATAGATCAAAAGAAAAAAGTATTACTTATGAAATTTACTGGACACTTTTTATCTTATCAAGGCCTAATTTTTCTATCTTTTGAAAATTAATTCTTGATAGTCCTCCAAATGTTCAGTAATGGATTAAACTACTATATGAATTTTGAGCGTCTAATTTGTAATAACAGTATACTTAGTCTTCATCTGGTTTGAGAATTAGTGTAAACGGAGGGGGAGGGAGGTTTACTTTAAATGCTGCATCATACCTAATGTTTAAATTCGGTTGAAGCTGCCTCTGTTGGAATTGCTAATGCTTAAGGTTTGCTAGCTGAATTTCAGGTTTGGCTACTTTAAATCAAGACACTTCACCACAATTTTTGCAAAACAACAAAATAAGTGGGGAGCCTGAAGCAATTAAAGATCTTACAGGTCTAACATTTCTATCGCAAGATAATTTTCATGACCAAGCTGACCAGTTGCAAAAGAGTTACTACTACAAGCTCTACAGACTAATTTATTATTTTCCATAATATCATCTCATTGTGTAGTAGATGTAAATAATAACGTGAAAAAAGCTATAGCTTTTGCAAAGGCTACAGCTTGAAGTCTTACAAACTCATCGCATTCTCCTAACTTTCAAAACTACCTAAAACCATAAAATCTACAATAACGCCACTTACTGGATTTTCTGAACCTAATACACTAATTCCTAATACTGTGACACCACTAATATTTGTAATATTAGCAGAGACATATTTTCCAGTACTATTCTTTTCTCTCATTTGAACTCTTGGTCTTGCATTGATCGATGAATTTGTAGAATATACACTTGCCACGGCATAGTTAATCGTTGATAATAGTGGATTGCCATTAGCTAATGCATTGTCTGTAAAATAAAACGTAGCTATACCATTTGCGTCTGATGTAGCTTGCCCATAAACAATGCGCCTTTCTTTTTTGGGATTCGACTCTCCCGCTTTAAACACATGCAATAATGTTGGTGCTAGTGTGATGAATTCAATACTCATAGCCTTACCCCTTGTTATATTTTGGCATTATTACTATACTATGAATTTTTTATTCGTTTATTACTTCTTCACTGTCCTTGATGATTCTTGTTTAGAGAGGAAGTTGAAAGAAATGATTGAGTGAACTACTTTGAACAGAATGTGCATTTAAAAATATTTAGTATTACAGGTGGTGAGCCAATGATGAGTAAAAAATCTGTCTAAAATTAAAAAGCTGTAGCGTTGTTACACGCTACAGCTCAAATCGGTTAATGCTCTTTGTTGGTTTAGTCATATAGCATTATAACATACTGGAGAGCAAAATGGTGTTAAAAGGATAACAGGTAGCTACTACAGATCATTTATGGGTGATAATAGTAGCTATATTCATGAAAGATAGCCATGTACGAAATCAAGAGGGATGCAAGTAATCAAGTGTTAATTACAGCAGCTTATTTAGTAGTCAAAATTATAAAATGAAGGCATACGAGCAAGCGATTGCAGAGTACAAAAGATGCATCCATGATCCCACTTATGCAACTCATACTGTTAGTCAGTTCCTTGATTTCGCAGATTGTCTCCTAGTAGCATTCATGTTAGAGCTTATGCTAGATTTTGAGAAATTTTGTTTTACTAGTATAATTGGAATATATTCGTTATTGTGTTTTGAGATGGGAGAAATGTATGAAAGATCGTAAGCAAGTGGTCATCGAAGCAACATTGCAATTATTTACTGAAAAAGGGTATCAGCACACATCGGTTCAAGATATTTTAGATAAAGCCAATATTTCAAAGGGGACATTTTATAACTATTTTTCATCCAAAAATGAATGTCTTTCAGCTGTGCTCGAACAAAATCGTCTAGAAAGAAATGTTTTAAAAGAGGAAATTCTAGTCGGCAAGAAAATAGATGATATAGAAGTTTTAGTTGAACAATTAATCGCTTCCTTAAGGATTAAAGAAAAATATAACTTAATGCCTTTATTTCGAGAAATCTCTTTTTTGCATGATGAAGAGTTGCAAAAAATTCTTGCTGAACACCGTTTTTATGAAATCACATGGCTAAAAAATAGATTTTATGATATTTATGGGGAGGATGGAAAGCCCTATTATTATGAGTGTGCAATCATATTTTTTGGTACGTTCCAGTATATATCCTTTTATTGGAATTTAGCAACCAAGACAACAATTGATATAAAAAAGGTAGTCTACAGATCGATAAAGTATGTAGAAAGTTTTCTTCCAGAAATGATTGAGAGTGGAGAAATATTATTAGAGCCAAATGATATGTATTTGCTTGAAATGGATTCAGCGTACAAGCCGATCACAAACGATCAAATTCAAAAGAAACTAGAACTGTTTTATAAAAAAATATCGACGGTTGAGCTTCAGCAAAAATCAACGGAACTAACGACGTTGCTTTTGGATGAAATGAGTAGAGAAAAGCCGCGCATAAGCGTTTTAGAACTCATTATCCAACCATTTCGTAGTTCTTTTTCTGACACAATTTATAAATATGAAGCGGAAGAAATCGCTAATCTTTGCTGGCTTTATATGAAAAGTCCAAACAAAGCATAATGACCAGACCAGCTTTTTCTCATAAAGTTGGTCTTTTTCGTCTATCCATGGCCAAATTAATAGGGCGTTGCAATTACTAATTCAGGAAATATTATTTGCATTTTACATTACAGCTTTATGTAGAAAGGTCGTGATGAAAGTAAGGGGATTATGGTTAACCACAATAAAAGTATTGTTAGAATTAATAAGAATTGTTTTGATTTTTCTCATTTTTGGATGCTTGCTGTGGGGAGGCGTAAGGCTTATTTATACTACTTTACGAATAAATGTCGATGGTACTTACGGAGGCTGGCTAGGAGGAATCGCCATATATTTTTTATTGTTTGTCCTCTATCGTAATAAACTACAATTTTCAGGTTTTTATGATGGCCCAAAGCAACAAAAACTACCTAGAAAAATAACTTACATTTTAGTTATTGGCTCTATTTTTCTATTAATACTTCCGCTGTTGCTCTCGATTAAATAGCGTCTTGATTTTATGCGTTGCCCCACTTTTACGTGGTATATAATGGATATGACTAAAAGTAAAGGAGTTAGGACGATGCCAGAATTTAAGAAGAGGGCAGAAGTATCTTTTGTCACGAATATATCCCGATTTGATTACCTGAAAGAACAACTACAAGAAGTAGTTGAAAAATTTAATTTCAATCATCTTCAGCTTTCCAAAATAGTTGATTTACCGATAAATGAGCTGGAAAGTTTGCTAAATGGTAAGGGGAATATTACGACTGACCAGCAGGAAATAATAGAGCATAAATTAGCCAAGTTATGTTTTGGTTTTCAAGGTTTTGATGCAAAAGAAAGAGCAACATTGCTCTTGAATGATCTCGTTAAGGATTACATGTTTTCAACAGCAAGTATCGCAAAAATAATTCATGTAGAAGAAAAGGAACTCAACGATTTTAGACAAGCACAAGTAATGGATAGAGAGGCAGAATTGAAAATATGTGTGAATGTGATTCTGCTACATTTTGTTTTACATAACTAATAAGCCCACATCGCCTTTACACGGGAATTGCCAGAAGAGATATAGAAGGATATTATTATCCATTTCATTATGACGAAATGCAAAATGGTGTATTGACAGACAAACTTTGTATACAGATTAGCGGATGATATTTATAGATCGAAATCCTACCCGTTAGTCTCGCGATGACAACCACTCCTTGAAGAGTGGTTTTTTGTTGTTTCCGACATAATAGTTATAGGCGCTTTCTGTATATTGAATGTAGACATAAGTTTTTGTATAAAAATATCGTTTAACTCTCAAAATAAAAGAAAATTTGATTGATCGTGGGGTACTCTAATGGAGAATATGATGATGGAACTGAGCTCTAAGTTTGCAGATCATGATGATTTTTTCGTGGAGGAGGAGCTAATAGATCAAACAACCATCTATCTTATGGGATTTAAAACATTGATTGATTTTGCCAAGTCCAATCTATACATTCGGCAAATGGCTGCTTCATCTGCCTCAGTAGGGGAGCTTTTTACAAACCTTAGTGATCAACTTGATATGGATATTGAACAAATTGTCAATGCTGTGTTGGAGGGAAAATTGATCGTCTTATCTCAAGGAGGACGCCAAAATGCGATAGTTGATCCTATTTCCATCAATTTAACAAGAAGTATTGAAGAACCGAAAAATGAAAGCCCTATTCAAGCTTCTATGGATGCATTTGTTGAAGATATTCATGTAAATGTTGGACTTATTCGAAAAAGGCTAAAAACGGCAAGGCTCTCTCATTGTACCTTTCAAGTGGGTGAGCTAGAAAAACGTAATTTGTCCATGTTATATATCAATGGAAGAGCATCAAGTGATCTTATTGAAAAAGTCAATCAGCAGTTAAAAGAAATTGACACGGATATTGAATCCATTGATGATTTGAACAAGCATTTTGGTGTTCGGAGAGGGAGTCCTGTTAGTCATTTTTTCCCGACAGAAGTGCCGATACAAGCCATTCATGCATTAAAAAAGAATAGAATTGTCCTTTTTTTAGATAATTACCCTTTCGCCCTAGTTTTTCCACATCTATTGCCAGACATGTTTAGTATTGTGAATGATCGAAACTTCCCGTATGTGCTATCAGTTATGCTTCGCGTTCTTCGGGTCGTAGGCGCTATACTGACGCTAATTCTGCCTGCATTGTATGTCGCGTTAGTATCTGTCAATCCTGAGATATTCAAATTTGATCTTGCATTATTTGTGGCAAAAAGCAGAGAAGGGATTCCTGTTCCTGCTTTGCTTGAAACGATTATCATGGTCGTATTAATTGATTTAATATTGGAAGCGATTGTAAGACTGCCGAAAAGTATTGGACCGACCATTTCAATGGTAGGAGGCGTTATATTAGGCCAAGCAATGGTTGAAGCGAAATTAGTCAGTACCTTATTAGTAATTGTCATTACAGCCATTGTTATTTCAAGCTCGGTCGTAGCAGGTATTCAAAATTCGTTATACATTCGTTTATTAAAATATCCTATTTTAATTTTAGCATCTATTTTCGGCATTCTTGGTATATTTACTGGTTTAGCACTTACTGGCATTTATTTGGCGAGTTTAACTTCATTTAATATTCCGTATACGACATTTCGCTTGAAAAGAGAAGGAGATACTAAGTGACCCATAGGTTTCAAATTGGTATAGTTTTTTTTATTATCCATTTAAGCTTTGGTTTTCTGCTTTACCCTGATCTCATCTATTCGTTGACAGATGCGGGGCATTGGTTAGTCATTTTGTGTCAGGGTGTATTGCAATTAATGTTAATTTCACTCTACATTAAAGGTTTGAATTTTTTTCCTAATCAAGATATTATTGATATTTATTTGAAAATGGGACGGTTGGTTGCATGCATCATCCTGCTACCATTTGTCCTGAATTTAACGGTACTTGTTGCGCTTAATATCCGTACCTATACAGAGGTAATTAATTCTTTATTTTTATTACGAACACCGCATTGGCCAATAGCCTTATTGCTTTATTTTATATCGGCTTATACGGCAACAAAAGGCTTAGGGACAATATTGCGATCTTCCGTATTTATTTTTTTTGGGTCTTCGGATTTTATAGTGGAATTATCTTTTTAAAGTTTAAAAATAATTAGTGTTCAAATCGGAATATCTGGTGGAATACTAAGTGTCATAAATGTATCAATTAAATACGAGAGATACGTGAGAAAGTTAAAATAGTCTAACGAACAAGAGCTAAGAAAATTTATGGCACAATACATGGAAAAAGTGTGTGACATACTGGAAAACAGACCTTATTGTTATGACTTATACTGTATCGAGGTATTCGAATTATTGTATTTGTACCTATGTAGCAGATAAATTAAAGGACAGTCATTAATATAAGATATAGGAATTGACAACAATACTATTACACTATACAATGTAATTGTGAAATTGGTAATAAAAAGTATTATCGTTTTACTTAAATAAAAGGGAGGAATTTAAAATGAATTCAGCAAAAACTGATGTTCTAAAAGTGGAAGGTTTGGATTGCCCTTCATGTGCAACAACAGTTGAAAAAGCTTTGAAAAAATTAAAGGGAATTCAAAGTACAGAGGCTAACTTTTTTGCGGAAAAATTAACTGTAACTTATGATGATTCCAGAGTAACTCTTGACGACATTGCTGATAAATTAAAAAAAGTAGGTCACCCTGTAGTTAAATAACTCCAGTTTTCCCACTTAATGTTATCCCTTTAGATAACTTTTGAGTGGGGTTTAGTATTTAATTTATCTTTTCCTATCAAATGAATAAAAACATATCAATTTTTTTGATTACATTTTAAAAATGGAACATAAATAAGGGGGAACACAGAAATGAATACAAGGTGGTATAAACACCCAAGGACAATACTGTTGATTATTGCCGCAACCGTCACAGCATTTACACTGATTGCAGAAATTGGATTCGGTCTACCTGAAATGTGGGCGATTATTTTATATAGTATTGCAATTGTTGTTGGAGGGATCTATCCAGCAAGAAGTGCATGGGTTGAATTAAGAAATGGAAGTCTCTCCATTAATACATTGCTTATTGCGGCAGTAATTGGAGCTATTTATCTAGGATTATGGGAAGAAGCTGCGATGCTTGTCGTTATTTTCTCTTTAGGTGAATTAATGGAATCATACGCATCAGATAAAGCCAGAAATGCAATTAGAGCATTAGTTGAATTAGCCCCTAGTGAAGCAACAGTCATTCGAAATGGTCGTCAAATGCGTATATTGACAGAACAAGTGGAAATCAGAGATATCGTTCTGGTACGTCCCGGAGAAAAAATACCAGTTGATGGTGTAGTCACTAAAGGTTCAACTACAGTTGATCAAGCTTCCATTACTGGAGAGTCAATACCTGTATCAAAACAATTAGGAGATGAGGTATTTGCTTCAACATTAAATGGACGTGGTGCATTGGAAATAGAAGTGACTAAACTTGCTCAAGATACAACCCTAGCCCAAATTATTAAATTAGTAGAGGGCGCACAAATGAAAAAAGGGAAAGGACAGCGGTTCAGTGAGAAATTTGGTGCCATTTACACGCCAGCCATGTTTGTATTAGCGATCATTGTGGCTATTGTACCTCCCCTTTTCTTTGGTCAACCTTTTGATGAATGGTTATATAGAGCTTTAGTGGTACTAGTCGTTTCTTGTTCTTGTGGATTAGTACTGTCTGTGCCAGTCGCAGTCGTTACTGGCATTGGAACGGCAGCTCGAAGTGGAGTAATGGTTAAAGGCGGTATTTATATAGAATCAGCTGGTAGTACTCAAGTTGTGGCATTTGATAAAACAGGAACCTTGACAGTTGGAAAGCCTTCGGTCACGGATCTTGTAACGGTATCAGACCTTTCAAATAAGCAATTATTGGATATTGCTGGTGCGCTTGAAAAACAATCCGAACATCCTTTAGCTGATGCGATTATGGAAGAAACATTAAACAAAAAGATTACAATTCCAGATGTAGAAGAATTCGATTCACTTACAGGTCGTGGGGCAAAAGGTAAGATTAACGGAAATAATTACTACATTGGAAATCCACGCTTGTTTAACGAATTAAAAGTAAACATAAATAAAGACCACGTCATGCAAATTGAAAAGCTGCAAGGACAAGGGAAAACTGTCATGCTCTTAGGAACTGCCAATGAAGTACTTGGGATGATTGCAGTAGCTGATAGACCCAAAGAAAATGCAAAACAAGCTATTCAAAGTTTGAAAGAAGCTGGTGTGAAAAAGGTTGTTATGCTAACAGGTGATAATAGACTAACAGGTGAAGCAATTGGTAAAGAACTTGGCGTTGATGAAGTAAGAGCAGAACTCCTTCCAGAAGATAAGATTAACGCAGTGAAAGAATTGCAAAAACAGTATGGGCAGGTAGCGATGGTAGGAGATGGTGTAAATGATGCACCAGCACTGGCTCAGGCTGATGTAGGTATTGCAATGGGAGTTCAAGGAACAGACGTTGCACTAGAGACAGCAGATATTGCTTTAATGCAGGATAATTTAGATCAACTAGTATATACACTAAAATTAAGTAAAAAGACAGTTTCTAAAATATACCAAAATATTGCTATTTCGTTAGCGATAGTTGCGTTCCTTGTTGTGACTGCCTTGATCGGAGTCATGCCTCTTACATTAGGTTTAATTATAAATGAAGGTAGTGCATTACTTATTATTATCAACGGAATGTTCCTACGCAGGCATAAATGGAAAAAAGAAGGAATAAGGGTTGAAAACAATCAAAGTAATATTCCATTGGCTGATGCGGAATAATCTAAAAAAATATAATTTGACACACAAACTATTACACTATATAATGTAATAGTGAAGTGGAGGAGGAAATAATGGAAGAAAATTGTTGTACACCTAAACCTCAGCTAACGGATCGTCCTTTGTTGGATATAGATTATGCGGAGGGATTGAGCGAAACGTTTAAAATCCTTTCAAACGGCACGAGGCTTCGGATATTACACGCAGTGATTCGAACACCAAACATATCCGTTACTGAGTTGGCTGAACAACTCGAAATGAAACCTCAAGCCATCTCTAACCAACTTCAACGATTAGATGATAAGGGCATTGTTCGTTCGTCTCGTGAGGGAAATTTTATTCGGTATCGAGTTGTTGATCCTTGTGTAACCAGCCTTTTACACGAAGGATGGTGCCTAACAGAAGATTTACCAAAATAGGAGGAGATTCAAAGTGGAAAAATGTGCACGCTCTAACTGTAATTGTCTTATTGGTGAGAACAAAGTAGAGGTTGATGGAAAAGTTTATTGTAATCAAGAATGTGCAGATCATTGTACTGATGAAGTTTGCGAGTGCAAAGATTGTAGCTGTGCAACTGCATAATTGAATAATAATGAAGGTTATCCTGTGCAACTATAGGATAACCTTTTTTGTACATAGGCTATCCAACGATAGGGTGCATTATTTAATGCAAACTCTACAAAAGGAATTTTCCAAACTATTTTCCTATCACCTATTGTATATGCTTTAAGGGATTTTCTAAGTGCATTTGTGGTCACAAAAAATATTTAACAATTTTAATTTTGATATCAAATCTATACTTGAAAAACACGGAGTAGTAAAGGATGAACAATATGTTAGACCTATTATTCCTACCAGACCTTAAAACAATAGAACCACCACAAGAAAATGAAACCGACATGATGTTTAAAGTGGAAGCAATCAAACCACCTGAACGTTGTCCTAAATGCGGTTTTGACAAACTGTACAAGCATAGTTCACGAAAACAATTAATCATGGACTTGCCTATTCATTTAAAGCGAGTAGGCTTACAAGTAAACCGTAGACGTTATAAATGTCGTGAGTGTGGTTCCACATTTTGGGAACGCCTTATATCCATTGACGAAAAGCGTAGTATGACTAAAAGATTGTTGGAGTCCATTGAAGAACAGTCCATGTCTAAAACTTTTGTGGAAGTAGCAGAAAACGTTGGTGTAGACGAGAAAACCGTTAGGAACATCTTTAAAAACTATGTGGCATTAAAAGAACTTGAATACCAGTTTGAAACTCCTAAATGGCTCGGTATTGACGAAATACACATTATCAAGAAACCTCGTCTTGTATTGACCAATGTGGAACGTAGAACTATATATGACATAAAACCCAATCGTAACAAAGATACGGTCATTCAACGCCTTTCTGAGATTACAGACAATACTTATATCGAATACGTCACAATGGATATGTGGAAGCCCTACAAAGACGCAGTTAATACAGTTATGCCACACGCAAAAGTAGTTGTAGATAAGTTTCATGTAGTCCGTATGGCTAATCAAGCCTTAGACAGTGTTAGGAAGTCTCTTAAAGCCAATATGACAGCCAAAGAAAGGCGTACCCTTATGCGTGAGAGGTATATCCTTCTTAAACGAAAGCATGACCTGAATGAACGAGACTCATTCCTTTTGGATACTTGGTTAAGTAATTTACCTGAACTAAAAGAAGCCTATGAACTTAAAGAAGAGTTCTACTGGATATGGGATACAGATGACCTTGACCAAGGCAGAGAACGTTACAGGTATTGGAGACAACGTTGTTTATCCAGTAACTCTAAAAACGCCTATAAAGACCTCGTAAGAGCCGTAGAAAACTGGCAAGATGAAATCTTCAACTACTTCGATAAAAGGCTCACTAACGCTTATACAGAGTCTATAAATAGCATCATTAGGCAAGTAGAACGAATGGGTAGAGGTTACTCATTTGAAGCCTTACGAGCCAAAATACTTTTTAATGAGAAGCTCCATAAGAAACGGAAGCCTCGATTTAATTCAAGTGCTTTCAGCAAAGCTATGTTATACGATAGTTTCAATTCGTATCAAATAACAGACCGTGACAAAACAGGCAACTATGGTGTAGATTTTTCCACACTTATTAAGAAATTGGAGAAGGGTAACTTATAGACCCTTTTCCACCATAAAATCCGAAGACCCTTTTTTTTATGATTACTCCTTTCATACTGTTTATCATTGTCTCTTCCATAGTAAATTTTGATTTTCATAATGGATTCCCAATACGAAATTCATCGTTTGAGTTCTTACTAGATATCCATTTTTACTATCTCATTGGATTTTCAGCATTTTTATTTTTAGGATTTATGGTTTCTAAAAAACCATTGGTATTTCGAGATATTTTTATAGCCTGGTTTTCTGTCATCATGGTTTACTTAGCCTTTGTTTATATACCACTTTTTATTTTTGGACAAGAAACAGTTGTTACCATGTCCTTACCCTTTGTAGTAGCGATGGACTCAGTTGATATTCGTTGGCTAGCTTTTAACCGCCAAACGATGTTCTTTGGTATTTCTTCAATTGGCTTTATGTTAATTTTTAATGCTGTGATGCTTTGGATGATTAGTCAAATTATGCAGAAATTATTCAGCAGGCTTCACGTAAAATCAGCATGGTGGATTATGATCTTTTCACTTATTGGATATACTGCAGGATTATTTATTCCGAATCAAGTTTGGACAAATACATTGATTTTGTTAAATAGAGGGGCTCAAGTTTATTTTATGCTTATGATCCCTGTAACGGTATATATCTATGGCATTGTGATAAAGAGAAAGGTGACGAACGATGAAAGAAAATCATCCTTGTAGCATGCTCATTATATGTATGTTTTTGCTATTACCTTTTCTTGGCGGATGCTGGGATGTGAAAGATATCGATAAAAGATTATTACCTTTGGTTATAGGTATTGCTAAGGAGAATGAGGACTATCATGTGACGCTGCAAATCCCCATTACACAAAAGGAAAATGAAGTATCAAGAATTGTAACAGGCAAAGCTGATACGGTTTTAAAGGTGCTAGGGGAAGTTCGTACAAACTCTGAAGAAGCAGTGGATTACTCCCATATAGAATTAATTGTCATTCAAAGCAACTTGGCGGCCGATCAAGCGGAATTAAGGGAGCTCATAAAATTTTTAATGGATTCGGAAGAAATCCCTTCGAGAGCATTGTTAACCATAACTGATGATAAAATCGACAAAGTCCTTTCCAACATTAACGATAAATTAGGGGTGAATGCGACTTCCATTTACAATTACTTTAACAAAGGGGCAGGGTGGGCACCTGAGATAACAAGCATTCATATTTGGGAAGTATACCGAAGTCTATTTTCTTATACAAAAGATATTACAGTTCCAGTTGTTCGTGCTGGAAATGATACAGTGTTAGTCTATGAAGGCTCTATGGTGTTGAAAAATGGTGAATTAATGGCAAGAATTAATTCAGATGAAAGCCAGCTAAGTAAGCTATTTCAAAACGCGAATGCAAAGGGGAAAATCGAAAGCCTTGATTTAGCGAGTATTATGGTGGTCAACAGTTCCCTTAAAAATAAAGCCTCTTTGAAGAACAATAAACCCGTTGTGGCAAGTCATTTAAAATTAAAAATCGATATTTTAGAGAGAAAAAAAGATGTGTCAAATGACCAAATTACGAAAGAGCTAACAAAGCTTATGGAAAAACGGTTTTATGATATGTTTGAACAAGCGCAAGCAAATGGGGTGGAGATTTTCGGATTTGGACAACTCTTTCGTGATCAGCTCTCCTATCAAGAACTAAGGAACTGGAGAGAAGGCTTTTATCCTTACTTGAAGGTGGATTTTCAGGTGAATGTGAGTGTAGACTCATAGCTATCTTGTGGCATAAGGAAGGGCAGAAATGTTGCTGGCACAACACTTCTGCCCTTAATCAATCGCTATTTTTTCGTAATGCGCTCAAAAAATTCGACGGTTTTATTCATATCTGTAACATGTTCATTGCACGTCTTACTATCCGCACAAATGTAATTGCTATGGGAGGTAAATGTGCCAACGACCTGTCCTTTGATCGAGGTAGTAAACAAGCCAACATCTGCATGGCGATTACAGATGGCGCAAATGCCGCGCACAGTGCTGTTGGGAAATGTGCCTTTAATACCTGCTAGCTGTCCATTTTGATCAAGGACAACGTATTTTCGATGTGTGCCGGGGTCATCCCATGCAAGATAACAAATTCGCTGGAAATCGAGTGCTTCTAGATTTGGTAGCTTTAGCTTTTTCTCCTTTTTAAATAAGGTTTTAAGCGTACTGGCTGTCACTGGCTTGAACGGGATGACATATGGCTTTAATTGTTCTAAAAAGGCATCCCCTTGCGCCCGATCTGTTATAGCAAAAAGTTGTTCAATCAGCTTTGTTTCCGTTGCTGATAACTCTAATTTTGTCGTTACCTCTGTATCCACAAGGCCCCGAACGGCTAGGATGACGTTTTTATCGTTCGTTGTCGTAAGAGCATGTAAAATTTTATTTAATTGCTGTTCTAGTAAATGATAATTAGCGACCGTTAAAAACGGCTGAATTGTTTGTTGTTCCATTTGAAATCTCTCCTGTTTAGTAGGCTATTTTATAAACTTTTGGCCTAAAGAGATCATTCAATTTTAGGTTATTTGTATAACTTAATCTAGACCTCTTTGACCTAAAGAAGACGTTCTAGAGCAAGCATTACAAGTGAATGCGTTCATGTCGATTCCTCCTTGAAAGAAAACTACGATTATTATAACATCTTTTGACATTTTGATAAATGCTAAAGCTCTACTTATTTTCTGAATTGTTTGATAGGTAGAAAATTGGTATAATGGTCTAAATTGGTTGACAGAGGGGGACTTTTTATGAAACAGATGACTGCATGGAAAACAACGCTTACTTGGAGAATTTATCAATTGTAGGAGGCATTATGATACTCAATAAACAAGGCTTTGATTTGTGGGCGGACGGGTATGATCAAACCGTGCAACTAAGTGAAGAAAATAATCAATATCCATTTGCAGGCTATAAAGCGATTTTAAATAAAATTATTAATGAAGTAATGGAGGTTCCCGCTTCCACTGTTTTAGATATTGGCTTTGGGACAGGTGTATTAACAGCGAAGCTTTATGAACATGGGCACGCCATCAATGGCCTCGATTTCTCATCCAATATGATCGCCATTGCGAAGGAAAAAATGCCACAGGCCAACTTAATCGAGTGGGACTTAACGAAAGGCTTGCCACCAGCGCTATTACAGCAATCATACGATGCCATTGTTAGTACGTATGCGCTTCATCATTTTACAGATGAGCAGAAGATTACGTATATTACACAATTACTACGGCAGCTAACGCCAACTGGTAAAATATTAATTGGCGATGTTGCCTTTGAAACAAGAGCGCAGCTGGAACAATGCCGTCAAGACAGCAAAGGTTACTGGGATGATGATGAATTTTATTTTGTCCATGAGGAGCTAAAAGCCTCGTTACAGGATATTTGTCAGCTTAGATTTTATCCGCTATCGCATTGTGGTGGGGTTTTTGTGATAAAAGCTATTACGAGATAAAATGACAGTTCTTCTCCACATAAAAGGAGCTATCGAATGGATAGCTCCTTTTCCCTGTTAAGCAAACATCGACAAAATATATTTGCCAGATAGCATAGATAGCGAGTGCACTCATGACAGAGATGCCTGGTTTAAACCAGCTAAAGGCTAGCATAGTAAATAACAGCATGCCAACCGCTCCAAAAACGGTGTTTTGTAAGACGGTATGAAAGGTATCTTCCTTCCTATTTTTCATTTGCATGCCTATATTAATTATAAGCGTGAGTATTGGCAGGCTGTACAAAAATCAATACTTAGATTGGCTTAGCAGCAGCGCTAACACCATAATGGTGCCACCTACTAAAAAATAGAGAAAGTATAACATAGGATGCTTTCAATTAAATTCAGAAGAAAGTAATGATACTGTGGAAAATGCTTGTGTACAATTACCTCTTCATCCTATTTAGCAAAATATGCAGAAAGATAGGTGGGGACAAAAAATAGAGAGACTATTTCTGAGAAGGCGTGTCTCACTCAATCTATTCAAAAGAAATATCTGAAAATATAAACTTTAATAAGCTATCTTTTAATATATCGCTTTATACGATATAATCGCATTGATCGATATATATTAAAGGAGTTAGCACGATGATTAAAGAGATAAATGACTATTTTACAACGATATTCTATCATCTACATACAACACATGAGGATGTTATTTCCCATCAAAGCGTACGTATTTTACAGATGATTCAAAAGGAAGAGGAAGTCACGGTGCGTGATATTGCAGGATTATTAAATATTTCTCATAATACAGCATCAGAGCATGTGAAAAAGCTAGAGCGTCATGGCTGGGTGACGAAAGAACGAGGGCGTGACGACCAGCGTAAAGTGATACTTCATTTAACAGCAGAAGGTCTACAGGTGCTGAAGAAAAACTCGGAGTTAGATGATGCTAAGCTACAGCAAGCCCTTCATCAGCTAACTGAACAAGAACAGCAAGCCATCCTCCAGGCATTTCGACGTCTAAGTGAGGTGGCAAAATAATGTATACATTTTTTAAAATCCTGAGCTCAGCAGCCATCATTGGTATTGTGACAGAGGTGGCACGAAGGTTTCCTACCTATGGCGGAATTATTGCCGCATTACCATTGGTCAGTATTTTAAGTATTATTTGGCTAACGGTGCAAAGTGAGCCAAGTGAGCATATTCAGCGCTTTACAGTGGGTGTCATCGTTGGTTTACCAGCAACGATGTGTATGCTTTTTGTTATTTATATGGCGATGAAATCCTCGATGCATATTGTACTCGCGATTGGTCTCGGTGTGCTGTCATGGGCTGTGTTCCTAAGCATACAAAAGGCCATTGCAGGTGTTTTTCATATTTCAATGTAAAAGGGGGAATTTTATATGACAATTATGGCGATTCATCAAGTGCCAAAACAAGAGGTAAACCAATTTTTTCAGGAGCATTGGGGTTCGACCGAGATGGTCATTTCCAGTGGTATCTATAACTGTAGTGAATTAGATGGCTTTGTTTTTGTAAATGAGCAACAAGCAATGATTGGTTTGATCACCTACATTATACGAGAAAGGGACTGTGAAATCATTTCATTAGATAGTACAGTCGAGGGCAAAGGCATTGGGACAGCTCTTGTGAAAGCCGTCGAACAGACAGCGGTGGAACAAAACTGTGCAATCATTTCTTTAATTACCACAAATGATAATTTGCATGCCTTAAAGTTCTATCAAAAACGAGGGTATTGTTTAATAGAAATACTGCGTAATGCAGTTGAAAAAGCGAGGGTCTATAAGCCTTCTATCCCATTACTCGGCGATGACGGCATTCCGATACGAGATGAAATACGTTTACAAAAACAACTTGACTTCCAATAAGTCAGGTTGTTTTTTGTTATACTGTGGATGAG
Organism: Lysinibacillus sp. OF-1; assembly: GCF_028356935.1. NCBI lineage: Bacteria > Bacillati > Bacillota > Bacilli > Caryophanales > Bacillaceae > Lysinibacillus > Lysinibacillus sp. OF-1. The sequence goes on from NZ_CP102798.1 coordinate 2,107,093, forward strand.
GAAAGAGAGGGAAAGCATGAAAAAAATACTATTTATTTTAGTACTGAGTGTGCTTGTGGTCGGAGCTGTTTTTATGATTTATCTCAAAAGTAATCCACCGCTCGCCATCGAAAGCTATACAAGTAAACAGGGGAATGAGGCAGTCAAAATCATTGCACTTGAGAATAAGGGCTTGCGTGATATCAAGCTAACACAGCTACTTGTCAATGACCGGCTTCCTGAGAGTACAGAGCTTGTCATTAGTAAGTCAGAACCATTTGAGGCGGAAACTAAGCTAGAGGGAAATGAGCATCTATCCTTTCATAAGTTATCACAGCGTACGATTTTACCTCGGCAATACATAGATCCACAAGCCATTGGCAAGGAGCCTCAGCATTATGCGGTTCAAGTCCAAGCTCCTGATATCAGGAAAATAACGATTCAATATGAATATTTAAAAATACCCTTTACGCTAACTGCTGAGCTACAAGCAAACAAATAACCAATTGGAGAGCAAATTTTGTCTTATCCTTTATGCCTGTGTCAATTTCTAAGATTGTTTGATGAAAAGCACCTATTCCTCCTAAATCATGGTAATCTTATAGTAACAGCAATTGTGATACTAGGAGGGACCTAATGGCATTTATCATTTGTGGTATAGTACTATTTATCTGTGTTATCACTGTGGTTTTAGTGTTTAGGAAAAAGTTTTCAAAAAATGATATTATGCTTGACGTGACAGCCACCTGTGAAGGGAGAAATGAAGACAAACAAGCAATTATGAAAATATATTTTACGTATTCCATTGGTCGTCTTGTCACAAGGAAACGAGATATCATAGGTAGTATTGAGTGGTCTGAAGGGTGGATGCCTGTCAGCTATAACTTAAAAGAGCATGGTGTTTATCGTGAGGAAAAACTTCTCTATGCAACGAACGAGCAGTCTTATTCTACCTTTGAAATCAATGCGATGAATGCTATTGATGAACAAGGTCGAGGAGAGGGCTATGTTGTCCTTGTACTGGAAAAGCCGAATCCTTCTCATATGTCCAGAGCAGGTGTTGTACTAGCTGTCACTGCCAATATGGTTACCTATCAATTAGCAGACTCAACCAGCTGGCACAATGATGTGGTGGTCCATTAGCTATCCAATTTATTGGATAGCTTTTTTGGTGCTTAAAAGTAAATTTAGGCCGTTTATGGAACCAAATGGTGGGAATATCGTATAGAAAGAGGAAGGACTTGTAGGGTGAAGGAGGATATGGATGTCCAAATGTTCAAGCAATAGCTATGACTTAAAGCTAGTCGCAATCGATGAGCAAATATATGCACTTTTACAGCAACGTAAAGAGGTATGCAGTCATACCCCAGATTTTCCCTCAGATGAAATCATTTCGGAATGGGCACAGCAATATGGTTTCGATCACACTTTTTTAGCTATGTTCTTTCACTTAATGAGAAGAGAAAAATACTATAATCCAAAAGTAGAACCAGCAGGCTTCCGTCACTATATCCCTGTGTTACAAACGGTAGAAAAGGGAGGGCGATTGTATACGCTTTCTTCTATTCGTCAATATGAAAATGCCAGTATTGTGCAGTTATTAGTTGATTGGGATGAGCAGCAAGAACCAGAGCAAACGATTCAACTCATTGATGAGTCCTATGAATGCCAAATTAGAGGTACAAGAGGCTCGAATGGGCATGAAAGCAGTACATTTATTGTGACACCACCCTTGCCAGAAGATATCCAAGGATTTGATTTTGTTTTTACACAATACGAAGATGTTTTTGAGGAAAAACCTACAGGATGGGCTGTCACCATACATGGTTAGGAGGAATGTTCAATGAAAAAATGGCTTTTTCCATTGGTCATCGTAGTCATTCTAGTAGCGGCCTGTCAAAGCCCTGAGCAAGAGGTGCACTATATTGCCAAAAGTGAGCATTGGAAAGCGATCTATCACAGTAATGGTGATGAGGGTTTACGCTTATTTTATCTAGGGAATCATGATGATCTAGGACCCTTAGAAATCACGATTGAGGGGACAAAAGAATCCCAAAGTTTAAGCGATGTTCAGTTAAATAAAGATGGCTATTATTCCTTCACAAAGAAAGAAAGTGAGAAAATTTTTAAACGAGAGACAAAGCCAATGGTTCATGTGCAATGGCAATCTGATAGCGAGACTTTAGAAGTGAAAAATCATTAGGAGATAATAAAAATATGCGAATTGAACAACGCGAGGATGTAGTCATCATAAATGGATTGGAGATTAGTGGATCTATTCAAAAAAACAAAAAATGCACCACATGCCAAAGTCAGATTATTTATGATGACACGTTCGATAGTTATTTTTGTGCAAGCTGTAATGAGTGGCTTGAGGAGGCATGTGAAGATCCGCATTGCACCTACTGCGTCCAACGACCAGACTCCCCATTGTCAGACAATCGCTAAATTTTTTTATTTTCATGTTTGACAAAAAATCCATGATTCGTTATAGTAATTAACAATTTCATACAAAAATGAAATAAGCAATGATAAGGATAAGAGATTCGATTAACCATTTTCAGAGAGGGAAGTACTGGCTGCAAGCTTCCTAATGTTGTGATCCCATCTTACTACCTTGGAGCTGTGCTTGGAAACTTGCACCGTCTTTTGCTACGTTACAGCAAAGTCAATGAGCCACTAGCACATAAACTAGTGGGAATTTGGGTGGAACCACGGGTAATAACACATACTCGTCCCTTCTTAGGGGCGGTTATGTGTTTTTTTTATTTTGATTCAGCAAATATCTTTTGTATCGAAAGCATAGCGGCAGATATAGAAGGCCCTTTCCGAAGGGGAACGGAATCAAGATAAAAGCCTCTGGCGGATGTCCTAGATTTTGAAGAGTAGCTTTTCGAGCTTGCTTGAAAAAAATCAGGACACAATTACCCCGAGGCGTAAATGATTTTATAACAAAAAAGGAGTAGAGAACATGTCAAATCAAGATATTCACATTCAATTTCCAGATGGTCAACAGCAAACTTTTACAAAAGGCGTGACACTAACCGATATTGCGCAAGCTATTCGTCCTGAGCTTCGCAAAAAGGCAGTAGCAGGAAGTGTTAATGGAACCATCGTTGATTTGACGCACCCGATTACAGCAGATGCTCAAATTTCATTGTACGATGCAAGCTCGAAGGAAGGGATCGAGGTTATTCGCCATTCAACAGCTCATCTATTAGCTCAGGCGATTAAACGACTTTACCCCCATGCCCAATTTGGGGTAGGACCAGTGATTGAAAATGGTTTTTATTATGATATAGAGATTGCAGATACGCTAACACCGAGTGATTTGCAGCGAATTGAGAAAAAGATGAAACAAATTGTGCAGGAAAATGTCCCGATTCACAGGCGCGAAGTGTCACGACAAGAAGCCAAACAATTATTTGTGCATGATGCGTTAAAGCTAGAACTGTTGGAGGCAATACCTGCGAATGAGACAGTAACGATTTATGAGCAAGGAGAGTTTTACGATTTATGTCGCGGCCCTCATGTTCCAGCCACAGGTAAGTTGCAGCACTTTAAATTAATGCAAGTGTCAGGTGCGTATTGGCGTGGCGATAGCAACAATCAAATGCTCCAGCGTATTTATGGAGTAGCTTTTGCCACAAAAGAAGAATTGCACAATCATTTTGTATTTTTGGAGGAAGCGGAAAAACGGAATCATCGCAAGCTAGGCAAAGAACTATCGTTATTTATGTTTTCAGAGGAAGCACCTGGCATGCCTTTTTATTTAGCAAACGGTCAAATTTTACGCAATGAGCTGGAATCGTATTTGCGCAATCTACAAGCGAAGTATGACTATAGAGAAGTACGGACTCCACTGATGATGAACCAACGTCTATGGGAGCAGTCGGGACATTGGGACCACTATAAGGATAATATGTATTTTACACAGGTCGATGATCAGAGCTTTGCCTTAAAGCCTATGAACTGCCCTGGTCATATGCTGATTTTTAAAAATTCCTTACACTCTTATAGAGATTTACCCATTCGTATGGCGGAATTTGGGCAAGTGCACCGACATGAATTTAGTGGAGCCTTGAATGGTCTATTACGTGTACGTTCATTTTGTCAGGATGATGCCCATATTTTCGTAACACCACAGCAAATTGAAGATGAAATTGCCTTGGCATTAAACATTATTGATGAAGTGTACAACGTCTTTGGCTTCGAGTATACGATTGAATTATCGACACGACCAGATGATTATATGGGTGATTTGGCTTTGTGGGATCAAGCGGAGGGGGCACTGGAAAATGTCCTCAAGAATTTAGGTATTGCCTATACGATTAATGAGGGCGATGGGGCATTCTATGGACCGAAGATTGACATCCATATTAAGGATGCCATTCAGCGCAGTCATCAGTGTGCAACGGTTCAGCTCGATTTCCAGCTACCGGAGAAATTTGATTTAACGTATATTAATGAAAATAATGAAAAAGTAAGACCTGTTGTTATTCATCGGGCAGTGTTTGGCTCGATTGACCGCTTCTTAGGTATTTTAATTGAACATTTCAGCGGAGCATTTCCGACTTGGCTTGCACCACAGCAAGTACTAGTGATTGGTGTAGCAGACGTGCATCAAGCTTATGCTAAGCAAGTAGTAGAAGCTTTACAACAGGAACAAATTCGTGTGCAATTAGATGATCGTCAAGAAAAGCTCGGTAAAAAGATACGCGAAGCCCAATTGCAAAAAATACCGTATATTATTGTTATTGGTGATCGAGAGGTTGCCAATCAAAGTGTAGCTGTACGTAGACATGGTCAGCAAGATTCCACTGACAAAACACTACAGCAGTTACGAGATGAAATAAAGACAGCCATCCAACAAAAAAGTTTATCTTAATAGTCAGCTATAGAAAAGAAAGCTTGCTTTGAATGAAGAACATTCGAAGCAAGCTTTTCAATTATTAAAATTATTTATTTCTATTTTTTGAAATGACTACTAGAATCTACATGATGTGCATACAATGAATTAAAGGTGCTTGGTACTTTCTTGAAAATGCGAATGTCCCAGTAAAATTTCCTGGGTTTCAGCGTCGATGACAAGAAATTTGCGATAGGTCTCATCGGTATTGTGCTGAAAGGATGCTAAAAAATAAACTTGTCGATTGGGATGAATAAAAGTATGTTGAGAGAGGTCTATTGTTTCCTGTTTACCATCTGTTTGTAAATAAAAGCTCTGTGTCGCATTTGCTACATCTTTAAAAGCTATCTTTTGACGAATATTCAATGAAGCATTGGTATATTCCTCATAAATTGCACGATTAAGCTGCTGATAAAATTCGTCCTCATCACGAAACGATTGAAATTGGTTGTTTGGATATTGATATAGTGTGTTTATTTCAGTTGGTGTGCAAAGTGTGGGTGTTGTATGGTCTACTGAATGTTGAGGTGGCAATATTATTTTGGAAACAACCATAAAAGTTAAGAAAAATACGTGCATCGTTCAACCTCCAAATGTTTTCTTATCAAAAACATCGCCTAGTTTTTCTTACTCTATACATAAAAACGCTGGCTAGAGGGAATGCATGTATCATCCTGGATAAAACCAGCCAAAGAAAGTTGGTCTGGCTTTATCACTATCTATTCTTTCTTCTATATATATGCCTCGTTATGATTAGGAAGCTTGTGCTTGTTTTAAATATCTATTAAGTAGGACATCCAATTCTTGACTGTAATCTACTACGGTAGGGTGGGTGAAACCAAGATCCTTTGCTTTTTTATACATAATTCTACGTTTGATCTCAATTTCCGCCTTCAAGAATTGTTTAAGTAATAAGTTTACCAAGATATTTTCCTCCTAATTTTTTTATCCATATTCTTGAAATACATTTTTTATGACCTCGATTCAACTTTCTCATTGTATATCACTTATATTAAAAAAAATGTCATATTGTGTATCATTTCTCAAATTCGTAATTTAGTCATAGATAAGAACCTTCATCCTATTTGATTTTAAAGAAAAAATTTATCTATAATAGATAAAATATACTAATAATTCCTCCCTTTATTGAATTGAATATGAGACTTAAAACCCTATCGGCGGAAAATGGTGGGGTTTTTAGCTTGCTGTAATTTAGAAAGTATTAAGAGAAAAAATGAGAAACTTTAAACCTTTTATACTATGCAAAAAGTTGCTGTTAGAGATCGAATTTTCCGATAATTCAGCGTGTTATTCATATCTTGTCACATTTTAGCAAATTCCCTTTGATGTTGTTTAGAAATGTGGACATTTCATTTTGTATGGTGAAATGTTGAGAATTTTTGAAATTAATGGAATAATAAATGAGAGGCTTGAGGTGATGAGGAGTATGGTGAAAAACACGTTTATATCGTATTTTTTCAAGTTTACTAGCCGTATGTAAAAGAGAGGAGCCTTCACAGGAACCGATCATTGTGTATGGCATTCAGAAGATATAGCTGTGTAGCGGATGTATCCTTGGACAATAGGGAGCGCTATGATGCGTTTCTAAATGATGGGAGAGTAAACCTTTTCACCAGAGGAAATATTGCTAATAATGTTCGAGTTTGTGGAAGAACCTCGTGTTGGTAACTTCCCCACTACTACGTTTTGCACTCATCGGCACAATGCCTTCTTCATGAATACTTACATAGTAGCAGGTAGCGTTTAGAGAATGGTAGATGTTTATGCTAAAATATGTCATAGATTACGAGAGAGAGGGATTACCATGCGTACCACTTATTTTAAAAACTTATTACAGCACTTACCTGAAGAAGAACAACAACAATTGCAACAGGCAAATGGTGCAACTGATGCACATATTGAATCATTGCTAGAGATATTTCCACTTTGCCCGCAATCATTGCTGGAGCTATTACGGGATGTCAATGGTACTTATTATTGTCGGCATGGCCAAGAAACAATCTGTGCCCTTGTGCTTGGCTCTGATTTAGGGGATTATCCGTATTATTTAAAGTCAGTGGAGCAAATCGTGGCAGACTATCATGACAAGCGTGAAACGATTTATGAACGTTATCAAGATTTTTTAGATTATGTCGAAGTGAATGACAAGATTAATATGCATGTGCCGATAAATGAACGTTTATGCTTTGCTGATTGCATGAATAATGGTGGAACCTCTAGCCTGTATATTGATTTTTCGCCAAAGGAAGGTGGACAAGTTGGGCAAGTGGTCCGTTATGTGCATGACCCTGATAGTTTTGAGGTAATTGCCGCTTCCTTTGATGATTATTTACAGCAACTTGTAGAGGGAGGTTATGAATTCACTGCTATTTACGAGGAGGAATTCGAATGACCATGCTACTCATGTTCCATGAGGACAAAGCACAAACTTTAGTAGAACAATACACCCTAACAGAAGAACAGCTACGTTATACAAATTCCCCAAAAGATAGCATTGAACTTGCGAAGCAGGATAATAGTCGACATGCCATTTTAGCGCTGGTCAGTAACAAGCTAGTCACTTTTTTTGTCTTACATGAAAAAGAAGGAGTGAAGCCTTATTCCTCCAATGAACAGGCGTTGTTAATTCGCTCCTTTTCTACGGATTATTATGAGCAGGGCAAAGGCTATGCTAAGAGGGCACTCCAATTATTACCTGATTTTGTTCGCAAGCATTTTCCACATATCAATGAGCTAGTACTAGGTGTAAATGTGCCAAATATAGCAGCTCAGAAACTTTATAAGAGGTGCGGTTTTGTGGATGAAGGCAGACAGGCAAAGGGGATTCGAGAGGAGCTAAAAGTAATGAGCTATTATATGAAGGAGACTCAAAATTGAGCCATATAAAAGAGGCAAGAATGGAGCATTTACAAGCACTTTGCACAATCGATCAAAAAGTGATTGGAGATGCATCCAGAACGGAAGAAATTCAGCAAGCAATCGAAGAGAAACGCTGTCTGCTATACCAATCCACCGATAATATTGCGGGGTTTCTGCTATTCACCAATGACTTTTTTGGCTATAGCTTTATTTCCTTAGTCATTGTTAAGCCGTCAGAGCGTAGAAAAGGCGTCGCGTCTGCCTTAATGAAGGCTTATATGCAAATGGCTAAAACGTCAAAAGTTTTCTCCTCTACAAATCAGTCCAATAAGCGGATGCAACAACTTTTTCACAATTTAGGCTTTGTCAAAAGTGGTGTTATCGACAACTTGGATGAGGGAGACCCAGAAATTATTTATATGAAACAAGCCTCACCACAAGCATAGGGTGAGGCTTTTGTTTATTTTTTGACTTTAATAAATAAAAAGGATGGTCTACGTAGCTCCTTTTCAATAGAAGGAAGCTGTTGAATGGCCTCTTTGCTTGGGATAGGTTCAACGATTTTGTCAATGGATAACCCGTGCGTAATTAAGGTATTCATCATCGTTGCTATCGTGCGATGATATTTGACAACGCCATCCACCAACCATGTTTGCTGACGTAAGCCCTCTTCATGGTAATGATCCACTGCGTAATGCAAACGGTTATGGCTTTCGTCATAAATCCAATTATCCACCAATGTGTGACGAGCCGTAGCAATAGGATGCTCCACAGAGAAAATAAATACCCCATTTGGCCGAAGCATTTGCGCAATTTGACTAATTACCTTATCGAAATCTTGGACATAATGAAGAGAAAGGGAGCTGGTTATACAATCAAAGCTATTTGAAGGCGCTTCATAATCCTCTATGGCTTGCAGCTGATAGTCAATGTGTGGATGAGCATGCTTCTGTTTGGCAATAGCTAACATATTGCTCGAAACGTCTAAGGCGGTCACATGCTTAGCGTGATGGTCCAGACAATATTGTGCGAATTCACCCATACCACAGCCAATATCAAGTATTTGTAAATTCGTTAATGGTGGTAGTAAGGACTTCATTGTGGGTTGCTCCAAAAGACCATTATAGTTATACGTTTTTTCTCGTAAAGCCTTGTATTGGTTGAAAAAAATCTGATTATCATAGATATTTTGTTTCATTAATAACCTCCATTTTGTGAAACATAACGTTATGTCAAGTGTGCGCATTACAATTGTCTCATGTGGCAATAAAAAGATATAGACTTTTATTACAATTTTTTGTAAGATGTAGATAGAGGCATGTCATTTTTTGATAATAGTTAATTCCCACCTATTTACAAATTAGATGGTTTATTTTTTTTAGAGAGCACTAATGAAAATTAATTGATGTCCAGCCTAACTAAGTCGAGCAGTTTCTCCAAGTTTCCTACATCGTTTTTTTCTTCACTATCACTATTCTTTGCAGCAACTGAGTCACTACTTCTGTTTATAGTATCTACCAATGTCCATTTGCGAATGGGAGTGAAGTCCAGCATATGACAGGCTGATTTCATACCTTCTATGGATAGATTTGTTTTCCCTTAATGTCATAAAAATGTAACAATTCAAAAAAATAAATTGATTTAAAGGGAAAAGATGACACTTCTTGCAATCTATAACGTTCTTAATAGTTGGAAGCAAATTCCGAAATAGAGACGTTGGAGGGATTCGATTGAATCAAGAAAGCTTATTATCCATTAGTAGCAATGCTTTATTTATTGCCTTTATTCTCTTGCTTATAGCAATTGTGCCATTAGGGCTTGCTGTCAAATCCAAGAGGAAAATGTTCGGCAGGCTAGGTCTGCTTCTCACTTCTGTAGCCTTTGCCTTACAGCTTGTGTACTTTGTTGTGAGGTGGGTGGCGGTGGACCACGCACCCGTGAGTAATATGTATGAATTTATGACATTCTTTGGCATTATGCTCACAGGAAGTTATTTGATTATCCATTTTTTATATAAGCAGCTCGTCGTCGGCTTATTTACCATTCCTGTGTCATTAATCATCCTTGGTTATGGAAGCGTTTTCGCAAAGGAGGTATCACCGCTTGTGCCATCCCTACAAAGTCACTGGTTAACGATTCATGTGATGACGGTAGCTTTTTCCAGTGCCATTTTATCGGTCTCCTTTGCCACAGGTTTGATTTATTTACTAAGAACGTTGGATGTTTCTAAAAAATCCATCAGTACATATAGTTTAGAATTTGTCTTGTATTGTTTAGTTGTCGTAATTGGCTTTATTGGTGTATCAACGGTTTTCAGCGTTGCCGCAGAAGAGGTGCAAGTTCAATTTGACAATTCACAAGGACAGCAAGAAAAAGCCACCTACTCCATGATGCCCTTGATTGTTAACAAGGGTGCGGTCACAAAAAATGGTGAAGGAATAGGCATAGTAGAAATAACGAATAAAATAGATGCCAAGAAATTAAATTCAATTGTCTGGGCATTTATCGTCGGCACGATTTTATATGGTGTGATTCGATTGATTACAAGAAAATCGATCAGTGCCGTATTAAAACCATGGACAAGCCGTGTCCAGCCACAATTAATGGACGAAATATCCTATCGCGCTGTCGTCATCGGCTTCCCATTATTTGCATTAGGTGGTCTTTTATTCGCCATGATCTGGGCCCAAATTGCCTGGAGTCGCTATTGGGGCTGGGACCCTAAAGAGGTTTGGGCATTGATTACATTTTTGTTCTACGCAGCCTTTCTTCATTTCCGCCTATCCAAAGGCTGGGAAGGGGAGAAAACGGCTTGGTTAGCCATTATCGGCTTCGGCATTATTGTGTTCAACCAAGTGTTTGTCAATTTAGTGATTGCCGGCTTACATTCTTATGCGTAGGCAGGGGTGAGCTGAGCCTTTCATGTGATTTTATGGAGGGGTTTTGGGTGACATGATTCTCGTTGTGGGAATGAAATGATCCTAGTTATGAGGGAATCGCTCTAAAGAGTGTGTCAAGTACTCAAAGCCACTCCAAAGTGTATGAAAAGCGCTTAGAAGAACTGCTCCAAAAGTATAGACTAATGAGGGAACCGTGTCCTATTTTCTAAAATTGAATATGGTTAGTTATATATGTCATGTCCGCTGTTTTTTATTGCCGTGGAGTTGACAGTTCCATTAGATCGGCTGCTCAAGAGGCATAGTGGATAATTTCTTGCTTGTTGTTCAGTGAATGGCACTTTTGGTGGAACAGTGCTTATTTTATAAACTGGTGGTTTCATGGTTGGGCATTGTCGTTTTGTTTAGGGCACTGCCGTAGATACGGTGCTGTTTGCTAGGCAGTTTCCAATTGCCCATCAGGGAGAAATGTCTGTACCTGTGCAATCATAAGACAAACAAAAAAGAGACATCCGAAAATGGATGTCTCTTTTTATACGCACGTCTATGTTAAGTGAAGATTATAGTTTCACTACATTCGTTGCTTGAGGTCCGCGGCTGCCTTCTTCTACTCCGAATTCAACTTTTTGGCCCTCTTCTAAAGTTTTGAAGCCATCTGTTTGAATCGCTGAGAAATGTACGAATACATCATTGCCACCTTCAACTGCGATGAAGCCAAAACCTTTTTCTGCGTTAAACCATTTTACTGTACCTTGTGTCATGTAAACACCCTCCCAAAAAAATTCAACAATCAATTGCTTCCATCACATATAAAAACGTTTTCAAAAGCTCTTATACCAGTTGAATCTGCGTTTTTAATCATCGCAATGAAGTAATGTAATTATTAACTATATTATAGTACAGAATTGTTTGTATATCCAGTAAATTCCGTTTTTAGTAAGAAAAAATTTACATTTGTCATCTATTAGTAATATAACGATAGCGTCTCACTAATCTATCCATGCTTTTTCTTTGGCAACAATCACAGCCTCTGCGCGTGATTCTACACTTAGTTTCACAAATAGCTTTGATAAATAATTTTCTACAGTGCGCTGGGTGACACCGATAGCAGAGGCGATGGCTTTATTTGTACAGCCTTGGGCAACGAGCTGTAAAATTTCCTGTTCTTTGTCGCTCAGTAATACCTCCTGTTGAACATTAGGTAGGTTGGCTCGTTGCTGGACAAAGTCTAAGAAATCAGCTGCCAGTAATATTTCGCCTCTTAGCGCTGCCTGAATCGTTTGGATGACCTGCTCTTTTGTCGCCAATTTTGATAATAGACCATCAATCTTTTTTTCAATTAACAGCTCATAGTAATCAGAAAGCTCGTAGCCTGTATAAAGAATAATAAGTGCCTCAGGTTGCTTTTTCCTAATCATTTCTGATAGTTGAATGCCATTAATAGGCTTCATGTTAATATCGATAAGAAATAATTGAAAACTTTCCGTCTCCATTCTTGGTAAAACGGCGGCACTATCCTGCTCCGTTTTGATTTGAACATTGGCTAAATCCTGTAGCAATGTTTTCGTACCATCTAAAACGACAGGATGGTCATCTATAATAAGTATGTTCATCATATGAATCACCGTCCTCTTGTATTTGTATAAAAATATGCATGCCTTCCTTGTGGCTCGATTGGATGGTGATGTCACCATTAAAAGCACGGACACGTTCACGAATGCCATTAATGCCCATTGAAGCAGAGGACTGAATTAAATCGTCAATGTCACAGCCAATTCCATTATCATCATATTGAAGGATAAAGCCCTGAGGCATCGCCTGTAATTTTAGTGAAACCTCGGTTGCCTCGGCATGCTTGATTGCATTATTGAAAAGCTCCTGAACGAGGCGATAAACCACAAGGTGGAGCGTGACATCCTGGAAGTGCACCCGGTCAATTTGAGCGTCTAATAAAAAGTCAGCACGTATTTTTACCTTTTGAATCAGTTTTTTTAAGGCCATTTGTAAGCCAAAGGTATCCAGGAGTGGGGGACTTAAGTTCTCGCAATATTCCCGTAAGTCCTTTGTTGCATTTATTAGCTGTTCCCGAATAGCTAGTACGGTCTCCTTTTGAATAGTAGGAGAGCTAGCAAGAACATCGAGTTCTCTGGCTAAATGCAGTTGCTCCTGCAAAATGGTATCGTGTAATTCTTGTGCTAAAATACTCTTTTCCTTCTCAATAATATTCCATAGCAATTTATCGAGCCAAGGAAGCGGCGTATCACTGGTGTTTTTCATATGCTGAATTTCGCGTACTAAATCTTCAATTTGCTGTAAATTATTAATAAACATCGATACATACAGTGCCAGCAATTCTAACCAAAGAAGCTCTTCCTTTTGAAGGGCATGTCGTATTTCTAGTAAAATTTTTTCATCCCCAGCATCGTGCAACAACAATTGGGTATAGTTGCTACCAAACTTTGGAGAAGGGGTTTCTTCTGTTATCGTACAGATATGGAAGGCAGTTGTGCCTAGCTTCTCGGTAATTTCATATTTAAAACGATCCAATAACTCTTGTTGGTTTTTGGCTTTGCCCATACGTTGCACTGCTGCATATAGATTATGTACATAATTTCCAGTAGAAGAAAAGATAATTTTTCTATACTTAAAATCGATGCGTTCTTTAATATAGAAGCTAGCAATGATCACCATGAAAATTAGTAAAAATATACTTGTGACATGGACGATGGATAATTGACCTAAGAATAACAGGGCAATCCCCGCAGTCGATAACAGAGCGCTGAAAAAGGCCAGTGTGGAATAATAGCGCAAACGTGATAATTGGTATTCAATATCAAATAATCGTTCGTTTACCTGAATGAACAGAAACGAGAACGGTATAAATAATAGAAATAACGCAGCAATTTCGGCATGTAGTAATGGCCTATGCCCTAAAATTTCAGGTGTGACGAAAAATAATAAAAAGGGTAAAAATGGTACAATAAAAGCAATGGCAATCAAGCGAATTTTCGCCAATTTCGTGCGTAAATAACTCGTTAATAAAATATAAATAGCATAAAGCACAAGAACCGCAAATAAGCTTAAGTTCAAGATAGGCATTATTTCACGTAAAGCTGGCACGTAGCTTTCAATAAGAGAACAGCCAAGAATGATAAACGGTAGAACATAAAGCCATTTGCTGTGAGGATAGGTCCATCTGATTTGTAAGTAACGGAAAAAATGCTGTAAAAAATGGATGAAGAGCACTAAACATAGCACAATACTAATGCCAATGGTAATCATTCCAATCAGATTGCCTCTTGCCGAAGCGCCAGTGCTTATATAGCCCATGGAGCAGGTTAATAAAAATAAGACCAATAAAAATGTCGGGATGTTATCTTGATTGCGTCGCCAGACATAAAGTGCAACGCTGAAAGCTAAAAGAAAATAAAAGATCGGAAAGAGAATTTGCAAATATAATTCTTCTGGCATATCACTGTGCTTCACAGCAATGCTTTCAATGGTCCCATCAGACTTTTGAATCGTTAAGGTATTGGCACTTCGAATGATGGCATATAACTGAACAAAGCGATTCTCCATGGCTGGTTGTCCATCAATGGCCACAACGATATCGCCTTTTTCAATATTTTTTTGCGCAGCCCAGTGAGGATAGTAGCTATCTATAATGACTGGTTGACCGTTTGTCGTATCGAGAGTGAGGCTAATAAAGGGTGTTTTGATAGTAACGCCTAATACATAAATGCCAAGTATTAAATATGTAAGAAAAATAAAATATGTCCATTTTTTCATTGGGAAACCTCAAATTTGTGTATGATAATAATCTCCTATATATTATCGCTAATTATTGATAAATTTGGAATACCGAAATAACGTGTTTCGGAAAACCACTATTGCCTTTTCGGAATAACGAAATAGTGTTTTCGGACATGGCTATGATACGGTGAATTTAATTATTGTGACGAACAGGGGGTCTATTGCGTGAAAAAAGGCATTTGTACATTTATTCTTTTTTTCCTCATCGCTATGATTACCATTCCATTGACCACGAAGGCCAAAATGGTGAATCAAGATAAAGTCGAGGTAGAAATCGGTCTCATTGGTAGTGATCATCATTTTGTCTATAAGATTCCGAAGCATTTACATAAGGATATGCCCTATACAGACATGAAAAACGGTATTCAAGCTTCCTTAGCTAGTCATTGGAACATTGAAGAGGCCCGTTACGAAGCCAATAAGTCGGATGTTGCCTATACCTTTTATATTCAGGATTTATTTCAAGAAAAGCGAGATGGCCAGCTAAAAGTAGCAATCCCATATCGTAATTTAGTAGGCATGTTTGGGGAGCAAGATCCCATTCAATTGCGTATTTTAGCGAGTAAATTATCGAGTTGGACTGTCAATACAAAGGACTGGACAGCGTTTGGCTTTATGGAGCCTTTTACTGTTTTAAGTGAGCGTGAATATGTTTATGAGGGAGCAGTTAATGATTTATTAAACCAGAGGGTTGGTCATTTTGATGGCACGATACAAAAAAGTCAATTGCTATTATACAGCATCATTTATTTTTGCTTTATGGCAGTCCAACTGCTTGCTTGCATGATTTTGTCTAGGCGTTTAAAAAGAAAAATCATCGAAAATCCAGACAATATGCACCAGTTCCGTAAACTTAATTATCTGTATCAATTGTTACCGATTTTGATTATAGTTGCCCAAATCGTATTCCTCGTGTTATCGGGCTTGATTACGGCATTCGGGCTTTACTTTAGCCCTGGCATTGATTTATTAGTCATCGTTGGACCGATTTTATTGAATATTATCTTACTGCCTACTTTTTTCGTCACAACCGAGAGTGAAATTTCACGGGAGCTCAATAACAATTCCTACCATTCGGGCTGATGACAGCTTTATTCAACATTTGACATACGAAAATCCGCTATGTAATGGTATAATGGTCAACAGCAAAAGTGAGGAGTTGTTGAACAAAAATGATGCATCCAGAAATGGCGTACTTAAATTTACTACAACATATATTAGAAAATGGCACGAAAAAAGAAGATCGGACAGGGACAGGTACATACAGTGTCTTTGGTTATCAAATGCGCTTTGATTTAAGCAAAGGTTTCCCACTTTTAACGACAAAGCGTGTCCCTTTTAAGCTGGTAGCGAGTGAATTATTGTGGTTCATTAAAGGGGATACGAATATCCGTTATTTATTGCAACATAATAATCATATATGGGATGAATGGGCATTTAAAAAATGGGTGGAATCAGATGCCTATACAGGACCTGATATGACCGATTTTGGCCGCCGCTGTTTAGTGGATGAGTCGTTTAATGCCTTGTATCAAAAAGAGCTGGCTTCATTTTGTGAGCGTGTCTTAACGGATGACGACTTTGCGCAGCAATACGGCGATCTCGGCAATGTCTATGGCAAGCAATGGCGTCATTGGACTACATCTGATGGCCAGAGCCTTGACCAGCTACAGGATGTTATTGATCAAATTAAGCATAATCCTGACTCACGACGTATGATTGTCAATGCGTGGAATCCTGAGGATGTTATCAATGCGGGGGCAAAGGGCAGTAAAGCGGCATTACCGCCATGTCATGTGATGTTCCAGTTCTATGTGGCGAATGGTAAATTAAGCTGTCAATTAATGCAACGAAGCTTAGATACATTATTAGGCTGTCCGTTCAATATTGCTTCTTACGCTTTATTAACGCATTTAATTGCACATGAGTGTGGACTAGAGGTTGGCGAATTTATTCACAGCATTGGGGATGCTCATATTTATGCGAACCATGTGGAGCAAGTGAAAGAACAGCTATCACGGGAGCCAAAGGACCTACCGACATTGCACATCAATCCAACTAAAACATCGATCTTTGATATAGAGCTTGAGGATTTATCCATTGAAGGATATGATCCGCATCCAGCTATTAAAGCACCGATTGCCGTATAATCCTAGCAGCAGCCGTCTTGGTTGCTGTTTTTTTCAAACGAAGCACTAGGTCTAACGATTTGTTTTACTAAATAGGTAAGCAGTTGGATGACTGGACGAATAGTAGTTGATTATAGTAATTATGGGATTACTAGCATTATTTGGAGCGAGTCAGTCCATTATCGTGTAGAGGTGAAAGTTGTGAAAAATACAATAGTACTTCAAGCAGATGAATGTGAGCGGCAGCCGAGTCATCAACGGCAAAAACAGGGTGCTACACAACAGGTGTGTTCTTGTAACACGAAGAAATTATCACAGCAGCAAATTCACGAAATGATGCAAATCATCGAAGAAATTCGTTTGAAAGGCTATAAAGAAACACTATAAATGTAAGCGCCTTCTAAGCTATAATGGCTATGGAGGTGTTTTTTTATGAATGTAATTTTTGTCGATTCATTTTCTGGAGAAGAGTTATTACATACGGTGTCACATGATGTGGCTGGTATATTGGCTGCAACTCAGGGAGAAAGTGTGACATTTCCAGTCGGTCATTTCAAATATGAATTTCATAACTTAGATTTTTATGATGACAATGGACAAATACGTCAGGAATTAGTGATATATGTGAAGAAAATATAGACGGCGTATTTGATGTAACAAAACGGAGAAAATAAATACAGGTGACAAAAAGGGCTTGCTTTTTTTTGCACCTGTAACTATAATGGTTACAACAGGTGGTGATACATATGGTGAACAGTCGATTTTCGGTGGCGATCCATATTCTTTCTCTCATTGCTACAACATCTGATAAAAGCTTACTCACGTCCGACTATATGGCTGGGAGCGTGAATACTAATCCCGTTGTTGTAAGACGTATGATTGGCGTTCTAAAAAAGGCTGGCTTACTGTCATCACATTCGGGCATGGCTGGCTATGAGCTATTAGTCGAGCCAAAGGATTTAACACTTTTAGCTATTTATCAGGCGATGAATGGGCCAGAGCAGCTTTTTGCGATTCATGATGAGCCAAACCCAGCGTGTGCAGTAGGGCGGAAAATCCAACATACATTGGAAGGTGTCTATACATCTGTTTGGCAGGCAATGGAGGAGCAATTACAAGCACAGACGCTACAGGATGTGCTGGATCAACTTCGTACTTAGACGGAGATGGTCTTTTTGTATCCAACCTGTAACCAAAATAGTTACAACTAAAATCGAGGAGGAATAAATAATGAAAATTGCCATAATTGGTGCAACAGGGAAAGCGGGACAAAAAATAGTAGAGGAAGCGTTACAACGAGGTCATGACGTAACAGCTATCGTTCGTTCAGCAGCTAAAGTGACAGCCGCTATTCCAGTGCTTGAAAAAGATGTCTTGGATGTAACAGCAGAAGATGTGAAAGGCTTTGATGTCGTTGTGAATGCATTTGGTGCGCCAGCAGGACAAGAACAGTTACATGTAAAAGTGGGTCGTCATTTGATTTCGATTTTCAAAGGGATTGCTACAAAATTAGTTGTTGTAGGTGGTGCAGGTAGTTTATTTGTGGACCCAGAGAAAAAAGTACGTGTGATGGAAACACCAGATTTCCCAGCAATGTACTTAGCGACAGCGCAAAATCAAGGACAAAATCTAGAGGATTTACAACAATCCTCTATTACGTGGACATTTATCAGTCCATCAGCATTTTTTGATCCAGAAGGACCACGTACAGGTCACTACACAGCAGGTGTTGACCATTTATTAGTCAATGACGCGGGTGAAAGCTATGTCAGCTATGCTGATTATGCGGTTGCTGTCGTAGATGAATTAGAAAATCCACAGCATGTAAATAGCCGTTTTACAGTGACATCGAATAAATAATAAAGGCAACCGAGCGTAGGAAATGCGCTCGGTTTTTAGCGATTTCTTTGCTTTTTTGAAGGGTTTTTTTCGTTTACAGAAAAATGACTGTTTACAATACGACTTTTATTAGCTACTATCAAGTGTGAGTATTACATAAAAGGAGACGACAATGATGTCAACACAACGTATAGAAAAAGATTTTTTAGGTGAGCGCGTATTACCAGCAGAGGCTTATTACGGAATTCAAACATTACGTGCAACGGAAAACTTCCCAATTACAGGCTACACAATTCACTCTTCACTTATTAAGGCGATGGGGATTGTGAAGAAAGCAGCGGCTTTAAGTAATATGGAAGTACACCTATTATCAAAAGAAATTGGTGAGGCAATTGTCGAAGCAGCACAAGAAGTAATTGATGGCAAATGGGATGCAGAATTTCTTGTAGACCCAATCCAAGGTGGAGCAGGTACATCCATCAATATGAATGCTAATGAAGTCATCGCCAACCGTGCCCTAGAAATTTTAGGGAAAGAAAAAGGTGACTATCACACAGTAAGCCCAAACAGTCATGTTAATATGTCCCAATCAACAAATGATGCGTTCCCAACAGCTATTCATATCGCTGTTTTAAATTTAATAGATGAATTATTAGTAACGATGGATTATATGCAATCGGTTTTCCATCAAAAAGCAGAGCAATTTGCACATGTCATTAAAATGGGTCGTACGCATTTACAGGATGCCGTGCCAATTCGCTTAGGACAAGAGTTTGAAGCTTATTGCCGCGTGATTAACCGTGATATCGTACGCATTCGTCAAACACGTCCAAATTTATATGACGTGAACATGGGTGCAACGGCTGTTGGAACAGGTTTAAATGCCTTCCCAGATTACATTAAATCCGTTGATGAGCATCTTGCTGAAATTTCTGGTTTACCATTAAAAGGTGCGACACATTTAGTGGATGCAACACAAAATACAGATGCTTATACAGAAGTATCAGGCGCTTTAAAAATCTGTATGATTAATATGTCTAAAATCGCTAATGACTTACGTTTAATGGCTTCAGGTCCTCGTGCAGGCTTAGGAGAAATCCTTTTACCAGCTCGTCAACCAGGATCTTCGATTATGCCAGGTAAAGTCAACCCAGTTATGCCAGAGGTACTGAACCAAGTTGCCTTCCAAGTGATTGGTAATGACCATACGATTTCACTAGCATCTGAAGCTGGACAATTAGAATTAAACGTAATGGAGCCTGTTTTAGTGTTTAACTTAATTCAGTCCATTAGCATTATGAATAATGTTTTCCGTGCGTTTACGGAAAATTGCTTAAAAGACATCGAAGCAAATGAAGAACGCATGAAAGAATATGTAGAGAAAAGTGTAGGGGTACTAACGGCTGTCAACCCACATATTGGCTATGAAGTAGCAGCACGTCTTGCGCGTGAAGCAATTCTAACAGGTCGTTCTATTCGTGAGCTTTGCATTGAAGAAGGTGTCTTAACAAACGAACAATTAGACTTAATATTAGATCCATATGAAATGACACACCCAGGTATTGCTGGCTCTAGTATCATGAATTTAAAATAATTCCAACATCAAGACTGTAGACATGCTTTACGAGCTGTCTATAGTCTTTTTTTATGCAGTCATCAATAGGCTTGTGTCTTTGTTCTTATAAAAGAGAGCGTATCCTTATGATTTTTAGGATTTTTCAACTATAATAATGGTATGGAAGACATATTTTAGTTGGGGGAATTTGGAATGAGTTTACGAAAAAAGAGTTTACTTGGCTTTGCAGTTTTAAATGTCTTAATGATTATTATTCTCTTTATTGATTTAGCCAATGTAACGACATTAGAATGGCTTTCGACTGTATTAACCATCGTAGGAATAGCCATTACATTAGCTTACACCGTATATGTTCATTACAAAGTGATACAGCCTATCAAACAATTAACAGAGGCTGCACAGGGTATTACGGCAGGCCAATTAGATACAGTTGTCATCGAGGTTCGTGACAAGAGTGAGATTTCTCAGCTAGCGCAATCCTTTTTAGAGATGCAGGAACAATTACGCACAATGACACAAAAAATTGCGCACAGCTCTACAGATTTATCAGCAAGCATCGAAGAATTATCCGCAAGTACGAATGAAATTACGGTAGCTGTGGAAGAAGTCGATCAACAAATGGAGAAAACGTCAGAGGGCTTGAAGCAAGCGGCACAATCTGCCAATGATAGTGCTAATGCTATGCAAGAAACTGTCGATGGAATCGGACGAATTACGGAAGCCACTCAGGATGTGTTTGATCATGCAAAAGATGCCAATGAGATTGCAGGAAATGGAGCGAATATTTTACATGTGGCGAAGGAACAAATGAAATTTATTTCTTCTTCAACCGAAAAAACGAGCGGACTCATGCAGCAATTATCCAATAAAATGACAGATATTAAATCGATGACTGAGATGATTACAGCTATTACGGACCAAACGAATTTATTGGCATTGAATGCCGCCATTGAAGCAGCTCGAGCTGGAGAACATGGGAAAGGCTTCGCAGTTGTGGCAGAGGAAGTGCGTCAATTAGCAGAGCAATCCAAGCATTCTGCTGCACAAATCGTGGACTTAGTAGTGGGCATTGAAACTGACACGAAACAGGTAGCATCCTCAGTGGAGGAGGATTTAAAAAATGTTCAGCAGGGTGTCTATGTCATTGATGAGGCAACAAAATCCTTTGGCACGATTTCACAGCATGTTAGTCAAATGACGAGCCAGCTTGAGGATATTTCAACAACAGCTGAACAGCTTTCTAGCAGTGCCAATGAAGTAGCTTCCTCTGTGACAACGATTGCTAATGGTATGGGTAAGCTATCGCATTATACAGAGGCTGTTTTACATTCAATGGATGAGCAAACAGCCTCAATGCAAGCTGTCAATCATGTGACACAGGATTTAAGCGTACAAGCTGATAATTTACAAAAGCTAACAAATCAATTTCAGGTTTAAGCAAGAAAAACATATTTTCAAGGTTTTTTAGCCCTGAATAGTTATCTAAGAACAAGATGATTTTGCCTCCACAGATAGCTATGCACAAAGGTGGTTTCAGGCGATAGATAAGTAATTTGAAATGCACTTCCTGTCATTAGAATGGGAAGTGTTTTTTATTGGCGGACCAACGTAATTAATTTCTTAGTGAAATCCCTAGAGATCACGTAGATTGTATGCGTAACCTTAACCTACATTCAGCTACTGATTTGTCCTTTTTCACCTTACCAAAGGTGATAGCCATATTTGTTTCTAGCCGTATCCTCTATTTACACCATATTGACAACACCTTCATTTTTGACAGCTGTTGCCATCGCTTCTTGGAATAATTTGAGTGATTCTTCATTCCCATCCTCTTTAAAAAAATCGCTATTTACCTTACCAAAAGAGATGCTAACCTTAACTAGCTTGCCCTCTCTTCATCACAGCCTAAACAATAGCTAGTAGAGAGCCTATGATTACGTGCAATGCTTCGCCTCTATAGACTCAATAAAACCATTATTTCCTGTCGTAGCGCTATCTTCTTTGTAATACATTAAATAAATGACAATGAAAGGGGCCAGGAGATGGGCTTATTTGATGGATTAATCGGCAATGCGAGCGAGGTGAATTTAGAAAAATTACAGGAGGAGGTCCGTGATTTATTGATTCCAAACGAAACAATCAAAAATGCCTATAAAATTATAAGAGACACGTTTATTTTTACGAATAAACGATTAATCCTTATCGATAAGCAAGGGGTGACTGGCAAGAAAACCGAATATCATTCCATCCCCTATAAAAATATCGTTCATTTTTCAGTAGAAACAGCCGGGACATTTGATTTAGATGCAGAGCTCAAAATATGGGTGTCAGGCAGTTCGTTACCGATTCAAAAAAACTTCAACAAGGCGACGAATATTTACAAAGTGCAAAGTGTTTTAGCGCAGTATGTTTTGGGGACGTAATGTATGGTACTAAAAGCCCGCATTTATGCGAGGCTTTTTTGTTGTGCAAAGAAAGGATGATAAAGATGAGGAAATTACCTTGTGAAGGGTGTAAGGGATTCCAGTTCCGATTACGAAACAGGCACATAATGTAGAGAAGGTGTTAAGAGATAATAAAGTTGTTTAACTAAGAAGGACACATATATGGTAATATTTATTTAAAAAGATGGAGTGGATTATGAGTAATTCTATTAATTATAAAATATGGACGGTGTGTATGATTCAAAGTGAAGAGAAGGTTTTACTTCTGGATAGACAGCACGACAATTTCAAAGGTTTTATTCCACCGGGTGGTAAAGTTGAATTTCCTGAAAGTATTGTAGAAAGTGCTATCAGAGAAGTAAAAGAAGAAACGGGGTTAGAAGTTAGAAACCTTATTTATAAAGGGCTTTATGAATATGTTAATCCAGTCGCAAAAGATAGATATATGATATTTAATTACATAACAAAGGATTTCGAGGGTGAACTCTTGAAAGATGCTCCAGAGGGGAAAGCGGTTTGGGTAGATATAGAGAGCGCATATAAACTTCCTATGCAGCCATCGATACGGAGAAGATTTCCTTTATTTTTTCAAGATGGAACATTTGAGATTCAAGTTGAATGGAACCACGAAGAAAATAAAGAAGGGAAAGTTACTATACGTCACACCTAAAACTTGTTATTGGACTGACAGGGGGGCAATCGTTCAATAGAGCAGTCGCTTTTCAATAACATCGAGGTCAGTTCAATACATATATATGTGAAGAATAAATAATGGGGCTTAAATTTACCCACTTTGTTAAATAGTTTAACTTTCAATATCTAAATGGTAGAGAGGGATTAAGAATAGCTAGAGAAAATTCTAAAATAAAAGGTGCTTGACCGTCCTTTTGTTTATTAAACGAACGGTGCAGATTGTTGAAGAAGAAATTTTATAATAGTGATTTATTAAAGAATAGGGAAGTGGCAGTAACCATGAACTACATAATCAGATTAGCGAATGAAAACGACTTATCGGGTTTATGTGATAGTAGAAATAATAAAGATCTATTCACGAATTATTTAAAGCAATTTGCAAAAAAGGAATAATATCAAGACGCACTTATATTAGGTTTTGGAGTTCTTAAATTAAAAGGTACTTTGCTTCCTAAATTAAGTGACCTATATGTAAAAGAGGATTATCGTGGTAATGGTATAGGTTCAGACTTAATGAGGTATAGAGAAAATATTGCAAAGAGTTTAGGACATTCTGAAATATTTGTGAGTGTTGGCCCGATAGAAAATCCCAACATGATAAAGTTAATTAGCAAACACGGTTACGAACCTATCTCTTACCTATAATAAAACCTACACAAGAATTGATTTCAAGAAGTTGTTGAACTAACGGGGCTAGTTGAACAAGATTTAAACAACTTTAAAGAGCCTTCTTATAATATAATTTTTGTATTTTTTGATTAGAAATAACTTTATTATCATTTTACAGAAAGCAATTAAAGTGATGCTCAGTGTGACATGAGGAAAACCTAGTATTCTATGCATCCATTTTACATGGAATTATTTTGAAATAATTAGTATTTTTTAGCATAAATTGACTTTGGACATACAATACTTTACAATGATTAGCTAAGGAATAGAGAATTTTCGCAAATTTCCTTACCAACTGAATAGCGTGTAGTAATAGGTGTAAATTGCGTGCAATTTGCTTAAAAGGGAAGTCGGTGCGAATCCGACACTGTCCCGCAACTGTAAATGTGAGCGACTTTTCAGCAACCACTGTCAAATGATGGGAAGGAGAAAAGTGGCAATGACCATGAGTCAGGATACCTGCCTGTTACGAGTACACACCAGTAACCTACGAGGAATAGGAGGTGGCATGTTGACAAAACAGAATGCTCTGTTCGTCACGGTACGTCAAACGCCCAAAGTAAATGAAGGGGTTCGCAATCGGGCTCATTTACACATACTTAGGGTTTGTTTGGCATTGGGTGATGAACGAAGATAAGCGAAGGATTTCCTCAAAAATGGTAGGAAATCCTTTTTGTTTTGACATTATGTACGCAAAGGGGATGCATGTATGACTTCTTTAGATATGAACATTTGTAAGCAGCCACGCACAGAAGTTGCCAAGAAAGCGAAAACAAGAATGGCGGTCGAATCATTGATTGACCAATTATTAGCAACGAAGCTGATCCGCAATGATCGCTTCTTTGAGCAAATTTTATATAATAAAGAAATTATTTGGATACAAAATGGGGATGTGGACGGGCATCTTTTCGCGAAGGCAGCGGTAACCGATCAACTGAAAACGAAGACCAATAGCTTTATGATGTATATGCCCACTAACCCGATTGTCTATGAGGTTAACGGGGAGTCATACCATTTAATTACACGCATTGATTCCACACGTGCCAAGCCCAACCTTGACCGTCTGTCACTGGAGCCAAAGCCTGTTTTAAGTGCAGCACGTGTCAATGATGTATTATGCTCGATTGTGATGCGCTTTTATGAAACATATCTACACGATTTAGCGCCTCAACATGATAAGTTAATAGCCTTTGTGCAGCAGGAATATGCCCAATTTATTGAAGCGGTTCAGGCATTAAATGATTACCATTTCAACTGGCATCCACGCGGCAACGGTCACGAGCTATTGCTGCAATTAATTGATCAACTGCAAATTTTAAAAAGTTATCCTGGTAAAGTGCTAGTTGATTTCACAAACACGCATGACTACGTGATTGTCGAGCCTGCATACCTTGTGCACAGTCCTACAAAGAAAGCAGTAGGCGCATTATAAACTCAAGCCCTCCATCAAACGGAGGGCTTGTTTTTATTTATTTGAAGGGTAGGGGGTAAATACTCTCGTTCGAGCAGCGAATACTCGCGGAAGCAGATGAAATACTCTCGTTCGAGCAACGAATACTCGCGGAAGGAGATG
Organism: Lysinibacillus sp. OF-1; assembly: GCF_028356935.1. NCBI lineage: Bacteria > Bacillati > Bacillota > Bacilli > Caryophanales > Bacillaceae > Lysinibacillus > Lysinibacillus sp. OF-1. Next base: position 2,132,494 of record NZ_CP102798.1, read on the forward strand.
AAATACTCTCGTTCGAGCAGCGAATACTCGCGGAAGGAGATGAAATACTCTCGTTCGAGCAGCGAATACTCGCGGAAGGAGATGAAATACTCTCGTTCGAGCGGGGAATACTCGCGGAAACAGATGAAATACTCTCGTTCGAGCAAGGAATACTCGCGGAAGGAGATGAAATACTCTCGCTCCAGCAAGGAATACTCGCGCAAACAGGGTAAATATTCTCGCTCAAAGCAAGTAAACACCCGCGCAAGCAAACGGCTTCGCGCGGGCAGGATCACCTACTTACAGACAATGCATGGCTGCTTGTGCTTCGTGCCAAGGAACAGAATATCCTTTGCCCTTCGCACAAAAGATGCTGGAGGAGCTGTATTCTGGGTCGGCATTTTTATCGTAGCCAATCTGTGCAATAACTGCCTCTGCATTATGGCACACATCATAGCCATCAAATTGGAGTGTGAGTGCGCCCTTACCATTGGTATAGGCCGCAAAGGTTGTGCTATAGCTCATTAGGGTGGCGACGGGCGCTCGTCCCGTTAGCACAACATCTGTTTCGGATAAGATGGGGTCATCGAATGTGCCAGCAGCTTGCTGTATGTCGCTCATCATGCGGCCGATAAAGTCGTTCGAAGCCTTCATTTTAAAGCGATAATAAGGTTCAAGCAGGATGTTCTGTGCTTGCTCAAGTCCTTGACGTAGCGCACGGAAACTAGCTTCTCGGAAATCGCCGCCCGATGTATGTTCATTATGTCCGCGACCTGTTAGCAGTGTAAAATGAACATCTGTCAGAGGGAAGCCTGTGAGTAAGCCATGGTGATCACGCTCAAACAGGTGCTTTTCAACAAGGCGTTGGTTGCCTACCGATAAATGATCCGCATGGCAGGCATTGCTAAATGTATTACCTACTCCTCGTGGATTGGGCTCCATTAGTAAATGAACTTCTGCATAATGCTTGAGGGGCTCAAAATGACCATAGCCTGTCACCGTCGTCACAATGGTTTCCATATATAAAATTTGGGGCTCGCCAAAGGAGACCGTTAATGAAAAACGCTTCATTAACACCTCTGTCAGTACCTCCAACTGAATAACGCCCATAATGTGCACATGGATTTCCTGGAACTTTTCCTGCCAAACCACACGTAAGGAAGGCTCTTCTGCTTCTAGTAAACGGAAAATTTGTAACACTTCCTTGATATGCTGATGGCCCTCATATTGAACCTTTGCCTGTAGCGTTGGGACAAGCTCATAGGGCTGTGACAGCACAGTAGTGCCGATGCGGTCTCCAATATTGGCCTGACTAAGTCCTTTAACAGCAAAAATCTCTCCCGCTTCAACCTGTTGGACGGTATCAAAGCGACTGCCATTATAGAGGCGAATTTCAGTCACTTTTTCTGTCACTTCTTCAAACGAAAATTCATCCCGAACATGTAAAACTCCCTTGACAGCCTTCATAAATGTTAAACGCTGGTGGCCGTCATGACGAATTTTAAAAACCTCCCCCTCAAACGGTGCATTCACTTCAAAATGGGTGTCTGTTAATAGAGGGAGCTGGGCAAGCAATTCCTTGATGCCCTCATCCTTTAGGGCAGACCCTGTAAAGCAGAGGAAGGCACATTCCTTTTGAATCATGGTCTGTAGCTGAGTAAGACATTGCTCATGCTCCAATGACTCATTCAAAAAGGCATCGAGCAGCTCTTCATTACGCTCAGCCAACCATTCCATGATGCTGCTTGAAACATAATCAGTACGAAGCGGTTCATCGACGAACAGCACCTGCTGGGAACAATCCTTGCGGAGCTGTGTCATAACGGCCTCCACATTGGCTCCTTCGCGATCAATTTTATTGATAAAGAAGAATGTTGGGACATGGTATTTGCGTAAAAGCTGCCACACGGTTTCCGTATGACCCTGTACGCCCTCGACCGCACTAATGATAACAATGGCATAATCCATCACACGAATGGCGCGCTCCATCTCAGGGGAGAAGTCGACATGCCCTGGTGTATCAATCAACGTGTATGTATCGTCGCCTATGTTCATGCGACCTTGCTCGGCAAAAATGGTAATACCACGCTTGCGCTCTAGCTCATGATGATCGAGAAAGGTATCCTGATGATCCACTCGACCACGAGCTTGAATGCTTTGTGTATGAAAAAGTACTTGCTCAGAGAAGGTTGTTTTACCTGCATCCACATGCGCAAGTACACCAATTGTTTTGTACATAACATATCCTCGTTTCTATCTATAGCTATCTTTTCATTGTAACAGAATACTAGCTTATATATTTCTTGTAAAATAGTTCGTATTTTTGTCGAAATAGTGCTAATATAATGATGATTATATATTTAGCAACATACTACTGATTGAGCTACAAATTTTCTTCTGCTAGTCTATCAATAGTATTAATCATTATAGAACGTATTGGTGCAAATGGCATTTGTCATTTGCTTAAAAGGGAAATCGGTGCAATTCCGATGCTGTCCCGCAACTGTAAATGGGGAGTCTGTACAGCATGCCACTGTAGTTTAACTATGGGAAGGCGTATAGATGATGAACCTAAGCCAGGATACCTGCCAGTATGTGTTTTTTGACTAAGAACCACGAGGATGGGGATAGTGATAAAGGTAATGTACCGTTTTTTCACTATGCTACTCTCTTGGCGACAAGAGGGTTTTTTTATGCCCTTCCCACGAATCCTGGTAGCAAAGAAGTCTTTGATTTCTTTCTATAGATGAACAACAAAGGAGAAAAGGACATGAAGAAATGGAAAAGTTTATGGCTGGTGATGGTCATTGCCTTGGTCGCTGTTTTAGGGGCTTGTAATGCAAAGGACAAACCTGAATCAGCAGCGCAAGATGAGAAGGTTGAGCCATCTGAGGCAGCAACGGAAGTAACCATTGACAATAATGAAACAACTCAAACATATAAGGAAGCACCTACAAAAGCGATTAGTTTAAATCAGCATGTGACAGAGATTATGCTAGCGCTAGGCTTAGAGGATTCCATGGTAGGCACAGCTTACTTAGATGATAAAATCTACGAGCCCCTACAAGAAGCATACGATAAAGTGCCTGTGCTTTCTGATCAATACCCAACGAAGGAGCAAGTAATTGATGCCGAGGCTGATTTCTTATATGCAGGCTGGAAGAGTGGCTTTGGTGAAAAGGGTGTTGGAACACCGGAAGAGCTTGAGGAGTTAGGCATTCATACGTATTTACATACGGCTTCCAATATGACAAAGCCAACACTAGAGGATATTTTCACTGATATTCGTAATATCGCAAAAATTTTCCGTATTGAGGATCGTGGAGAAGCCTTAATTGAGCAAATGACGCAAGATGTGGAGGCAATTCAAGCTAAATTACCAAAAGATAGTGAGAAATTACGTGTTCTCGTATTTGATAGCGGTGAAAAGGATGTCTTTACAGCTGGTCAAAACTTTATGAATGAACTAGTGTCAATCGCTGGTGGTCAAAATATTTTTGGTGATGTGGAATCAGGCTGGACAACCGTGTCGAAGGAAGATGCGGTAGACCGTAATCCCGAGGTAGTTGTCGTGATCGATTACGGTGAAACAACGGCCGAACAAAAGATTCAATTCTTAAAAAATGATCCAGCATTAAAGGAGATGGAAGCTGTTAAAAATGATCGCTTTGTCATCCTGCCACTGTCAGCTGCGTCTGAAGGCGTTCGTGCGGCAGAGGCTATTGAAATTTTAGCGAAGGGTTTCTATCCTGATAACTTTTAAAATTCCGAGCTAGCATTGTGCTAGCTCCTTTTTCATAAGGAGCGATATCAATGAATGCATTTCAGAAAAACGTACCAGATCAAACATTTGAAACACTTAATCGTCATGGCGAATTTACACGCTTAGCTGTCAGCCCAGGTATTATTAATAAGCATTATACGCCTGCACAATTTCAAAAAATAGCAGAGATTGCTGGCGAAAAGGGGGCGATTAAGTATTCGGCCTCCTATAGTATTTTAGTGTCCATTCCAACGAGTGCCGTGACAGAGGCTATGCAAGCCTTACGAGAAGTGGGTCTTTATGTTGCACCATCAGGACCCATCATCGCGATGAAGGCCTGTGATTTTTGTGATGGTGAAAAGATGGAGGCTGCTCCGATAACCGAACAGCTTTATCATGCTTTAGAGGGGATCGAGGTACCTGCAAGAGTACGTGTTAACATCAATGGCTGTGCGTCAGCCTGCTACAATGCAGTCTATGATGATATTGGACTCGTTTATCAGCAGGAGAGCTTTGATGTTTATTTAGGCGCTGTACCGATGGGGGCAAAGGCGCAGGCGGGCATGTTATTTGCGAAAAAGGTAGGTGTCGAGCACATTGAAGATTTTTTGCTACAAATGATGAACCTTTATAAGGAACATGCTCGTCCGAATGAACCCTTTTTTAAATTTTATCGCAGAACAAAATCAACCGAATATTGGGAATTAGTAAAAAAATCAATTAACTAGCAGGAATATTACTTAGGGTGTCGAAGTATTGTAGTAGAGTACAGAAAATGACAATACAAAGGAGCAAGAACATGACATCGAAACAAGGGATTCAACCAGAAGATCTTTACCACTTGAAATCAGTAGCCGATCCACAGCTCTCACCTGACGGGACTGAGGTAGTTTATGTTGAGACACGTATTGATGAGAAGAAAAAAGATTATGTCTCGAATTTGTTTTACATAAACCTGAAGAACAAAACACCACAGCAATGGACATTTGGGGAGGATAGAATAAGTTCTCCTATATGGTCACCTGATGGTAGTCAAGTTGCGTTTTTATCCACTAGAACAGGCAAGTCGCAAATTTATGTTCTTTCAAAAGCAGGCGGAGAGGCAAAGCAGGTGACATATTGTAAAAATGGTGTGACATCACCTGTGTGGTCACCATGCGGCAAGAAAATGGCCTTTTCTATCAAGCTAGGTAAAGATGAAACGATTTTGGATAAGGTAACGGATGAAAAGAAAGAAGAAAAAGAACTAAAGCCTCTAGAAATAGACAAGATGAAACATAAATCGGATGCTGCAGGTTTTTTGGATATGGAGCAGTTTAGTCAAATTGCGATCGTCCATTTAGAATCGGGCGAGTTAGAGCAAGTGACGAAAGGAAACAATCATGTCCATCTTGGTACATGGTCACCTGATGGTCAATATATGACGTACTTAGCTGATGTCGCAGAGGATACAGATTTTTCATTTAAGAGCGATATCTATTTATTAGATGTAGAAACAAAGCAAGCGCGTCCGTTAACAGAGGGAACAGGTATGTATTACCAAACGTCATGGTCTCCAAACAGTCGCTTCATCTCTTTCATAGGTAGTGAAAGAGAATTTGAAAATGCTACACAAGCAAAGCTATGGCTCTATGATTTGCAACAAAATCTGCTGACATGTGTAACAAGTGAATTTGACGCCCCTATTGGGGATTTTGCAATCGGCGATTTTCTTCAAGGTGTGGTGTCACCACGTGTTCAATGGTTGAATGATAATCATAGCTTCTACTTCCAAGTAACAGATCACGGTAATGCTGCGATTTATTTCGGAAATATAGATGGTGAAATCTATCCAGCTATTCACGATGATCAATATGTCTATGGTTTTTCACTTGATGCACAACATGATCAAGCAGTCGTAGCCATTAGTACAACGACGAATCCTGGCGATTTATTTTTCGTCAACCTAAAAACGGGTGAAAAAGAACAGCTGACGTCCATCAATGAAGAATTTTTAAAGACGAGAGCATTAGCTGTTCCAGAAGCCATTGAATTTGAGGGAGCAGAGGGCTGGAAGGTAAATGGTTGGATCATGAAGCCAGTTGGTTATGAGGAAGGGAAAAAATATCCTCTAGTGCTTGAAATTCATGGCGGGCCACATGCGATGTATGCCAATACTTATTTTAATGAGTTCCAAATTCTAGCTGCACAAGGATTTGCGGTGCTATATACGAACCCACGTGGCAGTCATGGCTATGGTCAAACGTTTGTTGATGCAGTGCGTGGTGATTATGGTGGCAATGATTATGAGGATCTAATGGCGGCTGTGGACTATGTGCTGGAGCACTATGATTTTATTGATGCAGACCGTCTTGGAGTGACAGGTGGGAGCTATGGCGGCTTTATGACCAACTGGATTGTTGGCCAGACGAATCGCTTTAAAGCAGCTGTGACGCAGCGCTCTATTTCGAACTGGATTAGCTTTTACGGTGTCAGTGATATTGGGTATTACTTTACAGATTGGCAAATTCTTGCGGGACTTGACGATATCGAAAAGCTTTGGCATCATTCACCGCTGAAATATGTCAATAATATCGAAACACCATTGCTCATTTTACACGCTGAAAAAGACTATCGCTGTCCAATTGAGCAGGCGGAGCAATTATTTATCGCCTTAAAGCATCGTAAAAAAGAAACAAAATTCGTGCGCTTCCCTGAGTCCAATCATGAACTGTCAAGGAGCGGAAAACCAACTTTAAGAATCAATCGACTTGAATATATTCGCGATTGGTTTGTGAACTATCTATAAGCAGTATTCAGAGGTGACTTAAGAAATGAATTTCTTAGGTCACTTTTTTATATAAAAAGACAGAATCATAAAGAAATGATTCTGTCTTGAATTCCTGTTAGTCCATTTTTTGAATAAAGACGACCTTCAAATAATTAAATTCAGGGTATTCACGTGAAACACGGAAATCCTTTGGTAAACCGTATTCCTCTACAATTTTATAGCGTGTACGAGTTTCTTTAAATGCTTGGTCAATAAAGCCTTTAAACTTTTTCATCCCAAAGCTAGCATTATTTGTGGAAGCGACAATGATGCCATTTTTAGCGGTAATAGCAATGGCATCCTTCAGTAATTTAGGGTAGTCCTTTGCTGTTGAAAATGTCATTTGCTTCGTACGGGCAAAGCTAGGTGGGTCTAATACAACCAGGTCAAATTGTAAGGCGTGACGCTGCGCATATTTAAAATAATGGAAAACGTCCATTACTTTAATATCCTGTGCTTCATAATCAATTTGATTCACACTGAATTGCTCAATGGTTTTGGCAAGACTGCGTTTAGCTACATCCACACTTGTTGTTTTCATGGCGCCTCCTAGAGCAGCTGCCACTGAAAATGCTCCTGTATAGGAGAATGTATTAAGCATGTTTGTATGGTTTGCATAACGCTCACGAATAGCCAAACGTACCTCGCGTTGATCAAGGAAAATCCCCGTCATCGCTCCGTCGTTTAAATGAACTGCGTATGTCATACCATTTTCCTTCACCATGATTGGAAATTCACCAGGCGTGCCCATCACAAAATCATCCTGTTCAATATACTGCCCTTTGCTATCAAAGCGTTTTTTCTCATAAATAGCTTGGTAGTTCACCGTCTCAGCGAGCGCCTCATACACGACATCTTTCAAGGAGTAAATGCCCTCACTATACCAGCTCACCATGTAGTAGCCATTAAAAAAGTCAATCGTGAGACCGCCGATGCCATCTCCTTCACCATTAAATACACGAAAGGCTGTTGTGTTTTCATTGTTGAAAAATGCTGCACGATTGTCGATGGCTTTTTTGAATTTTTTCATGAAAAAAGTCTTATCGATGGTTTCGTTCACGTCAGTTGTTAGCACCCAGCCAATCCCTTTATTTTGAATACCGTAGTATCCTGTACCAATAAAACGATTATGGTGATCCATGAGCTTGAGAAGCGTACCTTGCTCAGCAGGTAGGCGTCTTGCATCGACCGCATCCTTTGAAATAAGGGGATAGCCTTTTTTTAATTGCTCAGAATAGGGCAGTTGTATTTGTAATGTCATTGTTTGTGTCATCATGTCATCCTTTAAAAAACGTTTTGCTCTATTATCGCACTGTTTGAGCTGGATAGCCAAACTTATTTCAAGAATTCCACAATTTTTGCCACCGTTTCGTTTGTGGCATCTTCAAAATAATTCATTTTACTGAAATAACTATGAATTAAACCTGGCATTGTGACATGTTCTACTGCAACGCCACCAGCTTTTAGTTTTTCTGCATAGCTTAGTCCTTCATCATAGAGAACATCGGCCTCAGCAGCTATGATGATTGTTTTAGGCATGTTACGAACATTCTCTAGCTGAAGAGGGGACACGAGCGGGTTTGTAAAGTTTGCTTCATCTGTATAATGCTGAGAGAACCACTGCATGCCCTGTGCATCTAAGCCGTAGTTTTCACCAAAAAGCTGATAGGATTCCGTTGTAAAGTCGACATTTGTCACGGGATAGATTAGTGCTTGAGCTTGTAACGCTGGACCACCCAATGTAGTAGTTAAGTAAGCAACAACGGTAGCTAAATTTCCACCTGCACTGTCCCCAGCAACAGTTAAGCGATTGACATCTCCACCAAAGGCTTTGATATGCTCAGACACCCATACTAAGCTATCGTAGGCATCATATAAGGGAGTTGGGAAGGGGTATTCTGGTGCTAAACGATAGTCTACTGATACGACAATCGCCTGTGCTTGGTCTGCTAATAGCTGACAGCCTGCATCGACAGACTCTAAATTGCCGTAAACCCAGCCACCACCATGGTAATAAACAATGACAGGTAATGTTTTGTCAAGGACAGGCGTATAGAGACGAAGTGTAATGGCAGCTCCATCTCGCACCGTAATATTGTAATCCTTGATGGATGCTAGCTTTGGTCTGTGTGGTGATTGCCAAAGCGTAGCTGTGCGCATTGTTCTTGCTTCCTGTGGGGTAACTTGGTAATAAGGTGTGCCCGTATGCTGGGCTTCAATATAATGAACAGCTTCTTTTCTTAAAGTAGTCATCTTCATCATTCCTTTATCGTGACGTTGGATATCTCTATTATAAACTATTCATATAATTTTACTAGGATTTAATTTTATAAAAAGAAAATTCATTCATAAATGAGGTGAAATACGCTCATTATGTTTATAATAAAAAAGATGAAAGTATTTGGAGGGACAGTATGATTTCTTTAATTGTGGCACATGATGACAACCATGTCATTGGTTATAACAACGGGATGCCTTGGCATTTACCAGGAGATTTGCAGTATTTTAAAGAGAAAACAATGGGTAAGCCGATGATAATGGGACGTAAAACATTCGAATCCATTGGTCGTCCACTTCCAGGGCGTCGCAACATTGTCATTACGCGCGATGAGAACTACCAAGCGGATGGTATTGAAATCGTGACAAGCTTAGAGGAAGCATTAGCACAAGCTGGAGATGTACCTGAAATCATGATTATTGGTGGTGAGCAAATTTTCCGTTTAGTAATGGAGAAGGCAGATCGTTTATATATTACAAAAATTAATCATGCCTTCCAAGGAGATACCTATTTCCCAAGCTATGAGCAGGATTTTATTGAAATATCATCAGAAAAGCCTGAAACAGCACCAGAAGGCTATACATTCCAATATCAAATTTTTGAACGTAAATAGTGGTGAGACAAGCGCGGTTTTAGTAGACCGTGCTTATTCTGTGTTTAGGGGAGATTCGATGGGAAAAATAACATTATTGAGTGGAGAAATGGCTCATGTTGATTGTTTGAGCTGTGCAATCACAAGTGGACAAATTGAACCCAATGGAGGTGTTGTCGTTGAAACGGATTATTTTCACGCTCACCAGGATGTAGCGTACCCCATAAAGGGATTAGTCATTTTAGCTTCAAAACGTCATATTCATGGCTTTGATGAATTAAAAGAACATGAAAAAATGGACTATATTAACCTCTTAACAACAATTAGAAAGGCTCAAAGGGAAGTATTAGGTATAGAATATGTTTATTACTTTTACAATGAAGATACGACACACCACTTCCATACTTGGATGGTGCCTCGCTATGAGTGGATGAATGGATTTGGGCGTTCTGTTGAATCCCTGAGGCCAATTTTACTGCATGCTAGGCATAAATTGAATGATGAAGAGAATGACAAAGAGGTAAAGGAAGCCATTGCGCTTTTACGAGAATCCATAAAAAAACGCTCCTTATGAAGGGAGCCTTTTTTTATAATTTATAAATAGAAATAGACACAAGCATACATAGAAGCACAGCCCGCCAGTACAAAAAGGTGCCAAATCGCATGGTTGTAGGGTAGGGAGCGCCATGCATAAAACATTGCTCCAATGGTATAGAATAGCCCACCTGCTAGCAGCAAAGCAAAGCCATAAAAACCTAAGTAGAGATAAACGGGCTTAATGGCGAAAATAATTAACCAGCCCATACCAATATAAAAAATCAAGGAAAGTACTTCGAAACGATTAATAAAGAAACATTTAAACAGCACACCGAGTACAGCGAGTGACCAAATAATACATAATAATGTCAAGCCTAGTGTGCCACCAACAGCAATTAATAAAAACGGCGTATAGGTGCCGGCAATTAAAATATAAATGGACGAGTGGTCCAAAATAGCAAAAAAGTGTTTATATTTTCCTGGCATACTGTGTAGCAATGTAGACATTAAAAACAAAATGATGACAGACGCACCAAAAATGCTAAAGGTTGTAATATGTAGTGCATTTCCTGTTTGGACGGCTGCTAACAATAAGACAACCAGTGCCGGAATACTAACAACGAAACCAATACCGTGTGTAATGGCATTCCATAGCTCTTCTTTCCATGATTTATAGTCAAATGAATCCACCATTTGAAACACTCCTTTCGTTCATGTATTTACTATACCCCAATAATTTATTCTTGAACATTTACATTTGTCATATATTTCATATCAAAAATGTCATAAGGCTGTCATATTCTTTGAGGGGCATTGATAGACAAGAGGTGGGCGAAAACGCTATAGTATCCAAGGTAGCGTTTACATGCAAGTTAGGACAGGGCATTACCTAATGACAAATGTCATGTTTACATAATGATTCATTAGTCTATATAATAAATTTTAATGAAGTAAAAGGATGTGTCGAAGTGGGACGAATTCATATAATAACGGACTCAACTTGTGATTTAACAAAAGAAGAAGTAGCACAACATGGCATACATATCGTGCCTTTAACGATTCAAATTGATGGTCAAACATATACAGATGGTGTGGATTTAGAGCCACAGTCTTTTTTAGGCTTAATGAAAAATGCGAAAAATTTACCGAAAAGTTCACAGCCAGCTCCAGGGAAATTTAAAGAATTATATGATGAGCTTGGAAAAGATGGGGATCGAATTATCTCCATCCATATGACAGGTGGTATGAGCGGAACAGTGGAATCGGCACGCCAAGCGGCACAAATGACAGACGCTGATGTAACAGTCATCGACTCACGCTTTATAGCGATTGGTCTCGCTATTCAACTACGTGAAGCCATCCGCATGCGTGATGAGGGCGCAACCGTAGAGGAAATTGTGGCACGTCTGGACAAAGTACGTGACAATACCTACCTATATGTTATTGTAGATACGCTTGAAAACCTAATTAAAGGTGGTCGAATTGGTAAAGGAAAGGGCTTTATCGGTTCACTTCTAAACATCAAAGTCATTGCCAACCTTGAAGGCGGCGTTTACAACCCTGTATCAAAAGTACGTAGCCATAAGCAGGTAGTCAATTACTTATTTAAACAATTTCAAGAAGACACAGCTGGAAAAACAGTCAAGGCAGTGGGCATTTCCCATGCAGATGGCCTATTAACGATGGGCAATCCATTAAAAGCCTTAATCGAAGAGACGGGTTTTAACGATGTAGAAATTGCATTCACATCCCCAATCATCTCGACACACACAGGCCCAGGAGCCATCGGTTTTATTTATTTTGCAGAATAATAGTGAGGAGCTACTACATAAGTAATTGTAGTGGCTTTTTTTCATGCTTAGATCATATTGGACACATTCGAGAGATGAGCGTTTTGTACGACTGCACTCTAAATAAGAGCGCTTTACCGCTAAAGAAGAGTAGCTTCGCATTTGCCTCAAGGCTGAGCGGCTTCGAATGAGGCATGAGCGCATTTGCCTCAAAGCTGAACGTCTTGGAATCAGATGAGAGTACTGCCATCAAAGGTGAGCGACTTTACTCGAAATAAAAACACTTCACCACCAATCATGAACAAACACTAGCTATTCCTATTATAAAGCCACATTACCCAGTGAAGAAACTTGGCAGGAGCACAAAATTATGGAGAACTAAGGGTTAGTCACTTTTCATTGCGGCATGAACTATTCTATAATAGAAGTAATAGAAAGGGATGGAAGGTGGTCAAATGGACATTTGGCGATTTATGTTGTCGTGTTTGACCGTCTTAGTACTAAGTGGTTGTGCAATATCAATCGATGAACCGAATCCGCAAGCAGAACCTGACGGTGAGCAAGCAGGGACGGAGCAAGATATGACGCAGGATGAGCAACAAACAGAGGATGAGGAAAAACCCTCTAAGAATATGTTGACACAAATATTTGAACATTTTTTTGAGCCATCAGCAGAGGATTTATCGCAAATTGATGAAGAACAAGCAAAGCAACTACATTACTTGGCACTTGGAGATTCGTTAACAGATGGTGTCGGTGATGAGTATAGTCAAGACGGTTATGTTGGAAGATTAGCAGATTCATTGCTCGCATGGCCCTCGATTTCAGATGTAGATGTAGATAATCGAGGCAAACGAGGTAGACGCAGTGATCAACTACTAAAATTAGTGAAAAAAGGGCATTATGATGAAGAGTTGCAAGAAGCACAGCTTATTTCCTTAACAATGGGTGGCAATGATGTCATGAAGGTCGTCAAGCAGGATTTATTTAACTTGAAGCGGGACGCTTTTGATAAGGAGCTGCGAGCATATAAAGAACGTTACAGCAAAATCGTAGAAGGCATTCGTGCAAAAAATCCGACAGTGCCCATACTACTCATTGGTTTTTATAATCCATTTTCAATTGTAACCAATGAGGCGAATGAATTTGATACAATTATCACAGAATGGAATAATGTGATTGAAGAAGTAGCAAGCAAGGATTCCAATGCTTGCTATGTATCAGTAGAAGATTTATTTGATTCAAATGAAGAGCTCGTCTATCATACAGATTTTTTCCATCCGAATGCAAAGGGATATGAAAAAATGACAGAGCGTATATTAGCAGCAATGGAGCAGTGTGGTATGGAAAAAAAGATTAACAAGGCAATAGGCTTCGAGGAGTGACAAAATGAATAAATGGAAAGTCGCGTTTTTCGCCTTAGCAGGCACAGTGCTTTTTGCAATCCTCCTCGTCGTTTTTTTAGCAACTAGACCAGTGGATGGCGTCAACGTTGCGAAGAGTTCAGCAGGTGAAAGTGAAAGCAAAGGGAACGTACTCGTTGTGCAAACAACAACAAAGGAATTAGAATCGATATCGAAAAAGTATTTAAAGGATGCAGCGAAGGGCTCACCTTTACCGCTTGATTTTACAATTGGCAATGATATTCAATTAAGAAGCACCCTAACGGCATTTTATACGGAAGTTCCGATTTCCATGAATTTTGAACCGATTGTAGATGACAAAGGCAATATTATTTTAAAGCAGACGAGAATGAATGTTGGACTACTGAAAATTCCACCAGAAACGACTATGAAAATTATGCGCGATTCGGTGGAATTTCCTTCATGGATTACGGTGCATCCGAATGAAGCGGAAATTTATATCGATTTATCCCGCATCAACATCGCTTCAGGATCACGTGTCCGTGCCAAAGAATTAGACTTACCAAATGATAAAATTCTATTGGAAATTATTGTTCCTGGTGAATAAGGAGTGAAAACAATGGCAAAGCAATACGCAACCTTTGCAGGGGGCTGTTTTTGGTGCATGGTCAAGCCCTTTGACGAAACACCTGGCATTGTCTCAGTGCTATCAGGCTATACAGGTGGACATGTTGTCAATCCTACCTATGAACAGGTATGCTCTGAAACGACAGGTCATGTAGAAGCTGTACAAATCGTTTTTGATGATGAATTATATAGCTACGAGCAATTACTAGCGATTTTTTGGACATTGATTGATCCAACTGATGCAGGGGGTCAATTTTTTGACCGTGGAGAGTCTTACACAACGGCCATTTTCTATCATGATGAGGAACAACGTGAGTTAGCAGAACGCTCGAAGGCAGATTTAGCAGCGTCTGGGAAATTTGATAAACCAATCATGGTAAAAATCCTGCCAGCCAGCACCTTTTATCCGGCTGAGGATTATCACCAGCATTATTATAAGAAAAATCCAATGCACTATGAGCGCTATTCGATTGGATCTGGTCGCAGAGCGTTCCAGGAGCATCACTGGGGGAATAAACATGAGTAAAGAACAACGTTTAAAAGAATTAACAGATATGCAATATTACGTCACACAGGAAAATGGCACTGAGCCCCCATTCCGCAATGAATACGATGATCATTTTGCAGAAGGCATCTATGTAGATATTGTTTCTGGGAAACCATTATTCAGCTCACTCGATAAATACAACTCAGGCTGTGGGTGGCCAGCTTTCACCAAGCCGATTGAAAAAGAGCAAGTAACCGAGCTTTTCGATACATCCCACGGCATGCGTCGTGTGGAGGTGCGCAGTAAAGAAGCCGATTCCCATCTAGGACATGTCTTCCCAGACGGTCCAAGTGAGCAAGGAGGCTTGCGCTACTGCATTAACTCAGCAGCGCTCCGATTCGTCCCCAAAGAAGATTTAGAAAAAGAAGGCTATGGCGAGTATCAATCGTTATTTAAATAATCCAATCCTAGCAAGGTAGCTCTTGCTAGGATTTTTTTGTTTTGTAACCTTAAGGTGATGAATTTACTGATGAGGAGGAACTTGCAAAGTGGAAGGATAGACTTTGCAGATTGAAGGATAAAACGCTCAGATTGGTGGATAGAAGCAGCAAAGTGGAGGATAAAACTCATAGATCGATGGATAGAAGCAATAAAGTGGAGGATAGCTCAGCAAAATGAGAGGAGAGTCAGCAGAGTGAAGGAGAAAACGCTCAGATTGGTGGATAGAACCAGCAAAGTGGAGGATAGAACTCATAGATCGATGGATAGAAGCAATAAAGTGGAGGATAGCTCAGCAAAATGAGAGGAGACTCAGCAGATTGAAGGATAAAACGCTCAGATTGATGGATAGAAGCAAAACGAAGGATAGCCCACCATTTCAACAGAGAATCCTTTATTTGAATGATCGAATCTTCAAATTGAAAGGACAGCCTCTCAAAATGAAGGAGGAACCAGCAAAATGCTGGATCCTCTTTCGAGTGACTTATACTTTAAATTCGCTCACTAGGTTACGTAAGCTATCTGCTTGTTGGGCGAGCTCGGTGGCTGCTGCGTTGATTTCCTGCATGGATGCGGAGCCCTGGGTTGCGGCTGCCGCTGAGGTTACCGTGTTGGCTGCTGATTGCTCGGCATAGGCATTGACATGCACGAAGTCACTTGCTACTGCATTGCTAGAGTCAAGTGTAGTCGCAATTTTATCTACCATAGCTGCGATAATCGTCGTTGTTTCCTCTGTATGCGTTAAAATATTGGCTAAGGATTGGTTCGTTTCATTTGTTACTTCCACGCCTCGGATAACAGTTGTCACTCCTTCATGATTTTGGGCAATGATTGACGTAACTTCCTGCTGGATGGACGTCACAATCGTTGTTACTTCTTTCGCTGCGCTTTGTGATTGCTCTGCAAGCTTGCGAACTTCATCTGCTACAACTGCGAAGCCTCGTCCATGTTCGCCAGCGCGTGCCGCTTCAATGGCCGCGTTTAATGCGAGAAGATTTGTTTGCTCAGAAATGGCTGTGATGGTGCCGATAATCGATGTGATGTCGGCAGATTTACGACCTAATGCTTCGACCGTGGACGTTGTGGAAGCCATCGTTTCTTCAATGGATTGCATAACAAGCGAGGATTGTTCCACAGAGCGGCTGCCTTCATCGGCTGCTTGCTGCATAGCGACAGAGGCACGATGGACGGCACTTGCTTGTTCATTTAATTGATGCACGGCATGCTCTAAGTCGCTCATCTTTTGCTGGGCACTATTCATACTTGAAATCGTATTGTCACTATCACTGGCAATATCAGCTGTGGCATCAGCAATATCCTGAATCGTTCGTGCATTTTCATCAGCTAACGACATCAGCTCCTGGCTACTGCTTGATACATGATCCGCTAATTCACTGACACGGCGAATTAAATTAGAAATTGACTCGATTAATGTATTCGTCGAGGCCGCAATGATTGAAAATTCATCACGATTACGTACTTTTACACGTCTTGTCAAATCGCCTCCTGCCTGTGCAATATCAAGGATGGAGTCATTAATAGCCTGTGTATTTCGTTTAAGTGATTTAAAGAGCATATAACCAAAAATGATGATTGCTAAAAAGCCAACAATTGACACGATAAAGAACGTAGTAATGGAAAGATTGACCTGTTGATTAAGCTTGTCTAATTTGGTTTTATTCGACTCGTCCATGACCACATTAATAGATTCAATATTGTTATCGATATGCGTTTTCATCGTTTCTCCGGTGGCACCCATCATGAGCTTACGGGCTTGTTCAAGTCCGAGTTCGTCGCGCATCGTCATGACTTTGTCTGAATAATCTAGGTAATTTTTATAATATTGCTCAATGGCCTGCATATGACTTAGCTCTACTTGTCGTTCTTGAAATTGTTCTTTTAAGGCAGACAGCTTTTTGTTAATAGTATCAATTTTCATATGATAAGAAGTAGAATAAATACCATTACCTGTAATTAAATAGGATTGTTCTAAATTTGTTAGTCGAGCAATTTCATACGCAAGCTGATTGACAGTTAACTGCTCTTGGACGTTTTTCTTCGTAAAGTCTTCCATTTGTTGCTGCAAATTTTGTATATTGACATAAGACAATATACCCATTATACCGTTAATCACAATAAGCAGCGCAAACATAATAAGCACTTTGCCCCGAATTAAATGGTAAAAACGTCGTCGTTTTACTTTAATAGGAGGGGGATTGTTCCCGGGTTCCTCTTTTGTAGCAGCTTGCCTTTTCCTCAAAAAGCTAAGCATAAAGAGAGACGGGCGTTTTTTCGCTGTATTACGAGTTTTTTGAGTTTTTTTCATCGCCATCACCTTCCTATTTTTTTCAATAATCGATTTCAATTTTATCTTATTTTACTAGATATTTCTATTATTATTTCTAAAAATTTAAATTTTTCAGATAAAATACACCGTGACTAAAGTCAGTATTGTCCGAGAAAATAGTTCTAAAAGCATGAATAGGTAAAATATCTTAGTGGTGGGAATTATGACGAAAGCTATTTTTTTTGATACACTAGCGAAAAGCCAATGTTTTAAAAAGGGGAAATTGTTTCATGAAAAAAAGTTTTTATTTGTATGTATTAACATTCCGAGGAGGTGATTGGTCAGACCCTAAAGTCCGCTTTGCAGAGGAAATGTTTCAGGAGCATAATTTTCCAAAACAGAGCACAGACTTTCATGAGCTGTCCGACTATATTGAATCCTACGCTACGGAAAACTTAACAATCGAAACATTCGATACTTTATGGGCGCTTTATGAGGAATAAGCTTGCTTGTATGAAAAGATCGATGATGCCTCGGCGAATTGGCGTCCAGATTTTTCGGGCAAAAGAGTAGAAGTTATCCTAAGCGCTTCATGTTCTGAACTGCGTCGCTGAATCAAGATAAATATTTTTAGTTGCTAGACGTCTAGCATTGCGTAAATGACAGAAACACAGTATTATTTATAGTGATAACTGACAGAAAAGAGGGATTGTAGTATGAGTATTCATATTAATGCAAAAAAAGGTGAAATCGCTGACACAATTTTACTTCCAGGAGATCCATTGCGTGCAAAATACATTGCAGAAACATTTTTAGAAGATGTAATTTGCTACAATGAAGTACGTAATATGTTTGGTTATACAGGTACGTATAAAGGTAAACGTATTTCTGTACAAGGAACAGGTATGGGTGTGCCATCTATTTCTATCTATGCAACAGAATTAATGCAAGAATATGATGTGCAAAAGTTAATTCGTGTAGGTACTTGTGGTGCAATTCAAAAGGATGTTAAAGTGCGTGACGTCATTTTAGCGCAAGGCGCAACATCAGACACACGTATGAACCAAATCATTTGGGGTGGTGCTATCGACTTCGCACCAATCGCTGACTTTGACTTATTATTAAAAGCTTACAACGCAGGTAAAGAGGCTGGTCTTAACTTACAAGTAGGGAATATCTTCACAGCAGATTTATTCTACTCAGACGAGCACCAAAACGAAAAACTAGCACAATATGGTGTGCTAGCTGTAGAAATGGAATCAGCAGCCCTTTACACATTAGCTGCCAAATTCGGCCGTAAAGCACTTGCAGTTCTAACAGTAAGTGATCATATTATCACAGGCGAAGTAACAACTTCTGAAGAACGTCAAACAACGTTCAATGACATGATCGTGGTAGCGTTAGACGCAGCGATTCAAGACTAAGCTTACCAAGGGTTTATTGAATTGGACTAAATTTCAAAGGACTAACCTTTAAAGACTTATATGAATGGCCTATTAGGTGACTGAGTAAATCAGAGCCTAATGGGCTTTTTAAATCGAAGTGATTTGAGGAAGCATTACATAAGGACTTGTCTGTAACGACTGCTATTTTAATTTTTGGATAGGTTGAAAGTCACTTCTGATTACACTTTCATTTTTATCGCTTTAATAATTAGTAAAATTCCTAAAATACATAAACTCCCAGATAAAGCATGAAGGATTATATTCCATCCTTCACTGACATTCTGGAAATATTTGATAGATAAAGCTACACCATATAAGCATAATAATATACCCCAAATTCCTCTAAACAATTTCATATAATTCCTTCATCCTTCTTTAATTTTTAATAATGGCTATTACTTTAATTACTCTTATTTTGATTCGTACTAAAAATACTGATAAACGATACTACGCACAGCAGGAACAGTAAAAATAATCTTAACCAATCCATGGAATGCCAAAATTCTCCACCACTAACAACAGAAGGACTTGTACCATACTCATCAACATAAATACCTAAATTCCAAAATAATTTAAGCGAAATAAGTAATGAGAAAAAACTTAGTAAAAATACAGCGATTGATAAAATCGGTTTCTTCATTTTAAATCCCCTTTTGAATAAAATTATTAACTAAATACCACCTAATTTTACCATAAATAACCGTTGTATCAATAATCTGGTGTGATTCTTCTTTTTCAAGTGCCACAGAACAGCATTGAGCGAATCGAGATACATTAAGATGGATAATTAGTTACGTAATTTGCTCTCTGCTGTTACATTAAAACCTTGCATTAATGGCTTTATTGGATTGACACAGCAAGCGGTTTATGGACTGATATGTGAGAGAGCCTGTGCGAGCATAACAAAAGGACTTGCCATTAGCAAGTCCTGTTTAAATAATAGAAAACTCATTATTGTAGACCAAATTCTTCTTTCATGCCTAATGTACCGTTATAAAAAATTAATTGAGCAGAACCGCCACTAACTCCTTCATACCAATAGGTCTCTGTTGTAGCATTGGGTGTAGTCATATCTCCTCCAAATTCACCTATACCTAAAATGGATTCTACTTCCTCGAGAGACATTCCCTTCACAGTTGCCTTAACTGCGTTCACGATAAGATTTTGTGCTATTTCCACCCAAAATTGATTGGCTTCATCCAGTGCAGACTCTAAATAAAACTCGGATTCAAGTTCAGCAACAGCAACTTCTTCTTTATTAACAGCCTCTATTTTTTTAAAAAACCTATCAAAGAACCCCATTAATTGCACACCCTCTAATTTTATTGATAAATGATTTTAGTCATTCTGCTTATTTGCTAAATAAACATTTTGTCTATTATAGATGGTAACATAGAGGAACGTAAAATAGTATATAAATGGTAAAAACGAATGAGACTTACTACTATTCCAAAACTAGATGAGCATTCAACGTTTTAGCATTCGCTCATTACATCATGATATAGGCAACCAACTCTAGACGACCATTTGATTAAGATGGTCGTCTAGAGTCGGTTGCTTTTTCTTTAATTTGACTTGCTACTTCTTGTTCGCCAAGGGTGTCAAAAGCTAGTTGCAGATGGTGCCCGTTTTTATACCAGTAGGACCGTTAAATCCAGGGATTGTAGCAATGACCATATTGGTCACTATATCGATAACAGATACTGTATTGTCCACTTGGTTCGTGACATAGGCAAATGTTCCATCAGGCAAAATCGTCACTTGGTCAGGAGATGGTCCTACAGGAATTGTAGCAATCACCGTATTAGTAGCTATATTGATAACCGAAACCGTATTGCTACCTTTATTGACAACGTAAATAAGTGTTCCATCTGGTGTAATGGCTGTTCCTACAGGTCCTGTGCCCACAGGGATTGTAGCAACTACTGTATTGGTTACAGCATTAATGACGGATACAGTGTTGCTATTTTCATTTGTCACGTAAGCAAATTGTCCACTCAATGTGAAAACAATGGACCTTGGGCGAATGCCGACAGGGATTGTAGCGACCACCGTATTCGTAGCTGTATTGATAACAGATACTGAATTTGAATTTTCGTTTGCAATATAAGCAAACGCGCCATTTGGAGTAAAAGCAATGCCTTGAGGCTGGAGCCCTACTGGGATAGTTGCGGTTACAGTATTAGTGGCTGTATTGATGACAGATACCGTGTTAGATCCATGATTGGATACATAAGCAAGTGTTCCATTCGGTGAAATGGCGACACCTAAAGGATTAACCCCTACTGGAATGGTAGCGATTGGTATGTTTGTGACAGTACTAAAGACCGTAACATTATCCGAGAAGAGCGCTGGAACATAACCAAATGCTCCGTTTGGTGTAATCGCTACTTCGAGAGGAGCAGATCCTACGGGTATGTTTGCGACTATCGTATTTGTCGCCGTATCAATCACAGATACTCTATTATCAGGCGATACTAGCTGACCAGCGTCTGTCACATATACGAGATAGTTACAACTTGGTGGTATCGGTAAAAATGGTGGTTTACATTTACAACGACAACAAGGACAGCAACAACGACAATGACAATTTGGATTTGATTTTAGCTTGAATTTTTTTAAAGATTGATGTTTTTTCTCCACACGAACACCCTTCCTAACATATAGTGATACTATATACGTACAGAATTGGGCTTACTGTACGTTCACCTAATTCAAATACTTCTGAAAAATATGGTGGTTGTATAGGATGGTTTGATGAAAGTGATAAAGATAAACTTCCAAAATCAGCATTTTGCCTATTAGGTGAAGGAATTTCTTTCAGTATATTGGGCTTGTATTTCCTTCTAACAGTATGCCCATCAATGCTTTCACCTTATTATTAATAACGGGTTTTGTTGAAAAATTCCAAATATCGAGAATATACCATATATAAGCAAAGCTGATTGATTTTAAAAGCCTTTTGGATTTTTTATGGTAGATTATAGTTTAGTTGTTTTAAAATAATATTCAACACTATATATGACAGGGGAGGGTCTAGGAAAATGCTAACATATGAGCTTCTGGATTTAAGACTTCTAGCGGACGAGGGAACACTGAGTCCCGCTACGCTGACAGGGTTATTTCCAATGATTATCATTCCTACACAACCGATAGTTATTCGAACAGGGCAACGTACTTGTCGTATAGGAAAAGGGCAATTCGTCTTGCTTTTGTACCCGGAGAAGGACAGCCATATCGTCCCGAGCACTAGCGAAGGATTTATGCCTGTTTACAGCATCTCGTTTAATAGTTATCGATTGGCTAAACGTGAGAAAGAAGCGTTATTATATGTGATTGATACAGCCCATTTGCCTGCGCATGGGCAGGTCATGGAATTTCCTCGATATGCGGTAGGGCTGCTGAAAAATTTGATAGGGCAGTTTTCTCAAACGCAGAAACTAAATGCTGCCCCTAAGCTCCATTTGCTTCTGCACGAGTTCCTCGATACGATTTTTGAAAGAAAGAGTATTGATAACAGTTTTGTGACGAACGATCAAGCTATTCAGCAGGCTGTTACATATATCAAACAACATTTTGAAGCACCGCTAACACGTTCTTTTATGGCCAACATGACAGGCTTTAACGAAAGCTATTTCTCCTCGCTGTTTAAGAAGGAAACAGGGTGGAGCTTTGCTGAGTATGTGAATCAAATTCGGGTTGACCAAGCGAAGCTTATGCTACTTGGAACAAATGACAAATTGCAGGATATTGCGTTGAAAACAGGATTTGCAGACGGCTCGTATTTGGGAAAAACTTTCACCAAGTATGTTCATCTTTCACCTAGTAGCTTTCGCAAGAGGAAGCAGAGCAACCGTATCGTTAGTATACAATTTCTTGGGGCATTACTCGCATTGGGAATTCAGCCTCTCGCTACAACACGAGAGCTGCTTCAATCATCCCAGCTATTGCACAGACGATTGCCGAACATAGTAGAGATAGAATCTTTTGACCAAATAGAAGTGATACATCAACTAGCCCCGGAGTTAATCGTGGCACCAACCTATTTTTATAACTACCCTGAAGTAATGAAAGCACTCGAACAAATTGCTCCTGTTCTGACTATTCCATGGGGACAGTTAGACAAGCTTGAAGAGGTGCGACTGCTTGGGACACTCCTTGGGCGAACACAAGAGGCTGAAGATTGGATTGCGCAGCTACAGCAGTCCGCCATAGAGGCAAGAAAAGTCATCACACCATTTCTTCAGTCAGGCTCAACAGCAGGTATCTTTGAATTAAGTCACGATAACTTATGGCTGATCCCTTATCTATCGGTGCGCTCCGCCTACACTTTATATCAGCTATTAGGACTACGAGCTCCTCAGACCATTCAACAGGAGGTACTTCAACCTGGTAAACATCTGAAAGTTAAAGAGCAGGATTTGCCCCTGTATGCGGCCAATCATATGTTTTTGATCGTACCTACTGATGATACAGAATCTTTCCGCACCAAACTGATGCAGCGTTCCGTGTGGCAACAGTTAGTGTATGAACAAGGCTGCCAATTACACTTACTTAAGCTTAATGAATTTTGGTTTGATGATGGTCTGTCTTTGGAGATTCAACTTGATGTAATAGTAAAATTGTTCACTAATCAAAGTTAAATCCAACAATTTTCCCTATGCAACATCCAATTTATAGGCGTTGTCCTTGTATAAGACTGCCTCTATAATGAATATATCATCGCGAATGATAATCATTATCAAACAAGGAGGTACAATCTTGTACTTACATAAGGTGTTAAAATCAATAGTATTTCTTGCTTTACTCGCTATACTGACGGCTTGTGGCAATGCCAATGACAGCGCCGATTCCAATACTAATAAGGACATTTCCAAAACAGCTGAAACAACAGAATCAGCTACAAAAATAATCAAAACACAACGTGGTGATATTGAAATACCACGTCAAGCAAAGCGGATTGTAACAGACGGCTATTTACCAGAGTTACTTGTGTTAGGTATCAAGCCAATCGGCTCTACCCAATGGGATTTGGAGAACAAAGTAATTCAAGATCAGATTGATGGCATTGAAACCACTGGGGAAAGATCATTGGAGACAATCGTTCAGCTGAAACCGGATTTAATCATCACTTGGGTGGGTGATGAAAAGATTCTTCAGCAGTATGAGAAAATCGCACCTACGCTTGCGCTCCCTTATAGCTCTTCAGGTGATATTTATGAAATAATGCGTCTTTTGGGCGATGCTTTGGACAAAAAAGATGAAGCCGAGCAATGGATTAAGCATTTAGATAAGGCCGCAGAGGAAGCACGAGCACAGCTTGCGAACATTATTAAACCCGACGATACTTTTGCACTTATGGGCGTTTTTGTAGTAGATAAAGGATTTTATATTTATGGTGACGGAGGCTATAGGGGTGGTGAAGCCATCTACAAACATCTTCAATTAAAGTCACCAGCGAAACAACAGAAGGAAATGATTGGGAAAGAGTCCTATCGACAAGTTTCGTACGAAGTCATTCCTGAATATGCTGGCGATTATATTTTCATCGATCAGGGAGATTTAATCTCAGAAGTATGGGGTGAGAGTGAGGGACTTTGGAAGTCACTAGACGCCGTGAAAAATGACCGAGTGTTCAAGCTGGACCCAGATTTATTCTGGGGCAATGATCCAATATCATTAGAGCTGCAAATCAAAGAAGTAGTAAAAATGTTAACTAATAAACAATGAGAATGACATACATCATTAAAGGCCGCTCGTGATGAGTGGTCTTTATTGTTGTTAGATAAAAAATAAATATACATTTATTTGTAAAAAAAATGAAGCTTTACGGTACAATGAAAAGAGGCTTACTAATAGCAACTCTTTTGGCAGTAAGTGCAATCTTTATTTATTGTAATAAATTATTTTATCCTCCTTTGCCAATCGACTCCCTCACATCAAAGGAAGCCATACAAAAATTAAATACATTTCCCTTTGATTTAGTGGCGCTCTTCGATGATAAGAATGTAACTTGGTACATCCCAGCAAAAATAAGAATGACAAACAATAGGTCCATCATGCACCTTCTTTCTATTTTTACGATCATTGTAACAGGAATTTAGTAGTTAGATGGAGGTGCTTTAATGGAGAGAGACGGTTGGTCAGGAGCTGAATTCATTAGATAAACAACGGTTTCGTATAGATAAAATAGATGACTATTAAAATGGTAGAACATGATAGTAATTGACACATTATTCAATGACTACTGATAGGAATAGAGAGGTAGCGTTTTATGAAACAAATTCAATCAAGCAATATCCAACCCGAAGTGAAAGTACTATTATCCTACGCCACTTCAGACAAGAAAGTAGCTAGAGAGTACCAATTATATATGGAAAGTCCAGAAAGAGAGTTATATGGCTATAGCATCGAGCAAGACATGGTGGGGTGTATCGGAATCGCAAAGAGGGATGGAAATCACTGTGAAATTAAACATCTTGCCGTATCACCAACGAATCGTGGAGAAGGGATTGGACGTGAGATGATTCGATATTTGAAAGAACACTATTCATTTTCTACGATTTATGCAGAAACGGACGAAGAAGCTGTTCATTTTTATAAAAATATTGGGTTTCACATTACAAGCTTAGGTGAAAAATACCCAGGTGTGGAGCGTTTTTCCTGCCTTTACAACTGCACTACTAATAGTCTGTAACGGCTATTTTTATGTCAGAGCGTAGTCAATTGCAATATTAGGTTTCAAAAGAAAGGAGCTACAGAATGAGAAAAAAATGGTGGTTTATTGTAAGTGGCTTGGCGATAATGATAGCGGGCTATTCGGTCGTTCAATATATCGTATTCCATGCACAACAGGCTGGGTTTGTTCAATTAAAGCTCATGCTTAGCGCTACATTGAATTCCTTTTGGTATAGTATGCTTTACATTCATATCATTTTTGGTGTGTTAGCCCTCGTAATCGGCCCTTTTACATTGTCCTCCACCTTAAGAGAGAAAAATGTGAAACGTCATAAACGATTAGGTAGCATCTACATGGTTAGTATTTTGTTCGGTGGTGTGGCAGGACTTTATTTAGCATTTCACGCAACTGGGGGATGGGTAGCACAGCTAGGCTTCGCTTTATTATCTATAGGCTGGCTCATCACGATGTTTCAAGCACTGGCTAACATTAAACAAAGAAACATCCAAGGACATCAAAAATGGATGCTAAGAAATTATGCTTTAACCTTTGCGGCAGTGACATTGCGAATCTACCTCCCCTTATTTACTGTATTATTTGGCTTTGAAAATTTCCAGTATAGTTATGCCGTCATCGCGTGGTTATGTTGGGTGCCAAATTTATTCGTGATGGAATGGTATATTCAGCGCAAGCTTCATGTCTTTATAGACAATCGACATGTAACAAAGACGACTTGATTTGCAATAGATTAAAGAGAATGTAAAGCATAATGAATTCAATAATCACTAGTAATAATTTCTGTGCTTGTAAAGATAGGATACCAGCAATTGACCCTTTAACCATTCCTCAGTATGCACAGCCTTCTCCTCGTAATTATGCGAATATTCTCGACAAGGTAACAGTAGTAGAGTATTGTTTTAGTAAGAGAAGTTATTATTTAGTTACTTTGGATAAATAAGGGGAATGACTATGCATACAAAATTGCAAAATATTATAGTGGACATACAACAGAATCTTGATTTTTCGGGAACAATTCTAGTGGAAAATCAAGAGAAGGCTGCCTTAGTCAATCAAAGCTTTGGCTATGCAAATCGCTCGGAGCAAATTGAAAATAACACAAAAACGCGTTTTGGTATTGCATCTGGCTGTAAACTTTTTACTGCAATTGCTATTTGTCAGCTTATCGAAAAAGGAAAGCTTTCTTTGGATAGTAAACTAAGTGACTGTTTAAACCATCATTTTAAGCATTTGGATGAGCAGATTACTATTGAACATCTGCTAACGCATACTTCAGGAATTGCAGATTATTTTGATGAGGAAGAAATGGAGAATTTTGAAGAATTATGGGTTGAAAATCCAATGTATCAACTTCGAACATTACGTGATTTCTTACCTTTATTTCAGGATCGGCCGATGAAATATAGAGTAGGGGAGAGATTTCATTACAACAATGCCGGGTATATTTTATTAGGCTTAGTTATTGAGCATATTTCTGGTATGAACTTTTCTGACTACATTCAAAAAAATGTATTTGATCCAGCGAATATGAAGGAATCGGGCTATTTCTCGTTAGATTCTCTACCATCTAATACCGCAATAGGATACATAGATAACCCGGATGGTACATGGAAAACAAATATCTACTCCCTACCTGTAAAAGGAGGTTCGGATGGAGGAGCATTTGTAACGGCGAAGGATATGTCAAGGCTGTGGCACGCGCTGATGAACTTTGACCTTTTAAGTGAAGCTGTCACAACACAACTGCTAACACCTCATGTTGAGATGAATGAAAGTGATAGTTACGGGTATGGTGTATGGATTAAGAAAAACAGTGACCAATCTATTTTAAAATATCATGTGATGGGATATGATCCAGGTGTGTGCTTCCATTCAGCTTATTATCCTGACTGCTCAACCAAAGTAGTTGTCTGTTCAAATAAATCGAGTGGAGCTATGAACATCATGAAGGGCATAGAAGCAGCATTATTATCAGCTCAACCCTTATAAAATAAATAGAGCCTATGTGGAAACGGCTCTAATGTTTAATAGCATTGGTCGAATATCGCCCTTGTGTGTATGTGCCTTTTCTTCTCATTACCTATGAAGCTATTGACTGCTTGCGAGTGTATAACTAATACTCCAAACAATTAATATAAAGGTTATTATGACAATCCTCGATTCAGTCGTTGTCGTGTATTGTCCCTTACTGAATTTTTTGAGTAGCTTAATAAGGTAATAGCTAAACAAAAAAGCGTAGAGGGGCATTAAATAAAAATTACTAAAGAAAAAGAACATTTCCATAGCTGAACAACCTTTCTTATCTTTATTAAAAATTACAGGATTATTGTGCAAACTGATTAAAAAGGAGCTACTTTAATAAGTAGCCCCAAATTTGTTAATATTAGTATATTATTTTGTCTCTATTCCTGCAATCGCTACATTCTTATGGATCGCTATGTTTCTGTTTTTGGAATTTCTTTTGTTTGTAGGTAATATAAGATGTTTTCAATGAAGCGTAACTACCAATGGCTGCGTAGCCATAAAACCAGCCCATGAAAAGCCCAGCAAGAAGGTTGTGGCGATGGCTGATGAAAATGGAAATGAATAAGCCGACGATTAATGCAATGGTCGGAACCCAAAAAGGTTTGATATGACCCAATTTTTTAATTAGTTGCGTAACAATCATCACGACAGGGACTGCAATGACGGCATCCCAAAAATTTGTATGTATTAGCGGAAAATGCTCCATACCTCTCACCTCAAGTAGACTGACTTAGAACTTATTGTGGACATGAAGTAAGATTTTATGCAAAAGGAGATGAGGAGCGCTTGTAGGAATAGGCAAGCAAAAGAACATGATAATTAGCTTTGTCCTTTTAAGTGTCATCAAATGGAAATAGAGATTGAAATAGTTCGTCGAAAAAAATTGTTTAACAAATCTATGATAAAAGAGGTATGCTATGTTTCCTATATTACAAACTGAACGATTAGTGTTAAGAGAATTAGGGAGTCCTGATGCACAAGCTCTTCTTGATTGCTTTTCGAATCCTGAAGTTTTGCGCCATTATGGGCAACAACCCTTAACGAGCTTAGTACAAGTGCAACAAATCATTAAAAATTTTGCAAACAATTTTACCGAAAAACGTGGTATTAAATGGGGTATTGCATTAAAAGAACAAGAAGGAATTATTGGTACACTTGGCTTTCAAGAGTGGTCAATGGAGCATCGAAGAGCAGAAATCAGCTACGCACTATTTCCTGACTATTGGGGAAAGGGCTATGCTCAGGAAGCTGTGAAAAGAGCCATTTCCTATGGTTTTGAAGAGATGGATTTAGTACGTATTGGTGCTATTGTTTTTACAGAAAATGAAGCTTCTCAGCTACTATTGCAAAAAATAGGTTTCGAACAAGAAGGATTATTAAAAAAATATATGTATCAAAACAATATGCCACATGATACATATATGTATTCACTCATAAAATAAAAAATTTTTTAAGACCAGATTCCCTAAGTTAGGGCTTCCGGTCTTTTTTTATAGTTTCTGTGAATGTTTTACGACCTGGATTGATTTTAGCTACTTCCACATGAATTTTACTGATAGAATCCTCTGTTAATGGAATTTTTCCATCCTTTTCTAACCTTTTCCATGCTTTGACGTTGTCCCGATAAAGAGACTCTGATAATCGATAGATATCAACATCTAATTTTAAGCCTTCATTGAAGGTTTCATGGATTTCCTTTTTCACCTGTGTGATTATATGTTTTTCCAGCTCTTTTTCCGTTGTTTTTCCTTTAAAGCCATTAATGGTCGCATTGATTTTTAATTCGACTTCAAATGAAACATCTTCCTTTTTGACATGTGGTTTCACATCGACATGAATTTTTTCAATACTCACGGTTAATTCTTCCTGACCATTTGTTTTTAATTGGAAGGTAATCTCACCGCGATTTGTATAGTTATGCATCCATTGATTGCCTCTTGCTGCATTGTCTTGCAAAAATCCTTTAAAGCCATCTTTTGATAGGACACCAACCCCTGAAAAATAAGTTTCTTCTGTTCGATCCTCATCTGTTTGCCAATCTTCTTTAATGGACACATATGGGATGGTCACTTCATGGCTTGGTTCATTTAAACCAATGACGATATCTCTTATATTTTTGGGTTCAACAAAGGTTTCTTGTTCAGTTGGGTTAATCGGGTTACTTAATTTTGATGAGGACAAAGAATTTCTTAGGATGGGTGTGACAAGCAGCACTTCATCTACCGGATTTTTTGTACAGTACACCCAAATCTGGTACCTTGTATCGCGAAAACGTATCAATGTATCAATGACTGGAATAAAATGTTCATTTTCCATGGCCCGCTCTGAAAAGAGAAGAAACCTCATATGACCCCAAAATATTTCCTGATCGGAGGAGCGATACAATTTGTAAATCGCTTCTTCTACTGTTTTGCCAGTGGCACGACCCACCTCCGCAGGAGCCACATCTGCACTGGGCTGAATCGATTTCGCAACATCGGCAAAATTAATCACCTGTAAATAGACAACATATTCATCGTTTTCATAGTCTACACCTACTGCATTAATATAGTACATTCTCTGTGGTTCAGTAATATCCCAGCATCCAGCGAGTAAGGTCGTCAATCCAATAATCATTAAAATTTTGAAATATGGTTTCATCGTTTCTCCACTCAAAAGCTCTACCATTGTATTTTATAATGTTAGCTTAGACAAAAGGTGGTTATTTTATAAAATGATTATTTGTTTGAGTGTGTATATTCAGCACTTGCTTGTTTGCGTTATGATGAGAGAAGAGGTGAATAAGATGACGATTATTTCCTATTCTATAATAAATACCTTTACAACAGAGCTATATAAAGGGAATCCAGCAGCAATATGTCTTGTAGATGCAGATGTTTCTGAGGAGACGATGCAAAAAATTGCACAGGAGGTACCTGTCCCGACAACAGTCTTTATTGAAAACAAACAGCTTGATTTTTCGATAAGATGGTTTACCCCAGAGACAGAAATCCCGATTTGTGGTCATGGCACCCTTGCTAGTGCTTTTTTGCTTTGGCAGCAGGGGATCGTGCCTAAGCATCAGACCATCACATTTCAATCAACAAATGGCCCTTTGCAGGCAAGATGGCAACAGGAGCGAGTGGAAATTGCCATCAAAACGTATCCAATTGATGAAATAGTGTGTCCTCCAGCATTGGAAGACTGGTTAGGAAGTAAACCGATCTATGTAGGGAGTACCGAATTGGATTATATCGTGGAACTAAGCAATGAAGACCTTATTGCACATTTCGAGCCAGATTTTTCTGCGATGGAACAATTTCCTGTTAGGGGGATATGTGTGACCAGTAAGTCGAGGGAAGAGGGCATTGATATAGTATCCCGCTTTTTTTCTCCAGCACAAGGAATTGACGAAGATCATGTTAATGGGTCTAGTCATGGTGCACTTGGGCCATACTGGTGTGAAAAATTATTGAAAAACCAGCTAGTAAGCAAGCAGCTTTCCAAACGGGGCGGTATTTTATACGTAACACCCCAACGCGAAACAGTAGCGATAGCGGGTTCAGCCGTTCTCGTGTTGAATGGAAGATTAAGCATTTAAAAGCCGCTTAGATAAGAGAGATGAATGAAAGTTTACAAAAGGATTGTTATTTGCATCCTATTCATAAATACCAACGCCTTTTTGGTGTTTGTCAATTTTTATCAACTGACGATGGTTTGCACTATTTGCAGGAAAGAACTAAAAAAATTTTAAATTGGTTGTAACTTTTCGCAATGCTATACGACTACTCTATTAGTAGAATACAAAAAACTAAAGCAAAATAGTAACATTCACTTTTCACAAAATGACCAGGGCTCAATTTCTGAGTGCCTGGTTATTTTGTTGGATACAAAAAGGACATGCATTTTTTGCATGTCCCGTGTCATTTATTCGCTAAGCATCGCTTTTAATGTTCGCTTTTGCCAGCCTAGCTTGAAGTAGGCATATTGCATAATGAAATGGACGCAGAAGGTAATTGGATAGGCTAACCAAACACCGTTTAATGCGAGTGACGTATGGTGGGACAAGAAGTACGCTAATGGCACTTGCACGACCCAAATCGTTATGACTAAGAAGATGGTCGGCCATAGTACGACACCAGTGGCACGCATCGTAGCGGAAACGGTTTGCGTATGTCCAAATATTAAATAGCTCCAAAAGGCGATATATAAATAATTTTTGGCAATGAGCACAGTATCATGTGAATCGATAAAGAAAGCCAAAATTGGCTCTGCAAATAGATACATGATGAGAATGATTGCGCCACCTAAAAGATAGTTAATACGCACACCCATTTGACGAATTTTTTTAATCATTTCTGTAGAATTCGCTCCTAAAGCCTGTGCTACGAAAACGGATGTAGCAATAGCAATACTCATCGCAGGCACTTGTGCATAGCTAGCTACCTGATTGACAACGCCATAAGCAGCAGTGGCATCAGATCCATAGGCATTGACAAAACCAATAACGGCAATTTCTGCAACTGAGATGGCAACCATACTAATACTTGATGGAATCGCTAGTTTTAATAATGATGTTAAAATATCCTTCTTTAATTTAAAATGCTGTAAGATGGATTTATCAAAACGTAGTAAATGCTTTGTTTTATGCAAATAAGCTAATAATAAAATCATGGTCACTAAGTTTGATAACACAGAAGCATAGGCAGCACCATTTAAACCAAACGCGGGTAATCCGAACCAGCCGAATACCAGCGGTGGGAGGAAGGCAATATTTAACACCACACTAATTACTAAAAAGAGAAAGGGTGTTTTCGAATCACCGACGCCGCGCATAAAGGTTGTATACACTAAATACCAAAACATAATGGGTAATGTGAAAAATAAAATTTGTGCATAGCTAATACTCATGTCTAAAATATTTGCTGGTGTTTGCATAAAGCGTAAAATCCATTCAATGAAAAAGCCGCCAAAGAGCGCCACGATAATCGATAAAATCGTAGTAAAGGCAAGGGTTACCCCAACTACCTCTTTCATCTTTTCATGATGACCAGCCCCAAACGTTTGCCCAACTAAAATAGAGCTTCCCGAACCTATGCCAATTGCGAAGGCCATTAAAAAGAAGAAAAACGGGAAAAATGCGGAAATGGCAGCGAGTGCATCGACACCTAAATTGCGCCCGACGATAAACATCGCAAATACTTGGCCGACAGATTGCAGTACATTCGCTAGCATCACCGGGATTAAGAAATTAAAAAAGGCCTTTCGTAGTTTTTTATCATCCTGTAACATTTGTTCATTCATCGTTAAAATCCTCTTGAGTTTTAATAACCCATTTCTTTTAAGATTCGTGATAGTGAGCGAAGGCGTTCACCGATTAGCTCACCATCATTATTTAATGCTTGCTGAAAAAGCTGAATATCCTCTTTAATTTGTTCATTTTCTGTGCATACTTCCACAGTCATAGCATCACCTTGTAAGCCTACTCGATTAATAACAGGGTTTGCTTCATCATATAAGTGCTCGTAGCGGTATGCATCCTTAAAATAAAGTTGTGTCTCACATACTAGAATAGCGAGGTCAAGCACACGATGGAGGGGTAGTTCTTCCGACTGACGTGACCATTTGCCACCTGTATGTCGCCAAACCTTCGCAGAAATATCAACCTTTCCTCGATCATTCCATTGTGCCAACCCAAGTGAAAGTCCTTGTGTATCAGTTTGATAAGCTGTACGCCCATCGATATTGGCATAGTTTTCAGCAACGATTACAGGTTTATGTTTTAAATGTGTTGGAATTTTCATTGTTAAGCACTCCTTGTTATTTGAATTTAGTAATTTAGTAAATTACTACTTTAGTAAATTTAGCATTCACCTAAACAGAAGTCAATCGAAATGGCAGTGTAACTTTTTCTGCTAGGCTAAGTCTAATATGTAAGATGATGGAAAGGGTGATGTGATGAAGGGCTATCTGCGGAAGTTTTTGTTTTGTATAGTATGTCTCGTAATAATACCTGTGAACACTGTCGCAACAACTTGGGTCTATCCTTTCGTAGTTTGGGATGGTTATATATATGAGGTAACGGAGGAGAAAGTGCATGCAGTTGAGAATGAAATAGGGAAGGTAACGAAGTATTCAGATATGGAGCAACATGGAGGCAATTTTTCAAATGCATATCCAAAAGGAACCAAGTACTTTGCGATAAAGGGAACCGATACAAAGGTCGCCATCGCGGTACAAGTTGACAAAGGAGCATACCTTAAAGCGGTGAATGATGGAGAATATACGTATCAACGTAAAGCAAACATTGCCTTATATCTTTATAAAGCATTAGGAATCCTCGCCCTGTTCATCGTTATTTATCTATTGTTCACGAGTTTACGCAAGAAGCGTTAAGCTAGCAAATTCGTACTTTATGTAGGGATGTTGCTTCTCTATACAAGAAAACGATTATTGCTACTTTGCTTGTTTTTTGCGGTATCGTATTTTTGAAGGAGTTTAACTTT
The DNA here is from genome assembly GCF_028356935.1 of Lysinibacillus sp. OF-1. NCBI lineage: Bacteria > Bacillati > Bacillota > Bacilli > Caryophanales > Bacillaceae > Lysinibacillus > Lysinibacillus sp. OF-1. Next base: position 2,166,157 of record NZ_CP102798.1, read on the forward strand.
AAACGGTTCAAAGAATAACAGAAGTATGATAAACGTGAAGGGTTAATTTTTTTCAAAATTCCTTCAAAAACCTGTAACCTTTGCAAAGCTGACACGACTACTGTAATAGTAGAATACAAAAACTAAAGCAAACTAGTAAGTTTCACTTTTCACAAAAAGACCAGGACTCTGTTTTTCGAGAGTTTCTGGTCTTTTTGTGTGCTGGAAATAACACCGTTTTATAGTTTATGTTCTTAAAAAAGGGATTTCTTAATCTCTTATTGACAATATATTTAGAAAAATGGAACTTTTCCCAATAGACATGCGTAAAACTAGTAAAAGAACAAGGAAGGGAGCTCTTAAAAATGCGTTGGAAACACTTTATTATGATGGTTATTGCCTGGATTGTGGAGATAGCGTTAACCTATTGGATTGCCACAATGTTCTCTGTTCGATTTATAGAAGTGATGTTTTTCACTGGTGTTGCCTTTACGTTAGGCACATTCTATTTTTCCAGCAGTGGTGGAGCCATGTCTAGGCTTTATGCATCTCAGGTCAGTGCACAAACAGGAATCATTCATGAGCGAGAACGATTCCAGGTAAAACTTGGTCCCATGTTTAAAGCCTCGTTCATATTTTTCCTCATTGGTTTGGTGTTCTTTATTTTACTTGTAACAGGCATCATTCCACCTCAAAGCATGTAATATCTTGTGTAGGTTTGATTTAACTGCTCTTATACCTTTAAAGCTTCAAATAAAAAGTCGGCTATTCCTTATCGGAGTAGCTGATTTTTATTATGCATCAATTTTTCTTAAAAACTTATTCTATTCCATTTTTACTATAGTTTTATGTGAGGTGTTAAAAGGGGAGTTCAAAATTACAAATTCCTGACTGAGGTAATACTTGGTTAGATTAGAATATGTAGTTCAACATTTAGTGTAATTATCAATTGAATGTAAAAAAATCCTTACATTCTACCTCAACAATTATAAAATATTATTTGGAACTTGATTTGCTTGAGTTAATAACAATTATGATGCTTTTGTTATGATATTATTTTTAATGAAGAGCATCATTTCTTTAGCCATATCAGTATCACGTATTTGTGATTCAGCAGCTTGAAAATTTTCAGATGTGTTGAAGTTAGTATTTAAAAGCCGCTTCTAAGCGATTTTTGGATAGTAACTAGTTTTGAATGTTCGTTCGATAAAATTTCTGTGGAATTATCGAGGAAATTTAGGGAGGTGGTTATTGCATTTAAACGAAATTAAACAGCTTTATTATGCATTTTCAGTATCACCTAAGTGATACACCTGTAAGATAAATTTAATCCCAAATCCGTATTCTTGAAAATCTTGTCATTCTTAAGTAATCCAGCTTTGGACCGTATGTACTGATCACGATATACGACACTTAGAAAAATTCCCCTTAATCTTCTTCTATACCGAGAATGTGGCGTCTAAAATCTTTTTTTCTAATTTTCGTTTACAATTCTAGTTCTAACATTATTCAGAATTGCTACCCCAACAGCTAAAACTGTAGCAGCAGTACTTAATCTACCAATAATCTTTTCATCATTTTCCTTTAGGTCATTAAAAGAATCAATAAGCCCGTTCATATCAACATTTTTCCATAGTATGAATATCCATGAAGCAGAAATAACTAAATTACCAAATCACAAACCTTATCTCGTTCAGTCGGCTCCTTGCTTCTTCATATGCATTTAAATTACAAAAAAATAATTATATGGTAAAATAAGTTGATAAACGGAATATAAGACTTTTTCTTAATTTCAGAATACTAGTTTGGAGGGTTTATATGAAAGGCATAAAGATAAGTATAATTACTTTATTTATTATCGTATTTGTGTTGATTATCATGTTACTTAATGCTGGTCCCCCTAAGCCAATTGTATTGTCAGGAAATAATAAGATAACAATAGTACAAGGTTCTTATTGTTGGAAAAAAATAACTGGCACTGAATGTGTTGATAAAATTTCACCACCAGAAATTCTTGATAATAATAAAATTGTCCCTTTTTCAGTATCCCCTCAAAGTAAAATAAAAATCAATTTTAAGAAACAACCTGAAAAAGTAGAAGTTGAGAAATGGATGAATAACGATGAAAGCGAAAAAGTAATAGTGGAAGATAATAGTATTTCTGTACCGAACGAAAAAGGCAAGTATATATATATTATCTCTGGAAGATGGGACAAAGGGAGTTCTTCTTATATCTTTAGTATAAAAGTAAAATGATACCAAATTACCCTTTATATTGTATTTTATTATGTTTATAATTTATGTGTGTTAGTTCCATGAATGTAAAAATAAAGGGGAGTTGGTAAAATGAAGTGGAAATTTAAAGGCTTTTTAATTATGCTATTACTTTGTGTTGTATCTCTACCAATTACAGCTGATGCTTATCAATTACTAGGATTTAAAAAGAAGGATAATTTAGATTTGTATTACAATATTAGTCAAGAGCTAATTGATATGGGTTATAAGCAAGATATTCTAAGAGGATTTACTGCGTGGCATTCAACTAATAAAGTTAAGTTTACTAAAGAGGTCTCGGTTAGTGGAAATGTTAATGTTGATTATGTAAATAGTAATTATGGTGATGCATATGCTACTCATCGTAATGGTTCCTCTACTTTATCAAACATAACAATGTATAAATCATGGAAGGGATTAGATCAAACTCGTAGAAGGGAAACTGCAGTTCATGAAGTAGGGCATGCTTTAGGTCTTGATCACACTCAAACAAAGAATAATTCCATATCTGTTATGAGGACAAAGGGTTTTAATGATAAAGACTGGCCGTTACAAGACGACATTGATGGTATAAAAGCTTTGTATTAATTACATACGGCTATTACTCACACAAAAATTGTCGACAAAGGGGCAGGTAGTATGAAAAATAGAAAGTTTCAAGTGTTTAGCTTTTTTTTAGTGTGTTTTTGTTTAATATTCTTTATAAGCATTAAAGATAATAAAAAAATAGAGACTATTAATTTTGAAGGTAAAACTCTAGGTTTTGATAATTTAGAAGAGATGGAAGAAGCATCACCTGTAATTGTTCTTGGTACAAAAACAAAAGAAAATGATACTGAAGTTTTTAGATCAGACATTAATAACGATGTAATTGGTGGATATACTAAATCAAGTTTTTTAATTTCAGAAGTTTATAAAAATAACGATAATAAAGAAGATATAAAAACAAATTCTCAAATTACTGTGTCAGAAATGGCTTTTTATGATAAAGAAACAAATGCTATGTATACTGTGAATGATTATGAGAACATGGAGTTTGATAAAGAATATTTACTATTTTTGGTTCCAGTAGATGATGGTATGTATGCCCCTAGAGGTGTAACTACTGGTAAAGTGCCAATGTTTGGATCTAACTCTTCTCTTAACTCTTTAAATACTGTAGATAGTGATAATTCTGATCTAGCCATTATGAGAGATGCACAGCTTAAGTATAAAAAATAATAAAATTTCGTGGTCTACTAAAATGTAGCGTATTTATATCATTTAAAAATAAGCAGCCTATGAGTGAAGTGACCCCTAAAAGTTAGACACGGTTATTTCATTAGGCAGCGGTTAGGGCATGGGTTCGATATTGTATCGGACTCATGCCTTTTAATTTTGCCTTAATCCTTTTTGTATTGTAATACGTTATATACTTTTCTAATTCAGTTTTAAAATGGTCTACACTTTCAAATTTTTTGAAGTATAAAAACTCAGACTTCATAATCCCGAAGAAATTCTCCATTACAGAGTTGTCGTAACAGTTTTCTTTACGAGACATACTTTGGAGAATACCCCTTGATTGAAACGCATGACAATATTGCTTCATTTGATAGTGCCAGCCTTGATCTGAATACATGAGAAGCTGATGGCCTTCTGGTAGACGCTCCAAAGCTTTATCTAACATCTCTGAAACAAGTGAATAAGTTGGTCTAGAGCCAATTGTGTACGTAATAATTTCACCATTAAATAAATCTAAAACAGGTGATAAATATAATTTTTCGCCGAATAATTTAAACTCCGTAATATCGGTTACCCATTTTTCATTCGGTGGGTCCGCTGTAAATTGGCGGTCTAAATGATTAGGCGCAATTTTACCGACTGTTCCTTTATAGGATTTATATTTTTTCATACGCACAAGGCACTTTAATCCAAGTTCTTTCATGATGCGTTGGATCTTCTTGTGATTCACGTTCTTACCACGATTAGCTAGCTCATCACGAATACGACGATAGCCATAACGTCCTTCATGTTCATCGTAAATTGAATTGATTTCTACTTTTAAATCGGCATCTGGATCTATTCGGTTCATTTTCTTTACTAAATCATAATACGTGCTACGTGGAATACCAGCGAGTTTCACAAGCGCCTTCATCGAATATTTATGCCTTAACTCAAAGACTACTTTTGCTTTGTCTTGTTTCATGATTTTTCCTTGTTTTGAAATAAGGCATTCAACTTTTTTAAATACTCGTTTTCCATTTCAAGTTGTTTAATACGTGCTTCTAGTGCCTCGACAGATCCTTCAGCCAGGATTGTTTCGTCGATTGTTTTTTCATCGATGGACGCCCCTTTTGTCTTGATTCAAGGGCATCTAAACCGCCAACCTCCATTTGTTTTTGCCAAGTATACACTATTGTATAACTTGAGATTTTAAAAAGAGCTGCGGTATCCATTAATGACGCACCAGATTGAACCATGTAATTTAATACGTCTAGTTTAAATGGTACAGAATAATTTGTATAGGTATTCCTAAACCCTTCATCTCCATGTAATTCATATAACTTTAACCAATATTGAAATTGTGCTCTTGTTACTCCCATCTGTTTTGCATACTCTTGTTGAGAAAAAATCTTTGAATTAAAGCCTTGAATAATCTTTAACTTTATCTCGCTCGTAAATTTAGTCATAAAAAAACTACACCTCCAATTGTTAAATGCTGTGTCTAACAATTGGGGTGCAGTTCATTCCTTATCGGAGTAGCTGCTTTTTTATGGCAAAAAGTTCCAAAAACCCGACTTTACTTACAGGCATTGGATAGAAAGGGTTGTGGAAGTATATGAAATGTTTTGGCGAAATGGCTCAACCAAATCAGAGCCCGTTGTTCGATTAGGACTATATTAAGAATTTGTTCAGAATTTGTAGAGATGTGCTTGGTAGAATTGGAAGGTTGTAAGATCATTACTCGATCAAGACCTAGGAGGTGGCGTTCGCAAAGGAGAAATACTATGTTGCCCTTTGACGAGATTCACTTATGAAAAAGAAAAAAATAGCGATCATTATTCTCTTATTTTTTATTTTGTTAACGAGCACACGCATATTGTGGTTGCATTTATTTACTCAGCCAGACCAACCCTACGCAGAAAAAGGACAAATCGATGTACGGGATTTTGATTTTCAACAGAATGCTTTGACGCTGGATGGTGAATGGGCATTTTATTCTTCTCACTGGTTGATGGATAGTAATCAACCACCTTTCCCCCGCACGTACATACAGGTTCCAGATGGTTGGGATCAAATTTTTCAAGAAGGTAAGCTGACGCCATATGGCTATGGCTCCTATCATTTGAAAATACAGGTTAATCCAGAAGAAACAAAAACATTTAGCATAAGGGTGCCTAGCATTCGTAGTGCAGCAGAAATATATGTAAATGATCGTTTAGTTGCGAAGGCTGGTGAGCTAGGTGAAAATCGAGCGCAAACGATGGCCAAAAATGTTCCATTTACAGCTTCTTTTGACACAAAGGGCCAAAGTGAAATCGACATTGTTGTGCAAGTGGCTAACTTTCAAGATCCTCGTAATGGGGGAATTGTGCGGTCTATAAAATTTGGATATGAAGATGTTATCTATCGCGAAACACAATTGTCTATTACCATGCAGCTATTAGTGGCAGTCGTTTTACTTTTACATGCCCTTTACTCGATCATCCTATATTTAGTTGGAAATAAGGAAAGACCTTTACTGTTCTTTTCACTCTTAACCGTCAGTATCATGTTTTATTATCTATTAGGGAGTGACGATAAGCTTCTTTCATTTTGGTTTCCAATCAATTATGATTGGGGGTTTATATTGGTTCACCTTTCGATGATTGGCATTGGCTATTCCCTGCTACAATGTATCGATCCATGGCTACCGCGCCATTTTCACCGTTATCAGCAGGGATTTGCCCTTGTATGTGCCTGTGCAGCTGTGTTGGCTATTGTACTACCAACACGATATGTAGTGTCGATACAAAGTGTTTATATTGTCATTTTAGGCGTTCCCATTGTGATCACCATGATGATGATGCTAGGAAAGGCGCTCAAAGATATCCGTCAGCATGTTTTTCTACTTTTAGCAATCCTTGCATTTATTAATAGTATTCTTTGGGATATTTTGCTACTGATTTCAGGAATCAAGGTGATTTCATATCCCTTTGATTTGATAATGACCATTGCTTGTTTAGCGACATTGTGGTTTAAAGATTACGCAAAAGTGCATGCGGATACAAAAGACCTTGCCCAAAAATTGCAAGAGACAGATAAACTAAAGGATGAATTTCTGGCAAGCACCTCCCATGAATTACGCAATCCGCTTCATAGTATTATCAATATGTCCAAGGCTGTTTTAGAGCGTGAGTCTCATGCACTTAGTCATAAAAGCGTCCATGATTTAGAAACGGTGCTGTCTGTTGGGCAACGAATGTCGCATTTATTGAACGATTTACTTGATGTGATGAGCCTAAAGGATAATACTCAAAAATTGCATCTGACCACGGTTTCCATTCATACCATCGTGGCTGGCGTCTTCGATATGCTACGTTTTATGATTGAAGGAAAGCCAGTTCAGTTTGTTCAGCAAATTCCAGCAGACTTTCAAAAAGTATTGGCAGATGAAAATCGGGTAATCCAAATTATTTTTAATTTGGTACATAATGCCGTGAAATTTACTAATGAAGGTACTATTACGATTTCGGGCTATACCGAGGCTAGCATGGCGAAGATTGTGGTGGCAGATACGGGCATTGGCATAGATGAGGAAACCATGCAGCGATTATTTGAGCCATATGAGCAAGGTACTGTCAGTAAGACGATAGTAGAGGGCGGATTTGGGCTAGGGCTTAGTATTTGTAAGCGACTGGTTGAACTACAAAGGGGAACATTGGACGTACAATCAGTGGTGGGACAAGGCACCACCTTTACCTTCACATTACCACTATCTGACGAAGCGGAAGCTCAAGAGGTAACGCTTGCACAGCAGACTCATCAAAAACAGGAAAGCCCTGAGGTACAGCAAGATGGAATGAACGATGTAGGAGATGCGTGGAATCAACCACGAATTTTAGTAGTGGATGATGAGCCCATCAATTTAAGAGTGGTGGAAACCCTCTTGGCGAATGAGCAGTATGATGTCGTCACGGTGACAAGTGGTTTGCAGGCACTTGAATATATACGGTCCCAGGAATGGGATTTAGTGATTTCAGACGTAATGATGCCGAAAATGAATGGCTATGAATTAGTACGAATCATCCGTAAGCAATTCTTCATGACGGATTTACCCGTACTATTACTAACTGCACGTAGTCAGCCACATGATATTGAAAATGGCTTTTCAGCGGGGGCCAATGATTATGTCGTCAAGCCTGTTGATGCCTTAGAGCTTCGATCTCGCGTTGAGGCATTAACAAAGGTGAAGCGATCTATTCAAGAACGACATCGTATGGAGGCAGCGTGGCTTCAGGCACAAATCGAGCCCCATTTTCTCTTTAATACATTAAATGCTATCTTAACGTTAAGTGAATTGGACAGTGAGCGGACAGCTAAATTAGTAGAGGCATTAAGTGATTTTTTAAGAGAATCCTATAATTTTCAAAACGTAGAAGCGCTTGTTCCATTAGAAAATGAACTTCGGTTAATTCAAGCCTACCTCTATATTCAGCAGGAACGTTTTGGTGAACGTATTCGCGTCGTATGGGACTTAGATACAGCGACGAATGTATTGATTCCATCGCTAACCATTCAACCGCTAGTTGAAAATGCATTAAAGCATGGTATTTTAAAGCGTGTTGAAGGGGGAACCGTTCACATTCGTATCATTAATTGTGGTACTCATATCGAAATTAGTGTCTCAGATGATGGCGTTGGTATGGACGAAGAGCAATTGGCGAAGCTACTACAGCCGAACAAACGTCCATCCAGAAGTATTGGCTTATCGAATACCCATAGACGTCTGCAACAGCATTACGGTCAAGGCTTACACATAACAAGCAAGCTGCATGAAGGAACTGCTGTTTCATTTGTTGTATTACCAAAGAAAACAACTAATCAATTAGATGCCTTCTCCCTCAGCGAATACTGAGAGGGGGAAGGCATCTTGCATCTTATGTTAATGACAAACTTGATTCTGTGGCATTTTGGTTTTAAAGTGCGTAAATAAATAACAGCCCATAATAACGATCAGTCCTCCAATGCCTTGAAGCCAACTCAGCTTTTCTCCGATAAAGAAGAACGCGAGCAGGGCAGTGAAAATTGGATTGAAGTTTAGGAAAATGCCAGAGGTTGTGGCTCCTAATTGCTGTACGCCTATATTCCAAAAGACCATACAAACGACAGTAGAGATAATCCCTGTATACAGAAGAGAAAGGATGAAAGATGGATTGATATTAGAGAAGGTGAATTCCGTACTGGTGAACGGGACAAGAGTAAGAACACCGAACACTCCCGCATACAATGTGGCCATTAATGGAGAGGTTGTTTTCATAGCCCACTTACTACAAACCGAGTAAAGTCCCCAGACACAAACCGCAGCTACCATCCATAAATCCCCTGTATTCAATTGAAAATCCAGTAACTGCTGCAAATCTCCTTTCGAAAGGACGAGAACCACCCCCATGAAAGAAAGAGTCATAGCCAAAAGCTGCAAGCCATTTATTTTTTCTTTGAGAAAAGCAAATGAAAAAAGGGCTATGGACATCGTATTCATCGTTGAAATAAGCCCTGCATTCGTGGATGTTGTTCGCTCCAACGCTAAAAATTGAAAAATATTAAACAAGGCGACACCTGTAATACCCATGAACAATAACGGCACAAGAGCTGCTTTTGCAGGGACTAGCTTCTTTTCTTTCCACCAGACTAATGGTATAAGGACAATCACCGCAATGAACCATCTTGCCATCGTTAAAGTCATCGGAGAGGCATGTGCCACAAGCGTCTTGGCCACAACAAAATTGCCTCCCCAAAGTAAGCTTGTGACGAGCATTAAGCCCATATAAAATTTGACCAAGGTATGTAACCCTCCTATGATTTTATGTATATTAAGAATCATAGCATTATTGATATTTTGTCTGTATAATATTTTGTATAATTGTACTAATTTGAAATAATTAAAATAAATTTAATAAATTTCAGAAGAATATTCTGAAATAGAGTCTAATATGTACTTGCCGAATAACAATCAAAAGGAGAGATAACAATGGAGGAGATTAAAAATAAAGCATTAGACAGTGTGGATCTTCAAATTTTAGCGATTTTGCAGAGAGAGGTGCAACTCAGTAATGCAGAATTGGCTAGACGAGTAAACTTGTCTCCGCCAGCAACTCATACAAGGGTCAAACGCCTTGAAACAGAAGGATATATCGATCAGCAAGTGGCTATTTTAAATCAAGAAAAGCTAGGATTTGATTTACTGTGCTATGTCTTTATGAGCACTAATATTCACCAAGCGAAGGAAATCGAGGAATTGGAGGACAGCTTAAAAACGATGACCGAAATCATGGAATGTCATTGTTTAACAGGTGCATATGATTATTTGTTAAAGGTTGTCATTCGAGATCGCAAAGAATTAGATCAATTCATCCGCAAATTAAATAAGCTAGGGGTTTCTAGAATTCAAACGAACTTATCCTTGAGGGAAATTAAATATTCTACTGTGTTACCTATAGAAGAAAACAGCAAGTGTGAGTTTTAGGCTCAAACTTGCTGTTTTTTTAGTTTTCAGGATGACCTATTAAAGGTTTTCTACGATACTTGTGGCATACTTTTTCAGGTTAGACAACGATAGAATTTTATAGAAGCGTGTTTGGATGCTCTCTACTTTTCTCGTTATTCATCCTTTGCTGGGAGTTGGTCATATCCCAAAGTATTCAGGTTTTCTTGTGGCTGCGCATTGACGGTTTGTTCTTTAGCTTCCGCTTCTTCGCTAGGCGGAGCTTCTTCCGCAGAACAGGCAGCTAAGAGGGAAAATAGCACGCAACTTAATAACAGTAGCTTCTGCATGAGGCAAACCTCCATATATTCGATGTTGATATGAATATTTTGTCCATTTTCATGCAGAATATGTTGAACATCGCTTACAAAAAATTATGCTACTGTATTACTAATAATGGTACTAAAGCCATTAGTGGCAGCATTGTTTATAAGCTGTTTTATAGATTGAACTGCTTGATCTGTGAAAATATACCAGCTATCTTCAAACACATCATGCAGTAGATGATGGGGATGACCTTGTAATAGTTCATCAGGGAATGCAGTATTTAATGAATAAATATCAAATTGTTTGACTGTGTTCGTATCATCGCTCATAAAACGATATTGCCCACGTTTAGAATAGGAACCAGGTATGTCTAAATTAATTTGCCATGAATATTCTTTAGGTGCCTCTACTTTGTTTCCTTTTTGCTGGAAAACTTGATAAAGCGCTTTATGATAAGCATTGCCTTTAATGTCTTGAATAACACCACCCATTGTCATTTGATATTCATAGCGGAGGGCTTTTATTTTTTTATTGTCAAGTAGTAGTGGTTCAGAAGTGATACTGACTGTACCTTGATTGTATTGGACCTGACTGCCAAATGTTTCCGCAATAAAGCGAATCGGTACATAGGTACGATTATTTTTCATGTATGGCTGTACATCCAATTGCTCTGTTTTGTCATTTTTCATGACAGTCTTGTTGTTGAGATTTAATACAATCAATGTTTTATTCATGGCAAGGGTAATTTGTGAATCCTTCCAATGCACTTGCGCACCTAGATTTTCACTGATCACACGCAATGGCACCATGATTCGATTGCTTCTTTGCTCGGGTGCTGTATCAGATTTTACTATTACGTCATCTATTTTAATTTGTGTAGTGGCAGCATCAGCCGGAAAAGCCACAAAAAACATAGATGTTAACAATAGTCCAGTGAAGACTTTTTTCATGGTAGTCAACCTCCTATATTCGAGTTTTTAGCATCTTCAATATTTTACCATAGTTATTGGCTATTGGTCGCTAATTTTTTACAGCTATATTCCGTAATTGTTCTCGAATACTAACGGTGAAGGGAGGTTTTTAAATGAAATTATTGACCTGGGGTATTGTTGGTGCAGCACTGTTTGCTGCCATGAAAGGTTATGGGAAATCAAATCAAGGACAGAAGGATAGCTCTCAACAAACGACGACGCCTGTACAATTAGTCGCCAATGCGAATCCACTGACAGCCAATACACCGAAACAGTAAAACGAAGAGAAGCTTATAGATTACTTTGATCTATAGGCTTTCTATAATTTTACATAAATATCATATCATTGGTATAATAGATTGGGAGAAAAGGGGTGTATAGATGCTTGATTTTACAAACTATCATGACGATTTAGAAGAAATTCTGCAATTATTTAACGAAACCGTACATACTTTTATGTCCATAAGGATTTTCAAAGACAGGGGATTGCAGCAGCCTTAGTAGATTTACTAGAAGCGGACGCAAAAAAGCTTGGTCTTACCCATATCTACACAGATGCTAGTCTTACAGCGAGACCCTTCTTTGAACGAAAAGGAGACCAAATCATTCAAAGACAAACTGTCGAGCGTCAAGGCATATTGTTCATGAATGTTAGCATGGGTAAATTATTTATTGATGAAAAGGACGGATGAAAAAGATGCATTATGTAAAGGGTTTTGTCGTATTAATGATGCTATGCTTCGTGTTTAGTGCCTGTGCACAAACAGAAAAGCCTTCCCATAAAAAACCAGATATTGAAAGTATCACGGTTTCATTCGAACATCCAGAAACGAAGCAACCATTTAAAATAGTTCATGCTTTTGAGCTTTTTCAAAACTATACGGAAAAGGTAGAAAGTAATCCAGATCGTTCACCATTGGACATCTATCGAGAAGAGGTCATTGATCCCGTTTATAGTGCATGTTTTGAGAATGGTGAATATATAAACATGGCTGAGACGGTGTTGAATAGCACGACCAAACAATTGAAAGAAAATCAATTATTAAGCGAAAAAATTGATAGGGAAGCAACAGAAAAGAGTATTAAGGAAGGTCTGTTCAAATCTTCTGAACTCCTTCCCACTAAAAATGAAACGACGGTATGTGTTTTTCCAGCCACAGATGTAAACGCGAATATGGTAACGATTGGTGCAGGTAAAATAACAGCCCTCTATAATAAATATTATACAAATGAATTTATTAGGGCTGTAATTGCCCATGAATATCATCATAGTGTTGCAACTGAAAAACGCCCGCGTAGTGAAGGGACAGTGCTAGATCATCTCATATTTGAAGGAAGGGCAGTGATGTTTGAAAAATTAGTTTATCCTGATTTAAATTTTACGCGAATAGATTTGGATTACAACAAAGTTTATTGGTCTGATGTTGCAGCGGATTTGGAAAAGCATAACTTGATTCGTGCCCTAGAAATAATTAGAGGTGGAAATGGTCTTCCCTTTAGTTATGGCTACAGCGAAGGCTATAAAATGGTTAAATCTTATCTCGATTTGCATCCCAATGTATCGATAGAGGAGTGGACTGCCTTAAGTCCGAAAGAAATTTTTGAAAAAGGAAAGTATCTCGAAAATTATCAATAAACAAATAAGCAACAGACCCTGTATTAAACTCGGTCTGTTACTTCGTTTAGGCATCGATGAATGGTGACAATTGCTTGTAAATGCATACCTTCATGAAAGATGGTACGTAGGAGTACTTGTTCAATGGTCTGCATACCCGTGTCGATAGGTGGGAATTCCTCAGCCAATCGATGACCGTATCGTTCCTTTATCTGTGAAGGCTGCTGAGCCAAGCACTTTTTTAACTCCTCGAATGTGGGCGTTTTTTCGTCAAAATGCTTAGGCGACGTACCAAAGCTAAACCATTTCATGAGAGCTACTAATGCTGTATCCTTTTCTTTTGTTAACGCCTCTAGCCATAAATATTGATCGAGATAAAGATGGCCCATATTCCATCGAATATTATTATGAAAACCAGCTGGAATGATATTTGCCTTTTCTTCTGACACATGCTCTAGCAAATGGAGTAACTCGCTACGGTAATGTGCTAACTGCTGAAATAAATTTTCTTGACGTTCATTCAAGTTCACCCCTCCTTTTTAGTATGTATTGGCTAAAATTCTCCATTTTCCTGCAAAAAAAAGAAGAACACTCTTTTGTGTTCCTCTCCAGATTATCTACTTTGTGTCTGTAGTGCTAAACGGACACCGAGACCGATATAGACAAAGCCGACAGTTTTTTCAAGCCAACGTGAGCTACCACTTGTTTTCGTAAAGATTTTTTCACCAATGAAGCTTGTAATAATTGCTAGTAGTATTGTATACAAAGCACTCATCACAACAAAGGTGATGCCTAGTGTTAGCAATTGGCTTGTGACAGATTGCTCGTTGTGCTGTACAAATTGTGGTAAGAAAGCAAGGAAAAATAAAGCTGTCTTGGGATTTAAAATTTCTGCTAAAAAGCCTTGGCGGAATGATGTACTAGCAGGGCTTTGTTCCACAGTTGGTTGTTCAATTTTTTTTGGTTTTGTGAGGAGCATCTGAATACCTAAATAAACAAGGTAGGCCACCCCAATATATTTCACTACCTCAAAGGCTGTGGCTGATTTCATCAAAATAGCAGAAAGACCTAAAACAGCCGCTAACGTATGAACTAAATCTCCAAGACCGATGCCTAAAGCGGTATAAATACCATTCTTTTTGCCACTTTTTAATGTTTGTGTAATCGTGATAATAACAGCAGGACCTGGGATTAAAAATAATAAAAGTACTATTGCGATAAAAGATAACATGCGAAACCTTCCTATTCTAATAAACTAATCAATCTAAGGTGAATGCATGGAATATTATATTCCAGCGACTATAGGGCTGTCGATAAAGAAATATTGAAAAAGGAATGAAAAAAAATTCAGAAAATAATTTAGTGAGGAGATGATCGGCATGAAATGGTCCTATTGTCTACAACTATTCATATTTATCCCAATTGTGGTGACGAGTATGTATGGTCTTATTACAAAAGATTTTTCGTTCTTACCAGTTACTTTCATGTTATTAGGTTGTACATTTTTACTCATTGGTATGAGAGAGTGGCAAAGAGCCAAACGATCTACCATTAGTATTCTTTCTTTTGGTACGGCCATTTTTCTATTTGTCATTGTCGGACAGTCATTTTTTGACTAACTTCATTTTTATTACTAAGTACTAATATTTAGTGTTAGAATAAGGTTATAAAAATGCTGTGGAGGAATCAATATGTTAACAAGTCAACAATTGCAAGGAATATTACCACATCGCTATCCGTTTCTTTTAGTAGATCGTATTTTGGAATTAGAGGAGGGGAAGCGTGCAGTCGGATTGAAAAATGTGACAATCCATGAGGAGTTCTTTCAGGGACATTTTCCACATTATCCTGTCATGCCAGGTGTGCTCATTGTGGAAGCGTTAGCGCAAGTCAGTGCAGTCATTATGCTGACAAAGGCAGGGAATGAGGGGCGGTTAGGCTTGCTTGCGGGCATTGATCATTGTCGCTTTAAAAAACAAGTAAAGCCTGGTGATCAGCTACGGCTTGAGGTAGTAATCAACCGTGTGAAAGGGACAGTCGGTAAAGGAAGTGGGGTTGCCACAGTGAATGGAGAAATCGTTTGTGAAACAAACCTTGTTTTTGCTTTTGGCCAGTAAAAGGAGGTCCTTTTATAAATGATAGTTTCATGCATAGTGTTTTTGTCTTGACTTTGCTTGATGACGTACTACATACCCATCTTATCCTCATGATTCAACTGAAGACTCCCTTCTCTATAGGGGCAATGAATACTTTTTGGCGGGTGAGCGCCACGTGGTAATAATGGTGAAAGCATGTCACAGGATGTAACGATCGGCAAAAGTGAAGCGTCTGCGACAAATACACCATGGTGTGATTGAATGTTGTGGACAAGCTTCAACAAAAAAATTATAGGAGCCTGGAAAACATACGTCATGATAAATTTTAATGAAATAAAGCTAAACATAAGCATTTTTTTATGAAATCCACAAATAATAAAGTACGAAAATTATTTGGGGACGTGAAAATGTGAAAAAATTTTTACTGTTTTTACTACCACTTTGTTTGATCACGGTGTCGTTTTTTTATGTCAAAGTAAGTTCTTCTGAAAATAAAGGGAGAAAGTATTATGAAGAAGCAGGACAAATTCTTTGGGAAATCCAAACAGAGGAAAAAATCATTGCCTTAACGTTTGATGATGGTCCACATCGTACCTATACAGCGGATGTTCTTGATGTATTAGAGAAATACAATGCGAAAGCTACTTTTTTTATTGTTGGTCAAAATGCAGAAAAAAATCCTGAATTGATAGCAAGAATGTATGAAGAAGGGCATGAATTGGCCAATCATACCTTTACACACCCTTTAAAAACAAATGTACCTAATTTAATGAAGGAAATTCAACAAACAGATGAGGTAATTGCAGGAATTACGGGCTATCAGCCAACCTTATTTCGCCCCGTTGAAGGGCAATATACCGATGCCATGATAGAGGCGATTGCCAAAAAAGGCTATAAAGTCGTTATGTGGTCTTGGCATTTGGATACGCTCGATTGGAAGAATCCTGGGGTCAATCGCATCGTTAATACGGTTTTAAAAGGCGTAAAGGCTGGCAATATCGTGCTGTTTCATGATGGTGGCGGAAACCGAGCCCAAACCGTCAAAGCATTGGAGCAAATCTTGCCAGAGCTTGAAAAGCAGGGCTACCAGTTTGTGACGGTTTCTGAATTGATGGAACTACAAAGGACTCATCAGAAGATAAAAAAACAGTAGTGTGGTAGGTATTTGGCTTCCACACTACTCTTTATGTAAAGGTTATTTTAACATTTTTTTGATTTGCTTTAGTTCAGCAATTAAATAATCGATTTGTTTCTGCATGTTATCGACTTTGGCTGTTTGATCACCATTATTTGTTGGAGAAGAATCGTTCTTCGCATTTTGTAGTGCCTCTAGGGCTAGACCAGCTGCGATGGTCTGAATGCCATCCCCTAAAGTTGAAATGGCTGTGCCGATATAGGCTAACTTTGCAATATAAATATCCATTGAATCATTGTTCTGGTTCTGTTTATTATTTCTTCCCATTTTCCTGCCTCCTTACAATTGTCATTACTTGCATCATATGCGACAACAATGGAAAAGGCGATTCACGAGGCATTTGAATGATTCGCTAAAATGGTAATGTTAGCTCAGCAAAATTATTGGAGGAAAATAGCATGGCAAATGTAGAGCTTGTTGAAATGGATAGTGCGTTGCTAGAGAGAATGGGCAGGAGCGATTAGCAAACTTTCAATCTTCCTATGTAGACGTTGCGACGGAAACATTCAAATGGCTGCACGAAAGTTAGGATTGTAGCCTAAGTTGATCGAGCTTCAAGAGATGAGCTAATGGAAAAAGCGCCTACACTGTATGGTAATTTTTCAGTCGTATATAAAGGGCAACTGCTTTCCTTCCGTCGATTAACTGTTCATATGGTCTATAAAAAAGGTGAAAAAGAATGAATAGTTGCTAAGGAGCTGCAACTTTTTTCGTCACTTGTACGTTATATTCTTATAGCATTTCTATGATTCTTTGAGTTTTTGGTTGACTGCAACTAGGAAATGAGTAAAATTAAAAGGCAGTACCATTATATACCTAAACTTAACAGTATGATGAGTAAATAGGTGCTAGGATGCTAGATAGGATGAAGCATGATAGGTTAAGGTTTGTCATGAAGTTTTGGCAGTCTTTTTCTTTTCGTCTTCTGGATAACCTGTTAAGATGGTAGTAGTGTGACAACAAGTTAGTGTATATGAGAGTGGTGACAATCAAGATGGATGAACAGAAAAATGAAAGTACAGAACAGCAGCAGGAGCCGACTCCAGCAGAAGTAAAGCCGGCAGGACAATTTATACAACTGAAACCGTTTAAATTTATCATGCTAATGTTCTTTACAATCCTTATTACGGCAGGGTTAACGATTTTTGCGTTAACGTTTGGTGATAAGAAAGTAGTAGAAGTGAAAGTTCCGACTGAACGTGAGGAATTTACAAAATTATATGAAGCATTTGATTTACTGAAAAATAACTATTACCAAGATATTGATGATGAAAAAGTAGTCGATGGTGCTATTAATGGTATGTTCGATGCATTAGGCGATCCTTATTCTGACTTCATGGTAAAGGAAGAAGCAGATCAATTTAATTCTGGTTTATCTTCTAGCTTCCAAGGAATTGGAGCGGAAATCCAAGAGCGTAATGGTTATATTACAGTTGTGTCACCTATCAAAAATTCTCCTGCAGAAAAGGCAGGCTTATTACCAAAAGATATCATCTTAACGGTTGATGGGAAAAGCATTCAAGGCTTGAGTGCAACAGAAGCGGTTGCTTTAATTCGCGGTGAGAAAGGAACACCAGTGAAATTAACGGTGAAACGCGGCGAAAACACAGAGGCTATTCACATGACCATTGTTCGTGATGAAATCCCAGTAGAAACAGTTTATGGGGAAATGCTTGATGGCAATATTGCCCATATTCAAATTACATCATTTAGTGAACAAACAACGAAAGAGCTTGAAAAAATCCTTGCTGAGTATGAAGGCAAAGGAATGAAAGGCATTGTTTTAGATTTACGTCAAAATCCTGGTGGCTATTTAACGGCTGCTGTCGATATTTCTAATTTCTTTGTACCAGAAGGAAAAGCGATTGTTCAGGTACAAGAAAAAGATGCAGAGCCTCAGATTACTAATGCCATTGCAGGTAAAAAATATAACCTACCAATTACAGTACTTGTCGATAGTGGTAGTGCCTCTGCCTCTGAGATTTTAGCAGGTGCATTAAAAGAATCTGTAGGTGCCAAAGTTGTAGGTGAAACATCCTTCGGTAAAGGGACTGTCCAAAATGTAACACCATTAAAAGACGGCTCTAATCTGAAATTTACAACAGGTAAATGGTTAACACCGAATGGGAACTGGATTAACGAAAAAGGCATTGAACCTGATGTCAAAGTTGGTTATCCATCGTATGCTACTTTACCTTACTTGAATGCCTCTTTAGAAATGAAGACAGGCTTACAGTCGGACTCTGTAAAAGCAGCGGAGGAGATGCTTCAAGTGCTAGGGTATGAGCCTGGTGAAATAGATGGTATTTTCGATGACAATACTGCACGTGCTGTAGAAAAACTACAAGCAGCGAATAACCTTGAAGAAACAGGTATTTTAACAGGCAATACAACGTATGCGTTAATGGATGCTTTACGTGCAAAAATGAAAGCCGATGATCCTCAGTTATTAAAAGCGAAAGAGCTTCTTTCAGGAACAGCCGAAAAAACAGAGGACACAACAAACTAACAATGTAGCTGTCGCAACGGTCGTCTTTCACGGCATTTGCGACAGCTTTTTTTATAGGAGGAAAAATGATGAAAGATGTATACCTATTTAGTGGCTTTTTAGGGAGTGGCAAAACATCCATGCTTACGGATGTCATTCGCCAATTAAAAGAAAAGAATCTAAAGCCTGCAGTTATTATGAATGAGCTAGGAAAGCTGCCATTTGACTCACAGGCAGTGGAGAAAGATATCCCGCTCAAGGAGATGCTAGAGGGCTGTATTTGCTGTTCAGGTGCTGAAAAAACGGAGGCACAAATTCAATCTCTTCTATTAGATAGTGATTTTGATGTATTAATTATTGAAACAACGGGAGCTGCTCATCCTGTGGAAGCATTAGATGCTGTGTATTCACCACTTTTTGCAGATCAGTTAAATGTCAAAGGCATTATCACAGTGGCTGATTCCAAGCTCTGGCTGCACCGTGATACGTTAACACCGCAAGTACGCTCTTTATTTATGGAGCAAATTCGACATGCGCACTTATTATTAGCAAATAAAACAGATTTATTAACAGAGGCAGAGCAAGGACAAGTGGTCTACGAACTCCAAGGCTTAAATCCACATGCCTTTATTTTGCAAACAACGAATGGGCGAGTCCCACTTCACTTACTTGAAGGCTTAAAGGCAACGGCACAGGTTGATAAAGCTGACATTGTCAAAGCGCCAATAGCCTCCATGCAGCTTGGCTCACGCTTAGTGGAATTCACAGATAGCGAATTTACACAGGAGCAATTTGAAGATTGGATTCGTACATTACCAGAAACGATTTATCGTATGAAGGGCTATGTGCCGATTGAGGGCATTAAAAATCCGATGCTGTTTCAATATGCTTATGGAATGGTCCAATGGCTCCCGGAGTATATCAAAATGCCAGCAAAACTTGTCATTATTGGAGAAAATGTCAGTTCTTTACCTATCATTGGGGGACAATGAATAAATTTGATAATCTGCGAAATGTTGCATATGTACGTCATATGTAGCTTTACGCAGGTTATTTTATTTTTATGTAAATGAATTGTAATGCCTTTGTAACACAACTGTAATATTGAATAGCAATAAACACGCGACACTAGCTATCTCTAGGTCTATTCCATAATTGAAGGTAAGAAAATAGGCTGAGAATCTAGTGCATAAAACCATCATTTTTTATTCATTTTAGATGCGTATTTTCGAAAATAGTAACGAGTTTAAGAGGGGTGTCAACCCTCTTTCAAACGTAAGTATTTCATAGATTGGCGAAAACTAGTAAAAAATAGTGCAAAAAAAACGCGATTTTTCGCGCATTTCTTTCTTCGTTGGAGACGTTAGCAAATGTTGGTAAGATTTTTATGAAAATCATCCTTTACGATTAGTTGCAGAGAAGGAGGAATTGCAAACATGAAAAAAACACTCACTGCAATTTGTGCAACAATTCTTTTAGCAGCTCCAATTCAAATAGCTTCAGCTGCTGCTAATACAACAGAAGGGGATTCTGTACAGCAATCAACGAACTGTAAAGTTTATTATTATAAATGGTCAAACAATCATAAGTGGAATATCAAATTACCACAGGCATCTACACCATCTAAAGAGGTGCCAACAACAAATAATAATACACAACCAACGCCAAATAATAATCAATCATCACAAAACGAAAAACCAGCAACACCACCAGCTACTTCAACACCATCAACAACAACTTCAGATGTGAACGCATTTGAACAGGAAGTAGTAAAATTAACAAACGCTGAGCGTACAAAAGCTGGTTTATCACCACTTCAAACAGATGCGAAATTAATGGCTGCAGCTCGTGAAAAATCACAAGATATGCAAACAAACAAGTATTTCTCACATACAAGTCCAACATTCGGTTCACCATTTGATCGTATGAAAGCTTTAGGCATCACTTATAAAGGTGCTGGAGAAAACATTGCTCAAGGTCAACGTTCACCACAAGAAGTAGTACAAGCGTGGATGGACTCACCAGGTCACCGTGCGAACATTTTAAATGGTAAATTTACGCACATCGGTGTAGGTTACGTGAAATCAGGTAACTACTGGACACAACAATTTATTCAAAAATAATCACTGCTTACACAAAAGATACCCGATAAGTCTCTAATGGCTTATCGGGTATCTTTTTTTATTTGCAAAAGTTAAATGCTAATGGACTGTTTAATTATTGAGCAAATCACAGGCTTCATCACTCATACATCAACCTTTATCGTCCAACTTTTAAATTTTATCGTCTAACCATCAAAATGATAGTTTTTAAACTATGTTTTTGGGGAATTACTAAATTAGTAGTAGGTAAAAAGTAGGGAAGGGTGAGGTTGATGAAAAAGCCGAATTTATTAAAGCAATTTTTTGCAAGAGAAGAAAGTACACAGGCGATAGCGCTGGCTACAGTTCAAGATCATCGTTTATTCTCATATGCCATGTCCTTTGCGAAGTATCACCCTGATATGATGATTGTCTTTGCAGCGGATGGAGAAATTATTTATGTAAATCAAGAGGCACTCTATCAACTATTACACTATCGACCAAGCCATGCAGAGGATTTTAAGCGAATTTTGACGGTCCCTGATTATAAGCGGCTAAAAAGAGCATTCAACCAAACATTGCGGGGGAAATCGGTCAAAATTGATATAGAAAGGCTACAGCATCAAGGTCAACAGCTAAGCCTTGTACTAACATTTATACCGATTAAAAATGGTGAGGATCAGGCAGAGGGGCTTTATTTAATTATTGAAGATATGTCTACCTATTCTGCGATGAAGCATCAATTATTGCTTCATGAAAAGCATTTAAATTATGCTCAGCATATTGCCGCAGTAGGGAGCTGGGAATACTTTATTCAGCATGACAAGCTGTATTGCTCCGATAATTTTTATCAAATTTTTGGCTTTAGCCGTTCAGAAAACGACGGTATTGATCGAGCTTTCCAATTCATCCATCCAGATGACCATGAAAAGACCTACGATGCATTTAACAATGCCCGAAAAGGCATCAACTTGAATAGTGAATTTCGAATATACCATGGTGAAACTCATGATTTACGTTATGTACAAGCAGCGGCAGAAGTAACTTGGAAGGATAATAAGCCCTTTAAGATGGTTGGGGTTGTAAAGGATCAGACAGCTTTTAAACTGCTTGAGCAGGCATTAAATGATACACTCGCCAACTATCATTATATTTTTAATCATTTAGATGCGGGGATTTGGATGCGAGATTCCATTCGGGGAACAATGCTTTTTGCCTCAAAAGGGCTAGAGGGGATTTTAGGCATTCCACTAGCGAAGCTTTACGAAGACGCCGAAGTATGGATTAACATGATTCACCCTGCACATCGCGAGGAGGTACTAGCGTACACCGATTATCTTGCTATCGGCAAGAGCTACCAAGTGATTTATCGTATTTTTACAGGTGAAAACCAAACAAAATGGTTGCTTGAGCAAATTGTACCGAGACTCGATGAGAAGGGAAAAGTAAATCAAATTTTTGGCTTAGTAACGGATATTACAAAGGAGGTTGAACGAGAAAAGAAGCTCAATTATTTAGTGTACTATGATGAATTGACAGGCTTACCAAATCAATTGAGCTTGCATGATAAAGTGGACACGCTCTGTTCGGCAGGCGAGCCATTTGCCCTTCTCTATATTTCCATTAATCGTTTTCATGTGCTAAATAATGCATTAGGTTCACAAATCGGTGATGAGCTTCTTCGAGTGGTGACCCAGCATTTTGCCAAGCTTCTCGATGATACTAGTTACTTGGCACGCCTAGACCATCAGCATTTTATTTTGGTCATGAAAAAATATGTGAGTAAACAGCATATTTACGCATTGGCTAATCGTTTACTGAAAATCTTTGATACCGCTCTGACGATTAAAGACTATCAATTGCATCTCTCTGCTAGCATTGGCATTGTTTTTTATCCTGAGGAAGGTAGAAAGAGAAATATCTTATTAGAAAATGCTTACTCTGCTTTGTGCTATGCGAAGCAACAAGGGCGCAATCGCTTTCATATTTATGCCTTTACAGAAGATATTACTTCCTATAAGCAATATGTGCTAGATCGTGATATGCGTCAAGCGATGTTAAATGAAGAATTTGAGCTATATTTTCAGCCATTGGTAGAGCCACAAAAAGGCAATATTTATGGGGCAGAGGCGTTAATTCGTTGGCATCATAAAGAATGGGGGCTTGTGTCACCTGGTGAATTTATCCCTTTAGCGGAAGAAAATCATATGATCCATATTATTACAGATTGGGTCATTAAAAAAGCATGTGCTTTCTTGCGGAAATGGAAGCAAGATGGGCATGTACTGCGTACGATTAACATCAAAATTTCACCTATTCGTTTGATGAAAAGGGGCTTTGTCCCATTTCTTCAAGAGCAATTGCAGCTCAATGAAATCCCTGCTCACTATTTACAATTAGAAATTACAGAAAGGACCATTTTAAAAAATAGCGCAAGTGTTATGACGGTATTAAAGGAATTGCAAGAACTTGGTGTCAAAATTGCTATTGGTGATTTTGGAACAGGCTATTCATCGTTAGAATCATTGCGCACGTTTCAGCCAACAACGCTTCATATCTATGAGGCGTTTATTCGGCAAATTCGCCATGATCATCCTATTGAAAATGGGCTTATCTCAACAACGATCTATTTAGCAAAAATGCTAGGTATTCAAGTAGTGGCAAAAGGGGTCGAAAGCTATGATCAATATATTTTTTTAAAGCAGCATGAATGTCATTATCTACAAGGAAGCATCTATTCAAAAGCAGTTCCTGCGAAGGCTTTTGAAAAAATGCTAGCTAAAGGCTTCTTAGAACCGCCGAAAGCAATTGTCCATCACAAGCCAGCTGTGGAGCGTCGCAAGTATTTTCGCTTTCATTTCCCAGCCTATGTGAAGGGCTCTATGACCATTATTGAAATGAACCAGCAAAAGCTTGCTATCGGTCATACGCCAATCGTGATTGAAAATATTAGCTTAGGGGGAATGAAGATTCGCTCTACACTGAAGCTACCAATCAATCAAACGATGAAGTTTCAATTTAACTTTGTGTTGATGAACCAGTCATTTACTATAGAAGGTACATTTAGATGGACATTAGAGGAAAAGTATCAAATTTATTCATACGGAGTAGCCTTCAATCTAACGCAGGAAAATGAGGGGAAATTAGCGCCTATCATCAATCGTATGACAGCTTTGCATAATCAGCATGAAAAAATAGAGGGGACGCCCTTTATCTATGAAGATATTGAAGCTTATTTTAAAAAATAATCCATTTAAAGATGCCCCTCTGTTTTAACGGGCATCTTTTTTATGGCTATGAATCCCACTATGCAAGCGTTTGAAAATGGCGAAAAATGTTTATACTCTCCAATAGAGGGGGGCGTTTTATGGATAAAGTGGAGTATATGATGAAAAGCCTACAAAAAGCATTCTACCATTCCTCGGATTTGACAGTCAGACAAGTAGATTGGCATGAAGGGGATACGGCTATTTTATGATTTTACGCTTCTCTAGTTGATGCGAAGGAAGTACAAAAAGTACTGGATACCATTTATGCCCGTTTAGATACAGATAAACCTTTTTGGAGTGAAACGTTAATTACGACATTGCAAGATTTTTCCTTACCGCAAGCGATTGAAAGAGTCTGTCAAGGGGAAACGATCGTGATATTGCCTGAAAGGGGAGAGATGCTGACACTTAGCATCATAAATGAGGTGCGTCGAAATCTCGAAGAGCCGATCAACGAACATATTCTTCGAGGTTCGCATGAGGGCTTGATTGAGCGTGCAGACACCAATTTAGCTTTGATACGAAAGCGAGTGAATAATCCCGCACTTGTCGTAAAATCTTTTTCGATTGGCCATCAAACGAAAACAAAGGCCTATTATCTGTATATGGATGGGGTCATACAGCCTGAGACCTTACAGGAGGTTGAAAAGCGGATTGCAGCGATTCAGATCGACTATTTTTATAGTATTGGTCAATTAAGCGATGCGTTAGAGGATTCGGTGTTATCGCCCTTTCCACAATTGTTAAATACAGAGCATCCAGATCGTGTAGTAGCCAATTTAGTGGAGGGCAAGGTCGTGGTCATGACAAATATTTCACCATCTGCCTTAATTGGTCCCGTGACCTTTTTCTCTTTCTATCAAACACCCGATGATTATAATGGTCGGGTTGTTGTTGGCTCCTTTTATAAAATCGTCCGCTTACTGTCGTTTATAACCGCGGTTTTTTTACCAGCTTTTTATATTGCAGTAGTTAGCTTTCATTTTGAGGTACTGCCACTAGAACTGAGTAATCAAGTGAAAAACGATGTGAATGAAATCCCTTATCGACCACTAATCGAAGCGCTCATTCTTGAAATCATTATGGAGCTTATTCGAGAATCGAGTATACGTTTGCCGCAATCTGTAGGGCAAACAATTGGAATCGTTGGGGGGCTAGTAATAGGAGATGCCATCGTTAATGCAGGGTTAGTGTCTAATTTAATGGTCATTGTCGTTGCCTTAACGGCTATTTCAAGCTATGTCGTTCCATCCGTTGAATTGAATAGTACCATACGTATGTTACGCTTTCCGTTTATGGTCCTAGCCTCATTGTTTGGGTTTTTAGGGATTGTCATAGGGGTTGTTATTTTACTCATTCATCTAATCAGTTTAACTTCTATTAAACAGCCGTATTTTTCACCCATCGTACCTTTTCAGCCAAAAGCGGTGTATAAAATTTTTTTACGCTGGCCATTCATTAAACCGACTGTGCAAGTTACTTCCTTTGACCCACCAGAGGATGAACAGCTAAAAAATGAGGATACGCCATGAAGTTTTCGCTATCTAAGGCTCAATTTTTTTTAGTACTATTTATTATTCAAACAGGTGTCGTCTATATTGCCTTCCAAACCCCTTTAATCATTTACAGTCAACATAATGCTTGGCTCGTTTTTATTTTAGCAAGTGTCATTCATTATGGTCTGTTGCTCCTGTTTGAACGCTATTATGCCTACTTTTATTTAAATCGATTTTTTCGCTGGGTCTATCAGCTTTATTGGATTTTATTAGCGGCTGTACTGATTGCCTATATGGGATATGTTTTGGCCACATGGGTATTACCACAAACCCCTGAATGGCTCGTTGTTGTACTGATTGTCGCACTATCCTTGTATGCCAACCTAGTAAGACCAGAAACGGTCATTAACATCGGTGTCATGCTCATACCAATCATTTTCCTTTTTGTGCTTTTTTTAATGCTGGCGATTCCCGATTTAACATGGAGTAATCTATTTCCTATTGAATGGAATCATATGAGACAAATCATGGGGGGCTTGATTCATAGTACCTATGCTTTTTTTGGCATTGAAATGTACCTTCTTTATCGACCATTTCTAAAACAAGATACACAGGTGAAAGGGCGGCCTTTATTCATCTACCAACTGGTCATTTTTGTATTTTATTTGATTTCCGTGCTTTTTACGCAAATGTTCTTTGCCTTAGATGAAATCAAGTTGATCCCAGAGCCGATTATGTATATTTTAAAATCACAGGAAGTGACATTTGTTAAACGACTTGATATTTTCTTCGTCTATATTTGGCTATCATGGTCTATTGTCACGGTCATGATTTTTGGTCTGTCCTTTCGAGTGCTGTATCTTTCAAAAAAAAGGAAGCATCCGCAATGGAGTATTATTATCTACCATCTTTTACTGGCAATACTACCGCTCTTTATGATGCAATTTCAGCGCATTGAGTTTATTAAAAATTCTTTGCACTATGTATTATTCTTTTTTACTTTTCTACTACCGCTCATCATTATCTGTTGGAATAAATGGAGGGGAAAACGTGTATCGTAAAGGGAGTATAATCATCTTATCTATAGTGCTTTTAGCGGGATGTTGGGATGAACGTCTTTATAAAAATGCGTCTGTCGTAACACTCGTTGGTGTGGAAGGCTATGTTGGGGAGTACAAAGGCTATTATGCTTATCCGAATACAACAGCACAGCAAAATGAAGTGATTGAAGCGGAAGGGATTTCACCGAAAGATGTACGCAATAACGCCAATTTGAAAGTCGAGCAAACGCTTGATCTATCGGAGCTATCAACGCTCCTAATAGCGGATCAAACAGTGAGAGAGCCCATTTATGATATCTTGGATATTTATTTTCGCGATCCTCAAAATCCGATATCCATCAAAGTGGCGATAACAGAAGGGGATGTCAAACCATACGTCGACTTAACGAAGGATTTAGCTGGAAGCGCAGGCGTTTATTATGAACGCTTTATCGAAAGTACAGAGGAAAATACCTTTTTTCCGAAATTAGATTTACAAACGATTGGCTCGATGTTATTTGAACAAACAATCGATATCACGCTACCGTATATTCGGCTAGGTGAGGATAAAAAGCACGTTGTTGCGGCTGGTTTAGCTTTATTTTCAGGTCAAACCTTTACGGGCACAGTATTAACGCCAAAACAATCCCTCATCATGCTAATTTTAATGAATCAAACTAATAAGCAAGCACGTATGAGTTATATGTGGAAGCATGACGGGAAAGAAATGCCGATTACGGCAGATGTTATCCATGTGAAGCGTAAATGGATAGTGGATGAGGAACTGAGACGAATAACGATGGATTACCAACTCGAGGTCGGAATTGAAGAATTCGCCCAAGATCATTTGTATAAAGAAACCATTTTTAAGGATGTTCAACAATTGATTCAAAAGCATTTGCAGGCGGAGTTTGAGGAGGTCTTACGTATACTTCAAAATCAAAAGTCTGATACATTAGGAATTGGTCGCTATATTCGTGCCTATCACCCGAAGATGTTTAAGGACGACTGGCATACGGAATATACATCCTTACAGCTCGTGCCGTCTGTTCAAGTGAAAATCATTCGTACAGGTGTATTACGCTAAAAAATCGCCTTTCTCAAGAGGGAGAAAAGCGATTTTTTGTCGTTAGACGGTAACTCTTTTTTGAACAATTAGCAGACGGATAAGCAGGGTGATTGCGCCCATTGTTAAACCAGCAACAAGTCCAATCCAATATCCAAATGGACCAAAATCAGTATGCGTAGCAAGGATATAGCCCACGGGCAAGCCAATGATCCAATACGAGATAATTGCCATCATAAATGTGATCATAACATCCTTATAGCCACGTAATGCCCCTTGTACGGGTGCTTGAATCGCATCCGAGAGCTGAAAAATGGCTGCATAAACTAAAAATTGTACAGCATACTCAAGTACTATAGGATCTGTTGAATACATATGAGCTACAGGCTCACGTAAAATAAATAAGATACAAGCAGAAATAAAACTAAATAAAATGGCTGTGCCGACACATAGATAACTATAAATACGAGCATCCCGCATGCGACCAGCACCAATTTCAAAGCCTACTAATATGGTAACACCCATGGAAATACTAAGCGGCACCATATAGAGCAGGGAGGTGAAATTTAAGGCAATTTGATGAGCAGCAATAATTTCTGTACTAAAATTACTCATCATCATGGTAACGGCAGAAAAAATGCTTGTTTCTGCAAATAAGGAGATGCCAATTGGCACACCAATCAGTAAAATTTCCTTCCATCGAAGCCATTCCAGCTTCGGCCAATGGTGGAACAAACGGAAACGTTCGAACGGTACTCGTTTGGCGATAATCCATACAGTAATCAAGAAAATGAGCCAGTACGTAATTGCTGTTGCGACACCTGCACCAATCCCGCCAAGCTCTGGTGCGCCGAATTTACCGAAAATAAAAATGTAGTTAAGGACGATATTAATCGGCGTTGTCAATAATGTAATAATCATTGTGACACGTGTCTGCCCAAGGGCATCAATGAAACAACGCATGACAAAAAATAAGAATAAAGGTAAAAGACCAGCACACATCGCATAGATGTAGCCTTTTGCAATGCTATGTACAGCAGATTCTAAATTCATCTTGCTAAGTATCCAATCGATGCCAAAAAAGAGCCCTGTGAAGATGATGATTGCCAGCAAAATGGCTACATAAATACCTTGCTGAACGGCCTTTTTGGCATCCATCTCTTGTTTCGCTCCGACTAGCTGTGAGACAATCGGTGTAATGGCAAGGAGAATACCCGACAGTCCTGTATAAATCGGCATCCAAATGGAGGAGCCGATTGAGACACCTGCTAAATCGGCCGTCCCATAGCGACTGGACATTAAAATATCAAAAAATGAAATAAGATAAATGGCTACTTGTGTTACTAAGATGGGAACAATCATTTTTAAAAGTAGTGCATATTTTTCCTTAATTGTGGATGTTTGGTACATATTTGATACTTCCTTCGTGAACATAATGAACAAGTATAGCATATGTAAAGAGAGAAAAGCTTGAAATTTTCGTGCTTCATCTATATCTTTTCTTCAGCATATAGTAAAATAGAACACTGTAAACAAAAAGTAGTGCGGACTACAATGGTTTTTAAGGAATAGGAGAATTAATGTGAAACAACAAACTATCATTTTAACCGGTGGTGGGACAGCTGGCCATGTATCGTTAAATCAAGCGATACTCCCGTCTTTACTTGAACTTGGTTATGATGTCCACTATATTGGTTCAGAACAAGGTATTGAAAAAGAATTAATAGGCGAGGCCTTCCCCGATGTTCCGTTTTATGGCATTGCGAGTGGTAAATTGCGTCGTTATTTCTCAGTGAAAAATTTTACAGACCCATTTAAAGTGCTTGCTGGAATGATGCAGGCTTTTCGTATTATTAAAAAAGTAAAGCCACAGGTTGTCTTTTCAAAGGGTGGCTTTGTTTCAGTACCTGTTGTTATGGCAGCAAAACTGGCAGGTGTGCCTGTTGTTATACATGAATCTGATGTGACACCTGGTCTTGCCAATAAAATTGCCCTGCCTTTTGCCTCTCATGTGTTCACGATTTTTGAAGAAACACTAAAGCATTTACCACAAGAAAAGGCAACTTGCACAGGCTCCATTATTCGTCCGGAGTTGTTTGAGGGCGAACGGGCAAAAGGGTTATCATTCTGTGGCTTTTCAACATTAAAGCCTGTTTTACTAGTGATGGGCGGAAGTTTAGGCTCTGTTGTTCTAAATGAGGCATTGCGTCAAAACTTACCAGAGCTTTTAAAGCAATTTCATATTATTCATTTGTGTGGGAAAGGGAACTATGACCAAGCACTAGAGACAATGCCTGGCTACAAGCAATTTGAGTATGTGACAACAGAGTTACCTGATCTATTGCATGCAGCAGATTTTATCGTGTCACGAGCAGGCTCTAACTCCATTTTCGAATTTTTGGCACTACACAAGCCGATGCTATTAGTGCCGCTATCCGCACAAAAAAGTCGTGGGGATCAAATTTTAAATGCCAACTTGTTTAAAAAACAGGGCTATGCGGAAGTGCTGCAGGAAGAAGAATTAACAAAGGAATCTTTTATGAAGTCGGTTCATACATTAACAGAGTGTAAGGCAGAAATGGTAGAGAAGATGTCAAAAACGCAAAAACCAAAAACACCAGACGAAATGGCAACATTAATTTTGCACTACAAAAAATAAAGGCTCTTTGAAAAAAGAAAAGAAGCTATGAGGCAGGTCAAAGATGACAAAACCTTATAGCTTCTTATTATATATGACACATTACATGGCTTGCTCTTCGCCTTCTTGCATTTGATGTGCTGTTATTAAGTAGAATAAATCTTTTTGAATTTTGAATAAATTAAATTGAGCTTCACCGCTATTGACCTGTTCTAATAAAGTCGGATGACTTTCATTGGCACTCACCACATAAGGTAGCTTTAATGCGGCACGCTGTGATTTTAAATTTTCAACTCGTATACGGAGAAATACCGTATGGAAATTATAATCAAAAAATAACTCATTCAAAAATAGCATTTTTGCCTTTTGATTATAGCCTTTACCCTGGTAAGGGAGTCCAATCCACGTTCCTAAAAAGCCTGCACCGTCCTCCACATCGTGAATACTAATGGTGCCGATTGGTTGACCCCAATCATCAGTAATGGTCCTCGAGATAGCGAGTCCTCTCGCTTCCTCTTCAATCAGTTGTTTTGTCATAAACCAATACTCATCAGCGGATGTGGCTTTCTGACGGACAAAAGGGAATACAGAAGGGTGTGATAATAGCTCATAAAGCTCTGTACATTCATGCAGGTCTCGATGTTTAAGCATACGAAACGCCTCCTTTACTAGGGTAGTTAAAACAATTCCGTTGAAGCATAAAGAAGAAAACTAAAATTCGTACTGGAATTAAAACCCAAAGAACTAGACGTTATAACTATGATATTCCATAATCTCCCGCTGTCTTACTGATTTCGACCATACCGAAAAAAGGCTAGTTTTTTAAATATAATATAACACGAAAGCTGTTTGATGCAATCATTTTGCTCGAAAAAAACAAAATTTGAGTTTAGTAGTCAGTAAATTCTGACAAAAGAAGAGGCGTTGGCGAAAATATTGTTGTTTTTTAGCATTAAGTCTATCCTATCAATTTTATCTAATATTAATCATTTATACACTTCTTTAGTAGGATTTAAATGTTTCTACAATAGGTAATATATCAAAAAATATCCTAAAAAGGATATAATTTATCTTATTCTGTAAGGGTAATTTTTGATTTTTATGTTATAATAGTAGTATTATATAAAATCGAACAAAACATACATACTAGCATTTTTATCATGATTGCAATGGCTTTTCTGGAGGTGACAGCATGGAGTATCTTTTAAGCGAAGATTTTTTTAATTCATTATTTATTGGCAAAGATTTTGCTTTTCTCATGAAAAAAGTAGAGGATGATTATCAATATATTCGCTTAAACCAAGCAGCTCGTGACCTGTTATCAAATGAGGCGATTGGAAAAATGATTTCAAGCGTTACCTCAGAGCGCATTTTTTCGATCATTCAGAAAAACTACGATCAAGCGATTAGGGAGCATAATCAGGTTGACTATGTAGATTATGCGTATTTTCAGTCGGAGGTTCATAAATACGAAACGTCTGTCAGACCGTTGAAATATAATAATGAAGACTATATATTAGCCATCACAAAGGAAATCCTCTATGACCGCAATATTGAGGATAAATTTTTATTTATGCGGTCCATGTTTGACCATGCCTTTTTCTCCACGGTCATTTTATCGGCCGAAGGTATGGTATACGAAGTGAATTCTTGCTTTATGGAAGATTTCCAATTAGATAATGAAACTGTCAAGCAAAAATTGTTTGTTGATTTACCGATTATCCCGAAAGAAGAGGTTGAACACATTGAAGCTTGTTTACAAAAAGCAGCGAGAGGGGAAAACCTTGATAAAAAGCTGATCAAGCTGTTTACGTCAGAAGGTCAGGAGCGCATGTATTTAATGTCCCTATCGCCTGTAATGCAGGATGATAATTCGTTTGCTATCTTTCTAATCATGCAGGATTTTACTCAATTTACTTTACAAAAAGCAGAATTACGTTCGAAGTCTCATGGTTTAGAAGTGTTTAAGTCTGCCTTAAATTCAGCTACAGCCATTGCTGTATTGGACCATAAAGGCTATATTACGGAAGCAAGCGATATGTTTTTACAGGCTTCTGGCTACACTGCGGAGGAATTAATAGGTCAGCCCTATTCATTAATGGAGCCAAGGTTCAATGCGCAAAACTTTTTACAATTAATCGAAGGCAAGCTGGATACAATGGAGATTTGGCGAGGAGAACTGTGCTATCGCACAAAATATCATGCCGATTATTGGGTGGAGGCAACCATTGTGCCGTTAAAAAATGAGTTCGGTAAAATCGAACAAATTTTAACCATTAACTATAATATTACAGATAAGAAAAAAATGTTCACAGAATTAAAAAATATTGAACGTACTTTCCGACTCATTACGGAAAATACAAATGATTTAATCGTGATTACGAATGAAGATGGCATTATTCTTTATGCGTCTCCATCCTATGGGATTTATTTAGGGTATGAAAATGAAGAGCTACTTGGGCAGTTTTACAGTGATATTTTAGATCAAGAAAGTAAAAACGAATGGCAAACATTTTTAAACAATTTTACAGGTCAGCCAGAAACACAGTTTGAGCTTTTACTAAAGGCGAAGGACGGTACACCGATTTGGACAGAGGGCAATGTCACGGTTGTACATGACCCTGAACGTGAAAAGGTTTCACAAATTATGATGGTGTCTCGAGAAATTACTCATCGTAAAGAAAGAGAAAATGATTTGCTCTATTTAGCCTATCATGATGCGTTAACACAGCTACCTAATCGACGTTATTTACAAAAAGAGTTTCCGAAAATACTGGCTAAAGCAGCTGAAAATCAAACCTGTGTCGCCATGCTCTATCTAGATGGTGATGATTTTAAAGAAGTCAACGATCGTTTTGGTCATGACACAGGGGATGCGTTTATTCAGCGCTTTGGTAATGCCTTAAATCAAACGGTTCGAAGTCATGACATGGTCATTCGAATTGGTGGCGATGAATTTATCGTCATCCTAACAGGTTTAACAAGAGAAGCTGATAAAAGGCATGACCAAATTATGCATATTATTCGTCGAATCCGCGATGAACTAGCAGAAGGCTGGATGATTGAAGACCATCATTTTACTCCTACAGCCTCAATCGGTATTGCCTATTATCCAGATCATGCACAAACTTTGGATGAGTTAATGGATTTAGCCGACCGAGCTTTATATCGATCAAAAGAGTTGGGAAAAAATAATCTTTCCATTTCGGGAATACAATAAAAAAGTCTGTCCACAAGGTTTCCCTTGTGAAACAGACTTTTTGTTTGATGTTATGCTAGAACGTGAGAGGGATAAATATCCTATATCGTTATTTTAGAATAGAAGGTGATACAATGCCTAAGAAGATATTGTTGGTAGAAGATGAGAAGCATATTGCGCGTTTTGTTGAACTAGAATTACAGCATGAGGGCTATGAGGTGAAAACAGCCTTTGATGGACGGGATGGACTGGCTTTGGCCACTACGGAAAATTTTGATGTTCTCTTATTGGATGTGATGCTGCCAGGCATTAATGGCATTGAAATTTGCCGCCGTATCCGAACGCAGTCACAGGTACCAATTATTTTATTAACGGCGAGAGATGCTGTAATGGACCGTGTAGCGGGCTTAGATGCAGGAGCCGATGACTATATCGTCAAGCCTTTTGCTATTGAAGAGCTGCTTGCTAGAATACGGACGATTTTACGTCGTGTCACACCAGAGCCTACTAGCAGTGAATCTTTATGTTTACGAGATATTGAAATAGATGTGGCAGCCTATGAAGTTTTTGTTCAAGGGAATAAACTTGACCTAACAAAGACAGAATATGATTTACTAAAACTATTAATCGAGCACAAAAATAGAGTGTGTACGAGGGAGCATATTTTAACGTCAGTTTGGGGCTATGATACGGATATCGAGACCAATGTAGTAGACGTTTATATCAGACATTTACGCACAAAGCTCCCTGGTGATATGAACGCTTATATCGAAACTGTTCGTGGTGTTGGGTATGTGATGCGTGAATGAATAAATTAAAAAATTATGTACGTCACCAATCTTTACAGAAAAAATGGATGCTGACATCAAGTAGTGTCATCTTTATTAGCTTTACAATTATTTGTATAGTCGTTTATCTTTCGCTTCATACATGGCTCTTAAACGATGAGGAAGGTAAGGTCAAACGTACAAGTGACGATATTATCTCCTTTTTAGAATCACAAGGTCCTAATGTTACCATTCAGCAAATACAACAAAATACAGGTTTGCTCAAATCCATTGCCGATCGCGATGAAACGGTCAGAATATTTAATAGAGATGGAGTGGATATTTTACGTATCAATGATACTTCAGCTGCTGCACCGCTACAATCGATGCAAGAAGTTCTGGAAATGACCATCGATAAGAAGGATGTACTCGTCATCAATGAACCGATACGGATCGGCTTTTTTCAAGGCTATATCCAAGTTATTCATCCTTTGACTAGCTTTCAATCCCTTATGCATTACCTTCTGACAGCGATGCTAATAGCGGGGATAGGGGCATTGATACTATCAGGCTCCATTGGCTATTATTTGGCCAATTATTTAATGAAGCCATTACATGAATTGCGTGCATCCATGAAGACGGTGGTAGACCAAGGATTTAATCAGCCTATCCAGCTAACCTATACATCACAGGATGAGATTGGTGATCTGTTAAAAATGTACAATGCGATGATGAATGAGCTGCAAATTTCCTTTACCCAGCAGCAACAATTTGTCGCAGATGCTTCCCATGAACTGCGAACACCGATTCAAGCCATTGAAGGGCATCTCTCCCTGTTAAAAAGATGGGGCAAAGATGATCCAGCCATTTTAGAAGAATCCATTGATACTTCCCTAACGGAGATTGCTCGGATGCGCAAAATGATTGAGGAATTATTAGAGCTTGCACGACGTGAGGAAAAAGATGAGGCAAGTGAGGCAAATGCACTAGTAGTAATAGAAGCCGTCATGGAGGAGCTACAGCTTGTCCATCCACAAGCACGAATATCGCTGTCGAAAAATGGCGAAATCGGTCCGTTATTTATTACCGAAAATGCACTAAGTCAAATCGTTCGTAATATAATAGAGAATGCAATTCGTTATTGTGAAAAAATTCCTGAGATTGAAATTTCTCTTACAACTGCTGGAAAAATTGCATGTTTAGAAATTGCTGATAATGGTATAGGAATAGCAGAAGAGAATATGCCGTTTATCTTTGATCGATTTTATCGAGTGGATGAAGCAAGAAATCGTCAAATTGGTGGAACTGGCTTAGGACTTAGCATTTCGAAGATGTTACTTGAAAAATACAATGCGACAGTAGAAGTCAAGAGTGAGGTTAATATTGGAACCGTTTTCTCGCTAAGAATACCGCTAAAATATTAAGAAAAATTCACGCTTTATTTCATTATTCTATCCTTTGCGAAAAAAATTGCTTAATTTGCTAAAAAGAGTTGTATTTTTTGTGAAGAGTAGTAAGATTGAGATGGAAAAAACGTTCTTTAAAATATGGAAAAGTAGTGTGAAACTTTCTTTTAAAGAACGGCTAAATATTATATAATTAATTGTAATTTAATTAATGGAACTGCCGAAAGGCAAAATTTGGAGGTCATTTTTCATGTCGAACAACGTTACAACTGTAAGTTCTCCATGGTCAGCTTTCTCTGGTCCTAACCTAGGATATGTGATGGAGCAATACGACTTATTCTTACAGTCTCCTGAAGAAGTAGAACCGGAGTTAGTTTCTTTATTCCAACAATTTGGTGCACCAGTAGTAGTAGAAGGTGAAGTAGCTGTAGTTAGTCATACAGCAGCGGCTCCTGCTGGCGATTACAAAAAAGTGTTAGCCGCTGTGAAATTAGCAGACGCAATCCGTTCACACGGTCATTTAGCGGCAGATATTTATCCTCTGAAAAACCGTGAACTACAAACAGCTCAAATTGAAGAAAGCGCGTTCAACTTAAGCGCTGCGGATTTAGCTGAAATTCCTGCAGCAATCTTCTTCAAAGATGTGCCAGCAAACGTGAAAAATGGTAAGGATGCAATCGACTATCTAAAAGCTGTTTATACAGATAAAGTGGCATTTGAATACGGTCACGTAGTAGCTACAGAAGAACGTGATTGGATTCAAGCGCAAATTGAATCAGGCTTATTTAAACAAGCATTATCTTCTGAAGAGAAGAAAGCCTTATTAGATCGTTTAACTCGCGTTGAAAATTTCGAAAAATTTATTCATAAAACTTTTGTAGGGCAAAAGCGTTTCTCTGGTGAGGGCTTAGATACGCAAATCGTTCTATTTGATGAAATCGTTAAAACAGCAGAAGCCAAAAATGTAGAAAATGTACGTATTGGTATGGCACACCGTGGTCGTTTAAATGTTTTAACACACATCTTAAACAAACCTTATGACATGATGTTCTCTGACTTTGCACATGTTTCAAATGAGTTATTTATGCCTGAGCATGGCCGCCTTGAAATTACAAAAGGTTGGACAGGTGATGTGAAATACCATATGGGTGCTTCTTACAACCGTGAATCGGGTATGAATGTTAAATTGGCTTACAACCCATCTCACTTAGAAGTTGGCAATCCAGTTGTACTTGGAGCTACTCGTGCAACACAAGATGATACGTCTAAACCAGGCCAAGCGGTACACGACCGTACTAAAGGCTTAGGTATTTTAGTGCACGGTGATGCTGCATTCCCAGGTCAAGGGATTGTGACTGAGGTTTTAAACTTTGCTAAAACAGAAGGCTTTACAACAGGTGGTACAATCCACATTATCGCGAACAATATGATCGGTTTCACAACTGAGCATTATGATTCTCGTTCTTCTGTGTACTCTTCTGACCCAGCAAAAGGTTACGAGGTACCAGTAATCCATGTCAACGCAGATAGCCCAGAGGCAGTAGCGCAAGTGGGTCGTTTTGCTGCTAACTACCGTCAAAAATTCGGCAAAGATATTATTGTAGACTTAGTTGGTTACCGTCGCCATGGTCATAATGAAACAGATGACCCAACTGTGACAAACCCAGAAACATACAAATTGGTTTCTAAACATGAAACAGTGCGTGCTTTATATGGAGCACAATTAGTGGCTGAAGGTCTTCTATCTGCTGAAGATGTAGCTGCCTTAGATACAGCAATCTATGCAGAAATGCAAGCAGCCTATGACCATGTAAGAGAAATGGCAGATAAAGATGATCATCAGCATTTAGAAATGCCAGCAGAATTAAAAGTAGAGTTCCCACAAATTGATACAGCAGTTGGTGCGGAACGTTTAGAAAAAATCAATGAAGAGCTTTTAGTGTTTGAAGAAAACTTCGAGCCACAGAAAAAGCTTGGCAAAATTTTAGAAAAACGTCGTGATGCCTATGCATCAGCAAAAATTGACTGGGGCCATGCAGAAACGTTAGCATATGCGACAATTATCCAAGACGGCACACCAGTACGTTTTACAGGTCAAGATGCTCAACGTGGTACATTCTCTCAACGTCACTTAGTACTTCACGATAAAAACAATGGGAATGTCTTCACACCGCTTCATCATATTTCTGGTGCGAGTGCATCCTTCTCAGTACACAACTCTCCACTGACTGAAGCGGGAGTAGTAGGCTTTGAGTATGGTTACAACCTAGAAAATAGTCATGTTTTAACAGTGTGGGAAGCACAATTCGGTGACTTTGCGAACATGGCACAAGTGATGTTTGATAACTTTATTTCAGGGGCACGCTCTAAATGGGGCCAAAAATCTGGATTAGTGATCCTTTTACCACATGGTTATGAAGGTCAAGGTCCAGAGCACTCTTCAAGCCGTATGGAACGCTATTTACAAATGTCAGCTGAAAACAACTGGTTTGTAGCGAACTGTTCAAACGCAGGTAACTACTATCATTTATTACGCCGTCAAGCAGCGTTATTAGGTACAGAAGGGGTACGTCCACTTGTAGTCGTATCACCAAAATCACTATTACGTCACCCATTAGCTGCGGCGAATGCTGAACAATTAGCAAATGGTTCATTCCAAGAAGTGATTGAACAACCAGGTTTAGGCGCTAAACCAGAAGCTGTAGAGCGTATCGTTTTAGGAACTGGTAAAGTGATGATCGACTTAGCGGATCGCGTAAAAGACGGAGAAGGCTTCGATCATTTACACATTATTCGTGTAGAACAACTTTACCCATTCCCAAAAGAGCAAGTTGCTGGTATTATTGCTAAGTATCCAAATGTGAAAGAAATTGTTTGGGTACAAGAAGAACCTAAAAACCAAGGCTCATGGAATTATGCATTAGAAACATTATATGAACTTTCAGAAGGTAAAAAACTTCGCTATGTAGGTCGTCCTGCAATGAGCTCAACTTCTGAAGGGGATGCAGATTCTCATAAAGCAGCACAAGCAGCATTAATTGAAGCGGCAGTTGCTGAGCCAGTGAAGGTTAAATAATCACATATAAATTTTTGAAAAAACCGGGCTACTTGCCCTCAAGCAGTAGCCCTTTTATGTGCGTCATGCACGTTAATCAAAGGAGGAAATGAAAGTGGCTGAAATTAAAGTCCCTGAATTAGCAGAATCGATTACAGAAGGTAGTATCGCACAGTGGGTAAAAAAAGTGGGCGATCGCGTTGAAAAAGGTGAATTCATCGTTGAACTTGAAACAGATAAAGTAAACGCTGAAATCATTTCTGAAGAAGCAGGTGTATTAACACAAATTTTAGCTGAAGAAGGCGATACTGTACTAGTTGGTCAAGTTATCGCAGTAGTAGAAGCAGGCGAAGGCGCAGCACCTGCACCTGCAGCGGCTCCAGCTGAAGCAGCTCCGGCTCCAGCAGCGCCACAAGCAGCATCTGCACCAGTAGCAGCGGCTCCAGTTGTAGAAGAAACTTCTGGTGAGCGAGTAATCGCCTCTCCAGCAGCACGTCGTCTTGCTCGTGAAAAAGGTATCAACCTTGCAGCAGTATCTCCAGTAGATCCACAAGGACGTGTACGTGTACAAGATGTAGCAGCTCATGGTACAGCTCCAGCTGTAGCACCAGTAGCAGCACCTACATCAGTAGCAACTTCAGGTGGCCCAGTAGTATTTACACCAGCAGCTAATTCTGACCGTGTAACAGTTGAAAAAATGAGCCGTCGTCGCCAAACAATTGCTAAACGTTTATTAGAAGTGAAACAATCAACAGCAATGTTAACAACATTTAACGAAATTGACATGACAAATATCATGGCACTTCGTAAACGTAAACAAGAAGAGTTTGTAAAAGCAAACGACATCAAACTTGGTTTCATGTCATTCTTCACAAAAGCTGTTGTTGCGGCACTAAAAAAATACCCATACGTAAACGCTCAAATCTCTGGCGATGAAATTCATTTAAATAACTTCTTTGATATCGGTATTGCTGTATCAACTGAAGAAGGTTTAGTTGTACCAGTTGTACGCGATGCAAACAGCAAAAACTTTGCAGAAATCGAAAAAGATATCGCTAACTTAGCGACAAAAGCTCGTGATAAAAAATTAGGCTTAAATGACATGGCTGGTGGATCATTCACAATCACAAATGGTGGTGTATTCGGTTCATTAATGTCAACTCCAATCATGAATGGTACGCAAGCTGGTATTTTAGGTATGCACTCAATTGTTAACCGTCCAGTTGCAGTAAATGGTGAAGTTCAAATCCGTCCAATGATGTATGTAGCACTTTCTTACGATCACCGTATCATCGATGGAAAAGATTCTGTAGGATTCTTAAAAACAGTTAAAGAATTAATCGAAAATCCTGAAGATTTACTATTAAATTCATAATGCCATTCAACCCTGCGAACAATGTTCAGCAGGGTTTTTTTATGCATGACGAAAGATTTTGATCGATTCTATGTTTGAAAGAGTACTAATGTTATATCGTTTAGAGGAGCAAAAAAGACATAAACACAACTTTTCTCACAT
This sequence comes from Lysinibacillus sp. OF-1, assembly GCF_028356935.1. Classification (NCBI taxonomy): domain Bacteria; kingdom Bacillati; phylum Bacillota; class Bacilli; order Caryophanales; family Bacillaceae; genus Lysinibacillus; species Lysinibacillus sp. OF-1. The sequence continues at coordinate 2,206,298 of NZ_CP102798.1, forward strand.
AGAGCACATACTCTATAATAAAAATTTGTTTTAATTTTCAGAAATATCGATAGAAGCTTAACGATTTAAAATGAATAGAGAACGAACAATATCCTAATATTGTCATTAGTCAGAAAAATGTTAAAACTGTCTTGACGAGTGTACTAGTTTTATAGTAGTATCTAAATATCAATTAAATAAACAAACCTCACTAACGTTTACCAGTGAGGTAGAGGCGCGGTATTTATTAGTTCATTGTTGAGTTCAAGCAAGCGAAGACGCAATGAAGAAGGAAATATCGCCGAAGTATAAAAGGAGCTCGTACTTTTATGCTGGGTCTGCAGTGAATAAGTGCAGGACTGTCCTAGTAAATGGATTTCCAGATTTACTAGGTTGTGCTATCTCGGAAAATGGAAATTATAGTGAGGATTTGGGCAACTGTCATACAAGGTAAGACCTAAGTTCAATATACTTAGGTCTTTTTTATTACAGTTGTCTTATTTTTTTACAGAAAAGGGGAGTTTTTTATGAAAAGAAAATGGTTGTTAGTAATGATCTCTATCATGACAGCAATTGTGCTAGCTGGATGTGGCACTAGCGACAAAAAGGATGGCGGTTCAGGTGATGCTGGTGCTGACAAGGAAGCAAGTGGCGGTGAATTCCGAATCGGAATGGAGGCTGGCTATCCACCATTTAACTGGACACAGCAAGGTGATGCTAATGGTGCAGTGAAAATTGCTGATAATGCAGAGTATGCAGGCGGCTACGATGTCCAAATGGCAAAAAAAATTGCTGAAGGCTTAGGCAAAGAGCTAGTCATTGTCAAAATGGAATGGGACGGATTAGTACCAGCGCTACAATCTAACAAAATTGATGCGATTATCGCGGGTATGTCACCAACTGAAGAGCGTAAGAAAACGATTGATTTTACAGAAAACTACTATACTTCTGATTTCGTTATGGTTATTAAGAAAGGTAGCAAGTATGAAAATGCAAAATCGATTCAAGATTTCTCTGGTGCTAAAATTACTTCACAATTAAATACATCGAACTACAACGTTATTGATCAAATTAACGGTGTAGAAAAACAAACAGCAATGGAAAGCTTCCCCGCAATGCGTGTCGCTTTAGAGGCTGGCAAAATTGATGGCTATGTAGCAGAACGTCCAGAAGGTATTTCCGCTGCTGCTGCCAACGATAAGTTCACATATGTCGCATTTGAAGAAGGCTTTGATACGGATCTTTCCAATACTTCGATTGCTGTAGGCTTACGTAAAGACGATGCAAACCGTGAAAAAATCAACGAAATCCTAAAAGGTATTTCGGAAGACGATCGTCAAGCGATTATGGAAGAAGCGATTTCTCAACAACCAGCAGCACAATAATGACAAGGCACGGGCTAGTTGCTGGTCCGTGCATGATCATTTCATCATTATCAAAATGAGAACCTCTCTACATAATGATAATGTCCTAGCGTAACAAATCATAGAATAGTAGAAATAGCTAGGACACGAAGGAAATAAGCAAGCAACATGACATTGTTAGGAGGAACATCATGAGTCTTGAATGGATACTTTCAATTATTGAAAACAACTGGCAAATGTTTTTACGAGGTGCGTATTATACGTTACTGATTTCGATTATTAGTACAATTATTGGTGCATTCATCGGATTTTTCATTGGAATTATGCATACGATTCCAGTTCGTAAAAAAGGTTTAAAATTTTATAGCTTAAAGCTTATTAATTTTATCCTGACATGCTATGTTGAATTTTTCCGTGGTACACCAATGATTGTACAGGCTATGGTAGTCTACTACGGACTAGATATTGCATTTGGTATCGATATGCATTTTATTACAGCAGGTATTTTAGTCGTTTCCCTTAACACAGGGGCCTATATGGCAGAAATTGTTCGAGGTGGTATTGTCTCGATTGATAATGGTCAATACGAGGCAGCGTCGGCAATTGGTATGAATCACTTCCAAATCATGCTGCATGTTGTTTTACCACAAGTAGCACGCAATGTCTTGCCAGCGACAGGTAACCAATTAATTATGAATATTAAGGATACAGCCGTATTAAATGTCATTGGGGTAACGGAATTATTCTTCCAAACAAAATCAATTTCAGGTAACAACTTCCGTTATTTTGAATCATTCTTTGTTGCATGTATTCTTTATTTTATCATGACATTTACCGCATCTCGCATCCTTCTCTATGTTGAAAAACGTCTAGATGGACCTGATGCCTATCAAAAAGAACAAAAAGAAGCTGTATAGGGGGACGCACAAATGGCAGTGATTAAGATTGAACATTTAAGTAAATCATTTGGACGTAACCAAGTGTTAAAAGATGTAAATTTCCAAGTAGAAAAAGGCGAAGTCGTTTGTTTAATTGGCTCTTCTGGTTCTGGTAAATCAACATTACTTCGTTGCATCAATTTATTAGAAACGCCAAGTGGTGGTCAAATTATTTATAAAGGGGAAGACATTTTAGATGATAAGCACAATATTCAAGAATATCGTACACATCTAGGAATGGTATTCCAGCAATTCAATTTATTTAACAATCACAATGTGTTAAACAATTGCACAGTGGGCCAAATCAAAGTATTGAAGCGATCAAAGAAAGAAGCAGAAGAAACGGCGCTTAAATATTTGAATATCGTTGGTATGGATCAATATGTGAACGCCAAGCCTCGTCAGCTTTCAGGGGGGCAAAAGCAGCGTGTGGCTATCGCTCGAGCATTGTCAATGAATCCAGATGTCATGCTATTTGATGAACCGACTTCGGCATTAGACCCAGAAATGGTCGGTGAGGTATTAAAGGTGATGCGACAGTTAGCCACTGAGGGGAATACAATGTTAATCGTGACACATGAGATGGAGTTTGCCAAAGAGGTGGCAGATCGTGTCGTCTTTATGGATAAAGGCATCATTGTCGAGGAAGGCCCGCCATCACAAGTATTAGTAAACCCTCAGCATGAACGGACAAAAGAATTTTTAAAGCGGACATTAAAATAAGCATAGAAAAAGTGAGTCCGATTTATTGGACTCACTTATTTTCTAGAATTCCATTCTGCATAAAGAACAAAGCAGATTGCAAATGCTACAGCAATAATAAAAAACCATTGCGGTACACCACCAAAACTCATCATAACACCTCAAATAGTCATTTTTTTTGGATAGAATAGCTATAGTCTTTCTTTTTTCTCCACAAAAGCCCAAAAATATTATAAAATAAGCAATAGACATTAGCTTCGGCTAGTAAAGAGAGGTAGAGAGAATATGTTACATTTAAAATGGAAAGATGCGCCAACACTACGAACGATAACTTGCAAACATACAAATGCATCAAAATACTTAGTGTCCAATGTATTAACAGTAGGGAAAGAATATGAAGTAAAAAATGAAACAGAAGAGTTCATTTTTATCATCGATAATACAGGTAATGTCGGTGGCTACTATAAAGATTATTTTGAATAACATAAAACAGGGTGGTTCAGATTATATGCTGAGCCACCCCTTTTTTGTTAATCGCGCTGATAGCCTCTGGCACCTGCCACATCTTGTAGCTGTTGTTTTTCTTGTTCAGTTGCTGTATGCAGGGCAAACACATCTTTAATCGCGGTTTGCAGTTCTCGCTGCGTTTCTTTAAATTTCGAAACCTGTTGTTCAAACGATGGACTAGAGAAGCGATCATGTGCCTGAGCTAATCGTTCTTCTAGCTGTGCATAGTGATGATCCATATGCATAGAAAGCATCATCGCCAGCTGATTTTTCCAAAGAGGAATCAAAGTGACAATCGAAAATTCAATTTTTTCCGCTAACGTTTGATTCGCCTGTTGAATCATGCGTATTTGAGGAGCCGTTTGCAGCGCTACTTGCTGTGATACTTGTAAATCATAAATACGTTGATCCAACCTTTCAATTTGTGCGGCAAAGTCATTGAGCTGCTGAATAGCAAGCGGTTGTTTCGTTGCTTGAACACTCGTTATTTGTGTGGGTAACTCAACCTCAATGGCTTGCTGTTTTTTCATTTGACCTGCTGCAATAGCAGTAGCCAGCTCCTCAAAAAATCCACGATTATGAGCATAAAGCGCTTCTAAGTTTTCGACATCCTTGATCAACTGAAGCTGTGCACGCTCTAGCTGAACGCCAATACGTTCCACCTGAATACTAATACGCTCAAATTCTGTTAATGTTTGCTTCACAGTCGGCTCTGTTTTTCCAAAGATTTTTTTGAAAAAGGTTTGTTTCTTTGGTTCTAAAGCCGTCGGGTCTATTCGATCTAACGTGTGCATTAAGGAATCAAGCATTTGACCGATTTTTGAGACGTCCTTTTGCTTCACTTGCGCAAGCATGCGATCAGCAAATTGAGACAGAGCTCGCTGTGAATCTTGCCCAAGGGACAGCAATGATTCAAAATCTGTCAAATCAATTTGACTAGCATAAAGTAAGGCACGACTTTGTGCAAGAGGCGATAGCGTTTCATAAGTCGCCATCGCCTCATTTTGTGGAGTTGTTTCTAAATAGGATTGGACCAGTGGAGAAAGCCCTGGTATGGTATTCAGTTGAAATGCGTGTTCATTTGCTGTCATTTATCGTCCCCTCGCCAATCCAATTGTTCTCTACGTCTAAGATTGGAACGATTTGCAAATTCAATCTCCATTTGTAGGGTATCAATATCATTAGCAAGCGCGTCCTTTAAATCAATTTGAATCGTATCATTTAAATCAGTTAGCGTTTCACGTGTTTTTGATAATGTTAATTGAATTTCTTTATCCTTCACAGGCTGCTTCGAAAGCATTGTATACTTATCCGTTAATTCCACAGCAGAAGGTAAGTGTGCATAGAAAAAGGGCTCTACATTATAAAATTTTCGTGGGTCTGTCTTCACAATTTTGACGATATTTTTAGAAATACGCGTCATTTCAAGTAATTGTTTAAACGCAGATACAGAACGTACGCGTAAATAGTTTTGACTTAATGTTTGAATATGCTTATTAGCTGCTGATAATTGTGTTTCAATATGCTTGAATTCTTCTTTTGTAATACCTGCTATTTGCATGACTTTCTTTTTTTGTCTATGTTTCAGCAACGCTGTACTCGTCGCATAGGAACCCGCAAACAGTAAACCACCAAGGAAGAATCCAGGATTTGCCGCAATTGCTGCGATAGAAACGGTCGTAAGCGAAATAAGAAAGCTGGCAGAATGTCTAGAAAAAAACTGTCCGACACTAAGCATTGTTTCATCCTCCTTGCTTTTCAATATGTCTATCTTCTTATACGAAATAATCGACATAAAGTTTCATTGAAAAATGATCCCTTACATAAATTTTACTGCTATTTGTTAACTTTCTCAATGATAATACATAGAATAAGTGAATTGTTTCTCCAAATGCGTCGATTTTGTCCTCCTAATGAACGATTGTGGCATTGGCATGAGCGATTCAACGGTCATCTCCCCATATCAGTACTAATAACCATTCAAGCGTTAACTAAAACAGTAGCATCCATTCATAAATAGGATGACCCAACCCCAAAAACATTATGAATGGGAACAAAATGATAGGTCTTAGCTCAAGGGCACGTCTTTTTTTAATTGAAACTTTACCCAAATAAATTCGTAAAATAGTTAAAGGGGGAAAGAGCATGACAAAAATTTATATGATGTCGATTACTAAAAATATAGATGAACAAGTATGGGAGCAAAAGGTGATAGAAAAGATCTTTGAGAAAAAATCAAAGCTAAAAGCGTATTTATGCAAAGAGGGATATTTGAAGGAATCCAAAAATCAATATGTGAAAATCAATGAAGCATCTATCTATGTTGCGACGATTCAAAAAATAAAAATTAAATAATCGTCAGAAGTCTGAACGTGGCTTTTTGTTGCCTTTTATAGTTCTTACAATAATGCGGTGTAGTATTAATTTAATAGAAGTAGGAAGAAAGGTATGGAGATTATTTGATGAAGAAAGATATTCAAGAGTTGCTTGATGATCACAATTTATTTGCGAGACAAATTGCTAATGTAAGGTTATCGAATTTATCATTTGATGTATATGAATTTAGAGATAACTATGTTATGCAAGTCGATGTAATATTTGCAGAAAAAAGTCAATTTGATACTATTCAAGAGGCATTTTCAGCGATCTTTAAAAAGGAATTGTTTGATGGAGAGGAGTGGGAAGTTAATGATGACCCAGACCCTTCAGATGAACAATGGATAACGGCGTTAGAAATGGGCTGGATTAATGAGTATTACCCCAAAAAATACAGTTATATGGAGTTAGTGAACAAAGATGATTTTATCAGTAGATTTAAAAATGAGTTAGCATACCTTAATGCTCAAGAGGCCATTGTAAAAGAACTTTTAACTAGATTGAATAATGTCGAAATTATTCAAATAAAAAAGGGACATACATATGATTATATATTTGGAAAATCTGATAGTCATTATTTTTTATTTGAATGGGGAATATATGATTAGTATGTTGTTGACTATTACGAACATTAAATAACGCTCAAATGAAAAGATGTTCCTAGTTTTGGGGAATGTTTCATATCAATGTATGGCGAAAAGGGAATGCTTTCTTTACTCTTTTTGACGTCCCGTATAACAGTACAAAAAAAAGAGCCAGACTAAACAATGTCTGACTCCATACGTACGTATCCTTTTAACTCATCGTACAATTCTAATGAAAATGAATTGGAATCAGCTTGAGGGCTGACGCCTTTTTGGACAAAAAGGAGGAATTCATTAAGCGCTTTTTCAGAGCCTTCTACTTCCACTTCAATTTGCTCTGCGTCATTCAATCGGCAGTAGCCTTTTAACCCTAATTCAATAGCTTTTTGTTTGATGAAAAAACGGTAGCCTGTGCCGTAAACATCACCAAAAAATTTGATACTTGCTCGTTTGTTCAAGGGAATACCTCCTAGCTAATGGGGGAGAGGGATGAGCCTCTCCGTTTATTGCATGACACGTTCTTTTTCTAAATAAGCAATTAAGTTATTAATATAATAAAGAACATGCTTAGATGCCTCATCTACTTCCTTTAAATGGACATCGGCTTGCTCGATATGGCCAGCTTTATGGGCTTCTGCAGCAAGCTTCGCTGATTCATGGACACGTAAATGATAGCCATCCAACTCATGATAGTCCTGTAAATGGCCGAAACGTTCTACTGTCCGTGGCGCTGTGTACCATTTGCCAAGTCGGCAATCTCGATGAGAAGAAACATCGCTTGGTTCCACTTTTTCTAGGCCAAGGAACATATTATAAATGCGCCATTTCCATAAAATATGATCAGCCTTCGATAATTGTAAAAGAGCAATAGATGAAAGCTGCACATTATTGTTGGCAATAATATCATTACGGAAACGGTTAATTTCTTTCCCTAATAAATGAATGTCACTGGATGTATTATGGCTATAATCACGAATATCTTCCTGCAAACTTGAAATTTCAATCATTCTCGCAGAGACTTCATCAATTGCAGCTGCTTGTTGTTGTGAAATGGCTGCTGTATTTGTAACATCTAAATTAATGCCTTCAATCGCATGCACAATGGCATTTAATAATGGTAATGAATCTTTTGCCTCGACAGTAGCTTCTTTAATGATGGCTGTCGTTTCTGTAATGGAATGAGACACATCATTGGAATAACTCTTTAAATGATGAACATTCGCAGATACTTCGCTTAGAGCAGAGACCGTGTTTTCAGCTAGCTTTCGTACTTCTTGTGCTACGACCGCAAAGCCTTTTCCATGTTCACCTGCACGTGCGGCTTCGATGGAGGCATTGAGAGCAAGTAAATTCGTCTGATCTGCAATTTGGTTGATTAACGTGACAACCTGCTCAATATCATTTACCCGCTTTTGCAATTCTGAAAATGATTCTACGATAGAAGTAAACGTTTCTTCCGTTTTAAAAATTTCTGATAAGGCATGCTCAATCGCATTTTTCCCTTGCGTTGCATGGTCAACAGATTCAGTCGTTTTCTCAGATATATGAGAAGACATACGCGCTACCTCATTAATAGAAGCGGCAATCTGTTCTGTTGCAGCAGTGGAGGATTGAATTTCCTCATTTTGTTTATCTAAGCTAAAGATCAAATCTTTCATGTACATAATTTTGGCATTAACATCCATTAAAGAGGATACTTCGCCCACTACATTTTCAATAATGCGTTCCGTCAAGACTTCCACTAATAATTCTTGATCGACATTGACAGCGGATTGGAATGATTTCATAAATTGAAATGCCTTATTCGGCTTGATACCAAAATTGTGTAAAATATATGTCGTAATATAGAATGCGAATTGATTAAATACGACAATTAGTTTACCAGGCTCATATTGATGCTTGCGAAATAGATTGAAAAATTTGACAGTTTCGTCTACATAATTATCATCACGTGTTGCTAAGAAAAATTGTGTTAAGTATTGATTGATATTTTCTTCACTAATGGTTAATTGAGAGGTAGGGGATATCTCGCTTAAATAATGATGAAAAATGGCATTCATGGAGGGGGTAATATCTTTTAGCTTTTGATAGAGTGTCCTCAAATGCTCCTCATCCTGTGAATGAAAATGGTTGAATGCCAGTGTTTGATGGAATCGGCCTGTTGCATGCAAATCCGTACCACGTTTTAGAAGCTCTTCTAACTCTGCTTTAGGTCGAATACTTGAAAACATAAAAATTCCTCCCAAAAAGTATGTATAATAAGGTAATAATAGCATAATTCAGGTGGTTTTAATAGACATTTCAGATGTGTTTGCTAAAATGAAATTATCTAATGACAGCAAGGAATGGGCAAATATGTATACAATTATTTACATGAAAGCGGACTACGAGCCTTGGTGGAAATTTGAAGGCTGGGAAGCTTTTATTCAAACACAAGATACATTTGAAACGAAGGAGCTTTTTGAAAGTGCATTACAGCAAAAATTAGCACACTTTCGTTCCTCTTATGACAATGAAATGACGAAAGAAGGGCAGTATTGGGCTTTTTGGTCTGATGACGAAAGCTTCTATTGTGAGGCTTGTGATGACGATGCACAAGTTTATCATGGCATTATTGCTTGTAAAATCGGAGAGTTGTAAAAAGATTTTGAAATAAAGTAAAAAAACAATTTCTTTATTTGACAAAATTATGAATGGCGGTTATACTTAGGTTAACAATTTAATTGCTTCACCGGAAACATGAATTCACATATTACAAAAAGTGATCGCGTTAGTTCGGTACTCTTTGTAATATGTGAATTTTTTTCATTCCTTGAAGAAATTACATATTGTTCACTTTTATTTTTTGGAGGTTTTCTTAAATGAAACAAGGTACAGTAAAATGGTTTAACTCAGAAAAAGGTTTTGGATTCATCGAAGTTGAAGGTGAAAACGACGTATTCGTACACTTCTCAGCTATCCAAGGCGAAGGTTTCAAAACACTTGACGAAGGTCAAAAAGTGGAATTCGAAGTTGTAGATGGCAACCGCGGACCACAAGCTGCTAACGTAACTAAACTTTAATTCTCAGTAATTAAAAAATACTTTCGTTAAACCCAGACATCCTATGCAAATAGGGTGTCTTTTTTTGTAGCATTTAAAAGTTTAAGGGATTACAAATCATTATTTAGGTTATATATAGAGTAGTGGATAGAATGAGCAAAGTGAAGGATAGCCCGCAAAATTGGAGAGCATCTGAGCAAAGCGGTGGATAGGATAGCAAAAGTAGCGGATAGACTGCGTAAAGCGAAGGATAGCTTTATGAAAGTAGTGGATAGAATGAGCAAAGCGAAGGATAGCTGCAAAAATGGAGAGCATCCGAGCAAAGCGGTGGATAGAATAGCAAAAGTAGCGGATAGACTGCGTAAAGCGAAGGATAGCTTTATGAAAGTAGTGGATAGAATCTGTAAAATGAAGGATAGCCCGCAAAATTGGAGTGCAACTGAGCAAAGCGGTGGATAGGATAGCAAAAGTAGCGGATAGACTGCGTAAAGCGAAGGATAGCTTTATGAAAGTAGTGGATAGAATCTTCAAAGTAAAGGATAGCTCGCAAAATTGGAGGGCAACTGAGCAAAGCGGTGGATAGAATAGCAAAAGTAGCGGATAGACTGCGTAAAGCGAAGGATAGCTTTATGAAAGTAGCGGATAGACCACACAAAGCGAAGGATAGCCTGCAAAATTGAAGGGCAACCGTGCTAAGTAGAGAAAAGACTGCACTTAATAGTAGCGAATACCATGGAAAAAATTCTAGATTGTTTGTAATAATGAAGGAGGTAGATGGATTTGCAGAATGTAGAAAAATTGCCTGAGGAACAGGAGCAGCAAGATTTTTATCAGAAGTTGCGTATGAAATTAGTAGCTTTTCTTGGATCGAAGAAGGGGAAAAAGAATAAATTTACGCCTTATTTAATGTTTGTGCCTGATTTATTTCATTTATTAATTAAAACAGTAACCGATGCGGGTGTAGATAAGAAAAGTCGAGCTTTAATAGGGGCTTCTATTGCGTATTTTGTGCTGCCGATTGATCTGATGCCAGAGGGATTATTAGGCTTTGGTGGCTACTTAGATGATGTGGTGCTGGCGACTTTTGTGATCAATACGATCATTAATAAATTGGGGCCGGAAGTAGTGGAAAAGCATTGGACAGGGGACGATAAGCTGTTACATGTGCTACAAAAAGTTGCAGAAGTGAGTGATGAGGTAGTCAGTAAGATCCCTGTGAAATCACCAATCGCTCAGTTTGTGAAGCAAGAAAGTAAGGATAAATAATAATATTATGTAAACTCTATTCCCCCAAAAAATGAACCTGCTTACCACAGGTTCATTTTTTATGTTGCGCTTCTAATAAATGATGGAGCTGTTGAACGGGTACGAACAGGCCGACACGACCAATCGGCTCATGTTTCATCGTCGCAAAGATAATGCCAATGACCTTCCCCTGTTGGTCGATTACAGGGCTACCACTATTCCCCCGATAAACCGGGGCTTTCAGCATCATAACGGGCTCCTGCCAATCCTCTAATTGAATGGATTCTAGTAGTGTCCCTTCATTCGCAATACCTGTAAAGGCGAGAGGGTTACCAATAAAATAAATATGTTCATCCGCAGAAAAAGGTGGATCTTCTGCTAGTGGGAGATAGGGGAGTTGCTCGGCCTCCACTTGTACTAGAGCTAAATCTACTGCTGGATAACTTTCGATTAACGTTGCCTCCATCAATCCCTCGTCTGGAAATACAACAGATAATGAAGTGGCATCTTCTACTACGTGGGCATTGGTGACAATAAGCCCGTCAGGAGAAATGGCAAAACCAGTGCCTTTGCTAGAGCCAGTCGAGATTTCAACGACTGCCTTTTTATAGGTTTGTATATCCTCTTGTGCCGAGAGTCGGGTTGAAACTTTGATGAATTCAATCGCTGGAATGGAATAAATTTGAAAAACTAAGGCGAATGTATTGAAAAATAGGACCATTGCCATGCCCCACACCATCCAACGCACAAGAGGTTTTTGTTTTTTGGGCTTTTTTCCATGAAGCCGTTCTTCTCGTTCTCGTGCTAATGCTTTTTGTTGTTCTTCGAGTACGAGCTCAATGAATTCTTCTTCCGTCAATTCTTCTTGCTTGGATGTTGCATTATGTATGTCACTCATATAAGACCCCCTAAGCTAAAATAACAGGTGCCCAAGCTGGACGCCTGTTATCATCAAACTATTCTATTTTTTGCAAGGTGGATGTTACAACAAATGGTTCATCTTGATCTGTCTCCATCGTATCCTCTATGCGAATTAGGCCTATATCTTTCACAAAATATTTGGTCGTCGTCATTTGATCTTTAGAGCGGGTTAGCTGGATCACATCTTGATAAATGTTTGTTCCTGTATCAACAGTGGCGGTCGTTGATTGAATGGTCCAGCCTTGAAAACTTGTCCCAACTTGTAATGGCTTTTGAAGAATTGTTTCCAGTACAGGATAAGAAGCTGCCTCTGCTGCACTTGGCAAACTTGGATTGCTGTCAACTGGTTCCCGATAGACAAGATCAATATTTGTATCCGTTATGCGATAGATTTTTAAGAGAGTCACACCACCATTATCCTCTATTTGTGCAATATGCTGTGGATCGAGATAGGTTGTACGCAGTGTGAAGCTAGCAAACTCATTTCCTTCTCCTTGAAAATAGGCCGTAGACCCATCAGCTGGAAAATAGGAGAGAAGCGATGTTTGTTTCTGCTCAACAGGCTGTTTGTCCTCCGCAGTTGGCGTGGGCTCTACTTTTCCTTCTTCATTACAACCAGTGAGTAAAAATGCAAGAGAAAATACTAGGACAAAGTGTCTCATAGGCATACTCCTTCGCTATTTTCTTTCATTATACGTGAATGCGAGACGTTATACGAGTGATATGAGGTTAATATAAATAATTATATTATGTAAACTATAAACAGAAACTTGTCTCCCATGGGAAAATTAACTATGATAGAAATGAAGTTGAAGAGTGGGGGGCAAAGATATGTATAGACAAATTGATGATTTTTTACAGGAATGGTCGAATGCATCTAAAGGAACACTGCAAGTATTACAGGCTCTAACAGATGATAAGCTAAATCAAAATATTGTGGAGGGCCACAGTACACTTGGCTGGCTAGGCTGGCATTTAGTTGGGGCTGCAGGCTATTTTAGTTATCTGGCAGGCTTAAAGGTGCCAACGATTCGACAAGAAGATCCCGTACCAACGACAGCTGCTGACATTGTGACAGCCTATGAAAATATTGCCAACGGTATTAAAGAGGAAGTGGCAAAGCTTTCTAACGAAGATTTACTAGAGGTAGTCAATGGCTTTACAGCGCCAATGCCAAAAGGGGCTTTATTACGTGTATTGATCGACCATCAAACACATCATCGTGGACAAATGACGGTTCTGCTACGTCAAGCTGGTTTACCAGTACCTGGTGTGATGGGACCAACAAAAGAAATGCAATAATTATTCAAGCGGCAGATAAATCATTTATCTGCTGTATTTCTAAAAATTGACACTTACCTACTAGTAAGTTAGTATAAAACCATGACAAATAGAAAAACGCAAATTATAGAATTATCATTGAAGCATATTCAGGAAAAAGGTTTCACATCATTTAGTTATGACCATTTAGCTAAAGAGCTTGGCGTTACGAAGGCAAGTATTCATTATCATTTTGAAAAGAAAGGAGACTTAGGGGTTGCGGTTTGCGAAAGGATTCAACAAGGGCTAGAAGGGACGTATAAAACGATTCAAGATTCCGCTATACCAGTGGAGGAAAAACCTTTTGCTTTTATTTTGCAACGAGTAAAATGCCTAGAAAAAGAGGGTGTTTGTCCTATTTCAGCTTTACAGGCAGATTATCAAGAATTACCACAACGGATGCAAGACAAGCTACAACAGCTTAGTCAAATGGAAATCGATGTTTTTATAGCCCTATTGAAGGAAGCCAAACAACAGGGTGCACTCCAAGCGACGGATGATTTAGAGTCTCTAGCCATATTGCTTATTTCTAGTACAAAGGGTGCGTTACAATATAAACGCGTTTTAGGAGAAGCGTTTTTTGTAAAAATGCTGGAGCAATTAAAGGCGTTATTAAAATAATTTTCTAAATAAGAAGGAGAGATGTGCATGGTACGAAGAGTCGTTGTGACTGGATATGGTGTTATATCTCCATTAGGGAATACAGTTTCAGCCCTATGGGAGAATATAAAAACTGGGAAATCAGGAATTCAAAAAATTCAAGGAGAGCAATTCAGCGGTATTAATACGCAAATTGCAGGGACGATTACGGATTTTGACGCAACACAGTATATGGATAAAAAAGAAATCAGTAAGTATGATTTATTTGTGCAATATGCAGTTGCCGCTTCTCAACAAGCTTTAGAGCAAGCCAATTTAAATATGGAGCAGATCGATAAGGAGCGTCTAGGTGTTTATGTTGGCTCAGGCATTGGTGGTATTGAGACGATTTTAGAGAATCATCAGGCAATGCTCGATAATGGGCCTAGAAGGGTGTCCCCATTCATGGTGCCAATGATGATTAGCAATATGGCCGCGGGAATACTAGCGATACAAACAGGCTTTAAAGGGCCAAGCTTTTCACCTGTCTCAGCCTGTGCAACAGGAAACCAAGCGATTGGAGAAGCCTTCTTAGCTATACGACATGGCTATGCGGATGGCATTTTAGCAGGTGGAGCAGAGGCGCCCATCAATCCACTTAGCTTTGCAGGTTTCTCACGAATGAAAGCAATGTCTACCAGAAATGATGAGCCAGCAAAAGCAAGCCGTCCCTTCGACAGTGAGCGAGATGGCTTTGTCATGTCAGAAGGAGCTGGCATCGTATTCTTAGAGGAATATGAACATGCCAAACAAAGGGGCGCAACGATTCTTGGTGAGATTGTAGGCTATGGTGTCACAACAGATGCTTACCACATTACAGCACCTGATTATACGGGCGCTGCCAATGCGATGAAATTAGCCTTAAAAATGGGCGATATAGATGTATCGACTGTCGATTACATTAATGCGCATGGTACTAGTACACCAGAGGGCGATAAATCCGAAACAAAGGCAATTAAAAGTGTCTTTGGCGAACATGCCTATCACTTAAAGGTGAGCTCTACAAAATCGATGACAGGGCATCTCTTTGGAGCGGCTGGGGGCATCGAAGCCATTGTTACATTGAAAAGTATAATGGAAGGCATCATTCCGCCAACCATTAATTACGAAACACCAGATCCAGAGTGTGATTTAAACTATGTGCCGAACAAGGCACTGCAACAACCTGTCAATATTGCGTTATCCAATGGTTTTGGCTTTGGAGGTCATAATGCCGTACTAGCGTTTAAAAAGGTGGAGGAATAAAAATCGAGTAATCGTGGATGAAAAGAATGGTAGGAGCATCCAGCTTCTTACCATTCTTTTATTTTTGCCCCTCCTAAGAAATCGTTTCAATAAGCCTTTCTTATAATAAATAAATCAATCAAAAGCTATATTATGGTAATTGGAAAAGGTAGAGAATTATCAGCAGGACAAGCAAATCTCTATGTCGTGGGGGAGTGGTTGTATCAGGGCTTTTCAAGGTTTCGATCAAAACTAGTTATTATCATCTAGACAAAAAATTCTTTCAATCTTTCTTAATCAAATGTCCTTTACCACTGCCTCTAATGCTGTTTTATTTCCGTGGACATCCGAAATAATTGCAATTTTGCCCCTCCTAAATCATCTTTTGTATCTTAATAGCATTCTATAAATTATGACAGCATCCGCTACACAAAAAAATCCTCTACCTAATGCTGGTAGAGGATTTTTGGTGGAAATTAGCTTAAGCCTTGGCTGTCTTTCCACTCTAAGAATTCATCATATGTTAATTGTTTATCTAAAATTGAGCCGTCTTCACGGATTTCGATGACACGGTTGGCGATTGTTTGGATAAACTGATGGTCATGTGATGTGAAAATCATGGCACCTTTGAAACGAATTAAGCCTTCGTTCAGTGCTTGAATGGATTCAAGGTCAAGGTGGTTCGTTGGTTCATCAAGTAAAATCACGTTTGCTGTCGCAAGCATCATTTTTGATAACATACAACGAACTTTTTCGCCTCCTGATAGAACAGCAGGGGATTTTTTCACTTCTTCACCAGAGAATAGCATACGTCCTAAGAATCCACGTAGGAAGCTTTCTGTTTCATCGTCTGGAGAATATTGACGTAGCCATTCCACTAATGTTTTCTCAGAACCTTCAAAGTACTTGTCATGATCGTTTTCGAAGTAGCTTTGAGATGTTGTGACACCCCATTTAAATGATCCAGCATCTGCTTCTTTTTCTTCCATTAAGATATCAAGAAGGGCTGTTTTCGCCATTGGGCTACCAAGTAAAACGATTTTGTCTTCTTTGTTCATAGAGAAGCGAATGTCTTTGAATAATGTTGCGCCTTCATGACTTGCTGTCAAATCTTCTACTGTCAGTACATCATTACCGATTTCACGACCGATTTGGAAGTTGATAAATGGATATTTACGGCTTGATGGCTTAATATCATCGAGCTCAATTTTATCCAGCATTTTTTTACGAGATGTTGCTTGTTTTGATTTAGAAGCATTCGCAGAGAAGCGTGCGATAAACGCTTGTAATTCTTTAATTTTTTCTTCTTTTTTCGAATTTTGATCTTGCGCCATTTTTTGCGCTAATTGAGAAGATTCATACCAAAAATCATAGTTACCTACGTATAATTGGATTTTAGAGAAGTCCAAATCCGCAATATGTGTACATACTTTGTTTAAGAAGTGACGGTCATGGGATACTACGATGACTGTATTTTCAAAGTTAATCAGGAATTCCTCTAACCATTGAATCGCCTTTAAGTCAAGGTGGTTGGTAGGCTCATCGAGTAAAAGGACATCAGGCTGACCAAATAGTGCCTGTGCAAGTAAAACTTTGACTTTGTCAGAACCTTCAAGATCGCCCATTAGCATGTAATGAAGATCATCTGAGATACCTAAACCGTTTAATAATGTTGCAGCTTCTGATTCAGCTTCCCAACCGTTTAGCTCGGCAAATTCACCTTCTAGCTCAGCTGCACGCATGCCATCTTCATCTGAGAAGTCTTCCTTCGCATAGATAGCGTCTTTTTCTGTTTTTACGTCATAGAGGCGTTTATTCCCCATAATAACTGTGTCGAGCACTGTATGCTCATCGTATTCAAAGTGGTTTTGTTTTAGGACAGATAAACGTTCGTCCTTGCCCATGGATACGTTACCTTCTTGGGCTTCAATTTCACCAGAAAGGATTTTTAAAAATGTTGATTTACCAGCACCATTTGCCCCAATTAAACCGTAGCAATTTCCTGGTGTGAATTTTATATTTACGTCTTCAAATAGTTTACGATCGCCATAGCGAAGACCTACATTACTAACTTGAATCATGCAAGTTCCTCCTTTTTTCACAATGGCTCTAGTATAGCATGAAATATGTTCCATAGTCTATAAACATTATTAAATCAAGGTTTGGCGTTCTTTCAATAGTTTTTGTTAAACAAAAACTGAATAAAGATACATTTTTAAAATTTTTCTTGCTGTAACTTTCTTTTAGGATGAGACGTCTACATTGTAGTGTGATTAACTGTTTTTGCAAAAGAATAGAAAAATGACATCATTTACCACATGGATATTGTTTGCTTCTTCACAAAGCTATCAACTAAAATAATGCTGATTGTTTACATTCAAGGAAACAACGTCCTGATCATCACTGGTGTGTAGGCACGTCATCCCCGATTTGATTGCTAGCCGATCGTTCCTTTCAATCATCCTAGTTTTCGCAACTAGCATTGTCTAACAGATGGACAAAAAACATCCAATCCTCAAAAAATGATTACATTCATGAGTTTAGGTGAATCCTTTCAAACCAAAGAATTCCGTAGATGAGGCGTTTTAGTTAGCTTTACAGACATGCTTTCATATGGATGCACAGAAAATAGGACATTCAGCTCTTCCAAGAGGCGGAAATGATGATAAAATAAACATGTTTGTGGAAATATTAGTTATCGGAGGTACTTTATGGGTAAGGGCTTATTATGGACAGCCACTTGTGTAATAGTAGTTTTACTTGGGTTTGGAAGCTACTATTTTATAAAAGAAATGACGAACTCTATGGCATACAATAAATTAGTGGATGAGTATAAAAAGCCAGAGCCAATCAAAAATATAGAGACAGAGTATGATGTCATTGTTATTGGTGGTGAACCTGAGGGAGTAGCTGCGGCAGTGGCTGCGGCACGAAATGGTGCTAAAACTTTATTGGTAGAAAAACGACAAGAGTTAGGTGGATTATTTACATACGGAATGTTGAATTTCCTTGATATTCCGCGTGATGGTCGTAACAACTCAATTAGTGAAGGTATTTTTAAGGAATGGCATGAGCTGGTGACAGGGAAAGATGCGTTTGGCATTGTTGGTGCTAAGGCTGCCTTTAAAAAACTGATCGATGAAGAACCTAATTTAACCTTGTCGGTGCAAACCGAGGTCGTGAAAGCGAATGTTCATCAACAACAATTAACGTCAGTGGAATTAAAAAATGAGTACGGTACATATGTAGTGACAGGGAAATCATTTATAGATGCCACGCAGGATGCTGATTTTGCGGCCATGTCCAACGTTCCTTTCTTTGTGGGAGGAGAAGATATTGGCATAAAAGATAAACGCATGGCTGTGACATTAATGTTGCATTTGAAAAATGTCGATTGGGATGAAGTAAAAAAAGCGGCTAAATCCGATGTGTTTGGCGGTGCTAATTTGAATCATACCGTGATGTGGGGCTTTACAAAGCTCCATGATGAATACAAGCCTTTGCAAGAGGGTACACGATTAAGAGGGTTAAACTTAGCTCGTGTAGATGATGAATATTTTATTAATGCATTACAGATTTTTGGTATTGATGGCTTAAATGACAATTCGAAACAAGCTGCTATTGTCGCAGGAAAGAAAGAAACGTTACACATTCTAGAATATTTACAAGCGAATTTTCCAGGGTTTGAAAAGGCTGAAATTATTAGCTATCCAGAGGAACTTTATGTAAGAGAAACGAGACATATTTGGGCGGAATATCAATTAACGATGGCTGACCTGTGGAAAAATAGTGACCAATGGGATAGCATTGGGATTGCTTCTTATCCAGTCGATGTGCAAGCACAAACGCCGCATGATTATGGGTATGTCATTGCAGCGCCAAAGCAGTATGCTATTCCTTTCCGTTCATTAGTACCGAAGGACATTGATGGCTTATTGGTGGTTGGACGCTCTGCAGGGTATTCATCACTGGCGGCAGGTAGTGCGCGCATTGTTCCGACAGGGATGGTGACAGGTGAAGCGGCTGGGACTGCGGCTGCACTAGTCATGAAAGAGGATGTAACCTTTAGAGATATGAGCAAGGATAAACAGTTAATTGCTACGTTAAGAAAACAGCTCGACAAACAGGGAGCATATGTTGATTCATTTTCTATGGAGTACCCATATCAAGGGAAATGGTATGATGAAGCTATTCAAACACTCATTAACTATGGCCTAGTGGTGGGTGGTTATGATAATGATTTAAAAGTGGACAGCCAGGCGACAAAAATAAAGTTTGCTAAAATGTTAAAAGAGAGTATGCTACGAGCTGGTGGAGAAAGTGCAGCAGGTATGAGTGATCAGCTCGAAATTGT
Source organism: Lysinibacillus sp. OF-1 (assembly GCF_028356935.1). NCBI lineage: Bacteria > Bacillati > Bacillota > Bacilli > Caryophanales > Bacillaceae > Lysinibacillus > Lysinibacillus sp. OF-1. Next base: position 2,225,492 of record NZ_CP102798.1, read on the forward strand.
CATCAATAAAGTTTATAATAATGGCGAAGAAGCCATTGAACGTGATGAGATGGCTCAATATTTGGCTGACGTCCTCATTGGTGAATCCAATGCGACTAGCTGGGATACATTAAAGGAAAAAGGAATTGTCACTGAAAAAGTAGCAAAGAAAATTTCAGACAATAAGAAATTAAAATTAAAAGAGATGTACGCCATCATGGCTGATGTCATTCATTATGTAGAAAAGAAGCATTCCTCTTCTTGAGGAATGTTTCAGACTGTAGACAAGCTCGAAAAATTTGAGCGTTTGCCTACAGTTTTTTTATTTTACAATAATATAAAGCCGTTGATTTCCACTATGGGCAGCCTCACTCAGTCAGAGATCTCCTTTTGTTTCAAGCAACCTTTACATATAGTGTTAAACGGAAGTATTAAATTTGATCCTTTTGATTTAATCTATAGCTCATGAATGTTAACACTGAGGCTATGAGCGCTAAGATTCCACCAGCCCACGAAAGTTTGTCTAGACTGCCAGAAGCTACGACAAATCCTCCTATTGCAGAACCTAATGCAATCCCCACATTAACAGCAACAGGGGTTAATGAGGATGCAAAGTCTTTTGCAGAGGGAGAATATCTTTCAGCTAAATCCATGAAGTAGAGTTGGACAGTTGCATTAACAGCATATAGCATGACAGCCATTAACATAATAGTCAGTAGCCCTAACCACATAGAGGACATCGTAAAATACAGAGTAAATAAGATAATGGCCTGAATAATGAACGTATAGCGCAATCTACCTAAACCGTTATGCTGAGCAATCTTGCCAGCTAAAAGATTACTAAAGATTGAAAAGAAGCCATAGATTAAGAGAACAATACCTATGTATTTCGTTTCAATACCAAGTTTTTGTTGTAAAATGGGCGTAATAAAAGTATAGATTGTGTATGTTCCAGCAATCGTAAAAACAGGAATGAAGAATGCTAGAATGATTTTAGGTTGCTTAAATAAACTTAATTGCTCTGATAGTGAACTTTTTGTTGCTTTGATATTTCGAGGTAGCACAAACATGCTGATGATAAAGGCAATCCCGCCTAAAGCTGCCGTTAACCAAAATGTCATGTGCCAATTACTCCATTGTCCAACCATTGTTCCTAGAGGTACACCCATGACGTTGGCAATGGTAAAGCCCGCAAATATGAAAGCAATGATAGAGGATCTTTTTTCTTTTGGCATACTATCATTCGCTATGGACATGGCTAATGCTGTAAGTACGCCGCTGACAACAGCCGTAACAACTCTGGAAGTTATTAAAATACCATAGGAACTAGAGAGGGCACTTACAATATTTCCAAGTATAAAGAGGGAAATCAATACTAACATGAGTGGATATTTTGCAAATCTACTAACAAAACCGGTTAAGATGGGTGTACCAATCGCATAGGCGATAGCAAATCCAGAAATCAAGGAACCAGCTGTGGCAATTGGTATACTTAAATCTGTAGAGACCTCCGTTAATAATCCTACAATAACAAATTCACTTGTTCCCATGACAAACGTTAATAAGGTTAATGTGAAGGCTAAAATTTTATGTTTATTGCTAAATGCATTTTCTTTATTCATAATCAAAAAACATCACTCCTTTATATCAATATATCGAGAAATTTCGATGTATTGTGCAAATGTCTATAGCGTATCTATTTATCGTGAATAATCGATATGGCATTTTAAACAGAAACCCAATTTTAATCATTTTGGGTATCTGATACAAGAAACGAGGCAATTTGATGAATCGTTTCTTCTTTTAATTTATAATATGTCCATTGACCATGACGAAAAGATTCGAGAAGTCCAGCCTTTTGCATCATATTTAAGTAGTGAGAAACGGTTGATTGAGAAGTTTGAGCTTTCTCCTGAATATCACCAACACATACGCCTCCTTCGATACTCACTTTTGGGAAATGTTTCTCAGGTTCCTTCAGCCACTGTAAGATGTTTAGCCTAGTCTCGTTTGATAACGCTTTGAAAATTTCAATTGGTTCCATACCGCAATAATATATCGAATTATCTCGATATGTCAATTGCTAAGTACCAACATTATATTTAAAAAATGGTTGACGCCAATAAGGAAGTCCTGTAATATATGTCAAAATCATAGAAAAATTCGATGAAGAAGAGAGTAATTGATGGACAACTGGCAAGCGAGTTAGGGTTGGTGTGAGCCTAATGCAGAACCCATGAATGAAGCGCACTTTGGAGAAGATTCTCGAACAAGTAGTAGAGAATAGCGGGGCGTCACCTCGTTAACAATGGAAAGTGGTCATATTAAATGGCAACTAGAGTGGTACCACGGGATTATAATGCTCTCGTCTCTAATTTTAGAGACGGGGGCTTTTTTATTTGGACAGGAGGAGGATCAAGATGAATAAACAAATCGCTGAAAGTATGGCAGAAGTAGTAAATCATCAATTAACAGCAGATGATATTGCGTCATTATTAGAAAAACCAAAAAGCTCGGAGCTAGGGGACGTGGCATTTCCTTGTTTTACCTTAGCAAAAAGATGGAAAAAGTCACCACAAACTATTGCAGCGGATATAGCAAGTCAATTAAACAATGACAATATCCAGCGTGTGCAAGCTGTTGGAGGCTATGTCAATATTTTTCTAGATCAACAAAAAGTGACGCAACAAGTGCTAAGCAACATCATGCAAGCAAAACAATCATATGGAACTAATCAAACGGGGATGGGAGCTGTCGTCCTAGATTTTTCATCTCCTAATATTGCGAAGCCATTCTCGATGGGGCATTTACGTTCAACAGTCATTGGGAATGCTTTAGCCAATATGGCAGAAAAAAATGGTTATCAAGCGATTCGCATCAATCATTTAGGGGACTGGGGTACACAGTTCGGTAAGCTTATTGTGGCTTATCAATATTGGGGTGATAAGCAAGCCATTACAGCGTCACCAATTGAGGAGCTATTAAAGATTTATGTGCAGTTTCATGAAGAGGCAGAGCAAGACCCAGCACTGATTGAACAGGCACGTGCCGCCTTTAAAGCGTTGGAGGATGGCGATGCAGAGGCACTGGCATTATGGCAATGGTTCCGAGATGTATCATTAGTAGAATTTCAATCAATATACGAGTTGCTAGGAATTCACTTTGATGCTTTTACAGGAGAAGCCTTTTACAATGACAAAATGATGCCTGTTGTGACAGAACTACAAGAAAAAGGGCTCCTAGTGGAATCAGATGGGGCGTATGTTGTGGAGATGGAGGAAATGCCCCCATGCTTAATGACGAAAACAGATGGAGCCACGCTTTATGCGACACGCGATTTAGCTGCTGCCCTGTATCGCCAACAGCATTACCAGCCAGAAAAGATTTTCTACGTTGTTGGCAATGAGCAATCCCTCCATTTTAAACAACTTTTTCAAGTCATCGAAAAAATGGGCTATGCTTGGGCCAAAAATCTACAGCACGTCCCATTTGGGATGATGCTCAAGGATGGCAAAAAAATGTCGACCCGTAAAGGCAAAGTGGTGTTATTAGCAGATGTGCTAGCAGAGGCCATTGCGACGGCGAAGCGTAATATCGAAGAGAAAAATCCCCATCTTCCTAACAAGGAGCGAGTAGCCCAGCAAGTTGGGGTTGGCGCAGTTATATTTAATGATTTGAAATACCATCGCCTCAATGATATTGAATTTTCGATCGAGCAAATGATGAATTTTGAAGGTGAAACAGGTCCTTATGTACAGTATACGTATGCCCGTCTTTGCTCCATTTTAGAAAAAGCAAACGCCCCAGCTGAAGTGATGACCTTCCAGCCATTAGGAGAGCAGGCTTGGCCAATTGTTTTATTACTGGAGCAGTTTCCGAAAGTGGTAGCTACGTCTTTTGATCAGGCTGACCCGTCCCAAATAGCGAAATATGCCTTACAATTGGCCCGTTTATTGAATAAATATTATGCCCAACAGAAAATATTAGCGGATGATGAATATCAAGCGTCACGTCTAGCACTTTGTTCATGTGTTGCGATTGTCTTAAAAGAATCATTCGCCTTATTGGGCATTGAATTACCTGAAAATATGTGACATCTACTGAATCAAGATAAAAAATAGCCATTTTCAAGAAACTGTCCCAAGATTGACCGTCTATCGAAAACATGGTAAAAGGAGAGAGGAATAAATAAACAAACTCTTTCAGCAATGAATGTTGAGTGGCAGTAGAGAGGATATTGAACAAATGGCAAAAAAACAATGGACCCTTTCACTTATACTAGTGGTCATCAGTATATTTTTTGTTGCACTCAATATGAGACCTGCAGTAACAGGGATTGGCCCACTTTATAATGTACTGATGACATCCTTACATGTCTCCAATACAAGTATGAGTTTTCTGACATCCATCCCCGTTTTTTGTATGGGTTTATTTGCACCTTTGGCTGTACCGCTTCAGCGAAAGGTTGGCACGAAATCCGCCATAACATTTTTAGTGGCTATTCTCGTCTTTGCCAATGGACTACGCCTTTTACAAGAAAGCTACGCTTTGCTCATTGTGACAAGCTTTGCAGCAGGCTTAGCTATTGCGATGATTGGTCCTATTTTAAATGCCTTTATTAAGAAAAAGTTTCCACAGCGTTTTACGACCGTGATTGGCATTTATTCCTTCGGCATTGGCGTAGGTGCTACATTAAGTGCGGCCTTAACGGTGACATTTTATCAAATTTTCGGCAATAGCTGGACCGTCGCTCTGGGGATATGGGCTCTACTTGCATTAGGGACGCTAGTTATTTGGTTATGGGCCATACCATCACAGCAAAATGAACAAGTTCTAAAGATAACGACGACTGAATATGCTCGTAATCCTTGGACATCTGGACGTGCTTGGGCGATCTTACTGTACTTTGGCTTACAAACCTCGCTGTTTTTTTCGATGATGGCGTGGCTTACACCGCTGTTGCAGGATAAAGGCTTATCACTAGAGACAGCAAGTGCTATGCTGACGTTTATGTCTATTGTGCAAATGATCGGCAATATTGCAGTGCCGATGCTCATGGAAAAATGGTCAAGTCGAATGGTATGGATACTGGCACTAGGCTTTGTAGGATTAATTGGTTTCACGCTATTATGGCTTACGTCAGGCGTCTATTTATGGCTTGCTGTTTTATTAATCGGCATTGTTCTAAGTGGTCTATTTCCGATTGGCTTATTGTTACCGCTGGATGAAGCCAAAAATGATCTGGAGGCTAATAGCTGGTCATCCATGGTGCTATCAGGTGGCTTTATGCTGAGTGCAATTATTCCCATTATGATCGGGGTTTGCTATGATATCACAGGCAATCATACATGGACTTATAGCATCTTTTTACTGTTGATGGTGGGCATTATCGTATCGACAAGACTGTTAAGAAAAAAATAATCGAAGAAGACATGTGAAGCAATGCGCATGTCTTTTTTAATGAAAATTATTTTTAGGTCCAGTTATCCTCCAATCCTCATAGCAAATTTCGTATTTCATAAATAATAATAGGTAGAATGAAATATATTTAGCGGTGTTGTCGCATTTCCCTAACATTATTATATAAATAATAATATTATGTAAACTTGAAACATCACAAATCCTTGATTATGATAGATAATAGAGAATGATGAATAGAAAGTTTTGGTGAAGGTATGTATAAAAAAATGCTCGTGTTAGGAGCGACAGCTTTCCTCGTTACAGGCTGTGACAGTCAAATAGGCACAGGCTGGTTTCAAAGTAAAAATGCGGAGGTTCAAACAGAGGGGGCAGTGACCAAGCAAGAGGAAAAAATTGTCCCAGAGGTCAAAGTCATCGGAGAGTATGGTGTTGGGGCAGGCATTATTATAAAGCAGCAGGATAATCAGCTGTATATTTTAACAAATGGTGCATTAGTTGCTTCCAAACCGACGGCCCTTGTTCAATTTGGTCAAGACAAGCTAATGGCAGCAAATGTACATGTCATGTCAACAGCTCATAATCTAGCACTTCTACAAGTAACGTATAAAGCGAATGTGCATGTGCCAAAAACGTATGAAGGTGAGCTGAATCAGCTAGCCGTTTATGTGAATGGCTTGCCCTACACGATTCAGAAATATCAAGATAAGGTAGCGGCCTATTATATAGATGTGAAACAAGCTATGCCTTTAGGAAGTCCTGTGATGGAGGCTGAAAATGGAGCCATTGTTGGACTATATTTTAATCGTCAACAGCAAGGAGAGTCCCAGCCATACATATTGCCGATGAAGGAAATCCAATCATTCGTGGATAAATGGATTGAGGATGGCATGAAAGCCAGTGTACGATTGTCCCAATCCAAAAATTTATATCCCTATATAGAACAAGGTGACAAAGAAGCTGTACAGCAAGCAATTGAGCAATATGGTGAGAATGTGTTTGCGTATAATACAGATGAAATCAAGCTGTTTTTAGATACGTTCCATAAGCATTTAAAGGCGGCTGTGGCCATTCAGGATGCGAGTGTCATGAAACCAATTGTCGGAACAGAGGATTTACAAGAGACCTTGAATAGCATGGTTGCTTATTATGCTTCCAAACAAGCAAAGATCCATTTCTCTAATACCGATATTCAAGCTATTCGTATAGAAGGCCAGCATCTTATTCTACGTGCTAAAACGGAATATGTTTTGACGAATGCTGCAGGGCAGGAGGCACTTGCCCATTCCATCATACTGTATGAAATCGAAAAAAATGAACAGGGCGAGTACATGCTACTTCGTCTAACAAACGAGGAGTGAACTTTGCATGGAGCAAGCAAGACAAATGCTACAGCATCATTTTGGCTATGAAGCCTTTCGCCAAGGACAAGCCCAAATTATAGAACAAACATTACGAGGGCAGTCGAGCCTGTGTGTCATGCCAACTGGTGGCGGGAAATCCATTTGCTATCAAATTCCTGCATTAATGCTAGATGGGTTAACTATTGTCATTTCCCCCCTTATATCTCTGATGCAAGATCAGGTGGAGGCTTTACGTGCGGCGAACATTCCTGCCGCCTATATTAACAGTACGTTGTCGGCACAGGAAGTAGATGAAACGATGCAACTAGCGAGCGCAGGTTATTTAAAACTTCTCTATATTGCGCCTGAGCGATTGGAAAGTGTATCCTTTCTGCAAGCACTATCCTATTTACCTGTGCCGTTAATAGCGGTAGATGAGGCACACTGTATCTCGCAATGGGGGCATGACTTTAGACCAAGCTATCGCTCCATTCAAAAGCTGTTTACACTATGGTCACAAAAGCCCACGGTTTTAGCGCTGACAGCCACTGCGACACCAGCTGTCTGTGATGATATCCGCCAATTACTAACAATTGATGAGCAAGCGACAGTCATGACAGGCTTTTCACGTGAAAATTTGGCGCTGTCCGTACTAATTGGTGAAAATAAAGAACGTTATGTAAAAAATTATGTACAACAAAATAAACAGGAAGTCGGCATTATTTACGCGGCCACTCGAAAAGCAGTAGACGCGATTTATGACATGCTGAGTCGCTCTGGTGAAGCGGTTGCGAAATATCATGCGGGTCTGTCAGAGGACTTGCGAATAGCTGAGCAGGAGCGGTTTTTAAAAGATGAAGCACGTATTATGGTAGCAACGAATGCTTTTGGTATGGGGATTGATAAAAGTAATGTGCGCTTTGTGTTGCATTATCAAATGCCTCGTAATATGGAGAGTTATTACCAAGAAGCGGGTCGTGCAGGACGTGATGGTCTGCCGAGTGCCTGTATTTTATTATATGCTTCTGGGGACGTCCAAACACAGCGTTTTCTAATTGAACAAACACAGGATGAAGCACGTATAGCCCAAGAATTAGCCAAGCTCCAAACGATGGTCGATTATTGCCATACAGAGGGCTGCTTACAAAATGCGATTTTATCCTATTTTGCTGAAGAGCCAGAGGAGCCTTGTGGGCGTTGTAGTAATTGCAATGATGGGCGAGCAGTGACAGACGTGACTGAGGATGCACAAAAGGTGTTAGCCTGTGTGGTACGCATGGGACAAAAATTCGGCAAGACCATGGTGGCTCAGGTGTTGATTGGCTCCAAAAATCAAAAAATAACGGAATTTGGCTTTGCACGTTTATCGACCTATGGCATCTTAAAAGGAAAATATGCCTCAAAGGATGTTTCGAACTTTATTGAATTTTTAATTGCGGAAGGTTTACTTGCTGTGAAGCATGGGACATTCCCAACCATATATGTATCAGCGAATGGCAAGGAAGTACTGCTTGGCAATCGACAGGTTATGCGCAAGGAAGCTGTAGCAGTGAAGAAGCTGGTGGACAACGATCCTTTATTCGAACATTTACGCGTATTGCGCAAAGATATTGCAGATGAAGAAAAGGTGCCACCATTTGTAGTGTTCTCTGACAAAACATTGCGTGATTTATGTGATAAGAAGCCAGCCGTACTGGAGGATTTACGACAGGTGAGCGGTATTGGTGAGGTGAAATTTGACAAGTACGGTAAGCGATTCTTTGACGCATTACAATCGTTTTTAGAAGCTTCCGTGTAATAGTGCTTATTACGTAGAAAGAGGTGTCTCTCCATTGTGAGACACCTCTTTTCATTATTGTTCCCAGTGCTTTGTTATGAATGTATCACGGCCAGAAATGGCACGATCTTGCTGATAGTGTTCCGTCTCTTTTTTATAATAATCTTGGTGATAGTCTTCTGCTGGATAGAAGCGTTCAGCATCGCGAATTTTGGTTACAATAGGTTTATCAAAGCGTCCACTATTGGCAAGCTTTTCTTTTGAGGCCTCTGCGATTTGCTTTTGCTCATCTGTGTAGGTAAAAATAGCTGTTGTATAGGATTCTCCACGATCATGGAACTGTCCATAAGCATCCGTTGGGTCAATTTGCATCCAGTAAATATCCAGGAGCTGCTCATAACTAAAAATAGCAGGATCGAATTCAATTTCGACCACTTCTAAATGGCCCGAAGACCCTTCCTTAACATCTTCATAGGTTGGGTTTTCTAAATGGCCGCCCATATAGCCAGAAGTCACTTTATGTATACCGTCCCACTCGACGAATGGCTTCACCATGCACCAAAAACATCCGCCAGCAAATGTAGCTTTTTCGATCATTTACATCATCCTTTCTTTTGTGAAAATATTATAGCATTGTTTTGCTCGAAACTGAGTAATTAGGTGTAAAATAATGATGAGATAGAAAAACATGGAATAGCTGATTGCCAAAATGAAACTTTCTAGCTAATCAATCGTTACATTAACTATATCAAAATAGAGGAGTTAGTTGTTATGGAAGAGCAAGATTATACGAGACGCTCCCAACGTCCTAAAAAACGTAAATTACGTAAAGGGAGAGCAATTTTTACACTATTATTACTGTGTATCATTGTCATCGTCGGATATGCTGTCATGCAATATCGCAGCGGGCTTGAGCTGGCGAATGATACGAAAGTAGCGCAGGAGGATTTTTCTGGAGATACAATCAAAGGGGATATTGAGAACTATTTAATTTTAGGAGTCGATACACGCGGCGAGGAAAAATCTCGTACAGATACGATGATGGTATTATCCTGGAATAAAGCAAACAATGATATTAAGCTTGTGTCCTTTATGCGTGATATTTACGCAGATATCCCAGGCTATCAATCCTATAAACTTAATACAGCTTACTACCTAGACGGTGTACAGCTATTAAAGGATACATTGACAAATATGTTTGGCTTACCGATTCATCATTATGCCCTAATTGATTTTAAAAACTTTGAATCATTAGTGGACATTTTAGCGCCAAATGGTGTGGAAATGGATGTAGAAAAGGATATGTCTGAAAATATTGGGGTAGAGTTAAAGCAAGGTGTTCATCATTTAAATGGACAGGAGCTATTAGGCTATGCTCGTTTCCGTCACGATGCTGAAGGAGATTTCGGTCGTGTTGCCCGTCAGCAAAAAGTCATTGAGGCTTTAAAAACAGAGCTATTAACGCCTACGAACATGTTAAATTTACCAAAATTTGTTGGAGCTGCACAGGGCTATATAACAACCGATTATTCATCTGCTGAGGAAATGCAGCAAGTGCTTAAATTGCTATCTAAAGGTAAGGTCAACATTGAAAAAGCAACGATTCCCATCGAAGGTAGCTATCAATTCCAAAACTTTAGTCATGCAGGCGATTCCATCGTCATTGATGTGGAGCAAAACAAAGCCTTTTTAAGTGAATTTTTAGGTATTTCACTGGAGTGATGTTTCGCAAAAACCAACATTATCCTGTAATATAAAGGTAGAGCATTTGGATTGGGGTGGATATATGGAAAAAGAAAGACCAAAAGAGCGTTCAAGCCTACTAGCAACCAAGTTTATTCGTTTTTTAGGTGGTAGAAACCTATTATTTATGCTGGTGATTTTATTACTAGTTGCATGTGTTATTTTTATGTTTAATCAGGTTTCCTTTATCTTTACCCCGTTACAAGTATTATTTGAAGTAGTGATTTTACCAGGGGTACTAGCCGTCATAGGCTACTATTTATTGCGTCCATTGTTGGCGATCTTGGTCAGATGGCGAATCCCAAGAATTTGGGGGATTTTAATACTCTACGTTGCGGTTATTGGTGTCATTACACTACTCGTTGTGTTAGTTTATCCATTTTTACGCGACCAGTTCACGAACTTAGCACAGGAATTCCCAGAGTATTTCATGAAGTTTACACAAAATATCGTTGCATTCTTGAACAATTCACGTTTTAACGATTATTTAGATAAAATTAATTTTGATTACAATGAAGTGGTTAAAAACTTCACTACAGATATGGTGAAAACTGTAAGGGAAACAGCTGCAAATGTAGCACAAGGTGTGGCCACAGGTATTACGGGCTTCCTTTCAACCTTAACGGGTATTGTGCTATCACTTGTAACGGTGCCATTCATTTTATTTTACTTATTAAAAGAGGGCGAAAAATTACCGAAATTTATGCTGAAAGTGTGCCCACCACGTATGCGTAAAGAAGTCACTGAAATTTTCCATGACATGGACAAGCAAATTAGTTCATACATACAGGGGCAAATTTTAGTATCTATGTGTATTGGAGCAATGGTGACCATTGGCTTTTTAATCATTGGCATGAAATATGCTTTATTGCTTGGATTCCTAGCGATGATTACAAGTGTAGTTCCTTATTTGGGGCCAGTCATTGCCATTACACCAGCCGTTATTATTGCCCTTGTCACATCTCCATTGATGTTGATTAAGCTGGCGATTGTATGGACGATTGTTCAATTAATCGAAGGAAAATTCATTTCTCCTCAAATCATGGGGAAATCACTCAGTATTCACCCGATCACGATCATTTTCGTCTTATTAACGGCAGGCTCATTATTCGGTGTTCCTGGTGTTATTTTAGGGATTCCAGGCTATGCGATCTTTAAGGTGCTGGTGACCCATTTATTCAAGCTCTTTAAACAGCGTTACAACCGTTACGAAGATGATGTTCATCAAAAATATGATGTGTGATAAAAACAGCTACTGCCGTTTGACAGTAGCTGTTTTTTTAATGTGTGTTATCCTTATTAGTAGATTCATCAAAAGGATGGGGGAAAAGGGCATGACATACATACCGATTAATTTTCAAGAAAAATTAACTAAGTTTCAAGAGCATTGGTCTCCGAAAGTGATTGCTGAAATGAATGATTATCAATTTAAATTAGTTAAAGTACAAGGGGATTTTGTTTGGCATAAACATGATGATACGGATGAAGTGTTTATCGTCATTGAAGGGCAGCTAATCATCGAATTCAGAGATGGAGAAGTGCGTTTAAATGAAGGAGAGATGTTTGTCGTACCACGCCATGTTGAACATAAACCTTATGCGGCTTCTGGGTGTAAAATTCTACTTGTAGAGCCGATGGGGGTTGTCAATACAGGCGAAGCACAATCAGAGCTAACTGCTGAAAATGATGTGTGGATTTAACATTCCTGAATAGTCATAGTAAAACCCTTCTAACAGACAAGGTTAGAAGGGTTTATTATTTTTCAAAAGCACTAGCTTTGTGCCAGTAATTGCACTTGTGCTAAGCGATCAACAGCTTCTTGAAGAAGTTCCTTTGGTTGCACCAATGCTAAACGTAAATAGCCTTGTCCAGCCGTACCAAATACGGTGCCAGGAACGGTTACAACGCCAACTTGTTCAATTAATTGAAAGGCTAGTTCTGTACAGTCCATATCGAACGGATATTTTGCCCATACGAACATTCCACCATCAGATGGTGCGGCTTCCCAGCCTAATGCTTGTAAGCCGTTCATCAGGGTTTTATGACGTTCTGAGAATGTGGCACGTAAGCTTTCCGTAATTTCTTCTGCGTTATCAAGTGCGACGACAGCTGCATCTTGAATAGGCTCAAAAATACCGAAGTCTAAATTTGATTTTAATTGCTTAATAACGGCGATCATTTCAGCATTTCCTGCGATATAGGCAATACGCGTTCCTGCAAGACTAAAGCTTTTGGAGAGGGAGTTAATCTCCATGCCGACTTCTTTTGCACCTGGTGCTGCAAGGAAACTAATCGGACTGTCACCTGTAAAATAAAACTCGGAGTATGCCGCATCATGAAGGACGATAATATTATATTTTTTGGCAAAGGCAATGACTTTTTCAAAATACGCTAAGGACGGCATCGCTGGTACAGGATTCCCTGGTAAGTTTAAAATCAATAGCTTTGCTCTCTCAGCAATTTCTTCTGGGACAGCGTCTAAGTCAGGTAAATAACCATTATCGGCCGTTTGAGGCATGTAATAAGGTGTTGCCCCTGCTAAGTGAATTCCTGCATCATAGGCAACATAGGCTGGGTTTGTGGATAACACGATGTCTCCTGGGTCACAAAAGGCTATCGGTAAATGGACAAGGCCTTCTTGAGAGCCAATAGTTTGAATAATTTCCGTAGCGGGATCTAAATCGACATGGCTACGACGCTTATAGTAGCGACTAACGGCTTCATAAAAACGCTGTGTGCCTGTCAGTGTGTAGCCGTAAGATTCAGCTAACCCTGCGCGATAAGAAAGATGCTCACGTATTTTGGCATGTGGAGGAAGATCAGGGCTTCCTAAGCTTAAGTCAATCAAGGTCATGCCCTTTGCTTGCTGCTCACGGGCAAAATTTTTCAAATCTCCGAAAATTGCTGGTGTAAATAATGACATTTTTTTAGATGGTACGATTTTCAAAACTAGTACACTCCTTATCGTTGTATAAAGTGCAACGTCAATCCGTAGATGATTCTCTTGTCTACGCTAATTGTTTGTTTGCACAAATCGGGCTTTAACAGACCATTGTTTGCTTACGGGCCTGTTTATGCGAGATAACAGAATAGTAGTACACATTTTATCATACTAAAGCACAGAAATGGGCAGATATTCTGAAAAAAGAAAATATTTATATAATGTAGAGGATGTGTGCATAGGCTAGCGAAAATAGATTGTCTGATGTTGGGATAAGCGACTATAAATACCTTCAAAGAGAAAATTGTATTATACTGAGTATAAAGTTTTTCAGATGGGGAGAGCACGCATCTTAACGATTGAATAGCTGACTCAGTAGTGAACGATATGTTGCAAGGTTTCACTATTGTCTGCGCCGTAACAGAAACAACCTCCTTTTTACAAGATCGGACATAGACTTTGCTTACAGCTATACATACTGAATAGTATTAAAGGATAGCCATCGTATTGATGTTCCCCTATTATTGACAGTGGCAATGCTGGATGAGTAGGGGCAAAACAAACTGCCTATGCAAGTGTACGACGAGGCAGTCTTTACAAAACATGATGAATCGTTCAGCATTACGATTTTCAATTGTCTACAGCCAAGATAGAGAGGTATTAAAAAAGCTATATGCCAGCGGACTAGCGGGCATTGTATGTAAAAACCTACGCAGCTGCTGACTATGATACTATGCGGAATACCATAGTTGCGGCATGCACACTATTTCGAAGCATGTATGATACTACCTGATACGCAAACCATTTAGTAAGGGAGGGAGAGGGCAGTGAAGGTATATTCGTTAAGTGGACCAAGCGGCACAGGCAAAAGTACGAGTGCCCTTGCCTTTGCTCATAAATTAGGAGTGGAGGCTATCATTGATGATGGTCTTCTCATTGTCAATGGAATAAGAGTTGCTGGCATTTCTGCCAAATTCGAAAAAAATACAATTACCGCTGTACGACGTGCCATTTTTACGGAACAAGAACATCGTGAGGCTGTCAAAAAAGCGTTAGCAAGTCATAAGGTGCAGTCCATTTTACTGATTGGGACATCCACTAAAATGACGAATAGTATTGCTAAGCAGCTAGATCTTGGACCCATTGAACATTATTACGATGTGGAGGATGTTCGTTCCTTTAAGGAAATTCAAAAAGCTCGTTTTATTCGTCAAACGCAGGGCAAGCATGTGATGCCAATTCCTTATCGACAAGTGGAGCAAAACTTTTTTAAACGATTGGTACAAAAGGGCATGGAGATTTTTTCATCAAAGCGCGAAAAAATCGGGGAAACAACGATAGTGCGACCTGATTTTCAACGGGAGTACATTGAAATTAGCAAGCATGTTTATGTTCAGCTACTGACGTATTGCTGTAGTCAACAAGCAATTGTACAAAAGGTGGAACAGGCCCAATTTTTGTTAGGAGATCAGGCTCAAGCTATTCTGACCATACAAGTAAAGCTACCGATAGATTATCCATTAGCAGCGCGTTTACTAGAGCTACAGCAGGCGGTGCAGAAGGCGTTTTATTTACAATTTGGCTATGAATTAGATGCGATTCATGTTCATGTCAAGACGGCTATACAAAAGAAAAAGTCGTGAAAAACAGGTACTCCCAACGCACTTTGCGACGAGAGTACCTGTTTTTATTTTGGTTGACGGCTGAACTGTGGCTGACGTTTTTCCACAAAGGCACGACAGCCTTCGGCGAAATCGCTGCCTACAAACGGTGAAGAGCCTTGCCATAAGGTCGGCACACTATCGAGACATTCTTGAACGGATTGCTTCACAGCAAGCAAGGACTCTGGTGACATGCCTGCCACAAGCTTGCCCATGCGAATCATATATTTATTTAAATCCTTTTCGGCTACTAAGTAGTTAAGCATCCCAAGCTTGAAGGCTTCCTCCGCTTTAAACATGCGTCCTGTAAAGACTAAGTCCTTTGTGGTCGCAGGGCCAACGAGCTGTACTAAACGTTGCGCAAATTTATTGTTTATGGTGATGCCTAATTTTCCGACAGGAATGCCGAGCTTGGCTTTGTCTGAGCCAATGCGGATATCACAAGCTAATGCCAATTCTAAACCAGCGCCCATCGCAGGCCCGTTGATGACGCCGATTGTTGGAATCGGAAGGCGCTCAATTGTGGAAATGGTTTTTTCCATATGTACAAACGCCTCCTCGGCTTGTTCAAGTGAGATGGCATTAAATTCTTTAATATCAGAGCCTGCGGTAAAGCTTTGACCAGAGCCTCGTAAAATGAGTACTTTATTTTTCGGATTGTCTAATACTTGTAGTGCAATCTTTGCTAATTGATCCCACATGTTTGCGGTTAACGCATTTTTTGCCTGTGGTCGGTGAATCGTAATTATCGCTAGTCCAGCTGTTTCTTGATAAATGATTTTTGCATCTTCTGCTTCCAATCGTGTCGTCTTTACTTGCATAGTGGAAAGCCTCCTACGTATTAATGTCTATCTTTATTATATAACACAATCAACTATAAACACGAAATGATATGAATTTTCACATAAAATTGCGTTGTTATACAAGAATGTAGGGAATAGTTAGCATTTATTGTTCTATAACAGGGGAGCGGAATTTACTATTGTAAGAAAGCAAAAGATATGAGAAACTACTGTAGGAACATACGTTTCTTATGCACGTAAGGGGCATTTGAAGACTGGAAGCGGCTTGTGTATCGATATTACAGATTATCCGACACTAAACTATTATAAAATGAATTGAAACACACGCACCCAAAATATAGTAAAATAAAATGACATGACGCACAGCAAACAAGGAGGGGCAATATGGTCACACTCAAGGAAGCATGGAATAGTTACATCTTACTGCTGCAATCATTGAAAAAAAGTGCTGCCACAAAAAAGCAGTACAACATAGATGGACAGCAATTTTTAACGTTCGCCCATGAACACCAATACTTGTATGTGGATCATCAATTAAAAAATCTATTACAGCTTTATTGTGACTATCTCAAGGAAACCTACTGCAATATCAATACATTTAACCATAAAATAGCGACATTGAGAGGCTTTGTAGACTTTATTTTTTTACGAGAATGGGTGACACCTTTTGATTATCAGCCCATTTTACAGCCGAAAAAAAGGCAAAAAGAGGTGCTGCAAGTACTGACCAATACGCAGATTATGCAAATTGCCAACGTCTGGCCAACCTATTTTCAATATGCAAAAACAGAGGAGCATGCTTGGCTGGCTAGACGCAATGGCTGTATAGTCCAAATGTTGATGGAAACAGGTTGTAAGCCTGCAGAGCTTGTGCGAATGAAATGGACTCATTTTAACGAAGAAAAGGCAACCCTTTTTATTGCGAATCGAAATGGCCGTCGAGAAATAAAATGTTCTCCTGTACTAATGGACATGCTAGCTCAGTATAAACTAGCGACAACAGTTTTACATGGGCAAGAGGTAGGGGAATGGGTTTGGGTAAGTGAGGCAACTATTGTGAAGCCAATTTCAACGAAGACGGTGGAGCGTATTTTTCAAACGATGTCACAAGATATAGGAAAAAACATAAGAGCAACCGATTTGCGATATACCGTTATGCAACGGGCTTTTCAGCAGGAAAAAACGCTGGAGCATATCCAACAAGAAATGGGCTATGTGAGGAAATGGGTGCTGACAGAAAGACAGCAACGCTTCGAATAAAAGCGTGCAGTAATCGCGATTTATCACCATTACTGCACGCCTATTATAAATGATTCAATGCTTTGACACTCACTTTGACCGTTAAATCATGCTTGCCTCCACTATAAACACCTTCAACAGGGCTAATATCACTATAATCGCGACCTATACATAAAATAATATGATTTTCTAAAACTTCTACATTATTTGTTGGATCAAGACCAATCCAGCCAATACCTGGTATCATGACTTCCACCCAGGCATGTGTAGCACTATCACCAATGAGCGCTGAATTTTCATCCACATATAAGTAACCACTGACATACCGAGCGGGAATGCCTTTAGCTCGCAAAACAGCTAGCATGACATGGGTGAAATCCTGACAAACACCCCGTTTTAATGCAAATGCCTCACTTGCTGTTGTCGTTACAACTGTCGCTGTAGGATCATACTCAAAGCTAGCATATAAATATTGCATTAAATTAAGTGAAAAGAGCACTGGATTTTCAGCATGACCAATCGCATGATAAACTTCCTCTAATTGCTGATCGGTCATAAAAGTAAAATGAGTTGCTTTTAAATACGGTAAATAATGCTCATAAAATAGCTGTGAATGGAAAATGGTCTGCATTTCGGGCGAATATTGAATACGATGAATAAATGGTGCACGCTGAATACTAACAATCGAAGATGTATGAATTTCGAGTATTTGATGCTGCTCCGGTATATAAAAAGAACCAACTGTATTACCCCAAATATCCGTATGCTCACGGGTCAATGAGGAGGGCGTAATAGCAATTCGATACGATAATAATCGCTGCCGCTCATCACTGCGAGGCTTTAAACGAATCGTATTCAAGCTTTGATCGACTTCAGACTCATATTGAAAAATATTGGTATGCTGAATTTCAAATTTCATCGTGTCCGCTTCCTTCTGCTTACTGACTTGCCTGTTGAAAGGGAGCTGTGGTGGGTTCCTTTCAAGGTTGTATGCTGGGTTCATATAAATGATAAACTGTCGAAAAGGTATCACTAAAAGCTATACATTGCGACAGTCTTTCCTCCATTATAGTCATCGTTTCTTCAAGAGTCATTTGCCAAAAATCAAGATGATTGATTGCTAGGATGAGGCTACGAATGCTTGTATGCAGTGTTAAAAATCTTGAGGATAAAGAATCATGTTCAATCGCCGTAATAGCTTCCTCTATTTTCTTTAGACAAAACATCACAGAACATGGGAAATGCTCATCCTGTACTAAATAGCGAATAACCGCAAGTAAATTCGTCTGGCAATGTTTCCGCATATAAGACTCTCTTGCTGCTGTAAGCGCCAATAAAAAGCTACCATCATCCTCTAACAGGGATAGGCCCGACAGCTTCTGTTGTTCCACTATACTTAACGTCATCCGCAACGTTTTTTCTGCTCGTTCAAGCCATTTGCCAACCTGCATGAAATAAAAGGGAAGATCACGATCCATCGTGCTCTCGATTAACCCGGTCTCCATCCATAGAGTTTTTCTTACTTCCTGTAAAAATGCTTGAAGTTCAATAAGTGGGATTGGGCGTTCTCTTGTCAGTATGGCCTGTTGCTTCGTTAAATAAAAGGTATTTTGTATTTCCCATAGCTCAGTTGGTATACTATCACGCGTAACCCGTGCATTTTCTCGTATGGCACGTAATGTAACGTGGAGGGCATTGCCGTTTTTCTCGGAAAAAAGTAGATAGTCAATCAATGGGTTGACACGTATGGCTGAGTAATTCGCTAAATATTCCTCCTTAGAGGCACAAATAGCTAAGACAGCCTCCCAATGATCAAGATAAGCATGTTCTTGCCCCGATTGCTCCAACATATTCAACAGCTGTACCTGTAATATATGTGCATTTGATTGTGTGCGTTCACTATACCGTGCCATCCAGTATAGCGCGTCGGCTACTCGACTTAGCATGCTGCAACTCCTCCTTTAGTATCCACGTATCCTTAGCACCACCGCCTTGTGAGGAATTTACGACAAGTGATCCTTCTTGTAGTGCCACTCGAGATAAACCGCCAGGCAACACGTAATAATCATCACCCTTCGTGACATAAACTCGTAAATCGACATGACAAGGATAAAATCGTCCATTTTGAAAGGCAGGAGCTCTAGACAATTTAATCGTTGGTTGTGCAATATATTGAAATGGCTGCTTGCTAATTTTTTGCTTAAACAAAGCAATTTCTTCCTCACTTGCATGCGGGCCAATCAACATATCATAGCCGCCAGAGGCACTCACATTCTTAATGACTAGCTCTTGAATATGTTCCAGCACCCATGCTCGTTGCTTATCATCTCCTAAATGATAGGTTTTCACATTCGGTAAAATAGGCTCCTCCTGCAAGTAATACCGAATCATCTCTGGTACATAGGCATACATTGCTTTATCATCAGCAACCCCGTTGCCAACAGCATTTAAGATGGCAACATGGCCCGCTTGATAGGCTGCCATTAAATGAGGAACACCCAATAAAGAATCCTCACGAAAGACAACAGGATCTAAAAAATCATCATCAATACGACGATAAATAATATCAATTTGCTGTAGACCATAAATAGTTTTCATATATACTTTCAAATCCTGTACCACTAAATCACGACCCTCTACGAGCTGTATATTTAAATGCTGGGCTAAAAAGACATGATCGTAATAAGCTGAATTGTACATGCCAGCTGTTAGTAGCACAGCTTTAGGCTCTCTCTCTGCTTGCATGGAAGGTGGGCGGTGCACAAGAAGTGCTTTTTTCATATAAGCGATGTGTTTATCAAGTGGTTGGATGGTATGCTTAGAGAAAAATTCAGGATACACTTCCTTCATGACATCACGATTTTCAAAGACATAGGAAATGCCAGAAGGGTTGCGTAAATTATCTTCCAATACATGATAATCACCCTTTTCATCCCGTATTAAATCAATGCCTGCTAAAAATATATGATTCGCAATCGGTACTTGGAAACCCATCATTGTTGCTGTAAAATACGGATTATTTTCAACAAGCTGTCTTGGAATAAAACCGTCTCGAATAATCCTTTGTTGCCCATAAACATCCTGCAAAAATAAATTGAGGGCTTGCACACGCTGTTTGACGCCTGCCTCAATCATGGCCCACTTCGTTTGAGGAATAATAATGGGGACACAATCAAAGGGCATTGTACGCTCAGTTCCATCTTGCGCTCCATAGACGGTAAAGGTAATTCCTTGTCTGAGAAAGCTTGCTTGTGCTTGTCGATACTTTTCTTCAAGTTGCTCCTGAGAAAAAAAGGATAGCTTATGATGAAAAGATTGATAATGAGGCTTCGGCTGATTGCCATCAAACATTTCATCGAAAAACAGACTAGAATCATATAAATTCATCATATGGATCGCCTCCGAATTCAAGTAGTAGTGAAAACATGTTACACTGTGAATAAATACATATAAGGAGCTAACAATCATGACCATCATTAATTTAATGCAAGCTTATGAATTAGATAAACTATCTAAATTAAATTTTTCAGAAGAAGAGATCTTAGGCGCTTTACGTACGGGGGATGTATCAGCTTGGCAAGAACAAGTACCAAACTATGAATTTAATGAGACAATGGCTCTTTATAAAGAAGGGGAACAACAATTCATAGAAGCGTACCATGGCCATTATCGAATCAAGTATGTAACATTGCCAGGCATCCAACGTTTATTGCAACTTCGCTTTCAATTAGAAGAAGGGAAGGATTACCAACTGTTAGAAACAGGTATCCAGCATTTAACGTGTAATGAGGAGACAGTCGCAAGACTTCAGCAAATGTTATCGACAAACTGGTCACTAACAAAACAGGCAGACGGTGCTTATTCAGTTTTTGTAAAATAATACCATTCGTGTTGTGAGACGAATCGACATGGGTAGTGACCCATCTTCTATTTTTTCAAAGCGTCTCATAGGGCAAGCGAATTGCGACTCCTCGTAACTTTGTTTTCAAGTAAATAAACAATACTCAAGCTACCAAGTAGAAGTTACTTGATATTAATCACACCGATATTGCCATAAGACATAGCCCTTTTTGACGGTTTAGTAGAAGGTGGGCAAGACAAGCATTTAAGCTGAATGAAGATGAAGTATACTAGATTTTAATATTCATTTAACGTGAACTTTATGACTATTTTCCTGCAACTGTCACAAAAGATTTAAAAGGAAATCCTCTTTTTTAAAAAAGGGGATTTTTTTATTGCTTAAAAAGAACATTTGTTCTATATCATGAAAAAGGGCATTTTTTTTCAATAAAGTTCCCAAATTTATATTTGGGAACGTTTTTTCGTGGTAAAATAGAGCAAATAGAGGTGATTAGCATGCAAAATACCAAGCAACCGAAATTCATGAAGGATTTTCTAGTTTATTTAACGACCATCAAAGGAAAATCACAGCGCACAAGAAAAGAATATGAATATGACCTAACCTTATTTTTCCGTTTCCATAAAGCAATCCAGGAGGATCTGGATATAGAAAATTTAGTAGCCATTGATATTGCCACTATTACAATAGAAGAAATTCGTGATATTACATTAGAGGATCTTTATTACTTTATGGAGTACTGTGAGGTACAGCGAGGAAATTCTGCTGCTTCGAGGGCACGAAAAGTGGCGACATTAAAATCCTTTTTCAAGTACTTGAAAGGAAAACGTCGACTTATTGAGGAAAATCCAGCAGAAGAATTAGAAACACCAAAAATTGGCCGAAAAAGACCAATTTATATGAATCTTCAAGAGGCTACTCAATTTATTGATGGAATACCAACAAATCAGGCATCACCAAGAAATTACTGTATGATGATGTTTTTCTTAAATTTAGGAATACGTGTGACGGAGCTTTGCCAGCTCAATAAAACATCTATTCAAGGACGTTATTTAACGGTTGTCGGGAAGGGCAATAAGGAGCGTACTGTCTACTTAAACGATAGCTGTTTGCAGGCACTCGCAGATTATGAAAATAGTGGGAAAACGCCTTATAAGGGGGACGGGGATGAGCCTCTTTTCGTCTCACAAAAAGGAACACGCTTTACGCGCCAAACTGTTGCCAAAATCGTGAAACGTATTAATCAACAATCAGGTCTTCAAAAGGAACGACTTACACCACATAAGTTGCGTCATACATCTGCGACTATGATGTATAAAGCAGGTGCAGATATTCGGAGCTTACAGCATATCTTAGGACATTCAAGTGTAGCGACGACTCAAATTTATACGCATATAGAGGACGAGCAGCTACAACATGTTTTAGAAAATAATCCCTTTAATATTGTGCGCGAGAGATGATTTTTACCCCTCTCTGTCGAATATAGTAGTATGCCAAATGAAGGGGGTTAACTTATGATGTTAGTAGCAAAAGAACAATTCGACGCAACAAGGGCGCAATTACTTCAAACGATTCAAAACTTAGACAATACAAGCTTTAATGACAAACCAGATGCACAAAGCTGGAGTGTAGCACAAATCTGTCATCATCTTGTGTTAGTAGAGGAAGCAGCCAAAAAAGCCATTACATGGGGATTACAAGCCCAAGAACAATCATCACCTGCAAGAAAAAATGTTCAGCTTGTTGTTTTGGATAGAACAAAAAAATTTCAAGCACCAACTATTGTGGAGCCAATAGATCAGCCTTTTACCGTTCAGGAGATGCTAGATTTACTAGCCACATCAAGAATGAATTTTCTCGCTTTTTTACAAACAATCGAAGAACCTGAAATTTTAACAAAATATGCTGTGAAGCACCCAGCCTTAGGTACATTGCCACTCGATCAATGGATTGAAATGGTTTATTTACACGAGCAGCGTCATATCGAGCAAATACAAGAAATAATGAAATAAACATATGGTAAGTAAGTATAGAGGGATTTGAGCACACAAGTGTGAGCCAAATTCCTTTTATTGTTATATGTTTTTTCTATCATAACCTCTTGACGTGCTACATAATCTGTTATATATTAAATAAAAATAACAACAACTGTTATAAAACAGTTTTCAAATCAAGGAGGAATTTTTAATGACAAAGTATCGAGACGGCTATGAATTTTATTGTGAAATGTGTGAGCGTTATGGATTAGAGCCAATTTCTTTCCGCTATTATGTATTACAGTTATCACAGCAACAACTGTCTGCTTATAACATGCAAGCAAAACAATTAGGCATTTAAAGGACGTGGTTATGACGGAAGCCGACGTGAATATTTTATGAAAAGCCCAGCCATACTAAATACAATGGTTTGGGCTTTTGTGATTTATAAAAGAAATTTCAGATAATTTATTGACAAGCATTACACTCTGTTATATATTTTTAGAAAATAATAATACTGTTATATAACAAAAATAAAAAAACACATTTAGTAGCAATCATGAAAGGAAGTTAGAAGGGTGACAGATTATCGAGAGGGTTATGAATTTTACCGCCAAGTATGTGAGGAGCACGGACTCGAGCCTATTAATTTTCACTATTATATTTTAAATTTATCGCAAGAGCAGTTACATGCATATAACCAATATGCAAAATCATCAGAAGAGTCAATCGAATATGAGGTTTCTTAACTTGTAAAATACCTTATTACCTCTGTGGGTTCGTAAGGTATTTTTGCTTTCACAAAAAATTTACATAGCTGCATTCTCTTTATCTAGCATAATTGAAATTTGTATTTAATAGATAAATAGCCTAAAGAAAGCACTTTCAATAGTACAAAAGTATCAAAAAACTTTACGATTAGGTAAATTTAGGGTGTTTATAACCGCTATTTTTTGGCTATTTTCTCATAAATCCTCAAATAGGGCTTTAGATGTTTTTGATATTTGGGTTGAATTAACTGCTTTTCTAAGACTATAATATAATTACATAAAAAAGGGCGATATACCACAACTTTATACCTCGCTGTAAGATAAAGCAAAAGTACCAAACCCTTCATATTTTAATGAACGGAGAATGAAAATGATGAATATCACGCCTAATAGCATTAATCAAATGAACTATAGTCTAAAAGAATTACAAGATATCTTTTCCGCCATGAATAGTTCCATCATTGTAGCGATTACCGATCGTACCGGGAAAATTACGTTTGTTAATGATCATTTTTGCAAAATTTCGAAGTATACGCGTGAAGAATTATTAGGTCAAGATCACCGTTTACTTAACTCAGGCTTCCATCCTAAATCTTTCTTTAGAGAGATGTGGAGAACAATAGGTAATGGTGATATGTGGAATGGCGAGGTGTGCAATCGTGCGAAAGATGGCAGTTTATATTGGGTAAAGACAACGATTTTCCCATTCCTTGATGAAAAGGGAAAGCCTTATCAATATATCGCCATTCGCGTCGATATTACAGCGCAAAAGGACATAAAAAAAATTACCCATATTGCCTATCACGATGAATTAACAGGACTGCCAAATCGTCGTAAACTAGAACAGCGTTTAGAAAATGAATTCCATCAATCTCGACGTACAGGAGATAAATTTGCGTTATTTTTCATTGATGTGAATCGATTCAAACACATTAACGACGGGCTTGGTCATATTATCGGCGATATGTTTTTAGTGGAAATGTCGAATCGTCTACGAAATGTTGATTATACATCTAATTCATTCTATCGCCACAATAGTGATGAATTTGTCATGATTTTAAATGACGTCAGTCGCATTGACGAAATGGCCAAAGAAATCATTAATGTCTTCAATGAAAGTTTCATCGTCGATACCTATGAATTTTATGCAAGCATCAGTATCGGCATTAGTATATTCCCAGATCATGCAAACTCTGTAGAAGAATTATTGAAAAATGCGGATATTGCCATGTATGCAGCAAAATCTACGCGTGGAAATCAGTACCGTTTATACCGTGACAATATGGATGAAGCCAACGATAAATGGCTTCTATTAGAAACAAAATTACACCAAGCATTAAAACAGGACCGCTTAGAATTACATTACCAGCCTAAAATTGATTTAAAAACAGATACGGTCATTGGCATGGAAGCCTTGCTACGCTGGTATGATCCTGAATTAGGTCATATTCCACCAGATCGTTTTATTCCATTTGCAGAAGAATGTGGGCTTATTAATGATATCGGTGTTTGGGTATTACATAAAGCCTGTGCTCAAGCTCGTTTTTGGAATGAAGCACATAATTTAACATTGCGCGTAGCCGTCAATATTTCTCCGATTCATATTAGTACAAGTAGCTTTGTGGACATGGTGTGTGAAGTCATTGCAGAAACAGGCATTGACCCACACTTATTAGAAATTGAAATTACGGAAATGAGTATGCTTGATTATACGGAAGATTTAATTGATACCATCAAGCAATTACGGGCATTGGGCATTACGATTTCATTAGACGATTTCGGGACAGGCTATTCATCGTTAAACTACTTAAAAAAATTCCCTGTGGATGTCCTTAAAATTGACCGTGCCTTTGTCCGTGACATTGTGCCTGAAAAATCAGGGATTGCGATGATTTCAGCTATGATTTCCTTAGCACATGCTTTAAATCTTCAAGTAGTTGCTGAAGGTGTCGAGGAAGAAGCTGAATTGAACGTACTTCGTGAGCATGGCTGTGAGTATGTGCAGGGTTATTATTTCAGTAAGCCATTGTCTGTAGATGATTTTACAGATTTAATCGTTAATTCTGTGACAAAATAGACCAGTTATGAATTGCTATTCCTGAATGATTTTGCTAAAGTAGGATAAAGCCAAACAGTTCAGACAATATTCAATTTGATGATGTGGCCAAGTAAGTAAGAATTGTGAGACAGAAAATATAGCAATTGCTGAGAGCTATATCACCGCTTCTTTACTGAACACCTACCACGGAGATGTTATGCAAACATAACCGAGTCGTTTTCGTTACCAAACGTGAGAGGGTTTTAAGTTCTACTTAAAGCTAAATCAAGGTGGTACCACGTCTATCCAGCACAAAGACGTCCTTATTCAGAGGACAGCTTTGTGCTTTTTTCATTCAGCTTGATAGTAACAGCTCGCTGAAACAAGCTAAACGCCCTGGTAGATGGCACTGTTTTTCTTACACCAAGGCAACAATGATTTAACAAAAATTGGAGGAGATCACATGTCAAAACAATTAGAAGATTTTTCGAAATGGTATATTGAGACTATCCAAAAAGCCGATTTAATGGATTATACACCTGTTCGTGGCTGTATTGCCTTTAAACCTGATGGCTATGAGATTTGGGAGCATATTCAAGAGGAAATGGATCGTCGCTTTAAAGAGACAGGGCATCGTAATGCTTATTTCCCAATGCTTATTCCTGAATCTTTCTTCCAAAAAGAAAAGGATCATATCGAAGGATTCTCACCTGAGCTACCTTGGGTAACAGAGGCAGCAGGGGAACAATTAGAAGAACGTCTGGCACTACGTCCAACGTCTGAAACGATGATTGGCCATCTTTACTCCAATTGGATTAAAAGCTACCGTGACCTACCCGTTTTGATTAATCAATGGGCAAACGTCTTCCGTTGGGAAAAGAAAACTCTTCCTTTTATTCGCACATCTGAATTTTTATGGCAAGAAGGACATACAGCGCACGTCGATGAAGAGGATGCTCGTCAAGAAACGATGCAAATGCTTGAAATCTATAAAGAAGTTGTAGAACAAGTACTAGCAATTCCAGTCTATGACGGACAAAAAACACCTTCTGAACGTTTTGCAGGTGCTGTCGATACGTATTCGATTGAGGCGATGATGAAAAATGGCAAGGCTGTGCAAGCTGGTACATCTCATTATTTAGGTACGAAATTTGCAGAAGCCTTTAACATTAAGTATTTAAATAAAGCGAACCAGCATGAGTATGTACACACAACATCTTGGGGTACATCTACGCGCTTAATCGGCTCGGTAATTATGGTGCATGGTGATGAGCAGGGGCTTGTTTTACCTCCTCGCATCGCGCCAACTCAAGTTGTTTTAATTCCAGTGGGACCATGGAAAAAGAACCCTCAAATTATGGAGCATTTAGATGAAATTTTTGTCGCTTTAAAAGCGAAGGGCATTCGCGTACGCCTTGACGATTCGGACCAATCACCAGGCTTTAAGTTCAATGAATGGGAGCTAAAAGGGGTGCCAGTTCGCATTGAATTAGGACCTCGTGATCTTGACAACAATCAAGCTTTACTTAAAGCCCGTGATGAAGAGGAAAAACGAACAATTGATTTAGCTACGATTATCACAGCCATTGAAGAAGAATTAACAACCATGCAAGCGCGCTTACTCGAAAAAGCACGTCAGTTCCGTGAAGCAAACACACATACAATGATTGATTCATTACCACAATTACAACAGCATATTGAAGCAGCCAAAGCAAACGGTACAATTCCTGGCTGGGTACTAGCTGGTTGGTGTGGAGAAGATGCATGCGAGGAAAAAGTGAAGGAAGAAACAAAATATACATCTCGTAATATGCCGTTTAATCCACCAACAACAAAAACAACATGTATTGGCTGTGGAAATGAAGCTAAACATACGGTTTGGTTTGCACAAGCCTATTAATAACGACTACAACAGCCTCCTATTTAATTAGGAGGCTGTTGTTATGAGGTGGTGATCGATTACATCCTTTGCTTTCGGGAAGTAGTCCAATTTTAAGCTTTCGCCATCCCTCATAGTGAGCCATCCATCTGTCTGATCTGCTAAAAAGACTGCCGTTACGCCCCCATTAGGATATTTAAAATAGTCCTGATAACCTGATAATATCGTTAAAAACTGAAGATTGTTTGCATGCAATTCTGTCTTTTCATACAGCTCTCACTTCGCTGTTTCTTCAAGGGTTTCCCCTAGTTCCATTGCTCCTCCAGGTAATCCCCACATTTCGATATCAGCACGAAATTGAAGTAGAACTTCTCTCGTTTGATTTAAGACAATTACTGTAGAACCTACTAAAATAACAGGCATTGTCCCAATTAGTTGTCTTAATTATGGTTACATAATCACTCATAGCGCCCCTCCAACATAGTTAGCCAAATTTTTATTCTACTTATGATAAAATGAAGGGGTGTTATATCTTGAAAATTTCCTGAAGAAATGGGGATATAGCGATTAAAAATGATGCTACTATGACTCAATTTTTTGATAAGGATGCTAACAGACTATTTTTGACAAGGAGATAAGGGAATGACAGATACAACAGGCTGGAAACAGAATGCACAAAATCGTCCATTTATTGCCTCATTTAGTGGTGGAAAGGACAGTACTTTAGCTTTATATAAAGCATCCCAGGTAGGTCAGGCTGTAGGACTGCTTGTGATGCTAGAGGAGGAAGGGAAACGTTCGAGGTCACACGGCATGCCACCTGAGCTTATCCAGGCGCAGGCTGACTCGATCGGATTGCCTGTCTTTACGGCTGCAGCTAGTTGGGCAGACTACGAAAGTGTCTTTATGCACCTTTTAGAAAAGGCAAAACAGCAGGGGGCAGAAGTGTTAGTGACAGGTGACTTAGATATGCCTGCACATGGCTGCTGGCATGATAAGGTCACAAAAAATGCTGGGTTACAGCTAGGCATGCCATTATGGGAAATGGACCATCGCGAAGCAGTCGATGAATTTATTAACTTAGGATTTATCACGATGATTGTCACGGTCAACTTATCCTTAGGCATGACTGAGGATGATTTAGGGCGAATACTTACCCCTGAATATGTATTAGAACTAGAAGCTCGTAAGATTGACCCGTGCGGGGAGGGAGGAGAATTCCATACAACCGTCATTGATGGCCCTCTTTTTCAGCAGCCAATAGCTGTGCGCAAATGTCCAATTATAAGAGATGGAGACTATGCATTTTTACCTTTAGAACGAGCGTAAATCCACAGCCTTTCTTGTGATGATCATGGTTTTTCCTTTTAATGTATATGGTCGTGTGTAATAAAATGATTACAGAGGAAAAATACATTAAATGGGGATGAATTACTATTAGTATTAAGTGCTTTGTCAAATCCTTATCGTTGAAAAATGATTGCCACTCTTCATCAAGAAAAGCAATATGTTAGCTGGCTAGCGCGAGAGTTAGGGAAGCTAAATTGATTAATGGTTATCACGAAATTTCTGAAAGTGGCAAAGCATTGAAAAAATACTGAAACAAGTTGATTAGACAAATGAGCGTTTCTTAAATAAACGATTTCGAGTAATAGAGAAAACAATGAGTCAACATATAGGCTTACTACATACTCTGGTTTTCATGGCTCTCATAATAAATTTAAAGAAATAGATACTAATAAATAATAATGAACGAAAAGTACAAAGGCTCTCACCTCTGTACTTTTTTTGCATTTGGCTGTTTCTTCTTTATAGGTATAGAATCCATCTCATTTTGTCCAAAATAATCATTGACTGGACACTAAATGGTGTCATATAATTAAGACACCATTTAGTGTCCTATTAGAAAGGGTGGTGGTTTTGAATAATAATCATCAAGAGCGTGACGTTTATGTAGCCATTGCTGACCCTACAAGACGAAAGTTGATTCGTTTACTGGCAGAGGTAGATGAGTTACCGCTTCACGAATTAACCGCTCAATTTGACATGGGGCGTACCGCTGTTTCGAAACATTTAGCCATCCTGAAAGATGCAGGTCTTGTCGTTGCTCGCAAGGAAGGTAGAGAGACAAGGTATCGGCTGAATGCGGCCCCGTTGAAAGAAATACAGGATTGGGTATCGTTTTATGAAGGATTTTGGAAAGAAAGAATCGCTAAATTACATCTTTTATTGGAGGAAAAAAAATGAAACCAGATGTATCATTAGATTTTACGTTTACAAGTTCAATCGAGCAGGTTTGGCATGCTTTAACCGATTCAGATACGCTAGCAAAATGGATTTGGAATAATGACTTCCAACCAATCGTTGGGCATAAATTTCAATTTCGTGCTGAACCAAATGAATGGTGGGACGGCATTGTAGACTGTGAGGTACTTGTAGTAGAAGAGCCTCATACATTATCTTACACTTGGACAAGTGCTGGTGAAACAACGACTGTTACATGGACATTAACACAAGATTCAGATGGCACGACTCAGCTTCATCTTGATCAAAGTGGCTTTAGCGAAGAAACAAAAGCTCGTCAAGGGGCAATCGAAGGGGCAACATATGCTTGGACGAATATGAGCACACAGCTTGAAAAAGTACTAGCCTAATACAAATCAAACGATAACAAGGAGAGCGCAATTCCGTAGCAAGAATTGTGTTCTTTCATTTTCACTCAAATTTTTTAATTTTCTAGACATGGAAGGATAACTAAATGAAGATCAATCAACTAATTGCCAACAATATCAACCGTTTAGATGTCGTCTTACCAGAACATCAATCATTGGGTATAGCCGGTTTGTCTGGCTCAGGGAAAACGACATTTTGTCAAACGATTGGGGAAGAATCCAAAAAACGTCTCGTTTCTTTATTACCTAAGGCGGAGTATCAATATTTATTTCCAAACATTATGGAAACGAACTTCAGTGCCATCAAAATGGAGGATATGCCCCTCGTACTTTTTTTAGGAAAATCCTCTATCTCCAGTAACCCACGTTCAACGATTGGTACTCATACGGGTGTTTTTAAAGAAATTCGTAATCGACTGGCGGATGAATTTCAACTTTCTCCAGAAATGTTTTCCTTTAACAATGCATTAGGCTGGTGTCCTGCATGTAAAGGACGTGGCACGACGAAAAATGTAGAATGTAAAAAATGCTCAGGTAAACGCTATAGTCCTGAAGTGGAGCAACATAAAATAGCTTTATGGAATGAATCATACAGTATTTCTGATATTCACAATTTCAGTATCGAAACGATCTATTCCTTATCAAAAGAATTAAATATAAGTGAAGAGAAGCAACATATTCTTCAAAATATTATCCAGATGAATATTGGCTATTTAACATTAAATCGTATTATGGGGACATTGTCGGGCGGAGAATTAACAAGACTTTACTTAGCAGAATTCATGGCTACTAGCGAAAACACGGTCATTATTGTCGACGAAATTTCTGTTGGTCTTGACCATGACACATTACTAAAAATCTTAGAGCAAATCCAACAGTTGGGCACTAAAAACCAAATTTGGCTTATTGATCATTCAGATACGGTGCTAGACACGGCAAATAAGCACCTATTCTTTGGACCAGGGAGTGGGAAATACGGCGGTAAAATCGTGGAAGAATCTCCTCGACCACAGCCTATCTATTCAGAACGAAACCCATCAAAGCCAACATCCTTTTATCAATTCCGAGACTTATATTGCCGCAATATACAAATGGACGAAATAGCCATTCCGCAAAACCGACTTATTACTTTTACTGGGGAGTCTGGCTGTGGGAAATCAACGCTTGTGAATGAGTGTATCGCTAAAGATTTTGTCAAACGCTATCCAAAGGACAAACTAGTGATGGTCGGGCAGGATCGGAATCAGTCCATTACTAGTCGATCAACTGTCGCAACTTTCCTCGATATTAAAAAGAAACTAACCAAATATAGCGAGGACATTGATGCTATTTTCCAACGCTCGATTGAAGACATTATTGATGAACTTCCTCATGAAGATATCGCCCATAAACGTTTAAGCTTACTAATTAAACTAGGGCTAGGCTATTTGACACTGGAAAGAAAAACACAATCGCTGTCGACTGGTGAATTCCAATGTGTGCATTTAGTATCGGAGTTATTTGCGAATTCGCGAAATCCACATACACTGTTTATTTTTGATGAGCCTTCTAAAGGATTATCTCAAAACATTTTAAACCAGTTTATTGATAGTGTAAGGGACATCCTTGAGGATGAAGCTATCTCTATCATCATGATTGAGCATAATACCTATATGTTAGAGAGCTCTGATTTCATTGTAGACTTTGGTAAAAGACAGCAGGAGCCTGTGACACATCTTGAGGTAGTTTGTCATGAGGACTATTATAATCAGGTTAACTATACAAAAACGGCTCCATTACAAATCGCGTCTACGCTCGCATCAAGAAATGGTATTCAATACTTAGAAGACCAACCTATAAGCTATTTTAAAAAGGCTGAAAATATTTATAAAGGTGGCATTTTAAAAAGCCTATCTTCAATGGCACGTCTCATTTACGGTGACTACGAATCCAATAAAATAGCGCCTGTTATTGCGATCGACTTGGAAAGACATTTATATAGTCAGTATAGTTTTCTGTATGAAATGGGTGGTCTGATTAATCATATTGTCGCTGCACACCCAACGAATAAGGATACAAGAAGCTTCGATTTCTATAGCCAAGACAATCATTGTCCAAGCTGTTCAGGGAGATTGGAAATTTCCAAATTCGATTTTGATCTAGTCGTACAAGATAAAAACGTGCCATTTTGGGATGGCTTATTACACCCAGATATTATGGAGGTCTTAAAATACTATCAACATGCGAAGCTGGAATTTCTTTTTGAAGAAATTAAAAATGAACTTGGTCAAGACATTAGTAAAAGTTACAATGCTATGACTGAGGAAGAAAAGCATACATTTTTATATGGGTATTGGGATAAGTCCTTTTATGATAAGGCAACAAAATCTTCGAAGAAATGGGAAGGTTTTAACTTTATCATTGGTCGCTATATCGTCATTTCAAAATCCTTTATTAAGGAGCAAATGAAGGAAACAAGAGAGATGATGCCTTGCCCAATTTGTCATGGCACTGTGCTTAACCACCAGAAAAAATTACAATTTGGGGACACAGATATTCGTGACTTGATTCGTCAACCTCTTGATGTGGTAATAAAAACTGTAGGGAACTTACCACAACTTGAAAAATTGAAAGCCATTGTAGGGGGTGACATGTCACTTCTACAAGATGTCTCCTTATTGCCAAGAGAAATACAAGTAGCGTTGAAAATGCTGGAATTAGAGCTAGCAAGCTTTGTTGGCTATGAAATGGTCCTACAAAATGCACTTCCATTCTGGGACAAAATCCAAGATTATATAAAGAACATCAGCCTAAAAAACCAAGTAACCATCTGTGATTTTGCCAATATTTACGAGACAAGAGAAAATATCATCGACCAGTATTTTACGAATGGAAAATACAAAAAATTAACGTATGTTTATGAAGCATTTGGCTATAAAAAAATTGTCACTCAAATCAATAAAGTAAAAGCTAGTCATAGTTGTCCATTCTGCAAAGGGAAAAAGGTGCTTTCAGAGGATGGATTGCATGATGGGGTCAATAAATTAACCGTTCCATGTGTCAACTGTGGTGCAAGTGGTATAAACGATGAAGGTCGCCAGCAAATTGTTGATGGCATTGATGTGGAAACGTGGCTAACTGGTACTGTCAGTGATGTAGTAATAGAAGGCTCTCATCTTGAGGCAGTTGCCAATATTCCTATTTTCAATCGCATTCGTGAGTTGAATAAACAGGAAATGATGGCGGTTTATCAGTTCTTACAGCATAATAATTAAAGCCAATATGTTAGAAAGCCCATTTGCACTGAGCAGATGGGCTACTTTCATTTGACTAGAATCACACACTAATTTTTCCAAAAACATTCAAATCTGTATCGTCTTTGAGCTTTTCATCGTACTATAGGAATAGCCAGATTGGCAGGAAAAGGGAGGATATTCTTTGGTAAAAAAAGTGCTGTTATTTGGGGATATTGGCATTGATGATACCGTAGCATTAATTTATGCCAGGCTCAATCAGGAAATAGAAATTGTTGGGTTAGTGGCAGACTACGGCAATGTATCGCGAGAAGATGCGGTATCCAATATTTATTATGTCATGAGATTGTTTAACTTCCCTCAAGGGATTCCCGTTATTTTAGGGGCAGAAGTACCTTTAACTGGTGAACAGCCGACTTACTATCCAGAAATACACGGCGAACGGGGATTAGGACCCATTATTCCAAATGATGATCATGAATTAAAAATTGAAAACTTTTTTGAAATCGTCAATATTATAGAAAGATATAAAAATGATGAACTAACAATTGTTAATATTGGGCGATTGACCTCGCTCGCAACGATGTTTATCCTCTACAAAGAGCTTATGAAACATGTCAAGGAATTTTATATTATGGGTGGAGCGTTTTGGGTTCCTGGCAATGTCACAACAGTGGCAGAGGCAAATTTTCATGGTGATCCGTTTGCAGTTAATATCGTGCTTACCTATGCAAAGAATGTCACAATCATTCCCTTGAATGCTACACAAAAGGCGATTGTCACGCCAGGTATGGTAGACTATATTGATTCATTTGGACAAACAAAAATCCTCAAGCCATTAATGGAATACTATACTCGCTTTTATCAAGAACGGGACCCCTCACTTTTAGGGAGCCCTGTGCATGATGCGTTAACGCTGATGGCTATAATGGAGCCTGACATGTTTATATATGAGTCCTATCCCGTAACTGTTGTCGATAAATTAGAAGGCCCTGCAAGAGGGCAAAGCATTGCTGAAACACGGCCTTATGAAAGTATAAACAATGGCGAGAAAAAACATCGTATTGCCTTTGATATCCAATACGAGAAATTTTTCCACCACTTTTTGACGATCATGACAGGGCAACCATTGCAGTAGCTTATTCAAAAACACCGTTCCGTAAAATCACAAAATCAACATGGACATTTACTTTCATATCTTTATACATCTTATGCCATTTTTCTTTAGTGAGTTCAGAATGTCTCACAGAGCTTCGGTATTTTTCACCGAAACCAAAAATATCGGATTCGACTTCCTGACTATGGGCAATCACTCTTGATACTTCCTTCGACAATTTTTTCTCAATCGCTTTTTCTAGTGCCGATACACTTTTTGGGTCACCTTGGTTAATATCTGGGTACACTTCTAATACTCTTGACTTGATTTTGATGTTTAGGTCAAATGTTGGTTTATCCGCATCGATTAATTGTATTTCTCTTTTCGAATGAATCGCATCAAAGGCTACTGTGATTTTGTTGGCTTTTTTTTGAAGGATCTTGGATGGAACATCTTCGTTGTCCAGTATAGTTTCATATAGTCCCACTTTGAATGTGTCTCGAACGATTTTTACGTAAAAGCTATCTTTAACTGGTAGGGTGCTGACCATTTTACTTCCTTTAAAAAGAGCGACACCACTTAACTCCACTAGCTCATCATCTCTTTTTAATATGGGCATAGCTAAATCTTTGCCAATTGAGTAATAATCGTGGGCAATTTGATGAAGCGTGGACGAAATCATATATTCCTGCTTGACGTTTTGTTCGATGAGCCTAAAAATATGCTGCCCAATGTCCTCGATATTTTTGTATTCGTATTTCAGTAATGGTGCTGCTTCGCCTTCCACAACTGCCATAAAGATTCCATTGCTGACACTTGCATTTTCTAGATTTGTATCAAGATAATAACGAAGATCCTCTTTCGCAAGTTCTTCACCGAACAAAATTACCCTCATTTGACCAACCATGATTTTTTTCGAAAGCTTGCGATTGGCTTCCATTCGATTCCCTTTACTTGTATCGTTTTCCGTTGTTAGAACTTCCACATTGCTTTGGAATTCAGGATTTACTTCACGTATGACGGCTGTCGTTGCAATTTTTTCTTCTTTTCCTATATCGTAGCCGACTAAAGTGGTTAATCCTACTTTATCCAAAATATTCGTTTGGGCACATCCATATAAAAAAACAATCGATAGAAGAACCAACCATTTTCCTTTAAGCTTGTTCATTCTTTTTCACCTTCTTTGATGTGAGGTTCTTCTTCAGTAGGGCGATTGGCCATAGCACAAGAGGGTAGACAAAGATCACAAAAAATGCCACTTGTCCAAACACCGTGTTGATTGTATTGATCTGTGTGCGTGTTTGAATAAGTAATGTTCCAATGAAAACAAAGAACGAAAGTATCCAGACAAAAGTCGTTCCACTTATATTGACTAATCGAATTGCTCCCCGATAGGCCGCCCATAAATACAGACAAAGATTAGGTAAAATAATCAACATCCAAAAACAAACGGCTACAAATTCAAAGCGTTCCATGAAAGGGAAGCTAATAAAGCTAAACAATGTCAAAGTTGCCCAAATTGTTTTCAGTAGTTTGCCTTCACTGTAGTAGGTGATAGACACCAGCATGACGGCTAAATAGATGACCGTTGAAGCCAATAACCCTAAATGGACAGGTTTTCTAACATTTTCCTTGTCTTTCACAAAGGGATAAATCACGTTCAAAATTTCAAAGCCAATGATGGTAAAAGTCATCGAATGGGCACCCTTTAAAATCGAGCGAAAGTCGTTTTCTAAAATAGGAAAGAGACTTTCTGCTGAGGAATACTTCAAAGGGAAGGCTAACATCGGCATAATCCATAACGATAGGATGATACTAAAAAAAGACACCCCAACAATTACTCGAAGCCCACCCGTAAAGGCATAAATAATAATGATTAATAACGTAGCAGATAGAAACCATGTCCCAATACTTGGGAAAATCCATGCTTGTATAACTTCTATATAGTTTCGCAAAACGGAAAAGAATGCTACAGAACAATAGATGACATACATAACATTTAAAAAATTGCCAATCCATTTGCCAAAAATATCGATTTGAATTCCATATAAATCATTGGAGCCATAGATCTCTAAAGTTTTAATCATACAAAATGTGACGATATGTGTAGCAATACCAGCCAGTAGAACTGAAATCCATGCATCTTGTCTTGCATCCTGATAGATAATGCGTTGAAATCCCTGTATACCAACCCCAATTTGTGCACCGTGTACCACAAAAAAAAGCAAATAAGCATTGATCATATCTTTAGGGCTAAGTTGTATAGGTTTTGCCATTTATCTCACCTTCAGTTCAACTTTTTTCCGGTTTTACAGGCTCAGGCTCGAATTTATAATCATCCTTCGGTCTTGTTAAAGCAGGTCTTTTTGCTGTTAAGGGAATAGGCATTCTGATAATACTATCCCGCATTTCCTTCAATCTTGGTGGGTAGAAAGGAGACATATATGGTGCTCCCAAGCTTGTCTGGCGTAACAGATGGATAAGAATAAAACAAAAAGCCAGCATGATGCCGTAAAAACCCCAAAATCCTGCAAGTATAATAATAGGGAAGCGAATAAGACGAACCACATTGCCCATCATATAACTCGGTGAGGTAAATGATGCTAAAGCACTTAGTGCAATAATAATCAGTAAAATATTACTTGTTATACCTGCCTGTACAGCTGCTGTCCCGATAACGATACCGCCAACGATACCAATCGTTTGTCCAATTTTAGTTGGCAATCTGGCTCCAGCTTCTCTCA
This sequence comes from Lysinibacillus sp. OF-1, assembly GCF_028356935.1. NCBI lineage: Bacteria > Bacillati > Bacillota > Bacilli > Caryophanales > Bacillaceae > Lysinibacillus > Lysinibacillus sp. OF-1. Next base: position 2,262,663 of record NZ_CP102798.1, read on the forward strand.
ATAATTCAATGATAATTTCCAGCAGTAAAGCTTCAAATATCGGTGGGAACGGAACCAAAGCCCTCGATTCACTTAATGGTACGAGGAAGGCTTGCGGAATTACCTCGTAATGAAAGGTCAAAGCTGCCACGTAAAAAGGTGTTAAATAAACGGACAAAAAAAAGGCAGTAAGTCGCAATAAACGGAGAAAAGTAGCAATTTGCCATCTTAAATTTTGATCTTCCTGACTTTGGAAAAACTCAGTAAAGGCTTGGGGGCCAATGATGGCCATTGAGCTACCATCTACAAGAACGCCCACCTTGCCATCTAAAACCGCATCACAAAATCTGTCAGGTCTTTCTGTCAGCAGCATCTGTGGGAAGACTGATAATGAATTATCATCAATCATTTCTGCTAGAACCGCACTATCGAGCAATTCATCGATCGTAAGGTCTGTAATTCGCTGGCGTAACGTCTGGACCATTTGATCATTAGCAATCCCATGCATATATAGGAGTGAAACAGACGTATTGGTGCGCGTGCCAACTTTTATTTTTTCATTGCAAAGATTCGGACTTACTATGTAGCGACGAATTAAGGAAATATTCGTTGAAAGACTCTCATTGAAACCAACCTGTGTACCAATTACTTGTGATTCATTTTCAGGAGCTGACAAAGCTCTAGATTCTCGGCTAGCGATATTGGCTAAAATCACTTGTGAGCTACCGTCTACATGAATCACAACAGATCCATTGACCATTGACGCTACAGTTTCCTTTAATAAACTGGCTTGACTTACTTCAGCAATAGAAAGGGCCATCACAATGTCCTCTGGTGTTTCATGTGGCTTGTTCTGTAAACAGGCGATAATATCATTATTCAAAGATTGATCATCAATTAAGTTATCGATATAAATAAGGGTCAATTTTGGAGGAAGTGATTTAATAATTAAATCAGCTGGATCATTTGTTGCATTTTTGATTGATTGAATAAAATGTTCTGTTGTATGTGCAACCCTCACAAGATTTTCTTTAGGTGCCTCTTTGATGGAAGGTGGCTGTTGTTTATTGAAAGGTAGTTTAAATTTCATGATGAATTGTAGGCTCCCTTCATTGCTAACTTCTTTTATAGAATTGTCTTGAAAGGGGTATTCTATACTTATTTCCTTCATTTTCATCATCAAGTAGACAGTACTTAACAAAAAGTGGTAGTATAATAGTATTCTTAAAAACAGAAGGGAGATCAGCCGTTTATGCTAAAACTAATTATCGCAAATTAAATTCCAATGAATTTAATAAAGGGGCTATTCTATAATTTTTTGTGAATTATAGGGTTTATTTAGTATGGCCCTCTTGCGATAACGAAGAGCAGCATAATCCTGTCTGATCCATGTAAACAGAGATCATTGGTAGTTACTTAAGTGGCTAGCATTATTTTCTGTATATAACAAAGGACTTTATGAGTTTGTTCTCATAAGGTCTTTTTTCTGTTTTTAGGAGGTGAGTATTCCCACAATAATGAGCTAATAAAACATAAAATCGGAGGGAATAGACGTGATAAAATATGAGTTAGTGAGTAATTATCGTCATGATGAAAAATTGAAGGCCAGCTTTAATGATTTAGCCATCGAAACATTCGGCTTAGATTTTAGAGGCTGGTACAACAAAGGCTATTGGAATGATCGATATATTCCGTATTCTTTTGTTCAGGGAGGAAAAGTGATTGCCAATGCCTCTATTCATAAAATGTCTGTACTAATAAATGGTCAACAATTAAAAGGGATTCAAATTGGTACGGTGATGACCGATGAAAAGTATCGCCATCAAGGTTTGGCTAAGCAGTTAATGCAGCATATTCTCAAGGAATACGAAGATGCCTGTGATTTTATGTATCTTTTTGCCAATGATACGGTACTAGATTTTTATCCAAAGTTTGGCTTTACACGAATTCATGAAAGCGAATTTAGCTTAGACCTCACGGAAAAGCCTATTCCACTGAGGGAGGATGCCATCGTCCGACAGTTGACAATTGAACAGGATCTAACACTCCTTGAAAACTATGCGAAAAATCGTCATATCCTTTCAAATATTGTAGATGTTGAACAAAACGAGAGTTTATTAATGTTTTATTTCACCCTAGTATTCCAACATGCCATTTACTATTTAGAAGATTTAGCAACCATTGTGTTAATGGAGGAAGAGGACGGGATATTAAATATTTACGATATCATCTCCCAGCAGGCAATCAATGTGGAGGCTGTGTTAGCAAGCATTGTAAAACAAACAACGAAAAAGGTGGTATTTTATTTCACACCTAACTTTGCGATGGACGACATGACAACAACCATCACACCAAATGATGACGACGCCCTATTCATCCTATCGAAAAACCCACTCCTACAAGGTAACTTTATGTTCCCTTTAACATCCCATTGTTAGTCTGGACATGAGTGCTTTTAACAAAAATTCATCAAAGCAAAAATAACATGAATACTAGCTCGTACCTTCAAAGGTGCGGGCTTTTTTTAGCCATTTATGATATTTTGTCAAATGGCTGTAACATTGTTGTTTTACGATACAAGCATCACATGAATGGAATTGAGGTTAAACACTATGAAAAAAATAATCATCATCTTATTTGCAGTAATGATAAGCTTGTACGTAGCCAAACTATGTGGGCAGGACAATAACGATGAAATGAAATTTGTCGACGACATTGCGCCAATCGCTGTTGCATTACATCAACAAAACGGAGAGATATTGCCTAGTATAACAATCGCGCAGGCTATTTTAGAATCCAATTTTGGACGGAGTGAATTGGCTGTCAATGCCAATAATTTGTTTGGGATAAAGGGACGGTATCAAGGGAAGTCCATCAAAATGCCGACAATGGAATATCAAAACAATAAAAGCTATACAACCGAAGCTGAATTTCGAGCCTATCCTGATTGGAAAAGTGCATTAAAGGACCATCGTCAGCTATTATTAAATGGAACGAGCTGGAATGCCCATCAATATGATGAGGTGCTGAAGGCAACCAATTATCAAGAGGCAGCCTATGCCTTAAAAAAAAGCAATTACTCGACAGACCCTTTATATCCTGAAAAATTAATTGCGATTATCGAACAATATCATTTAGGAAAATATGATCAATAGGAGTTCTATAAAATGAATATACTCATTGCTGATGATGAATTAGATATGTTAAAGATTTTACAAAGCTATTTTCAAAGGGAGGGATTCACTGTCTTTACTGCTATAAACGGGGAGGAAGCACTTGCGATATTTTATCAACAAAAAATTGATTTAGCGATTTTAGATTGGATGATGCCTAAAATAGATGGCATTACAGTTTGTCGTGAGATGAAAAAAACACAAAAAATCAAGGTTTTAATGCTTACAGCAAGGGACACTGGTGAGGATGAATTTCAAGCGCTAGCAGATGGAGCTGATGATTATGTCCATAAACCATTTTATCCAAAGGTACTCATTATGAGGGTGAAAAAATTGCTGCACATAGAGTCTGTCCAGCAACTAAAGGAAGTATCCTTCGATATCGCTAGCAAGCGCGTTTGGCGAGCAGGGACAGAAATTGAGTTAACCAAAACAGAATTCGAGCTGTTACGCGTTTTTAGCCAGAATCGCAGACAAATCTTAACGAGAGATCAGCTCTTAGATTTAGTGTGGGGACTGGAATATGTCGGAGATCCTCGTACCGTCGATACACATATTCGACGATTACGAGAAAAAATAGGAGAGGATATTATCCAAACACATAGAGGTGTTGGCTATAGTACAAGCGAATGAAGCAAAAAATTGGCACTAAATTAACCATTTATATCACATTCGTTGTGATTGTTACGTTTACGATTTCGCTTGTCGTCAGCCAATTTTTTCTGCCTAAATATTATCTCTATCAGTTAAATAAAAAAGTAGCAGACGCTTATGAAACGTATCAGACCAAGGATGAACCTAGCCTAGTGGAACGACAATTTGATGTCACAATCATCACTGTGCCTCTTGAAGGCTCCATCGATAATCTGAACGAAAATTTAAGACTACAGCTGGCGAGAGAACAGATCGCTCTTAATAAATTTTGGGTTTCAGAAGAAGTGCTACAAGACATAGCTGGAGAAAAAATAGTAGGCAAACTGTATGATCAAGGAAAACAAAAATCGAGCTTTCTTGTACATTATGCCAAAGAGGGAAATCAGCTTATAATGATTGGGGCCTCTATGGCTCATTTTACGGATATTGCTTCTTTTATCAATCGCTTTAATTTCGTCTTTTTAATTGCCAGTATTTTAGTAATTATCATGGTGACAGCCCTCTTATCTCGCAAGCTGACCAATCCATTAAATGAGCTACAACAAGTGGCACAGGAAATTGGCGCACTAAATTTTCAGCAGGCAAACATTCAAACAGGTGATGAAATCGAAGAATTAGCCAAAAGCATTAATAAAATGAGTCAAACACTGGAATCAGCCCAACAGCAATTAACGCAACGCAATCTGGATTTGAAGCAATTTATGGTAGGCTTAACACATGAGCTAAAGACGCCTCTTGCCTTAATCAACGTATATGCAAGTGGAATGGAAGATGGGATGGATGATGGAACCTATTTAACCGTTATTCATCAGCAAATAGATCGAATGGAAAAAATCATCACAGATATGCTTTATTTCGCTAGAACTGAAGAAAACGATTCGAAAGTATCCAGCTTTGATGTTATTCAGCTACTGCAACAAATCATTCATAGCTATCAGCCGCTGCAGGGAGATAAACAAATTTTTCTTCAATCAGAACTAACCGAATTCATGCTAAACACCGAGCAAGAGAAAGTCCATTTTATTGTAGAGAATTTGATCAGTAATGCTGTCAAATATACCTCTGGTCGTGACATATTCATCTGCTTCGATTCACATGGTAGGCTAGAAATTACGAATGATACTACACTGCCAGATATCTCTAAAATATGGCAGCCATTTTATGTAGGGGAAAGCTCTCGAAACAAGCATATTTCAGGAACTGGTCTCGGTCTCGCCACAGTGAAAAGTCTTGCTGAACAATTAGGCTACACGACTAAATCCACATTAGCCGATGGGAAAATCACCTTTACAATTAATTTTTGGCAGAGGGGATAGTGCCTTACTCTTTACAATGATGTAGATGGGGACTATTTCCTCCAATAGAGGAGCTAGACAATGTTTTCCACGAGGATTTTCTTTACATGTAGAGGTATTTGCAACAGAGTAAAGTGGGGCAGCCATTATCTATGCTGATTGAAACTCAACAAATCAATAAAAGTGATATCTTTTAGCAAAAATGAAGGTGTTCATCCCTCATTTTATCGATGGCTGTTGTGACTAATACTTCTTCACATTGAAAATAAGAACGTATTCTTCTCCTAATGATGTGCTATTTTATTCATTACTACTTACTAGTAAGAAAGACAAAAAGCCACTTAAGATTGGAGTAAAGCCAGCGTCACTCTTAGGGGATTAGCATCATCTTTCAACATGAAAAAGGGGAGGTCACATGAAGTGACCCCCCTTTTGTCTATTAGGAAAGTATACGCATAGTTGAATCGGTTTTTGTTCTCACTTTTAACGTTAGCAGCATGAGAACAAACATTACCACTAATAGGGCGAAAAGGGCAACGTCAAATGTATTAGTGACATCTTTTATGACCCCAACAAGCATCGGAATAATTCCACTAATAATATAGCCACCAAATTGAATCATGGCTGTCCATTCGCTTGCAGCTTTTGGTGTAGTCGTTGCATCTAAAGGCAGAATCATAGCTAATGGGAATAAACCACCAGCACCTATCCCCGTTAATGCGGCACAGAGAATTGGAGAAGTCCCGCCAATTATTAATAATAGGATGCCGATAAAGGAGCTGAAAGCACATAGTAGCATCCAAGGTTTTCTCTTCACACTATTATTAATGATAATTGGAATAATAAAGCTACAAATCATTTGCATAACAGAAAAAATAGTAACCGTTGTTGCGGCATATGCATCACTATAACCCATGTCCTGTACTTTTGGCGCAAGCCATGTTGCCAAGGAATAATAAACACCCGATTGTAAACCAAACATCACCATCAAAAGCCAAACATAACGATTTCCCCAAGGTAGTCGGCTTTTTTGACTGACAGCTTGCTCTGCTATGTTTTGTGATTGATGTGATTTTTTTATAATAGGAATCCAAACGATGATTCCTACTAGTGCAAACAAAGACCAGATCGCTAAAGCGATGTTCCAAGATTGGTGAAAAGCATGCATAACAGGCACGACTAAGCCAGCACTTAAAGATGCACCAATCCCCATGCCAGCTGAATAAACACCAATCATCGAGGATGAGGATTTAGGAAAATGCTTTTTAATATAACCAGAAATTAGTGGACCTGTAATGGCAATGCCTATTCCGCTAAAGACAGCTGTCAATAATAAAAGAAAAGGGAAAGTCGCTACTAAACGTAATGCAGTTGATACGCCAATTAATAAAATCGATAACGCAATCGTCAGCTCAATGCCCCACCGTGCACTTAACTTTCCAGCCAGTGGTGCAAAAAGCCCCATACAAAAAACGGGTAAAGCCGTTAGTAAACTGACGACAACACTCGACATCTGTAAATCGGCCTGGATATTTTTCAGCACGGGTGAGATGGATGTAATGGAAGCTCGTAGATTCATAGAGAGTATGAATAAAGAAAAAACGCTCCAAATAATATATAGATTTTTTGATTTTGCTATCATTGAAAGCACACCTCTTTTTGTCAATATAGATGATTATTTGATATACTATAATTAACTTTTTATTTTAAAAATAAACTATAATTTATCGACTTGTATACTATAATATACTTAATATACAAAGTCAATGAAAGGGGTGCGCATAATGAATGAGGAAAATATTGACTTATCTGGTCAAGTCGGGGTTAATCTAAGAGAAATTCGAAAAAACAAAAGGATGAGTTTAGAGGAGCTAGCGAATGTCAGCAATGTTAGTAAATTGACATTAGGGAAAATTGAAAGAGGGGAAACAAATCCAACCGTCAATATCCTGTGGAAAATATGTAGAGGACTCAATATTCCACTCGTTTCTTTATTAACATTTGAAGAACATACAGAAGTCCATCGATTCGGCTCGGAGTATCAATTTGCAGGGCATAATAACGACTGGTTTGTCGAACCATTATTTAAAACACATGGATCAGAGTGGTATAGAGGCTGTATCGAGCCAAATAGTAAGTACAGTGAATGTCACTTAGCAGGGTCTGAAGAAATTGTACTTGTGTTAAATGGACAATTAGAGCTGAAGGTCGGAGAAAAATGCCATCAGTTAAACCAATGGGATGTCATTAAATTTAAAGGTGAAGAACTTCACACTTACATCAATCGCTCAAATGAAAAAGTACATTTAATGCTGTCGTTAACGTATACAACGCCCTAATTATCCCACAAAAGCTAGGCAGAAACCTGACTCTAAAAAGGTTGATGTAAAAAATAGAAAGAACCCCCTTTTAATAAAGAGGTTATACAAATACACAATAAGTATCATTAATTTTCTCAGTTATACCTGTTCTAAAGCAACCCCTTATCAGTATCGCCACAACCATTTACGAATGAACGGGGAAGGTTTAATAAAAATATAATGAAAAAAAGTCGCATTCCTATAGTTTAGGAATCGACTTTTTTGTGAAAATAATTTATGTAAACACATTGAAATAAAGCATGTCTTATGATAAATTTATATAGATAGACGTTGTATATTTATTATACAGCGCACTACCCCTATTTTAATTATATAATACATTCTATTCTTTCGTCAACACTTTTAATAGTCTTTTTTTTTGAGGGGTGGTTTTGATGAAGTCAACAGGGGCAAAACAGCAGATTGGGGGAAAAATGAACGAAGCAGTTCAAATCTTTTAAGGACTTAAAGGTAATCGAAAGGCTTCCTAAACATGTGAATGAAATTGAAAAAGATAAAGAAAGTAGGACTGATACTATATGTCAGAGAAAACCATTTCAGTTGAGACAAAAACGCCATACGGCATGATTGCCATTTTATTTATTGGGGCCTTTGTTGCTATATTAAATGAAACCTTACTAAACATTGCGCTTCCAGCCATTATGATTGAATTCGATGTGAATGCAACGGCAGTACAATGGCTTTCAACAGGTTATATGTTAATTAACGGTATTTTAATTCCCGCCAGCGCGTTCTTCATTCAACGCTTTACGGATAAAAAATTATTTATTACCGCGATGGCCTTGTTCACATTGGGTACATTTTTAGCTAGTATTGCACCTGCATTTGGTGTGTTACTAGGGGCGCGAATGATTCAAGCTGCAGGATCAGCGATTATGATGCCTCTATTAATGAATGTTATGCTGACTGCATTTCCGGTCGAAAAACGAGGCGCTGCAATGGGGATGTTCGGTCTCGTAATGATTACAGCTCCAGCTATTGGACCGACTCTTTCGGGGTGGCTAATTGAGCATTACAGTTGGAGAATGTTATTTGATCTTGTGCTACCAATTGCCATTCTAACATTAATTTTCGCAGCCTTTAAATTAAAAAATGTGACGCCACAACGTCCTATTAAGCTCGATGTAATTTCACTTATTTTATCAAGTATTGGATTTGGTGGCTTGCTTTATGGCTTTAGTTCTGCTGGAGAAAAAGGATGGGATAATGCCCTTGTATACGGAACGATCATTATTGGAACGCTCGCTTTAATTACCTTTATCCTTCGTCAGCTACGACTGGAGGAACCAATGCTTGAGTTTCGTATTTTCAAATATCCAATGTTTGCCTTATCATCAGCTATTTCCATTGTCATTTCGGTGGCAATGTTTTCAGCTATGATTTTAATGCCGATTTACGTTCAAACAATCCGTGGTATTTCACCAATGGATTCAGGTCTACTCATGCTACCTGGTGCGATTGTGATGGGGATCATGTCACCTATTACAGGGAAGCTTTTTGATAAATATGGGGCAAGAAGCTTGGCCGTATTTGGCTTGATTATCACCATTGTGACGACGTATTACTTTAGCAAAATTAGTATGGATACGGCTTATTCTACACTAGTGGTGCTGTATACATTACGTATGTTTGGGATGTCCATGGTAATGATGCCAGTAATGACAAATGGTTTGAATCAGCTACCAGCGCATAATAATCCACATGGAACAGCGATGAACAACACATTACAACAAGTTTCAGGCGCAATAGGTTCAGCAGTATTGATTACGATTATGAACAATAAAACAACTGTCAAAGCAGAGGAATTAGCTGCAAGTGCGATGAACAATATGAGTGCTAATGCAACTCAAACAACGTCACAGTCTGCTGCGGAATTAAAGCAACAATTGATGAACGAAGCCATGCTACATGGTATAACTTATACATTCTTCCTGTCAACATTGATTGCAGCGATTGCACTCGTCCTTGCCTTCTTTATTAAGCGAGTTAAACCTAGTCATGAAAATCATGCTAGTGGGGAAGTTAATGAAAAAATAGTGGAAGAATAAATAAACGGGCGTTGCTAAGCTTGAGCAACGCCCGTTTTTATTTGGATAAAGGGGATTTATAAAAAAAATTATCGATACAACTCAATAATTTGGCCGGCTATCTATTCAGAGCTAAAATGAATCCCATCTTTGAGCAACTCCTAGTACAGAAGAAGCAAGAATATCCATTGATAATGTTATTTCTTTAGGATTCGCAAACTCTCTCTATCACGATCAAGTCCGTTAACATCATATAAACTTTTCTTTTGAAGCAAGGGTGTCAATCTGCAAAGTCAGCGTTATTTTTACCGACAAATCGTTGGAAATATCGTACACTACTTGTTTTAATAGATCGTTCATATCTATAAAATGCAAATAAAAAGTGGCTCGATTTAGCTCGGTACGTTCGGCTAATATAGCGTTTATCTTAATCTATTTATATAATTTTGATGTGAATATAATTAGTGCGGGCTTTGGAGGTGGGGAGCTACAGAACAAAAAAGGCGTCTCATCCATAGATGAAACACCTCTTTGAAGTTAGTTATTGAGCTAATCGTTGGATAAAAGCATCTAATTGTACGAGTGTAACATTGTCATTCACCCCAAATACATTGTCACCTTTACCAACTGTAACTTTATTGGAAGCGAGGATGGATACATAATTGTTTGCCCAATGCGCACTTGGAACATCGACAAATTGTTCTGCCGCTCCTTGTTGTTTTAAATGAAATGCTTCCACTAAAACTTTCGATAATTGACCGCGTGTCATAGGAGAACCTGGATTGAATTTGCCATTTTCATCCCCCGTAAAAACGCCGATTTTTTTTAGTGCCTCAGCAGCACCCGCATATTTAGACGATGGTTTTACATCAGGAAAACTTGAATTGGTGTTACTAGTATCTAATTGTAATTGCTTAGCCAGTTTAAGAGCTACTTCTCCACGTGAAGCATAAACGCTAAAGTCGATTTCAGCATCTTTTACTTCTCCAAACTCATTTTCAGTGAAGTTCGTCACGCGTTTTGCCCCTACGTAACGAGATCCCCAGTAATAAGGGTCATTGATGTTATCAATTTTAACACCAGAACTTGTAGTAGCTGAAATAAAACTGTTGTCACCTATGTATATGCCGACATGGGAGATACCACTTCCCGAAGTATTAAAAAATACTAGGTCACCAGTCTTCAATTGATCTTTAGCAATCGAAGTACCTTGCTGATATTGAGCTTTGGATGTACGTTCTAGTGAAATCCCTAGCTTTGAAAAAACAATTTGTGTAAATGCAGAGCAATCCACACCTGTCTTAATATTTGTGCCCCCGTATTGATAAGGAACACCTATATATGCTTTTGCTGTATTTGTTATATCTGCTATTGTTGCCGCTTTCGCTTCATGAACACCTATGCCTGTGAAGAACATAAATGAGGCGAAAATGGGTAGTAACCATTTTTTCTTCAATTAAATCTTACTCCTTTCAAAAAACTTTCGCTTTTGAACTAAAGTAAGAATAGCATGAAAGAGACAAGCGTTATTTTTCAATAATATTACCGATTACCCCTAAACAGCTAAATTGAAACCTTAATTTTAACTGTGTAAAACTTCTGCAATAATCACGGGTAATTTTACCAAAAATATATGAAATTATTGGATGTGTAGGGATATAAGTGCTATTTTATATATTTCATCTATATTAAAAAACCAAAAACCATTGAACAAAATATAAAAACATAGAATTATGACAAATGATTTGGGAAGAATTAGTCGATAATCAAGAGGTGAAAAAATCCATTCAAAGAGAGGGACATCATTTTAACAGGAAATGAAATTAACCTGTGAACCTCATTACTTAATAACCTGATAGGAGGGATTCTATTGCAGCAGATTTTTAATAAGTTAATAAAACAGAACATCAAGCCATTCCTTTCGATGCTTGGCTACAACAAGAAAAGTTTGAATTTCTATAAAACAACCGACAATCTTAACTATATGTTCAATTTCCAAAAGTCTGCTAATAACATGTTTTATATGAATTGCTATATTTACGCAACCGAGTTGGCACACGTTCAATCGAAAGAGATTCTGACAGCATCAAAAGAAGCAGAATGTCACTTCCGAGCAAGAATTGAATCAATTGTCGAAGGTACCACCTGATCTCTATTTTCCATCCATCCTACTACGAATATGGATGGTCTAAGAAAAATGCTACTTCTAAGCGTTATTATCATGAATTGCAGAAAAGCATGGAACTGAACAGCGATGGGCCATTTTCGAAAAAAATATAAGACTATCTTCAATCAATTTGGAGTGAAACTTGATGAAGAGTAGCTATCACAAAACTAGAACTCCTTCTTCATCGAGTAGCTGGTTTTCTATTTTAGCTTTTATTTTGATCATTTACAGTCGTATTCAGTAGAGTATCTAGTATTCTTCCAGTAATGGGCATAAAGAAATGCAGGATAAAGCCACCTAAGCAAACCGTTAATAATGTACCGACACCGATCGGTCCTTTACACAACATCGCCAACACTAAGAAAAAGAGGTAAATAACCGTTCTTGAGAAAAAAATCGATTTGTTTGTTAGCTCTTTTATAATTAAGGTTAGTCGGTCTACAGGAATTGGCGCAAAATTTGTATGTAAATAGGTTGCCGTTCCTAATCCTGTCACAACTAGCCCTATGCCAAAATAAACCACCTGATTATACCATAGTATTGCTAAATCATTTAATAGCAGTAACCACATATCAATTCCTATACCTGTGATAAATGCTGTGATCAGCCCTACTATTTCAGGCTTTTGTCTAGCTAATATGGAATTACTACCGACTAATAGGATAGCTAAAATGATTTCCCAGCTTCCTACAGTTAGACCTACATGATTAGACAATCCGACTAAAACCGCATCAAAAGGGGAAGTCCCAAGGTTGGAATGAATTGTTAGAGAAATACCTAGCGTTAAAATGAAAATGCCTACTACATAAAAGATATATTTCAAACGAAAGCCCTCTTTTCATTTTTATTGCAAATACAATAAAATTACGTTAAATTGACTATATACTCTTTTTGTTGCATTTGCAATATAAAATCTAGAAAGAGTTCACGATAAGGGAGTGGAAGCAATGACCGTTAAATTAGAGGAATGTAGTCTAGCAAACTTAAAAAAGCTTCAAGAAATAAGCATCGAAACATTCAATGACACGTTTAAAGACCAAAACTCGCCTGATAATATGAAAGCTTATTTAGAGCGTGCATTTCATGATCATCAGCTAGAGCAGGAATTGACCAATGTCGATTCAGCCTTCTATTTTATCTATGATGATGAAGAAGTAGCTGGCTATTTAAAAGTAAATGTCAATGAGGCACAATCTGAACAAATGGGGGATGAGTCACTCGAGGTGGAGAGAATTTATATTCGACATAAATTTCAAGGCAAAGGGCTCGGTAAATACCTCATCAATAAAGCAATGGAAGTAGCTATTGCACACAACAAAATAAGCATTTGGCTAGGCGTTTGGGAGAAAAATGACCATGCTATCGGTTTTTATAAGAAACTTGGCTTTGTTCAAACAGGTGCTCATTCTTTTTATATGGGGGATGAAGAACAAATGGATCTCATCATGACCAAAACGCTCGAATAAAGTGAAAATGGCAGAAACGTTGATAAAACAACATTTCTGCCATTTTTATTAGTCATTTCTATTTTTCTTCATGGCATCTGCCAATGCATCAGCTTGAGGTTGTTGTTCTTTATAAAGCTCGCTAATAATATTGGCATAATCATTAGCATTACGATTTTGGCTTAATTTATAGGCAGCCTGCACTTCGTCTATCTTTATTTTAAATCCTTTAATCCCTTTTATTTCTTGCTGTAAAAGCTCAGGCGATAGTTTATCCCACAAAACAGAGTTTTCACGGAATTTCTCATATTTTTCTAGTAAGCTAGTCAAATCTTGCTCTAACTCTTTTCCGTTCATAAGGCTTGCTTTTCCGTATATATGGACAGCTTGATAATTCCAAGTTGGCACATTTTCATGCTCATACCAAGAGGAAGAAATATAGGCATGAGGCCCATTAAATATGACGAGAAGGTCATTCACGTCCTCAAAGGTCTTCCATAAAGGATTTCCATAAGCTAAATGACCTGTCAGGTAATAGTCATCCTGAATTTTATTCAGCAGTACAGGGATATGGGCTGCTATTGGTTTACCTTTTCTAATTGAAACAATTGTCGCAAAGGCATTGTTTTGAATAAAATCTTTGATTTCTTCAAAATCTGTTATTTTGTAGTACTTTGGAACATACATGCAAACCTCTCCTTATCTCATCAAATCATTGTGAGCTTTTTGAATAAACAAACTATTGTGATTACACGTCTTTACATTTTCCCCTCTACAATGTAGATTTTATTATAATCAATCACTGGTACCTCTTAAAAGTGCCAGTAAAGCTATTTTCAAAGGAGCCAATAAGCCATGCTCGAAATGACACCTAACTTGCATAATGAAGAACCACTTTATCTTCAGTTATATAGCTATATAAAAGTTGAAATTCAAAATGGAAATATTTTAGCTCAAACCAAATTGCCGTCTCAGCGCAGCTTAGCTAAACATTTACAGATTAGTCGCAACACGGTTGATGCAGCTTACCAGCAGCTTCTTGCAGAGGGCTATGTAATTAGTAAAGAACGAGAGGGGCTTTATGTTGTAGAACTCGAAAGGGGCTATTTTCAAACAAGTTCTAATCATTTTGAGCCGCAGTTAGCAACTCCGCAAGAACAACAACTACCTTCAATTAAGTACAACTTTAATTATGGAGATATCAATTTAAAAGATTTCCCCTATAAAATATGGCGTACATTAACACTGCAAAGCCTGAATGAAGAGCAGGCTCATCTGCTTTTATATGGAGATCCGCAAGGGGAGCTTGAATTAAGGAATTACATTGCAAGCTATCTTTATGAAGCAAGAGGGGTACAATGCCAAGGAGACCAAATTGTCATTGGTGCAGGTTTGCAATTTCTAATGGGCATCGTATGTAATTTAATTGGAAGAAATGAGCTTTTTGCTATGGAAGATCCAGGGTATTATCGCGTTCGTTACTTGTTTAAGGATCATGGTATAAAGGTGAAACCTATCCCTCTCGACGAACATGGCATTCATATCAGCCAGTTAAGAAATAGTAGGGTCAAGGCTGTTTATGTCACCCCTTCCCATCAATTCCCCATCGGAACGGTCATGCCGATTTCAAGAAGACTAGCATTATTAGAATGGGCCAAGGATGAAAATGCTTATATTATTGAGGATGATTATGATGGGGAGTTTCGATATGCAGGTAAACCTATACCTGCTCTACAAGGATTAGATTCGAATGACCGCGTCATCTATATGGGCACTTTTTCAAAATCATTGATTCCTTCCATCAAGCTAAGCTATATGGTTTTACCAAGGGAATTAACCCTTTTATTTAATAACAACAACTACTATGTTCAAACTGTATCGAGACTTCATCAGCATACCTTACAGTTATTTATGGAAAGTGGGCATTGGGAGAGACATTTGAATAAAACACGAAATGGCTATAAAAGAAGATATGAGGCTTTACTAAAGTCCATTCATCAAATATTAGGGGATAACGTGAAAATACATGGGGCTAGTAGTGGCTTACATATTCTACTCGAACCAAATAATAAAATGTCTGAAGAAGAACTAATTGAAACAGCAAAACGGGTAGGTGTAAAAGTATACCCAACCTCTATTTTTTACGCCAATCCTTCCGTCATACAGCACGCAAAAGTTTTGCTTGGATTTGCAAATTTAGGGGTAGAAGAGATTGACAAGGGGATTAAGCTATTAAAACATGCTTGGTTTGATAGCCCCAGCATGTCGTGACTGTCTTTGAAAGCTCTATTTCTATAGATTAGTGGAAGTGGAGAGGGACTTATGCATGTAACAGCAAAAGTTATGTTAAATCATATTATTGCGGAATCAGCATATTTTATTGGCATTGCACAAACCATCTTTTTTCAACATAAATGGTAATACTTGGCGAGTTAAAAAATGGAGTTTGATAGAAGAAACTCTTACCAAATTCCATTTTTTATAACGCTATCTTTGTCACAATATTAACTATTCGGAATTTTCTCTTTATACTTTAAGGAAAGAAGGCTTAAAGAATAATTCTTAAGTGTATCTGTGTTAATAAAATCATTTAGAATACCTTCAATGGAACTACAATGCTGATTAATTAAATTGATTTCTTCTATATAATTTGAATCAATCGAAGCTTCTCTTAACGTTTTAAACACTACTTTCTGTTCATTAAACAAATAGACCAATTCAAACCTAGCATTCAGTATCAAAATAGTAATCTCTGGAAAAACAATTCGATCTTTTAAAACTTCAAGAATGCAATCGACAGACTTTACGCCTTCTATCGCATGCAAAGATGAAAAAACACCATGTAATAATTCTTCAAAATCAACCTTCATTTAAATCCTCCATCAATCATAAATCCTTTCTGATCATAACACTTTCTCAGAAAAATTTTAATGCTTAATATTTTCCTTCAATAATGTGGAATGGACTCATGCAAACGATAAAGATAATAAAGATTTAGCATTAAGGAGTTCCCACAAATGGGATGATAGAAAAAATGTTAATTATAAAATTATTTAACAAAAGAAGAAGAATCGGAAAAATTAAATTTCCCATTCTTCTTTATATATACCAGGGTAATTGATGCTGCATTTTCTTACCTGGCTTACTTGCTTTATTTATTACGGTCCATGTGCCGTCTTTCTTTTGCAGCTGATAGCTTACATTGGTCCCATCTGCCCTTTTAAAGAGCATATAGCCTGTATTGTCTTTGATAAAGGTGACAGGGTCAACTACATTTTTATAGGGTATCTTTCGCTCAGGAAATAAAATATTGTTTGCTATTTCATCTGCAATCGTAGCAAGAGGCTTCATTTCATTATTTATTTCAGCCTTGTATTGCAATTGATTGTATCGATAGGAAATGAACGAGGCTAAATTCAAATTAAAGCTCTGCTGTATGTCTAAAAGTGTTGTGCGATAGAATGCATCTATTGCTTTTTCTACATTATCTGCCTCATGTTTATAGTGAAGGGTGTTCACATCAGTTGGACTGATTTCAAACGTAATGATTTCCTTGCTATATGGTGGGGAATGGGCATGTTCAAAAGTAGTAACTTGAACGTTAACCCTAAAGCTAAACTGACTTTCCCTAATAACGTTCAAAATGTTCGCATCATACAAGCCATACTGCTTAGGATAGCCGTAGTAATGGTCAATTTCCTTTTCTATAAATGGATTAAGGATTGTTATCAATGTATCAGTGATGAGTTTCTCATCAGCTTGTTCGCTTTGTGCATAAATCTTACTGGGCATAATCAAAATAGTGACTATAGTCATTAAAGTAGCGATTTTTTTCATGGGATTGCTAGCCTTTCTATAAAATATTTCTTTATAGTGTGCGTCGATCACAGAAAATTATTAAACGTTTTATAGTTAAAGATAAAAATAATAAAGGTGTCACTTGGTTTCATTAAAAAGAAGAATCCATTTTGAAAATGGACTCTTCTCTAAATGATTCCTTTATGACAAAGCTATTGTTTTCGTTGCCACGGTTTGTTGAAAGGCTTGGTCATGCTCCACAAAAATCATTGTAGGATTAAAACTTTGAATAAGCTCTTCAATCTGCATGCGCGAATAAATATCAATAAAATTTAAGGGTTCATCCCAAATATAGAGATGTGCTTTTTCACACAAACTTTTGGCAATCAACAGCTTTTTCTTTTGCCCACCTGAATAATGTGAGATGTCTTTATCAAATTGAATCCGCTCAAAGTCCATCTTTCGCAGAATAGATTTAAATAACGTCTCATCTATAGCATGCTCTTCAATAAAATCCGATAATGCTCCCTTCAAATGAGCAGTATCCTGTTGAACATAGGAGATAATAAGGCCAGCAGCTAAATGTATAGAGCCTGTATGCTGTATAGGCTTGCCAAGAAGCAGCTGTAGGATACTACTTTTTCCGCTTCCATTTTTGCCATCGAGAACAATGCGATCACCTTGCGCCACTTTGAAGCTAATAGGCTGATTCACAAAGTTGTCGTCATACTGAATTGATACATCCGTTACAACAACCATGTCTTTTGATGGAAATGCTAATGGTTGTACTTTTAAAGATTCCGTTTTTTCAACATTTTTTAGCAGTTTTGATTTTTCATGAATCGCTTTTTGCTGCCTAGATTCCAAGTTCTTTGCTCGCTTCATCATCTTGGCTGCTTTATGTCCAACAAAGCCTTTATCTAGCTTAGAACCCGAATTCGTAGTTCCATTTTTGGAAGCCTCCACTTGATTAGACCAACCTACCGAACGCTTGGAAGACTGCGTTAAACGGTCGATATCTTTTTGCAGACGTTGATTAGTTGCTTCTTCATGTTCCTGCTGTCGATCAAAATTTAACTTCCAAGTTGAGTAGTTACCACTTTGAACATCAATATTGGCTCTATTGATCGATAAAATATGATCAACACAGCCATCTAAAAAGGCTCTGTCATGCGAAATTAAAATAAATCCTTTTTTCTTGCGTAGATAATTAGAGATCGTCTTTCGTGCATCTGTATCGAGATGATTGGTTGGCTCATCAATTAATAGAAACTGTCCCTCTGTTAAAAAGAGCGCTGCAAGCAACACCTTTGTTTGCTCTCCATTAGATAATGTTTGAAAAGGGCGATACATGACCTCAGCATCGACATCTAGATAGGCTATTTCACGAATATATTCCCAATCTTCTGCCAGAGGGCAAATTTCTTCAAAAATTTCGTACGTATATTTATTTGGGTCTGAAACAGGATAGGGGAAATAAGTAAATTCTACTGAAGAAATGATGTTCCCACTATACTCATAATTCCCTAATAGCAAATTAAAAAATGTTGTCTTCCCACGACCATTCCTACCGATAAATCCAAGTTTCCAATCTGTATCAATCTGAAAGTTGACACCCTCAAAAATATAATCAAAGCTGCTTGGGTAAGAAAACGTTAAGTCTTGTACTTGTATCATTGACATGATAATTCCTCCTTTGTATAGCAAATCATTTTTCTTTTATACAAAGTCGGTACATCCATCTATGCTAAATTTCTCCGTATAAGTTGATGGATGCTAACGACTTATACGGAGCATCACATGCGTCACAATAGGTTCAGAATCGCTCATTTTTTTCTCTCCTTTATTAGGTAGATGAAAGATACAGAATAAACTATGAGAGCAAGAAAAAATCCCCCCAATTGGATATTGGAAGGATTAGTCTCTCACTGAATAAACTTTATTTGCCAATGACATCATGACAAATAAACGCAAACTGATTGTTAAAAATGGATAGACTAATCCTATATTTTGTCGTTTGAAGTGATTCATTTCAAATAAAAATATAGATTAGTTCATCATTGTCCATTCATCAGTCCTCTCATAATTGTATTTTTATAGTAACAAATTTTTTTATGGAATACAATGTAGCCTTATCTTCTTAAACCAATCCCTACAATAATTATAGAAATAATTTAGATAATCGTATAAAAATTATTTCTACTATTCTGAAAGATATGTTATAGTAGGAGCATAATTGAATAATGTGTAAGAATTGGTGCCAAATGAAAGTTTGGCTTAAAAGGGAAGTCGGTGCAAATCCGACGCTGTCCCGCAACTGTTATTCGGAGCAAATCACAAAGGCCACTGGGAAACCGGGAAGGCTGTGAGGCGTGTTGATGAGAAGCCAGGAGACCTGCCAATTTCTAGTACACACCAAATACCTACGTGGAAATAGGTGGTGAAAAGTGACCAAATCGGCACTGTGCGATAACAAATGATTTATGCGAAAGTAGATACTTTTTTCGTATTGTTTTAGCATTAAAAATTTCAACTAGCAGCCATTCTCCTCCTTGGAAAATGGCTTTTTATTTTTTTCTGAAAAGGAGATATAAAAATGACCTATACAAGCACACTCATTGGTTACCCGTATATCGGGGAAGATCGCGAATGGAAAAAAGCATTAGAAGCATTTTGGCGCAACGAGCTTTCTGAAGAGGATTTTGAGGATAGTTTAAAAAAAATCCGTTTAGCTAGAATTGACAAGCAGCTACAGCTTGGCATCGACATGGTGACAGTTGGCGATTTTACGTATTACGATAGAATGTTAGATACAGCATTAATGTTTGGTCTCATCCCAAAACGCTTTAACTGGCAGGGAGGGAAAGTAGATTTATCTACCTACTACAGCGTAGCAAGAGGGAATAAAACAGCTGTAGCTAGTGAGATGACAAAATGGTTTAATACAAACTATCACTATATTGTTCCTGAATACGAGGGACAGGCCTTGAAACTAACAGAAAATAAAGTGTTGGCCGATTTCTTAGAGGCGAAAGAAACGTACGGTATTATTGCAAAGCCAACATTGATTGGTCCCTATACATTCTGCAAGTTAACAAAAGGCTATAGCAAATTCACACAGGTTGAATACTTATTAGCTCTAATACCGCTCTATACACAAGTATTAAAAGAATTAGTAGATGCAGGTGCAAATTGGATTCAACTAGAAGAGCCATCACTTGTCACAACCCTTGATCCAGCAGACATCAAGCTTGTGCAAGAGATTTACGACCAGTTAGCCGTTGCGGTTCCAGAAGCGAAAATCATGCTGCAAACTTATTTTGAAGCATTATGCAACTATGAAACATTGATTACATTGCCTGTAGAAGGATTTGGCCTAGACTTTGTTCATGGCTATAAAGGAAATATGGCGTCACTTCGTCAATATGGTTTCCCTCAGGACAAAGTATTGGCAGTCGGGGTTGTTAATGGACGTGATATTTGGCGTTCCAACTTAGCGGAGGTCAATGCTACAATTCAGGCAATTGAGCATTTAAGTAATGCAGCAGAGCTATGGATTCAACCATCCAGCAATCTACAACATGTACCGATCACAACTGCTCTTGAAAATGAGATTGACCCTGTTCTGAAGCATGCCTTAGCCTTCGCAGATGAAAAGATTGTAGAAATCACGGAGCTAACTAAATGTAGACGAGATACAGAGGGTATCTTACAGCATAATTTTTCTGAAAGTATGAAGGCAATTGAGGCTCTAAAAAACCATCCAATCCGTCAAAACAAGTTGATCCATCAAGCAGTTCAAACTGTGACAACGCAAGATTTTGAACGACATAGTGAATTTGCTCAGCGTCAAAAGATGCAGCAGCAAGCGTTAGCGTTACCGCTATTCCCAACAACAACAATCGGAAGCTTCCCACAATCTGATGAGGTGAAAAGGAATCGTAATGCTTGGCGTAAAAAACAATTATCGAATGAAGCCTATGAGGCATTTATAGAGCAGGAAACAAAACGCTGGATTACGATACAAGAGGAACTAGATATCGATGTACTCGTTCACGGTGAATTTGAGCGTACAGACATGGTCGAATACTTTGGTGAAAAGCTGACTGGCTTTGCCTTTACAAAAAAAGCATGGGTCGTTTCCTATGGCTCACGCTGTGTCAAGCCACCGATCATTTATGGAGATGTTGCGTGGTCTTCAGCAATAACTGTAAAAGAGTCAGCCTATGCTCAAAGCTTAACAAAGCGCTTTGTAAAAGGTATGCTGACAGGACCAGTGACGATATTAAATTGGTCCTTTGTACGAGACGATCTGTCACGTAAAGATGTCGCTTATCAAATTGCATTAGCACTTCGCAAAGAGGTTGAGGCACTCGAAAACGCAGGTATTTCAATTATTCAAGTGGATGAGCCAGCTCTAAGAGAAGGTTTACCGCTACGAAAAGAAGAATGGGGAGCTTACTTAGAATGGGCTGTTAATTCCTTTAAGCTGGCTACAGCTAGTGTCAAAGATGAAACACAAATCCATACACATATGTGCTACTGCGAATTTAACGATTTCATCGAACCGATTAGTGCACTTGATGCAGACGTGATTTCCATTGAAACATCAAGAAGTCACGGGGAGCTCATTACATCACTGCAAGGGCAACCTTATCAAAAGGGCATTGGCTTAGGCGTTTATGATATTCATAGTCCTCGTGTGCCAAGCAATGAAGAAATGCTAACTATTATGAGAGATAGTTTACAGGTGTTAGATTCCCATCAATTTTGGGTGAACCCAGATTGTGGTTTAAAAACAAGAAAAGAAACTGAAACTGTTGCAGCTTTGGCTAATATGGTTGCTGCAACGAAAACATTACGCCAGGAAGTACAACAATCTATCTCGAGATAACGACATCATTTTATAAATCTACTACAACTACTACATCTTCTCTCCGAAATACAACAAAGACCAGGAAAAAAATGGACCTGGTCTTTTGTTGTTTCATTCTTTTAAGATTTTTATTATATTCAGAAAATAAAATTGACGTGAACAATCGAGCATGTTATGTTTATAACGAATTTCATAGCGATCATTACAAGTTTGAGTGAAAAAGACTTTCATTCAATTAAAAGGAAAATGGGTGTAAATCCCATGCTGTCCCGCAGCTGTAAATGAGGAGTTTTGTTTCAAATACCACTAAGTGATTACTTGGGAAGGTGAAGCAAAATCATGATTCATGAGCCAGAATGCCTGCTTGTAAGGAGATTCATTGATGATCTACGAAAGATAGGGAGATGGATGGAGGCTTACTCATTGTAAGTTTTTCTGTCCTTATTCTTTTTTAGAATAAGGTTTTTTTAGTTTGATTCAGCAAATGTTTTTGTAGTAGCACATACAGAAGACTTCTTTTTCTATAAGAAGATAAATAGTCAATGGCTGTTTAAATGCCCTCTGAACGTCAAAAAGCACCACGTCCTGTGGCAATGTCGGTGTGTCTAAAGCCTCTAGCGGATATCACAAACTTTGAAAAGGTGTCTGCACAATGCAAATCAACTTCTACTCGTTAGCTCGAAAAATTTGAACGCATTGTTGATACCTTCTTTCCATCTATCTATAACTAGATTCATTTGTACCACGAATAGAGATAGGAGACAGAAAATGAGATTGACTAAGTATGTACTTCCCTTCATCCTTGTGTTAACTTTCAGCGTACTTGCTGGTTGTACAAGCACAGATCAAGAAAAGGGAGAGACAGGAACACAGCAAACAAATGAAAAAATGATAACAATTGGGTGGCCATTAGATGTCGGCCCATTGAACCCCCATACATATTTACCCAATCAAATGACCGCACAAGCGATGGTCTATGAATCTTTGGTGGAATACAACGACGATGGAACTGTTAGTCCAAAGCTAGCAGAAAGCTGGGACATATCAGAAGATAAAACGACTTATACTTTTCATTTAAGAAAAGATGTTAAGTATTCAGACGGAACTGCGTTTAATGCAGATAATGTGATTCGTAATTTCAATGCAGTATTAGCGGATCGGGAAATGCATTCTTGGATGGGTATGGTCAACCATATGAAAGAGGTTGTGAAAGTGGATGATTTTACAATTCGCTTGCAATTAGATGAACCTTATTATCCTGTCTTAAACGAGCTTGCCTTTGTAAGACCATTCCGTTTTTTAGGGGATAATGGATTCCCAGCCGGAGATGCGACACAAGATTCGATCAAGGCACCTATTGGAACAGGTCCATGGGTATTAACCGAGTACAAAAAAGATGAATATGCTTTATTTAGTCGCAATGAAAACTATTGGGGAGAAAAGCCTCTCGTAGAACAAATTAAAGTTAAAATTATCCCAGATTCAGAATCGATTTCATTAGCATTTGAAAACGAGGAATTAGATTTAATTTATGGTCGTGGCATCATTAGTTTAGATAACTATACGTATTTAAAAGATAGCAGTAAATACAAAACCGCTACCTCTGAGCCTTTGTCTACGAAAGCGTTACTCTTCAATACTCAGTCGGGACCGTTAGCCGAATTAAAGGTTCGTCAGGCCATTCAATATGCTATCAATAAGGAACAAATGGTTGACAGTATTACACATGGTACAGAACAAGTGGCTAACACATTATTTTGGGATGCCATTCCTTATGCCAATATAGAGTTAGCGCCAATCTTATATAATCCTGAAAAAGCGCAGCAACTACTAGATGAGGCAGGGTGGACGTTACAGAAGGGCGAAAAAATTCGTTCGAAAAACGGGCAACCATTATCATTAGATTTAATCTACATCGCAACAGATGCAATCCAAAAGCCAATGGCGGAATTAATGCAAGGTGAACTAGCAAAAATAGGGGTACAGTTGAATTTAGAAGGTGCAGATGTGATGGTCGGTCTTCAAAAATTAATGGATGATCAGGTGGATATTAATTTCTGGCGTACAAACGGACCACCAACCGACCCACATAGCTTTGCAAATGAGTCAGCTACGCCAAATGCTAGTGGTGTTTATGAGGCAAAATTAGGCTTATCTAACGCTACAGACATCGATACGAAAATCCATCAATTATTAGTGGGAACAGATGAAGAGGAACGAGTGCAGCTTTACACGGATATTTTATCCATATTCCATGATCAAGCACTTTTCTATCCTATCTCTTACGAAACAAATAATGTAATTTATCAACCATATATGAAGGATTTTGCTCCACGTGCATCTGAATATGATATTCCCTATGCACAAATGGATAAAGAGTAATAAAAAAAGAGAGAGTATGTCTTGCAAAGACAGCTCTCTCTTTATCATAGGAGTGAGTAGGAAGTGACAGCATGTATGAATCGACATGGATGTTTTGTTTAAAAAGAATTTTGACTTTGCCGTTTGTCTTACTAGGAGTTTCCATCCTAACCTTTGTATTTATTCGTTTTGTACCGATAGAGCCTGCTGAGGTCATCCTACGATTGGCAAGAGTTGCTCCAACCGAGGAAGCTGTTCAGGCATTACGCGAAGAACTAGGGACGGACAAACCTTTCGTTCTTCAATATTTGCTATGGGGAAAAGGCGTTTTACAGCTAGATTTTGGTACATCCTTTGTGAGTAAATTACCAGTAGCACATGAGCTATTCGCGAAATTACCTGCAACCATTGAATTAGCTCTTGCCGCATTTGTCCTCATTTTAGTATTCAGTATACCATTAGGGATTATGAGTGCATTGTCTAAGTATGCCATCATCGATAAAATCATTAGATTCTTTAGCATATTGAGCGTATCCATTCCAACATTTTGGTTAGGTTTCCTACTGCTCTATCTATTTAGCTTAAAATTAGGGCTCTTTCCGACAAACGGAAAGGGCACACTCGCTCATTTAGTTTTACCATCCTTCGCACTAGCATTGCCAACCATTGGTCTGTTCATCCAGTTTATTCGTTCCACTATCCAGGAAGAATTACAGCAGCAATATGTTCAATATGCGCAGCTAAGAGGATTAAAAAATTCTGTAATCCTCATACGTCATGTGTTACGAAATGCTGCCATACCTTTGACTTCCTTATTAGGTATGACGCTTGGTAGTTTACTAGGTGGAGCTGTAATTGTGGAGCAAGTTTTTAGTTGGCCAGGACTCGGTAGGTATTTAATCGAATCCATTACGAACAGAGATTACCCCGTTGTACAATGCTATGTATTGATTATTGCTGTGATCTATGTGTTGACCAATCTATGCACAGATGTATTGCATCGTCTATTGGACCCTCATCTGATGATGAAGGACAGGAGAGATTGACATGAAGCGATTACGAAAAAGAAGAGATCCTATTCTAGGGTTATTTAGCTTATCCCTCCTTGTAATCATTGTCTTACTGGGATTGTTTGCACCCATTTTAATGCCACATGATCCGTTAGCTGTCGATATAACTAAGAAATTTTTAGCCCCTTCCTGGGATTACCCATTTGGTACAGATCACTTAGGAAGATGCGTCTTTTCTCGCATGCTTTTAGGTATTCGCTATTCATTAGGATCCGCACTCTTCATTCAAGTCGTTGCTATTGTTTTAGCTGTCCTACTTGGTGCCTTTGTAGCGTTGAAAAGAGGTATAATCGATGTGGTATTTATTCGAATATGTGATGTTTTATTAGCTTTTCCGACACTGGTACTTGCATTTGGACTTTTAGGTGTATTAGGCCCTAGCTTAAAAAATGTTTTAATAGCCCTTATTTTTACACAGCTTATTTATTACTCCAGAATGGTTCGAAGTTTATGTATTGGGATGAATGAAAAAGACTTTATTCAAGCTGCTAAGATTACTGGCACTACAGGCATTAAATTAATCATTCGCCATTATATCCCTAACATACTGCCAGCTATTGTCACGATTGTGGCGTTAGATATCGGGAAAGTCATTTTAGAAATCGCTGGCTTTTCCTTTATAGGTCTGGGCGTGCAGGCGCCGATTCCAGAATGGGGCATGATGGTAAATGAAGGGAAACAATATATCCGTCAGCATCCCGATTTAATGCTTTATCCTGGGCTTGCCATTGTCCTAGTGGTGTTATTGTTTAATCATTTAGCCAATTGTTTAAAGAAGTTTGATTCGTGAAAGGTGAAGTTATGGAGAAGGTTTTAGAAGTGAAAGATTTAAACGTCAAAATTGGGGAGAAAAATGTATTAACCACTATCAATCTGACAGCCTATAAAGGGCGTGTCTTAGGAATCATAGGAGAAAGTGGTAGTGGCAAGACCATGCTTTGCCATGCCATCATGCAAACATTACCATCTATCGCACAGGTGACACAAGGGGAAGTTCTTTATCAGCAGGAAAATTTAATGAATGTTTCGGCTACTCAATTAAGAGCATATCGTGGGCGGCATCTTTCGATGATTTTGCAAAATCCATCCGCTGCCTTCGATCGTATCCAAACGATTGAAGGCCATTTCAGAGAAACATTAAAGGCACACTTTAAGCTGACCAAAAAAGAAATGAGACAAATAGCTCTTGATGCCTTACATAAAGTGCATTTACCAAATTCAGAGCAGCTTTTACATTATTATCCTTTTCAGTTGAGTGGTGGCATGCTACAGCGAGTGATGATTGCCTTATCATTGGCGCTACAAGCCTCCCTCTATATTGCTGATGAACCAACGACAGCTCTTGATACGATCAATCAAAAACAAGTATTAACACTATTTGATCGTATTCGCGTAGAAACAGAAGCTGCCATACTTCTTGTTACACATGATTTAGGTGTTATTGCTGAACTAGCTGACGATGTGGCTGTTATGTATCAAGGAAAAATCATTGAGCAAACGAATGTCTATGATTTCTTTGATGCACCTCAGCATGCCTATACAAAGAAACTATTACAAGCAAGAATGCTATTTTAGAGGTGAAAAAATGACGCTGCTAGACGTGAAAAATATTGATATGCATTACGCTCAAAGACCATTTCTATTCCAGCGTAAGCAGGAAGTTCCCGTATTACAGAAGGTGTCATTCTCACTTCAGGAGGGGGAATGTCTAGGAATAGTCGGTCAAAGTGGTTCAGGAAAAAGCACATTAGGTCGTATTATTTTAGGAATCGAACGACCAACAAACGGGGAGTTGCTCTTTCAAGGTGTCAATTTATACGAAGCACCAAGCAAGCATAAAAAAAGAATACGTAGAGATTTACAGGCAGTTTTTCAAAATAGCTATCATTCATTTAATCCGAAGCAGACGATTTTTGAAATACTCGAAGAACCGTTTCTGAATTTCGAGCATTTTAGCAAAACAGAGCGACAACATAAAGTAAGGGAATTACTAGACTGTGTAGAGTTAGAGAGAGCAATGGCTCAAAACTATCCTTCGCAGCTTAGTGGGGGGCAACAGCAACGAGTCAACATCGCTAGAGCTCTTGCGCTAAAGCCAAAATTAATTGTCTTAGATGAAGCGATTAGCAGTCTTGATATGATTTTACAGAAGAAGATTATACAGTTACTACAAACACTTCAAAAAGAGCGACAGCTTGCCTACATTTTCATTTCGCATGATTTACAGGCAACACGTTTTATGTCAGACCGTATCCTTGTCATGCAGCATGGTCGGCTAGTGGAGGAGATTGGAAAGGATGGAGCATATCAGCATCCCGCTTCACAACAATTATATCATGCTATTTTGCCTTCACACCCGCGAGAAAGAAAACATAAAACGAAATGATCATAATATAGAAAACACGTATACAATGGTCATGGAGGTATGGGCTGGTAATGATAGAGGCCAGTTGGATTACCTCATTTGCTCCAAACATTAGTAAGAGTCATCTATTAAAGAAACGCCATTTTGCATTAGAATGGTGTTTTTCTTTTTATTAATAATATTAATTAGGTAATTAACTTTATTGATATTTTCATTGAATAAATTAATTTTATTATTTACTTTTTTAAATTATTTGGTATATAATCAATTTAACTTAAAGGAAGGAGTTCACTATGGCTTATCAAGTAATCACAAATTGTCCTGTCTGCAGTAAAACATTAAAAATTACGAAGTTACAGTGTTCTCATTGTCAAACGACGATTGAAAATGAGTTTGAATTGTCGAAGCTAGCATCCTTATCACAGGATCAGCTTCATTTTGTGGAAGTATTTTTAATATGTCGAGGGAATATTAAGGAAGTAGAAAAGGAACTGGGCATTTCGTACCCAACTGTGCGAGGCAAGCTAAATGACATTATCTCATCTCTTGGCTATGTCCAAAAGAAGAAAAATGAAGTAGACGAGAAAAAAATTGTAAGCATGTTGGAAAATGGCGAAATCACAACTGATGAGGCCATAAAGCTCTTAAAAGACGAATAGGGAGGAATGCTACATGAAAGAGGAAATTACTAAAGTGTTAACCATGATTCAAGAGGGGAAAATTGATGCTGAAAAAGGGTCAGAGCTGATTCAAGTGTTACAAGAGAAAGAGGAGTCAGGTAACAAATTTCTGGAAAAAACGAAGTATTTAGATAAAACGTTAAAGGTTCGTGTGGTGTCCACTGAAAATGATAATGTCACTGTGAATTTGCCTATAAAACTTGTCAAGGCTGTGTTAATGGCTGGACACAGTATCGCTGCGAGTATTCCGCAATCGGAAAAATACGTGAAAGATATCGATATCAATCTTCTTCTTGAAGCCATCGAAAATGAATTAGATGGACAAATTGTGGACATAAAATCGGCAAACGGAGATACCGTTTCAGTTTTCATTGAGTAGAGGCGACTTATGATGCATGTAAAAGTGAAAGCAAAAGACGTTCGCTTTACCGTTCCTGTTCCATATGCTGTGCTAACCATTGTTCTTTCCATTTTGACTTCAAAATGGATTCAGCAAAGTGTCAACAAATGGACAAAGGCATACTTCGACAGAAAAAAAATCGACTTTTCCTTTCCATTCATTGACAAAGAAATGCTCAAGCCTATTATCAAGGAACTACAAAATTATAAAGGGCTCGTGCTAGTAGATGTCAAGGCGCAAGACGGTACAGAGGTTAAGGTTAGACTGTAATAGCCTAATAGTTAAGATGAGAGCATGTTTTCATAAAAAGCATGCTCTTTGTTATTTAAAGAGAATTCTTTGCAAAAGAACTATCTAAATTCCACAATTTGTCCTCTAGATTGTCTAAGCGTGTTTTTGTTCTTTTCTCAAGATAATCTGGTAGCTCATTTTTACTGAAATAGGTAAGATTCAAACTCTCACCATCCCTCATCTCTAGTATACCACTGACATTTTTCGCACTATAAAGATGAATAACTGTATAGATTTCATCCCCATTTGGATATTGAAAATAATAATCTGGCCCTGAAAAAACACCAATCAAGTCCAATTCATTCGCTACCAGTCCTGTTTCTTCATGAAGTTCACGAGTAGCAGCTTCTTCTAGCGTTTCATTCAGTTCCATTGAGCCACCAGGTAATCCCCAATCCAACGTATCTGAACGATGTTGAAAGAGAATTTTCTTATCATCGTTGACTACAAGAATTGTCGCCCCGATACTGATAATCGGTCTACTACCGATGTGTTTCCTTAATTCTGAAATATAGCCCATATGTGCTCCTCCTCTATATTATAAAAAAACTATTCGCCTTTTTTATTATAAAGACCTCTATTTTACTTATAACCCTTGAAAATGGATTTATTGGTATAGATGAACAATCTTTTTTTGTACAAAATAATGCTCAAAAATGCAGAATAGTCAATCAAAAATGAAAAATAGCTTTTTATAATCAGTCTTTTCTGAATTTTACCTATATTGATTGTTTTGAAAACTCTATGTTAAGGTAAATAGACAAATTGAATATGCTAAATTTTGGTGGTTCAAATGGGGTTCATTCCATTTGATTAAAAGGGAAGTTGGTGAGAGTCCAACACTGTCCCGCAACTGTATTTAGGAGCTCGATAACAAGGCCACTGTTTTGTTTGTCAAAATGGGAAGGTGTTATTGAAGTGTTGATTATAAGTCAGGAGACCTGCCACAAAATAAGCATCAATTGACCTACGAGGATAGGGAGGTGTTAGCTACTGCATGATTTTTGTGAATTCCTGTAAATTCACTGTTATTTGGTCTGTCATGCTTTTGTAGATTAACAACTTCTAAAAAGGGGTAGAAGTTGTTTTTTTGTTGTTCTTTCGTGTTGGAATGGTAACGCTTACAAGAATAATTAAACAAAGGGGCTGTCATTGAATGGAGTTAACTTATTCACCAGGTCTTGATGGGGTCATTGCTGCTGAAACAAAATTATCTTTTTTAGACACTGTAGGAAGTCAAATTGTTATTCGAGGCTACGACTTGATTGAATTATCACAAAGATATTCGTATTTAGACATTGTCTACCTACTACTGCATGGCGAAATTCCTACTGCCGAGCAACAGGCTGACTTACAGGACAAATTAAAAGCACATTATCAGGTTCCACAAGAGATCTTCCAAATCTTCAAGCTCTTGCCTAATGAAACACATGCGATGGATGGACTGAGAACTGGAATTTCTGTTTTAGCAGGCTTTGATCAGCACATCAATGATCGTTCTACTGAAATGAACTTGACGCGAGCTTATAGACTTTTAGGCGGTATGCCTAACATCGTAGCCAATAGCTATCGTGTCTTAAACGGACAAGATGTTGTGGAGCCAGATAGTCAGCTTTCCTATAGCGCCAATTTTTATTACATGATTACTGGTAGAAAACCAACGGCGTTAGAAGAAGAAATTTTTGATCAGTCTCTCGTTTTATATAGTGAGCATGAGATGCCAAATTCGACGTTTACAGCTCGTGTTATTGCCTCTACACAATCTGATTTGTACGGTGCTTTAACTGGAGCTGTCGCATCATTGAAAGGAAATTTACATGGAGGGGCCAACGAGGCAGTCATGTACATGCTTCTAGAAGCCAAAACAGTAGCAGGCTTTGAAGCCTTGCTGAAAAATAAACTGCAAAATAAAGAAAAGATTATGGGCTTTGGTCACCGTGTTTATATGAAAAAGATGGACCCAAGAGCACAAATTATGAAAGAGGCTTTGCATAAATTATGTTTGGCACAAGGGGATGATCGCTTATATCACATGTGTGAAGCTGGTGAGAAGGTGATGGCACAAGAAAAGGGCTTGTACCCAAATTTAGATTATTATGCAGCACCAGTATACTACATGCTTGGCTTGCCAATTGAAATCTATACACCTATCTTTTTTGGCTCACGAACAATTGGCTTATGTGCTCACGTCATTGAGCAGCATGACAATAACCGATTATTTAGACCTCGTGTCCATTATATTGGCGAGCGTCATAACCTTGAAGAATTGTCGGTATAATCAAGTTTTAACAACTCGCCATAGAGCTGATGGGCATTCTGACCAATGCCTATCAGCATACTAGTATATCAAATTCATGCCTTGAAGGGAAGATATAGATGATTAAAACAAATGACATATCTAAGACAGATCAATTACTTACAGATATTGCGGATTATGTAGTCAATACAACTATTACAAGTGAAGAAGCATACGAAACGGCACGCTATGTATTATTAGATACATTAGGGTGTGGCATTTTGGCCTTACAATATCCTGAATGCACGAAACTTCTTGGCCCAGTAGTACCAGGCACAGTCGTTCCTAATGGTACACGAGTTCCAGGCACTTCCTATGTTCTTGATCCTGTAAAAGGTGCCTTTAATATCGGTTGTATGATTCGTTGGCTGGATTACAACGACACTTGGCTTGCGGCTGAATGGGGACACCCTTCCGATAATTTAGGGGGCATATTAGCTGTGGCTGATTATTTGAGTCGCGTGCGTGTTGCTGAAGGGAAAGAGCCACTTAAAATGAAAGACGTATTAGAAATGATGATACAGGCCCATGAAATACAAGGTATTCTCGCATTAGAAAATAGCTTAAATCGTGTTGGGTTAGACCATGTACTGTTTGTCAAAATTGCGACAACAGCTGTTGTGACAAAGGCATTAGGTGGCACTCATCAGGAAATTGTCAACGCCTTATCAAATGCTTGGATTGATAATTCGAGCCTACGAACATATCGCCATGCACCGAATACGGGTTCTAGAAAATCATGGGCTGCTGGTGATGCAACAAGCAGGGCAGTACACTTAGCCATGATGGCTGTGAAAGGCGAAATGGGCTATGCAACGGCCTTATCTGCACCTGGCTGGGGCTTCCAAGATGTTCTCTTTAATAAGCAAGAATTAAAGCTTGCTAGACCACTAGCATCTTATGTGATGGAAAATGTTCTATTTAAAGTTTCTTATCCAGCTGAATTCCATGCACAAACAGCTGCCGAATGTGCCGTTCATTTACACAATGAAGTGAAAAATCGTTTACAGGACATTGAACGCATTCAAATTACGACCCATGAATCCGCTATACGAATTATCGATAAGGAAGGACCTCTTAATAACCCAGCTGATCGTGATCACTGTCTTCAATACATTACAGCAATAGGGCTTATCTATGGCGATATTACAGCAGACCACTATGAAGATGAAGTGGCTGCAGATCCACGTATCGATAATTTAAGAAATAAAATGGTGGTTGTGGAAAAACCCCAATATACAATTGATTACCTAGATCCTGAGAAACGTTCGATTGCCAATGCTGTTCAAGTTTATTACAAAGATGGCACATCATCTGAGCTTATTGAATGTGAATATCCTTTAGGACACCGTTTCCGTCGTGAGGAAGCATTCCCTCAAATCATCGATAAGTTCCAGCAAAACATTAGCACCCATTATTCCCAAAAACAATACAGTAAGATTAATGAAGTTTGTGCTGATCAAGCACTTCTTGAAAATAGTGCTGTTCATGAATTCGTTAATTTATTTGTTTAACTTCTTTCAGGAAATTAAAGCCTCTGGCGAATGTCACGAATCGGGAAGGAGTTAATAAAGGATGTTAGCCTAAAATCCTCCCATCCTTGCGATAACGGCTAACTGACCTGCATCACAGCCGCTTTCGGACGTAAATATGCCGAGGCATCATTGATTATTAGGAGGTTTTTATAGATGGCGTGGATTGTAAATGAAGCAATAGCACAAAAACAATTGGCTGAACAATTTCGAACACTCATTACTCGTTCAACGATTTTACAAATCCCAGGAGCTCATGATGCAATGGCTGGCTTAATGGCTAAAAAAGTTGGCTTTGAGGCATTATATCTTTCTGGCGCTGCCTACACTGCCAGTAGAGGCTTACCTGATTTAGGCATGATTTATTCAAATGAAGTTGCACAGCGTGCGAGCGAAATTATTCGTGCGACTAATTTACCGTTGCTAGTGGATATCGATACTGGCTTTGGTGGTGTCTTAAATGTTGCCCGCACAGCTCGTGAAATGGTAGAGGCTGGAGTAGCTGCTGTACAGCTAGAGGATCAAAATCTTCCAAAAAAATGTGGTCATTTGAATGGGAAAACACTCGTTGCTCAAGAGGAAATGATACAAAAAATAAAAATGATTAAACAAATAGCTCCTACGTTAGTAATTGTTGCCCGCACAGATGCAAGGTCTGTAGAAGGTTTAGAGCAGGCTATTTTAAGAGCTAAAGCTTATGTAGCAGCTGGGGCAGATGCCATTTTTCCAGAGGCTCTCCAAACAGAAAAGGAATTTAAACATTTTGCTAGTGAGCTAGATGCTCCGTTATTAGCCAATATGACTGAATTTGGACAAACACCGTATTATACGGCTAAGGAATTTGAAAAGATGGGCTATTCGATGGTTATATATCCCGTTACATCGATGAGAGTAGCAGCCAAAGCCTATGAGCAAGTGTTTGGCTTAATAAAAAAGACAGGGACTCAAAAAGAAGCTATTGAGGATATGCAAACAAGAAGTGAATTATATGAAACCATCTCCTATTACAAATTTGAAGATTTAGATAGTGAGCTGGCGAAAACCATCTTACCTAAAGAGGAAATAAAGTAGGAGAAAAGTTTACTTTTCTCCTCTTTCTTTCAAGGAGGACTAGCATGGATACATTAGAAAACAAAAGGACCATTTTTACACCTGAGGACTTTCAGGAGGAGGAAGGGCTCATAGCAAAAACCGCAGAGCTGTTCATCAAACAAGATGTTGCCACTAATATGGCAGCTATTGAGCAGCATCAATATGACATCACTCGGCGGTTATTTCAAAAAGCTGGTGATCTTGGTTTACTAGCCATCGAAATACCCGAGGCCTATGGAGGGCTAGAACTTAATAAAAAAATTTCCGGGTTAGTTGCAGAAAGAATGGGCTATGGCAGCTCATTCAGTGTATCTTACAATATTCACGCAGGAGTCGGCACATTGCCCTATGTCTATTTTGGCGATGCGTCCCAAAAGCTGAAATACCTACCAAAGCTAGCTTCAGGTGAATGGATTGGTGCTTACGCTCTGACGGAGCCAGACGCAGGCTCAGATGCACTACATCCCAAAACAAATGCCATTTTAAACGAGGACGGCTCTGCATGGGTAATAAATGGTGAAAAGCAATGGATTACCAATGCACAGCTAGCAAATCTCTTTGTTGTTTTTGCGAAAACGAGTGAAGGCATGACTGCATTCATTGTAGAACGTACATTTAGCGGTGTATCTATTGGACAAGAAGAGGAGAAAATGGGCATTAAAGGCTCCTCGACTGCTACGCTTATTTTACAGGATGTTGTCGTGTCGAGGGAAAATGTTCTTGGCGAGGTTGGAAAAGGCCATAAAGTAGCGATGAATATATTGAACATGGCACGCTTAAAGCTAGCTTTCTCCAACATCGGCACTTCCAAGCAGGCACTTCAGTTAGCTGTAACGTATGGTAGGGAACGGAAGCAATTTCACCAACCAATCGTTCATTTTACCATGATACAGGAAAAACTTGCGGATATGGCAACCTCCATCTATGGGGCGGAAAGCGCTGCATACAGGACAGCAGGAGAAATAGATGATGCGATGGAAGTTACGGATAAAGAGTCAATGGTTCAAAAAATAGCTGATTTCGCTCTGGAATGCGCACTCAATAAAGTCAATTGCTCAGAAGTGCTTGGGGAAATTGTAGATGAAGCTGTACAAATCCATGGTGGCTATGGCTATATGCAAGACTACGAGGTTGAACGCTTATATCGTGACGCTAGAATTAGCCGTATTTTTGAAGGAACAAATGAAATCAACCGTTTAACAATGGCGAAGCTACTATATAAGAAGTATTCACAAGCAACCTCTACCGAAAATGCTCCAGTAGCATATCAACCAGCAGAAAAGAATCAGCAATACATCCGTCTTGCCAAGTACTTAATGCAAATAGCCATCGCTGTCATTGCTGACGCACAGATTCAATTGGAGCAAGAGCAGGAATATATGCGTCTGCTAGCTGATATAGTAAAAGATATTTATGTTATGGAAGCTTCTTTACTGCGGACGGAAAAGAACGCATGTGACAATATGAAGCATTTGATGACAGATATTCTTTGTCAGGAAGGCTATCGTAAAATAGAAAAAAGGACAATCGACATTATTTGTGCTGCTGAAACAAATGAACAAAAGCGAAAAACAAGGCTAGATCATATTCAGCGCTTAAACATCCCACTCCACCAGAATCTCTTTATGAAAAAGCGAGAGATTGCAAGAGGGATTATCAACAATCCAAAATCGATCAGTTCATTATCATAAACAGGAGGGAAAATCATGGTTGATACATTTGCCAATGTTAGTAAAGAAGGTGCCATCACGCTTATTCATTTAAATCATCCACCAGCAAATACGTTGTCATCAGC
Organism: Lysinibacillus sp. OF-1; assembly: GCF_028356935.1. Lineage (NCBI taxonomy): Bacteria > Bacillati > Bacillota > Bacilli > Caryophanales > Bacillaceae > Lysinibacillus > Lysinibacillus sp. OF-1. The sequence continues at coordinate 2,298,340 of NZ_CP102798.1, forward strand.
TTCTATTGAACATCTTCGTGTCATTTTTAAAGAATTAGCTGAGGATGAAGAGACGAGAGCCATCATTGTGACCGGCTCTGGACGATTTTTTGCTGCGGGAGCAGATATAAAGGAATTTGTTGCTGCCTTTGGGCAACAGGATAGAGCATTACAAATGGCTGAGGCAGGCCAAGCGCTATGTGATGAAATTGAAGCCATGAAAAAGCCTGTTATTGCTGCTATTAATGGGCCAGCCCTTGGAGGAGGACTGGAGCTAGCGTTAGGCTGTCATTTCAGGATTGCTTCAAGTAATGCCATTGTTGGTTTACCAGAATTAAAGCTTGGCTTACTGCCGACATTCGGAGGCACTCAACGACTGGGCAGAATAACAACGCAAGCAAAGGCTCTACAATTAATTTTAACAAGCCAGCAATTAAGTGCTGACGAAGCACTACAACTAGGTATTATTCAAGTGGTGACGGAGCCAGATGAGCTTCTGCCAACTGCCAAAGCCCTTGCTCAGTCTTTTGTTGAGGGCAAAAGTATGACAAGTGTATCCCGTACAATTGAATGTATAATTCAAGGCGGGAAGGATCATCTCCAAAAAGGGTTGGAATTAGAACGAACACGCTTTGCTGAGTTATTTTTAACAGCGGATGCTAGAGAAGGCGTTCAAGCGTTTATAGACAAAAGACAGCCCAACTTTAAACATTTGTAAGGGAGGAAACTACTATGACAAATGAAGTAATATTTTCCGTCAGTGAGGGTGGCGCAGCAAGCATTACGCTGAATCGTCCTCAAGCTTTAAACTCACTTTCTATAGAAATGCTAAAGCCCATTGGTGAGAAACTAAAGGAATGGCAGGCGAATGATCAAATTCACTTGATAATTCTAAGAGGTACTGGCGAAAAGGGCTTTTGTGCTGGGGGTGATATTAAAACACTCTATAAAGCTCGCTCCAGTCAGGAAGCTTTCCAAAATGCCGAAATCTTTTTTGAGGAAGAATATCACATAGATAGGGCAATCTATCACTACCCAAAGCCTATCATTGCTTGCCTTGATGGCATTGTCATGGGAGGTGGGGTTGGTTTAACGTATGGGGCTAGCCACCGAATTGTTACAGAACGAACAAAATGGGCTATGCCAGAAATGAATATTGGCTTCTTTCCTGATGTTGGAGCTGCCTATTTTCTAAATAAAGCGCCTGGCTATGTAGGATATTACTTAGCTTTGACAGCATCGATCATCCAAGCTGCAGATGTTCTCTTTGCTAATGGTGCGGATAGCTATATGACGAGCGATCATTTACACGCATTCCTCACACGCATTGAACAAACGGACTGGCATACAGTGGAGACTGACACAGCTCTAAAGCAATTAATAGAGGACTATTCAAGTACACCAACAGCAAACAGTGAGCTTGCCAGCCTTCAAAATGAAATCGATCAACATTTCTCAAAACATACAGTGGAGAAGATAGTCGAATCCTTAGACAATGACCCAAGCAAATTTGCACAAGAAACAAAGCAGTTGCTTCTATCTAAATCTCCATCATCCTTAAAAATTACATTAAAGCAGCTGATAGATGCCCAACATAAAACGGTAGAAGAATGCTTTGCGACTGATTTAATCTTGGCAAAAAACTTTTTAAATCATGAGGATTTCTATGAAGGGGTTAGGTCTGTCGTCATTGATAAGGATCGAAATCCTCAGTATATCTATCAAACATTCGCTGATTTTACAGATGATATACTTGAAAAATTCTTTCAAGACAGTAGTGAAACCGTAAAGAAGTAAGAACAATGATATCTTCGCTCAATAAATGCTGAAACCATCTACTTGTTAAGAGGTAGGTGGTTTCTTAAGTGTTGTTCTGTAGATTTTCATAGGGTTTTGTCAGAGAAAGTAGAATGATATGTTATACTATAAAAAACGGAATAAAAGGATAAAGGTACAAATTCAATAGAATTTGTTTAAAAGGGAAGAACGGTGAAAAGCCGTCGCTGTCCCGCAACTGTAATTGGGAGCACATTTTAAAAACCACTGTTATGTATGTAATGGGAAGGGAAAAATGTGTGATGATCATAAGCCAGGAGACCTGCCTTTATCTAGTACAGCCAAAACCTACGCGGATAGGGGGTGTTGAGTGTGACGAATTACCTTCATCATACTCATAGTGCGACAACCAAAAAAAGAGTCTCTATTCAATATAGACGACTTATTTTATATTGGTTGAAGAACTATGAAGTATGTCAGTCATAGCTAGCATCTTCCCATTAGGGCAAGATGTTTTTTTTATGAATAAATAGGGGTGAACAAGATGACATCACATTCAATTTCATTTTATATAAATCAGTTAAAGCAGCAAATTATGAACAACCTTTCTGGTGAGCATATTAGGCCTTTACAGCTTTATATTAGGAAGTTAATAGAAGAAAACCCAAATGATTATACATCTATTAATGATGCCTATTTAACGATCAAGCTTGAATTAGTCAAGACATGTCATGATAGTAGATAAAAAATCTGAAGTGAAGTGAATAATTAAATGGAATGCAAAATGAACAAATCTGAAGACATAATGGACAACATAGATATGAATCAAAAAGTTTTATATAGAAAATTGGATCATTTTGAAATGGAAAGAGGCTTGGTATTAGAAAGTTTAGACATTTTTCTAAGATGGAATCAACAAACACAATACCTTTCCGAAGACAAGCTTCAAAAGCTTTGGATGAAACTGGTAAGGAAGTATAAATTCTCTCTCGATGAATGGGAAAGAACCGCTGGTCGTACAAATATCCATGCTTATCTAGTGAAGGAGCAAGGGCATGGGTTACAAAAGTTGATGCGCTTTTACAAAGATCGACACGGCATAAAATGGTTGGAAAATGCATTTCATTATGGAATGTCATTGCTCATTGAAGTTGGAAAAATGCCTGGATTAGAAATGTTTTTCCTAACAAATTTAATATGTTACAGATGGGAAAAGGATTATTTAGAGGATGCAGATGTTCAACAGTTTTTTTGTCATTCAATAAATGGTAAAGTGAAGGAGGTCTATGAAAGTTTCAGGGCTTTCGATCAAGAACAGAATCTGTTAACCGCAACTACTCTCTATAAACTTTTATCAAAATATAATCCTCATTTTCAAGTGAATTCGGCAGCAACGCCTGAATTTTATAAGGAATTGTCCTTATTTGTCGAAATCGAGTAATCCATACGTTCGACATGTCAAACAGTCTATTATTCTTTAGAATATAGGCTGTTTCTATGTGAAATACGCTAGTATATTTAATGCTCATAGATCCGTAGTAACAAAAAATCTCGTACATAGTTTAGATACACAATGAATTAAGATATAAGTAATAGATGGTGAAATTCCTTCGAAAGTTATGATTGAAAATAATGAATAATCAAAAAATAAAGAAGTTTAGAATCTAGATTTACTTTTTATATGAAGGATGGTACACTTAAAACTATTGAACAACAACTATATATTGTGTTCGTTTTATATAGGTGCTACTATATGTAGTTTAAAAGGGAAGTTCGGTACAATTCCGACGCTGTCCCCGCAACTGTGAAGCTGACAATGATTACAACCACTGTGCATTCGCATGGGAAGGGAATCAGAGGATGAAGCAAAGCCAGGAGACCTGCCTCTATAAAACAATTAATCATTTCTTCGGGGATTAAGAAATGGGAACGTCAGTATTTTTGGTATGGTAACGTTTCCATTTAGCTATCTCTCTAGAGGAGATAGCTTTTTATTATATGAAAAGAGGGATTTTTATGAAACTTTATACGAAAACAATCTGTCCAAAATGCCTTTGGGTAAAATCTGAATTACAACGTGCAGGACTTGATGCAGAAATTGTCAACATTGATCACGATGAACAAGCTAAACAAACAATAATCGATGCAGGTTTTTTAAGTGTGCCTGTTTTAGAAATGAATAATACATTTATAGGAGATGTTAAGGACATAGTTTCTCATATTGAGATGATTGTTCTATGATCGTTTACGCAAGTCGTACAGGAAATGTCCGGAATATTGTTTCCAAATTAAGGGCAGAGTCTGTTGAGCTCTCTGAGGAATTACAATTGAATAAGCCTTATCTTTTAATTACTTATACTGATGGCTTAGGCGATATCCCTGCAAAAGTGGAACGTTTTTTAGAAAAAAACAGAGATTTTTGTAAAGGTGTAGTTGCCAGTGGCAATAGTAACTTTGGGCACAACGTATTTGGGGCTGCTGGCGAGAAAATCGCTGCTACCTATCATGTACCCTTAGTGAGAAAATTAGATTTACGAGGCAATCAAACAGATTATGAAGCCATACAAACGTTTTATGAAACGAGGGTAATAAGATGAAAACCTATTTAAAGCTAAATAATGACGTACTGAATCGTTATAGTTCAACTGGGCTACTTGAATTAGAAAAGGATCGTGAAGCTACACGCCGCTACTTTTTAGAATATGTCAACGTGCGTTTACGTTACTTTATTGATATTGAAGAAAAAATCCGTTATTTAGTTGATGAGGGCTACTACGAGAAAGCATTTATCGACATGTATGAAATGGAATTTATTAAGAAGCTGTACAAAAAAGCATATGATTATAATTTCCGCTTCCCATCCTTTATGAGTGCAAGTAAATTTTACGATAGCTATGCTATGAAAAGTCGTGATGGAGAAGAGATTTTAGAAAAATATGAGGACCGTATTGTCATTATCGCCTTGTATTTAGCACAAGGGAATACGGTGCTAGCAGAACGTTCTGTCGAAGCAATGATGGAAGCTTATCAGCCTGCTACACCAACAGCATTAAATAGTGGTAAAAAAGCACGTGGTGAATTAGTGAGCTGCTTTAAATTATCGATGGATGATTCCATGAATAGTATTGCTGAAAATATTGGTTATTGCTTAGAGCTATCAAGACTTGGCGGTGGGGTTGGAGTTAACTTAACTGATTTACGCCCTTTAGGTGACCCTATTAAAGAGATTCTAAATCGTGCCAGTGGTGTCATCCCAGTTGCTAAACTGTTAGAAAATTCTTTCAGTTATTCCAATCAACTAGGGCAGCGAAATGGCTCTGGTGTTGTCTATTTAAATATTTTCCATGCAGACATTGAAAATTTTATTTCATCTAAAAAACCGAATGCCGATGATAAAATTCGCCTCGCAACATTATCAACAGGAATAATTATACCAAGTATTTTCTTCGAACTTATGAAACGTGATAAAGATATTGTCTTGTTCAGCCCATATGATATTTTCAAAGAATATGGCAAACGCATGTCTGAGATTTCCATTTCAGATATGTACTATGAGCTACTTGATAACCCTAAAATTCGTAAAATTAAACGTTTGAATGCACGTAGGCTGTATACAGAAGTGAAAAAAGCACAATTTGAATCGGGCTATCCGTTTGAAATTTTTGATGATAATGTCAATGAAGTGCATCCTTTAAAAAACATCGGTCGCGTAAAAATGTCCAATCTATGTACCGAAATCCTGCAAGTTCAAGAAACAAGCATTATTACAGATCAAGATCAACCGAATGACTATGGATTAGATGTATCCTGTAACTTAGGGTCGATTGATATTCATGCAGCAAGTAAGGTCAATGATTTCGAAGCCTTAATCGATACGGCTATGCACCTATTAACAAATGTGTCGCAAATGACGCACATTAAAAATGTACCGTCTGTTGCAAAAGCCAATCAATTAATGCATTCAGTAGGGCTTGGTTGTATGAACCTCCACGGCCATCTTGTGACGGAGGGCATTTTATATGGCTCTAAAGAGTCGATTGCTTTCATGGATCGTTTTATGGAAGCGATGAACTTTTATTCACTCAAATCATCGATGGAAATGGCTAAAGAAAAAGCTGCAACTTTTTATCGATTTGAGGACAGTGATTATGCATCAGGTAGCTACTTTGACCAATATGTCAATAAAATCGACGAAGAACTATCACCTGTTGTGTTAAAAGCACTTGGCAATATTCCAATCATTACGAAAAACATGTGGGAAACGCTTAAGCAAGATGTGATGCAATATGGTCTATTCCATTCCTATCGTTTGGCTATTGCACCAACTGGCAGTATTTCCTACATACGTAGCTGTACGGCTTCTATTGCGCCATGTACTGAGCGTGTAGAGGTTCGTGATTATGCAGATAGTAGAACGATTTATCCAATGCCTCATTTAACAAATGATAACAGTCATTTATATGTAGAGGCATATGATGTTAATCCGTATGATTTAATTGATTTGTACGCTGCTTCTCAAAAACACGTTGACCAAGGTATTTCCATGACGCTTTATGTAACAGATAATTGGACAACTGAACAATTAGCTAAAGTATACATTTATGCATGGGTAAAGGGCATTAAGTCCGTTTACTATGTTCGTCAACGATTACAAAGCTTAGAGGAGTGTGTAGCATGTCAAATATAATTTATGAGGCGGTCAATTGGAATAAGGCAACGAGTGAACTTGCCCAAATATTTTGGGACCAGCAATGGAAGCAAATTTGGTTTCCTGAGGAAATTGCGGTCAGTAAAGATATCAAACAGTGGAAAAGCTTTGAGCATCAAGACACGTATAAAAAAGTGTTCGCGGGATTAACGTTACTGGATACAGTTCAGACCAATATAGGGATGAATCGTGTGGCCGCTTATACAGACGATTTACAAGAGAAGGCTGTCCTAACCGTTTTTGATGCATTTGAGGCAATCCACGCCAAATCCTATTCTTATATTTTTACAACGCTTTGTACAAACGAAGAAATAGATGAGTTATTTGAATGGGTCAAAAAAAATGAATTTCTACAATATAAGGCCAATAAAATTGCGGATATTTATAATAGTATCGAAGAAAACGATCCAGAAAGCTTATGGAAAGCGATGTTCTCCTCCGTTATGCTCGAATCTTTCCTTTTCTATTCTGGCTTTTTCTACCCGCTGTACTTAGGAGGACAAGGCTTCCTACGAAACAGTGCTGAGATTATTTCACTTATTTTACGCGACGAATCCATCCATGGTGTCGCAGTTGGATTTTTTGCTCAAAATCTATTCAAGCAATTTTCAAAAGAAAAACAAGAAGAGCTCAATTTATGGGGCTATGAGCTATTATTAGATTTATATCAAAATGAAATGAAATATACGGATGATATTTATGCGGAAACAGGATTATCACCTGAAGTGAGAGCCTATGTACGATATAATGCTAATAAAGCCTTAATGAATGTTGGTTTTGAAGCAATGTTTCCAGAAGAAGAAGTCAATCCGATTGTGATGAACGGTATTCGTAATGAAGGCTCCACATACGATTTCTTTTCACAAAAGGGAGCTACCTATGCTAAAGCAAAAGTAGCGCCAATTACAGATGACACATTTAATTTTAATCGTTAGGATGGAGAACAATGAACGTAGAAGTAAAAATCAAAAGAGTACACGCGGATGCAATACTACCAATGCAAGCCAATCCTGGTGATGCGGGCATGGATCTCTACTCCATTGAAGCAGTAGAAATACCAGCAGGCGTAGCCAAACTTATTAAAACAGGTATACAGATTGAATTACCTAAAGGAACGGAAGCCCAAATTCGACCAAGAAGTGGACTAGCATTAAAGCATAGTGTAACCGTACTGAATAGCCCAGGCACAATTGATGAAGGCTACAGAGGGGAAATCGGCGTTATTTTAATCAACCACGGCCAAGAACCGTTTATCGTCGAAAAATCTATGCGTATCGCCCAAATGGTCATTCAATTTGTCCCATCCATTCAATTAGTAGAAGTAGATGAATTATCACAAACGATCCGAGGAGCATCTGGATTTGGAGCAAGTGGTACTAAATAAAAAGATGACAAAGAAATCCTGTGTGTATATACATGCAGGATTTTTTTGTTGTCAGTAAGGATAGTCTGTTTAAAGCTTAGCAGAACTACACATGAAAGCAATGGACATTAAAAAAGATGACGTCGGTTACTTACCAAAGTCATCCCATTACGGCATAATCAACAACTACATCTAAAAATATCAACAGCTTTTAATTTTCATCTGTCTACCTAATAGGCAGCATATCACCACGAATATGTGCTCTTCTTTCTTTGTTCATCTTGGTAATTAACTAGATTCCAGATGAAAGATCGAAAGTATATGGTTTAAATTGGGATAATAATATAAAATTTATATATATACCATTTTTATTGTAGCTAATAGTGTTGGGATTGGGGGCGGAAATTATAAAGAAGAAATTATGGAGTACAGGTTTATTACTAGTATGTATTTTTCTCGTTGCTTGTGAGTTCAATCAACAGGAAGGGAAAGAAGCGTCTACTATTGCTCAAAAGGTGAATACAGAAGAATTTATACCAGAGGCGATAAGCCCTGGTAATTTTAGTGAATACGATATGGCACTTAAGATGGATAATGACGGGAAATTTCAGCTAGAATCAACCGTTGTCGTTAAAAACCTCTCTACCGATGATTGGGAACAATTGATATTTTATTTTATACCTAATATGTTTACAAAAGCTGTCTCACCCGAACTGGAGCATCCATCTACCATTGCGTTCCATAACATTACCATTGATGGAAAAACGGCAGCTTACACCCTTGAAAAAGATTCACTCAACATTCAGCTTCAGGAAAAATTGAAACCTCATCAAGAAATGAAAGTTTATTTTTCCTATGAGTTCACTCTGCCTGAAGAGGGCTTAAGATTTACGAAGAGTAATGGTAATTATCATTTAGCTCAATTTTATCCGATGCTTGCCACATATAGAAACCATCAATGGAACAAAGAAGATTATCGTTTTAGAGGAGAGACGTATCATACTACATTCAGCAATTTCAAATTAACCTATGACATTCCTCAGGAGTACACGTTGGTGTCTTCATTTGATCAAGAGGCATTTCCAAGCCCAAACAAAGGGTTACTTGAAGTTGAGAACGTGAAGGAAATATTTGTTGCTCTAGTAAAAGATCCAATACTAGTGGAAAAAGACGAAGACATCGCCATTAGAGTATTTGGATTTGAGGAAAATAAAAAGGAACTATATCAAGAAATAGCAGACGAGGCTTCAGCTGTCATAAATTATTTTGAAGAAATAATGGGGCCGTATCCTCTCAAACAACTAGATATTATCATAGATGGAATGGGCATGGAGTACCCAGGAATTGTAACAGCCCATACGATTTACAACAGTGGTCCTAGTAGTTCTGAGCAGATTAAAAGTACAGTGGTTCATGAAATTGCCCATCAATGGTTTTACGGGGTCATTACCAATGATCCTTTTCATCATGCCTGGTTAGATGAAGGCTTCGCGGTATTTGCTACAAATCTATTCAACTTTAAAAAATTGAATCTGAGCAAACCCTATACGATTTACAGCATTGATCCAGACCTAGTGCTTCCAGTCAATTTACCACTTGATCAATACCAATCTGATATGAGTGCATATGTCTATGGAAAATCGCCTGCAATGCTCTTGAATTTATTTGATAATAATGAAGAAATCAAAGACATTGAACAATTTTTAAAAAGTTACTATCAATTTTATAACTATAAAGAAATCGATTCCACAGAATTCGCGCGATTCACAAAATACTATTTTGATTTAAAGGACGATTCTATATTTGAGGGGTGGTTAGATCTAGATAACACTAAAAATGAATGATTTAGCAATAGGTTCTCCACGAAAGAAAAGGGATATTGTGCAAGCAGTATCTCTTTTTTTATGTTCAAAATATAACAGCTTCACGATCAGGATTTAACCACCTTTTAGAGAAAAAAACATAAATTGAAAATTAAGTATTCTCTTAACGCTAATAATAAACTATACTTACAATTAATTATAATTATAGAACAGGAGAATTGTCATGCTAAAACGGTTATTTTTTGTAAGTTTTGTATTTTATCTATGCTCTTTGATTTATGTAGAGGATAGTAGCTATGTCCATGCAATTAACAAAGATGTAGTATTTTTTGATAGTGGTACTGCTATAAATGGTAGGACGATGTTACCAATGAGAAATATATTTGAATCATTAGATGCAACTGTTGCCTGGGATTCCTCAACCCAAACCATAACAGCAAGTAAAGGGAATACAACTATTCAATTAAAGGTAAATTCGTATAAAGCAATTGTTAATGGGAAGGAGACTTTTCTAGACAACCCACCTACCATTATGAACTCAACTACAATGGTACCCGTAAGGTTTGTTAGTGAGTCTTTAAAACTACCTGTTGAATGGGATTCAACACTAAGAGTAGTTAATATAATCACAGAAGGGAAAAATATTTTTATTTATGTTAATGATCCTACAATAAATACAGATAAGAATTCTAAAATTAATAACTATAATCAATTGGTTGATTTACATAATAACCTTTTATTTGTACTACAAAATTTGGAATATGAAAAATCGTTGTATCCTAATTATTCACAAGATTACCGTAATATATTAGAGAAACAGTTAACATTGTCTAAGCTAAAATTAAAGGTAATGCAAAGAATGGAAGTAATATTAACGGAAATTATAAGACAAGGATAAACAGACAATTATTCAATCAAACTGATCCTCAACCGACATAAAAGAATGAAGGGTTGAGCATTTGGCTTTGTTATTAGATATGTAATAAAGCGTTAGAAGTTTATAAGGGGAAACTAACTCTCCATTCGCTGGCTATGAATTTTAACGCTGGTTTGTTAGATTGAAGTGTGATAAGAATTCATTTTTGATTAACCATTTCTTCAAAATGGACTCAATAAAGAACATAGACTTATCAATGATTTGAGTGAAGAATGCAGCTCTTTCTTAGTCATTGATTCAACTTAAAGTAAGAACTAATTATTAGCGAATATTACATTGGAAAGGCTACTTTAATATAAAATCCATGAAACTTTTTGACCATTTGAGGACTGTAAATAACAGTCCTCTTCTTTTTGTCGCTTACACGCGTACCAGACTTGAATAATGGTAAGAAGTTTTAAAAGTTAAAAAAATTTAAAAATTGAAAAAATATCCACAATATCTTATCATAGTAATGTAAAAGCTTACATTGAGAAGGGAGGCGGATGCCGGTGTTACGTGCATTAAAAGTAGGACTAGTAATTGAGCGAGCCAATCGGAAAAATTTAGTTGCGTTAGTCGCTGTTGCCATTATCGTTTTCGGCTTTATGTTTTATTTAAAGGCACAGGCCGTTGGTAATCAAATCGTTGAAAAAAAGGGTGACTATTATTCCATCCAGGCTGTACTGTCAAAATTTCAAGTGAAAGATGCTTCAGAATCAGGGGATGGCAGCGATTTATATAAAAATTTAACTAAACAAAAAAGCAAAATTGCTTTACAAATAGCAACATTAACAATGGATAGACAATCTATGTATTATGAGGCTTCACTTCAACTCGCTAAATTAAGGCAAGAGGCATTCGAATTAGAAGGATACGAAAATATTGCCGAGTTGTTACCCTCTAAATTACAAAATTCGATGGACTACCTTTATTTTAAATGGATGATAGATGAGGGAAAGGATACACGATCTGATCTATTTCAATACATACCGTTTTTATTATTTTTATTTAGTCACGTAGGTGCAGGCTGGTACATATTTATTAGCTTCCATACGAGTTCTATTTTACTGGATGACTTTGAGCATCCTAGTTTAATTCAAGGCTTTCCTGTGCGGTTTGATACCTATATTTTATCTAAATGTCTTATTTCTTTGTTATCCATAGTGACTAGTATTTTACTCATTTTTATTTGCGCAAGTCCGTTATGGATACTAAATGGACTTGGTAACCCACTAGAGCCTGTCGGGATTTATCTAGGAAATGCCACATTAATATCTACGCTTCAATATATCGCCATAAGTGTTGGCTATATGTTCGTCATTTCAATTTTTGTCATGCTGTTGTCGATTATTTTAAATGTGCTACTGAAAAATATGTATTTAACACTATTTGTACACTTTATTGTATTCTTTTTACCGATGATTTTTCCATCTCTTATTAGTTTATTCCCCTATAATCCTTTTAATTTCATGAACTTTAATGATATTTTACGAGGGGTACCGGTAGATTTAGCAGAGCCTGTTGCTATTACGATGAATCTAGGCTTAATCATCCTATGTTTAAGTATTATTTTAATGTTGTTTGTAATTAAAACATTCTTCTCAACAGGAAAAATCAATAGGGCATAGGGGAGGGAAAATAAGCATGTGGAGTTATTTTAAATTTGAATTCAAGCAATTTTTTTTGAATAAGAAAAACTTAGCAATATACTTTTTACTTGCTTTTGCAACCTTTTTTTATGTATTTAAAATAGCACCAGCTTACGATCCGATTGAAAGTGTAGACTCTGAGGAGATTGAGGCGCGCTATTTAACACGTCAGGAATTTTTAGATCATATGGAAGGAAGAAAATTACATGGTCTGCATCCTGCCGTTATTTTTGCTATTGAAATATTTAGCGAGATTAACCCTATAGATAAAGCAAGATTAGATGCATTAGAAAAGGGCAATTTAAAAAAATATGCAGATTTAACGCGTGATTGGTACTACTTTACCAATGCGATTACCTATAAAAGTGATTCATTTTCATATAACTCAAAGTATTTTATAAAAAATAATGAGTATGCAGAAGATGATGCCTTTTATGCTTATTTAGAGCATGCAGTCCGTTATGATGCATATTCGAAAGCAGATTATGAATTATCAACGGAAATATTTGAACAACGCACGGCACTACAAACGCTCGAACGCTTATTAAAGGGTATACTGCCCATTATATTGATTGTCTGTGTGCTACTTTTAGCAATTGATATGGTTGCCAAAGATAGACGCCATCCATCCATTTTGAAGGGGTTTCCGATTAATGATTGGAAAAAGCTCCTGGTGAAAATGGTCGTTGTGCTACTAGGTAGTGCCGTATTATTTATACCGCTTATTGTTGGCTTCTTTATTGTAGGACTACAATCTGGCTTTGGGAATTTCCATTTGCCCTCTCCAGTATATGCGCCGCATCTCGACTGGCGTATGGAAGGTAAATTTGAAATGATGACTTTAGGTACGTTTTTAGGACAATCGCTGGCTTTACTTTTTACCTGGTTCATCGTCATCATCAGCGTTGTACTATTATGCAGTATGCTATTCCGCAATGAGATGGTCAATTTCGCTGTTGGCATACTCCTTATTTTTGGTGAAAATTTTTATTTCAGCCGTTACGTTGGCTTTTTCTGGGACGTTCAAAATTATCCAACATCCTATATTCAAGTCGGACAAATTATTTCAAAACAGCGGAATTTTTATTATATGAATGATCATTTAGATTTTACTTTAGGATTACAGTTATTACTTGGACTAGCTGCCATTGTCATTTTTTTCATCATACTGACGGCATCGAACAGGCGATATAAGCTAATTAAATAGGGGTGGTAAAGATGATTGATATTCAAAATATTACCGTGCGATTTGGAGAAATGAACGTGTTAAATAATATTTCCATGACCTTTGAGCAAGGGCAAATGATTGGGCTTGTTGCACCAAATGGAACGGGAAAATCTACATTTATGAATGTGTTGATGAATTATGTGAAACCGTTGAATGGCAAGATCGTTTTTAAAGATGGCCTATGTTACTCAACTAAACAAAATGAAGTGAAAATCCACACATTCGTGTCAATGATGCCAGACCAAAGTGACTTGTATAATCATTTAAGTGGGCGAGAGCATTTAAAAATGTTTGCTACGATGTGGAAATCGGATTTAAAACTGATTGACGAAACAATCGAAGCATTAAATATGGGGCATTATGTGAATAAAAAGACAGGTACCTATTCCCTTGGGATGCGCCAGCGTCTATGCTTTGCCATGCAAATTGTTACAAATACAGACATTATGATGATGGACGAAGTGATGAACGGGCTTGATCCAAATAATGTGGAAATTATTTCGAAAATATTATTAAAGAAAAAGGCGGAAGGGAAAATTATTATCATTGCCTCCCATTTACTTGATAATTTAGAGAAATATGCAGACCGAATTTTCTTATTTAACGAGGGAAAACTAATAGATACCAATCAAATAATAGAAGATTTTAGTCAAGCGCATATTAAAACGATTCGCATAAAAAATATGGAAAGTAATACGAAAAAACAGCTTCATGAGCTATATCCAAATATCAAACTTCAAACACTGACAAATGACATGACACTCATCCATTTACCAAGTTCTGAAGCCAGCTTATTAAGTTCACTTACATCTTTTTTAGTTGAGAGAAACGTAGTAGATTTTGCTTTTGGGAAAGTTACATTAAATGATTTGTATGCAATGTATTATCACGAAGAAAGCAATGTGACAGCTAGTTAAAGAGGAACAATCACTTTTATTGTTATAATTAGTTCTTGCTGTAAAATATAATGATTATTTACGGAGCTGCTTTTGACTTACTCTAGTTTCCAAAAACATAGTATTTACTACCTTTTCAGGTTAAGATTACATCCTCAGATAATTATTTATTGTTTGGTCATCATTGTTAAAATAATGTGAGACATATGAATGAAAAATTACGGTGACAGGTCCGCAGGTGATATACTGGTATATCTTAGTATAAGAAGAGGGGTAAAGCTATGAATAAATTTAATAAGACATTAGCATATATAAATGAATTACTTTATGAACCTAATAATTTAACAATAAAAGATATCCATGAAGAAACTCAAAACTCAAATTATGGGGCTGGGCTATTTCAGTTAAATTCTAAATCGGTTAGATTTAGAGTCGCAAAAATAACACCTAATAAGATAGGACAGTTTGTTTCCTTTTGGGAAAAGGATGAAACTAATAAAAACCAAGCATTCTCATATGATAATGCCACTGATTTATTGGTAATAAACACTTTTAATGATAATGGTGATTTTGGCCAATTCGTTTTTCCAAAAGAAGTTCTTTTAAAACAAAACATCCTTAAAACCGTTAATACAAAGGGTAAAATGGCAATTAGAGTTTATCCTAGTTGGGATACTCCCACTAGTCAACAAGCGCTAGCAACACAAAAATGGCAATTACCCTATTTTATTAAAATTGACGATGCTAGTAGTTTGTCAATACATGAGCTATTAAAATTATACTCCAACTAATTTTCTTAAACAAATGAATAAGCAACAGATTTATTACAGAAATTGCGCTATTCATATTTACTGAACAGTTTGAGGGAAGCAATAAATAAGGTATCAACTACTGATTACGATTATCAAGATTTTGAAAAGGATCTATTTAAAATAAGAGCCTTTCTACGATAAGCAAACACAGGGACGATTATTCAATTAACGCAGTCTCTTCTTATATTACCAGGGCAGTTTAGTTATTCTTTAATATTACGTGAAGCAAGGATGTGAGTGCATGTTTCAAGATGGATTTCCCAAACATTTAAATGAGGATGTGACGACAGTGGTTGGAATGATTCCTCATAAAACTTATAATCATGTCACGATTGCTGTGTCTGAGGATACTATCCACTATTTTCAAAATAATACCGTGATTAGATTTCCTTATCGTACCTACTACATTGATAGTTCAGATGAAGTTATAGAAAAACTAAGTCTACAACAAAAAATGATTTTGCATTGTATATATTCAAGAAGTTGTGATGGATTTGTACGTCAAAAGCATATTTATTCGTTGCTACAGATGGATTACGAAGACTGGGCTATTCCTTATATCGTCAAAATATGTGATGAATATGTCGTAGAGATAATAGAATTAGCCTATGCTATTTTAAAAGAGCAGGATACAGAACGGATTAAGAGATTTTGTCTTGAAAATATTGTGCCATTTTGCAAAAGCTATAATCGAATGATTAGCTATTGGAACGAATTTTACCGATATAGATACAATCATTTTCAAACATACATTGGCAGGAAGTTATTTAGAGATTGTTTTGGTTACTCTAAATCAATGGAGCGCAGGGCAAAGAGAATTGTGGAGCACTTAACCTAAAGTAACTGAGGCTTTAATTGAATAAGACTTATTTCATTTTACGAACGGGCCAGATTGTTGAGGAACATTTTCAACAAAATTGATATTATTGTTGAACTATCGAGTAAGGTTGTGAAGATTATTACTTAAACTAACGGCTCAGGATAGTTAAAGTATATTTAGGGCACGTTACTTCAAAAAAGGAGTAATCTAAATGAAAAACCCATTCTTAATTAGTTCATTTGTGTTTATATTTTTGTTCAGCTTTTCTATGTATTTAGGAAGTCCAGTTTATTCACAAACTACACCTTCAGATAAAAATGAGTATTTACATCCTGCAAATAAGGAAAAAGTTATTGATGAAACTGTAGATGAATTTTATCTGGCATTAAGAGACCTAAAATATCCTATACATCAGGAGGTTTTTCAAAGATATAAGCAGAAGTCAAAGCAACAGCAAAGGCATTTGGATACTGCTCTTTTTAAAGAAATGCCTGATGCATCTGTAAATGTTAGAAAAAAAATATTGTTCAATGAGGTAGAAAAATTAAATTATATTACTTTTGATGGAAATATTCTTCGTACCTACCCTAATATAGATATTAACTACCATCAGACCGTTAGCCCCGATAGGCAAGTTTATTTCTTTTATTCCTTTAAAGACACTGAAAAAGAATTTAAAGGTAATTATGCAATTTATGATGTGGAAACAAAAGAAATGGTGGCAGGTGGAAGTACTTATATGCCAAAGCTCAATCTTACAATGAACACTTATGATAAAGAAAGTTTAGAGAAAGTTGCAAAAGGGATGTATTCGTCTAGTTGAACTAACTGTAGCGATAGTTCAACTTCCTATAAGCAATTTTAGACATACTTTAGTTATTTCATTAAAGGCGCAATTCTGCAGCAAGAATTGTGCTTTGTGTAGAATTGAAATAAAGTTGCGATGTTTTAAAAAAAGATACGATGTTTATAAATTATCAAGACCTAATTTTAAAAAAGATAGAAAAATTAAACATACTAACATTAGTAGTACAAACCAGGGCCATGGTTTGTACTACTAATGTTAGTATGTTTCTTCTTTTACTAAAGCACCCGTTAGTTTAAGTGTAACTCTTCACAATTACTTGATATTATATAGTTAAGTAGAAATATAAATTAGAATTTAGTTTATAGTTATAAAAATAAGTTTTTTATACTCTTATAATTCTTCAAAAAGGAGAGTTTATGAAAAAGACTATTGTTTTTGTATTAACGATACTTATATTATTCTCGGGATTCGCAACACAAAGTTATGCGTTGTCAGATTCGAAATCTGTGGCAATACAAGCGTTGCTAGATGATGCCTCTCGTACATCAGGTGTGCCTGGAATGTCAATCTCAATACTTGCTAATGATGAAGTGTTCTACTTTTCTTCTGGGTATGCAGATCTTGAAAAGGGGTTGTCTGCAAGTGAAAATACACTCTATGAGTTGGCCTCGGTGAGTAAAGCTTTTACTGGTATGGGGATTCTGCTATTGGAAGAGCAAGGGCTGCTATCAATGACTGACCCTATCCAAAAATATTTACCTTGGTTTACGTTAAAGTATCAAGGTAAACCTGTTGATATGCAAAGCCTTACACTAAATAACTTCCTTCACCATACCAGCGGCTTAACAAATATTAGACATACTCAAAATATTCCACAAGGCAATACGCCTGATATGTTGCAAAAGACTGTGGAAACGCTGGTAGATGCTGAATTGGCGTTCTCTCCCAGTGAACAATATAACTATGGAACCGTTAATTATGACGTATTGGGTTTGGTTATTGAGATTGTATCACGACAAAGCTATGAAGACTTTATGAGGGAACAGGTATTTCTACCCTTAGGTCTTCACCAGACGTATGTTTATAAAGAAGATGCTCAAGCCACTGGACAGTTAGCACAGGGCTACCGTTCTTCCTTTTTCATAACAACTCCATTTAACGCTCCGGATTATGCTGGGAATAAACCTGCTGGCTATATCATTTCTAATACAAAAGATATGGCGCGTTGGATGGGCATACAGATGGGTATCGTGCAGGACATACCCGAAATATTTCACAGGGTTATCGAAAAATCACATAGGGGTGATATGTCTGTTTCGGCTGTCAACGATATGTATTATGCGGCAGGTTGGTCGGTAAACGCCGAACAAACGTTTATAGAACACACTGGGGGTAATCCGAATTTTAGAACCGAAGTAGCCATACTGCCAAATGAACGAACAGCCATCTGCTTACTGAGCAACGGCGCAAATACCAATATAAACCTGGTACTAAAAGTTAAAGATATATTAGACGGCAATCTAACTCAGTCATATGAGATAAGCGGCACACAGCTTTTGGACATCATTTTGTCGTCTACCACAATTATTCTTTGCCTATTGGCCGTTCTGTTATTTCTCTTAGGATTAAGAAAAAGGAAAACGAATGAGCAGCAGCCAATTACAAAAAAGAGAACAATCGTAACAATTATTTTCCTAATCGCTACGATTGCCCAGTGTATAATGTTTTTTGCCTTCGATTGGTCAACGATACTTATTTGGCAAACATATAGTGTTCTTACAGCTTTGATTTCGTCAACATTATTAACAGCAAGCATTACTTGGTATATACTCACCGATAAGATGCCTCGCTCCGAAAATAAGTATAATGTTAAGTAATTAAATTCCACTTTATCAATATTCTTAATTAAAAAAACATAAGACACCTCGGTGTCTTCTCAGACTGTAGACAAACTCGATGAATTTTGAGTTTGCCTACAGTCTTTTTTCTTTTACAATGAAATAAAGTAAAGCCGTTGATTTCCACTACGGGCGGACGCTTTCCGCGGGCGGGGTCGAGCTGCTTCCCTCGCTTCGCTCAGTCCAGGATCTCGACTTTCCCGCTTTTCCCGCAGGAGTCGCCGCCCTTCGTTCCAATCAACTTCTACATAAAGAATTCCTTATTCATCTATTGATAAAAAGTAAACTTTTGAGGTGATCAACCATGATGACGAAAAATCATACCAATGAACGTGAACAATTAGAAATGTTAACGATTGATCAATTAGTTCCCAACGATCATTTAGTGCGAAAACTGGAGGCTGCTATTGATTTTTCATTTATCTATCCTTTAGTAGAACATCTCTATTCACCTAATGGGCGTCCAAGTATTGATCCTGTTGTTCTCTTTAAAATGACGTTTATTCAATATGTTTTTGGCATTCGCTCCATGCGTCAAACGATCAAAGAAATTGAAACGAATATGGCGTATCGTTGGTTTTTAGGATTTGGCTTCCATACAGAAGTCCCGCATTTCTCTACCTTCGGTAAAAATTATGTCCGTCGCTTTCAAGACACTGATATATTTGAACAGATATTCTATCGTATTTTAAAAGAGATTATGCATCAAGGACTCCTCCATGCAGACCATCTATTTATTGATTCTACGCATGTGAAAGCGAGTGCCAATAAACGGAAGTATGATAAAAAGGTCGTGCGAAAAGAAACACGGGCTTATGAAGAAAAACTTCAATTAGAGTTAAATATGGATCGTGAAGAACACGGAAAAAAAGCCCTTTCCCCCGGAGAAGTTTGAAAAGGAAGAATGGAAAGAAATAAAGGAAAGCACGACAGATCCTGAAAGTGGGTATTACGTGAAGGATGAACGTACGAAACAGTTTGCATATTCCTTTCATGCAGCCACAGATGAAAAGGGCTTTGTCTTAGGTGCCATTGTGACTCCGGGAAATGTGCACGATAGCCATGTATTACAGCCACTTGTGGAAAGGGTCATTCAAAATGTTCAAAAACCAATCGCTGTTGCGGCAGATGCAGCCTATAAAACACCAGCGATTACGAACTTTTTGTTAGAGAATCAAATGTTGCCTGTTCTTCCGTATACACGTCCTAAAACGAAAGATGGATTCTTCCGAAAGCACGAGTATACATATGACGAGCACTATAATTGTTATCTTTGCCCACAAGGGCAGATATTGAAGTATGCGACAACGACGAAGGAAGGATATCGCCAATATAAATCGAATCCTTTGATTTGTGCGAAGTGTCCAAGCCTTTCCCAATGTACAGAAAGTAAGCATCATCAAAAACTCATTCAACGCCATATTTGGGAGTCGTATGTGGAGGAAGCTGAACATTTACGCCATTCCTATGACATCAAACAAATTTATGCAAAGCGCAAAGAAACGATTGAGCGTGTCTTTGCCGATGCAAAAGAAAAGCATGGTATGCGATGGACAACCTTAAGAGGTCTAAAAAAATTGTCCATGCAGGCGATGCTTACTTTTGCTGCCATGAATTTAAAGAAACTGGCTACTTGGACGTGGCAAGTAGCTTAAGAGAGCAACTAAGCTCGAAGAGTATGTTGAATTTGGTAGTATATTACCAAATGTTAAAAATAAAATAGGAAGAAAAATGACAAAAACCATCGAGAGTGAACTTCTCGATGGGCTTTTGTCTACAGTCTGGAAACTGCATAAATTTTTATGCAGTTTTTTCTTTACTTTCAAATAATTATTTTGTAAGATAAAGCCAACTTCAAAAGTGGCCAGACCACTTTTGAATTCATTCAGTAAGAGACGCCATCATCTGAAGGTGGTGGATTTTGTTTCTTTTTAGTAGGTACCCAAACACCTACTGAATGAAGATAAAGCCTTTGGATGCATTGTTTATCTGCGCGAAAGGAAAGCGACAGCAATAATTATTCCAAGGCAAATAGATTGACCGAGGAGTTGATCGTATGGATAAAAAAACCGAACAAAAGAAAGTGTTTTTAGATATCGTCCAACAATTACGACAACTTATTAAAATAGAAAAAACACAGGCTGGTGAAAAGTCACCTTCCGAAAGAGTCTTTTCAGAACGTCTAGGTGTCAGGCGATCCTCTGAGAGAGAGGCATTGCGAAGTTTAGAGTTATTAGGTCTTATTGAAACGAGACATGGGGAAGGTATGTTTCTAGCTTCTACATAAAAGCATCAGCTCGTAGAAATATTGTCGATGTTTATATTAGAAGACATGAAAAGGAAGCCATTCGCATTATAAGTTGTACAGAAACTCTGCGAACACTACCAGTGTGGGGCAGTTTTTTTGTAAAGCTAGAGATAGAAAGTACGATTAATTGTCAGGATGTTTTACGAGAAATAATCATCACGTCAGGAAATCGTCTTTCACTAAAAGTCTAGTTTCAGTTAGCGGTTTATGCTGATGACCGTTTAAATCGAAACTCAACAGAAGAAGAAAAATTATCATTCAAACTATGTTGAAATCGATGCAGCTTGGCTATAAAAAAGAAGCATTAAAAGCTTACCAACAGTGGATGAATGCTGAACAAGGCATTTAGACAACAAAGGGGGAGTAAAACATGGTAATACGTAGCTTATTTAGTAAAAAGAAAGAGGACGGACAGGAAAAGGGATTTCCAGAAGGACTTATGACAAAATGTCCAGAATGCCGTCACATTCAGTTAACAAAGGAATTAGAAAAAAATCATAAAGTGTGTACAAAATGCGACCATCATTTCAAAATGACTGCACAGGAGCGCATAGCATATTTCTTAGATGAAGGTTCATTTGTTTCAATGGATGATCATTTACAAACAAGTAATCCACTTAATTTCCCTGATTATGTAGAAAAAATTTCAGTGGCTAAACAACAAACGGGATTAAGCGAAGCTGTACTGACTGGGTTAGGAACTCTTGATGGAGAAGAAATTGTTGTAGCCATTATGGATTCTCATTTCCGTATGGGCTCAATGGGCTCCGTTGTAGGAGAAAAAATCACACGTGCCGTTGAAAAAGCTATTGAATTACGTGTACCGGTTATTATCTTTACTGCTAGTGGTGGAGCGCGCATGCAAGAAGGTATTCTATCATTAATGCAAATGGTAAAAACGAGTGTGGCATTAAAACGTCATAGTGAAGAAGGACTATTATTTATTTCGATCATGACGCACCCTACATACGGTGGCGTTTCAGCAAGCTTTGCTTCTGTTGGAGATATTAATATTGCTGAACCACAAGCATTGATTGGCTTTGCTGGTCGCCGTGTCATTGAAGAAACATTAAGAGAAAAATTACCAAATGATTTCCAAAAATCAGAGTTTTTACTAGCACATGGTCAGCTTGATGCAATTTTCCATAGGAAGGATTTACGAAACCAAGTAGCAATACTTGTAAAAATGCATACAAAAGGCGGTGTGCAACATGTCTAAAAATTTAGCTTTTGAAGAACCAGTAGTACAATTACGAGAAAAAATTGATGAATTAAAAACGATTGCTACAGAGGCAAATGTAGACATGACAGGCGAAATCGAAAAGCTTGAAACACGTCTAACACAGCTAGAACAATCTATTTATGCCAATATGAAGCCATGGGATCGTGTACAGGTTGCTAGACATCCAGAACGACCAACAACTTTACAATATATAGAAGCTATGTGTGAAAACTTTATTGAGTTACATGGAGATCGTACATTTGGTGATGATGCAGCTATTCTTGGAGGAATTGCTCTCTTTGAAGGACAGCCCGTAACAATTGTTGGACATCAGCGCGGAAAATCAACTAAAGAAAATATTAGACGAAATTTTGGTATGCCACACCCTGAAGGATATCGTAAGGCATTACGCTTAATGAAGCAAGCTGAGAAATTTAAGCGCCCAATTATTTGTTTTATTGATACAAAAGGAGCCTATCCGGGTAAGGCAGCCGAGGAACGCGGCCCAAGTGAAGCCATTGCTAGAACTCTCTCTGAAATGGCCATTCTAACAGTACCAGTTATTAGTATTGTTATTGGGGAAGGCGGAAGTGGAGGTGCCATTGCATTAGGGGTAGCTAATCGCGTCTTTATGTTAGAGAACTCAACGTATTCGGTTATCTCGCCTGAAGGGGCTGCATCGATCTTATGGCGAGATGGTAGCCTAGGGAAGCAAGCTGCAGAAGCAATGCGGATAACAGCACCTGACTTAAAAGAGCTTGACGTTATTGATGGAATAATCCCTGAAATAACGGGTGGAGCACACCGCAATGTTGTGAAGCAAGCATTTTATATAAAAGAATGTATAAGCGTCACACTAAAAGCATTGAATTCCCTAAATGGCGAACAATTAATTGAAGATCGCTATGAGAAATTCAGAAAGATTGGACAATATACAGAAGCTTAAATTCATTTTTAGGTTTTTGGACATGTGAATTTGTTCGTAAAGAGAGAAAAATTGTTTCTTAAATAAATTAATATCCCAATGAATGATGGAAGAAAAAAGAGTTGTAGTTTGTAAAAAAGATTGATCTTTTAAAACCCATTCATTTTGATCAAACTTTTATCAAAATGAATGGGTTTCTTCTATAAAAAAATCAACGTTTGTAACAAACTTTTAATCAAACTTTATTCCAAACCAACATGAGCTAATATCGATTCTATTTAGAAAATCGTGAATTAAAGCCTAAAATATACAAAAGGTAATTATAATAATTCGATATTAAAATAATCGTTTTTTATCAATCATGTTTTCATGGGTTATTTTTATTTTTATAGTTAAAACATTTGAGTGAATTCTATGAGGAATAAAAAAGAAGACACCAAAATCTAAACTTATTTGACAATTAAGTAAAGTTTGGACTTTGATGTCTATGTACAAGTCATTTCGTCTCACTATTATTAGTATACTTTTCAATGAAACATAACTTCCTATAATTTATATTATGTAAACTAAAATTATTTGGCGTGGAGGAGGGCTTAGACACGTCAACTACCCATAAGCTGTTGTATATATGGACAAAACTGTCTCCCCCTTTAGTGAATTTGTTTAATTGGCAAGATTTATACTGCATATACTGTTTAAGGTAACTCCAACTCCACACGTTTTGACGCTTATTCATCATCTGATAAATAAGCTGTTATTGAACGAACTTGTTCGTAGCCAGTTGCCATTAAAAATGTTGGAGCGCGTCCATAACTTTTAGCTCCGACTATATAGAAGTCCTTTTCTGGTTGGCGCAGAATTTTTTCTCCATGCGCTCTTACTGTGCCACAACTATGCTTCACCACCATAGGCTTCTGCTACAAATTTTTTACGCATAATCCACACTAGCTTTGTTGCAGTATTCTCTGCTTGTAATTCAGCGAGTACCAATAATGTATTACTAGCCGAATGACCACCACCAATAACTGCAATTTACTTATTGACATATCTCTTAGTCTTCTTATTAATGTATAGGATACCATATTCAATGTGATCTACTAATGCTTTTTCATTTTATAGCCATCCCCCTTTAGAATTTGCTGGGTTTGGATTTCCCCATGCACCCGTTGCATAACAGCTCTCGCTTCAATAATCAGGAAATCTTAGTAAAAGATGTTTACAAACAACTTAAAGAAAGATATACTTACGAAGTAAACAAAAAATTCTTAAGGAGGTCGAATGAAATGATCGTTATCGTTAAATTGATTTCATTGGTAGCTACAACTTCAGTAAAAATGAAAATCACACATTCGACCAGATCGGAATGGATCGCTTAAGTTTTTTGTAATTAAGCATACCCATACCGCAGGGAGAAGTGTGCCCCTGCGGTATTTTTGTGCCTTTTTTTACCGTAGAGGAGTCTCTCTACGGTTTTTTTCATTTTTCATGGTAATTTAAGGAGGTGATAATAAATGATATTAAACATTTTTGCTCTCACGATAACTATTACAAAACGTAAGATCTCTCGTGAGCAAGCACTTCATAATGAAAATGTGAAAAAAATCTTTGAAGAGAACCAAAGAAAAATTGAAAGTTATATTCGTATTCGTCAATATTAATTTTGTTAATTAAAAAACAAGAAAGGTGGGAATTGAAATGATTTATATGATTAAAAGACGTCATGCAGTTTTATGGCTGGAGAAAGACACAACCACCAGATGAAGTAATATAAAGTGACAATTAATCACAGTAAAGCAACCCGTTCTAATCTAGGACGGGTTGCTTTAGGAGTCACTTTTTAAGCGATGTTTTATACATACAACTTGATGTAATTTAAGAAAATGCTGAATTACAATGTTAGGGAAATTCTAATTCTAAAAAGCGGAATTCCTCGATACTAAAATTGAACTTGGCATTTTTTATCTTAATTCCATTATTCCGTTAGCCATCCATGTAGCGCAAAAACAGCGCCCCATTGTGGAAGATCCTAAGCAGATGTCTTCTTAAATTAAAGCCCTCGTTAGTTTAAGATAGTACATAATTATAATAAGGTTCACCTTCTTTTCTTAATGTAATTAGTTTCTATATATATATCCTTACCAGCGATTTATCGCTATTTTCATTAAGACAACGTATAATAAGAGAAGCAGAAGAAAAAGAATTCATTTTTCCTCTAGTTAAAAAAAGAGGTGCAATTATTTGAAACAGTTTGAAACAGCATTACCTGAGCAGTATGAAACATTAAAAAAACAGGCAAATTATACGTCTAGCTGGCGAGAGCGTTTAGACGCAGTCGAAAAGTTATCGGCTTATCAACATGACAAAATCATAGATTTATTAATAAATCGTATGCAACATGATACTGTCTACAAGGTGCAAGTAGCAGCCTATGAAGCACTTGCGGCGCTTGGCGAAGACGTAGAGAAGCCATCACCTGCACGTTTTGATATTATCAAAGGAACAGACAAAATTTTCCTGCGGGTTAAAAAGAGCTTGCCGAAGGATCATACAGTGGCAGACTTTGCGGATAAACTAAAACGTATGCGTTTAGATGTCTTTGATGCGTATGAAGGCGATAAAGGTGTACAATTTATGAACTGGTTAGAGGAACGTTGGGCAAAATTGTAATCAGTAGTTTTGCGATTTATGAAGGAAAGTCATTCTCTCCACTTGTGGAGGGAATGGCTTTTTCTTATCTTACGCTGCGGTTCATCGAAACTAATATTAACTTGTATTACTTCTTTTCTTTGATCATCTATCTTCTTTATTGTTTAATGATAAAACAAACACCTTATTAAACTAATTTGCTCCTTTAATTTAAGTGAAAATCTTCACAATTTCATTACTCCATAACAATTTTCTTTAAATATGTTACTCAAGAAAATTGTTATGGAGTAACAAGTTAAACAACACTCTTCAACTAAACTGCCCCGTTAGTACAATAATAAAGAAAAAGATGGTTGCCTACCCTACCCTACCCAACTTGAAGTCGTTGCTAGTTCAAAAAATGTTGGCAGATGACATTTAAAATTTTCTTAGAAATTAATCAATTAGCCTCCATTTTTAGAGAGCTATTATTTATCAATATATTAAAAAAGGATAACCTATCATCCATAGAACCCCTCCAATTTCTTTTTACAACCATTTTATAAAAGAGTTGTAATTGAAGGATAGGAAGGATTAAAAAATGCAGTTTTAAAGCGTCAAATTACAGGTTTTTATTCAGATAACACACTCTGCATAATTACTATCGTAGCCCTTTGCATAAAAAGCTGTATAAACAATATTCAAAGGAAAATCCAAGAAATGTTAGTTTAACAGCATTTCTTGGATTTCGGTTTCTTTCCAAACTTTCATTTAATATTGTTATTAAACGTTTACTAGTGGATAAAAATTATTAATCTTGAGATAGGTGTAACCAATCAAGCAAACTAAAAGGACTGTCTCCGTTGAAGAAGTATCATTTAAATGCAATGATTCAACTACTTTTTAATATTTATTACTTTGTATCCAATAAATAAAATTAAAAACCAAACTGGGGCGACATATAGAGCAACACGCATATCTGGAATAAACGCCATTAACACAATAACCATTAATAAGAATGCAATGGCAATGTACGTAGAAAGTGGATAAAGCGGAATTTTGAATTTCAGTTCAGCTACTTCCTCTTTCGTTTTTGACTTTCTAAATCTCAATTGTGCTAATAAAATAATCATCCAGCTTGTAATGACTGCAACCGTCGCAACAGCAGAAATATAGATAAACACTTTTTCAGGTACTATATAGTTTAAGACAACCGCCATTAATAATACCGCTGAAGAAAATAAAACGCCTCTATGCGGACTACCGTTTTTGCTTACTGTTTTAAAATATTTCGGACCATTTTTTTGTACCGATAAGTTGTGTAGCATACGCCCTGAACCGTATAAACCACTATTAAATGCAGACATTGCTGCTGTAATAACAACAAAGTTAATAATGTGAGCCGCAGCAGGGATGCCGACATAATCGAAAATTTGAACGAACGGGCTACCTTCTGAACCAACTTCATTCCAAGGATAAATAACCATCATAACGCCTAATGCACCAATATAGAAAATTAAAATACGCCAAACGATATTGTTAATAGCTGAAGGAATGGATTTGCTAGGATTTTCAGCTTCGCCTGCAGAAATACCAACTAATTCAACCCCACCAAATGAGAACATAACCAATACTAGTGACATTAAAATACCATGGAAACCGTTTGGCATGAAGCCACCGTGTGCCCATAAATTATCGAAGCCAATTGCTTCACCATGGTTGCCAACACCGAAGAAAATAATGGCTAATCCTAGAACGATCATACCGATAATCGCAACAACTTTAATCATCGCAAACCAGAATTCGAATTCTCCGTAAGCTTTTACATTTGCTAGGTTTACAAGCGTCATAATAACAAGGACTACAAGAGCAGTTACCCATTGTGGAATATCAGGGAACCAGTAGTTAATGTATACACCGACTACTGTTAATTCTGCCATGCCAACGACAATCCACATGAACCAATACGTCCAACCGGATAAGAACCCCGCAAAGCGTCCTAAATATTTATTCGCGTACGTGCTGAACGAGCCTGATACTGGTTCCTCTACTGCCATTTCTCCTAATGCACGCATAATTGTGAAAATAACTAATCCACCAATTAAATAAGCTAGTAGAATAGATGGTCCAGCCATTTGAATTGTTGAACTAGAGCCATAAAATAAACCGACCCCAATGGATCCACCAAGTGCAATTAATTGCATGTGACGAGTACTTAATCCGCGCTTTAGCTGTGAATCTTGATGATTATCTTTCATAATGTCTTACTCCTAATACGTTTAGATTTTCAAATACTTGCTCAAAAAAGGAATAAAAAAACGCCCTTTTGGATTAACCAAAAGGACGATTCAACTCGTGTTACCACCTTTAATTTATAAGCAATTCACATTACTTACCTTAAGAAGTACGGTCATTTGACGATACTCTCGCACATGATTACGGGTGCTTACCGACGTAGCCTACTTAGAATAATCTTTTCGGTACGCAGCTCCAAGATGAATTCCCAATCGTTTTACATGCACCTCTCATCAACCGGTAACTTTCTGTTCGTAAAAATAATTGATACTATTTCTTTTCATAGCCTTTGTTCTATACAAATATTTTTGAATTATTTTTCATTTTACACAAAAAAAATATTTTGTCAATAAAATTTTTCAATTAAAGCTATAAAGCATAATATAACAAGAATATTTGATATGAATCATACATATATTGATTTTAATATTTCATTAAAACAGAAGTCTATTATGATCCTAAGAAGGATTTATAATATATGCGAGAATTATCTATAAAGATAGGATGATGACAATTATTGAAAAATCGGTTCTTGCTATGGTTATTTTACGTGTATTGTCTGGAAGTATTGAAGTAAGTGCTGGCTTATTGATGCTAAAGTTGAATAATTTAGAAAAAGCATTCTATATTAATACAATGCTTGCATTGGTTGGTCCAACAGCTTTAATCGTAACGACAGCAATTGCACTATTTGGACTAGCTGATAAAATTCCTGTGACGAGAATCATTTGCTTATTTACGGGAATAACACTTATTATTATTAGCTCACATATTAAGTAATATAGACACTCCGCGTTCTAATGCTAATTAAACTCTTTCTTACAAACATCACATTTATGAGGCATACCTTTTCGCCCTTTTTAAACAATATCTTTTAGATTATTTAGTTTGCTGTAGCGTGTGACGACGCTGCGTTTTTTTTTTATGTATAAGTAACCACTACCTGCACAAATTTATATTAAGTGTATCGCACGCACTTATTCGGTTGTGGCGTTGGTTGACCGCCACAACCTCCCTCATTCAGGGTCACCGTAACTCAGTGACCCTTTTCTAATTTCTATTGTCAGATTGTTTAGTAACATTACACTGCATCAGGCAGTTTTCTACTTGAATAAAGAATGTATCTATAAAGCAATTTCTTTCAGCTTAACAACGATCAACAATATTTCTTGACCTCTACCCATGTAGATAAATAAGTTCTTCTATCTTTGTCTTTGTCAGTGTACTCTGCATCTTGCCTAGTGCCAAAATCCCCTTAAATTATTGATTCCAGTAAATTAAACTTCTGCGATACAATCCCTGACCTCTACCTCTTATATACACAAAACTCTTCTAGTACTTCTTTTCTTGTTTTAGCTTAGGTTAGATTTTGTCTGACAATTGAAAGTGCTATTAATTGTTACGTTGAATATTTAATTCATCTTAAGGAGAATCTAGATTAAATGATAATTATTATGTAAACTAAAGTTATTTTGCAGTGAGAAGAGTCTTGCTTACAATCAAATTCTCTTATGTACATGACATCTGTATATTGTAAATGGACAAGAACTTTCGGACAAATTTATAAGCAATGCTCATCTAGTATTTTGAGTGTCAGACAATTAAAATTCAACATATTTTGTCATTACCCATGAGTATGTCCTATAAAGGTTCATCCCCTGATAATGCCACTATTTCATTTGTAATTTCTTATATGTTTTATACATTTTTTGTGACAAAAAATGAGTCTCGTGGTTTCTTAAAAGTATAAAACATAGTACCAAACTCCCCTTTTACATATTTTTTTATAATTTCAATATAAATATATAGTGTAAATATGCTTGATTTAGATGTATTTAGCTACATTAACAGCATATTTGCTTAATTATGTGATTGATATTATTATCTTCGTGAAAGGAAAAAACAGCACTTACTGTAGCATCATCTAGAGTAGGGCAAATTAATCATTATAAAATTGGACGCTTCAAGAATTAAAAAATGAGATATTGGAGAGTGAAGAAAAATGAAAAGTAACAAGATAATTTTGTGTGCTATGATGACAAGCTTTTTGTTTGTAACCGGTAATATATATACAGCAAAGGCTACTGAAATTCCTGAAAATACCCATAATATTATTAAACAACAAGGTGTATCAATCGAAGATATTGATAAAAAAATTGATAATATGATAGCTAGTATCCCACCACTTTTTGGCTTTTTACCATATAATCGTTTTCCTTATATGTTTGGAGAAAGTGTTGATGTTTCGGGGATAAATATAGAGAACACTAATGTTACTAGTGTCGTTCCGCTGTTTATTGGTTCAAATACATTTGAAAATAGAACTGATCGACTAATAACCTATAATACTAGCTCTTTTAGTAAATCAATTACAGATTCAACAACTACTCAAACCCTACACGGTTTTAAGACAGCCTTTGAAGCATCAGGTAAAGTTGGAATTCCCTTAGTAACTGAAGGGCAAATTAAAACGACGCTTGAGTATAATTTTTCTAATACTGATTCTACCACAAAAAGTGTGACTACAACTTACAC
Source organism: Lysinibacillus sp. OF-1 (assembly GCF_028356935.1). NCBI lineage: Bacteria > Bacillati > Bacillota > Bacilli > Caryophanales > Bacillaceae > Lysinibacillus > Lysinibacillus sp. OF-1. The sequence goes on from NZ_CP102798.1 coordinate 2,328,929, forward strand.
AGCAACTCCACAATCTATTCCAGTACCACCATATACAAAAACTAGAACAGATGTATACTTAAATCAGGTATCTATCTCTGGAAATGTTGAAATTTATGCAGATGCTATTACAGGTATAAAAGCTGAATCTTCTGGGACAGTAATTTCAATTGGTGCTGGTCTTGATTTAGCTAGTAACACTTATGGGCTAATTAGATCTCCAAAAGACCCAGATCGAGTACGGGCAATAGGGAGTGGGAAATTTAACTTAATTCATGGGGCAGATTTTTTTGCCATAACATATGACATAACATATGGGGAAGCATCTGCAAGAATAATAGACGTCAGAGAATTTTCTTTAAAATAATATTAAACTTTACTTAAAGATGGGATTCCTATGGCATCCCACCTTTTTTAAGTAGTTCTATTTTGGAATAACTAACTACTCTTTTATAAACAAAAATGAATTAACGGATTCGAGCCTTACGGAATCCATCGAAGATACTGAGTGTTGCAGATAAAATGAATACGATGATGACGCCGACGACTATCCATATTTCCAATTGCTTAGTTGTTATGGTAAATAATTTACTCATGTACGTTATAAATTCTTGGTTCATTAAATTTGGATTGCTTAAGATAACAATGAATACAACGGTTGCGAAAAGCTCAACAATAGTATTAAAGATTGCCATTTTTTTCGTCCATTGTCCTTTCAATAATTTGTAGAGAGCTAACCCAATTTCGAGAGCGATGACAGCGATAACAATTGGCCAATAACGAAGTAAAACATCCTGATTGAAAGCTGGCATTACGAAGTTGAGGCCATCACCACCGCCTTCATATATACCTACAAGGTGATTTGCATAAAAATAAAGAGTTGCCCAAATCGCCGTCCACATTAAATAGCCAAATACTTCAAGCTTCGTAATCGCTTTTTTCTTTGGAATATAAATAATGTTTTTCAAATCTTCAGGGGTCCATTTTGTTAGGCTTGCTGACAACGGATGCTGATCTTTTCCTTTATCTGTTCGTTCAATAATGACGAATACGAGTGTTAGCCAGAAAAAGACATGTATTCCTACTTCGATGATTCTCCATATTCCTTCACCCATAATCGTGAGGACGGCATTAATAATCACTTCTTCCCCACCAAAACCAATAAAGTATTCGGCAATAATCGAAATTAACGCAATGACAGCGGCAATTGGGACAATCATTTTTAATAACGATAAATATACATCAAAATAGCGTGGACCAATTAAATGCATTGGTTGATCTCGATAACCACTCGCTAATGCTGCTGGGTTCCCTAATTTTTCAAGTACATCCTTTACATCATCCTCACTGTAATCGTCAGGTAGCATATCCTCAATGGTTGATCGTAACTCAAGTGCGATATCCTCACGATTTTTTTCAGGCAGCCTCCGAGTGACCTCTTGAATATAAATCTCAGTCAGATTCATCTTGATCATCATCTCCTTGTAATAACTCATAAAGTTCTTTTGAATTGTTAATCCATTCTCTTTTTAATTGCAAAAATACCTCTAATCCATAGTCACTTAATACATAATACTTACGCGGTCTACTCTCTGATGTATCCCAGCTGCTCGTCACTAACTCTTGTTTTTCTAAACGGCGAAGCAATGGATATAAGGTACTTTGATCGATGTTAATGCCCGCTTCCTCTAATAATTGAACAAGTGAATACCCATACTGGGGTGTTCGTAATTGACTTAAAACGGCTAATGTCAGCGTTCCTCTCCTAAGTTCTGTCGTTAATGAATTCAGTAACGTACTCATTCACTCACCTCAATTCCACTTACTATATGACATACACTGTATAACTTATACTATGTATCGTACACTATTATTGTTACAACAACAAGCAAATTCAAATACCCTTGTAAGAAATAACATGAAAATGATTTAAAAGAGTGCATAAAAACAATGTTTATATTCTTTGTTAAGAAAACTAAAAAAGCCCAATTTCTCTGAATTGTAGGAGAGAAATTGGGCTTTGACTGCTACACAAAACTTGCCGAATTGTTGCATAAGATAGTCGAGCTTAGTTTAAAATGATCAGTCTTTATATAAAATTATAGAAATGATAGATAAATAGCATACGTGATTCGGATCGTCCTGGCTTCATCTAGTCAATATTAAACATTTTTGTGGAAGTCCATAGTTAGTTCAGTGTGATAGCAAACTCCGAGTTCGGCGCACCAGCAAATACAACCGTTCCATTCTTCGGTAGCTTTACTTTGTTATTGCCGCTTACAACGGTAAAATTCACGCATACGCCCTTCTCATCATAAACCGCAAACGAACTGTTCGATGACAATTCCACGTTCATTGTTTTCCCAGCTATCGCTTGTGGGATCGTAAACCATTTCGCATGTCCTTTTGCTTGCAAAGTTACTTTGGATGACTGCCCTGTATAAAGCGGTTTTACGTTAGTTCCACTTACGTATAAAAATCCGGACATTTCCATATATTCATTCCCGCCTTCCGTATAGAAACGAGTCTCTGTCATATCACGGCCATTCATCACTGGGATTTGAAGCTGATGCGCCGACATGTTTGGACCTATAATTTTTCTGCCCTCCCAATAGCCCGCTAGGTCTTCCTGACGATTAATTTGTTTGGTAAGCAGCATTGGTACGAGATATTGAGCAGAACTATATTTTTCGTTCACAAGATAGAACTTCACGCCCTCCCGTTTCTTCCATGCAGCAGCAGTCTCCTTCGATAGTACATTGTCTTCAAGCTTCTCAGCTAAATATTGAGTCATCGCAACTTGCCCAAAACCTGGTGCTGTTTGATAGGTGCTCTCTTTTAAATAAGTACGTCCGTTCTTCTCAGTGACAAAGTTGAGCTTGGATGTACCCTCCTCATTAATAAAGCTTCCGTCCGCAGTATATACATACTTTTCTTCGGGATTAAGGGATAAGAACAGTTTTCCGTTCTTCATAATTTCAAGTTTGAAATGACTGAAACTATTCCCGTAAAAGCCTGCTTTCTCTACTAGATCTTGAGGCATCTGAGTCGTTACTGGCTTGCCAAAGGATTTGTTTGGCTTAATATCCTTAATTGTGCCCTTCTCTTTAAGTGCAGCAAGCAGTAAGTCAGTCGCCATCAGTTGATTTGTAACACTACTACCGCTGGATGACACCACAGCAGCGGCCATCTTCTGTTCTGGTAGAACGACCAGTGTCGCATGTTGTAATATTGTGTCACCGCCCTTAGCCAAACCCTTTATCCCATATTCACTAAATGGATATAGTTTCACACTATCCCATCCAAGACCATAGTTGAAAATATTATCTCCATCCTCTGGCCACATTCCTTTTTTATATTCCTCTTGCTCCATAGCCTTGACTGCCTTCTCAGAGAGAATCTCTTTTCCCAGTCCCATAAACAATTGTGAGAACCTTACCATATCTTCTGCTGTCGAAGAAATCCCTCCCGAACCAATCAAATTCACTGATTCAATAGGAAGTTGCCCTTGATAGGATGGAAAATAAAGTCCAGCCCGTATATCGTCTGCCCATTTATCCTGCGGTGTTTTCGTATTATTAAGCTCTAGGGGCTCTGTAAAACGTTGATGTAGAAATTCGGTGAAGCTCATACCGCTAACTCTTTCCACCAAAATCTCGGCCAGCGTATAGCCGTCATTACAGTATACTGAGAACGCGCCAGGGTCTGCCTTTAAGCTCTGGTTTGACAACTGCTGTAACAAGGTATCATGGACATAGGTATCATTATCTTTAAATAAAATTGCATTACTATACACAGTTCCTTGTAAGCCGGAGGAATGGTTCAACAGCATACGCGGTGTAATGCGTTTGTATCGTTCATCCTCCATCTTAAAATCAGGAAGATAGTTAACAACAGGAGTATCTAAATCGACTTTTCCTTCATCGACCAATTTCATCATAGCCGCTGCTGTATACACTTTACTGACCGATCCAATTCCATATTGAGTATCTTTGGTTAGAGACTGTTCCCCTTTTAAATTGTCCTTGCCTTTCTGACCCGACAAAATTAGCTTGCCATTATCAATTAACGCATATTGCACGCTAGCCGTCCCATAGGATTCCGTGAGTAACGCAGCCTTCTCTGCTGCAATCTTCTCCAGTTTTTGATTAGCTACAACTTGATTAGCTACAACTGTAGTCTTATTGTTAGAAAACGCCATTGCCCCTGTTGGCAGGAACATCGTTAGCGCTAATGTAGCAGCTAATACCCCAGATAGTTTACTTTTCATAACAGAATTTCCTCCTTAGATAAGCAATTGATTTCATCGCTTACGGTTATTTGGACCAAAGAGTTCTCTTTGTTGTCCTTATTAGCAGTATACTTCAATAAAACCAAATTTAGGAAAAATAAAGTAAACAAAAGGGAAAATTTATAGCAACTGCCTTTCATTTATTAAAGGATGAATAACTGTATTATAGTTAATTTACCAGTACATAACATTTCAGACGTTAGTCTGAAGACAAGTAATGAGATAAATTGTATATTTTATTTATACTTTTTAACTATAAAAGTATTAGGAAAAATCCTAGACAACCATTACGTATAGATAAAAAATACTACTAAAACGTTCAAGTACATTTATTTGTACAAAACTATACGTAATGCGTTTGTTCTATTGGCATCAGAAAAATTATCAATCTGTATAAATTAAAGTCCAATGATTTTCTCATGTCGTTTTAGCTTTATGCAAATATTCAGACCGTTGACTAAATTTATCTGTCAATCATTGATGTTTCTAAATTGGGGCATTGTATTAAACATTTATTAATGAAGGGATATAAAAGTGTGTCGAGGTGATTTCTATGAAAAAGAAAATGCATTTTACAATTTTAAGTAACGATTCAACAGACGGAGATGGCGGTTACGGAGTAGGAACCCTTGATTTAAATAATGTAACGTCGATTATTATAGATTGTGAAAAAGAACAGGTGTTTATAGATTTAGAAGCCTTACATGGACGAAGTATAATCGAGAAAAAAGTTCGTTTTTCCTCTGATTTAGCTCATGCTAGTGACGATTATTATCGTTATTGGATAGTTTGGGTAGCTATTCAAATTTCTCAAAATGGTCCTTATTATGCGGGATGTACTGCAAGTGAAGTACGGGTATCAAAAGAAGTACGACGTATTAAACTTGGCTATAAATCTTTGCCAGAACAAGTAAATTATTTAGATAAGGCACTTAAAGGGAAAGTTCTCTTGAAACATGTAGATAGTAATTCAAAAAAACTACTTTATCAGTTTTTATCTGAATTTAATGAAGACTATTGGAAATACTCACCTGAAGAATTAAAACAACAATTGTCTGGATGGGAGGATTTATAATGGCATTTGTAATTACAGAATTATGTAGAGATGAAAAAGCGGCTGTCTGTTTGGATGTCTGTCCAGTAAATTGCATTGTTATGACAGATACCCAATATGTAATTAATCCTGATATTTGTATTGATTGTGGAGCTTGTGAATTAGTTTGTCCAGTAGAAGCTATTTTTTTTGAAGATGAATTGCCTGCTGAATATGATTCAGCAACCCTGCTAGCTCTCAATCATTTTCGAAACTAAAATGGATTAGGATTTTATACTTCATATCATAATAGTGCCGTTTGCCCAAAACACCCTCCAGATTTTTTCCCCTTTACAATATTATGCTAAGCAATTTCCTATCTAAAAAAGGTCGAATTCCTAGACAATAAGAAATCGACTTTTTTATATGGCTATTTACAATACCTGCAAACTAATTGTGGTTCGCTTATTAGGTACAACAATAAGGAAAAATATTAAAAAATGCTGGTTTCCTTTTACCCATCTTAACGCTAGGGTTCAAAACCCTTCTGGCTAATGAAAAGTTCTTCTTCCGAAAAATACTGCCTCATTCGTTTATAAACCATTTGATAGACGGATGGATGATACCATTCTTCCATTTCCAGTTTTCTATATAACGCCTGTAAGTCCATCTTGTGTGTGCGTTTACCACCGCGTCCGTCCCCCATAAAATAATCGTCAATACATACTCGGTTAACCAAGGGACGCAATATTTCTGCAAATCGCTCAGTACTTGGTAGTAAGGGTGCGATGGCAACCTGTGCAGGAATACCAAATTCAGCAAGCTGTTGGAGTGTTTTAAGCCTTGCTGAAATAGGTGGAGCATAGGGCGTAAAATGCTTGCGAATATCTTCCCTATCCGTCTCTATGGTCATACTTACCCGTACTTTATCTTTTAAAAGTTGCAGTAAATCGATATCTCGACTTACAAGTGGGCTTCTAGTCTGTACTAATAGGAAGTCAGGGGGATCTTCTACCATAACTTCAAGTAAAGATCGCGTCACTTTTTCCTTATGCTCTATTGGTTGATACGGATCTGTACTTGATGACATAAAAATGGTTACATTCCCTTTTGCTTTGGCCCGATGGAGTTCCTTTTGTAATACATGCGCAGCTCCGTTTTTAACATCGACCCAATGCCCCCACTCACCTTCCCTGAAAAGAGATACAGGCATTTCGCGAACATAACAATAGGAACAGCCAAATGAACAGCCTGTATAGGGATTTAGTGAATGCGTATAGCCAGACAGAAAGCCAGTTCCTTTATTTAGAATGGTTTTCGGATTTTTATAGAATATTTCATGTTTCATAATGGCCCCCATTCATTGTACAGCAATAATTATTCATTATTTGATGAAGCTCGCTTTTCAAGATCCAGGAGCAATGTCTTCATTTCTAATCCACCCCGATAGCCAGTTAAAAAGCCATTCTTCCCTGTTACGCGATGGCACGGTACCGTAAGTAATACTGGATTAGCCCCAATAGCCGCTCCTACAGCACGAACAGCAGCTGGTTTATTTATAGCATTGGCAATATCGGAATAGGATTTCGTCTGCCCATAAGGAATTTCACAAAGTGCATCCCAGACGGCTTGCTGAAATGGCGTACCTACGTACTCAAATGGAACAGTAAAGGTTTTCCGTTTTCCTTCTAGATACTGAGTAATTTCAACAACATAAGGTGCAAGCATTTCATCATTTTCCACAAGAGTACTTCCTGGAAAGCGTTTTTTTGCCCATTCGACTAATTCCTCGAATGGTTTGTTCTGTGAACCTACAAAGACAAGCCCCTTTGAAGTTGACGCAATATATAATTGCCAATCCTTAAACTTTAGTAAAGACCAATATAGACTTGAATTATTCTTTGTTTCCATTGTACTTCTCCTCCACTTTACTCATTTGACGAAATTGTGCTGGCGTCTGTCCCGTTTTCTTTTTAAATAAAGTAATAAAATAAGGCGTATTAGCCATCCCCACACATAAAGCAATATCTCCAATCGCTTTATTTGACTGAATCAAATACTTTTTAGCTACGTGTACTCTAACTTCCTGTATATATTCAACTGGCGTCATGCCTTTGATCTTTTTAAATGTTCGATGCATATGATACGGACTTCCATGACAAATATTTGCTAACGATTCTAGCGTTAATTTTTCTGTGAAATTTTTATCAATGTATTCCGTAATTACATCCACCCACTCGCTATCAGGCAGATTTTCATTAGTGGGCTTGCAACGTTTACAAGGGCGAAAATTTGCTTGGAGGGCTTGTTCTGCGTTTGAAAAAATGCATACATTTTCTTTTTTCGGAACGCGAGATTTACAGGATGGTTTACAAAATATCCCTGTCGACCTTACAGCGTAGAAAAATTGGTTATTGTACGCTGCATCATTATTTATAATGGCTTGCCACTTTTCCTCTGTTATCATTTCTACTTCATTTATCATTCTAGGATGATGGCTCTCTCGATGTCCGTTATCGATACTATCCGACATTTATCTCACCTCTCCTTACAATATACTCTCTATAAATTCAGAATGGACAATTCTAGGAATAGAATAGCAAGATATTGAAGTTTAATTTTTACTTAGAATCGTGAAAAATGATTCCAAGTCCGTAGCGTTCTCCAGCAGTAACTGTGCTTACTCCGTGACGAACCCTATTTTTGTAATATCCTTTTTTACCTAAAACAGGTCGATGGTGAGTAGGAAAGATTAGCGCACTGCCTTGCTCTAAAGTAATGACATGCCCTCTACTCTGAGCACGCGGAATTTGTTCCACTAATAGAGATTCACCACCACAAAAGTCTTGATCTCGTTGATTTAATAAAAATACTACTTGAAACGGGAAAAATATATCACCATATAAATCTTGATGTAAACAATTAAATCCGCCTGTTTCATACTTTAATAGTAAAGGTGTTGGTCTCGTTTGATTATACTCTTCACAGGTGTTCAAAAAATCTTGAAGTTGTTCTGGATACTGTTCTGTCTTCTTTAAATAGCTCAGCCACCGATTAGCTGTTTTTGCTAATGCCAAATAAAAAGCCTCTCTTAAATGTTGGATGATGTCAGGTAATGGATAAGAAAAATATTTGTACTCCCCATTCCCAAAGCGATATCTCGTCATATTGATTGTCGTTCTGTATGACTCTTCCACACCATACATGTCTATGAAGAATTCACACTCCTCCTTTGTTAAAATCACAGGAAGCTTTGCAAATCCTTGCTCATCTAATTCATGTTGAATGGTCTCCCAATCTAAGCTCTCAACACGTGTTTTTATATGTTGGACCATTTTTATACCCTCCTTTACATTCCTGATAACTAACACTATAACCTCATAAATAGAAAAAAATAAGGAGTTGAGAATGTAAGAGCAAGATAACAAAATCAGTAAAGGCTATGATGTGATTGTTATTACATTACCTACAATTTTCGATATGATTGCAAACCTAGGCGATCTAACAAGGGGGGAAATTTGGACCTTAGTATAGGTAAGCGTAATAAATAATAAAACATCACTGAATCTCTTCTTTAAAAAATACGGAAAAGCATAGATATCTTTATGCACTTTTCTTCAATAAGCAAGAGATGTATTGACAGTATTTTCTATTATATATATATATTTAGGTTGAATAGATTAATCATCAAAAAATGGAGGGATTTTTTTGAGAAAAACATTGATTTATTTTCTAGGATTCGTTTTGTTTTTATCTTTCTTTGGTTCTGAAGTAAAAGCTACGGAAAGGGTTGATAGTAAAACATTAGAGATAATAGATGGAACAACACTTAACTCAAAGGAATTGGAAGACCTACTTAACTCAAATAAAGAGTTTACTGTTGAATTATCAGACCAACAGGTAGCTGAGCAATATGCAAAAATAAAAAGCGTTACAATTCAAGAAGCTTACTCTAAATTAGCTGAATATAACAAACTTGATACCTTTTCTCCCAAGGCAGAGTCCTGTTCATGGTTTGGAACAAATACGGAAATCCCGATTTTCGGAAAAACTTACAGACCCCTCTTACAAGTATATGTACAGATATGTAGCTCAGGCGGCACACCAAAATATATTAATACAAACCAAGCACCGCTTTTACAAGAATTTGTAGCTAATCCAATCTCTTTTTCAGGCACAATCAAAGTGGAACTTCATAATGGACATTTCTTATTCCTAATCAATGGAAATTTTTATAATTCAACTTCAACCACTCATACTGGTACAATAGGAGTTGGAAACATTTTCACTGCATCCTACTCTGTTGCTTCTTCAAGTAGTTTTTATGCATCATTAACAACAGGTCTAACAAAACGTGATGTTTTAGGTTATTAACCCATTTTTTTCCATTATAGGAGGCTGGTCCATGAAAAAAATACTTTCTATTATTATGCTAGCTACTCTTTTGATAATAGTCGGCTGTGATACTAACATATCAAATAACCAAATGTATAATGGGAATGATTTAAAAGTCGGGATTATCGGTCCATTTCCTGATTTTAGTGAGGAAAAAGTTGTCTTTGAAAAAATAACTTTTGATGATTTGAAAGGAAACACACAAAAAGTTTCAGACGACTTAGACGCTGTAATTATAACTAAAGAATTTCTTTCAGAAGCAGATGATGACCAATACGTTACTGTTTATAATGAATTAGAAATTCCGACGTTCTTTATGCAATCAACTAAGGCTCACATTCCTTTTGTCAATGAGGGAGTGGATTATGATACATTTATTGACATCCAACCCTTGAGTTATGCAACTGGTTATTTAAATACCTCAACTGATAAAGAAATCAAGTATGAAACTTGGAGGTATGAGCTTATCGATCATAAAGAGAACAATTCAAACATACAAGAGTTGTATTCAAGAATTTTTAAAACGATTGATTCACTTAAATAGAAAATGTATTCAAAATCATGGTGACATCCAATATCTGCATTCTATATAAATATACGATGCATATAAAGAATTGGTCTTATAATATCCATGTCTAGGATACAATAAAAAGAGATTAAGGAACCTGAAGCTGGTTGGTGCTGCGCCCCGATTGTTAGACACATACTAACAATTGGAGGTGCTGTTTTTCTATGGGAAAATTTAAGCAGCAAAGAAAGAGAAATCGAGAAGTCAACAAATGTAGATCATAAACCCCTTTATTCATAATTTTTTACTTTCAACATGAATATCCACGCTAGGGTTCGTAACTTTTTTCGCTATTGAAAAGTTCATCTTCCGAAAAATACTGTCACATTCGTTTATAAACCATTTGATAGATGGTTGGTACCTTTCCCCATATCGATATCTCGTCATATTAACACTATAACCTGATAAATAAATAGAAAAAAATAAGGAGTTGAGAATATAAGAGCAAGATAACAAAATTAGTAAGGGCTATGATGTGATAAAGTAAAATTACTCTTAATAGGACGAGGAGAATGAAAAGTGACATGGTATGAAGTCAATGATGATATTGTTATTACATTACCTACAATTTTCGACATGAATGCTAACCTAGGTTATTTAACAAGGGAAAAAAATGAATGCATGTACGAAATAGAGAACAATATTATGACAAAAGTTATAACAATTGGGAAAATTCAATCCTTAGTACAAATAAGCATAATCAATAATAAACAAATGGTGATTCAATTCCTAAATGATTCTAAACCTATTGAAAAGTGGAAGCGGCAAGAAATTGTAACATATATTCATGAATGGTTTGATCTCGATAATGATTTAACGTCATTTTATGAAATGGCAAAAGCAGACCCATTACTTAAAATACCTGTCCAAAAATTTTATGGATTACGAGTAATCGGCATTCCCGACTTATTTGAAGCTTTATGCTGGGGAGTTTTAGGCCAACAAATTAACTTAGCCTTCGCGTACACCTTAAAGAGGCAATTTGTAGAAAAATTTGGCGATTTCATTGAATGGAATGGTAAAAAATATTGGGTGTTCCCTTCATACGAACGAATTGCACAATTAACCCCTGCTGACCTAGCAAATATTAAAATGACGGTGAAAAAAAGTGAATATATCATTGGCATTGCGAAATTAATGGCAAGTGGAGAATTATCGAGGGAAAAATTAATGGAAATGGACTTTAAAGATGCTGAAAAAAGCTTAATGAAAATACGAGGAATCGGCCCTTGGACAGCCAATTATGTTTTAATGCGCTGCCTGAGGTTCCAAACAGCCTTTCCAATCGATGATGTAGGACTTATTAATTCGATAAAACTATTACAAAATATGAATCGAAAGCCGACAAAAGATGAAATCATGCAATTATTGATACCTTGGAAAAACTGGGAATCCTACGCAACCTTTTATTTATGGCGTGTCCTTTACTAAATAAGTTTAAGATGAGAACAATTATAAAGAGCATGCTTTGAAACAAATGAATCAAAACATGCTCTTTTCAACTATTCTTTGCGAGCTTTCATCTAATCACAGGCTCTATTATAAATGTAAATCTATCCTACAATTCATCAATAATATCAATGTGTTACTATGGTAAACTCTCCACGATTTCCTCGTTGGAAGCCCCATCATGCTTTATGAAAAGTTTTCTTGTAAATGCACTAACTGCTAAACTCACTACAATATTAACGCCTAATGCAAGGAACCCAATGTTGATATCTTGTATAAATGTTGGCCAATTCGGGAAAAGGGTACTTAGATTTGCGCCTGTAGCGGCTTGCCAACCTACAATCATAACGCCAACAATTATCCCAGCGAACACACCTTGTAACGACAGTGGATTTTTTTTCATGAAACTACAAACAACAGCAGGTGCAAATTGTGTAACTAATCCATATCCCATTAAGAATAATAGAGTTATAGCACCACCACCACTAAAAGTAAAATAAAGGGCAATTAGGGCAACCAATGGAACCGTATAACGAGCAATAATACCAATTTGTCGATCCGTAATTTGAGGACGAAACGGCTTTATTATATTTTTTGCAAAAAGTGTAGCTGCAGACATCAAAATTAATGAGCCTGGAACAATTGCCGTTAACAGCCCTGCTGCTCCAATAAAGCCTACTATTACTGGGCTAAACGTTTGTGTGGAAATTTTGAATAATGCTAAATCAACATCGCCTCCCGATAAATTCGGGACTTGTAGAATAGCTGCTGCTCCGGTAAATAGGACAAATAATATAAATAATGCATAGATAGGTAGAATAATCGCATTTCTTCTTAGGGCATTTCCACTTTTAGCTGAAAAAGTAGCAACAAAGGTGTGGGGCCACATGTAAAATCCTAATGATGTCAGCATCATTGTTGAAACATACCAAGACGCACTTAAACCTGAGTCTGGAAGCGTTAAGAACCCTGGATTTGTGGCTTCAATAGCTTCCCACATTGGTTGAATACCACCATAATAATGAAATGGTAAGTAGATTCCTAGAAATAAAACAACACCAAGTATAAGGAAGTCTTTAATGACTGCTGTCCAAGCTGAGCCATGAATACCTGAAACCATAACATAGACAATCATCGCAATGGTTCCAATCCAAATCGTGATTTTGGAGTCAATGGCTCCATAAGAAGCTTCAGAAACAATAATGCCAAGACCTTTCAATTGAATGATTAAATAAGGAATTAAAGCCGCCAAACCGACTATTGCTACAACCATTCCAAGCGCTTTACTTTTATATGCCTTCTCAAAAAAATCAGATTGAGAAAGTAAATTATGTTTCTTTCCATAGCTCCATATTTTTGGCGTTAACCAGTAAGCAATGACATAGTTCAGCATCATGATGTTGTAGAATGCTGCTCCACCTTTTCCATACATCCAACCACTTATCCCTAAAAATGCACTTGTAGTATAAATTTCTCCGGCCATTAGCAAGAAAATGAAAATAGAGCCAAAACCCCGACCGCCAACACTCCATTGCTCTAGGCTCATATCCTTCCCTCTACTCGCCATAATGCCTAAAATTAATGCAATTCCTAAAAACACAGCAATAATACCAATAGATATTGTCATGTTACTCCACCTCTGCTTTTACGTCTGGATTTAAGCGATGTACTAAAAGCATGATACCTGTCCCTAATAAAATCCAAAGAACCATCCAAAATAACAAAAGCGGAAGTCCCAAGATATAAGGTTCGGTACTTTTAATAAAGGGAACTCCCAAAGGCATTCCAAAGTATGCAATGAATGATAGTAAATAACAAAGTCTTTTTCGAGTCATTTTATCTATCTCCTTCTTTTATAAGATGGCCTATTGTTTTATTAATTGGGCAAATCCATTATCAATAAACAAGCTTTTGACATCCCTTTTGTCAGCCGCAAATACGATTTGATGTTCATTATTTAGAAAATCAATGGTGTATTGTACAGTGGAAGCTACACCTAGCTTGAGAGCATCTTCATCTAGATCGAAGAAATCATTATGATGCTCTGCCCCAACCCCTTTTTCAAGATTTTTTATTCCAACGAAGGCAAATACACCTGGAAAGTATTTTTCATAAAACGCAAAGGATTCTGAGCCCATCCATGCTGGTGAAGAATATAACGTATTTACACCTAATGCCTTTTCTACAGCAAGTGATGCTATGTGTGCGCAATCGTTTTGGTTGTAAACAAATAAATCCGATTCAATGGGCTCTGTAATAAATTCATATGTGCAACGATGTAGGTCGCAAACTTTTTCTAGGATTCGTTTAAATTCGCTTGCAGCATGTGAACCTTGATCATCATCTAAATATCTGGCAGTTCCTGAGAATTGTAAGCTTTCTGGAATGATATTTACGGCAGAACCGGAATGAATCATGCCAATAGAATAGGTAATGGTTTTAAAAGGATCTAAAGTATTTATTCTCATAGCTTTTAAATTGCTGTAAAAATCTGTAAAGCAATCTAATGGAGCCACCGATAAATCTGGTCTGGAGCCATGTCCACTTTTTCCTTTCAATAGCACATTAAAACTAAAGGAAGCAGCCATTCTTGGTCCTGGTTCAACAGATATTTTCCCTGTTGGAATATCAGATTTTAAATGGATGCCCCAAATGCCGTCAGCCCCTAATTCATATAAGCGTGTTAAAAGATTGTAAATGCCTCCGCCCATTTCTTCTCCTTGCTCAAAAGCAAGAAGTACTTTTCCTTTTACCTTATCTTTATGTTGAACCAAAATCTTCGCTGCCCCTAGAAGCATTGCTGTATGTCCATCATGACCACAAGTATGAGCAGCTTGACTAGTACTAGAAACGACTATTTTTTTCATTTTTAAATTATTTTCGTTTTCTTTCATCGGAAGTGCGTCTAAATCAGCTCTAAGTATCAATGTTTTCCCTGGTTGTTCCCCATGAATAAATCCAATAATTCCACCATTCGGGACGATCTCGTAATCAATGCCCATTTTAGTTAATTCCTCTGTAACTACTTTAATAGTCCGTATTTCCTGTAACCCAATCTCCGGATGCTTGTGAAGATCTCTTCTTATATTAATGACATAGCCTTCGATTTCTTCTGCAGCCTTTAAAGCATTAAGTTCAAACTCGATTGTTGTCATTTTATACACCCCTATTTTAATGGATTATTCTATTCCAAATCCTGAAATTCAACAGCAATCCGTTCAAGTGCTTGCTTTATAAGTGGTCTTGGCGAAGGGACACAAATTCTTTGAAAACCTTCCCCTTCTTTTCCGAACATCCATCCATCTTCTAGAAGAACATTCGCTTTATTATAGATACGATGATGAATCTCTCGATCGGAAAGACCATATCCATTAAAGTCCATCCACATCACATATGTGCCGTCTGGAATTCTTACTTTAACTGTAGGCATGTTTTCAGCTAAAAAGCTTTTTACAAACTCCATTGTGCCGTCAATATATTGCGTAATTTGTTCCAACCATTCATCTCCCTCGTTATAGACGGCTATAAGAGCTGCAATGGTAAACGGTGACGGTAACTGCATCCCCATTATGTCATTAAAGGTTTTTCTGCGTTCGGGGTTGGAAATGATGACATTTGTACAATGAAGACCCGCAACATTAAATGTTTTGTTAATGGCTGTACAAGTGACAATATGATCAGTATTTTCTACAACCTTACAGATTGGTGTAAATCTTTTATTTTTCCTAATTAAGTCACCGTGGATTTCATCTGCCACAATGATTACATTATGTTCCTCGCAAATTTTTGAAAGCCTTTTCAATTCTTTATTGGTGAATATATTTCCAGTTGGATTATGTGGATTACAAAGAATAAACATGGTTGTGTTTTTATCCTTTGCTTTCTCTTCAAAATCTACGAAATCAATTGAAAAAGATCCATCTGATTCACATTTCATTGCGTTATTTTGAACAATTCTACCATTACGCTCTATCGCAGTAGTGAACGGTGGATAAACTGGCCGTTGTATAATGATTCCTTCTCCAGGCTTAGTAAATGCTTGTACAGCTATATTCAAAGCATGAACCGTTCCAGGACTATATACGATTTCCTCTCTTTTGATCACCCAATCATGCCTTTTTTTAAACCAATGCTGAATGGATTCAAAGTACTCATTCGGAAAAATAGAATACCCAAAGATTCGATGATCAACCGTTTGATGAAGTGCATCTATCAAAGGCTGCATGACGGGTAAATCCATATCAGCTGTAAATAATGGAATTGTTTCATAATCATATCTTTCTGTATAACCGATGTCTTTAATTAATTCTTCCCCGTCCCACTTTAACGAATAAGTACGACGTCGACTAATCATTTCATCAAAATCATATATCATTCTTTCTCTCATCCCCTTCCTCATCATTGCTCGAAAATACGTTTTTTCCGTACTTGAGCAATTATTTTCATCAGTTTAGCACCTTAACTGTAAAATCGTCAATAAGAAAATAGAATTTTCCGAAAATTAAAATTGGGATGTTTGATCCCCTTCACAAAAATTGATTGGTTGTTGAAGCTTCATGATTAATTGAAGGAAATTATTTATGAATATGTTAAAATAAAGGGATGTTTGTTTACTAAGGGGGAATGATCTGTGGAGAAAGAAGAAATCTTTTATGAGCTAATGGAGACACTTTTTGAAACATCTCGATCCATTAGTACCTATGAAAGTATCCCGAGAAAGTACGGTACGGAAGATGAACTATATATGATAGAGGCTCACACACTCAATTTAATAGGTGATAAAATCAAAACAAATACTACTGAAATTGCAGAAATCACACACCGTACAAAAAGTGCAGTTTCTCAAATGATGGATAAATTAATAAAAAAAGAATTAGCATTTAAATATAGAAATCCTGACAATTATCGAGAATTAACGATTGAATTGACACCAAAAGGTCAACTGGTATATGAATATCATAAAAAACTCGATAAAGAAGAGTTTGGCAATTACTTAAAGGATTTAGAAAGATTCACCATTGAAGATTTTCAGAAAATCATTACACTTCTTAACCTAATTAATGAGCGAACAAAAAGTACACTTCATGAAAAAGCCTAAACCTTTTGTTGCCAAGGTTTGATCAAATTGATACTTTAAAAAAGGAAAAGAGCGTGTTTTGGAAAAAAGATTGATTCAAACACGCTCTAGCTATTCACCACAGCTAGAGCGTCTCATCCAATTTCTGAATTTTGGAGTGGGAAATTAAATAGACATAGCCTAAAATGTCGATGTTGCCTCTCTTTACACGTACAGCGCAATCTTTGTTCGACGTATAAATATCTATTTCTTTCGATAAAGTTTATTTTCAAGATCAAAATGCGACAGGACGGAAAAATTGTCAAGACCGATCCCTTCGTATAAAAAGCTTTTTTCAACTGGATAACCAAAGTTTTTCGAGCATAACCATTTAGCGGACATATTGATTGCTCCTGCGCTTGCCCCCATTACAACAGCTGTGCTTTTTTTAATCAAATCCGTCAATTCAGAGTCTATCAAAAACTCATTCTGTTTAAGAGTATCTCCACCTAACAAGAAAATAGCTGACGCATTTTGAAGTATGGTTTGGGCATCTTCCTTCTGTACATGATAATTAATTAAATGATAGTCATCGAACATAATACCTGATAGATGTCTATGATTTCATTTTTAAATATAAAATTCAGTTTTTCAGCCTCTTCCAGAAACAGTTGAATCCATTGCTCATCGTACAAACTGACTACTAGTTTTCGTAAAGTATTTCCTCCTAATCATTTCATTAACAAAGCTTTATCTATAATGTTCGTTTTTTACGCAAAAGTAAAAGTGTCCAGCCAGTGGATGATTCGCATTTCACCGTTAAAAACACGAACAATTAATTAATTCTCGAATATTAACATACGTTTTTATTCTCTTTACGGATTTTCACCAATAATTACTACCAACTATATATCTCACTCTACATACCTTATTGATTAAATAGAGTCAACCAAAACAGCATTGTACGTGTTCACGATTTTAAAGGTTAGCTTAAGAATGAGTTTTTAAAAAGTGTATAAATGGTTGTTCGATTAGATCGGATTTCCGCGAGCAAATATATAAACTTTGCTGAATATCTGCTTGCTGAACAGACACTTTCTCTTTATTATTTTACTGGTATTGTTAATTGGGGAATTGCTATTCCTGTTTCAATTGGCTCTATTGTTGGCTCTTTCTTAGGCTTAAAGATTATTCCGTACATCCAAACAAGATGGGTTCAAATTATATTACCAATCATTTTTTTGTTCTTAATTGGTCAGGTCGTTTCGGATTTAATAAAATAAATCACCCTTACTACTAAGATACCAAGTGATAACAACATACAGTTTAATAATTTAATATGATTTTAAAAAGGGTATTTTAAGAAGCGATTGCTCTTATTGAACAATCGCCTCTTCCCCTTACCTGTATGTATTGGAAAAATGAAACACTATAATGAATCATCCATTTATCTTGTTTTATTGCCTCAGCAATTTTTTTGATTAATTCTTCAAGTTCTGCTGATTGATATTCGACATTGGCTTCACTCACCATATTTAAAAATTGTCTATGAAAGCTCGGTGGTGTCAAGGTTATTCCCCAATAGGCGAGACTTTTAAACGGTCTATTTGTGTTGTGGGCGAATGTTTCAACGTGATGTATTTTTTTACTAAAAACCTTAGAAAGTTATACACGAAATGATTCCAAACTCGTGAATGTATGGCATGGTATCACTCCACCCATTTCTATAATAATTTCCTTTATGACCCGCTAATGATTACGTTTCTTGCAAGAGGATCTTTGCAAGACGAAAAATACCTTCCTCAATTGCTAACTCATCCATTTTAGCAAATCCGAGTACCCATCCTTTTCGATTATTTTCTAAACAATACTTACTAAGTGGATAAACACGTATCCCCTTTTCGAGTGCTAGGTTCGTCATTGCTTCTTCATCAAACGATTCTTCCGCTTCAAGAAGCATATGCAAGCCCGTTTCAATGCCACTTAGCTTGAAACGTTCCGCTAGTCCTGACGCTATGATTGCCTTCGTCATAGCTTCATGTCTACGTCGATAGACATTTCTTGCTCTCCTCATGTGACGCATAAAATGACCGTGCTCAATAAAATGAGCAAGTGTTAATTGCTCCATAATTGGGAGATGTCGATAAGTTAATTGTTGTACTTGCGCAAGTTGGCGAATGGCATCTTTTGGACCAATGACAGCCGAAATTCGTATGCCAGGAGCAACCATTTTAGAAAAACTCATCATATATAATGTGTTTTGGGGTTGTTGGCTAAACAAGGTAGGAAGCGGGCCACCCCGATACCTAAATTCACCATCATAATCATCTTCTACAATCCAAAATTGATCTTTCACAGATTTTTGCAGCAATTGTTGTCGGCGTGGCTCAGACATAATGACACCAACTGCACATTGGTGAGAAGGTGTAACAAAAACGAGCTTGGTTTGTGGATGAATAGAATCCACTTGTATTCCGTACTCGTCAACAGGCACAGCAATAACATTCATGCGCCGATATTTCATGGTCATCCAGGCAGCAGGAAATCCAGGATCTTCAACAGAAACTGTTTCTCCTTCCTTTAAAAGAGCTTGGGCAATCAGATCGATGCTATGCTGTGCGCCAGAGGTTAAGATGATTTGGTCAATATCTACATGTACACCTCTTTCAAATGTCAGGTAACGTTGAATCTGTTCACGTAGCGGTGTAAAACCGTAGGCATCGCCATAACCCCAATTGGTCAGGTCTGTTTCTGCTGAAGCCTGTAAAAAAGATTGTCTCCATTTTTTTCGGAAATGCTCGTCCAAATACGGCTCATGGGGGCAAAAATCGATTGCAACGTTTTGATTTGCTTTACCTCTAAACCAACTGTTTAACTCATCAACTGCCGAGTTTAATAAAGGTAATACTGGCGTAGATGGTCCCTGAAGAATGACCTCTTCTGACGAGTTCTTTTTATATCCCCATTCACTTACCCTTGTTCCACCACGCCAATTTGTCACGGTATATCCACGACTAAATAATTCCTCATAAACAATTTGTATAGTTGAGCGTGAAACACCTACTAATAAGGCGAGTTCTCGGGATGGAGGAAGCAACTCCCCTGGTGGCCATTTTCCTGTTGTAATATGATGAATAGCTTGGTCAAGTAACTGCTGCCATATAGGATTTTTATCGTCTCGGTTAACTTTTAACATTCAATTCACTTCCAATTAGAATAAAGATTGTTAAATTAAGTGAAAATTAATAGTTTCGTACAATCAATCATTATTATACTATCAAATCGATAATTTTATAGGAATAGGATGGTTTTAGTATACTTTGCTTCATCTAAACAAATGCTATTATTCTTTTAAATGCTACTTCTGCAGCATGAATCGTTCTATCAATATCATGTATGGAATGTGCAGTCGATATAAATATGCTTTCATATTGAGACGGAGGTAAAAGTATACCCTGTTTAAGCATTTCCCTATAAAAACGACAAAACATCTCGGAATCTATTTTTTGAGCATCATCAAAATCTTGTAAAGGATGATCGATGAATGCGTATCCAATCATTGTCCCAGCTTTTGTTGTTTTAAGGGGAATATTATAGTTATGAGCTACTTTGGATAAGCCTTGAATAAGCCTATTAGATAACCTTTCTATATACTCGTAACTGTCAAGATTTAATTTATTTATTGTCGTATACCCCGCTACCATCGCTATTGGATTACCTGATAAGGTTCCAGCCTGATAAATATTCCCTTCAGGAGCGATTTGATTCATAATCTCTTTTCTTCCACCATATGCGCCAACAGGCATCCCCCCACCAATGATCTTACCTAAACAAGTTAAGTCTGGTTTTATGTTATAAAGCCCCTGAGCAGAATGATAATCTATCCGAAAGCCAGTCATGACCTCATCAAGTATAAATAGCCCACCATATTTTGTAGTGAAAGAGCGTATCGCTTGAAGAAATTCAGGATTAGCTGGTATTCCTCCCATATTGCCTGCAAATGGTTCTACTATAACGGCTGCAATTTGTGAGCCATATTTATCAAATATTTTCTTCAAGACTTCGATATTGTTATAGGGAATGGATATTGTATTTTTAGTTATTTCTAAAGGTACACCTAGACTATCAGGGAGGCCTAATGTAGCAATTCCTGAACCTGCCTTTACTAATAGATAATCACTGTGTCCATGATAGTTTCCATCAAATTTCACAATCATGTTTTTGCCAGTAAAGCCTCTAGCTAGTCTAATGGCGCTCATTGTCGCTTCTGTACCTGAGTTAACCATTCGAATCTTCTCTATGGAAGGAATACGAGTAGTTATTAATTCAGCTAGCTTATTTTCTTGTAAAGTTGGCAATCCAAAACTTGTCCCACTATGAATGGCTTCAAGAAGTGCACCTAAAACCTCCTTATCTGCATGTCCATGAATTAATGGTCCCCAGGAAAGAACATAATCTATATAGCTATTGCCATCAATATCATAGATTTTCGAGCCTTTCCCATGGCTAATAAAAATGGGCTCCATCCCAACTGATTGAAATGCTCTTACTGGGCTGTTTACGCCACCAGGCATAAGCTTTTTTGCTATTTCAAAGGCTTCTATTGATTTCATCGTATTTATTTTAAAAACCGCCTTTCTTATTGAACGATCTTAGCATAACGTATTACGGATTGATAAAAAACATCCAAAAATGCGAATTTTAACAGTCCATAAAGTAGATACACTAAAAAACCACTAACCCTAGATAACTAGGATTAGTAGTGCTTAAAGTGATTTGATTTAACAAGTTCTGAAAACCAGTACTATGTATGTGGGATTTTTTCAATATTGAACATTTCCCCTAGTGCAATTGGATTTTCTTTCGCGGTAATATGTTGCGGAACAATTCGGTAAACTTGAACCGGCCCTCCGAAAACAGCTGATCGATATTTGTCCACATGTTGCTGGGATAAGGGACGATTATAGTAACCAGGTACATATTTATTTATCATTTCTTGCAACATATGTGTCGCTTCATTTAGATCGACGATAGGTTGAGCCTTACCAAAAACCATGACACTCATATAAGCGGTGTCCGTTTTAGCGGGTACTGGATTAGTAATCGTTCCATATTCTTCGCAAACTGTAAAGCAGACCTCTGGATTCTCTTCCATCACTTGATTTCGTCTCCCACCAGTGGCTCCATGGAAATAAAGCACCCCATTTGTCCACACAAAATTAAGTGGGATAACATATGGCAAATGACCGTCAACCATACCTAGATGCCCAATGCGAGCTTGCTGCAAAAATGTATCTATTTTGTTCTTGTCCAACACTTCTCTTACTTTGTAACGTACCTTAACCATGGTTATCACTCCTACTTGTAGTATGATGTGATTTTATCAGCCTTTGGATTGAATAAAAACGTCCATAATTATAGCAATCAAGCAATCCATTTTCAGAGGAGCGTTAAATTTTAAAAATTATGATTAACTATTAGCTGGTATAGTTCAAAGTTTTATTATGTGTAAAAGAAATGAGAGTGAAATAATGCTCAGTGCCATTGTTTCATATTAGTCATATTTAGTTACAGAAAAATTCTTTAACCTCATAGGATTCTCTTTGAACGAAAAGTTAGTGAGTTTAATAGTATCTCTGCGTCAAAGTGGGCGCTGAAAAACAGGATATTTTTCATCTTAAATTAAAACACTAATGTTCTAATCTAGTTAAACCACTAGCCTCTACTTCCGCTAGATAATTATTTTGATTTAAATGTTTCCATAGACGTTGTATTGCTTTATTTTTTAGGTGAATAAAACTTAGTATTCTTACTTACCTTATTACTTTTTTATATTGTTTATATGATTTTTTCATAATTTCCATTTGAAACCTTTCCTTACTATTTCCTAAAAACTAAAACCAGACTGTCTATTTCATTTACGTATCCTTCAAGATTGTAATCCGTTAATAGAACAGAGACTATATTTATCTTTTTCATTGCTTCCTGTCACCCCATTTGTAATTAGTCGCTTTGTATCTTATGGCTGTTGCAACTCTTATTCAACTATTTTACATCGTTAATCAAATAAGAGTTAACAACTTTATTGTCAGTTAATAGTCTCCATATTGTGTACTTTTAATACTGAGGAACTTTAGCCGTTTTCTCCTACGATTGTAGATATGACATCAGAAATTTCAGCTTTAATAAAAGTACCTTCTGGAAAACAAAGAACAATCTCATCCACCGTCGTAATGGGTACATCAAAGTGACAAAGAGATTCCCCGTTACAGTAGTATTGAATGCGTATATTGATAGTGAATCGAATTGGAACCAACTTCCCTGCATGAATTCCAGACAAAGGTTTTATGTCGTTATCCAAAACAGTAAAGCTGCAAGTATTTGGAATTGTTTTACAAAGGATCGTTAGTTCTTCGCCAGCTCTCCGACATTTGAGAATTTGCCTATTACAATTTTCCGGAATTGGAACCTTTCTTTGATGTTCCGTACAAAAAACGACCCAATCATGCACACACTGTGCTTGAATACATTCGAAATGGTTATTATCTTTTAGATAATGTTCATTTAATTTTTGACGCTTTCGAAGTTCATTCCGTGGTTCACAAAGGGTCCCTTGAATTTTTAATACCTCTTTAGATTGTACTTGTACATTTTTAGACAAGACAATATCTAACAGTAAAGGACAAGTTGTACAACATGGATGTGTTGCAGGAACTAATACAAGCTCCAACCTAAGATTAGACGCATATCCGTCAAAGTTTGGCCCACAAGTGCAACCGGGTCCAATAAATGTTTGACCAACTACAAATAATTCAACAATAATCGGTTGTTCGACCAGGGTTGATGATGCAGCTACTTCAAGTCCAACAAAGGGATCAAATAATTTAATTATTGATTGTCCTGATTGCGTCGGCTGAAAGTCAATAATCGCATCTGAGTACGATAAAAATATACTATTTGGTGGTACTGTATTAACCACAGCTTGGAATTCACCTGGAATTATATTGCCAGTAAAAGTAGCATTACCAGTTGTGATTACCGCAAATATTTCATCTATACTTAGGCCGCCAGCTGTATTTGGTTCACAAGCAAAGTTTAGTAAGGTGTTTAGATTAATAAAAAATGTTTCATTGGAACAAATGATTTGAGGTGCGAGTAGAGTATTAGTGATTGCTCCGCATACAACAGATTGGGTGTCACTTACGGTTTCTGAACAATTGATTGATAACTTCATCGTATAACCTCCCAAAGTAGGCTTTCGTTCTTTTTTAAATGGCTGTTTGTAGTATATGAATCTTTAATAAAAATGGATAGTCTTATAACGATGAAATCAAATAAAAAGTCTATGTATAAACAAAACCATCATTCGAACAAATAATGCTCAAACGACGGTTTCGATTTTTATTAGAAAATGTTTAGCCAGTGCTTATAAGCTTATTGGCTGACTAATTTCGCTATATTTGCCTTCAAAGAATGCAAGTGGTGATCCATCGCTCATCGCGATATCGGTTACTTCTCCAATAAAGAGTGTATGGTCTCCCGCAATTTGTTTGCTATGAACATTACATACAATATTTGCTAATGCATTTTTTAATACTGGTAGCTCATTAACCCAGTCAAATTCTACTTCGCGCTCTTCTTTAATTTGTCCTGCAAAATGCATGGATAGTTCCTTTTGTTCCTCTGATAATATATTCACAGCAAATTTGCCCGAAGTATTAATTTTATCCAGCATTCTAGCTTTTTCGCCAATAGATATTAATACTAATTTAGGGTCGAGCGAAACAGACATAAATGCGTTTGCTGTCATACCGTGTGCTTCTCCTTCAATCACTGTCGTAATTACTGTTACCCCAGTAGCAAATTTACCCATTGCGTTTCTAAAAGTTCTATCATCCATCATGTTACTTCCTCCTTAAATTATAAGTATTTTAGATAGTGTTTAACCCCCTTGGAAATCAGAAATAGTAATTTCCAAGAATTATTATTTAAATATTCAGACTTATTAATAAATACTTTTAATCTTCTATTTAACAACCAGCTCTTCCTGAGGTGATGATTGATCTATTAGGCTTTCTTCCGTGACTTGCACTTTGCGTAAAAATGTTACAGAGATAAATGAAGCCACAGAAAGAATCGCAATAAAAATAGCTAGTGGAATCCATGAGTTATTGTAAGTACTTAGTAAAACTGTAGCTATCATGGGAGCGGTTCCTCCAAACAATGCTGACCCTGCTTGATAACCCAGTGTAATTCCCGTATATCCAACATTGGTACTAAACATTTCTGTAAACATTGTTCCAATAATACTTGCAATGGAAGACCAAAGAATGCCTAAACCGATAATAGAAGCGGCATAAACCCAAAATGTTGATGCTGTTGATAATAAATAATAGTAAGGAAAAGAGAATAACGCAATTCCAGCTGCTCCGGTCATGAAAAGACGTTTACGGCCCCATAAATCAGATAATTTTCCCATGATTGGTATACACAATGTCGTCACAATGGTTGCCACAGTAATGATGTTTAATGCTGTAGTCCGCGAGAAACCAATGTTATCTGTCGCATAGGAGATAAAAAATGTGGTGAAAATATAGAATGGACCCACTTCCACACATTTTGCACCCAATGAAATTAAAACAGCTTTCCAATGATAACGTAAAGTCTCAACAAGAGGAACTTTCACAACATTGCCTTTTTGTTTTTCTTCACTAAATGCCGAAGTTTCCTCGATGCCACGACGTATCCACAAACCAGTAATCACTAGAGCTGCACTTAGTAGAAAAGGAAGTCTCCAGCCCCATGAAAGAAACTGTTCTTCTGGAAGTAAACTTACAATTGAAATAGCAGTTGTTCCAAGTAACATGCCAAGAGGGATTCCCATCGCAGGGAAACTACCATAGAACCCTCGTTTTTCTTTTGGTGCATTTTCAACAGCTAAGAGAACAGCTCCTCCCCATTCCCCACCAACAGCAATACCTTGAAGGAGTCTTAAGAACACAAGTAGAATAGGGGCAAAAATTCCGATTGTACTATATGTTGGTAACAAACCTATACATACTGTTGAAATTCCCATTAACAGAAGTGAAACGACAAGGGTGTTTTTCCTACCAAATTTATCGCCCATATGACTAAAAATGAGGCCACCGAGAGGTCGAATAAAAAACGTAACACCAAAAGAAGCATAAGCAAGTAACAAACTTACGTATGGATCATGGCTTGGGAAAAATAATTTATTAAAAACAAGCGCTGCTACGGTACCATAAAGAAAGAAATCATAAAATTCAATTGTACTGCCAACTAAACTAGCAAATAATACTTTTCGGGAACTTGCAGTCGATTTTTCTTTTCCCATTCATCTCATTCCCCTAACTATTTTATTTTAAATACAAATTTGTACATCAACTTTAATTCTTAATAGGAACCTTATCCATGTAAGCTACTCTATCTAAAAATTTAACAGTGATTTCTTGTTGATTGACTTCTTTCAACCTTTCTAGTTTATTACTGCTCAGTTCAAATCTGTTTTTAGGAGAGCCAGAATATTTTAAAAAACCTTGAATAGCATAATCTCTATTAGCGATTTCTACTTTATATAAGCCTCTTTTCGGCAAAACATACTTCCCCTGAATTTGAAACTCTATACGATTTAATTTCTGTTGTATAGTCAAATCTTTCGGAAAATTGATCAATCCTTTTATTTCATAATGTTTTCCCAAGTAATATGGAACTAATTGAACATCACCTTCACGTATTAATTCTCGAATTAACGTTGAGCTTATCTTGTGATCGTTCGTGATTCTTTTTGAGATCACAGTAACATCAAAGAGATTGTATTTACGGGCCTTTCGTAAATAATCTACATTCCCTTGAGCTTTGTAACCAAAGGTAAAGTCAAAACCTACGACAATATGTGTAGCATGTAGATTCGTTATATATTGATTAATAAATTCACTTGCAGGAAGTGAAGCGAAAAGCATTGTGAATTCCATTACAAAAACTTTATCAACATCGAAATGAGACATCTCTTCTAGTTTAGAAGACAATGGGGTTAAATATTTTCTATCGGTTTCACATTTGATAATCTCACTAGGATGAGGATCAAAAGTCATTACTGATAATTTACAATTTTTTTTATGAGCGATTTTCTTTGCTTGCTGTAATAAAAATTGATGACCTAAATGGACACCATCGAAAAAACCTAAAGCCATCACATGAGGTTCTTGAATTTCAAAATGCTCTTTCATTGGATGTGTTAAATGTATGGTTTCCACTATGCTTCACCTTCCTTACAAGCTAATTAGTAATCAAAGAAACAAATCCTATTATCACCAATGCATACTGTATTGTGTATACATTGATGAACAATAAAAATCGCAAAATATTGTATAGCTTCAGAGGTTTTTAGATGAGACTCATCACCTCATCTAAAACATCAAAATCTACTTAATTTTATAGGACCTTTGAGTAATAACGAACTTCGAATATTTTACAGCCATTTGGCGATTGCCATGGTCCATGTTCCATTCCAGGAGGACGACATGCCACCATTCCAGCTGTAAATTCTTCGTTCAGACGTAAGTCGATTAACGATCCCTCAATAATGTATAATTCTTCCCAGAAATCATGGATTTGCACACCATCTGGAGATGTATCTGTTCCTGCATCGAGTTCTAGAATACGTGTTGCTACTTCAGTACCTGGAATTTGTGCAATAATTCGTTGTGAAGAGCCTTCTACAGTTTTTGAAGGGACTGTCTCAAACGTCTTGAAGTCAACAAATTCATGCTCTTGTTTTTCCTGATCAGCATAGTAACGAACTTCAAAAATTTTGCAACCATTAGGTGATTGCCATGGCCCATGCTCCATTCCAGGAGGACGACATGCAACCATTCCTGCTGTAAATTCTTCGTTCAGACGTAAGTCGATTAACGATCCTTCGATAATATATAATTCTTCCCAGAAATCATGCATTTGCACACCGTCTGGAGATGTATCTACTCCAGTACCAAGTTCTAGAATACGTGTTGCTACTTCAGTACCTGGAATTTGTGCGATAATCCGTTGTGAGGAGCCTTTTACAGTTTTTGAAGGAGCTGTCTCAAATGTTTTATAATCAACAAATTCATGTTCTGGTTTAATAACCACTTCTATTTCTGAATTTCCCATTTCACACTACCTCCGCATCTGCTAAAATATGAACCTTATAATGTAATTTGATTTTTCGGTCTGCTAAACGATCATATAATTCTGCTGAAAAACCGTTGCCGTAAATAAATTCTCCAGTTATAATTGGTAAAGTTCCACAAAACACCATCATATCCTCACAATAATAACCACGTTCTTCTATAATTTTAAGTAAATCTTTAGGCTGCAAAAATTCTCCGAGTGTTCCAGCCTGATACTCTTGTTTAATTCCATCAACAATCATCCAACTTCTCATTTCAATGTCATCCCAGCGGCTTTCTATATCATCTAGTAACCAAAATTGTGTTGAAATTGGCTTGCCGCAAACTTGTTTGGATTTTTGAATGGACAGTTTTTCAAGTTCACGATCTGTGTGATCACTTCCAAGTCCTACATACCATATCCCTTTAACATTCATAATAATTACTTCTGCTTCCCCACTACTACTTTCTTGGACAACTGAAATAGATTGACTTGTCGTAATAAGATTTGTTGAAACATCGTAAATCATCGGAACCTGAGGTGGAGCTGGTACGCCAATCTCTCTTAATTCATCAATATGTTTTTTTACAGATGCCTGATCTTTACCCGTATAGCCGGCAATAAGTAGGCGTTTAGGGGTAGCTTCAATGCTCTTTCCCGAAACGAAAATATTCATCCACTGAATTCCTCCTGTCTATCTAAAACTCGATGCTTTAAATTAGGAAAGGCTTCACGAATAGCAGCGATTTGAGAAGGAGCAATTTCTGTTTTGACAATAGTCTCTTCATCGCCTCCGCTTGCCATTACAATTCCCCAAGGATCAACCACTTGACTATGACCACCTAAATGGATGCCATGCGTATTACCAACACAATTACTCGAAATTAAAAAACATTGGTTTTCTAATGCCCGAGCTGTATTAAATATTTTCCAATGTTCCAATCTGGCATGTGGCCAAGCAGACGTAACAAGAAGTAATTCTGCTCCTAAATCTACTTCTGCACGATACAATTCAGGAAAACGTAAATCGTAACAAGTGGATAATCCTACCTTCCCAAAGTCTGTATCCACTACAGTTGTTTCATTTCCTCTTGTTAATATTTTCCCCTCTTGTGAACCATAACGGAATAAGTGAATTTTTCTATAGATTCCAATGAGTGCACCCTCTGGTGAAAATAGAACGCTAGTGTTATAGAATTTTCCGTTATTTCTTTCTATGAAACTGCCTGCAAATAGATAGGATTGGATTTCCTTTGCCTTTGAAGAAAATCGTTGTACAAAATCGCCATTTATTTCTTCTGATTCATCAACATAACGATCAAATGCAAAGTACCCTGTCGCCCATGTTTCGGGTAGTATAATTAAATCTTGTCCCTTTAATTGATCAATCATTGCTTCTACACGATCGATACGAGCGTTTTTAGATTCATGATCTTTAATTTCTAACTGTATTGATGCAATCTTCATTTTTTCAACATCCTTTTATCTGGATTTCCTAAACCAGCTCCTCCACTTGTGTAGGAAGAGAATAACTTTCTAAAAATGTCTCCACCATTTTTACAGGCTCTTCATATCCATAATTTCTAAATGAATAGCCTTTCGTCACGAATGGTGCACCATTATAGAACAATTCATATTGTTGATGTCTACCACCAAACTCTGAGCCTATGATATCCCATACTAACTTAAATAATTTGATTCTCTCTTCAGCCCCAACCCCTGTTGAACGTATATATTGATAGATATCATCTTTCGTCTCTGGATTGATCAATTCTTTGTATGAGGAAGGTAATTGCAAAACACCTCCACCACAAAGCTCTCTTAAAATTCGAATAGTAGATGCATAGATAATATCCTGTTGACCGATTACACCATAAAGAAAACGCGGATCTGGTCGAGCAACTCCATTTTTATCAATGATACAATTATATTCTGAAGCTAATAGGTTACCTTCTACAGAGGCTGCAATAGATGCAAGTTCCCCTAACTTTTCTTGAACAGAAGGAATTTTATCTATACCGTTCATGGCTGTAACTTTTCGAGCAGCACCAATTAAAAATTTCAATTTATTACTAAATCTGATTTGTGCTTGATTATTGCCTAATACATGGGCAGGTGTTTCATGGAACTGAGCCTTCACAATATCAATATCTTTATAAACAAAGATATCTGACCATGGAATAAATACATCGTCAAAAACAACTAAGGAATCGCTCTCATCAAAACGAGAAGATAATGGATAATCAAATGTACTTGGCGATTTGTCAGCGTAACTAGGTCTCGCATAAAATTTTAACCCTTTTGCATGAATCGGTAATACAAAGGATAAAGCATAGTCTTCATCACCAGGACGTAGTGGCGTAAGACAACTAACAAATAAGTAATCCGATACTGCAGATGCTGTACCAAGCATTTGGGAACCTCTTACCACAATGCCGTCCTCTTTCTCTTCATAGACGCCTACTGGGAGGTATTTATCTTCCAGCTCATGTGCTGCTTTACTTCGATCAATTTGTGGTGGAATGATTACATATGTTACATATAAATCATTATCTCGAACATGTTTATAGAAATTTAAAACATTTTCTGCAAAACCTTTTCTCCCTCGTTCAAATACTTCCGGTGAACTGGCGAATGAGGCTAAAAAACTAGCGACATGATCGGGACTTCTGCCAACAAAACCACAAGTTGCTTCAGACCATTTAGAAATGGCCAATCTGCGTTCTTTCAGTTCTTCACGACTCCTGGGAATCATATAAATTTTGTTTGCTAACGTTCCATCATCCGTTTTATAAATCATATTGTGTGATTCATCTAACGCTAAATCATATAAACCAGCAATCGTATTTGTAATTCCTTTAAAAGCAGGGTGTGTAGCTACATCTTTGACTCTTTCTCCATTTATGTAGATCACACGATCGTCTTTCAATGCTTGTAAATATTCTTGACTTGTTCTCACCATATTTAATTCCCCCTAATGTGTTGTTTAAATAGATGCTATAAGTAACAATCTTTCAGAAAATCATTAACCACGGAAGTTTAATGTACACTGTATTGTGTATACATTAATTTCTGTAATAATTCTAAAAATTACAATAATTTAATACAAACTAATACGCAAGCGCTTACAATGAAGCAAAATAGTATTGGGTCTACTTATTGCTCAATTAGGAATTTGTAAACATCCTAGCGATTAATTTAGCTTGTTTGAAGTAAAACCCTACCGGATAATAGTAACCTCCTTAACACCTCCCTTCAAACATTAATGGCTATTAGCTATTATCAATAACCATTAATGTTTCCTTTGTCTTTTCTAAATGATTTAAAATCATCTTTGATGCTAAATCAGGATTTTTTTCCTCTATAGCTTGTATGATTTGTTGGTGTTCTATTAAAACACTTTTCATTCTACCAGGCTGCCTAACTGCTCTTAAACCCATAAGCTGTGTAAGGTTGTGAAGATTAGTCAAAATTTGTTCCATTATCGTGAATTTAGCCAACTTTGTAAGAGAAAGATGGAATTCATGATCTAACCCAATAAATCGAATAGCATCATCATTTTGCAAAGCTTCTTCTTGTTGCCTTAAAATTAGCTTCAGTGACTTTAATTGTTCAGGAGATGTAATTATTTTTATTAGCTTCTTTACTGCCTCAACTTCAATAGCACTTCTTAATAAAAAGATTTCTTTCTGTTCATCTTCAGTAAGTTTTTTTACAGTCATTCCTTTTCTGGGAATAGAAACAAGTAAACCTTCCTTTATCAAATCTTGAAGAGCTGCTCTTACTGGCGTTCTTGAAGTATTTAACTTTTCTGCCAATTGAACTTCTGTAAAGATTTCATCGATAGTTATACCACCGTATAGAATCGCTTTTTTAATTTCTTTGTACACTTTATCTTGCGTTGTTTTTTCTTTCTCAATTGGCTTTAATTGTGCCCCTTCCATAATAATCCATCCTTTTTACTAAGTCTTTACCATACGAAATTAAAAATTTGAATTTATATAATGGTTTAAACTTTTTATGTTTTATGTATACATAATACATAATACGTTTATTATAAGTCAACACTTTTTTGTTTTTTCTGAAATTTCAGATTAGTAGATTACTTAATTTAATTCAATTCAAGTAAAGGAAAAAGTCTAACCTCTAGCTTATTATACAAAAATGTCAAAAAAATCATTGCAAATTAAAGAACAAATAGCAGAGACTTCACCCTAATTCTTAATTAGCTAAATAGGTCTCCACTTGCCTTCCCCGTCAGCACCAGAAAAAAGCTGTCTGAAATGGCAGCTTTTTTCTGGTGTAACTATGTTTTTTTATAAGTTATCTATTGCTTCCTTTCCTTTCTTCCAATATTGCGAATTCGCCCCACCCCGCTTAACAAAGCAGGAATTAGAATTGGCAACATGACAAAAGTAAGTAGAACAAGCCCTAGAATCACCGTTATGGCTATTTCAATAAGCGTTATGACACCTGAAGGCATTAATGCCGCAAATGTACCTCCAAGAATGATCGCTGCTGATATCACCACACCTCCAATATGACGTGTGGCATCGATAATAGTTTTTGTCGAATTCCCCTCCAGCTCTCTATAACGCATCATCAAGAAGATACTGTAGTCTACTCCTAATGCAACAATCATGATGAAACTAAAGAATGGTACATTCCACGCTAGTTCACTCATATTGAGAAATTTAGCGCTTATAATGCTACTCATACCTATGGCAGTATAGTACGTTATGATTAAAGAGGCTAAAATAAAAATTGGTTTTAGGAAAGAACGAGTAATAATGATCAGAATGATACCAATGCCTATTAGCATGATGGCTGCTGTTCGAGTGAAATCCCCACTCGCAATTTCTTCAAGATCCACATTTTGCGATGTTCTTCCACCGATTGCTACCTTCGCATCACGAAACTCACTACTTTTAATGATCGCTTGTAGCTCTTGCTCAATTTGGTCAACAATTATCATGGCTTCCTTTGAATAAGGATTCACATCTAAAATGATGCCCATCTGAGTTATTTTCCGATTATCGGACATATACATGTTCAATGATTTTTGGAACTCATCACTCACTAAAACATCCTTTGGCATATATAACTTTTCAGAAGCCTCTGATTCACTAAGACCTGTTAAATAGTCTTGCACATCTGTTAAACCTGTGCTGACGTCTTGTAAACCTTTTGTGCTTGCTGATAATCCTGATTGTAAGGTTGCCATTTTATCAGCTAAATCCGTTAGTGCTGTTTGCAGTTGCTTTTGTCCCTCGTTAATCGTCATTAATCCTGATTCAAGGGAGGGTACTTGACTTGCGATTTGGTTAGACCCCTTTGCTGCAGATTGCAAACCATGTGTTAAGCTAGAAGATGCTTCATATAGTTGATTCACACCTGCTTGTAATTGGGAGAAGCTACTGTTCACTTTGGCAAGAGAAGCATTTACTTCCCTAAATGATGTCATGGCCCCTTCGAATTGAGCTGTCACTGTGTGTAATTTCTCTGATAATTGCTCTAATTGCTGCTTTTCAGTTGATGCAATGCTAAGCGTTGTTTGTACATTCATATCATTAGCTAACTCTGGTTTTGACTGTACGAGTGCATGCATTGCACTTTCAATTTGTCTATATCCTTTTTCTGCAC
Organism: Lysinibacillus sp. OF-1; assembly: GCF_028356935.1. NCBI lineage: Bacteria > Bacillati > Bacillota > Bacilli > Caryophanales > Bacillaceae > Lysinibacillus > Lysinibacillus sp. OF-1. The sequence continues at coordinate 2,362,512 of NZ_CP102798.1, forward strand.
TTTCAATCCCTTGCCCAATGCTGGTAAAATTCGTACTAAATGAGGACAAACCTTTTTCAAGTTCCGTATAACCATTTAATAATTGTGACATCGAAATGGATAAAGTGTTCGTATTTTCTTTTACAGAAGCTAAACCATTTTCTAGTTCTTGGACGCCATTTGCTCCTGCACTTACGCCGTTTGTTAATTGATCAATAGCAGTCCCTAAACTCGAAACACCTTTTTTCATTTCATCTGTTCCTTGAATTAATGCCTGAACATTTTGAGCAGCATTTGTATCTATTTGTTGGAATTGTTGCTCAGCTGAAGACAAACCATTACTAATCTTACCTACACCTTCATTTGCATCACCTAAGCCACTCTTTATTTGTTTAGATTGCTCCGTGATGTATAGGTCATCCATTTTTTCTCCAACTGGTCGTGTAGCTGTTAATACTTTAGATACACCGTCAATCTGCGAAATCTTTTCAGCTATTTCATCTAATGCTTGTAATGATTTTGCATTATCCAGTGCTTCATTTGACTGTAAGGCAAGTGTAGTAGGTGATGAAAAACCTGCTGGGAAATGCGCTTCAATCACATTAATCCCTTGCTTTGAAGCATAACGATCATCGATTTCCAACAAGTCATTATAGCTTAGAGAATGACTAGAATTCATGATAAAAGGAACACACAAAATCGCTGTAAAGACTAATGCAACGAAAGGTCTTAAAACAGATAGCCTCGCTAAAAATCCCCAGATTTTACTGTCATTATGACCAGTAAAAGTTTTCGCTGGCCAAAACATCTTTTTCCCCAGTAAAGCCATAAAAAAAGGATTTAAGGTCAATAAAACCAATAAGAGTACAGCTACGCCAATTGCTACAGCTGAACTTGCTCGGTATAACCCGAATTCCGCCAAATAAAGAGCCATAAATCCAATAAACACCGCAAGCGCACTATACAGAACCGTTTTTCCAGCTGTTTTATATGTGCTGCGCACTGCTTTCCAACGATCTTCCTGCTTCACCAGTTCTTCCTTAAATCGAGTGAAGAGTAAGATATTATAATCTGTGCCGATACCGAATAAAATAACAACTAAAAATACTTGAGTAAAATTCGAAAATGGGTAATTAAACTGATCTACTAAGTGTGCAATGATTCCTAGTGACACTACGTAAGCTACTCCAACCGATAAAAGAGAGACGAATGGCACTATTGGTGATCGGAAAACAAGAATGAGCACAGTGATAATAAAGATAATCGCTATTATTTCTGTTTTCTTAATCCCCTCTTGTGTGGATTGAACGAAATCTTCCATTACCAGACTGTTTCCTGTTAGATAGGTATCTACATTTTTACTATCTATAATTTTAGTAAGCTCCTTCGTTATCTCAGAAATTTCTCTATTATTCTGCTCAACAGAAAGCTGAGCTAGAATGGTAGTTCCATCTTCAGAAATGAGCTGTTTTTTCGTTTGCTCATTATCTAAATGAGTCATAATCTCCTTCATACCGAGCTGAGTTTGTTCTTTTTTTAATTCTTTAATGATTTTTCCTACTTCTTCTTTTTGTTCCTTTGTTAATGCTTGATCATTCCCACTATTGAAGACAGCAATAATTTGATACCTTTCCCCACTGTCATTATCCATTTGATTAAGCAGATCTTCTGCAATATTGCTTTGAGCACTTTCGGGAATAGTAATTTGCCCTTTTTCTCTAACCAATTGATCTAAATTAGGCATCGTCACGACTATAAGGACTGTCATGACTATCCATAAAACGAACGATGCTACTCGCCAATTCATGATTTTTTTCATCATCATTTCTCTCACTTTCACTTTACTAAATTAATAATTATCTAGAGAATGCTAGCCTCTAGATAAACGATTATAAAATCATACAAGTGTATACTTTTATTCGTAAATCAAGTATACTTAGCCTCAGAAAACGGGACAATGTTCAATTTTCGTCTATATGTACAACTTTGAACATTGACATATCAATGTGTTCAACTTTAGAAAAATATTTTAGGAGTGCAAAAAAATGAGTGGGAAAGCAGAATACAAAAGCGCAATTCGCTCAAGAAAAATGATTAGGCACGCATTTGTAGAATTAGTGCTGGAGAAGGATTTAGAAAAGATCACCGTAAAAAATATTGTTGAACGAGCTGAAGTAAGTAGAGGAACATTCTATGCTCATTACTCGGATATTTTGGCGGTTATTGAGGAAATTGAAAATGAACTAATGGGCAAAATGGTAGAGTTTCTGAATGATTTTAAAGCGGTCGAAATCATTCAAAATCCGATGCCTTTCTTTTTAAAAATGGTGGACTTTTTACAACAAGATATTGAATTTTACCGAAAGTTAATCTTTGTACAGGGGGCCTCTTGCTTTGTCGTGAAATTAAAAGACATTCTGATCGAGAAAATCATTAGTTTTCAAGAAACTATTCATCCCAGTCAAGAACGTCAAGAATTTGTATTACGTGTCCATTTCTTAGTAGGTGGGCTAATGTCGATGTATCAAGATTGGTTAGCAGGAAAATTCGATTGTTCATTAGAAGAACTCACAAAGTCCATCAGTCGAATGATGATACAAGGGCTACAATCTTATACGTTCAAATAAAGTGCTATTTACTGCAAAAAAGAAGCTGCAATCACAGCTTCTTTCATATTTACCTCTATACATCAGCTAGCTTTTGGCCATAAGCACTTGCATAAATTGCTTAATGAGTTTGAGCTTGTAAGAGGAAAATCTATTTATGCCAAAATATTCAATGTAAATTCAGCGAAAAAACAACGAAGGAATCATCAAGATCGAAATATCATTTTCTAGCATAGGCATTTTTGGAAGCATGTGCCAACACCATTATATTTCCTTCACCATGTTCATATTAAGCGTGGTCACTCCGAAAACTAGTTAAATTGGCCATTAAATAAGAAGGAAACACCCTTCTATACATTTAATAATTTAGATCAATAGCAACCAAGATAGCTTAGATGACTACTTGATTTTCACAATTATCTTCCCCTTTGCCCTTCCAGACTCAGCATATTCCATCGCTTTTTGAGCTTCTTCAAATGTAAAAGTTCGATCAATGACGGGTTTGATTTTACCAGATTCAATATAGTCCGCAATTATACGTAATTGATCACCGCTTGGCTTCATAAATAAAAAGGAATATTGCGCATGATGCTTCTTTTCAAGTGCAGTCAGTTTATAACTTGCTGCTGAAAATAATAGGGTTTTGAAAAATCCTGAATCATTTTCTTTAGCAAAACGGGCATTTGGCATGCCAGAAACAGAAACAATTTTCCCTCCATTTTTGATGATCCCGAAAGATTTTTCAAGCGTCTCACCCCCAAGTGTATCAAAGACGGCATCATAATTTCCCAATATTTCTTCAAACTTCTCTGTCTTGTAATTGATCACTTCGTCTGCACCAAGAGATGTGACTAAGTTTGCACCAGCTTCACTAGCAGTTGTTGCTACTGTGGCACCCATTACTTTAGCCAGTTGAATAGCAAAAGTGCCTACACCACCAGACCCTGCATGAATTAAAATCTTTTGTCCTTTTTGTAAGTGCATGATGTCATGTAATGCTTGATATGAAGTTAACCCAACGAGAGGGATGGATGCAGCTTCCTCAAAGCTCAAGTTTTTAGGTTTTAGGGCTATATCATCTTCATGTATTGCGATAAATTCGGCAAAAGTACCGATTTTACTTTTACGTGGACGTGCATATATTTCATCGCCCACTTTAAAACGAGTTACTTTTGTGCCAACCTTTACCACAACTCCCGAAAAATCATTTCCAAGGATTAGAGGCATTTTATATTGTATTAACAACTTCACTTTCCCATCGCGTATTTTAAAATCAATAGGATTAATACTAGCGGCATGAATTTCTGCAAGTATCTCATATTCACCAATTTCAGGTGTAGGTATTTCTGCTAACTGCATCGGGGCTTTGCCATATTGATTGATAACCATTGCTTTCATCGTTTATTCCTCCAAATAACTTATCGTATTCTCAATAAAATTCCTTTAATAGCGTCTCAATATCCGTAACAAGTGTTTTTAGTAAACCTAATTTTGTGCGTATATCTATATAATAAAAGTTTTTTGTCCCTTCTTTACGCATTAAAATAACACCGGCATCACGTAAAATTTTAAGGTGATGTGACACAGCAGGTCTAGACAGATGGGTTTGTTCTGTGATTTCGCCTACACGTAATCCTGTTTGACAATCCGTAGCCATTAAAACAAGTAAAATAGATTGACGTGTTTCATCACCAATGGCCAATAGTACCTTTTGACAGTTGATAAAATTTTCTTTAATGGTGTGTAGTTGGTCCTGTTTAGTCATGTAAATAATCCCTCCTTTAATTAGTTGAATAGTTTAAGTTATTGAACCATCCTATGGATACAACCATAAAGTACAATGCTATTCTGTGCAATATTGAGAAAGAAAATCGAGACGAATCCAATCTTTGGAGGTGAATTCTTTCTCGACAACAAAAAACACAGAAGTCACATGGACCTCTGTGTTATTTGCTTTCCTTAATGAGTGCCTTCATATCTCCAACAATAGTTTCAACTGGTACGTTTGTCGCGCCATCATAGTCTTTTACAACTGTGCCGTCTGCGTTCACTAAATAATAGCTCGACATATGTATGACTTGGTCTGAGTTTGGATCATTTTTGACTAATGAATTGAATGATTTACGTGCAAATTGTTCGATAAATTTTTGTTGATAGCCCGTTAATAGCTGCCATTTGCTTTCATCGACAACATTATACGTATTTAAATAGTTCGTTAATACCTCAGGCTTATCCACCTCTGGATCTACACTAAATGCGACAATTTGATAATCCTCAAGGCCTTCATCCTGTAGTGCTTGCTGGACCTCTGTCATATTAAATGTCATTGGCGGACAGATTGTCGTACAGTTTGTAAAAATAAACATTGCTAGCCAAGGCTTACCTTTTAAATCTTCTAGGCTCACTTGTTCACTTTTTTGATTCATTACATTGAAATCTTGGACCTCAATGTTTACAGTTGGCTCAAATTTGTAGCTTCCGCAAGCAGCTAAAATGCTGCTGAATGCTAGAACTAAAACGAGCAGTATACTTTTCTTTTTCATTTGCGGTACCACTTCCCTTCATTTCATCATCTTATTTTATTCATTCTAGAAGCCAAATACAAGGTAATGGACTTACACCCAGATTGCTATTTGTATAACATGTGAACATTAACTGATTCTGGTATTTCATTACACTACATCTTCCAAATGACACATCCTTTTCAAAATTTTTTTGAAAGCTTTTTTTTATTATTTTCGTTATTTCCCAAGAGAAAGAACGGTTGTTATATAACAAACTATTTCTACCTTTTACACTTCTCTGGGTTTTAATAGAAGAATAATAAAATACAGAAAATTCTCTTTTGTGAATATATTTTCTCCTACATTCAACTTTATCAGCAACAAACTATTTCAATAATATTATTTCACTCGAAATTCTCGTTCTCTTTAATACCATTTTATTCTATTAAACACTTAATATTTCTATGTTATTTCTACGTAACTAAACTGACTAAAAATTATAAAAACTCAAAATTTAGTATTGCATTATAAGAATATCCCCCATAAAATAAGTGAATATAACGACGAAAGAAAAAGAAATATGTCGTTTAAAACAGAAATATATAACTTTAGGGGGAATAATAATGGCGAATGTTTCTAGTGAAAAACAGGCTCAATCAATTGATTATCATGCAATTGAGGCAATGGAATCGTTTAATACCTTTGTGAAAAAGAAAAATACCTTTCTTTTCTCGATTACAGCAGTGTTTCTAATTCTTTATATTTTGCTTCCGATCCTTGCCTTCCAACCTGTACTACAACAAAAATTATTCGGAAATATTACGGGTGTATGGGTATATTCTGCAGGGTTATTTATCATGACCATTGTGCTCTGTACAGTATATGTAAAAAAAGCTGCTTCATTCGATAAAGCTGCGGCGGCTGTGCTAGCCGAGTATCATGCGAAAGGTGGTAACTAAATGAATATTGTATCTGTAGGTTTCTTTTTAGCCATTGTTGGATTAACACTTGTCGTTACCTATATTGCAGCAAAACGCACTTCCTCGGCAGCTGATTTTTACACAGCCGGTGGTGGATTAAAGGGGTGGCAAAACGGCTTTGCGATTGCTGGTGACTATTTATCAGCAGCTGCCTTTCTTGGGGTGTCTGGTGCGATTGCCTTAACTGGTTTTGATGGTTTCTTCTTCTCTGTTGGCTATGTTGTAGCAAATTTAGTGCTTCTTTATGTCATTGCTGAGCCTATGCGTAATTTGGGGCGTTACACATTAGCAGATATGTTAACGGCTCGTTTTAATGAAAAACGAATTCGTGGCGTGGCTGCATCAGGTACAATTATTATTGTGATTCTTTATATGATTGCACAGCTTGTAGGTGCTGGTGCATTAATTAAACTACTATTTGGAATTGAATATTGGATTGCTGTGTTAATTGTCGGCGTTATGATGACAACGTATGTATTGTTCGGCGGCATGACAGCAACTTCATGGGTACAAATTATTAAAGCAAGCTTGTTATTATTTGGGACAGGTCTATTAGCGGTATTAGTGTTAATGAAATTTGATTTCTCTCTTATGAAAATGTTTGACACAATTGCAATGGATCATGGGGAAGAATTCCTTGTGCCAGGGATTAAATACACAAGTACAATCGACTCCGTTTCGATGATGATGGCGTTAGTTTTAGGAACATCAGGTTTACCACATATTTTAATGCGTTTCTTTACCGTAAAAGATGCCAAGACAGCACGTTCTTCTATTTCTTGGACAACTTGGATTACAGCTATTTTCTTCTCACTAACGATCTTCTTAGGGTTCGGTGCGCTAAACTTTGTTGGATTAGATCAAATTCTTGCTGAAAGTAAGGCTGGTAATACGGCTGCCCCACTTCTAGCGCATTATTTAGGCGGAGATGTCTTGATGGCATTTATTGGCGCCGTAGCCTTTGCGACGATTTTAGCTGTTGTGTCAGGCTTAGTGTTAACGGGGGCTTCTGCTATTTCTCATGATATTTATGGAGAAATCATAAAAGGAGGGAAATTAACTGAAAAGCAACAGGTTGTAGCTGCACGTACAGGCTCTATTTCGATTGCGATTGTGTCTATTATTCTTGCATTGTTTGCCCAAAGCTTAAATGTTTCGTTCCTAGTATCCTTTGCCTTTTGTATCGGTGCCTCAGCCAACCTACCTGTGATCCTTTATACAATCTATTGGAAGAAATTTAATTCCACAGGAGCTGTAACAGCTATGGTAACGGGTTTAGTGTCCTGTTTAATTTTAGGCGCAATGGGACCGAATGTCTGGAGCCCCATTGAAGGTGCAGCCATCTTTGTTGGTCAACCGCTTGTACCACTTGCTGTTCCTGCGATTATTACGATTCCATTAGGCTTTATTGCTGGGTACCTTGGTACAGTTTTGACAGCTAGCAAAGTACCACAGGAAGAAGCTGAACGTATTTATCAAGAAATTCGTGTGAAAGCGAATACAGGCGTATCTGTTTCTGATATTTCTCATTAATATTTATTCACCTCTTGCATAATGAATTCCAATTCAAAAAATGCAAAAAAATAGGCAAAAAATTCGATTTTTCATCGAGTTTTTCGCCTTTTTTGTTATTCAATATCTACTAATTTATTTATTGAACAATACTATTTCTCTTCCAAAAAACAGAAAAAATCCAATTCCCACTAGGTAAATGGTGTTTAATTTTAATTGAAAAAACAAGATTTTCTTGTAAATTTACCCTTCTATTTTTGTCAAGAATCTAGATTTCCCTTTGCTTTATTTATTTATCTGAATTTTCTAAAACCCCCTATATTCTTGAGTTTGTGCCATTTTTTCTCTCTCAGGACTATTTTCTGAAAAATTTTTTTTGCATAATTTTTCTGAAATGTATTGCAATTTTGTGAACTGTTTCATAAAATGAAAATGTGAATTCACTAAACTAGCAAAATCAAGTCTTGAGGTAGAAAAAATATACACAAAATGGGGAATGTTAATGGCGAACAATCAGGCAAAAAAAGGTATCGTGATTGACTATGATGCAATTGCAAACCAAGAATCATTTAAATCTCTTGTACGCAGAAAAAATTCTTTTCTTTGGTCTATAACTGTCATATTTTTATTGGCATACATGTTGTTACCAATTCTGACATCGTACACGACAATTCTACATCAAAAGGCATTTGGGGAAATTACTTGGGTGTGGATCTATGCAGCGGGGCTATTCATCATGACATGGGGGTTATGTCATTTATATGTAGCTAAGGCAAACAACTTTGATAGAGAAGCAAAAGCGATTATCGCTGAATACGAAAACGGAGGTGGCCGCCGATGAGTAACGGAATGAGTTTTACAGCCATATTCTTCTTCGTAGCCATAGTTGGTTTAACATTAGTTATTACATGGTGGGCATCTAAACGTACATCTTCCGCAAGTGATTTCTACACGGCAGGTGGTGGCTTAACAGGCTGGCAAAATGGACTAGCTATCGCTGGAGACTATTTATCAGCAGCCTCTTTCCTAGGTATCGCTGGTGCAGTCGCATTATTTGGATTTGATGGATTCTTCTTCTCTATTGGTTATTTAGTAGCTTACTTAGTGGTGTTATACATCGTTGCTGAGCCATTACGTAACCTTGGGAAATTTACATTAGCTGACATGATTACAGCGCGCTTCAATAATGCAAAAGTTCGTGGAACAGCTGCTTTAAGCACGATTACAATTGTTTTATTCTACATGATTGCACAACTAGTTGGTGCAGGAGCACTTATTCAATTACTTTTAGGAATCGACTACTGGATTGCCGTGTTAATCGTAGGTTTCATGATGACAACATACGTATTATTCGGTGGTATGACAGCGACATCTTGGGTGCAAATCATCAAAGCTTGTCTGTTAATGCTTGGTACAGTGATTATTTCGTTCTTAGTATTAAAAGAGTTCGGCTTCAGTATCTCGACAATGTTTACAGAAATGACAACAGCTACTGATAGTGGTGCTGCTTATTTAAATCCAGGTCTAAAATACACAAATGGACTTGATACAATCTCTATGTTAATTGCCTTAGTATTGGGTACTGCGGGTCTTCCACATATTTTAATGCGTTTCTTTACAGTAAAAGACGCAAAAACAGCTCGTTCATCGGTTATTTGGGCTACTTGGATCGTAGGTATTTTCTACGTTCTAACAATTTTCTTAGGTTTCGGTGCAGCAGCATTCGTTGGGAAAGAAGATATTATCGCTGCAAACGCTGCTGGTAACATGGCTGCCCCACTGCTTGCAGAAGCACTTGGTGGAGACATCCTATTCTCATTCGTTTGTGCGGTAGCCTTCGCAACAATCCTAGCGGTAGTAGCAGGCCTTGTACTTTCAGGTGCATCTGCCCTATCTCATGATATTTATGGACAAATTATCAAAAAGGGTAAAATTACAGAAAAAGAGCAAGTTCTTGCAGCTCGCATTGGTTCCATTACAATCGCTGTTATTTCTATCCTATTAGCACTTGGCGCACAAACATTAAACGTTGCATTCTTAGTATCTCTAGCATTCTGTATTGCGGGATCTGCTAACCTTCCAGTTATTATCTATACAATTTATTGGAAACGCTTTAATACAGCTGGTGCTGTAACGGCGATGTTAACAGGTTTAATTTCTGCATTAGTGTTAGTTGCTATTTCACCAAACGTATGGAATCCAGTTGAAGGTAAGGCGATTTTCGTTGGTGAACCATTAATCATGTTAACGAACCCAGCCTTAATCTCTGTACCACTTGGTTTCCTTGGTGGTTTCATCGGTACATTACTTTCTAAAGAAACGGATGACGCGAAGTATCGTGAAGTTGACGTTAAAGCAAACACAGGTATTTCTGTACAGGACGTATCTCACTAATCACTCAACACCCTCGTAAGCATCTCGCTTACGAGGTTTTACTTTTTCTTCCCTATTCGCTACTATAGAATGAGAAAAAGATTGGAGGTTATGCTCATGTCACAATCAAGGGCTAAAAAGAAACGGATGCATATTAAACGAACTGTCGGCAAGGATGTTGAAAAAAAACGTCAATCTATATCCTTCAGTACACACGAGCGCATAACAAAAACAAAGAATGAGAAACTCGATCATGATTTCACAAAACATAAAAAGCAGTATAAGGACGACTAACGTTCCCTATACTGCTTTTTCTTTTAAAGCCGATAGAAGGCATTGGTGTTTTGCGTGATAATTTGAGCCACTTCCTGTGTCGACAACCCCTTGATGGACGCTATGACCTCAATGGTCGAATGCATCATCCACGGAGATGTACGTTTATTTGTAAACGGTCCTTCAAAAGGCCAAGGACCATCCGTTTCCACCATCATTAGTTCAATGGGATAAGCTTGTATCAACTGTTGAATTTCTTGTTCATACAAACAATCAGGGGTGATCGAAATAAAATAGCCATGCTGAATCATGCGTTTCACCACAGCCTCATCCCCTTTAAACCAATGAAAATGTGCTTGGCGAAGCTGATGTTTGTCAAGTAAATCACAAACGATGCTAGCATCCTCATAGACAGCGTGTAACACTATTGGCTTATCCAATTCCTTTGCCAAGACTATAAAACGCTCTAATAGAGCCACATAAAGTCGGTCATCTATCGTTTGCTGTTGTCTTAAATAATAAGGTAAACCGACCTCACCAACAGCTACCATATGTTCTTTATGTGAACGGATCCAATCAAATAATGCCTCCTCATCGCTTGGATTTGGTAAAGGCTGTTCCGGATGAAAGCCAAAAGCGGCTTTCACTGGCTGATAGTTATTCGATAAATGCAATGTTCTTTTACAGGACGACAACTGCATGCTAACCGCAATCACCGTCTCTACCTCTTCAAGTAAGGCTGGAATTTCCTCATCTCGATACTGATCCAAATGAATATGAGCATCAATCAACAAACATATCACCCTTTTCTTCTTGTAAGTACATAAATAATTGTTGCTTTAACTCGGTGAACGCTGCTGAATGACGAATTTCCTCTTTTCGGGGTCTTTCAAAAGGCACAATGATTTCCTTTTTAACCGTCGCAGGACGTTTGCTTAAAACAAGGATCCGATCCGCTAAAAAGAGTGCTTCCTCAATACTATGCGTGACAAATAGTATTGATTTACGATAGGCTTCCCAGATGGATAATAGCCACGCTTGCATTTCCAGTCTGGTGAATTCATCCAGCGCAGAAAATGGTTCATCTAAGCATAAAATAGGCTTATCACTGACCATCGCACGTATAAAAGATACACGCTGTTGCATGCCGCCTGACAATTCGTTTGGATAAGCATGGATAAATGAACCAAGCCCCACCTTTTCAAGCCACTCTATAGCACGTTCAGCATTTGGTTGATGCTGTAATTCCTCTACGAGTGTGACATTCTCTAAAATCGTGCGCCAAGGTAGTAGACAAGGCTGCTGAGGCATATAACCAATCGTTCCTCTTTTTCGCTGAATGTCCTCTTCATTTAATAAAATGGACCCTTGATCAATCGTAGAAACGCCACCAATTAATTGAAAAAGGGTACTCTTACCACTGCCAGAGGGACCAACAATGGCCACAAACTCTCCATCTTTAACGTCAAAGGATACATCTTCAAGAACTTGCAGGGTATCAAAGGATTTAGCGATGTTTTGAATGCTGAGCATGATAGCCTCTCCCCTTCACCATGAATTTTTCAAGTAAGCGAATACTGCTAAACAACAGTAAGCTTAATAAAACAATCGCAAAAATGGCTACGAATACACGATCAGTGCGGAACGAGGACTGTGCTAAGGTCATATAAACGCCTATTCCTTTTTTTGCACCAAGCCACTCCGCAATAACAGCGCCCATCACACTATACGTCGCAGCAATTTTTACACCTGAAAAAATCGTTGGGTATGCATGAGGCCATTCGAGCTTCCAAAAAGTTTGCGCCTTTGTAGCACCAACCATGGCAAAATAATGCTTTAACTCAGGTGCTGTTTGCCGAAATCCGTCCATTGCCGCAATAACAATGGGGAAAAAGCACACGAGGCAAATAATGATGAGCTTTGGTAATAAACCAAAGCCAAACCAAATAATGAGCAATGGCGCTAAGACAAGAATAGGGATATTTTGCGACATAATTAAAATCGGATAAAACAACTCCCGAATAAATGTAAATCGATGCAAGACAATCGCCACCATTAATCCACAGGCAATGCCAATGGCAAGTCCTAATAAGGCTAATTGCATCGTAGCCCAAGCATGTGGTAAAAAGGTTTGATAGGCTTTAAAAGCTTCCAACAAAATACTACTTGGTGCAGGTAATAACCAATGAGGAACTTCAGCCACATGCACAATGAGCTCCCACACGAATAAGAGGAAGGCGATAAAAATAATCGTCCTTCCCTTTTGCAAAGCTTGTTTCATTACTGGTATTTCTCCGTTAATGTATCCATTGTTATACCAGTTGGCTGATATAATATTTTCACTTGTGTAATGACATTGATAGCACCAAGCTCAATCATCTTGTCATTCATTTTTTCAATGATTTGCAGCAACGTTGACAGCTCACCTTCCATCGTCGTTTCCAACGGATGTACCTCATATTTCACACCAGCAGCATCTATCACAGCAATCGCCGCATCGACATACGGTATAACATCCTCAAATTTCTCTGTTTTTGGAATGATTTGAACACTGATTAATGAATTCGCCATCTTATTTGGCCTCCTTTTTAGGTAAGAAATCATTTGTAAAGGCTTGTTTCGCATTAAATTCGCCCTCTAACACGTTGTTGCTAGACATCCATTTTGCATAGTTTTCCCATACAGAAAACTTTTGCTCTCCCCATTGCTTGGCATCATCCTGATATTTATCGGCTAGCCATTCCTGACTTTTATGCACTAACGCTTGATCTAAATCGGGAGCCGCTTCTATTAAAATATCAGCCGCCTCACTTGGATGTGCTATGGCGTATTCATAGCCCTTCGATGCAGCCGCCACAAACGCTTGAACTAGGTCAGGATTGTCCTGGATCATTTTTTCATTTGTAGCTAGAACAGGTGTATAATAGTCCAGCTGATCACTATAATCTGTTAAGTACAGCATATTAATCTTTTCACCCCGTAGCTCAGCTTCAATACCTGTCCACGCGTAATAAATCCAAGCAAAATCAATATCCTTTTGCATCATCGTGAAAAAATCTAAATCTCCTGCATTGACGATATCTAGTTTATGAATGTCTGCCTTTTCTGTTTGCATCAATGATTGTAGGACAGCTTGCTCTAGTGGAGCCCCCCAACCGCCATAGGTTTTACCTTCGAAATCCTTTGGTGATGTAATACCTTTTGATGCAATAGAAGCAAAGCCAGATGTATTATGTTGAATAATAGCAGCAATGGAGACAAGAGGCACATCTTGCACACGAGCCTGTGTAATCCCTTCCTGATAGCTCACACCAAACTCTGCCTTGCCAGAAGCAACAAGCTGATCGGCTCCTGCCTCCCCAGGCATAATAATGTCAACATCTAAGCCCTGCTCCTCAAAATAACCGAGTTTTTTTGCGACATACAGTCCTGTATGATTTGTATTTGGTGTCCAATCTAAGACCACTGATACTTTTTTCAGCTGATCAGTAGCCTGCTTGTCCTCCTTGTCACTACAGCCCACTAACGTTAAAAGTGCAGCCACTAGAATAAATAACCATTTTTTCATGCGAAGTCCTCCTAGTTGATAATGTGAAAGTGTTCATGATTGAATGTTGTCACCAGAAAGAAAGCGTATGCGTTTGGCAAGATATTGCTTGAAAACATAAAAAAACGCCTAGGATTCCTCCCAGACGTATTGCAATCAATCTTCAAAACTTTGCTTTTTTGAATAGATGTTCCCTACGCTGGTACGAGCCAAATCAGGTTCAAAGGGTCAGCGTCTATCGGACACAATCTCAGCTAGCAACTACTAGCCCCCCTACATTCTTGTGCTATGAACTTTTCGTTGATTATTATACCCATAGTTACGCTAAAATGACAAGATGCTATTTTTGACTAACGACTGCTCTCGTAAAAAAACCCAGCACTCCTAAGAGACTGGGCTTATCATTAGCTTAGTTTCTGTTCTTTTTTAGCCGTTAAAACATGGGAAATAGCCCCATCTGTTGCAATATCCACTTTAAACGAACCGTTGGAATGGCGATCAGCACGCGTCAATGTTTGGACATCAATGAGCTCTTGTACACCTTTTTCCGTTTCAATCACTATTTGCTCCTCATTCGTTGCTTGAATAACTGCCACAATACGGTGAGGATTTGCTTTTAATTCTGTTAATACTTTTAGACCACGTTTTGCACGACTTGCCACTTCAACTTCTGCAACATTCATTTTCTTCACGGCTCCACGCTGTGTGACGATTACCACATATTGTGTAACATCAGGCTGTAGCACATTGACACCGACTAAGGCTTCTCCATCCTTTAGCGTGATGCCTTTGACACCGCCTGTTTTCACCCCTGTAACTGGTAATTCTTCCAGTGGGAAACGAATCGCATAGGCTGTATCCGTTGTTAACATCAGTTCCACATCATCTGTCACAAACGATGCAAAGATCATCGCATCGCCCGCTTTAACATTCATTGTTTTTATTGGCTTCGAATAACGCGTCACCGCATAATCTGCCAGTGGGGAGCGTTTAATTTGACCATCTTTTGTAGCTGTTAAAATATACGTATTTGGCTGTTCGAATGTTTCAAAGCCATACACTGCAATAATAGACTCATCTTCCCCTGTTGGCACAATACTTGAAATATGCTGTCCAAGATCCTTCCAGCGAATATCAGGTAGCTCATGAACAGGCTGGTAAATATAATTGCCTCGATTTGTGAACAGTAACAGATGATGCTGTGTATTTAAGGTTGCTTCATACAATAAGTAATCCGAATCCTTCATCGCAAAATCCTGACCATTGGAAGCGGCATGTGAACGTGTGGATGTACGTTTAATATAGCCATCCTTTGTCACCGTCACCACAACCTCTTCACTTGGCACAAGGACATCTAGCGTAATTTTAATTTCTTCTATTTCCTGCTCAATTTTCGAGCGACGTGGCTCTGTGAAGCGTTTCTTAATCTCTAGTAACTCTTGTTTAATGACACGTACAAGCTTGGCTTCACTTTGTAAAATTCCTTCTAGCTTCGCAATCAACTTATTTAACTCGTCTTGTTCTTGACGAAGCTCTGTAATGTCTGTATTCGTTAAACGATATAATTGTAAGCTAACGATCGCCTCGGCTTGTACCTCTGTAAAATCAAACTTCGCTTGTAAATTAAGCTTCGCATCCTTCTTATCGTTAGAAGAACGGATTGTCGCAATCACTTCATCTAAAATGGAGAGTGCTTTTATTAACCCTTCTACAATATGAGAACGATCCTTTGCCTTTTGTAAATCATAAATCGAACGGTTCGTCACCACTTCTTTTTGATGCGCAATATAGGCATCTAGCAATAATGGCAATGTCATCATCGTTGGACGACGATTATGAATAGCAATCATATTAAAATTATAAGCTACCTGTAAATCTGTTGTTTTAAATAGGTATTGTAAGATTCCTTTTCCCGGAACATCCTTTTTCAGCTCAATTACAACACGTAAGCCTGTACGGTCTGATTCATCTCGGATTTCCGCAATACCCTCTAAACGTTTATCTACACGTTGCTCATCAATTTTTTTCACAAGATTCGCTTTATTCACATCATATGGTAATTCCGTGATGACAATTTGCTCTTTGCCACCCTTGATCGGTTCTACTACGGCTTGCGCACGGACAATGATTTTACCTCGACCTGTTTCATAAGCCTTTTTGATGCCATCTACCCCTTGGATAATCCCACCTGTCGGGAAATCCGGCCCTTTAATCACAGTCATTAATTCATCTACTGTCACGTTCGGCTTGTCTAAGCGCATTAACACAGCATCTAGCACTTCATCTAGCGCATGCGGGGGAATATCTGTTGCATAGCCAGCCGAAATCCCTGTAGAGCCATTGACTAGTAAGTTTGGAAAACGTGCAGGTAAAACAGTCGGCTCCATATCTTGATCATCAAAGTTTGGTACAAACTCGACCGTTTTCTTGCCAATATCTCGTAGCATTTCACCAGCAATAGCAGACAGTCTCGCCTCTGTATAACGCATCGCAGCTGGAGGATCACCATCAACCGAACCATTGTTACCATGCATCTCAATAAGCATATGACGTGCCTTCCAGTCCTGACTCATACGTACCATTGCTTCATAAACAGAGCTATCACCGTGCGGATGGTAATTACCGATTACGTTCCCGACAGTTTTTGCGGATTTTCGAAACGGTTTATCCTGTGTATTGCCTTCTGTAAACATTGCATATAAAATACGACGCTGTACTGGTTTAAGACCGTCACGTGCATCAGGCAACGCGCGGTCTTGAATAATATATTTACTATAGCGACCAAAACGATCACCCATCACTTCTTCTAGCGGTAAATCTTGAAACTTTTCTGTACTACTCATGCTTGGTCCTCCTCTTGTTGGATGAATTCATTTTCTAAAATATTTGAATCATCCTCCATACCGAAGTCAACATTGGCTTCGATCCATTTACGACGCGGTTCTACTTTATCACCCATTAACGTCGTGACACGTCTCTCTGCACGTGCACCATCCTCGATTGTGACACGAATTAATGTCCGTGTTTCAGGGTTCATTGTCGTATCCCATAGCTGGTCAGCATTCATCTCACCAAGACCTTTATAGCGCTGCAATATGTAACCCTTTCCAACTTTCTGGATGGCCTTTTGTAAATCGTTTTCTGTCCAAGCATATTCAATCACTTCTTTTTTACCAGTACCTTTTGATACCTTATAAAGTGGTGGTAAAGCGATATAGACTTTGCCTCCTTCAATGAGTGGACGCATATAACGATAGAAGAACGTTAAGAGCAAGACTTGAATATGTGCCCCGTCCGTATCCGCATCGGTCATAATCACTACTTTATCGTAGGCTGAATCCTCCACAGCAAAATCCGTGCCAACACCTGCTCCAATCGCATGGATAATTGTTGAAATTTCTTCGTTTTTCATAATGTCCTGTAGCTTGGCTTTTTCTGTGTTGATGACCTTACCGCGCAAAGGCAAAATCGCTTGGAATGTACGATCACGACCTTGTTTGGCAGAACCACCCGCAGAATCACCCTCAACTAAATACAACTCATTCTTGGCCGCATTGCGAGACTGAGCTGGTGTTAATTTGCCTGATAGAATCGTACTACCTTTTTTGCTTTTCTTGCCATTCCGAGCGTCCTCACGCGCTTTACGAGCCGCTTCTCTTACTTGCTGCGCACGGATTGCTTTACGTACAAGAGAAGCCGATAACTCTGCATTTTCCTCTAGCACATACAAAATTTGCTCAGACACTACGCTATCTACGGCAGAACGAGCCTCACTTGTACCAAGCTTGCCCTTGGTTTGTCCTTCAAATTGTAATAAATGCTCTGGAATACGAACAGACACAATTGCTGCTAAACCCTCACGAATATCTGTCCCTTCAAGGTTTTTATCCTTGTCCTTTAGCAAGCCGATTTTTCTTGCATATTCATTAAATACACGCGTCAATGCCGCTTTTGCACCCGTTTCATGTGTGCCGCCATCACGAGTACGTACATTATTAACGAATGACAAAATCGTTTCTGAATAACCATCGTTATATTGGAAAGCGAATTCTACTTCAATATCATCTTGTATGCCTTCTACATATTTCACAGGATGAAGAACATCCTTTTCTTCATTCAAATACGCAACGAAAGCTTCAATGCCATTCTCATAAAAGAATACATCTTGTTTGCCTTCCTCGCGCTCATCGATTAATTCAATTTTTAAGCCCTTTAATAAAAAGGCTGATTCACGTAAACGTTCTGCTAACGTATCATAATTGAATTTTGTGACAGAAAAAATCGTTTCGTCTGGTAGGAAATGAACAAGTGTACCTGTTTGCTTCGTTTGCCCAATTTCTTCAAGTGTTGTGACAGGATGTCCACCATGCTCGAAGCGCTGACGATACTTTTTACCATCACGATGAATCGTCACCTCTAAAAATGTTGATAGTGCATTAACTACAGAGGAACCTACACCATGCAAGCCACCACTTGTTTTATAACCACCTTGTCCAAATTTACCACCTGCGTGTAGCACCGTAAAAATAATTTCAGGGGTAGGTTTACCCATTTTATGCATACCTGTTGGCATCCCACGGCCAAAGTCGCGCACACTCATACTTTGATCCTTATGAATTGTGACAATAATATGAGATCCAAAGCCGGCCAGTGCTTCATCCACCGCATTATCTACGATTTCATACACAAGGTGATGAAGTCCACGGCCATCCGTTGAACCGATATACATGCCAGGTCGTTTGCGTACCGCTTCTAATCCTTCTAATACTTGTATAGCGTCATCATTATAAACGCTAGTTGACTGTTTATTCGTCAAAAAATTCCCCTCCAAAAAACAAACGCATGTTCTATTTATGTTCTCATCCTAATAATAATAGCATTTCCTGTCAATAGCTAGCGACAGGTCCATTAAATTTTTAAAATTTGCTCACAGTTTTGATCATCTTTATCAATAGTAAACATCTGCAACAGTTGCTTAAAATTGGTATTTAAGCAGGGCAGACTGCTACTAGTATCCATAAACGTTTGACGCATAGTAGCCGATTTAGTTTCAGCATACATAGAATCTAGTTCAGTGTAAACGCTACAATGTTTATTACGGTTAAACTGGATAAAGTTAGACTTCTATTCTACCAAAGGAATGAAGGATTGACAAAATTGCCTTTTTGCCTATATTTTTATAAAGGCTTTTTTTCACTTTCTAGAATCTCATGTCTGAAAGCCTACCCCTTATTAATAGGTTTTCTTTTGTATTGAATTCAAGGCTCCTAATGAAATCTCCTTCATAACATTGTAGATTAGCAAGAAAAAGTGTAAAATACTTGTTACAAACTATTAGTACCAAGTGATGGACTATGAATGAAAGGAGTCCAGCTATGATCAATGGACTTATTATTTTATGTGCTTATCTAATCGGCTCTATACCTTCTGGATTATGGATAGGTAAAATTTTTTATAATACCGATATTCGTGAACACGGGAGCGGTAATCTTGGTGCAACCAACACATTCCGAACATTAGGGAAAAAAGCAGGTATTGTTGTAACCGTAATGGATGTGCTCAAAGGAACAGCTGCGGTTTTATTAGTAGCACTTCCCGTTTTCTCTGACAGCACACTGCATCCCTTATTACTTGGTCTTGTTGCCGTAATCGGTCATATGTTTCCGATCTTCGCCAATTTCCGTGGTGGAAAAGCAGTGGCAACATCCGCAGGTGTTTTATTAGGCTATTCGTGGCCACTCTTTGTCCTATTATTTATTACCTTTATTGTGACATTAAAAATCACAAAGATCGTCAGCCTAACATCGATGATAGCCGCTTTAGTAGCACTTATCTATGCAATCGTTTATTATTTTGTTACGGGTGACTTTGCATTAGGCATCTTGGTAGCCTTTTTATTTACCTTTATTATTTATCGTCACCGTGCCAATATTACACGTATTAAAAACGGCACTGAGCCAAAGGTAAAATGGCTTTAGGAAGAGAGGAGCATTCGAAATGAACATTGCATTGACAGATGAAGCACTCCAGTGGTTCAAACACGAAATGGAAGTAGAACCAGGTGATACGATTCGTTTTTATGCACGCTATGGTGGCTCTAGTCCTTTTCATGAAGGTTTTTCACTTGGCATGACTCGTGAAGAACCTATTGCTATAGGCGTACAGACAGTGGTTGATGATGTAACCTATTACATTGATGAGAAAGATCTCTGGTTCTTTAACGATCACAACTTACATGTTGACGTTGATGCTAGTAATGATGAATTGCAATATGACTATCGTACATAAAACAGTCTATCCTTTCAGTCCATGAAAGGATAGACTGTTTTTTTATTTGGCTCCATCATGCCAATAGTTAGATTTTCACCCTCACCTCGTTTATCTCTCCAAAAAATTGTCCACTCTATAAATAATGAGCGTATATTTGAGGAGGAAAACACATGTCTATGTCTAACAATATCGATACCTCCCCATCCCATACAAACGATTTGTTGTATACATCCCTAGCTAAAAATAAAAAAATCATTGAACAGGCGCTTGGTCACAGTAATGACATCATCATACGTGAAATCACAATTGGTGAATCTACCCCTCATAACATCGCTATCATTTCGATTGATGGCTTGTCAGATAAAACGACAATCTCCGATTCTGTTATTGATAAGCTTATGGCAAATATCGAGGAAGAACAAGACATTGAAATAACGACCATTAATCAATATGTACGAAACTCCTATTTAACAGTTGGGGATGTGTCGAATATCGAGCATTTCACAACACTCTACAATGCCATTCTCAATGGGGAAACGGTTATTTTATTAGATGGGTTTGCAGAAGGGATTGTGACAAGTACCAGAAGTGCAAAGGATCGAGCCGTTACAGAGCCATCAACTGAATCTGTTATTCGAGGTCCTCGGGAATCCTTTACAGAAACCATACGTACCAATACAGCGCTCATCCGTCGCAAAATAAAAAGCCCGAATCTCTGGATAAAGTCACGAGTTATCGGTGATGTGACACAAACAGATGTAGCGGTTATGTATATAAATGGCATTGCCAGTGACAAAATCGTCGCAGAGGTATTAGCCCGATTAGACCGCATTAATATCGATGGCATACTGGAAAGTGGCTATATAGAGGATTTTATTCAAGACTCTAAAAACTCTATGTTTCCAACAGTTTACAATTCAGAACGTCCAGATGTTATCGCTGGTGAATTATTAGATGGCAAAGTGGCGATTCTAGTTGATGGTACTCCCTTTGTCTTAGTAGTACCAGCGTTATTTACATCCTTTTTGCAATCAGCGGAGGATTATTATCAGCATTGGATGATTAGCTCACTTGTACGCATACTTCGCTTTTTTGGCATCGGTCTGGCATTAGTCGCGCCATCCTTATATGTGGCTATAACTACCTTTCACCAGGAAATGCTGCCAACACCAATGTTGATTAGTATTGCTTCACAAAGAGAAGGCGTTCCCTTCCCCGCAGTTGTGGAGGCACTCATTATGGAGATTGCCTTTGAGGTATTAAGGGAGGCTGGGCTTCGTATGCCTAGAACAATCGGCCCAGCGGTGTCTATTGTCGGTACTTTAGTTATTGGTCAGGCGGCAGTTGATGCGGGTGTGGTATCTGCTGTAATGGTCATTATTGTAGCTTTAACAGCAATTTGTAGTTTTCTTTTCCCTGCCTACGGTTTGTCGAATACGATTCGTGTGTTACGTTTCCCATTAATGATTTTAGCAGCTATGTTTGGTTTATTTGGTGTTATGTTCGGTATTATGGTCATTATTCTCCATTTATGTAGTATTCGTTCATTTGGTGTACCTTATTTAAGTCCATTTGCACCGTTAGTTTTAAAGGATCAAAAGGATGCCTTTCTTTTGTTCCCTCGTAGAAAGTTACTAACACGACCTCGTTTAGTTAATCAAAAAAATATTGTTAGAGGACATAAATATGTCAATGTAAAGGGCAGGAAATAACTACTGGATAAATGAGGAATGGAATATGGCAAAAATAAAAGTGATTTGCTTACTATGTATCCTCACTTTACTGTTAAGTGGCTGCTGGAGTAAGCGTGAATTAAATGAATTAGCCATTGTCGTAGCACTGGGTATTGACAAAATAGACGAAGAATATGAGATTACCGTTCAAATTGTTGATCCAAGTGAAATTTCGATGCGACAGGCTTCCACGCAACGCTCTCCTGTCGTTAGCTATCATTCGAGAGGCGAGACCATCTTTGAGGCAATTCGAAAAATGACAACCAACGCTGCCCGAAAACCGTATTTTGCCCATCTTCAAGTGGTTGTTTTAGGGGAAGATCTAGCAAAAGAAGGAATTAGTGATTCACTTGATTTAATTGTAAGGGACCATGAATTTCGTAAGGATTTTGATGTCATTATGTCTCATGAAGCGACAGCGAAGGAAGTGTTAAATGTACTAACGCCCATTGAAAAGATACCCGCTAATAAAATGTTAAATTCCCTTGATGTCTCTGAAAAAGCTTGGGGCGCCACAATAGCTGTCAATATAGATGAGTTAGTCAATACATTAACGAATAAACATAAAGGGGCATTAATTACTGCTATTGAAGTACATGGTGATAAGAAATTAGGTGTAGATCAAACAAATGTGCAACGAGTTAAAACGCCTGTGCTGTTGCAGTATGCAGGATTAGCGGTCTTTAAAGGGGATAAATATATTGGGCTATTGACTGAGGGAGAAAGTAAAAGCGTTAGTTTCCTGAATGATAAAATACAGAGTACGATCGAAATCATAGCCTGCCCAAAGAAAGGAACTCTATCATCTGAAATCACTCAATCCACAACAAAAGTGAAAGGGTCTTTTGATAACGGAATGCCGAAAATTGATGTCCGTATTAATGTTGAGCAGAACATAGGAGAGGTCGAATGTGATATCGATCTTACAAAAAATAAATCCATTGATTATGTCAATAAAAAAACAGCTAAGGGCATTGATGAACGAATTCAAAAAACATTGGAGAAAATACAACAGCAATATGAGGTTGATGTGTTTGGTTTCGGTGATGCCTTACATCGTGCAGATCCAAAACAGTGGAAAAAAATTAAGGATGAGTGGGCTTCCATCTTTCCAGATTTGGCGGTAGATGTGCAAGTGAAAGTAACGACACAAGGTTTAGGTACGATGCAAAATTCATTATTAAACAAGCCAAAGGAGGAGTAACGAAATGGTGCTAGCTGTAGCCATCTTTATCATTTCAATGATCCTAGCACTTATTTTTATACCAAAGCTAAAAAAGCAGCATGATTCAAAAACCATTGTCGTATTTTCTATTTTGCTTCTCATCGGAACGGCTTTGAATATGGGAAATGCGCTAAAAATCCATATTCCAAGCCCATTGGATTTGATTACCTTTATCTTTACACCAATTAAAGATTATATTGTGTCATTAACAAAATAGATAGAAGGATAAAAAATGGAGGGTTGCTCGATGGAAAAAGAGATTATTAGTTCAAGACAATTTACAATCATTACATTCCTCTATTCTATCGGAACGGCAATTTTAATTATCCCTTCTAGTATTACGGGTGCCGCTAAGCAAGATGCATGGATTGCCGCCTGCATTGGAGTTGTCCTTAGCCTGCTGGCCGTTAAATTATTTTTAACACTTGCCAACCAAACACCGTCACTTAATTTTGTAGAGGCAAATGAAAAAATTCTTGGTCGTTTTTTTGGAAAAATCACAGCCAGTTGTTTCCTAATCTTAACCTTTCTATCCGCTGGAGAATTACTCTATTTTATCGGTATTTTTATGAAAACCGAAGTCATGCCGGAGACTCCGACATTAGCATTTGCCTTAATGTTTAGTATTATCATTATGTACGCTGCCTATTTAGGCATTGAGACCTTTGCTCGTTCAGCAGAAATCATCTTTCCAGCATTTGTCTTTATTTTTATTTTTTTTATGGTTTGTATTACGCCTCAAATACATTTTGAGAACATTCAACCCTTATTAGAAGCAACCAAAACATCTATGCTTTATAGTATTGCACGCTTTATGAGTATCTTTTCCTTTCCATTACTGGTGTTATTAATACTGTATCCTGCTGGTGTCAATGTACAGCCATCTGCACAGAAAGGGTTATATTTTGGGACAATCCTCGGTGGCATCGTCTTAATTACGTTGATTGTGCTATCGATTCTTGTTTTAGGACCTGAGAATACGTCATCTAGAACATTTCCTAGCTATGCCTTAGCGCAAAGAATATCGATAGGGAATTTTTTGCAGCGCATTGAAATCATCATGGCCTTTATGTGGATTTCATCTATTTATATTCGCACATTTATGTATTTCTATACGACTGTTGTCGGTCTTGCGCAAATTTTAAAAATCAAGGATCATCGTCCTCTCATATTACCGATGGGTCTAATTGTCATTGGGCTTTCTCAAATTATTCATCCAGACATTGTACATTCAACCAATTACAATAATGAAATTTGGCCAATCTTTTCTTTTATAATCACCATTTTATTACCGATACTTTTATTGATTGTCGCAGTTATACGAAATCGCAAAACCAAAGCTCAAAGTACCGAAACGCCTAATACAGAAACAACGAATGACAATCAAAAAGTCTAATTTCTTTTATGGTGAGAAAAGAAATTAGACTTTTTATTAATTAAATATGATATTCAATTTCATCTACAAAATCCCATTCGTATGGTGTTTCTTGGTAAACATAGTAGTTCAACCAGTTAGAGAATAATAAATGCGTATGGGCACGCCATGTATTCATTGGCTCCTGTGATGGATCATCATTCGGGAAGTAATTCACAGGAACAGCGATATCTATGCCCTTTGCGACATCACGGCTATATTCATCGGCTAATGTTGTCGCATCATACTCCAGATGCCCTGTAATCATAATGTTTTTATTATCTTTTGATTGGACGATGAACACACCCGCATCCTCTGAATAGGATAATAATCGTAAGTCTGGATGATTGCGAACCTCGTCGATCGAAACAGAAGTATAGCGTGAATGTGGAGCGGTAAATAAATCACTGAAGCCCCGTACTAAATCCACTGTTAAATCGGTGATTACATGGGAATAGACACCTGAGCATTTAGCTGAAAGTTCTACCTTTCCTATCCCATAATGATGATACAGTGCCGCCTGTGCCCCCCAACAGATATGTAAAACGGATGTCACATTCTTTTTGGACCAGTCCATAATTTCTGAAATTTCCCGCCAATAGTTAACTTCTTCAAAGGCCATTTTTTCTACAGGTGCTCCCGTAATAATCATTCCGTCATAGCGACGGTGACGAATCTGGTTGAACGTTGTGTAAAATAGCTGTAAATGTGATTTACTGACGTTTTTCGACTCATGTGTGGCCGTATTTAAAAAGGTGATATTTACCTGTAGCGGTGTATTCCCTAATAAACGTAGTAATTGAAGCTCCGTTTTTTCTTTTTCAGGCATTAAATTCAATATTAATATGTTTAACGGACGAATTTGCTGTGTTTTCGCACGGTCCTCTTCCATGACGAAGATTTTTTCCTCACGTAAATGTTCTCCAGCTGGTAAATTTTTCGGAATATTAATTGGCATCTTGCGTTCCCCTCTCTTTGATCACTCTCTTTTAGCAAACCTTGCTGACAAATTAAAAAATCCTCCTCATTCCATACGAGATAGAATGAGAAGGATTTTTTCACGTCCACTCTTATCTCTCAAAGGAAAAATCCTTCGCTGGAATTAGCACCTTTCTAACAATTGTTAGAGGTTGCTGAAGCGTCATCGGGCCAAATCCCTCAGCTTCTCTTGATAAGATTATTTAATTACATCGAATTGTAGCATGAATTAGTTAGAATATCAATAATTCATAGAATATTTTGTGATTCAAATGCATGTTCCTCGTTTATTTGATGTACACTAAGCTTGCTATAAGTAGTGTTTCTACATTTAAAATTTATGGTAAACATGCCGTATTTATGTTACCATATAACTTTAGTAACAGAGAGGAACGTGAATACTTTGATTAAAATTGAATTTCCAAAACCTGATGTAGTCATCCGTCAACGTGAACAAGAAGTAAAACCTGGTGATGTGCCTATCACACCATACTTTGGTTTTATTGACTTCCATAAAATCACACGTGATAAAGGCGGCATTTTTTTATTCTATAATGACAAGAATGAGCTATTATTTGTCGGCAAAGCACGTAAAATTCGTCAACGTATTAAAAAGCATTTCGAGGACAATGTATCTCCGATGAAAAATCATCGTGATGAAGTGTTCAAAATTGAGGTCTATGAAGTAGAAGATCCAATGGAACGTGAAATTTACGAAACATATGCGATTAACACTTTCCGCTCCAAATACAATGTAGAGAAAGTCTTTTATTAAGATATCTTGTAAAGAAACCGAAATCTCATTTAATGGGATTTCGGTTTTTGTCTTATATAGAGGTTACGCGATCTATTGGCGTACTCTCGCCGTTTATTCGCAAATCAATCGTGTCTAGCTCAGGATCTTTGGTAATGATTTTATATACATAGGGTTGAGCCTCTTTTCGTTGCTCGCTACCTTCTTTCAGTTGGATGACTTGACTGTTTTCTTCAGCCGCAATACTTGCCAGCACATTCCCTTTCGAATAATAAACAAGATAATACGTAGAGTCATCTTCATACAATAATTGAATCTTATCATTAGCCTCAATTTTTTGTTGAATATTGTCTGGAACGACAGTTACCTCATGAATCATTAGTGATTTGGTAGGCGTTTTAGCGTTACATGCTCCTAACATTAATAAGCTCATTAAACCTAGCAACACGAATTTTTTCACGTTACTCCCCTTCCCTTATGACTATTCTAAGAAAAAAGCTTTACGCTCCTTAGCAATCCAGTCTTCTAATTCCTGATCATCACGTTTTACCAATCGATTGATAAGGACGTCATGCCAAACATAATCCTCTAACAAATAAATATGGACAGGGTCATTGGTGATAAAGGCCATTTCTTGCGTAGATGGAGAGTGACCATAAATCATTTCCTGACCATCTACCGATAAAATAAACCAATGTGGTGTAGACGTTTTTTTCGTGTAGTGTGTAGCTCTATGCTGGTCAATCGACTCTAGCTGTTCCCCTACATATAGGGTAATACCATGAATAGGAACATGCTGTGCCACTTCTTGAATATCTCCCCTTAAAGTATCATACATATCTTCCCACATCGATAGAATCACTTTTTTCTTGGCTTTTTTTAAAAGTGACTGGCAATAGTTGATGATCGCCTCCTTGCCCTTTAGCATGACTACTTTTGGCTCCACTTCCTGCACTTTTTCCTCTAATTTTTCTAATTTCGTACTCATGGATGTAAAATTCGATTGCCAGCGCTGCTGCATTTGCTGTAAAAACACAGACACAGGCATAGCCGCATAGGTCGTTTGTTCAGCCGTTTCTTCTTTTAGCACAATTCCCTTTTCTACAAGGACGTTTAAAATATCATAAATTCTTGCGCGTGGTATACCAGAATTTTTACTGACCTGATAGGCACTAACATGACTTTGCTGCACAAGTGCCGTATAGGCCTTTGCTTCATATTCTGTAAAGCCCATGTCTTTCAACTGGGCGATTAATTCCTCCATGTAATCCCTCCATTATCTTTATTATAGGCTACTGTTGTGAAGATTTGCCAATGAAAAAATGAGGGTTTACAGCGTAATTAAAATTAGTTACTATTTCAGTAGTAACTAATTTTAAAGAGGTGTATTATGTTTTTTGAAGTCGATGTACATATTCTTATCCTGTTAATTTCATTTGGATTTCTGGCGGCTTTTGTCGACTCTGTAGTGGGAGGGGGCGGTTTAATTTCATTGCCAGCTTTATTGTTTGCTGGCCTCAATCCAGCCGCTGCTGTTGCAACCAATAAACTTGCCGGGACAATGGGCTCACTGACATCTTCCATTTCCTTTTATCGTTCTGGTCAGCTTGAAATACGATCCGTTCTCAAATATTTCCCGCTTGCCTTTGTCGGCTCCTTATTTGGTGCATGGACCGTGCATTTAATCAATCCAGCATTACTAAAGCCATTAATGCTCGTGATGCTGGCAGCCGTTGCGGTTTATACAATTTTCAAAAAGGATTGGGGCTCTGTCTCTAGCGTAAAAACTCTCTCTAGAACCCACTTACTATTATTTATGGGATTATTATTTGGCATTGGTTTTTATGATGGGTTTCTTGGACCTGGTACAGGCTCTTTTTTAATCTTTAGCTTCTTGTTGATAGGCTTTGATTTTTTAAAGGCGGCAGGAAATGCAAAGTTTTTAAATTTGGCAAGTAACGTGGCAGGCCTTTGTATGTTCGCCTACTTAGGTCAAATCCATTTTGTTTATGGCTTCGTGATGGGCATTGCTCAAATTGGTGGCGCTATGCTTGGTTCCCGAATGGCGATCAAAAAAGGAAGCGGTTTTGTTCGTACGCTCTTTATCGTAGTGACAGTGACATTGCTTGCGAAAAATGCCTATGATTTTATGATTCATTAAACACAAAAACGCCACAGACTTGTATCTGCGGCGTTCTTTGATTTAAATCATGAGTTGCTCATTTTTGAATTTATGACTTGTGGCTAAGCTAACGAGAATAAAAATAATGAAGGATGCAACAATGGGAATCGTAACCGTGTGCATACCAAAGACGGAAGGATAAAAGCGATCAATGATAATATACAAGGACATGCCTGTAATCATGGACGCCATCGCACCATATTTATTGGCTTTTTTCCAATACAATCCTAAAACTACTGTCCAGATAAAGACAGCCTCTAGCCCACCAAAAGCAAATAAATTCAACCACACTAATAAATCGGGTGGGTTGAGCGCAAAGATAATAACAGCTAAGCCAATAACCGTTGTCACAACAAAGCTTGCACGTTTAATCTCTGCATCACTAGCTTGTGGCTTCATGTAATTTAAATAAATGTCTTTGACAACCGTGGAGCTGACCAGCATAAGCAGAGCATTGACAGTTGACATGGTAGCAGCCATTGGCGCAGCTAAGACGATCCCCGCTAAAAATGGTGGCAATACCTTTAATGTCAGAAGCGGCATTACTTTATCACCAATCTCAATGCCAGGTAAGACAGGTCGTGCTAATACCCCAATTAAATGCATGCCAAACATGATTGTCCCGATGGCAATCGTACCAATAATGATGGCTAAGTGCATACTTTTAGAATCCTTATAGCTCATGGCACGGACAGCAATTTGCGGAAGCCCTACAACCCCTACACCAATTAAAATCCAAAATGTCGAAACATACAATGGTGTTAAATCTCCTTGCGCTCCAAATGGTGACACAAAATTAGGATTTTCAGCGACAAGTGAGGCCATAATATTATCGATGCCACCACCTGCAATAATAGTACCGATTAATAGAATAATTGTGCCAACGACCATAATCGAACCTTGCACAGTATCCGTTAAAGCAACAGCTCGGAAACCACCAATAATGACATACACTAGCACCGAAATCGCAAAAATAAATAGTGCCGTTGTGTATTTTAGGCCTGTTAATGACTCAATTAAGCGTGCACCACCTACCCATTGCGCCATCATAGCCGAAAATAGAAAAACAATGATACTAATGGCTGATAAAATGACAATGACATGGCTTTTGTAGCGCTCTCGTAAAAAATCGATTAACGTAATAGCTTGGTAACGACGAGCGATAATAGCAAATTTCTTGCCTAAAATCATCAGTACAAAATAACCTGCAGGCAGCTGTGCCATTGCCAATAACACCCAGCCAAGCCCTTTCGTATAGGCCACACCAGGTCCTCCGATAAAGCTGCTCGCACTGCCGTATGTAGCAATCATCGTCATCGCCAGGATAAAACCACCCATTTCACGACCACCAAGAAAATACTCCTGTAAGAAAGAATTAGAGGACCGAATATGCTTATTGGACCAAACACCAATTCCGAAAATAATAATTAAAAATAATAGCAATGGAAATACAACTTGCCAATGCATTAGCGATCCCCCTCCTCATCATCAAATGGCACCTCTTTGAAGAAGAGCTTCATTACAATCCAGATGAGTAGGATCATAAAGCCTGTCCCTGCAATACAGCTATAGAAAAACCAAGCAGGGAAACCAAAGACATATGAATAATTTTTGGGGTCTCCCGAACCTAATCCATAGGCAAAGCCAAACCAAATCGTAAAGTTGACAAGGACTAGTCCTATCCCAATAAGCGCCTCTC
This sequence comes from Lysinibacillus sp. OF-1, assembly GCF_028356935.1. Lineage (NCBI taxonomy): Bacteria > Bacillati > Bacillota > Bacilli > Caryophanales > Bacillaceae > Lysinibacillus > Lysinibacillus sp. OF-1. Next base: position 2,392,541 of record NZ_CP102798.1, read on the forward strand.
GATGCGCTATTTTAAAGCGTTGATCTTTCACATGCAATCCCCCTAACCTTCTCTATTTTACTGATATGTTGGTCTGATGGGAAGAGATGCGAAAAAATTAGGGTAAGCTTACAAGAAAAATCTGTCTAAGGAAATCAAAAGTAAGAGCCCTAAGATGAACATGCATTCTTCTAAAAGCTTAGTACGCCACTATTTGAATCAAAAACAATGCATTTTTTGTGTAAAAATATGGGATATTATTTTACATCCCATATGACATCTAAATGCTTTTCAACACAATCGTTTATGATGATAAAAAATAATAACCTTCGTCACACTAGTTGGACGAAGGTTATTTCCTATTTATAACGGGCGTTGTTCCCAAGGCTGTAGCGTGCCAACGATATTGATAGATCGATCATACTGAATAGCATCGATGACTCCCTGTGAAATTTCCTTATGTGTAAGCCATCTTGACTGACCGTTTTCCATTATGAAACCTAGCTGGACTTGACGATAGTGAGTGATCTCAAGTAGATGGATTTTATCTTTGATTTCATTTAGATTAGCGCTACTGCCTAATATCCATATTCCTGAAATTTCACTAGCTATGCTCTCTAATACAGTTTCAGCATAGGAGTGAATCCAAGCAATGACCAATTCAATGGGTCCATTATGCGCTATCGTTTCTTCTAGCTTCTCTTTAAGGCTATATCAAGATAATCAACTAAAATTGGTGTGACACGTGATGGATTTGATGATTTACTTATGAAACATTCCATTCGATTGGCATTACGTCCAATTACCGAAACGTCATATCCGTTCTTTACTAACCAAAGGGTTGTGTCAGCTAACATTCCTGTCCCACCAATAACTAATGCGTGTGCCATTCATTTGTTCCTCACTTTTAATTCTTATTTAAGAGAGACTCATCATACTTAGCAGGTGGAATCGACTAGCCTATGCAATGCCTTTTTATCAATTTTACCAACACTTGTTTTCGGTAGTTGGTCTAAAAAAATGATTTGTTTCGGAATCTTATAACGTCCTAATTGTTGATGACACAGTTCGTTGAGCTCATCTAAGATAGTCGCTACTTGATGACAACAAACAATAAATGCGGTTACAATCTCACCCCAATAATTGTCTGCTACACCAATCACGGCAACCTCCTGTACGTCCGGATGCTGCAGCATACATTGCTCCACTTCCTGAGGGTAGACATTTTCACCACCGGAGATAATCATCTCTTTTCTACGACCGACGATATAAAAATCACCATCCTCATCCATCATCGCCAAATCACCTGTTTTTAACCAGCCATCTTGTAGGATATTGGCGGTTTCTTGCTTGTTATTCCAATAAAAACGGAACATATGCTTACCTCTTACTAGCAGCTCGCCCACTTCACGAGGTGCACAACTTTGCCCAGCTTGATTAATGATTTTCGCCTCATTAAACTGCATGCTTTTCCCAACAGCCCCTTTTTTCGCGTAAGCATCTTCTCTTGCAATATAAAAATTATTAGGTCCCGCCTCTGTTAAGCCATAGCCCTCCTTAAAGAATAACCCCTTTTTATGAAAGACATCATAAATGGGATGTGGGCATGGGGCACCACCAGATAAAAATACGTTCATCGAGGGGAAATGATTTTCTCGAAAGTATTCCGTAGCAATCATCGCTTGATACATCGTTGGGACAAAAAGGGAAATCGTCGTTTGATATTGATTCGTTGCCCGCAGTGCGGCTTCCGCTTCAAACTTATCGCCAATGATGACGGTTCCTCCCACCATAAGAAGAGGTATGCATAAAGCATTTAAGCCACCTGTATGAAACATCGGCATATAATTTAATGTCCGATCTTTCTCCTGTAAACCCCAGCTAATAATTGTATTGATTGCGTTCCAATTGACCGACTGAAAGGATAGCACAACACCCTTTGGACGACCTGTTGTGCCTCCGGTATAAATCATTAGCCATGGATCATTCAAGTCCACGTCTTGCCTACTTGGTAGCGTTGCCTTCTCGTGCTTGATGAGATGAAGTGGAAACATTTTTTCTACCACCAAAGAACAATGACTCTCTTCTTCATACAAGAGAATGGAAGGGGTCGCATCCTCCAAAATTTGTGTTAATTCCTCTCTACTTAATCGCCAGTTTAATGGCACATAAATAAGCCCTCGTAGCCCACAGGCAAATAGAATAGCAAAAAGTTGGATATGATTTCTCGCAAAAACTGCGACTCTACTGCCTTTTTTTAGCTGCTGACGCTCGAAAAATTGACTCCATTTGCCGATTTCCTCTGATAATTGCTGATAGGTCCATTGCTCCTCTGACGCTAGATTAATCAAGGCGATGTGATGAGGCGTTAAGGCGGCACGTTTTAAAATCCATTCTTGCTCAACAAACATCTTGACACCCCCATCACATCATAATGGCGCCATCTACATGAAGCGTATGGCCATGAACATACGATGCCTCATCAGATGCTAAAAACAAATAGGCATTGGCTATATCCCGTGGGGTTCCTAAACGTTGTAACGGCACGATTGCCCGCATTTGAGCCAAAATATTTTCAGGCATCTTTTTGACCATAGCTGTTTCTGTAAAGCCAGGTGCCACTGCATTGACATTGATGCCTTTACGCCCTAATTCCTTTGCCCATGTTTTGGTCATCCCTACAATGGCAGCTTTCGTCGCTGCATAATTCGTTTGACCAACATTGCCATAGACCCCACTAACCGATGATGTATTAATGATTTTGCCACCTCCAGCTGCCACCATATGGGGAATGACCTCCTGTGTGCAATGAAAAACGCCTGTCAAATTGACATCTAACACCTGCTGAAATTGGTCATCTGTCATCTTTGTTAGCATTGCATCTCTTGTAATACCTGCATTATTCACTAAAATATCAATGCGTCCAGCCTGTTCGATCACTGCTGTCACCAGCTGGTTAACGCTCTCTCTACTTGCCACATCCACCTGTATAAATATAGCGTTTCCGCCTAGTTGTTGAGCTGCGAGATTCCCTGCCTTCTCATCGAAATCAGCGATAAATACCCATGCCCCTTCTTCGATGAAACGCTCGGCAGCCGCATAGCCGATGCCATTGGCTGCACCTGTAATAATGGCTACTTTATTGTTTAAACGCATACTGTCTTCCTCCAATTTCTAAAAAAGCCTCGATTTCAGCTGTTAATTGTGCTAAATCATCCATCAATGGTGAATGTCCACAATCTTTTAAGCTAACAAACTGTGCCGTTTTGCCTAAGTCTTGCAGTAATTCCGCATTCATTTCCTCTGTAATAACTAAGTCACGATCCCCTCTCAGTACTAAAATCGGTATCTGGAGTAGGAGAGCTTCGTGTGACCCTTTTGTCACATCATTGTCAACAGCACTTATATTAAATGTATTGAGTGCATGATACACCTCTGCTAAGTTGCGCTGTGTTAGCATATCCTCTATATATTCTTGGTATTTTTCCTCGTTTGGTTGCTGATGGGTATAAATTAAAGCATTCCATATCGACCGTAAACCTTCGCCGTTTTTTGTGTCATAAAAGCCTTGGATAAGCTTTGTTTTCGATGTATCCACAAGTACATCTTCATAGTTATAGGCTCGCTTAAAGCAGGCTGGATCGCCTGTTCCTAAATCCGTATAAAATGGATAGCCACGTGTAGAAGCGGAGGCCAGTAAGATTAATTGCTGGCAATAACCTGGATAATTGGCTGCAAACTGCATACAAACAGCTCCGCCAGTTGACCAGCCAATCATGTCAAAGCTTTGCAATTGCATCGCATCCACAAATAGCTTAACATCATCACTAAAATCTTTAATGGTATAGATTGGCTGATGATAGGATGAACCTCCAAAGCCTCGTAAATCGATTGCATAGATGGTGTATTTATCATCTAAAGCATCTATCAGCACATCCCAATGCTTAGAGGAAGTCATATTGCCATGAACCAACACTAAAGGATGACTTCCTCCAGCTCTTTTGCGATATGCCATCGTCTCACCATTTGCTAGTTGAATTGTTTGTAACATACCATTTCCCCCTTATCCCCAACGTATTGTGATAGCCCCCCAAACATAGCCAATGCCTGCACTCACTAGTGTCACAAGAGCACCTGCTTGAATACGATTTTGCTCCTGAGCTAGCTGTAAGGACAATATTTGATCGATTTGCCCAATATGTCCATAGTCTTGTAAATAAATAGACTGTTCCTGCTGTAAGCCAAGCTCTGCTAAAATATAATCATGTGCAGACCTTTTCATATGCAGCATCGCTAAGTAGTCGAGCTGTTCTTCACTGTATCCACTTTTCGCTAGAGAACGGCGAATAACCTTCAAAAAATGGCTTAATGATTTTTGTTCTAACCTCTCCTTCATCCCAATCGGGTCCAAAACGTCAAGCTGATATAAATTTTCTGTTAAATGGAATGGTGTTAACGGTGTTTTCGTACCTCCAACTGGTACAACTACATCCTCTGAGAAAGAACCATCTGTTATAATTTCCGCCTCTAAAAGCTGATTTTTTTCATAGTTTTTTTGTAGCAATATGGCACCTCCACCAGCCGCCAAATTGTACATAAAGCGCGTTCGTGGATTGCTGTAATCGATAAAATCCACATTGCGATAGCCACCTGCTAAAAGAATGGTATGAATTGTGTCATCTGATGCCATTAAACTTTTCGCTACTTTCAATGCCATGATCGTCGTGCCACAGCGCAATTGCACATCAAATGCCCATGCATTAACCGCACCAAGCTCCTCTTGCATTTTGATGGAGGCTGTCCATAGTGGGTATTCCTTATGCTCTTCACCCATATAGATGATCACATCAATATCTTTCGGGTCCAGATTTGCTTTTTTTATCGCATCCTGTGCTGCCCATATGCCCATTTGCACGGTATGATCATGCTCACCAGGGATTGGCTTTTCATGAATACCCATTTTTTGACGGATAATGTCCTCTGGAATATTTGAAAGAGCCGCAATGTCCTGCGAAGTCATTTTATTTTGAGGTAGATAGATACCTGTACTGACAATACCAACAGTCATTCAAATCGCTCCTTTTCCTGGGGCAGAGCTACGGGCTTTTTTCTTTGCTTTAGCTTTGCTCGCCATTTCCAAAACAGCAGTCTTAGTGAGCCAATAATACCTTTCGGGAAAAAGATAACGGCTAAAATATAGAGAATCCCAAAGAAGATAATCCAACGTTCAAAAATAGGGTAATCTCGTGCTAGCCCTGATAATGCATGCTGTGCATATTCAATCACTGCTGCTCCTAGTAATGGCCCTACTAAAGTGCCGACCCCACCAATAATCATCATTAATAGCGCATCGAGTGTAATATCCATCGCCATCACACTCGTGTTAACGAAGCGTAAAGAAATCGCATATAAGGAGCCTGCAAAGCTCGCAACAATGCCTGCAACAACGGAGGCAATCACTTTATAGTGCAAGGTATTAAAGCCTAATGATTTCGTCCGTTGTTCATTTTCCCGAACAGCAATTAGTAGTCGACCTGTCGGCGAGTTAACAAAACGGTGGAGCGCTAAAAAGATGACAACTAAGCTTGCTAACACAAAGAAATAGAAGGTCATCCGATCTCTAAAAATATCTGGTGCTCGAAAAGTAAAGCCATCATTGCCATACGTGACAGAGCGCCACTTTTCAGCTACTACTAAAAATAACCCCGAGAAGGCTAGTGTGAGCATCGCAAAAAAATGACTTTTCAAGCGCAAGGTTAATAAACCTACTAAAAAACTAACAAAGCCTGCTATTACCATGCCTATCACGATGGACAACACAAAGATGAATAGTGTGTTATCCATTTGCTTGAGCATGACCGCTGTCGTGTAAGCGCCAATACCAAAAAACATAGCGTGCCCAAAGGAAACGATTCCTGTATAACCGAGCAAAATATCATAGCTCATCGCCAGTATGCCAAAAATGAAAATTTGTGTCAGTAAAATAAGCAGCGTCCTTGAATCATTGACAAAAGGGAGTACGATAAAAATCGCCAATAACAGGAAAAAAGCGATAGAGCGTAAGGACATTTTCTTGTTCATGATGTTCGCTCCTTTCGCATCGTAAACAGCCCCTGTGGACGGAAAATTAAAACGCTGGCCATTAAAATCATATTGACTGCTAGTGATAGCACAGGCACATAATAAGCCATAAAGCTACCTGCTAGCCCTACTAAAATAGCAGCCAACAATGAGCCTGAAAAACTACCCATTCCGCCAATGACGACGACAATAAATCCTAAAATGGCGTACTCCATGCCCATCTCCGCATAGATGACGCCCGAATACGGAGCCATCAACATTCCACTAAGTGCCGCAAGAGCCGCACCCACCATAAAGACATATAGAAATACACGCTTAATATGAATACCAAGAGCCTGTGCCATTTCCTTATCCTGCACACCAGCTCGAACGATCAACCCAATCTTCGTGCGTTTCAGCATATATTGAAAAACACCAAAAATCACAAACCCTATAACAATAATAAATAGGCGATATTTGATGATAATCACGTCACCAAATTCCCAGCTTCCCGCTAAATAGCTCGGCGTTTTTACGGCCACACCATTTGGACCAAAAACCACCTTGATGAATTCCTGCAAAACGAGCATAAGCCCTAACGTAATTAAAATTTGCTGAATATGATTGCCGTAAACAGGCGTAATAATCAATTTCTCTGTAAGCAGTCCAAGTAACGCACCTGTCACAAGCGCACCTATAATTCCTACGATAAAGCTTTCTGTCCACATATAGGTAAAGATTCCCGCATAGGCTCCCCAAACAAATAATCCACCATGCGCAAAATTCAACACATCCATTAAGCCAAAAATTAACGTCAAACCTGCCGCCAGCAGAAATATCAACATCCCTGTTGCCAAGCCATTAATGAGTAAATTGATGAAAAGCTCCAATGATGGTCACCCCCTTTATCCAATTCCTAAATACTTGCGTTTTAGTTCTTCATTGACAATCAAATCCTCCATCATGCCCGAATTTACTGTTCTGCCATCATCGATCAAAGTATAGGTATCACCAATCCGGCTAGCCATCATAAAGTTTTGTTCAACAAGAACAATGGACGTTTTCTTTTTCATTTCCATAATCGCTTCCATCACCTTCTCCACCACTATGGGCGCAAGCCCCTTGGAAGGCTCGTCAATTAATATTAATTGGCTATCATTGATAAAGGCTCTTGCCATGGACAGCATTTGCTTTTGCCCTCCTGATAAATGCCCGCCAGCCTTTTTCCAAAACTTCTTCAAATCGGGAAACAGCTCCAGCACATATTGCTGTCGTTCTAACGTGGCAGTATCTTCCTTATACATGGCTACCTTCATATTTTCCTCTACCGTTAAATCTGCAAAAATCCCTTGATTTTCAGGCACATAACCTATCCCTAATTTAGCCACCTTGTATGTTGGGCTTTTTTTAATGGAGTGGGA